>OY969473.1:0-3875872 GCA_963700115.1 uncultured Actinomycetota bacterium | reverse complement strand
CGCCGGTGTCTGCGGGCCCGGGCCGTCATCGGAGGTGACGTAGACCGCGCGGTCGCCGCCGTGGTTGCCCGCGACCTGCCGGTAAGGGCCAATCGATTCCGGGAGGGGCGGTGCCGCCGCCTCGGTTGTCGGAGCCGGGATGGGCGGCTCGGAATCGGCCACGCGCACCGCCCGTGGTGTTCCGTCCGGGTCCCGCACGGCGGCCGGCTCTGGCTCCGGTGTGGGGGCCATCTCGACGGCTTCGGCGGACCTCAGCGACGGCACGACGACTGCAGGCCGGTCCGAGGTGCCGTAAGCGGTTGGGGCGGCGTAGGCACTCAGGACGAGGACGGCACCGACCGCCGCGAGGATCCACCGGCGGGTGGGCCCACCGGGCCGTCGTAATCGGCGGATGAGGGGGAACGCGGACGGGTAAGGATCAGGTGCGACGGTGTTGCGGCAGGGTTCCCCGAGCAGCGGCGGAACGCCGATTCGGCCCGCGGATCAGCCGTCGGGATCGGGGAATGCCATGACCGGAGACCACTTCATCACGTCCGTCGGGCAGGCGGGCGACGCTGCATCAAAGGCCCCCGCGGAGGGTTCTGTGGCGGCAGGGGAGGAAGCGGACCCGACGGAGGCCGGCCAGTCGTCGGAATCTCTCGCCGCGGCCGGGTCTTCGGAAGGGACCGATGCCGGCGAGGGTGGCGGGGGCGGCGCGTCGTCGCAACAACCCGCCGAAGGAGCCTGAGGCCGGTCGCCGGTCGCTCGACGGTGAGCCGACCGGCGTCAGTGGTGGCGCTCAGGCGGCGTGACGGGCCGCGATCGTCGAGTCCGACACGCGCAGCTGGTCGAGCATGGAGCGCACGAGTTCGGCCCCTGGCTCCGTGCTGCGCGAGGCGAGCAACTCGATCTCCAGCCGATCGGCGGGCGTCGAGTAGGCGGCCAGTTCGATGGCCAGTTGCCTCATCTGGGCGCGGGTGGCGTGGCGGGCGCCGCGATCGTGGCGGGCCTGGGTGATGCGGTCTGCGAGCGTCATGGGAATCGTTCCTTTCGATACCGGGGGGCAGATCTTCTGTCCCGTCCCTCAATGAGACGCCGCCGTCGGCACCGTTGATGGCACTGAAGGCTGTGACCCGGCTCTCGCGTCCGCGGCCAATGCTGTTGTCCCAGCTCAGAGGGGTTGCGTTGGTGGGTCCGGTGATGCGCCTCTCATGAAATGTAAACGATTTCTTATAGCGGGTTATTGTCGTCGGAGCTTTTCACGTTTCCCGCCGAACCCGCCGGCCGCGGACCACGGACGGTGCCCGACAGACGCGTCGCCTGGACGGCGGCAGGCCCGGGGTTTCGGCACCCGTCCGCACGCACGCTCGGGCCGGATATGCGTGGCAGACAGTCACCGCGCGCATCGGACGGGCGATCCTCGCTCAAAGTCGTGAGCCGCCGTGACCGTCATCGCGCCGGTCGTTCCACCGGCATGAGCGTGATCGATCGACCGCCCGGATTCGCCACTCCCGCCGCCCGAGGCGCCGGCGCCGGGCGGTTCCGTGGAGCGACTTCGCCCGGGATCAGGGCCGGGCGGCCCAGCGTCGGTCGACGGGCCAGGGGCCGGACCGATTCCTCGCCGACGGGTCCGGGCGCATCCCGAATGCACCGGACATCGCTGCGGTCGTCCGGCGCGGTGACGTCCGGTGTGTATTCCAGCCCATCGTGGATCTGGACAGCGGCGCGATGGTCGCCGTCGGAGCCCTGGCGCGTGGGCCCGTCGGCCCGATCGAACGACCCGACCTGCTCTTCGCCGCCGCGCGTGCGGACGGTCGGCTCGCCGAGCTCTGCCAGATGACCGCGATCCGGGGGCCGCCGACGCCGGGACGGCCTTGTTCGTGAACGTGGAGCCGCAGGCGTTGCGGCGCGAGGCTCTGCAGAACCTGATGGACGTGGCTGTGCGGTCAGCCCGGGTCCCAGGTGGCCGGGACGGGTTTCACGGACGGCTGCGCCCCGACGGTCAGGACAGCGTCATCCGCTCGACCGGGTGCAGGGCGCTCAGCTGACCCCTCGAACTCGCCTTTTGCAGGATGACCTCGGCGCGGCGGCCCGACAGTCGGAGCACCGCGATTTCGTCGCCGAAGAACGGGCCGGCGTCACGGGTCCAGCTCAGCGGCGGGACGGGCACCGTGGCCAGCAGCCCGAGAACGACCCGGGTGGAGCGCTCGGCGACCCGGCTCCACGCCCCGCGGAACAGCATCTTCATCACCGGCGGCACGTGGTTGTGAAGGGGCGAGCAGGTCAGCTGGTAGACCGCCGCCTCGACCGGCTCGGGGAAGTGGGCCGTCGCCACGTACGCGTGGTGCACGTCGCCGGACAGTACGCACACAGTGGCCGGAGCCTTCCCGTCCGGGGCGTGGACACCCTGGGCGACCTCCCGGATCATCCCGGAGAACCGGGTGAAGGAGTCCCCGAACGCCGCCCAGTGCTCTAAATCTGCAGCGCGGCGCAGTCTCTCGGAGACCCAGGCGACCGCGCGTCCGCGCCGGCCTGCGCAGAGCACCTCGTTCCACGCCTCCACGTCGTGCATGGCCCGGGGCAGCAGCCACGGCAGCGACGTGCCGATCAACAGGTGGTCGTAGTCCCCGACGACCTGCTCGGTGATCCAGTCGAACTCCGGGTCGCTGACCATCGTCCGGCGCCCGTCGGCCAGGATGCGTCCGCAGCGCGAGTCGACCACGAGCAGCCGGACCCGGCCCAGGTCGCGCCGGTAGGACCAGCGGTAGCCCTTGCCGCCGTCGGCCTCGCGGTCGGCGGTCGTGGCGAAGTCCTCCAGGGCCGCCCGGTTGTCCCCGCCGGACCGGCGCACCGCCTGGTAGAGCTCGTCGTCGGCCAGCTCCTGGGGGGACAGATTGCCCAGGTGCTGGTAGACCCAGTAGGACGACAACGCGCCGACCACCCGCTCCTGCCACCAGGACGTCCGTTGCATGTCCTGCCGCCAGGCGTGCGAGGTGTTCCAGTCGTCGTGCACGTCGTGGTCGTCGAAGATCATCGACGTGGGCAGGACCGAGAACAGCCACCGCACATCGGGATCGCTCCACGACTCGTGGTACAGCCAGGTGTACTCCTCGAAGTCGGCGACCTCGTACTTCGCGCCGACCGAGGCATCCCGGCGGGCCCGGATGCGCTGTTGCGTCGCCTCGGAGGTGTCGTCGGCGTACACCTGGTCACCCAGCATCAGCAGGGCGTCGGGCCATCGTTCCTCGGGGACCTCGACGAGGTCCCGCGAGTAGCAGTCGAGCGCGTCGTCGTCATACTGCTTGTCGCTGCCGACGGCCTCCTCGGTGGAGTACCGGCACGATCCGAAGGCCAGGTCGACGTCCGCGCCCTCCGCCAGGGTCCGGATCCGGCAGGCCGGCCGCGGATCGTCCGGCAACGGCCAGACCGGGTTACCGTCCAGCCGCACCTCGTACGGATACCGGCGGCCGGGCTCCAGACCGGTGACGGTGACCAGCGCGTAGTGGTGACCGGCGACGCTCCACGTGCGCTCCCGGTGACCGAGGATCTCCACCTCGCACGGGCCGTCGACCTCCATCCACACCGTCGCGTCGGTGAAGCCGACGTGCCGCAGCACCGGACCGATCAGCAGGCGTGTCACCTCACCTTCTTACCGAACCGATCACCTTCCGTCCGGACGAGGACGCGATTCGGGCGTTGGCCGCAGATTCCGTCGATCGCGCCGAAGCGGCGCAGGGTGCTGCTCGACAGGGAGACACTCCGTGCGTGGTGAGGTGTTTCGACTTCGCGCGCCGCGGGAGGCGGGTGGCCATGAGCGAGTGGTCAGTCGTCGAGAGCCTGTCCGCGCCGTTCGGGCAGGCCGATCGCCGCCGCCGCGGCGATCAGGAAGAACACCCCGAAGATGACGAACAACAGCACGGTGCCACCCAGCTCGCGGATCGGCGGCACGGCCAGCGGCGCCAGGACAGAGGCGATGCGGCCGGCTCCGGCAGCCGAGCCGGACCCGGTTCCACGCAGCAGCGTGGGGTAGATCTCCGGGGTCACCGCGTACAACGCGCCCCACGCGCCCAGGTTGAAGAAGGACAGCAGGCACCCGCCGATCAGCACCATCGCGGTGCCGTCGGCGCTCGCGAACAGCACCGCCGCGACGGCGGAGCCCACCAGGAAGCCGGCCAGGGTCTTGCGGCGCCCCACCACTTCGATGAGCACGGCCGCAACGGCGTAGCCGGGCAACTGGGCGAGCGTGATCAGCAGCGTGTACCCGAAGGACCGGATCAGCGAATAGCCGTCGGCCACCAGAATGGTCGGTAGCCAGATGAAGGCGCCGTAGTAGGAGAAGTTCACGCAGAACCACACAACCCACAGCAGACCGGTACGCCGCCGGAGCCGAGGCGCCCAGAGCGCGCCGACCCCGGTCTTGCCCGGCACACTCTCGGGATCCGGCGCGACAGCGGATGGCGCTTGTGGAGCCGGGTTTCGAGGCGCGGGCCGCGGATTCCGCCCGACCGCGGCGGAATCCTCGAATCGACGCACGGTGCGCTCGGCATCCTCGTGCCGACCCTTGGCCTCCAGGAACCGCACCGATTCCGGCAGCGCGATCCGGACCACGGCGGCGTAGAGGGCGGGCACCGCGCCCAGGACGAACGCCCAGCGCCAGCCGTTGTCGCTGGTCGGGATCAGGAAGTAGCCGATCAGGGCGGCGAGCGTCCAGCCGACCGCCCAGAACGCCTCCAACGCCACGATGACCCGACCGCGGATCCGTGGCGGCGCGAACTCGCTGACCAGCGTCGACGCGACCGGCAGTTCACCGCCCAACCCCAGCCCGACGACGAACCGCAGCACGATCAACGACGCCACCGACCACGCCAGCGCCGATGCGCCGGTGGCCAGACCGTAGACAAGCAGGGTGATGGTGAACACCGATCGGCGGCCGATCCGGTCCGCCAGCATCCCGCCCAGGCTCGCCCCCAGCGCCATCCCGATGAACCCGGCCGACGCGATCCAGGACAGCTGTCCCGGCGACGCCGACCAGGTGACCGCGAGTTGGGCCAGCACGAACGACACCAACCCGACGTCCATGGCGTCCAGCGCCCAGCCCGCTCCGGACGCCAGCAGCAGCTTGCGGTGTTCGCCGGTGAACGGAAGTGCGTCGAGGCGCTCGGTGCGGGACTGCGGCCGGGCACCTTCGGCGACGGTCTCGGCGTTCACCGTCCGGTCGTCGCGGCGCCCTGGGGACGGGGGAACGTCTGTCACCTGAGACCCTTTCGCGAAGTCTTCGGCACACACGCTAGGCGTTGGAGTCACGCGCCACACGGGGGCGGGATCCCTCGAATCGGCGGGAGTTCCTCCCACACCCCCGACCATGCCATCTCGTCCATGGTGCCGTTGCGGGCCTGTACATCCTCGCGTGGCCCGGCGAGCCGTCGGACCGCCGCTGGGTCACCTTCAGCCGGGCGGGGCCGTCATTCTGCGGTCAGGTCACCAGATGAGGGCGGGCGTGCGATGCAGGCAACCGAATTTTGAGGCCGAACGACCCCGGCTGGTGGTGCTGGCGACCCGGGTGCTCAGCCATTGGGCCGAGGACGTCGTGCCACAGGCGTGGCTGCGCCTGCTCGCGGCGGCACCCGACATCAAGAGCGTGCCGGCCTGGTTGACCACGGTGACCACCCGGTTGTGCCTGGACCGCCTGCGGGCGAGGGTGCCGGTGCCGCCCGAGACCGTCGAGATCGCGGGGACCGCACCGGACCCGGCCGAATCGGTCGCTCTCGCCGACGCGGTGGGTGTCGCGCTGCACGTGGTGCTGGAGCGACTCGCTCCGACCGAGCGGGTCGCTTTTGTGTTGCATGACAGGCACGACCACGCCCAGGGTCACCGACGCCGCGATGACGACGGTGGACGTCCCGTACTCGCCCAAGCCCCGCACCACGGTCGGCAGCTGCTGCCCGACCAGGAGGAAGACGAAACCCGGTGGACGCGTCGGCACCGCAGTCTTCCCCGGCCAGAAGCCCGTGATGTGATCGGTCAACCGCGTCCGCGTCCGGTCAGCAGGAACGCCGGCGACGACCAGTACGCGAACACCGGCCGGACGGTGACGTCGGTGAAGCCGGCTCCGGCGAGTTGGTCCCGCCACCCGGCGGCGGGCTGTTCCCAGGTGGCGCGGACCGCGCCGGAGTCGAGCTGGCCCACCAGCACCGGCATCAGGAAGCCCCGCGCGACGAGGTCCCGATCGGTGTCGTACTCGGCCAGTCCGCGGTCGTAGGTGTCGGCCAGGAACGCCAGATGCGCCGGACTCCGCGGCGCCAGATCGGGGACGTCGAACTCCACGATCGCGATCCGCCGGGTCCGGCCGGCGAGCTCCCGCAGCACAGCGGTGCGCTCGGTGGGCGGCACCGCGTGCAGCGCGAAGGTGGATTCGACGAGGTCCCAGCGGTGATCGGGCCGCAGGTCAGCGACGAACTCCTGGACGGGGGTGGGCGCCGTCGACGCCGTGACGCCGGGCAGTGCGGCCAGCGCGGCGGCCGTCACGGCGAGCAGGGCGGCCGACGGTTCCACCACGTCGACCCGGAGCACCGGGTGCCGGGCCAGGGCGGGCAGCAGCGCGGCACCGTCACCGCAGCCGATGTCCAGCAACGACTCCGCCCCGCACGACGCGTACTCGGCCGCCAGCGCCGCACTCGTCGCCCCGTAGAGGCCGACGTTGCCGCCGCCGCGGATGAACGCGGCGAACGCGGCCGGCCGGTCGTACACCGAACCTGCGGCCGGGTCGGCGGCCAGGAAGCCGGCGAGCGCGCGGCCGACGAGGGAGCCGTCGTCGGACAGTGCCCGCCTGGCGGCGTCCCGGTCCTGGTCGACGACAGCCTGCAGGGCGGCGATCACGGAGGAGTTGGACACCCGCCGAGTATCGGGGCCGCCCGACGTCCGTCCGGCGCGCGGGTCGGCCGTGACGGGCGATGTCTGGTGGTATGGCTGACGGCGACGACGAGCGGGAGGAACGGACGGTGCGCACTCCGAAGCGGGCGTGGCGGGCGATCGGCGGCACGGGTCCACCGACCGCGCCGTTCGGGCTGCGGGCGCTGCGCAGCGAGATGGACGACGTGAGCGCGCACGCCGCGCTGGGGCTGGCGCTGCGCATCGGGGAGTCGATGGTGGCGGTGGGGGCGTCCGCGGCCGACGTCACCGCGACGGTGCTGCGGGTGGCGGCGGCCTATGGGCTGGCCAACTGCCACATCGACCTGACCTACACCTCGATCCTGGTCAGCTTCGACCGGGAGGGGGCGGTGCCGCTGACCGCCGTCCGCATCGTGCGCTCGGTGCGGACCGACTACACCCGGCTGCAGGGGGTCACGGGGCTGGCGCGGGAGGTCGCCACCACCGGCCTCGAGGTCGAGGAGGCCCACCGCCGCCTCGACGTGATCGTGTCCGCTCCGGCCACGTACCGCCGCAGTGTCGACGCCCTCGGCTGGGCGGGTGTCGCGGGCTGCTTCGGGGTGGTCCTCGGCGGCGGCTGGCTGGAGGCGTTGCTCGCGGCGCTGACCACCGCCCTCATCCGGCAGGTGCTGCGGTTGCTCAACCGGTTCGCACTGCCGCCGTTCTTCCAGCAGGCCGCGGGGGCCGCGCTGGCCACCGGCGTGGCGGTCGGCCTCGTCGCGACCGACGTCGACGTGCGCAGCTCGCTGGTCGTCGCCGCCGGCATCGTCGTGCTGCTGGCCGGCATGTCGCTGGTCAGCGCCGCACAGGACGCCATCAACGGGTTCCCGGTGACCGCCGGGGCGCGGGCCTTCGAGCTGGTCACGCTGACCACCGGCATCGTCGTGGGCATCGCCGGCGTGCTCGACCTTTCCCGGCGCGCGGGGGTGCCGCTGGGTGTGGTGGACACCGCTGCCTACCCGGTGACGGCCACGGCCGCGCTGGTGGCGTCAGCGGGCATTTCCGGGTTCTGGGCGCTGGTCTGCCACGCCCGGCCGCCGGCCGTGGTGCTGGCCGCTGCGGCCGGCGCGGTGGCCTACGGCAGCGCCTGGGCGGCAGGCGAACTCGGTGCCGGCCCGGTGCTGGCCGGTGGCGTCGCCGCCACCGTCCTGGGTTTCTGCGGCGAGGTGTTCACCAGCCGCCTGCGGGTGCCCCCGCAGCTCATCGCCGTCTGTGGCATCGTGCCGCTGCTGCCCGGACTGGCCATCTACGACGGCCTGTTCCGGATGGTGGTCGACACCGAGATCACCGGCGGGCTGGCCGTTCTCGTGGGAGCGGCGGCGATCGGGCTGGCGTTGGCGGCCGGCGTGACCCTGGGTGAGTACCTGGGTCGGCCATTGCACGGCGACCGGGACCGCTATGACACCCGCGTTCGGCGGCGGTTCCTCGCGGCGGAATGACGGTCGGTGCGGGGTCGCGTGTCCGCCGGCCCGGCGGAGCGGGTAGACCTGGATCCGCGGGCGGTCGCCCGCCGACGGGAGGACACCCGATGGAGTACGTACGGCTCGGTCAGAGCGGTCTGCAGGTCTCGACGGTGACGTTGGGCTGCATGAGTTTCGGGACGCCCGACCGCGGTGGTCATCCCTGGTCGATGCCCGAGGAGCAGTCCCGGCCGTTCATCCAGCGGGCGCTGGAGCTCGGGATCACCACCTTCGACACCGCGGACGTCTACTCCGACGGCACCAGCGAGGAGATCGTCGGCCGGGCGCTGCGCGACTTCGCCGTCCGTGCGGAGATCGTGCTGGCGACGAAGGTCCACGGCCGGATGCGGCCCGGGCCCAACGGCGGTGGCCTGTCGCGGCGGCACATCCTGAGCGCCATCGACGACAGCCTGCGCCGGCTCGGCACCGACTACGTCGACCTGTACCAGATCCACCGCTGGGACCCCGAGACGCCGATCGAGGAGACGATGGAGACGTTGCACGACGTCGTCCGCTCGGGGAAGGCCCGCTACATCGGAGCGTCGTCGATGTGGGCGTGGCAGTTCGCGCAGGCCCAGTACACCGCCGACCTCAACGGCTGGACGCGGTTCGTCTCGATGCAGGACCAGTACAGCCTCATCCAGCGGGAGGAGGAGCGCGAGATGCACCCGTTCTGCCTCGACCAGGGGGTGGGGGTGCTGCCGTGGTCGCCGCTGGCCCGTGGCCGACTGACCCGCGATCTCGACGTCACGACCGGTCGCAGCGAGACCGACGAGTTCGGTAAGAAGCTCTACCGGCAGCGCGTGGACAGCGATCGGGCGATCATCGAGGCGGTCGCCGCTGTCGCGGCGGCGCGGGAGATCCCGCGGGCTCAGGTCGCGCTGGCCTGGGTGCGTCAGCAGCCCGCGGTCACTTCCCCTATCGTCGGGGTCACCACGATGTCGCACCTGGAGGACGCGGTCGCCTCGGCCGATGTCACGTTGACCGCCGACGAGTTGTCCAGCCTCCAGAGCCCGTACGTCAGCCGCGATCCGGAAGGGTTCTGATCATGCGCATCGTCATCGCCGGTGGCCACGGCCAGATCGCCCTGCTGCTCGCCCGCCGGCTCCGGGACCGCGGTCACCAGCCGGTCGGGCTCATCCGGAGCGCCGACCACGTCGCCGATCTCGCCGCGGCCGGCGCGGAATCGGTGGTGCTGGACCTCGAGTCGTCGACCGTCGACGGGGTCGCAGCGGTGCTGTCCGGTGCCGATGCCGCGGTCTTCGCCGCCGGCGGCGGGCCGAACAGCGGGGCGGCGCGCAAGTTGACCGTCGACCGGGACGGGGCCATCCTGTTGGCCGATGCCGCGGTCGCCGCGGGAGTGCGCCGCTACGTGGTGATCTCGTCGATGGGCGCCGACGAGTACGGCCCCGCCGAGGGTCTCGACGAGGAGGTGGCCGACGGGCTGCGCGTCGATCCCGAGGGCCTCGACGTGTTCACGATCTACCAGCGGGCCAAGGGCGCCGCCGACGCCGCGGTTCGGGAGCGTGATCTGGACTGGACGATCGTCCGGCCCGGTGGGCTGGTGGATGACGAGCCGACCGGCGCGGTGAGGGTCGCGGAGTCGACCGGACGCGGCACCATCCCGCGCGCCGATGTCGCCGAGGTGATCGCAGTCGCCCTGGACAGCGCTCTTGCAATCCACCGGCAGTTCGAGGTCGTCAGCGGGACGGACCCGATCCCGGGGGCGCTGCAGCGGCTGTGACCCGGCGGCTGCGACCCGGCTGAGAATGGCCCGGATGCCAACACGATCACCGTCAGGCAGGCCGCCCCACGGCCGGCGTCGGACGTCCGACACCGGCCGCGGGGTGTGACGCGTCAGCCGATGGTCGGCCGGTCCGCGTGCCGGATCTCCTCCTCGGCGGTGGCCTGGATGAGCGCCAGTAGCGCCGGGTCGAGCCCGGGGGAGAACTCCTCACGCCGCTCGGGCGCGATGGTGATGGGCTGGCCGCCGTCCGGCATGAACTCGGTGGTCAGCTCGGTGCCGTCGTTGGACGGCGAGGCGCCGCGGTAGAGCTTGTCGGCTTCGCTCTTGTTGTCCGCGCTGAAGGTGTACTGGATGCTCTGCAGGCCCTTGTCGGTCAGCTTCTTGACCTCGGGGAACGCCTCGGCGTTGGTCTTGGGGATGGGGAGCATCGCACCCCAGTTGACCCCCAGGCTCTCCAGCGCCTTGGCGAAGGCGTTCTCGTGGGCCTGGTCCCGGACGATCAGGTAGGCGACGGTGGAGCGCGCCGTCTTGTTGTCGGTCATTTCGTAGATGCGGCACTTCTGCAGTCGGCCGGTCGACTCCAGCATCAGGTTGTAGAGCAGGTCGAGCACGAGATTGCCGCTGTTGTAGACGTAGGAACCCGACCACGGGTTCCCGACCGAGTCGACCGGCAGCGCACCCTGCGCGCCGACCAGGAAGTGGTGGATGTTGCCGGTGTCCTTGGCGATGGTCAGCGGCGTCGCGCCCTTGGCGCCCGGAGCGTCGACCGGGTCGGTCTTCTTCCCGCTGTAGCCCGGTGCGCCGTCGAGCAGCCGGGCGATGGTGGTGCCGATCAGCTCGACGTGACTGATCTCCTCGGTCCCGACACCCTGGATGAGGTCCTTGTACGGCTTGGACGCGGGATCGCCGCGGAAGTTCATGCTCTGGAAGAGGTACTGCATCATCGTGCGCATCTCGCCGAACTGACCGCCGAGACCTTCCTGGAGGGCGTTCGCGGCCGCCGGATCCGGCTCGTCGTTGGCGATCTCGTTGATCAGCAGTTCGGTGTGCAGGTACATCGGAACTCCTCGCTGTCGAGTGAGCGGACGCGGCACGGGTCGCGGAGCGGCGGGTGCATCGGCGTTCGCCGGCGTCGACGCCCGAACGGTCTCGTCGAGCGGGCGTCGTGGATCTCATCCTGAGGACGGGAGGTTCCCATTCGCCGCGGTCCACCGGTGGACGACCTGTCGGCATGGCGGCCGACCGTTGGTTCGATCGACAACCGCTCAGTGCCCGGCGGTTCGGCGGGTCAAACCCCGGACGTCCACCCCGGGGGCGTCGGCGGTCGTCAGGACGAGCGGGCCGTGGGCGGCCCGGTCGGGGTCGCCACGGCGCCACGGGCAGCACTCTTCTCGACCTCGAGCAGCTGATTGCCACGTCGTTCGGTGTCGTACGCGGCCCGGACGCCGCGGAGGCCGAAGAGGCGCTTGGACAGCGGCCGACAGACGACCGCAGCCACGTCCAGCGCGGACAGCGCGCAGTGGAACAGCGTGAGACCCCTGATCAGTGAACGGATCTTCCACGGGATGCACGCCGACGTCGCCACCACCGCCAGCTGGTCGACGTGGATGCCCATTCCGGTCAGCAGGGGCAGGCCGCGGTCGGGGGGCCGGTCGTGAAGTCGTGGCGGCGCAGGCAGCGCCGGGCCTCGCCCGCCGCGGTGGTCAGCGACAACCGCTCGGTCGGGTCGGGTTCGTCGACGGGGGTGTCGCGATGGGCGCGGTCACAGAGAGCGGGTCACGCAGACCCGCGTCCCGGGTGCCGCGCGGGAGGTCAGCGGCAGCGCGAGAACCGCGCCGGCGCCGCCCAGAGGCTGAGCTCCGGCCGCAGGGGACAGCGGCTCAGCGAGTCCGGCGACCGGTGACAGCTTCCTGCGAGCCCATGCGGTCGAGCACGGCGAGCACGACCTGTGCGCCCGGCTCGGTGCTGCGGGAGGCCAACAGCTCGATCTCGCGCCGGTCGGCCGGGCTGGTGTACGCGGCCAACTCGTGGGTGAGCTTGTCCAGCTCGGCACGGGCGGCTCGGCGGGCGTCACGATCGTGACGAGCCTGGGTGATGCGATCCGCGAAAGTCATGAACGTCTCTCCTCTGGTGTGCGGGACACATCGTGTATCCCGTCATTCCATAAGACGCCGTTCGAAGGGCATATCTGCCGTGATGACGATGTGATGCGGGTCTCGGCACGCCGACAACGACTGTTTGTGCAGCTCAGCGGATTAGGTACAAACTTGCGGTGACGCGCCTCTCAACACTTGTAAACGTTTTCTTATGACGCAATCAGGTGTTGAGTATCGCGCTTCACAATCGCCCGAACAGCTCCCGCTTCCGCAGGTCGTACTCCGCGTCGCCGACCACGCCGCTGGCGTGCAGCACACGGAGTTCGGCGAGCTCCTCCAGTGGGTCCCGGGTGGCCGAGGGGGCGTCGACCGGAGCCCGGACCGCGGCGCCGATGTCGTCGCTCATCCAGTCGGCCTGGACGCCGAGAATCTGATCCACGACGAACTCGCCGGAATCGGCGCCCACCACCAGCCGTCCCATGCCGCGGTGTGTCGCCGCGGTCGCTGAGCGGACGGTGGAGAGGGCGATCTCAGTAGGGTCGCCGGACCCCTTGGGCAGGAACAACAGCCGCCGGCTGGTCAGGGTCAGTAGACCGATGACCCGGCCCGCCCGGCCCTCGAGCAGTCGCAGCACGGCCTCGTCGTCGTCCAGGACAGCGGCCAGGACGACCAGGTCGCGATCGGTCTGCCGCCCGAACGCTGTCTGGGAAACCGCCCGCACCAGGTCGGCTCGGATGCCCCGTTGCTGGAGTTGCTCGGCCACGGTCGCCTTGTTGAGCAGCCGGGTCAGCGGGTTCTTCATCGTCATGCCTCCGGTACGGGCGGCTGCGGTGCCGCCGGTGACCGGTCCAGTATCACTCCGGCCGGTCCGGCCGACCGGCGGTGTACAGGCTGACCTCGGTCGCCTTGACCGCGAACCACACGGCCCGACCCGGCACCAGATCGAGGTCGGCGGCCGCGTCGGCGGTCAGATCGGCGACGAGACCCGCACTGCCGTCGACACTGTCGACGGCCCGGACGCGGACGATCTCGCCCCTGGGCTCGATCTCCCCGACCGTCACCGGGATCCGGTTGCGCGGGCTGCCGGCCGGCGGGTTCAGGTGTACCGCGACCGCCGCCGGCCGGAACAGCGCCACCGCGGGCCCGTCGGACGCCTCGTCGGGCAGGCCGTGCACGGACTGTCCGGTGGACGTGGTGAGGATGTGCCCGGTCAGGGTCCCGCTGATCAGGTTGACCCCGGCGATCCGGGCCGCGAACGCCGATCGCGGCCGGCTGAGCACCTCGCGGACCGGCCCCTGCTCCACGACGCGTCCACCGTCCAGCACGACGACCCGGTCGGCGAGGGCCAGCGCGTCGAGGATGTCGTGGGTGACGATCAGTGCACTGCGGGCGCCGGTGCGCAGTACCCGCCGGAGCAGCCGCCGCAGCGCGGGGGCGGCCGCCACGTCCAGCGCGGCCAGCGGTTCGTCGAGCAGCAGCACGCTCGGTGCGGCGGCGAGCGCCCGGGCCACCGCGACCCGCTGCGCCTGACCGCCGGACAGCTGGGTGGGGCGCCGCCCGGCGAGATCGGTCGCGTCGACCGCGGCCAGCCAGTGCGCGGCCGTCGCGGCCGCGGCGGAGCGACCGGCACCGCGACTGCGCGGGCCGAAGGCGACGTTGGCCTCGACGGTCAGGTGGGGGAACAGCAACGCCTGCTGCGCCAGCAGTACCGTCCGGCGCCGGTGTGGCGGCGTCCACTGTCCGCGGGCGGTGTCCACCAAGGACACACCGTCCAGGACCACGCGACCGCGGTCGGGCCGCTCGAGGCCGGCCACCAGCGAGAGCAGGGTGCTCTTGCCGGCCCCGTTGGGTCCGAGCACCGCGACCACCTCGCCGGCCGCCACCTCGACCCGGACCTCGAAGTCCCGGTCGGTCAGCGTCAGATCGGCAGCCAGCTCCCCGGCGGTCACAGGCGTCCTTCGCCGGCCCGACCACGGGCCAGAAGGACGATGACCACCGCCACCACCACCAGGACCAGTGACAACGCCACTGCGGCGTCGGCGTCGGACTCGCGCTGCAGGTAGATCTCCAGCGGCAGCGTGCGGGTGACGCCCTGCAGGCTGCCGGCGAAGGTCAGCGTCGCGCCGAACTCGCCCAGGGCGCGGGCGAAGGCCAATACCGCCCCGGAGACGAGTCCGGGCAGCACCAGCGGGATCGTGACGCGGCGCAGCACGGTGGTCGGCGCGGCGCCCAGGGTCGCCGCGATCGCCTCGTAACGGCGGCCCGCCGTGCGCAACGCCCCCTCCAGGCTCAGCACCAGGAAGGGCAGCGCCACGAACGTCTGCGCGAGCACCACGGCGGTCGTCGAGAAGGCGATCCGCAGACCGAGGAACTCCTGCGTCCCGCCCAGCAGGCCGCGGCGGCCGAAGGTGTAGAGGAGGGCGATGCCGCCGACCACCGGCGGCAGCACCAGGGGCAGCAGGACGAAGGCCCGCACGACCCGGAGTCCGCGGAAGGTGCTGCGCGCCAACACGAGCGCCAGCGGCACCCCGAAGAGCACGCACAGCGCGGTGCTCGCGCCGGCTGTCCGCAGGCTCAGCCACAGCGCGGCCTGCGACGACTCGGAGGTGATCAGCGTCCAGAATTCCGACCACCGCACCCGGCTCAGCATGGCGACCAGCGGCAGCACGATGAAAGCGGCGGCCAGCGCGGCCGGTACGAACACCCACCGCGGGATCCCGGAGTCCGGTACGGACGACGACCTCATGTCACCGGGTTGGCGCGAAGCCGGCGTCGGCGAGTACGGCCTGACCGGTCGGGCCGGCGACGAACTGAACGAAAGCTGTTGCGGCGGCTGGGTTCTCCGCGTCGTTGAGCACCGCGACCGGGTAGGTGTTGACCGCGTCGGCGGCTTCGGGGAACGACACCGTGTCGACCTTGTCGCCGGCGGATCGCGCGTCGGTGAGGTACACCAGACCGGCGTCGGCCTCTCCGGTCCGGACCTTGTTCAGCACATCGGTGACCGACTGCTCCTCGCTGACCGGGCTCAGCGCGATCCCGGTGGCGGCCTGGATCTTCGCCGTGGCGGTGCCGCACGGAACACCGTCCGCACAGATCACCACGCTCAGACCGGTCCTGGCCAGATCCGCGAAGGACGCCACCCCGGCCGGGTTGTCGGGAGGGGTGACGATGACGAGGGTGTTCCGGGCGAAGTCCACCGGGTCGCCCACCAGGTCGTCGGCGGCGAGCTTGTCCATGTTCGCGGTGTCGGCGGCGGCGAACACGTCGGCGGGGGCGCCGTTGGCGATCTGGGTGACCAGGTCCGACGAGCCCGCAAAGCTGAAAATCACCGTGACATCGGGGTTCTCGGCTTCGAAAGCATCGCCGAGGGCGGTGAAGCTCGCGGTGAGGGAGGACGCCGCGAAGACGGTCAGCGTGGCCTGGGTGCCGGTGGTGGACGGCGCCGGCGACGGATCGCCGGCCGGGGTGTCGCTGCCGCACCCGGCGAGCAGCAGGGCGCCGACGACAATGCCGGTGAGCGAGGTGATGCGGTGCCTCACGAGGGCCCGCCCGGAGTCTCGACGATGACGGTGGTGGCCTTGACGACGGCCACTGCCACCCGGCCCGGCTCGAGCTGCAGCTCGCGGGCGGCCTCGCTGCTCATCAACGACACCACGACGTGCGGGCCGCACTGGATCTCGACCTGGGCCATCACGCCGTCGGCGACGACCCGGGTGACCAGCCCGACGAAGCGATTGCGGGCCGAGCGCAGCACCCCCGACGGATCGACGGCCGCGGCGGCGGCATGGTCCCGGGCGAAGGCGGCGAGCGCGACACCGTCGATCACCTTGCGCCCGGCGTCATCCGGAATGGCGGTCAGGGACCCGCCGTCGATCCAACGGCGCACCGTGTCGTCGCTGACGCCGAGAAGGTCGGCGGCCTCGCGAATCCGATAATGCGGCATAAACCGAAGCATACCGCCGCTTCTGCGGAAGCGCGGGGAGCCCATGTCCCGCCCTGCTGCATCGGGTCCACCACCGGACCGCCCTTCTCGGGAGGATGAGGTCACAGATGACCAGAAGCGACATGTGGCTCGGCGCCGACGTGCTGGCGTTGGTGGGGGACGCGGACTGCCGGCGACCGGGCCAAGGTCCGGGTTCTGTAGCCGGTGACCCCGGTGTACTGCGGTGCGGTGGAGGCGTTTTCGCTGCTCGAAATGAAGCCGGCCGGCTGAGGGAGCCGGGCGGGTTCAGGACCAGCCGGCCGGGTTCAGGACCAGCCGGCCGGGTCCACCCCGCCGGGGATGTCGGCGCCCGGGTCGTAGGGCGTCCGCGTCAACCGGAACGACGCCAGGTCGAGGTACGGCAGGCCTACCGCAGGTCGCACCACCTGCAGCGTCTCGCCCAGGTAGTAGCCGTCCAGCCCTTCCCAGGTGTCGGGACCGGACGGCCGGAAGCGGGAGCCGCGACCGGCGCCGACCGGCTTGAGCTCCAGCCAGTCGTCCGGGCGCAGGTGCATGGTCAACCGGGCCGGTCCCCAGAACCACTCGCCGGTCAGTTCCAACCGCGCTGCCTGGTCCGGGTCCGCATGCCACGGTGCCGGCCGCTGCGGTGCGGACCGGTCGACGATCGCCAGCAGGTCGCCGACCAGAGTCGGCCCGACGCCGGCGGTCGTGTTCATCAGCGTGATGATCGCGTCGCCGTCCGACCGGAACCGCAGGTGCGCCAGGAATCCCGGCATCGAGCCGCCGTGTCCGAAGAGCCGACGACCGTCGGCGTTGACGATGTCGAGGCCCAGACCGTAGGCCCGGCTCCATCGTTGGCCCGGCGGATCGTCCCAGGTGTGCGGGCGCTTCATCTCGGCCAATGCGGACGGTGCCAGGATGCGGTCGTCGCCGCCCTGCAGGAACGACACGAAACGGGCCAGATCGCCGGTGGTGGACCACAACTGCCCGGCCGGGGCCATCGCGACGGCATCGTGTTCCGGCTCGGTCAGCACCAGGTCGGCGTAGGGGTGCACCGCCAGGCCCGTCGCGTGCGGGGCCTGCGGGCGCGCGGTCGTGCGCGACATCCCCAGCGGCGACAGGATCTCGTCCGCCACGCAGTCCAGCCACGGCCGCCGCCGCAGGCCCGCCACCACCGCGCCGAGGGCGGCATAACCGACGTTGGAGTAGTGGAAGTGACCGACCGCGAGGTCCCGGACGATCAGCTGCCGCCGGAGTTCCGCCTCGTCGATCCCGGGAGTGCGCTCCCACCAGGGGTTGTCGGTCTCGGACCGGATCCCGGCGCCGTGACTGAGGACGGCCCGCAGGGTTGCGGTGGGGGTCGCCGTCCCGGGAAGGTGCCGCTCGAGCGGGTCGTCGAGGTCGAGCAACCCCTCCTCGCGCAGCCGCAGCACGAGCACCGCGATGAAGGTCTTGGTGATGGAGCCGATGCGGTATTGCGTCCCGGGAGTGGCGGGCAGGCCGTCGATGTGACCGTCGAGGGTGCCGATCGCGTCCTGCCAACGGATCTCGCCGTGACGTACCCACGCCGCGGAGATCGACGGCAGCCGTCGTTCGGCCTGCTCGACGGCCAGCCGCCCTGAGAGATCGTCACCGGTGGTCATCGACCCACGATAGGGCCCAACGTTCGTGGGGTCAGCGAGCCGCTTCTGCTGCGAGAGCCGGCGCCTTCCGGGCGTCCGACGCCGGCGCCGCCGTCGGCGGGATCAGCCCGCGCAGCGCCGGCGCCACGACCAGGAAGACAGCGGTCGCCGCGATCACCGCGCCGAAGATCACCACGGCCAACGACAACGCGCTGACGTCACCGAAGAGGCCGGTCAACGGGGCGACGACAGCGCCGACACCGAACTGGAACGAGCCCAGCAGGGCCGACGCACTGCCCGCGCGGTCCGGGTTGGCGTCCAGCGCGATCGTCGGCACCGACGGCAACACGAAGCCGGCGATGAACAGCGTGAGCACCAGCGTGACGACCAGCGGCCACATGCCGAGTTCGAGGATGGCCGTCACGAGCATGACGGTGGCGACCGCGGCGCCGGCCAGCACCGCGACCCGCAGGATCTGCGCCGGGGTGTAGCGGCCGATGAGGGCGCCGTTGACCTGGGTGCCGGCGGTGAGCGCGGCGGCGCCGGCGGTGAAGACCAGGGCGAAGCCGCTGACGGAGAGCCCGAACTGGTCCTGGAAGACGAAGGTGGCCGACGAGACGTAGGTGAAGATCGCCGCCATGAAGAAGCCGCTGACCAACGTCAGGAGCATGAAGGTGCGGTCACGCAGCAGCGAACGGTAGGTGCGCAGTGCGGGGCGTACGCCACCGCTGCGGCGACGCTCGACCGGCAACGACTCCGGGAGCACGAACACCGCGAGACCCAGCAGCACGATGCCGAAGGCGGTCAGCACGCCGAACTGCCACCGCCACGAGCCGAGCCCGAGCATGAAGGAACCGATCACCGGCGCCACGATCGGTGCGACGCCGACCACGAGCATCAGCCGGGCCAGTACCTTGCCGACCTGGATGCCGGAGAAGCGGTCCCGGACGATCGCCATCGACAACACCATGCCGGCAGCGGCCGCGAGGCCCTGGACGAAGCGCATCGCGGCGAGCACTTCGACCGACGGCGCCACGATGATGGCAGCGGAGGCGAGGACGTAAAGCACGAGCCCGCCGATCAGCGGGCGGCGCCGGCCGAGCGCGTCGGACAGCGAGCCGATCAGCAGCTGACCGATCGCCAGCCCGGCGAGGGTGGCGGTGATGGTGAGCTGTACGCGGGCGGGGGAGGTGCCGAACTCGTCGGCGATCCGCGGGAATGCGGCCAGGTACAGATCGATGGTGAACGGGCCGATGGCGGTGAGCGCGCCGAGCAGCAGGACGAATCCGGCGCTGATCCGCTCCCGGGTGCGCGGCATCGGGGTGGACGTCATGGTGGACCTCTCGCATCGGACTCGGTGTGGGGTACGCACGCCGTCGGACGCGTCTGTCAGCCCCAACCGTGTGGTCGACCGCGTCATTCCCACCGATCGGAACGGGTGACACCAGCCACACCCGGCACCCGCGTGCACGCTGCCTGAGCCGCCCCGGGATCCCCCGACGGTGCCCTCGGCGGGCGTGGAGGGCGCGCGTACGCTCGTCCCGTGCAGACTCAGCGCGGCCTCGTCGACTACGCCCTCCGGCGTCGGTCGGTGCTCGCGCAGGTCACCAGCGGCAGTGTCCCCGTGTCGGAGGTGTGCGAGGCGAGCCCGTACCTGATGCAGGCGGCCAAGTTCCACGGGGTGCCGAGTCAGCTGCCGTGCCCGGTGTGCCGCAAGGAGAACCTGACCTATGTGCACTGGGTCTACGGCGACGAGATCGGTTCCGCGGCCGGATCCGCCCGCACCCCGCCGGAGCTGGAGAAGATGGCGCAGGCGTTCAGCGAGTTCGACGTCTACCTGGTCGAGGTGTGCCGTACCTGCCAGTGGAACCACCTGGTGAGCTCGTTCGTGATGGGGCACGAGGGAGAGCGCGCCCCCAAGGCGCGACGGGCCGGCGGCTGACCGCTGCCTGCCACGCCGGGACGTCGTCCCGGGCCCGGCCAGTAGCATCCGTCCGGTGAGCAAGCGAGCCGACCGGGAGGCACCGACCTCGGACGGAACCGTCTCCGCAGCGACCGTGAGCGGTGGCCGTGACACCGACCCCAGCGCCTCGCTGGGCCCGTCCGACCGGGTGGTGCCGAGCTGGACCGACGCCACCGTTCGTCGCGCGTCGGAGCTGATCGGCGGCCCCCTGGGCCGACACGCCCAGGTCGGGCGGCTGCCGGTGTTCACCCCGCTGCGCATCTGCCTGCTGATGGCGCTGCTGTTCCTGATCTTCGGCTGGCTCGCGAAGTCCCCCTGCATCCAGCAGACGCCCGGCGAGAACGGCGTCATGGTGCTCGATTCCGGTGCCAACCGGCAGTGGATCTCCGGCTGCTACAACGATGTCGTCCCGGCCTACCAGATCCACGGCCTCGGCCAGTCGATCTCGCCCTTCGCGACGCACGTCGGTGCGGACGGATCGGCGTTACCGGCGCTGCCCTACACCGCGCTGACCGCCGCGTTCATGTGGATCGTCGCCCGGATCGCCGGGGCCTACCTGGAACTCGCCAGGAGCACCGCGCTGCTGCCCGACCCGCTCGACGTCGGGGTGTTCTTCACCGTCGGCGCCATCCTGCTCGGCCTGCTCTACCTGTGGGCGGTGGCCAGCACCCTCAAGATCTCCCGGCGCCGGCCCTGGGACACCGCGATCATGTGTCTGTCGCCGCTGCTCGTCGTGCACGCGTTCACCAACTGGGACATCCTGCCGATCGCTTTGCTGGCGGCCGCGATGCTGTCGTGGTCGCGGTCGCGTCCGGTGTGGGCCGGCGTGCTGCTCGGACTCGCGGTCGCGGCCAAGCTGTACCCGGTGCTGCTGTTGGTGCCGCTCGCCGTGCTCGCGATCCGGACCGGGAAGGGCCGCCCGGTCCTGGTCACCACCGCGGCGGCGGCGGCGGCCTGGGCGGCGGTCAACCTGCCGTTCGTGCTGACCGACCCGGCCGCCTGGGCACAGTTCTACGCTTCCAACGTCGACCGCAAGCCGGAGTTCACCTCCCTGTGGTCGGTGTTCTCCTCCTGGTCGCAGTCGAGCCTCTTCACCCCCGATCTCGCACCCGGTCAGGCCCCGGACCTGCTCAACGCGGTGGTCGGGGTGCTGCTGGTCGTCGCGGTGCTGCTCATCGGGTGGCTCGGGCTGTCGGCGCCGCGTCGCCCCCGGGTCGCCCAGCTGATGTTCCTGACGGTGGCGGCGTTCCTGCTCATCACCAAGACGTGGAACCCACAGTTCTCGCTGTGGCTGCTGCCGCTGGCCGTGCTGGCGCTGCCGCGGTGGCGGCCGCTGCTGGTGTGGCAGCTCGCCGAGGCCGCCCTGTGGTGGTTGTTGATGTTGACCTTCGCCACCCGGGGCGACAGCACCGCCCGGTACGCGCTGCTGTCGGCGTACCCGTTCCAGACGATGGCACTGGTCCGGGACGCGATCGTGGTGATGCTGATGGTGCTGGTCGTCCGGGAGATCCTGCGGCCGGCGACGGATCCCGTCCGACAGGCCGGCGACGACGACCCCACCGGTGGCGTGTTCGCCGACGCCCCGGACCGCTTCACGCTGGTCACGCTGCCGGCCGCGCTCGGGTTCGTCCGGGGCGGCGCCGCTGGGCGTGCGGTACGCGACGGCTCCGTGGCGCCCCCGCGATGAGCGCCACCACGTCCGTCGCCCCGTCCGCCGGCCCTCGCCGCGGTCGGATCGTCGGCCTCCTGGCGGTGCTGTGCTGTCTCGTCATGGCGCCCCCCGCCCGCGCCGACGACGCGGTCCAGCAGACCGTCGATGCGGCGGTGGCCGCGGCGGCAGCGGCGGACGTGCAGCAGTCGATCACCGTCGTCGATCGGACGGACGGCACGGTGCTCGGCTCACGGGGCGGCGACACCGTCTACAACTCCGAGTCGATCGTCAAGCTGTTCACGGCCGCGTACTACCTGATCCAGGCCGACGGTGAGCCGTCGGTCGGTACCGCCGGCGCGCTGCGGACGATGATCGTGGTGTCCGACAACGGCATCCAGAGCGACCTCTGGCGGCGCGACATCATCCCGACCGTCGCCGAGCGCTACGGACTGACCCGCACGCACCAACGCGAACAACGCGAGCTCCCGCAACTGGGGCTCGGCCAAGATCACCGCGAACGACGAGGCCCGCTTCCTCTGGGGCATGTCACAGGACCCGCTCGTCGGGCCGTCGCTGACCCAGTGGATGGCCGCCGCCGAACCCACCGGATCGGACGGTTTCGACCAGGCCTTCGGGCTCAACGCGATGACCGGCGACCACGGGTCCAAGCAGGGATGGAGCGACGCCGGCTGGTCGCCGTACAACATCCACTCCGTGGGTTGGACGGGCCGCTTCTTCGTCGCCATCCTGCAGACGTCCGCGAGTGCGAGCAGCGCGACGATGAAGCAGGGCTCCACCGCCACCGCGCGGGCTCTCGCCGACCTGAGTGACCTCCGCTACCCGCCCCCGGCGCCGCCGGTCGCGGTGGACTGCGCACCGGCAGGCTGGTTCGGGCGGACGTTCGTCCGCTCGGTGCTGCCGACCGTCGAGATCGCCCTGGGTGCGGCGCTCGCGACGCCGGTCGTCTGGTGTCCGGCCGCATGAAACAGCTGATCGCCCCGCTCGGGTACGTGGTGGTGATGGCAGCGGTGAGCCGGAGCGTCGACACCGACGAGGCGTACGGCCTGGACCGCTGGACCTTCCTGGCCGGCCTGGACGACCGGGAGTGCTGGGACCGGACCATCCAGGACGCGCCGGCCCGGCCACCGCTGCGATCCCGTGACGCTGCCTGAGCTCCTCGCCGGCGCGCGGGCCGAGCTCCAGGCGACGACCGTCGCGCTGGCCGAGATGCGTCGGCTGCGCGCCGACCGGGTGGACGACGACGAGCACGACCCCGAGGGCAGCCCGCTGTCGGCCGAGTGGGCCCGGCTGGACGGGCTCCGCCGTGCGGCCGCGAAGCGGGTCGCCGACGCCGAGGCCGCCATCGCCCATGCCGAGGCCGGCCGGTACGGGATCTGCGTCCGCTGCGGCGGGCCGATCGCCCAGGGGCGGCTTGCGGCGCTGCCGTTCGCGATCCGCTGTGTGCGCTGCGCCTGAGTCCGTCGGCGGTCGGCTCGGGCGGTGCACGGTCCACGCCGGGGTGGCATAGCGTCCGCAGGGACGGCACACCGACGTGGGGAGACGCATGTCCGACATCGACGTCCGGGACGTGCGCGCGGACGACCTGCGCTATCTGGTGGCGGTGGCCAACAGCGGCCGGCTGGTCGCCGCCGCGACGGCGCTGGGGGTCGACCACACGACGGTGTCCCGGCGGATCAAGTCCCTCGAGAAGACGCTCGGCGCGCGCCTTCTCGAACGGGGGGCCGACGGCTGGGAGCTGACCGAGGCCGGTCGCGCCGTGGCCGAGCACGCCCGACCGATCCAGCACGCGGTCGAACAGGCCGCGAGGGCGGCGCGGGGGGCGGGGCCGGACACCCTCAGCGGGACCATCCGGATCACCGCCCCCGACGGCTTCGGCGTCGCCTTCGTGGTGCCCGCGCTCACCGAGGTCCGGCGGCGGCACCCCGACCTGTCCGTGGAGCTCATCACCGCGACCCGGGAGTTGCGGCTCTACCAGTCCGGGTTCGACCTCGCCATCGCCGTCGGCAACCCGGTCGCGACCAAGGTGTCCACCGAGCTGCTGGCCGAGTACAGCCTCGAGCTGTACGCGAGTGCGGCGTACCTGGCGGCCCGCGGCGAACCGACCACCGCAGAGGACCTGGTCCGGCATCCCCTGATCTTCTACGTCGACTCGATGTTGCAGATCGGCGATCTGGACCTGACCCGCTACCTGCCCCACGCCGCCGCCCGGTTCACCTCGACGAACGTCCTGGCGCAGCTCGAGGCGACGAAGCACGGTGCCGGGATCGGCCTGCTGCCGAAGTACCTCGCCCTCCGCGAGCCGACCCTGCGCCGGGTCTGCCCGGCCGTCGCGCCGCTGCCGTCACGGTTCTCGCTGGCGGTCCGGCGGGAGAGCGTGTCCCGTCCCAGCGTGCGGGTGGTGCGGGAGGCGCTGTTCGACGAGGTCCGGCGGCGGGCTCACGAGATGCGCTGAAACCGGCCACCGGCTTTGTGCAGAAACGCACGGGCCGTCTGCGGACTTGGGTCTTTTCTGCGCACCGGCGAGCCGTCATTCTTGAGCAGTCCCGCCCGAACGGGACCGGAACCCCCGCCGGCAGCCCGCCGGCTCGACTCCGCAGAACTGCCGTCGCGCCGCCCCTGTCGTGCTCCCACCGGACCGAGGTCCGGACATCCCCGCGTCGCTCGTGGATGCCGCACGCCCGGATCGCCCGCGATCGCCGCGCACCGGACCGAACGGAGCACCTGATGAAGATCACCGGAGCCGTCCTCACGGAGGCCGGTCGACCCCGTCCCTATGCGCTGTCCCGACCCCTCGAGATCGTCGAGCTGGACCTGGAGGAGCCCCGCGAGGGAGAGGTTCTCGTCCGTATCGAGGCGGCCGGACTCTGCCACTCCGACCTCTCCGTGGTCGACGGGATCCGGCCGCGCCCGATGCCGATGCTGCTCGGACACGAGGCCGCGGGCCGGGTTGTCCGGGTCGGGGACGGCGTCGACGACCTGACCCCCGGTCAACGGGTGGTGATGTCGTTCCTGCCCCGGTGCGGCTCCTGCCCGAACTGCGCCACCGACGGCCGGCTCCCGTGCACCCTCGGCAGCGCCGCCAACGCCGGCGGCGAGCTGCTCACCGGCGGCCGCCGGCTGCACCGGGACGGACACCCGGTGCACCACCACCTGGGCGTCTCGGCCTTCGCCGACCACGCCGTCATCGACCGGCGCTCCCTGGTGGCCGTCGACGACGACGTGCCGCCGCACGTCGCGGCCGTCCTGGGCTGCGCCGTGCTGACCGGCGGCGGCGCCGTGATCAACGCCGGAAAGCCGCGGGAGGGGGACACCGTCCTCGTGGTCGGGCTCGGCGGGGTCGGGATGGCCGCCCTCATCACCGCGGTCTCCCTGGGGCTCGGCAAGGTCATCGGCGTCGACGCCGTCGCCGGGAAGCGCGACCAGGCACTCGAACTCGGTGCCTCCGAGGTGTACGGGCCCGCCGAAGCGCTCGCCGCCGGCGTCCGGGCGACGGTGGTGGTCGAGGCCGCCGGGAACGCCCGTGCGTTCGAGACCGCCGTCGCGCTCACCGACGTCGGCGGCACCACGGTCACCGTCGGACTCCCCGCACCGACCGCCACCAGCACGGTGACGCCGCTGGTCCTCACCGCCGAGGCGCGCACCATCGTCGGCAGCTATCTCGGATCCGCGGTGCCGTCCCGTGACATCCCGATGTTCGCCCGGCTGTGGCGGGAGGGCCGGCTCCCGGTGGAGTCCCTGATCTCCGCGACGGTGGCTCTGACCGACATCAACGCCGCCATGGACACCCTCGCCGACGGCCACGCCGTCCGTCAGATCATCCTGTTCGACGACCCCGACAAGGACACCTCCCGATGAGCTCTCCCACCCGCGAACAACGCCTGCTCGACTCCGTCCCGACCGGCCTGCTGATCGGGGGTGAATGGCGGGACAGCCTGTCCGGCAACCGCTTCGACGTCGAGGACCCGGCCACCGGCAAGACGCTGACGACCGTCGCCGACGCCGGCCCCGCCGATGCCGCCGCCGCGCTCGATGCCGCCGCCGGCGCGCAGCGGGAATGGGCGGCGACCGCTCCCCGCCGTCGCAGCGACATCCTGCGGCGCGCGTTCGACGCGGTCCACGACCGCGCCGACGACTTCGCGCTGCTGATGACGATGGAGATGGGCAAGGCGCTGGCGGAGTCCCGAGGTGAGGTGGCCTACGGCGCCGAGTTCCTCCGCTGGTTCAGCGAGGAGGCGGTCCGCATCGGCGGGCGGTACACCGCCGCGCCGGACGGCGGCTCCCGGTTGCTGGTCACCAAGCGCCCGGTCGGGCCCGCGTTGCTCATCACGCCTTGGAACTTCCCGCTCGCGATGGCCACCCGCAAGATCGGCCCGGCCGTGGCGGCGGGCTGCACGATGGTCCTGAAGCCGGCCGAGCTGACCCCGCTGACCGCCCTGCTGCTCGCCCAGGTGTTCGTCGAATCCGGTCTGCCTGCAGGCGTTCTCAACGTCATCCCGACCACCACGGCGGCCGCGACGACGGGTCCGCTGTTCGAGGATCCCCGGCTGCGCAAGCTGTCCTTCACCGGGTCCACCGGGGTCGGCCGGCAGCTCCTGCGGCAGGCGGCCACGACGGTGCTGCGCACCTCGATGGAGCTGGGCGGGAACGCCCCGTTCCTGGTCTTCGAGGACGCCGACGTCGACGCCGCCGTCGAGGGGGCGATGGCGGCGAAGCTGCGCAACATCGGCGAGGCCTGCACCGCCGCGAACCGGTTCCTGGTCCACGTCGATGTCGCCGAGGCCTTCGGTACCGCGCTGGCCCGGCGGTTCTCGGCGAAGAGCATCGGCCGTGGCACCGACGACGGCGTCGACATCGGTCCACTCGTCGACGAACGCAGCCGGGAGAAGGTGCGGGTCCTGGTGGACGACGCCGTCGCCCGGGGCGCGACCGTTCTCGCCGGTGGGGCGGCGGTGCCCGGGCCCGGGTGGTTCTACGAGCCGACGGTGCTGACCGACGTCCCGGCGTCGGCCCGGGTGCTCACCGAGGAGATCTTCGGTCCGGTCGCGCCGATCGTCACGTTCCGCACCGAGGACGAGGCGATCGCCGCGGCGAACGACACCCCGTTCGGACTGGCGGCGTACGCCTACACCCGGGATCACGCGCGGGTGCTGCGGCTGTCCGAGCAGCTCGAGACCGGGATGCTCGCCATCAACAGCGGTGTCGTCTCCAATCCGGCGGCGCCGTTCGGGGGCGTCAAGCAGTCCGGCCTCGGCCGGGAGGGCGGCTCCGAGGGCATCGAGGAGTACCTCGAGACCGTCTACGTCGGCATCGCCCAGCCCGTCGCCCGCTGAAGCTCCCGCTCCGTCCGTCCCGGACCTCTCCCTGTCCCACCGCTGCCAGGAGGCAATGATGACTCCCCCCACCGCCAGTCCGAACTCCCGCAAGGCCGCCGTCCGATCGCTCCAGTCCGGCACGATCGGGGCGATCGTCGAGTGGTACGAGTACACGATCTACGGCACCACCGCGGCGCTGATCTTCGGCACCCTGTTCTTCCCGCAGCTGCAGCCGGGGATCGCCCAGGTCGCCGCCCTCGCCACGTTCGGGGTGGGCTTCCTCGCCCGGCCGGTCGGGGCCTTCGTGGCCGGCCACCTCGGCGACCGGATCGGACGCAAATCGACGCTGATCCTGACGTTTTCGGTGATGACCGTCGCGACCGCCCTGATCGGTCTGCTGCCGACGTTCTCGCAGATCGGGATGGCCGCGCCGATCCTGCTGTGTGTGCTGCGGCTGGCCCAGGGGTTCGCCGTCGGTGGCGAGTGGGGCGGTGCGGCGATCATCGCGGTGGAGAACGCTCCGAAGGGTCGCCGGGGCTTCTACGGTTCGTGGCCGCAGATCGGGGTGTCGTCGGGGTTGCTGCTCGGTTCGGCGGCGATCGCGCTGTCGGTGGCGGTATCCGGGGACGACTTCGCGGTCTGGGGCTGGCGCATCCCGTTCCTGCTCGCCATCCCGCTGGCCGTGGTCGGTTTCGTCATCCGGCTGCGCTCCAGCGAGAGCCCGGCCTTCCTCGAGGAGAAGGCGCGGCAGGAGGCCCTGCAGGAGAAGCAGAAGGCGCCCGTCGTGGTGCTGTTCCGCGACCACCGCCGGCCGCTGCTCATCGCGATCTTCGCCCGCTTCGCCGAAGCCGGGAACTACTACATCTTCACCACTTTCGTCCTCAGCTACATCACCACCGAGCTGGGCGTCTCCCGCCAGGTGGGGCTGGTCGCGTCCATGGTCGGCGCCGGCGCCAACATCGCGCTGATCCCGGTGTACGGACGGTTGTCCGACCGGATCGGCCGGCCGAAGACGTTCCTCATCGGCGGTGCCTGCATCATCGCGACGACGGTGCCGATCTTCCTGCTCATCCAGACCGGTCAGACCTGGGGCATCATCGCGGGAATCGTGCTCTTCATGGGTCTCGGACACGGGCTCGTCTACGCGCCGCAACCCGCCCTCTACTGCGAGCTGTTTCCGACAGCCGTTCGCTATACGGGGATCTCGGTCGGTTACCAGATGGCCGCGGTGTTGTTGTCCAGCTTCACCCCTGCCCTGGCCAGCGCGCTGGTGGTCTTCAGCGGCGGGGCGCTCTGGCCGATCATGGTCTTCGCGATCGTCACGACCGCCATCGCGATGGTCGCGGTGCGGCAGGCGCCGGACCGGCGCGGGGTCGACCTCGACCGGATCGGGTTGCCTGAGGAGCCGGCGGACGCACCGCAGCCGGTCCTGCGCTGAGCTGTGCGCCCCGCCACCGCCCGTCCCCGCCTGCCGGGGGCGGGCGGTTCGGTGTTCCGGCGACGCGGGTGTCCGGGTTCTGCCCGAACGACCTGGTCAGGGTTTCTGCGGCGACACCTACTCGGCGTCCAGCGCGGCCAGTGCGCCGCTCAGCGCGCCGAGTGCCATGGTGATCAGCCCGGAGCGTTGCTCCTCCGGGCAGCCGTCCGCGGACCAGGTCAGCGCTGTGCCGTCCAGAAAGCCGAGATAACCGTGCAGCGCCTGGTTCTCGGCCGGCGCTGTGGTTCTTCCCAACGCGTCGCGGACGCGGTCGACGAAGGTCTCGCGGGCGTGCATCCGCAGCGCGAACGCCGGGCCGAAGCCGCTGTCGGGTGCGCGCAGCGGTGCGGTCCAACCTCTGCCGGAGGTCGCGGTGAAGTCCAGGTACGCGTCGATGGCGAGCGCGATGCGGGTCCAGCCGTCGGCCGCAGACCCGCCGGCCGCGGCATCGGCGGCGGCCCATCGGTCCTCGAGGTCCCCGACCGCCTGGGTGAGGATCTCGACGTACAACTCACTCTTGGTGGCGAAATACCTGTGCACCAACGCTTCTGACGCACCGGCCACCTCGGCGACACCGGCCAGGCTGACCTGGTCGTACGGTGCGGACGCGAAAGCAGCCTCGGCAGCGCTCAGGATTGCCGACCGCCGCTGGGCGATGGGAAGTCGTTGACGGGGACGACGATCGACACGGGCCATGACGGGTAGATTACGCATGTAGTGAGATTTGGTCACTAGACAAGTGCGAGACGATCAGTAGGGGATGCATCACATGGCGGTGGAGTGGTCCGAACACGCGATCTGGTGGCAGGTCTACCCGTTGGGCTTCGTCGGTGCACCGCAGGCGCGTAGTGAAGAGGGTGACGTCGCGCACAGTCTCGGCCGGATCGGGGGCTGGCTGGACTATGTGATCGAGATGGGTTGCAGCGGAATCGCTCTCGGGCCGATCTTCGCGTCCGAGACCCACGGCTACGACACGGTCGACTTCTTCACCATCGACCCGCGGCTCGGCTCCGAGGCCGATTTCACCGCACTCGTGGAGGCCGCCCACAGGCGGGGGATACGGATCCTGCTGGACGGTGTGTTCAATCACGTCGGCCGTGCGCACCCGGCGTTCGCCGCCGCCCTGGCCGGCGGTCCGTCGTCGTCGGCCGCGTCCTTGTTCCGGCTGGACTGGCCGGAAGGATGGTCGCCCGGCGATGCCCCGCCGCACGCCGCCAACTTCGAGGGCCACGACGCCCTCGTCGCGCTGAATCACCAGAACCCCGCCGTGGTCGAACTCGTCGCCGACGTGATGACGCACTGGCTGGACCGCGGCGCCGACGGCTGGCGGCTGGACGCGGCCTACGCGGTGCCGCCGGCGTTCTGGGCGCAGGTGTTGCCGCAGGTCCGCGACGCCCATCCGGACGCCTGGATCGTCGGCGAGGTCATCCACGGCGACTACGCCCAGATCGTCGCCGACTCCGGGATGGACTCGGTCACCCAGTACGAGCTGTGGAAGGCCATCGGCAACGGCATCGAGGAGGCCAACTTCTTCGAGCTGGCGTGGTCGATGAAGCGGCACAACGAGTTCCTGGCGGCCTTCGTGCCGATGACCTTCGTCGGCAACCACGACGTGACCCGGCTGGCCACCCTGATCTCCGACGAGCGGCACCGGGTCCACGCGCTCGTCGTGCTGATGACCGTGGGTGGGGTTCCGTCGATCTACTACGGGGACGAGCAGGGCTTCACCGGGCTCAAGGAGGAACGGATCGGCGGCGACGACGCCATCCGGCCGGAGTTCCCGGCGGGCCCGGACGAGCTCGGCCCCGCCGGCTGGGCGACGTACCACCGTCACCAGGAGCTCATCGCGCTGCGCCGGCGACACCCGTGGCTGCACCGGGCGCGGTCCGCGGAGCTGTCGCTCTCCAACACCGGTTACGCCTACGAGGTGCGCTCCGGCGACGACCGGCTGGTGGTCGGGCTGAACATCGGCGACGAGGCGCTGGAACTGACCGGTGCCGGGGTGTCGGAGGTGCGGGCCGGTCACGCCGAGCTCGACGGGGACACCGTGCGGATACCGGGGCACGGCTGGGTGGTCCTGGGCTGACGGGTTCGGCCGGCGGTCCCCCGCTGGTACCCTGGGAGAGTTGTGCCCGGCCGGGGGTGACCATGCGCCCGGTCTGCAACGCCCTCCTGTCGCGGACCTACCGCGACCGATGAGCCCATAGGAGGTGTACGTGAGCGTATCCACGACGCCGCGTCACTACGAGCTTCTGCTCATTCTCGATCCCAGTCTCGACGAGCGCACCGTCGCTCCCTCGATCGACACCTTCCTCAACGTCGTCCGTCAGGGCGGCGGCTCCGTGGAGAGTGTCGAGGTGTGGGGACGTCGTCGCCTCGCCTTCGAGATCCGGAAGAACGCCGAAGGCATCTACGCGGTGATCAACGTGACCGCGCCGTCCGCGGCCGTCACCGAGCTGGACCGTCAGCTGAACCTGAACGAGTCCGTGCTGCGCACCAAGATCATCCGCCCGACCGTCAAGAAGTAAGGGTCGGTCATGGCTGGCGACACGATCATCACGGTGGTGGGCAACCTCACCGCCGATCCGGAACTGCGGTTCACCGCGTCCGGTGCGGCCGTCGCGAACTTCACCGTCGCGTCCACTCCTCGCACGTTCGACCGGGCGAGCAACGAGTGGAAGGACGGCGAGGCTCTGTTCCTGCGCTGCAACATCTGGCGTCAGGCTGCGGAGAACGTGGCGGAGTCGCTGACCCGCGGCAGTCGCGTCGTCGTCACGGGGCGGCTCAAGCAGCGGTCCTTCGACACCAAGGAAGGCGAGAAGCGCACCGTCATCGAGCTGGAGGTCGACGAGATCGGCCCCTCGCTGCGCTACGCCACGGCCAAGGTCAACCGCGTCAACCGGCCTGCCGGTGGCGGGGGCGGCGGTGGTGGTGGCGGCGGCTACGGCGGCGGGGGCGGTGGGGGCGGGGGTAACTCGGCTCCGGCCGACGATCCCTGGGCCTCGGCACCGCCGGCCGGCGGTGGCGGCGGCTACTCGGACGAACCGCCCTTCTAGCCCTCTCGCGCCCTTCCGTTCTTTCCTGATCTCATTCCACTCTGGAGTAAAGAATGCCCAAGCCTCCCCCCGCAAGGTGAGCACGAAGCCCTGCGGCTTCTGCTCGAAGAAGTCGACGCCCATCGACTACAAGGACGTCAACCTGCTGCGTCGGTTCATCTCCGACCGTGGCAAGATCCGCGCCCGCCGCGTCACCGGCAACTGCACCATCCACCAGCGGGACATCGCCATCGCGGTCAAGAACGCCCGCGAAGTGGCGTTGCTGCCCTACACCTCGACCGCACGCTGAGAAGGGACCTCACATGAAGCTCATTCTCACTGTCGACGTGCCGAAGCTGGGTGCGCCCGGCGACATCGTCGAGGTCCGCGACGGCTACGGCCGCAACTTCCTGCTGCCCCAGGGCAAGGCCATCGTCGCCACCAAGGGTGCTGAGAAGCAGATCGCCACCATGAGGCGCACGCAGGTCGCGCGCGAGATCCGTAATGCGGACCACGCCAACGAGGTCAAGCAGGCGCTGGAGGCGCTGTCGGTGACCCTCACCGCCCGCGCCACCGCCGACGGCAAGAAGCTGTTCGGCTCGATCACCAACGCGGACGTCGCCTCGGCGATCAAGTCCGCCGGCGGTCCGTCGCTGGACAAGAACACCGTCGACGTCGGGGGTCACATCAAGACCGCCGGCTCGCACCCGGTGTCGGTCAAGCTGCATCCGGGCGTCGTCGCCAACTTCAAGGTCTCGGTCGTCACCTCCGCCTGACCTGGAGTTCAGCAGTTCCCTTCCGGCCCCGTTCGCCTCGGCGAGCGGGGCCGGAGGTGTGTCCGGGTGGTGTCCGATCTCGCTGCCGCCACGACCGCCGCCAGCGTCCCCATCAACCCGTCCGACTTCGCCCGCGGATTCCGCGGCGCGACTCGTGGACCGCCTCCACCGTCGCGACGAACCTGGCATTGGCCTTGACGGCACCCTCGGCACCGACCATCGTGATCGCGGAATGCAGCCACTGAGCGGAAGTGGGTCCTGATGGCGGTACGGGTCGACCTGAACATCTCACTCGACGGGTTCGCCACCACCGAGGGCCAGACCCCGGAAAATCCGATGGGGCCCGATTGGTCACGGTTGGTCGGCGCCTACGCGGCCACCCGGACCTTTCGGGAGCGGGTCCTCCACGACACATCGGGCGCCGGCACCAGCGGGGTCGACGACGCCTACGCGCAGGCCTATTTCGAGGAGGTCGGCGCCGAGATCATGGGTGCGGGGATGTTCGGCCTGCACCACTTCCCGGACGATCCGGACTGGCGGGGTTGGTGGGGCGACGTGCCGCCGTTCCGGATTCCGGTGTTCGTGCTGACGCACACCGCGCCGCGGCCGCCGCTGGAGTTCGCCAACGGGACGGTGTTCCACTTTCTGTCCGCCTCGCCGCAGGAGGCCCTGGAGCGGGCGCTGGCCGTGGCGGACGGCAAGGACGTCCGGATCGGCGGCGGCGCCACGGTGGTGCGTGACTTCTTGGCGGCCGGGCTCGTCGACCGCCTCCACGTCGGTATCGCGCCCATCATCCTCGGGCGGGGCATCCGGCTCTGGGATGACCTGCGCGGACTCGAGTCCGGGTACGAGGTCGTCGCCGAGACCGCCGAGAGCGGGACAGTGCATCTGACGTTCCGCCGGTGAACCCGGACGGCGCCGCTCAGGCTCCGCCTATGAGGTCCCTCGCAGGCTCGGCCGGCTCCACAGCAGCACCAGCAGGCCCGCGATCGTCGCGACGAGCGCGGTCAGAGCCAGCGCGTGTCCGTCGGTCACGTCGCCGAGCCCGACCAGCGGAGCAGCGGCCGCGCCGAGGGCGAACTGACTGAGACCGAGCAGTGCCGAGGCGGAGCCGGCGATCTCGCGGTGCCGTCCCATGGCGAGGGTCGAGGCGTGGGGTAGCGCGAGACCGACCGCCGACACCATGACGAAGAGCGACATGAGGACCGCCGCCAGACCCCCGCCGAACCCGACGGTGACCGCGAGCAGCACCGCACCGACGAGCGCCTGCAGGACCCCGGCGGTCAGCAGCACCAGCGACGTGGTCCGCCGGAGCAGCAGTCGTCCGAGCTGCGTCGCCAGGATGATGCCGACCGCGTTGAGCGCGAAACAGAGGCTGAACGCCTGCGCCGACAACCCGAATCCCTCCTGCAGCAGGAACGGTGACGCCGAGATGTAACCGAACATCGCCGCGGTGACCAGAGCTCCGGCGAGGACGGCGCCGACGTAGCCGCGGTCGCGCAGGAGCCGGCGGAAGGCGCCATCCGTCCCGGACGCCTGCTGGCGGAGGCGGCGCTCGGGAGGCAGGGTCTCCCGGATCACCGCGAACGACAGGACGAGCAACGCGCAGCCGATCCCGGCCAGCACCCAGAACACCGTCTGCCAGGTGCCGACCCGCAGGATCTGGCCGCCGAGGACGGGCGCGAGGATCGGGGCCAGTCCATTGATGGTGGCGATGGCCGAGAAGTACGCCGCCGCTGCCTTTCCCGTGAAGAGGTCGGCGACGACCGCGCGGCCGATGACGATTCCGGCCGCGCCGGTCACGCCCTGCAGGAACCGCACCGCGATCAGCACGGTTATGGACGTCGTGGTGGCACAGACCACCGACGTGACGACGAACAGAGCGACGCCCAGCAGCAGCGGCCGGCGGCGCCCCAGCCGGTCGGACAGCGGCCCGGCGAGCAGCTGGCCGAGGGCGAGGCCGATGATGCAGGCGGACAGCGTCAGCTGGGCCGCACCTGCGGTCGAGGCCAGGTCGACGGCGAGGTCGGGGAGCGCGGGCAGATACATGTCCAGACAGAGCGGCCCGAAGCCGGACAGCGCCCCCAGCGTGATGACGAGCCATGCCCCGCCCTGCTGGATCTGTCTCTCCCGCACCACATCTCCTCCGCGTCCGGGCCGGTGAACGTCGGCCCGGACATCCTGGCACCGGCCCTCGATGAGGCGGCGGCGCGGTCGGCGGCGACGCGACGGCGCCCGTCATGAGCGGCCTTCGACGGGGCCGACGGTGTCGCCGTCGTCCCCGCCGATCTGGACGCCGGCACCGCAGCGCCCGACGAGCAGCTGCGTGTCGGCTGGTTCACCGATTGCGGAATGGGGCCGATCGACCCCGAGGTCGCCCGCACCGTCCGGGAGGCCGCGGACGCATTGCCAACCCGACGCTGACGGCGGTGGCGGTCGCGGTGCGCACAGTCCGAGGGTCGACCGCCTGACTGCGTTGACCTGCCGCCGTCCCGGGTGGCGTGCCGGGTACGGTCCGCGGGAGGCCGGCGACACGGGATCGGGCCGCACACGCACGAGAGGTGGGGAGCGGCATGTCGTTCGCGACGAGACCGGACCTGACGGGCTCGTTCGGGATGGTTTCGAGCACGCACTGGCTGGCGTCGGCCAGCGGGATGGCGATGCTGGAGGCGGGCGGCAACGCCGTGGACGCCGCCGTCGCGGCGGCTTTCGTCCTGCAGGTGGTCGAGCCGCACCTCAACGGCCCCGGCGGCGATCTCGTGCTGCTGCTCAGCGAGCGCGGCGGGGATCCGGTCGTTCTCGGCGGGCAGGGGCCGGCGCCCGCGGGTGCCTCCATCGGCGCGTACCGGGCTCGCGGCCACACCGTGGTGCCCGGCACCGGGCTGCTGGCCGCCGCGGTGCCAGGGTCGGTGGTCGCCTGGCTGACCCTGCTGCGGGACTCCGGGACCGCCGCTGTCGAGCAGGTGCTGTCGTATGCGGTCCACTATGCGGAGCACGGCTACCCGGTGCTGCCGTCGATGGCCCGGACCATCGGCGCGGTGGCGGACCTGCTGCGCACCGAGTGGTGGCCGTCCGCGCAGGTCTACCTGACGGGCGACCGGGCGCCGGTGGCGGGGGAGGTCCTGACCAATCCGGTGCTGGCGTCCACGTACCGCCGGTTGATCGCGGCGGCCGCGGGTACCCCCGGCCGGGAGGCCGCGGTCGACGCCGTGATCGACGCCTGGACAACGGGTTTCGTTGCCGACGCGGTCGACGACTTCTGCCGGACCCCGTGGCTGGACACCTCCGGGCAGCACTCCACCGGGGTACTCACCGGACAGGACCTGGCCGACTGGCGACCCGGCTACGAACCCGCCGTGACCACCGGCTTCGGGCCGTGGAAGGTGGCGAAAGCCCCTGCGTGGACCCAGGGACCGGCGTTCCTGCAGCAGCTCCGGTTGCTCGACGGTGCCGACCTGCGCCCGGGAACCGCGGACCACGTGCACCGAGTGGTCGAGGCGGCCAAACTCGCGTTCGCCGACCGGGACGCCTGGTACGGCGACGATCCCGACGTGCCGCTCGCCGAGCTGCTCAGTGCGCCCTATACCGAAGCGCGGCGGGCGCTGCTCACCGACACCGCGTCGTACGAGCTGCGTCCGGGATCACCCGGCGGTCGGCCGCCACGGCTCCCGGACTTCACCGCCGCGCCGACCGCGACCACCGTCGGTACCGGTGAGCCGACGGTCGCCCGGTCCGGTGAGAGCCGTGGTGACACCTGTCATGTCGCGGTCGCTGACCGCTGGGGGACAATGGTCGCCGCCACGCCCAGCGGTGGCTGGCTGCAGTCGTCACCGGTCATCCCGGCGCTCGGTTTCCCGCTGGGGACGCGGCTGCAGATGACCACGCTGGAACCCGGGCTGCCGGCCTCACTGGTTCCGGGCCGCCGGCCGCGGACGACGCTGTCCCCGACGATCGCCCTTCGGGACGACCGCCCGGAGCTGGCCTTCGGCACCCCCGGTGGCGACCAGCAGGACCAGTGGCAGCTGAACTTCTTCCTGCACCTGGCCCTGGGCGACGACGGACCGGACCTGCAGCGGGTGGTCGACGCCCCGATGTTCCACACCACGCACTTCCCGAGTTCGTTCTTCCCGCGGGAGGCGTCGCCGGGGCAGATCGTGGTGGAGGAACGGTTCGGGCCGGACGTCATCGCCGAGCTGCGGCGGCGCGGGCACGAGGTGGTCGTCTCGGCGCCGTGGTCGCTGGGGCGGCTGTGTGTCGTCGGGCGCGACCGGTCGGGACGGCTGCGTGCCGCGTCGGACCCACGGGGACGGCAGGGGTACGCGGTCGGGCGGTGAACCGCGACATCGGTTCTCGGTGAACTGCTCTCGACGGCGTCGTCAGCCCGTACCGCGAAGGCCCAGCCGGTCGCGGCCGGTCTGCACGCCGATCTCGTCCGGGAACAGACGACGTGCAGCAGCCGGTACGAACGCCTGATGCGGCGCTCGCTGACCGTGCCGGAGTTCGTGGGCTGAGGTCGTGACCTGGGCTCGGGACCGCTTGCTCAGTGGGTCGGTTGCAGGTGGTCCAGGACTTCCATGGCGGCGTCGGCGATCACGGTGCCGGGCCCGAAGACGGCGAGGGCGCCGCCGTCGAGCAGCTCGGGGATGTCGGCGGGTGGGATGACGCCGCCGACGACGATGCCGATGTCGGGCCGGCCCTGGGCGGCGAGCGCGGCCTTCAACGCGGGCACCAGCGTGAGGTGGCCGGCGGCGAGGGAGTTCACGCCGACGACGTGGACGTCGTTGTCGATGGCCTGCAGGGCCACCTCCTCGGGGGTGGCGAACAGCGGCCCGGCGTCGACGTCGAAGCCGAGGTCGGCGAAGGCCGAGATGAGCACCTTCTGGCCGCGGTCGTGCCCGTCCTGGCCCATCTTGGCGATCAGGATCCGGGGCCGGCGGCCCGCCGCCTCGGCGAACGCCTCGGTCGCGGCCAGGGCCCGGTCCACCGCCTCCGACCCGCCGGACGCCTGCGCTTCCGCCCGGTAGACACCGGAGATGGTCTGCATGACCGCAGTATGGCGGGTGTAGACCTTCTCCAGCGCGTCGGAGATCTCGCCGACCGTGGCGTGCGCGCGGGCCGCGTCCACGGCCAGGGCGAGGAGGTTGTCGGACAGGTCCGGTGCCCCGCCGGACGCCGCCGCCGCAACCGTCAATGCGTCGAGAGCCGCGGTGACCGCGGCATTGTCGCGTTCGGCGCGCAGCCGCTCGAGTTTGGCGACCTGCGCGGCGCGGACCGACCGGTTGTCGATCTTGAGCACCTGCAGCGGTTCGGCGTCGGCCAGCGGGAAGGTGTTGATGCCGATGACCGGTTGGTTGCCGGAGTCGATGCGGGCCTGGGTGCGGGCGGCGGCCTCCTCGATGCGCAGCTTCGGGATGCCGGCCTGGATGGCTTTGGTCATCCCGCCCAGGCTCTCGATCTCCTGGATGTGCTGCCAGGCGCGGTCGGCGAGATCAGCGGTGAGCCGCTCGACGTAGTACGAGCCGCCCCACGGGTCGATGATCGCGGTGGTGCCGCTCTCCTGCTGCAGGAACAGCTGGGTGTTGCGGGCGATCCGCGCGGAGAAGTCGGTCGGCAGGGCGAGCGCCTCGTCGAGGGCGTTGGTGTGCAGCGACTGGGTGTGGCCCTGCGTCGCGGCCATCGCCTCGATGCAGGTGCGGGCCACGTTGTTGAACGGGTCCTGCGCGGTGAGCGACCAGCCCGACGTCTGGCAGTGCGCGCGCAGGATGCGCGATTTCGGGTTCTTCGGCGCGAACTCACCTGTCAGCCGGTGCCACAACGCCCGCGCCGCCCGCATCTTGGCGATCTCCATGAAGAAGTTCATTCCGATGGCCCAGAAGAAGCTGAGCCGCGGGGCGAAGGCATCCACCGGCAGACCGGCGGCCACCCCGGCCCGGATGTACTCGACACCGTCGGCCAGCGTGTAGGCCAGCTCCAGGTCGGCCGTCGCGCCGGCCTCCTGCATGTGGTAGCCCGAGATCGAGATCGAGTTGAACTTCGGCATTCTCGCCGCGGTGAAGGCGAAGATGTCGGAGATGATCCGGATCGACGGCTCCGGCGGGTAGATGTAGGTGTTGCGGACCATGAACTCCTTGAGGATGTCGTTCTGGATGGTCCCGGCCAGCTTCTCCGGCGGCACCCCCTGCTCCTCGGCCGCCACGATGTACAGCGCCAGCACCGGCAGGACGGCGCCGTTCATCGTCATCGACACGCTGATCTCGTCCAGCCGGATCGAATCGAACAGCTCCCGCATGTCCAGGATCGAATCGATCGCCACCCCGGCCATCCCCACGTCCCCGGTCACCCGCGGATGGTCGGAGTCGTAACCCCGGTGCGTCGGCAGGTCGAAGGCCACCGACAGCCCCTTCTGGCCGGCCGCGAGGTTGCGCCGGTAGAACGCGTTGGACTCCGACGCGGTCGAGAACCCGGCGTACTGCCGGATCGTCCACGGCTGCGTGGTGTACATCGTCGGGTACGGCCCGCGCAGGTACGGCGCGACCCCGGGGTACCCGGACGGCCACTCGAGACCGTCGGTGTCGGCCGCGGTGTAGACGGGCTTGACCTCGATGCCCTCGGGCGCGGTCCACGGTGTCGCGTCGAAAGCCGTTGCGGTGGAAACGCTCTCGGTGAGACCGTCACGGAGCGGTAGATCGGCGAAACTGGCGGGGATGCCGGCAGCGGGGTTCATGGCCGGGCTCCTTCCCGGTGCAGGTGGTCGTGGGTGCGGCGGAGCAGGGCGAGAAGATCGCCGCCGACGGCGAGGTGATCGTCGACCAGGTCGCCGAGCTCGGCGGACGGACGGCCGGCGAGCAGGACCCGGGCGGCGCCGGCCGCCCGCAGGGCGGACACGACCTCGGCGCCGCGGTCGCGGTAGGCGGCGTCGGTCCCGGCGAGGCACACCACCGACCGGCCCGACCGCGCGAAAGCGTCCACGAGGGCGGGGGTTCCGAGATCGGGGGCGCTGCGGTCCACGGCGATCCCGCCGACGGCGAGGGCGTTCACGGTGAACTGGGCCCGCGCGTTGTGGTCGGCGAGCGGCCCGAGGACAGCCAGGAACACCCGCCCGCCGCCGGCCCGGTCCCGCAGCTCCTCGAACTCCGCGGCCCAGCCGGGCGGTGCCTCGTCGTCGCCCGTCCCCGGCGGGCGGGGGAGCAGTTCCTCGGCGGCGTCGGGGAACTCGGTGACGCCGGTGATCGGCAGCCGCCGGTGCGCGATCCGCCGGCGACGCTCCTGGTCGGCGGCGTCGAAGGCGGCGTACAGCGACCCGTCGGCGAGCGTGGCGAACAGGCCACCTGCGGCCTCGATGCGTTGGAACTCCGCCCACCCCCGGTCGGCCAGGTCGGCGGTGAGCATCTCCACCGCGTAGGCACCACCGGCCGGGTCGTTGACCCTGGCCGTGTGGGACTCGCTGATCAGCAACGCCGACGTGTTGCGGGCCAGTCGCCGGCCCAGGCCCAGCGGCGCGCCGAGCGCGGTGTCGAACGGCAGCACGGTGACCGCGTCGGCGCCGCCCGCGCCGGCCGCGAACGCGCCGACCGTCCCGCGCAGCAGGTTCACCCAGGGGTCGTACCGAGTCAGCATCGGCCGCGACGACACCACGTGCTGCCGCTGCCGGGCGGTATCGGCCCCGACACCGGACAGCTCGAGCACCCGTCGCCACAAAACCCGTGCCGCACGCAGTTTGGCGAGCGTCAGGAACTGATCGGCGGTCGCGGCGTAGCGGAACTCGCACAACGACGCCGCCACGGCCGGCGCCAGCCCGGTGCGCGGCGGCCGCCCGCAGATAGCTCACCCCGAGTGCGATCGAGTAACCCAGCTCGCCGACCTCGGCGGCACCCGCGTCGTGAGCCACGGTGGCGTCGACGACCAGGGCGAGGGTGGCGTTCTCGACGGCGAGGGCGGTCAGGGCGCCGACCTGTGCGGTGACGGCGTCGGGATCCGGCACCGCGCGCCGTCGCACCGCACGGCCGACCGGGTCCGCACCGAAGTTCGTCCCGGCGGCGGGCGCGACCGCCTGCCCGCGCAGCGCCGCGACGAGGGCGCGGGCGGCCGCCAACTCGTCCACGTCGTCGCGGACGTCCAGCACCACCGGGGCCATCTCCAGGTAGACCTCTGACAGCGCCACCGGGATGTCGTCGACCGTCACGCCGGGGCCACCGACGGTCAACATCAGCGATGTCGCGCCGGTCTCCAACTCGGCGACGGCGTCCTCGGCGACCCGGGCGGCGTCCCGGCCCACCAGGACGGAGCGGACGTCCCAGCCCACGGTGTCCTGACGGCCGTCCCGGGCACCGGGCAGCGGTTGCGGAGCGCGGTCCGCGGTGCCCAGCGGCGGTACCGGTACGCCGTCCAGGGTGTGCGCCGACAGGGCCGCCCACGCGTTCTCGTCGGGGGCGTCGTCGGTGAGCAGTCGTGCCTTGCGGACGACCGCGGCGGCGGCCGACGTCCACTCCTGGGCGGGACCGCGATCGGCCGTGGCCTGTCCGGTCGACTCCGATGTCGGCGTCATGGTCAGATTTCCACCTCTGGATCGCGAGCGGGGGCGGCAGTGGAGGAATTCGACCCCGGTCGAACGGTGTCGCTCCGCGCGACTTCATGGTTTTGAGTCACGATGGTACTGAGTATCGTATAGATGGAACGCGGTGCTGCATACAGTCTGCACGATCACACGGATGAGGGCCAGATGAAGTTCCAGCCGGCGCTGACCACGGCGATCTCCGCGCACCGTTCCCGGCGCGACCTCCGCGGGGCGGGACCCGCGTGACGCGGCCGACCCACAGCGTCGGCGAACTCGTCGACGCCGTCCGTGCGGGCTCGCGGTCACACCTCGCGCAGGCCATCACGCTGGTCGAGTCCCGCCGGGTCGACGACCGGCTGCGGGCGCGGGAACTCCTGGCGGCCCTGCGCTCCCGTCCCGTCGAGACCTGCCGGATCGGGGTCTCCGGGATCCCCGGGGTCGGGAAGTCCAGCTTCATCGAGACGCTCGGGCGGCACCTGATCGGCCTCGGTCACCGGGTGGGGGTGCTGGCCATCGACCCGTCGAGTGTGCGCACCGGTGGCAGCGTGCTGGGCGACAAGACGCGGATGCCGTCGTTGGCCGTCGACGCCCGGGCGTTCGTCCGGCCGTCGCCGACGGCGGGAACGCTGGGCGGGGTCGCGCGCACCACCGCGCAGACCATGACTCTCGTCGAGGCCGCCGGATTCGACGTGGTCATCGTCGAGACGGTCGGGATCGGCCAGTCGGAGTTCGCTGTGGCGTCGATGGTGGACACCTTCCTGCTGCTCGCGCTGGCGAGATCCGGCGATCAGCTGCAGGGCATCAAGAAGGGCGTCCTGGAGGTCGCCGACATCGTCGCGGTGAACAAGGCCGACGGGGACCACCTGGTCGAGGCGCGTTCCGCCGCCCGGGATCTCCGCCAGGCCCTGCACGTCGTCGGGCAACCCGAGGGGGCCTGGCGGCCGGTGGTGACGACCTGCTCGGCGCTGACCGGGGCCGGTGTCGACGGTGTCTGGAAGGCGGTCCGGGACCACCGGGCGTTCCACGGTCCCGAGGAGATCCGCCGCCGCCGGGCGTCGCAGCAGTGGTCGTTCGTGCACACCCTGGTCACCGACGAACTGACCGACCGGCTCCGCCGGTCGGCGGCGGTCGCCGAACTGCAGGAATCCGTCCGGGTCGAGGTCCTCGCGGGCCGGTTGGGGGCCGACGAGGCGGCCGACCTGCTGCTGGCCGCCTTCGACGGGCGGCCGGTGGGCGAGACCCGGCCCTGAGCATCCTCAGGCGTTCCGGTCCGGTGCGCTCTCGTCGGCCCCCACGACCCGGCGCAGCGCCGGCACCACGCTCTCCAGCGACTCCCCGGTCCGGAACACGACGATCGTCGCCCCCTCGCCCCGGTCGGCGCCGCCGGTCGGGGTCGAGAACAACGCGACCACCTGGGCCATCGCGGCGTCGACCTCCTCGATGGGTGAGCTGGTGTCCCCCCGGAGCCAGCGCCGGAGCACGTGGTTGTGGGCGGCCACCACCGACGACGCCATCAGCTCGGCCCGCAGGGCGGCATCGGGTTCGGCTCCCATCCACGCGGCGATGAATTCGCGGAAGAGCCGTTGGTAGGGCGCCACACTGGCGATCTCGCGGTCCCGCAGGGCGGCGACCCGGCTGGTCAGCGCGTACCGCTTGCGCGCCCGGTCGCCCTCCTCGATGTAGTTCAGCAGGACCAGCCGGACGGCTTCGGTGACCGCCACGATCGCCGTGGTGGTGGTGGACGTGTCGAGTCGCTGCCGGATGGCGGCCAGCAGCCGGTCGTGCACCGGGAAGATCACGTCCTCCTTGGACCGGTAGGTCCGGAAGAACGTGGTCCGGCTGACCTCGGCCCGTTCGGCGATGTCCTCCACCGTCGTCTGCTCGTAGCCGCGTTCGTCGAACAGGGCGAAGGCGGCATCGGCCAGTCGGTCCCGGACCGACGGTTTCGGGGCCGGCTCTGTGGTGGTGACGGGAGGCTCCTCGCTCGACGCGGACTTCTTGACGCACCTCAGGGTACTCAGTACCGTCAAACCGATACTGGGTGTTGACGGCCTTCGGGCACGGGTACTCCCAGGGCACTCATTCTCGACGAAGCGAGGTCCCGATGCGGGCAGCACCGCCAGTTCCGGACGTCCACACCACCCTGGGCAAGATAGCCGAGCTGGACCGGCGTCACGACGAGGCGAGGCATGCGGGTTCGGCGCGTGCCGTCGAACGCCAGCACGCCAAGGGCAAGAAGACCGCCCGCGAGCGGATCGAGCTGCTGCTGGATCCCGGCTCGTTCGTCGAGACCGACGAGCTGGCACGGCACCGCTCGACGACCTTCGGCATGGAGGCGAACCGGCCGCTCGGCGACGGGGTCATCACCGGCTACGGCACCGTGGACGACCGGCAGGTGTGCGTGTTCAGCCAGGACGTCACCGTCTTCGGGGGCAGCCTCGGCGAGGTGTACGGCGAGAAGATCGTCAAGGTCATGGATCTCGCGATGCGCACCGGCTGCCCGGTGATCGGGTTGGTCGAGGGCGGCGGCGCCCGGATCCAGGAGGGCGTCGCGTCGCTGGCGCTGTACGCCGACATCTTCTACCGCAACGTGCAGGCCTCCGGCGTCATCCCGCAGATCTCGGTGGTGATGGGGGCGGCGGCCGGCGGCCATGTCTACTCGCCGGCGCTCACCGACTTCATCGTGATGGTCGACAAGACGTCGCAGATGTTCATCACCGGTCCGGACGTGGTCCGCAGTGTCACCGGCGAGGACGTCACCCTCGAGGAACTGGGTGGCGCACGGGTGCACAACACCACCAGCGGCAACGCCCACTACCTCGCCGCCGACGAGGACGACGCGATCGGCTACGTCCGCGAGCTGCTCGCGTTCCTGCCCAGCAACAACCTCGACCCGGCGCCGGTCGTCGAGACCGACGTCGACCTCGGGATCACCGACGCCGACCTCGAACTGGACACCCTGATCCCGGACTCGCCGAATCAGCCCTACGACATCCACACCGTCATCACCGCTCTCGTCGACGACGGTGAATTCCTCGAGGTTCAGGCGCTGTTCGCGCCGAACATCGTCATCGGCTTCGGCCGGGTCGAGGGCCGGCCGGTGGGAGTGGTGGCCAACCAGCCGCTGCACCTGGCCGGTTGCCTGGACATCGACGCGTCGGAGAAGGCGGCCCGGTTCGTCCGGACCTGCGACGCCTTCGACATCCCGATCATCACGCTGGTCGACGTTCCCGGGTTCCTGCCCGGCGTCGGTCAGGAGCACGCCGGCATCATCCGCCGCGGCGCCAAGCTGATCTACGCCTACGCCGAGGCGACCGTCCCGAAGCTGACCATCGTCACCCGGAAGGCCTTCGGTGGCGCCTACGACGTGATGGGGTCCAAGCACCTCGGCGCCGACGTCAACCTCGCCTGGCCGACGGCGCAGATCGCCGTGATGGGCGCGCAGGGAGCGGCGAACATCCTCTACCGGCGGGAGCTCGCCGCCGCCGACGATCCGGCGGCGCTGCGGGCCGAGCTGGTGGCCACCTATGAGGACACCCTGGTCAACCCCTACATCGCCGCCGAACGCGGTTACGTCGACGCGGTGATCACCCCGTCGCGGACGCGGACGCACCTGATCCGGTCGTTGCGGTTGCTGCGCACCAAGCGGCAGATCACGCCGCCCAAGAAGCACGGGAACATGCCGCTGTGAGCCATCTGCCGCAGGTCCCCGTGATATCCATCCATCCGGTCCCGACGGCCACCGAGATCGCTGCAGTCATCGCTGTTCTCGCGGCGATGTCCGCGGCGCCCGCCGCCCCGCCGCCGCCGCCCGCCCGGTCGACGTGGGCCGACTCGGCCCGGCCACGCGCCGGGTTGAGCCCGTCCTGGCGGCATTCCGACCGGACGTTCCCCTGACCACGATGTCTCCCGCTCCCCGAAGGACGCGCATGCAGAAGATCCTGATCGCCAACCGCGGCGAGATCGCGGTCCGGGTCGCCCGGGCCTGCCGTGACGCCGGGTACACCTCGGTGGCCGTCTACGCCGAGCCCGACCGCGACCTGCCGCACGTCCGGATGGCCGACGAGGCGTACGCGCTCGACGGCAGCACGCCGGCCGACAGCTACCTGGATTTCGCGAAACTGCTTGCTGTGGCGGCGAAGTCGGGTGCGGACGGCGTTCACCCCGGCTACGGCTTCCTGTCGCGAGAACGCCGACTTCGCCCAGGCGGTCATCGACGCCGGGCTGACCTGGATCGGGCCGTCGCCGCAGGCCATCCGCGACCTGGGGGACAAGGTCGTCGCGCGGCACATCGCGCTGCGGGCCGGCGCCCCGCTGGTCGCCGGCACCACCGACCCGGTCACCGGCCCCGACGAGGTCGTCGCGTTCGCCCGCGAGCACGGGGTGCCGGTGGCCATCAAGGCCGCGTTCGGCGGCGGCGGCCGGGGGCTCAAGATCGCCCGCACCCTCGAGGAGATCCCGGAGCTGTACGCGAGTGCCGTCCGCGAAGCGGTGTCGGCGTTCGGTCGTGGCGAGTGCTTCGTGGAGCGCTATCTCGACCGCTCCCGGCACGTCGAGGCGCAGGTGCTGGCCGACACCCACGGCAACGTGATCGTCGTGGGCACCCGGGACTGCTCACTGCAGCGCCGCAACCAGAAGCTCGTCGAGGAGGCCCCGGCGCCGTTCCTGACCGACGAGCAGCGGGCGACCATCCACACCAGCGCGAAGGCGATCTGTCGGGAGGCCGGCTACTCCGGTGCCGGCACCGTCGAGTACCTGGTCGGCAACGACGGTGTCATCAGCTTCCTCGAGGTCAACACCCGGCTGCAGGTCGAGCACCCGGTCAGCGAGGAGACCGCCGGCATCGACCTGGTGCGCGAGCAGTTCCGCATCGCCGAAGGCGAGACCCTTCGCTTCACCGAGGATCCCGCGCCGCGCGGCCACGCCTTCGAGTTCCGGATCAACGGCGAGGACCCGGGCCGCAACTTCCTGCCCGCGCCGGGCACCGTCACCGTCTACCGCGAGCCGGCCGGCCCGGGCGTCCGGGTGGACGCCGGCGTGGAGGGCGGCACCGTCGTGGGCGGCGCTTTCGACTCGCTGCTGGCCAAGCTGATCGTCTGGGGCCCGACCCGCGACGAGGCGCTGGCCCGGGCCCGCCGGGCGCTGGACGAGTACGTCGTCGAGGGCATGGCCACGGCACTGCCGTTCCACCGGGCCGTCGTCGGTGATCCCGCCTTCACCGACGAGCCGTTCCGCGTCTACACCCGGTGGATCGAGGAGGAGTTCGACAACCGGATCCCGGCCTTCGTCGCCACCCCGGTCGACGCCGCCGACACCGCCCCGCGGCAGAGCCTGGTCGTCGAGGTCGACGGTCGTCGACTGACAGTGACGCTGCCCGGGTCGCTGTCGGTCGGCGCCGCACCGCCCGGTGGGCGACCGACGGCGAAACGCCGGACCGCGGGTGCGAAGTCGGGTCCGGCGGCCACGGCCGGCGCGCTGGTCGCCCCCATGCAGGGCACCATCGTGAAGGTCGCGGTCTCCGAGGGGGACACGGTGGAAGTCGGCGATCTCGTTCTGGTCCTGGAGGCGATGAAGATGGAGCAACCCGTGAACGCCCACCGCGGCGGGGTGGTCCGCGGTCTCGTCCCGGCCGACGGCGCCGTGGTCACGGCGGGCACCGTGCTCTGCGAGATCGACCAGCCGTGACCGGGACCGCCGCCGCCCTCGGACTGACCGACACCGTCATCGATCACGTGGGGATCGCCGTGCCGGACCTGGATGCCGCCATCGCCTTCCACACCGACGTGCTGGGCGGCACTCTCGCGCACCGCGAGCAGAACGCCGAGCAGGGCGTCGACGAAGCCATGATCGCCTTCGGCGACAGCGGCGCGCAGATCCAGCTGCTGGCGCCGCTGACCCCGGCGTCGACCATCGCGACGTTCATCGGCAAGCGCGGGCCGGGCCTGCAGCAGCTGGCGCTGCGGGTCCCCGACGTCGACGAGGCGTGCGCCCGGCTCCGGGCCCGCGGCCTCCGGTTGCTCTACGACACCCCGCGACGCGGAACCGCCGGCTCCCGGATCAACTTCGTGCATCCCCGGGACGCCGGCGGCGTGCTGCTGGAACTGGTGGAACCGGCCGTGTCTCATCCCGCGGGCTGAGGGCTCGTCAGCGGTCGGCAACCGGTCGACCTCGACCACGGAGTCCGGCCCGACGGCGTCCGACGGGTCCGCGAACACCTCGGTCAGCTCCGTCATGACGAGATGGCCTCGCTTCGGCGAGCCGGCCCATCGCCGATCTCGCCCGCGCCGACCAAAATGTCACGGTCGGAGGAGTAGCTTCCCCGTGGTCCGCCGCGAGCCGAGATCGGCCTGCGCCACCGCCGCTTCGACGAGGGGGTAGATGGCACCCCACCGGACGTCCAGGGTGCCGTCGGCGACCCAGCCGAAGACTTCGGCCGCCCGGCGACGGAGCTCGTCCGTGGTCGCCGTGTAGTGCGCGACACTGGGCCGGGTCACGTACAACGACCCTCCGGTGTTGAGCCGGGGGATGTCCAACGGCGGCGTCGGGCCGCTCGCAGTGCCGTACACGACGAGCACACCTCGGGGTCGCAGGCTGTCCAGGCTGCCGTCGAAGGTGGCGCCACCGACGCCGTCGTAGACCGCGTGGACGCCGGCACCCTCGGTCAGGCGGCGCACCCCGGCGGCGAACCCCTCGTACCGGAGGACGTCGGAAGCGCCTGCGGCGCGGGCGATGTCCTCCTTCGCCGCGGTCGAGACGGTCGCGATCACCCGGGCTCCACGGCGACGGGCGATCTGGGTGAGGAGCCGGCCCACGCCGCCGGCGCCGGCGTGGACGAGCACCGTGTCGCCGGGGCGGACCGGGTAGGCGTCGGTGGCGAGGTACTGCGCGGTGACCCCCTGCATCAGAGCAGCGACGGCCTGCTCGTCGGTCAGGTTCGACGGGACCGGGACCGCTCGGGCTGCAGCGACCGACACATACTCCGCATAGCTGCCCTGACCGCCGCTCAGCCAGCCGATCCGGTCGCCGGTCCTGAGGTCGGCGACCTCAGGACCGACCTCGGTGATGACGCCGACGCCCTCCACCCCTGCCGTGAACGGCACCGGTGTCGCCCCCTGGCGTTGGTAGATGTCCATGAAATTGACGCCGGCAAGCGCAACCCTGACCTGGACCTCACCGGGACCCGGTCGGGGACGGTCGATCTCGACGACGGCCAGGACGTCTGTGTCGCCGTGGGCGGTGACGGTGACTGCCTTCATCAGGGCTCCTCGGGTGGTGGGAATCCGGGTACCGGCGCAGTCGGGGTGACGACCGGTGTCATCGCGGGGTGGGCCGTCAGCCGAGTTTCTCCAGCGCCCCTGCGCCGGCTGAGACCTTCTGCTGGGCGATGCGCTGCGTCCGGGCGTCGTCGAGGACGGTGTAGTCCAGGCCCTTGGTCTCCGTGGCGAACATCAGGGCGATGAAGCTGATGGCGGCGGCGATGACCATGTAGACGGTGATCGGGGTCGAATTGCCGTAGGTGGCGAGCAGGGCGCCGGCGATGATCGGGGCGAGTGCGCCGGCGAAGATGGAGGTGACCTGGTATCCGATCGAGATGCCGGTGTAGCGCATCCGGGTCGGGAACATCTCGGAGAGGGCGGCGGCTTGCGGCCCGTACATCAGCGCCTGGGCGATGAGACCGGCGATCAGCGTTCCGACGATCGCGGCGGTGGAATTGGTGTCGAAGATGTTCCAGGCGACCACCCCCCACACGGCACCGGCGATGATGCCGGCGCCGATCACCGGTTTGCGTCCGATGCGGTCGGACAGGAATCCGAATGCAGGGACCGCGAAGAGGTGGACAGCATGTGCGACCAGCATGAGTTGGAGAATGGTGGAGGTGTCGGTCTTCACGACCACCTTGAGATAGGTGATGGAGAAGGAGACCACCATGTAGTACTGGATGTTCTCTGCGACCCGCAGGCCCATGGCCACCAACAGCTGGCGGGGGTATTCGCGGACGACCTCCTTGAACGGAGCCTGTTCCTTCTCCTCGGCGGCCGCCTCCTTGAGGGCCTCCTGGAAAATCGGCGCGTCCTCGATCTTGGTCCGGATGTAGTAGCCGATGAAGACCAGCACCGCGGACGCCAGGAAGGCGATACGCCAACCCCAGGACAGGAACTGCTCCGACGACAGTGTCGCCGACAGGATCGCGAGGACTCCGGTGGCCAGGATGTTGCCGGCCGGGACGGCGGCCTGCGGGAAACTCGACCACAGGCCCCGTCGCTCACGGTCCCCGTGTTCGCTCACCAGCAGGACCGCGCCGCCCCACTCGCCACCGAGGGCGATGCCCTGGGCGAAGCGAAGCGCGACGAGCAGCGCGGGTGCGAGCACGCCCACCTGGTCGAACGTCGGCAGGAGTCCGATGCAGAAGGTGGCGACCCCGATGATCAACAGACTGACCTGGAGAAGTTTCTTGCGGCCGTACTTGTCGCCGAAGTGCCCGAAGATGACGCCGCCGATGGGACGGGCGGCAAAGCCGACCGCGTAGGTCCCCAGCGCGGCGAGGATTCCGGCGAGCTCGGATTCGGCAGTGGGGAAGAAGATCTTGCCGAACACCAGCGTGGCAGCGGTGCCGTAGATGAAGAAGTCGTACCACTCGACGATCGTGCCGGCGGAACTCGCTGCGATGACCTTGACCGGCGGGCCGGTGCGCGGCTTCTTCGTCTTCATCGGGTGCGGCCGTTCGCGACGGGAGCGTGACACGGCAACGACGCGAGGCGACTGCCCGGCACGAGGACGGAGAGGGATACGGGGCGCCACAGCCGGCGCGGGGGAGTACCGGGGATTGTTTTCACAGCTCTCCTCGAGAAACGTCGTTGTCACTGCCAAGGCCACTCAGGGGTGGTGGAAAAGGACTCTGCGCGCACCGCCGAATGCCGACAAGAACGTCCTGTGCACGCGTCACACGCAGAAATGCAGAAAGGGAATGGACGGGAAATCCATCGGTCCGCAGCGGCCGAACGTGGTCGGCCTCGGGCGGCCGGACGGCACGCGCGATCAGCCGGTCAGGCGGATGTTGACCTGTTTGGTCTGGGTGAAGCCGGCGATCATGCCGTCGAGGGACACCTCGCGGCCGATCCCGCTCTGCTTGTAGCCGCCGTAGGACTGGCCGACGATCTGACCGCCGCCCTGGTTGATCTGCACCCAGCCGGCCTGCAATCGGTGCGCGGTGGTGATGGCCCGGTTGATGTCGTCACTCCAGACGTAGGCCGCCAGGCCGTAGGCGGAGTCGTTGGCCATGGTCACGACCTCGTCGACGTCGGACCATTCGATCGCCATCACGACCGGCCCGAAGATCTCCTCTCGAGCGAGCCGGAAACTGTTGTCGCCGCCCGAGAACATGGTGGGGCGATGGAACCAGCCATCCGCGAGAGGCCCGGTGGCCGGCGGGGTCCCGCCGGATTCCAGCGTGAGGGAGTCCTCGGCCAGGCCGGCATCGATGTAGGCCTGGACCGACCGGAACTGCTTCTCGTTGATGATGGCGCCGATGTCGGAGGCCTCGTCGAGGGGATCGCCGACGACGAGCGACTCCATCCGCGACGCGAGACGTTCGAGGACCTCGTCGCGGATGTCGCGGTGCAGGAACAGTCGCGAACCCGCCGTGCAGCTCTGGCCCTGGCGGTGCACCCGCGTCGACAGCAGCAGCCCCTCGATCAGCTCGTCGGTGATCTCGCCGGGGAAGACGATGGAGGGATTCTTGCCGCCGAGTTCCAGCGACACGTGCACCAGTCGCCCGCCCGCGCTCGCGGCGATGGAGCGGCCGACGCCGGTCGACCCGGTGAACGAGATCTTGTCCACGTCAGGGTGTTCCACCAGGGCGGCACCCGCGGTGCGGCCGTCCCCGGTGATCACGTTGAGGACCCCCGGCGGGAGGATCCGGTCACAGATCTCGGCCAGCATCAGGACCGAGAGCGGTGCGTCCTCAGCGGCTTTGAGCACCACGGTGTTGCCGGCCGCGAGCGCGGCCGGCACCTTGAACCCGGCGATCATCAGCGGTGAGTTCCAGGGCAGGATCCCGCCGACCACACCCAGCGGCTCCTGACGGGTGTACTGGAGCTGACCCGCGCCCGCGGGCAGCGTGACCCCCTTCACCTCGCCGGCCACCCCGCCGAAGTACCGGAAGAGATCGACGAGGGTCGCGACCTCCGGTCGGGCCTGGGTACGGATGGCATTGCCGGTGTCGGCCGCCGTGCTGCGGGCGAGGTCCTCGGCACATGCCTCGACGGCGTCGGCCACCGCGAGCAGCAGCCTCTGACGGTCCTTGAAGTGCCGGTCCCGCCAGCCGGGGAACGCGTGGCGGGCGGCTGCCACGGCGAGGTCGACGTCGGCGGCACCGGCGTCGGGCACCCGGGCCAGCACGACGCCGTGCCGGGCCGGAGCGGTGATGTCGCGCCAGCCGCCGTCGACCGCACCGACCCACTCGCCGCCGATCAGCATCGGGGTTCGAACGGGTTGCCGGCCGACGGGTGATCCCGACGGAATGGCCATCTGCAGGGTCATGTCTGTCCTTGATCAAGACTCGGGTCGGCCCGGCCCGGCCCCGACGTCCTGATCGGTAGCCGGTCGGCACCGATGGTCAGCGTCCATTCCTGGACGATGCGCTCGGTGACCACGCCGTGGGCAGTGAACGGGTCGTCGTCCGCGAGAGCGTCGACGTCGGTCGCGCAATCGACGTCGAACACCAGCAGGCCGCCGGCCGGGCCGGGAGCACCGAGCGGTCCGGCGACGATCAGGGAGCCCGCTTCCGCCAGGGTGCGGAGGTAGGCGCGATGCTCGGGGCGGTGTTCGGCGACTACCGCCGGATCGTCGATGTAGCGGTAGATGAGCGCGTGGAGCGTCATGACGGATCCTTCCTGCGTGGGTCCACGGCGTCATCGCCGCGGTGGAAATGCCGGAGCCCGATGGCGGACCGGATCAGCTGACGGGGCTCGTGACCTCTGCGCCCAATTCGAGGGCCAGTGCGGTGCAGTCGCGGCGGCCGGCGCCGTTGTCCGAGGCCCGCCGGAACAGGCTGAGCGCGGTCTCCGAGGTGGCCATCTCGACTCCCATCTGAGCACCCAGATCGACGGCGAGGCCGAGATCCTTGGCCAGCAGGTCGATCATGAAGCCCGGTTCGTAGCCGTGCGAGCTGGGTGAGGTCGGGACCACGTCGGGGAGCGGGAACCAGGTGCGGAAGGCCCAGTTGTCACCCGACGAGCGGCGGACGATGTCGTAGAACACCTGCGGGTCCAGGCCCAGACGCTGGGCCAGGACGGAGGTCTCGCAGGACATCGCCATGCTGACCCCCAGCATCGCGTTGTTCACGACCTTCATCGCCTGCCCGCGGCCACTCTCCCCGACGTGGACGATGTATTCGCCGACGGACTTGAGGAAGCGTTCGGCGGCCGCCACGTGTTCGGGAGCGCCGCCCAACATCAGTGTCAGGTCGCCGCGCTCGGCACCCTCCACGCCGCCCGACACCGGGGAGTCGACGAAGCCGACGCCGTTCTCGAGAGCGAGAGCGCCCAGCGCTTCGGCAGTCTCGATGCCGGTGGTGGAGAAGTCGACCGCCACGGCACCGGCCGGCATGTGCGCGAACGCGCCCCGCGGGCCGGTCAGGACCCTGGTGACCTCCTTGCCCGACGACAGCATGGTGAAGACGGCGTCGACGTCGGCGACCGCTTCACTGATGCTGCCCACGACGTGGATGCCGTTGGCGCGGGCCCGCGCTTCTGCGTCCGGATCGATGTCGACGCCGCGGACGGTGTGTCCGGCGTCCACGAGGTGCTTCGACATCGGGACACCCATGTGACCGAGGCCGATCCAAGCGACGTTGCTCATGGTGCACTCCTTCTGCGGCCGCCCGCACGGGGCGACAGGTGGTTTCGGTGGTTCCATCGTCGGCAGCAGAGCTCGCCGCGGAAAGAACCAACGCCACACATGGCGTATGCAGGAATGCAGAGCCGCGCTGTCGGCCGCACGTCATACCGCAGGGTCAGTCGAACTCGTGTCGTCGCCGGCGGACTTCGTCGTGGATCACGCCGCGGACGGCACGGACCGCCGGACGCGACATCCCGTCCCGACGCGCGGCGAGGGTGAAGTTGAGTCGCAGGGGAGGCACGCCGACGTCCACCCGGCGCAGTTCGGGCGCGCGCAGCGCCAGGAATGTGGGCAGGATCCCGATTCCCGCGCCCACCCGGGCCGCCTCGAGCTGGGCGAAGATGTTGGTCGACGCGAAACGGGCGACGACACCGGGCAGGTAGCCGGCGAGGTCGAGATCGCCCACCTGCAGCATGGAGTCGATGTAGAAGACGACGGTGCGTTGCCGCAGGTCCGCCACCGAGGTGGGCGTCCCGTGACGCTCGAGGTAGTCCTCACTGGCGTAGAGGCACAGCGAGTACTCGACCAGCTTCTCGGCGAACAGCCGGCCGGTCGACGGAGCCCCCACCGCGATGGCCAGGTCGAAACCCGACTGGTGCAGGATGAGGTTGCGGGTGGCGGTGATCAGCTCGATGTTCAGATTCGGGTTCTCGCGGCGCAACCGCTCGAGCGCCGGCACCACGAACAGGGCGCCGAAGCCGTCGGGGGCGGTGATGCGGAAGTTCCCCGACAGTGCGTCCTCGTCATGTCCCGACGCCGCCAGTGCGGCCTGCTCCAGCGCGAGCTGGATCGGCCGGGAGCGTTCGGTGACCACCCGGCCGACCTCGGTGAGCTCCCAGCCGTCCGGGCCGCGCTCGAGAAGCCTGACCCGCAGCACCTTCTCCAGCGCCTTCAGGCGGCGCGAGACCGTGGTGTAATCGACGCCCAGAGTGTCGGCGGCGGCGGTCAGTCGACCCGTGTTGGCGACCGCGAGCAGGTACCGCAGGTCATCGGCACGCAGCTGGCGGAGGTCGATCTCGGCACCCACCGGACCTCCTCGTCACCTGTGACCCACTGCCTTCCGCCGGAGCATCGCACATCGGCGCCGTCCGCGGCTCTCGCCGTCGCGCGATCACCGGGGTGGACCGGCTCCGAGCGACCCGTCGACCAACCGGACCAGCGCGGTGCAGTCCAGGGAACCGTGTCCGGCGTCCGACACCCTCGCCAGTTGCCGCTCGACCAGCTGGACGGGTCCGTTGGCACCGACACCCGCTTCGCGTGGACCGGCCGGGGCGGTGATCCCCACCGGGCCGACCCGAGCCGAGTAGCGTGCGGAGCTCCGCACGACTCCGGAGGTCCGCCCGTGATCGTCCGTCCGGCCCGGCACGACGACGCCGAGGCCCTCACCGAGATCCACAACGCCGCCGTCCTGCGGTCGACGGCCCTCTGGACCGACGACCTCGTGACGGTGGCGGACCGGGAGGCCTTCCTCGCCGATCAGCGGACCAAGGACCATGCGGTGCTGGTCGCCGAATCGGACGGAACCGTGGCGGGCTACGCGAGTTTCGTCACCTGGCGCCAGAAGAACGGCTACCGGCTCACCGTCGGCGACTCGATCTACGTTCGCGAGGGTCACCACGGCGCGGGTATCGGGCGGGCCCTGCTGACCGCGTTGATCGAACGCGCCAGGGCGGGCGGGTTCCACGTGATGATCGCCGACATCGAAGCGGGCAACGCGGCGTCGATCAGGCTGCACGAGCGACTGGGATTCGAGGTGTGCGGGACGATCCGCGAGGCCGGTACCAAGTTCGGCCGGTGGCTCGACCTGACGATCATGCGGCTGGAGCTGACCTCGGAACCGCCGCCGCCGGCGGCCTCGACGGTGTGACAGCCCGGCCGGGCGCGGACGCCGCGGTCTCCGATGCAGAACAGGTTGGTGGCCGGTACGTCCGACCACACCGAGGCGCCGACCGGCAGCCCGATCACGTGGCGGCGCTGCCGGCCGGCCGCTCGAGGGCCGGCGTGGTGAGGTCCGGATCGCTGTCCTGCAGGAAGGTCCCGGCGAGCATCCCCGGACGTGCGCGGAACGTCGCGCCGGCGGGTGCGCCGTTCCGGGGTTTCGACGCCCCGGCGTATCAGGACCGTTCCGCGCGACCTCTGTCTGGCGGTGACCACGGAGTCGTCGCCGGTGACCCTGATGTCGCACCGGCATCCGGTGTGCTGCTGCTGACGATGCTCGTCATCGGCGCTGCCGGGTACCGGGTGCGTCGGCGCCGCACGCCCGGTGTGACCCGGCCGGCGGCCCGTCGGGGCGGGGGGCACCTGGGCCCCCGGCCGACGAGCGACGCGCGTCGCGACCCGCCCGAATGGACCTGGTGCACCTGCGGCCACCGTCGCTACAGTCGGCTGACCTGCGGTGCAGCACCACCGCCGCGGTCGCGGACCTGGTGTCGCCGACGCTCCGATCCGCTCGCGGCACGACGATCTGCCACCTGTGAAGAGGTCCCGCGATGAGCTGGTGCACCGCCATCCGCGACACGTACCGCTGCCGATGCAGGCCGACCCCGGACGCCGCCGTCACCCCGAATACTCCGCGTCTGCGGGCACTCCGATCGCAGCGGAGACTCCGATGACGGCCGGATCCCGGGACGGGGTCACCCGCATCCTCATCCACGGTGTGGGCGGAGCCACCCCCGAGGCGCTGCTGCAGGACGAGCGGCCCCGCCAGGTCTCGGGCGACCGGGTCGCCGGCTTCTACCGGCGGTCCGGAGCAGCCGCGGACCGCCCGGGTCCGGTGATGGAGGCGTACGCCTGGGGCGGTCTCACGTCGCGGAGCCGGACGCGCGTGCTGTGGGTGCTGCTGTTGCCGTTCATGCTGGCGAACATGGCCGGGTGGACGGCCGCACCGGGGGCTGCCGACGGCACACCCCCCACCACGGCGACGTTCCGGTGGGTCACCCGCCTCGCCGGGGTCGCGATGACCGTGGCCGCGGTGCTGATGTTCTGCCTGCTCGGGATGGACGTCATCGGGTACCAGTGCGGCGCGATCCCGTCCTGCGTCGGGACAGGCTGGTGGTCGGCCCCGCTGCGGTGGTCCTGGGTGGCCGACCACCCGGCGCGCCGGCTCCTGGTCGGGGCGGTCGTTCCGTGGCTGCTGCTGGTGCTGCTCGGATATCTGTCCTACGCCTCCCGCAACCGTTACGAGCAGGTGGAGCCGCCGTCCGGCACGGCGGGGGACGCCGGTTCCGACCCCGATCTGACGGCCGCCGCGCGGATCGACGGGCTCGCCGACCCGAGCTTCTGGAGCGGTCGCAGCTCGCACGCGCGACTGTCCCGGCTGCACCTCGCGGTCGGGGTGGCGACGGTGTCGCTGCTGCTGGAGTGGTGTGTGGTCGCGTCCGTCGAGTCGGCCGGCCGTGCGGTCGACGCGCCGCTCCTCGGGTTCGGCGCCTCGGTCGTCCAGCTGGTGGTGCTGGTCGCGGTTCTCGCGTTGCTGCCCGACGCGTACCGCCGGCAGGCCCCCTCCGGCATCGTGCTCGGGGTCGCCGTCGCGGCACTGGTGGCCACCGCCGTCTTCGCCGTCCTGCAACCGGCGTTCGGGGGCGACAACCCCGGCACCACACCGGGTGTCCGGTCCGGCATCAACATCGGCTGGGGCTTCGTCGTGGCCTGCCTGCTGGTGCTGCTGATCGCCGTCGCGGTACAGACCGGGCGGAGCCGCACCGCACACCGGTCCCGTCCGGCGTCGCTCAAGCGATTCGACGGGTGGTCGGCGTCGCCGTTCCGCTGGGGTGCGCCGTTCGTCCTCCCGGTCGTCGGGTTGCTGCTGTTCCACGGCATCTTCCTGGCTGTCCTGGTGTGGGTGGTGGATGTCCTGCTGGGCCCACCGGAAGGCGTGGCCGCCGCCATCGAGTTGCCGCCCGTCATCCGGGTGGTGATGTCGTACATGATCTTCGGCGGGCTGGGGGTGCTGGTCGCCTACATCGTGTTCGTCGGTCGGGTCCTGGCTGCACAGCGGCACCGCGGCGGTGGTGCGGACGTTCGTCGAACAGGTGACGGACGCCTCGCCGGCCCGTCCGGACGACGCCGGCGACTACGTCCCGACCGACGACGCGCAGACGCCGCCGCGGATCCGGCCGTGGCTGGTACCGGCGGCCAGACACGAACTGCCGCCCCGGGATTCGTGGTGGCGGACCGGAGGTGCACGGACGGTCCGTGCGCTGGAGGCGCCGCTGACGCCGTGGAGCCGACGCCGCGCCCGGTGGAACTTCCTGTCGGGGGCGGCCCGGACCATCTCCTACCTGCTGTCCGGGCTCGTCGGCGGCGCGGTGGTGATCGCCGGCGTGGTGTGGTGGCAGTTCTTCGACCAGGGGACGGTCACGGGCGGTCTGTGGGTCGACCTGGCCTTCACCATCGGCATCGCCATCCCGCCCGCCGTGATCGCGGGCATGGCGGTGACCTGGCGGCGGCCGGAGCGGCGTCGCATCCTCGGGACCGTCTGGGACGTCGGCACTTTCTGGCCGCGTTCGTTCCATCCCTTCGCACCTCCCTGCTACAGCGAGCGCGCGGTGCCGGAGCTGCTCCGGCGCATCTGGTGGCTCCACGACAACGACGAGCGTGTCCTGCTGGCGGCGCACAGCCAGGGGTCGGTCATCGCGCTCGCGGCCGCACTGCGGCGGTCGCCCCGGGGGGACGAACCGGCCGTCGGTCTCGTGACGTTCGGGTCGCCGCTGTTCACCCTGTACAGCTGGGCCTTCCCGGCCTACCTGCCACCGACGATGTTCGCCGGACCGGCCGCCGGCCACGCCGGTCTCGGACACCTGCGGTGGCGCAACGTGTTCTACCCGACGGACTACATCGGTGGGCCCGTCGTCGCCGAGGTCGACGTACGGCTGTCGGACCCACCCTCGGACGTCTACGTCTACGGGCAACCGACGCCGGCGGTGCTGACCCACACGGGCTACTGGCGCGACGACCGGCTCTGGCGGGAGGTCGACGACGTGGCGGCCGACGTGGTGCTCCGGGACGGGGACGGAACCGCGCCGTCGGCCGGTCGGAAGTAGCGGTGCACCGCCCGCCGTTCGGAGGGTCAGCCGGAAGGGAGCAACTGCCGGACGACGGCCTGTGCCGTCCGGTGCCCGGAGGCGAGCGCCCCCTGCGTGGACGGGGTGTCCTGGTGGTCGCCGCACACGAAGAGGCCGTCGCCACGGTCCACCGGGCGTCGGACCGTCAGCGGCGGTCGGGTCACCGGCAGGGCGTCCACCACGTCGTGCCGGACCAGCAGGTCCCAGCCGGACGTGTCCGTGTGCCAGAGCCGCCCGGCCTCGGCGAGCGCCGCGGGGTCGGTCAGGCCGGCCGACGACAGGGCGGTGACCTGCACGAGTCCGCGTCCGGGCGGAGCGTAGGTGGGTGCCGCCGACGAGATGACCGCGGTGTTGACGACCGGTCCGCGCCGGCCGTCCACCCGCAGCAGTCGGTCGGCCGGCAGCCCCGCCGGGGTCCCGTACCACCAGGTGGTCAACCCGCCGACCGGTCTCGCCGGGGCGACCTCCAGGGCGGCGGCGGCGGGGAGATCGGTGGCGACCACCACGGCGCGGGCCCGGATGGATCCGCCCGAGGTCCGGACCACCGGCCCCGGACCGACGCCCAGTACCTCCGTGCCGACCTCGGCCGGGGCGGCCAGTCGGGACGCCAGAAGGTCGGGCAGTGCCTGCATCCCGTTGCGGGGCAGCCCCGGTGTGCCGAGCAGGAACGACCGGATCAGCAGCCGGACGTAGGTCGAGGACGCCGCACCCGGATCGTCGGCGAGCACGCCCGCGAGGAACGGTTCCAGGACCTGACGGCGCAGCCGGCCGCGGACCCCGGCCGCGTCCCAGGCCTGCGCGACCGTCCGGTCCGGCCGGCGCGCGGAACGCTGCGGGGCGATCACGGTCGGGGCCGCCCACCGCAGCAGACCGATCACGTCCCGGAGATCGACGAGACCGCTGCGCAGCGTCGACCACAGCAGCCGGGGCTCGCGGCGTGGATCGGCCAGCACGACGTCGCGATCATCCTGGACCACCCGTACCCCGGCCGCGAACTGCTGCAGCTCCAGATCCGGTAGCACCCGCAGCCGCCGGAGCTGCGGATACGCGGGGTTGAGCAGCTGGAAGCCGACATCGCAGAGGAACCCGTCGAGATGTTCGGTGCGGATCCGCCCGCCGACCCGGTCGGCCCGCTCGAGAACGCGGACGTTCAGCCCGGCGGCCGCGAGCTCCACGGCGCACACCAGGCCGGCGACCCCGGCCCCGACCACCACCACATCAGGACCGTCGGTCATGAACCCAGCCTGCCATCACCCGGCCGGGACCAGCGCCGCCCGGAACGCTCGGAACGACAGGAGGCACGCGGACGCGGCGGCGACGGCGGGGAGTCGGAGCGGCCGAACCGCTGGCGCAGACAACTGATGCTTACCCACTAGGACGTTCGGCAACCAGGTATCCTGGGACACGCTTGCTCGAAAAAACGGGCACACGACCTCAACGTCGAGGACATCGTGATGACTGAGACCGTCCATCGCACTCCGGCGGCCGTTCCGGCCCCCCGCAGCGCAACCCACTCCGAACAAGAGCTGTCCACCTCGCAGGTCCGTGTCGACTGGACCCGCCCGACTCCCGAGAGCCGGCGAGTCAGCGAACTCGAACAGCTGCGCATCGACCTCGCCGCCGGTCGCTGACCCGCCCGGCCTGTCCCCCGGAGCGGCGACGTTCAGGGTAGGACGGGTGGTATGAACGATGAGACCGCAGCGCCCGTAAGCCCGTTCGAGGATCTGGACGCCTATGTCGCGCTGCCCCGCACCGGCGGACTCGCGCTGTCGCCGGACGGGACGAGACTGATCACCACGGTGTCCGGGCTCGACCCGGCGCGCACGGGTCATACCGGGGCCGTCTGGGAGATCGATCCGGCCGGCCGGGCACCGGCCCGTCGGCTGACCAGGGGCGCGAAGGGGGAATCGGCGGCCGGCTTCACGGCCGCCGGCGATGTTCTCTTCACCTCCGCCCGGCCCGACCCCGACGCCGAGCCGGGCGGCGGTGACGACGTCCCGACGTCGCTGTGGGTACTGCCGCGCGACGGCGGCGAGGGTCGGCTCTACGTGACCCGCCCCGGCGGTATCGACCGGGTGCGCGCCGCCCGTGCCGCCGAGGTGGTGGTGTTCACCGGCGACGTGCTGCCCAACGCCGCTCCCCGACGGTGACCCGGAGGCGCCGGACCGCACCGACGCCGCACTGCGCAAGGAGCGCACGAAGCTCGAGGTGTCGGCCATCCTGCACACCGGCTACCCGGTGCGGTTCTGGGACGCCGACCTCGGACCGGGCGCACCGCACCTCTTCGGCGCGACCGCCGGCGGGGACACCGACCCGCCCGTCCAGGACCTCACCCCCGACCCCGGGCAGGCGCTGCGGGAAGCCGACCTGGACATCTCCGGCGACGGCCGGTGGGTGGTGACGACCTGGCGCCGCCCGGCGGCCCGCGGCGCGGTGCGCAGCGGCCTCGAACTCGTCGACCGTGTGAGCGGGCAACGATCGGAGCTGCTCACCGACCCGGACGCGGACGTATTCGCGCCGCGCTTCAGCCCCGATGGCACCCGGGTGGCGCTGCTGCGGGAGGCCGACTCGACGCCGCACCGCGCGCCGCGGACCTCGCTGCAGATCATCGACGTCGCCGACGGCCGGGTGGTGGACGTCGTCGCCGACTGGGACCGCTGGCCGTCCTCCGTCCAGTGGCTGCCGGACGCCTCCGCCCTGGTGGTCACCGCCGACGACCACGGACGGGTGCCCGTCTTCGTCGTGCACCTCGCCGACGGCCGCGTCGAGCAGCTGACCGCCGAGGACGCCGCCCTGACCGACGTGCAGGTGGCCCCCGACGGCAGTGCGCTGTATGCGCTGCGCACCTCGTACCTGGCACCGGCGCATCCCGTCCGGATCGAACTCGGTGCCGACCGGGGCCGGGTCACGGCCCTGCCGGCGCCCTCGGCGACGCCGGCGCTGCCCGGCCGGCTCACCGAGATCAGCACCGTGGTCGAGGACGGGTCCGAGATCCGGGCCTGGCTGGCCCTGCCCACCGACGCCGGTCCGGAACACCCTGCGCCGCTGCTGCTCTGGGTGCACGGCGGGCCGCTCGGCTCGTGGAACGCGTGGTCGTGGCGGTGGAACCCCTGGCTGTTGGTCGCGAAGGGTTACGCGGTGCTGCTGCCCGATCCCGCCCTGTCGACCGGCTACGGCCAGGACTTCGTCCAACGGGGCTGGGGGGCGTGGGGGGCCGCGCCCTACACCGACCTGATGGCCGTCACCGACGCGGCCGAGGCACGCGACGACATCGACGCGTCGCGGACGGCGGTGATGGGGGGGTCGTTCGGCGGCTACATGGCGAACTGGATCGCCGGGCACACCAGCCGGTTCCGGGCCGTCGTGACCCACGCGAGCCTGTGGGCGCTGGACCAGTTCGGCCCCACCACCGATGCCGCCTACTACTGGCAGCGGGAGATGACCCCCGAGATGGCCGCCGAGAGCTCGCCGCACCGCTTCGTCGCCGAGATCGACACCCCGATGCTCGTCATCCACGGCGACAAGGACTACCGGGTGCCGATCGGCGAGGGTCTGCGGCTCTGGTACGCGCTGCTCAGCGAGTCGCAGCTGGCCGCCGACGACGAGGGCCGGACCCCGCACCGCTTCCTGTTCTTCCCGGACGAGAACCACTGGGTGCTCAAGCCGCAGCACGCCAAGATCTGGTACCAGGTGGTGTGGGACTTCCTCGATCGACACGTGCGGAGCGGTGACGGTTCCGAACTGCCGCCGGTCCTCGGGGCGCCGCCGCAGTCGTGACCGGGGCCGGGCTCACGGGATCTGCTGAGCCTGGAAAGCGGCCAGCGAGCCCGTGAGTACCGCCAGCGCGAGGAACCCGACGATCAGCGCGACCTTTGCGCCACGCGGGCCGTACACAGCCTGCCAGGCCCGGAGGCGGTCGGTCTCGGTCCGGTAGCGCTTCCAGCGGAGGATCATCACGCCGAGCAGCGCCAGGATCACCGTCAGGCTGACGAACACGGTCACGATGCTCGCGGTGCGCATCCCACCTCCGGTCGCGGCGTGGTCTCGATCGCTCGACCCTACGCCCGCGCCCTACCGGTGCGCGCCGCAGCGGCGAACCGTCAGCAGGATCAAAGCTCCTGCTGTTTCGATGGTCTCGGTGAGGGAGACCTGTTCGCGGGGGCGTGCGCCATCCGGACGTCCCCGGGCCCGTACAGCAGCGTCGGGATGCCGCCGATGCCGGTGTACAGCCGCCGGTCGCTCCCGTACGGGGCCGCGTGATGGCCGACCGGTGGCCGGCCGGGTCATGATTGAGGTGCCGCCCTCGAAGCAGGTCACGAAGTCGACGACCTGAGAGCGGTCAGCGGTGACGCCCAGGCCGCGGCGGCCAGGTCGAGGCGGCCCCCCGGTGGAGATCTCGGGTTCGGGGTGGCGGGGGATCCATCCGTTGCACCACGGGTGCGGAGCTGCCTTCCGGCGTCGCAGCCGGCTGACGTGTCACGCCGGTTCGATCCCGGTCGCACGGTCGCCGGCCATCGACCTCCCCACTACCCATCCTGAAGTGATTACGGTGGCCGGTGTGAGGTCCGGTCGTACGTCAGGTCGGAGGCGTCTCGTGGTCGCCGTCGTGATCGTGCTGCTCGTCCCGGTGGCCGGGTTGTGGTTGCTCCAGCGGCGGATCGTCTTCCAGCCCGACACCGCCGACCCCGGACCCGCAGCGGCCGCGATCCCCGGAGCTCGTGACGTGGTGCTGCACACTGCGGACGGCTTCGATCTGGCCGCCTGGTACCTGCCGGCGGCCACCGGCTGCACCTCGACGGTGCTCGTCCTGCCGGGAAACGGCGGCAACCGGGCCGGCCGGGCGCCACTGGCCGCGGCCCTCGGCGCGCACGGGCTCGGAGTGCTGTTGGTCGACTACCGCGGTTACGGCGGTAATCCCGGCTCGCCCGACGAGGACGGGCTGCTGCTCGACGCGACCGCCGCAGCGGATTTCCTGCGGGCCGAGGTGCCCGGCCACCGCGTGACGTACTTCGGCGAGAGCCTCGGCGGCGCTGTCGCGGTGGCCCTCGCGCAGGCCCGACGACCGGCGGCCGTGGTCCTCCGATCGCCGTTCACCGAGCTGGCGGCGGTGGCCGCAGCGCAGTTCCCGTGGCTGCCGGTACGCCTGATGCTCCGGGACACCTTCGCGGTGGAGGCGGTGGTGGCAGCGATGGACGTTTCGCTGACGGTGATCCACGGGGAGCGGGACACGTTGATCCCGCCCCGGCAGAGCCTGGCGGTGGCCGCCGCCGGCGGCGGTGCCGTGGTGATGGTGCCGGGCGCCGACCACAACGACGCCGCCCTGGCGCACGGACCCATGGTGGTCGAAGCGGTGGTCGAGGCCGCCGGATGTCCTACGTGAGCCGGGCCGGGTCCGTCATGAGCACCCCGGCGTGGAGGTGCGCCCACCGAGCACACAGAACTCGTTGTTCTCCGGGTCGGCGAGGACGACCCAACTGACCTCGGCCTGACCGACGTCGGCCCGGGTGGCTCCGAGCCCCAACAGCCGCTCCACCTCGGCTGCCTGGTCCTGCGGCCGGAAGTCCAGGTGCAGCCGGTTCTTCGTCGACTTGGCCTCCTCGACCGCGACGAACAGCAGTCCGGGCGTCACCCCGGCGGCCGGCTGGATCTCGATCTCGTCGGCCTGCTCGTCGACCACGGTCCAGCCCAGGGCGGTCGCCCACCAGCGTCCCAGCGTGACGGGATCGCGGGCGTCGACGATGACCTGCTCCCACATCAACGGCATCGGCTCTCCAGGGCGTGTCGGGGTCTTGTGCGGTGCCGTCGGGAGTCGACCATGCTCACCCGCGGTCAGCAAGTCGCCGATCCGGTACCCGTGCCAGCCCCGGGGGTGGGTGTCCATACCCCGTCCGGGTGGTCCCGGCCAGGGGTCTGTGACAGCCCGTCACCGGGCTCCGACACGCCCGACGCGGCGTTTCGCGCGCCACGCCGAAATTCTGCAAACAAATCTTGTCCACACAGGTCACAGCCCGATCACGCATCCTGACCTGGGGTGATAACGGTGCACCACCCAGTTGTCCCCAAGTTGTGCACATGGGGACAAATATGCATGGGCGGTGTTCGGGTTGTCTGTCCCCACCCCATCCCCGTCGTCGATCAACAGGGCGACTTGGGCGCGAACGGCTATCGCACCTAGGTTCGCCCTTGAGTCATCACGGTGCCACCGGCTGCCGTCCGAGGTCGTCCTGACGGCGGCGGTCGATGGGCCGCCGGGGTCACTGTCGGTGGCGCCCTCTAGAACAGATGTACCCCTCGTGCAGGGCACCGACAGCATGACAACCGACCCGAGGGGACCCTGGATGGCAGCGGACGAACAGTGGAAGCCCCGGAATTCCTCGGCTCCGGCGCCCGTCCCGTTCGACCGGCAACCTCCGCAGGATCTCCCGGCCGAGCAGTCCGTCCTCGGCGGCATGCTGCTGTCCAAGGACGCCATCGCCGACGTGTTCGAGGTGCTCACCTCGGCCGACTTCTACAAGCCGGCCCACGTCCACGTCTTCGACGCCATCCTCGACCTGTACTCCCGCGGCGAGCCCGCGGACCCGATCACCGTCTCGGCCGAACTCGAGCGCGCCGGCCTGCTGCCGCGGGTGGGTGGTTCGGTCTACCTGCACCACCTGACCGCGATGGTCCCGACCGCGGCGAACGCGGGCTTCTACGCGCAGATCGTCGGCGAGAAGGCGGTGCTGCGGCGGCTGGTCGAGGCCGGTACCCGCATCGCGCAGCTCGGCTACGGCGGCGCCGAGGGTGACGCCGGCTCCGGGGAGGTCGACGAGATCGTCGACCGCGCCGAGCAGGAGATGTACAAGGTGGCCGAGCGGCGCACCACCGAGGACTACATCGTCCTCGAGGAGCTCCTCGGCCCGACCATGGACGAGATCGACGCCATCCAGAGCCGCGGCGGACTCTCGCTCGGCGTGCCCACCGGCTTCACCGATCTGGACACCCTGACCAACGGTTTCCACCCCGGCCAGATGATCATCATCGCGGCGCGCCCCGGCGTGGGAAAAGCGCTCTCCCTGGACACCCCGCTGGCCACCCCGACCGGTTGGACGACCATGCGCGAGGTAGCCGTCGGGGACCAGCTGATCGACGCAGCGGGTCGTCCGACGACCGTCGTCGCGGCCACGGAGGTGATGGCCGGTCGGCCGTGCTTCGAGGTGGAGTTTTCCGACGGTTCGGTGATCGTCGCCGACGCCGAACACCAGTGGGTCACCCGGACCCGCACGGACCGCCGCGGTACGGCGCCCGGTGCGATCCGCACGACGGCCGAGTTGCACGCAACGCTGCGGTGCGACACCGCCGACGGACGCCTCAACCACTCCATCGCCACCACCGCCCCACTGCAACTGCCCGCCCAGGGTCTCTCGGTGCCGCCGTACGCGCTGGGCGTCTGGCTGGGTGACGGGACGTCGGCCGCGGCCGCCTTCACGTCCGACGATCCCGAGATCGCCGTCCACATCGGGATGGAGGGACTCCGTGCCGAGTACCTCGGGAACATGCGCTACAGCCTCCGGCTGCCGGCCGACGATGCGATAGCGGAGCGGTCCTGCATCGTCTGCGGGGCCACGTTCCTGCCCGCGACGTCCCAGGTACGCACCTGCGGCAAGAGCTGCGGCGGGCGTTCCCGGGGCCTGATGGAGAGCACCCCGAAGCCGCCGTGCCCCGAGTGCGGGCTGCCGTCCGCCGGGGGTCGGATGTGCATGGCCTGCCGCCTCGGCCACGGGTCGGTGCAGGCGCGGCTGCGCAAGCTCGGTGTCCTCGGGAACAAGCACATCCCGATGGCCTACCTCCGGGCCTCGGTCGAGCAGCGGCGGGCGCTGCTGGCCGGCCTGCTGGACACTGCAGGCACAGTTGGCACGGTGCCGCATCCGGATCGGTGCAGTTCACCTCGACGAGCCGTCGGTTGGCCGACGACGTCGAGGAGTTGATCGTCAGCCTCGGCATCCGGTGCGGTCGTAGCGAGAAGACAGTCCGCGGCCGCACCGCGGCGTCCTCGACCGCGTTGACCCTCACGTTCACCACCGACGACGACGTGTTCCGGCTGGAGCGCAAGCAGCAGGTGCACAAGGAGCGCCGTCGCGCCGGTTCTCGCGCCCGTCGCGCCGTTCGATTCGTCACCGACGTGCGACCGGTCGCATCCGTTCCGGTGCGCTGCGTCGAGGTCGACAACGCCGACCACCTGTATCTGGCCGGCCGCTCCATGGTGCCGACCCACAATTCGACCCTTGCTCTTGACGTGGCCCGCAACGCGTCCGTCAAACACGGCCTGACCAGCGTCATCTTCTCGCTGGAGATGAGCAAGACCGAGATCACCATGCGGCTGCTGTCGGCCGAGGCCGGTATCAAGCTGTCGCAGATGCGGTCCGGGAAGATGCAGGACCAGGACTGGCAGAAGATCGTCAAGCGGATGAGCGAGATCTCCGACGCGCCGCTGTTCATCGACGACTCGCCCAACATGACGATGATGGAGATCCGGGCCAAGGCGCGGCGGCTGAAGCAGAAGAACGACCTCAAGCTGATCGTGCTGGACTACCTGCAGCTGATGAGCTCGGGCAAGAAGGTCGAGTCGCGCCAGCAGGAGGTGTCCGAGTTCTCCCGGCAGATGAAACTGCTGGCCAAGGAGCTCGAAGTGCCGGTCATCGCCATCTCGCAGCTGAACCGCGGTCCCGAGCAGCGCACCGACAAGCGGCCGATGCTCTCCGACCTCCGTGAGTCCGGCTCGCTGGAGCAGGACGCCGACATGGTGATCCTGGTGCACCGCCCCGACGTCTTCGAGTCCGACGACCCCCGCGCCGGCGAGGCCGACCTGATCGTGGCCAAGCACCGTAACGGCCAGACCATGACCGTCGCCGTCGCCCACCAGCTGCACTACAGCCGCTTCACCGACCTCGCGCTGCAGTAGGGCCGACCGGCCGTACCAAGCGGCCGGAACCGATCGCTAGGGTGCGTCAGTCACCCCAGCACGATCGAAAGGTCCTCCGATGACCGCGCGCGTCCCGATGTTCCTCGACTGCGACACCGGGATCGACGATGCTCTCGCGTTGATCTACCTGCTGAACTCGCCGGAGATCGACCTCGTCGGGGTGGCCACCGTCAGCGGCAACATCGACGCCGCGGGCGGCGCCCGCAACACGATGGACCTGCTCGCGCTCGCCGGCCGCGGCGAGATCCCGGTGGCCGTCGGCAGCCACGATCCGCAGGCCGGACGCTACGACGGCGGCGCCCCGCACGTGCACGGCGACAACGGCATCGGCAACATCACGCTGCCGCCGTCGAACCTCTCGCCCGTGCCGGAGTCGGGCGCCGAACTGCTGGTCAGGATGGCCCGCGCGTACCCGGGCGAGCTGCACGTCGTCGCGATCGCCCCGCTCACCAACCTCGCCGAGGCGCTGCGCATCGAGCCCGACCTGCCGAACCTCGTCCGACACGTCACGATCATGGGCGGCGCGGCCCTGGTCCCCGGCAATCTGAGCCCGGTCGCCGAGGCCAACATCGGCAACGACCCCGAAGCCGCCGCCGACGTGATGGCCGCGCCGTGGACCATCACGTTGGTCCCACTCGACGTCACCATGTTCCACCGTTTCGACGAGGACGATCGACAGGCGCTGCTCACCGACGGCCGACCCGTACCCGTCGCCCTCGGCGAGATGCTCGATTACTACTTCGCCTTCTATTTCGGCGTCTTCGGCGACCGGCACTGCGCCCTGCACGACCCGCTGGCCGCCGCCATCGCCGTCGGCGAGGTGGTCCCCACGCTCGCCCCGACCGTCCGGGTCGCGGTGGACGCCGAGCGCGGCCCCAGCCGGGGGCAGACGGTCTGTGACCTGCGGGGCCGCTACCGGGACTACCCGCCGCAGAGTGGTGCGCACACCCGCGTGGTGCTCAGCGCGCCCGAGGGTTCCGCGACCGCCATCCGGGACCGGCTGCTCGCCGGCTGACCGGAACGCCGCGCCGGCCCGCGGTCAGCAGGCGGCCCGCGCGGGTACATGCTCAGTTCATGGAATTCAGATACCTCGGAAACTCCGGCCTGCAGATCTCCGCCATCACCTACGGCAACTGGCTGACCCACGGCTCCCAGGTCGAGAACGACGTGGCCACGCAGTGCGTCCACGCCGCCCTCGACGAAGGCATCACCAGCTTCGACACCGCCGACGTCTACGCGAACGGCCGCGCCGAGGAGGTGCTGGGCGCTGCGTTGAAGGGCCAGCGCCGCGCCTCGCTGGAGATCTTCACCAAGGTGTACTGGCCGGTCGGCCCCGATCCCAAGGGCAAGAACGACACCGGCCTTTCGCGCAAGCACATCATGGAGAGCATCGACGCCTCGCTGCGCCGCCTGCAGACCGACTACGTCGACCTCTACCAGGCGCACCGCTACGACACCTTCACTCCGCTCGAGGAGACGATGCGGGCCTTCGCCGACATCGTCCACGCCGGAAAGGCGCACTACATCGGCGTCAGCGAGTGGACCCCGGAGCAGATCCGGGCCGGCGCCTCGTGGGCGAAGGACCTGGGTGTATCGCTGGTCTCCAGCCAGCCGCAGTACTCCATGCTGTGGCGGGTCATCGAGGACGAGGTCGTCCCCACCTGCGAAGACCTGGGCCTCAGCCAGATCGTCTGGTCACCGGTGGCCCAGGGCGTCCTGTCCGGCAAATACCTGCCGGGGCAGCCGGCTCCCGAGGGTTCCCGCGCCGGTGACACCAAGGGCGGCGCGAACATGATCAGCCGGTTCATGAACGACGAGGTACTGACCGCCGTTCAGCAGCTCCGCCCGATCGCCGACGATCTCGGCCTGACGATGGCGCAGCTCGCCGTCGCCTGGGTGCTGCAGAACCGCAATGTCGCCGCTGCCCTCGTCGGTGCGTCGCGTCCGGAACAGGTCGCAGAGAACGTGAAGGCCGCCGGGGTGACGCTGCCCGCGGAGGCCCTGCAGGCCATCGACACCGCGTTGGGCCCCGTCGTCCAGCGTGATCCGGCGCTGGTGCACCGTTCGACGCCCACGGCCCGCGGCGTGTGACGTTGCCGGTGGGACCGTGACGGCCACACCGAACCACCCGGTCGGGTCGCCGTCACGGTCCGCCACCGACCCGGTCGGTGGCATCATGTTCCTGACGGCCGCGGTTTACACGCGAAGCCCGCCACCCTTCGAACCCGGGAGACTCCGCGTGCCCGAACTGATGGACCGCGGTGACGCGGTGCAGCCCGGCGAACTCGCGTTCGCCGACGGCCTGGGAACTCTTGCCCAGGCCATCCAGCAGAACCTCTCCGAAGAGGTGCACTCGCTGGACTTCATCGTCTCGGCCGCCGTCGACCTGATTCCGGGTGTCGAATCGGCGGCGGTGTCGACACTGGCGTCGAAGAGCCGGCTGGCCGGGCGGTCGACCGTCGGGCTGCTGGGCGGACCCGATCCTGGACGCCCAGAACGAGACCGGCGAGGGGCCGTGCCTCAACGTCGCCGAGGGTGGCGACCAGATCCTCATCGCCGACATCCTGGCCGACGAGCGGTGGCCGCAGTTCGCCCGGACGGTGGCTCCGGCCGGCGTCCGCAGCATGGTGTGCACGCCGCTGAGCGGCGATCTCAGCATCCGCGGATCGCTGAGCTTGCACTCGACCGCGCCGGGGGTCTTCAACGAAGAGACCCGTGAACTGGCCCGCGTGTTCGCCGCGCATGCCAGCATCGCCCTGGTCGGTGCGGCGCGACACCGCAACATCGTGGCGGCCCTGAGTTCACGCGACATCATCGGCCAGGCCAAGGGCATCCTGATGGAGCGGTTCGGGATCACCGCCGACGCCGCCTTCGCCGTCCTGCTGCGAATGTCGCAGCATCTCAACGTCAAGCTGCGTGAGGTCAGCGCTGAACTGTGCAGCACGGGCGTGCTGCCCGGGGTCGGCGACGCCCCGCGCAAGCGGGTCGACGCCACGTCGGCATCGTCGGAGGACACCCGGACCACTGCTGTCGTCGACGCGGCCATCGCCCGTACCGGTGGAGCCCTGACCGGCCCGGCGGCGGCCGACCCCGAGGTCGACGGGGTTGCCCTGGAAGCCCTGGCGGGTGGCTCCCTCGACGAGGACGTCGTCGTCGAAGCGGCTCTTTCCGCGGACGGCACAACCGAGACCGGCACGACGAGACCGGTGTCACGCTCCGAATAACGCTCCATCCTGCGGACGCCCTTCGCCGGGCAGCACCGGTTCGACGTGGCCGGGGTGTCATCCGGCCCGGGCCGGGAGACCCGGATCACTCGCCGGGGAAGCGGATCCCCAGCGCCGCGCGGACCTCGTCCATCTGCTCGAGGGTGCCGATCGAGTCGGCGAGCGGCCGGGTCGACGACTCGAGGCGTCCGTCGGAGATGCACCGCGCCGCCTCGCAGGCCTGCCAGAACAACGCCTCGTGGGCGCCCGCCGGCTCGTCGTAGTGCAGCACCTCACCGTCGGTGAACCGGACCTCGAACGATCCCGGCCGGTAGAACGGGTCGGTCAGCACCAGTGACGCACGCGAGCCGGCCACGAACGCCGACACCGGGGTGTTCCCCAGCACCGTCGTGTGGAGCAGGCTCTGGCGGCCCGCATCATCGGTCAGCAGCGCCGACACCTGTCCGTTGATCCCCGAGACGTGGTCGGTGCCGGTCGCGCCGACCAGTCGCTGCGGGCCGAGGACCCAGTGCGCAAAACCGAACACGTAGGTGCCGAGGTCCAGCATCGGGCCACCGGCCTGCGCGGGGTCCATCACCCGCCGGTGCCCGGTGAGGTCCTCGCCGTTGTCGGCCATCACGGTCTGGATCTCGCCGAGCATCCCGCTGTCCAGGACCTGCCGGATCACGTCGAACTTGGGCAGTGCCGTCGTCCAGAACGCCTCCATGCAGAACAACCCGCGCTCGGCGGCCAGCGCGGCGAGGTCGCGGGCCTGGGAAGCGTTGACCGCCAACGGCTTCTCGACCAGGACGGGCTTGCCGGCCAGCAGCGCGGTCCGGGCACAGTCCAGATGGGCGAGGTGTTCGGTGGCGACGTAGACGACGTCGATCCGGTCGTTGTCGACCATCTCCCGGTAGCTGCCGTACGCGGCGTCGACGCCGAGTCGCTCGGCGAAGCCGGCGGCGCGGTCCAGGCCGCGGGACGCCACCGCGACGACCTGCTGGGTGGTGGAGGTCTGCAGGGCGGTGACGAAACGCTCGGCGATCCAGCCGGTCCCGATGATGCCCCAGCGCAGGCCGGGCGCCGACCGGGGATCGGGGACCCGCGACGCGGGTAGGGCGCGGGTCACCGGATGTCCGTCGCGACGCGCACGGTGCGTCCGCCGTCACGCATGGAGGCGATGACCGCGGTCGCGACCGCGCTGGCCTGAAGCCCGTCGGCGGCGGTCGCCAGCACGGTCGGTGTCCCGGCGGTCAGCCCGTCGACCCAGGCCTGCAGCTCCAGGCGGTAGGCGTCGGCAAACCGCGGGCGCCAGTCCTTCGCGTAGCCGGATCCGTGCGACAGGTCCTGGTCACGCCGCACCCGCACGGGCTCGGCCAGCGTGAGACTCCCTGTCTCGCAGACCACCTCGCAGCGGATGTCGTAGCCGTAGCGGGCGTTGAGGAAGTTCTCCACCGTGCTCAGGGCGCCGTCGGCGGTGCGCAGCAGCATCATCTGTGGGTCCTGGAAGCCGGCCAGCGAGCTCGGCGCCGGCGCGTGCCAGCTGACCTCGACGACGGGGGAGCCGAGCAGCCACGGCACGATGTCGAAGTCGTGCACGGCGGAACCGGTGATCAGCAGCTCGTCGTCCGCGCCGGGGCCGGAGCTGACCCCGCGGCCCACGGAGTGCACCATCAACGGCCGACCCAGCTGGCCGCCGGTGATGTCCTCCCGCATCTGCACGTAACCCGGGTCGAATCGGCGCATGAAGCCGAGTGACACGAGACCGGGACCGCCACCCACGACGGCCTTCTCGGCAGCGACGACGTCGACGCACTCGGCGAGGGTGGGAGCCAGCGGCTTCTCGCACAGCACCGGCTTGCCCGCGTCGAGGCAGGCCCGGACCAGCGCAGCGTGGGTGGAGTCGTGCGAGGCGATGACGACGGCGTCCACGGCGGCGTCGGCGATGACGGCCAGCGGGTCGGTGGTGGACCGTGCTCCCACCGCGTCGGCGGCGGCTCCGGCCCGGGTGGCGTCGAGGTCGGCGACCAGCTCGACCGTCGCGCCGCTGACGAACCGGTGCAGCGTGAGGGCGTGATCGGCCCCCATGATGCCCGCGCCGATGATGCCGATCCGTTGCGTCATGGGCACTCTCCTGTGAGTGGGGTCGATCCTGCGGGCCCTGCCGGTGAGGTGGGTCGCACCGGTTGCCCGGGTGCCGGGCGAGCCTTACGCTAGCATCCCGCCTAGAACGTTCTAGGTCTCCCCGGGATGCGAGAGGTGCGACATGACTGCTGCCACGGACGCGACGACGAAGGGCCGGACGCCGGCCGGGCTGCAGCTCGCAGTCAGCTCCGAGATGACCTTCACCGAGCTGCCTTTCGTCGAGCGCGTACGCCGGATCGACGCGCTGGACTTCCAGGTCGAGATCTGGGACTGGAGCACCAAGGACATCGACGCGCTGGCCGCCACCGGCGCGACCTTCTCCTCGATGACCGGGTACCTCACCGGCCGGCTCGCCGACGACGACGGTGCCGCCGAGCTCCTGCGCACCGCCGAGCAGTCGCTTGCCGTCGCGGACAAGCTGGATTGCGCGCGGTTGAACCTGCACGGCACCGGCCTCGACAGTCAGGGACTGCCGGTGTTGCCGGCCACCGAGGTCACCCCGGGAATGTGGCTCACCGCCGCCCGCACCCTCGAGGCCGTCGCGGCGCTGGGCGAGCGGCACGGGCGGGTGTTCGTCCTGGAGAACCTGAACACCGCGGTCGACCACCCGGGCACCCCGTTCGCCCGCGCCGCGGACACCCTGGCGCTGGTCCGCGCCGTCGACAGTCCGTTCCTCAAGCTCAATCTCGACCTGTACCACGCGCAGATCGGCGAGGGGAACCTGATCGAGCTGGTCGAGGAGGCGCTGCCGTGGATCGGTGAGATCCAGGTCGCCGACGTGCCCGGCCGGCAGGAGCCCGGCACCGGTGAGATCCACTACCCGGCAGTTGCCCGGGCCCTGCAGCGCCTCGGCTACGTCGGCGTCGTCGGCCTCGAGGGGTGGGCGTCCGGCTCGTCGGAGGACGCGCTCGCCGCGTTCCGCGCGGCGTTCACCGTCTGAGGTCGCGCTCGACGCACCTCCGCATCCGTCTGTGCACCTGACGCATCCGTTGCAACGGGTGCTCGGCGTACGAAGGTGATGCGAAGTTGCGGGATTGGATGCCCGGCGGCGGGCTGGCGGCCCGACGGGGGGCCTGGGTGCGGGGGTGCCGCTGACCCGGTGCACCTCTGCATCGTCTGTGCACCTGACGCATCCGTTGCAACGGGTGCTCGGCGTACAAAGGTGGTGCGAAGTTGCGGGAACGGATGCCCGGCGGCGACCTCAGGCACCCCCTCGGCGCACCGGCCGCAGCGACGAGCCCGCCGCCGGGTCCAGCCGTACCGCGTCGACCACCGCAATGACCGTCAGGCCCGCCAGCACGAAGAACGCGAAGCGGTATGGCCCGACCGCCGCCGGGTCGCCGACGGTACCGGTCAGGGTGTCGCCCAGCCGCAGCGCGATCGCCCCGACGGCCACGCCGAAGCCCGCGGCGATCTGCTGGATGGTCGCCGACAGGGTGTTGGCCTGGGACAGCTGGGTGCCCTCGATGTCGGCGAACGTGATGGTCGCGTAGGCCGTGAAGCCGACCGAGCGAGCCACCCCGCCGAACGTCAGCACCACCGCGACCAGCCACAACGGCATCCCGGCGGTCAGCAGGCCGGCCAGCACCATGCTCAGGGCCGCACAGCTCGTCGCCGCCACCAGCACCCGCCGGAAGCCGAACGTGCGCAGCATCCACGTCGTCGCCGGCTTGACCGCGACGTTCCCCAGGAACACGAACAGCACCATCGACCCGGCCTGCACGGCGCTCCAGCCGAAAGCGTCCTGGAACATCAGCGGGAGCAGGAACGGCACCGCACTGATGGTCAGCCGATACAGCCCGCCGCTGTTGTGCGGCACCCGGAACGTGCGGATCCGCAGGATGGCCAGGTTCAGCAGCGGGTGCGTGGTGCGCAGCAGGTGTCGGACGGCCAGCGTCAGCAGCGCAGCGCCGACGAGCGCGAGGACCGTCGTGAGCACCCAACGAGGGGTCTCGGCCGCCAGCAGATCGGCCATGGTGACGAGCGCGGCGACCGCGGTGCAGGTCAGCACGAGCCCGGTCCAGTCCAGCGGCGGCGGGCGCACCCCGTCACCGGCCGGCACCAGTCGCAGCGCGGCAAGGAAAGCGACGACCCCGAGCGGCAGGTTGACCAGGAAGATCCACTCCCAGCCGAGGTAGGTCGCGAAGAAGCCGCCCAGCGCCGGGGCGATCACCGGGGCGACCAACGCCGGCCAGGTCAGCAGCGCGATCGCTCGGATCACCTCGGACTTGCTGATGTCGGTGAGCACCGCGAGCCGGCCGACCGGCACCATCATCGCGGCCCCGACACCCTGCAACACGCGGGCGGCGACGAGCAGTGGCAGCGTCGGGGCGGCTGCGCAGAGCGCCGAGGCGATGGTGAAGACGGCGATCGCGGCGAGGAACACCCGGCGGATGCCGAAGCGGTGCGCGATCCAGCCGCTGAGCGGGATCAGCGTCGCCATCGTCAGCAGGTAGGACGTGATGGCGATGCCGATGTCGCTGGACTGCACGTCGAAGGTGCGGGCCATCGCCGGCGCCGCGGTGGCGACGATGGTGCCGTCGAGGTTCTCCATGAAGAAGGTGCCGGCCACCAGCAACGCGACGGCGCGGCGGCGGCGGTCCATCAAGGCCTCGATTCTCGGCAGGGGTGGGTGCGGGTCAGAGTTCGCCGGTGAGGAACTGCGCCCGACCGAGCCCGAACGACCAATCCTCCCTGGTGTTCCCGGTGACGGCGACGATCAGGTCGGCGGGCCGGATCCCGCACTCCGTCTCGAGTCGGGCGGCGAGTGCGGCGTACGCCTGTTCCTTGTGTGCGCGGTCGCGTCCCTGCTGCACGATCTGGACGACGGTGACGCCGTCGGTCCGCACGAGCCCGAGACCCGAGTCCTCGACGATGATCTGGCCGGCCGGGTGCTCGGTGATGATCTGATAGCGGTCACCGGGCGGGGCCGCGAAGAACTCCAGCATGACGTCCTGGACGACGTCGGCGATCCGCCGCAGCTCGGCGGATGTGCGGCCGGTCTGCAGGTCGATCCGGACGAGTGGCATCGGGGTCTCCTCGCGGGCGAACGGCCGGCGGTGGGTTCACCGGCGCCGTCGCCTGTCGGTCCCAGCCTGCGGCCACCCTGACCAGCTGTCAATATTTGTCAGTACATATACACAAACTCGGCGTGCCTGAACGGGCCGGACAAACCGTCAAGGATCGGTCGACATATCGGGCCGGGCGCCGGTGCGCTCCGCACCGATCCCGGCGGCGACGACCAGCAGCACCCCGACCAGCGGCACCCAGCCCGGGACCTGCTGCAGCACCACGAGTCCGATCAGGACGGCCAGCGCCGGCTCGAGGCTCATCAGGGTGCCGAACGCCGCCGCGGTGAGCCGCCGCAGCGCCAGCAGTTCGAGGCTGAACGGCACCACCGGCAGCAGCAGCGCCAGCCCCAGGCCGACGGCGACGATCCCGAGGTCCACCCGACCGACGACCCCGGGGGCGATCGCCAGCGAGGCGACGATCCCGGCCACCGGCATCGAGATGGCCAGCGCGTTCAGGCCGGTCACCTCGTCACCGGCCCGCTGCGTCAGCAGGATGTAGGCCGCCCAGCAAACGCCCGCGCCGAGGGCCAGTAGCACCCCGACCAGGTCGGCGTCGCCGTGCCACGGTTCGGTCAGCGCCAGCACGCCGACGGCGGCGACCAGCGCCCACCACCGGCCGGCCGCGCGCCCGCGGACCACCGCGACGCCCAGCGGGCCGAGGAACTCCAGGGCACTCGCCGTCCCCAGCGGCAACCGCTCGATGGCCGCCATGAACAGCACGGTCAGCGCGGCGGTGACCACCCCGAGCGCGACGCAGACCACCAGCGACGACCGGCTGATCCGCATCCGCCACGGCCTGACCAGCGCGAACACGATGACGCCGGCCCAGGCCAGCCGGATCCAGGCGGTGCCGGTCGCGCCCAGCCGCTCGAAGAGTCCGACCGACGCGGCCAGCCCGAGCTGGACGCAGCTCATCGACGCGACGGCCATCAAGGTGCCGGTGCGGGCCGCCGACAGTCGAGGCGTGGAGGTCATGGACAGACGTGAACGGCGTCGCGGTCAGTGGTCGACGAGCGTCACCGCGAACGAGTACTGGCTCGCGCGGTAGACGTGGTGTCCCCATTCGACGGTGCGTCCGGAGTCGTCGTAGGTCGAGCGGTCCATCGTCAGCAGTGGGCTGCCGCGCCGTTCGGTCGAGCAGCCGGCACTCCTCGGTGGTGCCGGTGCGGGCGCCGATGCGTTGCTTCGCGACGCGGATGTGGATGCCCCGGCTGCGCATCATCTGGTAGAGCCCGCGCTCCTCGAGATCCTTCTCCGGGAGGTCCGCGAGGTCCTCGGGCAGGAAGTTCTCCATGATGGCCAGTGGCTCACCGTTGGCGAAACGAAGCCGGCGCAGGTGCAGGATCGGCTTACCGGGGGTGATGTCGAGATGCAGGGCCATCTGCTCGTCGGACGGGATGACCTCGCGGGTGAGCAGGGTGGTCCGCGGGGCGGCGCCGTTGCGGCTGAGATCGTCGAAGAGGCTGGTCAGCTCGACGGGCCGGCTCACCTCGCCGTGCACGACCTGGGTGCCGACGCCGCGCTTGCGGACGAGCAGCCCCTTGTCGACGAGCTCCTGGATGGCGCGGCGCATGGTCGGCCGGCTCAACCCGAAGTTGTCGGCCAGGCTGATCTCGTTGGGCAGCTTCGCGCCCGGCCCGAGCTGTCCGGAGGTGATGGCCTTCTCGAGCTCCTGCGCGACCTGGAAGTACAGCGGGATGGGGCTCGACCGGTCGAGATCGATCGCCAGCTCGGTCATCGTCCCGGCCTTCCGCTTGCACTTCGACGGTGCAACCGCACCGGCCGGCCCAGTATGGCAACAATGGCGCACCGATGACAGGATGTGCGGACAACCTCTTGACAGGCGCGCCCCGCTCACCGTCGTCTGTCCGCCGACCTCCCACCCGGATCCGGCGATCCGGGTCGGCACCTGCCCGTGAGCGACCGACAGTGAGGTCATCCATGTCCGACGCCTACTTCGTCCCGGCCGGCAGCACCGCCGCCGATCCGTTCGAGCTCGTCATCACCCCCGAGGACGCCCAGCTGGGGTTACTCCAGCCTACGGGTGCTGACCCTCGCCGCCGGTCAGACGGTCCGGTTCGAGACCGGGGGCGAGGAGATGATCCTGCTGCCGCTGTCCGGCTCGTGCAGCGTCCGGATCGACAGCGAGAAGTTCGACCTGGCCGGGCGCACGGGTGTGTTCGACGGCGTCACTGACTTCGCCTACCTGCCGATCGCCGCGGCCGTCGAGGTCGCCAGTGCAGCCGGCGGCACCTTCGCGCTGCCCGGCACGGTCACCGACGAGTTGCTACCGTTCCGTTACGGGCCGGCCTCCGGAGTCTCGGTGGAACTGCGCGGCGCCGGTTCGTGCAGCCGTCAGGTCAACAACTTCGCCACCCCGGGCGCCTTCGAGACCGGCAAGATGATCGCGGTCGAGGTGCTCACCCCGGCGGCCAACTGGTCGTCCTACCCGCCGCACAAGCACGACGAGACCTCCGACGTCGAGTCGTCGCTGGAAGAGATCTACTACTACAAGTTCCGTTCCCATGCTCCCGACGCAGCCGTCGCCGAGACCGGGAGAGGCGCCGGCTTCCAGCGGGTCTACGGCACCGCGGACCGCCCGATCGACGTGCTCGAGGAGGTCAACGACGGCGACGTCGTCCTCGATCCCGCACGGCTGGCACGGCCCCTCCATCGCCTCGCCGAGCCACGACATGTACTACCTCAACGTGATGGCCGGCCCGGAGCCCACCCGGGCCTGGAAGATCTGCGACGACCCCGACCACGGCTGGGTCCGCAGCACCTGGGCCGACCAGGCCGTCGATCCGCGGCTGCCGCTCTACGCCGCGCCGGAACCTGCGAACGACTGAGAAGCGTCACAGCTCAAGCTCGGCAGTGATCGGCACGTCGGGGAGCTGGGCGGCCTCGTCGGCCGCCCACTCCGGCGGCGGCTGCACCACGGTCGGGAGCAGGGAGAGACCCGGTCCGCGCGCTCGAGCCCCACCGCCCATAATGGGGGCGCGAGGTCATGCAGCCTCACCCAGCCCTGCCCATGAAAGCTCCACCTGCCGTCGTCCGACTGTCCGGCTCGGACACCGTCCGGTTGCGCCGCGCACGGCGGCAGGTCGTTCGACGTTAGGAGAATGTCAGTGCAGCCATTCGTCGTGAACCAGCACGGTCGACTCGTCTTCCCGTCCAACTTCCTGCCCGATCTGGACTTCTCGGTGATCGAGACCGAGGCCCAGCTCGACGGGGTCATCCGACGCGATTTCGAGACCAAGGCGCCCAAGGGCACCGAGATCCAGGCGCGTATCGACAGCGGCCAGTACACGACCCGCTACGAACTGATGCGCGACGTGGCGCTGAACCTGTTCTGGGTCAACCGGTTCGCGATGACGATGTACGACAAGCAGCCGGTGCGGTGGCGTGACACCCCGCGGAACCGCGACGACTTCTTCGTGCCCATCGTGGCCCATTGGCACGACAGCGAGGCCAAGATCAGCGCGGTGGCCACCGCCTACGACGACCTGGGGCCCACCTGGGACGGGGCCGCCGAGGACGCCATCTGGCGCGACCTGTTCGACGTCTTCGGCAACCGCACCCACGACGCCACCAAGCTGCCGTCGATCAAGCCGACCGTGGCCGAGGCGCTCGCAGAGCCCGGGTGGCTGACCTTGGTGCTGGAGGACTACGACCCCGACTACGGCACCCACAGCTTCGACGACATCGTCGACTGCCACTCCGACATCCCCGAGCTCGAGGCGCTGCAGCGCTGGTCGATGGTGCTGCACAACCAGTACCCGTGGGACCGCTCGAAGGTCCGGCTCAAGGCGGTCGGCGAGCTGACCGACGACGACGTGCTGGTCACCTTCCGGCCGCGCAACCCCGACGTGCTGCGGTTCATCAACCGGATGAAGAAGAGCGCCGGCGACGACGCCTCGACGGGCCCCAAGCAGACCGCCGCCCCGTCCGAGCAGCCGATCCGGCCGTACCCGCCGACCGATGTCCGCAAGAAGTACACGGTGCTGCCCAAGATCGAGGCGCTGGCCGTCGTCAAGGGCGAGATCGTCTGCAGCAACGAGGATCTCATTCGCAATGCAGCCTATTGCTGGTCGCCGATGAGTGCCGAGGACATCAGCTCCAAGACCGGCATCGAGTCCCGGATGTACACCACCCGGGACCTGTCGGAGATCTCCCTGGACGCCGCGGTGGCCGCACTCAAGCACGCCGGGCGCAAGGCCGAGGAGATCGGCGCGGTCATCTTCTGCTCGTGCACCAGCCACCGGATGATGCCGTCGATGGCCACCTGGCTGTCCGGGTCAGCTGGGCATCTACCAGACCCATTCCTCGGTCGACATGGTCGCCGCCTGCGCCGGCCTGCCGTACGGACTGTCGGAGTGCGTCCGGCTGCTGCAGGAGGTCGAGCGGCCGGTGCTGCTGGTCTGCGGCGAGAAGTTCTCGGACAAGATCGGCACCGTCCGGCCGTCCCGGATGATCTTCGGTGACGGCGCCGCGGCGATGGTCATCGCGCCGGCGCCCGAGGGACACCCCGGTGACATCGACCTGCTGCAGACCTACGCGAGCGGTCCGTTCAGCCAGGTCAACTCGATCATCTGGCCGAACCCGGCATTCGACAACAACATCACCGTCTACGGTCCCGAAGTGAAGGACCTGGCCGGCCGCTACCTCGGTCAGATGATCGACGAGTTGCAGGCACTGCCCGACCCGGGCGGGGTCGAGGAGTCGGCCTGGAACACCGTCGAGCTCGTCGTCCCGCACCAGGCCAACAAGACCATGGTGCTGAAACTTGCGGCGGCGTCGGGACTCTCGGCCGACAAGCTGTTCTTCAACATCGAGACGATGGGCAACACGTCGTCGGCGTCGATCCCGATCGCCATCGCCGACGCGGTGATCGCGGGGGTGATCAACGAGCCGGTGAAGATCTTCGCGCCCGGCTTCGGCGCCGGTGCCGTCGCCGGCTACTCGGTGATGACCATCGATCCTGCGGTGATCGCGCCGAGCTACTCGGCCGCGGTGGAGACCGGTGCCCCCGCACCCAGCGCCACCGACATCGACAACGTGCCCACCGGCGGCAAGTTCGAGGACGCCGGGATCGCCTTCGGCGGGTAGCTCAGGTTTCGGGGTGATTGTGTTCGCTGACCGGACACAATCACCCCGAAAGTGAGCTGAACATGGGACAGGGGGCGGCTGAGTGACGCAGGCCCCCGGATCGACTTTCGGGGTGATTGTGTCCGCTGGGCGAACGCAATCACCCCGAAACCTGCGTGTCAGCCCAGCTTGACGTTGATCTGCTTGATCTGGCTGAAGCCCTCCAGGGCACCTTCCAGGGAGAACTCGCGGCCGATGCCGGAGGCCTTGTAGCCGCCGTAGGACTGGCCGATGACCTGGCCGCCGCCCTGGTTGACCTGCACCCAGCCGGACTCGATCCGGTGTGCGGTGTCGAGTGCGTCGGTCAGGTTCGTGCGTCCAGATGTAGGCGCCCAGACCGTAGGTCGAGTCGTTGGCCATCCGGATGACCTCGTCCCGGTCGGTCCACGGGATGGCCACCAGCACCGGCCCGAAGATCTCCTCCTGGGCGATCCGCCAACTGTTGTCCACGGCCGCGAAGATCGTCGGGCCCTGGTAATAGCCGTCGAGGCCCTCGCCGACGAAGTCGGCGCCGTCCAGCGGCACCTTGACGCCCGGCTGGCTCTTGCCCTCGTTGATGTACTCCATGATCGACTCGTACTGCTTGGCGTTGATGATCGAGCCCATGTCCGATTGCCTCGTCCAGCGGGTCGCCGACCTTGAGTTGCTTGACCTTTCCGATCAGCGCCTCCAGGAAGACGTCGTAGACGTCGGCGTGCACGAACAGCCGGGATCCCGCGGTGCACGACTGGCCCTGCCGGGTGAAGCGCATCGCGGTGAGCACGCCGGTGGCGGTCGCGTCGAGGTGCTCCGGGTCGGCGGCGTCCGGGAAGACGATGTTCGGGCTCTTGCCGCCCAGCTCCAGCGAGACGTGCGCCAGCCGCTTGCCCGGCCACCTCGCCGACGTGCTTACCGACCTCGGTCGACCCGGTGAAGGACACCTTGTCCACGCCCGGGTGGGTCAGCAGGGCCTCGCCGAGGCTGCGTCCCGGACCGGTGACGACGTTGAGCACGCCCGGCGGCAGGAATCGGTCGGCGATCTCGGCCATCTTGCAGGATGGTCAGCGGCGCTTCCTGCGCGGTCTTGAGGATCAGCGTGTTGCCGGCGGCCAGCGACGCCGGGGTCTTCATGCCGGCGATCATCAGCGGCGAGTTCCACGGCAGGATGCCGGCGACGACGCCGAGCGGCTCGCGCCGGGTGTACTGCAACTGGTCGTCACCGGCGGGCAGCACGGTGCCCTTGAACTCGCCGGCGACGCCGCCGAAGTAGCGGAACAGGTTGACCAGCGTCTGCGACTCGGGGCGCGCCTGGGTGCGCAACGCATTACCGGTGTCGGCGGCGGTGAGCAGCGCCAGCTCCTCCGCCGCCTCCTCGAGCGCGTCGGCGATCTTCAGCAGCGCCTTCTGCCGGTCCTTGAAGTGCAGCGCGCGCCCAGGCGGGGAACGCGGCACGGGCGGCCTTGACGGCGCGGTCGGCGTCGTCGGGGCCGCCGACGGGCACGCGGGCGAGTACCGTCCCGCGACGACCGGGGGACTGCACCTCGCTCCACTCGCCCGACAGCGCCGGCACCCACTCGCCGCCGATGAGCATCGGGCGGTCGGGGACGGTGCTGTTCGTGCCTGCGGCGGACGGGTTCGTGGGGTCGGGCGCGGTGATCGTCATTCTTCCTCCTGGGTCGGGCCATCTCCGATGACCGCTCGGGACTGTCGCGGGTGCGGCCGTCGGGAGCCGTGCGAAATGCCGGCCACATCGGGGCGGGTCGCCCCGGACGTGCCGACCTGCTGACTGCAACGAGTGGGCGGGTCCGGAACTTCCGGGCCGGGCCGATTTCTCGGCTCCGCCAAGCCCGCCCGTGCTCGTTGTCCTACATTGTCCTACCAACGACGTGAGTCGGCCGCCTGACGGTCGGCACCTGCGGAACGGCCGGTGCGGCGGTCCGCAGCACTCGCCGCCCACTCGCCTCCCTGGGGACCCGTAAGACATGTTCGCATGTTCTAACAAAAGCTTGACATCACACTGCGTCGTCCGCAAGAGTTCTCCCTGCAGGCGATGGCGCCGGCCACATGTGACCTCCCCGCCATCGCGGGAGAGGAGCGGGATGGCCGAGCGGAGCAGCGAGCAGCAGGACGGTCTGTCGACCGGCCGACGCCCGCGGCGCGCCCCTGGCCGTCTCGCCTCCCCGCCGCAACCGTCCCGGCGCCGTTCCGCCGGGTCGCTCCCGCCCTCCCTGTCGTGAACCCACGTCCGGAGCTGTGCCGACACAGCGCCGCACCGGACAGCAGATACCCGGTTTTCTCGTGAAAGGAAGCTCCGGCATGAGCCCCACGCCCGCAGCGCAGGACGGCACCATCCGCCTCACCGTCGCCCAGGCGGTGGTGAAGTTCCTCGGTCAGCAGTACTCCGAGCGGGACGGGGTGCGCCGCAAGTTCTTTGCCGGCTGCTTCGGCATCTTCGGGCACGGCAACGTGGCCGGCCTCGGCCAGGCGCTGCTGCAGTCCGAGCTGGAGAACCCGGGCGAGCTGCCCTACCACCAGGGCCGCAACGAGCAGGCCATGGTGCACATCGCCGTCGGCTACGCCCGCCAGCAGGACCGTCTCGAGACCTTCGCCGTCACCGCCTCTGTCGGCCCCGGTGCGTCCAACATGCTCACCGGTGCGGCGCTGGCCACCATCAACCGGTTGCCCGTGCTGCTGCTGCCCAGCGACATCTTCGCCACCCGTGTCGCCTCGCCGGTGCTGCAGGAGCTCGAGCAGCCCTACGGCTACGACGTCTCGGTCAACGACGCCTTCCGCCCGCTGTCGCGCTTCTTCGACCGGGTGTGGCGTCCGGAGCAGCTGCCGGCCGCGCTGCTCGGCGCGATGCGGGTGCTCACCGACCCTGCCGAGACCGGCGCAGTGACCATCGCGCTGCCCGAGGACGTACAGGCCGAGGCCCACGACTGGCCGCTGTCGCTGTTCGTCGAGCGGGTGTGGCGCATCGGCCGTCCGGTCCCCGAGCCCGAGGTCGTCGAGGCGGCGGCGGCGATCATCCGCAATGCGAAGAAGCCGGTCATCGTCGCCGGCGGCGGCGTCACCTACGCCGAGGCCAACGAGGCGCTGCGGACGTTCGTCGAGGCCACCGGCATCCCGATCGGTGAGACCCAGGCCGGCAAGGGCTCGCTGCCCTTCGACCACCCGCTGAACCTCGGCGCCATCGGTGCCACCGGATCACCGGCGGCGAACCACTTCTCGCGGCAGGCCGACGTGGTCATCGGGATCGGCACCCGGTACTCCGACTTCACCACGGCGTCCAAGACGATCTGGCAGAACCCGGACGTGCAGTTCGTCAACATCAACGTCGCGTCCATCGACGCGGTCAAGCACGCCGGTCTGCCGGTGGTCGCCGACGCCCGGACGACGCTGACGGCCCTGACCGACGCCCTGCAGGGCTGGTCGACGCGACCAGGCCTACCAGGCCGACGCCACCGCCCGGGCCAAGGCCTGGGACGACGAGGTCGTCGCGTCCTTCCACAGCGGTTTCGGTGCCGAGCACGGCGTTCTCGGCCAGTCCGAGGTCCTCGGCGCGGTCGACGAGGTCATGGAGGCCCGCGACGTCGTGGTCTGCGCCGCGGGCTCGCTGCCCGGTGACCTGCACGGCATGTGGCGCACCCGCGACCGCAAGGGCTACCACGTCGAGTACGGCTTCTCGTGCATGGGGTACGAGATCCCCGGCGGCATCGGCGTCCGGATGGCCGCCCCCGACCGCGACGTGTTCATCACCGTCGGCGACGGCTCGTACCTGATGATGCCGACCGAGCTGGTCACGGCTGTCCAGGAGGGCATCAAGGTCATCGTGGTGCTGCTGCAGAACCATGGCTACGCCTCGATCGGCTCGCTGGCCGAGTCGCTCGGTGTCCAGCGGTTCGGCACCAAGTACCGCTACCGCAACGCCGACAGCGGCCGCCTCGACGGCGGCATCCTGCCGGTCGATCTGGCCGCCAACGCCGAGAGCCTCGGCATCAAGGTGCTACCGGGCCAAGACCCTCGACGAGCTCCGCGAGGCGCTCAAGCAGGCCAAGGCGGGCGACGAGCCGGCCATGGTGCACGTCGACACCGACCTCGAGCACCAGTCGCCGTCCGGTGACGGCTGGTGGGACGTGCCCGTCGCCGACGTCTCGACCCTCGACTTCACTGCTCAGGCCAAGGTCGTCTACGACAAGCACAAGGCGACCCAGCGGGAGTACTACCGCCCCGCCGGTCGCTGACCCCGCACGTTCCCGTCCGCACCCCCGCATCTCCCCGGAGGACCCATGACGACCATCACCGATCCCGACGCCCTGCCCGAGGCGGCCGAACCGTCCAGCGCAGCAACGACTCCCGCCGTGGTGTCGCACTGGAGCAACGGCGCGCCGTTCGCCGGTGAGTCCGACCGCACCGCGCCGGTGTACGACCCGGCGACCGGCAAGGTCACCAAGAACGTCGCGCTGGCCTCCGAGAAGGATGCGAGCGGTGTCATTTCGGCCGCCGCGGCCGCGGCCCCCGGCGTGGGGTGCGCTGTCGCTGGCCCGCCGCACCCAGGTGCTGTTCCGGTTCCGTGAACTGCTCAACGAGCGCAAGGGCGAGGCCGCCGAGCTGATCACCAGCGAGCACGGCAAGGTGCTCTCCGACGCGCTCGGCGAGATCACCCGCGGTCAGGAGATCGTCGAGTTCGCCTGCGGCCTGGCACACCTGCTGAAGGGCAGCCTCAGCGAGAACGCCTCGACCAACGTCGATGTCGCGTCGATCCGGCAGCCGCTCGGCGTCGTCGGCATCATCTCGCCGTTCAACTTCCCGGCCATGGTGCCGATGTGGTTCTTCCCGATCGCGATCGCCGCCGGTAACACCGTCGTGCTCAAGCCGAGCGAGAAGGACCCGTCCACCGCGAACTGGCTGGCCGCGCTGTGGAAGGAAGCCGGACTGCCCGACGGGGTGTTCAACGTGCTGCACGGTGACAAGGTCGCCGTCGACGCGCTGCTGACCGACCCGCGGGTCAAGTCGATCTCCTTCGTCGGGTCCACCCCGATCGCCCGCTACGTGTACGAGACCGGCACCAAGGCACGGCAAGCGCGTGCAGGCCCTGGGCGGGGCGAAGAACCACATGCTGGTGCTGCCCGACGCCGACCTGGACCTGGCCGCCGACGCCGCCGTCAACGCCGGGCTTCGGCTCCGCCGGTGAGCGGTGCATGGCCATCTGCGCGCTGGTCGCGGTGGAATCCGTCGCCGACGAGCTGGTCGACAAGATCGTCGAGCGGATGGGGACCCTGCGGACCGGCGACGGCCGCCGCGGCTGCGACATGGGACCGCTGGTCACCGGTGCGCACCGCGACAAGGTCGCCTCCTACGTCGCCGCCGGCGCCGATGCCGGCGCCACCCTGGTGGTGGACGGCCGTGACCCGGTCGTCGACGGCGACGCCGACGGCTTCTGGCTCGGCCCGACGCTCATCGACAACGTCACCACCGACATGACGATCTACACCGACGAGATCTTCGGCCCGGTGCTGTCGGTGCTGCGGGTGGCCTCCTACGACGAGGGCCTGCACATGATCAACGACAACCCCTACGGCAACGGCGTCGCGATCTTCACCAACGACGGCGGCGCGGCCCGGCAGTTCCAGAACGAGGTCGAGGTCGGCATGGTCGGCATCAACGTCCCCGTCCCGGTCCCCGTCGGTTACCACTCCTTCGGTGGCTGGAAGCTCTCGCTGTTCGGCGACACCCACGCCCACGGCACCGAGGGTTTCAGCTTCTTCACCCGCAACAAGGTCATCACCACCCGCTGGCTCGACCCCAGCCACGGCGGCCTCAACCTGGGCTTCCCGCAGAACGTGTGACCTGCCGGCGGGAGCTCCTTGGCTCCCGCCGGACCCAGGCGTCCCGGCCGACCGCCGGTGGACGCATCCCACCCAACCCCGTTCCCGGAAGGCACAGATGAGCGCCCCCACCGCAGTCCCGGAGGTCCTGACCATGGGTCGGGCCGGCGTGGACATCTACCCCCTGCAGATCGGCGTCGGCCTGGAGGACGTCGAGACCTTCGGCAAGTTCCTCGGCGGCACGACCGGCAACGTCGCCGTCGCCGCCGCCCGCCTCGGTCGCCGTACCTCGATCATCACCGGCGTCGGTGACGACCCGTTCGGCCGCTTCGTCCGGCGTGCGCTGCGCGACCTCGGCGTCGACGACAGCCAGGTCGTCGTCAACCACGAGTACCCGACCCCGGTCACGTTCTGCGAGATCTTCCCGCCGGACGACTTCCCGCTGTACTTCTACCGCAAGCCGACCGCACCCGATCTGCAGATCCGTACCGGCGACGTCGATCTCGACCTCGTCCGAGCGGTGGACCTGCTGTGGATCTCGACCACCGGGATGAGCGAGGAGCCGAGCCGGCAGACCCATCTCGACGTGCTCGAGGCCCGCGGCCGCAAGGGCTTCGTGGTGCTCGACCTCGACTACCGCCCGATGTTCTGGGACAAGCCGTCGGATGCCACCGAGCAGATCGCCCGCATCCTGCCGCACGTCACGGTCGCCGTCGGCAACCGCGAGGAGTGCGAGGTCGCCGTCGGCGAGACCGTCCCGGACAAGGCCGCCGACGCGCTGCTGGACGCCGGGGTCGAGCTCGCCATCGTCAAGCAGGGCCCCAAGGGCGTCCTGGCCAAGACCAAGCACGAACGCGTCGAGTCCGCGCCGATCCTCATCGACCCGGTCAACGGCCTCGGCGCCGGCGACAGCTTCGGCGGTTCGCTGGCCAACGGTCTGCTGGCCGGCTGGCCGCTGGAGAAGGTGCTGCAGCGGGCCAACGCCGCCGGCGCCATCGTCGCGTCCCGCCTGGAGTGCTCGACCGCCATGCCCACCGCCGCCGAGATCGACACCCTCATCGCCGGTGGCAACCCCAACGAAGGCCGGTGAACGCGATGTCCCACTTCGCCAAGAGCTACGACGAGATCTCCGAGATCCGGGCCCGCGAGCCGGAGCGGATCGCCGGGCTGTTCCGCTCCCGCAAGCGCCGCCACCTGCTGGGTGACGACGGCAAGATGATGATCGTCGCCTGCGACCACCCCGCCCGTGGCGCGCTCGCCGTCGGCTCCGACCCGCACGCGATGTCGGATCGCAAAGACCTGCTGGGCCGGTTGCAGACCGCGCTGTCCCGGCCGGGGGTCGACGGCCTGCTGGCCACCGCCGACATCGTCGAGGACCTGCTGCTGCTCGGGGCGCTCGAGGACAAGATCATGTTCTCCTCGATGAACCGCGGCGGCCTGGCCGGGGCGTCGTTCGAGATGGACGACCGGATGACCGGCTACGACGTCCAGGGCACCATCGACGGCGGCTTCGACGGCGCCAAGATGCTGACCCGCATCGACCTCGGCGACCCGGGCACCGTCGCGCACCATCGAGGCCTGCGCCCGCGCCGTCACCGAGCTCAACCGGGCCAAGCTGATCGCCATGGTCGAGCCGTTCATGTCGAGCCGGGTCGACGGCAAGATCGTCAACGACCTGAGCCCGGAAGCGGTGATCAAGAGCATCCACATCGCCCAGGGCTTCGGCAGTTCCACCGCCTACACCTGGATGAAGCTGCCCGTGGTGAAGGAGATGGAGCGCGTGATGGACGCGACCACCTTCCCCACCCTGCTGCTCGGCGGCGACCCGTCCGGATCGCCGGAGGACACCCTGGCCGCCTGGGCCAAGGCGCTGTCGCTGCCGTCCGTGCGCGGGCTCGTCGTCGGCCGCACGATGCTCTACCCGGCCGACGGCGACGTCGCCAACGCGGTCGACAACGCGGTCTCGCTGATCCGCTGACCGCAGCACCCACACACCCCCGGGTGCAGGCACCGTCGCCGCACCCACGACCGGAGGTATCGACCCATGCCTTACGACCTTCCGAACGGCGTCACCATCGGCACCGCCCCCGACTCCTGGGGCGTCTGGTTCGCCGACGACCCGGTTCAGGTCCCGTACACCCAGTTCCTCACCGAGGCGGCCGCGGCCGGCTACGAGTGGATCGAGTTGGGCCCGTACGGCTACCTGCCGACCGACCCGTCGGCGCTGGCCGACGCGCTGGCCCCCGGCAACTTCAAGGTCACTGCGGGCACCGTCTTCGAGCACCTGCAGCGCGAGAACTCCTGGGACGACGTGTGGAGCCAGGTGAGCAACGTGGCCGGCCTCGCGAAGTCCGCGGGTGCGGAGTACGTCGTGGTCATCCCGTCGATGTGGCGCGACGACGTCACCGGCGAGGAGGTGGAGCCCTACAACCTGGACGCCGCCGCCTGGGACCGCAAGATCAAGGGCAACGACCGCCTCGGCAAGGCCATCCTGGAGGAGTACGGGATGCACGTCGTCTACCACCCGCACGCCGACAGTCACGTCGACAACAACGAAGCCGTCGAGCGCTTCCTGGAGGGGACCAACCCCGAGTACGTGAACCTCTGCCTCGACACCGGCCACCTGAGCTACTGCGGCGGCGACAATCTGGACCTGATCGCCAAGCATCCGTCGCGCGTGACCTACACCCACCTCAAGCAGGTGGACCCGAAGGTCAAGGCCGTCGTCGACGAGAACAATTTCACCTGGGCCAAGGCCGTGCAGCTGGGTGTCATGCAGGAGCCGCCGGGCGGCATCCCGCACATGCCGGACGTCTTCGCCGCGCTGGAGAAGCTGGACCGGCCGATCTTCGGCATCGTCGAGCAGGACATGTACGGCTGTGCCGGCGATGTCCCGTTCCCGATCGCCGAGCGCACCCTGACCTACCTCAAGGGCTGCCGGCACGTCGCTCCGCGCGGCTGACGTCGGTGGTTCGCCAACACTTCTCACGCCACCCGTACCGTTCGAAGGAGCACCTCTGTGTCTGACGATCTTCGCGTCGCCGTTCTCGGCGTCGGAATGATGGGCTCGTACCACGCGAGCACGCTGTCCACCGCCGTCAAGGGCGCCACCGTCACGGTGATCAACGACTACTCCGCCGAGACCGCGGCCAAGGTGTCGGCCGGCATCCCCGGCTCGCGGGTGGTCGCCGATCCGTTCGAGGCGATCAACGCCGAGGACGTCGACGCCGTCGTGATCGCCACTCCCGGCGCCGCCCACGAGGCCCAGGTGCTGGCCTGTCTCGAGCGCGGTATCCCGGTGCTCTGCGAGAAGCCGCTGACCACCAGCATCGACACCGCCTACAGCATCGTGCAGAAGGAGGCGGAGCTCGGGAAGCAGCTGATCCAGCTCGGATTCATGCGTCGCTTCGACACCGAGTACGCCGACCTCCGGGCGCTCATCGCCGACGGCGGACTGGGGGAGGCGTTGATGGTGCACTGCATCCACCGCAACCCCGACGTGCCCCCGCACTTCAACTCCGAATTCATGATCCGTGACTCCGTCGTGCACGAGGTCGACGTGGTGCGCTTCCTGCTGGACACCGAGATCACCGCGGTCACCGTCCACAAGGGTCTCGCCACCTCCAAGGCGCCGGAGGGCGTCAACGACCCGATGCTCGTGGTGTTCGAGACCGCGACCGGCGCGGTGGCCACCGACGAGATCTATGTCCGGACCGGCGTCGCCTACGAGGTGCGCACCGAGGTCGTCGGCGAGACCGGTTCGGCGCTGATCGGTCTCGACCAGAATCTGGTCCGCACCTCGACCGACGGCCGGTGGGGAGGCGCGCTGACCCCCGGCTTCGTCCAGCGCTTCGGCGCGGCCTACCACACCGAGTTGCAGCGCTGGGTGAACGCCGCCCGCAACGGCACTGTGGACGGTCCGGGAGCCTGGGACGGCTATGCCGCCGTCGCGGTCTGCGAAGCCGGCGTCGAGGCGGTCCGCACCGGCAAGCGCGTCGAGGTGCAGATGGGCGCGCGTCCCTGACCCTGGGGACATGGGTGAGGGGGCGGCAGCGGGCGGTGCCCGGTGCCGCTCCGTCCCCGGTGGGCGCAGTGCTCGCCGGCGGTCCGGTTGCCGTCGCGGTGGGGAGCCCTAGGATCAGTTCCGCCAGTCGGTGAACCCCTCCGGGGCTGACCGCCACCGCGTCACGTGCCCTCGGGAGGCCCCTCATGACCACCACCGACAGCTCCGTCGACGCGGCGACGGCCACCGCGGTGGTGGGCGACAAGCTCTCCGGCCGCGTCGCTCTCGTCACCGGTGGGACCCGCGGCATCGGTGCCGCGATCTGCGCCAGCCTGGCGGCCCAGGGCGCCGAGATCGCCGCGGGCTTCAGCGGCAACGTCACCAAGGCCGAGAGTTTCGTGGCCGACTTCCAGGGCCGCTTCGGCACCCCGGTGACCGTCCACCAGGGCAACGTCGCCTCGGCGGACGACTGCCGGCGGGTGGTCGCCGAGGTGATCGAACAGCACGGCCGACTCGACATCCTCGTCAACAACGCGGGTATCACCATCGACAAGACCATTCTCAAGCTCACCGACGACGACTGGCACAAGGTGCTCGACGTCAACCTGTCGGGGGCGTTCTTCCTGTCGCAGGCTGCGTTGGCGCACATGGTCGAGCGGGGGAGTGGGCGGATCATCAACGTGTCGTCGGTCGTCGGCGAGATGGGCAACATCGGCCAGGCCAACTACGCCGCGTCCAAGTCCGGCCTGTTCGGGCTGACCAAGACGTTCGCGCGGGAGGCCGCGTTCCTGTTGGAGCGGGCCGGGAAGCTCTCCGACGACAGCATCGGGATCACCGTCAACACGGTCACCCCGGGCTACACGGCCACCGAGATGGTCGCCGCGGTGCCGGAGAAGGTGCTGGACAAGATCAAGGCACAGATCCCGCTGCGGCGCCTCGGCCGGCCGGAGGAGATCGCCCGGATCGTGCACTTCCTGGCCGCTGATGCGTCGTCCTACATCACCGGACAGGTCTGGGGTGTCAACGGCGGCATGGACATGTGATCCGTTACGCGTTCGATACCAGTTCGTGCGCGCAACGTTTCACACGGCCGCCCACCATGTGGAGCGACCGCCGAGGGCGGGTGTCCGCCCCAAATCGACGTAAGAATGTCAGTACAAAAGCTTGACATCGGATGTGCCGTCGGCCACTCTTACTCCTGTCGGCAGAGGCGCCGGCCCTTGGATCAGGCGGAGGTCGGGCCCCATGAGTGTTGCCAGCGATGCGGGCATCACCACCGGCCACCGCACCTGTATCCCGGAGCCGTTGTTCTGCCGGTGGGTGGCCCTCGGTGACCCGCACCGCCGACCCGCCGGGCCCACCTTCAGCCCGCGGGTCGTCCTGTACCACCTCGTCGGCTCCGGTCACTGCGACTTCGTCGCCTCGACCCGCCCCCGGCCGTTGCGTCCGTCCACCGGTGATGATCTCGCCGGCGCGGCAGCCGTACCCCGCTCGTCGAGCGGCCCGCACCGTCCCACCACGTGCACCAGCACTCCTCGTCCCAGCTCCGCACGCGCCGCCCGGTTCGGACGGCGCTCCGCGGTATGGGCGGACCCGCCCCGCTGATTCCCGTCGCCGTCGACGGGGTCCGCGACAGCCCCACCAGCACCACGCATTTCGTGAACCGGCGATGTCGCCGGGGAATCCGACGAAAGGAAAGCAATGAAGCTCAGTCGATCTCGGAAGGGCCTGCGCGTCGCGGCAGCCACCGTGGCAGCCGTCGCACTCGCGGTCTCGGGGTGCAGCAGCTCCGGCGGCGCCCAGTCGACCTCGGCGGCGCCGGCCGCCGGGGGTTCCGGTGGCGGTGCCAACGTGGGCCCCAAGAACTACACCATCGCGGTCATCACCCACGAGACCCCGGGTGACACCTTCTGGGACAAGATCAAGGCCGGTGTCAACTCCGCCGCCCTGAACCACGGCATCACCATCAAGTACTCCAACGACCCGACCGCCGCCGGTCAGGCCACCCTGATCCAGAACGCGGTCGACTCCAAGGTCGACGCGATCGCCACCACCCTGGTCACCCCGGACGCGCTGTCCGGTGCGGTCAAGGCCGCCACCGACGCCGGCATCCCGGTGGTCGGCTTCAACTCCGGCATCGACGCCTACGAGGACCTCGGCGCGCTGATGTACTTCGGCTCCGACGAGGCGCTGGCCGGCCAGTCCGCCGGTGAGCGGGCCGCCGAGGCGGGCGCCAAGCACGTCCTCTGCGTGATCCAGGCCGAGGGTTCGGTCGCGCTGGAGACCCGCTGCGCCGGTGTCGCCGAGGGTGCCCCGGGCACCGAGAACATCCAGGTGAACGGCGCCGACCTGTCCTCGGTCACCTCCACCATCACCGCCAAGCTGCAGCAGGATCCGACCATCGACTACGTCATCACCCTCGGCGCCCCGATCGCGCTGGCCGCGATCCAGGCCAAGGGCTCGGCCAACTCGAACGCCACGATCGGCACCTTCGATCTGAACGCCGACGCCGCCAAGGCCATCAAGGACGGCTCGCTGGCGTTCTCCATCGACCAGCAGCCGTACCTGCAGGGCTACCTGGCGGTCGACTCGCTGTGGCTGTACCTGACCAACCGCAACGACATCGGTGGCGGCCGGGCGGTCCTCACCGGCCCGTCGTTCGTCGACGAGACGAACATCGACGCCATCTCCACGTACGCGGACGCCGGCACCCGCTGACATCCGGCATCCGGCTCGACGGGGGCCTTGCGTCCCCGTCGAGCCACCCCTGCGATCGGAGCAATTCATGAGTTCATCGGTGAAGGCGCCGGCCCCGGCGCCTGCTGCGGCCAGCGGCCGCGTGACGACGCCCCTGTCGGCGCGTCTGTTGGGGCGACCGGAGGTCGGCGCGTTGCTCGCGGCGGTCGCCATCTACATCTTCTTCTTCATCGTCGCGCCGCCGTTCCGCGACTTCACCTCGTTCACCACGGTGCTGTACGCGTCGTCCCAGGTGGGCATCGTGGCGGTGGCGGTGGGCCTGCTGATGATCGGCGGCGAGTTCGACCTGTCCGCCGGCGTCGCGTTCATCACCGCGGCACTGACCGCATCGATGATCTCCTACCAGCTGTCGCTCAACATGTGGGTGGGCACGCTGCTGGCGCTGGTGCTGGCGTTGGCCATCGGGTTCCTGAACGGGTTCCTGGTACAGAAAACCGGGATCCCGTCGTTCCTGATCACGCTGGGGACGTTCTTCATCCTGCAGGGCGCGAACCTGGCCGTCACCAAGGCGATCTCGGGTTCGGTCGCCACGCAGAACGTGTCCGAGATCGACGGTTTCGACACCCTGAAGGGCATCTTCGCGGCGGAGATCCCGATCGGCGAGGCCCGGCTCAAGATCACCGTGGTCTGGTGGTTGTTGTTCGTCGGCATCGCAACCTGGGTGCTGGTCCGGACCAAGATCGGCAACTGGATCTTCGCCGTCGGCGGCAACGCGGCGTCCGCCCGGGCGGTCGGCGTGCCGGTGAACAAGGTCAAGATCGGCCTGTTCATGCTCGTCGGCGTGCTGGCGTGGTTCTACGGCCAGCACCGGCTGTACGCGTTCAACACGATCCAGGCCGGTGAGGGTGTGGGTCAGGAGTTCATCTACATCATCGCCGCCGTGGTGGGTGGCACGTTGATGACCGGCGGCTACGGCTCGGCGGTCGGCGCGGCGATCGGCGCCTTCATCTTCGGCATGGTCAGCCAGGGCATCGTCTACGCCGGCTGGGACCCCAACTGGTTCAAGGCGTTCCTCGGCGTCATGCTGCTGCTCGCGGTCGGCGTCAACCTGTACGTGAAGAAGTTGTCCACGACCCGACGAAGCAGTTAGGAGCGCCACGATGACGGACACTCTCGCCGACCACGCCGATTCCAGCCTGGTCAAGGGCACGTCGCTGATCGAGATGCAGGACGTGGGCAAGTTCTACGGGGCGGTGCGGGCGCTGCAGGGGATCAACCTGCGGGTCAACGCCGGTGAGGTCACCTGCGTGCTGGGCGACAACGGCGCCGGCAAGTCGACGCTGATCAAGATCATGTCGGGCCTGCACTCCCACTCCGAGGGCTCGCTCAAGGTCGACGGCAAGGAGGTGAAGTTCGGCTCCCCCCGGGAGGCGCTGGACCACGGGATCGCCACCGTGTACCAGGATCTCGCCGTGGTGGGCCTGATGGAGGTGTGGCGCAACTTCTTCCTCGGGTCGGAGCTCAAGGCCGGCAACTACCCCGGCGCTCCCCTGAAGATCAAGGAGATGCGGGAGATCGCCGACGCCGAGCTGCAGAAGATGGGCATCACGGTCAAGGACATCAACCAGCCCATCGGCACCCTGTCGGGTGGTCAGCGGCAGTGTGTCGCGATCGCCCGCGCGGTGTACTTCGGTGCCCGGGTACTGATCCTCGACGAGCCCACCGCCGCGCTGGGTGTGAAGCAGTCCGGTGTGGTGCTCAAGTACACCGCGGCGGCACGCGACGCCGGCCTCGGGGTCGTCTTCATCACCCACAACCCGCACCACGCGTACCTGGTCGGAAACCATTTCGCGATCCTCAAGCTGGGCCGGTGCGTGCTCGACAAGAAGCGCTCCGAGGTGTCGCTCGAGGAGCTCACCGCCGAGATGGCCGGTGGGCAGGAACTGGCCGAGCTCGCCCACGAGCTCGCGCGCTGACCCGTCGCTGCACCGCTGTACCCGGAAGGGCTGTCCTCGTCGAGGGCAGCCCTTCCGGCGGTTTCCGGGTCGGTGTTCACCGACCCCCAACCCCTGCTTTCGGCGTGATCAGCACCGGAATCCGGAGATGATCACGCCGAAAGTGACGTCCCCCGGAGGACCTCATGCGCATCGGACTCGTCGGTTACGGCGTCGGCGGCCGGCTGTTCCACGCCCCGTACATCCTGGCCGCGGCCGGTTGTGAGCTGGCCGGGGTGGTCGCCCGGTCCGCCGACCGCCGACGCGAGGTGGCCGACGATCTGCCCGGGGTGCCGGTGTACGACTCACTCGCCGCGCTCGTCGCTGCGGGGGTGGATGCAGTCACCGTCTCCACGCCACCGGCGACCCGGCGCGAGCTCGTCCTGGAGGCCCTCGCCGCCGGAGTGCACGTCATCGCCGACAAGCCGTTCGCGCCGACTGCCGACGCGGGTCGGGAGCTGGTGGCCGCCGCCGACGCGGCGGGCCTGCTGCTCAGCGTGTTCCACAACCGCCGTTGGGACACCGACATCGTCACCGCCAGGTCGGTGCTCGACCGCGGTGATCTGGGCGAGATCTGGCGGTTCGACTCCCGTTTCGACCTCGATCAGGCCGAGACCCTCGAGGCCGGTCCGGAGGGCGGACTCCTGCGCGATCTCGGCAGCCACCTGGTCGACCAGGCGCTCTGGCTGCTCGGTCCGGCGGCGACGGTGTTCGCGAACCTGGACTGGGTGGACCGCCCGGAAGGGCCGACCGACGCCGGGTTCGTCATCACCGTTGCGCACACCTCCGGTGCGCACTCCCACATCTCCGCCAGCAAGATCAACCACACCGTCGGCCGGGAGGTCCGACTGTTCGGCGCCGCGGGCAGCTACGTCTCGTCACACACCGACGTCCAGACCCAGGCGATCCTGGCCGGGAAGCGTCCGGTGGACGACCCGGCCGGCTGGGGCTACGAAGACGAGACCCGCTGGGGCGTGCTGTCCACCGCGGCCGGGGCGGCGCCGGAGCCGTCGGCCCAGGGGGCGTACTTCCGGCTGTACGAGCAGTTCGCCGCGGCGATCGCCGGGCAGGGGCCGCAGCCGGTACCGGGACGTGAAGCGATCGCCACCCTCGAGGTGCTGGACGCCGCCCGTGTGAGCGCGGCGGCGCAATGCTCGGTACGGATCGGTCGCCACGACTGATCCCCACCCTGAGCAGAACCGGTCCGGTCGGGTGTTCAGGACCTGAGACCGGGGATGTTGTACGGCGTGACGATGTGGACGGGTGACCGGACTGACGTGACCGGGCCGTCGATGGCTCCGTGTGCCTGCATGATCGTGTGGCAGGCGAGCCGCATGTCGTAGCGCAGGTCGTGATGCAGGACAGCGGTGAGCTTCTCGTCGCGGAGCAGCGCCAGGTTGTCGCGATCCAGGTCATGGCCGACGAACACCGCACAGCGCCGGTCGGCGGCGGCGAAGGCGTCCAGGATCGCCGTGTTGCCGCCGCCGATGGAGTAGACCGACGTGATCCCGGGATGGCGTGTCAGCGTCCGGAGGGTCGAGTCCCGGACGGAGGCGTCCAGCCCGTCGGTGTCGGTCAGCTCGATGAGGACACGCTGCGCGGACCGCTCCCGCATCGTCGCCCGGAATCCGATCTCCCGCTCCTCCTCGCCGCGGAACGCGCTGCGGCTCAACGCGATCAGCACGTCACCGGGACCGTCGCCGAGCAACCGGTCGACCAGGTAGGCCGCCGTCGCACCGGCGGCGCGGTTGTCGATCCCGACGTAGGCGATGCGACGGCTGAGCGGGATGTCGGTGACCAGGGTGGTCACCGGGATGCCGTGCCGTTCGAGATCGCCGATGGCCTCGACGATCTCGGGGGCGTCCGGCGCCTTCAGGATGACACCCGCCGAGCCGCGGTGTCGGATGTCGCCGAGGACCTTGACGATGTCGGCGGGCCGGGCCTTCTCGCGGAAGTCGAACCGCGCCCGCACGGCCGCCGGCCGCAGTGACGACAGCTCCGCCTCCAGCGCCGACCGGACCTCGGCCGAGAAGCGGTCCGGAGCCTGCATGACGACGTCGACCAGGAAGGTCCGGCCGTTGAGCCGGAGCTGCGATTGCTGCCGGTCGAGGTCCACGACGGCCTGCGCGACCTTGGCGGCGGTGCTGGCCCGGACCCCCGGGCGGTCGTTCAGCACCCGGTCGACGGTCGCCTCGCTGAGCCCGGACTGTCGAGATATCTCCCGGATCGGATACGGATGTCCCATGACTCGAGTCTGATGGCTAAATGACGGCTCCGTCAAGAACGACCAACGCGCCCAGCAGTGAAAGCCTGTGGCACGGGGAGTTGCGTGCGCCTCGGACTTGCGTGCAGATCGGCGCCCCGCAGGGCTGAGTCGGCTGCTAATGAGGTGAATTTGAGGGCGTCGTGGATGGTTGACCGCCGGTCCTGGGCACCGCAGGCTTAAGGCACTCCGCCACCGGGACCTGACCACATCGGCCCGGCGGCCACAGGTCTTTCTTGCCTTCAACGTCGAATGGGATGGGAATCGCCATGCAGCTCTTGATCGGTGGCCGTTGGGTCGACGCACAGTCGGGTCGCGAGCAGGAGGTGCGTGCGCCGTTCGACGGCGCGGTGGTGGACACGGTCCCCGTCGCCGGTCTCGCCGACGTCGACGCGGCCCTCACCGCGGCGGTGGCCGGCGCCAGGGTCTGGCGCAACACCCCCGGCCACGAGCGGATGCGCATCCTGCTCAAGGCGGCTGAGCTCGCCGATCAGCGCGCCGAGCAGACGGCCCAGATCCTGTCCGCCGAGAACGGCAAGAACATCACCGAGGCGCGGGGCGAGGCGTCCCGCTCGGGCGACATGATCCGGCTGGCGGCCTTCGAGGGCACCCAGCTCTACGGTGAGACGTTGCCGCTGGACGCCAACCGGGCACCGGGTTCGACAAGATCGGCTTCACCGTCCGGCAGCCGGTCGGTGTCGTGGTGGCCATCTCCCCGTTCAACTACCCGGCGCTGCTGGTGATGCACAAGCTCGCGCCGGCGCTGGCCGCCGGCAACGCGGTCGTGCTCGAAGCCGGCCCGGACCACCCCGTTGACCGCGCTGGCGCTGGCCGCCTGTTTCGTCGACGCCGGGCTCCCCGAGGGCGTGCTGTCGGTCCTCACCGGCTCCGGCGGCGAGCTCGGCGACGCGCTGGTCAGCGATCCCCGGGTCGAACAAGATCTCCTTCACCGGGTCCACCGCCACCGGCACCCGGATCACCCAGCTGGCCGGCGTGAAGAAGCTGTCGCTGGAGCTGGGTGCATCGTGCCCGGTGATCGTCCTGCCGGACGCCGACGTCGAAGGTGCAGCGGCGGCAGTCGCTCTAGGGGGCTACGTCAACGCCGGCCAGGTCTGCATCTCGGTGCAGCGGGTCATCGCCCACCCGGACATCTCGGTGGACTTCCTGGACGCGCTGGTCGCCAAGGTCGAGAAGATCCGGACCGGCGACCCGAAGTCCGCGGACACCACGATGGGCACCCTGATCACCACCGCCGAGGCCGAGCGCGTCGAGCGGTCGATCTCCGCGGCGGTCGCCGGCGGCGCCCGCCTGCTGACCGGTGGTGAGCGTGACGGCGCGGTGGTCTCACCGGCCGTCGTGGCCGACGTCGATCCGGCGTCACCGTTCAGCCAGGACGAGCTGTTCGGCCCGGCAGTCGCGGTGTCCACCGCCGCGAACTGGACCGACGCGATCGCACAGGCCAACGGCACGGCCTACGGGCTCGGCGCCGGCATCTTCACCTCCGACGTCTCCGGCGCCGTCCGGGCGATCCGCGAGATCGACGCCGGCATCGTGCACATCAACTGGACGCCGCTGTGGCGTGCCGACCTGATGCCGTACGGCGGGCTGAAGGGCAGCGGCATCGGCAAGGAAGGCCCGCGGTCCGCAGTCGCCGAGATGACCGACGCCAAGACCGATCATCCTGCACGGCCGGCCCTGGTAGCCGTTCCCGTACCGAAAACCATTGCAGCACCAGCACTCCCCACCATCTTCCCGGAAGCGAGCTTCGACGATGAATGCTGTCCCGACACCCCCCGCTGTGCCCACCGTCCGGCTGACCGTCGCGCAGGCGGTCATCACCTACCTGTCCCGCCAGCACTCCGTCGCCGACGGCGTCCGTCGCCGGCTGATCCCCGCGACCCTGGGCATCTTCGGCCACGGCAACGTCGCCGGCCTCGGCCAGGCGCTCGACCAGCTCGCCGAGACGATGCCGTTCATCCAGGGCCGCAACGAGCAGGCCCTGGTGCACGCCGCGGTCGGCTTCGCCAAGCACAGCCGCCGGCACGGCCACCCTCGCCGTCACCGCGTCGATCGGTCCGGGTGCGATGAACCTGGTCACCGGCGCCGCCCTGGCGACGGTGAACCGGCTCCCGGTCCTGCTGCTGCCCGGTGACACCTACGCCACCCGCCACCAGGGTCCGGTGCTGCAGCAGCTGCAGCACCCGGTCGACGCCGACCTCACCGTCAACGACACCTTCCGCCCGATCAGCCGCTTCTTCGACCGCATCACCCGGCCCGAGCAGCTGCTGACCGCCCTGCCTGCCGCGATGCGGGTGCTCGTCGACCCGGTCGACACCGGCGCCGTGGTGCTGTCGTTGCCGCAGGACGTGCAGTCGCACGCCTACGACTTCCCGGCCGAGTTCTTCGACGAGCGGGACTGGATCATCCGCCGCCCCGCCCCGGACTCCGACGAAATCGCAGCAGTGGCTGCATCTTCTCGCCGCCGCCAGGAAGCCGCTGATCATCGCCGGCGGCGGCGTCATCTACTCCGGCGCCACCGCCGAACTGGAGCGACTGGCCGCGGCGATCGGTGCCCCCGTCGCCGAGACCTTCGGCGGCAAGGGAGCAGTCCAGTCGAAGGCCTGGTGGCAGCTCGGCGGGATCGGCCTCGAAGGGACGCCGGCCACCAACACGCTGGCCGCCGAAGCGGATCTGGTGCTGTCGGTCGGCACCCGGCTGACCGACTTCGCCACCGGCTCGCACTCGATCTTCGCCAACCCGGATGTGAGGTTCGCCAGCATCAACGTCAACGTGCGCGACACCGACCGGCTCGGTGCCACCGGCATCGTCGGTGACGCCAAGCGGACGCTCGCCGCCCTCGCCGACGCTGTGACCGTCTCGGCCAACCCCGACTGGCAGGCCCGCGCCGACGAACTGTCGTCGGCCTGGGAGATCGAGCGCGCCGACGCCCTGAACCCCGACCAGCTGTTCGACAAGTCCGCCGTCGACCAGGATTCCGACATCGTCACCACCACCGACGCGATCCTCACCCAGGGCCAGATCATCGGCATCATGCAGGAGCACTCCCGTCCCGGCGACGTGGTCGTGGCCGCCGCCGGCGGTCCCCCCGGTGACCTGCAGAAGGTCTGGGACGCCACCGACGGCCGCACCTGCCACCTCGAGTTCGGCTTCTCCTGCATGGGTTACGAGATCCCGGCGGCGATGGGCGTGCGGCTGGCCCATCCGGATCCCGACGCCCGGATCACCGCCTTCCTCGGCGACGGCACCTTCCTGATGGCCCCGACCGAGCTGGTCACCGCCGCTCAGGAAGGCATCGCGATCACCCTGGTCGTCCCGGAGAACCACGGCTACCAGGTCATCCACCGGCTGCAGATGTTCCGCCACGGACGCGAGTTCGGCAACGAGTTCCGTTACCGCACCGATGGTCTCCAGCTCTCCGGTGCGACGATCGCCGACAAGGCGCCCCGCCTCGACGGCGAGTACCTGAACGTCGACCTGGTCCAGGTCGCCGCCGGACTCGGCGCGAAGGCGCTCCGTCCCAGCGACCGCCGCCGAGCTGCGCGCCGCCCTCGACGAGACCCGCGGGTACCAGGGCACGGTCGTCATCGTCGTCCCGGCCATCCCGCACGCCGACCTGCCGGCTGCCGGGGTCTGGTGGGACGTCGCCCCGGCCGAGGTCTCCGAGACCCCGACCACCGCCCCGCTGCGCGCGGAGTACGAGGACGCCAAGAACACCCAGCGGTGGTTCGGATGAGCCCCACCCCCCTCAACGGCGGCGCCCTGGCCGGCGGCGATCCGCGGCGGTGCGAACACGTTCGGCACGTTCATCGGGATGGCCACCCCGGTCAGCGCCGAGGTCTGCGCCGCGGCCGGCTTCGACTGGGTCCTCCTGGATCTCGAGCATGGCGCCGGCGGTGAGGAGCAGGTCCGCGACGTGGTCCCCGCAGCCGGCAGCTACGGCGTGCCCACCGTCGTCCGGGTCGAGGCCGTCGAGCGGATCCGGATCGGCCGCGCGATGGACTCCGGAGCGGCCGGCATCATGCTGCCCCGGTTGAACACCGCCGCCGAGGTGCGCGAGCCGCGCTTGACCTACCTGCGCTACCCGCCGGCCGGCGTCCGGGCGTCGCCACCTACAACCGGGCCTGCCGCTTCGGTCTCGACCCCGGCGCGCTGGACCGGGCCGACCGCGAAACCCTGTGCGTGGTGCAGATCGAGTCCGCGGCCGCGGTCGCGGCGGCCGACGAGATCGCCGCCATCGACGGCGTCGACGTGCTGTTCATCGGCCCACGCGACCTCAGCCACGACCTCGGCGTACCCGGCGACATCACCGCGCCGGCCTACGTCGAGGCCCTGGACACCGTCCTGGCCGCGGCGCGGCGGCACGGCAAGGCCTGCGGCATGCTCGTCGCCGACGGTGCTGCCGCGGCCAACACGTCTCGCACCGGGCTGGTCGTTCATCGCCATCGGTTCCGACTCCACCCTGCTCGCCGCCGACCATCCGCGGCCGAACTCGCCCGCGCCCGCGCCGAACGTCCCCTGAACTTCACCCTGACCTCACGAAAGAAGACACCACCATGGCTGGACACGTCACCGCCGACGGCTACACCGAACTGGGCGTCGGCCTGATCAGCGTCGGCTGGATGGGCAAGCTGCACAGCCGCCGCCTACCAGGCCGTTCCCCGCGGTCTACCCGGAGCTGAAGATCCGCCCGCGGCTGGTGCACGCCGCCGACACCGCCCCGGACCGCGTCGAGTACGCCGAAGAGCGTCCTCGGCTACGCCAAGGGCAGCACCGACTACCACGACGTGCTCGACGATCCCGAGGTCGACGTGGTGTCGATCTGCGCGCCGAACCTGCTGCACGCGCGAGATCGGTATCGCCGCCGCCGCAGGCCGGGAAGCCGTTCTGGATCGAGAAGCCGGTCGGCCGTCGACGCCGACGACACCCGCAGCGTCGCCGCCGCGGCCAACGCCGCCGGCGTCGTCACCTCCATCGGCTACAACTACCGGCATGCGCCGGCAGTCGAGCGGGTCCGCGACCTCGTCGCCAACGGCGAGCTCGGCCGGATCACCAACGTCCGGGCCGTGTTCTTCAACGGCTACGCCTCCGAGCCCAACGGCGCACTGTCCTGGCGGTTCAAGAAGGACCTCGCCGGTTCCGGCGCGCTCGGCGACCTGCTCAGCCACGTCGTGGACCTCGATGCAGTACGTCGTCGGGCCGATCACCGACGTCAGCGGCGCTGCTGTCGACCGTCCACACCGCAGCGCCCGATCCTGCCGATGGGCTCCGGCACCCACTTCGCCGTCATCGAGAACGGCGAGCTCGGCGACGTCGAGAACGACGACTACGCCGCCGCTCTCGTCCGCTTCGCCGCCGACTCGCCCGGCGCCGGAGCGGTCGGCACCCTCGAGTGCTCCCGGGTCATCGTCGGCCCGCAGTGCGGCCTCGGGTTCGAGATCTACGGCACCGAGGGCTCGGCGACCTGGAACTTCGAGCAGATGAACGAGCTCCGGCTCTCCATCGGCCGCAGCGGGCCGAACCAGGGCTACACCACCATCCTCGGCAACTCCGTCGCAGGGCGACTACGCCGCCTTCCAGCCCGGCCCCGGCAACTCCATGGGCTACGACGACCTCAAGGTCATCGAGGCGAAGAAGTTCCTCGTCGCGGTCACCGGCGGCGAGCAGCGCAACTCCACCATCGACGAGGCGCTGTCCGACGCCGAGGTCATCGCGGCCATCGCCGCGTCCGCCGTCGACGGTCAGTGGCACCCGGTGCCCAGGTCCCCGGCGTCACGTTCGGCCACGCGCCGGTCGCGGTCGCATGTCTGAGCCTGCCGCTGGTGGTCGGTCTCGGGGTCGTCGACCCCGCGCTGGTCGCCGAGGTGTTCGACGGGCGGTGCCGTTTCGTCGCCGAACCCGCCGAGGCCGACCTGCGCGCACGCGCAGGGCGCGATCGCCCGCGCCGACGCCACGTCGATGCCGCGTTCCTCGACCGGACTCCGCGGCTGCGGGTCGTCGCCCGGACCGGGGTCGGAGTCGAACGCGTCGACCTCGACGCCGCCGACCGCCCGCGGTATCGCCGTGGTGGTCACCCCCGGGCTCCGGCGCGGTCGCGGTCGCCGAGGGTGCCATCGCGATGGCCATGCACCTGGTCAAGCGGTTCGGTCGGTTCACCGACCTGGTCCGGTCCGGGCGCTGGGCCGAACGCGGCTCGGTCGACCGTCGGCGACCTCGCCGGATCCACCCTGGGCGTGGTCGGCTTCGGCCGGATCGGGCGGCACGCCGGCACGCTGGGCGCCGCGCTCGGCATGAAGGTCCTGGCCTACGACCCGGTCGACGGCGCCGCCGGTCGAGATCCGTTGCGACACCTTGACGGAACTGCTGTCCCGCAGCGACGTGGTCACCCTGCACCTGCCGCTCGTCCCGGAGACCCATCACCTGATCGACGCCGAGACGCTGCGGTCCTGACCAAGCCCGGCGCGATCCTGGTCAACTGCGGGCGGGGCAACCTGATCGACAACGACGCTGCCTTCGAGGCGCTGACCGTCCGGGCGGCTCGGCGGCCTCGGGCTGGACGTGTTCGACCCCGAGCCGCCCGCGCACCATCCGCTGTTCGACCATCCCGACGTCGTCCTGACCCCACACCTGATGGGGTTGTCGCGGCAGGCGACCGCCGCGACGTTCACCGCCGCGGCCATCGGCGTCGTCGACGTCCTGGACGGTCGCGATCCGGCCGACGGTGGCCAATCCGCAGTGGCGCCAGGGTGTCCCGCGTCGGCGGGAGGACGCTCGTGATCGAGCTGCTGACCGGCAAGGTCGTCCTCGATCAGCGGCGGCACCCAGGGTCTGGGCGCCGGCATCGCCCGGGCCGCCGTGCGCGAGGGCGCCGCCGTCGTCGTCGCCGGCCGCAACGTCGAGCACGGCGACGCTGGTCGTCGCCGAGCTGACGGCCGCCGGCGCGGGACGCCAGCTACGTGCGGGCCGACATCGCCGACGTGGCCCAGGCCGTCGCCGCGGTCGAGGCCACGGTGGACCGGCACGGGCGGATCGACGCACTGGTCAACGCCGCCGGGTTGACCACCCGCGGTACCCTGCTCGACACCACCCCGGAGCTGTTCGACCGGCACATCGCGGTCAACCTGCGCGCCCCGTTCTTCCTCATGCAGGCCGCCGTGGCCGACATGAAGCAGCGCGGCGCCCCCGGGACCATCGTCAACGTCATCTCCATCGACTCCCACGGTGGGCAGTCGTTTCTCGCGCCCGTACGTCGCCGCCAAGGCCGGGCTCGCCGGACTCACCACGCAACGCCGCCCACGCCCACCGGTGGGACCGGATCCGGATCAACGGTCTCAACATGGGCTGGTCGGCCACCGACGGTGAGAACGCCGACCCAGCGTCAGGCCCACGGCGCCGACGACGACTGGCAGCGCGCGGCCGGCGCGAAGCTGCCGATGGGCAAGCTCGGTCAGGTCGACGAGATCGCCGACTTCGTCGCGTTCCTGCTCTCCGACCGCAGCGGCGTCGTCACCGGATCGGTGATCGACTGGGACCAGAACGTCATCGGTGGTCTCGGTGACTGAACACCCACGACACCCCCGGGCGCAGACCCGGGGAACAGCCCACCACCCGAGGCACCGTCCGGTGCGGATCGAAGAGGTTCACCTGTGACCACCACCCATTCGACGACGTCCCGCATCGCCGGTGCACCCATCTCCTGGGGGGTCTGCGAGGTCCCCGGGTGGGGATACCAGCTGCCGCCCGGCCGTGTCCTGGCCGAGATGCGCGACGTCGGTCTCGCGGCTACCGAGCTCGGCCCGGAGGGCTTCCTGCCGGCCGACCCGGACCAGATGGCCGGCGTCCTGGCTGCCCACCAGCTGGCCGCGGTCGGTGGCTTCACCCCGGTGCTGATGCACCGGCCGGGCCTCGACCCGCTGCCCGAGATCGACCGGATCCTCGAGCAGTACGCAGCCACCGGCGCCGAGGTCATGGTGCTGTCGGCCATCTCCGGTCTGGACGGTTACGACGCCCGGCCCAGCCTGGATGCAGAGGGGTGGGACCTGTTGCTGGACAACCTGAACCGGCTCAGCGACCGCGCCGCGGAGCGTGGCGTGCGTGCGGTGCTGCACCCGCACGTCGGCACGATGGTGGAGAACGGCGACGAGGTGCAGCGGGTGCTGAGCGGCTCCTCCGTGGCCCTGTGCCTGGACACCGGTCACCTGCTGATCGGCGGCACCGACCCGGCCGAGCTCACCCGGCAGGCTCCTGACCGGATCGCCCACACCCATCTCAAGGACGTCGACAACCTGATCGCCGAGAAGGTCCGCAGTGGCCGGCTCACCTACACCGAGGCTGTCGTGGCGGGGATGTACCGGCCGCTGGGCACCGGTGACGTCGATGTCGAGTCGATCGTGAAAACCCTGCAGGGCAACGGTTACCAGGGCTGGTACACCCTCGAGCAGGACACCATCCTGCAGGAGGAGCCCCGCGGCGACGGCCCGGTCGCCGACGTGCGGACCAGCGCCGAGTACGTCCGCGGTGTGCTCGCGTCGCTCGCGTAGTTGAATCTGCGGGCGGCGTCCACCCCGGACGCCGCCCGCGTCCCGTCCCGCCCGCGTCACCACCGTCATCAGGAGCGAACAACCGTGGAACCCCTCCGCATCGGCGTGCTCGGCGCCGCCCGCATCAGCGAACTGTCCATCGCCGCACCCGCCGCCGCGACCGGCACCCGGTTGGTCGCCGTCGCCGCCCGCAGCCGCGACCGGGCGCAGACGTTCGCCGACACCCACGGGGTGGAGCGGGTTCTGGACTCCTACGCCGACGTGATCGCCGACCCGGAAGTGGAGGCGGTCTACAACCCCCTGACCAACAACCTGCACGCCCCGTGGAACCGGGCAGCCATCCTGGCCGGCAAGCACGTGCTGACCGAGAAGCCCTTCGCGAGCAACGCGGTCGAGGCCGCCGAGGTGCGGGACCTGGCGAGAGACCGCTCGTTGGTGCTGTTCGAAGGGTTCCACTACCTGTACCACCCGCTCACCCGCCGACTGCAGGAGCTGCTGACGGACACCGAGCTCGGCAGCGTGCAACGCATCGAGAGCACGATGTTCATGCCGGCGCCGGACGCCGGTGACCCGCGGTGGTCGTTCGACCTGGCCGGCGGCGCGCTGATGGACATCGGCTGCTACGCCCTGCACGCCCAGCGGGTGCTCGGGGACTTCGCCGGCGGGGAGCCCCGCCTGGTCGGTGCGGCCGGCGCGGAACGCGAGGGTGTGCCAGGCGTCGACGAGTGGGCCGATGTCCAGCTCGAGTTCCCCTCCGGCGCGACCGGTCTCGCCCGGTGCAGCATGAACGCCGCATGGGACATGTCGCTGCGGGTGACGGGGACGGAGGGTCAGGCGTACATCCCGGATTTCCTGTACCAGAAGAACGATGACCGGATCGTCGTGACCACCGCCGACGGCGAGCGGACCGAGCACTGTGGCGACCGCACGTCCTACACCTACCAGCTCGAGGCGTTCATCGCTGCGGTGCGCCACGGGGTCGCCTACCGGACCGACGCCGACGACGCGGTCGCGACGATGACGCTGATCGACGACTGCTACCGCGCGATCGGCCTGCAGCCCCGGCCGGCGCAGCGGGACGACCCGGAGGGCGCGCAATGAGGTGTTTTTGACGGCTGCGTGATGTTGACGGCATGCAGCACCGGCGCGCACCCTTGAGTGATCCCGCCACCGACACCCAGACCGAGGATCCGATGACCGCATCCGCCCTGTCCACCGCCGCACGCACCACCCGCTGGCTCTCCACCGCCGACTGCTCGCTCGACGATTTCGTCGCGATCGTCGAGCAGCAGACCGACCTGTCGGACTACCCGTACGCCGACGCGGTCGAGCAGAAGGTGCTCATCTACGGCGAGAAGCTCCGCGCGGCCGTCGGTTCCGCCGACGGCCGCCGGGACGTCCAGGCCGAGCTGATGCGCGCGCTCACCGACGGCCCCGGCATCGTCGTTTTCAAGCAGGCTTTCGGTGACCTGTCGGTCATCGACCGCGCCACCGAGGCGTTCCACGCCCAGATCGCCGCCGAGAAGGCCGCGGGCACCGCCAAGGGCGACCACTTCGGCAAGCCGGGCGCCAACGACCGGGTGTGGGGTGCGCTGGACAAGTTGGCCGTCAAGGAGCCGGCCATCTTCGCCGAGTACTACGCCAACGACATCATCGCGTTGATCAGCGAGTCCTGGCTCGGCCCGGACTACCAGGTCACCTCGCAGGTCAACGTGGTCAACCCCGGGGGCCAGGCGCAGACCGCCCACCGCGACTACCACCTCGGTTTCATGGACGCCACCGCCGCGGCCCGATTCCCGGCGCAGGTGCACCGGCTGTCGCCGGCGCTGACCCTGCAGGGTGCGGTCGCGCACTGCGACATGCCGATCGAGACCGGTCCGACGCTGTACCTGCCGTACTCCCACCAGTACGAGCCCGGCTACCTGGCGTTCCACCTGCCGCAGTTCACCGAGTACTTCCTGCAGAACTACACCCAGCTGCCGCTGGAGAAGGGTGACGCCGCGTTCTTCAACCCGGCGTTGTTCCACGGGGCCGGCACCAACGTCTCGGCAGACGTGCGCCGGATGGCCAACCTGCTCCAGGTGTCCTCCCCGTTCGGCCGGGCGATGGAGTCCGTCGACCGGATCGCCATGTGCCGGGCCCTGTTCCCGGTGCTGCTGGAGGCCAGGCGCAGCGGTGTCGCGCAGGCTTCCCTGGAGAACGTCATCGCCGCGTCGGCGGAGGGCTACGCCTTCCCGACCAACCTCGACCGCGACCAGCCCATCGGCGGCATGGCCCCGCAGACCCAGGCTGACCTGGTCCGGCAGGCTCTCGCCGAGGAGTGGACCCCGGCCGACTTCGAGGCCGCGCTCGACGCCCACTCCACCCGGACGCAGCCCTTCCCCGGCTGAGTCGTCCGCCTGGTCTTCTCGGTCCCGCCCCGCATTCGGGGCGGGACCGACGTGCATCCGGGTCGTTGGTCCGGTGCGGCTCCGGGAGGTTCTGGGCATGGTGGGGGTAGCGGCCCCTCACCGGACGCCGCTGTTCCACCCACGGCAGGCGGGCCCGGCCAGGGACCGCTGCGATCTTCAACGAAGAGGAGCACGATGCCGAACAACCGCGCCATCACGTACCAGGGCCCGCTGAAGGTCGAGGTCGACCCGATCGCGTATCCCGAGTTCGAGCTGAAGGACGGCCCCGGGGTGAACCCGGCGAACGTCGGCCGCAAGATCCCGCACGGTGCGATCCTCAAGGTCGTCACGACGAACATCTGCGGTTCCGACCAGCACATGGTCCGAGGTCGCACCACCGCCCCCGAGGGGCTTGTCCTCGGTCACGAGATCACCGGCGAGGTCGTCGAGGTCGGGCCGGGGGTCGAGTTCGTCAAGGTCGGTGACCTGTGTTCGGTGCCGTTCAACATCTCCTGCGGGCGCTGCAAGAACTGCAAGGAGGGCAAGACCGGGATCTGCCTCAACGTCAATCCCGACCGCCCCGGCTCGGCCTACGGCTACGTCGACATGGGTGGCTGGGTAGGTGGCCAGGCCGACTACGTCCTGGTGCCCTACGCCGACTGGAACCTGTTGGTGTTCCCCGACTACGACCAGGCGATGGAGAAGATCACCGACCTGACGATGCTGTCCGACATCTTCCCGACCGGCTTCCACGGGGCCTACACGGCCGGCGTGAAGACCGGCTCGACGGTGTACGTGGCCGGTGCCGGTCCGGTCGGCATCGCCGCTGCGGTCTCCGCCCAACTGCTGGGCGCGGGCGTGGTGATCGTCGGTGATCTCAACGAGGAGCGGCTGGCGCAGGCGCGCAAGCTCGGGTGCGAGACCGTCGACGTCTCCAAGGGCGATCCGCGCGATCAGATCGAGCAGCTCCTCGGTACCCCCGAGGTCGATTGTGGTGTGGATGCCGTCGGTTTCGAGGCCCACGGCCACGGCGGGGACTCCGGGAACGAGGCGCCGGCCACCGTGCTCAACTCGCTGATGGACATCGTCGCCGCGGGTGGCGCGCTGGGCATCCCCGGCCTGTACGTCACGGGCGATCCGGGGGCGGCCGACGACGCCGCCAAGGTCGGGTCGCTGTCCATCCGACTCGGTCTGGGCTGGGCGAAATCGCACGCGTTCTACACCGGCCAGTGCCCGGTGATGAAGTACAACCACGGTCTGATGAAGGCCATCCTGCACGACAAGGTGCACATCGGGGACGCGGTCAACGCCACCGTGATCAGCCTCGAGGACGCGCCCAAGGGCTACGCGGAGTTCGATTCCGGGGTCGCCCGCAAGTACGTCATCGACCCGCACGGGGTGACGGGCAAGATCGTCGCCGCCTGAGCGGACGCGTCCGGTCTCGAATGGGCCTGACGAAACGGCAGAACCGGGCGGCACGACGGGGTTCCGTCGTACCGCCCGGGTTCTCCGGGTGCCGTACGGGTCAGGCGTCGACCCGCATGGCCTGGTCCTCGTGGACGGCGGCGGCCCGCTCGACCGGGCCGAAGGTCTCCCGGGTGACGAGGGTGGCGATCAGTCCGATCAGGGCGTAGACCCCGAACAGGGTGGCGGCGCCGGCCCAACCCCAGGCCGAGTAGAGCAGCGTCACGACGAACGGCGTGAAGCCGGACACGATGGCCGAGAACTGGTACGCCAGCGAGGCTCCGGAGGCGCGGGTGTTGGCGTTGAACAGCTCCGGGAACCACGCTCCCTGTGACCCGGCGAGCGAGTTCTGGATGACGGCATAGGCGAGCACGACGGCGATGACGATGGCGATGGGTGAGCCGGTGTTGACGAGAAGGAACATCGGGAACGCGAACGCGAGCATGAACGCGGTCCCGAAGAAGTAGACGGGCCGTCGTCCGATCCGGTCGGTCAGTTTGCCCCAGCTGTAAGTGGCGAAGATGCCGATCGCGGACGCGATGCACAGCGCGGTGAGCGTGAGGGTGTTGTCGGCCAGCTTCTCCGACTTCAGGTAGCTGAGCATGAAGGTGATGGAGACGGCGTAGCCGGCGGTCTCGGCGATGCGCAGGCCGATGCCGCGCAGGATGCTGCGCCAATCCTCCTTGAGAACCTTCGTGATGGGGTTCTTGACGATCTCGCCGCGGGCCTTGACCTCTTCGAAGACGGGGGACTCGGGCACCTTGCTGCGGATGACGACGCCGACCATGACCAGCACGATCGAGAGCAGGAACGGAACCCGCCAGGCCCAGGTGCCGGGAAGGTGGACGCTGACGAGAAAGACGAGGTTGGCGAGCAGAAGGCCCACCGGGAAGCCGGCCTGCACGATGCCGGTGTACTTGCCCTTGGACTTCCAGGGGGCGTGTTCGTAGGTCATCAGGATCGCGCCGCCCCACTCCGCACCGTAGGCGAGGCCTTGCAGGACACGGACCAGGACGAGCAGGACCCCGGCCCAGATGCCGACGCTCTGGTACGTGGGCAGGCAGCCGATGAGGAAGGTCGCGAGACCCATCAGAATCAGGCTGGCCACGAGAACCGGCTTGCGACCGAGCTTGTCGCCGAGGTAGCCACCGATCATCCCGCCCAGCGGCCGGACTGCGAACCCCACACCCAGGGTCGCGAACGACAGCAGGGTGCCGGTCAGCGGATCGGTCGACGGGAAGAAGTAGGTCCCGAAGTACAACGCGGCGGCCGTGCCGTACCCGATGAAGTCGTAGGCCTCGATCGTGGCTCCGATGCCGGAGCTGATCGCCACCTTGCGGGAATGTGGCGTGCCGTGGGCGTTGCCTTCCAAGGAATGCGAATGCGAGATGCTCACCGTTGAGGCTCCATTTCTGGTTTCGCGTCAGTGCGAACCTGGGTCGCTGGCTGCAGCCTCCTCCATTGGTGACTGTTAACAGTCAACAGCGATGGGAAGAGAATGCGTCATTGCCCGTCAACTGTCAACAGTCAACCTGGAGCGGGTGAGGGCGGTGGTCCGCGCCAGTGCGCTCCCCGACGGTCACCCGTCGCGAACAGGACCACGGCGGCGACGGGTCAGGCGCTCTGGGGTTCCGAGCTGTCGATCTGGGTCACGAGATTCTCGGCGGCGCCGCGCATGTGGTCCTCGACCGCGATGCGGGCCCGGTCCGGGTCCCCAGCGGCCACGGCGTCGACCAGGACCTGGTGGCGGGGGACCGACATGTTCGCCATCGCACGCTCTGAACCGGCGAACATGATGGACATCCGGATCGCGCCGGCGATCCCTTCCCAGCTGCGGACCAGAGCGGTGTTCCCGGTCAAACTGCACAATGTCCGGTGGAAGTCGAGATCGATCTCCACCATGTCGTTGATCGACCCGGTGGCGGCGGCGAGCGCGTCGAGGGCCTCCTGCAGTCTGCGCACGACGGCCGTCCTGTCCACCAGGCGACACAGCAGCGAGGCGGCGAGTCCTTCCAGGGCCGAGCGGACCAGGAACATCTCCTCGATCTCGGCCGTGTTGAGGGTGCGGACCCGCAGTCGGCCACGCTCGGAGGGTTCGACGAGCCCCTCCTGCTCGAGCTGACGCATCGCCTCTCGCAGAGTCCCCCGGGAGATGGAGAGCGCCGCGGAGAGTTCGGTCTCGACCAGGTGCGTGCCTGGTGCGATCTCTCCCGAGGTGACCGCGTTCCGCAGCACGTCGAGGGCCTGCTCGCGCAGGCTGACCTTGGCCAGACCGCCCAGCCGCGAGACACCGTTGGAGTTCGTTGCGCCGACCATGAGCGGCTCCTTTCGTCCTGCGAAGGATAACTGGCAGCAGACAACTGTTGACTGTTGACAGTGAGCGTGGCAGCCTGGGGTTGTGCACCACACCGGACCCCGGTGCCGGCCCCGCAGACAAGGTTGTCAGCTCATGAGCATCAGTGACCGACTCGGCTGTTCGTCGATCAGCTTCCGCCACCTGACGCTGGCCGACGCGCTCCTGACGATCCGCGACCTCGGCTTCGTGGAGATCGACCTCGGTGCGCTTCCTGGAGTCTGTGATCACGTGCCGTTCGCGGTGAGTGCGGCCGACGTCGACAAGGTCGCCGGCCTGATCGAGACCTCCGGCCTGCGGGTCCGGTCGGTCAACGGCGACATCGGCGCCCTGAACCACGTTCTCGACCCTCCCGCCCGATCGGCCCGCCTCGAGCACCTCGAGCGGCTGCTCCGGTTGACCCGCGCCGTGGGCGCGGTGGCCTTGGTGCTGCCCAACGGTGCGTCGTCTCACGAGCCGGTACGCGACCTCGACTCCGACCTGGACCTCGTCGCCGCCGAACTCACGGACGCGGCCGGCCGGGCCGCCGATGTGGGCCTCGAGCTCTGGGTCGAGACACTGCACATCCTGCGGTTGTGCCACACCCCGGAGCGGGCGCGTCAACTGACCGAACGGCTCGCTCCCGCGATCGGCGTGGTGATGGACGTCAGCCACATCACCGCCGCCGGGGCCTCACCCGTCGACTTCGTGGCGTCGTTCGCCCCCCGCATCCGGCACGTCCATCTCCGCGACGCCTCTCCCGGCAACATCCACCACAGCATCGGCAACGGCGAGGTGGACTTCGCCGGCACCGTCGCCGCACTCGAGCGTGGTTCCTACGAGGGCCATTTCACCCTCGAGCTCGAAACCCGCGACCTCGGCGACGCCGATCGGCCGACCGCCACCGCGCGGGCCGCCACCTTCATCTCCGCTCTTCTCCCACCCGCCGCGGGCGCCGTCCGCACCACCCAGGCGCCGGCGTCGTTCGCCGGCCGCACCCCCTCAGGAGGAACACCATGACCACCGTCCAGCGCACCGTCGTCATCACCGGCGCCGCCGCCGAGCGCGGCATCGGCCGCGCCACCGCCCACCGGTTCGCCCGCGACGGCTGGGCCGTTGCTGCACTCGATCTGGACGGGGCTTCCTCGGAGAAACTTGCCACCGAGCTGACCGAGCGGTATGGCGTGCCCGCTTACGGCGGGGCCGTCGACGTGGCCGACGAGGACTCGGTCACCGCTGCGGCCGCCGCGGTCCGCGGCTCCGAGCTACCGGTGGTCGGCGCGGTGCTCAACATCGCCGGCATCACGTCCCCGGTGCCGTTCCTGGAGACCACCCTCGCGCTGTGGAACAAGATCTTCGCCGTCAACGCGACCGGCACCTACCTCATCACCAAGGCATTCCTGCCGGACATGATCGAGGGTGGCTACGGCCGCATCGTGAACATGTCCTCGGTGTCGGCGCAGCAGGGCGGCGGCGTCTTCGGCAAGACGCCGTACTCCTCGGCCAAGGCCGCCGTCATCGGCTTCACCCGCTCGCTCGCCCGTGAGCTCGGACCGACCGGGATCACCGTCAATGCCATCGCCGCCGGTGCGGTCGACACCGACATCCGCGTCGCCGGAACGACTCCCGAGCTCGAGGCGTCCATCGTGGCGAGCGTGCCGCTCGGCCGGCAGGCCAGCGTCGACGACGTCACCGCGCTGTTCGCGTTCCTCGCGTCCGAGGAGGCCGGCTACATCACCGCCACGACCCAGAACCTCAACGGCGGCTCGTACATCGCGTGAGCCGGCCACCCCACCACCCCAGCGAAGGAGCAGCAATGACGCAGACTCTCGAATCGACCCGGATCACCGACCTCGCGGCCGCCGCCGACCGGATCCGACACCATGTCCTCACGATGGGGGAGGTGCAGGGCCAGGGCTACGTCGGTCAGGGACTCGGTTTCGCCGACGTCCTCGCCGTCGTCTACAAGGACCTCACCCGCTACCGACCGGAGGACCCGGAATGGGCGGGCCGTGACCGGGTGCTGCTGTCGATGGGGCACTACGCGATCGCCCTGTACGCAGCGCTCGCCGAGGCCGGCATCATCGGCGTCGACGAGCTCGACACCTACGGCTCCGACGACTCGCGGCTGCCGATGTCGGGGATGAGCACCTACACCCCCGGGATGGAGATCTCCGGCGGCTCCCTCGGCCACGGTCTCGGGATCGCGGTCGGGATGGCGCTCGGGCTGCGCTTCCAGGGCAACCCGGCGCGGGTGGTCAACCTGATGTCCGACGGCGAGCTCGACGAGGGTTCGACCTGGGAGGCGGCGATGGCCGCCGCCCACCACGGGCTCGGCAACCTGCTGTGCGTCATCGACATGAACGGCCTGCAGGCCGACGGCCCCACCCGCGGCGTGCTTCGGATCGAACCGGTCGAGGCGAAGTGGGAAGCCTTCGGGTGGCGCACGGTCCGCGTCGACGGTAACGACATCGCCGCTCTGGTCGCGGCTTTCGATTCGCTGCCGGCCGACGACACCCGCCCGGCCGTCGTCGTCTGCGACACCCGCATCGGCTCCGGGGTGCCGTTCCTGGAGGACCGCGAGAAGGCGCACTTCATGCGCATCGACGAGAACGAGTGGGCGCTGGCCCACGCCGCCCTGCACGACGCCGCCGAGAAGGAGAACTGAGATGACCGCCGCCCCCGAGGCTCCTGCCGTCCCCACAGAACCCACAACCCCCGCAACACCGCGATTGAAGACCTCGGCGATGATCGCCAGCATCGCCGAACCCGGTCAGCGCACCGCAGCCGCACCGTTCGGTCACGCCCTGTCCCGGCTGGCCGAGGAGAACCCGGTGATCGTCGGGCTGTCCGCCGATCTGGCCAAGTACACCGACATGCACATCTTCGCCCGGAACCATCCTGAGCGGTTCTTCCAGATGGGCATGGCCGAGGCGCTGATGCTCGGCGCCGCCGCGGGAATGGCCGAGACCGGGTTGATTCCGTTCGCGTCGACCTACTCGGTGTTCGCCACCCGCCGGGCCTACGACTTCCTCTGCCTGGACATCGCCGAGCCCAACCTCAACGTCAACGTCGTGGGAGCGCTGCCCGGCCTCACCACCGGCTACGGACCGAGTCACCAGGCCACCGAGGACCTGGCGCTGCTGCGGGCGATGCCCAACCTCACCATCGTGGACCCGTGTGACTCCGTCGACATCGAGCAGGCCGTGCCGCAGCTGGCCGCCACCGACGGGCCCACCTACCTGCGGCTGCTCCGCGGCCAGGTGCCGACCGTGCTGGACGAGTACGACTACACGTTCCGGTTGGGCAGGGCCGCCGAGCTGCGTACCGGCCGCGACGTCAGCTTCATCTCGACCGGGCTGATGACCATGCGTGCGCTGGCTGCCGCCGAGCGTCTCGCCGCCGACGGGATCGACGTCGCCGTCACCCACGTGCCGACCATCAAGCCACTGGACCACGCGGCCATCGTGCGCGCCGCCGGCGGCGGTCGGCTCGTCGTGACGCTCGAGAACCATACGATCATCGGAGGTCTCGCCGACGCCGTCGCGTCGAGCCTGGTCTACGACGCGGCCGGTCGCGCCGCCCGGACGGTGCCGGCCATCCAGCGCATCGGCCTGCCCGACGAGTTCCTCGGCACCGGCGCACTGCCCACCCTGCACGACCGCTACGGGTTGTCCATCGACGCGGTCGTCCGGTCCGTCCACCGCTGGCTCGGCTGACCGGACCCGAACCGGCAGGACCGGGAGCGCGGTCGTGGCCGGCCGGTCCGGTCAGGTCAACCGGCCGGCCGTACCGTGAAGGTGAACCCGGCCGACCGCAGTCGTGCGGTCAGGGCCGGGCCCAGTGCGACCGCGGGGGTGAGAACGCCACTGCGGTCAGGCCTCTCGTCCTGAGCGAGGGACAGCCCGGCCTGGGCGATCATCACCGAGGTCGCGGCACAGCCGGGGTCGCCTGGTGCGGCGACGATCCCGGTGTAGCGGGCGCCGGAGGTGGTGGTGGCGCGCAGTTCCAGCCGGAACGACCCTTCCTGCTGGGCCTTCTCGCTCGGTCCCTGGCCGGGGTCAGGAAGGACCTTGTCCAGCAATGGGCGGATCACCCGGGTGCGCAGACCGACGGCGATCGCGGCACTACCGAGGGCGACGCCACCGGCCACCACCGGTGCCAGCGGTGATCGCCCGGTCCGGAGGGCCTCGGTGTAGCGCAGCCGCCGTCCGTAGGCGTGACCGAGCAGAGCGTTGGACCGGCGGATGATGCGGGTGTTGAACGGCGCCATCACGAAGGGTGCGATCCAGGTGCCGTCGTCGAGCCGGCGGGCCAGAAACGCATCCGATTGCGGGCCGAGATCGGGTTCCGCGTCGCGGTCCGGGCTCAGCAGGTGCGGGTCGGCCAGGCGGCGGGCCAGGGCCGGGTCGGCGCGCACCGTGTCGACCTGGGCCCGCAGCGAGTCGATCGTGCCGCCGCTGAACCCGCCCCTGGCCTCGATGACCATCAGCAGCACGTCGGTCAGCTCGCCGGCGCCGTCGGCGGCCGCCCGCCCGGCCATCATCTGCACACCGAGATCGGACGGCACCGAGTCGAAGCCGCAGGCGTGCACGATCCGCGCGCCGGTACGGTGGGCGAGAGTGTCGGCACGGTCGATGCTCTCGCGAACGAAGAGGGCCTCGCCGGTGAGGTCGGCGTAGGACGTTCCGCCCTGTGCGCAGGCCAGCACCAGCGGTAGTCCGTGCCGGGCGTAGGGGCCGACGGTGCTGACGACGACACGCGCGGAGCGGGCGAGCTCCGCCAGCGCCGGCTCGTCGGCCGCATCCGCGACGACGACCGGCCAGTCCACCCCGAGTTCGTCGCGCACCGCTGCCACCCGCTCCCGGGACCGCCCGGCGAGCGCGATCCGGAGGTCCGTCGCGGCCTCGGCGAGGCGGCGCGCCACCAGTCGTCCGACGAACCCGGTTGCCCCGAACACCACCAGGTCGTGCTCGCGATCGGCCACCCGTCCAGGGTAAGAGGCGGGAGCAGGTCGCCGACCCCACGCCCGTAGCCGATCGCATCCCCACGATCCACGGTTGACGAATGGAACATGTGTACGATCGGGGCGTGACGAGGGGGCCGCTGCTGCACGCCGACGCCGACGCGTTCTTCGCGTCGGTGGTGCTGCGCGGCCGTCCGGATCTCGCCGCCCGCCCGCTGGCCGTGGTCAACATGATCGTCGTCGCCAGCCCGAACTACCTGGCTCGGGCGCTCGGCGTCCACAGCGGCATGCTCGCCACGGAGGCGGTCCGGCGGTGCCCTGAGCTGGTGCTGGTCGACGTCCCGCACGCCGATGTCGAGGAGGTCGGCGATGCGCTCTTCGACCTCTTCCACGAGTTCACCGATGCTGTCGAGCCGGGCTCGATCGAGGAGGCGTTCCTGGACACCTCCCACCTGAGCTGGAACGACGCGGTCGAGCAGGCACGGGAGCTGCGCCGCCGGGCCGCCGACGAGCTCGGCATCCCCGTCACCGTCGGCGTCGGCCGGACCAAGTTGATGGCGAAACTCGCCTCGCGGGCCGGCAAGCCCGACGGCTTGTTCGTCATCAGCGTCGCGGAGGAGGAGGCGGTCCGGACCGACCTGCTGCTGACCGACATCTGGGGTGTCGGACCGACCACCACCCGTCGGTTGGCCGTGCTCGGCATCCGGCGCCTGACCGACCTGGACGACGTCCCCCGCCCCCAGCTGCGGCAGCTGTGTGGCACCACGATGGCCGGCCGGCTCTGGCGCCTGCGCGACGGCACCGACGACGCCGAGGTCCGGGCGTTGCGCCGCCGGGCCTCCTTCAGCTCGGAAGGCTCGATCGCCGGCTACGGCCGGCCGGACCGGGCCCCCGAACAGCTGCTCGAAACCTGCGTGGTGCGAGTCTGCCGTCGGGTGGAGCGGGCCGGTCTGGCCGGGGCGCACCTCGCGCTGATCCTGCGGGACGAGAACGGGCAGGCGGCCCCGGGACGCCGGAGCGCCGTCGACGAGGCCACCACCCGGCCAGACGTCTGGCTACCCGTCGCACAGGAGCTGTTGCACCGCGAACCGGTACCGCCGCTGTCGCGACTCGGCGTCACCCTGGCCGGGCTGGTGCCGGCGGACCAGGAGCAGGGGGCGCTGTTCTGAGGTCGTTCGAGCACCGGGTGCGCAGCCCGGACGATCGGCAGGGGTTGCCGCCCATGCTGCTGCGATTGGTCCCCGTCATCCTCGACGGCCCGGAACCCGGCTGGCAGGCGGTGTTCTGGGCGCATTGTTCGACCGAGATGTGGTCACTCAGAACGAGTTCTGGCTTCCCACAACCAGACCACGACCGGGCGCCGGTTCGTCCACGGCAGCCGCCGGACACCCGGGTGGAGAGCGCGGCCATCGTCACGTCGCCACCGCCGACCCGACGGACCAGCAGCGGACGGTCGACACCGCACAGCCTCGAGCGCCACCCGGCTCGCCGACCGGGAGGGCGGCGTCGAGGTGGTCGACCCAGACGAACCCTGAGGATGCCCCGCCGGCCGAGGCTGGGAGGCCGGTCTGGAAAGTCCGGCGTGTTGCCTGGCGGGACGTCGGTCAGCGTGGGGCGGCCACGGAACCGCGGCGGGTGAGCGGCATGGGGATGCGGTGCACGGCGGGTCGTTCAGCCGGCTCGAGGAGTAGTTCGGTCGCGCGCCGGCCGAGCTCGAGGTGCGGGATGGCAACGCTGGTCAGACCCGGCCGCGACCAGGCGGCGAGGTCGGAGTCGTCGAACGAGATGACCGAGACGTCATCCGGGACAGACAATCCGGCGGACGCCAGAGCCTGGTAGGCGCCGAAGGCGACGCGATCGTTCATGCAGATGAGCGCGGTCGGAGCAGGTCCTTGATCCAGCAGTCGAGATATCTGGGTGTAGGACGCTTCCGGCCACCACAAGGACGGGAGATGGTCCGCCAACTGTGATCCGGACTCTTCGAGCGTGGCGACGAGACCGCGGTGGCGCTCGACGCCGGCAACGACGTGTTGCAGGACCTCGCCGACGAGGACGATCCCGTCCGTGTGGCCGGCCTCGACGAGTACCTGAGCGGCGAGGCTACCGGCCGCTCGCTCATCGGGGATCACGGCGGGGACATCGACACCGGGGTCGAGGCAGTTGAGCATCACGACCGACTCCGACGAGAGGATCTCCGGTAGCCGGACCTCGCGGGTGTACAGGGAGGCATACAAGAATCCGTCGACGCCGCGGTCGAGCATGCTGCGGATCAGTTGCTCCTCCAGCCGCGGGTCGCCTTCGCTCTCACCCACGAACAACAAATGGTCGCGCAGCAGCGCAGTGGTCATGCTGCTGCGGATCAACTGTCCGGCGAACGGCTCGGTGGCGATGACGTCGGAGATCAGGCCGATCGTCTGAGACAGGTTCGTGCGCAAGCTCTTGGCAAGCAGGTTGGGTCGGTAGTCCAGCTCGCGTGCCGCCTGCAGCACGCGTTGTTCGGCATCGACGGAAATGCGCATGTCGCGTCGACCGGTCATGACGAACGATGCCGTGGTCCGGGAGACGCCCGCCTGGCGTGCGACATCGCCCAACGTGACACGGTGTCGAGCCATGGGCCTCACCTCGCCGTCGACGTGCGCGACGGAGTGTACCGAGGCACGTGAATTCCGACGCGTCGAGCGGACGGCGCAGAACCTGCTCATCACAATGCCGTAACGAGGGGGTTGACACCCGAAACTGCGGGGTGCAGTCTTTGCTAACTCCATTCAGCACGCCCTCTTGTGCACTGTGTCACATGGTAGTCATCGACCGTCTTGATGTCTGCACGTGACCTCCGTGCACTCTCGCGTGGCGCCAGTTCCCGGTCGGAACCGCTGAGTGGCCCTCATCCCTACGGCAGTGTCGAGGAGTCACAGCATGAAGTTGCGCACGATGAAAGCGATTGCGGGGGCGGGTGTCCTGGGGATGGTGTTGGCCGCCTGCGGCGGGAGCGACACCCCCGCGGCGTCCACGACGTCCACTCCAGGCACCACCGCCAGTTCGTCGGCGTCAGGTTCGGCCACCGAGTCGCCCGAGGCGCCCGCCGAGAACACCGACCCGTCCGCGCCGCCGACCATCGACGAGAACGCCGATCTGGTCATCTGGACCGCCCAGCTCGAGTCCGCGGCCATCCAGGCCGCGGCGGACAAGTTCGCCGCCGACAATGGCATCACCGTGAGCGTGCAGATCGTCGCTGACGGCCGGCCCGCCTTCCTCAATGCCTCGCAGGCGGGGCAGGCGCCCGACCTGATCAACGGCGCCCATGACTGGATCGGTCAGCTCGTTCAGAACGGCGCCATCGACCCGGTTCAGCTGGACGCCGCCACGCAGGCGAAGTTCAACCCGCTGGCGATCGAGGGCGTCACCTTCAACGGCCAGATCTACGGTGTGCCCTACGATCTCGGCAACATCTTCCTGATCCGCAACACCGATCTGGCGCCGGACGCGCCGACGTCGGTGGAGGACATGGTCGCCACCGGCAAGCAGCTTGTCGCCGACGGCAAGGCCAGCGAGATCATGGCGTTGCCGGTGGGCCCGAACGGCGACCCGTACCACATGTATCCGTTCTTCACCTCGGGTGGTGGCTACCTGTTCGGTCAGACCGCCAACGGCGACTACGACCCGAAGGATCTCGGCCTCACCAAGCCCGAGGCGACCGCCGCGATGACCAAGATCGGTGCGCTCGGTGCGGAAGGTGCGCTCAAGACCTCCATCGAGAGTGGCAACATGGTCCCGTTCTTCACCGACAAGAAGACCGCGTACATGATCACCGGTCCGTGGAACCTGCCCGACATCAAGAAGTCCGGAGTTCCGTTCGCGATCAGCCCGGTCCCGGGCTTCGAGGGTGGGGCCGAGGCCAAGCCGTTCGTCACCGTCGACGCGATGTACGTGGCCAGCAAGGGCAAGCACAAGACCGTCGCCGAAGAGTTCGCGCTGAACTACTTCGCCTCCGAAGAGGTGTCCGAGGCGCTGTACCAGCTGAGCCCGCGGCAGCCCGCGCTGACCGCGGTGTACGACAAGGAGGTCGCGGCAGATCCAGTGCTTGCCGACGTCGCAGAAGCGGGCAAGAACGGCGACATCCTGCCCGCCATCCCGGAGATGGCCTCCGTGTGGGATCCGTTCGGCAAGGCCCAGGCCGCCGTCATCGGCGGTGCCGAGCCGGGCTCGACCACCGCGGCCGCCGCAGCAGCCATCCAGGCCGCCATCGGCTGAGACACACCGCCGTCGAGCCGGCCGGACCCACCGTCCGGCCGGCTCGATCCGTACCACCCCGTGTAGTCCTCCATCGTTCACAGGAGAGCGTTGTGGCTCAGCAGTCCGCATCGACGACGATCCCCCCTTCCGACGGAAGTGGCCCGCCGCCCAAGAAGCAAGGTTTGAGCGTCGCCTCCAAGCGGGGGTCCACGCTCGGCACCATCGTCAAAATCATCCTGCTCGGGGCGGTGGCCTCTGTCGCCGTCTTCTCGATGATCCCGCTCATCGATCGGCAGAACTGGATCGGGGTGGCCATCGTCGTCGCGACGACCCTGGTGCTGTTCTACATCTACCTCTCGCCCAGACTGATCCCGCCGAAGTACCTGATCGTCGGAACGCTGTTCCTCGTGGTCTTCCAGGTGCTGCCCATCATCTACACCGTTGCGACCGCTTTCACGAACTTCGGCGACGGCCATCGCGGTACCAAGGAGGAGGCGATCGTCGCCATCCAGTCGACCTCCGTGAAGGAGGTCGCCGGCGGCGCCACGTACACACTTTCCATCGGAGTTCAAGGGGACCCGGTCACCGGGTCGGTCGTCTTCCTGCTCACCGACCCCGACGGCGACACGCTTCTCGGTACCGCCGACGGCGTGACACCGCTGGACCCGTCGACGGTCACCCAGAGCGGCAACGGCAAGATCACCGCCGCCGAGGGCTACACGGTGCTCAACCTCGGTGAAGCAGCCGACCGGCAGGCCGACATCAGCGCGCTCGTCGTCCCGACCGACAACGGAGCCATCATCGCGAAGGGCATCAGCAGCGCATTCGAGGGCGGTGCGACCAGGGTCTTCGACGCCGCGACCGACACCATCACCGACACGGCCACCGGGGAGACCTGGACCGCCGACGGCACCGACGGCTACTTCAAGGACGCCACGGGGGCTTTCCTGCCGCAGGGCTGGCAGGTCAACGTCGGGTTCAAGAACTTCGTCGACGTGTTCACCAACCCCTCGATCGCCAAGTACTTCGTCCAGGTCATCATCTGGAACTTCGCTTTCGCAATCCTCGTGATGGCCACGACCTTCGCGCTGGGCCTCGCGGTCGCCATCGTGATGAACAGCGACAAGCTCAAGGGCAAGAAGATCTACCGCTCGATTCTGATCCTTCCGTACGCGATGCCGGGCTTCGCCATGCTGTTGCTCTGGCGGGACATGTTCAACTCCGACTTCGGTCTCATCAACAAGCTCTTCGGGCTGGACGTCGACTGGTTCGGCAACCCGTGGGCCTCCCGTGCCGCAGTGCTGATCGTGCAGCTGTGGATGGGCTACCCGTACATGTTCCTGGTGTGCACCGGTGCGCTGCAGGCGATCCCGTCCGACCTCACCGAAGCCGCCGGCGTCGACGGCGCCAAGCCGTTCCACGCGTTCCGCACGATCACCTTCCCGCTGCTACTGGTCGCGGTCGCACCCCTGCTGATCGCGACATTCGCTTTCAATTTCAACAATTTCACGGCGATCTACCTGGTCAGTGGTGGTGGTCCATTCCCGGCGGACAACCCGACGGTCGGCGCCACCGACATCCTCATCAGCTACACCTACCGGCTCGCCTTCGGCGGTCAGGGCGCGCAGTACGGCCTGTCATCGGCCATCTCGATCCTCATCTTCGTGATCGTGGCGGCGGTGTCGTTCATCGGGTTCAAACGGTCCAAGGCACTCGAGGAGATCAACTGATGTCGCGTCCATCTGGAACCGGCCCCGTCCTGACGAAGGATGCGGGCGGTGGCGGCGAGATCGTCGCGCTCGGCAGTGCCGGCGGCAACTGGTTCCGTCGGGTCGGCTGGCGGCATCTGGTCGCTGTCGTCGCAGTCTTCTTCGCGGTGTTCCCCATTCTGTTCCTGGTCTCGGCAGCGTTGAATCCGCTGGGCACGCTGGCCGCGTCCACGTTGATCCCGACCGGGGCGAGTTTCAACAACTTCAGTCGACTTTTCAACGAGACAGACTACTGGCGTTGGCTTCTCAACTCCGTGATCATCGGTGTCGTGGCCACGGTGTCGTCCATCTTCATTTCGGCGTGTGCCGCATTCGCTTTCTCCCGGTTCCGCTTCAAGGGTCGCCGGGCCGGTCTGCTCGGGGTCCTGCTCATCCAGATGTTCCCCGTCTATCTGGCGCTGGTCTCGCTGTACCTGATGTTCGCCACGATCACCGATCTGTATCCGGTGATCGGGTTCAACACTCCGTGGTCGCTGATCATCCTGGGTCTCGGTGGTGCACTCGGTGGTACGACCTGGCTGATCAAGGGATTCCTGGACACCATTCCCAAGGATCTCGACGAGTCTGCCACCGTGGACGGAGCCACCCACGTGCAGATCTTCTTCGGCATCATCTTCCCGCTGATCACCCCGATCATCGCGATCACCGGCCTGCTGGCGTTCATCGGTTCGATGAGTGAGTACCTCATCGCCGGCATCTTCCTCACCGAGCCGTCACAGAAGACAGTGGCGGTGGGGCTCTACGGGATGGTCGCCAACGAGCGCAACGCCAACTTCGGCCTCTTCGCGGCCGGGGCGGTCATCACGGCGATCCCGATCGTGCTGCTGTTCCAGTACCTGCAGAAGTACATCGTCGGTGGTCTGACTGCCGGCGCGGTGAAGGGATGAGCCGCGCCCCGGGGCCGACGACCACCGCAGTACCGCTCATGACACTCGTTGCAGGAAAGGAACTCTAGATGGCCTCCGTGACCCTCGACCGGATCAACAAGACCTACGAGAACGGCTTCCACGCCGTCCAGGACCTGAGCATCGACATCGCCGACGGCGAGTTCATCGTGCTCGTCGGACCGTCGGGGTGCGGTAAGTCCACCGCACTGCGGATGGTCGCCGGCCTGGAGGACATCAGCACCGGAACGCTCAAGATCGGCGACCGGGTGGTGAACACGTTGTCTCCCAAGGACCGTGACATCGCCATGGTGTTCCAGTCCTACGCCCTCTACCCGCACATGACGGTCGGCGACAACATCGGCTACGGCCTGAAGATTCGCAAGATGGACAAGTCCGAGATCCAGCGCCGGGTGAAGAACGCCGCCGACATGCTGGAGCTGACCCCGCTGCTGGACCGCAAACCGAAGCAGCTCTCCGGTGGCCAGCGGCAACGGGTGGCGATGGGTCGGGCGATCGTCCGTGAGCCACAGGTGTTCCTGATGGACGAGCCGCTGTCCAACCTCGACGCCAAGCTGCGCGTGCAGATGCGCGCCGAGATCGGACAGGTCCAGCAGGATCTCAACGTCACCACCCTCTACGTGACCCACGACCAGGTCGAGGCGATGACAATGGGGGACCGGGTGGTGGTGCTGAAGGCCGGACTGTTGATGCAGGTCGGCGCACCGCAGTTTCTCTACGACAACCCGGCCAACGTCTTCGTCGCCGGCTTCATCGGCTCGCCGCCGATGAACATGGGCATGGGACGCATCGGCCGCGACGGCGACGACTACACCGTGACGCTGGGCAGTTCCACCCTGACCCTGGCCCCGGAGCTCATCGCGGAGAAGCCCGCACTGAAGAACCGCGTCGGTGACGAGGTGATCGTCGGTCTGCGCAGCGAGGACATGGAGGACGCCTCGATCCGTAAGGGGGCGGCCGAGACCCTCGACGCACACGTCGTTCTCACTGAGGCCCTGGGGTCGGAGATAGTCGTCCACTTCGAGACCGACATCACCAAGGTCGTCACCGAGGACACCAGACTATTGGCCGAGGAGTCCGGCGAGGCCGATGTCGCCGCCGTGGGTCACGATCGCACCAAGTGGGTCGCCTCGTTCGCGCCCCGCTCCCGGGTCCGCCCGCGCGACGAGATCAAGGTCGTGGTGGACACCGAGCGGCTCCACTTCTTCGACGCCACCACCAGTAACGCGATCAACCGCTGACCCCTCGTCGGTGCCCCGGGGCGCCGACGTGTGGTGAGCCGGTGTCCGGCCGCGGGTGGGGCCACCCGAGGCCGGACACCTCGAACCGTTGCAGCACCGCATCCCCCGACTGTCACGTGTCCTGAAAGGGGCGGCCCGCATGCCACCCGTTGCCCCCGTCACCGAAGCCGGCGGCGCACCTCAGATCGTGCTCGGCCCGCACCACGACGGTTCGCCGCTGTACGTGGGTGACCAGGCACCCGCCCGCGGGGACCGTGTCCCGGTGCGGGTCCGGGTTCCCGCCGGTTCCGGTGTGGACACCGTCCGGATCCGGATGATCCGCGACGCCGAACCCACGTTCGTCACGGCGACGCCAGACGGCGGTACCGCCGGGGAACAGTGGTTCGCCGCCGACGTCGAAGTGCACAACCCGGTCACCCGCTACCGGGTCCAACTCGACCGCGGACCGCTGGGGTACTCCTGGCTCAACGGCTCGGGCGAGCACCACCGGGACATCCCGGACGTGCACGACTTCCGGCTCACCACCTACGATCCCGGCCCGGACTGGGCTCTGGACGCGGTCGTCTACCAGGTCTTCCCGGACCGGTTCGCGTCCAGCGGGGCCGCCCGCGTACTGCCCGACTGGGCGGTGCCGGCCCGGTGGGACGACACGGTGATCCACCAGGGTCCACAGACCCCGCTGCAGTTCTTCGGCGGTGACCTGGACGGGATCCGCGGGAAGCTCGGCCATCTCAAGGATCTCGGGATGACGGCGTTGTACCTGACGCCGATCTTCCCGGCCCGGTCCAACCACCGCTACAACGCGTCCAGCTTCGCCGAGGTGGACCCGTTGCTCGGTGGGGACGCCGCACTCGCCCGGCTCGCGCAGGCCTGCCACGAGAGCGGACTCCAGATCATCGGCGACCTCACCACCAACCACTCCGGCGACGACCACCCCTGGTTCCAGGCCGCGCAGGCGGCCACCGGGTCGCCCGAACACAGCTTCTACTACCTCGACGACGACGGCGGCTACGTCAGCTGGCTCGGCGTCCCCAGCCTGCCGAAGTTCGACCTGGGTTCGGACGCGCTGCGTGAGCGCATGTTCGGACAAGACGATTCGGTGGTCGCCCGGTGGCTGCGGCCGCCGTACGACCTGGACGGCTGGCGCATCGACGTGGCCAACATGACCGGCCGGCAGGGCGAGCACGACCATGGCAATGCGATCGCTACGCTGATCCGCCGCACCCTCGACGAGGTCCGACCTGACTCGGTGTTGCTGGCCGAGTACACCAACGATTTCACGGCCGACCTCGCCGGCGACGGCTGGCAGGGTTCGATGAACTACGCCGGCTTCGGCCGACCGGTGTGGTCGTGGCTGCAGTCCGCGGAGTACGAGCAGTCCCTTCTGGGGAACCCCTACCGGATCGCTCGCCGCGGCGGGCTCGCCACCGCGGCCGGCATGCGTGAGTTCGCGGCCGCCGTCCCGTGGAAGGTGGCCGGGCGGCACTGGAACCTCACCAGCTCGCACGACACCGCCCGGATCCGCACCGTGGTGGGCACTCCGGAAATGGTCCGGGTCGCCGCCGGGTTGCTCTTCACGTACCTCGGAACGCCGATGGTTTTCGCCGGGGACGAGATCGGCCTCGAGGGCACCAACGGCGAGGACTCGCGCCGCACCATGGCCTGGGACCGCCAGGACTCCTGGGATCGCGAGACCCACTCCGTCTACCGGGATCTGATCGCTGTCCGGCAGGCGCACCCGGCGTTGCGCCGCGGCGGTCTGCGCTGGGTCGTGCAGAGCGACGACGCCCTCGGGTACCTGCGCGAGACCGCCGACGAGCGCATCCTCGTGGTGGTCGCCCGAGCGCCGTGGTCCGGGGCGTTGCTTCCCAGCACCCTCGCACCCGGCGGTGGCGTCCAGACGCTGTACGGCGATGCCGATCTCGCCGTGGCCGGCGGCGCGGTACTCGTACCGGGGGACGGCCCCGGCGTCGGCATCTGGCAGCTCGGCTGACGTCGTCCACACAGTGCCCACCCACAGGTTCACCGCAGAGAGGATCACCCGATGAAGGACATCCACGCTCTTATTGCCGACGTCGAAGCGACGTGGCAGACCTCGACCCACGAGCAGCGCAATGACCTGATCACTGAGCTCCGTGACGCCGAAGGCGCAGTCGAAAACCTGGACGACGTCACGCGCACCCACATCGCCGGTCTCATCCACACCATCCAGGCGGCCCAGCACTCCTCCGACAGGGACGACGTGGCACCCCCGCTGAGCCAGGGCACCGGATTCGGTTTCGGTCAGACCCTGCCCGGCCGGTTCGACACTCCGAACCGCTGAACGCAGCTGCCAATCAGTGTCTGCTCGCACATGGAAGGCCCGGTCATGACCACCCCGCACCCGTACGCCCCCCACCCCGACGTCCGCCTGAAGCATCCCGAGTGGTCCCGTGACGCCACGATCTACCAGATCAACACCCGTCAGTTCACCGAGGAGGGCACGTTCACCGCGGCCATCGCCCATCTGGCTCGGCTGAAGAGCCTCGGTATCACGATCGTCTGGCTGATGCCGGTGCACCTGATCGGGCAGCTGAACCGCAAGGGCACCCTGGGCTCGCCGTATGCGGTCCAGGACTACTACAGCATCAACCCTGATCTCGGAACGGCCGACGAATTCAAGGCTTTCGTGGCGGCCGCCCACGAGCTCGGGCTCCGGGTCATCACCGACTGGGTCGCCAACCACACCGCCTGGGACTCGAACCTCACGGTGCAGCACCCGGACTGGTACGTCCGGGACTGGCAGGGCAACTTCCGGCCCACCCCGTGGTGGGACTGGGAGGACATCATCGACCTCGATTACGACAACCCCGAGGTCCGGCAGTACATGACCGAGGCGCTGAAGTGGTGGGTCTCCGAATTCGACATCGACGGCTTCCGTTGTGACGTTGCCGGTTTCGTGCCGACCGACTTCTGGAACCAGGCCCGGGCTGAGCTGGATGCGATCAAGCCGGTGTTCATGCTGGCCGAGTGGGAGTCGCGCGACCTGCACGCGGCGGCCTTCGACATGACCTACGGCTGGAGCTGGAACGAGACGATGCACCACATCGCCACCGGCAAGGCCGACGCCGAGGCGCTGCACATCTATTACTCGTGGAACGAGAAGGCCTGGCCGCGGGACGCCATGCGGATGACCTTCGTCAGCAACCACGACAAGAACTCCTGGGAGGGCACCGAGTACGAGCAGTTCGGGGACGCCCTGGACGCGGCCATCGTGCTGTCCGTCGTCGGTGAGGGCATGCCGCTCATCTACAACGGGCAGGAAGCCGGGAACGACCGACGGCTCGAGTTCTTCGAGAAGGACCCGATCGTCTGGCGGGAACACCGATTCGCCGACTTCTACCGACGGCTGTTCGCGTTGCGGCGCGCACATTCCGCGCTGGACAACGCGCCGTGGGGGGCGCGGATGGTCGAGGTCACCACCGACCATCCGAAGCGGGTGTTCGCCTTCGTCCGGCAGAATGGCGACAGCAAGGTGCTCGCGGTGTTCAACCTCACCGCCCAGCCCGTCGAAGTCACCCTCACCAGCCCGTTGGCCCACGGTGGCTACACCGACTTCGACACCGGCGCCACCGCCGTGATCGACGATGACACCACGATGTTGTTCGAGCCGTGGGGTTGGCGGGTGTTGACCCAGTGAGCAGCCCCGGAGGCGACAGGTGGCTGTGGCACCACCCGCACCACGACGGATCCGCCCTGTATGTGTCGGACCTGTTCCCGGCGTTGGGGGACCGGGTCGACGTCTACCTGCGGATCCCACGGGCCACGCCTGCGCCCGCGATCCTGCTACGCACCTACGTCGACGGAGAGCAGTCGCTGGACCCGGTGCAGTTGGACCGCGAGGACACCAGGGACCGTTGGTACCGCGGGGTTGTCACCATGCACAACCCGGTCGTCAACTACCGGTGGCTGCTGCAGAGCGGACCCGCCGGTTACCGATGGCTCAACGGCACCGGCGTTCACGACCACGATGTCACCGACGCCGCCGACTTCCGGCTCAGCGCCCATCCGCGACCGCCTGACTGGGCGTCGGATGCCGTGCTGTACCAGGTGTTCCCCGATCGGTTCGCCCGGTCCACGGCCGCTGCCGAGCGGGAGACGCCGGCCTGGGCGATACCGCAGGACTGGGACGACCCGGTCGTGGGGAGGGGGTCGGAGACGCCCTGTCAGCTCTACGGCGGCGACCTGGACGGCATCGTCGAACACCTGGACCACATCGCCTCGCTGGGCGCGAACACGATCTACCTGACGCCGGTCTTCCCGGCGCAGTCCAACCACCGCTACGACGCCGCCGGCTTCGACCGGGTCGACCCGGTGCTGGGCGGCGACGAGGCGCTGGCGCGGCTCACCGATGCGGCCCACGCCCGCGGGATGCGGGTGATGGGCGACTTCACCACCAATCACTGCGGTGACGCCCATGAGTGGTTCCGGACGGCGAGCACCGACGAGAACTCCGCGGAGGCTGGGTTCTTCCTCTTCCACACCCACCCGACCGACTACGTCGCCTGGTTCGACCACCCGTCGCTACCCAAGTTCGACCACCGGAACCCGGAGCTACGGCGGCGGCTGTACGAAGGGCCGGACTCGGTCGTCGCCCGGTGGCTGGCGGCACCGGCCGCGTTGGACGGCTGGCGCATCGACGTCGCGAACATGACCGGTCGGCACGGGACCGTCGACCTCAACCACGAGGTGGCGACGTCGGTCCGGCGCACGATGGCGGCCGCCCGCCCCGACTCGCTGCTGATCGCCGAGCACAGCCACGACGCATCCCCCGATCTCCTCGGCGACGGCTGGCACGGGGTGATGAACTACGCCGCATTCACCCGACCGCTGTGGCAATGGCTCACCCCCGAGGGGCCGGTGGAGTTCACCCCCGGCCCGTTCACCGCCATCCCGCGCCTGCCGGGCACCGCCATCGCGGCCACGATGCGAGAGTTCGCTGCTGCGGTGCCGTGGCGTTCCACCGCTGCGGCACTCAACCTCGTCGGGTCGCACGACACCGCTCGGATCGCCACCATGCTCGGATGCGAGGACCTCCTCGCGGTCGCTTTCGGTCTGCTCGTCGCGATGCCGGGCATCCCGATGCTCTACGCCGGCGACGAGATCGGCCAAGAGGGCATCAACGGTGAGGACGGCCGTCGACCCTTCCCTTGGGCTGACGAGAGCTCCTGGAACACCGACATTCTCGCGATGGTGACGGCGATGGTCGGGCAACGTCGGTCGCACCAGGCGCTGCGTAGCGGTGGCCTGCGCTGGGTCAGCATCACCGGCGATGCCCTGACGTTCCTCCGCGAATCCGCGGACGGGTCCGTGCTGGTGCATGCGACAAGGGCACCGACCGACCCGTTGTTGCTGCCGGCCGCCTACTTCGGCGCCCACCTCACCGGTCTCGCCGGTACTGCCGACGTCACGGCCGACGATGCTGTACTGCTCCTTCCCGGTGTCCGGCCCCCGGTTCAGCTGGTGGCAGCTGCCCTGATCACCGGGCGGCCGGCCGGAGTCCGGCGACCGGCCGCGGCGGGTGGATGGACGGCATCCCGCACCTGGCCCGTGGATCGAGCGGGATCAGCTCGGCGGGCCGGCACTCGCCATCCCGACGCACCGGCCCGAGCGGTGCTCAGCCGGTGAGTTCTGTGGTGACGCGTTCGAGCATCCGGCGGTGGATGGCGTCGGCGTTTTCTTCCCAGCCGAAGACGCAGACGGTGGCGATGCCGTCGAACTGCACGTCGCGCAGGGTGGTGAAGAACTGGTCCCAGTCGATGTCGCCGTTGCCGATCTCGTTGTGCTGGTGGACGCGGGCGTCGACGCCGGGCGGGTTGATGATGTACCGGTTGCCGACGTTGGCGCGGTGGTTGAAGCAGTCGGCGATGTGCAGGTGCGCGAGTTTGCTGCCGGCGTAGCGGATCATCCGGTCCAGATCACCCGCGCCGTCGGACAGGTGGAAGGCGTGCGGCGCGCAGAACACGTAGTTCACCCATGAGGTGTTCAAGCCCCGGATGATCTGCACGGCGTCGTCGTTGGTCTCGGAGAAGTCGTAGGGGTGCGCCTCCAGGTTCAGGGCCAGGCCGTACTTCTCGAAGTCGGGGGTGAGTTCCTCCATCGACCGGTAGAAGGCGTGCTCGGACTTCAGTGGCTGGTTCGGGTCACCCGAGAGTTCCGACATCACCACCGGCACCTCGAGTTCGGCGGCGATCTGCAGCAGCCGCCGCCAGTTGCGGACCTGGGCCTGGCGTTCGGCCTCGTCCGGGGACGACCAGTTGAACACCGGGACCAGCGAGCCAGCTGCACGCCGGTCTCCCGGCAGGCCTGCTTGACGTCGGCGATCATCGCGTCGTCGGCCTTGGGGTAGCGGTGCCAGAAGAAGAAGTCCGGCCGGGGCGAGAGCTCCAGGTACTCGTATCCCAGGTCCGCGGCCTTGCGCACCTCGTCGGCCACGGACAGCTCGGCGTGGTACATCGCCGGGTCGAGCGCGATCTTGACCATCAATTACTCCGTTCCAGCCGACGGTCGCCGTCGGCACTGACATGGGTGGGACGCACAGCGGAAGCGGTGGCGCGGACTCAGTACGGCCGGCGGAAGCGGTGGGGCGGACTCAGTACGGCCAGCGACGGACCGGACCGAGACCGCAGGCGGTCAGGTAGCCGGCGGCGCGGGCCTGGATGGCCAGTGGGACGTCGGGCTTCACCGGATACAGATCCTGCTCCAGGATGGTGAAGACCTCGCGGTCGAGGGCGGCGAGCGCGTCGAGCAGCGGCGGCACCGCCGGCTCGCCGTAGGGCGGCTCGACCATCACGCCGAGCGGGACCGCTTCGGCCAGCGACAGCTTCTCGGCGCGGACCCGTGCGCGCACCTCCGGGTCGACGAACTTCAGGTGCACGTAGGTGATGCGCTCCGGTGCCTGTCGGATGATCTCCAGGTTGTCGCCGTCGCAGTAGGCGATGTGGCCGGTGTCCAGGCACAGGTTCACGAACTGGGGGTCGGTGTCGGCGAGGAACCGCAGGATCCGGTCCTGGGTGTCGACGTGGGTGTCGGCGTGCGGGTGGAACACCAGCTCCACGCCGTGCTCCTCGTAGATGGCCCGGCCGAGCAGATCGGTCCCGGTGACGAGGTTGTGCCACTGGTCGCGGTCGAGGTCGCCGGACTGGGTCGCCGCTCCGGTGTGCATGTCGGTGTACTGCTCGGGCAGGTGGACGAGGTACTTCGCGCCGACCGCGGCGAGCAGCTTCGCCTCCCGGCCGAAGTCGGCCAGCGCCTTGTCCAGCCCTTCCTTGCCCTTGTGCAGCCCGGCGAAGACGGTGCCGCCGGCGACCTTCAGGCCGCGTGATCCGAGTTCGTCGCGCAGCTGGGCCGGGTCCTGCGGCAGGAAGCCCTGCGGGCCCGAGCTCGGTCCACACGTAGCCCGCGCTCGCGACCTCGTCCAGGTACTGCTTCCAGCCGACCTGATGCTCATCGGCGGCGAACCACACGCCCCACGAGTCGGGGGCGGTCCCCAGCACCAGCTGGGAGACGTCTTCGGTGGGGATTCTGGCGGTCACATCAGGCCTTTCGAGCGAAGGGTGGAGGGGATGGATGGGACTGCCGGACCGGGGTCCCCCATTGTGGATCGGGTCGTCGCGCGGTGCGCGGCGGGTTCAGGAGCCGACGACCCCGGCTGGGGCGGTCTTGACCAGGTGGGCGGCGTCGTGGTCACGGAAGTCGTCCTCGAGCTCCTCGAGCGTCCGGCCGCGGGTCTCCGGGACGTACCTCTTCACGAAGACGATGGAGCAGACGTTGACGAGCGCGAAGATGCCGAACGTGACGGTGGCGCCGACGGCCTCGACCAGCAACGGGAAGACGAACGAGATGGCGGCGTTCACGCACCACAGGAAGAACACCGCGATACCCATGGCGAAGCCGCGGATGGCCATCGGGAAGATCTCCGACAGCAGCAGCCAGACCAGCGTGCCGATGAAGCCCTGGACGAACGCGACGAACAGGAGCATCGCACCGAGGATCAGGTAGCTGCGCAGCGTCGACCCGGGCAGCAGGAAGGTCAGCGCCAGCACCACCTGGGCCGCGACGACACCGGTGAACCCGGTGAGCAGCAACGGACGTCGGTTGAACTTCCCCAGCAGGACGATGCCGACGACCGTCATGATCACCGAGGTGACGCCGACCGCGATGGTGGCGACCAACGAGGCGCTGGTGCCCAGGCCGGTCGACTGCAGGATCGTCGGCGCGTAGTAGTTGACGGTGTTGATGCCGGTGGCCTGCTGCACGGTGGCCAGGCCGATGCCGATCCACAGGGTGCGCCGCATCCACGGGTGCTCGCGCAGCTGCCGGAAGGCGTCGCCCCTGTCGGCGGTCCGCTCCCGCTCGGCGTGCTCGGTGATGACGGCGAACTCGCCGGTGGCCTCGGCGTCGCCGCGACTCAGCCGCAGCGTCCGCTCGGCCTCGTCGTGGCGGCCGCGCAGGGCGTACCAGCGGGGGGAATCCGGCAGGAAGAACATGCCGATGAACAGCGCGACGGCCGGGATGGACGCGACGCCGAGCATCCAGCGCCAGACGTGGGTGTCGTCGATGAGCTGGTCGAGGACCGCGTTCATGATGAACGCGAGCATCTGGCCGCTGACGATCATCAGCTCGTTGATGGTGACCATCCGGCCGCGGCGGTGCGCCGGGGCCATCTCGGCCAGGAACAGCGGGCAGGTCGCCGCGGCCGCACCCACGCCGAGGCCCAGGACGATGCGGGCCGCGACCATGACGGTGACGTTCGGGGCGAGCGCACAAGCCAGGGCGCCGACCAGGAACAGGCCGGCGCAGACCAACAGGCTGCCCTTGCGGCCCAGCACGTCGGCGAGCCGGCCGCCGAGCAGAGCGCCGATCGCTGCTCCGGGGAACAGCAGCGAACTGACCACGATCGCCTCGGACGTGGTGGTCAGCGTCAGGTCGTCCTTCATGTACAGCAGGGCGCCGGAGATGACGCCGGTGTCGTAGCCGAACAGCAGGCCGCCGAGCGTTGAGATCACCGTCAGCTTCACGAGGAAGCGGTTGTGTTCTTTCGTCGCCGGCGTCTGCGGGCGCGGTGCTGTGATCCCCGCCATTGGGGCTCCTCCTCGTAGAGAACGTGCTCATCGGTCGTGTGCTGAGACGGCCAGGTGGTGCTGACGGCCGGGTGGTGTCGCGTGGCCGGATGTTCCGGTTGCGGGCGTCCGAGCGACGCTCTGGCGCCACACTCTTTCAAGCGCTTTAATGAGTAGAGCCAGTGTTGGCCGATCACCGTGCTGTTGTCAAGACAAAGTAGGTAGATGATGTCGAGAATGACGCCACCCCGCCGGGTCCGGCTGGACGACGTGGCCGCGGCGGCGGGGGTGTCCAGTGCGACCGTCTCGCTGGTGCTGCGTGGCGTCAGCGGCCCGAGTGAGGCTACCCGGCAACGGGTCTCGGAGGCCTCGCACCGATTGGGGTACCGCCCGGACCGGGCGGCGAGTGTGCTCGCCAGCCGTCGGAGCCGGCTGATCGGGGTGGCGCTGGACATCGGCAACCCGTTCCACACCCGGCTGGTTCAGGACGCCTACAGCGCCGCGCACCGGCTCGGCTACCAACTGATCCTGAGCACCGTCGCCCCTGCGCAGGACGAGAAACAGGCGATCGAGGCACTGCTGGACTCGCGTTGTGAGGCGCTGATCCTGCTCGGTCCGACCTCGCCGGTGGCCGCGGTGGGGCGGATCGCGGCGCACGTGCCCGTCGTCCTGGTCGGCCGCCACATCGCTCTGCCGGCGGTGGATGTCGTGCGGACCAACGACGGGATCGGCCTCGAGCAGGCGGTCGCCCACCTCATGACGCTGGGCCACCGCCGGATCGCGCACGTCGACGGCGGCCGCGGCGAGGTGTCGGTGCTGCGCCGTCGGGCCTACCGGGCCGCGATGCGCCGGCACGGACTCACCGACGAGATCCGGGTGGTCGGCGGGTCCGACACCGAGGCGTCCGGTGCGGCCGCGGCCGGCCTGCTCCGCGAGCGGGGATTGCCGACCGCAGTCATCGCCTTCAACGACCGCAGCGCGATCGGGCTGATCGACGCCCTGCAGCGGGCCGGCGTGGATGTGCCGGGCATGGTGTCGGTCGTCGGTTATGACGACAGTCCGGTCGCCCGGCTCGGCTCGGTCGACCTGACCACCATCGGCCAGGACACCGCCCGGCTGACCGGGGACGCCATCGCGATGATCATCGAGCGGCTCGAAGGCGGCCGGACCGCCGCGCAGGAGATCGTCGTCCCGCCGCACCTGGTCATCGGGACCACGACGGGCCCACCGCCGTCGTGACCGGTCCGGCGGGTGCCGCTCTCGAAGTCGACCAGCAGCAGCGCGGTGGCGAGCGGTGATCCGCCCCACGGCAGCGTCAGCTGGTCACTGCTCGTCCAGCGGATCCTGCAGCCGCCACCGACGTCGGTCGTCGCAGCCGAAACCTGCAGGGAGCGAGCGCGACAACCGCGGCCCGATCGGGCACTGCTCCCGGTATGCAGACGTTCCTGCCGTACCCCGATTTCGAGGCGTCCGCGGCGTCGCTGGACCCGCCGCGGCTCGGTAAGCAGCGGGTGGAGACGCTGCAGATCCTGCGCGCCCTGCAGCTGCCCGAGTACGGGTGGTCCAACCATCCCGCGGTGGTCATGTGGCGCCACCGGGTGCCGGCCCTGGTGCTCTACGGGCTCATCTGTGCCCGCGCCTGGATGCGCCTCGGTCACGCCGACAGCACCTACGACCAGATGGCCGAGTTCGCGCCGGAAGTCGTCGACCGCACCCAGGACGACCTCGCCGCGCAGGGGCTGCTGCCGTCCTGGTTGGGGAATCCGCAGCTGCACCTGTCGCACCGCAGCAAGCTGCTGGCCAAGGACCCGGCGTTCTACGGCGCCCGGTTCGCCGGCGTCCCCACCGATCTCGACTACCACTGGCCGGGGGCCGATCCGATGGGGCCTGCACCCGAGGCGCGCACGGGGTCGCCGCTGTGGGTGGTACACGTCGAGTCGGCACCCCGGCTCGGCACCTGCGTGGCCGCGGGGATCGTGGCGCTCGGCATCGAATCCGGGATGACCGGGGACGCCACCGGGCACGAACTCGCCGATCTGCAGGCCGCGCTGGGCGTCAACCGCCGCCCTACCAAGCCGCTGGTGGCTCTGGGTCGGTTCGTCAACGAGATCGAGATCGGTGACCGGGTCGGTGTTTTCGTGGAGCAACGGGCGCGGCTGCTCGTCGGTACTGTCACCGGCGACTACCGCTGGGCCAGGACGGCCGAGCACGGCCTGCACCATCAGCGTCCGGTGACCTTCGACAGCGTCCAGGTCCGTTCCGACGTCGACCCGCCCGCCTCTCTGCAGGACGTCCGCCCGCTGTTCCGGGTCCGGCTCGTGTCCGGCCGGTGAGCGGTCAGGTCCAGGGGAGGGGGCGGTCCCCGAGTCCGACGAGGCCGCCGTCGAGGGTCCGGCCGCCGGTGGTGCGGATCCCGCAGGACACCAGCGCGTCCACCGGCACCACGTCGCCGCTCATCGACAGACCGTCGACCGTCACCGCGATCACGACCGTCAGGGCACCGCCGGCGGTGACGTCCGGGAGTCCGGTGAGCCGCTCGGCCGTCGACCGGCAGCCCGCCTCGGCGGTGGCCACCGGCGAACCGGCCGGGAAATCGCGCGTGGTCGCGAGCAACTGCACGGTGTGCGGACGGTTGCAACCCCCGGTCGGGTAGCTGGCGGTGCCGAGGTCGTCGTCGGTGGTGCATGCGCCGATCCGGTCACGCGCGACGCCGGTCGAGATCGCGTTGCGCAGAGTGCCGTCGTACGGGGCCGGATCCTGGTCGGGATGGGTGACGCCGCGGGCCGCGGCCAGGCAGGCGAGCCACCGCTGACCGGCCGCCTCCTGCCGGGGCGACGGGCGGGTGACCGACACCTCGACGGTGGTCACCGTCGACCAGACGGCGCGCGTCGGATCGACGGTGACCCGGGTCCCGAGGTGGTCACGCACCGCGATCCGGCAGGCGTCCTGGTTGGGGTCGGAGACGTTGACCGACGATCCCGCCACGACGATCTCCGGCTCGACAGGATCGGTCAGCACCGACACGACCTCGGCGAAGCGGATACCGACACACGGCGCGACGGCCAGCTGCGGATACAGATACGAGCCGCCGGTCCTGCTGCCGTACCCGGGGTACCGCTGCACCGGTTCGGTGACGCAGTCCCCGACGGCGGGCGGCCCGGCCACCGTCTCGGGCGCCGCCCGCCCGTCGACCGGTCCGGGTCGCAGTGCGGGCACCGCCAGCAGCAGGAGGGCGGCGAGCAGGATGATCAGTCCGCCCCGGCGCCTCATCCTCCGAACGGTACGCGGGGGCCGGGCCGGGCCCGGAACGAGAAAGGGCCGCCCCGATCACGGGGCGGCCCTTCCGATGAAGCGGGGTGGCTCAGGCGGCCTGGCGGGCCAGGATCGCGCGAACCTCGCGGGTGTCCGCGGCGGGCTGGACGTCGAGCAGGGTCTCCAGCTCCAGGCGGTCGGCGGCGGTCGAGAAGCCGGCCAGCTCGCGCTCCAGGGTGCGGCGGCGGGCGGCGCGGGACAGCACGCGGGTCAGGGTGGCGGGGCGGCGGATGTCCTTGGGGCTCATGGTGTTTCTCCTCCAGAGAGTGTGGGTGGAGGCATCGCTGTCGTAGGGCTGCCTGGAGGGCTGCTCCGTCCCGGGCTCGGGCCGTTCTCGCTCTCCACCCGATATGACGTCATGGACACCGAGAACGTTCCCGGCGCCGGGCATGGCCTGTGACACACCGCTGGTCGATGTGGGTGACCCCGACGAGGCGCCGGTGGACCGAATGTGCGATGACTCACCCGTGCTTGCAGTTAGCCGAGGTCAATGGCTAACCTGCTAACAGGGCCGAGGCAGCATCGACCGGCCGCAGACCGTCCGAGCACGACCGAGACACGAGGAGCAGCTCATGGCTGAAAGCACCAACGGAACCGCCCAGTTCGCGAAGGCCGTCGACGCGGGCAAGGCCACCAGCGCGGCCACCGCGAAGGCTGCCAAGGCCACCGCCGAAGCGACCAAGGCCGCCACCGCGACCGCCGCCCGGGCCACCGCCGACGCCACCAAGTCGGCCACCGACGCCGCGCAGGACGCCGCCACCACGGCGACCGCCACCGCCACCAAGCGCGCCCAGGACCTGACCAACGACCTGGTCGCCGCCGGCACCAAGGCGACCGAGGAGGCCAAGGCCACCACCGCCGAGGTCACCAAGTCCGTCACCGAGGCCGCCCAGGCCGCCGCGGACCACACCAAGGCCAACTACGAGGCCGGCGTGAAGACCGCCCAGGAGAACACCGCCGCGGTCACCGACTACATGACCAAGGCCGCCGAGTCCTTCGTCCCCACCCTGGAGGACGCCGCGAAGAAGGCCAACGACTTCGCCGCTTCGGTCGTCCCGGTCGTCGAGGACGCGAACAAGAAGGTCGTCGAGTACTGGACCTCCTCCGCCGAGACCTTCCGTCCGGCCATCGAGGACGCCACCCGTAAGGCGCAGGAGCTCGCGCAGTCGTTCGTGCCGGCCATGGAGGACGCCGCCAAGCGCGCGCAGGACTACGTGACCGCCTACACCCCGTCGCTGGACGAGCTGACCACCAAGGCGCACGAGTACGGCCAGACCGCCCTCGACAACTCCACCGCGGTCGTCGGCTACGTGACCAAGGCCGCCGAGTCGGTCCGCCCGGCCATCGACGACGCCACCCAGAAGGCCCAGGCCATCGCCCAGACGATGACCGCGCACAGCAAGGTCGCCGGTCTGGCCTGGCTCGACGCCTACGACGCCGGCTTCGCCGCCTACCTGGACCTGAAGAAGGACCTGGCGCAGGCCACCAACGTCTCGTGGGTCGCCGACCTCTCCAACGCGCAGAACCACGCGCTGGTCGAGCTGAACGCCGCTTACACCAAGGCCGTTCGCGACCTGCTGAAGTAAGCACCCCCGACGGTGTGCGGCTGACGTGGCCCCACACCCGACGAACGATCCGGACGCGGTCGCTCCTGCTGGAGCGGCCGCGTCCCGGCGGTTGCGGACCGAGGTTCCGGAGCGACCAGGGGGGCGGGTGATCGTCCGGACGCACGCCATCGTGGACCGGATGCCCCGTTCGGTCCCGTACCGCACAGTAGGATCCTCACATGGGTAACGCGTGGCCGGAATCGTCGACTCTCGGCGAGATCATTCGCCGACAGCGTGAACTGGCGGCGCTGCCGATGCGTCAGCTCGCCGCCATGGCGGGTATATCGAACCCGTACCTCTCGCAGATAGAGCGGGGGTTGCGGGATCCCTCCGAGCACGTGCTGCATGCCATCGCCGATTCGCTCCAGGTTTCCGCGGAGACCCTGCGTGCGGGCGACGAGGACTCCGGGACAGCCGACGCCGCACAAGGGCCGTCCGCCGTCCTGGACGCCATCCAAGCCGACACCGACCTCACCGCCCAGCAGCGCCGGGCGCTGCAGGAGACGTACGAGGCGTTCCGCGAAGTGACCACCGAGCGCCGGCGGGCAAAAGGCCGCCAGCGTCGTTCCTAGACGCTCCATCGTGGGCAGGAAAGAGAGCCGTCGATGACGACTGCCGAGAAGCGCGACATCACGTCCTGGGATCCGCTGGACACCCGGGTCGCCGATCAGCTGCGCGCCAACATCATCGACGCGGCCGCAGCCCGGATCGGCTCCGGTCCGCTGGGCGAGTCCGACGCCATCAGCGCGGCGCCGGTGCTGTTCAAGGCGGCCGCGTCGTTGGCCGCGATGCCGGCGGCGACGCTGCGGATCGCCACGAACTACACGTTCGGTCTGTGGAAGAGCTCCTACGCCGCCACCGCCCGGGCGTTCGGCACCCAGGTCGACGGGGTGCCGCTGGCGAAGGACAAGCGGTTCGCCGACGCCTCCTGGACCGACAACGCCGGGTTCTTCTGGCTGCGCGAGCAGTTCGAGCTGTGGCAGAAGGCCACCCACGACCTGCTCGACGCCGCCGACCTCGACGCCAAGGAGCGCGAGAAGGCCCGGTTCATCGTGCAGGGTCTGCTCGACGCGATGGCCCCGTCGAACTTCCCCGGGACGAACCCGGCCGTGCTCAAGCGCGCCATCGAGACCAACGGCCAGTCGCTGGTCAAGGGCCTGCAGAACATGGTCGACGACCTCAAGAACAACCAGGGCCAGCCGCGCCAGGTGGCCACCGGCGTCCATGAGATCGGTCGGAACCTCGGCGATCACTCCCGGCAAGGTCGTGTTCCGCAACGACCTGATGGAGCTCATCCAGTACACGCCGACCACGGACACCGTCCACGAGATCCCGCTGCTGTTCAGTCCGCCGTGGATCAACAAGTACTACGTGATGGACCTGGCGCCGGACCGCAGCCTGGTCGAGTTCGCCGTCAACAACGGGCACACCGTGTTCCTGATCAGCTACCGCAACCCTGACGAGTCCATGCGCGACGTCAACATGGACGACTACCTGATCTCCGGGCCGCGTGCGGCGCTGGACGTCATCACCGACATCACCGGTTCGGAGAAGGTCAACCTTCTCGGCCTGTGCCTGGGCGGCACGCTGACCATGGCGACGCTGGCCTACCTGGACGCGCAGGGCGACGACCGGGTGAACTCGGCGACGTTCCTGAACACCCTGATCGACTTCACCAACCCCGGCGCGCTCGGGGTGTTCACCGACGAGGCGTCGGTGACCAAGTTGGAGAAGTCGATGGAGAAGACGGGTTTCCTGTCGTCCGACAGCATGCGCAAGACCTTCGACGCGCTGCGGGCCAACGACCTCATCTGGAACTACGTCGTCTCCAGCTGGATGCTCGGGCAGGACCCGCCGGCTTTCGACATCCTCACCTGGAACGCCGACTCGACCCGGATGCCGGCTGCGATGCACTCGTTCTACCTGCGTAGCTGCTACCTGAACAACCGGCTCGCCGAGGGCACCATGACGCTGGCCGGCCAGCAGTTGGACATCACCAAGGTCGAGCAGGACCTGTACTTCCTGGCGGCCGAGCAGGACCACATCGCGCCGTGGCAGAGCTCCTATGCCGGTGCCCTGCTCACGTCGGGCGACGTGCGATTCGTCCTGTCCAACGCCGGCCACATCGCCGGCATCGTGAACCCGCCGAACCCGAAGTCCAAGCACTGGGTGCTGTCCGAGGATGCGCCGAAGGAGCTGCCCGCGTCGCCCGAGGAGTGGCGCGCAGAAGCCACCCTGGTGCCGACGACCTGGTGGCTGGACTGGGCAAACTGGATCGGCAAGCGCGCGGGCCGTCAGGTCCCGCCGCCGCCCATGGGCAACGACGAGCACCCGGTGTTGGGCGACGCCCCCGGCACCTACGTGCTCGGCTAGACCGTCGTCACCGGCGTGGGAGTGGCCGTACGGCAGCCACTCTCACGCCGGAGCTGTATCCGGGGTCGAAGACCGCGCCTCGCATGTGTGTCAACCGCGAACAGAGGAGTTCTGCATGAGTGCGTTCAGTGTGTCCAGGGTTGTGGTGACCGGTGGTGCGCAGGGGATCGGTGCGTCGATTGCGCATCGGTTGGCGTCGGAGGGTCTGGTGGTGTCGATTCTGGATGTCAACGATGTGGGGGCGAAGGAGACGGCGGAGCGGATCGCGTCGGAGACGGGTGGGGAGTTGTTCGGGTTCGGGTGTGATGTGACCGATCGTGAGCAGGTGGGTGAGGTGTTCGCGGCGGCGGCGGGGGCGATGGGTGGTCTGGATACCTACATCGGTAATGCGGGGATCACGCGGGATGGGATGTTCCACAAGTTGTCCGAGGATGATTGGGACAGGGTGATCTCGGTGAACTTGACGGGGGTGTTCAACGGGTTGCGGGCGGCGGCGCCGTGGTTGCGGACGCCGGGGGTGGCGGGTCGGGTGGTGTTGGTGTCGTCGGTGGTGGCGAAGGCGGGGAATTTGGGTCAGATGAACTACATCGCGGCGAAGGCGGGTGTGGTGGGTCTGGTGCGGTCGGGTTCGTTGGAGTTGGCGCGGTTCTCCACGACGGTGAACGGGGTTCGGCCGGGGTTCATCGAGACGCCGATGACGGCGCGGATGCCGGAGTCGGCGCAGGCGGTGATGACGGCGAATCCGTTGGGTCGGGCGGGTCAGCCGGCGGACATTGCGGGTGCGGTGGCGTTCTTGGTGAGTGATGATGCGTCGTTCGTGACGGGTCATTTGTTGGATGTGAACGGCGGTATGGCGTTGTAGTCGGCGTCGCGGACGTGGCGGGGCCCCCGGGTGAGTCATCCCCGGGGGCCCTTTCGCGTCCGGTGTCAGACGGCCGGACCAGCTGTGTGGGGGTGGTGTGGGGCTGGGTCGTGCGGGGTCAGCCGCCGAGGAAGAAACGGACCAGCTCGGCCGATGCGTCCGGTCCGCTCTGATCGGTGTAGGAACCCCTGGGATCGCCGCCGAACCAGGCGTGGCCGCCACCGGCCACGATGATCGACTCGGCGATCGTGCGGCCGTCCGCGCGGTAGGTGGTGCGGACACAGGCCCGCCCCCCGTCGCTGCTGCGGTCCACAACGCCGTCGGACGCCTGTGGGTGGGCCAACAGCCTGGCCTCCACCACCGCCGTGGCGTTCGCCAGGGCCACCGTGGTGTCCCGGTCGCCGTGGAGCACCAGCACCGGGGTTGCACACGGCGCCGGACTGAAGCCTCCGGCGGCCATCTGGCTGAACGCGGAACCCACGTCGGATGCGCTGCCGTACGGCAGGCCCGAGTGCACGCCGGCGCGGGCGAACAGCTCGGGGTAGGTGGCCACCATCACCTCGGCCATCGCTCCGCCGGCCGACAGCCCGGCCACGAAGATCTGGTCCGGATCGATCGCATGGGCCGCGGTCACCTCACCCACGATGCCCGCGATGATGGCCGGCTCGCCGGCACCGCGCTGCTGGTCCTCGGGCTGGAACCAGTTCCAGTAGCCCGCCGGGTTGGCCGACCGGGACTGCTCGGGATAGACGACGATGAAACCGTGCTCGTCGGCGAGCCGGTTCATCCTGGTGCCGAGGGCGAAGTCGCCCGCGCTCTGCGAGCCGCCGTGCAACATCACCAGCAGCGGCGCCGGGTCGGTGAGCCCCGCCGGGACGTACAGCAGGTAGGTCCGCGAACCGCCGGTGCCGGTATGGGTCAGCGAGTGCGTGGTGCCGGGTGCGGGGGCGGTCCGGACGATGGACGAGCCGGCGCCGACCGTGGTGTCGTCGTGCAGCATCGGAGTCCTGTCGATCGGAGCGCGGGAGCGCCGGGAGCGGGGTGCGAGCCGTGAATTGCGGCTGTACGCGGTCGATCCTCCCATCTGGGGACGGCCGAAAGTTGTTCCTGGGTGGGCGGATCCGGGGCCTGCGAGCGTGACGATCCCGACCCGTCGGTTGCGTCACGTGGCCTGGGGTGCCCGGGTCGAACCCCAGATCGATCCCGACCTCTCGACACAGTCGACTTGCCAGCGGCCGAACCCGGTGCGACCGTCGGCGCCCGAGCGCGCGTGGCGCCGCCGAACCGTCAGCGGTCCGGGTGGCGACACCCCGCGGCGGCGCCGGGCCCCGGTTAGCCTGGCCGGATGGAGACCCCCCAGGGCATCACCGTTCCCGGCCAGGGCATCGTGCTTGCGCCGGTCGACCGGGTCGAACTCAGCATCGGTGTCGAGGTGGACCGAGATGAGCCAGGAGCCGCGTTCGAGGTAGCGGCCGGCTGCGTCACGGCGGTGCTCGCCGTGCTCGCCGACGCCGGTGTCGACTCCCGCCACGTACGGACCGCCGACCTCCGGCTGTCGCCGCGGATCAGCTACCTGGACAACCGCGAGGTCATCGTGAGTTACGTGTCGGGGCAGCGGTTGTTCGCCACCCTGGAGGGTCTCGCGGGCGTGCCGCGGTTGCTCGCCGATCTCGCCACGACCGGTATCGAGGGGGTCCGGTTCGACGGGATCTCCTTCTCCACCGCCGACCCGTCGGAGTACCTGGCGCAGGCCCGTGCGCACGCGATGGCCGACGCCCGGCGCAAGGCCGTCGACTACGCACGGATGGCGGAACGTGAGCTGGGGCAGGTGCTTTCGGTGAGCGAGGTCAACGGCGGTGGCCAGCACGAGGCGGTCCCCGTGTCGTTCTCGACGAGGGCTGCCAAGAGTATGCCGATCGCCGCCGGTGAGGCGACGGTGAGCGTGGCCGTCGAGGTGGTGTTCGGACTGCTCTGACCCTTCCGTACCGGAGAGTCACGTCGTGCTGCCGGTGCCCCTGCTGCCGGTCGGGCAGCGACTCCGTGCCGAGCAGCCGATGCCGCTTCCACCGGCGTGGTGCGAGCTGCTGCGCCGAGGCAGTCGCAGCTGGGCGGCAACGGGTGTGGCCGATTCCAGCTGAAGGCGGTTGCCGGTCGAGCTGTCGCTTCGCGCGAGATCGAACTGCGGCGCACAGCTTGTCGACGCAGCGGTTCTCAGGCGTGGTGGTCTGACCGGCTGCCCGGACCCTGCTGCCAGGCCGGTGAATCAGAACATCAGGGTGCCGTTGCCCATCCACGCGCCGCTGGCCCGTTCGTATTCCGCGGTGTCGCGGAGCCGGCCGCAGCGCGTGCACTCCAGGTGGAGAGCGCGACGGTTCTCCGGGTTGTCGTCGCTCACCGGGACGTCGTGATGCAGATGCAGGATGCAGAGCAGGTGGCTGCGGGAGGTGGTCATGGTGACTCCTTCGGAAGATGAGGGTTCGTTGCGTCGCAACGGCTCTGGGTGATGATCGGCCCGGGGGACGGGGGCGGTGTTGCCAGGCCGGGGTGAGAACCGCAGGTGCGGAGCGTCCCGACGACGACGCCGGGTACGGTCTCCGGCGTCACATGGTGGCGATGGAGTGCGGGCCCGGGGTCTCGTACTCCCTGATGTCCTTGGTCCTTGGGCAGCGGACACACTGCAGATGCATCGACTTGCGGTTCTCGGGATTGTCGTCGCCGACCATCGTCCAGCGGTGACGCCCGAAACGGCACCGCCAGGCTTTCGACGGGGCCCGGACCGTGGTGGGACCCAGATCGCCGAGTGCCCGGCGCAGCGGCAGTGCGCCCACGACAAGGCTGCAGGCGTGCGCCGTTCGGGCAGGGAGTGGGACTTCGACGAGCTCCGCCCGGAACTCGTCCTCGTAGCGTGTCCGGTGCTCGGCCGGGAGAACGACGACGGCCAGTCGGATCAGCAGGCCGGGGACCGGGCCGACCCGTCGCATCGACCCCGGCAGGTCGCGGCTCACCCCGTGTCGCCGATCGGTCTCAGACGGGCGTTGAGCTTGGCGCGTCCGGCGGAGGCCTCCGCCAGCGCCAGTCGGGCGGCCGGGATGCCGTCTGCGGTGAGCCGGTAGTAGCGCCGGCGGGGACGTCCCTCGGCGGCGGTGTCGATCTCCTCCCAGAAGCTGTCGATCCAGCCCGCGGCTTCCAGGCGGGCCAGGATCGGGTGCACGGTGCCACTGGCCAGACCCGTCAGTGCGCCGAGTTCGAAGCCGTAGCGCGGGGTCCCGAGATCGTCGAGGAACGCGCGCAGCACCGCCTGGGTGGTCCACGTCATCCGGATCTGCCCCATGGCTGAACTCTACCTAGCCCCTAGGTAGAGAACAAGCATCCGTCCGGGTGATCGGCGTCCGGATCTCGGGATGATCGTGACTGTTCGGCGCGCACTCCACCGGGCAACCGGCGGTCAGTTTCGGGGACTCAGCCGAGCCGACGGACCTCGAACTCGCAGGCCGGCTCCGCGATCGCCTGCTGCGCATCCACCAGCCGGATCTCGCGGGCGCCGGCGCGCTCGGTCTCGGCGAGGATCGCGTACACCGTCGAGGCGGTGCGGGCCAGCGCGGCCTCCGGGCCGGCCGTCGTCAGGTGGGCCAGGAACAGCGCGGCCGTGACGTCGCCGGCGCCGTTGACCGACAGCGGCAGCCGCGGGGTGCTGACCTCGAATGCGCCCGCCGCGCCGACCGCGATCATCCCGATCCGGCCGGCCAGCTCCGGGTACTCGACCGAGGTCACCAGGACAGTGTGGGGACCCTTCGCGCGCACGTCCTCCGCGGCGGCGACCACGGCGGCGGCGCTGTCGAAGGGCGGCGGGTCGTAGCGCGAGGGGTCGAACACGGGTGCCGACCCGGCAGCCGCGTCGAAGCCGGCCCCGGACCGCTCGCCGGATCCGGGAACGCCGGCCAGGTAGGCCAGCTCGAAGGCGTTCGGGGTCACGATGTCGGCCGTCGGCACCACCCGGTCGCGGATGAGCTCGGGGATGCCGGGCGCGACGAAGAAGCCACGACCGACGTCGCCCATCACCGGGTCGCAGCAGTACACGGCGGCCGGGTTGAGTTCGCGCACGCGGGCCACCGCGGTGAGGACCACCTCACAGACGCCGGGGGAGCCCTGGTAACCGGTGAGGACGGCGTCCGCGTCGCCGAGGACGCCCCGGTCGTCGATGCCCGCGATCACCTCGCCGACCACGGCCGGGTCCAGCACAGCGCCTCGCCAGCTGCCGTAGCCGGTGTGGTTCGAGAAGTGCACCGTCAGGACTGGCCAGACCTCGTGACCGAGACGCTGCAACGGGAACGTGGCGGCGCTGTTGCCGACGTACCCGTAGGCGACGGAGGACTGGATCGAGAGGATCCGCATGCCGACCACCTTAGGGCGCGGGATCCGGATCGGCCGCGACGCCGTCGCCACCGCGATCTTCATCCATCCGGCCCAACGGACGGTCGTGGCGGTCACGGCTGATCCGAGGTACCCGTTCACCCAGGTGGCGAGCTGTGGCGCTGCTGCCTGTGCGTGTGCGCCCGGGTGGATGTGAAGGCCGGGTTACGTGATTGTTATGCCGGGCGGTGTGATCTGGGGTTGCCAAGGCGCATCGCAAGCGCTTTCATACATGAGGTTCACATCGTTGTGAGGCCCCTCACATGGAACCGAGAGACCGGGAGGCTGCCGGGTGTCACGTACATCTGCACGTAAGTCCATCACCGCAGTCGCTGGCATCAGCGCTTTGTCGCTGTTCCTGGCGGCCTGCGGCAGTGATTCGGGAAACACCGCCAGTTCGAGTTCGAGCTCGAGTTCGACGAGCTCGTCGTCATCGAGCTCCGCCGCCCGCCGCCGGCGGCGATGCCACGGCCAGCGAGAGCTCGTCGGCCCCGGCCGAGTCCGTCGGCGCCGAGTCCGGCTGGTGCGACACGGTCAAGGGTCTGTACCCCGACACCGACGGCAAGACGGTGAACTACTACACAGTCATCACCGCGCCGGAGGACACCCCTTACATCGAGACCTTCAAGTCGTTCACCGAGTGCACCGGTGCCACGGTGAACTACGAGGGCTCCAAGGAGTTCGAGGCGCAGATCGGCGTCCGCGTCTCCTCGGGCAACCCGCCGGACGTCGCGCAGCTTCCCGCAGCCCGGCCTGATGCGCCAGGTGCAGGAGTCCTCCGGCGCGATGCTGGAGCTCAGCCCGAGGTCGCCGAGAACGCCAAGAAGTACTTCCCGGAGGACTGGACGAACTACGGCACCATCAACGACCAGTTCCTCGGTGTTCCCGCCAACGCCGACTTCAAGTCGCTGGTCTGGTACTCGCCGAAGACCTTCGCCGAGAAGGGCTACACGGTTCCCACCACCTGGGAGGAGCTGCAGGCTCTGCAGGCGCAGGTCGTCGCCGCCGGTGAGAAGCCGTGGTGCATCGGCATCGAGTCCGGTGAGGCCACCGGTTGGCAGCTCACCGACTGGCTCGAGGAGTACGTCCTGCGTACCGCGGGTCCGGACGTCTACGACCAGTGGGTCAGCCACGAGGTGACCGTTCGCCGATCCGCAGATCGCGGACGCGCTCGCCCAGATGGGCGAGGTCGTGAAGAACCCGGAGCTGGTCAACGCCGGTTTCGGTGACGTCAACTCGATCGCGTCGACCCAGTTCAACGACGCCGTCGACCAAGATCCTCAGGACGGATCCTGCACGCTGACCCGTCAGGCCGCGAACTTCGGCTCGAACTACGACGCCAGCGTCGCGATCGGTGAGGACGGCGACGTCAACGCCTTCTACTTCCCGCCGATCAGCGAGGAATTCGGTAAGACGGTTCTCGGTGGTGGCACCTTCGTGGCGGCCTTCACCGAGCGCGCCGAGGTCAGCGCCCTGATGTACTACCTGACGACCCCGGAGTTCGCGAACGCCCGGGCGAAGGACGGCTCGTTCATCTCGGCCAACCGAGGTCTCGACCCCGCCAACGTCGCCAGCCCGGTCCAGCAGGAGGCCCTGACCACGCTGCAGGACCCGGAGGCGACCTTCCGCTTCGACGCTTCCGACCTGATGCCGGCTGCCGTCGGCGCCGACGCCGAGTGGAAGCAGTTCACCGCGTGGATCACCGGTCAGGACGACGCGACCACGCTCGCCAACATCGACAACGCCTGGCCGGCCGAGTAATCACCCGACCGGTCCGCTGAAGCAAGGGGCGGCTCCCAGCGCGTCACGGGAGCCGCCCCCGCTTCGTTCGACACGAACTGAAAGAAAGGGGCGTTGCAGGTGGATTGGTTCCTGAGTCCCACCTCGGCCGGCGAGAAGTTGCTGGTCATGGTGGTGGCGATCCTGATTTTCGTCGCGATTGTCGGCATCATCCTCTGGGCCATCGACCGCCCGAAGATCCCCAACTGGGTCGTGGTGGTCGGTTTCCTCGGCCCCGTCACCATCGCACTCGCCGGCGGACTGCTCTACCCCGCGGTCGGCACCGTGATCCGCTCGTTCCAGAAGATCCAGAACGTCATCGGTCCGGACGGCAAACGCATCCTGGTCAACGGCAAGGTGACCACCGAGAACGTCTTCGGCCTGGACAACTACTCGCGCATCTTCACCGAGGACGGCTTCCAGCGCGTCCTGCTCAACACCGTCGCCTGGGTCATCCTGGTGCCGCTTGCTGGCCACCGGTTTCGGCCTGATCTACGCGGTGCTGGTCGACCGCACCCGGTTCGAGAAGGCCGCGAAGGCGCTGGTCTTCCTGCCGATGGCCATCTCGATGGTCGGCGCCTCCATCATCTGGAAGTTCGTCTACGACTACCGCCAGGCGGGCACCACCCAGACCGGCCTGGCCAACCAGCTGCTGATCTGGATCGGTCTCGAGCCGGTGCAGTTCCTGCAGGCCGATCCGTGGAACACGTTGTTCCTCATCATCGTGATGGTCTGGATCCAGGCCGGCTTCGCGATGACCGTGCTGTCGGCGGCGATCAAGGCCGTTCCCGACGACATCATCGAGGCCGCGCAGCTCGACGGCGCAACCGGCATGAAGCTGTTCATGAAGGTCACCGTCCCGAGCATCCGACCGTCGGTGGTCGTCGTGTTGACCACCATCGCGATGGGCTCGCTCAAGGCGTTCGACGTCGTCCGCACGATGACCGGTGGCAACTTCAACACCTCGGTCGTGGCCAACGAGTTCTACACGCAGACGTTCCGACAGGGTGACGCCGGCCAGGGCATCGGTGCCGCGCTCGCGGTGATCCTGTTCATCATCATCATCCCCGTCATCATGTACAACGTCCGTCAGATGCGGATCTCGGAGGAAATGCGATGACCGCCGGTTCCGGAGTTATCCCCCCGCGCATCGAGGCCGTCGACGAGAAGCCGGTATCCGCGCGCAAGCTCAAGGCGCAGCTGCGGGCGCAGGACGCCAAGACGAAGCTGTCCTCGCCCTGGGCGTCCGGGGTCGCCATCATCCTGGCCATCCTGTGGTCGATCCCGACGCTGCGGTCTGTTCATCACCTCGTTCCGGCCCGTCGCAGGACATGCGCGACACCGGGTGGTGGAACGTGGTTCACCAACTTCAACGTCACCCTGGACAACTACGAGGGCGCGCTGTCCACCAGCAACGGTGGCCTCGGCCGGCTTCTTCCTCAACACCTTCGTCATCACCATCCCGGCCGTGATCATCCCGATCAGCCTGGCCCTGCTGGCCGCCTACGCTTTCGCGTGGATCCCGTTCATGGGGCGCAACATCCTGTTCGTGGCGGTGTTCGCGCTGCAGATCGTGCCCATCCAGGTCACGCTCATCCCGCTGCAGACGATCTTCGTCAGCCTCGACCTGCAGAACTCGTTCTGGCCGGTCTGGATCTCACACACCATCTTCGGTCTGCCGCTGGCGATCTTCCTGCTGCACAACTTCATGACCGAGATCCCGCGCTCCATCATCGAAGCCGCCCGGGTCGACGGCGCCGGGCACGTGAAGATCTTCTTCGTCGTGCTGATGCCGCTGCTCATCCCGGCCATCGCCGCGTTCGCGATCTTCCAGTTCCTCTGGGTCTGGAACGATCTGCTCGTCGCGCTGGTGTTCGCCCCGAGCCCGAACCTCAAGCCGCTGACCGCGGCCGTGGCCGAGCTCTCCGGCAGCAAGGGAACGCAGTGGGAGCTGCTGTCCTCCGGTGCGTTCATCTCCATCATCGTGCCGCTCATCGTGTTCCTCAGCCTGCAGCGGTATTTCGTCCGCGGGCTGCTGGCCGGTGGCGTCAAGGGCTGATGGCCGCTCGGTCGCTGCGCTGAGCACAGGCGGTCCCGTGTCGACGATGGAGTCGGTCGGGATCGCCGAGGTGGCCGCCCTGGCGGGCGTGTCACCGGCGACGGTGTCGCGGGCACTCCGGGGGATTCCCGGAGTGGCCGCGGCCACCCGGCTCGTCCGTCCGCGCCGCCGCCGAGCAGCTCGGATACGTTCCCTCCCCGAGTGCCGCCAGCCTGTCCACCGGGCGGGCCGGCGCGATCGGAGTGATCTCACCCTGGTTCTCACGGTGGTTCTTCGCCGCCGCCGTCGAGGGCGTGCAGTCGCAGGTTCTCGCGAACCCCTACGACCTGCTCCTCTACCCGGCGACCCTGGCTGTCAGTGCCGACGTGCACCGGGGCAACCTGCCGCTCGATCCACAAGCGGGTGGACGGGGTCATCGCGATCAACGTGCCCATCGCGGTGGAGCAGTTCGCGGACTTCCGGGTACCGGTCGTCACCCTCGGCAGTCAATACCCCGGAGTGTCGGCCGTCTCGGTCGACGACGTGACCGTGGGGAGTACCGCGACCGACCACCTGCTGGCGCTCGGCCACCGCACGATCGCCTTCCTCGGGCAGGACCCGGACCGGATGTACGGCTTCACCACGGCCGCGGACCGACTGACCGGCTACCGCAGGTCGCTGTCCGCGGCCGGGGTCGAGGTCGACGAACGGCTCGTGGAGATCACCGGCTTCTCCACCCAGGGCGGTGCGGAGAGCTTCCGACGGCTGTGGAGTGCCGTCGACGCCGGCCGGGTGCCGCGGCCGACCGCCATCTTCGCGGTCTGCGACGAGGTGGCCATGGGCATCCTCCACCAGGCCACGTCGCGGGGGATCCGGGTGCCCCATGATCTGTCGGTCATCGGGGTCGACGACCACGACCTCGCGTACCTGTTCGACCTCACGACCGTCTGGCAGCCCGTCCGGGAGCAGGGGGCGATGGCGTGCCGGCTGTTGCTCGAACGCATCGCCGACCCGCAGGTGGAGCCACGGCACGAGTTCGTCGACCCCCGCCTGATCGTGCGCGGTACCACTGCACCTGTCTCCTGAGCCGACCGGCGACCCGGCGGCCCGCTCCCATGATGAGCCTCGCGGAGGGCACCCGATGAACGGAACCGAATGGTGGCGCACCGCGGTGGTGTACCAGGTGTACCCACGCAGCTTCGCCGACGCCGACGGCGACGGGATCGGTGACCTGCCCGGACTGACCGCGCGCCTGCCGTACCTCGCCGACCTCGGTGTGGACGCCCTCTGGCTGACCCCGTTCTATCCGTCGCCGCTGGCCGACGGCGGCTACGACATCGCCGACTACCGCGACGTCGACCCCCGCCTCGGCACGCTGGACGACGCCGACACGCTGATCGCCGCCGCCCATGCCGCGGACATCCGCATCCTCATCGACATCGTCCCCAACCACACCTCCGACCGGCACCCGTGGTTCCGCGAGGCGTTGGCGGCCGCGCCCGGTTCGGCCGCCCGCGACCGCTACCACTTCCGGAGCGGCCGTGGTGAGGACGGTTCGGAGCCGCCGTCGGACTGGGTGTCGCACTTCGGGGGTTCGGCCTGGGAGCGGCTGCCGGACGGTCAGTGGTACCTGCACCTGTTCGCCCGTGAGCAGCCGGACCTGAACTGGGACAACGCGGACGTTCGGGCGTACTTCGAGGGCACTCTGCGGTTCTGGGCGGACCGCGGTGTGGACGGGTTCCGGATCGACGTGGCCCACGCCCTGGTCAAGGACATGACCGAGCCGCTCCGCAGTCAGACCACCCTGGACACGGCCCTCCCGCTGGACGGCAGCGACCCGCTCTACGACCGCGAAGGACTCCATGAGATCTACCGCTCCTGGCGGCGCGTCTTCGACGAGTACGACCCGCCGCGGATGGCGGTCGCCGAGACCTGGACGCCCACCAGCTTCCGCAACTACCTCTACGCCCGGCCCGACGAGCTGGGTCAGGTGTTCGACTTCGCGCTGTCCAAGGCGCCGTGGGACCACGACACGGTGGCCGCCGTTGTCCGGACGTCGTTGGCGGACCAGTTCGAATACGCCGGGGCCGACGGGGGATTGACCTGGGTGCTGTCCAGTCACGACGTCCCCCGGCATGCTTCCCGGCTCGCCCTGCCGCCAGGCGTGGACCCGATGGCGTGGCTGGTCTCGGACGGCACCGACCCCGTGATCGACGGCGCCGCCGGGCTCCGGCGCGCCACGGCGGCGACACTGCTGATGCTGGCGCTGCCCGGGTCCGCCTACCTCTACCAGGGCGAGGAGCTGGGTCTCTTCGAGGTCGCCGACCTGCCGGCGGACGCCCTGCAGGATCCGATCTGGGAGCGCACCGGTCACACCATGAAGGGCCGCGACGGTTGCCGGGTGCCACTGCCCTGGACGCGGAGCGGCCCGTCCTTCGGCTTCGGTGCGGGCCCCGGGTGGCTCGCGCAGCCGGCGGCGTTCGGCGAGCTGTCGGTCGAGGCCCAGGACCGGGCCGAGGGCTCGACGCTCGAGCTGTACCGTGCCGCCCTGGCCCTGCGCCGGACCTTGCAGACCCACGACAACGAGGTCACCGAGATGGTCCACCCTGATCCGCAGGTCCTGCACCTGCGCCGGTCGAACGGGTGGGAGTGCGCGGTCAACTTCGGCACCGGCCCCACGGTGCTGCCGGCCGGCGAGGTGCTGCTGGGCAGCGCGCCGATCGACGGCGCGCTGCCGGGCGAATCCGCCGTCTGGCTCCGCACGTCCTGAGACCAGGCGCCGCTGACCGTCAGGCCACCGGGGGCAGCGGCCCCTGTCCCCACTCCAGCAGGCTGTGGCTGAGGGTGCCCGAGCCGTTCACGCGGACCAGGCAGTCCGGGATCAACCAGGCGGATGTCGTCGGTTTCGGGTCCTGCAGCGACTGCTGCCAGACGGACTCGGCCACGACCGTCAACCGGCCACCGAAGGTGGGGTCGTCGCGGCCGATCCGGTCGGCGGCCAGGGCGCGGCACTCCTCGGCCACCTCGGCAGCGGTGTGGTCCAGCGTCACCGAGCGGCCGGCCATCATCTGCTGGGTCAGGTTCACCGACCCGATGAGCTCGGTGTCGTGCGGCTGGCTGCAGGAGACGAACGACAGCCCGGTGGAGCCGGTGCGCAGGCACACCGACACGGCGTCGGGACGGGCGGTGGTGGTCCTGGAGCGGGGCGCGAACGCGGTCTCGCGCACGGAGCCGACGTAGGACGACTCGGTGGTGACGACGGCGCAACCCGACCAGGTCAGCGCCGCTGCGTCCTCGTCCACCGACGGGCGGACGAGCCGACCGACGGCGAGGGGTTGCGGGGCCAGCCACAAGTCGTCGTCGTGGCGGGCGAGGTAGCGGTCCCAGCCGGTGTAGCGCTCCGCCCACCCGATGCACCGGATGTCGACGTGCGGATCGGAGATGGCCCGGGTGACGCTGAAGTGCGGATACCGGACCAGGGATCCGGCGGCGACCGGAGCGACACCCGCCCGCCAGGACATCGCCAGTTCCCCGGTGTGCGGTCGGTCGCAGCCGACGACCCTGGCAGTGCCGTCCTCGGCGATCTGCAGGCAGCTCCCGACGGGGGGCGGCAGCGGTGTCGGGGCAACGGCGGCCCGTCCCACGATGCCGACGCCGATCAGGTGCGATCCGGCCAGTGCGGCAGCGACGGCGAGGGCGAGCAGGGTCAGCCCGAAGAGCCTGCCTCGGGTCGGACCCGACCCGGCGTCGGGAACAGGGACCGCAACGGCGACCGCCGGCGCCACCGCGCCGCCAGGTGCCCACATGTCGCCAGATTACGCCGCGAGTGACGCGGGTCACGCCGTTCGGGGCCGCGTCGGTCGGTCCGCCCCCCGCGCCCAGCCGAGGACCCTCGGCGCGGGCGCCGGCCCGGGCACAGGTGTGGCCGCGCGACGCGGTGGCCACACCCCGGGGCCGGGCCGTCGTCACCACGTCCAGCTCCTGGACAGACATCCCGGAGCCTCCGTCGGGGTGGCCTCAGCCCGAGGAGAGGCTGTCCGCTGCCAGCGGGCGACCATGACGAGCCAGGTCGAGCGCGATCAGATCCACGAGCTCCCGGCTCACCTCGAGGTCCTGCCCCGCGAGGTGCTCCATGGCCACCCCGGTCAGACTGGCCGACACGAACGTCGAGAGCAGCCGCGGCGGCAACTCCCAGACGATGCGGTGCAGGCGGGCCGTTTCGAACAGCCACAGCTCCGCGTTGAGCATCAGGTCGTCGTGGAGCGAAGCGGCCGAGCCGGCCGGCACGCCGATGCGGGGATCGTCGATGGCGGCGACCCGGATCGCCATCAGTGCTCGTTCGGTTTCCAGGTGGGCGTGCACGACATCGACGAAGCAGCGCTGGGCCGCGCGGATGGACTCGAACAGGGTCAGTCCGTCCACCATCGTGTCGTTCACGGCCGTACCGAACGCCGCCTTCATGAAACGCACGATCTCGACCAGGACGTCGTTGGCGGATCCGAAACGGGTGGCGAAGGTCGCGGCGTCCACTTCCGCCTCCACACAGATCGCCGTCACCGTGGCGGCCGGCACACCGTCCCGGTTGATCAGCCGGACCGCCGCGTCCAGGATGCGCGCATGGACGTCACCGCCGGATGCCGGAGTGTCTGGATGGTCGGCCACATGAGTCCCTGTCGCAGGCGTCGTCGTCTCGGGACCAACGGTAACGGCCGCACCAGCCGGAAGAGAGCATGACCACGGGCGGGCGCAACCCCACCGGGCCGGGGAGCGTGTGCAGTCCCGCCGGCATCTTCGATGTGTTCACCGAGAGGTTCGTGACGCCGCAGACCGTTCCGTGCGCACCGACGTCGTGGGACCCAGCGCTGCGGGCCGGGTCCCGGCGGACTGGGTCAAGCCTGCTGGCGGCTCTGCAGGAACGCCCAGGCATCGGAGACCATCGCCTCGAGATCCAGTTCCGGCTCCCAGCCCAGCCGCTCCTTCGCGCGGGCGGCAGAGGCGACCAGGCGGGTGGGGTCGCCGGCCCGGCGCGGCCCGATCGCGTGCGGAACCTCCATCCCGGTCACCTTCTCGACCGTGGAGATGACGTCGCGCACCGAGAACCCGTTCCCGTTGCCGAGGTTGCAGATCAGGTGCTCACCCGGGTCGGCCGCGGTCAGCGCGAGCACGTGCGCCCGGGCGAGGTCGGCGACGTGGACGTAGTCGCGCAGCGGGGTGCCGTCGGGCGTGGGCCAGTCGTCGCCGTAGACGGTCAGCTTGTCCCGCTTACCGAGGACGGCCTCCAGGGCGATGGGGATGAGGTGGGTCTCGGTGCCATGCCGCTCGCCCGCGCCGTGCGAGGCGCCGGCCACGTTGAAGTACCGCAGCGAGACCGCGGCCAGATCGGTGGCGATGCATTCACCGGTGATCATCATGTCCACCGCGAGCTTGGTGGCGCCGTAGGTGTTGGTCGGCTTCGTCGGGAAGTCCTCGGTGATGGGGACCTCGTCGGGCTCGCCGTAGGTGGCGGCGGTGGAGGAGAACACCAGCCGCGGCACCCCGTGCGACGTCATCGCGTCCAGCAGGGCGCGGCTGCCCTCGACGTTGGTGTGCCAGTACAGCGACGGGTTCACCACCGATTCGCCGACCAGGGACTTGGCCGCCAGATGGATGACCGCGTCGTAGTCGCCGTCGGCGAACAGCTCACCGGCGGTGGAGATGTCGCCCTGGACGAAGTCGACATCGGCCGGCACCGCATCGCGGTGGCCGGTGGACAGGTCGTCCAGCACCGTCACCCGGTGACCCGCCTCGAGGACGAACCGCGCCACCACCGAACCGATGTAACCCGCACCGCCGAGAACGAGGACCCGCACCTGCACACCACCTGTCGTCGAGCCGCCCCGCGGCGGCGATGGACATCGCCGGAGAATCGTCGCACTTCACGCCCGCCCGCAGCCACGGGGCGTCAGTACACGGCTGCCTCGCTGAGGTGGAGCGAGCTCTCCTTGGACACGCAGATGACCTCGCCGACGCGCTCTCGCAGCAGCGTCACCGCGGCGTGCGGGAGCTTGTCGTCGGTGACCAGGGTGCTCACCGATTCCAGGGTGGCGATCTGCGACAGTCCGACCACACCCCACTTCGTGTTGTCGGCGATCACCACGAGCCGCCGCGCCGAGTCCACGAAGGCCCGGTTCGTCTCCGCCTCGAGCAGGTTCGGCGTGGTCAGGCCGGCGCGCTCGTCGATGCCGTGCACGCCCATGATCGCCATGTCGACGTGCAGCGACCGGATGGCGTGCACCGCGATGGGGCCGACCAGACCGTCCGACGGCGTCCGGATGCCGCCGGTGAGCACCACAGTGAGGTCACGCCGGCCCTGCCCGTGCAGGACCTCGGCGACCTTGAGCGAGTTGGTCACCACCGTCAGGTTGGCGATGGCGGCGAGGTGGTTGGCCAAGGTCCACGTCGTGGTGCCGGCGGTGATCGCGATGGCCATCCCCGGCCGCACCAGTGACGCCGCCCGCGCGGCGATCGCCTGCTTCTCGGCGGTCTCGCGCACGCTCTTGGCCTCGAAGCCCGGCTCCTCCGCCGACGCCGTGTCCACCACGGTGGCGCCGCCGTGCACCTTGGACAGCAGGCCCTTCCGGGCCATCACCTCCAGGTCGCGGCGGATCGTCATGTCGGAGACCCCGAGGATGTCCGTCAGGCGGGAAACGCGCACACCCCCGTCGCGGTGCAGTTCTTCCAGGATCCTGGCCTGGCGTTGTGGTGCGAGCACAGCGTCCCCCCATGACCTCTACGTTCCCCGAGCAGCGTCGCGATACCGTCCCCCGACGACGTGGCACTGCGCGGATCAGTGTCCGGCACCGGCGCCGTCAGGTCAACGCAATCCAACACCTCCCTGAGCGGTGGTGTGCGGTTGAGCCGCTCCGGGTGTGACCGGCGTCCGGTCGGCGGCGGCCGGGAGTCACGTCGATCGGTGGCACGATGGGTCGGTGCCCGAGACCGCCGCCGACGCGCCGAGCCCGTCGGCCCCGCCGGGACCGGTGGTGACCGCCGCCGACATCGACCGCGCCGCCCACCTGCTGGAGGGTGTCGTCGTCCAGACCCCACTGCAGCGAAGTGAGCGGTTGTCGGCGATGACCGGCGCCGAGGTCTGGCTCAAGCGTGAGGACCTGCAGGTCGTCCGGTCCTACAAGCTGCGTGGCGCGTTCACGCTGATGAGCGGGCTCGGACGGGCCGAGCGGGACGCGGGCGTGGTGTGCGCGAGTGCCGGCAACCACGCCCAGGGGTTCGCCTACGCCTGCCGGGAGCTCGGCATCTTCGGCCGCATCTACCTGCCCCGCAACACCCCGCGGCAGAAGCGCGACCGGATCCGCTTCCACGGCGGCGACTGGGTCGAGTTGGTCCTCATCGGCGCCACTTACGACGACGCGGCAGCCGCCGCCCAGGCGGACGCGGACGCCACCGGCGCCACCATGGTCGCGCCGTTCGACGACCCACGGACGATCGCCGGTCAGGGCACCGTCGCCTGCGAACTGCTCGACCAGTTGGGCGCCACGCCGGACCTGGTCATCGTGCCGATCGGCGGCGGTGGGCTCGCCGCGGGGATGGCCACCTACCTGGGGGAACGCGCACCGGGGGTCGAACTGGTCGGGGTCGAACCCGCCGGAGCGGCTTCGATGACGGCCGCGCTGCGCGCGGGGGAGCCGGTGACGCTGGCCGCCATCGACCCGTTCGTCGACGGTGCCGCCGTCCGACGGGTCGGTGCGGTCACCTACCGGATCGTCGCCGACGCCGGGGTGGAGGTGATGACCGTCGAGGAGGGCGCCATCTGCACCGAGATGCTCGCGCTGTACCAGACCGAGGGCATCATCGCCGAGCCCGCGGGTGCACTGGCCAGCGCCGCGCTCGGCACGGTGACCGATCCGGGGGTGGTGCGGGTCCGTCCCGGCAGCACCGTGGTGTGCGTGGTGTCGGGGGGCAACAACGACGTCTCGCGCTACGGCGAGATCCTCGAACGGTCGCTGGTGCACGACGGTCTGAAGCACTACTTCCTGGTCAACTTCCCGCAGGAACCGGGCGCGCTGCGCCGGTTCCTCGACGGTGTGCTGGGGCCCGACGAAGACATCGCACTGTTCGAGTACGTCAAGCGGAACAACCGTGAGACCGGCCCGGCGTTGGTCGGTATCGAGCTCGGCACGGCTGACGGGCTGCCGTCGTTGCTGCGCCGGATGGCCGAGAGTCCCCTGGAGATCGAGAAACTCGACCCCGACTCGCCGACGTTCCGCTTCCTCACCTGACGGACCTGACGGACCCGACGCCGGGCTCGGTTCCGCAGCCGTCCGTACCCTGGAGTGCATGAGCGTCACCTCCGCACCGGGCCTGTCCGTTCGCAGTGATTTCGCCACTGCGTTCCCCGAGTTGTCGGTGCCGTGGACGGCCGAGGCCGCGCCTGATCCGACGTTGCTGGTGCTCAACGAGCCGCTGGCCGCCGAGCTCGGACTCGACGTCGACGGCGCTGCGTGCGCCCGATGGGGTCCGGTTGCTGATCGGCAATGCCGTTCCCCGAGGCGCGACCCCGGTGGCGCAGGCGTACGCGGGTCACCAGTTCGGCGGCTTCTCGCCCCGTCTCGGCGATGGCCGCGCGCTGCTGATCGGCGAGCTCACCGCCGCCGACGGCGCCCTCCGCGACCTGCACCTGAAGGGCTCGGGACGGACGCCGTTCTCGCGCGGCGGCGACGGGCGGGCCGTGGTCGGGCCGATGCTGCGCGAGTACGTCGTCAGCGAGGCCATGCACGCACTCGGCATCCCGACCACCCGGTCGCTGGCGGTGGTGGCCACCGGACGGGCCGTCCAGCGCGAGACCGTCCTGCCGGGTGCGGTTCTCGCCCGGGTCGCGGCCAGCCATCTGCGGGTCGGCAGCTTCCAGTACGCCCGCGGCACCGGCGACAACGCGTTGCTCCGCCGGCTCGCGGACGCCGCGATCCGGCGCCATCACCCGGCGGCGGCAGCAGCGGACAACCCGTACCTGGCGCTCTTCGAGGCGGTGCGCGACGTCCAGGCGTCGCTGATCGCCCGCTGGATGCTGGTCGGTTTCGTGCACGGCGTGATGAACACCGACAACATGACGATCTCCGGCGAGACCATCGACTACGGCCCGTGTGCGTTCCTCGACGTGTTCGACCCGACAGCCAGTTTCAGCTCCATCGACACCGGTGGCCGGTACGCCTACCGCAACCAGCCGGTGATCGCGGAGTGGAACCTGGCCCGGTTCGCAGAGTCCCTGCTGCCGTTGATCGACGACAACCCCGACACCGCCGTGGAACTGGCGGTCGCGTCCCTCGGCGCGTTCCGCGAGCGGTACAGCGTCGCCTGGTCGGCGGGTGCGCGGGCCAAGCTGGGGCTGGCCGGCGAGCTCCCCGAGGGGGCGACCGCGCCGGTGGTGGACGAGCTGTTCACCGCCCTCGAGCAGAGCCACGTCGACCACACCTGGTTCTTCCGGCGGCTCTCGGGCGCGGTCCGGGGGGACGCCGAGCCGGTGCGTGAACTGTTCGTCGATCTCGCCGGCTTCGACGCCTGGCTCGACCGGTGGCGTGCGCTGAACCCTGACCCGGGGTCGATGGACCGGACGAACCCGGCGTACATCCCGCGCAACCACCTCGTCGAGGAGGCGCTCGCCGCCGCGACCGAGGGGGATCTCGAGCCGCTCCGCGCACTGCTGGACGCGGTGACCCGGCCGTTCGACGAGCGCCCCGGGCTCGAGCGGTACGCCGCGCCGTCGCCGGTGGACGTCGAGTACCGGACGTTCTGCGGGACCTGAGCCGACTGCTGACGGCGGGTGGCGTGATCTCGCCCATTCCTGCGGGTCGGAGGTGGCAGCGCGGAGCCGGGGCGGGAAAGATCAGCGGCGATCCGTCCCGACGATGACGTCACCCTTGGAGCGCACATGGCCTCGACCAGTCCCGGCTACTCGATCACGATCCGGGTCGCGGCGCCGCCGGTCATCGGCGCCACCGCGCAGCTGGCGTCGGCGGTGATCGAGGCCGGCGGGTCGCTGACCGCCCTCGATGTGGTGGAGTCCAGCCGCGAGACCATCGTCGTCGACGTGACGTGCGATGCCCGCAGTGCCGAGCACGCCGAGGAGATCACCGAGACGATCCGGGCGCTGGCCGGTTTCGAGGTCCGGAAGGTGTCGGACCGGACCTTCCTGCTGCACCTCGGCGGCAAGATCGAGGTCACGCCCAAGGTCTCGCTCAAGACCCGTGACGACCTGTCCCGCGCGTACACCCCGGGCGTCGCCCGGGTCTGCCTGGCCATCGCGGCGAACCCGGCCGACGCCCGCCGGTTGACGATCAAGCGCAACACCGTCGCGGTCGTCACCGACGGCACCGCCGTGCTCGGCCTGGGCGACATCGGCCCGGCCGCAGCGCTTCCGGTGATGGAGGGCAAGGCGGCGCTGTTCAAGCAGTTCGGCGACGTCGACGCGTGGCCGGTCTGCCTGGACACCAAGGACGTTGATCAGATTGTTGAGATCGTCAGGGCGATCGCGCCGGTGTACGGCGGCATCAACCTGGAGGACATCTCGGCGCCGCGTTGCTTCGAGATCGAGCGGCGGTTGCGGGACCTGTTGGACATTCCGGTGTTCCACGACGACCAGCACGGTACCGCCATCGTGGTGCTGGCTGCGCTGACGAACGCGATGAAGGTGGTGGGCAAGGCGCCGGCCGACGTGAAGGTCGTCGTCAGCGGGGTCGGCGCGGCCGGGCACGCGATCATCCGGCTGTTGTCGGCGCAGGGGTACGGCGACATCATCGGCTGCGACCGGCACGGCGCGGTCCGGCCGGACAACGCGAACCTGGACGAGTTCCGCCGGTGGATCGCCGACCACACGAATCCGCGCGGCCGGCAGGGCACCCTCGTCGAGGTGCTCGAGGGCGCCGACGTGTTCATCGGGGTCAGCGCGCCGAACCTGCTGACCGGTGACGACATCGCCACGATGGCGCCCGCGGCGATCGTGTTCGCGCTGGCCAATCCCGATCCGGAGGTCGATCCGTTCGCCGCCGCCCAGCACGCCGCCATCGTGGCGACCGGCCGGTCGGACTACCCGAACCAGATCAACAACGTGCTCGCCTTCCCGGGCTTCTTCCGCGGGATGCTCGACGCGGGCACCCATGCCATCACCGACGAGGCGATGATCGCCGCGGCCACCGCGATCGCCGACTGCGTCCAGCCGGCTGAGCTGAACGCGAACTACATCGTGCCGTCCGTCTTCGACGCCGACGTCGCCCCCGCGGTCGCCGCCGCGGTGCACAAGGCTGCCACCGCGTGACCGTGCCGGTCGAACTGCTCGCCACCTGCTGGACGCACGCCGGGGCGCTACCGCTGCCGGGCGAGCACCTCAGCCCGTACGACCTCCGGATGCGCGCCGAGGCCGTGGCCCGGGCGGGGTTCACCGGGATCGGCGTGACCATCGGTGATCTCGCGGCGGCGACCCTGCCGTTGGCCGAGTTCGCCGTGCTGCTGGACGATCTCGGCATCGTGCACCGTGAGGTGGAGCTGCTGGCGGAATGGTGGACGGTGGGCGAACGGCGTCGGGAGTCCGACGCCGTCCGCGGCCGGCTGCTGCACGCGGCGGAAATCCTCGGGGCGCGCTCCATCAAGGTCGGACCCGATGTCGTGCTGGACGACTCACCGATGCCGCCGCCGGTCGACGTGTCGCGCTGGGCGGCCGAACTGCACACCCTGGCCGGTCAGGCCGCGGACGTCGGCAGCCGGATCGCCTTGGAGCCGCTGCCGTTCTCCAACGTCGCCGACTTCCGGCTGGCCGGCGAGCTGATCACCGCCGCCGATCACCCGGCGGCGGGCCTGACCGTCGACATCTGGCACCTGGAGCGGGGTCCGTCGACGCTGGGCGACCTGGCGGCGCTGCCGGCCGGATCGGTCTTCGTGGTGGAGCTCAACGACGCGGGTGCGGCACGGGGGCACGCCTTCGAGGACACCATCCGGCGACGGGAGCTGCCGGGCCACGGTGGGTTCGACGTGGCTGGGTTCATCCGGGTGCTCGCCGACGGCGGATTCGCCGGCCCGTGGGGCGTGGAGATGCTGTCCGACGCCTACCGGGCGCGGCCGCTCGACGAGGCGCTGGCGGCGGCCGCGGCGAGCACCCGGGCGGTGTTCGCCGCACTCTGACGCCTCACAGCACCAGCACCATCGCGCCCGCCGCGACCACGGTGCAGGCGAGGATCCGGGTGCGCGTGAGGGTCTCACCGAGCAGGAACCGGCCGATCACCAGCGCCACCACGACGCTCGTCTCGCGCAGTGCGGTCACCGGTCCGGCCGGTCCGAGCGCGAAGCCACCGATCACGGCGGCGTAGGCGAGCAGCGACACGAAGCCGCCCGCGACCGCCCGGCGGCTCGCCGGGACCCGGACGTCGAAGCGCAGCCGGCCCCGCATCGCCGTGTAGGTCACGGTCATCGCCGCACCCCAGAGCAGGAAGACCCAGGCGGTGTAGCTGCCGGCGTTCCCGGCGGTGCGCACCCCGAGGGCGTCGAGGGTGTTGTAGACGGCGATGGTGACGCCGGCGGCGAAGGCGTACCCCAGCGAGCGGGCCGACGCCCGGCCCTTCCCGAGGGTGAGGCCCATGATGCCGAGCGCGATCAGCGCGACCCCGGTCACCGACCGGCCGTCCAGCCGCTCGCCCAGGAACGCGAAGCCGCCCACCGTCACCAGGATCGGGACGCTGCCGCGGACCACCGGGTAGACCTGCCCGAGGTCGCCGTGTGCGTAGGCGGCGACCAGGAAGACGCTGTAGCCGACCTGGACCAGCGCGGACGCCGCCAGCAACGGCCACGCCCCGGCCGGCGGCACCGGGAACACGAACAGGAACGGCACCGCGACGACGGCCATCGTCAGGCTCATCACGGTGATGGTCCACAGGCGATCGGACCCGCTGCGCAGCAATGCGTTCCACGACGCGTGCAGGACGGCGGCGAACAGTCCGAGGGCGACGACGGCCGGGCTCACCCGGCCCCTCCCGGCCTGCGCGCGGCGGTGCTCAATCGGTCCTCCGGGGCGGCGGGACAGCTGGTCCGCCCACAGTGGTCGGTGTGGTCGGCGCCGTCAACCGCGTTCATCGGGTGTCCATCGGGGTACCGGAGCGGGGACGGGACATCGGAGGCGAGGACGGCATGGTGCGACAGGACCACGGGACCCGGCCGCGGGTGGTCATCGTGGGCTCGGGCTTCGGTGGGTACACAGCGGCGCGGGCGCTGCGCCGGTCGGAGCTCGACGTGACCCTGCTGTCGGCCACCGACGGCATGCTCTACGCGCCGCTGCTGCCCGATGTGGCGGTCGGTGCGGTCGATCCGAGGTCGGCGGTCGTGCCGTTGACCGGCACGCTCGGCGCCGTCCGGGTGGTCCGCGGCCGGGTGCATCACGTCGACCTCGACCGCCGGGTCGTGCATTTCACCGGTCCGGACGACGCCGACCATGAGATCGGCTACGACCGGCTGCTTCTCGCGCCGGGCGGGGTGACCCGGATGCTGGAGATCCCGGGTCTGGCCGAGCACGCCATCGGACTGAAGACCGTCACCGAGGCGCTGTACCTGCGGGATCACGTGCTGGGCCGGGTGGAGCTGGCGGCGGTGCTGCCGGCCGGACCGGCCCGCACCGCCGCCCTGACCTTCGTCGTCGTCGGGGCCGGCTACGCGGGTACCGAGCTGACCGCGCAGATGGCCCGGTTGACCCGCAGACTGCTGGCCGACCGGGAGGGACTCGACCCGTCCGAGGCCCATTGGTTGCTGGTGGACGTGGCGACGGCGGTGATGCCCGAGCTCGGCGAGAGCCTCGGCGCCGATGCGCTCACGCTGTTGCGGCGGCGCGGGGTCGACGTGCGGCTGGGCGTCAGCGTCGACGCGGTGACCGATGACCACGTCACGTTGACCGACGGGACGCGGCTGGCCTGCAGCACCGTCGTCTGGTGTGCCGGGGTGACCGCCCACCCGCTGATCGGCACCCTCGACCTGGCGACGGTGAAGGGCCGGCTGGTGGTCGACGCCGACCTGCGGGTGCCCGGCCACCCCGAGGTGTTCGCGATCGGCGACGCCGCGGCGGTACCCGACCTGACCAAGCCGCTGGACGACGACGGTCACCGTCCGCTGTGCCCACCGACCGCGCAGCACGCCACCCGGCAGGCGAGCGCGGCGGCCCGCAACATCCGGGCGGATCTCGCCGGCGGCCGGGTGACGCCGTACAGACACCACGACCTCGGCCTGGTGGTGGACCTCGGTGGTCCGGACGCCGCCGCCACTCCGCTCGGCATCAGGCTGAAGGGCCGGCCGGCCAAGCTCGTCACCCGCGGCTACCACCTGCTGGCCATGCCGACCCTGCGCCGCCGGGCCCGGGTCGCCGCCGACTGGCTGCTCACCGGTTCGCGGCCGGACGACGTCTCGTTCGGCGTCGTCGCCCGGGACGAGGCGCTGATCGGACGCGCCGAAGGGGAGTGAGGGGGCCGGGGGCCGGTGCCGAACTGCTCGTTGAGGCGCTTGAGCCGGTGCCGAACTGTTCGTTTCGGCGAGCCCGGCCGCCGAAAGCGGGGCTGCCGACCGGTAGGTGAACAATCGAGCCATGACTCTCTCCACGCGCACCCTCGGTACCGGCGACGCAGCGCTCGTCGTCTCCACGATGGGCCTCGGCTGCATGGGCATGTCCGAGTTCTACGGCGACCACGACGACGCCACCTCCACCGCCACCATCCGGCGCGCTCTCGACCTGGGCGTCACCCTGCTCGACACCGCCGACATGTACGGCCCGTTCGTCAACGAGGAACTGGTCGGGCGGGCCATCGCCGGCCGCCGCGACGAGGTCGTCGTGGCCACCAAGTTCGGCAACGTCCGCGATCCCGACAACCCGACCGCCCGCCGCATCGACGGCAGCCCGGCCTACGTGCACGCCGCCTGCGACGCGAGCCTGGCCCGGCTCGGCGTCGACCACATCGACCTCTACTACCAGCACCGCGTCGACAAGTCGGTGCCCATCGAGGACACCGTGGGCGCGATGGCCGAGCTCGTGGCCGCCGGCAAGATCCGGGCCATCGGCCTCTCCGAAGCGTCGGCGGCCACCATCCGGCACGCCGCCGCGGTGCACCCGATCACCGCCCTGCAGACCGAGTACTCGCTCTGGACCCGCCACGTCGAGGACGACATCCTCCCGTTGCTCCGCGATCTCGGCACCGGTCTGGTGCCGTACGCACCGCTGGGCCGCGGCATGCTGACGGGGGCCATCACCTCCACCGCCGACCTCGCCCCGGACGATTTCCGGCGCCGCAATCCCCGGTTCACCGGCGACGCTCTCGAGCAGAACCTGGCGCTGGTCGCCGCCGTCCGGTCCCTCGCCGACGAGAAGGGGGTCACCGCCGGGCAGCTCGCGCTCGCCTGGGTGCTGGCGCAGGGCGAAGACGTGGTGCCGATCCCCGGCACCAAGCGGGTCACCTATCTGGAGGAGAACGTGGCCGCTGCCGACATCACGCTGTCCACCGACGATCTCGCCGCCCTCGAAGCGGCGGTGCCGCGCTCCGCAGTGGCGGGGGAGCGCTACCCGGACATGTCCAGCATCGACAGCTGACCGCAGGTGCACATCGACCTCAACAGCGACCTGGGCGAGGGCTACGGCGCCTGGGCCCTCGGCGACGACGCCGCCATGCTCGACCTGGTCACCAGCGCGAACATCGCCTGCGGTTTCCACGCCGGCGACCCGCTGACGCTGCTGCGCACCATTCAGGCCGCCGTCGAGCGCGGGGTGGTCGTCGGTGCGCAGGTCGGCTACCACGACCTCGTCGGCTTCGGACGGCGGTTCATCGACGTGGAGCCGGCTGTCCTGCGGGCCGACGTGCTGTATCAGATCGGGGCCCTGGACGGGCTGGCCCGCTCCGTCGGCGGCCGCGTGGCCTACGTGAAACCGCATGGGGCCCTGTACAACACGATCGTGCACCACGAGGAGCAGGCGGCCGCGGTGGTGTCGGCGGTCGCCGCCTGGCCGGGTGGCCTCCCGGTGCTCGGGCTGCCGGGATCGCGCTTCCTGGCGCTCGCGGCCGAGGCCGGGCTGCCCACGGTCACGGAGGCGTTCGCCGACCGGGCCTACACCGCGGAGGGGACGCTGGTGGCCCGAGGCAGGGACGGGGCGGTGCTGCACGACCCGGCAGCCGTCGCCGCCCGGGTCGTCCGGATGGTGCTCGACGGCGTGGTGGAGGACATCGACGGCCATCCCGTCGCCGTGCACGCGCAGTCGATCTGCGTGCACGGGGACACCCCCGGCGCGGTGACCATGGCCCGTGCGGTGCGCGACGCGTTGCGGGCGGTCGACGTGCGACTCGGCCCGTTCCTGGCTGCCGACGGTGGCTGACCGGCGGGTGCGTCCCTTCGGCGATCGCGCGGTCCTGATCGACATCGCCGATGGTGAAGACGTTCTCGGACTGGCGGCGATGCTGTCCGACCGGCCGCTGACCGGCCGGACAGAGCTGGTGCCGGGAGCGGCGACGCTGCTGGTGGGGCACGACCGCGCGGACCCGTCCGAGCTGATCCGCGAGCTGACCGCACTGCCGCTCGCCGCTCCTGTCGATGCGCGTCGCTCCGAGGTCGTGGACGTCGACGTGGTCTACGACGGCGACGATCTCGACGAGGTCGGGGCGCTGACCGGTCTCGGCGCCGACGGTGTCGTCGCGGCCCACACCGGACAGCTCTGGACGGTGGCCTTCGGTGGGTTCGCCCCCGGCTTCGGCTACCTCGTCGGCGACGACCGACTGACGGTGCCGCGCCGCGACTCTCCCCGTACCCGCGTCCCCGCCGGGTCGGTCGGTCTGGCCGGCCCCTACAGCGGCATCTACCCCCGTGCGTCGCCGGGTGGCTGGCAGCTGATCGGCCGGACCGCGGCGCCGCTGTGGGACCTCGACCGCGAGTCGCCGGCCCTGCTGCGCCCGGGGCTCGGAGTGCGGTTCCGGGCGGTCGACGTGCTCGCCGAACCGGCGCCCCCGGTGGAGCCGCCGTCCGGGCCGGTGCCGGGTGGGTACGGCCTCGAGGTGGTGCGTCCGGGGATTCTGAGCACCGTGCAGGACGGGGGTCGCCCCGGTCACGCCGCGCTCGGTGTGACCCGCTCGGGGGCGGCCGATCAGGCGGCGTACGCGCTGGCGAACCAGCTGGTGGGCAACCCGGCGGGGGCTGCCGTGGTCGAGACGACGTTGGGTGGGCTGCGGGTACGAGCAGCCGGCGCGCAGCTCGTCGCGATCACCGGCGCGCCGACGTCGTTGACGGTGCGCCGCCCGGACGGATCGACCTCGGTACCACCGGGATCGCCGTTCCCGCTCCTCGACGGCGACGTCCTCGAGCTCGGCACTCCCGCGACCGGGCTGCGCAGCTACCTCGCAGTGCGCGGCGGCCTGGGGGTGCCGCCGGTGCTGGACAGCCGCTCGACCGACCTGCTGTCCGGTCTGGGGCCCCCGCCGTTGGCGAAGGGCAGCTGGCTGCCGGTCGGGGAGGCGCCGGGAGCCGTGCCGCGGCCGACGGTCGTGGCGTCACCAGCCCTGCCGGCGGTGCCGCTGACCGTGACCGGGGGCCCACACCCGGAGCGGCTGCCGCCTGGCGCGCTGACCGCCTTCACCTCGCAGACCTGGCAGGTGAGCCCACAGTCGAACCGGGTCGGGCTGCGGCTGGCGGGCATCCCGCTGGGAGCCATCGGCACCACCGAGCTGCCCAGCGTGCCGCTCGTCGCCGGTGCGGTCCAGGTGCCGCCGTCGGGTCAGCCGGTGGTGTTCCTGCGGGATCACCCCACCACCGGTGGCTACCCGGTCGTCGCCGTGCTGACCGATGCGGCGATCGACCAGGCCGCGCAACTGAGGCCGGGCCAGTCGGTGCAGTTCGTCGCAGGGTCGTCGCGTGACGGCGGCTGACCGACGTGCTGATCGCACCCGACCGGACCTCGTCGCCGACTTCCAGGGCGAGGCCGACGGGGAACGCCCCGCGCTGAGCCGGTTCAGGAGCCCGGCCGGCGGGGCGGCCCGACGTGCGCTGATTCGCTGCCGGATCCGGCCCGGACGAGCGTCCAACACCCACCTCCGGGTACCGCGCCGGTCGCTGCCGGTCTCAGCAAGCGCCGCATCCCACCGCCACCCACGTGAACCCCCGTCCGTCCGGTCCGGGGCGGACGCAGCAAGGGGTGTCGACCCGCCGCGTTACGGGCAGCATGCTGGGAGTGACGTCGAACAGCCGTGCCCGTCTCGCGGTCAGCACCTTGTTCCTGCTGGTGGGCCTGATGGTCGGCAGCTGGGCCGCACGCATCCCGGGTGTGCGCGCCCAGGTCGTGGTGGACGACGCTCAGTGGGGATTGATCCTGCTGGCGGCGCCGCTCGGCACCTTGACGGCGCTGATCGTGGTCGCGAAGCTGATCCCGCGGACGGGGTCGCGGCTGCTCGCGCTGGTGGGTGGGCTGCTCGTACTGCTCGTGGTGCCGGCCACCACCGCCTCCCATCACGTCCTGGTGTTGGTGACATTCCTGCTGCTGCAGGGCATCTCGACAGGCCTCGTGGTGACACCGATGAACGCCCTGGCCGTGCTGGTGGAGCGGCACCACCACCGGCGCATCATGTCGACCTTCCACGCCTGCTTCAGTCTCGGGCAGCTCAGTGGGGCCGGGATCGGCGCTGCCGCGGCGGGTCTCGGGATCAGCCCGGTGCAGCAGTTGCTGCCGACCGCCCTGGTGATGCTGATCGCCTTTGCCGCTACCCAGCGCTGGATCCCTCACGACCGTCCTGCTACCCCACCGGTCCGGGCAGCGAAGACGAAGGGTCCGCGCACCCTGACGCCACAGCTCGCACTGCTGGCCGCCGTCGCGCTCCTGTCCTCGATCAGCGAAGGGGCCGCGGTGCAGTGGAGCGCCCAGTACGGAGCGGTGACCGTCGGCGCCGGGGCCGGCATCGGCGCCCTGGTGCTCAGCTCGTACTCGATCGCGATGGTCGGCTCCCGGCTCTTCGGTGACCGCGTCGTCGGCCGGTGGGGCCCGGTCCACTTCATCCGCGCGTCTGCTCTCACCGCCGCCGCCGGGATGGCGGTGGGCCTGGGCGTCGGCACCACGTGGAGCGCCTTCGTGGGGTTCGCGCTGCTCGGTGTCGGGTGCGCATGCCTGGTGCCCACCGTCATCGGTCTGGCCGGCAACCAGCCGGACCTGGCCCCCGGCCGTGGGGTGTCGATCGTCTCGTTCGGCCAGTGGCCGGCGTTCCTGATCGGTCCGCCGCTGATCGGCGCGCTGGCCGGACTGACCGGCCTGCGGGTCGCGTTGGGCGTCACCGTCGTGGCCGGCCTTGCGGTGGCGGTGCTCGCCGGCCGGATCCGGGAGCCCGCGGTGGTGACGCATCGCGCGTGATCCCCAGCGGGTGATCACCGGTTCGTCGGCCGCTCGTCGACCGGCTGCGCAGCTCGCGTCGCGGCCGGCCGCAGGGGGCCTCCCGTCCCGGTCGTGCATGCCGTGCCCCTCGCCGGCCGGATGGTCAGATCCGACGAGCCCCGTGACCCGCGCCGGGCCGGGTGCCCCACGGCGGCGGATTGGGGTTGCTGACACCTGTCCACCGCACCGAGCCGAGTTCGGGCCCCGAACACCGGCCCGCAATGCTCCCGTCCGGACCTGGACCCGTCATCACCTGGGCAGCCATCCGACGAGGGCATCACACATCATTGCCATGGGTGCACGCACCGGCGATATGGTCCTGGGGCGGAGCCGTTTCGCCGAGGTCGATCGACGCGCGTGCGCGGAGGGTCCGACACACCGTTTGTCCCGGTCCTCGTGGGACGGGTCAGAACTGAAAGGTCGCGGAGATGCTTCAGCAGCCCACCGTGGTGGTTTTCGACGTCAACGAGACTCTGTCGGACATGAGTCCGATGGCCGAGCGCTTCGTCCAGATCGGAGCGCCGCCGCAACTGGCAAAACTCTGGTTCGCCACGCTGCTGCGTGACGGCTTCGCCCTCGCCGCAGCGGGCGCCACCGAGAAATTCGCGACCGTCGGTTCCGAAGCGCTTCGCGTGCTGCTCACCGGCCTGGACATCGACCGGGACGTGAACGACGCGGTCGACCACGTGATGGCGGGGTTCGGTTCGCTCGGTGTGCATCCAGACGTCGTCGAAGGTGCACGAACCCTACGGGCTGCCGGACTCCGCCTGATCACCTTGACCAACGGGTCCACGCAGGTCGCCGAGCAGCTCTTCGCGAACGCCGGTATCCGGGAACTCTTCGAGCGGCTGCTTTCGGTGGAGGATGCTGGGGCGTGGAAGCCCGCCCCCGCCTCGTACGCCTACGCCGCCACCACCTGCGGGGTGCAGCCGGAGCAGATGGTGCTGATCGCCGTACACCCGTGGGACATCGACGGCGCCGCCCGGGCGGGGCTGCGGACCGTGTGGCTCAATCGGAACGGGTCGCGCTATCCCGCCTACTTCACCCCACCCACGTGGACGGTCACCTCGCTGTCGGACGCCGCCGGAAAACTCGTGGGGTGACGGGTGCGCGCGGGATCGGACAGGACTGCTGGTGCAAGGTGGGACTCGTTCGTTCGATGCCGAGTTCACGAGCGGGGCGGCTTGGCTCCCGGGTGCTCGCCGCCTGCTCCGCTCCCCGAAACACGTGCCTCCGGACCATACCCACTCATGACGACCGCATTGGGGGCGGCGAGAGCTGCTTGGAGCTCTCCGCTGCTCGAAACGCGCACTCTCCGAAGTTGTCCACTCAACCTTACGAGCCCACCTCTCCACGAGGCCGACGCACGCCGCAGGTTGACACGGAGCGGGTGGCAGTCACGGCGCCCCCGCATGCGTCACAGTGTGTCGGCGAAGACGCCGAGGGCGGGAAGCCCGCCGCCAGCGTTGTCGAACATGGTCAGGTTGGTGTAGGGGTTCCCCTGGCCTGGATGGGCGCCCACGCCCGACAGGTAGCCCGGTTCCCAGTCCAGAAAGCCGATACCGCGGCGGCGGGGCACCCCTGCGATGACCGCTTTGAGCGCTGCGAAGTAGGCCGCTTGACCTTCGGGGGTGGGTGGGAACCGATCCGGTTCCGGTAGGCAGGAGCGGGTGCTGACGATGATCTCCGTCTCGAGGTCGCGGTCGAGGGTCCAGGGGTACGCCGTCTCGACCACCATCAGATCCCTGCCGAACTGTTTCTCGAGCTCGTGGAGCATGTCTCGTAGAGCGTCGAGCGGGCCGTGCCAGAACGGGTAGTAGCTGATCCCGAGAACGTCGATGTCGACGTCGTCGTCGAGGATGGAACGCACCGTTGAGACACCGGTTGCGGTCGGCTGTGTGCATTCGACGTGCAGCATGGTGAGTGCGCCCGGCGATGCCGCTCGCACTCCGCTGATGCCGGCTTTGAGCAGGGTGGTGAAGTCGGACCAGTAGGCGGTCTCCCGGGGGCCGTGCACCCGGCCGGCGGGCCACAACATCCCGTTGCTCACCTCGTTACCGATCTGGACGATCCGCGGTGGCGTGCCCTGCGAAACAAGCGAGCCCACAACATCCCGGCTGTAGTCCAGGACGGTCTGCGTCAGCTGGTGGAACGGCTGGCCTGTCCAAGCCCTCGGGGTCCCCTGGGCGCTGGGATCGGCCCAAAAATCGGAGTAGTGCACATCGAGCAACAGTTCCAGCCCCGCAGCGTGCACGCGCCGGGCGAGGGCGAGCAGCATTGCCTGGTCGCTGTATCCAGGCGGTGGGTCCACCCAGACCCGAAGCCGGGCCATCGTGGCTCCGAAGTCGGCCAGGATGTGTTCGATGGGCCGGTGGGGGTCGCCGGCAACGCCGCGTACCTTCGTCCCGATTGCTTCCTCTTGCAGCGTGAACGAGATGTCGGCTCCCCGCCACGGCGGGACCGCGGGCGCCGGTGTCAGCTCTGGAGTTTTGGAACAGGCGTTCACGCCTGCCGCCCCCGCCACGGTGGCCGACGACAGCCTCATGAAATCCCGTCGCCGCATGAAACCCCATCCTGATCGTGACGACCACACCCCCGGTACAGCCTCAGCCGTGAAGCTGGGCTGTCGGGCCATTGCCGACTCGGGCGTCGCGCTCACCGACAGTGATAATAGTCGACCGGATCGGGGAGACTGAGAGTAATCAAACACTGACACACTGTCACAATGCGCTCACGATCCCTTTCCATCATTGCGACGGCGGCCGTCCTCGCGGTCGCGGCTTCGACTGTCGGCGTTCCGCTCATGGCCCCGTCCGACGAGGCGGCGGCGGCTGCGTTCGGTGAGGCGGTGTTCTACGTGAGTCCGTCCGGGAGTGACGGCGCCAGCGGAACGTCGACAGCAACGCCATGGCGCACGATCGATCGGGTCAACCAGCAGGTACTGCGTCCGGGCGACTCCGTGCTGTTGCTGGGTGGATCGCGATTCGCGGGGACGATGCGGGTGACGGCCGGTGAGGCCGGGTCAGCAGCGTTGCCGGTGCGTATCGGCTCGTACGGGCCAGGCCGGGCCACCATCGCCCCGAGTGACGATTCGGCAATCGTCGTGCACAACACGGCCGGCGTGGACATCAGGGATCTGAATCTGCTGGGCAACCCGGGCAGCCGGGGGGTGTCCGGAGTGAACGCCTACAACGATTTGGAGGGCGACGTCAAACTCGGCGGACTGAGCATCGAACGCATTGAAGTGTCGGGATTCTTCGCCGGGATCGCGGTCGGTGGTGGTCGCTCGGCCAGCGGGTTCCGCGATGTCGTGGTCTCCGACGCCGTGGTGCACGACAACGTCCATGCGGGCCTGACCTTCTACGGGCCGACGTTCAACGCACAACATCCCACCTACGCGCACGAACAAGTCCGGGTTCAACGAGTGCATGCCTACCGAAACCGGGGCGATGCGTCGAACCTGGTGACCAATTCAGGGCACGGCATCGTGCTGGGGTCGGTCCGCGGCGCCGTGGTCGACCGTTCTCGGGCGAACGAGAATGGTGATCTCTGCAACGCCCCCGAGGGGCCTGTCGGCATCTGGACCTACGACTCGGATTCTGTCACGATTCAGCGCAGCATCGCCGATTCCAACCGCACCGGCGGCAGGGCCGACGGCGATGGCTTCGACCTGGACCAGAACGTCAGCAACTCGGTGCTGCAGAACAATCTTTCGTTCCACAACGACGGGGCGGGTTTCCTGATCTACACCGCACAGGACAACGGTGCGCATCACGACAACGTGGTGCGCTACAACGCCAGTGTGGGGAACGGCCGACGCCTCGGGTGGCTGGGCGAGATCACCGTCTGGGGGCCGCTGACCCGAATCGCGGTGGACCACAACACCGTCATCGCGCGGTCGTACTACGGTCAGAAGCCGCCTGCACTCCGCCTCCAGACCGGAATTTCCGCTGCCACGATCACCAACAATGTCCTGGAATCTGACGGTGCCGGCGCCCTGGTGCAGGCCGAGGGGCTGACGGCAGGTGCAGTTGCATTGCGCCGCAATGACTACTTCGCCGCGGGCCGACCTTGGTTGATCAGTTGGAACTCTCAGAGCCACACCTCGCTGACCGCCTTCCGCGCAGGAACCGCGCAGGAGCGCCTCGGCAGGCTGGCCACCGGGACGACTGTCGACCCCCGACTGCTCGATCCGCGAGTTGTGCTGGTAGCCGACGATGGTGACCGTTCTCCGACGGACGTGGCGGGCATCAACGGTCTCACGCTGACCGCGTCATCGCCGGTTCGGGCAGCTGCGATCGGCTCGACACCGGCTCTCACCACCCTGGCGCCCGCCGTCTCCGACCTTTTCGGGACCGCCGTCCAGAGTGCTACCGCACCGGCACTGGGTGCGCACGCACTCTAGTCAGGCGCCCGATCAGCTCGGTCTCTTGGCTGATCGACCGGCCAGCCGGTTCAGGCGTCGTAACCGTTGGGATTGCGTTGTTGGAACTGCCACGCGTCGCGGCATATCTCGGTCAGATCGTGGTGCGTGTACCAACCCCAGGCGGACCGCACCCGGCCTGGGTCGGCAATCAGCGCGTCGACGTCTCCGGCTCTTCGTGCGGCGATACGCAGCGGAATGTCCTGTCCGCTCGCAGCGGCGAAGGAAGCTGCAAGCTCCAGTACGGAGGTTCCCACGCCGGTGCCGAGGTTGAACTGCTGCATACCAGGCGCGTCCCCGAAGTGCTCGAGGGCGACGCGGTGAGCATCCGCTACGTCGACGACGTGGATGTAGTCGCGGACACCGGTGCCGTCCACTGTGGCGTAGTCGTCTCCATAGACGATGAGATGCGGCAATCGACCGACCGCAACCTGAGCCATGTAGGGAAGGACGTTGCTGGGGATGCCACGCGGGTCCTCACCGAGGAGGCCGGACCGGTGGGCGCCTACCGGGTTGAAATAGCGCAACGCAATCACGCTGAGCTCGGGATGACGAATGCACGCGTCCGCCAGAATCTGTTCGCACATCAACTTGGAGCGAGCATAAGGGTTGGTGGGGTTCAGCGGCTCGCTCTCGTCGAGCGGTACCGGCCGGGCATTCCCATACAGGGAGCACGAGGAGGAGAACACCAGGTTGTGCACGCCGGCATCGCGCATGGTGGCCAGCACCGAGACGGTGCCACCGACGTTGATGTCGTAGTACTCCAGGGGAAGCTGCACCGACTCACCGACGGCCTTCTTCGCGGCGAAATGAATGACAGCCTCGATTGGGTGATCGGCGAAAATCTGCGCGAGGAAGGTCCGATCACGGACGTCGCCCTGGTACGTCGCCCGGACATCCCTGTTGGCCACCTTGCTGATCCGGTCGAATGCCGCGGGCGAGGAGTTGCTGTAGTCGTCGATGACGACGACGTCGTAGCCCTGTTGAAGCAGTTCGACGCAGGTGTGGCTGCCGATGAAACCCGCGCCACCGGTTATCAGAACGGTACTAATCGGTGTGGATGCTTGGGACAAAGGGTTCCTTAGGGGAAGGACGCTGATGGTGCGGGCGCGTAGTGCGGTCGGCCGGTGCCTGTGGTGGCATGTCAGCTGACGAATCGGAGCGCGTTGACGATAGGCGCGATGGCTGCCGCGGCGGTCACCGCCCACGCCGCGCTGAGGGTTGCCAGGGTCGCGATAGCTGTACGGAACAACGGGGTGACCGGGTGTCCTCCCGCTGCCGCTCGTCTCACCTTGAAGTCTTGGAAGACGACTACGTACGACACCACGATGAAGACCAGTGTCCCGCACAGCGCGAAGTACAGCAGACCCTGGGTGTCGGCGTCCTCGTACATCATGAGGTGGAACCAGCAGACCGAGATGCCCAGTACGATCAGCGCGAGGTACGGGCCGAGTGACCTCAGCCGGTAGGGATGCCGGTCCGCGGTCCCCATGCCCTTGACGGTGATCATGTAAGGCTTTTGAACGTTGAACACGACCTGGGCCAAAGCGCTCACCACCACCACCCAACGCGCCGCGTGGAGCACGATCCCGCGCCATGAGAGTGAAATCCCGGCGGGGGCGAACCACGGACGGGTCCAGCGCCAGATGACCAAGGTCATCAACGACGGCGGCAGGCTGTGCAGGTAGAAGATCCAGAACGACACGTGAGATATGGAAGCGTTGAATGAGAGCGCCAGCAACGGCGACAGGAACAGCGCGAGCATTGACAGCGACCAGGTCAGATACCAGGTCTGAACGAACAGGCACTGCACGGCTTGCCGCCGGGTGTAGTTGCGAAACAGTTTCGGGGTCCACCGGAACAGCACCTGGAACATCGAGTACGCCCACGCGAACTGTTGCGCGAGGTAGGTGTCGAAGGTTTCGGGGCCGTCACCCACGGCGATGATTTCAGGGTAGAAGACCCCCTGCTTGCCGTTGGCGGCCAGGATCACAGTGTCGAGGTGGTCCTCGGCCCGGGTTGGTTGAAATCCGCCGATGTTCTTGATCGCGGCCATGTCATAGGTGCAGTGACTACCGATGATGAACGGCATCTTCGAGTAGCCGTAGAAGCCCCGCTGTAATGGCCCCTGTAGGACGAATTCCTGCTCGGTCGATCCACGCGACGTCCAGTCGTCGTGGTTGCCGTACACGCTCGGCGCCTGGACCCACGCGACGTCGGAATCTGCGAAATAACCGAGCACCCGGTCCAGGTAGTCCGGTACTGGGTTGTGATCGATGTCCAGCTGGGTGAAATGCGTGTATTCATCTCCAAAGGCGTCGAACCAGCTGTTGATGTTGCCGGCTTTGGTCTTCCGTTGGAACGGTGGCTCGGGGTCGTTCCACCTGGCAACGGCAGCGGTGCCCCATCGGTCGGTGTCGTGCCGGCTAAAATAGCGAACGCCGTAGGCGCCGGCAAGCTGCTCGATCTCGGGTGAGTGAACCTTGTCGACCAGGATCCAACTGTCGTGGGGATAGCGGATCGCGCTCATCGCGCTCAGCTGACGCTCCACGATGGCCAGCGACTCCGAACCCGGCACCGTCAGTGTGACAACTGCGACCCGGCCAATCACCCCGGCGTCCTCGGCCACCGTGGGATCCACCGGGTCGGGCGTACTCATCTTCCCGACGAAAAACAGATAGACGCCCGGCAGACCCGCGAACACGTAGAACAGCGACGCCGATACCACGATGAACAGTGCAACGTTGCCGACGTGCTGTGGATCGAGCCACCACACCCAGAAGTTTGCGCTGAGAGCAACCCAGATGAACGCGAGAATGAGGTACTGACGCCGTTGTCGTGGCGTCATAGCCGACGAGGACCGTACCCGCCAGGGGCTGGATGGGGCAGCGCCCGAGCGGGCCGGGTGCTCAGCGGTTGTGTCGGCAGGTAGGAGAGATGGCAGAACAACTTCAATGCGATCAGAAGACAACGGTTCAGCTCCGGAACCCTGGCCGCCGAATGCCGGCGTCAGGAAGAAATTCGGACGATGGTCGGGGTGGGGAGCTTATGCGGAAGCAACCAACGGGGCGGCCACACCCAGGTCATGGCCTTCGAACTGTGCACCGGCCACGGCGTCGACAGACGCACGTAGCTGTAGTGGGCGGGCCTTGAACCAGTCGATGGTGATCTGCAACCCCTGCTCGGCTGAGACGACGGGGTCCCAGCCGAGGTGGTCCTGCGCTTTCGTGATGTCCGGGCGCCGGCGCGTCGGATCGTCCTGAGGCAATCGGTGGAACTCCAGCTTCGACCCCGATCCCGTCAACTCCAGGACCAACTCCGCGAGCTCGAGCATCGTGCGCTCGTAGGGGTTGCCGAGGTTGATCGGACCCGTCACGTCGCTGTCGATCATCGCGACAATCCCGCGGACCAGATCGTCGACGAAACAGAAGCTGCGGGTCTGGCTACCGTCGCCGTAGATGGTGATCGGAGTTCCCGTTAGCGCCTGCGTGATGAAGCTGGTTACCACCCGCCCGTCCTCCGGCCGCATCCGGGGGCCGTAGGTGTTGAAGATGCGGAAGATGCCGACGTCGACTCCCAGACTGCGGCCGTAGGCCATGCTGACCGCCTCGGCGTAACGCTTCGCTTCGTCGTAGACGCTGCGCCGCCCGATGGGGTTGACGTTGCCGAAGTACTCCTCGACCTGCGGGTGTACCAGCGGGTCACCGTAGACCTCAGATGTCGACGCCAACACGAACCGTGCGTTGTGCCGGTGAGCCAGCTGTAGCGCGTGCTCTGTACCGCGGCTACCTACGGCCAGCGTCTCCAGCGGCATCCGGTGGTAATCCGGCGGCGAAGCAGGGCTCGCGAGGTGCGCTACGGCATCAACCGCGCCCGGGACGTCCAAGCCCGCGCTGACGTCAGCATGCACGAACGAATACCTCGGGTTGGCCAGGAACATCTCGACATTGACCCACTGACCAGTGCAGAGGTTGTCCACACACACCACCTCGTCACCGCGGTCAAGCAGGTACTGAGAGAGATGCGAACCCAGAAATCCGGCGCCGCCGGTGACCACTACACGCATACCTGCTCCTCGATAGGCTCCCTGACTGCCGCGGCATTGGGGACGCGTGCCAGCCGGATGACTCAGGAAAGATGACTCAGGGTCACCACTGTGGCATAAGAACCCCCCATTCGCGGCATAAATGCCAAATATTCGCCCTGTTCGAATGGAGAAGTAACAGAGTGTGGTCGAGATTCTGTTGCCGGGGCACCAACGACAGTCAAGAAGACACGAGCGACCAGCCCGCCGGTGTACGGAGAACCGGCCGCGAGCCCACCCGCACAACCCTGCGTCTGACCCGAATCGTGGAGGGTTCTGCATGCCGCAGCTCGGTGTGACCCGAGCCGCGGTCGGTGTGGAGGACGACCCGGTCCTCGGCCCGGCCCGTCACATCGCAAACCGGCCGCCACCCTCCGCAACGTCATCCGGATCGCCTGGAAACCAGGTCGGCGTCCGAGTGCAACCCGGTCGCCGCGCCGAGCAACCGGCGCGAGCACAGGTCGCTCACCGTTGGCGGTCAGGTACAACTTCCCGCCCCCGGTCGGGATCTCAATATGGTCGCCAACCCCTGCGGTTCGGCGCCACCGCGGTCGAGCCCCGCTTGATCAGGTCCGAGAACCTCGCAGCGCCCGACCTTGCGGGGTCAGGCCGTTGCGGCGTTTGTTCCGCCGGGCGCACAGGTGTTGCCGGCGCATCGAGCCCGCAATGGTCGTCTCCGACATCTGCCATCCTGGTCCCCGCAGGACGACGCGCAACCACGGGGAGCCGGCAGCCCGCGCGCCGCCGTGAATGCCTCCACCATGGCAGTGTCCAGAAGTGCCCGGCGCGGCGTCGCTGCGGCTTCCTGCCCGAGCCATCGAAACCACGCCGGTGATCCCCAGCAACGCTCAGGTTGTCGAGTATGGAACCCGGTGCTCGGTCCCTTGGGCGGCGATGAAGCGGGCCATGCTGTCGTCGCACCCTTCACCCGAAAGGTCCCGAGTCGCCCGAGGACGTCACGTTCCATTCGGACTTGGCGATTCCGCCCAGCGCCGCTTCGAATCCTCGACGTCGCCGGCCGACCGTCCGCTCTGTCCTGCCGCTCTTCCTGCGCCCGGCCAACCCGGTTCCGGGAGGTGATGGTGAAAGTGAACAGCTCGACATGCGTGACGTCAGGCGCCCGGGCGGGACCGCGCACGATCAGCCGCTGACGCGCTCCGGCGGCGTCCCACCGCCGGACGACCTGGCCTTCGAGCTGGCCGGTGCACCACTGGCGGCGATGGTCATGCCGGTAGCCCCGCTCCCGGTGTCCGCTGGCATGCCCGCCGTCAGCGGCGGACGAACTCCAGGTCGAAGATCGATCTGCCCGCGGTCAGCCCACGGCGCTCGAACCGGGTCCGCGGCCGGAAATCCGGCCGGGGCGCCCAGCCCGGGTGCCGGTTCTTCAGCTTCGGCTCGTGGGCGCAGACGGCGAGCATCTGCTCGGCGTAGGGCTCCCAGTCGGTCGCCATCCGCAGGACGCCGCCCTTCTTCAGCCGGGACGCGACGAGGGTGGCGAAGGCCGGGTTGACCAGCCGCCGCTTGAGGTGGCGGGCCTTGGGCCACGGGTCGGGGAAGAACAGCCAGATCTCGGCGACCGATGCCGGCGGGATCAACGCCTCGAGCACCTCGATGGCGTCGCCGCGCATCAGCCGCACGTTCTCGGCGCCGGCCTTGCCCAGGTGGTGGAAGGTCTGGGCGACCCCGGGCTTGTAGACCTCGATGGCCAGGATGTCGACCTCCGGCCGGTTGGCCGCCATCCCCGCGGTCGCTTCGCCCATCCCGGAGCCGATCTCGATGACCAGCGGCGCGGTGCGGCCGAACAGCGTCTTGAGGTCCGGCAGGCCCTGGGTCGGATCGATGTTCCAGCGGTCGGCGTAGGTGTCCCAGGCACGCCGCTGCACGGGATTGAGCCGGCCCCCGCGGGGATGGAAGCTGACCACCCGGCGGAAGTGCAGCGGCAGGCCGTCATCGGGGACCGTCAGGTGCGGCAGCCGGGTGTCGCCCTCGGGAACTCGTCGTCGTCGCCGTACGGGATGGGCTGCGGGTCGAGGACGGGCCGGCCGTCGTCGACGACTTCGGCGGCCGGGTCGACCGTGGCCACCGGGCCGCCGTCGGCGGGATCGGTGTCGACGGGGGACGGCTGCTCGGTGGACATCGGCCCCAGGTTACGGCCGCGCTCGGACCGGTGGCGAATTGCGCCGGGTCCGGACGTACGAAGGCCCGCCACCGGAGTCCGGTGGCGGGCCGCAGCGGAACGGACCGTCAGGCGTCGCGGCGTTTCGCCGACGCGAGGGCCAGGACGAGCAGCACGACGGCGGTGGCGGCGAACACCAGGCCGCCCTGCCACCAGGTCGGCGCGTTCCCCCCGAACGGGTTGAAGTCTTCACCGCCGGCATAGAAGGCCGTCGAGGCGTTGAACGGCAGCCACGGCTGGAGGTCCCGGCCGAAGCTGCCGAACAGGGCGAAGAGATTCTCCACGAGCAGCGGCCAGAGCAGTACGACGGCGATCGCACCGGCCGACTGCCGGACCAGGGTGCCGACGGCGACGGCCAGCACCGCCGCGATCGCGCCGATGACCCCCGGCCCCCAGATGACCCGGTAGTCGGTCGACGTGGCCACCGTGAACGCCGCGTCCGACGCCGCGGACCCGTGAACCGCCTTCGCCAGCAGGTAGGAGGCGATCGAGGTCACCTCGATGATCAGGAACGACAACACCGCCACCAGAACGCATTTGGCCAACAGCACGCCCGAGCGGGACGGCGCGGCGAGGAACGAGCTGCGGATCGTCCCGAAGCGGTACTCGGTCGTGATGGACAGCGCGGCCATCACCATCACGATCGAGATGGCGAAACCGACCCAGGCCTGGCTGGTCTCCAGGCTCGCTGCCGAGCCGTTGTCGACAAGGGCGACCAGCAGGGTGATCCCGAGGCCCAGGGCGGGCACGAGTGCGAGACACCAGTAGGGCGAACGGGTCGAGAACAGCTTGATGCGTTCGACGTTGACCAGCGACATCGGTTCACCTTCCTTCGGGCGAGCCGGGCACGCCGGCTCCGATGGCGCCGTGACCGGCGTCGGGATGGGCGGAGTACTCGACAGCGCCGCCGGTGAGGCTGATGAACGCATCCTCGAGGGAGCCACGCCGGATCGACAGTTCGTGCAGCGTGAGGCCGTTGGCCGCGGCGAGGTCACCGATCTGCTCGATGGGCGCGTTGCTGACCGTCAGTCCGTCGGCGTCGGCGGTGAGCTGGATGCCGTTGCCGGCGAGGACCTGCTGCAGCTGGGGCAGGTGCGGGGACCGGACCCGGATCGAGCTCGAGGTCGCGTTGGCGATGAAGTCCTGGGTGGACGAGTCGGTGATCAACCGACCGCGGCCGATCACGATGAGATGGTCCGCGGTGAGCGCCATCTCCGACAGCAGGTGGCTGGAGACCAGCACCGTCTTGCCCTCGGCGGCCAGCGACTTCATGAAGTTGCGGATCCACTGGATGCCCTCGGGGTCGAGCCCGTTGACCGGCTCGTCGAACATCAGGATCTCGGGGCGGCCGAGCAGGGCGCCCGCGATGCCGAGGCGCTGCTTCATGCCGAGCGAGTACTTGCCGGCACCCTTCCCGGCGACCGCGGTGAGCCCGACGACGTCGAGCACCTCGTCGACCCGGGAGCGGGGGATGCCGTTGGAGGCGGCGATCCAGCGCAGGTGCGCGCCACCGCTGCGGTTGGGGTGGATCCAGTTGGCGTCGAGCAGCGAACCGATGCGGGTCAGCGGGTTCTTGATCTGGGCGTACGGGACCCCGTCGATGAGCGCCCTGCCGGCGCTGGGGTTGTCCAGCCCGAGGATCATCCGCATGGTGGTCGATTTGCCGGCGCCGTTCGGCCCGAGGAAGCCGGTGACGACCCCTGGCCGGACGGTGAACGACAGGTCGTCGACCGCCAGGGTGGCGCCGTACCTCTTGGTGAGGCCCACGGCTTCGATCATGGTGTCATCCCCTTCACGAGATGATCGGACGGGAGTGCCCGCGGGGCGGGCACCTCTGGATGGAGGCCGATCGGTGGACCGACCGCCCCGGACGACGTCGGCCGGACTGTGCGCCTGTAGTTTCCCACGCCCGCTGGTGCCGGGATCGGCACCGGAGCGGAACATCGGCATTCCGTCGCTCGGGACATCGGGCCCGAGGTCGGCCAACGGTGTCCGCCGCGAGAGGAATCGAACCCTCGACGGACCCGGTGCCCGGCACCGTGCGCCAGGGTGTTGCCGTACCGGTCAGCCGGCGAAAGGGTTGCCGTCGCCCAACGTGCGGGCCGCCCGGAGCGTCGCGATGACGTCGTCCAGCATCTCCACGAGCAGGTCGACGCGCTCCTGCAGGCTTGTCGTGGCCAAGATCTTCTGCCGGTCGAAGGCGCCCAGCGGCGCGAGAGCCGCCACCTGGAAGCTGCCCAGCCGGGGATCCTCGGCCACCTCGGGCATCTCGGCATAGGACTCGTCGCCCATCGCCGCGGCGATGTCGGCCACCACCGTCAGCCGGTTCAGCACACCGGGCCACCGCTCGACCGCTGGAGCCGGGAGGTCGCGTGACGGAGGTGACGCCAGTGGATCGGTGTCGGCGTCGGGATCGTCGGAATCCACGAGCGGTTCGACGTCCGCGTGCGGCCACGGATCGTCGGAGTGCCAGCGCTGGACCCGGACCCGGCGGACGCCGGCGGCGATGACGGCCCAGTGCCCCGGTGCGGCGGGTGAGACGTCCAGGATGCGTGCGACGGTGCCCACGTCGGAACGGATGTCGCCACCGCCGACCTCGTGTCCGCGTTCGATCAGCACCACGCCGAACTCGTCGCCGTGCTCCCGGCAATGCTGGAGCATCGCCTGGTAGCGCGCCTCGAAGATGTGCAGCGGCAACAGCTGCCCGGGCAGCAGGACACTGCCGAGCGGGAACATGGGTAGGTCCACGTGGTCCAGTGTGCACGGTGATCGTCGTCGCGGCGGGTGGGTGGTTCGCGGTCGCGCCCGCTCGCGATGCTCGCCGGACAGCCGTCCGACGACACGAGGGGACACCGTCAGCCGCCGCGGTGATCACACCGGCCGGTTGACTCGGACCTGCGACATTCGGGCAGTGCAGAGAGCGAGAGCGTCGGAGTTCCGGAGCGTCTACGTTCTCGGGTGCAGGAGTCGAGCCCAGTGCTCCTGCGCCACCACGAAACCCGAAACAGTCCAGGAGCGACGCCGCCGCACCGGACAGTCAATGCATGCCCGGTGACGCCGCTGTGTCAGACGTCCCGGGATCGGAGATGTCCGCGTCGAGCAACGGCCGGAGGGCCGCGATCCCCCGTCGCAGATGGTGCACCGTGGGAGTCCCTTCGAAGCGTGATCCGAGGACGAAGGCTGATTCCGAGGATCGACGCAGCGGTGGGTCGACGGTCAACTGGCGACAGAATCCGTAACGCGCTCGGATCAGCGCGGCCGGGCGGCGTCGATGTGCCGCTGTGCACCCGCCCGGTGGTGCCCGGGGCGCCTGGCAGGAGGCGGAATTTCCGTTCGGCCCAACGGATGGCTCGGCGGGGTCGGTTCGTCGACCGATCGGCGGCTCTTAGTTCACCTGTTTGAGCGCCAGGGCGATATCCGCTCACGCCGTACAGTTTTCGCAGCGGCTCGTGGGGGCGGCGCTCCATCCCAGGGGGCTGACGGTGACGACACTGAATGACCCGGTCGAGTTGGACCGGCAGTTGAGAGACGTGTTGGCCGATTTCGCCCGGACGATGCTGACCGAGTTCCGGTTGGACTTCATCCTCGACGAGTTGGTCTCCCGGATCGTGATGCTGCTGCCCATCACGGCGGCGGGGGTCACGCTCATCGGCGCCGATCACAGCCCGCACAAGGCGGCGGCCTCCGACCGCGACGCTCTCCGGTTCGAGCATCTGCAGTCCGAGCTCGGTGAGGGACCGTGCATCGAGGCCTTCCGGAGCGGTGCCCCGGTGGAGCTCCCCGACCTGGCCGCCTCCAACCGGTTCCCGTTGTTCACCTCGAACGCCCTGAAGGCCGGGCTCCGCGCGGTGTTCACCTTTCCGCTGTTCCACGGGGATCACCGGTTGGGCGCCCTGGACCTGTATCGAGACACCCCCGGGCCGCTCACCGCGGACGCGGTCGACGCGGCGAAAACTCTTGCCGATGTCGCCGCCGCTTATCTGATCAACGCACAGGGCCGGCTGGATCTGAGCACCGCTTCGGCGCGGGCGCAGGAGGCGGCGATCCACGACTCGCTGACCGGCCTTCCCAACCGAACGCTCCTGGTGGACCGGCTGCACCACGCGCTGGCCCGCACCCAGCGGAGCAAGCTCGTGCACGCGCTGATCTATCTGGACCTCGACGGGTTCAAGCGGGTCAACGACATCTACGGCCACAGCACCGGAGACCACCTGCTCGTGGCCGTCGCGCAGCGGCTCGACGCCGCCATCCGGCCCTCGGACACCGCCGCCCGGCTGCACGGCGACGAGTTCGCCGTCCTCTGCGAAGATCTCGACGACGTATCCCAGGGGCACCAGATCGCGCAACGTCTCGAGGACGCGTTCGCCGCCCCGTTCCGGATCGACGGAATGGAGCTGGCGAGCTCGGCCAGCATCGGTATCGCCTACGGCAGCGCCACCGATCACGATCCCGAGGCCATCATCCATCGGGCCGATCTCGCCATGTTCGAGGCCAAGCGGGTCCGCAGCGGACCGCAGGTTTTCTCCGCCGATCTGCAGGTGACCGCCGACGACCGCGCCACCCTGAGCATGGATCTGCAGCACGCGGTCAGCCGAGATCAGCTCAACACCGTCTATCAACCCATCGTCGAGCTCGCGACCGGCACCACGACCGGCTTCGAGGCGTTGCTGCGATGGACCCATCCCTCCCGCGGGCCGGTGAGCCCCGCGGTGCTCATCCCGCTGGCCGAGGAGTCGGGCCTCATCAGCGACATCGGACGCTTCGTGCTGCGGCGGGCCGTGCACGACCGCCGACTCCAGCAGCGGCCGATCAGCGGACCGCCGATGGCGATGTCGGTGAACGTTTCCGCTCAGCAGCTGATGGCCGGCGACTTCACCGCCGTCGTCGCCGAGACGCTCAGCGAGATCCCGCCGGACCGGCTGCATCTCGAGGTCACCGAGAGTGTGCTGCTCGCCGACGAGGTCCGCGCCCGCGACGTCCTGCGCGACCTGAAGGACATGGGGGTGACGATGTCGCTCGACGACTTCGGCACCGGGTACTCGTCGCTGATCTATCTCAAGCGGTTCCCCTTCGACATCATCAAGATCGACCGGAGCTTCGTCAGCGACCTCGTCCGGGACGCCGCCAGCCACGCCATCGTCTCCTCGATCATCGACCTCGTCCACGTCCTGGGGATGACCGCGATCGCCGAGGGCATCGAAACCGAGGAACAACGGGAACTGTTGAGCGAGTTGGGTTGTGACGCCGGCCAGGGCTTCCTGTTCGCGCGTCCGGGACCACTGCCCGAGCCCCGCTGACCGCCTCCGTGACCGGTCGGCGGCGACCTCGACGATGCGGTCACCCGCCGGCTCCTGCGCCAGGCGACGGCGGCTTCGATGCCGTCGACGAAGGGGAACGGCGCCTCGGGGTTCCAGTTCGCGGGTGGCGGCCGGTGCGTCACGACGACCACGTGGTCGATGCCTGCCGGCGGCGTGCCGTCCCAGCCGTCGGTCAGGTCGCAGACGCGTCGATCGTCACGCCGATCGGCTCCCGGTACGGCCGGGTGTGGTCGTAGGACACCTGCGAGCACCTCCGCTGTCGTCCAACGCGACGTCCCCGTTGGTCAACCAGTCGAAACAGCGGCCCGGGCGCGTCGTTCCCGTCGGCGATGACACCGTCCACCGACACCGAGCCGTACAGGACCACCGTGCCCACGGGAGCTCCTCTCGCCGCCGGACCACCGGATAGCGGTCCGCCCACCGTCGCTCCGCCGAAGATGATCCGGCGGGCACCGCCGACTGTCCAGGTCTGCCCGACGGCTGGTCGCCGGACCCCGCCGGGGGGCTTGCTGGGCGACCTCAGGCGGGGAGATCGCCCGTGGCGATCAGGTACTCGCAGAGCGCGCGCAGTTTGATGTTGTGGTTCTGCGACAACCGGGTGAGGGTGGCGAACGCCTGCGGCGCGGTCATCCGGTGGCGTTCCATCAGGATGCCCTTGGCCTGGCCGATGATGTCGCGGCTGCCTGCCATCGCGGTCAGGTTCCGCACGATCCGCCGGTTGCTGACGGCGAGGGTGGCGTGGGCTGCGAAGACCGCCGCCAGTTCGACCGCTTCGGCGTCGAAGGCGTTCGGCCGGCTCGAGGCCAGGGTCAGCGACCCGAGCACCTCCCCGGGCAGCGCCAACGGGGTGCAGAGGATACTGGCCACGTTCCACTGTTGGACCCGGGCACTGAACGCGGGCCACCGCGGGTCGGTGGCGAGATCTCCGGCGACGAGCTGCTCGGTCTGAGCCGCCGCGTCGAGGCAGGGCCCGACCCCCAGTTCGTTCTGGAGCCCCATGATCAGCGGGGGCAGCGTGCCGTGGGCGGCGAGAGCGGTCAGCGTGCCGCGTCCGGTGGGCACCACGACCGCCGCGTGTTCGGTGCCGTCGATCAGGGAGACGGCTCCTTCGGTGATCACCGTGAGCGCGTCGACGTCGTCGGGTCCGTCGGGCGTCCGGTGCCGACGGACCGTGAGGGCGAGTTCGGCCAAGGCGGCCGCGAACGGACCGGCGGTCACCGCCGCTCGCGGTGCCACCTCGGTGGCGGGAATCGGAAAGGCGCCGGCCCACTCGTGGGGGTAGCCGTCCATCGTGTGCAGCTCGCTCCGGGCGACCGCTACCTCGTCGACACGACGATCGCCGACGGCGCTCCTGTCGCTGACGCCGGGCTCGGACACCACACGTTCCTCCGCACACTCAGGTTTACGCCGTATCGGCATGACGATGATAGCGGCGACGCGGCCCGGTGCGGCGGGTCGGTGTGCCGGGTGTGCCGGTACCCGGGTGGGTGGTCGAAGGGCGGCCAGGTATCGGTGACCCCTCGCGCACCTGTCGCCGGGACCCAGCCACGGAACGACCGAGAACGATCAGACCGCGAGCGTGCCGCACCGGCACCGCCGACAGGGCCGACCATCGCACGGACCTGGACCGCATCCGGCGGAGCACCGCATTCCTGGTCGGCGCTCCCCGACGTGTCGAGCGCGCGCACCTCCGCGAACTCGCCGACACGCTCGGGCTGCCGGCCGGCGGGCTGTCCTCAGAACGAGACCATGAACCAGGATCAGTGCGACCGGCGCGGTGCGTCGGCCGACAGACTCGCCCGCACCGCAGCGGCGACGGCGGCAGCACCGGGTGCGCTGAACAGGATCGTGTAGTGATTGACGCCCCGGACGTCCCGGACGTCCAGGCCCTGATGTCGCTCCCGGACGGCCGCCACCCATTCCGGCGGGTACATGCCCGGCTCCTCGCCCTGCAGTCCGCGGGGGGCACGGAGCACCGGCGTCCCGTGGGGGACGTCGGCCAGCGCCGGCTCGAGCCAGCCGCCGGACAGGTCCGCGGAATCTGCGGCCAGCGCCGCCACCGGGGTGGCCGGCCGCAGGTTCCCGGGCTCGCCGGTCAGGTCGTAGTCGACGTAGTCGGCGACGGCGTCGGTCCAGCTGCCGGTGAAGGCGGGATGGGCGCGGAAGAAGTCCTGGTAGCTCTGCCGGTCGGGGAAGGTCATCGAGAGCCGGGCCTTGGCCGGACCGAGCAGGGCGGTGGACCGCTCCTCGTCGCTCATCCCCGGCGGCCCGGGTGGCAGCGGTAGTCCGCCGTCCACCAGCACGAGGGACCGGACCCGGTCGCGGTGCCGGCTGTTCAGGGCGACGGCGACGAACCCGCCCATCGAATGGCCGACCACGGTGGCCGTCGGGAGATCGAGAGCGTCCATGGTGGCGGCGATGTCGTCGGCGTGACCGGCCATCCCGTACGGTCCGGGCAGCGCTGCGGATCGGCCGCGACCGCGGAGGTCCGGTGCGACGATCCGGACGTCCGGTAGCCGGCCGGCGACGGTCGACCAGCACCGGTGCGACGCCGTGATCCCGTGCACCGCGATCACTGTCGGTGCTGTTGCGGCGGTGATCGACTCCCAGATCCCCACCCGCAGCGCACCGCCGCGGACCGGGACGTCGAGGGCCCGGTAGCGTCCCGGGTCGGCAGTGGTCATGCCACCGCACCTGTCGGCATGCCGACCGTGCCGAGGAAGTCCAGCAGCACCGCCAGCCAGCGGTCGGCGGCGTCGATGCACGGGCCGTGACCGGACTCCTCGAACATCTCGATGCGGACGCTGCCGCCCGCGGAGGCGTAGCGCTGCAGCACATCCCGGATCTGGGTGACCTGGGGCTGGGCGGGGAAGACGTCGGCGCCGGGCCAGCCGGGCACGATGCCCTGCTCGCCGAGGACCCCGAAATCCAGCGGTGACGCGTCGGACACCACGAGGTCCAGGGCGCCCTGGGTCCACAGCACCGGCGGCTTCGGGTCGAGGTCGACGATGTCGTCCCAGCGGCAGTACTTGGGCGACAGCGCGTTGGCGATGCCGCGGACCCCGGGCGCGATCCCCGGCCAGTGCGGCGAGGTCGCGGCGTCGCCGGGGTAGCCGTCCTCCCCGAGAAGGGTCTTGTGGATCTCGGCGACCAGCACGTCCTCCCGCGCCGCCGGCAGGGTGAACCCGGGGGCGAAGAACAGCGACCGCATGACGTTCCTGATGCTGAAGGGGTTGTCGGGGTCGTCGTTGCCCTCGGCGAGTGACGCGACGAGCGCCGGGTTGACGCTTCCGCCGCCCGAGCCGGCGTGGTCGTCGGTGTGCGGCGTGCCGTCGCGGCGGACGCCGCCGTACCCGTAGGGCGACACCGGATCCAGGAAGGTCAGGGAAGCGGCCGGCCGGGTCCGGACGAACGCGGTGATGGCCGCGGCGCCGGTCGACCAGCCGACCAGGTGCGGCGGGGTCTCGATGTCGAGGGCGTCGAGCAGCCCGGCGAGATCGTCGGCCCAGTCGGTCAGGCCGCGGGTGGCGTCCAGCGGTGCCTGCTCCGTGTCGCCGAAGCCGCGCATGTCCGGCGCGAGAACCCGGTAGGTGTCGGGGATGTCCGGCATCAGATGTTCGTAGAACCGGCCGGTGGACAGATTCCCGTGCAGCAGCACCAAGGGCACTCCGTCGGCCGGACCGCCCTCCAGGAGGTGCATCCGGAGCCGGTCGGTGTCGACGTGGACGGAGCGCACCCCGGGCAGCAGATCCATGTGCTGCATCCTGGCGGGGCCGTCGGATCCGGTCAAGGGAGTCCGGCACCGACCCGGGCCGGTGACCGCCGTCGGCCGCACCGCGCCCGGACCGGGGTCAGCGCGGTCCCCGCCAGGCCCGCTCGAACGGCAGCCGCCAGGCGTGCGGGGCGATCAGCTGGTGGATGGCGTTGGGCCCCCAGCTGCCCGGCGGGTACATCTTGACCTCGGGCGGGTCGTCCAGCAGCGGCATCGACCGCTCCCAGAGGCTCTCGATGCCCTCGGCGGTGGTGAACAGCGTCCGGTCCCCGCGCATCGCGTCCAGGATGAGCCGCTCGTAGGCCTCGAGCACGTCGCCGGCGCGTTCGGTGTCATGGGTGGAGAACTGCATCGACAGCTTGTCCAGCTTCATCCCCGGGCCCGGCCGCTTGCCGTAGAACGACAACGACACCTTGCTCTCGTCGGCCAGGTCGAACGTCAGGTGATCCGGGCCCTGCGAGCCGACCCCGGAGCCGGCCGGGAACATGGACTTGGGCGCCTCCTTGAAGGCGATCGAGATGATGCGCTGACCCTCGGCCATCCGCTTGCCGGTCCGCAGGTAGAACGGAACCCCCGCCCAACGCCAGTTGTCGATCGCCACCTTGAGCGCGACGAAGGTCTCGGTGTCGGACTCCCGGGCCACCCCGTCCTCGCGTCGGTAGCCCTGGTACTGACCCCGGACCACTTCGGAGGTTCTGATCGGCAGCATCGAGCGGAAGACCTTGTTCTTCTCCTCGCTGATGGCCCGCGGTTCGAGCGCGGTCGGCGGCTCCATCGCGACGAACGCGAGCACCTGGAAAAGGTGGGTGACCACCATGTCCTTGAACGCCCCGGTGGACTCGTAGAAGCCCGCCCGCCGGTCGAGCCCCAGTTGCTCGGGGATGTCGATCTGCACGTGGTCGATGAAGTTGCGGTTCCAGATCGGCTCGAACAACCCGTTGGCGAACCGGAACGCCAGGATGTTCTGCGCCGCCTCCTTGCCGAGGAAGTGGTCGATCCGGAAGACCTGGCTCTCCTTGAAGGTCTGGTGGACCTCGGCGTTGAGCGCCACCGCGCTGTCCAGATCGGTGCCGAACGGCTTCTCCATCACGATGCGGGAGCGCTCGACGAGCTTGGCGTCCTCCAGCATGGTGATGACCGCGAGCGCGGCCTTCGGCGGCACGCTCAGGTAGTGCAGCCGGCGCACGTCCGGACCGAGGACGGCCTCGGCCGCCTCGACCGCGCGGGCGAGCGACTCGGGACCGGCCGACTGCGGGACGTAGCAGAGCTTGGCGGCGAAGGTCTCCCACTGCTGTTCGCTGAGCGTGTGGGTGCCGAACTCGGTGATGGCCTGCCGGGCGAACGCCCGGAAGCTGGCGTCGTCGAAGTTCTCGAGGGAGGTGCCGACCACCTGGATGTCCGGGGCCAGCTCCGACAGCGCGAGGTGCGCGAGGCCGGGGAGCAGTTTGCGGCGGGCGAGGTCACCGGTGGCCCCGAACAGGGTGACCACGTGGGGATCGATGTGCTCGGCTTCCCGGCGGGAGGGTCGGCCGCCGGGGGCGGGATACGCGATCGTCTGGGCGGTTATCTCGGCCATGACTCCGATGGTCCCACCCGGGCGGCACCTCCAGCCGCGCGGGGGCTGCCGCCCCACGGGTGGGCAGAGCCTGACGCGGACAGGCGCCCCGTGACGCCGCGCGCCTGAACATCACCATCACCATCAAGCTGATCACCGGTTGCTCGACCGGCCTCGGGCCAGGCTCCGTCGGAGCGGCGTGACTAGGGTGGGGCCGTGGCTTCCGACCGTCCCCGCACGCCTCCGCAGCACGACGTCGATCCGGAGTTCCTGGCCCTGCCGCTGCGCAGGCTGGCCGACGCCGCGTTGTCCACAGCGCGGTCCGCCGGGGCCGAGCACGCCGACTTCCGCCTGGAACGGCTGTGCTCACAGCACATCTCGGTCCGCGACGGTCAGGTGGAGACGACCGCCGACAGCGTCAGCATCGGGTACGCCGTCCGGGTGGTGGTCGACGGGACCTGGGGCTTCGCGGCCGGGTACCGGTTGGATCCGGACGCGGTGCGGGCGGTGAGCCGGCAGGCCGTCGAGGTCGCGCGGGCCCTGCGCTCGGTCGTCGGGGAGCGGGTGGAACGGGCGGACGAGCCGGTGCACGCCGACGCGGTGTGGGTCAGCGCCTACGAGATCGACCCGATGGCAGTGCCGACCGCGGACAAGGTCGCGCTGCTGATCGACCGGACGGAGCGCCTGACCGCCGCCGACGGGGTGGCGCACGCCACCGCCGGCGTGCAGCTGGTCAAGGAGAACAAGTTCTACGCCGACCTCGCAGGGACCGTGACCACCCAGCAGCGGGTCCGGGTGCAGCCCGAGCTGACGGCCGTGGCGGTCGACCCGGACACCGGCGCCTTCGAGACGATGGCGTCGCTCGCGCCGCCGACGGCCCGCGGCTGGGAATACGTCACCGGCGCGGGCGGTTGGGACTTCGACGCCGAGATCGCCTCGCTGCCCGGTCACCTCACGGAGAAGGTCACGGCGCCGTCGGTCGTCGCCGGGCCGACCGATCTCGTGATCCACCCGTCCAACCTGTGGCTGACCATCCACGAGTCCATCGGCCACGCCACCGAGTACGACCGGGCCATCGGCTACGAGGCCGCCTACGCGGGAACGTCTTTCGCGACGCCGGACCAACTGGGCACGCTGCGGTACGGCTCCGTGCTGATGAACGTCACGGGGGACCGCACCGCACCGCACGGGCTGGCCACCATCGGGTACGACGACGACGGGGTCGCCGGTCAGCAGTGGGACATCGTCAGCGGCGGCACCTTGGTCGGCTACCAGCTCGACCGCGTGTTCGCGCGCCGGCTGGGTCTGCCGCGGTCCAACGGCTGCGCCTACGCCGACTCGCCGGGACACACCCCGATCCAGCGGATGGCCAACGTGTCGCTGGCCCCCGATCCGGACGGCGGGTCGACCGCGGACCTGATCGCCGGAGTCGAGGACGGCATCTACGTCGTCGGCGACAAGTCATGGTCGATCGACATGCAGCGCTACAACTTCCAGTTCACCGGTCAGCGCTTCTTCCGGATCCGGCACGGCGAACTCGCCGGCCAGGTCAAGGACGTCGCGTACCAGGCCACCACCACCGATTTCTGGGGAGCCATGGACGGCGTCGGTGGTCCTGAGACCTGGGTGCTGAGCGGTGCTTTCAACTGTGGCAAGGGCCAACCCGCTCAGGCGGCGGCGGTCTCGCACGGCACGCCGTCGGCCCGCTTCCGGGGGATCAACGTGCTGAACACGGTCGAGGAAGGTGGCCGGTGAGCCGGCGGTCCAGGGTCGTGAGACGAAGGCGACTGAGCATCGCAGGCGCCCCTCGGCCGCCGAGAAGCGGAACGAGCCGGGAGTCGGGCAGATGAGCATCACGCCGCAGGAGATCGTGGAGCGGGCGCTGGCGGCGTCGCGGACCGACGGCTGCATCGTCGTGGCGACGAGCCTGCGTACCGCGAACGTCCGCTGGGCCAACAACACCGTCACCACCAGCGGTGCGACCGAGGCGCTGAGCTGGTTCGTGGTGGCCGTGGTCGGACAGTCCGCGGGCACCGTGGAGTCGACCTCCGCCGATCCGGCCGACATCGAGGCTGCGGTGCGCGCGGCGGAGCAGGGCGCCCGCGATTCCGGGCCCGCCCGGGACGCGTCCGACCTGGTCCAGGGGGGCGCCGACGACGACTTCGGACTGTCACCCGCGTCGTCGGGCTTCGGCGTCTACGACACCTTGATTCCGTCGCTGGCAACGGCTTTCGAGGCGGCGAAGCGCCGCGACCAGATACTGTACGGCTTCGCCCGGCACGAGACGGCGACGCTCTACCTGGGGACGTCGACGGGGCTGCGCCGCCGCTGGGTGCAGCCCACCGGCACCGTCGAGGTCAACGCCAAGTCGGCCGATCTGGCCCGTTCGGCGTGGACCGGCCGCTCCACCGACGATTTCACCGATGTGGACGTCGCCGAGCTGGCCGATTCCCTCTCGCAGCGGCTGGGCTGGGCCGAGCGGACGATCGACCTGCCGGCCGGCCGCTACGACACGGTGCTGCCCCCCACCGCCGTTGCCGACCTGCTCATCTATCTCGCGTGGTCGGCCGGCGCGCGGCCCGCACACGAGGGACGCTCCGCGTTCTCCGCACCCGGCGGTGGCACCAAGCTGGGTGAGCGGCTGACACCCCTGCCGCTCACGCTGTTCTCCGATCCGGCGGTGTCGCCGATCCGGTCCGCACCGTTCGTGGTGGCGGCGGGTTCCGGTGACGAGATCTCGGTGTTCGACAACGGTGCTCCGGTGGGGCGTGCGGAGCTCGTCACCGACGGTGTGATCAGCGGGTTGATCCACACCCGGGCGTCGGCCCGCGAGTACGGCGCCCCGTTCCGACCGCCGGCGGACAACCTGCTGCTGACCGGCGGTGACCCGGCCCGCTCGCTCGCCGACGTCGTGACCGGCGTCGAGCGGGGGTTGCTGCTGACCTCGCTCTGGTACATCCGTACGGTCGACCCGATGACACTGTTGCTCACCGGCCTGACCCGGGACGGCGTGTTCCTGGTGGAGAACGGTGAGATCGTCGGTGCGGTCAACAACTTCCGTTTCAACATGTCGCCGCTGGACGTCCTCCGGCAGGCCCGCCAGGTCGGCGCCTCGGAGCGGGCGCTGCCCCGCGAGTGGTCGGACTCTTTCACCCGCACGGTGATGCCCGCGGTACGGGTCGACGGTTTCAACATGTCCTCGGTCTCGCGGGCCCGGTGACTTTCCGATAGGCCTCGGAAATGGATATCCGGCCTTCCCCGATGGCATTCCCCGGGTATTCCGCGACGATTCTGCACGCCGGTATTTGTCCTGACAAATAGGCCACAGGTATCGCAGTCACAGGATGGCCGGGCAGCACCTACGTGTGTCCATTGTGGTCGGTGATGTGTGACTGGGCACTCGGTCGCGCCCGTTCGTGCAGCTCGGACAGTCCAGACCAAGATCAAACGAAACCGACCAAACAAAATCGAACATGTCGTTCTGAATCGATTTACTTTCTCGATTCTGTGGGCCGGACAACAGAGCGAACCATCGATCGGTCGCCGTTGTCGTGATTAGGTCATGCATCACCTCCGGTAGCACACCGCCCGGATGATTCGCTTCCCCCGCCGCCGACGCCGGGTACGCCGTTGTCACCCCCGCCACCTCGAGGAGAACCCCGCACATGACCGCCGTCATCTCCCAGCCCCCCGCCGCCGTTGTCAGCGCGCCCCTCACCGGAACGACCCATGAAGGCCTGGCGCAGTGGGTGGCCGAGGTCGCGGCGCTGACCACGCCCGCGGCCATCGTCTGGGTCGACGGTTCCGAGGAGCAGTGGCTGACCCTGGCCCGGAAGCTGGTCGCGGCCGGGACTTTCACCGAGCTGGAGACGATTCCCGGCTCCTACCTGGCCGAGTCCGACCCGACCGACGTCGCCCGGGTCGAGGGCCAGACCTTCATCTGCTCGGTCGCCGAACGGGATGCCGGGCCGACCAACAACTGGATGGCCCCCGTCGAGATGAAGTCGCTGATGACCGATCTCTACCGCGGCTGCATGGCCGGCCGGACGATGTACGTCATCCCGTTCTGCATGGGGCCGCTCGACGCGGCCGACCCCAAGCTCGGCGTCGAGCTGACCGACTCGGAGTACGTGGTCGGCTCGATGCGCATCATGACCCGCGTCGGCACCGAGGCACTGCGGGTCATCGAGCGCACCGGCCCTTACGTGCAGGCGCTGCACTCGCTCGGCGCCCCGCTGGCCGAAGGGCAGCAGGACGTGCCCTGGCCGTGCAGCGACACGAAGTACATCTCGCACTTCCCGGAGGAGCGGGCGATCTGGTCGTTCGGCTCCGGCTACGGCGGGAACGCGCTGCTGGGCAAGAAGTGCTACTCCCTGCGGATCGCCTCGGCGATGGCGCGCGACGAGGGCTGGCTGGCCGAGCACATGCTCATCCTCAAGCTGACCGGCCCGACCAATGACGTCCGCTACATCGCCGCCGCCTTCCCCAGCGCCTGCGGCAAGACCAACCTCGCGATGATCGAGCCCACCATCCCGGGGTGGAAGGCCGAGCTGCTCGGTGACGACATCGCCTGGATGCGCTTCGGCGACGACGGCCGGCTGTACGCGACCAACCCGGAGTTCGGCCTGTTCGGGGTGGCCCCCGGAACCGGTTGGCAGACCAACCCGAACGCGATGCGCACCATCGCCGCCGGCAACTCCGTCTTCACCAACGTCGCCGCCACCGACGACGGCGGCGTCTGGTGGGAGGGCATGACCGAGGAGGCGCCGGCGCACCTCACCGACTGGAAGGGCCGCGCACTGGACCCCGACCGGCGTCGACGCCGAGGGCAACCCGCTCGCGTCCGCGGGACAGCCTGCCGCGCACCCGAACTCGCGCTTCTGCACGCCGATCACCCAGTGTCCGATCCTGGCCGACGAGTACAACTCGCCGCACGGCGTGCCGATCTCGGCGATCATCTTCGGCGGTCGTCGCAAGACGACGGTGCCGCTCGTCGCCGAGGCCTACTCCTGGCAGCACGGCGTCTTCCTGGGCGCCACCCTCTCCTCGGAGACGACGGCCGCCGCGACCGGCAAGGTCGGCGTCGTCCGGCGCGACCCGATGGCGATGCTGCCGTTCATCGGCTACGACGCCGGCGACTACCTGAACCACTGGCTCAGCATGGCCGACCGCACCGAGTCGTCGCTGCTGCCGAAGGTGTTCTACGTCAACTGGTTCCGTCGGGACGCCGACGGTGGCTTCCTGTGGCCGGGGTTCGGTGAGAACTCGCGCGTACTCAAGTGGATCGTCGACCGCCTGGATGGCACCGCAGACGCCGAGCCGACCGCCATCGGCCGCATCCCCACCCCGGGTGGGCTGGACATCGACGGTCTGGACCTCACCCTGGCGCAGGTCAAGGAGGCGACCCGGGTGGACACCGGCGAATGGAGCGCGGAGCTGCCGCTGATCAAGGAGTGGTTCGAGTTCCTCGGCGACACCGTACCCGCTGCTCTCCGGGAGGAGTTGGCAGCACTGGAGTCCCGGCTGGCAGAGTAGCCCGCCGGGTGTCGTGCCCCCGGGTCGTCATCGTCGCCGACCCGGAACACGCACCCCCGACCGTGACCGGGCCGACAGCGTCGTCGGCCCGGTCGCGAGATCCCACGAAACCGCGCCGACACCGGGGCGAGGCGGCGCGCGACCTTGGCGCGTCCGATATCCGTTGCCGCTTCCGACATGTCGGCCGCGTTGACGGGTCTCGGCAGCGGAAATGAGGTGGGTCGGCCCGAGGGTGCACGGCGCAGCACCTCTCGGACTGGATGGCGACCCTGCTGCACACCCCGGGCGGCGCCGACGCCCCGGGCGGCGCCGACGCGTTGGACGTCCGGCGCCGGCTCGGTGCGCGCCACTCGATCACCTCGTCGGAGGCGGGCGCGGTGACTGGCCGAGGGCTGCACCGGGTGGCCGCCGGGCTGCTCAGACCTTCGGCTTCTTCTTCCGCAGGATCAGCACGGCGAGCACCACCGCACCGACCACCGGGGCGATCTGCTGCAGGAACGGGCCCTTCGCGGCCGTCAGCACCTCGACCGGCTGGTTGCCGGACGCGCGTTGCGGCGTGCGGGCGGCGCGGGGGGCGTCGTCCGGCAGGCCGCCCGACGGGGTGGTCGGCTCGGCCGCGCCCTGCATCGACTCGTCGAACTCGTCGGCCACCACCTCCGCCGCGACCTCGTCGGGGTTGGTGACGCTGAGCAGCTCGGCCTCGGGTGCGGACTTGCCGGCCAGTTTCTGCGCCATGGCGTCGGCGAAACGGTTGACCGACTCGTTGCCGACGTCGACCATCACCTGACGACTGAAGCCGGACTCCCGGCCGGTGATCGACAGCGTGGTCCGCAGCACCACGGCGGTGCGGTTGGGCGTCACGGCGGTCGCCTGCGCGGTGACCAGCATGGTCGCCGACGAACCGGCGCGGGTGGCGCCACCGGTGGCCTCGATGACCGCGCGGTGGGACGCGGGGTCGCGCTCGACGAAGCGGGCAGTGCCCTTGAACGTGCGCGGGATGCGGCCGATCTTGATCTTCAGCGCCCCGGTGAACTCGTCGCCGTCGACACTGTCCAGGCTCGCGCCGGGCCAGCACTGCGCGACCAGGTCCAGGTCGGTCAGCGCCGGGTACGCCTTCTCGACCCCCACCGGCAGCTCGAAGCGGTGTTCCAGTTCCACGACGAACCTCCAGCGATCTACGGGACGACGATCAGGGTGCGCCGGCCCGCCGGTCGCACTGGCGATGATCGTAGAGGTCACCCGGCGTGCCGGCCCCGCCAGTACGGTCAGGGTGCCTCGCCGATCGTCCTACCTGCGGATACCGGATGTTCGCAGGTCCGACAGTCGGGGTGGCGCAGGTCACCTGACGGGTTGATCCGTGCCAGTATGGGATGAACTGAGGAGAGGGTTCATGCCATCGCAGCCGTCCGCCCGCAGCACGGAGACCACCCGCACCGGGACGTCCGGCGCCGGGACGCGTCCCGTCGACAGTGACCACGAGTCCGACAGCAACGCCAGCGTCAGTGCCGCCGCCGCCCGGGGAGCCGCCGGGACCTCGTCGCTGCCCGAGCCGCACGAGGTGATGGCCGGCCTGCGGGCCACCATCAATGCGCCCGGCATCTTCTCGCTGCTCAGCCCGGAAGGCGAGTACACCCCGTCCGAGCAGTTCCCGCTCGACGTCACGCCCGTCCTGGTCCGCGACCTCTACCGCGACATGGTGCTGGTGCGCCGCTTCGACCGGGAGGGCAACGCGCTGCAGCGGCAGGGCCAGCTGGGCCTGTGGGCCCCGCTGCTCGGTCAGGAGGCCGCCCAGGTCGGCGCCGGCCGGGCGATGCGCCCCCAGGACATGGGATTTCCGTCGTACCGCGAGCACGGCGTGGCCTACTGCCGCGGCATCGCCCCGGTCGAGATCGCCTCGATCTTCCGCGGTCTGGACTTCGGGTCCTGGAACCCCCGTGAGAAGCGGTTCAACAACTACGCCATCGTGATCGGCAACCAGGTCATCAACGCCGTCGGCTGGGCCATGGGCCAGCGGCTGGACGGCGCGATGGGGGACGAGGAGACGGCGGAGGCGACCATCGCCTTCTTCGGTGACGGTGCGACCTCGCAGGGCGACGTCCACGAGGGCATGGTCTTCGGGGCCGCCTTCAACGCACCGGTCGTCTTCTACTGCCAGAACAATCAGTGGGCGATCTCGGAGTCGATCCACCGGATCGCCCGGATGCCGCTGTACGAGCGCGCCGCCGGGTACGGCTTCCCGGGGATCCGGGTCGACGGCAACGACGTGCTCGCCTGCCTGGCGGCGACGACGTGGGCGTTGGACGAGTGCCGCTCGGGGAACGGTCCGGTGATGATCGAGGCCTTCACCTACCGGATGGACGCGCACACCACCTCCGACGACCCGACCCGCTACCGGATGCACGACGAGACCCAGGCCTGGAAGCTGCTCGACCCGATCGAGCGGGTCAAGGCCTACCTGGCCCGCAACGGACTGGCCGACGCGGCGTTCTTCGACGGTGTCGCCGCCGAGGCCGATGCGCTGGCCGCCGACTTCCGCAGCCGGGTGGTCAACCTGCCGGAACCGCCGGTGGCGACGATGTTCGACCACGTCTACGCCACGCCGCATCCTCAACTCGAGGCCCAGCGCGCAGAGTTCGAGGAGTACCTCGCCGGATTCGCCGACACCGGCGACCCGCTCGAGGATTCCCGGGGAGGTCGGCACTGATGGCCATGATGACGCTGGCGAAGGCGCTCAACACTGCCCTGCACGACGAGATGGCCGCCGACCGCAAGGTTCTGGTGATGGGGGAGGACGTCGGCAAGCTCGGCGGCGTCTTCCGCGTCACCGACGGGCTGTACAAGGACTTCGGCGAGGACCGCGTCATCGACACCCCGCTGGCCGAGTCCGGGATCGTCGGCACCGCGGTCGGTCTCGCGATGCGCGGCTACCGGCCGGTGGTCGAGATCCAGTTCGACGGCTTCGTGTTCCCGGCCTTCGACCAGATCGTCTCCCAGGTCGCCAAGATGGGCTTCCGGTCGGGTGGTGCGTGGAAGATCCCGCTGGTCATCCGGATCCCGTTCGGTGGGGGCATCGGCGCCGTCGAGCACCACTCCGAGTCGCCGGAATCGTTCTTCTGCCACATCGCCGGCCTGCGCGTGGTGTCGTGCTCCAACGCCGCCGACGGCTACCACATGCTGCGGCAGGCCATCGAGACCGACGATCCGGTCGTGTTTCTCGAGCCGAAGCGGCGCTACTGGGAGAAGGGCGACGTCGAGACGGCGCCACACCAGGGTGACTACTTCACCAGCCGGGTCCGGCGCGAGGGCAGCGACTGCACCGTCGTGACCTACGGCCCGTCGGTGTCGATCGCGCTGGCCGCGGCCGAGGCGGCGGCGACCGAGGGCCGCTCGCTGGAGGTGCATCGACCTGCGCGGGCTCTCGCCGGTGGACCTCGACCCGGTGCTGGAGTCCGTCCGCCGCACCGGTCATCTCGTCGTCGTGTCCGAAGCGTCGCGGGAGAGTTCGATCACCGCCGACCTCGCTGCCCGGGTCACCGAGGCCGCGTTCTACTCGCTGCAGGCTCCCGTCCTGCGGGTCGCCGGACTCGACGTCCCCTACCCGCCGAGCAAGCTCGAGGACGAATTCCTGCCCAACCTGGACCGCGTCCTGCACGCGGTCGACCGCAGTCTGGAGTACCGGTGAGCCACGTCGAGACCTTCGCGCTGCCCGACGTCGGGGAGGGGCTGACCGAGGCCGAGATCCTCGACTGGCGGGTCCAGCCGGGCGACGAGGTCGGGGTCAACCAGATCCTCGTCGAGATCGAGACGGCCAAGGCCGCGGTGGAGCTGCCGTCGCCGTTCGCCGGCCGGGTGACGTCGCTGTTGGTCACCCAGGGCCAGACGGTCGACGTCGGGGTCCCGATCATCACCATCGACACCGACCCGGGTGGTGACGCGCCCGCTCCGGTGGGGGCCGCGGAGTCCGAGGTGGGCACCAAGATCGGCGAGATGACCGCCGACGGACGGATCGCCACGCTGGTCGGGTTCGTGTCCGCGGGGGCCGCGGCCGGTCGCCGGCCGCGGCGGACCGGTGCTCCGGCGTCGGGTCCAGCTCCGTCGCCGGTGAACGGGGCGGCGGTGGCGGCGCAGGTCGGACCGGCCGCCGGTGGACCGACCCCACCCGTCGAGCCGGCCGCCGGCGCGCCGACCGCTGTTGCGTCCGCCGCGGCTGCAGCGGCATCTGACGCCGGGGCTGTCCCGGTGCCGCCCGCCCTGGCCGTGCCGCTGGCCTCACCGCCGGTGCGGTTGCTGGCGCGCGAGCTCGGCATCGACCTGCGCACCGTCGTCCCGTCCGGACCCGGCGGCGTCATCACCCGGGCCGACGTGCAGCACGCCGCCGCACCGGTCGCCCCGGCACCGGCGGACCCGCACCGCTCGGGAGTGGACCCCGCCCGGCAACGCCGGGTGCCGATCAAGGGCGTCCGCAAGGCCACCGCCGCCGCGATGGTGAGCAGCGCCTTCACCGCGCCGCAGGTCACGGTGTTCCAGAGCGTCGACGTCACCGAGCTGATGGCGCTGCGCCAGCGGCTGCGGTCCCGGCCGGAATTCGCCGACGTCAAGCTGACGCCGCTGGCCTTCGCGGCCAGGGCCGTCTGTCTGGCGTTGCGTCGGGCACCCGACCTCAACGCGCACTGGGACGATGCGGCGCAGGAGATCGTCTTCTCCGACTACGTGAACCTCGGGATCGCCGCCGACACCCCGCGCGGGCTGGTGGTGCCGCACATCCGCGACGCCGACGCGCTGGACCTGCACGGGCTCGCCCTGGCGCTGGCCGAGCTGGTCGAGACGGCACGGTCGGGCCGGACGTCACCGGCGGCGATGACCGGCGGCACCTTCACGATCACCAACATCGGGGTGTTCGGCATCGACGCCGGCACTCCCATCCTCAACCCGGGCGAGGCGGGCATCCTGGCGATGGGATCCATCAAGCCCGCACCCTGGGTGGTGGACGGCCAACTCGCCGTCCGGCAGATCGGCCAGCTCTCGCTGACTTTCGACCACCGGCTCGTCGACGGCGCGCAGGGCGCCCGCTTCCTGTCCGACGTCAGCAGCCTGCTCGCCGACCCGGGGCTCGCCTTCGCCTGGTGACCGCGGCCTGCTCAGCTGTCGCGCAGTGCGGCGCGGGCCGGCAGCACGTGGGACACCAGTCCGATGCCGGTCCCGAGGATGGGCCAGATCGGCCAGGGGTACCAGGCGCCGGTCGGGATGGCCACGGCCAGCCAGATGAGGATCATCAGCGCCGCGAGACCGAGCCAGCCGACGGTGCGGGTCCGGATGTCGCGTCGGGCGGCGGCCACCCGTTGCGTCCGCCGGACCGGGTCGTCACGGTGCAGTCGGGACACCGGAAGGTCCGCGGTGACAGCGGCGAGCTCGTCGGCGGTGGCGGACGCCAGGACCTGGCTCGACCTGGCCTGCCACTCGTCGAGGGTGAGGTAGCCCTGCGACATCGCCTGGGCCAGAACGGCATCGGCGCTCCGGCGGTCGTCGTCACCGATCCTGGTCCGGCCGGTGGGTCGGGACGCGACGTCCCGTCCGGGCGGCGCCTCGGCGACGGCGGAGAGGGTGGTCGGGCCGACACCGGGTGCGCTGCGCTGTCCGCACATCGAAATCTCCTCCTGACGGTGGACCGTGAATGCCAGTGTGCGACTCCTGGTTGACAGTGTCAAGGACGGTCTGTCTCCCGGCGCACGGCGTCGGCGGTCCCGCTGCTGCCGAGCAGGGCGTGGGCGAGCCGGGCCGCGACGCCCGGGTCGGTGACGCCGGCGATCTCGGACAGCGCGCCGTCCCGGGTCAGGACGACCAGTCCGTGGACGAGGGCCCAGCTGCTCAGGGCGAGTGCCGACGGTGCGTCGGCTGCGGTGCCCGGGGCGCGGGCGGGGGTGGCGAGCCGGTCGACCGTGGCACTCAGGAAGCCGATGGCGGTGCGCTGCGCACGGACCAGGTCCGGGTCGCCGGCGTGGAGTTCGCTGGGCCGGAACATCAGGTCGAACAGCGCGGGATGGGACAGGCCGAAGTCGATGTAGGCGCGGCCGAGATCGGCGAGGACGGTCGTCGAGACGGACCCGTCGGCGGGCAGGACCCGGCGCAGGCTCTCGGCGAGGGCGTCGAACCCGTCGGTGGCCACGGCAGTCAGCAGCCCGGCCCGGTCGCCGAAGTGGTGCTGGGGCGCGGCGTGCGAGACCCCGGCGCGCCGGGCGACCGCCCGCAGGCTGATCGCCGAGCGGCCGCGCTCGGCCAACTCGGCCCGGGCGGCGGCCAGCAGGGCCGCGCGGCCACCGCCCGGTGCGGTCGCGGCGGAGGTCATCCGGCGATCGTCGGGTACGGCTGTCGACACTGTCAAACCTCGGGTCGTGCGGTCTCGCCAGGTCTGGGTCCCGGCGGTCGAGCACTCGGTGTCCGGTGTGACGCGACGCGCGGAGCCGGGCGCCACGGCCGGAGCTCGGAGTCATCGTTCACGCCCGGATCAGGCCTGAGATCGGTCTGCCGCCGGACGATCGACGGCGTGTGAGCCATTTCATCGGCGAATCAGGCATCTTTCCGGGTACCCGAGCGTCTGTATCAATGGAACCGAAGAAGCCGTCTCCGACGGCACCGCCGCCCGGCCGGGCGGATCGAACAGAGAAGGTGTTTTGAATGAGTAACCTCGCGAAGGCCATTCGCAGCCGCCGCGAAATGTCCCGCACGCGTCGCCTGGTCACCCGGGCGATCGACTCCGCTCCGACGGCGTCGATGCGCGACGAACTGATCGTGATCGCCCAGCGCCAGGGTCGGATCTTCGACTGACGCTCCCCGTCTCCGGTGGTCCTTCCGGCCCCCGGCGGTACACCGGAAACATCGCACGGGCGTGTAACACGCCCCGCGGGCCCGGCGATAGAGATGACGACCCCGGATTGCCGCCAAACCCCGACGTGGCGGCACTCCGGGGCTTCTCTCTGCCAGGAGCCGTTCAGGGCGGGGCGGTGGTGATGGGCGCCGCCGCGGGCGCCGGCGGTGGCCCGGTCGTTCCGTCGTCATCCCACCGTCACAGCACTGTGTGACGATGCGCCCGGCCGATGCACCAGCCGCCGCGCGAGGGGACATGTCATGGAGCAGTACGACCTGTTGGTGATCGGCTCCGGGCCGGCCGGACAGAAGGCCGCGATCGCCGCCGCGAAGCTGCACAAGCGTGCCGCGATCGTCGAGCGACCGATGATGGTCGGCGGCGTCTGCATCAACACCGGCACCATCCCGTCCAAGACGATGCGGGAAGCGGTCATGTATCTGACCGGGCTCAGCCAGCGCGAGCTGTACGGCCAGGCCTACCGACTGAAGAACGACATCACCATCGGCGACCTGATGGCTCGCACCAACCACGTCATCAACCGCGAGACCGACGTCATCCGCAGCCAGCTGTCGCGAAACCGCGTCGCGCTCTACACCGGGACCGCGTCGTTCATCGACTCGCACACCGTCCAGATCGAAGAGGCCGGGGGTGAGAGGAAGGTCGCCAAGGCGGACAAGATCGTCATCGCGGTCGGCACCCGGCCCGCGCGGCCGGCCACGGTGGAGTTCGACGGGGCGACCATCGTCGACTCCGACCAGATCCTCGACCTCAAGCACATCCCGCGCTCGATGGTGGTGGTCGGGGCCGGCGTGATCGGCATCGAGTACGCGTCGATGTTCGCTGCTCTCGGCACCAAGGTGACGGTCGTCGAGCAACGTCCGCGGATGCTCGAGTTCTGCGACCTGGAGATCGTCGAGGCGCTCAAGTACCAGCTGCGCGACCTGGCGGTGACGTTCCGGATGGGCGAGAGCGTCCGCACCGTCGAGAAGCACGAGGGCGGCACCCTGACGATCCTCGAGTCCGGTAAGCGCATCCCGGCCGACACGGTGCTGTACTCCGCGGGCCGGCAGGGCGTCACCGACGAGCTGAACCTGGACCTCGCCGGACTCTGCCGCCGACGCCCGCGGCCGCATCTGCGGTCGACGAGCAGTTCCGCACCGAGGTCGACCACATCTACGCGGTCGGGGACGTCATCGGCTTCCCGGCGCTGGCGGCGACCGCCATGGAGCAGGGCCGGCGCGCGTCCTACCACGCCTTCGGCGAGCCGGTCGGCGACAAGCTCGGTGATCTGCAGCCGATCGGCATCTACACGATCCCGGAGATCTCCTACGTCGGTGCGACCGAGGAGCAGCTCACCGAGGAGAACGTGCCGTTCGAGGTGGGCGTCTCGCGCTACCGCGAGCTCGCCCGCGGCGCCATCCTCGGCGACTCCTACGGAATGCTCAAACTGCTGGTGCACGCCGAGACCCGGGCGCTGCTCGGGGTGCACGTGTTCGGCACCAACGCCACCGAGCTGGTGCACATCGGCCAGACCGTGATGGGGCTGCGCGGCACCGTCGACTACCTGGTCAACGCCGTCTTCAACTACCCGACGCTCGCCGAGTCGTACAAGGTGGCCGCGCTCGACGCGGTCAACAAGATGCGCAACATCGAGCGGGTCACGAGCGGCTTCGTCTTCTGACCCGGGTCCCCGGCGCCAATCCGACACCGACACCGACACGCCGGCGGCTCCTTCCCGCGGAGTAAGAAGGAACCGCCAGAGTTCAGGGGCGCAGGGGCTTCGACGATCAGCCCGCTGCGGTGTTCCGGAGGTGAGGGTGAGCGCGGTGACAGGTCAGCGGCCGTAGGTCTCCAGCAGTCGCAGCCAGATCTCGCTCATCGTCGGATACGACGGGACCGCGTGCCAGAGCCGGCTGATCGGGACCTCGCCCACCACGGCGATGGTGGCGGCGTGGATCATCTCGCCCACCTCAGCGCCGACCAGGGTCAGCCCGACGACGACCTCGCGCTCGGTGTCGACGATCATCCGAGCCTTCCCGTGATAGCCGTCGGCGTGCAGCTTGGCGCCGGACACCTGGCCGAGGTCGTAGTCGACGACCTTGACGGAGGCGTACTTCTCGCGTGCCTTGGCCTCGGTCAGGCCGATCGACGCAACCTCCGGATGGGAGAACACGACCGCGGGCACGGCGGCGTGATCCGCGGTCGCGACGTGTGCGCCCCAGGGTGCGTCATCGACCGCCGCGCCGTTCGCGCGGGCGGCGATCACGTCGCCTGCGGCCCGCGCCTGGTACTTCCCCTGGTGGGTCAGCAGCGCCCGGCCGTTCACGTCGCCGACCGCGTACAGCCAGTCGAAACCCTCGACGCGCAGGGTGTCGTCGACCGCCAGGTAGCCCTTCGACGGCAGACCGACGGTGGCAAGGCCGACGTCGGAGGTGGCCGGGGTGCGGCCGGTGGCGACCAGGATCTCTGCCGCGTCGATCGTCGAGCCGTCGTCGAGCACGACGTGGACGCCGCTGTCGTCGCGGCGGACGGCGGTGGGGGAGACGCCCAGCCGGAGGTCGGCACCGAGCTCCCGCAGCGAGTCGGCAACCATGTCGCCGGCGAACGGCTCCAGGCCCGCGAGCAGGCCGGAGCGGACGAGCATGGTGACCTTGCTGCCGAAGAAGCTGTAGGCGGTGGCCATCTCGGTGGCGACGACACCACCACCGACGACGACGAGCGAAGGCGGCACGGTCTTCGCGCTGGTGGCCTCGCGGCTGGTCCACGGCTTCGCGTCGGCCAGCCCGTCGATCGGCGGAACGGTGGCGGTGGTCCCGGTGCACACCGCCACGGCGTGCCGGGCCGTGAGGGTGCGGACGCTGCCGTCCGGAGTGGTGACCTCGACGGTCTTCACGCCGGCGAGGCGGCCGTGGCCGCGCACGAGGTCGATGTGCGCGCTCTCCAGCCACTGCACCTGACCGCTGTCGTCGCCGTCGCCGGTGAACCAGTCGCGGCGGGCCAGCACGGCCGGAACGTCCAGCGTCCCGGTGGCGGCCTGCTTGGCGCCGTCGATCGCGCGGGCGGCGGCGAGCGCCAACGGTGGGCCGAGCAGCGCCTTGGACGGGATGCACGCCCAGTACGAGCACTCACCACCGACCAATTCGTTCTCCACGATCACGGCGGACAGGCCGCCCTGCACGGCCCGGTCGGCCACGTTCTCACCGACGGGGCCGGCGCCGATCACGATCACGTCATAACTGTCGGACATGGCCCCAGTCTGCTCCTGGGTCACGGCCCGGGCAGCTCACCCCTGCACGGCCTGGTGGAAGGGCCGTTGCGACCGGCTCCCGGCGCGACGCGCGCGACCCGGGTTTCCGGCGGGGAGCGCGTGGGCACCACCCAGGCGGGAGCGCACGGCCCGGCCGCAGTGCTCCGGGCTCCGACACACGGGTCCTCGACCGTCCGTCCGCAGCTCACGGCGGCTCGCCGTCCGTAGCGCGGGTGGGTGCCACGGTCGTCCTTCGCAACCAGCCACCTGGAGAACTTCATGGTCAACCCCATCAGCCGCACCCTGCACGACGTCGGCCTCGCCGCCTGGTTCGGCGGCACCCTCAGCAACGCCGTCGCCCTCAACGCCGCCGCTGCCGAGACCACCTCGCGCTCCGATGCGGGCGCCGTGACCAACGCCGGGTGGGACCGGTGGACGCCGGTCAACGCGGTCGCCATCGGCGCGCATCTGGTGGGCAGCGTCGGGCAGCTGGCCGGGAACCGGCAGCGGATCGCCGGCCAGCAGGGCGTCGGGACGATGTCGGTCATCAAGACGGTCACCACCGTCGCCGCGCTGGGCGCCACCGCGTACGCCCGGGTGCTCGGCAAGAAGGTGGACAAGCACCGGGCCGTGCCGGTCACCGACGGCACCACCCCGAGCGCCGCGCACGCCGCCGGAGGTCGCTGCCGCGCAGTCGCAGCTGTCCGCCCTGCAGTGGGTCATCCCGGCGCTGACCGGTGCGCTGGTGGTCATCAGCGCGGTCGCCGGCGAGCAGCAGCGCCCGACCGCGGTGCTGTCCGGGCTCGTCAAGCGCGTCACGGGCTGACGCCGCCGGGTCCCGTACCGTCGTCGGCGTTCCACGGCAGCGGAGGACGGACATGGCGGGACCGGTGACCCTGGGCGTCGTCGGCGCGGGCTGGCGGGCGGAGTTCTTCCTCCGTATCGCCGCCGCGCTGCCCGAACTGCAGACCGTCGGCCTCGCCGTCCGACGCCCGGAGGCCGCGGCCGCGGCTGCTGAGTCCTGGGACGTCCCGGCGTACCTCTCGCCGGCCGAACTGGTGGCGCGGGAGCGCCCACAGCTGGTGGTGGTCTGTGTCGGTGGGCACGACAACGCCGCGGTCGTCACGGATCTCGCCCGCGCCGGGGTGCGGGTGCTCTGTGAGACGCCGCCCGCCCCGGACCGGGACGGGCTGCGGTCGTTGTGGTCGGCGGTGGGTGCTGCCGGCACCGTCCAGGTGGCCGAGCAATACCTGCTGATGCCCGGCCACGCCGCCCGGCGGGAGATCGTTCGGCGTGGCGTCATCGGCGAGCCGACCTCGGCGCAGGTGTCGTCGACGCACGGGTACCACGCGATGTCGATGCTGCGCGGCCTCCTCGGCGTGGGGTTCGGCCCGGCCGAGGTCCGCGCGGTCCGCTTCCAGGCACCTCTGGTGGACCCGCTCGACCGCGCCGGCTGGACCGACGACGACCGGCCGAAGACCGCGGGGACCACCATCGCGACCCTCGACTTCGGCGACAACCGTTCCGGCGTCTACGATTTCACCGACAACCAGTGGCACAACCAGCTCCGGCTGCGTCGGGTGCTGGTCCGGGGGAGCCGGGGCGAGCTGGCCGACGACACCGTCGTCCGGCTCGCTGCGCCGCACGCGATCGTCCGCTCGGCCCTCGTGCGCTCGCAGCTCGGCCAGGACCTCAACCTCGACGGCCACGACACGGAGCACCTGTCGTTCGACGGAGAGGTGGTGTGGCGCAACCCGTTCGTCGGCCGCCGATGGATGGACGAAGAGATCGCCATCGCCACCGTGCTGCGGGATGCCGCCCGTTGGTCGGCCGGTGACGGGCCCGGCCCTTACCCACTGGCGGAGGCGTGCCAGGACCAGTTGATCGCGCTCGCCGTGGAGGAGGCCGTCCGCACCGGGCTCCCCGTACGGACCGGCGTCGAGGCATGGGCCGGCTGACCGGCCCGTCGGCGACGCTCTCGGTCGAGGCACGCTGCGCGACCGATCCGTCCCGCTCTCGACCTTCTACTGCCCCGGCGACCGTGCCCGTCCCGTCTTCGAGGTCTGGCTGTGGGCGACATCAGGATGCGCTGCCGTTCGATCCGCGCCGGACCCGCATCGCGGCCCGCCGCTCGTGGGGAGCACCGGGCCGTGAGCGTGTGACATCAGAACGCCGCTTCGGGGATCTCCATCAGCGACAGATCGGCCGCCTGCACGACAGACCGCCGGGCGGTCAGCTCGGGAAGCACGTTGCGGGCGAACCAGCGGGCCGAGGCCAGCTTGCCGGTGTAGAAGTCGGTGTCGCGGCCGGTCGCGCCGGCGTCCAGTGCCGCCTGGGCGACCAACGACTGACGCACCAGCAGGTACCCGATGAGCAGATCGCCGGCCGACATCAACAGGCTCACCGCGTGCTCGCCCACCTTGTAGACCGACTCCGGCTGCTTTGCCGCGGCGATCGTCCAGCCGACCATCGTGGAGACCATGTGCTGCACGTCGTCGAGTGCGGTGGCCAGCAGCGCCACTTCCTCCTTCTGCCGGCCGTCCGCGGTGGCCGCGGCGGTGCCGACGAACGTCGCGATCTCGCCGGTCACCACGCCCAGGGCGGCACCCTGGTCGCGGACGATCTTGCGGAAGAAGAAGTCCTGCGCCTGGATGGCCGTGGTGCCCTCGTAGAGAGTGTCGATCTTGGCGTCCCGGATGTACTGCTCGATCGGGTAGTCCTGGGTGTAGCCGGACCCGCCGAACACCTGCAGCGCCAGGGCCAGGTTCTCGTAGGCCCGCTCGCTGCCGACGCCCTTGACGACGGGCAGCAGCAGATCGTTGACGTGCGTGGCGAGAACGACGTCCGTGTCATCGGTCTCGGCGCAGGCGATCCGGTCCTGCCAGCGTGCCGGTGTAGAGGTACACCGCTCGCAGCCCCTCGGCGTAGGCCTTCTGTCGCATCAGGATCCGCCGCACGTCGGGGTGGTGGATGATCGTCACCCGCGGCGCGTTCTTGTCCGACGAGCGGGTCAGGTCGGCACCCTGGACCCGCTGCTTGGCGTACTCGAGGGCGTTGAGGTAGCCGGTGGACAACGTCGCGATCGCCTTGGTACCGACCAGCATCCGGGCGTACTCGATGACGTGGAACATCTGGGCGATACCGTCGTGCACCTCGCCCAGCAGGTAGCCGACGGCGGGTTCGCCGTTCAGGCCGAACGACAGTTCGCACGTCGTCGAGACCTTGAGGCCCATCTTGTGTTCCACGCCGGTGACGAAGACGCCGTTGCGCTCGCCGAGCTCACCGGACGCCCAGTCGAAGCGGTACTTCGGCACCACGAACAGGCTGAGGCCCTTCGTGCCGGGCCGGGTCTCGATGCCGTCGCCCTCGGGCCGGGCCAGCACGAAGTGGACGATGTTCTCGGTCATGTCCTGGTCGCCGGAGGTGATGAACCGCTTGACGCCCTCGAGATGCCAGCTGCCGTCGGGCTGCTGGGTGGCCTTCGTCCGGCCGGCGCCGACGTCGCTGCCGGCGTCCGGCTCGGTGAGCACCATCGTCGAACCCCAGTGCTTCTCGACCATGATCGAGGCGAGCTGCCGCTGCTCCTGCGTGCCGAGCTGGTCCAGCACCTTGGCCATTCCGGGGCCCGACTGGTACATGAAGACGCTCGGGTTGGCGCCCATCACGAGCTCGGCGGCCGCCCAGCGCAGCGACGGCGGGGCGCCGAGGCCACCGGCGCCGGCCGGCGCCTCGAGGCGGAACCACTCGCCGTCGATCATCGCCTGGTAGCTCTTCTTGAACGACTCCGGCAGCCGGATGCTGTGGGTCGCCGGGTCGAACACCGGCGGGTTGCGGTCGGCGTCGACGAACGACGCGGCCAGCGGGCCGGTGGCGACGGTCTCCAGCTCGGTCAGCACGCCGCGCGCGGTCTCCGGGTCCATCTCCTCGAAAGGGCGGCGGCCCATGCGGACGTCGTCGGCGAACACCTCGAAGAGGTTGAACTCGAGGTCACGCAGATTGCTCTTGTAGTGGGACCTGTTCCTGTCAGACATCGCACACGCTCCAGCGTCGAGGTTCGGCTGGCGGACGGAGCGGGCCTCGCGTCTCAGCAGGTACCGCCTGTGGGTTACTGGCCAGTAACTTGCACCGTATTACCGGCGGGTAACCGGCGCAAGGCCCCGAACGGAGTGGTACGACGGTGTCAGGCCGGATGGCAGCATGCGGGGGTGCTCGCCGCCCTTTGCCGTACCGGCCCCGGCTGGATCGTCCAGCTCGCCGACGACGCAGGCGTGCCGTCGGCGGAGCCGATGCCGGCCACCGCCGCCGATGTCGCGGCCCTCGAGCGGGAGCACCGGCCGCGCTGGCTGTGGGACGCCGCCGCCGTGGCCTATCCCGAGTTGCTGGCTGCCGGTGTGCGGGTGCAGCGGTGCGTCGACGTGACCCAGCACGAGCGGGTCCTCATCGCCCGGGCCGGCCGTTACGGCGAGCCGGTCTCGACCGCCGCGGTACTGGCCCGGCGGGACGGGCGGCCGGCGCCGGCCGATGTCGGCCTCGCCCCGGTCGCCGAGCCCGGGCTGTTCGACGGCGGGCCGGCCGACCCGGCCGCGACACCGGCCGACCTGTTCGCCGCGTACCACGACCAGCAGGATCGGCTCGCCGCGGCCGCCGGCTCACCGGCGGGGGAATCGGTCGACGTCGACCCGGCGGCGCTGCGGCTGCTGCTGGCCGCGGAATCGGCCAGCGCCCTGGTCGCCGCCGAGATGGGTCACCTCGGGATGCCGTGGGACATCGACGTCCACGCCGCCATCCTGACCGGACGGCTCGGTCCGCGACCGGCGGCGGGGGAGCGGCCCGCGGTGATGAGCCGGCTGGCCGGCGAGATCCAGAATGCCTTCGGCCACCCGGTCAACCCCGACTCGGCCACCGACCTGCGGGCGGCGTTCCGGCGGGCCGGCCACGACATCGACAGCACCCGATCGTGGACGCTGCAGCAGCTCGACCACCCGGCGGTGGCGCCGGTGCTGGCCTACAAGGAGCTGCACCGGCTGTTCACCGCGAACGGCTGGAACTGGCTGCAGCAGTGGGTCCGCGACGGCCGGTTCCGCGCCGACTACGTGGCGGGCGGCGTCGTCTCCGGGCGGTGGGCGACCCGCGGCGGCGGGGCGCTGCAGATTCCGCGGATCGTCCGGCGCGCGGTCATCGCCGAGCCCGGCCATGTGCTGGTGGTGGCCGACGCCGCCCAGCTGGAGCCACGGGTACTGATCGCGGTCAGCGGTGACGAGCGGCTCGGCGCGCTGGCGGCGGCGGACGATCTCTACGCCGCGCTCGCGGATGTCGGGTTCGCCGGACGCCGGGAGAACGCCAAGATGGCGATGCTCGGTGCGATGTACGGCGCGACATCGGGTGCGGCCGGACAGTTGCTCGGGACACTGTTCCACCAGTTCCCGGTGGCGATGGACCACGTCGAGCGGGCCGCCCGCCGCGGTGAGCAAGGCCGGCTGGTCAGCTCGGTGCTCGGCCGGACCTCGAACCGGCCCGGGGCCGAGTGGTGGGCCGTGGTCGACCGCGGCGCCGCCCCGGACGCGACCCCCGCTGAGGAGCAGCGGAGCCGCCGGACGGCCCGGGCCTGGGGTCGCTTCACCCGGAACTTCGTCATCCAGGGGTCGGCCGCCGACTGGGCCGCGGTCTGGTTGTCGTGCCTGCGGCGCGACCTGATCGCGCAGGTGCCCGCCGCCGAGCTGGTGTTCTTCCAGCACGACGAGCTGATGGTGCACGTGGCCGAGGCCGACGCCGGGCAGGTGGCCGACCTGGTGTCCGCGGCCGCGGCGGAGGCCGGGCGGCTGGTCTTCCCGCATGCCGCTGCGGGCTGGCGGGTGCCGGTGCGCCCGGTGGTGGTCCGCAACTACGGCGACGCCAAGTGAGCCGAGCACGAGCTGGTCGGTCAGCGGGCGGATTCCTCGTCGCCGGACGAGCCCGGCCGGGGCTGGTTGCACCTCGAGTTCTGGGCGGGCTGAGGGCCTCCGATCTGCCAGTCGCCAGGCTCCCCCCGTGAGACTGAATGAGGTCGAGGTCAGCATCCCGTCCCCGGGTTGACCCACCTGCACCAAGGTGGTCACCCCGGCCGACAAGCTCAGGCGGCGGGGACCTCGGCGCCGGTCTGATGGGCGCTGCGGACCCGGCGGACCAGCTCGATGACGAAGACCAGACCGACGGCGACGCCGATGCCCAGTGCGGTGGCCAGCAGCGGGCTGTCCTGGAACACCTGACCTCCGAGGTAGCCCAACGCGCCGGCATGCAGCGCCCAGGCGGAGACCGCGATCGCGTCGAAGACCATGAACCGTCGGTGCGGCCAGTGCACGACGCCCATCGTCATCGTGGTGGCGGTCCGGCCGGCCGGCACGTAGCGGGCGAGCACCAGGACGGTGCCGCCGCGCCGTTCGATGTGGTGGCGGGCCCAGCGGTAGCTGCGCTCCCGTCGGTGCCCACGCAGCGACCAGCGCACCACGAGGCCGGTACCCCACCGGCCGATGCCGTAGGAAATGTTGTCGCCGATCCACGCGCCGCCCGCGCCCGCCAGCACCAGCAGCCACAGGTTCGGCTCGTTCCGGGTGGCGGCGAAGGCGCCGCCCGCGATGATCAGCGATTCGCACGGGATCAGCGGCAGGAACGAGTCCACCACGGCGGTGCCGACGATGATCAGGTAGATCCACGGCATGCCCATCAGGGCCTCGGCCCACGTGGTGATCCCGTCCAGCACTGCGGCTCCCTCGTGTCCGGGGCGGCGCGACGCGGCTGTCCGGTTCGTCCGTGGAATGCGCCAGACTACCTATCCACCGCTACTTTGCCGGAGCTCCACCCGGGCGGCTCTAGGCTGCCCGACATGAGCAATGACACCCCCGCCGCCCCGCTGCCCGACTCGAGCAACGACACCCCCGCCGCCCCGCCGCCCGACAACAAGGACTGGACCTGGGTGTTGGACGCTCCCTGCCCGGACTGCGGCTACCGCGCCGACACTCCGCACGCCGCGATCCCCGTACTGGTCCGCGGTCATCTCGACCGGTGGGCGGCGGTCCTCGGCCGCGATGACGTACGGGTCCGCCCGGAGCCGGCGGTCTGGTCCGACCTCGAATACGCCTGTCACGTCCGCGACGTCTACCGGGTGTTCGGCGAGCGCTTGCGGCTGATGGTCGCCGAGGACGATCCTGCGTTCGCCGACTGGGACCAGGACGCGGTCGCCCTGGAGCAGCGGTACTGGGAGGCCGACCCCGACCAGGTGCGGGCCGAGCTGCTCGAGGCCGGCGCCGCGATCGCCGACGCCTTCGCCGCGGTACCCGACGACGCCTGGCAGCGCACCGGACGCCGCAGCAACGGCAGCACCTTCACCGTCGAGACGCTGGCCTGGTACTTCCTGCACGACGACGTGCACCACCTCGTCGACGTGCAGGGCTGAGGCGTCCCGGCGGTGCCGCCCGCTGAGGCCCGGCCGGTAGCGTCGCGATCATGAGCGACGACATCAGGGTGGACCAGCTGCGGGCGCGGCGGCAGGCGCTGGGCTGCGCCTGGTTGTTCCTGGCCGTCCCCGGTGTCTTCGGCGTCGTCGTACTGCTGGCCAGCGGCTTCACCAGCGTGCCGGGCTGGATCCTCACGGTGGTCTACGTGATCGGCACCGTGCTGCTGCTGGTGTTGTTCCTGCGGGCGAGCCGGCTCGAGGTCGCGCCGATGGAGTCCCGCAGCAACTGGATCGGCTGGCGCCGGACCGACCGGTGATCCTCGAGCACGCGTTGCTGCCGGTCGTGCCGGGGCAGGAGGACGATTTCCTGGCCGCGTTCGCCGAGGCCCGGCCGATCATCGCCGGGATGCCCGGCTGTCGGTCCGTCCGGCTGGCGCGGTCGCTGGAGACCCCGCACACCTTCGTCCTGTTGGTCGAATGGGTCACCGTCGAACACCACACCGTGGGGTTTCGCGGATCCCCGGAGTATCAGCGCTGGAAGGCGCTGCTGCACCGCTTCTACCGTCCGTTCCCGCACGTCGAGCACTTCGTCGAGGTGGCGCCCTGACCTCGACGCCGGTCACACCGCAGGGCCTCCTATGCTCGGCCGAATCCCACGCCAGCATCACCACGAGGTCGGAGCGACATGACAGGCCCCACGACCACCTTCGCGTCGCCGCCCACCGCCGAGCTGCACCTGCACATCGAGGGCACCATCGAGCCCGCGATGATCTTCGAGATGGCGGCGCGCAACGGGCTGCCGGCGCCCGCTGGGAGTCTGCCGGAGTTTCTGGAGCGCTACCGCTTCGCCGATCTGCAGTCGTTCCTGGATCTGCATTACGGCAACCTGACCGTGCTGCGCACCGAGCAGGACTTCTTCGACCTGGCCACCGGATATCTGGACCGGGCGAAAGCAGCCAACGTCCGACGCGCCGAGATCTTCTTCGATCCTCAGACCCACCTCGGCAACGGGGTCCCGCTGGCCGCGGTGATGGCCGGGTTCAGCGGAGCGCTGGCCACATCGGAGCGCACCCACGGCGTCTCGACAGATCTCATCATGTGCTTCCTGCGCGACCGCGGCGCCGAAGCGGCCGAGGAGATGCTGACGGCGATCCTGCCGTACCGCGAACACATCATCGGGGTCGGCCTGGACTCCACCGAGATCGGCTACCCGCCAGCGTTGTTCGCGGACGTCTACGCGCGGGCCCGCGCCGAGGGGCTGCACCTGGTCGCGCACGCCGGCGAGGAGGGCGGGCCGGAGACCGTCGTGGCGGCGTTGGACCTGTTGCACGTCGAGCGCGTCGACCATGGCATCCGGTCGGTCGAGGACCGGGAGCTGGTGGCGCGACTGCGCGCGGAACGGGTTCCGCTCACGGTCTGCCCGCTGTCCAACGTCTGCCTGCGGACGGTGGACACCCTCGCCGACCATCCGCTGCCGTCCATGCTCGACGAGGGGCTCCTGGTCAGCGTCAACAGCGACGACCCGCCGTACTTCGGCGGCTACGTCGACGCCAACTACGCCGCGGTGTACCGCGACCTGAACCTGACGCCGGCGCAGATCGAGACGCTGGCGCTGAACTCCTTCGACTCCGCGTTCATCGACGGGGCGTCCCGGGAACGGTGGAAGAACGAGGTCCGCGACCACATGGCCGCCCACTTCCCGGCCGACGAGGGCTGACGGATGCCGCGCAGCGACGCGGCGGCGGCGGCAGTGATGCGGCGTCAGGAAAGCCGGACGGCGGCTGGAGTGGCGCGACCACGGGACAGATGGTTCAGGGATACGCCGTCGCCGCGAACCGTCTGAAACGGGCGATCGCGGGCGCAGGTACCGGCTCGACCTGGTCTCGTGGAGCGGGTGACGAGAATCGAACTCGCGCTATCAGCTTGGGAAGCTGAAGTTCTGCCACTGAACTACACCCGCAGACTGCGCCTCGGAGGCTAGCAGAGCGGTAGGGGTTCACCAATCCGCCGGCCCGTGGTTGGGCCGGAGAGGTTTGGGTAGCTACGTAGTGGCGATTCACTCGTATCCGGAGCGGTTGAACGCAAGGCCCGACCGGTTGAAAAAGTCTGCCGGTCGGGCCGTTCGCCGCTCGGGGAGATCCCCCGCAACAGTGCAGTTCGCCGCTCCGTTCGGGGCAGTGGTGACGTCGGTCACAGGCCCCCGTCAGCTCGGCTCGATCCCGGCTCCCCGGAAACCCGGTCGCAGTCCGCTCGTCGCGATCCGCTGGCCCGCCGCCTCTTCCGGGCAGCCTCGTCCGCTTTCGAGGCATGCCGGGGACATTCTGTTAACCGTGCGTTAATGATCTGCGGAAACGGCCGGAATGGTCTTCCTTCGGACGGTGGTTCATATCCCTACTGACTCCGCGACACTGTTCCGGCCCGCCGTCGACCCACCACTGCCGGTCCTGACCTGCGCAAGCGGCTACCGTGACGGAACGGGAATGCAGATCACGAGTGAGTGTCAGATTTGCCACATCACACTCCGCGGATGCACCATGGTGGCAGTCGAGAGTCCGTCCGACTTCCCTTTCCCCAATTCTTTTCAGGAGTTCTGCATGAGTGCGTTCAGTGTGTCCAGGGTTGTGGTGACCGGTGGTGCGCAGGGGATCGGTGCGTCGATTGCGCATCGGTTGGCGTCGGAGGGTCTGGTGGTGTCGATTCTGGATGTCAACGATGTGGGGGCGAAGGAGACGGCGGAGCGGATCGCGTCGGAGACGGGTGGGGAGTTGTTCGGGTTCGGGTGTGATGTGACCGATCGTGAGCAGGTGGGTGAGGTGTTCGCGGCGGCGGCGGGGGCGATGGGTGGTCTGGATACCTACATCGGTAATGCGGGGATCACGCGGGATGGGATGTTCCACAAGTTGTCCGAGGATGACTGGGACAGGGTGATCTCGGTGAACTTGACGGGGGTGTTCAACGGGTTGCGGGCGGCGGCGCCGTGGTTGCGGACGCCGGGGGTGGCGGGTCGGGTGGTGTTGGTGTCGTCGGTGGTGGCGAAGGCGGGGAATCTGGGTCAGATGAACTACATCGCGGCGAAGGCGGGTGTGGTGGGTCTGGTGCGGTCGGGTTCGTTGGAGTTGGCGCGGTTCTCCACGACGGTGAACGGGGTTCGGCCGGGGTTCATCGAGACGCCGATGACGGCGCGGATGCCGGAGTCGGCGCAGGCGGTGATGACGGCGAATCCGTTGGGTCGGGCGGGTCAGCCGGCGGACATTGCGGGTGCGGTGGCGTTCTTGGTGAGTGATGATGCGTCGTTCGTGACGGGTCATTTGTTGGATGTGAACGGCGGTATGGCGTTGTAGTCGGCGGCGTCGCGGACGTGGCGGGGCCCCCGGGTGAGTCATCCCCGGGGGCCCTTCGCGTCCTGGCGCCGCCGCAGTCGGCAACGACCTCCGGGCCGCGGCCCGCGGCCCGGCACGGCAGTGGCAGAGCGCATCGGCACGCACCGCGTCATCATGGTGGGGCGGTCGACCGCCGCCACCGGCACCCGCCGGGAAGGCCCACGAAAGGAGTTCCCATGACCATGCCGGACATGAGTGCCGAGATGGACGCCGCGACGAAGAGGGTCCAGGAGTTGAGCAACCAGGTCGTCGAGCAGGCGAAGAAGAACGGTCTCGCCTGGCTGGAGGGCTACGAGAAGGTGCTTGCGAACATGCTGGACCTCGAGGAGCAGGCGGCCAAGCAGACCGGGAACGAGCTCGCGACCACGCTGGCGACCACCCACGCCAATTTCGTCCGGGCCACCTCGGAGGTCTTCTTCTCCACGATGACCAACCAGCTCAAGAGCTGACCTCCGGGCCGGGCGGGCGTCGGACCGGCCACGGTCGACCCCGCCCGGCCACCCGGGCCCGCCGCCGATGCCGCAGGATGGACCACCGTGACCACTGCGACCCTCCCACCTCGGTGACCGTCCTCAACGGACCCAATCTCAACCTGCTGGGGACACGCAAACCCGAGGTGTACGGGCACACCACACTCAGCGACGTCGAGGCGTTGTGCCGAGCTGGACGCCGAACGGCTCGGCCTCGAGCTGGTGTTCCACCAGTCCAACCACGAGGGCCGGCTGATCGACTGGATCCACGAGACCGGCGCGGCGGTCAACCGCGGCGAGTCGATCGGCGCCGTCTACAACCCGGGCGCCCACACCCACTACGCGTACGCGATCCGGGACGCCATCGAGGCCGTGCAGCTGCCCGTCATCGAGACCCACATCAGCAACGTGCACGCCCGTGAGGAGTTCCGGCACCACTCGGTGGTGTCGCCGGTGGCGTCGGGCATCATCGTCGGTTTCGGGGTGCTCGGCTACTCCCTGGCGATCACCGGTCTGTACGAGCTGAGCCGAACTCAGTGACGCGCGCGCTGCCGTCCTCGTCGGGGTGGCCGTCGTCGTGGGCACCGTTGCGGGAGCGGCGCTGCACCTGGTGGGCGGCCATCCGGATCGGGTCGTTGACCTCGCCGTAGTCGGCATACCGGCTGGTCCGCTGGACCACCTCGAAGAACACCCGGCCGCCGAGCACCTCCGTGTAGAAGTGCAGATAGTTGCCGTCGGCACGTTCGTCGTACAGCACGCCGAGCTCGCGCATCCGGGCCAGCCGGTCGGCCGGCACCGCCAGCCGCGCGTCCAGGTCGTCGTAGTAGTTGCCGGGCACCTCCAACAGCGGGACGCCCGCCTCCCGGGCCGTCGCGGCCGCGGCGAGGGCGTCCCGGGTGCCGAAGGCGACGTGCTGCGGCTCGACGACGCCCGGCCGCCAGTCGTCCCCGCGACGCAGCACCGAGACGTTGAGGCAGACCCGCACGCGACCCGACGGGTCGGCGACCACCCGGTGCCGGACGAGGCCGTAGGGCGCGGCGATCTCGGCGTTCGCCTGGACCTGCATGCCGAGCACCGACCGGTAGAACAGTGCGGCCTCGTCGAACCGGTCGTAGGGCTGGGTCATGGCGATGTGGTCGATGTCGTCGATCCCGCCGGTGCCGGTCGGCGTCGGGGTGTCGCCGTCGCCGACCGGCGCGAAGTCCGCCAGCCAGCTGCCGCCCGCGGTCGCGCTGGTCCGGCAGAAGAAGACCTCGGTGCCGTCGGGGGCGGCAACCGCTGCCAGGTCGGCCTCGGCCGGGCCGCGGGTCCGGGGGAGCACGGGGGCGAGCAGGGCCGCGGCGCGGGCCGCAGCGGCGGTCGGGTCGGCCGTCTCGATCCCGATGGCGGCGATCGCAGCACCGTGTCGCCCGTCCTCCCAGACACCGGCGCCGCCCGCGTTGAGCAGGATCCGCGCGGTGCCCTGCTCCCACAGCTGCACCGGCTTGGAGTGGTGCCGGCCGGTGTGCTCGAAGCCCAGGGCCGCGAGTGCGTTGACCACCGCCGGGCCGCTCTCGTCGCCGACGGCCAGTTCGGCGAACGCGTAGCCGCCGAGTTCCGGCGCCGATGGCGCCACCCGGAGGTCGGGCTGCTCCCGCGGCCCGGTGGGCAGCCGACCGAGCGTCTGCTCCTGGAGCAGCAGCAGCGACCGGAGGGCGTCGACGGCCGCCCGGTGTGGTTCGGCCTGCCGGAAGACGTCGTTGAACACCTCCAGCGACAACGGCCCGGTGTACCCGGCGTCGATGACATGCCCCAGGAACGCCGGCAGCTCGAAAAAGCCCTGCCCGGGGAACAAGCGGTGGTGCCGGCTCCACTGGAGGACGTCCATCTTCAGGTTCGGCGCGTCGGCGAGCTGCAGGAAGAACAGCTTGGCGGCCGGGATGGCGGCGATGCCGGCCGGGTCGGAGCCGCGCGACAGGATGTGGAAGCTGTCCAGGCACAGTCCCAGCGCGGGATGGTCGACCGCGTCGACGATGCGCCAGGAGTGCTCGAAGGTGGCGACGTGGGCACCCCACGCCAGCGCCTCGTAACAGACCCGCACCCCCCTTTCCCGAGCCGCGGCTGCCAGCACGGCGAGCTGGTCGGCGAGCGCGTCGTCGTCGCAGACGGCGTCGGGGGAGGCGTTGCTGCACACCAGCATCAATTCGGCGCCGAGCTCGGCCATCACGTCGAACTTGCGGTGCGCGCGCCGGAGGTTGTGGCGGGCGCGGTCCGGGTCGGTGGTGTCGTAGTCGCGGAACGGCTGGTAGAGGTAGATGGTCAGACCGAGGTCGGCGCAGCGGGCGCGGACCTCGGTCGCCGACCAGGGCGACCCGATGAAGTCGGGTTCGAAGATCTCCACCCCGTCGAACCCGGCCGCGGCCGCGGCGGCGAGCTTGTCCTCGAGGGTCCCGGAGATGCAGACAGTGGCGATGCTGTTACGCCACGAGCGGGTCGCCGCCGCCCGGGCGCCCCCGGTGGGTGTCGTTGGCACGGACATGTGCGCTCCTCCGTCGTGGGTGCCACGGTGCGGGCCCAGTATCACCCGATCGGCGACCGCCACGTCGGGCGGTGCCGGCGCGGTGCCGGTCTCGTCGGCGTCCGCACCTGCGACGTCCCGTGCGCGTCGCCCGGAACACACCGCGCCCGGGCTCGTCGCCGCGCGCGGCACCGGGGTCACGCGTCAGACTGGGAGGATGCCGACCGACCCGCTCGAGATGACCCGTGAGCTCGCCGAACGCGCCGCCGCCGTGCTGGCCCCGGAGACCGACCTGTTCGAGGACTCCGACGCGGCGGGTCTGCGCGCCGCGCTGATCAGCGCCCTGCGCTCCGCCGCCACCCATCCCGTCGGGCCGGCCCGCGCCGCCCTCACGCTGAGCGCCAAGCTGGCGCAGATCCCGCTCGTGGCAACCCGCCGCTTCCTGGGTCAGCAGGCCGAGCCGCCGGTGTCGGTGGACCCGAAGGACCGGCGGTTCGCTGCCCCGGCATGGGACGGCAACCCGGCCTTCTACGCCCTGCGGCTGGCCTACCTGGCGGGTGCGGAGTTCGCCCGCGAGGTGGTCACCGGCGCAGCGGTCGAGGGCGACGACGCGCGTAAGGCGCGGATCATGGTCGACCTGCTGGTCGACGCGCTCGCCCCGACCAACTTCCTGGCCACCAACCCGGCCGCGCTGGTGAAGGCGTTCGAGACCGGCGGCGCCAGCGTCCTGAAGGGCGGCCGGACCTTCCTCGACGACCTGGTGCACCACAACGGCCGTCCCCGCCAGGTGGACACCTCGGGGTTCACCGTCGGCGGGAACCTCGCCTGCACGCCGGGAAAGGTCGTCTACCGCAACGAGCTGATGGAGCTGATCCAGTACTCGCCGCAGACCGACGACGTGCACGAGGTGCCGTTACTGTGCAGCCCGCCGTGGATCAACAAGTACTACATCATGGACCTCGCGCCGCAGCGGAGCTTCATCGAATGGGCCGTCCAGCACGGCCGGACGGTGTTCGCGATCAGCTACCGCAACTCCGCCCGCGAGATGTCGTCCACCACGATGGACGACTACCTCGTACACGGCCCGCAGGCGGCGCTCGACGTGGTCTGCGAGATCACCGGCGCTCCCACTGTCGACATCGTCGGGCTCTGCCTGGGCGGTGCGATGACGGCCATCACCGCGGCCTGGCTCACGTCGGAGGGCGACACCCGGATCGGTTCGCTGACGCTGCTGAACACGATGCTGGACTACCGCGAGCCGGGTGCGCTCAAGGCGTTCACCGATGAGCGCACCGTCGACCGCCTCGAGAAGAAGATGGCCAAGACCGGCGTGCTGGAGGGGGCGTCGATGGCCGGCACGTTCGACGTGTTGCGTGCCAACGACCTGATCTTCAACTACGTCGTCTCCAACTGGCTGATGGGCCAGCAGCCGCCGGCGTTCGACATCCTCGCCTGGAACGTCGACTGCACCCGGATGCCGGCTGCGATGCACGCGTTCTACCTGCGGAACTTCTACGTGCAGAACAACCTGGCCAAGGGCACCCTCGAGTTCGGCCGGCAGACGCATCGACCTGTCGGTCATCAAGGCCCCGACCTACGTGGTCGAGCGCGATCAACGACCACATCGTGCCGTGGCAGGCGGCCTACGAGACGGTCAACCTGCATCAGCGGCCCGGTGCGTTTCGTCCTCGGCAGCGGCGGCCACATCGCCGGAATCGTCAGTCCGCCCGGGCCGAAGGCCTGGCACGAGGTGGTCGACTCCGACGCCGAGCTGCCCGGCACTGCGGGGGAGTGGCAGGCCGCCGCCACCCGCAAGACCGGCTCATGGTGGGAGGACTGGACGGCCTGGAGTCGGGAGTCCGCCGGCGAGCTGGTACCGCCGCCACCGACCGGAAGTGCGGCGCACCCACCTCTCGGCGACGCACCGGGCAGTTACGTCCACACCTGACCGGAGGGGCCCGGGCGGGTGGTCGGGACCCGGTTCAGCGGCGACAGTGCAGACGTGACGCAGCTCGCCGGCCCCTTGAGGGTGAATGCGTAACACCGCGCAACCGTCAGGCGATGTAGCGGTCGACACCGTCCGATCGTTCACCCGTCAGGAATACGTTGACGCATTCTTCGTCTGAACCAGCCCTCGCCGCCTCCGAGACGGTCGCCGACGTTCCCGGGTGGGCCATGGCGCCGACCGACGCCGCCGCAGCGGGTTTCGTCGCCCGCGGTTCGTGGTTGCTCGAGCCGGACACCGGGACGGGCATGCTGCTGTATCCGCGTGACTGGACGTTCCTCGAACGGCGTGACGTCACCGCGCACCTGCGCGAGCAGGGCTGGTCGGTCGTTCCGGTCTCCCGATTCCTGCATCTGACCAGCGACGGCACCACCGCGATCCGACTGCTGGGCCGCTGCGACGAGGTGGCCGCAATCGCTGACCTGTCCGCCGAGATCCTGACCCCGCGCTGGGCCGGGGGCGCGGCGGCGCTGTCGGCCGACGTGCTCGAGGCCTCTGTATAGCTCGACCTGCCGACCTCAGGCCGACGTCGTCGTGGCACCGTCCGACGCAGCCGGGAGCCCTCACCCTGACCACCCGGGCGCTGGTTCCCATGGACCCCCGCGCGTGTTGCGCAACAGCTGCAGTCCCCTCGGGCCCGCCAGGCGGCGGTCGAGCATCGACGGCGCCCCGGAGACCGCAGGCCGGCTGCGGAACGGGGACTTCGTGGGCGCGGTCGTCCCCCAGGAGGGGTGTTGGTGTTGTCGGCGGCAGCGCCGGCACACATGCGGAGGACTTCCCCAGCCGGCTCTTCGAGCGCTTCGGATCACCGCGAACCGGGCGCCGACCGGGTCGACGCCATGGGCTCCTGCCGGCTGCGGACCCAGGTCGAGAATGCGGGAGCTATTGAGTCCCGATTACTGCAGATCACGGGCCGCGACCGTGGTGCCGGACGACTGGATCGGTTCAGATCCTCACTGCCGCCAAAGCCGTTGACGGACAACGAGTCCGGCCCGGAACGGGCTCGGCTCTACTGATCTGCCTGCAGTACGGGTGACCCGCCGGAACGACGCGGAAGACCACCACCGGTGGGTATGCTAGGGGGAGTACGCCGTCGTCCCGGGCTCGCCGCCGGGAGCCGGTCGATCACCGTCGGGTGCCGCTGACCGGGTCACGACCCACCTGCCGCCTGTACGGATGGTGATGGATTTCCGTACTCACGGGGCGAAGCCGACCGGCGCGATCCGCCCCCGCGCCCGCACTCTTCTGATCGACGGACTGTCGATCTCGGACCCGAAGGACCGTCTCATGACCGCTCCGTCCCCCTCCGTCATCCTCGCCGGTGCGCGCACTCCGATCGGCAAGTACCGCGGCGGCCTGGCCACGTTGACCGCCGCCGACCTGGGTACCGCCGCGATCCGTGGTGCGTTGGAGCGCGCGGGCGTGGACGCGTCGGCGGTGGACTACGTGATCATGGGTCAGGTCGTGGCGGCCGGCACCGGCCAGAACCCGGCCCGGATCGCCGCGGTGAACGCGGGTGTCCCGATGAGCACCGCGGCGATCACGATCAACAAGGTCTGTCTGTCCGGCATCGACTCGATCGTGCTGGCCGATCAGCTGGTCCGCTCCGGGGACTACGACGTCGTCGTCGCCGGCGGCATGGAATCCATGAGCCAGGCGCCGCACGTGCTGCCGTCGGTGCTGACCTACGGCGACGTGGCGATGCACGACGCGCTGGAGCGGGACGGCCTGTGGGACTACTTCTCCGACAAGTCGATGGGCGAGCTCACCGAGGAGGCCAACGACACCCACCAGGTGAGCCGGTCCGAGCAGGACGAGTTCGCCGCGGCCAGTCACCGCCGGGCCGCGCTGGCCTGGAAGGAAGGACGCTTCGACGCCGAGGTCGTCCCGGTCCAGGTGCCGCAGCGGCGCGGTGAGCCGGTCACCGTCACCCACGACGAGAGTGTCCGCCCGGACACCACGGTGGAGACGCTGTCCCGGTTGAAGCCGACGTTCCGCAAGGACGGCACCATCACCGCAGGTTCGGCCTCGCCGATCTCCGACGGTGCGGCCGCGGTCGTGGTGACCAGCAGGGCCTACGCCGAGCAGCACGGACTGTCCTGGATCGCCGAGATCGGTGCCCACGCCACCGTCGCCGGCCCGGACTCGACCCTGCAGCTGCAGCCGTCCAACGCGATCGCCAAGGCCTGCGAGCGGCAGGGTGTCGCCCCGGCCGACCTCGACCGCGATCGAGATCAACGAGGCCTTCGCCGCGGTCGGTATCGCCAGCACCCGCGCGCTGGGCGTCGACCCGGAGAAGGTCAACGTCGACGGCGGTGCGATCGCCATCGGACACCCGCTCGGGGCGTCCGGCACCCGGCTGGTGCTGCACCTCGCGCACGCGCTCGGGGAGCAGGGCGGCGGCATCGGCGCGGCAGCGCTGTGCGGCGGCGGCGGCCAGGGCCAGGCGCTGATCCTCACGCGTCGGCTGACCCAGTCCGTCACCGGCGCACGGCGCCGGGAGCCGCCGGTAGGGTCGGCGGCCATGAGCTACGACGTCGCCGCCGTCCGCGCTCACGTTCCCGGCGCTGCAGACCGGCACCGCCTACTTCGACGGGCCGGGCGGTTCGCAGGTGCCGACGCCGGTCGCCGACGCGGTGGCCCGCACGATGACCGCCGGGCTGTCGAACCGGGGCAGCGTCACCGAGGCCGAGCGACGCGCCGACGCCGTCGTCGTCGAGGCCCGGCAGGCCGCCGCCGACCTGCTCGGCGCCGATCCGGCAGGTATCGTCTTCGGCCGCAGCATGACCGCGCTGACCTTCGACTTCGCCCGGACGCTGGCCCGGACGTGGAGCCGTGGCGACGAGATCGTCGTGTCGCACGCTCGACCACGACGCGAACGTCCGGCCCTGGGTGCTCGCCGCCGCAGGCGGCCGGCGCCGATCGTCCGGTTCGCCGACGTTCGACCCGGCGCACCGGGGAGCTGACCGCGGACGCACGTCGCCGCCGTGCTCTCCGACCGGACCCGGCTGGTCGCGCTGACCGGTGCCTCCAACCTGATCGGCACCCGCCCGCCGCTGGCCGCCGATCGCCGAGCCGGGTGCACGAGGTCGGTGCGCTGCTCTTCGTCGACGGGGTGCACCTCGCCGCGCACGCCCCGGTCGACGTCGCCGCGCTGGGCGCGGACCTCTTCGCCTGCTCGCCCTACAAGTTCCTCGGCCCGCACTGCGGCATCGCTCGCCGGCCGCCCGGACCTGCTGGCGACAGTCTGCACCCGGACAAGCTGACGGCCTCCACCGACGCCGTGCCGGAACGGTTCGAGCTGGGCACCCTGCCGTACGAACTGCTGGCCGGCACCACCGCGGCGATCGACTTCCTGGCCGGGCTCGGCGGCGGATCCGGCACCGGCGCCGCGAACGGCTGTCGGACGGGATGACGGCCGTCGAGCGCCACGAGGACGAGCTGCGGGTCGCGGTCGAGGAGGGGCCTGGCCGCGCTGCCCGGCGTGACGCTGCACTCGCGGGCCGCGCACCGCACGCCGACGCTGCTGGTCACCTTCGACGGCCGGGACGCCGCCGACGCCCACCGCTTCCTCGCCGACCGGGCGTCAACGCGCCGGCCGGCTCGTTCTACGCGCTCGGGCCGTCCGAGGCGCTGGGCCTGGGCGTCGCCGGTGGGCTGCGGATCGGGCTGGCGCCGTACACCGACGCCGACGACGTCCAGCGGCTGCTGGACGGACTGCGAGCGTTCCTCGCGTCCTGACGGCGCGCTCAGCCTGCCCAGCCGTTGCGCCGACAGGAACCGCCAGAGCTGGGTGGTCGCCCGCGGTCCGACCGGGTCGCTGAACGAGCCCTTGGCCAGCCCGCCCGACCAGGCGTGCCCGAGCCCGCGACCAGCCAGCACTCCAGCACGGTGCGGCCGCGCGCGGAGTACCACCGGGTCACCGTGCGCGGTCGCGGCCGCCGGTGGTGCTCGTCGTCGTCCGCGGTGCGGACGACCCGCCGCGGATCGCCGGGCCGGCGGCGGCGCCGGACACCTCCAGCCACTGGGCGGTGACCTGCGCCGCGGCGGCCGGCCGCACGGTGAGGTCCCGGGTGCCCTGGAAGACGATCGTCGGCGGCAGCCCGAGCGTGCGGGCCGGGATCTCGCCGATGACCGGGCAGCTCGCGTGCGGCCGGCCATCGCGGCCAGCGCGTCGCGGCCGCCGGAGGCCGACTTGAACGGCGGGCCCGGAGTGCACGCCCGACCGCGGCGAAGACGTCCGGGAACGTCGGCGCCGAGCGTCATCGCCATCCCGCCACCGGCGGAGATCCCGGCGACGTAGATCCGGGTCGGATCGACGGTGAACCGGCTGTCGGTCGAGCAACGACCGGGCCAGGCCGGCCAGGATCGCCGGCTCACCGGCCAGCCGCGACTGGTGCCGCGGCTCGAACCAGTTCCAGCAGCGGTTCAGGTTGTGGGTCGCGGTCTGGTGCGGATAGACGACGACGACGCCCTGCCGGTCGGCGAGCGCGTTGAAGCGGGTGGTGGCGGCGAACTCGGCCGGCGTCTGCGTGCAGCCGTGCAGCATCATCACCAGCGGCACGGCGGCCGTCGCGCGGCGCAGCCCGGACGGGACGTAGAGCGCAGTAGCCGCGGGTGCCGGCCGGGCCCGACGATACGGTGCTCGGTCCAGCTGCCGCGGCCGCCGGGCGGGTCGCCGCCGCCGGCCGCGTGTGGCGATCCACCGGCCGCGAGCGCCGGCAGGGTCGGCGACCGTGCGGCACCTTGGGTGTGGCGGTCGTTGCGCCGCACCGGTGCCGTCGTTTCGGGGTCGGCAACATCGCCGAGAACAGCGACTTCCGGTCGGCGGGCCACCGGTTCAGCCCCGCACCAGCTGCACCAGCACCGGCAGCACCGCGGTGGTGGCCAGCGCGTTGAGCACCATTCCGGCGCTGGACCAGCCGCCGGCGGCGGTGCTCTCCTGCAGCGCCCGGGCGGTCCCGATGCCGTGCGCCGACACCCCGATGGCCAGCCCGCGGGCCCGCGGGTCGCGGATCCGGACCAGGTTCGAGCAGCGACGGCCCGACCACCGCGCCGACCACCCCGGACGGCGATGGCGAACACCGCGGCCAGCGGCGCCGCGGCCCCGATGGTCTCGGCCAGACCGATGGCGACCGGTGTCGTCGTCGACTTGGGGAGCAGCGCCAGCACCAGCGCGTCGTCGGCGCCCAGCACCGCGGCGAGCACCCAGACGCTGCCGATCGCCGACCAGGCAGCCGCGGCCGACCGACACCAGCACCGGCAGCCAATCGGTCGTGCAGGCTGCGGCCGGCCCGGACCAGCGGCAGCGCGAGCGCCACCGTCGCCGGGCCGAGCAGCATGCTGATCGGCGGCCGCCGACGCGGCGTACGTCGCGTAGTCGATGTCCAGGACGTGCAGGGCCAGTGCGACCACCACGATCGTCACCATCACCGGGGTCAGCAGCGGGTGCCGGCCGCAGCGGCGGTGCAACCACAGCGCGCCGGCGTAGACCCCGACGGTCAGGCCGGTGCCGAACACCGGCGAGCCGGTGACCGCGTTCACGAGCGGGACCGCCGGCGCAACAGCAGCTCGAGGATCCCGCCGGTGGTCAGCAGGGTCGCCGCGAACGACAGCAGCGAGTGCGACGGTCACCGCCCCCAGGTGATCTCCGAGCACCGGCAGGTAGGCGAGCACGCCGACCCCGGCCGGCACGAACAGCAGCGGCAGCAGCGTCGAGCAGGCTGTCGGCGGCCGGCTCCACGCGCTGCCGGCGCCAGGCGCGGCCGCGGACGCCGAGGGTCAGCGCGAGACCGAGCAGCGCCAGCCCGACGACCGTTCCGGGCAGGTCACCCCGGTGAGCGCGACCAGGGCCGAGCCCAGCAACTGGAAGACGATGAGCACCGCGAAGGACCCGAGCCAGCCGGCGACGGTGACCCGGCGGTCCGGTGGGCCCGGTCAGCCGTCGGCGGCTGCGGTGCCGGGCGACGACGGCCGCGTAGCGGGCGGCGCTGTCTCGGCTTGGCGGCGATCTCGGCGTCGGTCAGCTCGCGGCGGACCTTCGCCGGCGACCCGGCCACCAGGCTGCCCGGGGGGACGCGCCACGTTCTCGAGCACGAGTGCGCCCGCGGCGACCAGCGACCCGGCGCCGATCACCGCGCCGTTCATCACGATGGCGCCCATCCCGATCAGCACCCCGTCCTCGACGGTGCAGCCGTGCAGTACGGCGCCGTGCCCGACCGTCACGTCGTCGCCGATGGTCGCCGGGTGTCCGGGGTCGGCGTGCACCACGACGTTGTCCTGCAGGTTGGTGCGGCGACCGATGGTGATGGTCGCGGTGTCGGCACGGACGACGGCGCCGTAGAACACGCTGGCGTCGGCGCCGATCGGTGGCCCGTCCGATGACGGTGGCGGACGGCGCGAGCCAGGCGTCCGGATCGATCTGCGGGGTGTGCCCGTCGAAGGTCAGCACGGTACTCATGGCGTCGATCCTGTCACCGGGACAGGACGCCGACTGCAGCGGATCAGCGGCGCGGTGCCGCCGCGCGCTTGCGGGCGGACTCGATCCGGACAGACGCCAGCAAGCCCAGGACGGCGCCGACGATCGCGCCGACACCCACCGCCCACGAACAGCGAGGTCGAGGTGTCGGAGCCCGCCCACCAGCCCAGGGCCATACCTCCCGACGAGCCCGACGACAAGTCCGATCACGCCGCACACGACGGCCAGGACGACGATGCGGGCGATGAGGCGGGCGAACACGGCAGCTCCTTCGGCGCGGGTTGTCTGACCTCGTGTCTACCCCCGCGACGGCCCGCCTGCCCGGCGCACCGGATAACGATCGCGGCGCCGGCACCCTTATGCTCCGACGATGCTGCTGTCGGACCGTGACCTGCTGTCCGAGATCGACGCGGGGCGCCTCGGGCTCGACCCGTTCGACCCGACGCTGATCCAGCCGTCCAGCATCGACGTCCGGCTGGACCGCTTCTTCCGGGTGTTCAACAACTCCCGCTACACCCACATCGACCCGTCGCAGCAGCAGGACGACCTGACCTCGCTGGTCGAGCCGGAGGGCGACGACCCGTTCGTGCTGCACCCGGGGGAGTTCGTCCTGGGGTCGACCTTCGAGGCGGTGTCGCTGCCCGACGACCTGGCCGGCCGGCTGGAGGGCAAGTCGTCGCTGGGTCGCCTCGGCCTGCTGACCCACTCCACCGCGGGCTTCGTCGACCCGGGGTTCTCCGGTCACATCACGCTGGAGCTGTCCAACGTGGCGAACCTGCCGATCACGCTCTGGCCCGGGATGAAGATCGGCCAGCTCTGCCTGTTCCGGCTGTCCAGCGCCGGCGCAGCACCCCTACGGGTCGGCCGTCTACGGCTCCCGCTACCAGGGCCAGCGCGGTCCGACGCCGTCGCGGGCGTTCCTCAACTTCCGGCGGGACCCGACCGCGCGCTGACGCCACCACCGCGACGCGGTGGGAGCGGACCCGGGTACTGGGTACGGTCGTGGTCAAGTGCGTCCGGTCGCTCCCTCCCGGGAGTGGTCCGGACGCCGATCACCGCCGGCGTCCGCACCGCCGGCGCTGCCGGAAGGTCGTCGTTCGTGACTCTGTTGTCCTACATCCTCGGGCCGTTGGCGATCCTGCTGATCGTGGTGGGGTTCGTGATGCTGGGCCGGGCTGCGCTGCGCATCAAGCAGACCGTGCAGCTCGGCGCGCCCGACCCGACCCGTAACGGGCCCGTCGTTCCCCGCCTCAAGCGCGTGCTCGTCGAGTCCCTGGGTCACACCCGGATGCTGAAGTGGGGCATCGTCGGGGTGGCGCACTGGTTCGTGATGGTCGGTTTCGGCGCACTCGTGCTGACCCTGGTCGAGGCCGTCGGGGAGACGTTCCACCCCGACTACGAGCTGCCGATCATCGGGCACTGGGCGCTGTGGGGTCTGTTCGTCGAGTTCATCGCGCTGACCACGATGCTCGGCATCGGCACCCTGATCGTGATCCGGCAGCGCCACCACCCGCGGGTCGCGGAGCGCAAGTCCCGGTTCGTCGGGTCGAATTTCGCGCAGGCCTACTTCGTCGAGTCGGTCATCGCGATCATCGGTGTCTGCATCTTCCTGATCCGCGGCTTCAAGGACGCCAACGGCCTGCTGCCCTACCCGGTGTGGGCCGCGCCGATCTCGCACGCCCTGGGTGCCGTCCTGCCGGCCTCGCTCGCGGCGATCTCGATAGTCGCTTTCGTCAAGGTGCTGGTGTCGATGGTGTGGGCGATCGTCATCGCCCGGAACCTGACCATGGGCATCGCCTGGCACCGGTTCACCGCGTTCTTCAACATCTACTTCAAGCGCGAGCCCGACGGCGCCGTCGCGCTGGGAGCCCTGAAGCCGATGATGTCGCAACGGCGAGGTGCTCAACCTCGAGGAGGCCGACCCGGAGACCGACACGTTCGGCGCCGGCAAGGTCGAGGACTTCTCCTGGAAGGGCTGGCTGGACTTCAACACCTGCACCGAGTGCGGTCGCTGCCAGTCGCAGTGCCCGGCGTGGAACACCGGCAAGGCGCTGTCGCCGAAGATCGTCATGCTGCAGCTGCGTGACCACGCCTTCGCCAAGGCCCCGTACCTCGCGGCCGGCGGCGGCAAGGACGCCGAGGGCAACGAGAAGGGCACCGAGGAGCAGCTGGCCAAGGTACCGGCCGCGGCGCTGCTGGAGGCCGACCGGCCGCTGGTCGCCGGCGCCGACCTGGACGGCGTCATCGACCCGGCGGTGCTGTGGGACTGCACGACCTGCGGTGCGTGCGTGGAGCAGTGCCCGGTGGACATCGAGCAGGTCGACCACATCGTGGACATGCGCCGCTACCAGGTGATGATCGAGTCGGAGTTCCCCACCGAGCTGGGCGGCCTGTTCCGGAACCTGGAGAACAAGGGCAACCCGTGGGGCCAGAACAACCGGGACCGGATGGACTGGGCCAAGGGCCTGGACTTCGAGGTGCCGGTCGTCCAGGGCGAACTCGACGACGAGACCGAGTACCTGTTCTGGGTCGGCTGCGCCGGCGCGTTCGAGGACAAGGCCCGCAAGACCACCCGCGCCGTCGCGGAGCTGCTGCACATGGCCGGGGTGACGTTCGCGGTGCTGGGCACCGAGGAGACCTGCACCGGCGACCCGGCCCGCCGCGCCGGTAACGAGTTCCTGTTCCAGATGATGGCCCAGCAGAACGTCGAGGTCATCAACGCGGCGTTCGGTGAACGGACCCGCCGCAAGGTCGTCGTCAGTTGCGCGCACTGCTTCAACACGCTGCTCAACGAGTACCCGTCGCTGGGCGGGGAGTACGAGGTGGTGCACCACACGCAGCTGCTGAACCGGCTGGTCCGGGACAAGAAGCTGGTCGCGGTCGCCCCGGTGGACCGGGCCGTCGGCTCGAAGACCGGCACCGTGACCTACCACGACCCCTGCTACCTGGGCCGGCACAACGGGGTCTACTCCCCGCCGCGCGAGCTGATCGAGGCGACCGGGGCGACGCTCGCTGAGATGCCGCGCAATTCCGTGCGGTCGTTCTGCTGCGGCGCCGGCGGTGCCCGCATGTGGATGGAGGAGAAGACCGGCAAGCGGATCAACCTCGAACGGGTGGACGAGGCGCTGTCGGTGTTACCGGAGGGCGGAGACGGGAAGATCATCACCGGCTGCCCGTTCTGTTCGATCATGCTCAACGACGGGATCACCAACCGGCAGGGCACTGGCGATGCCAGTGAGACCACCGAGACCATGGATGTGGCCCGCATGCTGCTGGCCTCGATGAAGGGAACCACCGCGTGACTGCGTCATCAGGACTGGAACAACGCACCTTCGGCCGCTTGAAGCTGTCCGGGGCCTGGCACGCCGACGCCTCGGTGGTCGGTCTGGGCTGTTGGCAGCTCGGCGCCGACTGGGGCGACGTCAGCTCCGACGACGCGCTCGCGGTGCTTCGCGCGGCCCACGAGTCGGGCGTGACGTTCTTCGACACCGCCGACGTCTACGGCGACGGCCGCAGCGAGTCTCTGATCGCCCGCTTCCGGGCCGAGCTCGGCGATGCCGCCGGCGACATCATGGTGGCCACCAAGGTCGGCCGTCGCGCCGACCCGTTCGTCGCCGACACCTACACCGACGTGAACCTGCGCGCCTGGGTCGAGCGCAGCCGCACCAACCTGCAGATGGACACCTTGGATCTCGTCCAGCTGCACTGCCCGCCGCCGGCCGTCTACGACATGGACCCGGTGTTCGACACCCTCGCCGAGCTGCGTTCGGAGAAGGCGATCGCCGGGTTCGGCGTCTCCGTCGAGACGACCGAGGAGGCGCTGAAGGCGATCGCCCGCCCCGGCGTCGTCAGCATCCAGATCATCCTCAACGCCTTCCGGCTCAAGCCGCTGGACGAGGTGCTGCCGGCGGCCGCGGAGGCCGGCGTCGGGATCATCGCCCGGGTGCCGCTGGCCAGTGGCCTGTTGTCCGGCAAGTACACCCGCGACACCGCGTTCGCCGACAACGACCACCGCAACTACAACCGCCAGGGCGCGGCGTTCGACGTCGGCGAGACCTTCTCCGGGGTCGACTACGAGACCGGGCTGGCCGCCGTCGACGAGCTCAAGGGGGCACTGCCGGACGACGTGCCGCTGCCGCAGGCGGCGCTCCGCTGGATCATCGAGCAGCCGGGTGTCACCACGGTGATCCCGGGCGCCCGCAACTCCTCGCAGGCGCAGCGCAACGCCGCCGCCGGGCGGTCGGAGCTGCCGGCCGGTTTCGCCGACGCGGTCCGCACGGTCTACGACGAGAAGCTCCGCGCGGACATCCACCCGCGCTGGTAGCCCGTGCACGACACTGCCCCTGGCGCCGATCGGTGCCGGGGGCAGTGCTGCGTCGCGGGTCAGTGCGAGCTGAGCGAGCGCTGCAGCGTCCGGTCGACCACAGTGCCGCGGTGGTGGCGACCACGAACCTGGCGTCAGGAGTTCTTCATCGACGCCCGGATCGCGGCCAGGCGGTCCTGGGCGGCCTTGTCCCGGTCCGCCGCCGTCATCGCCTGCTGCCGGCCGGGGCCGCTGAGCTGCTCGAGTTCGGACTGGCCGGCGGCGACGGCCGAACGGGCGTCGATCTTGGCGCGCATGTCGTCCATCGTCGGCACCGTCCAATCGGAACGGCCGAGCTGTTCACCGCTGCTGTCCTGGCCGACGGTGGTGAGCTCGGCGTCGGGTCCATCGGGGCTGCCGGCTGCGGGGGGTGTGGACACGGGCGCTCCTTCGCTGGATCGTGGGTCCGAGGCTACGCGGCGCGTCCGGCGGTGCGCGGGGAGGCTGCGCCCGTGATCGGCGCCGATCCTGCCTGCCTCCTCTGCCGCCCTCAACGCGCGGACGCCCACTTCGGTGGGGTCCGGCTCGGGGAGGACGCACCGACCTGGACGGTCCGAGGCGGGCACCTCCGGCCCGGCGCTCGCCCGGGCGACGAGGGCGCTGCGCGACACGTCCGGTGGGAGACTCGACGGGTCCCACCGTTCGAGAGGGCCGCCCATGTACGTCCCGCACTTCAACGCCGTCGACGACGAGGCGCACGTCCGTGCGATGGTCGCCGCGGCCGGGTCGGCGCAGTTGGTCACCGTCGGTGCCGACGGGTATCCGCTGGCCACGCTGCTGCCGATCATCTGGACCGGCGGCACCGTCGTCTGCCACCTGGCCAAGGCCAACCCGCACTGGCGGGAGATCGCCGACGACAGCCCCGCCCTGCTGGTGGTGTCCGGCCCGGAGGCCTACATCTCGCCGTCCTGGTACGCCGCCAAGGCCGAACACGGTCGGGTGGTCCCGACCTGGAACTACTCCGCGGTGCAGCTCGCCGGCCGCGCTCGGGTGCACCACGATCCGCAGTGGCTGCGGCGGGCCGTCGACGAGTTGGTCGGCCGGCATGAAGCGCAGCGGATCGATCCGTGGAGCACCGCCGACGCGCCCGACCGGTACATCACCGGCCAGCTGCGGGCCATCGTCGGCGTCGAGATCACCGTCGAGCGGGTGACCGGCAAGGAGAAGTACAGCCAGAACCGCTCCGAGGCCGACCGACGCGGGGTGGTCGACGGGCTGGCCGACGAAGCTGCGCCCGGCGCGGTCGAGATCGCCGCGATCATGGCGTCCCAGCTGGGCCGACCGGAGACCTGAGGCTTGGATCGGCCCTTGATGGCCGCCGCCGGGCCCTCAACGTGCGAGGGCACGGTCAGCGGCGCAGGCCGCGACTCGACGCCGCGCCGAGCACGGTGAGGACGATCAGTGCGGCGGCCGCGGCGAGCAGCGGGGGCGTCCACGAGCCGGTCGATTCGCGCAGTCCGCCGATGACCACCGGGCCGACGCTTGCGATGGCGTAGCCGCCGGTCTGCACGATCGCCGACAGCTGCCGGTTTTCCCGCAGGCTCGTCGCCCGCAGCACGACGACGGTGAACACGCAGGTGAAGCCGCCGCCCTGCGCAATCCCGCCGAGACCGCTCCACAGCAGCCAGAGGTCCGAGCTGAACAGCAGGCCGAGTGGGAGCGAGATCCACAGGACACCGTTGACCAGGAACGCGACGAAGGGCCCGCCGCTCCGGTTGATCAGCACCGGCGTCGCGACCGCCCCGATGACCGCGCACACCTGGAACACCGACGACGCGGCGCTTGCACCGGCTGGGCTCATGCCCTGCTCGTCGGCCAGCAGGGTCGGTAGCCAGGCGGTCAGTCCGAAGAAGGCGAACGCCTGCCCGGTGAACGCCAGAGTCAGCATCCAGGTGGTCGGGCGCCGGAGCAGGGTGGCGATCGGCACCGGCGGTTCCACCGAGCGGGCCGGCTTCACCGCGGCGGCAGGTCGTGCCGCCCGTCGTCGGGCCAACGGTACCCACAGCGCTGCCGCGATCAGCGGCAAGACCGCCCAGACGGCGAGGGTGCCGCGCCAGCCCCAGGCGTCGAGCAGTGCGCCGCCACCGGACAGCGTGATCATCGAGCCCACGTTCAGCGCTGCGGTGTAGGTACCGGTGACCGCGGCGGGCTGCCGCCGGAAGTCGCGGCCGATGAGGACCGGATTGACGACGTTGCCGATGGTGATGGCGGCCCCGATGAGCACCGTGCCGACGACGGCGAGCGCGACACCACCCGCGGACCGCACCAGGACACCGACGAACACCCCGGCGAGCGACAGCAGGATGGACCGCTCGACCCCGATCCGGCCGATGAGCCGGGACGCACCCGGAGCGGCCAACCCGAAGCACAGCACCGGGAGGCTGGTCAGCAGCCCGATCGCGGTGGCCGACAGCTGCAGGTCCTCCCGCAGATCGGTGCTCACGGTCGACACCACGACGAACGGCCCGCGCAGCACCAGCGCGTACAGGATGAGTCCGACGAACACCGGCTGCCGGACGAGCGGTGCGCGCCGCGCAGGGTCAGAAGTAGTCACGCACGTGCCGGGGTCGGTGCAGCGCGAGATCGTCCAGTACGGCGTCGGTGTCGGCCGGCCCGGTGAGCAGACCGGCGAACCGCAGGTTCGCCGCGTTCTGCGCGCCGGACCACAGCAGCGCCAGACCGTTGGGGGTCAGCGTCGGCCGGCCGGTGCCCGGGGCGACCCGTTCGGCGGTGGTGCCGTGCGGACCGCGGTGGACGCGGTAGCCGCCGTCGGTGCCCGCGACGGTGTCGCCCGCGATGTCCAGGACCACGTTCCGTTCCACCCCGCCGGGGATCACGGCGAGCGCCGCGGCGACGTCGAGGATGCGCATCATGTACGGATGCCGCGTGACCGGCGTCCAGCGGGCGGTCGGCAGGACGAGCCGCGCCGGGTCGTCGCCGGACGTCCACAGCCGCACCCGCGGTGCCACCGCACCGAAGCTGCCGAGCAGGCGCCAGAGGGCGCGGTGGCCGTCCGCGGTCAGCGCGATGAGGTCCTCGACCTCGATGACCGCGGTGTCGTCGTAGCCGCTGCCGCGGGTCCACGACAGGTAGCCGACCACGGTGCCCGAGCCGTCGACGGCCAGGGTGACGGCGGTGACGTCGTCGAGCAGCTCCTGGTCGGTGGCGGTGAAGGTGTGGCCACGTCGGGTCAGCGGGCCGTTCTGGGCGGCGGCCCAGGTGTCGTAGAGGGCGCGCACGGTCGGCATGTCGGCCACGGTGGCCCGGCGGGTGGTGACTCCGGCCGGTGGGCGCACGGTGGCGAGGTCGGCGGTGTGGGCCTCGACGAGGTCGTAGGAGGTGACCAGCTCGTAGCCGTTCCGCCGGTAGATGCCGGGCGCGGTCGGATAGAGCGCGGACAGCACGTCACCGCGGGCGGTCGCCTCGCCCAGCATCGCGCGGAACAGGTCGGCCAGCAGTCCTTCGCCGCGGTGTTCAGCGGCGACCGTGACACCGGCGACGCCGCAGGTCGCGAGTTGCCTGCCGCCCCACCACGAGCGGCGCTGCAGTCCCACGACGCGGGCGAGGAGCCGGTCGCCGTCGAACACGCCCCAGCTGTCGCGACCGTCGGCGAAGACCCGCTCCCGGGTGGGCGGGGTCATGCCGGCGGGAAGGTCGCCGAACGCCTCGAGACCCAGCGCCATCGTCAGGTCGAAGTCGTCGGACGTCAGTTTCCGGAGCGTGCGGCCGCTGCCGTCGGTGCTCGTCATGGGTGCGTCCTCCTCGCCGTGTGGGTCGGGGCCACGCTACGCGGCGGGGCCGACACCGCTGTGCGGGCCGGACGGTGTTCCCCCCCGGGCCGGGTGCATGTCCGTCCGGGGCGGGGGTGTTCCTGCGAGGGCTTGCGGTGGGGTGGCGTCCGGCAGATGTTTCCGCGGAAGCGTCGGTCGGACGGCGTCAGCCTCGGACCCACCCTGGTGGCGCCCACGGAACTGAGGGCATCGGGAGATCGGGGTGCACTTGACGCTCGGGCGGCGCTGTCGTGTGGACAGGATGTTTCCGCGGAAACAGCCCTGGGCGCCCCTGTTCGGAAACCGGGGCCCCCTGGTCATCGCAGCACTCCGGGTGCGCCCACCCACGGTCGGCCGTGCGCTGCCACCGGACCACAGGGACGTTCCCGCAGGATCCCGACGGCCCCTCGCCGGCGGTTCAGGGAACCGCTCGGACGAGGTCGCCGACAGCCAGGCACGTCAGCCGTCAACGGGCGGCGCTGATCGCCGGCAGCCGGTCGGTTCGGCCCGCGCGGGTGCGTTTCCGCGGAAACGCACCCGCGCCGACCAGGCCGGCCGACAGGAAGATGCACCACCTGCCGGCCGTGGCCCGGTCACGCCTGGACGGGGACGGCCGCGGCGCTGGTGAACGGCATCCCATGGGCGACGGCGACCGGCTCGGTGACCAGGTGTCCGCGGAGGGTGGACAGCCCGTGGGCCAGCGAGGCGTCGGCGGCGGCGGCCCCGGCGATCCCGGATGCGGCGACCTTGACCAGGTACGGCAACGTGGCCGAGGTCAGCGCCAGCGTCGAGGTGCGCGCGACCGCACCGGGGATGTTGGCGACGCAGTAGTGCACGACGCCCTCCTCGACGTAGGTCGGGTCGGAATGCGTGGTGGCGCGGCTGGTCTCGAAGCAGCCGCCCTGGTCGATGGCGATGTCCACGGCGACGCTGCCGGGGCGCATGCTGGCGATCATCGCGCGGGACACCAGCTTGGGCGCCTTCGCACCGGGAACGAGGACAGCGCCGATGACGACGTCGGAGTCGGCGACGTAGGCCGCCATCCGGGCCCGGTTCGGGGTGACGAGATCGACCCGGCCCTCGAAGATGTCGGAGAGATACGCCAGGCGGGTGGGGTTGGTGTCGAAGACCCGGACGATGGCGCGCATGCCGATGGCGATCTTGGCGGCCTCGGTGCCGGAGACACCGCCGCCGATGATCGTGACCTTGGCGGCCGGGGTGCCGGGAACGCCGCCGAGCAGGATGCCGGCGCCGCCGGCGGGGCTCTCCAGGTGGTGGGCGGCGGCCTGGACGGCGAGCCGGCCGGCGACCTCGCTCATCGGGGTCAGCAGCGGCAGTCTGCGGTCCGGGGTCTGCACGGTCTCGTAGGCGATGGCGTCGATGCGGCGCTCGAGAAGGAAGTCGGTGAGGCCGCGGTCGGCGGCCAGGTGCAGGTAGGTGAACAGCTGCTGGCCCTCGCGGAACCGGTGATACTCGGCCGGGATCGGCTCCTTCACCTTGACGATGAGGTCGGCACCGGCGAACACCTCGTCCGCGGTGGCCACCAGTGTGGCGCCCGCCGCGGCGTATTCGGCGTCGGGGAAGCGAGAACCGTTGCCGGCGCCGCTCTCGACCAGCACCCGGTGTCCGTGGTGGACGAGCTCGGACACCCCGTCCGGCTGGACGGCGACCCGGTTCTCGTTGTCCTTGATCTCCTTGGGGACACCTACGGTCAGTGCGGACACGGGGACTCCTTCGGTCGATGGCGCTCGCCGGCGCCGTTCCGGGCCGGCCCGCGTCCCTGCATCCTGCCTCGTGGCCGGTCGGTCTGCCGGAGCCGGGTGTGTGCTCGTCGCGCTGGATCGCGCCCCGGCCGCCCGATCGTGTCGGTCGACGAACCCTGTGCACGGAAAGGATCCGCCAGGGTTCGAGAAAGGGGATGCGAGGCTCAGAGCGAGGCACCGCCGCAGATCACCAGGTGCTGGCCGGTGATCATCGCGCCCCCCGGCCCGAGCAGGAAGGCGGCGTAGTCGGCCACCTCGGACGGTTCGACCAGCCGCCCGAGCGGCGGCGACAACGGGGGAGTCGCGGCCCGGTGCGGATCGTCGAGCATCGGGGTGCGGGTCGGCCCGGGCGCCACCACGTTCACGGTGATCCGGCGCGGCGCGAGCTCGGCCGCCCACGAGCGTGACATCGCCTGCAGTGCGGCCTTCGTCGCCGCGTACTGGCTCTTTCCGGCCACCCCGACCGCGGTGCGGGAGCCGATCAGCAGGATCCGGCCGCCATCGATCAGAGCGCCCACGGCACCGTCGACCAGCGCTGCGGCGGCGGCCACGTGCACCTGCCACATGGCCGCCAACGCCGCGTCGTCCAGCGCACCCAGCCGAGCCGAGTGCTGCAATCCGGCCGCGTGCACGATCGCGTCCAGCGGCCCGAGGCCGGCGGTCGCGGCCCGCACCGCGGCGGTGTCGGCGAGATCGACCGCGACGTGCTCGCCGGGCAGGTCGCCGGGACGCCGGCTCATCCCGACGACCTGGCGGCCGTCCGCGATCAGCCGCTCGGCGATCGCCCGGCCGATGCCGGAGCTGACGCCGGTGACCAGGGTGCGTGTCATGGAGACCTCCGAGGGTCAGCCGAGCAGCGCCGCGACCGCGGTGAGCGCGACCGGGGCGAGCGTGGTGGTGATGAGGATGCCGTCGCGGGCCAGCGTCAGCGAGGTGTCGTACCGCCAGGCGTAGGTGAAGATGTTCTGCGCCGCCGGCAGGGCCGCGAGCACCACCACGCCGAGCAGGGTGGGCCCGTCGAAGTCGAACACCAGGGTGCCGATGAGCCAGGCCACCGTGGGTTGCACCGCGGTCTTGAGCCCGACGGCGAGCCACAGCGGACCGCGGTTGCCGCCGCGTCCGGGTGCTTCCGCGCCGCGCAGCGAGATGCCGTACGCCAGCAGCATCGCCGGCACGCTCATCGCCGCGACGAGCTCCACCGCGTCGGCCAGCGGATGCCACAGCGGCACGCCGGTGGCCGACACGACGACGCCGGCGAACGCGCCGATGACCACCGGGTTGCGCAGCGGCGTGGACAGCAGCTTCCAGATCGAGGTGCGGCGCGTCCCGGTCTGCGCGGCGTCGATGACGGTCAGCGCGATCGGGGTGTAGACGACCAGCTGGAACAGCATCACCGGCGCCACCAGGGTCGCGTCACCGAGAACGTAGACGGCAATGGGGATTCCGAGGTTGCCGGAGTTGACATAGCTGGCCAGCAGCGCGCCGATGGTGGTGCGGCCGACGCCCCAGCGCCGCACCGCCCCCACGATGCCGTAGATCGCCGCGCAGAACAGCGTGCTGATCACCAGCGCCAGCAGCGGCGTCGACAGCATCACGCCGAGATCGGACCCCGACATCAGCTGGAACAACAGGGCCGGACTGGCGACGTTGAACGTCAACGCCGACAGCACGTCCCGCCCGTTCGGGCCGAGTACCGACCACCGGCCGAGCAGGTAGCCGATACCGACCACGGCCCCGATGACCGCGAAACCGCTGAGGACGCCGCCCACCTCGCGCTCCTCCCGGTAGGAACCTCAGACCTGGTCGATCCAGTCGAGGTCGACGTGCACGTACTTGATCGCCTGCCGGAAGTAGGTGAACGCGATGTGCAGCGAGCCGTCGTCGCCCTGCCGGATCGAGGGGTAGGAGAACTCCCGGTTCAGCCCGTCCCGGGAGTTGTTGGTCATGCAGTAGCCGTCGCCGACCTCGAGATCGCGCATCAGCGGCCAGGTCCGGCCCCCGTCGGACGAGATCGCCAGCGTCATCGGGGCCCGCGGTGCACCCCAGAACGCGGTCCGCTCGGTCGACCCCGTGTCGGAGAGGACCTGCGGCTCGGCCACGTCGGCCAGGCCGTCGTCGTCGATCTCGTCGTACAGCGACACCCGCCGATCGGTGGCGTCGGCGGCGCTGGAGTTGTTGAACACCATGGCGACCCGGCCGTCGGCCAGCGCCACGGCCTGCACCGAACTGTTGTTGTTCGGCAGCGCCAGCGGCACCGGCGCGGAGAAGTCGACCCCGTCGGTCGACCAGCTGGCGTAGACGTGATCGGCCCAGCGGCTGCGGTAGACGGCGAGGAAGCTGCCGTCGGCCAGCGGCACCGGGTTCATGTGCACAGCGCCGACGCTGTCCGGCACCGGCGTCTCGGTCCAGGTCGCACCCTGGTCGGCCGAGCTGTACACCGAGCTGGTGTCGACGTTGCCGACCCACCGCTCCCCGGGCACGCTGACGCAGTTGAAGACGCCGACCACCCAGCGCCCGTCGGGCAGCACGACCGGCGGCTGCCGGACGAACACGCCGCCGCCGGCGCCGGCCGGGATCATCGTCCGGACCGGCCCGAAGGTGACGCCACCGTCGGTGCGAGATCCGGCACCGCACCTCGGAGGTGTCCTGGTTGCCGGCGAACTGCGCCGTGTACATCAGCCAGACGTCGCCGCTGGGTGCGACGAACAGGATCGGGTTCTGCTCGGAGCGGGTGTCGTCGTCGGAGAGCTGCTCGGGTTCGGTCCACTGCTCCGAGCCCGGCTCGAGACGGGAGTACCAGACCGAGATGTCGGGCACGCCCTCCTGGGTGCCGCCGAACCAGACGCAGCCCAGGGTGCCGTCGGGCAGCTGCATCAGGTTGGCGGCGTGGCTCTGCACCGTGGCCGTGGGGAGGTACGCGTCCCGGCGTCCCGGACCGGCGTCGTGGACGACTCCGTCGGTGGTGCCGGGAAGCGACGCGGCGGCGGTCACTGCCCGCCCCGCGCAGCACCCAGATGGCTCTTGGCGACCAGCTCCAGGTGGGTCAGGTCCGACGCCACCGAGACGAAGGTGAAGCCCTGCGCCAACCGCTTCGCTGCGGCCTCACCGGTGGGATTGTGGATGCCGGCCGCGATACCCGCGGCGGCCGCCGCTTCCCGCACCCGGGTGAGCGCCGCTTCGAAAGCCTCCGACACGGCGGTGTCAGTGGAGCTGGTGCCACCCAGTGACAGGGTCAGGTCCGAGGGTCCGATGTAGACGCCCGCGAGACCCTCGGTGGCGCAGATGCTCTCCACGTTGGCCAGCCCGTCGGCGGTCTCGATCATGGCGATCACTGCGACCTGGTCCTGCACGTCGGCCGGGTTGGGCCCGATCCGCAGTGCGGACCGCATCGGGCCGTACGAACGGAGCCCGCCCGGCGCGTACCGGGTGTAGCTGACCGCGGCGGCGGCCTGCTCGGCGTTGTCCACCAACGGCACGATGACCGCGGCAGCGCCGGCGTCCAGCGCCCGACCGATCTGGTAGAGGTCGTTGCTGCCGACCCGGACCACCCCGACGGCCCGCTGGCCCGCGTCGACGGCCATCAGGCCGGTCAGCAGTCCGTTGTAGCCGAGCAGCCCGTGCTGGGCGTCGAAGGCGACGTAGTCGTAGCCCAGGCGCGCGATGCGCTCGGTGGAGACGGGTGAGTCGAGCGTGATCCAGTAGCCGATGATCTGCTCACGGTTGCGCAGCCGGGCCGCGAAACCCTGGTGCACCGTACTGGTCTGGGACCCACCGGGCGATGACACAGCCTCGTACCCGCCGCCGGTCATCGGTTGTACGCCGGCATCGTGCCCTTGAGCGGCTCGCCCGCCTGGTCGCACGCCGTGATGACGTCGTCGGGCAGCGGGCCCTTGTCCGCCGCGGCGATGGTCGCCTCGATCTGTTCCACTTTGGATCCTCCGATCAGGACCGATGTCACCACCGGCTTGGACAGCAACCAGCGGATGGCCAGCTCCGGCAGGCCGACGCCGAGGTCGGCGGCGATGCGCGAGAGCTTGTCCACCGCCTCGAAGTTCTCCTTGTTCCAGTACCGGTCGCGGTACATCCCGGCGATCGCAGCGGAGCCGAACCGGCCCTCCGTCGGCAGCGTGTCCAGCGAGTACCGGCCGGTCAGCAGACCCGCGCCGAGCGGGTTGTAGACGATGGTGCCGACACCGTGCGTCAACGAGAATTCGACGTACTCGTCCTCGAGGCGACGGGCGATCAGGTTGTACATCTGCTGCGCCAGCACCGGTCTCGGCGCCCCGACCTCGTCGCAGATCTGCAGGATCTCGGCGATCTGCCAGGCCGAGTAGTTGCTGACGCCGATGGCCCGGACGGTGCCCTCGCGGACGAAATCGGCCAGCGTGGAGAGCGTCTCGGTCAGCGGCACCGAGCGGTCGGGCTTGTGCAGGTAGTAGACGTCGACGTCGTCGACGCCGAGCCGGCGCAGGGAGCCCTCGAGTGAGCGCCGCAGGCCCTGCGCGGACAACAGTGGCGCGCCGTCGGCGTCGCCCTCGTAGATGCCGGCCTTGGTGGCCAGCACGACCTTGTCGCGGCGGCCCTTGAGCAGGCCGCCGACGATCTCCTCCGACCTCCCGCCCGCGTAGCCGTTGGCGGTGTCGAGCGAGGTGACGCCCGCGGCGAGGGCCGCGTCGACCATCCGCTGGGCCAGGTCGGCGTCGGCGGTGTCGCCGAACGTCATGGTGCCCAGCACGAGCTGGGACTGCTGCACCGGCACGCCGGCGAGATCCAGGTACTTCATGGGGTCCTCGTTTCCTGTCGTACCGCGGCGCGGGGCCGGGGCGCGACGTCGAGTCTGCCGGTCGGGGACCGGCGATGGTCAGGACGGCTCAGGAGGCCGCGGCTGTTGTCCCAGACGCGGCTGTCCCAGAGACGGCGAGCGTGTCGTTCTCGGCGGCACGGGCCAGTGCGATGGCGCGGACCACGGCCCGCGGCTTGCGCCCGCTGCATGGTGGACGGCTCCAACGCCGAGCGCCGCAGCCGCTGGGTGTACTCCTCACGCGGCGACGACAGCACCTGGTCGGTCGGTCCGGACTCGACGATACGGCCGGACCGCATGACCACGGTCTGCTGCGAGATCGCCCGCACCACACCGAGGTTGTGCGAGATGAACAGGTACGTCAGCCCGGTCTCGCGCTGGATGTCGGCGAGCAGGTCCAGCACCTGGGCCTGCACCGAGACGTCCAGCGCGCTGGTGGCCTCGTCGCAGACCAGCAGGTCCGGTTCGGAGGCGAGCGCCCGGGCGATACCGATGCGCTGCCGCTGACCACCGGAGAACTCGGCGGGTTTGCGGGCCAGTGCGGTCGTCGGCAGACCGACGCGTTCGATCAGATGGGCGGCCTTGGCAGCGATGTCGTTCTTGCCGGCGCCGCCGCGCATCCGGATCGGTTCGGCGACGATCTGCTGCGCCGTGAGGTGCGGGTCGAGGCTCCCGTACGGGTCCTGGAAGACCATCTGGATGCGGTGCCTGATCGGCCGCAGCTGCTTCTCGCTCAGGCCGCCGATCTCCTGGCCGTCGAACGTCGATGGTTCCCGAGGTCGGCTTGTTGAGCCGGACGAGCGTCCGGGCGATCGTCGACTTGCCGCAGCCGGATTCGCCGACGACGGCCAGCGTGCCGCCGCGGGGGACGGTGAAGCTGACCCGGTCCACGGCGCGGAAGGTGCCGGCCGCCACCGGGAACTCGACGACGAGGTCTTCGACGGTCAGCAGGTTGTCGACCGCCGCGGCGGGCGGGGGGGTGCTCATACCGAAGCCTCCTGGGAGTGCGCGCGGACGGCGGCCGCGGCGGCCTCCGCCGCGAGTTCGGGGTGCGCCAGCGCCGGGTCGTTCCACGGGCCGAGGTCCGGGATGGCGGCCAGCAACGCCTGGGTGTACGGCTCGGCGGGGGAGTCGACGATCTGCTCGGCCTCGCCGCTCTCCACGAACTTCCCGGCGCGCATCACGTGGATCCGGTCGCTCATCAGGCGGGCGACGCCGAGGTCGTGGGTGATCATCATGACCGCCACCCCGGTGGTCTCCTGCAGCTCCAGGATCAGGTCGAGAATGCCCGCCTGCACGGTGACGTCGAGCGCGGAGGTCGGCTCGTCGGCGACCAGCAGCTCCGCCTCGGCCGAGATCGCCATCGCGATCAGGACGCGCTGCAGCATGCCGCCGGACAGCTCGTGCGGGTAGGCCGCCAGGCGGCTCTTCGGCTCCCGGATGTGGACCTGGTTGAGCAGCTCGAGCGCCCGGTCGGACGCGGCCGCCTTGCTCAGCTCCGGGCGGCGGATGCGGATGGCCTCGACCATCTGCCGGCCGACCGTGCGGATCGGGTTGAGCGCGGTCATCGGATCCTGCGGGATCAGTGCGACGCTGCGGCCACGCAGCTGATCGATCTCCTTGCGGCTGCCGACCACATCGTGGCCCTTGATCGTCGCGTAGCCGGAGATCACGGCCAGCTCGTCCGGCAGCAGCCGCAGGATGCCCATCGCGGTGGTCGACTTGCCCGAGCCGGACTCGCCGATGAGCGTCACGGTCTCGCCGCGGTGGATGGAGAACGAGACCCCGTCCACGGCGCGGATCACCCCGCGGTTGGTCATCAGTTCGACCTGCAGCTCCCGCACGTCGAGCACGGGGGCGCTCACACGGCGGTGTCAGCAACGACTGTGTTCATTGGCTCGCTCCTCGGCGCTCCGGGCCTCGCTCGCTGTGCGCTCACTCGTGTCCTCGCGCTGTCGTCGGCTCGCATCTCAGGCCGCCTTGAGCTTGCGGGACCGGTCACGCAGACCGTCGCCGAGCAGGTTCACGCCGATCACCAGCAGGGCGATGATCAGGCCGGGGATCGTGACGAGCCACCAGCCGCCGAGGACGACCTGGCCCTGACCGTCGGCGATGATGCCACCCCAGGTCGGGTACGGCCGTTGCACACCGGCGCCGAGGAACGACAGCGAGCTCTCCAGCAGCACGGCCTGGGCCAGCAGCAGGAAGACCACGACCATCGCCTGGCTGAGGATGTTCGGGATGATGTGGCGGAGGATGATCAGCAGCCGGCTCAGTCCCAGCACGCGAGCGGCGGCCACATAGGGTTTCTCGCGTTCCACCAGCACCAGGGCTCGGGTGATACGGGCCGGTTCGGGCCACTGGGCGAACGCGATGACGATCGTGATGACCGGGATCGACGGGCCGAACAGGGCAACCACCAGCAACAGCATCAGCAGCAGCGGCAGCGCCATCTGCGCCTCGAGCAGTCGCGAGATCAGGGTGTCGACCCAGCCGCCGAAGTAGCCGGCCGCGGCGCCCGCGCAGATGCCGACGATGCCCGACACCACGATCGCGAGAATGCCGATCAGCAGTGAGGTCTGGCCGCCGAACAGGACCCTGGCCAGCAGGTCGCGGCCGTTCTTGTCGGTGCCGAACAGGTGGCCACCGGTCAGCGGCGGCAGCATCGACTCGCGCAGGTTGGTCTTGGTCGGGTCGCTCAGCGGGATCACCCGGGCCAGCGCGACCGGGATGATGACAACCCCGGCGCAGAACGCACCGATCCACATCTTGATCGAGGCGTAGCGGCCCTTGCGGGCTGCGCCGGACTGCTTGAGCTGCTTCTTGGAGACGACCGAGGGACGGTCGGTGCGGCCCTGCAGGGCCGAGGTCGACGGTGCCGCGGCCGGATCGGTGATCGGCCGACCGAGGTCGGGATCCTCGGTGACCTGCGGGCTGATGTCTGCGGTACTCATCGGCTCGCCCTTCCTCGATTCGTCGCGCACTGCGGGCCTCGCTGCGCTCGTGTCCTCGTCCGCTCATCAGCGGCGGCCTTTCCGAGTCGCACGCGCGGATCCATCACCGGGTACAGCAGGTCGACGCCGAGCTGCACGATCAGCGCCAGGATGACCGTGACGAGCACGGTGGCCTGGATGAGGGGCAGGTCGCGGGTCTTGAGCGCCTCGACGACCAGCGAACCGACACCCGGCCACTGGAAGACGACCTCGACGATGACGACCCCGTTGAGCATCGCGGCGAACCGGGTGCCCAGCGCGGTGACCACCGGGATGGCCGAGTTCGAGAAGGCGTACCCCCAGGTCAGTGCTCCGCTCGCTGACCCCACGGGCCCGCGCGATGTTGACGAACGGGGCCTGCAGGTTGCTGACCATCTCACGGCGGACCAGCCGGCTGATCAGCGCGATCTGCAGGATGGCGATGGTGATCGTCGGCAACACGATGGACGAGGTCTGCGCGAAGCCCGACGAGTCGAACCAGCCCAGGTTCACCGAGAACACGATGATCAGCATGAACGCGATCCAGAAGTCCGGCATGGACTGGCCGGCGATGGTGAAGATGTTCGCCCGTCGTCTCGCGGGCGGTGTTGTTGCGCCGCGCCATCCAGACACCCAGCGGGATCGAGACGATCGCGGTGACCACGATCGCCGCGACCGCCAGCGTGATGGTGTACGGCAGCCGGTCCAGCACCACTGTCAGCGCCGACTCGCGGAACTTGAACGAGTCACCGACGTTGCCCTGCACCAGGTTCGTGAGGAACGTCCAGTACTGGCTGAGCACGCTCTGGTCCAGCCCGAACGCACGGCGCACCGTGTCCAGTTGCGCCGGCGTCGGGTTGGGAGGTGCGTAGTTGTAAGCGATGTCGCCGCCCGGCAGCCGCAGCAGGACGAAAACCGTGGTGACGGTGAGGAACACCGTCAGCAGGCTCTGACCGAGCCGCTTGAGCAGGTACCGGGCCATGCGTCAGCTCGAGACCGTGACGGAGGACAGGTTGTAGGAGTTGATCGCCCGCAGGTTCAGGCCGCCGACGGTCGTGCGCTTGGCGAGCACGTTGTTCGGGGTCCAGGCCCACATCGCCGGCCACTCGGCCCAGATCTTCTCCTGGGCGTCGGCGAGCAGGGCGTCGCGCTTGGTCTCGTCGGACTCGGCGCCGGCCGCCGCGATGACCTCGGTGATCTCGGGGAAGACGAAGCCGTGGTAGCTCTCCTTCTTCGCCTCCTTCTCCGCCGTGCCGGCGTACATGCCGACCAGGTTGGTGAGCGCGAGGCCCGTCTGGTTGCCGTAGCCGTTGCCGAGGATGTGCCAGTCGCCGGACTTCTCGCCCGAACGCCAGGCGGCGATCTCGCCACCCTTGGGGATCTGGGTGAGCTGCAGGGTCACACCGACCTCACCGAGCATGGTGACCAGGGCCTCCATGACCTGCGCGGCACCGGCGAACTCCGACTCCTCCCAGATGACGACGAGGTTCAGGTCGCTGACGCCCTCGGCGGCCAGCATCGACTTCGCCTTCTCGGGATCGTAGGCGTAGGAACCGGTCTCGGCGAAGCCTGCCAGCGTCTTGGGCACGACACCCTCGGCGCTGGAGACCTGGCCGCTCATCAGCGTCGACATCAGGGTCTCGCTGTCCACGGCGTACGAGAGCGCCTCGCGCACCTTGGGGTTGGAGATCGGGTGGTCGGCGGGGAGGCGGAAGTTGTAGAACAGGTGGATCAACCGGGTGCCCGGGGTCTCGATGACCTCGATGCCGTCCTTGCCCTTGAGATAGGTGGCGGAGTCGGGGGTGATGGTGTCGATGACGTCGATCTGGCCGGTCTCGAGAGCGATGACGCGGCTCGACTCGTCCTCGTTGTAGCTGACGTTCACCTCGGAAGCCTGGGCCTTGTCGGTACCCCAGTAGTTCGGGTTCGGGGTCAGCTTGTAGGTGCCGGTACCGGAATCGGCGGAGGCGACGACGAACGGGCCGGTGCCGACGCCGGTCTGCAGTTCCTCGGCCTTGTTGGCGGCGGCAGGGGTGATGAGGATGTTGCTCATCGAGCTGTCCAACGTCACGACCGGGACCTTGGTGGTCAGCGTGAACGTGGTGTCGTCGACCTTGGCGAACGTCGGCTGCTCGGTGAACTGGGTGGCGACGTAGCCGGCCGGCACCTCGAAGTACAGCTTGAGCGCGGCCTCGACGTCCTCGACGGTGACGGGCGTGCCGTCGCTGTACTTGATGTCGGAGCGCAGCTTGACCGTCCAGACCGTGGGGCTGGTGGCCTCGAACGACTCGGCCAGCACCAGCTCGGGCTTGAGGTCGTCGCCGATCGCGGTGAGCGCCTGGCGGACCGCGCGCTGCACGGTGACGGCGGCGTCGAACTGGTTGAGCTTGTTGTCCAGGCTGACCAGGTTGCGGTTGAGCGCGATGTTCAGGATGCCGGTACCGCCGGCGGCCGCGCCGCCGGCGGAGCTGGAGGCTCCGGTGGCAGCCGCGCCGGTGGACGTCCCGGTGGTGCCGGTCGCACCGGCACAGGCGACCAGGGTGGGTCCGAGCAGGGCGCCGGCGCCGGCCAGTCCCGCGAAGCGGAACAGGGAGCGGCGGGACAGCAACGGGTTCATAGTGTGAACGGCCGTCGGATCAGTGGAATTCATCGCGGAACCTACCCATCAGATGTGAGTGTGGAACGGCGGACCCGGACGGGCCCCTTTGCCGTGTTGCGTCCATCATCACACCCTTGCGCACAATGCGCAAGTGCCGTAGCGTTTTCCACGCAAGACGTGCACCAGACTGCGCGTCTGCGCTCGTCATCCCGCGAAGCTGTTCTGTAGCCGGGATCACCTTTACCGTCTCGTTACCACGCTCCAGCACCCCGATCGACGCTGACAGGAGGTCCGCCCGATGCCCCGTATCGCTGTCATCGCGGACGACCTGTCGGGTGCGGTCGAATCTGCCGCAGCGTTCATGTTGCGCACAACGCGCATCAGTGTGACGCTGGCCGGGCGGCCTCAGGCCCACGCGGCGCGCGAACACGGAGTCGCCCCCGCCGCGGATGTGCAGGTGGTCGACACCGACAGCCGCGAGCTCGCCCCGTCGGACGCAGCCGACCGGGTGGCCGACGTGATCACCGCGCTCGCCGACGTGCCGGTCCTGGTCAAGAAGATCGACTCCCTGCTGCGCGGGAACGTCGCCGCCGAGCTGCACGCGGTGCGCGCCTCGCGGTCCGCATCTCGTCGTCGCGCCGGCGCTGCCGGCGACCGGGCGCACCGTCCGTGACGGCCGGGTGTGGGTGGGCGACCGGCTGCTGCACGAGACCGATGTCTGGCGTGCCGAGAAGGGCGAGCGACCGCTCAGTGTCGGCCACGTGCTGTCGTCGCTGCCGGTGGTGACCGTCCCGCTGGGCACCGTGCGCAGCCCGGGCCTGGCCGCGCAGTTGCGCGAGATCGTCGCCGCAGGGCAGGTTCCCGTCTGCGACGGCGAGACCGACGACGACCTCGACAGGGTCGTCGCCGCCATCGCCGGTCTCGACCGGCCGGTCCTCGTGGGCAGTGCCGGGATCGCCGCCGCGGCGGCCCGCGCGCTGACCGGGACGTCGCCTGCCCGTGCCGCCACCTCGACGCGCCGCTCCGGGCCGGTGCTCGCGGTGGTCGGCAGCGCCGCCCCCGGCATCGGTGACCAGCTGGCCGCACTGTCCGCCGCCGGCACCGAGATCGTCGCGCTCCACCCCGACGAGCTGCGTGCCGCCGACGGTCAGACTGCCGTCATGGCTGCTCTTGTCGCCCGGTTGGCCGCGGTCACGGCGCCGGTCGTGGTGGTCACCGTGGACGACGCCGGTGGTGTCGATCCGCTGCTCTCCCGGGTGATCTCGCGCACGCTGACTGCGGCCGTCAGCGAGTTGGCCGGCCGCGCCGCAGGTCTCGTGCTCACCGGCGGCGAGACCGCCCGCGCCGTTCTCGACCGGTTGGGCGTCACCGCACTGACGCCGCTGACGCAGGTCCACCACGGGGCGGTGGTCTGCCTCGACGACACCGGCCGTGCAGTCGCCACCCGCCCGGGCAGCTTCGGCGGTCCCGACTCCCTCGTCCAGCTCGTCACCGCCGTACAGGACGCGGTCGCCGAACCTGCCGCCGCTGCCGCCTCCCCCGTCCGCTCCGCCCACGAAGACTTTCCATCCCACCCTCCCGAGGAGTCCGCATGACCAAGAACCCGTTCATCGCCGTCACGATGGGTGACGCGGCCGGCGTCGGCCCGGAGGTCGTCGTGAAGGCGATGATCGCCCCCGAGATCGCGGACAGCGCACGCTGTGTCGTCATCGGTGACACCGCGCGGCTGCAGCTCGCGGCCGACCTGTGTGGACTCACCGACGCGGTCACGCTGGTGGAGATCCACGACATCGAGCAGGCCGAGTTCACCCCCGGCCGGATCAACGTCATCGACCCGCACCTGATCCCGGGCGACCTCCCGTTCGGCGTGCTCTCGCCGATCGCCGGTGACGCCGCCTTCCAGTACATCCGGATCGCCTCGGAGCTCGCCATGTCGGGCAAGGTGCAGGCCATCTGCACCGCACCGTTGAACAAGGAGGCGCTGCACGCCGGTGGTCACCTCTACCCGGGACACACTGAGCTGCTCGCCTCGCTCACCGGTACCGGCGAGGTCTCGATGATGCTGTCCACCCCCAAGGTCAAGGTCATCCACGTGACGACCCACATCGGCCTGATCGACGCCATCGCCAAGATCGAGCCCGGCCTGGTCGAGCGCACCGTGCGCCGCGGCCACCAGGCGATGGTCGATTCCGGCATCAGCAACCCGAAGATCGCCGTCTGCGCGATCAACCCGCACGCCGGGGAGAACGGACTCTTCGGTCGTGGCGAGGAGGCCGAGAAGATCACGCCGGCCCTCGAGGTGCTGCAGGCCGACGGGATCGACGCCCGCGGGCCGGTTCCCGCCGACACCGCCTTCTTCCTGGCCGGCCGCGGCGACTACGACCTCGTCGTCGCGATGTACCACGACCAGGGCCACGGTCCGGTGAAGGTGCTCGGTTTGGAGGCCGGCGTCAACATCACCGTCGGGCTGCCCGTCATCCGGACCTCCGTCGACCACGGCACCGCCTTCGACATCGCCGGCAAGGGGATCGCCGACCCGGGCAGCATGCTCGAGGCGCTGCGCCAGGCCGTCGAGATGGCGCCGGAGCCGGCGCACGCCTGACGTGTCCCGCCCCGCCGCCGGCCGGGGCACCAGGTGAGGCGATGACAGCTCCCGACCCGGCCGACAGCTACCGACTCGGCCGCCGCCAGCGAGTCCGCGTCGTCACCTGCAGACGGCGGCAGCGCGGAACGGGCCCGGGCTGCGCCCGTGCCAGGGCGCTGGGCCACGTGCACCGGCGCGTCGAGAGCTGGTGCATCACATCGAGTCCGACGCCAACGAGATCGGGCTGCTCCGGGGATCCCCGGAGCGGTTGGAGATGCCTGTCGGGCAGGCGTGCGGGGCCGTCCGGATCGTCAGCGGGCCTGCACCTGGACCTGCCGATTCCGGCCGCAATGGCGCGTCCTCCACCCGCGACCCGCCGAACTTCCGGTTGGGTACGAGGCTGTGGGCCATACGGTGACGGCAGCGAAAGTCCGACAGGGCAGACGATGTCGACCTCCGCGGTTCCACATCGCCGCCCCCGGTCGACGTATTCGCCGCACCGTTTTCTTCAGCACCGAGGTCCTCACTGCACCTGCTGCGCAGGTCGCGAGACGACGGTCGGACGGGCCGCTGCCGCCGCCGCTGCTGGACCTGCCCTGGGGCACCCGTCGGGTCGCGGCCCGGCGATCACCTTCCGTAGAGCTGGGCGTTCGGCTGGGCTCGCGAAATACGTCATGTGGTCGCATCCCACACCGGGCGCGGGGGCGCGCGAGGCAGGCAGCCAGAAGGCACTCTGCGGCGAGACCGCGAGGTCCATGACCTGATCCTCAACGCCCAGCCGACACCCGTGTCGACTGCGGCGCCGGACTACCGCTGTACCAGTGCCGTGACGCGGTTCCGGGGGCTGACCGCTGGATCAGCGCTTGATCCCCGTGCAGCGCGACGAAGGGCACCCTGGGGTCGGGAGCGATGGGCAGCTGGTCAAGCATCAACGACTGGGGCGTCATGTTGTCCAGAGTCCGGTCGACAACCCTGACCAACCGCGCCATTCCGGCGACTATGGTTGCTGGTCAGAGGACCTCGGCCAGGAGGTTGAAAGCGGAACGACTGCACCGTGACCGTCGAGTTTCGATGCGCGACCACGGCGACCCGCCGTTGGGTGACCAGCCGGCACCGGCGGCGCCGGGGGCAGCTCGATCATCCTGCGTGACACCAGGCCACCCATCCGACTGCGCGATGATCTTCAGCTGTCGCGATCCGTCGCGGCCAGTCCCGGGCCGGCGGGAGGACCCGTCGCCGGTTGATACCGCCGGCAGGGGCGGAGAGCTCGTAGCAGTCCCGCTGAGCGGGGGCAACCCTCAGCTGACCATGTCGGCTCGGTGGTCGGGCTCAGGTGACGCTGTCCTTGCCCTGAGGTGTCCGATGCCGGCAAGCCGCAGGTGGGCAAAGAGGCGTCGCCCTGACGACTGCCCGAATCAGCCCGATAGCGTCCGAGTGTGGTCAGGAGGCTGACCGAGTGGTGGGACGGGTTGCCGTCTGAGCCTGTCATCAGCAGTCTTACCGAGGCGAACCGGAGACAACCGGTCAATCTGACCTGTGAGTCTGCGAGTCCGTGGCGGGCTCGGGCTGCCAACCGGAGACACCTGGAAGCGGAGGAGTGGCGATGTACGCGCTCGAACGCCGCCGGCAGATTGTTGCGCTGGCGCGCCGGGACGGTCAGGTGTCCGTTGTCGGGCTTGCTGAGCAACTGTCCGTCGCGCAGGAGACCATCCGGCGCGACCTGGCCGACCTCGAGCGGCAAGGCTTGCTGCACCGGGTCCACGGGGGCGCCTTCCCGGCTGAACGGATCTCGTTCGAGGGCGATGTGTCGGTCCGCAAGGAACGCAACCCTGAGGAGAAGGCCCGCATCGGGCAACGCGCCGTCGCCGAGGCCGAGGGCGCTGAGGTCATCTACATCGACGAGGGATCGACCCCGGTGCAGCTGGCCCGGGCCTTGGACCCGGCGCAGCAGTTGACCGTCGTCACGCCGTCGATCCCGGTCGTCAACGTGTTTCAGAACCACCCCCGGGTGGCCACCTTCCTGCTCGGCGGGGCCGTGCGCTCCCGGTCCATGGCGACCACCGGGGACTGGGCGAGCCGGATGCTGGCCGAACTCGTCATCGACGTCGCATTCCTGGGAACCAACGGCTTCACTCTCGCCCACGGACTGACCTGCCCTGACATCCACGTGGCGGCGGTGAAACGCTCAGCGATCGCAGCGGCCCGCCGTTCGGTGCTGATCGCCGATTCCGCACGATTCGGAACAGACTCCTTCGTGTCGTTCGGTTCCATCACCGACGTCGACACGGTCATCACCGGAATGGCCGCACCGCGCAAGATTGTGGAAACTCTCCGCACCAGGAGAGTTCAGGTCTTTCTCGTCTGAATTGGGCGCGAACACGCACGGGTCCGGCTGGGCCGGAGCTGCCGTTTATTCCTTTTGTGGTCCGGTCCCGAGGACCGGCTGTCATCGGCCTCACACCGCCATGCACCGAAACCGGTCACGTTGCCGCACGGTCGGTCACGTCGTCACACCCCTTGTCTGGTTTCCACAACCTGCCGGTGGCGTCGGTGCGAGGCCTGCTGATCAGCGGGAACAAGAAGAACGTGCGCTCAGGCTGCTCCCTCAGAGGTACAGAACAGCTCGACCGGCACGTCATTGATCGGCGCCCGAACTCGGGCAAAAACCGGGCAATTGGGCAGGCCCTCCGGGCATTGTCTTTCGCCCCCGGTAGCGGTTGACTGACCACGTCGCGAAACGCATGTGAGACCGATTCGGACACCGACAACGCTGACGGGAGAGTGAATACCGATGGTCTGGAAAAACCCGATCGACCGTCGTCGCTTCATTCTCGCGCGGGCCACCGGTACCGGCCACATCGGTATCAGCGAATTGGCGGGACAATTGAATGTGTCCATGGAAACTGTGCGGCGTGATCTCGCCATCATGGAGTCCAACGGTCTGATGCGCCGCACCTACGGCGGCGCCTACCCGGTGCCGCAGCACGTGATGTCGGAGCATCCGGTCGCGGACAGTCACGCCGATCTGCGACTGATCGCCGCGGCCGGCGTCGAGTCGCTGGATCCGACGCGCAGCCAAGTGGTGTTCCTCGACGAGGGCGACCTGATGCAGGAAGTCGCCTCCCTGATCAGCGCCGCCCGGCTGGCCCACCCCTCGGAGGTTCCGGCTCCGCTCACGGTCATCACACCGGCGCTGTCGGTGGCGGCGCTGTGCGCGCCGGCACCAGGGGTGTCGGTGGTGATCCTCGGCGGCCGGGTCGACCACGAAACGTTGTCCGCCTACGAACTCAGCGCGGTGGACAGCCGGTCGGACTTCTCCGTCGACGTCGCGCTGATGACCAGCCCCGGCGTGACACTCGCCGGGGGCGCCACCGCAGCAAACGCCGCATCAGCCGCAGTCAAGTCCCAGATGTCCTCGATCGCCCGGCAGCGGCTGCTACTGGTCCCGCAGTCGGCGTTCGGCCGCACCTCGCCGTGGAAATTCGCCGACATCGGAGATCTCGACGTCATCGTCACCGATTGCTCGTTGCTGGCCCACGAGGCCAAGCAGTACGCCGCGCTCGGTCCACGCGTCATCCGCGTGTGACCGCTGCTGTTCCTCGTTCCCCTCCCTCACCCATGGCCGGCGCCGATGCCGGCCGCACGAAAGGAAATCGATGCGACTCAACAAGCGTCGTGCCACGGCGATCTTCGCCTGCAGCGCAATGGCTTTCACCACTGTCGCCTGCGGCGGCGCCGGCGGCGGCAGCTCCGCCGGCGGCAGCGGAGGCGCCAGCAACACCGTGCGCGTCCTGATGGTCAACAACCCGCAGATGGTGGATCTGCAGAACCTGACGGCCGAGAATTTCACCAAAGAGACCGGCATCAACGTCGAGTTCACGGTGCTGCCGGAGAACGACCTGCGGGACAAGGTGTCCCAGGAGTTCACGAACCAGTCCGGCCAGTACGACGTGGCGACGCTGAGCAACTTCGAGATCCCGTTCTACTCCAAGAACGGGTGGCTGACGTCGCTGCAGGACTATGCCGACAAGGACGCCGAGTTCGACCAGGCCGACATCTTCCCGTCGATGACGACCTCACTCACCGGCCCCGATGGCCAACTCTACGGTGAGCCGTTCTACGGCGAGTCGTCGTTCCTGATGTACCGCAAGGACGTCCTGGAGGCCGCGGGCATCACGATGCCCAACAACCCCACGTGGGACGAGGTGGCCGCCGCCGCCGCCGCCGTCGACGGCGCGCAGGAAGGGATGAAGGGCATCTGCCTGCGCGGCCAGACCGGCTGGGGACAGGTCATCGCCCCGCTGACCACCGTGGTCAACACCTTCGGCGGCACCTGGTTCGAGAAGGACTGGACCGCCAAGGTCAACGCACCGGAGTTCAAGGCCGCCACCCAGTTCTACGTCGACCTGGTCAAGGCCCATGGTGAGGTCGGCGCCCCGCAGGCCGGGTTCACCGAGTGCCTGAACGCCCTCAGCCAGAGCAAGGTCGCGATGTGGTACGACGCCACCTCCGCCGCCGGCACCCTGGAAGGTGCCGACTCCCCGGTGAAGGGCAAGATCGGCTACGCCCAGGCTCCGGTCAAGGAGACCAAGTCCGCCGGCTGGCTCTACGCCTGGTCGTGGGCCATCGAGAAGAAGAGCACCAACGCCGACAACGCCTGGAAGTTCATCTCCTGGGCCTCGTCGAGCAAGTACGAGTCTCTGGTCGGCGAGAAGCTCGGCTGGTCCAAGGTTCCCGCCGGCAAGCGCGCCTCGCTGTACGAGAACGCTGCCTACAAGGCCGAGGCCGGCTCGTTCGCCGCGGCCACCCTGGAGGCCATTCAGAACGCCGACCCGGCCAACCCGGGCCTGCAGCCCCGGCCGACCGTCGGTATCCAGTTCGTCGACATCCCCGAGTTCACCGACCTGGGAACCAAGGTTTCGCAGCTGGTGTCGTCGGCCATCGCCGGCCAGACCACGGTCGACGAGGCGCTCGACGAGGGCCAGACGCTGGCCGAAGCCGTGAGCAAGAAGTACCAGGCAGGCGGCTGACCCATCCGCCGGGCGGCCTGGAACCCCGGGTCCGGGCCGCCCGGCCCCATCCACCAGCTTCACGTCCCAGCCTCCAGGCCCGGTCCGATCAGACGGGCGGTGAGCGCTGGCCATCGCTGAGCTCGCCGAGAACGTCCCCATCAGAACCGCTCAGGAGACCCGTATGACGACGACCGAGACACGGGTGTCGGAAGACACCGCCAAGGCTGTGAACAAGGCCGAGAAACGCCGGGACTGGGTTCGCCGCGCACCGCTGCTGCCGGCGCTGGTGTTCACCATCATCATGACCCAGCTGCCCTTCGTGGCAACTCTTTTCATCTCGTTCATGAACTGGCAGGCCTACTCACCCGACACCCGCCGCTTCGCCGGCATCGACAACTTCGTCACCGTCTTCACCTCGCCGGACCTGCGGGACTCGGTGCTCACCACGATCATGATGACCGTGACCGTGGTGCTGGTCTCGCTGGTTCTGGGGCTGGGGATCGCGCTGCTGCTCAACCGCACGTTCTTCGGCCGCGGCATCGTCCGCACGATGATCATCACCCCGTTCCTGGTGGTCCCGGTGGCGGCCGCGCTGTTCTTCAAGCACGGCATCTTCAACCCCACCTCGGGTGCGATCAACGGCGTGCTGAGCTGGGTGGTCGGGCTGTTCGGCGGCGGTGACGTCCAGATCGATTGGCTCTCGCAGTTCCCGCTGCTGTCGGTGGAGACCCAGCTGATCTGGCAGTGGACGCCGTTCATGACGCTGATCCTGCTGGCCGGTCTGCAGTCCCGCCCCGGTGACATCCTCGAGGCCGCTGCGGTCGACGGCGCGAGTCCGTGGCAGGCGTTCACACACCTGACGCTGCCGCACATGCGCCAGTACCTGGAGCTCGCCGGGCTGCTCGGCACGATCTACATCGTCCAGAACTTCGACTCCGTCTTCACCATCACGTCAGGGTCGCTGGGCACGGCGAACCTGCCGTACACGATCTACACGACCGTCTTCAACGCGCAGGACTACGGTCTCGCGTCCGCCCAGGGCGTCATCGTCGTCATCGGGTCCATCATCATCGCCACCTTCGCGCTGCGCACGGTGTCGAGCCTGTTCCGGGAGGAAAGCGTCCGATGACCACCACCGCCACCCCACCCACCACCGGTTCGACCGCCGCCACCGCGGTCGCCACCCCGGCTGCGGCTCCGAAGAAGCGGGCCGGCGCCATCTTCGGCGGGCTCGCCGCGTGGCTGATCGGTTTGCTGTTCGTCTCGCCCGTGGTCTGGATGATCCTCACCAGCTTCCACTCCGAGGCCGACGCCGGCACCCAGAAGCCGCAGATCTTCGCGCCGCTCACGTTGGACAACTACGACAAGTTCTTCTCCTCCACGGGTGTCGACCCGTGGCCGCCGCTGATCAACTCGGCGATGGCGTCGATCGTGTCGACCCTCATCGTGATCTGCCTGGGAATCCCGGCGGCCTACGCACTCTCGGTGAAGCCGGTGCGGAAGTGGACCGACGTGATGTTCTTCTTCCTGTCGACCAAGATGCTGCCCGCCGTGGCCGGTCTGCTGCCGATCTACCTCATCGCCCAGCAGATCGGGATGCTGGACAACATCTGGTTCCTGATCCTGCTCTACACCGCGATGAACCTGCCGATCGCGATCTGGATGCTCCGCTCGTTCCTGGCCGACATCCCGCCCGCCCTGTTCGAAGCGGCCGCCCTGGACGGCGCCGGCCTGATCATGACGCTGCGCCGGGTCGTCGCCCCGATCGCCATGCCCGGCATCGCCGCCACTGCGCTGATCTGCTTCATCTTCAGCTGGAACGAGCTGCTGTTCGCGAAGTCGCTCACCGGTACCGTCGCCGGCACCGCCCCGGTATTCCTCACCGGCTTCGTCACCTCGCAGGGCCTGTTCCTCGCCCAGGTGAGCGCGGCGGCGACGATCGTGTCGCTGCCCGTGCTGATCGCCGGCTTCGCCGCCCAGGACAAGCTCGTTCAAGGCTTGTCCCTGGGTGCGGTCAAGTAACCAGCCCCGACACCGGCTTCAGGGGGCCGCCCGGGTATGGCATCCACAGCCGCCCGGGCGGTCCCCGCCCCGACTTCCATCAGATCGAAAGGTGTTGCCATGACTCAGACCTCCACCGCGACAACGCCGGCGGCAGTGCCGTCGACCATGCGGGTCAACGTGCTGCGTGAGGCCGGCTCCATGGGAGTCGAGGAGCGGCCGGTGCCGACCCCCGGTGCCGGGGAGGTCCTGGTCGAGATCGGGTCCGTGGGTATCTGTGGCTCCGACGTGCACTACTACCGGCACGGCCGGATAGCGGAGTACGTGGTGCGGGAGCCCCTCGTCCTCGGCCACGAAGCGGGGGGCCGGATCGTCGCCGTCGGCGCCGGTGTCGCCGACGACCGGGTGGGGGAGCGCGTCGCGCTCGAGCCCGGCGTCCCGGACCGGACCTGCCGGGAGTGCAAAGCCGGTCGCTACAACCTGTGCCGCAACGTCGAGTTCTTCGCCACCCCGCCGTTCGACGGGACCTTCGCCCAGTACGTCACCATCGCCGCCGACTTCGCGCACCCGATCCCCGACTCCATCAGCGACGACGGCGCCGGGCTCATCGAACCGCTCTCGGTCGGCGTGTGGGCCTGCGGGAAGGTCGACGTGGGCCCGGGATCCCGGGTCCTCATCACCGGCGCCGGCCCGATCGGCCTGATGAACGTCCAGGTCGCCAAGGCGATGGGCGCCACCGAGATCGTGGTGTCCGACATCGAGCCGGGCAAGCTCGAGGTCGCCAGCCGCCTCGGCGCCACCCGCGTCCTCAACGCCCGCACCGAGAACGCCGCCGACCTCGGCATCGAGGTCGACGCCTTCATCGAGTGCTCCGGCGCACAGGTCGCCGTCCAGCAGGGCATCCGCGCCGTCCGACCCGCCGGGCTCGTCGTGCTCGTCGGAATGGGCGCCGACGAGATCTCGCTGCCCGTCGGGCTCATCCAGGGCCGGGAACTGACCATCACCGGCACCTTCCGCTACGCCAACACCTACCCGACCGCGATCGCGCTGGCCGCCGCCGGCCTGATCGACCTCGACAGTATGGTCACCGGTCACTACGGCCTGGAGGACGCCGAGGAGGCCCTCAACCAGGACCGCAATCCGGCGGCGATCAAGACCATCGTCCGGCCGGGTGGCCTCGGCAGCTGATCACCGGGCCGCCACCTGCCCGTCAAGGCTTCAACCGTCCGCCCGTGTCAAAGGAGACCGCGTGACCACGATCGCCGTCGTCGGTGAGGTCGTCGCCGACGCTGTGCTGCCCGTCGGTGGAATTCGCGGCGGTGCAGCGCATCTGACCGTCCACCCCGGCGGGGGACCGGCCAACGTCGCCATCACCCTCGCCAGGCTCGGCAGCACCGCCCGCTTGGCCGCCCGCCTGTCCGATGGCTCCCTGGGTGCATTGTGCCGGGACCATCTGGCCGCTTCCGGCGTGGATCTGTCCACGTCGGTAGCGGCACCGGAACCGGCGACCCTGGCCATCGCCCGGCTGGCCGATGATGGGTCGGCGCGTTACGAGTTCTACGTCCAGGGCACCGCGGACTGGCAGTGGACCGACGCCGAACTCGCGCCCGTCATCGCCGGCGCTCCCGATGTCCCGCTGGCTCTGCACACCGGCTCGCTGGCGCTGGTGCTGCAGCCCTCCGGCAGCGCCATCGAGCAGCTGCTCACCGCCGCCCGCCCCGCCATGACCGTGTCGCTCGACCCCAACCTGCGGCCATCGCTGGTCGACCCTGTGCTGTACCGGTCCCGCATCGACCAGTGGGCGGCCCTGGCCGACATCGTGCGGCTCTCCGAGGACGACCTCGACCTGCTGTGGCCCGGCAGCACACCGGAGGACGCCGCCGACCGGCTTCATCGGGCCGGCGTCCGGCTGGCCGTGATCAGCCTCGGTGCCGCTGGTGCGTTCGCCTCCCTCGACGGCACACACGTCCGGGTTCCCGTCGCCGGCACCTCCGTGGTCGACACCGTCGGAGCGGGTGACTCCTTCCACGGTGGCCTGCTGCATTTCCTCGGCAACGCCGGCCACCTCGGCGGTCGGCTGGACACCCTCACCCCGCAGGGCCTGGACGACGCGCTGCAGTACGCCGGCCGGGTGGCGGCGGTCACCGTGTCACGGGCCGGCGCCAACCCGCCCTGGGCCCGAGAGGTGCCACCAGCACCGATCGGCGCCGACCGATGAGTGACCTCGCCCGGCGCCGCAGGCAACCCACCGGCTTGACACCGACACCTTTCGCTTCGGGAAGCAATGGCCGTGCGGACCCGACGACCCACCCTTCTCTGCTCGGCCACTGGATCGCGCGGTTCAGCGCCCGACTGCACGACCAGGCCCTCGTCGTCGTCGAGATCCACGTTCCTTCGGTTGATCTCGATTGTGCGGCGTGCCACCAACCGTGGCCCTGTCATCCCTACTCGGCGGCGTTGACCGCCATCACCTCGACCTGACGACCGGCCGCCGGCCGACCACCGCGACCGCAGCCACCGCAAAGGACCCCCGATGACCGACCCCGCATCCCGATCGACGACCTCGCCCCTCGTGCTGAGTACCCAGGCCGTCACTGCGCTGGACGGAGTCCCCGGCCCGGACTACGACCGCAGCGACGTCACCGTCGGCATCGTCCACTTCGGGGTCGGCGGGTTCCACCGCGCCCACCAGGCCATGTACACCGACCGGCTCCTGAACGCCGGCGCCGCGAAGGGCTACGGCATCTGCGGCGTCGGGGTCATGCCGTTCGACCAGAAGATGAAAACCGTGATGGACGCCCAGGACTGCCTTTACACGCTGGTCCTGAAAGACCCGGACGGCACCTGGGAACCCCGGGTCATCGGGTCGATAGTGCGTTACCTCTACGCCCCCGACGACCCCGACGCGGTCATCGAGACGATGGCCGACCCGGCGGTGCGGATCGTGTCCCTCACCATCACCGAGGGCGGCTACAACTTCCACGCCGTCACCGGTGAGTTCGACGCCACCAACCCCGACGTCCTCGCCGATCTGCAGTCGAATGCCCTGCCGCGCACAGTGTTCGGGCTCATCACCGAGGCGCTGGCCCGCCGCCGGCATCGCGGGATCACGCCGTTCACGATCATGTCCTGCGACAACATCCAGGGCAACGGACACATGGCGCAGCGGAGCTTCACCTCTTTCGCCGCCCTCCGTGACCCCGAGCTCGGGGCGTGGATCGCCGAGACGGTGACGTTCCCGAACTCGATGGTCGACCGGATCACCCCGGTCACCACCGACGACGACCGCGCCCAGGTCGCCGAACGGTTCGGCATCGCCGACGGCTGGCCGGTCGTGGCCGAACCTTTCACCCAGTGGGTCCTGGAGGACGCCTTCGTCGCCGGCCGCCCGGCCTGGGAAGACGCCGGTGCGCAGCTCGTCGACGACGTCGAACCCTATGAGCTGATGAAGCTGCGGCTGCTCAACGCCAGCCATCAGGCGCTGGCCTACTTCGGCTACCTTGCCGGTTACCGGCTCGTCCACGACGTCTGCCAGGACCCGCTGTTCGCCCGGTTCCTGTTGGCCTACATGGACTCCGAGGCCACCCCCACCCTGGCCCCGGTGCCCGGAATCGACCTCGACGACTACAAGCACACCCTGATCGAGCGGTTCTCCAACGCCGGCGTCCGCGACACCGTCGCCCGGCTCTGCGCCGAGAGCAGCGACCGGATCCCCAAGTGGCTGCTCCCGGTGATCCGCGAGAACCTCGCCGCAGGTCGGGATGTCACCCTGTCCGCGGCCATCGTGGCCAGCTGGGCCCGCTACGCGGAGGGTGTGGACGAGCAGGGCCGGCCGATCGAGATCGTCGACCGGATCAAGGACGCCGTGACCGCGGCCGCCGCGCGTCAGGCAGGCGAGCCGCTCGCCTTCGTCGCCGACCGGTCACTGTTCGGTGACCTCGTCGACCAGCCCGGGTTCACCGAGCCCTACCTCGCCGCGTTGGACAGCCTGCACACCGACGGCGCCCGGGCCACCCTCACCGCGCTGATGCAGGACCGCTGAGCGGCTACGCGATGTCCAACATCCAAGGCCTCCCGGGGCCTCGCGTCGGGGCCTGGGAGTGGCAACTCGCCGCGGCGTGCCGCGGCATGTGCAGCTCAGTGTTCTTCCATCCCTGGGAGGAGCGGGGGCCGGCTCGGGAGAGACGCGAGCGGGCGGCGAAAGCCATCTGCCGCGAGTGCCCCGTCATGATCGAATGCCAGCGGCACGCACGGGCCATCCCCGAGCGGTACGGCATCTGGGGCGGGCTGTCCGAAGCCGAACGCGGCGGCACCCGGGTCCGCGTCACCCAGCGGACCGTCGCACCCGCTACCGCGGACCTGGAACCGACCGGTTGATGCGCCACCGCCCCGAGGAGACTCACCCATGACGCTGGTCGCCGGAGTGGACTCATCCACCCAGAACACCAAGGTGCTCATCGTCGACGCCGACACCGGCGTCGTCGTCCGTTCCGGCCGTGCCCCCCACCCGGCCGGCACCGAGGTCCCACCACAGGCCTGGTGGGACGCGCTGCAGACCGCGATCCACCGGGCCGGCGGATTTGCCGACGTGGAGGCGATCTCCATCGCCGGGCAGCAGCACGGCATGATTGCTCTCGACGCCGACGGCGAAATCATCCGGGATGCGCTGCTGTGGAACGACACCCGCAGCGCCGGAGCCGCGTCCGACCTCCTCGACGAGTTCGGGGCCGACGCCTACGCCACCCGCACCGGCCTGGTCCCCGTCGCTTCGTTCACCGCCACCAAGCTGCGCTGGCTCCGCGACCGCGAACCGGACCACGCAGCCAGGGTCGCCGCCGTCGCACTGCCACACGACTGGCTCACCTGGCGGATCCGCGGCTACGGCCCGGCCGGGGACGGTGCTCTCGGGCCGCAGCTCGACGAGCTCGTCACCGACCGCTCGGACGCCAGCGGCACCGGTTACTGGTCGCCCTTCACCGGCTCCTACGACCTCGAACTGCTCGAAGCGGCGCTTGGTCACGGCGCGGTGTTGCCCCGCGTTCTCGGGCCGGGGGAGCGAGCCGGCGTTGCCGACGGCCTGGTTGTCGGCCCGGGTGCCGGCGACAACGCCTCCGCTGCGTTGGGTCTCGGGACTCGGGCGGGGGACTGTGTGGTGTCCCTCGGGACGAGCGGCACCGTCTTCGCTGTGACCCCCGGTCCCGTGAGCGACCCCACCGGCGCCGTCGCCGGGTTCGCCGACGCCAGCGGCGCCTACCTGCCCCTCGTGGCCACCCTCAACGCCGCCAGGGTGCTGGACCAGATCGCAGCCCTCCTCGGAGTCGACCACGACGGTCTCGCCGACCTCGCCCAGCAAGCCTGGCCCGGCGCCGGCGGCATGGTGCTGGTGCCCTACTTCGCCGGCGAACGAACGCCGAACCTCCCGTCGGCCACCGCCTCCCTGCACCACCTGACCACGACGTCCACGACCCGGCCGAACCTGGCCCGCGCGGCCGTCGAGGGCATGCTCTGCGGTCTCGCGGACGGTCTCCAGGCGATGGTCGCGGTCGGGGTTGCCCCGGAGCGACTGCTGTTGATCGGCGGCGCGGCGCTCAACCCGGCGGTGCAGCTCAGTGCGTCGCAGATCTTCGACATCCCGGTGACCGTTCCCGCGCCCGGGGAGTACGTCGCCCTGGGCGCCGCCGCGCAAGCCTGCTGGGCGCTGCGCGGGGCCCGACCGGACTGGCCGGTCGAGACCATTCGACAGCTGACCCCCGACCCGCAGCCTGCCATCCGGGCGAACTACCGAGAGAGCGCATCCCGTTGGTGACGGCGCGCTCGATCGGTCACCAGTTTGTGGGGCGCGAGTCGCGATCCCCGCCCGTCAGCCCCTGTGAATGACCGCCCCTGACCATGAACCGATCGACGAAAAGGACAACTAATGGCACCCGACGATGATGTGGCCATCACCTGGACCGACGAGGAGCCGTCGAGTGGCACCCGTGCCGGAGAGGTCCACCAGCACCGTGCGTCCGGCTTGATGCCCGCTCAGAACGACGCTGCGGTGGAAGAGGTGGCGCCCGAGCAGGTCGCCGACCGGGACGCTTTCGGCCGCACCCCCGACGAACGCTGAAGCGCCGACAGTACCGCTGCTGGATGGTCTTCAGCGGCGGTGCTGCCGGTCCCGGCAATTCACGGAACGCTCGGACCTGGCCGGCTTCGCCGGAGACGGCTGTCACGGCGCCCCTCACAAGCCGTCAAGTCTGGAGGCTGCGTCTGCACCGGCTGTGAACCCTGCACGGACCACCGAACGCTGTCGTCGCCTGCGTCTGAGTGTTGGTACGAGAACCCCTCCACAAGACCGGCGATCGGGTGGAGAGCACCACCGATGAACAGGAGTGAGGGCGCCGGCATCGACGTCAGGATGTCGCCCAGCTCCTAGTGGTGGTCGGTGGGGTGGCGGTCCCGGTGCCGATACATTCACGCATCGGGGGTCCTCCTGACGTTACGACTGTGCCCGGTGGTCGGCGAGAGCCGATGAGAACAGATGCACCTTCACTGCGGACTCAACTTCCGATAACTGAAGCCGGACAACCCATCTCCGCGCGTCAGCCGGACTTCACCAGGTGGCCGTCAACAAACGCCTTCACTCCGTTGTCCCGGGAAGGCGTTGAGCTGGTGGCTGTTCGGTTCACCAGGCGAGAGTGTTTCGGAGGTCGCGAGGCGATGATCCGGGTTCCGTCAGCCCAGGTTTCCCAACGCGTATCGCACTGTCGGTCGCAGGTGAGTCCCGCGGACCGGGCCCCGTGGCCCGAGTCTCAACGGAGCGGCGCGGTGGTTCCGCGGACGACCAATGACGGCTGCAGCAGGGAGCGCTCCGGCTGGCGGGTCGGGTCGTCGATGCGAGCCAGCAGCGCGCGTGCTGCGCCGGCCCCGATCGCTTCATTGCAGGCGTCCACGGAGGTGAGGTCGAGGTAGCGGGATCGGGCGAGGCTGGAGTTGTCGTAGCCGATCACCGACAGCTCGGCGGGAACCGTGCGGCCATGTTCGCGGGCTGCGGCCAACGCGCCGAGCGCCATGGTGTCGTTGGCGGCGAAGATCGCGGTGATGGCGGGGTGTTCGTCCAGCAGGTCGGCTGCCGCTCGGTAACCGTCTTCCTCGGTGGTCCCATGGCCGGCTCCGACGACGTGGGGGGTGCGGCCGGCTGCGGCCATCCGCTTCAGGTAGCCGATTCGTCGATGATCGGCGGAGCCGCCGGATCCGGTCAGGTGACCGATGTGGCGGTGCCCGAGTTCCAGCAGATGCTCGGCGGCCAGGCTGCCGCCGGCTTCTTCGTCGTTGGCGACCAGGTCGGCGTTCGGTGGGATCCGCGAGCGCCACCCGGCCACCACGGTGGGAATGCCGGTCGCGGCCCACCCGCTGAGCAACACGTCGTCCGGCTCGGCGGCGAGAACGCGGCCGTCGACGTGGGCCGAGGCGTCAGTGCCATTGCCGGGGCCTGCGGTGCTCAGGCGGGTCTCGGTGACGGTCAGCCGGTAGTCGGCTTCGGCCAGGACGGACTGCATCTCGCGAACCATGCCGACGAACCAGGGGTTGCTGTAGTCGTCGATCAGTACCTCGATGGTGTGCGCCCGCCGGCTGGCCAGGACCGTCGCGGCCCGGCTCGGCCGGTACCCCAGCTCGTCGATGGCGGCCAACACGGCCGCCCGCCGTGCCTCGCTGACCTGCGGCGAGTTACGCAGCACGAGCGACACGAGCGACTTGCTGACCCCCGCCCGATGGGCGACATCGTAGATGGTGGGTCGTTGACCCGGGAGCTGCGCAGCGGTCATGTGCTTGCCCCTCCAACTTCTTCTGACAGAACCTTTGACAGGACATGCTAGCGATGTCTATCGTACATGGAGCGCTCCAATGGAGCGCTCCATTTTATCCCCGGTGCGGAGCGTCGGGTCCCTCATCCTTCAAAGGAGAAGCATGGTCGACAGTCTCGGCGTCGCTGTCATCGGTGCCGGCATGGCGGGCAAGGCCCACGCGGCCGCGTATCGCACCGCGTCCGCCGCTCTACAGCCCGACGCTGCCGGAGATCCGGCTGGTCTCGATCGGTGACGTCAACGAGCACTTCGGGACGCTGGCCGCGAAGCGGTTCGGCTACCAGCGCTGGGACGCGTCGTGGCAGGCCATCGCGGAGAACAAGGACATCGACGTGGTCAGCGTCGTCATCGCCAACAAGCTGCACCGCGAGGTCGTCGAGGGTCTGCTCGCCGCCGGCAAACATGTGCTCTGTGAGAAGCCGCTGAGCGACACCCTCGAGGACGCGCGGGCGATGGCTGATGCCGCACGCACCGCATCGACGGTTGCCCGGGTCGGCTTCACCTACCGCCGCACCCCCGGTATCGCCTACATCCGCGACCTCGTCCGGTCCGGCGAGCTCGGCAAGGTGCTGCACTTCTCCGGCCGCTACTGGACGGACTACGCCTGCGACCCGCAGGGCCCGATGAGCTGGCGTTTCAAGGGACCGGCCGGCTCCGGCGCGCTCGCCGACGTCGGCAGCCACCTGGCGTACGTGGCCGAGTTCCTCTGCGGCGACATGACGTCGGTCAGCGGGGGTCAGCTGTCCACCGTCATCAACGAGCGGCCGTTGCCGCTGGGTGCGGTGATGGGTCACGACCACGCCGAGGTCAGCGACGAGTACGACACGGTCACCAACGACGACTACGCCGCGTTCTCGGCGACCTTCGAAAACGGTGTCGGTGCGCTGGAGGTCTCCCGCGTCGCCGCCGGCCACGCCAACAGCCTGATGTTCGAGGTGTTCTGCGAGAACGGCGCTGCCTCGTTCGACCAGCGCCGCCCGGCCGAGATCCAGCTGCTCCTCCGTGAGGGCAAGGCCGCCCAGAACGGTTACCGCCAGGTCATTCTCGGCCCGGACCACCCCTACATCGCCGGCGGTCTGGCGATGGACGCCCCCAGCGTCGGGTTCGGCCAGAACGACGCCTTCGCCTACCAGGCGCGGGCGTTCCTCGAAGAGGTCGCCGGCATCCCGGAGTCCGAGAGCCTGCCACGCTGTGCCACCTTCGACGAGGGCGTGCACAACATGGAGTTGCTCGCCGCCGTCGCCGCATCCGCAGCCACCCACGGCGCCACCGTCACCACCTCTGCATCCGTCACCACCTCCGCATCCCTCACGACAGGAGTGTCCGCATGAAGCTCGGCGTCTACAACGCGATCCTGCACGACCGCCCGCTGCCCGAGGCGCTGAAGGTCATCGCCGACCTCGGCCTCACCGGCATCGAGATCAACTCCGGCGGCTTCCTGCCCGCCGGTGCACATCCCGACCTTCGACGACATCCTGGTCTCCGACACCGCCCGCGACGACTACCTCGGCATCTTCGAGGGCACCGGCGTCGCCATCGCCGGCCTGAACTGCAACGGCAACCCGCTGCACCCCGACCGCGTCATCGGCGACAAGCACGCCGACGACATCCGCCGCTCCATCAAGCTCGCGGCCGGCTCGGTCAGCACCGCGTCGTCACCATGTCCGGCCTGCCCGGGGGTGAGCCCGGCGCGACCCGGGTGAACTGGGTCGTCAACGCCTGGAACTCCGCCGCCCTGGACGTCCTGGACTACCAGTGGAGCGTCGCCGTGCCGTTCTGGCAGGAGATCGACGCCCTCGCCGGCGACCACGACGTCAAGGTCGCCCTGGAGCTGCACCCGCAGAACCTGGTCTTCAACACCGCCGACGTCTACACCCTCGTCGAGCGCGCCGGAGTCCAGCACGTCGGCGTCGAACTCGACGCCTCGCACCTGTTCTGGCAGCAGATGGACCCGGTCGCCGTCGTCCGCAAGCTCGGCACGCTGGTGTACCAGGCCGCCGCCAAGGACGTCCGGGTCAACCCCGACACCGCGGCACTGAACGGGGTGCTGGACAACAGCTTCCGCAAGCTCGGCGCCGACGAACCGCGCACCAACCTCGGCGGCGACGAGTGGGCCAACGAATGGCCCAAGCCCGCCGCCTGGGACTTCGTCGCGCTCGGCAAGGGCCACGACACCGCGTTCTGGACGGAGTTCCTCCGCGCCCTGCACGAGGTCGACCCCGACATGCTCGTCAACATCGAGCACGAGGACATCGAGCTCGGCCGCATCGAGGGCCTCGAGGTCGCCGCCAAGGTCCTCCTCGACGCCGACGCCGCACTCGGCCGCTGACCCCTGAACGGCCCCGCCCCCACCCGGGCGGGGCCGTTCCCGGTGTCGCTGCGCCGTTGACGCGACACCGGGGCGCCGCCGTCTCCCAGGGTTGCTCGGCATCACCCCTTCGCTCGTCGGGAAGGTCAGGCCATGCCACCGCCCTTGCGGATCGGGCGCCGACCGGCGGCTCTGAGTCGAACGCCGGTCCGGGACCCGAGAATCAGACGACATGCGCGCGCCACCAGAGGTTCTCGGCGCAACACCCCGACACCCCGCCCATGTCAGTGCCGACGGCGACCGTCGGCCGGAACGGAGTAATTGATGGTCAAGATCGCGCTCGACCCGGCGATGTACCACGCCGAGCTGTCCGTGGCCGACGAGGTGCGCAAGGCCGCGGACCTGGGATACGAGTACCTGGAGCTCTCGCCCCGGCCGGACTTCTTCTTCTGGCACCGCTACCCCAAGGCCGACGACGCGATGATCGCCGACGTCAAACAGGCCTGCAAGGAGACCGGCGTGCAGCTGGCCGAGCCTGGTCCCGGTGTTCAACTGGTCGTCCCCGGACGAGGCCGAACGCCAGGCCCAGGTCCGCAACTGGCGGCGGCTGCTGCAGATCGCCGCCGAACTCGAGGTGCCGGTGGTGATGTCGGAACTCTCGGGTGACCCGAACCAGCCACTGAAGTCCGAGCACGCCTTCTACCGGTCGATGGAGGAACTCACCCCCGACTTCGAGAAGTACGGCCTGGCCCTGAACCTGGAGGCGCACCCCTACGACTTCTCCGAGACCAACGACGACGCCGTGCAGATCATCCGGGGCTTGAACACCTCATGGGTGAACTACGTGTTCTGCGCGCCGCACGCCTTCCACCTGTCCGACGGCGCCGGTGATCTGGACCGGATGATCCGCTACGCCGGCAGCAAACTCGCGCACCTGCACATCGCCGACTGCTTCAACCACCGCGCCAACGTCGGCAACCGGTACATCATCAACCCGCCCGGCGTCGACGCCCGCGTCCACCAGCACAACGAGATCGGCAACGGCGACATCGACTGGGACCAGTTCTTCACCACCCTGCGCGACGTGCAGTTCGACGGCATCGCCACCGTCTGCGTCTTCGGCTGGGAAGAAAACGCCGACGCCATCCACCGCCGGATGCTCGAACGCGTCACCACAGAACTCACCGGCTGAGGCCGCTCGGGCCGGTGCGTCGGGATGGCGAGTGCCGGCCCGCAGTCATGGGCGCTGGTGCACTGTCACCGCGCGTCCCGGGCGGGCGGCTTCGCCGGTTGCCGCCCGCCCGGGAGACGCGGGGCCTCAGTAGTCGATCTCGCCGCGAATGAAACGCTCGACGTTGTCACGGGCGTCGTCGTCGCCGTACTGCACCGGAGGCGACTTCATGAAGTAGGCGCTGGCACTCTCGATCGGCCCGCCGATGCCCCGGTCGAGGGCGATCTTGGCCGCCCGCACGGCATCGATGATGACGCCGGCCGAGTTGGGGGAGTCCCACACCTCGAGCTTGTACTCCAGGGACAGCGGTGCGTCACCGAAGGCACGACCCTCGAGCCGGACATAGGCCCACTTGCGGTCGGACAACCACGGCACGTGGTCCGACGGCCCGATGTGCACGTTGTCGCGGCCCATGTCACGCGGCACCTGGCTCGTCACCGACTGGGTCTTCGAGATCTTCTTCGACTCGAGCCGCTCACGTTCGAGCATGTTCTTGAAGTCCATGTTGCCGCCGACGTTGAGCTGCATCGTGCGATCGAGGGTGACGCCGCGGTCCTCGAAGAGCTTGGCCAGCACCCGATGCGTGATCGTCGCGCCGACCTGGCTCTTGATGTCGTCCCCGACGATGGGAACACCGGCGGCGCGGAACTTCTCGGCCCACTCGGGGGTGCCGGCGATGAACACCGGAAGCGCATTGACGAAGGCGACCCCGGCGTCGATGGCGGCCTGGGCGTACAGCCGGACCGCGGCCTCGGAGCCCACCGGCAGGTAGCAGACGAGTACGTCGACGCGGGCGTCGCGCAAGGCGGCGACGATGTCGACGGGCTCGGCGTCGGACTCCTCGATCGTCTCCCGGTAGTACCGGCCGAGGCCGTCCAGAGTGACGCCCCGTTGCACGATGACCCCGGTCGGCGGTACGTCGGCGAACTTCAGGGTGTTGTTCTGCGACGGCGCCGATGGCTTCGGCGAGGTCGGTGCCGACCTTCTTCGCGTCGACGTCGAAGGCAGCCACGAACTGCAGGTCGGACACGTGGTAGTCGCCGAACTGCACGTGCATCAGGCCGGGCACCCGGCTCTCCGGGGCGGCATCGCGGTAGTACTGGACGCCCTGCACGAGCGAGGACGCACAGTTGCCGACTCCGACGACGGCGACCCGGATCGGGTGCTCGGCCCGGGGGGACGGCGCCGCGGCGCGGGCGGGTGAGGCGGTGGTCATGACGGCTCCCTGGATGGTGGGTGCGAGAGGGTTGCCCTCGATGTTACAAGCGTGCATCCATGTCACATGACATGCGACCACATTTGTCATCACGCACCGCGAACGTCCATTCGAGGATGGCGCAGGGTGGGTGCGGAGGGGAGGGCGGGTGCGGAGGCCGCCCTGATCAGCCGGCGGCGGCCTCGAGCAGTGGCCGGATACGCATCGGCATCGCCTCCACGAGCGAGATGGCGGTGTTGGTGCGGACCACCCCGTCGATGGTCAGCACGGTGTTGGTGATCCGCAGCAGGTCGGGGGTGTCCCGGGCGACGACCTTGACCAGGAAGTCGTACTCGCCGGTCATCGCGTGGATCTCCACCACCTCCGGCACCGTCTGCAGGCCCAGGACGGCACTGCCGCCCGCCGACTGACTGATCGCGATCGAGACGAACGCCACCAGGTCGTAACCCATCGCCACCGGGTCGACCCGGCGGCTGAAGGTGCGCAGGGCGCCGCCCTCGGTCATCCGGCGCAGCCGGGCGTGCACGGTGTTGCGGGCGATGCCCAGGGTGCGGGCCAGCGCAAGGATCGTCGCCTCCGGGTCGTCGTCCAGGGCGAGCAGAATGCGAGCGTCCAGCGGGTCGATGGTGTCCATGATGAGCACTCTGGCACCGATCCGAAGCATGCGAGGTCATTCTGCGCAGCTGAATACACCTGTGTTGTGCAGTCTGTTGCTTCTCAGCACACTGGGGACATGGCTCCCTCTGCGCTCGTCGACCAGCTGCGCCCCGCAACCCAGGCTGCGCCCTCGCTGCGCACCGCCGTCGCCGGACTGCCCGCCTACGTGGCCGGTCGCCGGTCGGCCTCCGAGCTGACCGCGGCGCTGGCGTCGAACGAGAGCCATTACCCGCCGCTGCCGTCGGTGCTGGCGGTCGTGCAGGAGCAGGCGCTGCGGCTCAACCGTTATCCGGACATGGCCGCCGTCGAACTCCGCGAGCGAATCGCCGCCCACCTCGACGTCACCTTCGACGAGATCGCTCGTCGGGCCGGGCAGTGTCGGGGTGCTGCAGCAGATCGTCACCGCACTCTGCGACGCCGGGGACGAGGTCGTGCACGCATGGCGTTCCTTCGAGGCCTACCCGATCCTGATCAATCTGGCCGGCGCCCGCCCGGTCGGCATCCCGCTGCGCGACGACGAGAGCCACGACCTCGACGCGATGGCGGCGGCCATCACCGACCGCACCCGCATCGTCATCCTCTGCTCGCCGAACAACCCCACCGGGGTGTCCATCGGCGCCGCGGAGCTCGACCGGTTCCTGGCGCAGGTCCCGGCGTCCGTGCTCGTCGTGCTGGACGAGGCCTACGTCGAGTACGCCACCCGCCCCGACACCATCGACGCGATGGCGCTGTTCCGCGCGCATGCCAATGTCGTCGTGCTGCGGACCTTCTCCAAGGCCTACGGCCTGGCCGGGCTGCGGGTCGGGTACGCGGTCGCGCACCCGGAACTCGCGGACGGCCTGCGCCGCACCGGGATCCCTTTCGCTGTCAGCGCTCTCGCCCAGCGCGCGGCCATCGCCTCGCTCGACGCGACGGCCGAGATGCGGGACCGGGTGGCCGTGGTCGTCGCCGAACGCCGCCGGGTCACCGACGCCCTCCGGTCGGCCGGCTGGGACGTCCCCGAGAGCGAGGCCAACTTCGTCTGGCTCCGGACGGACGACGACCGGCGCACCCGACTGGTCGGGGCGATGGCCGACGCCGACATCCTCGTCCGCGGGTATCCGGGCGACGGGGTGCGCGTCTCGCTGGCCGACCGGGCGGCGAACAACCGGGTGCTGGCCGTGCTCGCCGACCGGACGCACCTCACCCGCTGATCAGCTCCACCCCGAGAACCACGCAGCACCGAAGGACCGCCAGCCATGACTCGCACCAGCACCGTTCCCGCCACCACCGTTCCCATCGTCGGCTCCGCCCCGGTAGCGCCCCGCCACAACCTCTTCGAGGACGTCCTCGGGCTGCTGACCGGCACGCTGCTCGCGTCGTTGGGGCTGTTCCTGCTGAAGTCGGCCGAGGCCGTGACGGGCGGGACCGCGGGGCTCGCCCTGCTGCTCAGCTACGTCGTGCCGCTGCCGTTCGGCGCCGTCTTCTTCCTCGTCAACGTGCCGTTCTTCGCCCTGGCGCTGTGGAAGAAGGGGGTGGACTTCACCGTCCGGACCGCGATCGCGGTGGCCCTCGTCGGCGTGTTCTCCTCGGTGCATCCGCTGGCGGTCGACCTGCAAGGGATTCAGCCGGTCTACGCCATCGTGCTCGGTAACCTGCTGGCCGGGGTGGGCCTGCTCATCCTGTTCCGCCACAAGGCCAGCCTCGGCGGGTTCAACATCCTGGCCCTGATCCTGCAGGAGCGCCTCGGCTGGCGGGCCGGCTACGTGCAGATGGCGCTGGACGTCACGGTGGTGACGGTGGCCCTGTCCGTCGTGACGCCGCTGAGCGTGTTGCTGTCGGCGGCCGGGGCGGTGGTGCTGAACCTGGTGCTGGCACTCAACCACCGCCCGGGTCGCTACCTCGGGCTGTAGGGCTTGCTGCCGGCGCCTGGTGGTCGGCTCAGGTGATGCGGAACTCGGCGTGCCGGAGGATCTGCTCGGCGGTGACCAGGTCGTCGGGATAGGTGATCTTGATGTTGCGGGTGTCGCCCGGGCAGTACTGCAGGGACTCCTCGCGGTACTGCTGGAAACAGGCGGCCGTGTCAGTACCGACGAAGCCGTCGGCGGCGGCCTGCTCGTAGGCGGCCAGCAGCGGCAGCCCGCGGAACACCTGCGGGGTCTGGGCGCGGATCATCCTGGGCACCCGGCTGACGTCGAGCGTCCCGTCCGGATGGAGGTAGCGGATGTCGTCGGTCTCCAGCCCCGGGAAGACGCCGCCATGCTCGACCGCGACGTCGATCAGCCGGCGGATCAGCGTCGGCGAGATGAGCGGCCTGGCCCCGTCGTGCACCGACACGATGTCGATCTCACCCGCCGTGATGGCCGGCGCGAGGTGTCGCAGCGCCGCCAGCTCCGACTCGTGACGGCTGGCACCTCCGACGACGATCTCCACCGGGATGTCGTCCATCTCGCGGTCCACCGTCTGCTCGGCGATCTGCCGGTCGGCGTCCCGGATGACCATCACGAAACGCTCCACCGACCTCACCTGGGCGAACGCGGCGAAGCTCCACGAGATGACCCGCCGGCCGGCCAGCGGCAGGAAGACCTTGTTGTGCGCGCTGCCCACCCGTGATCCGCTGCCCGCACCGAGGATCACCGCCGCCGCGCGGGGTCGGCCGGACCGACCGGTCCGGCCGTCGTGTGCGGGGTGCATGACCGGGTCCTGTTCGACGGGCCGGCGTCGCGCCGGGTTCCGGCGCGGCGTCGCGCTGGCCGCGCGCGGACGCAAGTATAGGGACGGAGCGGGCCGGATCCGCGGTGTCGACGCCACTCGGGTGGCCGGTCGTCGTCACGCTGCCGCACGTGCGCCGCGGTCGAGGGTCGGCGTGGGCGAAAGATGCCGCACGTCACCGGCCGGACGCATGCTGCGCACCGCGCGGGGCTGCCCGCCCGGAACCGTCGGACGTCAGTCGAGGTACGCCGCCGCGCCCTCGCGGATCGCTGTCGCCACCCGGTCCAGCGCGGGCGAGCGCAGCTTCCACTGCTGCCAGTACAGGATGACGTCCACGCCGCCCCGCGCGTCGAACTCGACGAGGGCGCCCTCGTCGAGCCGCGGGCGGCTCTGCTGGCGGGGGAGCAACCCCCACCCGAACCCGGCGACGAGGGCGGCGACGAACTCCGACGAGGCCGGGATCGCGTGGGTCGGCGGGTCCAGCGGTGTCCGGAACCGCTGCCGGAGGTAGCGGTGCTGCAGGGTGTCCTTGCGGTCGAAGACCAGCATCGGGGCTGTGGTCAGCGCGGCGCGGCCGGCCCCGTCGGGGAACCAGCGGGCGATGAAGCCCGGCGCCGCGACCGGCCGGTACCGCAGCGCGCCGAGCCGGCTCACGCTGCAGCCCGGCACCGGATCGGCCTGGGTGGTCACCGCGCCCATCACGGTGCCGTTCCGCAGCAGCTCGCCGGTGTGCGACTCGTCGTCGCTGCGCAGGTCGAAACTCACCTCCTCGGCCAGCGGCGCCAGGGCCGGCAGCACCCACGTCGCCAGCGAGTCGGCGTTCACCGCGATCGGCAGCACCGGCGGCCGACCGGGACCGTCGTCGGCTCCGAGAAGTGCTGCGGCGTCGGCGGTCAGCAGGTCGAGCTGGCGAGCCAGCCGCACCACGGTCTCGCCCGACGGCGTCAGGCGCACCGGCTTGCTGCGGATGAACAGCACCCGACCGGTGCTCGACTCCAGCGCCTTCAGCCGCTGACTGACCGCGGACGGGGTCACGTGCAGGCGCCGGGCGGCCGCCTCCAGCGTGCCGGCGTCGGCGACCGCGCTGAGCGCCCGCAGCTGCAGGAGGTCGAGGTCCACGTCGCGACTGTAGATGAAGTTCTGCTCATGGTTCATCAGAATCATGAGCTGGACCGGTAGCGACCGCGTGCCTAGCGTGGACCCGTGCCCACCTCCGTGATCGCCCTGCTCGCCGGCCTCGGCTTCGGCCTGTCTCTCATCGTCGCCATCGGCGCCCAGAACGCCTTCGTGCTGCGGCAGGGGCTGCGCGGCGAGCACGTCGCGGTGGTGGTGGCGATCTGTGCGGTGTCGGACGTGGTGCTCATCGGCGCCGGGGTGGCCGGGGCCGGCAGCGTGGTGTCGGCCGTGCCGTGGGTGCTGACGGTGGTGCGCTACGCCGGCGGGGCGTTCCTGCTCGGCTACGGGTTCCTCGCCGCCCGGCGGGCGGTTCGCGGCGGCACCCTCACCACCGAGACGTCCGGTGTGGCAACCGCTGTCGGTGTCTCCGTGGCGACCGCGCTGGCGCTGACCTGGCTGAACCCGCACGTCTACCTGGACACCGTCGTGCTGCTCGGCTCCATCGCCGGCACCCATGGCGATCGGCGCTGGTGGTTCGCCGGGGGCGCCGCGGTGGCGAGCATCGTGTGGTTCACCGGCCTCGGGTACGGCGCCCGGTACCTGCGACCGGTGTTCGCCAAGCCGCTGTCGTGGCGCATCCTCGACGGGACCATCGCGGTCGTCATGACGGCACTCGCGGTGTCGCTGGTGGCGTCGGCCTGAGGGCGGAGTGCGATGATCGGCGACGACCCGCTGACGGGTCGCCATCGAGCTGCCGGGGAGAACCGTGACCACGCCTGACCTTCCGCGCCGCAGTCCGTCCGCAGCGGGGGTGGACGCCGCCGGCGTGCTGGCCCTGCTCGACGCGCTGGAGAGCGCGCCCGGCATCGACCCGCACAGCCTGATGCTGCTCCGTGGCGGCGCCGTCGTCGCCGAGGGCTGGTGGTCGCCGTACGCCGCCGACCGGGTGCACCTGCTGTACTCGCTGAGCAAGAGCTTCACCTCGACCGCGCTCGGGTTCGCCGTGGCCGAGGGCCTGGTCGACCTGGACGCGACCGTCCTGAGCTACTTCCCCGAGCTGACCGCCGACATCACCGATCCGCGCAGCCGCGGGTTGACGGTCCGTCACCTTGCCGCGATGGCGGCCGGGCATCCGGTCGAGATGTTGGACGCCGCCCAGGCTCTCGACCCGGTGGACCTGGTCCGGGGATTCCTGCTGCTGCCGCCGGAAGGCGAGCCCGGCGAGGTCTTCGCCTACAGCCAGCCCTGCACCTTCACCGTCGGCGCGATCGTGCAGCGGGTCAGTGGCGGGCCGCTGACGGCCTTCCTGCGACCGCGGTTGCTGGACCCGCTGGGTATCGGCTCCGTGGGCTGGCAGCGCGACGCCTCCGGCCGCGAGATCGGTTACTCCGGACTCCACGCCACCACCGCCGCGGTCGCCGCACTCGGGCAGCTGTACCTCCAGCGCGGCCGCTGGGGCGACAGCCGGCTACTGCCGGCGACGTGGATCGACGAGGCGACCCGACCGCAGGTGAGCACCGCCGCGGAGGGGAACCCGGACTGGCAGCAGGGGTACGGCTTCCAGTTCTGGATCGCCCGGCACGGCTACCGCGGCGACGGCGCCTACGGCCAGTACTGCATCGTGCTGCCGGAGCACGACGCCGTGTTGGCCATCACCTCTCAGACGCCGGACATGCAGTCGGTGCTGGACCTGGTGTGGCGGCACCTGCTGCCGGCCCTGGACCGGCCGGGTTCGGTCGCCGCCGACGAAGCGCTCGCCGCACGGCTCGCCGCCCTCACACTGCCGCCGGTGACCGGTGGCGATCTGGTCGCCGAGCCGGTCACGCTCACCGCGGCCGTCGGCAACGACCAGCCCTCCGTGCGTGAACTGCGGATCACCGACGACCCGGCGGGGTTTCACGTCACCCTCGTCGAGGGTGACGACGTGCTCGAGGTCGCGGTGGGGGCGGGGGAGTGGACGGTCACCGACGTGCTCGCCGCCTCCGGCGCCGTCGTCGACGGCGAACTCCGCATCGACGTGGTGTTCCTCGAGACCCCGCACCGCCTGCAACTCCGGGTGCCACCGGGGTCGACGGAGTTCACCGCGCGCTGGGTGAGCGCACCGCTGTGGGACACCCGCCTGTCGGCGCTGCGGATGCCGCAGCCGGTCTGACGCAGGATCGGAGCCGCCCGACGCGACGCTGCCGAGCACACGATGCGCCGGACTGTCATCGGCGGGCCCCGGAATCAGCCGAGCGCGCAGTGGTCCGTGAGGGCGTCGGGACGGTCCGGCCGGCCCTCCTGACCGGTCGGCACCTCGCGGGACGGGGGTCCGGCCCGATCCGGTCGTCGGCGGGTCGGCACTGCGCCGAGAGCGCAACCCCGCCGCACCGGAACCGGCCCGCCACGCCCCGGTGGAACAATGCCCCGGTGCACATCGCCCTCGGACTCGTCGCCCTCGTCGGGGTGGTCTGTCTCGTCGCCGCCATCTGCGACCGCCTCCGGCTCTCGCCGCCGCTCGTCCTGGTCCTGGTCGGCGTCGTCGGCTCCTACCTCCCGTTCGTCCCCGACGTGGCCCTGACCGAGGAGCTCGTGCTCGTCGGCCTGCTGCCGCCGCTGCTCTACGCGGCCGCGATCCGGACGTCGCTGGTCAGCTTCCGGCAGAACCGGCGCTCGATCGCGCTGCTGTCCGTCGGGTACGTCATCTTCGCCACCGTCGGGGTCGGCGTCATCGCGCACTACGCCCTCGACATCGGCTGGGCCGCCGCTTTCGCGCTGGGGGCCGTGGTGGCCCCGCCGGACGCGGTCGCGGCCACCGCGGTGGCTCGCCGGATCGGCATGCCGCGCCGCATGGTCGACATCCTCGAGGGCGAGTCCCTGGTCAACGACGCGACCGCGATCGTGGTCCTGCGCACCGCCGTCGCCTCGATCAGCGGCACGGTCGCCGCCTGGCAGATCGCCGCCAACTTCGCGATCGCGGCCGGCGGTGGCGTGGTCATCGGCCTCGCCGTGGCCTTCGCGGTCATCACACTGCGCCCGTACATCGAGGACGTGCTGATCGCCACCGCGATCTCGTTCACGGTGCCGTTCATCGCCTACGTGGCCGCCGAGGAGATCCATGCGTCCGGCGTGCTCGCGGTCGTCGTCGCCGGCCTGTTCATCGGGCACAAGTCGCCGGTCACCCAGTCCGGCACCACCCGGCTGTCCGAGCGGATCAACTGGGCCACCGTGCAGTTCCTGCTGGAGAACTCGGTCTTCCTGCTGATCGGCCTGCAGGTCAGCCAGATCGTCGAGGCCGTCCGGGACGACTCGCTGGGCACCGCGCGGGTCTGGTGGGGATGTGGACTGGTGCTGCTCGGCGTGCTCGTGCTGCGGCCGCTGTGGGTGTTCCCGGCGACGTACCTGCCGCGGCTGATCCCGTCCATCGCGCGCAACGACCCGGCCCCGCCGCTGACCTATCCGACGATCATCTCGTGGGCCGGGATGCGTGGCGTGGTCACGCTCGCCGCGGTGTTCGCCATCCCCGAGGACGTCCCGCACCGGCCGGTACTGGTGCTGGCCGCACTGGTGGTGGTGGGCGGCACCCTGATCCTGCAGGGCTTCACCCTGCCGACGCTCGTCCGGCTGCTCGGGGTGCGTGGCACCGACCCGCGGGAGGACCTGCTGCAGCAGGCGGTCGTGCTGCAGGAGACCGCAGCGGCCGGGCTGGCCGCACTGGAACGGGAACGCGTCCCGGATGACCCGCCGGACGTCGTGCAGAGCCTGCAGCAGCGGATGGAGCAGCGCCGGCTGACGGCCTGGGAGCTGCTGGGCCGGCCCGAATCCGACGGCGAGACGCCGAGTCAGCGGTTCCGGTCGCTGCGCCTGTTGATGTTGCAGGCCGAGCGCGACAAGGTGCTGGAGCTGCGCGGCGAGGGTCACCTGCCACCGAAGGTGCTCAGTGACGTACTGGAGGTGCTCGACGTCGAGGAGGCGCTGGTCACCAGCTGGGCGGAGCCGGACCTGGTCGCCGACCGCGACGAGGTGCTGCTCGCACCCGAGCGCCTGCGGGGCGGCTGTGACCATCTGACGGACGCGCCGGTGTCGGTGAAGCCGAGGAGCGCCGGGGTCTGTGAGGACTGCGTCCGCGAGCAGACCCAGCCGGTGCACCTGCGGATGTGTCTGAGCTGCGGCAGCGTGGGCTGCTGCGATTCGTCGGTGGGGCGGCACGCCGACCGGCACTTCGCCGAGACGGGCCACGCGGTGATGCGCAGCATCGAGCCCGGCGAGGCCTGGCGCTGGTGCTACGTGGACGATCTGATCGGCTGAGCCTCAGCCGACCGCGGCGCGGATCTCGTCGGCGATCCGGTGCAGCGCGGCCGGGACCGGGGTCGCCGGCGGCAGCGGGATGTCGAGGTCGACCCAGCTCACGCAACCGGCGAACTCCGGCCGGCGCGGGACGTGGACGGGCTCCGGCAGTGGCGTGACGTGCACGACCAGCACGGTGAGCTGGTGACGCGGCCGGAAATCGAGGCGGTGGCGCTGCACCGAGTCCGCCGTCCACAGGTGGTACTCCTCGAGTCGGCCGACCGCCGCCGGGCGGACGACCGGGATGGCGGCGACGGTCTCGGCCGCCGCCCGGATGGTCACCGCGTCGGTGGTCGCGTCCGCGTCACCCGCGGCGAGCAGGTCGTGGAACTCCGGCCGGGTGGACTCCGGGTGGGTGTGTGCGTAGGTCGGGAACAGCAGGAAGCGGGAAGCGCCCACGGCGAAACGCTTCTCGTGGATCCCGCCCTTGCGCAGCAGCACCGTCTGGCGACCGGCGAGCAGCGCGTGCACGGCGGCGCCCCACTCCTTGAGCGCGGGTGTCATCGGTCCATTGTCGTCGGCTGGGGCAGCCGCGGATCTACGGGACCCCGACCCCGGCACGGTGATCCGGAGTCACCAACCTGATAGCCGGCGGACCGGACCGGGCACTGGACGAGGTGGACCCCGACGACAGGAGGAAGCCATGACCGATACCGAGACCAGGGTGCAGCAGCTGGCGGACGGCTGGCAGACGATGACGACCGACGAAATGCGGCGGGTGGTCGCGGAGCTGGATGAGCTGCGCGGCGGTCTGGACGGCGGGGCCGATCCCGCTGCGGTCAACCGCATCGAGGCGCTCCGTGCGGACCTGACGCTGACCATCGGGCTGCAACCGCCCACCGCGGAACAGGGCTTCAAGGGCTGACGGGGTCCCGCCCGGCGATGCCGGGTGCACCCTCGAAGACATGACGGTCACCGCGCCGGCCGGCCGAGCACAGGCGTCACCGCCCAGCGGGCAACCGCCTGCTGCTGGACCTCCGCGCAGCGACCGTCGTCCGGGACCGGGCCGGACCCGGGCGCTGCGACGGCCACCGCTGTCCCGGTGAGTGGGTCTCATTCGTGCTTCTGCAGCGCCCGCCCGAGCTCGGACTTGTTCATGTCGGAGTAGCCGGTGATCCCGGCCTTCTTCGCGCGCTCGACCAGTTCGTCGCGCGTGTTGCCCTCGACGTCGACGCCGCCGAACGTCTCCCCCGTGCCCTGCCGCTTCTCCTCGGTCGTGCCCTTCGACCGGGAATCCGACGGGCCTTTCTCGTCCTTGAGTTCCCAGTGGTCCCCGACCTTCTCGGCGACGTGCTTGACCGAGGCCCACGCGGTGCGGTGGGCACGCGACTCGTCGCCGTCGTACTGCTCCTCGGCGTTGTCCAGGGTCTCGGTGTAGGTGTGCTGGATCTTCTGTGCCGACTTCTCCAGCGTGCTGGGCAGTTCCGGGCTGTCGTCCTTGTCGGTGGGCATTGCGGCTCCTCTCGTCGGGTCCGCCGCGCAACGGCCGCTTCGCGGACCTGGATGTCCTGACCGGTTCATGCCCACTGCGGCCCCCGTCGGCATCACACGCCACGACCGTGGCCCACCGGACGCCCACGGGTGGCACGATCGACCGGACGGGCCCGCGCGGTCCCGCAGCGAGGAGAGGCGCGATGGGCAAGCAGACCTCCCGTGAGCGTCGGGCCGAGATCGTCCGGCTGGCGACGGTGTCCGGCCTGGCCAACGTCGAGGAGCTCTCGACCACCCTCGGCGTCACCTCGTCGACGATCCGGCGCGACCTCGCCGTGCTCACCGCCCAGGGCAAGCTGGCCCGTACCTACGGCGGAGCGATGGCGTTGGTGCCGCACCCGGAGGCGTCGCTGCGGCAGCGGAGCGGGCAGGCGTTCGAGGCGAAGCGGGCGATCGGCCGGTGGGCCGCGGCGCAGGTACGGCCGGGGGAGACCGTGCTGCTCGACGCCGGCTCCACCACCGGAGCGATGGCCAACGCGCTGGCGTCCGCGCGTGACATCGTCGTGGCCACCGTCGGTCTCAACGCCCTCGACGAGTTGGCCGACGCCGCCGGCGTCGAGGTGCTCAGCCTCGGCGGCCGGCTCCGTCCGCTGAGTCAGGGCTTCGTCGGGCCGCTCACCGAGGCGTCACTGGAGCGGATGACGTTCGACCGGGCGTTCATGGGCACCGACGGGGTCACCGCCGACGGCGGCATCTGCGAGGCGGACCTCACCCAGACCCGGCAGAAGGAGCTGATGATGCGTCGCGCCGAGCACGTCTACGTGCTGGCCCACGCGGCCAAGCTCGGCCAGCGGCCGTTCCACGCCTGGGCGGTGATGCCGGACCGCTGGACGCTGGTCACCGACGACAGCGCCGACCGCGTGGAGGTCGCCAAGTTCAAGGACCACGGCATCGAGGTGGTCGTCGTGGACAGCGGTACGACGTCCTTCGAGGCGGTCGCCGAGGCCTGAGCGGCGAGTCGCCCACCCCCACGGGCGCGCACCCGATCAGGGGCCGAACCGTCGAACCCCGCCGGGGAGTTCCGGCCCGCGTCAAGGAGGGGCGACCGACTCGACCGGGGAGTCAGCCCTGTCGGTTGGCCGGGGTGAACCCGGTGGCGCGGGTTTCGGCCTGCGCCCGGATGACGTGGGTGACGGCATTGATCAGGGCAAGGTGGGTGAAGGCCTGGGGGAAGTTGCCGAGGTGCTGACCGGTCTTGGCGTCCAGTTCCTCGGCGTAGAGCCCCAGCGCGGAGGCGTGCGACAGCAGCCGCCCGCACAGGTGGTGCGCCCGTCGCACCTCGCCGATCTCGACCAGCGCCGAGACCAGCCAGAACGAACAGATGGTGAAGGTGCCCTCCTCGCCGGCCAGCCCGTCGTCGGTCTCCTCGACGCGGTAGCGCAGGACCAGGCCGCTCACGGTGAGCTCGTCGGCGATGGCCAGGACGGTGTCCCGGATCCGGGGGTCGTCGGCAGGCAGGAACCGCACCAGCGGCGCCAGCAGCAGCGACGCGTCCAGCGCGTCGGATCCGTAGCGCTGCACGAAAACCCCACGGCTGTCCACGCCGTTGGTGCAGATGTCGTTGTGGATCTCGTCGGCGATGGCCTGCCACTTCTCGGCCGTGCCCGGGGAGTCGTGCAGCCGGGCCAGCCGGGCGCCGCGGTCCAGTGCCACCCAGCACATGATCTTGGAAGACGTGAAGTGCTGCGGTTCCCCGCGTACCTCCCAGATGCCGCGGTCGGGTGCCCGCCAGTGTGCGGCGGCCTGCTCGACCTGCGCCTTCACCACCGGCCACAGCTCCTCCGGCATCTGCTCGCGGGAGCGTGCGTGCAGGTAGATCGAGTCCAGCAGCGCACCCCAGACGTCGTGCTGCTGCTGGCCGTACGCGCCGTTGCCGACCCGGACCGGACGCGAGTCGGCGTACCCGGAGAGGTGGTCGAGGGTGAACTCGTCGAGCGTCCGCTCACCGCCCACCCCGTACATGATCTGCAGGTCGTTGTTGTTGTCCCGGCAGACGTCGGAGATGAAGAAGAAGAAGTCGTTCGCCTCCCGGTCGAAGCCCAGCGTGTAGAGCCCCCACAGTGCGAACGTCGAATCACGGATCCAGGTGTAGCGGTAGTCCCAGTTGCGCTCGCCGCCCGGGGTCTCCGGGAGTGACGTGGTCGCCGCGGCCAGCAGGGCGCCGGTCGGTGCGTACGACAGCCCCTTCAGCGCGAGCGCACTCGACTGCAGGTACGAGCGCCACGGGTGGTCCGGGAACGAGCCCTGGGTCAACCACTCCCGCCAGTACTCACTCGTCCTCAGCAGATAGGCGTTGGCCTCGGCGGTGGTCTGTGGTCCGGGCAGCTCGGAGAACGACAGCGCCACGAAGTGCTCGTCGCCGGGACGCATCGTGGTGCGCGCCTGGGCGGTGCGGCCCTCGTTGCCCATCCGCAGCGACGACGTCAGCACGATCGTCGGCTGACCCTCCGCGGACGCCTTCATCTTGTTGTAGCCGTCCTCCAGGTACTCCCAGGTCGGCCCGACCTTGGCGTAGTCGAAGAGCGGCTCGCAGTGCAGGCCGATGTCCACCGAGCCGTGCAGGCACTTCACCACCCGCACCAGGCAGTGCTCGGCGTCGATGTCGGTGGGGGAGCGGCGGTGCGTCTTGGACCGCTCCCGGACGTTGTGCCAAGGCCCCATGATCAGCGCGTCCCGGACGATGATCCAGCCGGTCGGGGTCTGCCAGGTGGTCTCCAGGACGAGGGTGCCGGGCAGGTAGCGGCGCGCGGCGGGGACCTGCACGCCGTACGGACCGAGGCGGAAGAAGCCGCCCGCGCGGTCCAGCAGCGCAGTGAAGATGCTCGGCGAATCGGGCCGCGGGATGCAGAGCCACTCCACTGATCCCGACGGCGCGATCAGACAGTTGGTCTCGCAGTCGGAGAGGAACGCGTAATCAGCGATGTTGGGGAACGCGTCGCTGATCCGGCCGTCGCTGGTGGCGATCACCGGGTGCGAGGTGCCGCTGCCCGGGGTCGCCGACGCGCCCACCGGGTGGCTGGTGGCCGTCATCGGATGGCCGTTGTCGGCCACCGGGTGCCGCAGATCCAGGATCGGATGGTCGTTGTCGCCGTCCAGACCCCTGGTCGTGGAGGAGACCGATCCGGTTCCGTCGTCGGTGGGCGGCGGCGGCAGCGGCGAGAGGCTCATGGAGCCATTCTGACGCCATCCGCGCTGCTCAGGAGACGCGGGGGCACAGCGCGGTCAGCGGAGGAATCCCAAGCCGCCCTTGGGGTTGTTGCCCGGGGCCAGCGACGCCGCCCACGCGGCGAACGCCGACGGGTTGCGGCTCTGCAGGATCACCCGTCCCGGACCGGTGAAGTCGAACACGAACCCCTCGCCGGACTTCAGCGTCTGCACGGTCCGGCCCTGCACCGCGCGGCGCATCTGGAACTGGATGTTCAGGTCGTAGGCGACGACGTGACCGGTGTCGATGGTGACCTGCTGGCCGGGGGCGAGGTCGAAGACGTCGATGGCGCCGTAGACGCTGACCACCGCGGTGCCCTGGCCGGTGCACCGGATGCCGAAGCCGCCCTCGCCGCCGAACAGGTTGGCCCGGCCGCCCCACTGGGTGTCGATCTGGGTGCCGTGGGAGTTGGCGATCCAGTTGCCCTTGGCGATGTAGTACGGACGGTCCGGCTGGATGTCGATGGGCAGGACGTCACCCGGCAGCACCCCGGCGACGTCGACCCAGCCGCCCTGCGGCGGCGCGGTGTAGGTGGTGACGAAGAAGGACTCACCGGCCAGCACCGAACGCTTCAGGCCGGCCATGATGCCGCCGTCGGCCTTCGCCTCGATCTGGACGCCCTGGCTGTGCGCCATCATCGCGCCACCCTCGACGCGGACCGGCTCGTTCGGAGCCAGGATGAGTCGGGCGACGGTGAACGACGGGTTGTGCCGGAGTTGGGTCTGCATGGGCAAACGGTAAACCTCCCGCCCGGCGTCGTCACCGGTATCCCGGCAGGTTCGTCCGTCGAGACCTGTCGCACATTCCCCGGGGGTGACCGGCGTGGACCGAGGGCGCACCGGAGGATGGACGGATGCCCGTTCCCGCGTTCCTGGTGACCCTGCGCGAGCAGCGTCTACGGGGTCGTGGGATCGATCGCCGACTCCAGGTGCTGTCGCTGACGTTGCTCGTGGTGACCCTGGTGGTCGCCGGCGAGATCGTCCTCTCGCCCGGTGCGCCGGCCCCCGGGGCTCAGCGGGCACTGCACCACTGGTCCGCGCTCTGGCGGATGACCGGCGTCCAGCCGACGTTCCTGACCTTCGACACCGTCGAGTGGCTGTCCAACGTGCTGATGTTCGTCCCGATCGGCGTCTTCTTCGCCGGTGCGGTGCTGCCGGGCCGGCGGTTCTGGATGGTGCCGGTGGCGGCCGTCGTGTCGGGGGCCGTCGAGACGGCGCAGCTGTTCCTCCCCGGCCGGGTCCCGTCGATGACCGACCTCGCCGCGAACACGGTCGGTGCGGCGCTCGGGGTGGTGCTGCTGGTGCGGTGCAGCGAGCGCTGGGCGTGGATGCGGACGGCCACGGCCCGGGTCTGAGGCCGGTGACATGCTGGACCCGATGAGCACCGACGACACCCCACCCACCCGCTGGCTGACCGAGACCACCGGTGAGCGGTGGACGTCCTACCGCGCGCGGTTCGAAGAACTCGTCGGGTCCGGCGCCGACCTCGACGGTGAAGCCCGGTTGATCGACGCGATGCTGCCGCGGGGCGCATCCGTGCTGGACGCCGGTTGCGGCACCGGCCGCGTCACCGATGCGCTGCGCCGCCGCGGGCACCGCGTGGTCGGCGTCGACCGTGACGCAGGCCTGGTCGCCGCGGCGCGGCAGTGGTACCCGGACTCGGCCTTCCTCGTCGCGGACCTGCTGTCGCTGACCCCGGAGCTGCTCGGCACCGCCGGGGCGGCCGGGCCGTTCGATCTCGTCGCGCTGCCCGGGAATGTGCTGGTGTACGTGGCACCCGGCACCGAGCGACGCGTCCTGGACGTGTTGCGAGCGCTGCTGCGACCTGGTGGGCGGATCGTCGCCGGCTTCGCCACCGATCGCGCGTACGGCGTGGAGGACCTGGACGTGGACGCCGCAGCGCTCGGCCTGACCGCCGAGCACCGGTTCTCGACCTGGGACCTGGTGCCCTGGTCCGATGACGCCGACTGGTGCGTGTCGGTGTTACGGACCGGCTGACATCGGAGAAATTCCGAAGTACTCGCTCCGTGCTCATCTTCCCGGACTAGGCTGCGGCCGTGTCTGCACACCGGAGCTTTCGCCACGAGGCACTGCTGTACCGCGGGGAGACCGACTATCTCGCCGCCGTCCTGCCGTTCCTCCACGAGGGCGTGGAGCGGGGCGAACACGTCGTGGTCGCGGCACTGCCACCCGCCCGGCAGCTGATCTTCGAGGGCCTCGGTGACGCCGCCGCCGCCGTCGCGTTCGTCGACATCGCCGAGCTGGCGACGAACCCGGCTCGCCTGGTCCCGGCCCTGACCGCACTGGTGGACAGTCATCACCACGACGGCCGACCGATCCGCATCCTCGGCCAGCCGGTCAGCCACGGCGCGCACGAGGTCGAGACGGTGGAGTCGCGGTTGCACGAAGGCCTGGTCAACCTGGTCATCCCGCCGGACGCGCCGCTGTGGATGATCTGCCCGTACGACGCGGCCACCGGCGACCCGGAGGTCACCGAGCACGCCGCCCACAGTCACCCGGTGATCCTGGAGAACGGCAATTACCGGGGGAGCACCTCCTATACCGGAGCCTGGTACGTCGAGGACCTGTTCCGTCGTGCGCTGCCGGCCCCGCCGGCCGACGCCGAGGTCCGCAGCTTCGGCCGCCCGGAGATCGGCCACGTCGCGAACCGGGTGCTGGCCGCCGGGTTCCGGGCCGGGCTCACCACCGAGAAGTCCCACCGGTTGGCCGCCGCGATGCGAGAGCTCGCGTGCGACGCGACCGCGTCCGACACCGCCGTCCTGCGGCTCTGGACCGTCGACGAAGCCGTGATCTGCGAGATCGAGGACCCGGCGACCGCACCACCGCTGGCCGGCCGGGTAGCGGCGACGACCCGGGAGGGACGTAAGGGCCTGTGGCTCGCGAACCAGACGTCGGACCTGATCCAGGTCCGCTCCACCGACGTCGGCACCACGGTCCGGGTGCACACCTGGCGCTGACCGCGGACTGACAACGACCGGTCCACGCGCTCGCGGTCAGGGGGCGGGTGATCCTGGCGCCGCGCACTCGCCGAACGCGCCACGACCGCTGCGCCCGGCGGATCAGCGGCAGCGGTCGTGGGCTGGGGCGGCTACGCCGGGATGTAGTTGAAGACGTCCGGATCGGGCCCGGTGCGCTCGTCGCGGTTCAATGCCGAGATGAAGCCCATGTCGGCGGGCGAGAGCTCGAAATCGAAGATCTCGGAGTTCTCGCGCATCCGGTCCGCCGAGGACGACTTCGGGAAGATGATGTTGCCGAGCTGCACGTGCCAGCGCAGGACGACCTGAGCGGTCGACTTTCCGTGCTCGATCGCGATGCCCAAGATGGCGGGGTCGTTCAGCACGCCGCCCTGGGCGATCGGCGACCAGGCTTCGGTGGCGATGCCGTGCTCGGCGTTGAACGCGCGCAGCGCGTCCTGCGTCAGGTACGGGTGCACTTCGATCTGGTTGACCGCAGGCACCACCGTGCACTCGTCGGCCAGCCGGTTGATGTGGTTCGGCTGGAAGTTCGAGACGCCGATGGAGCGTGCCCGGCCGTCGGCGTAGACCTTCTCCAACGCCTTCCAGGTGCCGACGAAATCGCCGGCGGCAGGGAGCGGCCAGTGGATCAGGATGAGGTCGATCTGCTCGACGTCCAGGTCGGCCAACGTCTGGTCGAACGCAGCCAGCGTGTTGTCGTGACCGTGGCGGTTGTTGTTGATCTTGCTGGTGATCCAGATGTCGGAACGGGGGACACCGGAGGAACGGATGCCCTCACCGACCTCCTTCTCGTTGCCGTACATCTCAGCGGTGTCGATGTGGCGGTAGCCGACCTCGATCGCGGAGCGGACGGCCGCGGCCGTGTCGGCCGGGTCGATCTGGAAGACGCCGAACCCGAGCTGCGGGATCTCCACGCCATTGTTCAGGTGCACATGCGGGATGGTCATACTGCATCTCCTTGCCTGTGGTGCGATGGTGACGCCGGGGTACCGGCATCCCCGAGGGTGAATTCTGCCCACCGCAGCGCCCACGTACGCAACGACAGCGCCGGGAGGACCTTTTGACCGCCGTGACCCTGCACCCCATGACCGGCAACGAGCTCGCCGCGTTCCGCGAGGTGCAACTGGACGGCTACGTCGCCCAGCGCGTCGAGTTCGGCGGTGAGGACCTCGAGGTGGCGACCCTGATCGCCACCCAGCAGCACGCCCAGTTCTTCCCCGACGGTGCCCCGGCCGAAGGCCACCACCTGTTCACCGCCCGCGATGCGGACGGTGCCCCAATCGGGGTGCTCTGGCTGCACCGGCCGTCCGAGCGCACCGTCTGGATCTACGACATCGAGATCGACAGGGCCTTCCGCGGCCGAGGTCTGGGGCGGGCCCTGATGCTCGAGGCCCACAGTTGGGCAGAGGCCCAGGGGGCCACCGCCGTCGAGCTCAATGTCTTCGGCGGCAACGCGGTGGCCCGTGGCCTCTACACCTCTCTCGGCTACACCGAGAACTCCGTCCACATGACCAGGACCCTCCGGGAGCACCCATGACCGACCGTCGCATCACCACCGTCGCCGTGACCGGGGGCAGCGGCAAGCTCGGTCGCGCCGTCGTGCGCGACCTCCTCGAGCACGGCTGCACCGTGGTCACGCTCGACCGGGTCCCGCCACCCGCCGGGGCCGACAACCCCTTCGTCCGGGTGGATCTCACCGACTACGGGCAGGTCTTCGAATCCCTGCACGCCATCGACGACCGGCACACCGGGATCGACGCCGTGGTCCACCTCGGGGCGATCCCGGCCCCCGGGATGGTCCCGAACGCCGCTCTGTTCACCAACAACGTGACCTCGACCTACAACGTCTTCGCCGCCGCCAAGGCGTGCGGCATCAAGCGCGTGGTGTGGGCATCGAGCGAGACCGTGCTGGGCCTGCCGTTCGACACCCCGCCGCCGTACATCCCGGTCGACGAGGAGTACCCGCCGCGACCGGAGTCGTCGTACTCGCTGTCCAAGCGCGTCGAGGAGTCGATGGCCGAGCAGTTCTGCCGCTGGGACCCGGAGTTGACGATGATCGGGCTGCGCTTCTCCAACGTGATGGACCCGGCCGACTATGCGCCGTTCCCGTCGTTCGATGCGGACGCGACGCTGCGGAAGTGGAACCTGTGGGGCTACATCGACGCGCGTGACGGGGCGCAGGCCGTGCGCAAAGCGCTGACCGCCGACCTCACCGGCCGGGAGATCTTCATCATCGCCGCGGCCGACACCGTGATGACCCGGCCGAACTCAGAGCTCGTCGCCGAGGTGTTCCCCGGTGTGGAGATCACCGGCGAGGTGGGGGAGAACCAGACGCTGCTCAGCATCGACAAGGCCCGCCGGCTGCTCGACTTCGACCCGCAGCACAGCTGGCGCGACGAGGTCTGAGCGCGCCACCGGACGGTGCCGGTCGTAGGCTCGCTCCATGATCGACACCGAATCGATGGCCACCGGATTCCATGCTGAGTTGCCTCCGTGGGTGTGGCCGTTCCTGGACGACTACGAGGCCCCGCTGACGTCGTCGGAGGAGCGGATGGCGCTGGTCCATGCGCTCGCCGACCGCAACTGGGTGGCCGGCAACGGCGGTCCGTTCGCGGCCGTCGTGGCCGACTCGGCGACCGGTGAGATCATCAGCGTCGGAGTCAATGTCGTTCTCTCCAGCGGACTCTCGTCCGCGCACGCCGAGGTGACGGCGATCAGCCTGGCGCAGGCGGCGGTCGGCGGTCTGGGACCTCGCCGCGGCCGCGACCGGGCCTGGAGCTGGTGGTCAACTGGCGGCCGTGTGCGATGTGCTTCGGGGCGTTCCTGTGGTCCGGTGTGCAGAAGCTGGTGGTGGCCGGCGACGGGCCTGAGCTCGAGGAGTTGACCGGCTTCGACGAGGGCCCTGTGGTGTCCGACTGGGTGGCCCAGCTGGAGAAGCGCGGCATCGCCGTCGAGCAGGACGTCCTGCGTGACGGGGCCATCGCCACCTACACCGCCTACGGGCAGGGCCGGGCGCTGGTCTACAACGCCCGCCGCTGAGGCCCCGGCGCCCGCGGGCTCAGGTCCGAGTGGTTCAGGCCCGCGCGATCGTGACCGTCGCGTCGTCCGGTTGTTCCTCGACGAGGTCGGCGGCCGCGGGATCGAACCGCCCCAACGCGACGATGCCGCCGAAAAAGCCCACGTCGCGGTAGTACAGCACGAGCACCTGATCGGGTGCGTAATAACCGATGTCGAACGGCGCGGGGTCCGAACCGCGCGGAGCGCCCTCCACAGTCAGCGGTGCGGTCAGCTTGGCCGTCTTTTCGACCCCGTTGTAGTCGCGCAGCGTCAAAGTCAGCGGCAGCTGCGCGAGGAGGCCGCGGGCACTGGGGTTGTCGTCCAGCGTCGCGGCGACGGCGGTGCCGCCGATGACGAGCCGGACGGCGGTGCCGGTGGAATCGGGGTCGGGCACGGGGGCCTCCGTCGTCGCCGAGGTCCGCGGGGTTTCGTCGACCGGCATCGACGTGACGGAAACCGGGTGGGTCGCCGAGGTGGCGGTGGTCGTGGCCACTCGGTCGGACGGGATGGTGGAGCAGCCGCCGAGCGTCAGTGCGACCAGGACCCCCACGATGGGTGCCCTCACCGCCGGGCCAGCACCAGCAGCCCGAACATCGAGACCAGCGCCCCCGCGACCATCATCACGGCCATCGGCACCGCGGTGTGCTCACCGCCCAGGCCGGCCAGTGGGGCGGCGATCCCGGCCACCGTCCACTGCACTCCCCCCAGCACCGCCGAGCCGGTGCCCGGGTGTTGCGGCACCGCCGCCGAGGCCAGTGCGCCGCCGTTCGGCCCGATCAGCCCCTGCGCACTCATCAACACGAAGAAGCAGGCCAGTGTCAGGGCCAGCGGGGTGTCGAACCACAGCGCCCCGACGAGCATCGCCGCGCCGGCGGTCAGCGCGGCGAGCTGGCCGACCAGGATGATCCGCCGGGTCGACACCCGGCCGGCGAGCCGGGCGGAGACCAGCGACGCGATCGTCATCCCGACCGCGTTCACCGCGAAGTCGACGGAGTACGCGATCGGCGCCATCCCGTTCATGGACTGCAGGACGAACGCGGATGTCGCCACGTAGGCGAACAGGGCCGCCATCGCCGAACCGCTGACCACCACGTATCCGACGTAGTGACGATGGCTCAGCACCTGCCGGCCGGCCCTGGCGAAGGCGCGCAGCCCGCCGCGGTGCCGGCGCCCGGGCGGCAGCGACTCGGGGACCGCGACCACCACGGCGAGAGTCATGGCGACGCCGAGTGCGGCGACCAGCCAGAACGAGACCCGCCAACCCGACAGCTGGAGCAGCACACCACCGATCAGCGGTCCGACGATCGGGGCGATACCGCCGACCCCGGCGATGATGTTGAGCACCCGGACCAGCTGGGCGCCCTTCGCCAGATCGACGATGACGGCGCGGCCGATCACCATCGCCCAACCGCCGCTGAACCCCTGCACCAACCGGGCGGCCATCATCACGCCGATCGACGGGGCCGACGCGCAGACCACCGAGGCGACGGTGAACATCACGACCGCCGCGATCAGCGGCCGGCGCCGTCCGCGCTGGTCCGATGCCGGCCCGCCGATGAGCTGGCCCAGCCCCATCCCGGCGAAGAAGGTGGTCAGGGTCAGTGACACCTGCGACGCCGACGCCGAGAGATCGCCCGCCACGAGCGGGAACCCCGGTACGTACATGTCGGTGGCCAGCGGGGCGATGGCCGTCAGGAAGATCACCGTGGCGATCAGCCCGCTGCCGATCGTCGCCGTCCGTCGGTCGCCCCCGGTGCGATCGGGTGCATTCAGGTCCGTCGTACCGCCGCTCATCGATCCTCCGTTCCGCCACACCCGGGATCTCCGTGGTGCTCGTACCAGCACACCGGCGCACGACCGATCGGGGAAGTGCCTGTGCTGAGGTGTACCGACAGGGCACCCCTGGAACACCGGCGCACCGCGTTCCCGGGCATAGCGTCGAAGCGTCCCCACGCGAGCCGTCACCACCGTCGACACCGGCGGGGGACGCCGCGGCCGGTCCCGTCACCGCCGTTCGGCCACCGGACCTGCCGCCCACGATCCGCACCCGAGAGGAACACCCATGCGCGCCACCCTGATGTACCGCTCCGGCGACGTCCGTGTCGAGGAGGTCCCGGACCCGACGATCACCGCCCCTACCGACGCGATCGTCCGCGTCACCCACGCGTGCGTGTGCGGATCCGACCTGCACCCGTACCACGACCTGCCCGACACCCCCGGCGGTCGCCGGATGGGCCACGAGGCCATCGGTGTCGTGATCGAGATCGGCGCGACGTGACGCACTCTCACCGTCGGCGACACCGTCATCGTGCCGTTCGCCTGGTCGGACAACACCTGCGCGTTCTGTCGCGACGGCATCACCACCTCCTGCGTCCACGGCGGCTTCTTCGACGGCGCCCCGTCCGCGACGCAGGCCGAACTGCTGCTGATCCCGCAGGCCGACGGCACCGCCGTCGCCATCCCGGCCGGCACCGACGAGACGCTCATGCCGTCGCTGCTGACGCTGTCCGACGTCTACCTCACCGGCTACCACGCGGCCGTCCGCGGCGAGGTCGGGCCGGGCAAGACCGTCACCGTCATCGGCGACGGCGCCGTCGGGCTGTCGGCGGTACTCGCGCTGCGAAGCAGCTCGGTGCCGAGTCGATCATCCTGATGGGCCGCCACACCGCCCGCACCGACCTCGGGACGCGAGTTCGGCGCCACCTACGTCGTCGCCGAGCGCGGCGACGAGGGCGTCGCGAAGGTCCTGGAGCTCACCGGCGGCGAGGGCTCCCACGTCGTCCTCGAGGCCGTCGGTCACATGCCCGCCTACGAGCAGGCCTACGGCATCGTCCGCCCCGGTGGGGTGATCTCCCGCGTCGGCGTCCCGCAGTACGACGACGCCGCCGGTCGGGTTCGCGTCGCTGTTCGGCAAGAACGCCACCCTCACCGGCGGCCCGGCCACCATCCGCGCCTACCTGGAGGCGGCCATCCCGCAGGTCCTCGACGGCACCATCGACCCCGGCCGGGTGTTCGACCGCGAACTGCCGCTGTCCGACATCGCCGAGGCCTACCGGTTGATGGACGCCCGCGAAGCACTCAAGGTGCTGATCCGCCCGTGACACGGCCCGGGGTGGGGTGTATCGACAGGGCATCCCATCCCGGCCGCGCCGGCCGTAACGTCAACCTCATGGACAACCGAGCCGAGGTCCGCGAGTTCCTCGTCTCGCGTCGGGCCAAGATCAGCCCCGCCCGGGCAGGCCTGCCTGACATCGGCGCCCGGCGGGTCCCCGGTCTGCGACGCGGGGAGGTCGCCGTGCTGGCCGGCGTCAGCATCGAGTACTACGCCAAGCTGGAACGCGGTGCGCTGGGCGGCGTCTCGACGTCGGTGCTGGACGCGATCGCCCGCGCACTGCAGCTCGACGAGGCCGAACGGTCGCACCTGTTCGACCTGGCCCGCGCGGCGGACGGCACCAGCGCGCTGGTCCGCCCCACCGCGCCGAACGACGAAGCGGTGGACGCCGCGGCCGAGCCTGCAATGGGTGCTCGACTCGGTCACCGCCGGTCCGGCCATCGTCCGCAACGGCCGGATGGACCTGCTGGCCGGCAACCTGCTCGGCCGGGCGATGCACGCCTCGCTCTACGCCCGGGAGTCGACGCCGAACTTCGCCCGGTTCACCTTCCTCGACGATGAATCCCGCAGCTTCTATCCCGACTGGTACGGCGCCGCAGACATCTGCGTGTCCATCCTGCGCACAGAGGCCGGCCGCGATCCGCACGACAAGTCTCTGCACGACCTGGTCGGCGAGCTGTCGACCCGCAGTCCCGAGTTCCGGCGCCGCTGGGGCGCCCACGACGTCCGGTTGCACGGCGCCGGCCTCAAACACTTCCGGCACGCTGCGGTGGGGGAGCTGGCGCTGGCCTACGAAAGCGTCGAGCTGGTGTCCGAGCCGGGTCTGACCCTCACCTTCTACGCCGCCGAGCCGGCGTCCCCGACCGCCGAGGCGCTCGTGCTGCTCTCGACCTGGGCCGCGACGGAGCTGTCCGCGGCTGGTCGCGCGGACCACACCGCTCCCTGACGACCGGCGTGTGGGTCCAGTCACGTCGTGACGCGGCGGTGGGTTCGTGGGACCCTCGCGGCGGCGCGACCGGGCCTGGAGCTGGTGGTCAACTGGCGGCCGTGCGCGATGTGCTTCGGGGCGTTCCTGTGGTCCGGTGTGCAGAAGCTGGTGGTGGCCGGCGACGGGCCGGAGCTCGAGGAGCTGACCGGCTTCGACGAGGGGCCCGTGGTGTCCGACTGGGTGGCCCAGCTGGAGAAGCGCGGCATCGCCGTCGAGCAGGACGTCCTGCGTGACGGGGCCATCCCCACCTACACCGCCTACGGGCAGGGCGGGCCGAGATGTACAACCCCCGACGCGACTGAGGATCACCCGAGGGTGCTGGCAGCGAGGCGACCACCGGGCACCGCGCGAGGCGGTGTCCGGCGGTCGAGGTGCGGTCAGGTGAAGATGCTCACGCCACCCGGGCCGACGAGCAGCCCCACGACGATCAGCACGACTCCCCAGACGATCTCCTTGCGGAACAGCGCGACGATTCCCGCGATCACCAGGATGACCGCCAGGATCCACAGCAGCGTTGCCATCTGAAACCCCTCTCGTGCCGTGACCGACTCCGGCCGAACACGCGGCTGTCCGGTGACGTCGCCGCGAGAGACCGCGCGATCGGGGAGATCGCGAGACGCTTGATGCGGTCGGCACCTTCCGGACCACCCGGTCGGATGCACACGGATGTGTGTCGTGCACCACTTTCTACCCCAGGTGGCGTGGTCGTCAACCCGACGCACGTGTGCGGGTCGGTCGGCGTGGAGGCGGAACCCGGGCAGGTGCACCGCGCGCCACGCCTTCGCCACGACGGCTCAGCGCCACCGTAGGGCCGGCGCCGGATTGCCATGAGCGGGGTCGGCTCAGGTCGTTTGACAGAACGGCGGGCAGTGGGCATTCTTGAGTCAACGGCGCTCAACATGAACGCCCTGCCCCACGACGTACCCATCCGCCCGGCGAGAACATCTCGAGCCGGACGCAAGCCAGGAGGAACGCTTCCATGTCGCGTGCCGTCGGTATCGATCTCGGTACCACCAACTCTGTCGTCGCCGTTCTCGAGGGCGGCGAGCCCACCGTCATCGCCAACGCCGAAGGCGCCCGCACCACTCCGTCGATCGTCGCCTTCGCCAAGAACGGCGAGGTGCTCGTCGGTGAGGTCGCCAAGCGCCAGGCCGTCACCAACGTCGACCGCACCATCCGCTCCGTCAAGCGTCACATCGGCACCAAGTGGACCGTCGACATCGACGGCAAGGGCTACAGCCCGCAGGAGATCAGCGCCCGCGTGCTGGGCAAGCTCAAGCGTGACGCCGAGGCGTACCTGGGCGAGCCCGTCACCGACGCGGTCATCACCGTCCCCGCGTACTTCAACGACTCGCAGCGCCAGGCCACCAAGGAGGCCGGCGAGATCGCCGGCCTGAAGGTGCTGCGCATCGTCAACGAGCCGACCGCCGCCGCGCTGGCCTACGGCCTGGACAAGGGCGACAAGGAGGAGACCATCCTGGTCTTCGACCTCGGTGGCGGCACCTTCGACGTCTCGCTGCTGGAGATCGGCGACGGCGTCGTCGAGGTCAAGGCGACCGCCGGTGACAACAAGCTCGGCGGCGACGACTGGGACGAGCGCATCGTCAACTGGCTCGTCGAGAAGTTCAAGAAGGCCAACGGCATCGACCTGACCAAGGACAAGATGGCCATGCAGCGCATCCGCGAGTCCGCGGAGAAGGCCAAGATCGAGCTGTCCAGCTCGCAGAACACCTCGATCAACCTGCCCTACATCACCGTCGACGCGGAGAAGAACCCGCTGTTCCTCGACGAGTCGCTGTCCCGCGCCGAGTTCCAGAAGATCACCTCGGACCTGCTCGACCGCACCCGTACCCCGTTCCACCAGGTGATCAAGGACGCCGGCATCAAGGTCGGCGACATCGACCACGTGATCCTCGTCGGCGGTTCCACCCGGATGCCGTCGGTGACCGAGCTGGTCAAGGAGCTGACCGGTGGCAAGGAGCCCAACAAGGGCGTCAACCCGGACGAGGTCGTCGCCGTCGGCGCGGCGCTGCAGGCCGGTGTGCTGCGCGGTGAGGTCAAGGACGTGCTGCTGCTCGACGTGACCCCGCTGTCGCTGGGCATCGAGACCAAGGGCGGCATCATGACCAAGCTGATCGAGCGCAACACCACGATCCCGACCAAGCGGTCCGAGATCTTCACCACGGCCGAGGACAACCAGCCGTCCGTGCAGATCCAGGTCTACCAGGGCGAGCGCGAGGTGGCCGCCTACAACAAGAAGCTGGCCATGTTCGAGCTGACCGGCCTGCCGCCGGCCCCGCGCAACGTGCCGCAGATCGAGGTCACCTTCGACATCGACGCCAACGGCATCGTGCACGTCACCGCCAAGGACCTGGGCACCGGCAAGGAGCAGTCGATCAAGCTCACCGGCGGCTCCGCCCTGTCCAAGGACGAGATCGACCGGATGATGCGCGAGGCCGAGGCCCACGCCGAGGAGGACAAGGCCCGCCGCGAGGAGGCCGAGGTCCGCAACCAGGCCGAGGGCGCTGGTCTACCAGACCGAGAAGTTCCTCAAGGACAACGACGAGAAGCTGCCCGAGGAGCCCAAGGAGCGCGTCAACGAGGCGATCACCAAGGTCAACGAGGCGCTCAAGGGCACCGACCTGGCCGAGATCAAGTCCGCTGTCGAGACGCTCGCCAACGAGTCGCAGACCCTCGGGTCGGCGCTGTACGCCCAGCAGCAGGCCGACGGCAGCGCCGGCCCACCGGCGACGTCGCCGAACGGCTCCGCGCAGGACGAGGAGATCGTCGACGCCGAGATCGTCGACGACGAGGCCAAGAAGTGACGGACGCCGCTACCGCAGGTCCGGGTAGCCGACGGTTCGATCGGCACAGAGGAGCCGGACGTCGTTCAGGGACAAGCGCCGCGACGACCGGAGACCGGCGGACTCCGTCCCGAACCGGCGACCCGGCGACGGTCCCGACCGGGCAGTCGGCCGACGCCGAGACGCCGCCGTCGACGAGGAGTCGCAGCTGGCCGCCGATCTCGCCGAGCGGACCGCCGACCTGCAGCGGGTCACCGCCGAGTACGCCAACTACCGCAAGCGGGTCGACCGCGACCGGGAGGTCGGCCACGGTGACCGCGAAGGCCGCCGTCGTCGGTGACCTGCTCGGACGTGCTCGACGACATCGAGCTGGCCCACAAGCACGGCGACCTCACCGGTGCCTTCAAGTCGGTCGCCGACCGGCTTGATCGGCGCGCTGGAGAAGGTCGGGCTGAAGGGCTTCGGCGCCGAGGGCGACCCGTTCGACCCGGCGCACCACGAGGCCGTGCAGTTCGGCACCTCGGCCGATGTCGAGGCCGCCGACCGTCACCGGCGTCTTCCGCCGCGGGTACGAGTTCAAGGACCGTCCGCTGCGGGCTGCCGTCGTGGTGGTCACCGGACCGGAGCACGAGCACCGCAGACCGCTACGAATGGAGATGCTGTGAGCGCCCCCGACACCCCCGAAGCCGATGCGGCCGACGAGCAGGACCGTGTGGACGACGCCAAGGCGCGCTCCGAGCAGGAGAGCAAGTCGGGCACCGTCCCGACGCTGGTCGAGGAGCCCGGGTCCGAGTCCGACGGCAAGGCCGAACCCACGGCCTGAGCCTGCCGCACCACTGCACGGCAGAGCATCGAGGTACCCGAGTTGACCGAGGATCGGAGAGGAGGTTCCGGGTGAGCGCGCAGGACTGGATCGAGAAGGACTTCTACAAGACGCTCGGCGTCGACAAGAAGGCGCCGGCGGCGGACATCAAGAAGGCCTACCGCAAGCTCGCCCGGGACTTCCATCCGGACAAGAACCCGGACAACAAGGCCGCCGAGACCCGGTTCAAGGAGGTCTCGGAGGCCTACGACGTCCTCTCCGACGACGCGAAACGCGGCCGAGTACGACGAGGCCCGGTCGCTGTTCGGCGCCGGCGGCATGCGTCGGCCGGGGGCCGGAGCCGGTGGTTTCGGTCCCGGTGGTGGCGGTGCCACCTTCGACGTCGGTGACCTGTTCGGTCGCGGCGGCGGGGCCGGCGGTGGCCCCGGCGGTCTCGGCGACATCTTCGGCAACCTGTTCAACCGCGGCGACGGCGGTCGGGCGGCCCGCGCCCAGCGCGGCGCCGACACCGAGGCCGAGGTGCGGATCTCGTTCGAGGAGGCCGTCCGCGGCGTCACCGTGTCGTTGCAGCTCGGCCAGCGCGCGAGCTGCCCGACCTGCGCCGGCACCGGCGCGAAGCCCGGAACCAGTGCCCACGAGTGCCCGGTCTGCAACGGCAAGGGCCTCGTCACCCGCAACCAGGGGTCGTTCGCCTTCTCCGAGCCGTGCAAGAACTGCCGCGGCACCGGCATGGTCATCGACGAGGCCTGCCCGACGTGTCACGGTGAGCGCACCGTGCTGACCACCAAGTCGCTGACCACCCGCATCCCACCCGGGGTCACCGACGGTCAGAAGATCAAGTTGACCGGCAAGGGGTCGGCCGGTGTCAACGGCGGACCGGCGGGCGACCTGCTGGTCACCGTCCACGTCGCCGGTCACCCGATGTTCGGGCGCAACGGCGACAATCTGACCGCTGACCGTGCCGGTCACCTTCCCCGAGATCGCCCTGGGCACCTCGTTGACGGTGCCCACGCTGGACGCGCCGGTCACCCTCCGGGTGCCCGCCGGCACGTCCTCGGGGCGGAAGTTCCGCGTCAAAGGGGCCGGTGTGCAGCGTCGTGACGGCAAACAGGGCGACCTGATCGTCACCGTCGAGGTGGCGGTACCGGCCCGGATGAGCGACGCTGCGAAGGCGGCGCTGGAGACCTACGCCGCCGAGCAGACCGACGACCCGCGCGCGGCGATCACCGCCGCGGTGGCGAAGGCGGGTAGTGGCAGCACGGTCGGGGCGGGAGCGTCGTGATGGGCGACTCCGCACGTCGGGACCGCCGGGACATCCCGCTCGACGAGCTCGCTCCGCTGTTCGTCATCTCGGTGGCCGCCGAGCTCGCCGGGATGCACGCGCAGACCTTGCGGTCCTACGACCGGGAGGGTCTGGTCTCGCCGGGTCGCACCCCGAGTGGCGGGCGCCGCTACTCCCAGCGTGACATCCAGCTGCTCCGCGAGGTCCAGCGACTGTCGCAGGACGAGGGCGTCAACCGTGCGGGCATCAAGCGCATCATCGACCTCGAGTCGCAGGTACTGGCCCTGCGGGCCCGGCTCACCGAACTGTCCGACGAGCTGGACCGGGCCAACGCCGAGCTGCGGAATGCCTCGCAGCACACCGCCAGCTCGGTGGCCGAGGCCTCCGAGGCCGTGCACCGCTCCTACCGCCGGGACGTCGTCCCGTGGCGGGCCCCGTCCGCCGCCATCGTCACCTGGCAGCCACGGTCCCGCTGACGCAACAACCGAAGAGCCGCGTTCCCCGTCCGGGAAGCGCGGCTCTTCGCATCTCCGGAGTCTGACCACAGGGTCAGGGTGGTTCTGGCTGCACTCCGAGCGAACAGGATGACCCGAAACCGGGCACGGGATACTGGAGTCCGCCCCGCCCCCGGGGCACACGACCGCGGGAGGTGCACCGTCGACGCCGAGATCATCGCCGGCCGCTACGCGCTGTGCGACCCCATCGGCGTCGGTGGCACCGGGACGGTGTGGCGCGCCTGGGACCGTCAGCGCCACCGCTTCTGCGCGGCGAAGCTACTGCGGCAGCGCGACGCCGGCGAGCTGCTGCGGTTCGCCCGGGAGCAGGCCGTCCGGCTGACGCATCCTCGGGTGGTCAGTCCCTACGCCTGGGCAGCCGACGACGGGATGGTCGTCATCGTCAGCGAGCTGATCGACGGCGGCTCCCTGCAGACCCTGATCGGCGATTACGGGCCGCTGGCCGAGGGCACCGTCGTCGCCGTTCTGGACCAGGTGCTCGACGCCCTCGGCGCGGTCCACGCCGCGGAGCTGATCCACCGCGACGTCAAACCGGGGAACCTGCTGCTGCGCTCCGGGACGACGCTGGACGTGCTGCTCGCCGACTTCGGCCTGACCATCGGCGTCCGCGACGCCCGCCTCACCCAGGTGGGCACCGTCATCGGCACCCCTGGCTACCTGCCGCCCGAGGTCCTCGCGGGTGGGGTGCCGCCGGACGTCCGGCACGACCTGTACGCCGCGGGCCGGCTGGGGGTGACCCTGCTGGCCGGCGGCGAGGTCGACGACACCCGCTCCGCGCTCGCCGCGGTCGACGACCCCGGGCTGCGGTCGGCGCTGGCTGCGCTGGTGTCGACCGATCCGGCCGCGCGGCCGGCGTCCACCCAGGCCGCGCGAGCCCTGCTCGCCCGGGCGGTCCGTGACGACACCCCGCACACCGCCGACCGCGACCCCATCACCGTGCTCCGGCAGCTGCCGGAGCTGCCGGCCGGATGGCGCGGAACCCGGCCCGCCGGCCCCGGAGCAGCGGCCACCGATCAGGCTCTGCCCATCACCCCGGTCCGGGCCGCCGTGACGTCGCCGGCGGTGACTTCCAACCAGGTCGCTGCCCGTACCCGGGTCGACGACGCGGTCACCGATGTCGTCGCGGCGGCGGCTCCCGTCGCGCCGTCCGGACCGCGCACCGTGCCGGCACCGGCCCGGTCGGCCGCCCGTCGCGGCTGGTGGGTCACCGGTGGCGTCACCGCGGCGGCGGTCGTGGGTGCCGCTGTCCTGATCCCGATCCTCGGGTCGGGCTCGGGAGACGACCCGGTGACCCCGTCGGACCCGACGACGCCCGCCGCGACCGGACCGGTGACACCGGGGACGGTCGAGGCGGGCGCGACGTGCGGCTGGCAGCAGGAGGGTTCCACGACCGGGGATCCGGCCGGGGTGGAGCTGGTCTGCGCGACCGTGGACGGTGCCTACGTGTGGGCCCCGGCGTGACCCGTCCCGGTCACCAGTGAGACGGGGGTGGGCTCGCGCGGTGCCGACGGGCGAACCAGACCGCGCCGCCGACGAGTGCGACGAACGCCACCCCGAGCGGGATCCACAGTGCCGCACCGGGTCCCGACGACTCGATGGTCGTGCCGGTCATGGTGAGGGCAGCGGTCGACCCGTCCGTCCGCGACGGGTCGGCGTTCGAGCTCCGCGCGGCCGAGGTGGTGCTGTCGGACGACGTCGCGGTGGTGGCCGACGCGGCGCCGCTGCCCGCGGTGGCGGTCCCCGTGGAGGTCGGTGCGCTCGCTGACGGCTCCGTCCCGCTGCCGCCGACGGATCCGGCCGGCCGGTAGACCGGTCCCGGCTCGATGTCCCCGACGGTCTCGACGGTGATCAGGAACGGCACCGTGCCACGGTCCTTCTGCACGTTGGCGTCCACCCGCAGGTAGTAGAAGCCGTCCAGAGCGAACGCGTCGGCGTCCCGTGAGTCGCGGTTGGTGTAGCGGGCCGGATACCGCGACGACGCGGTCAGCGGGTCGCCCGGCAGCTTTCGGAACCAGGTGGCCCCCGACGACGATCCCTCCACCTCGACCTTCCCGCGGACCGGGTTGAACAGATCGACCCAGGCGATGCCGTTCGAGTCGACGTCGGAAGTGCTCGCAGGGGTCAGGGTGTAGCTGAAGCGCTGTCCCCACTGGACCGGGAACCGGTAGTAGCGGCTCTCGCCGGTGGTCAGCGTGTCGGAGTAGGTGGCGCCGGGGGTGAGATCCGGGGCGTCGTTGAAGCTGTGTCCGCCGGTCACCGGGGAGGCGGCCCGGTGGTTGGTGATCGGCAGCGGTCCCTCCCGGTCGGCGGCGGCCGCCGGGACGTCGGAGGCGTCGGCCGGCGGTTCGCTGCGCACGACGATCTCCATCTCGAGCTCGCGGTCGGTGTAGGCGTCCCCGAACCGCTCGACGCGCAGGATCTGGACGCCGTCGACCACGCAGCGCTCGGGGTAGCTGGGGCCACCGACAGTGGGGCCGTCGAGGACCGCGGTGGCCGGCAGGATGCGTCCCACCCCGCCGACCTCGACCCCACGTTCGTCGGCGCACTCCTTCCCGTCCCCGGTCATCAGCGTCAGGTCGACGCCCAGCGCCCGGACGCTCCGCTTGGTGAACGTCTCGTCGGCGGGCGCGACGATGGTGGCCGAGACGTACGGCCGGTACCCGGGCCGGACGGGCACCGTGTAGAACTTCGTGGTCCCGTTGCGGCCGGGTCCGGAGTCCCCGGCCTTCACCTCGCCCACCGCGAACCGGTCGACGTACTGGCCGGGCGTCAGCAGTGGTGCGTCGACGGTCGGCTGTTCGTCGCCGGTGACCGGGGTGCCCTGGGTGGTGTATCCGGACAGTGCGTACCCGACCCGCACCTTCAGGGCCCGCTCGAGCTGGCCGGCGTCGGCGGCGTCGGCGAAGGTGCCGCCGGTGGCGCCGGCGATGCAGGTCAGCTGCTGCCGGGCGGCCTCGTCGACCTTGAAGCCGACGGTGTGCACCGTCAGGTCCACGCCCCGGGCGTCGAGTTCGGCGGCGACGTCGCACGGTGTGGGCGGCGCGCAGGTGTCCTCGCCGTCGGAGACCAGCACGATCGAGCGCGGCCCTTCCGCGGGCAGGGCGGCGGCCGCGGCGCGCAGCGACTCCCCGATCGGGGTGTAGCCGGACGCCTGCACGGTCGCGACCTGGGCGGTCATGGTGGCCGCGTCCAACGGCCCGACCGGCGTGAGCGTGGTGATGTCCCGGCAGCCGGCGGCCTTGTCGGCGCCGGCCGACCCGGTCCCGGTGCCGTAGACCATGAGTCCGACCTCGCTGCCGGTGGGCAGGGTGCCGATCAGCGAGGTGACCGCGGCCTTGGCGGCGTCCATCCGGACGCCGGGTGCGTCGTCGGCCTTCATCGACCCGGATGCGTCCAGCACGATCATCACCGGGACGGTGGACTCGACGGGGGCGACGGTGGCGGCAGCGCTCGTCTGGACGGAACCCGCCGTGAGCAGGCCGAGGACGGCCGCGGCGGCGAGGCGACGACCGATCGACGGGCGGGGCGAAAGGTGGTTCATCAGGACCTCCGGTATGTTTGCACCTGCAAAGCTACGGCGATGTTTGCACATGCAAATCCTGAGCGCAACATCCGTCGGCCGACCCTGCGGTCGAACTGGAGGAGGACCCGTGGACGCAGTCGAGGATGCCCGATCGACGGCGTCGGCGCGGCAGACCGAGATCTACGGGGAGAGCTGGTCCGACCGGCTGCACCGGCTGATGACCGCCTATCGCCTGTCCCAGGCCAGGCTCGCCGCGGTCATCGGGCTGAGTGCTCCGATGCTCAGTCAGCTGATCAGTGGCCAGCGGGTCAAGATCAGCAATCCCGGCCGTCTACGGACGCATCGTCACGCTCGAAGAGGCAGCGGGCGCACCAGGTTTCGCGTCACGCACCCCCGAGGAGATCACCGAGCTGTTGACCCGCACGGCCGCGTCCCAGCCGGTGCTGAGCACCCGGATCGCGGTGGCGGCCACGGCTCCCGGGGAGCATGTCGTCGACGCCCTCGCGGGCCTGGCCCCAGCGACCGCGCTGACCGCTGCCGCGGACACCGTCCGCACCGCCGCCCCGGCGTTGGCGGCCGTCCTCGACGCGGCGGCGCAGCGTGCCGGGGCCGCGTCCGGTCACTGACCCGACCGGCGCTCCCGCGGGAGTGGCCGTCCGGGGGTCGCCCGGAGTGCTTGCGCGAGGTGCCGTCAGGAGAGGTCGGGCGTCAGCACCTGCACGCCGGCGTCGGACATCGCCGTGGCCATCTCGCCGGTGGGCGCGGTGTCGGTGACGAAGAGGTCGGCCATCGAGAAGTCCGCCGCTTGGGCGAAGAGGTTGCGGCCGAACTTCGACGAGTCACCGAGGACGGCCACCTTGGCGGCCCGGCTCATCATCTCGCGCATCATCTTCGCCTCCGCGAGATGACTGGTGGTGAAACCGGTCTCCGCCGAGACCCCACCGACCGCGATCAGGGCCAGGTCGCAGTGGATGCTCAGCGGATCGCCGCCGGTGGTCAACTGGAAGCTGACCGGACCCGTGGTGTCCTGGGCGGACAGCCGCACGGCACCGCCGAAGATGTACAGCTCGTGGAAGACGCTCGGGGCGATCTCCATCGGGATGCGCAGGTTGTTCGTCGCGATGATGAGATCGCGGTGCTGCCGCAGGTGCCGCACCACCGACAGGATGGTGGTGCCGGCGTTCATCAGGATGACCTGGCCGTCCTGCACGAGACCGGCAGCCAGGGCGCCGATCCGGTCCTTCGCGTCGGCGCGCAACCGGGCCCGGACGTCCAGCGTCGTGTCGGGCCGGGGAAGGGCCTGCGGCGCGATCGCGCCGCCGTGGGTGCGGATGAGGACACCTTCGGCGTCGAGTTGGTCGAGATCCCGGCGGATGGTGTCCGGGGAGACGTTGAAGTGCTGGGCCAACGCGGCCACGGTCACCTGGCCGAGATCGGTGACGTACGCCGCCAACCCGGCTTTGCGGGTGGCCGGCAGTCGGCGGTCCTCGTCCTCGACGGGCGCGGCGGGCACCGGGTCTCCGTTCCCCACGGTGTGCTGTGGCGTCGGTGGTAGGGGCTCAAGAGTACCCAACCCGCATGAACACGCACGGTGGTCGGTCACATGCTGCGCAACCGTGCACTCATCGGGGCCAAAACCGCAAAAAAACTGAAATAGCTGCGGTTTCGTGCTTGACCTACGTCACACTTCGGGTCTAGCGTTCCGTTCCGTCGGGCGCAAAAGCGCATCGGTATGCAGATAGTCGCAGGAAGCCGCAGTAGGTGAGCGGCCGAGACCAGCGGCATCGTCGGACGGAGAGACATGAGCAAAGGTGCTCGTAGGCGGCAATCAGTGGCGGTGGCCCTCGGGACCGTGGCCGCGCTGACGCTGGCAGCGTGTGGTGGCAGCGACGCGGCGACCTCGTCCGGGTCGTCGGGATCCGCCGGTAGCGGCGAGACCGTCACCCTGGAGTTCGCGCAGTGGTGGGAGCCGGAACTGCCGGCCAACTCCCTGCGCTCGATGATGGACACCTTCGAGTCCCAGAACCCGGGGATCAAGGTCAAGCTGCTCAGCGGCCCCTACGCCTCGACCAAGGAGCAGGTCATCGCCGGCGCCGCCGCCGGCACCATGTCCGACGTCGTCGGCCTCGACGGCGCCTGGGTCAACGACTTCGTCCAGCAGGGCTCGATCGCCGACCTCAGCGCCCTGATGAAGGACGCCGGTTACGACGAGAGCCAGCTGGCCAGTCAGATCAAGATCGACGACAAGGCGTACATGATCCCGGTCGTCAACTTCGTCTATCCGCTGTTCACCAACGACACCCTGCTCGCCGCAGCGGGTGTCACCACCCCGCCGTCGACCCGCACCGAGTTCGCCGCGGCCGCGAAGGCCGTCAGCACCACCGACGCGACCGCCAAGGGCTGGATCATCCCGCTGTCGCTGGAGGCGCCGAACGGCATCCAGAACGACCTCATGTCCTGGGTCTGGGCCTCCGGTGGCTCGATGCTCAAGGACGGCAAGCCCGACCTGACCAACGACTCGAGGTCAAGAGTGCGGTCGAGTTCGTCAAGGGCCTCTACGACGAGGGCGATGTCGCGCCGGGTGCGCTGACGATGAAGGAGCAGGACAAGGTCGAGGAGTTCACCAACGGCCGCGTCGGGATGATGATCGACTCGCTCGCCCACATCAACCAGATCCGCGAGAAGAACCCGGACCTGAAGTTCTCCATCTCCGCGGTCCCGGCCGAGGACGGCTACACCGGCAAGCGCGGGATCCCCTACGCCTCCTGGGGAATCGGGGTCAGCGAGAACTCCGAGCACAAGGCCGAGGCCTTCAAGCTGGTCCAGTTCCTGATGAGCAAGGACGTCAACTCGCAGCTGTCGTCGCAGGCCAAGGCGTTCCCGGGCAACACCCAGTCCGTCCCGGACTTCGTCGCCACCGACGAGCTGTTCAAGAAGGCGTTCGACATCTACAAGAGCGGCGTCCCGGCCAACGAGTTCGTCGGCCTGCCCACCGCCGAGGACCTCATGCGGTCCTTCGACGAGGAGTTCCAGCGGATGCTCACCGGCGAGCAGGACGTCGACCAGATGCTGGCCGCCGCCCAGGCCGCGTGGACCGCGAAGTTCTGATCCGGTCTGGTCAACGGCATCAGGAGGCCATTGTGACCCTGCTCCAGATCATCCCCGAGAACAACGCGGACACCCCGAAGTCGAGCCGGTCGCCGGCCGGTGAAGGACCGTCTGACCCCGTACGCGTTCCTGTCCCCGACCGTGCTGTTGATGCTCGTCCTGATGTTGGTACCGATCGTCATGGTGATCGTGTACTCCCTCCAGGACAACGTCATCATGCGGAAGAACTCGAGCTTCATCGGGCTCGGGAACTTCGTCGAGGTCCTGACGGACAAGACGTTCCGCACCGCCCTGGTGAACACGACGATCTTCACCGTGGCGAGCGTCGATCGCCCACCTGCTCCTGGGTCTCGGCGTTCGCCCTGCTGCTGAACTCGCCGCTGTTGGGCAACCGGACGAAGGCGTTGTTCCGGGTGATCTATTTCCTGCCGTGGCTGTTCACGGTGGCGGTGATCGCGATCCTGTGGCGCCTGATGCTGAACCCGAACGGCATCGTCAACTTCCTGTTGCAGAAGGTCGGGATCATCGATTCCGGCGTGGAGTGGCTCTCGTCGCCGAAAACGGCGTTGATCGCGGTCATCTTCATCAACGTGTGGGCGGGCTATCCGTTCTACATGGTCAGCCTGCTGGCCGGCCTGCAGGGCATCCCGAAGGATCTGTACGAGGCGGCTCGCGTCGACGGCGCGAGCAACCTCGCCCAGTTCCGCAACGTCACGCTGCCGCAGCTCAAGCCGATCATCATCAGCATGGCGATGCTGGACGTCATCTGGACCACCCAGCAGTTCGCCCTGATCTGGATGACCACCGGCGGCGGCCCGATCGACAAGACCGAGATGCTGTCGACCTACACCTACAAGCTGGCGTTCAGCGAGTACCAGTTCTCGCTGGCCTCGGCCAGTGCGGTGGTCATCTTCGTCGGCTCGATGTTCCTGGCCTTCCTCTACGTCCGCCACCAGAAGGCGAGGGACTGACATGTTGATGACGAAAGACGCCCGGGACGCCGCGGTCCCGTCCGAACCGACGGTCTCCCACCAGAATCGAAACCGGCTGTGGGCGAAGATCGGCACCCTGTTCGCGCTGTGCGTCGGCGCGGTGTTCGCCGGCTTCCCGGTGCTCTGGATGCTGTCGAGCTCGTTCAAGTCCAACACCGAGATCTTCGAGCTGCCACCACGTCTGATCACCGACAGCTTCTCCTTCGGGGCCTACACGACGATCCTGACCGACCCGGTGAAGCTGCGGTTCTTCCTGAACAGCTACATCATCTCGATCGCGGTCACGCTGCTGACGCTGGTCGTGGCGCTGTTCGCGGCGTACGCCTTCAGCCGCTACGAGTTCCCTGGCAAGAAGGTCCTCAACGTCGTGATCATCGGCGTGCAGGCGGTGCCACCGATCACCCTGCTGATCCCGTTCTTCGGGCTGATGGTGACGCTGAAGCTCTACAACACCTACCCGGGGCTGATTCTCACCTACATGGTGTTCACGCTGCCCTACGCGATCATCATGATGACCGGCTACTTCAACACCTTGCCGCGGGAGCTCGACGAGGCGGTCCGGGTCGACGGCGGCGGTGCGATGACCGCCCTCTGGCGGATCCTGGTGCCGGTCTCGATCCCGGGCATCGTGTCGGTCGGTATCTACACCTTCATGATCGCGTGGAACGAGTACCTGTTCGCGCTCACGCTGACCAAGACCGACGACATGCGCACGGTGCCCATCGGTATCCAGCTGCTCATGGGTCAGCACACCTACGAGTGGAACGAGATGATGGCGATGAGTTTCCTCGGCAGCATCCCGGTCCTGGTGCTGTTCCTGCTCTTCCAGCGCTTCTTCATCGGCGGCATGACCGCCGGTGCGGTCAAGAGCTGACGTCCCGACCTCCAGGTATCCCTGGTTCGCACCATCCCCGCATCCAATCCCATCGCCGGAGAACCGGCCCGCCACACGGCATTCCACGAGGAGACCCCCGCATGTTGATGAACGGCAAGAAGCTGCTCGACGTCGCGAACGAGCACAATTTCGCGGTCCCCGCGTTCAACATCAGTGACTACGCCATGCTCAACGGTATCATGGAGATCAGCGAGGAGCGCCGCGCCCCGGTGATCCTCGCCATCCACCCCGACGAGCTGAGCCACCTCGGCGCCGACGTGCTGCCGGCCCTGATCGCCCGCGCGCACCGCTCGGCGGTGCCGGTGACCATCCACCTCGACCACGGCGCCACCGTCGAGCAGGTGCTCACCGCCATCCAGGCCGGCTTCACCTCGGTGATGATCGACGGCTCGCTGCTGCCGTTCGAGGACAACGTCGCCATCACCCGCAAGGTCGTCGAGATCGCCCACGCCGTCGGGGTTTCCGTCGAGGGCGAGCTCGGCACCATCGGCAAGACCGACGACGAGGCCGAGGCCGGCACCGCGGAGATCATCTACACCCGCCCCGAGGAGGCCGCGACGTTCATCGAGCGCACCGGGGTCGACAGCCTCGCGATCGCCATCGGCACCTGCCACGGCATCTACCCGTCGTGGATGAAGCCGGAGCTCAAGCTCGACCTGCTGGAGCAGATCAAGGCCGCGGTCAGCATTCCGCTGGTGCTGCACGGCGGATCGAACAACCCGGACGGCGAGATCGGCCAGTCGGTCAAGCTCGGCGTCAACAAGATCAACATCTCCAGCGACATCAAGGTCGCCTACCACAACAAGATGCGCGAGGTGCTGGCCGACACCGGCGTGCGGGAGCCCAACACCATCCAGCCGCCGTGCATCGCCGCGATGAAGGTGACCGCCGCGCACAAGATCGAGCTCTTCGATGCTGCCGGCAAAGCCGATCTGTACTGAGACCGCGACGCGCACCCCGGGACCGGCGGGCGGCCGGTCCTGGGGCTCGGTGGCACCGTCGACTACGAGGTGCACTGGGACGGCGACATCGTCCAGCGGCTGGTCGACGGGTACGCGATCGTCGCCGACGAGCTGGACCCGTGGGTGCCGATCGTCGACGAGAGGATCGCTGCTCACCGCGCTTCTCGGCTTCGTCGCGCGACGGCGCCGGCGGTGAGCGGTTCGTCGCCTCGCCGGCCATCGTCGAGGCGTTCGCCGCGCACTTCCCGCGCCGGATCACCCTGGGCGGCACCTGCGTCCGGGCGGCGTTGGCGATGGACCGGCTCGGCCTGCGCAGCACCGTGCACCTGGTCAGCATCGACGACCACGTCCGCCGGCTGCTGCCGGACACCGTCGGCTACCTCTGCAGCGCCGCCGACGACAGCACCGAGCCGCACCTGATCATCCAGTTCGGCGCCGGCGCGGGTGTCCGGGTGGGGGACACCGAGCTCCGGTCCCCGCACCCGAACCGGGTGATCCTGGTCAACGACCTGCCCAACGAGCTGCTTGCACTCACGACGGGCTGGACGACCTGGTGGCCACCGCCCCCGTGTTCCTGGTCTCCGGCTTCAACACGATGAAGGATCCGGACGCTGCTCGCCGACCGGCTCGCGCGCGTCCGCCGGGCGATCGACCGGCGGCCGGCCGGGAGCATCGTGCTCTACGAGGACGCCGGGTTCCACGACCCGTCGATGAGCGACCGGGTCCGGGCCGGCATCGTCGACGTCGTCGACCTGTACAGCCTCAACGAGGACGAGATGCAGGGCTACCTCGGGCGTTCGGTCGACCTGCTCGACCCCGTCGCGATGGCCGGTCGCGCTGCTGGAGCTGCAGACACGGATCCCGGCGCGCACCCTCGTCGTGCACACCAAATTCTGGTCGGCGGCGCTGGGGCCGGACGCCCGACGCTGGGACGCCACCCTGCGGGGCGGGATCACGATGGCCAGCACCCGCTTCAGCCACGGGGACGACTTCACCGCCGCCGACCACGCCCGGATCGGGGCGGGGCCGGTCAACCCGGCGGGGGAGGTTTTCGCCCACGAGCTCAACCGCCGCCTCGACGGTGCGGCCCACTGCGTGCCGGCGTTGCGGCTCGAGGTGGCCCGGCCGACCACCATCGGCCTCGGCGACGTCTTCGTCGGCGGCATGGTCGCCGCCCTGGTCGCCTCCCCGGTGCTCGCCGGCGGCTGACCATCCGGTGGTGTCCCTGCGGCCGCCACCCACCGGCCCCGGCCGGTCGTCGCCCGGGGGCCCGGGCGGCGCCCGGTCGGTCGGGTGACCGCAGACGGGAGCGACCGCAGCGGGCGGCCGGTCGGAGAGCGGGGCACGGATGAGTCGGATCGCGATCGTCACGGGTGCGGGCAGCGGGATCGGCGCCGCTGCGGCGCGGGCGCTGGCCGCGAACGGCTGGACGGTGGTGCTCACCGGCCGTCGCCGGGCGCCGTTGGAACAGGTGGCGGCCGACGACGCGAGGATGGTCGTGATGCCCGCGGACGTCACCGACGAGCGCGCCGTGCGGACCCTGTTCGACGACGTCGTGGCCCGCTGCGGCCGGGTCGATCTGCTGTTCAACAACGCCGGCCGTGGTGCGCCGGCCGTGCCGCTGGACGAGACGACGCTGGCCGACTTCGCCGGTGTGCTGGCGGTGGACGTCACCGGCGTGTTCCTGTGCACCCGGGAGGCGTTCCGGGTGATGCGCGGTCAGGATCCGCAGGGCGGCCGCATCATCAACAACGGGTCGATCTCGGCGCACGTCCCGCGCCCGCACGCCGTCTCCTACACCGCGGCCAAGCACGCGGTCACCGGACTGACGAAGTCCACCGCGCTGGACGGCCGGCCGTTCGCCATCGCCTGCGGTCAGCTCGACATCGGCAACGCCGCCACCGACATGACCGAGCGGATGGGCGACGGCACCCTGCAGGCCGACGGCACGCTGAAACCCGAGCCACGGATGGACGTCTCGGACGTCGCCCGGGCGGTCGTCCACATGGCGTCGCTGCCACTGGACGCCACGGTCGCCTCGATGACCGTGATGGCGACGGGGATGCCGTTCGTCGGTCGGGGCTGACGCTGCGCGGTCAGCCGGCCGTCCGGCGGCTGCGGGCGTAGCCGTAACCGCCGCCGGCGATCAGCACGGCGAGGGCGACACCGGCGAACCACCACCAGCCGGCGCCGCCGCCGTCCGGGTCCGCCGCGGTGATCGTTTCGCCCCGGTCGCTGGTGGACGGAACGGTCTCCGTGGTGGTGGGAGTGGCCCCGGGCGTTCCGGTGGTGGTGCTTGCGAGCGTGGTGACGGCCGCGGACGTCGGCGACGCAGGGGTGGTGGGCTCGCTCGCGGTCGACGTCGGCGGCGCCGATTCCGGCGTCACCGGCGTGCTGGTCACGGCCGCGGCCGCGACGCTGAAGGTCAGGTCCCCGGTGAAGGTGTCGCCGTCCGTGGCGACGAGCCGGTAGGCGATCTCCCACGCCGCCGGGTAGCTCGCGGCCGCAGGCAGGCTGACTCCGGTCAGATCCGCGGCCACGGTGTCGCCGTCGACGGTGGCCGGCACCTCGACGGGATCGGCACCGGCCACCGACAGGGTGAGCGTCGAGCTCGCCGGATCCGGCGCCGCGACGGGGTCGGCGAAGACGAGCTGCAGGGTCGTCGGCGCCTGCTCGAGGGTGCTCCCGTCGGCCGGGTCGCTGGACGTCAGTTCGGTGTGCGCCCAGGCCGCGGGAGCCAGACCGACGCCGAGCGTCAGTAGTGACGCCGTCAGCGCGGCGGCGGCGCCGGCTCGCCGCCGGCGGGTGGGTGCGACGGTCGGGTATCGGGTCATCGGCATCCTCGTCAGGTCGGAGGGGGCGTCCGGTCAGCACGCCGGACGGTCGGAAGGTTCGGCGGATGCGCACATTCTCTCCCGCTGCCCGTGCCCGAACCGGCCGCCGGGGGCACACTGGGAACATGACCCACGACACCACCGGTGAGAGCCAGCTCGACCAGTTCGGCCTCGGGCCCGAGGACGAGGCGCACGACGACGCGGGAGAGCCGCGCAAGGGTGCGCCGACCACGGAAGGCGAGGACTCCAGCGTCAACACCTTCGGGATGGGCCCGGAGGACAAGGAGCGGCACCGCTCCTGACGGATCCCGGGCGGCCGTCAGGTCGCCTGCCGGGGACGCCGGCGTCATCGCTGCTCGAAGACGCGGCGACGATCAGCAGCGGGCGCCACAACCCGGCACCGGATCACCGGCACCACGAGCGCCGGCCGGATGATGCGCTGTTGTCGTCCGACGCCGCCGGTCACCCACCGCCGCACTTCGTCGTGATCGAGGTGCAGCGGGTCTGTCGCGGCGCGTCCGCGCCCCGGGTCCGACAGGGCGGCGCGTCCACGCCACAACAGGTTTCACAGGGCGGGCGCCTGCATCCGCCGGTGACCGCCCTCGTCGGGACGGCGCCGGTGACGTCACGGTCACCCGGTGACACACTGACGCACGGCGCTCCGCCGGGACCGCTGCCGGACGTCCGTAGCGTTGAGGGAGCCGTATGTCGTTGTGGATCTGTCTGACCTGCGGAGCTGAGCATCCCGACACCCGGCGCCCGCCGGACGGCTGCGCAATCTGCCTGGACGATCGGCAGTGGGTGCCGCCGGAAGGTCAGCGCTGGAGCACCGCGTCCGACCTCGAGGTCGGCCGGACCTTCAGCATCGAGGAGCTCGAGCCGGACCTGTTCGCGGTCACGGTGACGCCCGAGGTGGGCATCGGTCAACGCACGCTGGTCGTCCGGACGCCGCACGGGAACGTGCTCTGGGAGCCGTCGGCCTACATCAGCGCGGAGCTGGTGGTGGCGGTGGAGGCGCTGGGCCCGGTGGCGGCCGTCGCCGCGAGTCATCCGCACCTGGCCGGCGCGTGTGTGTCCTGGAGTCACATGCTCAGTGCCCGGCAGCAGGACGAGGTTCCGATCCTGTGGAACGCCCACGACCGTCGGTGGGTGCAGCGGCCCGACCCGGCATACGTCTTCTGGGCGGATCGGCATCAACCCGCCGAGGGGGTGACCCTCGTCCGAGCCGGCGGACACTTCGCCGGGTCCTGCGTCCTGCACTGGCCGGCCGGCGCCGATGGCCGCGGGGTGCTGCTGGTCGGCGACACGCTGATGGTCGGCCCGAGTGGGCACACCGTGTCCTTCATGCGCAGCTACCCGAACCAGCTGCCGCTGTCGGCGCGCCTCGTCCGGCAGATCGTGGCGGCGCTGGAGCCGTTGGACTACGACCGCATCCACGGCGCCTTCGCCGGCCGGATGATCGAGCGGGACGCGCCCGCCGTCGTCCGGACGTCGGCCGAGCGGTACATCGGCTGGTTGACCGACACGATCCGCGATCCGGACGAGCGGGTGGGCGGCACTCCTCAGCACGCGGGGTGATTCCTCAGCATGCTGGGTAATAAGAGGGCATGAACAGCGACCGCACCCGTCAGATCACCGTCACGGTCAGCGAGATCGTCTGCGTCTTCGGCACCTTGCTGGGTGTCGGGGTGTTCGGCGGTACGCAGGTCAACCAGGCCGCCGGCGGGGCGCTGTCGGCCGATGCGACGTTGATCGCACCGGGCACGCAGGCCTTCTCCATCTGGTCCGTGATCTACCTGGGCCTTGCCGCCTACACCGTCTGGCAGTGGCTGCCCGCGCAGGCGGCGGCCGAGCGGCACCGCCGGATCGGCTACCTCGCCGCTGCGTCGATGCTGCTGAACGCGGGCTGGCTGCTCGTCGTCCAGGCCGGCTGGCTGTGGGGCAGCGTGCTGGTCATCCTGGCGCTGGTCCTGGTGCTCGGGCTCATCGTCGCTCGGCTGGCCGCGTCCCCCTCGCGGTCGCTCGCCGACACGGTCATCACCGACGGCACCTTCGGCCTGTACGTGGGCTGGGTCAGCGTCGCGACCGCGGCGAATGTCACCGCGACCCTGCAGGATGCCGGTCTGAACCCGCCGAAGGGCGTCGCCGAGCTGCTGACCGTGGCGGTTCTCGCGGTCGCCGCCGCCATCGGCGTGCTGCTCTCGAGGGTCAGCCGCGGCAACCTCGGCATCGGAGCCGCAATGGTGTGGGGTATCAGCTGGATCGCCATCGCCCGGGCCACCGCCGCACCGGAGTCGACCGTCGTCACCGTCGGGGCCGTCGTCGCTGCCGTGCTGGTTGCGGTGGCCTTCGTGGGTGCGCGGGTGCAGGCATCGGGGAAGCGTGAGCTGACCCGGGTCTGAGTTCTGCTGTGGCCCAATGGGTTCCGCTGGTCCCGCTGGTCCCAGTGCGGCTCGGGGCGGCTCGGGGCCCTCGCGCTTCCACCTTCCGTCAACGCTGACGACATGCGCATGTCGGCAGCGTTGACGGATTGCGGCAGCGGGAACCGTGTACCCGCTCAGATCCGGCTCAGGCCAGTGAGACCCAGCCGCCGGTGGCCACCGACTCGACGATCGCGTCGAGGGTGACCGCGCTGCGGACCGCATCGTCGACGGTGGCGCCCACCGGGGCACCGGTCTCGATCGAGGCGAGGAAGTTGCGCAGTTCGATGACCTTGAGGTCGTCGTAGCCCATCGGGTTGGACGCGCCCGGCTGGAACGAGCCGAAGTCGCCGTGGCCCGGACCGACGAACACGGTGCTGATGTTCTGGTCGGAGTAGCTGCCGCCCAGGCCGACACCCAGCTCGCCCATCCGGCGGTAGTCCCAGGTGAGGATGCCCTTGGTGCCGTGGATGACGAAGCCGTAGTTGTTCTGTTCGCCGATGGCGACCCGGCTGGCCTCCAGCGAGACCCGCGCACCGGAGCCCATCCGGATCAGACCGCTCATCCAGTCCTCGTTCTCGACCGGTCCGAGCTCGCCGCCGGTGGCCCGCTGGTGGCCGCTGGTGGAGCCGGTCGGCCGCGCCCGCTGCGGCAGGAAGATCGCGGTGTCGGCGACGATGGACTCGAGATCGCCGAGCAGGAACCAGGTCAGGTCGACGCCGTGCGAGACGAGGTCGCCCAGCACGCCGTTGCCGCCGCGGGCCCGCTCGTAGCGCCAGGTGAGCGCGCCGTCCGGGTGGGCGGCGTAGTCGGACAGGATGCGGAACTGGGCGTGCGTGACCGTGCCGAGCTCGCCGGCGTCGATGAGCTGCTTGGCGTACTGGACCGCCGGGGCGTTGCGGTAGTTGAACCCGACGGCGCTCTGGACGCCGCCCTTGACCACGGCGGCCTGGACGGCGCGGGCATCGTCGGCGGACAGTCCGACCGGCTTCTCGATCCAGATGTGCTTGCCCGCCTCGGCCAGCGCCACGCCGATCTCGCGATGCAGGAAGTTGGGGGCGGTCACGCTCACCGCCTGAACGTCGGGGTTCGTCGCGAGCGCTCGCCAGTCGGTTGTCGCCGTGGCGAAGCCGTACTGGTCGGCGGCCTGGTCGGCGCGACCGGGGACCTCGTCGGCGACGGCCACCAGCGCCGGCTGCAGCGCGACGTCCGGGAAATGGTGGCGCACCCGGGCGTAGGCCTGGGTGTGGACGCGGCCCATCCAGCCGAATCCGGCGACCGCGACTCCCAGGGTCCGGGGGGACGACGGCTGCGACATGATTGCTCCTCGGCGGTGAGTGGATTACGGTGAGTTGGTTGGACGAGGTTGGACCGGTCCAACTGCTTCAGGATGAGGGATCGACGTCATTCTTGTCAACAGATGCGGATGAGGTGAGCGAGTGATATCCGAGTCCCCGGTTCCACCACCCGCCCCGCCGCGCGCGCCGACCATCCGGGACGTCGCGGCTGCGGCCGGCGTCTCCAAGTCGCTGGTCTCGTTGGTGCTGCAGGACTCCGACAAGGTCGGCCCGGCCAAGCGCGCCGCGGTGGAGCGGGCCATCGCCGCCCTCGGTTACCGACCCAACGCCACCGCCCGCCACCTCAGTCAGCGCCGGACGTCGACCGTCGGAGTGCTGCTGAACGATCTCCGGAACCCCTGGTACGTCGACTGTCTCGAGGGGCTGGCGGCGGCATTGGGGGAGCGCGGCTACCGGATGTACCTGGGCGACTCGCGGCTGGACAGCCGCACCGACGACCTGTTGACCCAGGGATTCCTCGACTTCCCGGTCGACGGACTCGTTCTCGTGGGCACGATGCCGTTGACCGAGCGGCTGCGGGAGGCGACCCGGCTGGTGCCGACCGTGGTCGCCGCCAGTCGGGACGTCGAGCTGCCGGGGGTTGACGTCATCGCCGGCGACGACAGGGCCGGGGCGACCCTGGCCGTGGACCACCTGGTGTCGCTCGGGCACCGCCGCATCGCCCACATCGCCGGTGGCGTGGGACGTTTCGCCGAGCTCCGGCGGGACAGCTACCGTGCGGCGATGGCCCGGCACGGACTCCCGCCCCAGGTCGAGACGTCGGACGCGACCGAGGAGGGCGGCTACCGCGCGGCGGTGCGGCTGCTCGGCGGCGCCGACCGGCCGACCGCGGTCTTCGCCGTCAACGACGTCGCCTGCATCGGGGCCATCTCCGCGGCCGACGAGCTCGGCCTCGACCTGCCCACGGATCTGTCCGTGGTCGGCTTCGACAACACCCACCTCGCACAGCTCCGGCACCTGTGGCTGACCAGCGTCGACATCGCCGGCCATGCGCTCGGCCGACGCGTCGGTGACGCGCTGCTGCGGCGGATCGACCGGCCGGGAGGGCCCGCGACCGAGACGCTGCTCCCGGCCACCCTGCACGTCCGCGGGTCCTCCGTGCGGCTCGGCTGACCCCGGCGCCGACCGGACGGTGGGGCAGCGGCGTCGGGCGACATCTCGGACGTGGCTACCACTCTCAGCCGACCAGCAGGTCGACCGCCTCCGGGGCCAGCACATGGTCGATCGCCATCACGCTGGCGCCGATGACACCGGCGTCCGGGCCGGTGACCGATCCGACGATGCGCAGGTGCTGCGTGGCCAGCGGAAGTGAGCGCTGGTAGACGATCTCGCGGATACCGGCCAGCAGATGCTCGCCGGCGCCGGCCATGATGCCGCCGATGGCGATCACCGACGGGTTGAGCAGACTGACGCAGGTGGTGAGCACGGCGCCGATCCGGCGGCCGGCCTCGCGGACGGCGAGGCTCGCCCGGAGATCGCCGGCCCGGACGAGGGCCACCACGTCGGCGCCGTTGGTGACGGCGACGCCCTCGGCGGCCAGTGCCTGGGCGACGGCCTGTCCGCTGGCGACCGCCTCGAGGCAGCCGGTGTTGCCGCACCGGCACAGCGCATCGCCGCCGTCGGGCACGGCGACGTGGCCGAGGTCGCCGGCCGCCCCCTGGGCGCCCCGCCGCAGTTCGCCGTCGGCGATGATCCCGGCTCCGATGCCGGTGGCCAATTTGACGAAGAGCAGGTCCGACACGCCCTTCCACGCGGTGCGGTGTTCGCCGAGAGCCATGATGTTGACGTCGTTGTCGACCAGCACGGCGGAGTCGAAGCGCGCGGCGAGGATGCCGCGGACGTCGGCGTCGTCCCAGCCGGGCATGATCGGCGGATTGGTCGGTCGGCCGGTGGCGTGCTCGACGGGCCCGGGCAGTCCCACGCCGATGCTGAGCAGATCGCCGACGGAGCGACCGGCCTCGGCGAGCAGCCGTTCCCCTTGCGCGCCGACCCAGTCCAGGACGTGGTCGGGGCCGTCCGCGATGAGCAGCGGGGCCTGGTGGGCGGCGAGGACCTGGGACGCCAGATCGGTCAGCGCCAGCCGGGCATGGGTCGCCCCGAGGTCGACCGCGAGGACAACCCGGCTGGTCGGATTGAACGCGAAGGTGGCGGGTGGCCGCCCGCCGGTGGATCCGGCGCCGCCGGCGGGCGTGACCAGTCCGGTGTCCAACAGCAGGTCGATGCGGCCGCCGATGGTGGACCGGGACATCCCGGTCATCGCGATCAGGTCGGCACGCGTCCGGGGGGCGCCGTCGCGGAGCAGCTGGAACAACTCTCCGGTGCCGCCGGCTCGGGCCACCGGTCGTGATTCCGGTGTGCCGGTCAGTTGCATCGCCACGAAGTCCCGCCCGTCCCGGTCCCGGTCGACCGACCTGTCCGTCACCACGATCGCGCCTTTTAGCTGGTCGGGGCGGCAGCTTCGGCTCCCCACCGGACTTTTGGCGCTGCGTAGGCAACATTAGCCCAACGTTGTCGTACTTCTGCTTGACAGTCGTCAAAAGGGGTGAAACATTGCTGGCATGGTCACTGCAGACCCCCCGACTCCGTTGCTCAGCCTCCGGGGCATCGTGAAGCACTTCCCCGGGGCGAAGGCCCTGGACGGCGTGGATCTCGATGTCGTGCCCGGCGAAGTCCACTGCCTGCTCGGCCAGAACGGTGCCGGGAAGTCCACTCTCATCAAGGTTCTCGCCGGCGCCCACCAACCCGGTGCCGGTACCGTGACGATCGGCGGCGAGACCGTCGTCATCCCGAATCCGGTCGCCGCGCTGAAGCTCGGCATCGCGACGATGTACCAGGAACTCGACGTCGTCGACGGCCTCAGCGTCGCCGAGAACGTCTTCCTCGGCCACGAGCTCGCCGTCGCCGGCTTCTCCCAGCGCCGCGAGGCGACCCGCCGTACGCGCGAGATCCTCGCCCGGCTGGGGCATTCCGAGATCTCGCCGCACCGCGAGGTCGGCCGGCTGTCGGCCGCCGGCAAGCAGATCGTCTCCATGGCGCGGGCCCTGTCGCACGATGCCCGGGTCGTCGTCATGGACGAGCCGTCGGCGGTGCTCGACTCCGAGGAGGTCGCCAACCTCTTCCACCTCGTGCGCGAGGTCACCGCCGCCGGGATCGCCGTCATCTACATCTCGCACCGCCTCGAGGAGATCCGTGAGATCGGGGACCGCATCACCGTTCTCAAGGACGGTCGGACGGTGGCGCGCAACCTGGCGGTGTCGGAGACCCCGACCGCCGACCTCATCCGGCTGATGACCGGCCGCACGGTCGACAACGTCTTCCCGGTCGGACCGGGTGTTCCCGACGACGCCGAGGTCGTCCTGGACGTCGACGGTCTGGCGCTCGCCGGTACGTTCTCCGACGTCTCGCTTCAGGTCCGTGCGGGCGAGATCGTCGGTCTGGCCGGTCTCGTCGGCTCCGGGCGGTCCGAGATCCTGGAGACGATCTACGGCGCGCGCAAGGCGTCGGCCGGCACCGTCACGGTCGGTGGCCGGCGGCTGCGCCGCGGATCGGTGAGCGCCGCCGTCGATGCGGGTATCGGGCTCGCCCCCGAGGAGCGGAAGAGCCAGGCGTTGCTGCTCGACGAGCCGGTGTTCCGCAACATCACCCTGTCCAGCTTCGGCCGGTTCGCCCGCTTCGGCGTGCTGGGGGAGCGGCAGGAGCGGTCCACCGCTCTGCAGCAGTCCGAGGCCCTGCACCTGCGTCCCGCCGGGGTGACCCGGGCCGTCCGGACGCTGTCCGGCGGCAACCAGCAGAAGGCCGTGCTGGCCCGCTGGCTGGTGCACGGCTGCCGCGTCCTGATGCTCGACGAACCCACCCGCGGTGTCGACGTCGGCGCCCGCGCCGAGATCTACGCCCTGATCCGGAAACTCGCCGACGACGGCGCCGCCGTCGTCGTGGTCTCCAGTGAGATCCCCGAGGTGCTCGGTCTGTCCGACCGGGTGCTGGTCATCTCCGACGGACGGGTCGTCCACCAGGGCGCCGCCGCCGCGATCGACGAGCACCGCGTGCTCGACCTCGTCATGGAAGGAAGCGTCGCGTGAGCGAGCAGAAGGTTTCGGTGGCGAAGGCCACCCCCGCCGACGGGGATCCGTCGCCCGCCACACCGGACCGGTCCGGCGGTGGGTTGCTCAGTGGTTCGGTCGGCCGCAACCTCGGCCTGGTCGTCGCGCTGGTGCTGTTGTGCATCGTCGGGATCATCACCGGCGGTGAGCGTTTCGCCAGTATCGACAACATCCTCACCGTATTGCGGTTGGCGTCGGTGATCGGCGTGCTGGCCGTCGGGATGACGTTCGTCATCACCGCCGGTGGCATCGACCTGTCCGTCGGGTCGGTGCTGGGGCTGGCGTCCATCTGGGCCTCCACGGTCGCGACCCAGACGATGGCCGGTGACATCCACTGGATCGTGATGGTCGGCAGCGCCCTGGCCGTGGGCGTCGTCGCCGGGCTCATCAACGGGGTGATCATCGCCTACGGCAACGTGGTCGCCTTCATCGCGACGCTGGCCATGATGGTCGCCGCCCGCGGCGTCGCCGAGATCATCTCCAACCGGCAGACCCAGGTGGTGTCCGTCCGGCCGTTCCTGGAAGCGTTCCGCGGCAACATCATCGGCGTCCCCAAGCTGGTCTGGATCTTCGCCGTCGTCGCCCTCGCGGGCTGGTTCCTGCTGAACCGCACCACGTTCGGCCGTCGCACGGTCGCCATCGGCGGCAACCCCGAGGCCGCCCGGCTGGCCGGCATCAAGGTCAAGCGGCACACCATGTACCTGTACGGCCTGGCCGGGCTGACGGCCGGCATCGCCGCCGTCATGATGCTCGTCCGCACCACCTCCGGCAGCTCCACCCACGGCCAGCTCTACGAGCTCGACGCCATCGCCGCGGTCGTCGTCGGTGGCACCCTGCTTGTCGGCGGGCGCGGCACCATCGTCGGGACCGTCTTCGGGGTGCTCATCTTCACCCTGCTGACCAACCTCTTCACCATCAACAACATGTCGATCTCGGCTCAGTCCGTGGCCAAGGGCGCCATCATCGTCATCGCCGTGCTGCTCCAGCAGCGCTTCGTCGTCCGGGCCCATCCCCGGAAATAGCGCCACCGTCGTCCCGCCTTCCGTCCTGCGTCACCTCGCAGGTCCTGTTCGTCGCACCCGGATCCGTTCGTCCACCGCATGTCCCGTCCTGAGGAGAAGTCGATGTCCGCACTGCGTGCCCGTCGCCGCGTCACCACCCCGATCGCGGTCGCCGCCGCACTGACCGGCCTGGTCCTGGCCGGTTGTACGTCCAACACCACGGCCCAGGAGTCCACCACCTCGGCCCCGGCCGCCACGTCGTCGAGTGCCCCGGCGAGCACCGGCACCGGCACCGGCACCAGCTCCGCCCCCACGACCGGGGAGAAGGTGGTCATCGGGTTCTCCGCACCGGCCGCCGACCACGGCTGGATGGGTGCGATCACGAAGGCGGCGGTCGCCGAGGCCGCCTCCTACCCCGACGTCGAGCTGCGTCAGGCCGAGGCCACCAACGACGTCAACCTGCAGATCAGCCAGATCGAGACGTTCATCAACGACGGCGTCGACGCGATCGTGCTGCTGCCCTTCGACGGGGCTGCGCTGACCGAGGTGGCCACCCGGGCGATGGAGGCGGGGATCCCGATCATCAACGTCGACCGCGAGTTCACCAGCCCCTTCGCCGCCCGCACCACGGTGCTCGGCGACAACTACGGCATGGGGGTCAGCGCCGGCACCTACATCTGCAGCCAACTCGGTGACCAGCCCGACGCCGTGGTCGCCGAGGTCGCGGGCATCGACTCGCTGCCGCTGACCCAGGACCGCAGCCGGGGCTTCGCCGACGCACTGGGCGACTGCGGCCTCACCGTGGCCAACCGGGTCGCCGCCGACTTCACCGTCCAGGGTGGTGAGACCGCGACCTCGAACCTGCTGCAGGCCGCGCCGAAGATCGACGCGCTCTGGAATCACGACGACGACCAGGGTGTCGGCGTGCTCGCCGCCATCGAGAACGCCGGCCGCACGGAGATGATCGTGGTCGGCGGGGCCGGCTCGAAGAACATGATGGACCTCATCAAGTCCGGCGATTCGGTCGTCAAGGCGACAGTCGTCTACCCGTCCACCCAGGCCGCGGACGGCGTCTCGCTGGCCCGACTGATCGTCCAGAACGCCAACCTCGGTGACCTGCAGTCCTCCGGTGTGCCCCGCACCATCCAGCTGTTCGCCCCGGTCGTCACCGCCGACAACGTCGACCAGTACCTGCCGACCGCCTTCGAGTCCTGATCCCGGCCCGGCCCGGCGGGAGTCCCACCCGCCGGGCCGACGCCTGCCCGCCACCGGAGAGGACCCAGCATGACCAGCACCCCGCCCGCACCGTTCGGTGTCGGGATGATCGGCTACTCCTTCATGGGAGCAGCGCACTCCCAGGCCTGGCGCACCGCCCCGCGCTTCTTCGACCTGCCGGTGGATCCGCGGATGCGGGTCCTGGTGGGGCGCAACCACTCCGCGGTGACCGCGGCGGCGGCCCAGCTCGGCTGGGCGGGCGTCGAGACCGACTGGCGCGCACTGCTCACCCGGGACGACATCGATCTCGTCGACATCTGCTCCCCGGGTGACACCCACGCCGAGATCGCGATCGCCGCTCTCGAGGCCGGCAAGCACGTGCTGTGTGAGAAACCGCTGGCCAACACGGTCGAGGAGGCCGAGCGGATGACCGCGGCGGCCGCCGCGGCCGCGTCGGAGTTCGGGACCGTGGCCATGGTCGGTTTCACCTACCGGCGGGTGCCGGCGATCCAACTGGCGCGGACGCTCGTCGAGCAGGGGCGGCTCGGCACCATCCGCCACATCCGGGCCCAGTACCTCCAGGACTGGCTGTCCGACCCGGAGTCGCCGTTCACCTGGCGGCTGGACAAGTCCCGCGCCGGATCCGGCGCGCTCGGCGACATCGGCGCCCACATCGTCGATCTCACCCAGTTCATCACCGGTCAGCGGATCACGTCGGTGACCGGCCGCCTGACGACCTTCGTCGAGGAACGGCCCATCCCGGGCACGAGCACTCGCGGCCGGGTGACCGTGGACGACGCCGCGGCGTTCCTGGCCACCTTCGACGGCGGTCCGCTCGGTGTCTTCGAGGCGACCCGGTTCGCGCTCGGTCGCAAGAACGCCATCCGGCTGGAGATCAACGGCTCGACGGGATCGTTGGCCTTCGACTTCGAGGACATGAACGTGCTGCACTTCCTCGACGGTGCCGAGGATCCGGCGACGGCCGGCTTCCGGCGCATCGTCGTCACCGAACCCGCCCATGCCTACATCGGCCACTGGTGGCCGCCCGGACACGGCCTCGGTTATGAACACCCGTTCACCCACCAGGTGGTCGACCTGCTCACCGGCATCGCCGACGGTGTACCGCCCGCCCCCGGCTTCGCCGACGGACTGCAGGTGCAACGGGTGCTCGACGCCGTCGAACGCAGCGCCGCCGGTGGCGCCTGGATCACCGTCTGACCGGTACGGCCCGACCGTCCCGACCGAGGCCCTGCCCACGAGGAGATGCCATGACCCGACCCATCACCCTGTTCACCGGCCAGTGGGCCGATCTGCCGCTCGAGGAGGTGGCCCGGCTGGCTGCCGGCTGGGGCTACGACGGACTCGAGATCGCCTGCTGGGGTGATCATCTGGATCCCTACCGGTGGGACGATGCCGCGTACATCCGGGGCCGGCACGAGCTGCTGGAGCGGCACGGGCTGAAGCTGTACGCCATCTCCAACCACCTGAAGGGACAGGCGGTGTGCGACGACCCGATCGACGATCGGCACCGCAACATCGTGTCCGAGCGGGTCTGGGGCGACGGCGACCCGGAGGGCGTCCGGCAGCGGGCCGCCGAGGAGATGAAGGCGACCGCCCGGCTGGCCGCGGCACTCGGCGTCGACACCGTCATCGGCTTCACCGGCTCGGCCATCTGGAAGTACGTGGCGATGTTCCCGCCGGTGTCCCAGGAGGCGATCGACGCCGGCTACCAGGACTTCGCCGACCGGTGGAACCCCATCCTCGACGTCTTCGCCGAGGTGGGGGTGCGCTTCGCCCACGAGGTGCACCCGAGCGAGATCGCCTACGACTACTGGACGACCGTCCGCACGCTGGAGGCGATCGGGCACCGTCCCGAGTTCGGGCTCAACTGGGATCCGAGCCACATGGTCTGGCAGGACATCGATCCGGTGGCGTTCCTGTGGGACTTCAAGGATCGGATCTACCACGTCGACTGCAAGGACACCCGCAAGCGGATGGGCAACGGCCGCAACGGCCGGCTCGGATCGCACCTCGCCTGGGCCGACCCGCGGCGCGGCTGGGACTTCATCTCCACCGGTCACGGTGACGTGCCGTGGGAGGACGCCTTCCGGATGCTCAACGCCATCGGCTACGCCGGGCCCATCTCGGTGGAGTGGGAGGACGCCGGAATGGACCGGCTGCTGGGCGCCCCGGCGGCGCTGGAGTTCGTCAGGTCGCTGGCGTTCGAGGCGCCGGCCGCCGCCTTCGACGCGGCGTTCGCCACCCGGGACTGACCGCGGCGGTCGTCCCAGCTTTTGCGCTGCCGTTTTCCGTCAACGCGTCCGACATGTCGGCCGCGTGGACGGAAAACGGAAGCGCCACAGAGCCTGTCGCGCCCGGCACCCGGCACCCGGCACCCGGCACCCGGCACCCGGCAGCCGACGCCGGAATCGGCAGCGCGGCATTCGAACCCACGACCGCCCACCGGGCGCCGAGAAGCGCACGCCCCAGCACGACACTCACCGCAACCAGCTGATGAGCTCCCCGTCGTCGGCCCGGTCCCAGGCGTCGGTGAAGTCGTCGACGGCGGCGAGCACGTTGGATCCGGCGACGGCGTGCAGTCGCCCGTACAGGAATCCGGCCCGGCCGGAGGTGCGCACATCGGCGGCCAGTGCCACCAGGAACTCGCCCACCAGCAGCGCGTTCCGGTGCTCTCCGAGCACCTCCTGGATCTCCTCGACGGCCGCCGCGAAGACGATCGGCGCATCACCCAGCGCGGTGCCGGCGAGCTCCGCGGCGTAGCGCACCGACTTGGCCGCGCGCCGCACCCGCTCCAGCGCCCGGATGTCCTCCGGATCCGCCAGGGCCACGTCGGCGAGACGACGCACCCGGCTCCAGGCGGCGGCGATCATCGCGGGCAGCAGCCGGCCGGCCTGGCCTTGCTGCGAGGCGTCCAGTGGCGGGTGGGCCAGGAACGCGTCGAGCCGCTGGATCAGCCGTATCGCCGGTGGACGGGCGAGCCACAGCTCGACCTGCTCCCAGGCGGCGGCGTTGCGGTCGGCCAGCGCCCGCCGCAGCAGCACCTCGGCCGGCTGCGCGAAGTCGGCGGGCTCCTCGCCGATCTCGGTGGTGAGACGGGTCAGCAACACATCGTTGTCGCGCACCGGCTGCAGCACCTTGTCCATCGCCCGCAGGCCCTTGAGCAACCGGTCGACCTGGTCCGGGTCGAACAGCGCCCGGAACACGGTGAGTGAGCTGCGCAACCGGCGGGCCGCGGCGCGGCTGGCGTGCAGCGACTCCGGCGCCCCCAACCGGAGGCCGACGTCGGCGACGACAAGCGCATCACGGTGCCGGGACAGCCCGCGGAGCACCACGTCCTGGGCGCGACTGCGCCGGTTCAGGGCGGGACCACCGGGAACGGCCCGGGTCGGAGCCCGGCCTCCCGCGGCCAGTGCCGACGACAGCTTGGACGGTGATGTCGCCGTCCGGGCGCCGGCTTTGGTGAGCCGCGCGGCGGCCAGCCGGACGGTGTCCTCGTCGCCGCTGAGCAACTCGACCTCCAACTCCCGCCAGGAGGTCGGGCCGCCGGGGCCGCGGGCCGCGCCGACCTCGCCCAGGACCTCGGTGCGGACGGCGTCGTCGGCCAGCTCCACCAGGCCGGTGCCGGTCCCGTCGAGCAGTTCGATGACGGTGCGCCGGGTGCGGATGGTCGCGACCGGCACCACCGGCCGGCTTCGGGTCACACCGAGGATCAGGTCGGCGAGCTCCTCGGGCAGTTCGTCGGTCAGCGGGAAGGCGAGCTCGGTGCGGTTGCTGCTGCCCACCCACGACGAACCCGGACCGGTGCCCGGCAACTTGAGGTGCCAGCCCTCGTCCTTGCCGCCGACGCGCCGACGCAGGGTGATCCGGGCTTGCAACAGGTCGAGCTCGAGCGGTGTCGTAGTAGGTCGCGTCCAGCTCGTGGACGACCGGATCGGACACCGCGGCGACACCGCGGATCGAACCGAGGTCGGGCACCGAGAAGTCGCTGCCGGCTTCGAGCTTGACCTCGATCTCCTGATGGCGGGACATCCCGGAAGCGGTCATCGCATCTTGGTACAGCGTCCGAATGGCAAACACCAAACGTTCCGGGAACGCGGGGTGTCGGCAGGGCGACCCGGCCGAACACGCCGCCGTTGCAGGTGTCCAGTCTGGTGAACGCACCACACCCTGGCCCCTCAGACATGAGTCGGGTACACTCAACTTGTCGCCCGACCGACACTCAGGCCGGGCACGGAACGACCGCACACAGCTGACCGAGGGGCTCATGAACACCGACCTGCTCACCACCCGCAGCCGCGAGGTCCTCGCGGACGCCATCACGACCGCCACGACTGCGGGCAACGCGACCGTCGAGCCCGCCCACCTGCTCACGTCACTGCTCACGGTGCAGGGGTCCACCGCACCCGAACTGCTGCGCAGTCTCGGCGCGGACCCGGCCGCCATCGCCGCACAGGTGAAGACCGCACTCGACCGGTTTGTTCGCGCCTCCGGCAGCACGGTCGCCACGCCGCAGCTGTCCCAGGCGCTGGCCAACGTCCTCACCGCCGCCGAACAGATCATGCGCACCACCGGTGACGAATACCTGTCGACCGAGCACCTGCTGGCCGCGCTGGCCCGCCGCACCACCGACACCGCCGCCGCTCCTCAACGCCGCCGGGGTGACCGAGGATGCCGTCATCGCCGCCTTCCCGACAGTCCGCGGCGGCGATCGCAAGATCACCTCGCCCGATCCGGAGGGCAGCTACCAGGCGCTGTCCAAGTACGGCATCGATCTCACCGAGCGGGCCCGCGAGGGCAAGATCGACCCGGTCATCGGCCGTGACGCCGAGATCCGGCGAGTGGTCCAGGTCCTGTCCCGACGCACCAAGAACAATCCGGTGCTGATCGGCGAGCCCGGTGTGGGCAAGACGGCCGTCGTCGAGGGTCTCGCCCAGCGCATCGTGGCCGGCGACGTCCCGGAGTCGTTGCGCGGCAAGCGGTTGATCTCGCTGGACCTCGGCGCGATGATCGCCGGTGCGAAGTACCGCGGTGAGTTCGAGGAGCGGCTGAAGGCTGTCCTGGAGGAGATCACCGGGTCCAACGGCCAGGTCGTCACGTTCATCGACGAGTTGCACACGGTCGTCGGGGCCGGTGCCACCGGTGAGGGTGCGATGGACGCCGGCAACATGCTCAAGCCGATGCTCGCCCGCGGCGAGCTGCGGATGGTCGGTGCCACCACGCTGGACGAGTACCGCAGCCACATCGAGAAGGACCCGGCGTTGGAGCGCCGCTTCCAGCAGGTCTTCGTCGGGGAGCCGACGGTGGAGGACACCATCGGCATCCTGCGGGGTCTCAAAGAGCGCTACGAGGCGCATCACGGTGTCCGCATCTCCGACGCCGCAGTTTTCGCCGCGGCGACGCTGTCTGATCGTTACATCACCGCGCGCTTCCTGCCGGACAAGGCCATCGACCTCATCGACGAGGCGGCGTCCCGGCTGCGGATGGAGATCGACTCGCGGCCGGTCGAGATCGACGAGCTCAGCAGAGCTGTCGACCGACTGAAGATGGAAGAGCTGGCCCTGGAGAAGGAGTCGGATCCGTCGTCGGTGGAGCGGCTGGCGAGGCTCCGTCGGGATCTGGCCGACCGCAACGAGCAGTTGGGTGAGCTGAACTCCCGCTGGGAGCGGGAGAAGACCGGCTTGAACCGGGTCGGTGAGCTGAAGAAGAAGGTGGACGAGGCCCGGATCGCCGCCGAGAAGGCTCAACGTGAAGGTGATCTCGCGAGGGCGTCGGAGCTGCTCTACGGCCAGATCCCGGTGCTCGAGCGGGAACTCGCCGAAGCGGCCATCGAGCCGGTACCGACCGACGGCGTGCCGATGATCAGCGAAGAGGTCGGCGCCGACGACATCGCCACCGTCATCTCCGCCTGGACGGGCATTCCGGCCGGCCGGCTGCTCGAGGGCGAGACCGCCAAGCTGCTGCGCATGGAGGACGAGCTGGTCCGCCGGGTGGTGGGTCAGAAGCAGGCCGTACGCGCCGTTTCCGACGCCGTGCGCCGGGCCCGGGCCGGGATCTCCGACCCCGACCGGCCGACCGGATCGTTCCTGTTCCTCGGGCCCGACCGGCGTCGGCAAGACGGAGCTCGCGAAGGCGCTGGCCGACTTCCTCTTCGACGATCCGCGGGCGATGGTCCGCATCGACATGAGTGAGTACGCCGAGAAGCATTCGGTGGCCCGGCTCGTCGGTGCGCCGCCCGGCTACGTCGGCTACGACCAGGGCGGGCAGCTGACCGAGGCGGTGCGGCGGCGGCCGTACACGGTGGTGCTGCTCGACGAGGTCGAGAAGGCGCACCCGGACGTCTTCGACGTGCTGCTGCAGGTGCTCGACGACGGTCGGCTCACCGACGGTCAGGGCCGGACGGTGGACTTCCGCAACACCATCCTGATCCTGACCTCCAACCTCGGTTCGGCGGCGCTGATCGACCCGGCGCTGTCGGACCCCCAGAAGCACGACGCCGTCATGGACGTGGTGCGCCGGTCGTTCAAGCCGGAGTTCCTCAACCGGCTCGACGACATGGTGATCTTCGACGCGCTGACCATCGATGACCTCGTGGCCATCGTCGACATCCAGGTCGCGGCGCTGGCCAAGCGGCTGGCCGGCCGGCGGCTGACCCTGGACGTCCGGCGGTCGGCGCTGGAATGGCTGGGAATGCACGGCTTCGACCTGCTGTACGGGGCCCGGCCCCTGCGCCGGCTGGTCCAGTCCTCGATCGGCGACCAGCTCGCCCGCAAGCTGCTGGCCGGTGAGATCCGGGACGGCGACACCGTCGTGGTGGACGTCGTCGACGGTGTCGACGGACTGGTCGTCGGTGCAGGCAAGCGCCTGATCGTCTGACGACGAAAACCCCCGTCAGCGGCCCGGCCCGGTGGTGACCCCACCGGAGCCGGGTCGTCGTGACGGGGTCGGGCGCACCAGCGCCGCCTCCGCGGCGGCGATCAAGGCCCAGAGTTCGGCCGCGGTGCCGGCCACCCCGCAGGCCTCGCCGGTGGCCACCACGACCTCGGCCGGAAAGGCCTGCAGGTTGCGCAAGATCCGGTCGCGCAGCGCCGGGTCGATCGGTTCGGGAGCGGCCACCACGAAACGGTCGCCCCCGGTCCGGCCCACGACCGGGACCCGGAATCCGGCACCGGCGGCCGCCGGCAGTGCGGTCGCCGCCACCGCGGTCGCCAGCGTGCGCGCCACCTGGACCAGCACCGCGTCGCCGAAGACGTGACCGTAGGTGTCGTTGAGCAACTTGAAGCCCACCACGTTGAACGCCAGCACCCGGACCTCGTCGCCGGCCCCGCCCAGCGCCCCGTGTGCCAGACCCGGTCGGTTGTGCACGCCCGTCAGCGGATCGATGGAGACAAGCCGGCGCAGCCGGGTGTTGGCCCGTTCCCGGCGTTGCCGCAGCCAGAACAGCACCCCTGGTGCGGCACAGAGCACGGCGGTGAGGCTGAACGTCAGGTGCAACCACTCGGCCGCGATCGGGTCGTCGGGGACCGACGCGGCCAGCCCGACGCCGAAGAACACCAGCACCAGCTGACCGCCCAGCCAGGGCAGCGGCATCGCGTGCGCGGACACCAGCACGGGCACCGTCAGGACGCAGATGATCATCAGCCGGTACTCGAGGTCGCTGGTGGCCAGCACCGCGCTGAGCGTGCACACCTCGATGGCCACGCACGTGATGCCGGTCAGCAGCGGCGGGGTGGGCCGCCCCCGGATGACGGCGATCGAGCCGAGCACCGCCATCAACACCAGGCCGACCAGGTACACCGGGATCCAGCGGGAGCCGGGGTCGACCGCCACTGCGAGGTGATGAGCGAGCGCCCCGATCGCGGCGAAGACCAGGCAATAGGCCCCGAACAGGCGATCGTCGCCGTCGTCGGACGTGTCGGTCGGGACCGGACCGGGCAGCGGGAACGGCGGCACCGGGCCCGCCGGGCGGGGAGTCAGCCGCGGCGGCACCGGGCGGCTCACGCGCTCATCCGCTGCCGTCGACCCGGCCGCCGGCACCACGACCCCGGCACCGCCGTCGTCGCCCGCGCCACCTGCCCGCACGAAGCGGTTCCGGCCGCGCTGCTTCGCCCGGTACATCGCCGCGTCAGCCAGATTGACCAGCCGCCACATCGCCTCGGTGTCGCCGCAACTCCGGGGATCGGCGTCGCAGATGCCCATGCTGACCGTGAGTCCCGGATGCACCTGGGCCCGGGCCAACGCCGCCCGCAGCGCGATCGCTGTGGACTCGGCCGGGCGCGGCACGACGACCAACAGTTCTTCGCCGCCGATCCGCGCGACCAGACCTTCGGCGACCTCCGGCAGGTCCGAGACCACGTCGCACAGTCCGCGCAGCACCGCGTCACCGTAGGCGTGACCGCGCTCGGCGTTGATGCGGCTGAAGTGGTCGATGTCGATCATCACGACGCCGATGGTGGTACCGGTCTCGAGGCACTCCCGCCGGACCTCGGGAAAATGCGCGACGAACCCCCGCCGGTTCAGCAGCCCGGTGAGTTCGTCCACCCGGGACAGCCGCTGCCACTGCCGGAAGCGCAGGTCCAGCGCGGCCCGGTCCTGCCGGGCGAGGCTCGCGCAGACGATCATGAAGAAGATGAAGGCGATGCAGGTCAGGACCCGCTCGCCGGGTCTTTCCGCCCAGATGACCATGATGGTGGTCCCGATCAGACACCCGGCGGCCAGCTCGGCCCGGTAGAGCCGCCGGTCGAGGGTGGCGGCGGCGATCAGCACCGGGATGAGGATCAGTGCACTCCACGGCCGGACCGGTGACTCCTCCCGGAGCGTTGCCGTGAGCGCCAACGGCAGCAGGTCCATGGTGATGAGGGCGGCGACCACGTACGGCAGGTTCTGCAGCCGGTGGGTGAGGAACGGCCCCAGACCGCAGCCGAGCGCCACCACCGCGGCGATCACCAGCCAGAACCGCGGTTCACCGTCACGGACGTTGTCCACCACGAACACCGGCGCCATACACGCCAGCACGATGAGGAGCAGGCTGCCGCCCATCAGGAAGGCGAGGTGCGGATGCTGCGGTGAGGGTCGGGCCTGCCAACTCCCGAGGTCGTCGTCGAGGTCGGCGTCGGTCGCGAACGTGTCGGACGTCGTCACGCGGCCACCTCCCACCTCCGGACCCCACCGCCGGTTCGGCGCCGCGGACCACCACCGAAGCCCCACACCGATACCGGTCGGTCATCGCCGTCGGCGGTGCGGCCCGACAGCAGACCGGCCCGCTCAGCGTAGCCACGCGATCACACCACTCCCACCTGTCCGTGGCCGGCGACCGCCGAACGGAGGCGCAGCCACGACGTCACCGTCGCTCGCTACGGTCGGTGTATGCGCAACCCGGATGCCCGACGTCCTGACGGAACCCCGCCCCCCGGCACGGCCCTCGTCACCGGCGCCACCGCCGGGATCGGCGCCGGCTTCGCCCGGGCCCTCGCGGCCCGCGGTCACGGCCTCGTTCTCGTCGCTCGCGACGCCGACCGGTTGGCGGCTGCGGTGCCCGGCCTGACCGCCGACGGTGCCGCGTCCGTCGAGGTGCTCGCCGCGGACCTGACCGCGTCCGCCGACCGGGACCGGGTCTGCGCGAGGCTGACCGATCCGGACCGACCGGTGGAGCTGCTGGTCAACAACGCCGGCACCGGGCTCGGCCGGCCGTTCCTCGAGGTCGACGCCGCCGCGCTCCGCGGGCAACTCGAGCTGAACGTCGCCGCGGTACTGCAGCTGACCCACGCCGTGCTCCCGTCGATGACGGCCCGGGGGAGCGGCGCGGTCGTCAACGTGGCGTCGGTGGCCGGGCTCTTCCCGAATCCGGGGGCCAGCTACGCGGCGTCCAAGGCGTGGGTCGTCGCGTTCACCGAGGGGCTGGCGATGACCCTGCGCGGCAGCGGCGTCCGGGTCCAGGCACTCTGCCCGGGCCTCGTCCGCACGGAGTTCCACGACCGCGCCGGGATCGCCCTCGGCCGGGTGCCGGGTGTCGCGTACCTGGACGTGGACACGGTGGTCGCCGGATCGCTGGCCGATCTGCGGCGTGGCCGGCTCGTCTCGGTCCCGGGGCCGCTCTACAAGACCCTCGTCGGGATCACCCGGGTACTGCCACTGCCGGCCGTACGGGCGCTGAGCCGGGCGGTGTACCGAGCGCGGGAATGACGGCGGGCCTGTGCCAAGCTGTTCCGGTGACCTCCGCCAACGGTGCCCCGCCCGTCGATCCGGCCACCAAGCAGCGCCTCGCCGCACTCGTCGCCGAGCTGGCCGTGGTGCGGGGTCGTGTCGTCCTGTCCTCCGGGCGGGAGGCCGACTACTACGTCGACCTGCGCCGGATCAGCCTGCACCACGAGGCGTCACCGCTGGTCGGGCGGCTGCTGCGCGAGCTGACGGCCGACTGGGACTACGTCGCCGCGGGCGGTCTGACCCTCGGCGCCGACCCGGTCGCGACCGCGATGATGCACGCCGCCGGCCGGCCGTTGAACGCCTTCGTCGTGCGCAAGGCGGCGAAGGGCCACGGCATGCAGCGCCAGGTCGAGGGCCCGGACATCGTGGGCCGCAGGGTGTTGATCGTCGAGGACACCACGACCACCGGCGGCTCGCCGATGACGGCGGTCACCGCGGTCCGTGAGGCCGGTGCCGAGGTGGTCGGGGTGGCCACCATCCTGGACCGTGGCGGCGAGGCGGCCGGAGTCTTCGCCGACGCCGGGATCGCCTACCGCAGCGTGCTGAGCCGGGCCGACATCGGCCTCGGCGACCAACCCCAGTGACCCGGTGACGGGTGCCGCCCCGTCGGCGGGGCCCGCCGGCCCGGACACCGCGGCCGCGGAGCCGGTCGGCCCGACCGAGTGGGAGCAGTCGGGCGCGGACGTCGGCGTCGGGCCGCACCCGGAGCCGTGGCCGGCCGACGACCGGCTCGATCCCGGGTTGCTGGCGGCCGGCGACCGGCGCAATGTCGTCGACCGCTACCGGTACTGGCGCCGGGAAGCGATCGTCGCCGACCTGGACACGGTCCGCTTCCCGTTCGAGGTGGCGATCGAGAACCTGGGACACGACCACAACATCGGCACGGTCGTCCGGACGGCGAACGCCTTCGCCGCCGCCCGGGTGCACATCGTCGGTCGCCGCCGGTGGAACCGCCGAGGCGCCATGGTCACCGATCGCTACCAGCATCTGGCGCACCACCCGACGGTCGCCGAGCTCGTCGCCGACGTCCGGGCCCGCGGCCTGACGCTGGTTGCGGTCGACAACCTGCCGGGCGCTGTTCCGCTGGAACGCACCCGCCTGCCCGAGCGGGCGGTGCTGCTGTTCGGGGCGGAAGGACCGGGGTTGAGCGCCGAGGCCACCGACGCCGCCGACCTGCACGTGGCGATCGCCCAGTTCGGCTCGACCCGCTCGATCAACGTCGGGGTGGCCGCCGGCATCGTCATGCACTCCTGGATTCGCGACCACGCCGGACCGCCACCCGGCTGACCTCGCCGGTCGGGTCCGGCGTACCCGGAACGCCCAGCTCCGCCGGTTATCCTCACAGCCGTGAACCTGGAAACCGTGAAGACCGTGGCGATGGTGGCCATCATCGCGATCGCGGTGATCGGCCTGCTGATGGCCATCGTGATCCGCAAGATCATCGGCAAGATCATCAGCCTGGTCGTCGCCGCGGTGCTGGTGTTCGTCGCCTGGCAGCAGCGCGACAAAGTGGTGAGCTACGCCGAGGAGGTGCAGGGCCAGGCGTGCGACTCCGCCGCTGGTGCGGTGGACAACCCGACCACCCGTGAGGCGACGACTTTCCTCGGGATCGCGGTCAGCCTGCCGGACGGCTGGTGCACCACTCGCTGATCCTGGACAGGACGACAGAACCCCCGAGCCGTCGGCTCGGGGGTTCTCGCGTCTCGGCGGATCAGACGGTCTTGGGGTCGCTCTCGGCGATACCGTCGGCCGCTTCGTCCACGGCCGCATCGGACTCTGCGGGGGTGATGCCCTTCTTGTGGCGCTGCAACAGGTGCATGACGGCCGGGACGGTGAGGCCGAGCACGACGACCGCCACCGCGGCGACGAAGATGAGGTCGACGTTCTCCCGGATGAAGGCGATCTGCCCGAGGAAGTAACCGGCCAGGGTCACGGTGCCGACCCAGATGACGCCGCCGATGGCGGAATAGGTCAGGTAGATCTTGCGGTCCATCTTCGACGCGCCGGCCATCACGGTGGCCACCGTGCGCACGATGGGCACGAAGCGGGCCAGGACGACGGTGATCTTCCCGTACTTCTCGAAGAACGCCGCGGACCGGTCGATGTGCTCCTTCCGCAGGAACCTCGCGTCGGGACGGCTGAAGACGGCGGGACCGACCTTGAAGCCGATCCAGTAGCCGACGACGTTGCCGATGAAAGCGGCCAGCGCCAACAGGGCGACGAACAACCAGATGTTGATGTCGATTCCACTCGCACCTTGCGCGACCAGCAGGCCGGCCAGGAAGAGCAGAGTGTCACCGGGGAGGAAGAAGCCGATCAGGATTCCGCACTCGGCGAAGATGATCAGCAGGACGCCGACCACCGCCCACGATCCCAGCGAGGAGATCAGGTTCGAGGGGTCCAGCCAGCCGGGCAGGAGGGCGAGTTCAGTCGTCATCATCGTCGATCAGTATGGCGGAGCGACCCGGCTGAGCGGGGGCTTGGCGAGGAAGGCCACACCCGAGCAACCTGCGGTTCCCCCGGTCGCCGGGCCCGATGACGCAGCGTGAGATCGGCCGTGCCGCCGCGGTGGGACGGTGCCGACGGGGCCGAGCCGGTAGCTTGCTCATCGGCGACGCCCCCGTCGCCGCCGCCGAGCCAGGGAGTCAGCGTGTCGCAGGACCCGCCCTTGACCGACATCGGCGCCGGCGCAGCCGCCGACGCCGGCGGCGTGGACGACGGGCTGCTGGACGATTTCCTGCCCGTCCTGATCGAGGCGGTGGCGTCGGACCGCCGGCTCGACCGGGCGTCGCTGAGCCGCTTCCGCGACGCCGGGCGCCGCGCCGCCGACCGCGGGGTGCCGCCCCGGGCGCTCGTGGACCTGTATCTCTCGGCGGCCTGGCGGTTGTGGCGGCACCTGCCCGAGGTCACCGCCGCCCAGGACGATCCGGCGGCGGTCGTCCGGGCCGGTGAGGTGATGCTGCGATCCGTCGATGACGCGGTCGCTGTGCTGATGGAGGGCTTTCAGCTGGCCCGCCGCGATCTCGTCCGCTCGCAGGTCGCCGCCCGCCGCGAGTTCGTCGACGACCTGCTCATCGGTGGTGCCCAGGCGTTGCCCAACCTGGTGCAGCGGGCCGGTCTCTTCGGCCTGAGCCTGGTCGGGCCGCAAGCCGTCATCGTGATCCGCGCCGAACGGGACTTCAACGACAGCTCACCGCTGACGACACTGCTGGAGCGGGCCATCCAGGGGGGCAGTGCCGACGCCGACGCGCTGGTCACCACCAAGGACGGCCTCCTGGTCGTGGTGTTCGCCGCTCCCGACCGGGCGGCGATCGACGAGGTCATCGCCGGTCTCACCGGCAGCTTGCCGGCCGAGCCGGGGGAGGGCGTCAACCTGCGCCGGACCGCCGCAGTCGGTACCTGGCGGATGGGGGTCGGCCGGGCGCACCAGGGACCGGGCGGAGTGCGCGCCTCGTACGAGCAGGCGCTCGAGGCGCTCGAACTGGGCGCGCAGCTCGGGGGCACCGCGCAGGTGCTGGACGCCGCCGACCTGCTGATGCACCGGGTGCTGGTCCGTGACCGGGCCGCGATGTCGGAGCTGGTCGAGACGGTGCTGGCGCCACTGGTGCACGCCCGCGGCGGCGTCGAGCCGATGCTGCAGACCCTGGAGGCGTATTTCACCGCTGGTGGCAACGCCTCGCTGGCGGGGCGGTCGCTGCACCTCTCGGTGCGCGCGCTGACCTACCGGCTGGCCAAGATCGCGGAGCTCACCGGTCGTGACCCCGCCGATCCCGCGCAGCGGTTCGAGCTGCAGACCGCGGTCACCGGAGCCCGGCTGCTGGGCTGGCCGGAAAAGACCTGACGGTCAGGACGTGGCCGCCGGCCGCCGCGACCGGAGGTCGTTGCAGGCGTCGCACACGGATGCCGGGATGAGGCCGATGGCCTGCAGTCGGCCGAACGCGACACAGCCGAGGCAGAGCGCGAACACGGATTCGAGCGTCGCGGCCACCGTGATCATCCCGACCAGCACCCAGGCGGCGGTGGGCGCGCCGGCCAGGTGACAGCCGAGCGCCGCGACCGACAGCGTCGCCCCGATCGCCTGCGCGAACCGCTTCGGCGGTCCCGGAACGAGAACCGCCGGGCCCAACCGCGGCGCGATGACCTGCGTGGCGAGGCGGCCGAAGAGTGAGAATCGCGGCCCAGCGGCCACCCGCGCGAGGAATCCGAGCGCGAGCAGCGCGAGCAGCCATGGGCTGCCGGTGATCAGCACGGCGATCGTCAGCAGGACGACGAGGCCGGCGACGGTCCGGGCGGCCTTCTCGTTGACCGGGTTGGGAAAGGTGAACAGCGCAGCCACGGGACATCTCCAGGGACGGGCCCGGACGGTGTCATCCGGTCACGACGTTGCCGGTGTCGGTCGACGTCCGGTCAGGTGGTTCTCCTGGAGCACCCCGTCGTCGCAGAGGTTGCCGGTCAGCCAGCCAGGGCTTGTCGCTGACGCTCATCACCTCAACGCCACGGTACCCGGCGTGATTCCGGGTTCCAGCCGGTAACGGCGTCGCTGCCGCACCGTCACCGCCCCGAAATCCCGCCCTCCTACCGTCGGGTGATGCCCACCGACCTCGCGTTGTCCCTGCTCACCGATCCCGGCGTCTTCACCGTCGACCGCCACGACGAGATCGTGGCCCACTACCGCATGTATGGCTTCGTCGTCCTCCGGGACATCTTCGACGGGGACCTGGTGGACCGGATGGAGTCGGAGTGCGTGACCGCGCAACGGCAGGTCGTCGCCGGTGAGCTCCCCGCCAAGCACGGGTCGACGGTGTTCCTGGACGACGCGAGCAAGGCCGGGAAGTTCGCCAACTACGTCGAGTACGTCAACGAGTTGTCGCCCGCCGTGCGGGCGGCGACCAGCCATCCGGCGATGGTGGCGATCCTGCGGGAGATCCTCGGACCCGACTGCTGGCTCAACGACGTGAGCCGGGCCGGTGTGGTCTACCAGGACGCCCGCCCCGGCCGGGAGAGCGGCTACACCCGGATCGGCTGGCACTCCGACTGGCAGGCCGCACCCAATCTCGACATCTGGCCGTCGACGGCGTTCACCGTCCACGTCGACGCGACCAGCCCGGCCAACGGTTTCCTGCGGGTGGTGCCCGGCAGTCACCGCTGGGCGACGCCGGCGCCCTACCGCAACATCAACAACGCCCCGGTGCCCGCCGACGCCCGCCCGACCGGCGGCTGGACGGCAGCGGAGCCGCCGTTCACCATGCCGTTGGGTTTCGAGAAGATCCGTGGCGAGATCCCGGTCTACACCGAGCGTGGCGACGTGATCCTGCACGACGCCTACCTGTGGCATTCCGCTGCGCGGGCGACCGATGACGTCACGACCCGCCGGCACGTCCGCGGCGGCTATCTGACCGGCGACCGGGATGGCGACGGACGCCGTGAGGAGTTCGTCAAGAACGCGGCCCGATGAAACACCGCCCGCGGCGGAGAGCGCGCACACACTTCCGAACCCCTTGACACGCGTTTGCCATGTTCGGAGTGAACTTGCCGGGGTTCGGCAACGAAAAGGGCGCAGCTTGTAGGGAAATGTTCATGGTTGGGCAGCCGAAGGAAGAGAACTCTGGAGTCATCGCAGCGAGGTCTGCTGCGCATCGACTCCCGAGATCGCACCGACGATCCCACTGTGAAGGACTCCCGTGAACGTTCCCCTCTGGGCCTGGGCCGCTTTCGGCGCCGTGATCGTCATCATGCTGGCCATCGACCTGCTCGCCCATCGGGGTGCGCACGTCATCAACTTCAAGGAAGCCGCAATCTGGAGCGGCGTCTGGGTCGGTCTGTCGCTGATCTTCGCCGTGGTCGTCTGGTTGACCCTGGGCGGCGGCGCGGCGATCGACTTCACCACTGCGTGGCTGCTCGAGAAGTCCCTGAGCGTCGACAACCTCTTCGTCTTCGCGCTGATCTTCGGCTACTTCAAGGTGCCCCGTGAATACCAGCACCGGGTGCTGTTCTACGGCGTCATCGGCGCGCTGGTTTTCCGCGGCATCTTCCTCGCCGCCGGCGTCGCCATCGTCACCAAGTTCACCGCGGTGCTGTTCGTCTTCGGCGCCATCCTCATCTACAGCGCGATCAAGATGCTCAAGGACGACGACGAGTCGATGGACCCGGGCAAGAGCTTCGCGGTGCGCCTGCTCCGCAAGATCGTCCCCGTCTCCGACGAGTACCGCGGCACGAAGTTCTTCTACAAGGAGGCGGGCAAGCGCATCGCCACCCCGCTACTCGCGGTCGTGGTCGCCATCGAGGCTGCGGACCTGATCTTCGCCGTCGACAGCGTTCCCGCCGTGCTGGCCGTCAGCAGCGATCCGTTCATCGTCTACTCCAGCAACGCCTTCGCCATCCTGGGTCTGCGTGCCCTGTACTTCCTGCTCGCCGGCATGCTGAAGAAGTTCCACCTGCTCAGCAAGGGCCTGGCGTTCATCCTCGCCTTCATCGGCGTGAAGTTGTTCCTGCAGGCCGGCCACAAGACGATCTCGACCTCCATCCCGGAGATCCCGTCGCTGGTCTCGCTGGCGGTCATCGTCGTCGCACTGACCCTTTCGATCGTGCTGTCGCTGCGCAAGCCGCTGCCGCCCGAGGAGGAGGAGATGCTGGAGGACGCGGAGTTGCAGGCCCACGATCGCCACGACATCGTCGACAGCATCGAGCACCCGCACACGCCGGCCGACCGGGCCGAGGGTGCCGCCGCCGCCGCTGTCGCGGTGGCCACCGAGGACCGCCCCGGCCGTACCTGATCGACCTCGGGTCCCCACACCCGACGGATGACCCCGGACGCCGGGCCGCTCACGTCGAGCGGCCCGGCGTTTCGTCGTCGTGCAGGTCGGTGGTTCCCGCCGGGGGCGAGTCCCGCCGGTCCACGATCTGCCGCGGGGTCGGTGCGGATGTGCTCAACCCGATTGCAGGGTCGCCGCTCCGGTCATGATCGCGACGGCCTCGGTGGGCGTGTGTGACTGCGGGGTGATGATGCCCGCGCAACCGCCGAGCCGGGCGATGTGGATGCGGTCGGCCACCTCGAACACGTTGGGCATGTTGTGGCTGATGAGGATGATGGGCAGGCCCTTGGCCTTGACCTTGAGGATCAGGCTGAGCACCTGTCTGGTCTCCTTGACCCCGAGCGCGGCGGTCGGTTCGTCGAGGACGACGAACGTGGTGGCGAAGGCCGCAGCTCGGGCGACCGCGACGGCCTGGCGCTGACCGCCGGAAAGGGTTTCCACCGCTTGACCCATGTTCTGGATCGTGCCGACACCCAGTTCGGCCATCGACACCCCGGCCTTCTGTTTCATGCCCTTCTTGTCCAGCATCCGGAGGGCGCTGCCGCGGAAGCCCGGCAGCCGTTCCTCGCGCCCCAGGTACAGGTTGCTGGCGATGTCCAGGGCCGGCGCGACGGCCAAGGTCTGGTAGACGGTCTCGACACCGGCCGCCCGGGCGTCCATCGGGGTGCGGAAATCGGCGGGACGCCCGTTGAGGAGGATCTCCCCGGAGTCCGGCGTCAAGGCGCCGGTGAGGGCCTTCACCAGGGTGGACTTTCCGGCGCCGTTGTCGCCGATGATGGCCAGCACTTCGCCCGGGTACAGGTCGATGTCGACACCGTCGAGACCGATGACCCGACCGAATGTCTTGATGAGGTTGCGGCCCGCGAGCACGGGAGGCTCCGTGTTCGGTGCGGCCGTGCTGGGGTGCTTCACGGGTGCGGTGGTCATATCAGGCCTTCACTTTCCGGATCCACTGATCGATGGAGACGGCGGCGATGATGAGCACCCCGATGGCCAGCACGCGCCACTGGTCGTCGACGCCCGCCAGGGACAATCCGCTGCGGAACACGTAGACGATGAGCGCTCCCAACATCGTGCCGACGATCGCTCCGCGTCCGCCGAAGAGGCTGGTGCCGCCGATGACGACAGCGGTGATGCTCTCGAGATTCGCGTCGACGATCGCGTTCGGGCTGGCGGTGCCGGCCCGCCCGATGAGGATCCAGGCGGTGATGCCGTAGATGAGCCCGGCGACGGTGTAGACGCTCAGCAGTACCCGGTTCACCCGGATCCCGGCGAGCCGGGCCCCTTCCATGTCGTCGCCCACGGCGAAGACATGTCGCCCCCAGGCGGTCTGGCCGAGTGCGAATGCCACCACCACCGCCAGTGCGATCACCAGCAGCACGCCGGTGGTGATCCGGAACCCGCCGATCGCGATGATGGTCCCCGTCCAGTTCAGCACGTCGGGCATGTCCTTGGCCTGGACGCTCTTGCCTGCGGAGTACAGCAGGCCGATCGCGGTGAAGATGCTCAGGGTGCCCAACGTGACGATGAAGGGGGGCAGCTTCAGCCGGGTGACGAGCACGCCGTTGAGGAATCCGCAGACCGCCCCGACGGCCACGCCGACGAACAACGCCAGAAATCCCGGGAGGCCGTTGTCTGCGGCCAGGTTGGCCATGATGAGCATGGCGAAGATGGTCGCGGCGCCGACGGACAGGTCGATCCCGGCGGTCAGGATCACCAGCGTCTGCCCCACGGCCAGCGCAGCGATCACGGCCACCTGCTGCAGGATGGTCGAGATGTTCCCGGCAGAAGCCAATCTCGGGTTGATGATGGTGAAGACGACGAACGCCAGGATGAGGACCAGCAGGGGGCTGATCGACGGGTGTGAGTGCAGCAGGTGCTGAATGCGTTGTGCGGGGGACTGTCGACGCTGCGCGAACTGCTCGGCGGCGCTCGTCGGCGGGTGTGGTTCACCGATGGTGGATGGACTGGTCACGGGGTCTCCTTGGCCGGCTCCCGGTGGCTGCCGGTGCCGCGCTGTTGCCGCCGGATGGGGACGGATGAGCGTGCGAACGGTGTGGGCGGATAGGGCACGACGGTCGGTCCCAGGCTCCGGGAGCCCGGAACCGACCGTCGCGACGCCTGCCGATCAGCCCCAGCAGAGAGCGGTGCCCTCATCACTGGTGATGCTGTCGACCCCTTCTGCAGGGGTGTCGGTCACCAGCGACACGCCGGTGTCGTAGAAGTCCAGACCTGAGGTGACAGCTGGCTTTTCGCCACCGCGAGCGATGGTGGTGATGGCATCGACGCCGATCTGGGCCATCCGCAACGGGTACTGCTGCGAGGTGGCGCCGATGACCCCGGACTTGACGTTGGCGACCCCGTCGCACCCGCCGTCGACCGAGACGATCAGGGCACCGGTGTTGCCGGCCGCCTCCAGCGCCGACGACGCCCCGACGGCAGCCGGTTCGTTGACGGTGTAGACGACGTTGATGTCAGGATTTTTCGCCAGGCAGGCTTCCATCGCGGTCTTGCCGCCGTCGGCGGTGCCGCTGGTGGGCTCGTTGCAGACGATCGTGTAGTCGCCGCCGGAGTAGGTACCGGTGGCGTCTTCGTCGCCGTTGACGGCCTTGTCCTTCACGTCGATACCCATGCCGGTCAGAAAGCCCTGATCGCGGTTGTAGTCCACCGACACGATCTTGTCGTTGAAGATGTCGAGAAGGGCGATGGTGGCAGGCTTTCCGTCGAGCTGGGCGGCAGCCCACTGCCCGATCAGTTCACCCGCCTTGAAGTTGTCGGTGGCAAAGGTGATGTCGACGGTGTCAGCCGGGTCGGGCGGGGTGTCCAGGGCGATCACGAACAGGCCCGCATCCCGGGCCTTGCCGATGGCCGGGTTCACCCCGGGCCCGTTGGGGACGATGAGGATGCCCTGATCGCCGCGCGAAACGGCGTTCTCGATGGCCTGGACCTGTCCGTCCTCGTCGCCGTCCTCCTTGCCCGCTGCGATGCTCAGGTCGACGTTGTTCGCATCCGCGGCCTTCTGCGCACCTTCCTGCATCGCCACGAAGAACGGGTTGATCGAGTCCTTGGTGATCAGCGTGACCTTGACGGTGTCCCCGGTGGGGACCACCAGGCTCGACTCGCTCGGAGCTTCGGCTGAGTCAGTCCCCGTGGTGCTGCTGGTCGTGGCCGAGGTGGTGGCGGAGGTCTGGGTCGTGCTCGACGTGGACGCGGTGGTCGTGGTGCCGCCACCACAGGCCGTGACCACCAGGGCTGTGACCGTGAGCAACCCGAGGGGTACTACTCGGGTGCGCAACCTGGATGTGCTGCTGTTCATGGGCTTTCCTTCGATCGAACGGGGAGCGCCGGATGTGTTCGGGAATCGACCAGGGCGCGCTGGTCGTCGAATTGCAAAACTCGGATGCGGATATGCATCCTCGGTGGCCCCCGTTCCGCGCGGGACGAGAGGTCCCTGGGCGGCGACGCGCCGCCCGTCGAAAGGTAGCTGTGTTGGCCGTCGGCCGCTGAGTGGTGGGCGCGCTTCATGCCGGTCCCTTCGGGTTCGTTCGTGCATTGATGACCGAGAACAGCGAGCGGCGGAAACAGCCGGCAGGATGTGCGCCCCGAGGGGCGTGATTCTGGCCCATTCAGCAGGAGATCGCCTCAGGGAGGACGCTCGTGAAGGGCAGAGAGCCGGCCATGACCGGGGCGGCGGAACGGCCGGGGTGCTGCGGAGATGCTCGTCAGGGGCGCTGCCGATGGGGGTGGACGGCCGGGCGGTGAAACCAGGCGAAGTGGGACGTCAGCTCAGCGGGTCGACGCGGCGATCAGAGTGGTTCTCCGGGGTGGTCGCAGCCGCACGAGTCGCGGTGTTGCAACGTGGGTTCGAGGCGGATCTGCCGGGTCGCCAGTTCAGGGTCAGCCATGCGATCCAGCAACAGTGACACCGCGGTCACCGCCATCTCGCGCTCCGGCTGGGCGACGGTCGTGAGGCGGGGACTGAACAGGTCGCTCCATTCGAAATCGTCGAAAGCGACCAGTGCGATGTCCCGAGGGACGGCACGGCCCGCTCCGCGCAGCGCTCTCATCGCTCCGATGGTCATCTGGTTGTTCCCGATGATCAGCGCCGTCGGCGGGGTGCGGCCGCGCACCGCGGTAGCGACAGCGTCGAGCGCACCGGATGCCCGAGAGTCACCCTGCAGTACGGAATCTCGGTTCAGTGCCAGTCCGGAGGCGGCCATCTGGTCGGTGAACCCGCGGACCCGTTCCTCGGTGGTGGTGAGCCCGCGCCGACCGGCCACCATGACGATCCGCCGATGACCCAGTTCGATGAGGTGCGCGACGAGCTTCCGGACCGGGGCTTCGTTCTCCACGCCAACCGAGTCGATTCCCGGGGTCACCCGGTCGATGCACACCAGGGGAATCTTCCTGGTTCCGATCGCGGCGATGACATCACCGGGAACGGCGGACGGAGCGATGATGATGCCGGCCGGCCGGTGCCGGAGGAGGTCGGCAACTGCACGTCTCTCACCGGCCGGATCGTCATGGGTGTCGGCGAGCAGCAGGGTGAAGTCCTGGGCGGTGAGCAGTTCCTCGATGGAATGTACGACGTCGCCGAAGTATGGATTGGAAATGGCGGACATCGCCAGGCCGATGGTGCGGGTGGCCCCGGTGCGCATCGCCCGGGCGACGCCGTCGTTCACGTACCCGGTACGACGCATCGCCTCGTGGACCGCGGCGGCGGTATCGGGATTGACCTTGCGCGTGTTGTTGAGGACGTGTGACACGGTCGCGGTGGAGACGCCGGCCTGGGTGGCGACGTCGCGCATGGTGACCATGGCGGGGTTCCTCCCAGGGGCATTCTGATGTCCGTACCTGTTCGAGGTTACTGTGAGCGGTACGCGACGCACGGAGTGCAACCCCGTCCCTGGGGCCCGTCCCGATCGTCCGCCCTTGTGGGAGTACCGGCGGTAGGCGACATGCGGTTCTCGGATGGTCATGCCCCGGCCAGGATCAGATCGGCGCGGCTGCGGGTGTCCGCGATCGCCCGGGCGTTCACCTCGTCGGAGTCGCTGACCCAGGCGGCGGCGGTGTCCGGACTCTTGCCGTGGTCGATGTGTCGGCTGACGAGGCGACGTATCCGCAGGTCGTGAGGGGTGTCCAAGTACCAGACCTGGTCCATCGCGGCCCGGGCCGAGGTCCACGGCGGTTCGGGGGACAGCAGATAGTTGCCCTCGGTGAGCACGATGCGAGCCTGCCGGGGTACGGCGACGGCAGCGGCGATGGGTTCCTCGAGAGCGCGGACGTAAGTGGGTGCGTAGACCACGGATTCGTCGTGACGCCGAAGTCGGCCCAGCAGAAGGGCGTAACCGGCGGCGTCGAAGGTGTCGATCGCGCCCTTGCGGTGTTGGCGGCCGGTCTCTCGGATCACGACGTTGGCGAGGTGGAACCCGTCCATCGGCACGATGACCACCGAAAGCGGAGCAAGAGCGGCCGCTATCGCGGCGATCAGGGTGGACTTGCCGGTCCCGGGCGGGCCCGTCAGGCCGAGGATGAACCTGTCCGCGTCGCCGAGCAGGGTCCGGATCCGGTGGGCCAGCTGGTCGGGATCGGCGGTGATCGTCGGGGGCAGGTGACCCGCCGCCGGGTGGGACCGTGGTACCGAGTTGGTCGACGGACGGCTGCGTGCGGTGCCCGGGGCGGCATCCATCACGGCGTCCCTGCGGTGCGCCGGATCATGAGTCATGCGGACCTCCTTGTCCTGACCGGCCGTCATGGCCGTCTGTCAGGAGAAGTGTGGCGGTACGTAACCGATTACGCAATCGATTACGAGATCACGTTCAGGTCACGCGTACGCGCTCCGGGCTGCCCATCCACAGGCCGGTTCGTGGGGCACCAAGGCCCGATGTGCCCATCGGGGACATTTCGCGCGGCTTGTCCGCATGAGGACGTGAGCGCCCGCTGCCGTGGGGCGAGGAGGCCAACGCCTCGAGTCATCAGGAGACCCGCCCGCTGATGTCCTCGTCAGCAGCGATCGGTCGGGCGACATCCCATTTCTGCGTGTCCGGTCGGCGGCTGGGTGAGCTCAGATCAAGGTCAGGACGGCGACCAGGATGCCGAGGATCAGGCCACCGATGGTGGCGGCCAGGACGACCTGGACGAGGGTCAGCGGCCGCCGGGTGGCGAGTGGTCGACTCGTCGCGGCGGCCCGGTCGGCGAGTCCCGGGGTACCGCCCGCGCGGGCCCGCAGCGCCTCGGCGAGGATCTGTTCGGAACTCTTGCCGGCGTTGCCCGACCGGCGTGGATCGGTCATCGGACGGACTCCTTCACGGCCTGGGCGAGGGCCACCGCGTCCCGCGCGGTACCCAGGACCATTGAACCCCGTTGCGGCCGTGCCCGTAGTGGTGCACCCCCCGTGCATGGTCGACGGGTCTCGGTTTCGATCCGCAGCCGGGACCCCGGTGCCAGCGCGGCAGCCTCGGCGAGGGGGGCGAACGCGCCGATCTCGATCGCCCCGCCGGCCCGCCGCAGCCGCTCGGCGAGATACGGGAGGCAGGAACGCATGTCGGCGAGCGGCAGTTCGGCACGGTAGTTGCGCGGATGGACGCCTCAGGCTCGCCGGGGTCGAAGAGCCGGCCGCGCCGCATCCGCACGCCGGATGTCGGGTCTGCCGCGAGGGTGCGCAAGACCGCATCGCCGTGTTCGAGCCAGCCCCGCACCCGGTGATCACCGGGTGCGCCATGGCCAGGCCCGAGCAGTGCCCCGGCCCCGATCACCAGTACGTCGGTCATGACCACGACGGTGCCTGACGCCGCTTCCCTTCTCCTGCCGGACGAGGCGGACTGCTCCCGGTGGGCCGAGCGAAATTCGACACGATCCAGGGGGGTGGGGGTCAGCTCGCGGCGAAGAACGTCGAGATCTGCGCTGCCTCGGCGTCGACGGTGTCGGTGGGGACGAGGTCGCCGGCCTGGCTGGTCAGCACGTCGGTCCAGGAATCGAGGATGGTCTGGGCCGTACCGCTCGCGTAGAGGTCCGCCGTCAGGCGCGTCACTTCGGCGTCGTACAGGGCCGTGAACTCGGTGTTCGCCAGGAACCGCTCGGACAGGATGTTGCCGCCGCGGGCGCCGCCGCCCATGCCGTCGCCCGTCCGATCCGCGGGTACCCCGGCCGCAGCCTGCGCGTCGGTGGGCGGGACGACGGTGCCGGTGCCGCCGGCGGGTGCCTGGTCCGGACGCTGCCGCATGCCGCCACCCATTCCGGCTGCGGGACCCGTCCCGGCACCCGTGCCGCCGCCCATCCCGCCGAACGACAGATTCTGGTCCCAGGCCACGACCGTGAAGACCCCGGTGGCCGCGTCCCAGCGGAGGTAGGAGTTGTTGCCCGGCCCGTCGATGTCGTCGGCGTTCGCCACCAGCGTCTGCATCGCGAGGTAGGTCGCGAAGGCGGTCACGTCCAGGTGCTGGGTCAGCTCGGCGGCGAACGTCGCATCGTCGGACTCGTCGACGAACTGGAGGAACGACACGAGAGGCGCGTAGTCGTCCTCGCCGCTGGTCGACGCCTCGACGGAGAAGGCCTCGGCATAGGCGGTCGGGTCGTCGCCGCGGTAGGAGTAGTCGCCCTCGGCCTCGGCCTTGTAGAGGATCCCGTCGCCGTCGAAGTTCTCGTCGTCCCACTCGTCGGTCGGATTCTGGATGACCAGACGGAGGGTCTGTGCGCCGCCGTTCACCGAGAACCGGGTGCTGGCTGCCTCTTCCGTCGCCAACCCCGCCGCGCCCAGCAATTCCAGGGCGACCGCCTCGTTCAGGCTGGTCTCCGTGTTGTTGCCGCGGATCACGAGATCGGTCTGACCCTTGAAGTTCTGACCGTCGACGTACTTGTCGAGCCGGATCCGCCACGGCAATCCCTCCGGCTCGTCGACCGACAGGTCGCCGCCGGTGCCGGCGCCGGTACCGTCCGCGGCCTGGAGCCCGCGCAGTGTGGAATTGCCCTTGAGCTTGATACCGACGTCGGTGAATTCGGTGCCGTCGATGGTGACCGTCGCGGTGATCCACTCCTTGTCTCCGGTGCTCTGGAAAGTGGCGATCATCGCCTGGTAGTCCGCGTCGTCGTACGTGATCGACACGGTGTGCACGGTCGAACTGTCGAACAGGCCGGTACCGCCTGCCGTCGACGACGTGGCCGATGCCGTGCCCGAGGTCGAGGAGGAGGACGAGGTGGTGCCGGCGATCGCGGCCGGATCACCGGCAGTGCCGCAGGCGACCAGCAGGACGAGCGCGGTGGCGCCGGCGGTCACGCGACGGGCGGTGCGGTGCAACACATGGGTCTTCATTCAGGGCACGTCCTCTTCGGTCGGGGTGGTTGCTCCAGCTGACCGCCCGCGACTCGGCGCACGCTGAGCCCGACCTGTGCTGATGCTGAGACCGCATCCGCCGCGATGCACACGCTTCGCCGGCTGCCAGCGACCACACAGCTCCCCTACAGCGGGGCTCCGTAGACATCTCCAGGTGAACCCCCGCCGAATGCCGGCTGAACCGCCGGCGCCGTCGGCCTGACCCTCCGAGGAGCCTTTCCGTGCCCGACCTGCTCATCCTGGCCGTCGATCTGATCGCCATCGCCGTTCTCGTCTTCGGCGTCTACTACCGCCGCCACCGGGGCCGCGACATGCTCCTGCCTCTCATCGGTCTCAACGTCGGCGTGCTCGCCGTCTGTGCCGTCCTCGCCGGCGTCGACGTCGGAATCGGCGTGGGGCTGGGTCTGTTCGGGGTGCTGGCCATCATCCGGCTGCGGTCGTCGGAAATCTCCCACGACGAGGTCGCCTACTACTTCGCCGCGCTCGCGCTCGGCCTGATCTGTGGCCTGCAGCCGGATCCGCGCTGGCTGGCTCCGGTCCTGGCCGCCGCGATCGTGGGGGTCTTCGCGCTCGTCGACCAACCGCGGATGCACGCGCCCTACCGGCACCAGCAGGTCACCCTGGACGCGGTCTACACCTCCGAAGCCGCGCTGATCCGTCATCTCGAAGATCTCCTCGGCGCGACCGTGCAGCGGATCGTCGTCCTGAACACGGATCTCGTCCGCGATCTGACCGTCGTGGACGTCCGCTTCCGCAAGGTCACCGGCGCCGCGACCCCCTCCCCGGAGGTACCGGCCGACGACGCGATGGCGTTCGTGACCACCCCGCTGCGACCGGCCGCCCGATGAGCCGCACCGTGCGGACGGCGTTGGACGCACTGCCGCCCATCGGCCTGACCGAGCTGCAGCTGGCCGCCGATCTGCAGACCCGGTTGGACCGGAAGTACATCGTCGACCCGGTTCTCGTGGGCCAGGCGGTCCGCACCCTGGGGCCGACGCTGCGGGTGCTGGTCATCGACGGCCTGCGCGACTTCGCCTACGACTCGGTCTATTTCGACACCCCTGCGCTGGACTCCTATCTGGGTGCGGCCACCGGACGCCGCCGGCGCTTCAAGGTGCGCACCCGCTCCTATCTGGACTCGGGGGAGTGCGTGCTGGAGGTCAAGACCGCCGGCGGCCGCGGTCACACGATCAAGCAGCGGTTGCCGTACGCGTTGGACCGGCGCGCCGAGCTCGACGACGACGCGCGAGACTTCCTGCACCGCAACCGGATCGACCCGACGGTGACCGCCCGACTGGGCGAGACCATGGTCACCCGTTACCGACGCTCGACACTGCTCGATGACGACGGTGCCCGGTTCACCCTCGACACCGGCTTGCGCTGCACGTCTCCGAACGGCGCGTCGGTCGACATCGGGCGGAAAGTGTTGGTGGAGACCAAGTCCCCGGGGGCGGTGACCGCGCTGGACCGCTTCCTGTGGCAGCGCGGCATCCGCCCGGTGCGGGTGAGCAAGTACTGCACCGGACTCGCCGCGCTCACCCCCGGCCTGCCCGCCAACCGCTGGAACACCACGCTGCGGCGGCACTTCGGCTGGGCGCCCGCCGCGGTCGATCCTCGAGGCCTGACGGCTACAGGTGTTTGTCGCGGATGATGTCGCCGAGCTTCGCCACCGCGCGGCTGGCGGTCGACTTCACCGTCCCGGCCGTGAGCCCGGTGGCCGCGGCGATCTCGGCCTCACTGAGTCCGCCGTAGTACCGCAGCACCAGGATCTCCCGCTGCCGCGGCGCCAGCTCACCCAGCGCGCTGATCACCGACTGGTGCTCCGCGGTCAGCATCGCCATCGACTCGGCGGACCGGGCGTCCGCGCTGTGCGGCGGCACGTACGCCCGGGCGGTGCGACGGCGCCGCAGCATCGAGCGCGAACCGTTCACCACGGCGGTCCGCAGGTACCCGATGGCGGCCTGGGCGTCCCTGAGCTGGTCCCAGTTGCGGTACAGCCCGGCGAATGCGTCCTGCACGACGTCCTCGGCGCTGTTGATGTCATCCACCAGAAGGATGGCCAGCCGCACCATGCCCATCCGGTGGGTTCGATAGATGTCGTCGATGGTCTGCGGCTGATCAGCGGTCGGCGACGGTGCCACGGACCCCCCGACGGTGGGGTTGAGGACCGACAGCGACGTCAGGGTGCGCTCGATGTCGCGACCGTCGCCCGGGGCGCCGCCGCCGGGACCGTCTCCCACAGGTGAGCCCATATCCGCCGTTCCCCCGGTTCCGCGGGTCCCGGTAGGTGTAAGCGGGCCCGGCCTCCCATTGAACCCCGCTGTCGGCCGCCCCCGCACGTCCGCCGCCCAGGGGCGTCGAGCCGGTGGTGGATCGATGGGCGATACTGGTCCGCAGTTCGAGAACGCCGTGCGGCGACGTCGCGCGCCCAGAGCCGAATTCACCGATCGCGAGAGGATCGTCCGAGATGCCGATTGCCACCCCCGAGGCCTATGCCGACATGCTGAATCGCGCGAAGGAGGGCGGCTTCGCATACCCGGCGATCAACATCACCTCCTCCGAGTCGATCAACGCGGCGATCAAGGGCTTCGCCGACGCCGGGAGTGACGGGATCATCCAGGTCAGCACCGGCGGCGCCGAGTTCGCGTCGGGCCTGAACGTGAAGAACATGGTCGTCGGCGCCACCGCGCTCGCCGAGTTCGCCCACGTGGTCGCCGCCCGCTACGACATCACCGTCGCGCTGCACACCGACCACTGCCAGGCCGACAAGCTCGACACCTACGTCAAGCCGCTGATCGCCATCTCGCAGGAGCGCGTCGACGCCGGCGGCAACCCGCTGTTCCAGTCCCACATGTTCGACGGCTCGGCCGTGCCGCTGGAGGAGAACCTGGCGCTGGCCAAGGAGCTGCTGCCGCTGACCAAGGCCGCCAAGATCGTGCTGGAGATCGAGGTGGGCGTCGTCGGCGGTGAGGAGGACGGCGTCAGCCACGAGATCAACGACCAGCTCTACACCACGCCCGAGGACCTGATCGCGACCGTCGAGGCGCTCGGCGCCCCGGTCGACAACAACTACATCGTGGCCGCGACGTTCGGCAACGTGCACGGCGTCTACAAGCCGGGCGGCGTCACCCTGCGGCCGCAGGTGCTCAAGGAGGTGCAGGACGCCGTGGCCGAAGAACTCGGCATGCCTGCCGGTTCCAAGCCGTTCGCGCTGGTCTTCCACGGCGGCTCCGGCTCGACCTCCGAGGAGATCGCCGAGGCGGTGTCGTACGGCGTCATCAAGATGAACATCGACACCGACACCCAGTACGCGCTGGCCCGACCGGTCGTGGGGCACTTCTTCGCCAACTACGACGGCGTGCTGAAGGTCGACGGCGACGTCGGCAACAAGAAGGCCTACGACCCGCGTACCTGGATGAAGCTGGCCGAGGCCGGCATGGCCGCCCGCGTCGTCGAGGCCTGCGAGCAGCTCGGCTCGGCCGGGAAGTCGCTCGGCGCCAAGAAGTAGTCGTCAGGTTCCGGTGCAGATGTGTCCGCTGAGCGGGCACATCTGCACCGGGAAGTTCCGTCAGGAGTCGAGATGGCCAGCTACCGCGTGAATCCCGCCGCCGTTGACAAGGCCCGCGCGCTGATCGACAGCCGGCAGTACGTCCTGGACAGCGAGTGGGGCGACGCGCAGCCCGACGCCGACGCCGAGAACGTCTACCTCGAGAAGCACTCCTGGGACGAATACGCCGCCTGGCACCTCGGTCTCACCGAGGGGGCCACCGACGAGACCAAGAGCCGATACGCGTTCGGGTACGGCGACTTCCGCCGGCTGCACCGCTCGGGCCTGCTGGCCGTGATCTACCGGGCCGGCGAGTGGAAGCACAAGGACGTCGAGCTGGCCGCCCACGAGCTGCTCCAGCACCTGGACGACACCTCCGCCTGACCACGCTCCCTCGGAGTTCTCGGACGGCGGCGGCCGTACACACCTGGCGGCCCGTCAGTGGCAGCCGCACTGGCCGAACGGCCCGATCACCCGCTCGCAGCAGTTGCACCGCGGTGGCGGGGTCGCCGCAGGTGGTGCGGGATCGGCGGAGCGGCTCACCCGCCGGTACACCTGGGCGGTGGCGCGCCGGTCGGGGCCGCTTTGCCGCTTCGTGGCCTGTTCCGCGCGGCGGGCCTCGGCCCGGCGCCGCGCCTGGCGCACCTGACTGCGAGTCGGGGTCGGCATACCGAGCGCCTCGATCAGCCGGACGCACGCCGCGAACGACAGCGCCGGGGCCGTCATCAGGTACCTGATGAACTCCTCGTTGTCAGCCGGTGAGCCCGCGGGCGGGGTCGGTGCCGCAGCCCTCGCCGTAGGAGTCCCGCGCGGCCCGACCCGGCGGCCGTACCGTATGGGAGCCGCGCCGGTGCCGAGGGCGCCGACGTCGAAAGGGTCTATGACGTCGTCGTTCTCGGCGTCTCGGCGCGGATCGAGGTCGCCGCGCTGGGACCGCTCGTCGTACCAGTCGCCGATCTTCACGTTGCCTCCTGGATGGGTCACCACGGGTGACGGAAACCGACGGGGCCCGTCGGTGCGCTGCGGACACCGCGTCGCCCGGGCCGGAGAGCGGGTCGGGTGCACCGGGATCTGCCCACCCCTCCGTGGGCAGATCCCGCTGCGACCGTTCCGTCCCGGCCGGCCGGGATCGGGCTGGTGCCGGTCCGGGTGCGGTGGGGGAACCTTGGACGGTTTCGCGCCCCTGCCACAACGTTGGTGTCGATAACGCCCCTTATCACTCGAAGGACAGGCAACAAGGCGCCCTTGTCGGTACGGTGAGGCGGTTGTAGTACCCGGGGAGGCGGCATGAGCGATCGGAGGCGTATCGGCATGTCCGACGTCGCCGTGCTCGCTCAGGTCCGCCGCCCGGTGGTCACCATGTGGCGCCGCCGCTACGCCGCCGGTGATCGACCGTTCCCCGCTCCCGTCGACCTCCGCGGGCGTCGTCCGTTCTTCGACGCGGACGAGGTCGTCGGGTGGCTCGAGTCCACCGGGCGCGGCAACAACGAGGCCGCCCGCGCCGACCTCGCCGCGCTGGTCCGCCCGGGCGGGGTCGACCTGACCGAGTCCAGGACGTTCGCCGCGGTCACCGCGCTGCTCACCCTGGTGGCGCTGTGCGGCCACGACCTCCCCGAGACCCCGGACGCCCTGGTGGATCTCGCCGACGAGTGGGATCCTGACGACAGCTTCCTGTTCCGCGAGATCGACGCGGTCGGTGTGGATCTCGTGGCCTGCGCCCGGTTCGTAGCCGACCTGACGGCCGCGTCCTATTCCGCCGCTGCCGCGTTCGAGGGGTTGCTGGCGGATCGCTTCCGTCTAAACGCCGACGCCGCAGATGCGCTCGCTGCGCCGGAACTGTTCGAGCTGTTGGCCGGGCTCTGGTCGGCTCTGGCGGCGGAGTCGGGGTTCGGCCGAACGGTTCTCGTGGACCCGGCCCCGGTCGCCGCGGACCTGCTGGTGCAGGTCCTGTCCAGGGTGGATGAGGCTGAAGCAGAACATGTCTCGACCCCGCTGCCGTCGGACGCGACCGGTCGGCTGGGGCAGCGCCGCCTGCGGGTGCGCGGGCTCGCACCCCGGCCGCTGCGGATGCACGACGGTCGTTGTGAGCTGCCGGCCGAGGCGGTCGTCGTCACCCGGCTGGCCGGGTCCGGCTGGGCGCAGCTGCTCACCAGAGTCGGCGACATCGCGGTCGAGTTGACCGGTCGGCAGCGGGCGGTGGTCGTGACGCCGGCGGCGGTGGTGTCGCAGCGGCTGACCGGGCCGGACCGGGCGGCCCTGGACGACCTGCTGCGGGGGCAGGCGGTCCGTGCGGTGGTGCGCCTGCCGCAGGGACTGCTGACCTCCCGGACCCGGGAGCACCTCGCCCTGTGGTGCCTCGCGCCGGTGCCGGATCAGGCCGACCGGTCCGAGACCTCCGTCCTGGTGGGTGATCTCGCGAACCGCCCGCTGGACGCGGCCTGCCGGGACGCGCTGATCACCGATGTACTGGCCGCGGTGACCGCCGCGGGGCAGTCCCGTCCCGACCGGCGGCACATGTCGACCTTCGGCACCCTGGTGCGGACCCGCGTCCTGTTGACCCGGTCCGGGGCGGTGCTGCGTCCCACGCCGGACCGGACCGCGGCGGCCCCGTCGCCGCCCGGAGCGGGCGGCGACCTCGCGACGGTCCGCGCCGGGACAGCACGAGCCGACCGGGCCATCCCGGGCCTGCCGGAGGTCGAGGTCGTGCACGGTGACGGCCGGCCGGGGGGCCTGCTGACCGCCGATGCCGCGCTGTCGTCCGGTCGCCTGACCCGACACGCGGGACACCGGATCGATCCCGCCCACATCGGGGCCGGCGGTCACGTGCCTGTCGTCGGGCCGGACGAACTGCTGAACCCGTCCTCGATCGGCCGTCGCACGGTGGCGGCCGCGGACCTCGCGCGCTACCCGGCCGTCCGGCTGACCCGGCCCGGGGACGTGGTGTTCTGCACGTCGCCGCGGCCGGCCGCCTGGGCGGACTGGCGGGGCGGGTCGGTGGTGGTCGCGCCGGCCAAGGTCCTGCGCAGCGCCGCCCCCGAGCTGATCCCGGCGGTCCTCGCCGACGACATCAACCGCTGCCCGCCGACGGCGAAAGCGTTCCGGAGCTGGACGTTCCGGGTGGTCGGCCCGTCCCTGGCCGTGCCGCTCGCAGCCGCCCTGCATCGGCAGGCCGAGCACTGTGATGTCCTACAGAACAGACTTCTCGAGCTGGATCAGCTGCGCGCCGCCTTGATCGCCGGGGTGACCTCCGGTGCGTTGGCGATCCCCGGTCCGCCGGGAGACGCCGTGACAGCGGGGGTCGGGCCCGAGAAGTTCACCAGTTCCCATGATGTCGAGCAGGGCCCGGCGTCCGCACCACCCGAACAGAAGGAGTGACACCGTGCCACCCAGGGCTCGCACCGCCGCCAAGGACGCCGCCCCGTCCACGATGAAGGAACTCAAGGACACGCTGTGGAAGGCAGCCGACAAGCTGCGCGGTTCCATGGACGCCTCGCAGTACAAGGACGTCATCCTCGGGCTGGTGTTCCTGAAGTACGTGTCGGACGCCTTCGACGAGCGGCGCGAGCAGATCCGGGCCGAGCTCAGCGAGTCCAAGCTCAGCGACACCCAGATCGACCGGCTCGTCGACGACATCGACGAGTACACCGGCAGCGGAGTGTTCTGGGTGCCGGCGGCGGCCCGCTGGGGGTTCCTCGCCGAGCGCGCCAAGGGCTTCGGTGACGCGTCGATCGGTGAGCTGCTCAACGCCGCCGTGGACGCATTGATGGAGTCGAACCCGGGGCTCCGGGCGACGCTGCCGAAGATCTACAACCAGGCCAGCGTGGACCAGCGGCGGCTCGGCGAGCTGATGGACCTGTTCAGCGGGGCCCGGTTCACCGGGGCGGGGGCGAGCAAGGCGCGGGACCTGCTCGGCGAGGTCTACGAGTACTTCCTGGAGAAGTTCGCCAAGGCCGAGGGCAAGCGGGGCGGCGAGTTCTACACGCCCGCGCGGTGGTGCGGGTGCTGGTCGAGGTGCTGGAGCCGGTCAGCGGGCGGGTGTACGACCCGTGCTGCGGGTCGGGCGGCATGTTCGTGCAGACCGAGCGGTTCCTCGAATCGCACCAGCGCAATCTGACCGCGATCTCGGTGTACGGGCAGGAGCTCAACGAGCGCACCTGGAAGATGGCCAAGATGAACCTGGCCATTCACGGGTTGAACGCCAACCTCGGCAACGTCTGGGGCGACACCTTCGCGCGTGACCTGCACCCGAACCTGACCGGGGCCAACGGCGCGGACTACGTGATGGCGAACCCGCCGTTCAACATCAAGGACTGGGCGCGCAACGAGAACGACGCGCGCTGGCGCTTCGGAGTGCCGCCGGCCGGGAACGCCAACTACGCCTGGATCCAGCACATCCTCTCCAAGCTGGCGCCCGGTGGCAGCGCCGGCGTGGTGATGGCCAACGGGTCGATGAGCACCAACTCCGGTGGCGAGGGGAGATCCGCGCGCAGCTGGTCGAGGCCGACCTGGTGTCCTGCATGGTGGCGCTGCCGACCCAGCTGTTCCGCTCCACCGGGATCCCGGTCTGCGTCTGGTTCTTCGCCAAGGACAAGCGCCCCGGCAAGCGCGGCTCGGTCGACCGGTCCGGCCAGGTGCTCTTCATCGACGCCCGCAACCTCGGCTACATGGTCGACCGCGCCGAGCGGTCGCTCGCCGACGCTGACATCACTCGCATTGCCGACACCTTCCACGCGTGGCGGGGGAGCGCATCGGCGGTGGGGAAGGGACTGAGTTACGAGGATGTGCCGGGGTTCTGTTATTCCGCTGGGCTGGCGGAGATCAAGGCTGCGGATTACGCGCTGACGCCGGGGAGATATGTGGGGTGCGGCGGAGGTGGCGGAGGGGGATGAGCCATCGAGATCGGGTCACACGTCCGCTAACGAGTTGCTGAGCAGCTTGCGGAGTCTGCGCGCCTGGCGAGATCCGTCTTATGCTTCGGAACAGATTCATGGCTAGAGTTACTCAAACCGGCGGGCGTCCATCTGACGCGACCGTTCTGGGCAAGATTGCTCTTGTATCGGTAGCGTCGGTGGCGCCCCCCGCTGATTTTCGGTGGCCAGCTCCTGACTGATCTTGCTCAGCCTGGAGCGGTACCTCCTAGCCGCGCTCGTCCGGAGTACTGGATTGACGGGACGTTCCCTGGTCGGTTTAGAGACGCGACCAAGACCACGGGTACTGTTATCTATCGCAACAAACAGCAATTACCGATGTTGGGTGCTCGACAATTCGTCGGCTCGCCTGCCTCCACTGCGGCAGTGTGTCTTCGAGTGACTGATGTCCGTGGGCTACGTCGTCCATCATGGGATGTCCGATGGCGATCCTGCAAGACTTCATTAACCGAGGCGTGCGGGCCAGATATCTCAATTCCGCATCTGAAGTATGTCGCTTCAACTGGAACAGGGCTCTAGTGCAGTCCCAGATTCGTTACTGGCACGACGCATCCAAACAGTCAATTACCCGGATGCTAAGAGCGTTCCACATTCTCGCTCCGGACAGACCTCGCAAGACATGCGATTGCGGAGGTGCTGGGCGCGCTCGACGACAAGATCGCCGCCAACAGTAGGTTGGTCCACACCAGCGATCAGCTCGGCGACGCTCTGGTGTCGGCCGCTTGCTCAAGGTAGCAGGACAGCGCCCCTGCCGAGAGTTTGCATTGGTCACGATGGGCTCCTCGCCGCCGGGGACAAGTCTGACTGATGAGCCTGTTGGGATGGTCTTCTATCAAGGTGTGCGCGACTTCGGAATCCGATTTCCTGCCAATCGGATCTGGACCGACGCTCCCGTGCGTACGGCTCTACCTGGTGATTCTCTACTCAGCGTGCGGGCGCCGGTCGGCCGAGGGTGGAATCTAGCGAATGAGACCGACCTGTATCGGGCGCGGTCTCGCCTCCGTTCGATCGACAGACGGGCAGCCCGTCACTTTGTTCTACCTGTTGAAACTTGCAGGGGAGGTCTGGGCGCCCTTCGAAGCGTTGGGAACTGTCTTCGGATCCATCAACAGGGCTCAGTTGGAGAACGTGCTTCTGCCAGTAGTCCGCAACCCCGAGGCATTGGAGGGAGAGCTCGCTACGTCTGGAGAACCTGGTCGAGAGCTTGCTGCGCGAGAACGACAAACTGGCGGAGCTTCGCGACACCCTGCTGCCGGAGCTGATGTCCGGTCGGCTTCGGGTGCGGGAGGCGGAGAAGCAGGCGGAGGCGGTGGTGTAGATGCCTGCCGACCCGACCGCCGACGCGCCGCAACCCCATGCGTCGTTCCCCACCGCCCCGGCGCGAGCCGGAATGCCCGGTCTGGTATTCCGAGTTGCTGGACGCGGTCGCCGGGCGCATCGATGCGGGGCGGCGGCGGGCGGTCGCCGCGGTCAACACCGAACTGGTCGGCACCTACTGGCTGATCGGCCGGGACATCCTGGCCCGGCAGGAGCAGGGCTGGGGCGCCAAGGTCATCGACCGGCTCGCCGCCGACCTGAAGCAGCGGTTCCCGGACGCCACCGGGTTCTCGCCGCGGAACCTGAAGTACATGCGGGCGTTCGCCGAGGCGTGGCGCGAAGCGGCAATTGTGCAAGCACCGCTTGCACAACTGCCGTGGTACCACCACCTCATCCTGCTGGACAAGGCACCGGACGCCGACCAGCGGCTGTGGTACGCGCGCGGGCGCTCGCAGCACGGCTGGAGCCGGCGACGTGCTGGCCCATCAGATCGAGACCCGCTTGCACGAGCGCGCCGGGCAAGGCGATCACCAACTTCGCCGCCACCCTCCCGCCGGCCGACTCCGACCTGGCCCAGCAAGCGACCAGGACCCGTACCTGTTCGACTTCCTCGGCCAGGCCGACCAGTCGCACGAGCGGACCTGGAGCGCGGGCTGATCGAGCACGTGCAGCAGCTTCCTGCTCGAACTCGGCCAGGGGTTCGCGTTCGTCGGCCGGCAGGTCCGCCTGGAGATCGGCGGCCAGGACTTCTACGCCGACCTGCTGTTCTACCACCTCCGGCTGCGCGCCTTCGTGGTCATCGAGCTCAAGGCCACCGACTTCGAGCCCGGCTACCTCGGGCAGCTCGGCATGTACATGAGCGCCGTCGACGACCTGCTGGCCCAGCCCGACGACAAGCCGACCATCGGCCTGCTGCTGTGCAAGTCCAAGAACACCGTCGTCGCCGAGTACGCGCTGCGCGGCTACACCCAGCCGATCGGCGTCGCCGAATGGACCACCGCACTCACCCGCTCGCTGCCGGCCGAGCTCACCGCCGGCCTGCCCAGCATCGCCGACCTCGAAGCCGAGCTGGCTGACCCACGTCCGAACACCGAAGGTGACCCCGCATGAGCAGCAATCCGATGCCCGGCCCGACCACCGAGAGCGACTGGGAGACCTTCACTCTCGAATGGCTGGCCGAGCTCGGCTGGCCCACCGCGCACGGCACCGACATCGCCCCTGGTGCGGAGAACGGCCGGACGCGCTGGGACGATCTCGCGCTGCCCGACCGACTGCTCGCCGCGCTGCAGCGCTTCAACCCCGAGGTGCCCGGCATCTACCTGCAGCAGGCTGTCCAGGAGATCCTCACCCCGCAGTCCAACGACGCGATCACCGAGAACCACCGCCTGCACGCCTATCTCGCCGGCGGGTACCGGGACGTCACCTTCATCGACACCGACGGGTCCGAGGTCACCCCGACGATCCGGCTGCGTCAGCCCGGACCCGGACCAGAACGACTGGCTCGCCGTCAACCAGGTCACCATCCGCCAGGGCGACACGACCGCCGCTTCGACGTCGTCCTGTACTGCAACGGCATGCCGGTCAGCATCATCGAGCTGAAGAAGGCCGGGCAGCGCAGCGCCGACGTGGCGGCGGCGCACGCGCAGCTGCAGACCTACCTGCGCGAGTTCCCGATGGCGTTCCGGTTCTGCGTGTTCACCGGTCGTCAGCGACGGCATCACCGCCCGTACGGCACGCCTTTCACCCCGCTGAACCACTTCTCGCCGTGGAACGTCGACGACGACGGCCGTACCCATCGGGCCCGGACGCGCTCGGCGCGACGGTGAACCGGCCACCGGCGCTCGAGGCCGCGCTGACGGGCTCTTCAACCAGGAGCGGTTCCTGCAGCTCCTGCGCGGCTTCACCGCGTTCGACGAGGGCGACGGCGGGCTCGCCAAGCGGATCGCCAAGCCGCACCAGTACTTCGCGGTGACCAAGGCCGTCGGCAGCACCGATCGAGGCGGTGGCAGACAACGGCAAGGCCGGCGTCGTCTGGCACACCCAGGGCTCCGGCAAGTCGATGGAGATGGAGCTCTACACCAACCTCGTGAAGCGGCACCCGCAGCTGACGAACCCGACCGTCGTCGTCATCACCGACCGCAACGAGCTCGACGGCCAGCTGTTCGAGCGCGTTCGACCGGAGCCTGCTGCTGCCCGAGACGCCGATGCAGATCCGCACGCGCAGCGAGCTGCGCGACGAGCTGCGCAACCGGGCCGACGGCGGCATCTACTTCACGACGCTGCAGAAGTTCGGCCGCAGCGACGACGAGAAGCGACGCCGGCGCCGACCACCCGCTGCTGTCGGACCGGCGCAACATCATCGTGATCGTCGACGAGGCGCACCGCAGCCACTACGACGACCTCGACGGCTACGCCCGGCACCTGCACGACGCGCTGCCGCACGCCACGCTGATCGCCTTCACCGGCACCCCCATCTCGTTCGCCGACCGCGACACCCGCGAGGTGTTCGGCGACTACATCGACATCTACGACCTGACCCGTGCCGTCGAGGACGGCGCGACCGTGCCGGTCTACTTCGAGCCGCGGCTGATCAAGGTCGGGCTCGACGGCTGGCGTGACCCAGGACGACCTCGACGACGCCGCCGACGAAGCGACCGCGGCCTCGACGACGCCGAGCGGGCCCGGCTCGAGCAGAGCGTCGCCGTCGTCAACGCCGTGTACGGCGCGCCCGAGCGGCTCGCGGCGCTGGCGCGAGGACCTGCGTCGACGCACTGGGAGCGGCGGCGGGCGCGATGCGCCAGTTCATCGAGGCGCCCGGCAAGGCGATGATCGTCGGCGGCACCCGGGAGATCTGCGCCCGCCTCTACGACGCGATCGTCGCGCTGCGGCCCGACTGGCACGCGGACGACGCTCGACAAGGGCAAGATCAAGGTCGTCTACTCCGGCACGCCGGCCGACGTCGAGCCGATCGTCAACCACGTCCGACGGACTCCGAGAACGCGGCGATCAAGAAGCGGCTGAAGGACGTCGACGACGAGCTCGAGATCGTGATCGTCAAGGACATGATGCTCACCGGTTACGACTCGCCGCCGCTGCACACCCTCTACCTGGACCGGCCGCTCAAGGGTGCGCTGCTCATGCAGACGCTGGCCCGGGTGAACCGGACGTTCCGCGGCAAGGAGGACGGTCTGCTGGTCGCGTACGCGCCGCTGGCCGACAACCTCGCAGAAGGCGCTGGCGGAGTACACCGCCGCCGACCAGGAGAGCAAGCCGGTCGGCCGCAACGTCGACGAGGCGGTCGGCGCTCGTCGAGGTCCTGGTCGAGCAGATCCGCGAGCTGCTGGCCGGACTGGACTGGCGGCGGTGATGCGTGCCGGGGCAGCCGCGGGCCTACCTGACGCGCCGCGACGGGGCTGCGAACTACCTCCGCGACCCCACGACGCCGGGCAACCAGGCGGCCGAGGGCGAGAGCCTCGTCGACCGGTACCGCCGGTCTCAGAGCCAGCTGGCACGGGCCTGGGCGCTGTGCGCCGGGTCGGACGAGCTCGGCCCGAGTGCGGCCCGAGATCGCGTTCTACGAAGAGGTGCGGGTGTGGATGGCGAAGTTCGACGCCGACGACCGGCAGGCCAACGGCGAGCCGATCCCGGAGGAGATCGCCCGGCTGCTCGGCGACTTGATCGCCGACACGACCGCACCGGCGAGGTCGTCGACATCTACGACGCCGCCGGGATGCCGAAGCCGGAGCTGACGACCTGAACGCCGGAGTTCGTCGCCAAGACGCAGAAGCCCAGCAACCCGCACCTCGCGATCGAGGCGCTGCGGACGCTGGTCGACGGAGGAGCGGTGCAGGCGACGCGGAACAACGTGATCCGGCAGCGGGCGTTCTCGGAGCGGGTCGCCGAGCTGATGGCCAAGTACACCAACCAGCAGTTGACCTCCGCCGAGGTGATCGCCGAGCTGGTCGCGCTGGCGAAGGAGGTCGCGGCCGAGGCCGACCGCGGGGAGAAGTTCACCCCGCCGCTGGCAGCGGACGAGCTGGCGTTCTACGACGCCGTCGCCAGCAACGAGTCGGCGGTCGACGTGATGGGCGAGGCGTGCTCGCCGAGATCGCCCGCGAGCTCGTCGCCGGTGATGCGCCGTGACGTCCGCACCGACTGGACCGTCCGCGACGACGTGCGCGCGAAGCTGCGGTCGTCGATCAAGCGCCTGCTGGTCAGTCACGGGTACCCGCCGGACAAGCAGCCCGCGCGATCAAGCTCGTGATGGAGCAGATGGAGCCGCTGGCTCCCCGGTACGCCGGGGCAGGGGTCGGCTGAAGCTAGTCGGGGTGCGTGGGGCCCCTCCGGCTCCCACGTTGGGCGGATAAAGACCGGATGCGGTCGTTATCCGCCCAACGTCGAGCAGCTGTCAACGACGGCAAGCTGGTCGAAACTGGCCGGGCCGCAAGAGCCGCGCGCGTCGAGGTATGCGAGCTGGCCCGCCGCGCCCAGGAAGTCGGTCGGCGTGGAGTGTAGCGCTCCGAATCTCACGAGTGCCGGAATCCACCGGGTCCCTGGCCCTTCGTGTGGGCGGCGTGGAGGCGAAGGTGCGCGCGGATAGCGTGTCGCGGATGGAAGCGGTTGTTCACGGGGGCGACCGCGCCGCCGTTTTCGAGCCAGTTCATAAGTCGTCCGGCCTGCAGCCTGGCGGGCCGCAACCTCGCACAGCGGAGCGGGCAGCCCGCGCCTGCCAGCGGCCCGATACGCGGAGATCGTTGACGAGGACGGTCTGCCGGTGGTGACCGGATCGACCGTCATCGACGACGATGACGTGTTTGCCCTGCTCGACGCGGACCGACGGTGAACTCAGTCCGCTGAACGGCCGCAGTTCCGTGCTGATTCTGCTGGCTGTTTGCTCCGGATCGAGCTCAGGGCCGCTTCGGCGGCCAGCGGAGTGTCCGCTCTGGTGCATCCGCTGAGGAGAATGTCACTGTTGCGAACGTACTCTTGATCTGAGAGCCGACGGCGCCATCCATCCTGACCTGACGGTCCCATGACTTGATTCCGCCGGAGGCGATCACCGGAATGAAGAACGTCAGCAGCTCGCTGGGCTCCTCGGTCGATCCGTCGTGGTGCACACGCTCTACCGGCCCTGGGAACTCCACGGTGACGCGGACGTCAGTTATTGGCAGGCGCCCAGGGTTCACGACTTCAACCTTATAGCCCCAGGTCGCGGACACTCCCGGGGTTCGCGAATTGACGGGCCTCTGCTCGACATGGGTGATGACGGCGACGCTTTGGAGCTCTGATTCTCGGATTTTACGACGATCACTTCGCAGCTGAGCGAGTTGCGACGCTGCAACGGCAGCAGCGATGGCTGCTGCAATCGCCGAGATCCAGCTCCAGATCTGTGCTGACTCCACCAGGTTCTCCTCTGCGGTAGCGCGGATGCAGCCGACGCACGCGTCGCGTCCATGCGTGCCGATTCGCGTCATCGGCTCTTCATAGTAGCGATGCAGGGTGCGAACGGCCGGTCGGTGGCTGTCGCGGAGCCTGCCGGGCGACTGACGGTAGTCGCAACTCTTCTCACCCGAGAGCCTGACCAATGTTCGCGGTTCGGCTTTCCGGAACTCGACCACACATTCGCGTCGTGTTCAATCGCAGGTTCAAGGCCAAAGCTGATCCTAGTGATGTCGCGAGGAGGGCTACGCAGTGGTGGCCGTTCCTGGACGACTCGTGTTCTCACCGGATCGCCTGTGTCTGGTGGGCGTCCCTGTAGTCGCGAGTCGCTTCGGATTGTGGGCCTCCCTGGCTGAGCGACCCGATCCGGCTCATGTGCAACGCGCCGTTGCACATGAGTCGCCACCCCAGCTCTGTTCGGCGAATCCGTGCCCTTTCGCACTTTGGGCGGATGACAACCGCATGCGGTCATTATCCGCCCTCCGTGGGGGTGGTGTATCGAGGATGGTCACCGGTGATCCGGTTGGTGGTCAGGCGGTGATGGCCTGGAGGGTGGGTTCGGTGGTGGTCTCCTTCATCGGGTCGGTGGTCGGGTCGGTGAGGGTGCGGGTTCGGGTCATGACGTCGACGCCGAGGTAGCGGCGTCCTTCGGTCCATTCGTCGTGTTGTTCGGCCAGGACGGCGCCGACGAGGCGGATCAAGGAGTCCCGGTCGGGGAAGATCCCGACGACGTCGGTGCGGCGGCGGATCTCTTTGTTCAGTCGTTCCTGCGGGTTGTTCGACCAGATCTGCCGCCAGATCTCCTTCGGGAACGCGGCGAACGCGGTCAGGTCCGCACGGGCGTCCTCGAGATGGGAGGCGACCCTGGGGAGTTTCACAGCCAGCGTTTCAAGAACCCGATCGTATTGGGCGTCAACAGCTTTCGCGTCGGGCTGGTCATACACCGAGTGGAGCAGGGCGCGGACCGCCGGCCACGACGTCTTCGGGGTCTGGGCCATCAGGTTCACCGCGTAGTGGGTGCGGCACCGCTGCCACGACGCCCCGGGCAGGGTCGCCCCGATCGCTGCGAGCAGACCGGCGTGGGCATCGGAGGTGACCAGCTGCACCCCGGTCAGGCCACGGGCGACCAGGTCCCGGAAGAACTGCAACCAGCCGGCCCCGTCCTCGCTGGACGTCACGTTGATGCCCAGTACTTCCCGGTACCCGTCGGCGTTCACCCCGACCGCGACGAGGGCGTGGACGCGGGCGACCCGGCCGGCCTCGCGGACCTTCAACACCAGGGCGTCCGCGGCCACGAACGGGTACGGGCCCTGGTCCAACCGGCGGTGCCGAAACGCTGCGACCTGTTCGTCGAGGTCTTTGGCCATCACCGACACCTGCGACTTCGAGATCCCCGAGATGCCAAGGGATTGGACGAGTTTGTCCATCCGCCGGGTCGACACGCCGAGGAGGTAACACGTCGCCACGACCGACGTCAGGGCCTTCTCCGCCCGCTTACGCGGCTCGAGCAACCAGTCCGGGAAATACGTGCCCTGCCGCAGTTTCGGGATCGCCAGATCGATCGTGCCGGCCCGGGTGTCGAAGTCCCGGTGCCGGTACCCGTTACGCGAGTTCACCCGCTCCGCGCTGCGCTGACCGAACCCGGCGCCGCACACCGCGTCGGCTTCGGCGCCCATCAACGCCTGGATGAACGTGGACAACATCGAGCGCATCAGATCAGGGCTGGCCTCGGCGAGCTGAGCGGACAGGAACTGTTCGGGGTCGATAAAGTGGACATCGGTCATCGCGTGTACATCCTTCGAGTCGACTTGGTAGGTCTCTTGAAGGATCACGCGGTGACCACCCTCGATTCGGCTACGACACGCCCCGCCAACTACCAGGCGCTGGGGTCGTACACCACTCTGTAGGACTCAACCCCAATTCCTGAGAACCCGGGTCACTGGACTTCCGTCACCGGCGCTGATGCCGGATTTCTCGGGCCGGTTGATACACCGAGTGCAGCAGGGCGCGGACCGCCGGCCACGACGTCTTCGGGGTCTGGGCCATCAGGTTCACCGCGTAGTGGGTGCGGCACCGCTGCCACGACGCCCCGGGCAGGGTCGCCCCGATCGCTGCGAGCAGACCGGCGTGGGCATCGGAGGTGACCAGCTGCACCCCGGTCAGGCCACGGGCGACCAGGTCCCGGAAGAACTGCAACCAGCCGGCCCCGTCCTCGCTGGACGTCACGTTGATGCCCAGTACTTCCCGGTACCCGTCGGCGTTCACCCCGACCGCGACGAGGGCGTGGACGCGGGCGACCCGGCCGGCCTCGCGGACCTTCAACACCAGGGCGTCCGCGGCCACGAACGGGTACGGGCCCTGCGTCCAACCGGCGGTGCCGGAATGCTGCGACCTGTTCGTCGAGGTCTTTCGCCATCACCGACACCTGCGACTTCGAGATCCCCGAGATGCCAAGGGATTGGACGAGTTTGTCCATCCGCCGCGTCGACACGCCGAGGAGGTAACACGTCGCCACGACCGACGTCAGGGCCTTCTCCGCCCGCTTACGCGGCTCCAGCAACCAGTCCGGGAAATACGACCCCTGCCGCAGTTTCGGGATCGCCAGATCGATCGTGCCGGCCCGGGTGTCGAAGTCCCGGTGCCGGTACCCGTTACGCGAGTTCACCCGCTCCGCGCTGCGCTGACCGAACCCGGCGCCGCACACCGCGTCGGCTTCGGCGCCCATCAACACCTGGATGAACGTGGACAACATCGAGCGCACCAGATCAGGGCTCGCCTCGGCGAGCTGAGCGGACAAGAACTGTTCGGGGTCGATAAAGTGGACATCGGTCATCGCGTGTACATCCCTCGAGTCGACTTGGTAGGTCTCTTGAAGGATCACGCGGTGACCACCCTCGATTCGGCTACGACACGCCCCGCCAACTACCAGGCGCTGGGGTCGTACACCACTCTGTAGGACTCAACCTGATGCGCGGTTCGAACTCGGCGAGCATCGCTTCGAGTGCGGCCTGGTCGGGTCCGACGAACGGATCTGCGTCGGGCGCAGTTTCCAGGGTGTCGAGAAGTGCAGTTGCCGCGCCGCGGGCGGCGGGGAGGTGGGTGCAGAGCACGACCGGTGGGTCGAGGCGGCGGAGCGGCTCCAGCGAGGCCCGGAATGCCCGGCGATCGACATTGGTGACCCACGGGCTGTCCACTGTCGCCCAGAGCCGTTGGCCGGCGACCAGGTCGTCGTGGGGCACCTCCCGGATGTCGTCGGCGGTGGCCAGCTCCGCGGTGGCCAGGGGTGCGCCGAAGCAGTCCGAGGTGAAGCAGGTGCCGGTGCGATCGTCGTAGAAGCCGGTGGTCGCCGGGCTGTCGTAGACCGGCGGACGGAACGCCTTGAGCCGTCGGTCCCCGAGGTCCAGGGACTGCCCGGGGGGTTCAGCAGGAACACCCGGCGGGGATCGATGTCGTAAGCGGCGACGGCGTTGCCGGCCGGCTCTACCAACAGGAGTACATCAGCGACCCGCCACTTTGTTCGAGCGCGCGGACTGGGGACTGGGGCCCACGGCGTTGATGGCTTCGGCCGTGAATCGGTAGTTGCCCGTCCGGGGGAGCGTCATCGACAGGGTGCGGGCTGTCGCAGGCTGCACGGCGGACGTGGTGGTGCTCAGCACCGTCTCGGTCGAGCTCATCCTCAGCGCACGGATCCGGTAGCCGGTGATCGCCGAGCCGCCGTTGGAGCTCGGTGGGATCCAGGCCACGCTCGCTGTGATCGCACCGCCGGAAACCCCGGCTTTGGCGGTGCCGATGGCTGGCGCAGAGGGCCCGACAGCCACAACGACCTTCACCGAGGTGGTCGGTCCGGTCCCCTGGGCGTTGATCGCCGACACGGACAAGGTGTACGTCGCTCCGGGTGTCAGCCCGGTGAACGTGCGTGATCTTTCGGTTGCTGTTGCGGTCCCCGACCAGGGTGTTCCGCCAGCCGTGCCGCCGTCTCTGGCGAGGCGGTAGCCGGTGATGGTTGAGCCACCGGTGCTCGTGGGCGGTGCCCAGCGAGCGTGGGTGTTCCGCCAGCCGTGCCGCCGTCTCTGGCGAGGCGGTAGCCGGTGATGGTTGAGCCACCGGTGCTCGTGGGCGGTGCCCAGGCGAGCGTCGCGCTTGTCGATGACGCAGGCGTGACCGCCACGCTCGTGGGCGCACTCGGCACAGCCGCTGCTGGCACAGTCACCTTCACGGAGGTGGTCGGTCCGGTCCCTGGGCGTTGATCGCCGACACGGACAAGGTGTACGTCGCTCCGGGTGTCAGCCCGGTGAACGTGCGTGATCTCTCGGTCGCTGTCGCGGTCCCCGACCAGGGTGTTCCGCCAGCCGTGCCGCCGTCTCTGGCGAGGCGGTAGCCGGTGATGGTTGAGCCACCGGTGCTCGTGGGCGGTGCCCAGGCGAGCGTCGCGCTCGTCGATGACGCAGGCGTGACCGCCACGCTCGTCGGCGCGCCTGGAAGCCCCAGCGCAGGCGGTTTCACATACAGCAGGTGGTTCTGCGCGGACAGCGAGTTCTTCACGATCCCGGTCGTAGCTGTGCTCGTGATGGCCTTGGTGACTTCGGCTGGTGACGCCGCCGGGTGAGCTTGCAGGTACCGGGCAGCCACCCCCGCAGCGTGCGGCGTCGCCATGGAGGTGCCGCTCATGAATCCGCTCGAGGTGTCGCTGGTCATGGTGCTGGACAACACGCCGACCCCGGGAGCGAACAGGTCGACGCAGGACCCGTAATTGGAGAACGACGCGCGCGCGTCGGCGCTGTCGCTGGCTCCCACGGTGATTGCGGACGGGGCCCGCGCCGGCGACGTGGTGCAGGCGTCCTTGCTGTCGTTTCCCGCCGCGACGACGACCGTGACGCCCGCCGCGGTCGCCCGAGCGACGGCGTCGTCCATCAGTGCGAAGGCGCTGCCACCGCCGCTGTAATTGATCACGGCCGGTCCCCGGTGGTCGGCGACCGCATATTCGAAGGCGGCGATCGTGTCGCTGAACCTGCCGGCGCCGGTGCAACCGAAGACGCGCAATGACACGGCCCGCGCCTGCTTCGCCACCCCGTAGGTGGAGCCAAGGACGGTTCCGGCCACATGTGTGCCGTGCCCGTTGCAGTCCGAGGCGTCCTTGTCGTCATCGACGAAGTCGTACCCGGTGCTGACTCGACCGCCGAAGTCGGTATGGCTGAAGCTGACCCCGGAGTCGACGACGTAGACCGTGACTCCCGCGCCAGTGGTGTCGTAGGAGTAACCGCTGTGCAGCGCAACGTCACGTTGGTCAATCCGGTCGAGACCCCAGGGCGGCGCGGCCTGCGTGTCAGATCCGCGAGTGGCGGCGTCCGGCGTCACTGACTTCACCCTGGGGTTGCGCTGCAAGGCATCCACGGCCTGCGCCGGCAGCTCAGCGGCGAATCCGTCGAGCACTCGGGCGTAAACGTGCTTCACCTTGCCGCCGATGTGCACCGCCTCCGAGGTCATGGGGCCGACGTCGGCGGGCGACTCGAGCTGGACGATGACCGCTGTGGTCGGGGCTGGAGCAGCCTGGGCGGCAGTCACGCCGGCCGACCCCGTCACGGGAAGAAGACTGAGTGCGGCTGCGAGGCCGAGCAGCGTGGTCGTAGTACGAGCAGGCATGGGGGTCGATTCGATCGAGGCTGCTAGCGCCACCGCGGCCAGCCGAAGTTCCCAACCGTAGGGGCCACGACCGTCGGTCGTCCAGCAGATGGCCGCTCAGAGAATCGAACGGCCGCGTCGCTGCTACGCGCGACGCGGACGGTCATCCTGGTCTGCGGCGAGCGGGACCTCGCATCAACCCGACGGTCGGCCCGACGGTCGGTCAAGTGTTGGTGACGGCTAGCCGTTCGCTCGCGGCGGGCGGACGACCAGCGCTTGGCCGGCACCGTCTCGTCCGATGAGGGCGACGGCACCGTTCTGGTCGGCTGCGGAGCACCGTCATCCCGTGCTACCGGGCCAACGCCAGCATCCGCGGCCAGGGTGGCCGTGGTCGTTGTCCCGCCTGTGTCTGTTGGGCGTCCCTGTCGTCAATGAGTCGCTTCGCATTGTGGGCCGTCGCGGCTGCACGACCTATCCGGCTCATGTGCAAGGCGCCGTTCCATATCTGCCGGATCGCCACCACTGGCTCCGGTCGGCGAATCCGTGCCCTTTCGCACTTTGGGCGGATTACAACCGCATGCGGTCATTATCCGCCCAAATTCCAGCCAATTCCTGAAAACCCGGGTCACTGGACTTCCGTCACCGGCGCTGATACCGGTTCGAACTCGGCGAGCATCGCTTCGAGTGCGGCCTGGTCGGGTCCGACGAACGGATCTGCGTCGGGCGCAGTTTCCAGGGTGTCGAGAAGTGCAGTTGCCGCGCCGCGGGCGGCGGGGAGGTGGGTGCAGAGCACGACCGGTGGGTCGAGGCGGCGGAGCGGCTCCAGCGAGGCCCGGAATGCCCGGCGATCGACATTGGTGACCCACGGGCTGTCCACTGTCGCCCAGAGCCGTTGGCCGGCGACCAGGTCGTCGTGGGGCACCTCCCGGATGTCGTCGGCGGTGGCCAGCTCCGCGGTGGCCAGGGGTGCGCCGAAGCAGTCCGAGGTGAAGCAGGTGCCGGTGCGATCGTCGTAGAAGCCGGTGGTCGCCGGGCTGTCGTAGACCGGCGGGCGGAACGCCTTGAGCCGTCGGTCCCCGAGGTCCAGGGACTGCCCGGGGTTCAGCAGGAACACCCGGCGGGGATCGATGTCGTACTCCAGGCTCAGGATTCCCATCCCGAGGAATGTCGTGACGAGCCGCGCCGACGGTGCGGCGTCGAGCACCCGCTTCAGGCTGCCGGTGTGGTCGCGGTCGGGATGGGTCAGGTAGATCCACCGGAGGTCGGCGGGCTCGATGTGTGCCCACAGGTTCTCCAGGAAGTCCGGTTGGGAGGTCGGTAGGCCGCTGTCGATGAGCATGGGTTGGTCTGCCTGCAGCAGGTAGGCGTTGACCGGCAGGAACCCCAGGCCTGGGATGGGCGAAGCGTCGCCGATGGCGATGACGTCACGGGCGGGATGGGTGATGTGCATGGCGGGTCCGTCTCACGCCTCGGTCGCCGGAGGGGAGAAGAGTTCGAGCTGGATGTTGTCGGGATCACGGAAGACGAGAACGGAACCGTAGGGCTCGTCGGCGATCGCGGATTGGGTGAGCGGTCGGTCTGCGGTGTCGGCTCGCACCACCCCGTGTGCCTCGAGGTGCCCTTGCCAGGCGACCAGGTCTTCCCGGCTCGGCACGGTGAATCCGGCGTGGTCGAGTCCCGTGCGGGATTCGGCGAACGTTTCCCCGCCGTTGGCGTCGTGTCGGTGGAGAACGATGGTGAGTTGCCACGCGTCGTCGCTGAGCAATTGTGCGAAACCGCCCGGGTGAGGCACGTCCATCTGCCACCTGATGCCGAAGACCCGCCCGTACCATTCGACGCTGGCGTCGAGATCGCGGACGGTGAGTGCGAGGTGATGAATAGTCGCGGGTGCGATAGTCATCAGCTTTCCTTCCTACTGTCGGACCCGGCCCCGCTCTGAGGCCGGACGATGCTGCGTTTCTCCAGTCGTGGGACGATCAGGTCGGCCGCCTCGTCCACCAGGCGCACCCGACCGGGTTCCGCCGGGATCGTCGGCGATCTGCTGGCTGATCAGCCCGGGGAGCAGGTCCAGATTGTCCTGGGTCACGTCGGCGACGGCCCGGAGCGGCGCGTGTAGCACCTCGTGGGCCTCCTTCGCCAGGAGATTCCGGCAGGTCTGAGCGACCGTCGCGTCGGACAAGCCGTGTTTCGAGTCGACGCACAAGTCCAGCGAGGCCGAAGTCATCCCGAGCCGACGAGACAGGTCGCGCAGCGACATACCGGCCAGCCCGTCCTCGCGAGCGAAGTCCCACGCCGTCGCCACGATCAACCCGCGGGCATCTGCACGCCGCCTGGCATTCCCCTCGTCACGTGCAGCTCCGAGCACTGTTCGAGCATGCTCGCGACCAGTGGATCGCGTCTAGAGGATTGCCGGACCCGACTCGGCCCTTGGGCGGATTTCGACCGTATGCGGTCAAAATCCGCCCAAAGCCGAGCGGTCAGTGCAGCTGGTAGAACCGGAAGAACGCAAAGTCGTCGATGGGGAGCACGGTCACCCGGTCGAAGCCCGCCTGGCGGGCGTAGGACTCCAGGGTGGCGCGCCGCATCACGGTGCCGGTGGCGGCGGACGGGGTGGACGACCTGCCGTCCGGCAGGCAGATGAAGACGCTGTAGCCGTACATCAGCTTGTCGACGTCGTCGGCGGGGGCGGTGAGCTCGTCGGCCACCGCCTCATCCATCACGATGACGACGCCGCCCGGCCGGACGGCCCGCCGGATCGCGGTGAGAACGTCGACGGGGCGGGGCATGTCGTGCAGGGCCTCGAAGACGAACGCGGCGTCGCACGAGTCCGCGGGCAGCGTCTCGCCGCCGGCACACCGGAACGCCACCCGATCTCCGACCCCGGCACTCGCGGCGGTCGTCCGGGCCGCGTCGACCGAGGGCGCGTCGACGTCGTACCCCACGACGGACGCCTGCGGGAACGCGCGGGCCAGAGCGACGCTGGACCACCCCGTTCCGCAGGCGACGTCGGCGATGGCCGCGCCGGGCGCCGCGAGCGCGGCACGAACGTGCTCCACCGCCACCAGCGCAGGCCCCAGCCGGGTCTCGAACCACGGCCGGTTCATGTCGGACTGGGCGAAGCGGGCGTCGTCGCCGAACTGGTCCCAGCTCACCCCGCCGCCCGACCGGTACGCGGTCAACAGCTGGGGGAGCTGAGGGCCGACCGAGCCGATCATCCGGGCCAGCGGCGCCAGGAACGACAGGCTGGTCTCGTCGGTCAGCACCTCCGCCGGCCCGGGGGGAAGGGTGTAGCGACGGCCCGCCGAGCTGTCGGCTGCCTCCTCGACGGTGAGAGTGCCGAAGCTGGCCTGCATCTCGAGCCACTCCCGGCAGTAGCGCTCGTCGCAGCCGGTGCGCGCCGCGAGCTCCGCCGGGGTGCTCGGGCCGTCAGCGGCCAGCGCCCGGTACCAGCCGAGGCGGTCGCCGACGAACACGCTCAGCGTCTCGAAGGCGCCCAGCCCCGCAGTGAACAGCCGGTCGGCGAACGCCTCGGCCGTGGGGCCTCCGTCGTTCTCCGCTGACGTCATCCCGTTCCTCTCCAGGTCTCCGCGACACCCCGAAACTGCTACCCATCAGCGGTTGTCGGCCACCCAGGCGCCCAGCAACCCCCGGAAGTGCGGGATGAACCGGTCGTGCTCGGCGGCGGGGAAGCCGGCCCGCACCGTCTCCACGAGCAGCGCGTCGAACTCGGCCGAGTCCACCCACTCGTGCACCAGCGCCGGCAGCGACCCCAGCGACGTCGCGCAGAACTCCTGGTACTCCGCGACCTGGAAGTAGTCGTCGGCCATCGCCGAATAACGCTGCAGCTTGGCCGGGAAGTCGAGCTCCGGGTCGTCGGCGACGTCGAACCAGGCGCGGGTGTTGGTGTCCACCTTGGGCTTTCGCCCGGTCACCGCGCAGAACGCGCTCCACGACAGCAGGTTCTGGATCGCCCACGGGAAGTAGTAGTGCAAGGAGGTGATCGCGATGTCGGGGCAGGCGTTGGCGTAGTCGATCGGTTGCACCCGTTCGCCGGTGACCAGCGCCTCGCACGAGTTGAACTCCCACCGGAAGAACGCGTTGATCACCTTCGACAGGGTGAGGATCTCCGCCCCCGCCGACGCCGGCAGGAAGTCGTGGGCCACCTCGTAGCGGTCGTGCATCGGCAGCTCCGGCCGGAACTTCATCACCTGCGTGTTCGGGCCGATGGTCAGCGACCGGGCGAACGCGTCGTAGTCGCTCACCGCCCCCTGGAGGTGCATCAGCATCTGACCGGACGCGTCGTACGCGGTGTGCAGCGCGGCCGGATCGTCGATCCGGCTCACCCCGCGCCAGGCGCCGCCGTCGAACGGCTTCATGAACATCGGGAAGCCGACCCGCCCGGCGACCTCGTCGAGGTCGAACGGCAGGTTGTACTGCGAGGAGGTGTACATCCACTTCTCGCTGTCGACCGGGTTCTTGTACGGCACCAGTACGGTCGGCGGGACGTCGAACCCGAGCCGCATGATCGCGCAGTACGCGGAGTGCTTCTCCATCGCCTGGAAGGTGAAAGGATTGTTCAACAGGTAGGTGTCGTTCATCAGGGCGGCCTTCTTCAGCCACTCCCGCGGGTGGAAGTACCACCACGCCAGCCGGTCGATGACGACGTCGTGGCGCACCGGGTCCCGGAGGTCGAAGGGCTCGATCGTGACGCGCTCGCTGGTCAGCGTGTGCTCGCGCCCGTGGTGGGAAACAGGCCCGAGGCGGCGCACGAGCGTCTCGAACGCCCGGGGCCAGTCGTTCTCGGTGCCCAGCAGCAGCCCGATCAGATGGGTGGTCTTGTCGCCGCGGTTCGTCATCCGTCGATCCTGACAGCCACCCCGGGGAACCCGCTCGGCAGGACCCACATCCGGGCGGGACTCAGCCGAGTGTCGGCAGGTACACCGCGGCCTGCGCGCGCCAGCTCCACCAGTCGTGCGGCCACTCCGGGCCCCAGTCGTGGCACTCGTGCGGAATCTGCTTCTCCCACAACAGCCCGTCCAGAGCGTGGGTCGAAGCGTTCGCCCCGGTGGTGTCCTCCCACTGCCCGCTGCCGACCACCAGGGTCAGGAAGAGCCGGGACCGCAGGTAGTCCAGGTGACCACCGTCGAGCTGCGGTAGGAACTGGAACGGGCTCATCAGGTACGACAACTCGTCCTGATCACCCCAGCCGCGCCAGACGCGCGGGTCGTAACCGCCGGAGAAGGCGACCGCGCGGCCGAAGACGTGCGGGTGCCGCAACGCGAACAGCACCGCGTGGAACGCCCCCATCGACGGTCCGGCGACCGCGATGTCGTCCCGCCCGCCGGACGTCTCGCGGACGAACGGCACCACGTGCCAGATGATCCAGTCCTCGTACGCGCGGTGCGCAGCGGCGCGGTCCGGCATCGGCTTCCAGTCAGCCGACCACGACTCGTGGTCGTACCCGGACACGCAGAAGATCTTGATCCGGCCACCGTCGACGGCGTCGCGGACCGCCTCGAGCATTCCCTGCTCGGCGAACTCGTGCGGCGATCTCATCTCCGAGGCGAACCAGATCACCGGCCGGCCCCAGTGACCGTGGACCACGACCTCACGGGTGCCACCGCCGAGGGTCGGCGCCTCGAGCCGGTGGTACTCCGTCTGGGTCACGGCAACCGGGCCAGCAGCTCGTCCATTCCCGGGGACCAGGCGTCCCGCCAACCGAGCACCGTGTGGGCGTCCGGCACCAGGCGGGCATCCAGCGGGTAGCGCTGGAACGCCAATACGCCGGCCATCCGCTCGTTGTTGCCGCGGTTCTCCTCGACGGTGCCGACCGTGAGCAGGGTGGGGACGGGGCGTACATCGCCGGCCGCAGCCTCCGACATCCGCTCCACCGCCGTGCAGACCTGCGCGAACTCGGTCCAGCCGGACTCCTGTCCGTCGAGTTCACGGCGGAAGAACGAGCCCGACTGCAGGACCATCGCGTCCAGCGCGGCGGGATGGCGTCGGTGGATGAACAGCGTCGCGAGCGCGCCGAGGCTGGTGCCCAGTCCCAGTACGGAGGTGGTCGCGAACAGGCCGCGCAGGTGCGGCAGCAGGGTCGCCCCGAGATGGTCGGCGTACTCGGGATCGGCGCCGTACCAGGCGTTGCGGTAGCCGTGCGGGGGGTCGATCAGGGCCACCCGGACCGGTCGGTCCTGCGCACAGGCCCACTGCAGCAGGCACCCCCGCTGGGCGAGTTCGGAACCGTCGTGCGCGATCAGCAGCCGGGCAGGCGTCGACGGCTCCACTCCCGCTGGCGAGAAGACCTGCACCGGAATGGGTTTCGCTAGGGCGCCGGCAGGATCGACGACGGTCGTGGTGGTTCCGAGCTCGGGTACCGACAGCCACCGCGGCATCTCGTACCCGGGAAAGCGAATCTCCGAGCGGGCACCGTACGGCCCGGGCACCTGCAGCGGGTTGGTGGGGTCGACGTCGGTGGTGGTCCGGCTGCCCGACCGCATCTGCAGGCGGTACTCGAAGCGCTGTACCGGCGGGCGCCGCAGGGTCAGCTCCCAGCCGCCGGCCCCGTCGGGGCTGAAACGGGTGCCGGCGTGCAGTGGCCAGTCGAGGTCGAGCTCGACACCGTCCAGCTCGGCAACCGCGGCGGGGATGTGCAACCTGACGCCCAGTGCCGACACCCGCGGGCCGTCGGTGAGGGTGTCGGTGGAGTGACCGATGGGCATCGGGTCACCGTACGGCAACGGTGCTGCGACGGCCCGGTGTCAGAGTCGCCGGGGAGGGCCGCCGGATCCGGTGTCCGCGGCCAGCGGAGCGGCGGCCGGCTCGGGCGTCGTCCGGTTCCGGGAGGTGGCGAGGACCGCCCCGACGATGACGAGCGGGAACCCGATGGCGATGCCGACGGTGAACGGCTCGTCCAGGATCAGGACGCCGAGCAGGATGGCCACAGCCGGGTTGACGAAGGTGATGACGGTGGCCCGGGCCGGGCCGGCCTCCTTGATCAGCGCGAAGAACAGTTGGAATGCCGACGCGGTGCACACCACGGCGAGTGTGACGACGGCCCACCCGGCGTCGGCAGGCACGGTGGCCGGCCAGACGAACGGCAGCACCGGGACGTACAGCACGGCCGCCAACAGCAGCGATGCGGTGATGACGCCGGTGGCCGGGATGTCGGACAGCTTGCGGTTGATGATGATCGGCCCGACGGCGTACCCGATGGCGGTCAGCAGGATGGCCCCGACGCTGGTGAGGTCGTCGAAGTGGACGTCCAGGCCGACCAGCGTGAGGACACCGGCGATGCCGACTCCGAGACCGAGAACCCTTCGTGGCGAGACCTTCTCGCCACCGCTGGCCCAGACCAGGACGAACGAGATCAACGGCACCATGGCGACCAGCAGACCGGCCGTCGAGCTGGTCAAGGTCTGCTCGGCGTGGCCGAGGAAGAACCATGGCCCGCTGATCTCGACCACCGTGTACAGCAGCAGCAGCGGCCAACGCTTCAGCACCGGTCCCAGGGCCTTCTGCCGCAGCGCGATGGGCAGCAGGATCAAGCCGCCGATCAGGGTGCGACCGCACGCAACGAAGACCGGGTGCAGATCGGCGACGGCCACCCGGATCAGCAGGTAGGGCACACCCCAGACCAGACACAGGGTGCTGAAGAGCAGCCAGCCGCGGCGCGTCATCGACGGATCGACCTTCCTGGAAGTTGAAGAGGAGGCGGGATGGACGTCGCATCCGACGATCAGCCGCCGAACCAACGTATCTCCTGGCGATCACGCGGCCGCGACATCGGTCCGCCGACGGTTCATGGGTGCTGCGCCACCGAGGTCCCTGCATTCCGGTGGTGACTGCCGCCGGGCGCCTTGCCGCCCGGGGATCACTGACGAATTCACAGGAACGACATTTCGGTCACGGTACCGCCCGTTCGCCGAGGCTTCAGGCAACGGTCAGTGCCCGTCACGGACCGTCATCACCCGCTGCGACCAGCGCAGACGAGAACCACAACCGTGTGATTCAGCTGCAGAGATGTGCGGGCATAGGCGCATCACAACGTTGCGGATGGTCACGCTGTGTCAGGTGGGACCCTTGTGACTCGAGTGAACGGTGGGTTACCGTCGGTCGCGTGGTCGTTGATCGACCTCCGGACAGCCCAGCACCCGCCCTGGAAAAGCCCGGATCGCTGCGGTCTCGGTTTCACGAAGAGTCGATCAACGGTACGGCGGGATCGTCACCCGATGGAGATGCCTGACAAGGGGAAGGGGCATCGACAGTTGGGCGCGCGTCTGTAGTCGAACGCGCGCCTTGCACGGTGGCGGGGCCAGGAAAGGACTACATCGTGCGGCGCACCCTCGCGTTCCTCACCACCCTCGTCACTGCTGCGACCGGTCTGCTGTTGACCAGCGGGGTCGCCTCGGCGGATCCGTCGGCCTCGGCTTGGGAAGCACTGCGTCAGTGCGAATCCACCGGTCGCTATGACATCAACACCGGTAACGGTTACTACGGCGCCTACCAGTTCGACCTGTCGACCTGGCGCAGCGTGGGCGGCTCCGGCCGCCCCGACCAGGCCAGCCCCGCCGAGCAGGACTTCCGGGCGCTGTACCTCTACCGCATGCGCGGGTGGCAGCCGTGGACCTGTGCCCGGATCGCCGGACTCTCCGAGGACGGCGACGCCCGCTCCAAGGTCGTCCCGACGTTCGGCGGTGCGGTCACTCCGCCGGCGCCGAGCACCCCGGCACCCAGCACTCCCGCGCCGAGCACCCCGTCCGGCGTGCCCGCGTACCCCGGTCGCATCTTCACCGAAGGTGTCACCTCCAGCGCGTTGCGCGCCTGGCAGCAGCAGATGGGCGCCCGCGGGTTCGGGCTCACCGGTACCGGCTTCTACGGAGCGCTGACCAAGGCTGCGGTGGTCTCGCTGCAGCAGCAGGCCGGCCTCGAGATCGACGGCAAGATCGGTCGTGACACCTGGAACGCGGCCTGGACGACGAGCTTCGGCCCGACGGCCGCGCCACCCGCGCCCGCACCGGCACCGGCGGCACCAGCGCCGCCGGCCGACGCCGGAAGTTGCTCGGTGGGGGCCTCGACCGCTCCCGCCTGGCCGGGCGTGCAGTACAACCCCGGCGACACCGCGGCGCAACTGCAGTGCTGGCAGAAGCAGATGGGCGCCCGCGGTTACGGTCTCGTCGGCACCGGCTACTACGGCCCGTCGACCAAGGCGGTGGTGATCGGGGTGCAGCAGCGCAACGGCCTCAACCCGTCGGGCATCCTCGGGCCCCAGACCTGGGCGGCCGCCTGGGAGGGGAACTGACGGGTGACGCAGACCACATCTGCAGATTGTTCGAGATGTCGGTAACGCCGAGGCGACCAGTGGCGATACCCCTCACAGGGAATCACCCCCACCGCACCACGACGTTACGAAGCACGTAGCAGTGGCGGTACGAAAGGCCCGGAGCACGCCGCTCCGGGCCTTTCGCTTTCGGTGAGCCGGCGCGTACCGGAGCCGGTGGGCGCGAATCGTCGGCTGTCCGCGATCTGACGCGTTGCTGCGGGCAACGGAGGGGTGCTCCCGGTCGCGCATGGCATGCCGCTCCAGCGGGCCTGTCGAAACGCGGCGTAGCGCCCCCTCACCGAGGGCATCCACGAAGGGCGCCGCGATGGTGTGCTGCCTGGGCAGCGGGAGCGCGAAAGGCCCGGAGCGTGACGCTCCGGGCCTTTCGCGATTCGGGGTACCGGCCCCGGCGTCTCCTCCGGCAGGCGTTCGGCGTCAGACGCCCCACGGAGGTAGACGACAGGCCACAGGCCTCAGCAGCTGCGCGGCATCGCCTGCCCCTGCGCCCCCTGGGACAGGAGATCGATCATGATGCGGGTCTGAGTGCGGTGCGCCAGCCGGCGATGGCGCGGGCGCTGCTGAGGGTGAAGGTGGCGATGCCGCTGGCGCCGGCGGTGGTTTGGATGGTGTGGGCGGCGGCGGCCGCCTGACCGCCGACGCTCCAGTCCTGGGTCCAGTTGGTGGGCGGGCTGATGAGCCCGGCGGTCCCGGAGTCAAGTCCGATCCCGCCGATGAGCATGGCCTTGGCTGCGGTGGTGGTGATGCTGGGCAGGTCGAGTTTCGTGCCGTTGTAGCTGCTGTCCGTCGCGGTGGCGACGGTGCTGGCCAGTGGTGTGGTGGTGTCGACGCCGCGGTAGGCGGTGATGCCGGCTCCCCACTTGACGGCGCGGCTGAGGGTCCAGGTGTAGCTGGCGGGGTCGCCGGCGGCGACGACGCGGTAGTAGGCGAAGACCCGGGCGCCGGAGCTGGCGGGCAGCGCATTGACCATCGTGGTCCAGCCGGCAGGGGCTGTCGCGCTGGGGTTGGAATCAGCGGTGATCGACGCGACGAGCACGTCCCCGGCGATGGCGCCGGTGGGCCTGGCCAGGGTGACCGCGGTGGTCGACGTCGACGTCTCGGTGCTGCTGGAGTTCACGACGGTGATGTCACCGCCGGTGGGCGGTGGTGGTGCGGGGTTGACGGTGATGGTGGTCGCGCTGCTGGTGTTGTTTCCGGTGCTGTTGGTGGCGGTGAGGGTGACGTTGTAGGTGCCGGCCGCGGTGTAGGTGTGGCTGGGGTTGCGGCTGGTGGAGTTGTCGCCGTCGCCGAAGGACCACGACCACGAGGTGGGCGAGCCGGTGGAGGTGTCGGTGAACTGGACGTTCAGCGGTGCGGTCCCCGAGGTGGGGGTGGCGGTGAACGACGCGGTCGGTGTCGGCGGCGTCACGGGTGCGGTGACGGTGATGGTGGTCGCGCTGCTGGTGTTGTTTCCGGTGCTGTTGGTGGCGGTGAGGGTGACGTTGTAGGTGCCGGCCGCGGTGTAGGTGTGGCTGGGGTTGCGGCTGGTGGAGTTGGTCGCCGTCACCGAAGGACCACGACCACGAGGTCGGTGTGCCGGTGGAGGTGTCGGTGAACTGGACGTTCAGCGGTGCGGTCCCCGAGGTGGGGGTGGCGGTGAACGACGCGGTCGGCGCCACCGCGGAGGCGGCCGCGGGTTTGAGTGCGGTGCGCCAGCCGGCGATGGCGCGGGCGCTGCTGAGGGTGAAGGTGGCGATGCCGGTGGCGCCGGCGGTGGTCTGGATGGTGTGGGCGGCGGCGGCAGCCTGGCCGCCGACGCTCCAGTCCTGGGTCCAGTTGGTGGGCGGGCTGATGAGCCCGGCGGTACCGGAGTCGAGTCCGATCCCGCCGATGAGCATGGCCTTGGCTGCGGTGGTGGTGATGCTGGGCAGGTCGAGTTTCACGCCGTTGTAGCTGCTGTCCGTCGCGGTGGCGACGGTGCTGGCCAGTGGTGTCGTGGTGTCGACGCCGCGGTAGGCGGTGATGCCGGCTCCCCACTTGACGGCGCTGCTGAGGGTCCAGGTGTAGCTGGCGGCGTCGCCGGCGGCGACGACGCGGTAGTAGGCGAAGACCCGGGCGCCGGAGCCGGCGGACAGCCCGTTGACCATGGTGGTCCAGCCGGCGGGGGCCGTCGCGCTGGGGTTGGCGTCAGCGGTGATCGACGCGACCAGTACGTCTCCGGCGACGGCGCCGGTGGGCCTGGCCAGGGTGACCGCGGTGGTCGCCGTCGACATCCCGGTGCTGCTGGAGTTCACGACGGTGATGTCACCGCCGGTGGGCGGTGGTGGTGCGGCGTTGACGGTGATGGTGGTCGCGCTGCTGGTGCTGGTCCCGGAGCTGTTGGTGGCGGTGAGCTTCGCGGAGTAGGTGCCGGCCGCGGTGTAGGTGTGGCTGGGGTTGCGGCTGGTGGAGTTGGTGCCGTCACCGAAGGACCACGACCACGAGGTGGGCGAGCCGGCGGAGGTGTCGGTGAACTGGACGTTCAGCGGTGCGGTCCCCGAGGTGGGGGTGGCGGTGAACGACGCGGTCGGTGCCGGCGGCGGCACGGGTGCGGTGACGGTGATGGTGGTCGATTTGGTGGTGGACCCGGCGCTGTTGGTGGCGGTGAGGGTCACGTTGTAGGTGCCGGCCGCGGTGTAGGTGTGGCTGGGGTTGCGGCTGGTGGAGTTGGTGCCGTCACCGAAGGACCACGACCACGAGGTCGGTGAGCCGGTGGAGGTGTCGGTGAACTGGACGTCCAGCGGTGCGGTCCCCGAGGTGGGGGTGGCGGTGAACGACGCGGTCGGTGCTACCGCGGCCGGGCCCAACGGGCGGTAGCTGTGCCAGTACCGCTTCGTCGCGCTGTTCCCGGCCAGAATGGCAATACCGGTCGTGCTGTTGACGGACTGCTTGCTGGTCGTCACGTCATTCATGAAGGGGGAGTCGGCATCTTCGAGGATGGCCGTACCACGACCGTTCACGAAAACCGGATTATCCATCGAGGCGGTCTTCTCATAGATACTCCCGGAGACGCCCGAGAACGCACAGCCGCTCACTGAGGTGGACGGGGCTGTGTGGAATACGCGGACGAGGCTGTTCTGCGTATCCAGCACGACCTGCGGTCGCGAGACACAGTCAGACACCCTGGCGATCGTCGAAACGGTGAAGGCTCCGGTGCTCTGCTTGTAGACCAGCAGGATCAATTGCGCCAATGAGGTGTTGCTGGACGTGTCGTTGAATCCGGTCTTGACGGCTGCGTAGACACGGCCGCTCGCGTCAGCCTGGAGTGACTTCAGGTTGATGTGGTCGTCGGCCTGTCCGAGGCCGCTCGCAGCTGCCCTCTCCAGCCAAGACGACGACGACGTCTTGGACGTGCCGTCGGTCCGCACCGCCCAATAGACCGCGCCTGCTTTCTGATCGCTCCACATCACACCGATCTTGTTCCCGCCGAATGCGACCACCGCCGAAATGTCGTCGGGTGCCGGATTCGGGTGTGCCGTAGGTATGACGAAAGGCGTCGACCAGGAACTTCCGCCCGGCGTGGACGCGTTGACGTACACGGTGTTGATGTACTGGTTCGAAGTGTTCAGGCTGACCTGGGTCCAGGTCGCCCAGATCGCCCCGGTGGAGTCCTTGTCAATCGTCAGCGACTCGCTGCTGTTGGTCGTGATGGTGCTGGGGAACCCGGAGTCGAGGGTGTAGGTGCCGTTGGCGTAGGTATAGCGGTACAAGTAGGCGGGCCTGTTGGCGACCGAGGCAGTCGGTGACGAATCAGAGGACAATGTGACGACATGGGACGCGATGTACAGGTAAGTGCCGTCCCAGAGTGTGTCGGCCAGCGTGTTCGCGCGCACGTCGTTGACGACCCCGGTGTTCACCCAGGCGTCCGTCGAGGTGTTCAGACGGTGGATCGTCCAACCCACTCCGGGGCTCCACATGTCCGCCCACCAGGATCCGGCGTTCCACCACATCTTGCTCTGCGGTTTGTCGCTCGTCGGTGCGTACGTCACGCCGCTGTAGCTGGCCCCTTCCGAACCGATGTCGCCGGCAGCCGCAGAGGATTGCCCGATACCTGTAGGAATCAATAAAGCGGCCAAGAGCAGGGTGATGATGAAACGCAGCCGGACTCGGCCGGGAATACCTGTTCTTATCAAGGCAGAATCCATCTGTACGGGGCTCCCCGTACGGGCAGCGATGCGGAAGTGAAGTTGAGGAAGCAATCTGGAGAATACCGGCGGAATCGCATCGCCTGACCGGCTCGACCGGATGACTCACTCTTTGTGCAGAGCGCTGCACGGAGCGTTGAATATTGTGATGCCCATCGCATTGCGCAGATCGGCCGTTGTCGGAATGCGATCGAAAGTTCCCGACGGTCCCGCTCGAGGGCACCGAGTGTCCTCTGAAGTGCGCCACTAATCCAGCGAGCGAGGATTTCAGCGGTGGGTGCCATTCCGCATTCAGCTCGGCCCGCCACGCGGAAAGAATGAGCTTGGACTCTAACGGCTTAGTGGCGCTCTTCGCTTCGACTGACTGCCCGGTTCAGGCTGGGCGCAAGCCGCGATCCGAAAGGTCACACACGCGTACGTCCGGCATTTGGCCGTTGAGAGACGTCGATGTCGCTCCTCACTGAACGCCCCGCTGGGGCCGGGCCTGCGGTCGCGTGAGTCGTTGGTGTTCGATGGATGGAGGCGAGGCCCGACCGGATGCCGGCCCGGACGATCCCGCCGCGGCATCCGAGCCGCGGCGAGAGAGGCTGCCCGTCGTGGCGAACTCCTTGACGGCCCTCAAGGCCACCGTCATCGATGCCAGATACGGCGGGTGATCGTCATCGTCGACCTGACTCCCCGAAACCGGAGCAGCCTGGACCGGAGCAGCCTGGACCGGAGCAGCCTGGACCGGAGCAGCCTGGACCGGATATGCAGGACAGGTGAAGAGAGCCGTCCTGGCGGGCATCACAGATCCAGCTGTGCCGGCCGCTCCCGACCTCCGCCACTCCGCCTGGAATACGCAACCCCTGCGTCACAACACTGAGCGGACCGGCGCACCTCAACCCTCGCGCACGCCGGCGACCGCCGCGGGCCGGTCCGGGGGGGAGACGTGACTGGTCCGACGGTGGGCGTGATCGCGAGCCGACCGGCCGCAGCCCCTCCGGTCGCGGCACCGCCCCGTTGCGATGATCGGCGTCGCGGGGACGCGCGGATCAGAAGTTCGTCGTACCGCGGTCTCGAATGACGTTGTCGACGTTCTTGAACTCCCAGTCGTAACCCGTCGACCGAAGGGTCAGGAACAGGGCTCCGGGCGTCCCGGTCACGCGGGCGCGACTGTTGGCGACGACCCAGCTGATGGGACGGGGATGGTGGCCACCCAGGCCGGACACGAATTGGCGCGTTCCCTCCGGCCAGTGATTTCCTCGCGCGCCCATCGGAGCGAATCTCTCGTAGTTGTGGTCGTGTCCGACGAGGACAATTTTCGCACCGGCTTCAACCGCAGCGGCCCATAACGGCTGAACCTGGGTCGAGTTGCCGTGAAATCCGCTCGAATACCTCGGCGCGTGCCAGAACACGGCGATCGGCTTGTGCTTGAACCGCGCCGCCTCGTGGGCGATGAAGGCTGCCCCCTTGGCGATGCCCGCGTACTGGTCGACTGAGATGAACTGCCAACCGCAGGCGTCGAAGCTGTACCAGGGGGCGTAGCCGGAGAAGTAGGAGTAGTAACCGGATCGGCCGGAGTAATTCTCGTGGTTTCCCGGGGTCGGCCGCAGAATGGGTTTGAGGTCGGACCAGGCGGGGTCGAAATACTTGCGGTACTCCGTCAACGTGCCTCTGTTGTAGGCGAGATCGCCCAGCAGGACCACCTTCGCCGGGTCCTCCCTGCGAACGAGGGCCGCAGTCCTGTTGGAGCCCACCAGGTAGTCGTCCGCGCCCGCCAGATCGCCGACAGCGGCGACCCTGCACGGGGCCGCGGCAGCGGCCGCAGCATCCGGTCCGACGACGGCTGCACCGAGCAAGGTGACAGACAACATCACTGTGAACAGTCGGTTCTTGCGCCAGCTCATCGTGCCTCCCTTGTCACCATGAACGCACCCTCCGTCACACCGTATGCCACGGCCACGCGACTCCGGAAGCTGGTTCCGTGGCCGATGTGCCCCGAAACCCGAATCGGGCCACATGGATGACCGCCTGCTGCGCCCGGCTACCGGGGTCGCGCGGAGCCGGCTCCGTCATCGCGGGGCAGGGAGCCTTTGTGCCCGAGCTTCGGGACGGGATCACCGGCCCGTCCACCCAGGACGGAATTCCCGGTGTTCAAAGTGGGCGGACGCACGCCCGCCGGCCGGTCAGCGCTCGTAGATGTCCGGGATCGAGTCCTGATCGGTGTCGATCGACTCCTCCTCGATCAGCCGGCGGTACACGCCGTTGCGGATCCGCAGCACGATGGCCGACAGCACAGAGGCGATGATCGAGCCGGCCAGCACCGCCACCTTCACGTGGTCGTCGGTCTCCGAGCCCTGACCGAACGCCAGCTCCCCGATCAGCAGGGACACGGTGAACCCGATGCCCGCCATGATGGCGAGCCCGAAAACGTCGATCCAGGCGAGGTCGGAGCTCAGCTCGGCCCGGGTGAAGCGGGCGACCAGCCAGGTGGCGCCCAGCACGCCGATGGCCTTTCCGACGACCAGCCCGACCATCACACCCAGCGCGGCGGGATCGGACAGCGCCGACGCCAGACCGGTGAACCCGCCGATGGCCACCCCGGCGGAGAAGAACGCGAAGATCGGCACCGCGACGCCCGACGACAGCGGCCGCCAGACGTGTTCGAAATGCTCGGCCAGGCCCGGCCCGGCGTCCGGTCCACCGTTCTTCGCGCTGCGGATGACCGGGACGGCGAAGCCCAGCAGGACGCCGGCCACGGTCGCGTGCACCCCGGACTCGTGCACCAGCACCCAGGTCAGGACGGCGAGCGGTACCAGGAGCCAGAACGACCGGACCCGTCGCTGGACGAGCAGGGTGAACAGGCCGAGCGGCACCAGGGCGAGCAGCAGCGGCAACACCGCGAGGTCGTCGGTGTAGAACACCGCGATGATGGTGATCGCCATCAGGTCGTCCACCACGGCCAGCGTCAGCAGGAAGGTCCGCAGCGCGGCGGGGAGGTGGGTGGCGATGACCGCGAGGACGGCGAGGGCGAAGGCGATGTCGGTGGCGGTCGGGATGGCCCAGCCGACGACCGCGTCGGTGCCGGCGTTGAAGGCGAAGTAGATGAGCGCGGGGGTGACCACGCCACCGAACGCGGCCGCGACCGGCACCGCGGCCCGCCGCGGATCCCGCAGATCGCCCGCGACGAACTCACGCTTGAGCTCGAGGCCGGCGACGAAGAAGAACAGGGCGAGCAGGCCGTCGGCCGCCCACTGGCCCAGCGTCAGGTCAAGATGCAGTGCGGCCGGCCCGATGCGCAGATCGCGCAGCGCGAAGTAGCTCTCGGACGCGCCGGAGTTCGCCCAGACCAGGGCGATGACGGTGGCGACGAGCAGGAGGGCGCCGCCGACGGTCTCCTTGCGGAGGATGTGGGCGATGCGGCTGTCCTCGGTCCAGCTGCCGCGGCTGAGCAGGGCGGAGCGGGGGGCGTGCGTCATGGGCGGTCTCATTCCGACGTCGGGGCATGACAAGGACGTTGCCGACCAGACTTCCCGGCGCACCGCCGATGATCCTAGTCGGGCGCGATCGGAAGCGGTCGCCCCGGTGCGAACCCGGGCCGGCCCGGCTCAGGGGCTACCGAGGTGCCCGGACAGCCGGCCGTGCCGGTCGGCGCTGTGCGGGTCGAGACCGACGATCTCGACGGTGGCGCCGCGGGCCTCGAAAGCGTCGGTCACCGCATCCAGGGTGGCCACCGTCGAGGCGTCCCACAGGTGCGCGCCGGACAGGTCGAGGACGATCCGCGGCGGGGGTGAGGCGAAGTCGAACTGGTCGTACAGGTCGTTGGAGGAGGCGAAGAACAACTCGCCCTGGACGACATAGGTGCGGGTGGTGCCGTCCGCGGAGAGCGAGCTGGTGAGCGAGACCAGGTGCGCCACCCGCCGGGCGAACAGCATCAGCGCGACCACCACCCCGACGATCACGCCGTAGGCCAGATTGTGCGAGACGACGGTGACCACGACCGTGCTCAGCATGACCGCCAGCTCGCTCCACGGCATCCGCCGCAGCGTTCGCGGCGCCACCGAGTGCCAGTCGAAGGTGGAGATACTGACCATGATCATCACCGCGACCAGCGCGGCCATCGGGATCCGCCCGACGATGTCGCCCAGCGCGACCACCAGCACCAGCAGGAACAGGCCGGCCAGGAAGGTGGACAGCCGGGTGCGGGCGCCGGAGCGGACGTTGATCATCGTCTGGCCGATCATCGCGCAGCCGCCCATCCCGCCGAAGAACCCGGTGATCACGTTGGCCGCGCCCTGCCCCCACGACTCGCGGGTCTTGTCGGACGGGGTGTCGGTGATCTGATCGACGAGCTTTGCCGTCATCAGCGATTCGAGGAGGCCGACCATCGCCATCCCGATCGCGAACGGGGCGATGATCTGCAGCGTCTCGACGGTGAACGGCACGTCGGGCAGGCCGAGCACCGGCAGGTTGTCCGGCAGCGCGCCCTGGTCGGCGACGGTGGGCACGCCGATCCCGGTCGCGACCACCAGGACGGTCAGCACGACGATGGAGATCAGCGGTGCCGGTATGACCTTCACCAGGCGCGGCAGTCCGTAGATCATCGCCAGCCCGGCGGCGACCAGCGGGTACACCAGCCACGGCACGTCGACGAGCTGCGGCAACTGCGCGGTGAAGATGAGGATGGCCAGCGCGTTCACGAAGCCGACCATCACGCTGCGCGGGACGAAGCGCATCAGCCGGGCGACCCCGAGAAGGCCGAGCGCGACCTGCAGCACGCCGGCGAGCAGCACGGTGGCGATCAGGTACTCGAGCCCGTAGTCGCGCACCAGCGGCGCCACCACGAGCGCCACGGCGCCGGTCGCGGCGGAGATCATGGCCGGCCGGCCGCCGAGGAAGGCGATCGACACCGCCATCGTGAACGAGGCGAACAGGCCGACGCGCGGGTCGACCCCGGCGATGATCGAGAACGAGATCGCCTCGGGAATCAGGGCGAGCGCGACCACGAGCCCGGCGAGCACCTCGGTGCGCAGGACGCGGGGATGCAGCCAGGCCGGTCGGCGCAGGGCGGGTGCGGGCACGGAGATCCGTTCTGTGGGACGGCTGAGGGCGGCGGCGGGGTGGGCAGCGGCGGGGTGCCGCGGCGTCGGCGCCGGATCGACCCTACCTTTGCGTGACGGTAGAGTTGGTCGATGGTGGTGACCGTCACCGTCCGGGACGGAGCCTGCGGTGGCGGGCTCGGTGCAGATCGGCGAGCCGGCCGGGCGCACCGGACTGGCACTGCGCACCGGCGTCACTACGAGTGGCCGGCACTACGAGGGGCCTGCTGACGCCCTCGGCCCGCAGCGCCGGCGGCTTCCGGCTGTACGGCCCCGCCGACCACCACCGGTTGACCGTTATCCGCTGGATGAAGCCGCTGGGGTCAGCGTCGACGAGATGCGGGCCCTGCTCGGCGCCGTCGACGCCTGGGCCGATCCGGTGACCCCGGACGACCAGCGCCCAGCTGGCGATGGCCGACGGGTTCGTCGACACGCTGACGGAATCGTCGGGGGAGTCGGGGTCGATCGCGCGCCGGCTGATCAGCGACTCCACGGCAGCGGCGCGTCACCGAGCAGACGCAGCGAGCCCGTCAGCTGCCGCCCGTCGACGGCCCGCACCACGCACCGGGCGGTGCGGGCCCCGGCACCCGCCCGCTCGCCCGCCACCGGGTCGGCCGCCGACCCGGCCGAGCCGTCGGCGGCGAGAACGACCTCCACCAGCAGATCCGGGTCGACGGTCACGGCCGGCCGGCGCGTGTCGGCCTCGACGAGGGACCGGCACGAGGCGGTCAGTGCGGTCCGATCCGTTGTGCCGTCGACGGATCGGCGGCCGAACAGCTCGCCACCGTGCGGCAACGCGCACGGCGACGTCCCGCGGAAGGCCAGGTCGTCCCCCGAGCCGTCGAAGCAGACGCCGACCTCGGGCGGCACCGTGTGCGCGGCGGCCGCCCCGGCGAGGGGCACCGAGAGCGCGGGGCCGACGTCGTCCACCAGCACGCAGGCCGCCCAGTACTGACCGGCCGCGACCTGCCGGGCGTCCGGGCCGGAGGCCGTGAGGCGCATCTGCAGCGCCGGCTGCCAGTCGTCGCCGCCGAGGTAGGCCGGCACGTCGGCCGCCTGCGCGCACTGCTCGAAGACGGTGCCGGCGGCGGGGTCGTCGGGCGGCGGGTCGAGCACCCGGACCACCTCGGCGCGGTGCGGCCGGTCGCAGGTCACGTAGACCGTGTCAGCGGGCCGGAGTACGCCCCGCGCACCCCAGGACGAGGTGACGCCGCCGGCGAGGCAGCTGCCGACCCTCGGTGCCGGCGGCGGCGGTGCGGCGGCCGCGTTCCCGTCCAGCAGCGTCGGGTTGAGCAGCCGGGGCGCTGCGGCCAGGATGGTCACGGCGACGGCGAGTGTGATGCGTGCCGCCGGCCCGTCCCTGCATCCTCTCGAACCTACCGATGGCCGGGCCGGGGTGGCCGCAGCGGATCCGCGGTCCCCGGCGGGGGAGGATGGATCCATGACGCGCGCCAATCTGCTCGGACCCCCGCCCACCCACCTTCCCGAGGATCCGGCTGCGGCCGGCATCGCGGCCGGCACCAGCCCGGCCGACGCCGCCCGGGACCACCCGGACTCCAGCCTGGCCTGGGCGATGCTGGCGGAGGAGGCCCTCGACCAGGGCGAGGACATCCGCGCCTACGCCTTCGCCCGTGTCGGTTACCACCGCGGACTCGACCGTCTGCGGCGCAGCGGCTGGAAGGGCGCCGGTCCGGTGCCGTGGTCCCACGAGCCCAACCAGGCGTTCCTGCGGGCGCTGTCGGCCCTGGGCCAGGCGGCCGCGGCCATCGAGGAAGCACCCGAGGTGGCGCGCATCCGGGCGTTCCTGCTCGACGCCGACCCCACCATCCCGTCCGAACTGCTGCCCTGAGCCGGCGCTGACCGGCTCGGCCGGCCCCACGGTGTCAGTCGGCCGGCCGGGCCAGGTACAGCGGCTCGGTGTGGGCGTACCAGGTCCACCGGGGGAGCTCCCGGGGACGCCTGACGCCATCGCTGACCACCGCGGTGGGCGCGTCGAAGCCCATCGACAGCGCTCGGCCGGCCCGGGTCTCCCGCTTGGGTGGCAGCCGCAGAGCGCGCTTGCGCTCGACGGTGACCGACAGCCCGGCCGGGGCCTCGGGCCGCACCACCAGCCGTGAGGCGCTGCCCCTGAGGACCGTGTGCTCGTCCAGGTAGGCGGTACCCGCGGGGTCGTCGATCTCGCCGTGGCTGATCAACACACCGCCGTTGTCGTCCCGGACCACCGGGACCGGATGGACGTCCCCGCGGCAGGCCCGCTCGACCGCGGCCGCCCCCACCTCCAGGCGCCAACGGCGGCTGAACTCGTTGCGCTGCAACGGGACGTAGCCGACCGGGGTGATCTCGGCGGGCGGGCCGGTGTCGGGGGCACCCAGCAGGCCGCGGCGGATCATCCGGAGCACCACTGCGGCGAACTGGTTCTCCTCACCGATCACCACGATGCGGCCGGTCAGCAGCGGGTCGATGTCGGCGTTCGGGAATCGTCCGACGAAGTGCACCCGGTCGGTGTGGCCGACCAGCGCCGCCAGCACGGGGGACACCAGCGGGCCGGTCGCTTCGTCCTGTCCGTCGGGCCGTGCGCAGATTACGGTCAGCTCGGACAAGCGGTTACCCTTTCTCCTCGGCAGGTTGCACCCGAGAATGTAGCGGCGCGCTGCGAGGATTGCGGAGCGTGGATCGACCGCGCACGCTCGCGCGGGCACACAGGGAGAGATTCACTCATGGCGGTCGTCGTACTGATCGGTGCCCAGTGGGGCGACGAGGGCAAGGGCAAGGCGACCGACCTCTACGGCGGTCGCGTCCAGTGGGTCGTGCGGTACCAGGGCGGCAACAACGCCGGGCACACCGTGGTGCTGCCCGACGGCCAGAGTTTCGCCCTGCACCTGATCCCGTCGGGCATCCTCACGCCGGGCGTGAAGAACGTGATCGGCAACGGGGTCGTCATCGACCCGGCCGTGCTGCTTCGCGAGCTCGGCGGCCTCGAGGCTCGCGACGTCGACACCTCCAACCTGCTGATCAGCGCCGATGCGCACCTGATCATGCCGTACCACGTGGCCATCGACAAGGTGACCGAGCGGTACCTCGGCAAGGCCAAGATCGGCACCACCGGCCGGGGTATCGGGCCCGCCTACCAGGACAAGGTGGCGCGGATGGGCGTCCGCGTCCAGGACCTGCTCGACGAGTCGATCCTCACGCAGAAGGTCGAAGCGGCGCTGGACGTCAAGAACCAGATGCTGGTGAAGATCTACAACCGCAAGGCTCTGGACCCGTCCCGCATCGTCGACGAGGTCCTCGAGCTCGCACAGGGTTTCGTGCACCGGATCGCCGACACCAAGCTGGCGCTGGACGAGGCCGCCCGGCGCGGCGAGCACATCCTGCTCGAGGGCTCGCAGGGCACGCTGCTCGACGTCGACCACGGCACCTACCCGTACGTGACCTCGTCGAACCCGACGGCGGGTGGCGCGGCGGCGGGCTCCGGCCTCGGGCCGACCCGGATCCATTCCGTCATCGGCATTCTCAAGGCGTACACGACGCGCGTGGGCTCCGGCCCGTTCCCCACCGAGCTGTTCGACGAGTGGGGCGAGTACCTGCGCAAGACCGGTGGCGAGATCGGTGTCACCACCGGACGTCTGCGCCGCTGCGGCTGGTTCGACGCGGTCATCGCGCGGTACGCGAGCCGGGTCAACGGCATCACCGACTACTTCCTCACCAAGCTCGACGTGCTGTCGTCGCTGGAGAAGGTGCCGGTCTGTGTGGCGTACGACGTCGACGGGGTCCGCCACGACGAGATGCCCATGACCCAGAGCGATCTGCACCACGCGAAGCCGATCTACGAAGAGCTGCCAGGCTGGTTCGAGGACATCTCGCACTGCCGCACCTTCGAGGAACTGCCGGCCAACGCGCAGGCCTACGTCCGTCGCCTGGAAGAGCTTTCGGGATCACGGATCTCGTCCATCGGGGTCGGTCCCGGCCGCGATCAGACCATCGTGCTGCACGACGTGCTCGCCGGCTGACCGCGTTCAGAGTTCGCGACGCATCTCGAGTTCGTCCTGGGTCGGATCGAGCGGGTAGGGCGTGCGCACCCCGGTGAACGCATAGCCGCGCCGTCGGTACAGCGCCTGGGCGCGGCGGTTGTCGGCGTGCACGCAGAGGAACAGCTCGCCGAAACCCCCGGCGCCGACCCAGCTCTCGACGGCGTCCAGAAGCGCATCGGCGACGCCGTGCTGCCGGCCGCGGTGCGACGGCACGACGAAGACGCTCTGCAGTACCGGTTTCCCGTCCTCCAGGATCGCCCGCATGGTGCCGACCCAGCGGTCCCCGTCGACCGCCGCGAACCCGACCTGGTCCGGTCCCTCGCTCCGCCGGGCCCGGAGACGCCAGTCGTCCTCGGTCTGGGACACCGCGTGAAAGAAGGTTTCCAGGTAGGCGTGGGGCGTGTCCGCCAGCGCCTGCAGCCGCAGGTCGCGCAGCGGCCGCCAGTCCTGCTCGGTGATGCGCACGATCCGGGTGGTCAACGCCATGAGACGCGCACCTGTTCCCGCCACTGCGACAGCACGCCGGCCCGGCCGGTGGCCACCAGTTCGTCGCCCCGGTTCCACAGGCCCAGCCAGACGGCGGCGGCCGGGCCGGCGAGGGTGGCGTCAGCCCGGTCAGCCGGGTCGGGGACAGTCGTGACGACCGGCCCGTCCCCGACGGCCAGCAGCCACCGTCGGTCGCTGTCCGTCGGAGCCACCAGGACGGTGAAGGGCTCCGACGACCGCAGCGTGGACCGCGGTCGGGGGACGAAACCGGTGAGCAGCTCGTCGATCCCGTCGACGGCGCGGTCGACATCGACGTCCGCCTCGGCGGTGGTCGGGACCCGGCCCAGCACTGCCGCCAGCGCGTCGATCCGATGCACGGTGGTCTCGTTGGCCTGGCGGCGGGCCCAGAAGGTGCGGGCGGGCGGTGCGTCGAGCAGGAACACCGGGGTGCGCAGGCTGTCCGGTGCCGCCGCCAGGGCGGTGCGCAGCCGCTCGGCGCCCTCGGCGAACCAGGCGGCGAGCCCCGGATCCAGCGGGGCGGCGATCCGGTCGGCGCGGTCGGCGGCGGAGAGCTCGCTCCACGTGCCGGTGACCGTGTCGGTCGCCCAGCGGTGCACCTCGCCCTGGTGGGCGACGAGGTCGCGCAGCGTCCACTCCGGGCAGCTCGGCACCGGGGACCCGAGGTCGGCCGCCCGGTCGATCAGCCAGGTGAAACGGTCCGCCTCGGTGGCGAGGGTTGCGAGGTGATCGGCGACGGGGAGCGCGGTGGGCATGGGTCGATTCTCCGCCCCGGTCGACCGGGTTCCGCCCTGCGGCACAGTGCGAGCGTGTCCGCCGTCGGTAGGTAGAAGGCGGCGAGCCCGGACCGGGCGGCCGCCTCCACCGCGACCGGCCCCGTGGCGGGTCACCAGAAGACTCCAGCCTCCGGGCAGATCCGGTCGAGCTCGGGCGTCGACGCGGCATTGTCAGGGCACAGGTCGAGAACAGGGACCGAGGACACGCATCCCCGCGGATCGGACTGCCGGTGCGGTTCGATACCGGGCAGTTATACGTATAACTGTCGTGACTAAGCTTCGGGGCACAGGGCAGAGAGAGCGACGTGCGGCCCCCCCGGGTGCGCGGAAGGGGCGAGATGGCCGTCAAGGCAACCGATGTCGCGGCTCGCGCCGGGGTCTCGATCGCGACCGTGTCCCTGGTGGTGAACGGCAAGGGCCGCGGCCGGGTGTCGGCCGCTACGCAGTCCCGCGTGGAGCGGGCCGTCCGCGAACTGGGCTATGTCGTCAACCCGGCGGCCCGGTCGCTCGTCACCGGCACCCACGGCCGGGTCGCGCTGCTCGTGCATGACCTGGTGAACCCGTTCGTCGCCGCCATCGCCGCCGGGGTGAGCGGCGCGCTCGGGCGCGACGTCGCCCTGCTGCTCGCCGCGACCGGTACCGACACCGGTCCGGCGGACCTGGCCATGATGTCGTCGGTGGGCGTGGACGGGATGCTCGTCCACCTGGCCGACGTCGGTGAGCGACCCGCGGCCGGCGGCCCGGTCCCGGTGGTGGTGCTGGACGAGCCGACCGGCCCGGCCGGCGTCTCCCGGGTGTACTTCGACGTGGAGCCCGGCGCCGCCGCCCTCGGACGGCATCTCGCCGGGTTCGGTCACCGGCGTGCCGCCTACCTCGACTCCGCCCGCCCGCGCACCAGCTTCACCCGGCGGCGCGACGCCTTCACCGCGGCGTTCGGGGGCGAGGTGGGCGTGACCACCTGCGATCTCGACCTGGATGCGGCCCGCCGCGCGGCGTCCGGGGCGTTGCCCGGGTGGCGCGCGGACGGGACCACGGTGATCGTGACCGCCACGGACGTCCAGGCCTATGGCGTCCTGGCCGCACTGGCCGCCGACGGAGCCGGTGTGCCGGCGCAGTTCTCGGTCGCGTCGTTCGACGACAACGCGATGTCGGCGATCACCGCACCCCCGCTGACCACGGTCGCGATGGACGGCCGTGAGCTGGGCCGCCGGGCCGCCGCGGTGCTGCTCGAGGAGCTGCGGGGCGGGTCGCCGCCGGGGCGCGCGTTCGCCCTGCCCAGCCATCTCGTCGTCCGCTCGTCCACCGCTCCCGCCCGACAGGACCGTCCATGACCCGCACCGTGATCGTCGACTGCGACCCCGGCCACGACGACGCGCTCGCGTTGTTCACCGCGTTCGGCAGTGCCGAGCTGCGGGTCGCCGCCGTCACCACCGTCTGCGGCAACCAGACCGTCGACCTCGTCACCCGCAACGCGCTGGCGATCGTCGAGATCGCCGGCCTGACCGGACATGTCGTCGTCGCCCGGGGAGCCGAAGCGCCGCTGACCCGGGTGCACACACCGGCGGTGAGCATCCACGGGGTGACCGGACTGGACGGTCCCGTCCTGCCGGCGACACCGGGACCGGTCGATCCGCGGCCGGCCGACGCGGTCATCGTGGACCTCGTGATGGCCGCCGGGCCGGGGGAGATCACGATCGTGGCGACCGGGCCGCTGACCAACCTGGCGCTCGCCCTGCAGCGTGAGCCGGCGATCGCCGGCCGGGTGGCCGAGGTGGTGCTGATGGGTGGTGCGGCGACCCAGGGAAACATCACGCCGTCCGCGGAGTTCAACATCCACGTCGATCCCGAGGCGGCCGCGGCCGTGTTCGCGGCGGCGTGGCCGGTCACCATGATGGGTCTCGAGGTCACCCACCTGGCACTGGCGACCCCCGAGGTCCGCACCCGCATCGCCGCTCTCGGTTCGCGGGTGGGCCGCTTCAGCGCCGAGCTGTTGGACTTCTTCGGTGAGCGGTACCTCGTCGAGCAGGGCTTCGACCATCCGCCGGTCCACGACCTGTGCCCGGTGGTGTACCTCCTGGACCCGACGGTCTTCTCGGTCACGAACGCGCCGATCGCCGTCGAGACGCGCGGCGAGCTGACCGTCGGCCGGACGGTCGTGGACCTCCGGCGGCCGGCTTCGCCGGACTGTCGGCACCGGGTCGGCCTGGGGCTCGACCCGGACCGGTTCTGGGACCTCGTGCTGTCGGCGCTGGGTGCTCTCGGGTGCGCCGACGACTCGTCGGGAGCGCGCGGACGTTAAACGCATAATGTGGTCGCGTGATAGTCTCGCCCGCGGAACCGGCCCTGCGGCGTCGACTGCCGGTCGGTCACGAGCGGCCTCGTCGGACGCCCGTCCCCGGTTCCGCTGGACCTCGGAAAGGCATGACGTGACGGAATTCTCGGCCATCAGGATCTCCGCGCCGGTACAGGACGCGCTGCGCGACCACCGACCCGTCCTGGCTCTCGAGTCCACCATCTTCACGCACGGTCTGCCCCGCCCGCGCAACCTCGCGGTGGCCATCGAGGCCGAGGTGTCCCTCCGCGAAGCCGGCGTTCAGCCCGCCACCATCGGTGTCGTGGACGGCGAGGCCGTCGTGGGGCTCAGCGAGTCCGAGATCGAGCGGCTCGCCGCCGCCGACGACAACGTCAAGATCAGCATCCGCGACCTGCCGATCGCGATGGCCCGCGGCCTCTCCGGCGGCACCACGGTCGCGGCGACCGCGATGATGGCCCACGCCGCGGGAATCCAGGTGTTCGCCACCGGTGGTCTCGGCGGCGTGCACCGTGAGGCGTCGGTGACCTTCGACGAGTCGGCGGACCTGCTCGCGCTCTCGACCACGCCGATCCTGGTGGTCAGCGCCGGCGTCAAGTCGATCCTCGACGTGGGCGCGACCCTGGAGCGGATGGAGACGCTGAACATCGGCGTCGCTCGGCTACCGGACGAGGGCGTTCCCCGGCTTCTACGTGAGCGACTCGGGCTTCCAGATCGAGTACCGGGTGGACAGCCCCGAGGAAGCGGCCGACGTGGTGACCATGCGCGACCGGCTCGGGCTGCCGTCGGCGGTGCTGCTGGCCAACCCGGTGGCCGAGGACCTGCAGCTGGATCCGCGCACCCATCAGACGGTGCTCGTCGAGGCGCTGGCCGAGGCCGCGGCCCTCGGGATCGCCGGTAACGACACCACGCCGTTCCTGCTCGACTACGTGCAGAAGGCCACCGGCGGAGAGAGTCTCGAGGTCAACGTCAACGTGTACCGCGGCAACGTGGCTCTCGGCGGTCAGGTCGCGTCGGTGCTGGCCGAGCGCGTCCGGCTGGGCTGAGGAGCCGGCGGTCGTGAGTCGCCTTCGGCGTGATCATTCACCGGCATCCGGCGATCTTCACGCCGAAACCAGCCCGCCGACCCGGCTCCGGCTCCGGTGATGCACGCGTTCGGCGTGCACGCCGGCGCCCGATAGCCTGACTCCTCGTGAACATCCTGGTCATCGGCTCCGGTGCCCGCGAGCACGCCCTGCTGCGCGCGCTGCACCGCGACCCCGCCGTCACCGCTCTGCACGTCGCCCCCGGCAACGCCGGCACCAGCGCACTCGCGACCGCCCATCCGGTCGCGGTCGCCGACCCGGCCGAGGTGGCCGCGCTGGCCACCGGGCTCGGCGTCGATCTCGTGGTCATCGGGCCCGAGGTGCCGCTGGTGGCCGGCGTGGCCGACGCGGTCCGCGCCGCCGGGATCGCGGCGTTCGGACCGTCCGCGGCCGCGGCGCAGATCGAGGGCTCCAAGGCCTTCGCCAAGGACGTGATGGCGGCCGCCGGTGTTCCCACCGCGGCCGCGTTCTCGATCACCGATGCGGCCGCGGTCGACGAGGCGCTGGCCGCCACCGGTGCCCCGTACGTCGTCAAGGACGACGGTCTCGCGGCCGGCAAGGGCGTGGTCGTCACCGACGATCTGGACACCGCCCGGGCGCACGCGCTGGACGTGCTGGCCGGCGGACACCCGGTGCTCGTCGAGAGTTTCCTGTCCGGACCGGAGGTCTCGCTGTTCGCGGTCTGCGACGGGAGCCGGGCCGTCCCGCTGCTGCCGGCCCAGGACTTCAAGCGGGTCGGCGACGACGACGCCGGACCGAACACCGGTGGGATGGGCGCCTACGCGCCACTGCCGTGGGCGCCCGCCGACCTCGTCGCCACCGTGCAGGCCACCGTGCTGGACCCGGTGATCGCCGAGATGGCTCGCCGGGGCACGCCCTTCAGCGGGCTGCTCTACGCCGGCCTGGTGCTCACTCCGACCGGTCCGCAGGTCATCGAATTCAACTGCCGCTTCGGTGATCCCGAGACGCAGGTCGTCCTCGAGCTCCTCGACACCCCGCTGGCCGGGTTGCTGGCCGCGTCCGCGTCGGGCGACCTGTCGGCCCACGCCGACCTCACCTGGCGTACCGGCTCGGCGGTGACGGTGGTCGTCGCGGCGGAGAACTATCCGGGTCCGCCGGTCACCGGGGACGTCATCACCGGGGCCGACACGGACGGCGTGCTGCACGCCGGCACCGCCACCGACGCCACCGGCGCCGTTGTCTCGGCCGGCGGGCGGGTGCTGTCGGTGCTCGGCACCGGGGTCGATCTGGACGCCGCGAGAGCGCAGGCCTACCAACGGCTGTCGCTCGTCGGCTTGCGGGGATCGCACCACCGCACCGACATCGCGCTCGCCGCGGCGCAGGGTCGGGTCGCGGTCCCGTCGTCGTGAACTCGTCCGCGCGGGGTCGTACGCCGCCGTTCCACGTGATGCACGTGTGGGCGGCCGCGGCGCGTCGGGCGGAGGCCGGGCTGCCGGTGTTCAACCTGTCGGCCGGGCAGCCGTCCACACCGGCGCCGGAGCCGGTGCGTCGCGCCATGCGGGCCGTGCTGGACACCGAGGTGCTCGGCTACACGGAGACGCCCGGCATCCCGCCACTGCGATCGGCCATCGCGCAGCATTACGCGGATTGGTACGACGTGGCCGTCGACCCCGACGAGGTGGTGGTCACCACCGGTTCGTCGGGTGCGTTCACGCTGGCTTTCCTGGCCGCTTTCGATCCCGGCGCCCGGATCGGCATGGCGGTGCCCTGCTACCCCGCGTACCGGAACATCCTGCAGGCGCTCGGTTGTGAGGTGGTGCCGATCCGGACGGGACCGGAAACCCGCTTCCAGCCGACGGTCTCGCAGATCGAGACCCTGGACCTGGACGGCCTGGTGGTGGCGAGCCCGGCCAATCCGACCGGCACCATGCTCAGTGCCGCCGAGCTGTCGGCTCTGGCCACGTACTGCGAGACGCATGACGTCCGGCTGGTGTCCGACGAGATCTACCACGGCATCACCTACGCCGAGCCGGGCGCCTGCGCCTGGTCGACCTCGCGCCGCAGCCTGGTGATGAACTCGTTCTCCAAGTACTTCTCGATGACCGGCTGGCGGGTCGGCTGGTGTCTGGTGCCCGACGACCTCCGGGACGCGGTCCTCGGGTTGGGCGGCAACTTCAGCATCTGCCCGCCGGCCCCGGCGCAGCACGCCGCGATCGCCGCGTTCGACGCCTACCCCGAGCTGGACGCCCATGTCGCCCGCTACACCGTCAACCGCCGACTCATGCTGGACCGGCTGGTGGCGTTGGGGTTGGATCGGCTCGCGCCGGCCGACGGCGCCTTCTACGTCTACGCCGACGTCGCCCACCTCACCGACGACGCCGAGTCCTGGTGCCGCCGGTTGCTGTCCGAACAGGGGCTGGCCATCGCGCCGGGGATCGACTTCGACCCCGGCGGTGTGCCGGCCATCCGGTTCAGCTTCGCCGGCGACACCACGACCATCGAGCGCGGCCTGGACGCGCTGGAGCGTTTCCTGCGCTGAGCCGTCCGCGCACTCAGACGCGGTGACGCAGCTTGTTGCGGCTGCCCAGAGCGGCGGTGACGAGGAAGGCGATCCCGCCGATGACGCCGAGCCAGAACAGGCCTTTGACGAGGAATCCCAGCACGCTGACGGCGAGCCAGATGGCCAGGATGACGAGGATGACCTTGCCGAGTGTGTGCACAGCCGTTGCTCCTTCGAGCGGTCGCGTCACCTGACCCGCCGGCTGGCTGGTGCTCCGAGGCTGTCCGCGATGTCCTTCAGAGTGCCCGCGTCCGGGCGGGCGCACCTCCGGTGCACACCCTGGACCCTGGGTCAGGGACATCCCGGACGGTGGTCATCCTTGACCGTGACGGAACCGACCGACAGGATCGGCCCCATGCCGACGACCGTCGCCGAGCTGTATCCCATCGAGTGCTACTACGACACGGTGCCCCGGGCGTCGGCCACGGTCGAGCAGATCGGGCCGTTCACGCTGTTCGTCTCCACGGCGGGCTTCCCCTACTACGCGCGCCCGTCGTCGACGGCCGGGGACCGCGGCACCGGCATCACGCCCGCCGACGTCGTCGCAGTGCGCACCCGGCAACGTGAGCTGGGCGTCCCGGAGGCCTTCGAATGGGTCGACGAACTCCGGCCGGGCCTGGCCGACGTCGTGCGAGCGGCCGGGATGGCTGTGTACCGGTTGCCGCTGATGGTCTTTCGAGGAGGCGACGCGCCGGTCGTCCCGGCGGCCGTCCGGATCCGGATGATGGCTGCGGACGACGCCGATCTGCCGTCCGTCCAGACCGCCATCGGCCTCGGTTTCACCACGCCGGGAACGGCGGTGGGCCCGGTCGGTCACCGGGAACGTCTCGCCGCCGAGGCGTCGATGCCTGACGTGCACGGGCGCACCCGGGAGCGGCTCGCCCGCGGCGACGTGGCCATCGCCGGTGCCTTCGCGGAGAACGGGGCGGTCGGTGGCGGCAGCCACTCCCCTCGCTCCGAGGTCACCGAGATCACCGGTGTGGCCACGCTTCCCGCCTACCGGCGGCAGGGGATCGGGGCGGCCGTGACCGCCGGACTCACCGCCGACGCCCACCGGCGGGGCGTGCACACGTGCTTCCTCTCGGCCGGGAGTCCGGCCATCGGCCGGATCTACGCCCGTGCCGGCTTCCGCCGGGTCGGTACGGCGTGCGTCGCGGGGGCGCCGGCCTGACGTCGGGCACATTCACACCCGACTCGGGGAGCTTTCTGCCCGCTCAGCGGGAACATGCCTACCCGAGTCGGGGCGGAAAGTGGTCACGCGGGCCGCGGCGACAATTCCGCGAGCCGGCAGGCTCAGGTCAGTGGGGTCCGTACGAAGCCGGGGGTCACGGCGACCACCCCGGTGGACACAGCAAAAGACCGGACCGCCTCCGTGAGGAAGCGGTCCGGTCCTTTTTCTGTCGGGCCGACGGCCAGGCCTGGTCGGGGGCCGGGCCGGGCCGTCGGGTCGTGCGGTGTCGGTGGGATCAGGTCCGGGGACCTGTCACACCGGGGTCACCGGATCAGGAAGCCGGCGGGGTGAGGACGGTGTCGATCAGGTAGACGGTGGCGTTGGCGGTCTTGACGCCACCGCAGATGACCGCGGCGTCGCCGTTGACGGTCAGGCTGTCGCCTGCGCCCTCGACGGTCAGGTCCTGGCCCTGCACGGTGGTGTGGGTGCCGACGATGGCGTCCGGAGCGATCTGGCCGGAGACGACGTGGTAGGTCAGGATCGAGGTGAGCAGCGCGGTGTCGGTGGTCAACGTCGTCATGGTGGCGGCATCGATCTCGGCGAAGGCCTCGTCGACCGGGGCGAAGACGGTGAACTCAGCGCCGTTGAGGGTGCTGACCAGGTTGACGCCCGGGTTGACCTGACCGGACACGGCCTTGACGAGGGTGCTGAGCAGCGGGTTGTTCGAGGCGGCGGTGGCGACCGGGTCGGCGGCCATGCCGTCGACGGAGCCGGCACCGGACGGAACGGCCTCGGCGTAAGCGGCGCACCCGGGGCCGACCAGGGTGGCGGCACCCATCGCGGCGCTCTCGGTGGCGGTGCCCTCAGCCGGCGCGGTCAGGCTCGGCGGCATCAGCACGTGGTCGATCAGGTAGACGGTCGCGTTGGAGGTCTTGACGCCACCGCAGATGACCATCGCGTTGCCGTTGACCTCGATGGTGTCACCGGAGCCGGTGACCTCGAGGTCCTCGCCCTGGACGGTGGTGTGGGTGCCCTCGATGGCGTCCGGTGCGATCTGGCCGGGGATGACGTGGTAGGTCAGGATCGAGGTGAGCAGCTCGGCGTCGGTCTTGAGGACCTCCAGGGTGGCTGCGTCCACATCGGCTGCGAAGGCCTCGTCGACGGGGGCGAAGACGGTGAACTCGGCACCGTTGAGGGTGCTGACCAGGTCGACCTCGGGGTTGATCCCGCCGGACACTGCGGCGACCAGGGTGGTCAGCAGCGGGTTGTTCGAGGCGGCGGTGGCGACCGGGTCGGCGGCCATGCCCTCGACGGAGCCGGCGCCGGTGGGCACGGCCTCGGCGTAACCGGCACAGCCGGCGCCGACGAGAGTGCTCTCGCCCATGCTGGAGCTGGACTCCATGGCCGACGACGACGAGGTCGTGGAGGACGCCGTCGAGGTCGAGCTGGGGGCGGTGGTGCTGGACACCGCTGCGTTGTCGCTGCTGCCGCAGGCACCGAGCAGGACGAGTCCGGCTGCGGTGGCGGCGAGGATCAATCCGCGCTTGTGGGACATGGGTGTTGCCTTTCGTGGGGACGGGCGCGCTGACGCACACCTCGTGGTGGGAACCGGGGTGGAGAAGAACTGCGGGTGGTGGTGCGGGACGGAAAGTCGGCTACTCGACCGTGAAGGCCGTGGAGTCGTAGCCGGTGGATCCGTCCGGGATGGGGGTCCGGATGGCCGAGTCCTGGATCGCTCCGGTGGAATCGGTTGCCCGGCACACGACGTTGTGCGAACCCGGTGTGGCGTCCCACACGTAGGTCCACTGACGCCAGGTATCGGTGGTGACCTCGGTGGACAGCGTGGCCATTTGCCAAGCGCCACCGTCGATCTGAACCTCGACTGACTGGATACCCCGATGTTGCGCCCAGGCGACACCGCCCATGACGACCTGGCCGGCGGGGAACTTCTGGAAGGACTTCGGGACGTCGACGCGGCTGGCCGTCTTGATCGGGCCCTCCGGCGACCAACCGCGGTCGGTCCAGTAGGAGGTCTGCTGATCGAAGCGGGTGACCTCGAGTTCGGTCACCCACTTCGTCGCGGAGACGTACCCGTACAGGCCGGGCACGACCATCCGGACCGGGAAGCCGTGCTCGAAGGGCAGCACGGAACCGTTCATGGTGATGGCGAAGATGCAGTCCCGGCTCTCGTCGGTCAGGACGGAGAGCGGGGTGCCGGCGGAGAAGCCGTCGCCGGAACGCGACATCACCATGTCGGCGTCGGCGCTGGGACCGGCCTCGGCGAGCAGTTCACGGATCAGCGTGCCCTGCCACACCGCGTTGCCGACCAGATCGCCACCGACTTCGTTGGACACGCAGGTCAGGGTGATCATGCGTTCCAGCTGGGGGCGGGCCAGCAGGTCGTTGTAGGAGAGGGTGATCTCCTTGTCGACCATGCCGTGGATGCGGAGCTGCCATGTGTCGGCGTTGATCCGCGGCACGGTGAACGCCGTGTCGATCCGGTAGAAGTCGGCGTTCGGCGTGACGAAGGACGTGATGTCGGGGACGTCGAGAGTGGCGCCGGCGGGCAGCGCCGCCATCTTCTCGACCGATATCGCCGCGGTCGAGTTGGCGGCCTGGAGCTGCGAACTCTCGGCACCGGCCGAGGTCGGGATGATTCGGGAGAGGCCTCCGCTGACCACGGCGGCCCCGGCACCACCGGCGGCGAGAGTGAGGAAACGACGTCGGCCGGCACCCCCATCCACCTCGGACTCCACGGGTGCGTCGGACGAGGTGAACATGTTCGTCAGCAGCCACACACCGGCGGCCACCGCGAGCACCGTCGGGACGACGTCGACCAGGGACGCTTCGGCGCGGCTGTAGACCGCGGCCGCCACGACGAGACCCAGTACCGCGTACGCGATCTGCGCCGCACGGAGTGAGCTCCACGCCACCAGGCCGAGGATCGCGGCCAGCAGCGCCAGGGTGAGTCCCATACCGGCTTTGAGGGCGACCTTGTCGTACACCCCGAAGATCTGGATGGCGATGTGCTTGAGCCACTCGGGCGTGAACTGGATGAACGTGGAGCCCAGCCCGAACAGCGGTGACGACGACGTCGCGGTGGTGGCGATGCCGACCCACGAGGCGATCGCGGCCAGCAGTTCCGCCACGGCGACGGTGAGACCGACGGCGACGATGCCGGCCAGGGCGGCGAACGGGCGGCCGAAGCCGTGGCGCCCGGCCCGGGCCCCGGGGCTCGGAACCTCCGGAGTTCTCGTATCGATGGTCACGGGAGTCCATTCGGGGCTGGTGGGTGAGTGGATGGGTACCGATGCGAATTCGTTGCCTTCGCCCGGATATCGGCGGAACGGACCCGTCATCGGATGGAGCAGGCCGACCAGGGGAGCGGCGGGTTCGATGACGGCGGGCGGCTGACCTCGCACTCCATTTGCCGCGCGTCCGCGCGCGCGCGTGCGAGGACGCCCGCACGGTTGGATGCAGGACAGGCCGAAGCCGACGATTTGTTTGCCCGGACGGCAATCCGGCGGCGGCACCGTGCCGAACAACATCCAGGAGTCCGTTGCGCAGCACCGTTCGCGGACGCGACTCCGGCGCCACGGCATCAGGTCTGAACAGGACCGCCGCGGCGGCAGCTGGTCCGGGCCCGCGGGGCGTCCGGGCGGGTGCCCGCTCAGTGCGGGACCGGGCCAACGGCGTGGACCGTCGCCGCCCCGCCACCCATCGAACGTGGTTCAGTACCCACCGGAATCCCGTCGGACAGGGAAGGATGGGCGGCGTGACCACGAGTGAACCGCTACCCAGACCAGCCGTACCGCGGGTAGGGCTGGCCGCTGCCGGCGAGCCGGCCGTGCCCACCGCCGAGGAACTGCTCGGCGCAGTGGCGCTGGGTGATCAGCAGGCCTTCGCCGCCTTGTACGACCTGATGTCGTCCCGGGTGTACGGGCTCGTCCGCCGCGTCCTGCGTGATCCTGCGCAGGCCGAAGAGGTCGGGCAGGAGGTCATGCTCGAGATCTGGCGCCGGGCCAGCCGGTTCGACCGGTCGCGGGGCTCGGCGCTGTCCTGGGTGATGACGATGGCGCACGCGCGGGCTGTCGACCGGGTCCGGTCGGAGCAGTCCTCGACCGACCGGGATCTCAAGTACGCCACCCAGTCCGTCCAGCGTGACGTCGATGTGGTCGTCGACGCCGTCGAGCTGTCGCTGGAGAAGAAGCAGGTCCAACGTTGCCTGGGCGGCCTCACCGCCCTGCAACGCGAATCGATCAATCTCGCGTACTACTCCGGCTACACACAGGCCGAAGTGGCTGCCGCACTCGCGGTCCCGCTCGGGACCGTCAAAACTCGCCTTCGGGACGGCCTCATCCGTCTCCGTGATTGTCTGGGGGTCGCGTCATGATGGCGCACGATCCATCCCTGTTCGCCGGCGGTGCCGCGCTGAACGCGCTCGACGAGCTCGAGACCGCTCAGTTCGCCCGTCATCTCGAGGACTGCGCGACCTGCCAGGTCGAGCTGTCGGGCTTTGCCGAGACCGCCGCCCGGCTGGGCGCGGCCTCCGCGGAGACGCCACCGGCGTCGATGCGCACCGCGGTCCTCGCCGCCGTGGCGGTCACCCGCCAGCTGCCCCCGCAGACCGACCGGACCGGCGCCCTCGACGACGCCGACCCGGAGTCGGCGGATTCCGCCCGACCGGACGCCGAGATCATCGACCTCGCCTCCCGTCGCCGGCAACGCACCCGCTGGCTGCTGGTCGCGGCGGCCGCCGTGGCGATCGCGCTCGTCGGGCTCTCGGTCTTCCAGCTCAACCGGCCGGGCTCCGAGGACGCGCGGGACCTCCGGCAGTGCGTCACCAGCGCCGCCGACCGCGAGGTGGTGCCGAGTGCGGCCGGCTCGACCGGGCAGACCACCACGGTCGTCTCGGCCGGCTGCGGCGGCGCGGTGATGACCTTCGCCGACGTCCCCGCGCTGGACGCCGGCAAGACCTACCAGCTGTGGGTGATCGCCGGCGACCAGATGCGATCGGTCGCCACGATGAGCCCGTCCGCCGACGGCACGATGCCCGACGCGGTCGCCGAGGTCCAGGTCGGCGACACCGCACTCGGGGTGACCGTCGAGCCGGCGGGTGGCTCACCGCTCCCGACGACCATGCCGGTGATCACCGTTCCGTTGTCCTCCTGAGACCGTCCCGCAGCATTCCGCGACCCCCGCTCCCGTACATTCCCTGAGGATGAACGGGGGCGGGGGTCGTCTCATGTGCGGACCTGCCGGTGACCGGCTGCTGCCTGTGCAACCCGCCGGGGCCGCGTCCGCGTCTGGGCATCATGAGGGGAAGCGCGGGTGAGGGCCGCCCGGGACGAGGGGTTCTCCGCGTACTTCGCCGCCCGGCGGGACCCCGTCCGGCGGTTGGCCTACCTGCTGACCGGCGACTGGCACAAAGCCGACGACCTCGCCCAGACGGCGTTCGTGAAGCTGTACGGCTCCTGGGACCGCGTGCGCGACCGCGGGTCGATGGACGCCTACGTCCGGTCCTGCCTGGTCCGATCAGTGGTGGACGAGTCCCGGCGGCCGTGGCGGCGGGAGAAGGTGGTCGAGTTCCTGCCGGAGCACGCGGACGAGACCGGCTCCGACATCGCCGCACTGGTCGCCGACCGGGAGGTCTTCCGGCAGGCCCTGGCCGCGGTCCCGCCGAAGCAGCGCACCGTGCTGGTGCTCCGCTACTACGAGGGGATGGACGTGGCGTCGGCCGCCGCGGCGATGGGCATCTCCGAAGGAACCGTGAAGAGCCAGACCGCGCGAGGGCTCGCCGCGCTGCGCACCGCGGTGGAAGCGCTCGGCGTGACCGGGCCACGGCATGACCACCACGACGGCGACGACCCCGAAGGGAGGGCCCGGCGATGACGCACGACCGTGACCCCTTCGACGGGCCGTCACCCGCCGGCCCGCTGGGCGCGGCGATGGTGCGGCTGACCGACGGCGCGCCGCCGGCCGGGTTCAGCGAGGCGGACGTCCGCGGCGAGTTCGACTCCGTGCGGGCTGTGCGACGGCAGGTGATCGGCGGGCTCGCCGCGGCGGCGGCAGCGATCACCGTGCTCGTGGTGTTCGTCAGCTCGCTCAGTGGTGGCAGTGACACGGCGACGTCCGCGGCCGGGTCGGCTTCCTCGAGCTCGGCGGTGTCGGCTTCGTCGTCCTCCGCAGCGGCGTCGTCCGCGGCCTCGGGCGGGGTGCTGTCGACAGGTCCCGCTCGTCGGGCTCCGGGGCTTTCGGTGCGCCAGGCCAGGCACCCGCCGGTGCGAACGGGTTGCCGGGCGATGCGAGCGCGGAGAGCGACGGGTGTCGGCGCGCGCCGCTGGACGAGGCGCAGCTGCAGGCGGTGGAAGGCGTTCTGGTCGGGGCGACCCGGCTCGACGACTGCGCCGGTGACGACGCCGACCTCGGAGTCCAGCGGTATGCGGTGCCCGGCGGATCCGTGCTGATCGAGCTCCGGGCCGGCGGGTACGACCCCTGCGTCGAAGGCGCCGTCTGCACCGAGGTACGCGGTCGGCCCGGTGTCCGCACCGCCGAGGCCGACGGGGGGACGCGGGTCTGGACCAGCAGCCGTGACGGCACGGTCGTGATCACCGGCGAACCGGCCGGCACCGTCGACGTCGACACGCTGGCCGCCGCCGCCCAGGCGCTGGCGGTTGTCCGGGGCTGACCGGTGTGGCCCGGATCGGTGCCGGGGGCATCCCGGCGGGCTGGGAGAATGGTCGCTGTGAAGAGCTCCGTACAGAACGTCCTGGCTGCCCGTTACGCCTCGCCCGCGATGGTGGCGATCTGGTCGCCGGAGAACAAGATCGTCGCCGAACGCCGGCTGTGGCTGGCCGTGCTGCGCGCCCAGGGGCGCCAGGGACTCGCCGTCGACGAGCAGGTGCTGCGCGACTACGAGGCGGTCATCGAGACCGTCGACCTCGCGTCGATCGCGGCCCGCGAGCAGGTCACCAAACACGACGTGAAGGCGCGGATCGAGGAGTTCAACGCGCTCGCCGGTCACGAGCAGGTGCACAAGGGGATGACCAGCCGCGACCTCACCGAGAACGTCGAGCAGGCCCAGATCCTGCAGGCCCTCGCGCTGGTCCGGGACCGTGCGGTCGCCGTGCTGGCCCGGCTGGCCGAGCGCGCTGCCGAGTACGACGAACTGGTGCTGGCCGGCCGTTCGCACAACGTCCCGGCCCAGGCGACCACGCTGGGCAAGCGGTTCGCGTCCGCCGCCGACGAGGTGCTGCAGGCGTACCTGCGGATCGAGGAGCTCCTGCAGCGCTACCCGATGCGCGGCATCAAGGGCCCGGTCGGCACCTCGCAGGACATGCTCGACCTGCTCGGCTCGGCCGACGGTCTGGACCAGCTGGAGCGCGAGGTCGTGCAGGAGGTGTCCGGGACGACCCGGGTGCTGACCAGCGTCGGCCAGGTGTACCCGAGATCGCTGGATTACGAGGTCATCTCGGCGCTGGTGCAACTCGCCGCCGGACCCGCGTCGTTCGCCACCACGGTCCGGCTGATGGCCGGCGCCGAGCTCGCCACCGAGGGTTTCCTGCCCGGCCAGGTCGGCTCGTCGGCGATGCCGCACAAGATGAACGCCCGCTCGTGCGAGCGGGTCTGCGGACTGGCCGTCATCCTGCGCGGCTATGCGTCGATGGCCGGCGAGCTGGCCGGGGCGCAGTGGAACGAGGGGGATGTGTTCTGCTCCGTCGTCCGCCGCGTCGCGCTGCCCGACGCCTGCTACGCCATCGACGGGCTGTTCGAGACCTTCCTGACCGTGCTCGACGGCTTCGGTGCCTACCCGGCCGTGATCGGCCGCGAGCTCGACCGGTATCTGCCGTTCCTGGCCACCACCAAGGTGCTGATGGCCGCGGTCCGGGCCGGCGTCGGCCGGGAGACCGCGCACGAGGCGATCAAGGAGCACGCGGTGGGCGTGGCGCTGGCGATGCGGGAGAGCGGCCAGGCCGAGAACGATCTGCTGGACCGGCTCGCCGCCGACGACCGGCTGCCGATGGACCGCGCCGCCCTGGACGCCCTGCTCGCCGATCGGCTGTCGTTCACCGGGGACGCCGCCCGCCAGGTGGCGGCGCTGGTCGCCCAGGTCGAGGCGGTGGCCGCGAAGCACCCGGCGGCCGCGGCGTACCGGCCGGGCGCCATCCTCTGAGCCCGAGCAGAATCCACCCGAAGTCGGGGAGGAAAGTTCCCGCTCAGCGGGCACAATGCTCCCCGACTTCGGGCGGATTCTGCCCGCACCCGAAATCGGGGCAGTCGGCGCACGTCCAGGCGGATGAGCGCGGATGAGCACTGTCCCGATCCTCGGGCAGGCTCCTAGGGTGAGACGGATGAGCGCACCCGTGGATCCCGCCGCCGAATCCACCCCGCCGCTGCGTGGTGCGGCCCTGGCCGGCCGGCTGCTCGTCAGCATTGTGATGACACCGATCGGAGCTGGTCGGGCTGATGGTGAACACCCAGATCTCCGGATCTCCGGGCGGCGAGCGACGAAGCGCGGATGGTGGCGTGGTGGCTGGAGCCGTTCCGGCAGCTGGGGCGACGTCGCTGACCCCGGGAACGCAAATCGGGGAGGGAAGTTGCCCGCGCAGCGGGCAACTTCCCTCCCCGAGTTGGGGAGCTTTCTGCTCAGCCGGCCTTGACGGCGAGCACCGGGCAGGGGGCGTGCAGCAGGAGCTGCTGGGCGCGGCTGCCGAGGAACAGCTTCCCGGTGGGTGAGCGCTTGCGCAGGCCGATGACCAGCACCGACGGCTTGAGCTCGTCGACCGCGTCGAGCACCGCCGAGACCGACGTCCTCGCCGACCTCCTGCCGCCAGTCGTACGGCACCCCGGCTTCCGCCAGGTGCTGCCTCGACCTCGGTGACCTGGCCGGGCTGGGCGAACCGCGGGTCGTCGTAGGCGTCGCCCCGGCTGCCGTTGAGGACGACGAGAGACTCGTCGCGGAGCTTCGCCTCGGCGATCGCCGTCTCGAGGGCGGCTGCCCCCTGCGGGGTGGGGACGTAGGCCAGCAGGACGGTCACGAGGCACTCTCCAGTACACGTTCGGTGGGGGTCCGCCGCCGGTGCCGTTGCGGCGCCGACGGAGCTTGGTGATCAGCGGCAGCAGCCAGCAGGATCGCGATGACGACGTAGATGACGACGGCGATCGGCTCGCTCCAGAGCCCGCTGACGCTGCCCTCGGACAGCTGCAGGGTCTGGCGCAGCTGACGTTCGATGCGCGGCCCGAGGATGACGCCGATGATCAGCGGCAGCACCGGCAGCCCGAAGCGGCGCATCATCAGCCCGAGCAGGCCCGAGCACCAGCAGCAGCGCCAGGTCGAACGGCTGCAGGTTGACGGCGAACGCGCCGAGCGTGGCGAAGAACAGGATGCCGGCGTACAGGTACGGCCGCGGGGTGCGCAGCAGCTTGGCCCACAGCGGCGCCAGCGGCAGGTTGAGCAGCAGCAGCAGCAAGTTGCCGATGAACAGGCTGGCGATCAGCGTCCAGATCAGCAGCGGCTCTTTGGTCGAACAGGCGTCGGGCCGGGCTGGATGCCGTACGGACACGAACGCGGTCGAGCATCACCGCGGCGGTGGCGTTGGTCGGCAGGCCGAGCGACAGCATCGGCACCAGAGTGCCTGCGGCGGAGGCGTTGTTGGCCGCCTCCGGGCCGGCGACACCCTCGATGGCGCCCTTGCCGAACTCCTCGGGGTGCTTGGACAGCTTCTTCTCGGTGATGTAGGACAGGAACGTCGGGAGCTCGGCGCCGCCGGCGGGCAGCGCGCCGAACGGGAAGCCGTACGCGGTGCCGCGCAGCCACGGCTTCCAGGACCGCTTCCAGTCCTGCTTGCCCATCCACGGCCGGCCGACCGGGATGACCTCGACGGGCCGGCGGCGCAGGTGCGCGGCGACCCAGAGGGCCTCGCCGAGGGCGAAGATGGCCACCGCGATCACGACGATGTCGATGCCGTCGGCTGAGCAGCGGGATGCCCGAAGGTCGCGCGGGACTGGCCGGTCAGGGAGTCGATGCCGATCGATGCCGATCGCCAGACCCAGGAACAGCGAGATCGAACCCGCGCAGCTTGGACGTGCCGAGCACCGCGGTGACCGCGACGAAGGCGAACAGCATGATCGCGAGGTAGGACGGCGCGCCGAGCTGTGACGGCGAACTCGCGAGATCGACGGGGCGAACAGCGCCAGCAGCGCGGTGCCGATGGTGCCGGCGACGAACGACCCGATGGCCGCCGTGGCCAGCGCCTGCGCGGCTCGGCCCGCCTTGGCCATCTTGTTGCCCTCGATCGCGGTGATCACCGACGAGACTCTCGCCCGGGGTGTTCAGCAGGATCGAGGTGGTCGAGCCGCCGTACATGCCGCCGTAGAAGATGCCGGCGAACATGATGAACGCCGCCCGCGGGCTGACAGGTTGTAGGTGATCGGCAGCAGCAGCGCCACCGTCATCGCCGGCCCGATGCCCGGCAGCACGCCGACGGCGGTGCCGAGCAGCACGCCGATGACGGCGTACAGCAGGTTCATCGGGGTGGCGGCGGGCGCGAAGCCCTGCATCAGCCAGCTCGAAGTTGTCCATCAGAGAATCCCGTCCAGAATGCCGGCGGGCAGCGGGATTCCGAGCCCGGAGTAGAACGCGTAGAAGCTGACGAGCGACAGCACCGCGCCGATCGACGAGGTTGCGCACGTAGTGCCTGCTGCCGAGAACCGTTGCGCGTGCCGAAGAACAGCAGCGCGCCGGAGATCACCCAGCCGAGCAGGTTGACCAGCAGCGATCGTTGGCGACGAAGACCGCGACGAGCAGGCCGACGGTCCGCCAGTCGACGGGGCCGACAGGTCGATGTCCTCGCCCGCCTCGGCCTCACCCGTGGCCGCCGCGCAGGACGTTGACCGCCAGGAGCGCCGCGGTCAGGAAGAGCCCGCCGGATGACGATGAGGGGAACACCTTCGGGCCGATCGGGATCCACCTTGGAGAAGGCGCCGGTCAGCGACAGCGCGTCGATCGAGGACGACGGCGCCGATCACGACGAGCACGACGCTGACCCACAGCTCGGAGCGATGGCCGTGCGACGGTCTTCGCGAGCGCCGGCGTGCTCCCGGCCGGTTCGAGTGGTGGTCATACCAGCCCCAGCTCGGTCAGCGTCGACTAGACGCGGCTGGTCCTGCTCGGTGAGGAACTGTTCGAACTCGTCGCCGGTCATGAACGCGTCGGTCCAGCCGTTCTTCACCAGCGCGTCCTTCCACTCGGCGGTGCCGTGCATCTCGTCGAGCACCTTGACCAGCGCGTCGCGCTGCTCGGTCGGAGATGCCCGGCGGGGCGAGGATGCCGCGCCAGTTGGTGAAGATCAGGTCGATGCCGGCCTCGGTCAGCGTCGGGGCGTCGACGCCGGCGACGCGCTTCGTCGCCGGACACCGCGAGCACCCGCACCTGGCCGGCCTCGATCTGGTCGATGTACTCGCCGAGACCCGAGGTGGCGAAGGCGATCTTGCTGCCGAGCAGCGCGGTCAGCAGCTCGCCGCCGCCGTCGTAGGAGATGTAGTTGACCGAGGTCGGGGTCGACGCCCGACGGCCATCGCGAGTCTCCATCGGGAACAGGTGGTCGGGCCCGCCGGGGGAGGAACCGCCGCCGACGGTGACCTTGCGCCGGGATCGGCCTTCCAGGCCGCGACGAGCTCGCCGATCGTCTGGAACGGCGAGTCCGCCGGCACCAGGACGCCCTCGGCTCCTCGATCAGCTTGGCGATCGGGGTGGCCATCGAGACCCGCGAGTCGGTCTTGTTGGTGAAGGTCGCGCCGACGACACCGAGGCCCATCATCATGATCAGGTCGCCGTTGCCCTCCTCGTTCATCAGCCGGGCCATCGCGACGGTGCCGCCGGCGCCGATGACGTTGAAGACCTCGACGCGGTCGGTGATGCCGTCGTCTCGATGACCTTGACCGCGGTCCGGGCGGTCAGGTCGTAGCCGCCGCCGGGGCTGTTGGGCACCATCATCCGCAGCCGGTGCAGGCCGGTGTCGTCCTCGCGGGTGACCCCGCAGCCGGTCAGGGCCAGGCCGGCGACCAGCACCGCGGCGGCCGTGCGCGTCGGAACAGCCGGCCGTCGGGAGATCCGTCGGTGGATCCTGCTGTCTCATCGCTGCAGCCTCATCGCTTCGCCCCATTGCTCGTCGACGGTGTGATCGGATGGCGTCGGTGTCGGGCCCGATCACGGCCCGCGGCGACTGTGACAGACTCGGTGAGCCAGGTCACGATTGCGTTCGCAATGGACGTTGTGGTCGTTGTGGTCGCGGATGCCGGCGTCGGATCGAGCGCGGCCGGAGGCCGGGTCGATGGCCGTCGGTTGGGCCGGGTCGCGCCCCGGTCGCTGGCCGGCCAGTTCCTCGTCCTGCAGCTGGTCGGTCGTCGGGCTGGTGCTGCTGGTGGCCGGGCTGGTCTCCGTGCGGCAGGCCACCACCCAGTTCGCCGACTCGAGCGGTGACCGCATCCTCGGCGCCGCCGAGAACCTGGCCGGGACCCCGATGCTCCGCGACCGCGTCGACGTCGACCGTGCCGGCCCAGGTGCTGGCCCCGCTGCTCGAGGCGCGCGCGCAGCCAGTCCGGCGCCACCGTGGTGCTGGCCGCCGACCCGGACCACACCGTCGTCGCGGCCACCGACCCGACGCTGATCGGCACCGACCTGGCGCTGCCGGACGGCGTCCGCCTGGGAGGGTCGGTCCTGGGACGGCGATCTCACGCTGCGGCGGGCAGCGGCTGATCGCGGCCACCGTGCCGATCCAGGACGCGACCGGCGTCGTGGTGGCGCTCGCGCTGGTCGGCGAGCAGTACCCGAGCACCCTGGACATCGTGCTGTCCGGGGTGCCGGAGCTGATGCTGCTGCTGGCGCTGGCGGCGCTGGCCGGGGTCACCGGTTCCTGGCTGCTGGCCCGCCGGGTCAAGCAGCAGACCCACGGGCTCGAGCCGACCGAGATCGCCAGCCTCGCCGACCATCGGGAAGCGTTGCTGCACAGCATCCGTGAGGGCGTCCTCGGTGTCGGGCCGGACGGGGTGGTGACGGTGGCCAACGACGGGGCCCGCGAGCTGCTCGACCTGCCGGCCGACTGCGTCGGGCGCGACGTGACCACGCTGGGGTTGGAACCCGAGCTGCTCGAGGTCGTCCTCGGCCACCGCAACGGCGTCGACCTCCTGGTCTTCCACCGCGATCTCGTGCTCGTGGTCAACCGGCGGCAGGTCCGCACCGGTCGCAACGCCGCCGCTGTCGGCGCCGTCACCACCCTGCGGGACCGCTCGGAACTGCTTGCGGTGCAACGGCAGCTGGGCGCGACGCGCAACGCCACCGACACCCTGCGCGCGCAGACGCACGAGTTCGACAACCAGTTGCACGTCATCTCCGGGCTCGCGCAGCTCGGCCTGCACGACGAGTTGCGTGACTACGTCACGGGTCTCACCCAGCGCCGGTCGGAGGTGGATCTCGCGTTGACCGCGCACATCGAGGATCCGGCGCTGGCGGCGCTTCTCGTCGCCAAGGGCAGCCTGGCGTCGGAATCGGTGATCGCGCTGCAGGTCTCGCCGTCGACACGCTGTCCGCGGCTGCCGTTGGACCTGTCCACCGACGTCACCGCGGTGGTCGGCAACCTGGTCGACAACGCGCTGGACGCCGTGGCCAACGTCGCCGACGCGGTGGTCACGGTGGAGATCCAGGCTGATCTCGGGGTCGAGAACGCCGCCGTCCGGGTCACCGTGTCCGACACCGGTCCCGGTGTCTCGCCGCAGGCCGCCGACCGGCTCTTCGAGCGCGGATTCACCACGAAGTCGGAGGCGGTCGTCGGCGGCCGCGGTGTCGGGTTGTCGCTGGTGCGACGGATCTGCGAGAGTCGCGGCGGCAGTGTCGCCGTCCGCTCCGGTGACGGCGCGGTGTTCGTCGCGGTGCTGCCGGTGTCGCCGGCGGACCCCGCCGTGGCCACCGTTGCCACCGTCGAGGGGAGCCACCGATGACGTCCGCGAGCCGTGGCCCCGTTCCGGGTGCTCGTGGTCGACGACGACTTCATGGTCGCGCGCATCCACACCCGCTACCTGGCGGGCGTCGAGGGGTTCGCGGTCGTCGACACCGTGCACACCGGCACCGCCGCGCTGGCGGTCCTGGCCGGCACCCCGGTCGACCTGATGCTGTTGGACATCTACCTGCCGGACATGACGGGGATCGACCTGCTGCGCCGGGTCCGGGTCGAGTTCCCGGGAGTCGACGTCCTCATCGTGACCGCCGCCCGCGAGCTCGAGACGGTGCGGGAGGCGATGCTCGGTGGGGCGGTGTCGTACCTGATCAAGCCGTTCGACTACAGCGCGCTGGGGGAGCGGTTGGCGCACTTCCGGCGCACCCGGTCGATGCTGGGCGCCGCCGACCAGATCGAACAGCACCAGGTGGACCAGTTGTTCGGGCTGGCCGGGGCCAGAGCCGCGGCCGCCGAGCTGCCCAAGGGGCTGAGCCGGGAGTCCGCGGACGCGGTGCGCAGCCTGCTCACCCGCGAGGAGGCGATCTCGGCCACCGAGTGCGCCGAGCGGGTCGGGTTGAGCCGGGTGAGTGCCCGCCGCTACCTGGAGTTCCTGGAGCAGAGCGGCGCGGCCGAGGTGTCGCTCAAGTACGGCACCGGACGGCCGGAACGGCGCTACCGACTGCGCTGACCTGGGCAGACACGAACTTCGACGCTGGCCTTGTCACCGCGGCTTAACTTAGGCTAGCCTTACCTCTGCAAGCACGAAGCCGAGTGGGCCTCCCTCCGGAGGCTCCACCACGCTGAGGCGGGGCCCACGATGTCCGCGGCGGGAGATCGTGAGGCGTACCCCGGCAGGTGACCGGCTTGCCCGGGCGGGGTGGTGGTCGCAAGACCCCCACCCCGCCCTTCTTTTCGTTCGTAGGGCGCAGCAGGTCGGCACGGGCTCGGCGTGGCTCAGGGCGTCCGCCGGCCGCAGGGCCGCTGCACGAGGTGCGCTGCCGTCGGCACGGGAGGCCGGGAAGGCGCCGGCGACCTGATCCACGCCGGGGGGTGGGCGACCCCACCCTCGCCCGCCCCGGGTAGCCTCCCCGGCGATCGGGAGGAACCCATGAGCACCGACATCCACGACCCGGCCACCAACCCGCTGAGCACCCCGTCGCCGCTGCCGTACGAGCTGCCGCCGTTCGCCGACATCACTCCGGACGACGTCCGGGCCGCGTTCGACGCCGGCATGGCGCAGCAGCTCGAGGAGGTCGCCGCCATCACCGCGCAGGCCGCGGCGCCCACCTTCGCCAACACCGTCGAGGCCTTGGAGCGGTCCGGCCGGCTGCTGCGCCGCACCGCGTCCTTCTTCTCCAACCTCGCCGCCGCGCACGCGACGGCGGAGTACCTGGCCGTCGAGACCGACATCGCGCCGCGGCTGACGGCGCACGCGGACGCGCTGTCGTTGGACCCGGAGCTGTTCGCCCGGATCGACGCCGTGCACGCCGACCGCGAGCAGCAGGACGGCGAGGCCCGCCGGCTGGTCGAGCGCTACCACCTGGACTTCGTCCGGGCCGGGGCCCGCCTGGAGGCGGCCGAGGCCCACCGGCTCCGCGAGCTCAACCGCGAGATCTCCGTCCTGGCAGCGACCTTCGGGCACAACCTGCTTGCCGCGACCGGGGACGCCGCGGTCCTGGTGGACTCCGCCGCCGAGCTCGACGGGCTCACGTCCGAGGACATCGCGGCCGCCGCCGCGCGGGCCGCCGAGGCCGGCCACCCGGGTCGCTGGATGCTGGCCCTCGGGCTGCCCACCGGCCAGCCGGTGCTGGCGCAGCTGACGAACCGTGCCCTGCGCGAGCGGGTGCACCGCGCGTCGGTGGCGCGGGCGTCGACCCCGCCGTACGACAACGGTCCGTTGGCGATCCGCATCGCGCAGTTGCGCGCCGAGCGGGCCGTACTGCTCGGCTACCCCGACCACGCCGCGTACGTCGCCGCCGACAACACCGCCGGTTCGCCCGCCGCCGTCGACGCGCTGCTCGCACAGCTGGTACCGGCCGCGGTGGCCAACGCCGAGCGGGAGGCCGTACTGCTCGCCGAGGCGGCCGCCGTCGACGGGATCGACACCCTCGAGCCGTGGGACTGGAACTACTACAGCGAGAAGGTGCAGGCCTCGCGGTACGCGCTGGACACCGCGGCGCTCCGGGACCACCTGAGTTTCGACCGTGTCCTGCACGACGGTGTCTTCCGGGCCGCGCAACTGCTCTACGGGCTGTCGTTCACGCCCCGCGGGGACCTCGTCGGCTACCACCCCGATGTGCGCGTCTTCGAGGTCATCGACGCCGACGGCGGCCCACTGGGCCTGTTCCTGCTCGACCCGTACGCGCGGGCCGAGAAGCGCGGCGGGGCCTGGATGAACACCTTCGTCGACCAGAACGGGCTGTTCGGCCAACGGCCGGTGGTCACCAACAACCTCAACCTCACCAAGCCCGCGCCCGGGGAGGTCGTGCTGCTCACCCCGGACGAGGTCCGGACGATGTTCCACGAGTTCGGGCACGCGCTGCACGGGCTGTTCTCGGCGGTGGAGTACCCACGGTTCTCCGGCACCAACGTTCCCGGCGACTTCGTCGAGTTCCCGTCGCAGGTCAACGAGATGTGGCAGTGGTGGCCGGAGATCCTCACCGGGTACGCCAGGCACCATCGCACCGGCGAGCCGCTGGCGGCGGACACCGTCGCCCGGCTCGGCGCCGCCGAGCTGTGGGGGCAGGGGTTCGCCACCGTCGAGTACCTGGCCGCCACGCTGCTCGACCAGGCCTGGCACCGGGTCACGCCCGACACGGTCATCGACGACGCCGCGGCGTTCGAGCGGCAGGCGCTGGAAGAGGCCGGGGTGGCGCTGCGTCTCGTCCCGCCGCGGTACCGGACGACGTACTTCCAGCACATCTTCAGCTCCGGCTACGCGGCCGGTTACTACTTCTACATCTGGGCCGAGGTGCTCGACGCCGACACCGTCGAGTGGTTCGCGGCGAACGGCGGGCTGCAGCGCGCCAACGGCGACCGGTTCCGGTCGGTGCTGCTGTCCGCGGGTGGCGCCCGGGACGCGATGGGCACGGTCCGCGAGGTCCTGGGCCGGGAGCCCGAGATCGGACCGCTGCTGCGGCGGCGGGGGCTGGACTGAGGTCGGGTCTCCGGTCCCGGCTCGGGCGGATGAGGACCGCCTGCGCGGGCGGCGATGGGTCCGGAGAGTTCAGCCCAGCGCCGCCCGGAGTGCGACGGCGAAACCGTCGGGGTCGCCGGGGAAGCCGAACTCGGGTCCCATGAAGCCGCCGTGGTGGCTGGGGAACACGGCGGCGCCGACCCCGAGCTGATCCGCCAGCGCCCGGGCGGCGCGGGCGGCCATCTGCTCGCCGCTCTCCACCCCGGCGGCGATGACGATCCGGGTGGACGCCGTGCGCAGTGCGTCGACCTGCGGCCGGTAGCCGGTGCTGGTGCGCAGGTTCTGGGCGAGCAGGGCGTCGTCGCGGCTGCCGTCGTCGGTGGTGGGCAGCCCGAACACCGCCGGGTCGGGGCCGGGTGCGGCGGCCGCGTCGTCCGGGAACGGCCCGGCCCACTGGGTGAGCACGATGAACTTCGCCATCGCCGGGCCGAGGCCGGACGCCCGGTAGGTGTCGCCGACGTCGGCGATCGCGGCCAGCGCCGCATCGCAGTCGGGCAGCACCGTGGCCAGCGGCGGTTCGTGGGCGACCAGGGTGCGGACCAGCTCCGGCCGGGCGGCGACCAGGGCGAGCGCGTTGATCGCCCCGCCGCTGGTGCCGAAGACGTCGGCCGGTCCGGCGCCGACGGCCTCGATGACCGCGGCGATGTCGGCCGCGTGGTCGTCCGGGGTGCTCTCGGTGGACGGGTCGGTGCGCGGGCTGCGGCCGGTGCCGCGCGGGTCGTACGTGATCACCGTCCGGTCCTCGAAACGCCCCGCCAGGTGGGCGAAGCCGCGGGCGTCCATCGGCGAGCCGCAGAGCAGCAGCGGTACGCCGCCGGCGTCGCCGTGCACGTCGTAGGTCACCGTCGCGCCGGGCACGTCGAGGGTGTGGGTCTGCACTGCCGTCATGGTCACTCCGGTCTCAGGGACATCGGGACTCAGCCGCCGCAGATTGTCCCGCACGGGAGGCGTCCTGCGCTGCCCGGGATGGACCTGGAGCTCGGCGGAACGATCATCCACCGGCGCCGGCCGTCGCGGTCGCCGTCGTCGCCGTCCCCGCCCGGCCGGGTGCGGACATCGAGGCGGTGAGCGCACACGTCACCTACGGCCGGCGTGTCATCCCGGTGACGTGGTGGCGCTGCGCATGACGCTGGGCCGCTGACGGTGGCCTAGGGTCGGACGCTGTGAACAGCGTGAACGACCTCGCCCGTATCGCCTCCGGGAAGGTCCGCGACCTCTACGCGGTGGACGACGAGCTGCTGCTGATGGTGGCCAGCGACCGGATCAGCGCCTATGACCACGTGCTGCCGACGCCCATCCCGGACAAGGGCCGCATCCTCACCGCCATGAGCATGTTCTGGTTCGAGCTGCTCGCGCCGGCCGTCGCGCACCATGTCGTCGCCGTCGACGACCCGCGGATCCCCGCCGACGTCCGCGGTCGCGCGATGCTGGTCCGGCGGCTGGACATGGTGCCGGTCGAGTGCGTGGCCCGCGGCTATCTCACCGGCTCCGGTCTCACCGACTACCAGCGCACCGGGGCCGTCTGCGGCGTCGCGTTGCCCGCGGGGCTCGTCGAATCGTCGGAGCTGCCGACGCCGATCTTCACCCCGGCGACCAAGGCCGACCTCGGCGACCACGACGAGAACGTCAGCTTCGAGGCGGTGGCCGCGCAGGTCGGCTCCGGACTGGCCGACGAGCTTCGCGCCGCCACGCTGCGGATCTACGGCACCGCCGCCGACCACGCCGCCGACCGCGGGATCATCCTGGCCGACACGAAGCTCGAGTTCGGCCACCGGGACGGCGTTCTCGTGCTCGGCGACGAGGTCCTCACGCCGGACTCGTCGCGGTTCTGGCCGGCCGACCGCTACCAGGTGGGCCGCGTCCAGCCGTCCTTCGACAAGCAGTACGTGCGGGACTGGCTGACCTCGGCCGACTCCGGCTGGGACCGGGCCGCTGACTCTCCGCCACCGCCGCTGCCCGACGAGGTCGCTCGCGTCACCCGTGAGCGGTACGTCGCGGCCTACGAGAAGATCTCCGGGTTGCGATTCGACGACTGGCTGGGCTGAGCCGTCGCGTTCGGAGCGGAGATGGGGCAGGATCAGGGTCGCTATCGGGCAGGTGGGGGCGTCGGTGGTCCGGCCCGCCGTGGTGTGATCAGGGGGAGCGATGACGCTCATGGACATGCGGTTCGGACGGGCCGCGCGCCGTGTCGCCGCCCTCGCTGCTGGGGTGCTGCTGGTCGGCTGCGGCGCCGCTGACGGGAACACGACGTCGGACGCGGAAGGGCCGCAGACCACGTCCCGGTCCTACGTCAGTCCCCTTTCGGAGTTCCTGAGCCCTGGCAGTGGTTCCGACGACGCGGCGATGGCCGCGTCGTCGGACAAGGAGAAAAAGGTCCAGGAGTCCGCAGCCGCCTGCATGACCGAGCAGGGCTTCGACTACGTGCCCTTCGTCCACCCGCTGACGGACACGTCGTCGATGGACGACCTCGACTACGCCAGCCGGGCTTTCGTGGAGAAGTACGGCTACGGCATCAGCACGATGAACACCGCCGTCAGCAGCACCACCGAGAGCACCGTCGTCGATCCCAATGAGGAGATCGTCGAGGCGATGTCCGAGGGTGAGCGCGAGGCCTACTTCGTCGCGCTGTGGGGCGGCGGGATGAGCGTGATGGGGGAACCGGCGCTCAGCTCCGAGGCTGCACAGACCTCCGGGACCGTGGTGACCGCGACCGAGGCGGGGGAGGCTGCCCCCGTTGAGCCTGGCACCACTGAGCCCGCCACCACTGAGCCCGCCGCTGAGCCTGCCGCTGAGCCCGCCGCTGAGCCCCCCACCGGGGATCCGTCCACCGAGGCGCCGGTGTCCATTCCCGACCAGACCGTCGTCGACCAGACCATGATGTCGATGGCCGATCAGGGCTGCATGGGCAAGGCCCAGGCCGAGGTCTACGGCGACCCGACCGTCGAGCAGACGCAGTTCCAGAGTCTGTTCGACGCGATGAACCAGATGTACATGGACGTGGAGACGGATCCGCGGACGACGGCGGCTCTCGACGTCTGGATCGGCTGCATGGCCGACGCCGGCCACGCCGGTTACACGGCAATCTACGATCCGGCCAACGAGGCGAACGAGAAGTGGGGCGAACTCAACGGCTGGAACTCCGAAGGCAGTGAGGTGATGGGCACCTCCAGCACCGCCATCCCGGCCGGCCCGTCGGCTGACAAGATCGCGGAGTTCACCGCCTACGAGATCGGCTTGGCGATCAGCGACTACGACTGCAAGGAGTCGTCGGGTTATGCGAAGGCCGCCGACGAGGCCCGGATCGCCGCCGAACAGGCGTTCCTCGAGGAGCACCGGGCTGAGCTGGAGCAGTACCGCGACACGTTGAACGGCGGCGGCTGATGGCCGGCGGCCGGCGCAGCATCCTGGTCGTCGCGGCGGTGGCGGTGGTGATGGCCGCCGGCGGCTTCGTGGCGGCGAAGTTGGTGATCTCGCCGGCGGACGCGGCAGCGCGGACGGCGGCCCCGCCGGCGGCGCCGATCACGGTGCCGGTCGAGTCCAAACAGCTGGATGCCGACATCGTCACCCGGGGCGACATCGGCTTCACCGACTCGGTTCAGGTGAAGCTGGCGCCCGGCGGGGCCGAGGGTGCGGTGTCGGTCGTGACCGGCCGGCTACCCGAGGTCGGGTCGGTGCTGCAGAACGGCACGGTGATGTTGGAGGTGACGGGCCGGCCGGTGATCGCGCTGTCCGGGGATCTGCCGACCTATCGCAGCCTGGTCGCGGGCAGCAGTGGCCCTGACGTCGAGCAGCTCGAGGCGACGCTGGCCGCGCTCGGCCGCGATCCGGGCCCGTTGGACAAGACCTATGACGCCGCCACCGGCGCCGCCGTCGCTGCGCTCTACGCCCAACTCGGGTACCCGGCGCCGCAGCCGGGCGACGACGTGGTGGCAGCGCTGGGCGCCGCGCGGTCCGCGGCGGACACGGCCGACCAGGGGGTCGTGGAGGCGAAGAAGGCACTGGCCGTCGCTGACGCCGGCCCGGTCCCGTCGGTGCGGTTGTCGCTGCAGGCCACGGTGGATGCGGCGCAGGCCGCCTACGACAGCGCCCGGAACACCCCGTCCGCGCCCGACCCGGTGGCGGTCGAACGGGCCTCCCGGGCGCTGGACACGGCAAGCAACCAGTTCGCCGCGGTGACCGAAGCGCTCGCGGTCGCGGTCGAGCCGGCCGCGGTGGCCGACCTGTCCGCCCAGCTCGAGGTGGCCCACCAGGCCGTGGCTGCCGCGCAGGCCGCGGTGGACGAGGCGAACCAGGGCGGAGCACCCGACGCCGCAGCGGTGGCCGCAGCGAAGTCGGAGCTGGACGTCGCGAAGGCGCAGCGCGCCGAGGCCCTCGCCGTCGACACGGCGCCGGAGGAGGCCGCGGTGACGGCGGCGGAGGAAGCGGCGGCCGCAGCACAGAGCCAGCTCGTGACCGCCCAGCTGGCCGCCACCACACCCCTGCCCGCCCAGGAGGTCGTGTGGCTGGCCGCCATGCCCCGTCGGGTCGACGAGGTCCTCGTCCGGCGGGGGTCCACCGTCGACGGAGCTGTCGTCGGGGTGTCCGGGGCGGACCTCGCGGTGACCGCGTCGGTCAGTGCGGAGGAGGCGGCGCTGCTCACCGTCGGGCTCGCCGCCGAACTCACCGTGCAGGGCGACACCGCGATCGCGGCCGTCGTCACCGCAGTCGGCGGGGCAGCCCCGGCCGGCGAGAACGGCGGTGACACCGGCCAGGGCCCGGCGGGCTCGGATGGCTCGGACAGTTCCGGCGGTGACGGCTCGGGCGGTGCCGCGGGCGGCGGCACCACCGTCACCCTGCAGCCGCAGGACGTCACGAACGAGCAGGCCCAGGCCCTGCGCGGCGCCAACGTCAAGGTGACGATCCCGGTGGCCAGCACGTCGGGCGCGGTCCTCGTGGTGCCGGTCGCGGCGCTGTTCTCCGACGCCACCGGCACCCCGCGGGTGGAGGTGATGGACAGCAGCGGGACGACCCGGTTCCAGCCGGTGGTCACCGGGCTGTCCACCGGCGGCGAGGTCGAGGTCCGTCCGGTGGACGACCGGGGTAACACGCTGCCGCCGGCGGCGACGTCGCTGCAGGCCGACGCGCTCGTGGTGGTCGGCCGATGACCACGCGCGCCGTCCGGTGACGCCCGTCGTCGAACTCGTCGACCTGCACCGTTCGTTCCCGGGGCCGCCGGAGGTGCTGGCCGTCCGCGGCGTGGACCTGGCGGTTCTGCCGGGGGAGTACCTGTCGATCGTCGGGCCGTCCGGCTCGGGCAAGTCGACGCTGCTGCACGTGCTGGGACTGCTGGACCGGCCGACGTCGGGGACCTACCTCCTCGACGGTGTCGACGTCGCCCGGATGAGCGAGGGTGAGCGGGCGGGGATGCGCGGCGGCCGGATCGGGTTCGTGTTCCAGGCGTTCCACCTGCTGCCGAGCCGCTCGGTGCTGGACAACGTGATGCTCGCGATGGTCTATCAGCGGGTGCCGCGGCGGGAGCGGCGGACCCGGGCGCTGGAGGCGCTGGACCGGGTCGGGCTCGCGCACCGGACCGATTTCGCCCCGGCGCAGCTGTCCGGCGGGGAGCGGCAGCGCGTCGCGGTCGCCCGTGCGCTGGTCGGCCGGCCGTCGCTGCTGCTGGCCGACGAGCCGACCGGCAACCTGGACCAGGCCAACGCCGCCGGGGTGATGGACCTGTTCGACGACCTGCACGACGGCGGCATCACCATCGCGGTCATCACCCATGACGAGGCCGTCAGCGCCCGGGCCGAGCGGCGCGTCCGGATCACCGACGGCGAACTGGCCGCGGCATGAGCTCGCCTGACGAGCCCGGCACCGGCCGGCACGCGGTCGACGCCGACGGGCCGGCCGAGGCGGTGGTGCTCACCGACCCGCTGATGCTCACCGACCCGCTGATGCTCACCGACCCGCTGATGCTCACCGACCCGCCGGTGCCGCCGCCGCCCGCGGTCCGGTCCCGGCTCCGGCCCGCCGACCTGTTCGACGAGTCGCTGCGCGGGATCAGCGCCCGGCCGGCCCGGCTGGTGCTCACGATGATCGGCACCGTGGTGGGCATCGCGGCGCTGGTCGCGACGCTCGGGCTCGGCCAGACCGCGGCCGGCCAGATCGCCCAGCGCTTCGACGAGGTCGCCGCCACCCGGGTGGTGCTGGCCGCCGTGGACAACCAGTTCGCCCCCGACGGGGTCGTCCAGGCGACGTTGCCGTGGGACGCGGCCGCCCGGGTCGCCCGGCTCAGCGGGGTCGCCGCGGCCGCCACCGTGTCGCCGGTGGACCTCGGCGAGGACAGGGTCAGCGGCGTCGCGCTGGTCGACCCGTCCGGTGCGAACCTGTTCGACATCCCCGCGATGGCGTCCTCACCGGGGCTGCTGGAGACCGAGGGCGGCACGGTCGTCGCCGGCCGGTTCTTCGACGCCGGTCACGACCGGCGCGCGGACCGGGTGGTCGTCCTCGGCGCCGACGCCGCCGCCCAGCTCAACATCAACCGGGTGGACGTGCGGCCCAGCATCTTCATCGGCGACACCTCGTTCGCCGTCATCGGCATCGTGGACGGGATGATCCGGCGCACCGAGCTCGCCGACGCGGTGATCCTGCCGGAAGGCACCGCCGCGACCTGGCTCGGGCTGGCCGCGCCCGCCGAGCTCGACATCCGCACCGTCGTCGGGGCCGCCCAGCAGGTCGGCGCGCAGGCACCGGTGGCGGTGTCGCCGAACCACCCCGAACAGATCGACGCCCAGGTGCCGCCGAAGCCGGGAAACCTGTCGACCTCGGTGCGGGGGGACGTCAACTCGCTGTTCCTGGCCTTCGGTGCGGTCGCGCTGATCGTCGGCGGCCTCGGGATCGCCAACGTGACCCTGCTGTCGGTGATCGAGCGGACCGGCGAGATCGGACTGCGGCGGGCGCTGGGCGCCCGGCGCCGCCACATCGCCGCCCAGTTCCTGCTCGAGTCGGCCATCACCGGGCTGCTCGGCGGGCTCATCGGCGCCGCCCTCGGGGTGGTCGCCGTCGTCGGCGTCAGCGCCGCCAGGGACTGGACGCCGATCCTGGACCTGCAGGTCGCCCTGCTCGCCCCGGTCGTGGGCGCCCTCATCGGGCTACTGGCCGGCGCTTACCCGGCCATGCGGGCCGCCACGACCGAGCCCATCACCGCGCTCCGCCGGGCCGGCTGAGCGTCAGACCTCGACCGTGCGGCCGTCGTCCAGGTCCAGCCACTGGGTGTCGGTGGGCTTCAGTTTCTGCAGCAGGCCGTAGACCATCGCCGTGCTCGCCAGGACTTTCTCGTGGATCGGGACGGCGACCGTGGGGTCGACGGCCCGGACGAACTCGACGGCCTCCTTCGCCGCCATCCACGGGGCGGCGACAGGGACCGCGAGGATCTCCACCGCCTGGCTCGGCACCTGCAACGAATCGCCGGGCAGGTACAGCCGGCCGTCGACGAGATAGCCGCGGTTGGCGATGGACGGCAGGTCCTTGTGGATCACCGCGTGGGTCTCACCGAACACCTGCACCGGGGTGGCCAGATCGAGGGTGTCACCCGGCTCCACCGGGGTGGCGGTGACGCCGGCCTCGGCCAGGGTGCCGACCGAGCCGGGGTCGGCGAACAGCTGCACGTCGGAATTCAGCGCGAGCAGCCCGGGCAGCCGCGCCGGGTCGACGTGGTCGGGGTGCTGGTGGGTGACGAGCACCGCGGTCAGGCCGGTGAGGGCCTCCCAGCCGTGCGAGAAGGTGCCCGGGTCGACCAGGATGCGGTCCGGTCCGACCTCGACCAGCAGGCAGGAGTGACCGTACTTCGTGAGCTTCAAGGGTCACCTTCCGTCAGTGGCCGGGGGCGGCCGGGTGAGCCGTCGGGCTCAGTTGATGATCAGCCAGGCGGCGACGAAGCCCAGGGAATTCGTCGCCCAGTGCACCAGCATGGACGCCTTCAACCCCCGGCCGATGTAGCAGGCCAGCGACAGCAGTATGCCCACCAACGCCGTCGACAGGACCGCCAGCACCGCCACCAGCACCGCCGACCCGCCGAGTACCTCGCGCACCGCCGAGTTCCCGGTGGTCAGCGCCGACGACGGCAGCACGTGCCACAGCCCGAACAGTCCCGATGACAGCAGGATCGGCTTCCACCGCCAGACCTGGGCCGGATTGCCGCCGAACAGCGACGGCAACACCCCGCGGAACGCGAGCTCCTCCAGCAGCACGGTGCCGAACGGGATCCGCAGCAGGACCTGGAACAGCATCCCGGCCAGCCCGGTCTGCTGCACGCGCTCGTCGAGGAAGGCGTCGCGGGTGGCCGGCAGTGCCAACCCGATCGCCAGCACGAACCCGGTGGTGGCGACCAGGAGCAGCCCGACGCCGACCGGTCGGTGCCAGCGGCGGAAGGCCAGGCCCACGCCGGTGAAGTCGTACCCGGCCCGTCGTGCGATGAGGATCAGCAGCCCCGCCATCAGCAGGTTCCACGGCAGGTAGGACCACGGGGGGAGAACCCGGTTGGCCATCACGTTCGACCCGATCAGCAGCCCGACGGCCAGCCAGGCGCCGCGGCGGCGGGACAGCTTCGCGGTCCGGCTCTCGGTCGTCTCCTCGATCAGGGTGCCCACGCGACTGCCTTCACAGGTTCCAGGCCCGCGACGCGGGCGGTCGGACGGGGGTCGGCCGGGCCGTTCGTCCGCACTCTACGTCCGCGTCCCGGGGAGCACGCCGTGAATCAGGGTCCTTCCCGGGCCGCTGGTCGCGGCCGGACAATATGCTGAGCCGGCGACGAACTCTCTTGGAATCCGATGGAGGGCCGGCGGGAATCCGAGCGGAGGTGCCCGATGGGACGGCCCACCGACGGCGCCCGCCCGGCCCGTTCCTCCCGGGACCCGTACGCGGATTTCCTGCGGTCGTTCTCGCTGCTGGTGGTCATCCTCTGGCACTGGTGCTTCACCATCCTGATCTGGGACGACACCGGCCCCAACGCCACCAGCCCGCTCGGTTTCACCTCCGGGCTGTGGATCTTCACCTGGTTGTTGCAGGTGCTGCCGCTGTTCTTCTACATCGGCGCCTACGTGCACCTGAAGGCGTGGGAGCGCAGCGAGGCCCGCGGGGAGCGCGTCTGGCACTTCGCGCTGCGGCAGGCCCGGTCGCTGGCCGTGCCGGCCGCCGCGCTGTTCAGCACCTGGGTGATCCTGGGGATCGTCGTCGGCACCGTCTTCGACCTCAACTGGATGACCCGCGGTGTGCTGCTGGTGATCAGCCCGCTCTGGTTCGTCGCCGCCTACGTGGCGTTGATCTGCCTGCTGCCGATCACCGTGTGGCTGCACCGGCGCTACGACTCGCTGGTGCTGGTCTTCCTCGGCGGGTTCGCCGTCATCGTCGACATCCTCCGCTTCCGGTACGGCATCCCCGGCGTGGAGTGGGTCAACATGCTGCTGGTCTGGGGGTTCGCCTTCCAGCTCGGGTACTTCCACAGCCGGATCACCGGGCTGAACGCCGCGCCGCGCTACCGCGACGGCCGCCTCGAATGGGACTACCAGTCCCGCCAGAGCCGTCAGCGGGCCCGGCTGTTCACCTTCACCGGGCTGTTCGCGCTGATCGGCCTGGTCTTCTCCGGGCTGTACCCGGGCTCGATGGTGGGCGTCCCCGGTCAAGGCTCCAACATGGCGCCGCCGACGGTCTGCATCATCGCGCTGACGGTGTTCCAGGTCGGCGTGGCCGAGCTGCTCCGCCCGTCGGTGCTGCGGGTGCTCGGACGCGGCCGCCTCTTCGCCCGGTTCGTCGGGGTGCTGACCCGATTCGCGCTGCCGCTGTTCCTGTTCCACACCACCGGGATGGCGCTGTCCCGGGGCGTGGAATGGGCGATCTTCGGCACCGAGTCGGAGGCGACCGTGCCGGATCTGAGCTGGTGGCTGCTGCGGCCGGTGTCGGTGATCGGGCCGTTGCTCGCGACGCTGCCGGTCATCTACTTCTTCGGCCGCAAGTACCAGAGCACCCCGGTGGCGGTCACCGCGCGACATCCGGTGCGTGACGACGAGGTCGGTGACGGCGGGGGCATGCTGCCGCCGCCGCCGCGACGGCCGGTCCGACGCCGCTGAGTCACCGGCCGGCCGGCCGGCGTCGCCGGCGGGCCCAGCCGGCGTCGACGGAGCGGCGACACCGGGACGGCTCGTCGCCGGCCGCCACACAGAGCGCGACCGCCAGCTCGGCGGCCAGGCCGGGGATCGACGCGGCCGGCAGCACACCGGTGACGGCCAGCATCGCGAGCCCGTGGCCGGCCGCCCACAGCTGGGTCGCGAGTGACCGGGCGTCGGTGGTGGCGTCGAGGCGGCCGGCGTCCCGGGCGCGGGCGGTGGCCGCGACCAGCAGCTCGAAGCCGCGGTCGGCGACACCGGGATCGTCGAGGTCGGCGGCCGCGTCGAACATCGCCCGGTAGAGGTCCGGGGCAGCCAGCGCCGCGGCCTGGTACCCGCTGCTCAGGGCGGCCAGATCGGCGACCGGATCGTCGGTCGCCGTGATCGCGTCCAGCCGCGCCGCGAGCCGGGTGAACCCCTCCTGGCGGACAGCCCGCCACAGGCCCGGCATCCCGTCGAAATGCGTGTAGACGGCCATCGTCGTGGTTCCGCTGCGGGCGGCGAGCGCGCGCAGCGTCACCGGTTCGCGACCGGCGAGCATGGCTGCAGCGTTGTCGATGAGCGTCGACCGGATGGTCGCGGAGGCGGCTCTGGGCACTTGTCCACGATACATAACGGTGCTATGTTTTGCCCATAACAACGTTATGGAAAGGACGGCGCCATGCCGATCGAACTCATCCACCCCGAGGCGCTACCGAGGTCGGAGATCTACCACCAGGTCTGCGTCGCCACCGGCAGCCGAACGGTGTACCTCGCGGGGCAGGTGGCGCGCACGGCCACCGGCGAGTCGGTCGGAGCCGGCGATCTCGCGGCCCAGGTCGAGCAGGCGTACCGCAACGTCGCGGCGGCGCTGGCCGCGGCGGGCGGTACGTTCGCCGACGTCGCCAAGGTGACGGTGTACATCGTCGACTGGACGCCCGACAAGATGGACGCGCTCGGCGCCGGGTTCATGCGGGCCTGCCAGGCGCTGGATCAGCACCTTGTCGCGCCGATCACGCTCATCGGGGTCGCTGCGCTCGGCGAGCCGGACATGCTGGTCGAGGTGGATGCCACCGCGGTGCTGGCCTGAGCCGGGTCACGAGGTGAAGTCGCGCAGCAGCGCGGCGACCTCGACCGGGTGCTGCTGCGGCATGGCGTGGCCGCTGTCGGCGATGACCTCGACCCTGGCCCCGGCCGCCCGGTAGCGGTCGGCGGCCCGGGCCCCGTACAGCCGGTCGCGGCCGCCCAGGACGACGAGGGCGGGCCGTCCGGTTGCGGCCAGCTGGACGTCCAACGGGGTGGCCGCGAGGGTGGCCCGTCGGTCGGCGAGCACGATGCGCAGCATCGTCGGGTCGGTCGCCCGGAAGTCGTCCAGCCCCTGCCGGACGACCGGGTTCGGCGAGCGCCGGGCCAGCGTGCCCAGCACCGGCCGGAGTGCGGTGTGCAGCCGCCGGGTCAGGTCGGGTCGGTTCATCAGGAACCGGACCTGCGGGACCGCGGCGTCGGAGTAGTCGGGACCCTGGGCCAGGATCACCACCCGGCTCACCCGCTCGGTGGCCGCAGCGAGGGCCAGCACCACGTCGGCGCCGTAGGAGTGGCCCACCGCCGTCACGTCGTGGAGGTCCCGTTCGTGCAGGACGCCGGCGATCGCGTCGGCCTGGGTGATCGCGTCCGCGGCACCCCCGCCCGTGCGGCCGTGGCCGAGCAGATCGACCCGGATGACGTGGCGGTCGGGCAGCTCGTCGGTCAGCCGGTCGAAGGCGCGCCACGACGAGGCGACACCGTGGACCAGCAGGATCGGCGGTCCGTCGGGCGGACCGTCCTCGACGACGTACACGCTGCCCAGTGTGCCCGGACCGCGGATTGGCGCCTCCGCATCAGCTGTGTGACCGGGGCACCTGTTGCAACGGGTGCGTCGGCACAGAAGATGATGCGGAGCTGCGGGAGTGGATGCGGAGCTGCCGCCGGACCGCGGACCGGCGTGGCCAGGACCTACCAGGCGCCCTTGTGCTCCGGGATCAGCCGAACCGACACCGCGGCGACGACCAGCAGCCCGGCGGAGACCAGGAACACCGTCGACAGCGCCTCGGCAGGAACAGCGGCCCGGGCCATCACGGCGGTGGCCACGCTGACCGCGACGATCGCCCCGGCCTGCCGGAACATGCCGCGCAGACCGGCGATCACCGCCACGCTCTCCGGCGCGAGGTGCAGGCCGGCGTTGTTCGCCGCGGGCACCGCGAGCCCGGTGCCCACGCCGGTCAGCACCGCGAGCAGGGCCAGCCAGACGAACGGTGACGCGGTGCCCGGCGGCACCAGCGCCATCCCGCCCAGCCCGACCGCGACCAGCAGGAAACCGACCGTCATGGGCAGCCGGATGCCGGTCCGGCGCAGCGCCCAGACCGCCAGTCCCGCCAGGGCGATCATCCCGATGGCCCGTCCGGTGAGCAGCGAGCCCGCCTGCAGCAGGTCCAGCCCGTAACGGTTCTCGACGTAGACCGGCACCAGCACGGCGAAGCCGAGCGCAGCCGCGCCGTAGACGAAGTTGAGCAGGTTGATGACGCCGAAGTTCGGTCCGTACAGGAACCGCGGCGGGATCACCGGCGCACGGTGCCGGCGGATGTGCCGCAGGAAGCCGACCGCAGCCAGGACGGTGACCGCCGCCGGCGCCAGGAACAGCGGGTCGGTCACCGACGCGGCCGCCGATCCGAGGTGGGTCACCGCGCCCATGCCGGCCAGCAGTACCCCGCTGAACAGCGCGATGCCGGCGAAGTCGGTGGCGCCCTTGCGGCGCACGTCCGAACTGGGCAGGAACTTCCAGCCGAGCACGATCAGCGCGATCCCCAACGGCACGTTGACCAGGAAGATCTCCCGCCACGACCAGGTGCTGACGATGACCGACCCGACCACCGGGCCGACCATCCCGCCGATCGGGAAGACGCTGGTGAACAGGCCGATCGCGCGGTCCCGGTCGGCACCGAAGTGGTCGGCGACGATGCCGGTCGCGGACGGCATGAACGCCCCGCCGCCGATCGCCTGCAGCACCCGGAAGAACACCAGCAGGTAGATGTTGCCGGCGAGGCCGCACGCCAGCGACGCCGCGGTGAACAGCGCAGCGCTGGCCAGGAAGATCTTCTTGCGTCCGTACTGGTCGCTCATCCGGCCGGCGATCGGCATCACGAAAACCTGCCCGAGGGCGTATGCGGTGATCGTCCAGCCCGTCCAGTTGATGCCGGCGCCCAGGTCGCTCTGGATCGAGCCCAGCGCGGTCGCGACGATCGACTGGTCCATCGCGGACATGAACAGCGCCACCGCGACGATGGCGAAAATCAGCCGGCGGCGGGCGGGGGAGGTGTCGGCCACCGGTGGGGTGGTCGGCAGCGGCGGGCGGCCGCCGGTCCGACCCGGGCGCGCGGTGGGTGAGCGAGCACGCGGGTGGGCGGCGGGTGCGGCTCGGCAACGGCGGGGTCCTGCGACTCGTGATGCTGATGTTCGCCTCCCGGGCTGTCCGGCTGGGTCCGGGTTCCCGCTCAGAACGGGTGATGATTGCTTGCCGACCGGCAACCTTCTCAACACGTTACTCCGGCGAACGATTTCCGTCGAGTCCGGGCGCACCGGACGCCCCGACCGGCCGCCTATCGTGGGACGCCACCGGCCACCCGACACCGGCACACACACAGACCGCATCCGGCGCGAGGAGGGGAGAGATGGACCACACCGACCCCGCTGACCCCGACGCCGGCCCGGCCGCGGCGCACAGCGAGGAGATCAGCCGGATGCGCATCGCGCTGGCCCGCACCGCCCGCCGGCTCTCCCAGCAGATCCCCGACGTCGGCCTCACCCCGACGCAGCTCTCGGTGCTGGCCACCGTCGCCCGGGAGGAGGAAATGGCGCTGGCCGAGCTGGCCGAGTTCGAGGGGCTCAACCCGTCGATGCTGTCCAGGGTGGTCGGGAAACTCGAGCCGATGGGCCTGATCCGTCGCTACACCGACCCCGCCGACGGGCGCGTCGCCCACGTGGCCATCACCCCGGCCGGGACTACCTTGCAGACCCGGATCAAGCAGGCGCGGACCGCGGTCTTCGCCGCGCACGTCTCCGCGCTGCCGCCCGACCTGCAGCAGAGCCTCGTCGACGTGGTCCCCGCGCTGGAGGCGCTCGCCGAGCACCTCCGGGCCGTCGCCGTGCCGGTGCGCCCGATTCCCGCGCCCGGTACCGGGCCGCCGACCGCTCCCGGCTCGAAAGGGGAGGAGTCACCCAGCGACTAGGCTGTCTGCTGCCTACCCCCCACTTTCAGGAGAGTCGCTGTGGCGCGCGTAGAAGTCGACGTGGTGATCAAGCCGGAGATCCTCGACCCGCAGGGGAAGGCCATCCTCGGCGCCCTCGGCCGGTTGGGCCATCCCGGGATCTCGGCCGTCCGTCAGGGCAAGCACTTCGACCTCGAGGTCGACGACACCGTCACCGACGAGGAGCTCGAGCACATCGCCTCGACGCTGTTGGCGAACCCGGTGATCGAGCTGTGGACCATCCGCCGGGTCGACGCGGTGGAGACCGTATGACCCCGGCAGGCGCGGCGAGCGGCGCCAAGATCGGGGTCATCACCTTCCCCGGCACCCTCGACGACGTCGACGCTGCCCGTGCGGTGACCTACGCCGGCGCCGAGGCCGTGCCGCTGTGGCACGCCGACGACGCGCTGCCGGCGCTGGACGCGGTCATCGTCCCCGGTGGTTTCTCCTACGGCGACTACCTGCGGGCCGGCGCGATCTCCGCGCAGGCGCCGGTGATGCGCGCGGTCATCGACGCCGCCCGCAGCGGCCTGCCGGTGCTGGGCATCTGCAACGGCTTCCAGATCCTCGTCGAGGCGCACCTGCTGCCCGGCGTGGTGATGCGCAACAACGGTCTCCGGTTCCTCTGCCGCGACCAGTGGCTGCGGGTGGAGAACACCGCAACACCATGGACTTCGCGCTACGAGCCGGGTGCGGAGATCCTGGTCCCGCTCAAGAACGCCGAGGGCCGATACGTCGCCGATCCCGACGTGCTCGCCGAGCTCGAGGCCGAGAATCGTGTCCTGATGCGCTATGTCGTCGACGAGGGCCACGCGAACCCCAACGGCTCGCTCAACGACATCGCCGGCATCTGCTCCGCCGACGGCCGGATCGCCGCTCTCATGCCGCACCCCGAACACGCCATCGACGCCCTCACCGGGCCGACCGACGACGGCCTCGGCATGTTCCTCTCCATCGTCGATGCCGTGACGTCGGCAGTGAAGGTCTGATGGCCGTGCAGATCGATTCGGTGACCGTCGCCGCGGCCACTCCGGACCAGGAGCAGCCCTACCGGGAGCTCGGGCTCAAGGACGACGAGTACGCCTCCATCAGGGAGATCCTCGGCCGCCGGCCCACCGACGCCGAGCTCGCCATGTACTCCGTGATGTGGTCCGAGCACTGCTCGTACAAGTCGTCCAAGGTGCACCTGGCCTACTTCGGGACGACCACCACCGAGAAGATGCGCTCGGTCATGCTCGCCGGCATCGGCGAGAACGCCGGCGTGGTGGACGTCGGCGACGGCTGGGCGGTCACCTTCAAGGTCGAGTCGCACAACCATCCGTCCTACGTCGAGCCCTATCAGGGCGCGGCCACCGGCGTCGGTGGCATCGTCCGCGACATCCTCGCCATGGGTGCCCGTCCGGTGGCCGTGATGGACCAGCTGCGGTTCGGTCCCGCGGACGCCCCCGACACCGCCCGGGTGCTGCCCGGGATCGTGTCCGGTGTCGGCGGCTACGGCAACTCGCTCGGCCTGCCCAACATCGGCGGCGAGGTCTTCTTCGACGCCTCCTTCGCCGGCAACCCGCTGGTCAACGCGGCCTGCATCGGCGTCCTGCGCGCCGCGGACATGTACACCGCGCACGCCTCCGGCGTGGGCAACAAGGTCATCCTGTACGGCTCCCGCACCGGCCTCGACGGCATCGGCGGCGTCTCGGTGCTGGCGTCGGACACCTTCGCCGGTGACGGCGGTGCGGGCGGCGGGTCCAACAGCCGCCGCAAGCTGCCCAGCGTCCAGGTCGGCGACCCGTTCGCCGAGAAGGTCCTGATCGAGTGCACGCTCGAGGCCTACAAGGCCGACCTCGTCGTCGGGATCCAGGACCTCGGCGGCGCCGGTTTGTCCTGCGCCACTTCCGAACTCGCATCCGCGGGCGACGGCGGGATGCACATCGAGCTGGACCGGGTGCCGCTGCGCGCCGAGGGCATGTCGCCCGCGGAGATCCTCTCCAGCGAGTCGCAGGAGCGGATGTGCGCGGTCGTCACCCCCGACAAGGTGGACGCGTTCCTCGCCGTCTGCGCCAAGTGGGAGGTGACCGCCGACGTCATCGGCGAGGTGACCGAGACCGGCCGGCTGGTCATCACCTTCCACGACGAGGTCGTCGTCGACGTCCCGCCGCGGACCGTGGCCCACGACGGGCCGGTCTACCAGCGGCCGGTGCAACGCCCCGACTCCCAGGACGCGCTGATCGCCGGCGGCACCGCCGGCCTTGCCCGGCCCACCACACCGGGCGAGATCCGCGAGCTCGTCCTGACGATGATCGCCTCGCCGAACCTGTGTTCACGTGGCTGGGTCACCGACCAGTACGACCGCTACGTGCGTGGCAACACCGTGCTCGCGCAGCCGGCCGACGCGGGCATCGTGCGCGTCTCGGACGACTCGTACCTGGGCGTGGCGATGGCGACCGACTGCAACTCGCGCTTCACCGCGCTGGACCCGTACGCCGGCGCGCAGCTCGCGTTGGCGGAGTCGTACCGCAACGTGGTGACCACCGGCGCCGCGCCGGTCGCGGTGACCAACTGCCTGAACTTCGGCTCGCCCGAGGACCCGGCCGTGATGTGGCAGTTCCAGCAGGCCGTCCGCGGCCTCGCCGACGGCTGCGCGACCCTCGGCATCCCGGTCACCGGTGGCAACGTGAGCTTCTACAACCAGACCGGGACGACGGCGATCCTGCCGACCCCGGTGGTCGGTGTGCTCGGCGTCATCGACGACGTGCGTCGGCGGACCATCCCCGGCGTCGGACAGGAGGCGGGGGAGACCCTGCTGCTGCTCGGCGACACCCGCGACGAGCTGGACGGCTCCGAGTGGGCCAACGTGGTGCACGGCCACCTCGGCGGGAAGCCGCCGGTCGTGGATCTCGAGGCGGAGCGGAAACTCGGCGACATCCTCATCGCCGGCTCCCGCGACGGCATGGTCTCGGCCGCCCACGACCTGTCCGAGGGTGGACTCGCGTCAGCGATCGTCGAGATGTGCCTGACCGGTGAGACCGGCGCCCGGCTGGTGCCGCCGGCCGACATCGACCCGTTCACGTTCCTGTTCTCCGAGTCGACCGCGCGGGTGCTCGTCGCGGTGCCGCGCAGCGAGGAGCTGCGCTTCACCGAGATGTGCCTGGCCCGGCAGCAGCCGTTGCTGCGCGTCGGTGCCGTGCTGCCGGCCGGCCCGGGCGAGGTGCCGACCCTGGAGATCCAGGACGTCGGAGACCTGACCCTGGCCGAACTGCGCGAGGCGTGGACCGGCACGCTGCCGGCGCTGTTCGGCTGAGCCACCTGCCGGGTTGCGGGGTGATCGTGACCGCTGGGCGGACAGCCGACAGCGCTGCCGGTTTCCGTTCGCGCGGCCGACATCGTGGACGCGGGAACGGAATACGGCAGCGCCGGGGTTCTGCACGTCCACCTGCGGACCCGCCCGCCGGCCGCGGGTGACACCGTGCGCCACCCGACGTCCCGCACCCCCGGGCAGGTCCCCTGATGCAGGCCTCCTCCCGGCTCACCGTCGCGCTGCTCGCGGGCGGTATCGCCACCTTCTCCGAGCTGTACGCGACGCAGGCGCTGCTGCCCGATCTCGCCGACGCCTGGCAGGTCAGTGAGTCCGCGGCGGCGCTGACCGTGTCGGTGGCCACCGGGGGGCTCGCGGTGTCGGTGCTGCCGTGGGCCGCCGTCGCCGACCGGATCGGCCGGGCCCGCGCCATGCGGCTGTCGGCGGTGGTCACCGCGGTGATCGGTCTGCTGCTGCCGATGGCCCCCACCTTCGAGACCCTGCTGGTGCTGCGCGGCATCTCCGGGCTCGCCCTCGGCGCGCTGCCGGCCCTGGCCATCGCCCACGTGGTCGAACTCGACCGGGCCGGCCGGGCCACAGCGGTCGGTGGCATCTACGTCGCCGGTACCACCATCGGCGGGCTCATCGGCCGGGTGGTGTCGGGGACCGTCGGTGGCACCTTCGGCTGGCGCTGGGGGACGGCTGCCGCCGGTGTGATGGTGGTCGTCGCCGCGGTGGTGTTCGTCGTCGTGCTGCCGGGCTCGACCACCCGGCCGGCGAAGCCCGCGCCGGGCCGCATCCGGCTCGCGCTACGGTCGGACCGGGTCGTCTGGGTGTTCTACCTCCAGGCGTTCCTGCTGATGGGCGGCTTCGTCACGATGTACAACCTGCTGACGTTCCGCCTGGTGGGGACCCCGTACCTGCTGTCGCCGACCATCGTGAGCCTGCTGTTCCTGGTCTACCTGGTGGGCACGGTCAGCTCATCGGCGGTGGGGCGGTTGGTGTCCCGGTGGGGCCGGCGATCGGTGCTGGTGACGGCCGGGTTCGGGATGTCGGCGGGGGCACTGGTCACCCTGGCTGCCCCGCTGGGGCTGGTCATCGCCGGGCTCGTCATCCTGACGTTCAGCTTCTTCGTCGCGCACGCACTGGCCGCCAGCTGGGCCGGTGAGCGCGTTCCGCAGGCGCGTTCGCAGGCCACCGCGCTGTACTCCCTCGGTTACTACGCCGGGTCCAGCCTGATCGGCTACCTGGGTGCCGCGGTGTTCGTCCGCACCGGGTGGTGGGGTGCGGCGGTGCTGGTCGCCGGGCTGGCCGCGGTGGCCGCGACGATCGCCGCGGTGGGGGCTCCACGGCAACCGGCGAGGGCCTGACCCGGAGCGCGGGTCGGTCCGGCCGGCCCGGAGAACGCGATCCCCACGCCGAGCCCGATCGTCACCACCGCGCCGCTCCCGCCGCCGGCAGCGGAGATCCGGCGCGGTGAAGGGCACGACCCGGCCCCGACGGCGGTTCAGCCGTGGCGCGGTGGCCGTCCCGGGTCGGCGGGCTCGGTGGGGTCGTCCGGAACGGCGGTCGTCCCCGGATCCGGAGGCACCTCGACGATCGGCGCGCTCGATCCGCGCCGCCGGCCGTCGGATCCGGGCCGGCGCCCCGACACGGCGGTGTCGATCCCGGCCCTGGCCAGAAGGTCCGCCACGGCGGTGATCGCCTCGGCGTTCCACTCCCGCCAGCGGTGCAGCATCGCGTGTCCCGTCGAGGTGAGCACCGTGCGGCGGACGTCGACACCGGCGGTGAGCATCCGGGCGATGAGCGGCCGCGTCGACGGCTCTGGCACGATCCGGTCCCGCTCCGCGAGCACGGCCCGCACCGGCACGTCCAGCAGGTGCTTGACCGGATCGTCAGCCGGCCACCACGGTGCGAGGCCGAGCACGCCCACCACGCCCGGGTCGTCAGCGACACGCAGCGCGGTGCGGGCCCCCATCGAGTGGCCGACGAGCACGATGGGGACGCCGGGGTGTCGGTCACGCAATGCCTGCACCGCCCAGCGGGCGTCGCGAACCGCGCTGAACCCGGTGCCGTTCCAGCCGCGGACGGCGAGTTGCAGCCGGTAGACCGCGACGGTGGGGAAGGCGCGGGTGAGCGTCCGGGCCAGCGGCCGCATCCGCAGCACGGCGAACTGACCGGCGAAGACCTCCGCCTGACTCATCGAACGGCCGCCGTGGATGACCAGGCACAGGGCGCGGGGCTCGGCGGGGCGTGCATCGGCGGCGTGCATCCCGATCAGGTGCGCGTGATCCGGAGAGGTCCGCGAAAACGTCACGGAAGCCGTTCGTAGCCGGCGCCCCGATGGTTGGGGCGCCGTCCGGCGGCGTGTGGGGCGCACGGCGCTCAGCCCGTGGGCTCCACCAACAGCAGCCCGGAGGTCCGGCCGGACGCGGGCGTGGCGATGACCGAGATCGTCACGTCGCCGTCGGACCACGACGTGGACAGCATGCCCACGAAGCTCTCGTCGGAGATGCGCTCGTATCCCAGCTCGGTGGCGACCTCCTCGAACCACTGCCGCAGCGTGGCCAGGTCCTGCGGAGCGCTGAACAGCGCCGACATGCCCTCGTCGGTACTGGTGGTGTAAGAGACGGTGGCGCCGACCGGGAGGGTCACTCCGGCAGGCCAGTCGGCCGGCAGCGTCGTGGACTGGGTCACCGGTCCGGAGCTCTCGACGGTGGTGCCGGTGGACGTTCCGTCCGTGCCGGTCGCGCCGCAGCCGGTCAGGCCCAGGCAGACCAGGACCAACCCGGCCAGACCGCGCCCCACGGCGCCGGACGACGGGTGACGGTCCATCGAGGGCTCCTCTCGCCGGGCACGGCACGCGTCCGACCGGACGGTCGGGAACGGTCGGGGCCTGTTCAGTATCCCGGCTCGCCACCCCGTTGTGGCGCTGCGGAACCGGATATGCACCGTCCGTGTCGACGTCCGTCGTCGGTTCCACCCGCTGACCTCCCGTCGTGACCGGGAGTGAGGACATCGCGGGTCGACCCCACTCGTCGAGGCGAGTTCCGCGGCGGGGCCGCTCGGCAACGGCGTCAGGCCAGTTCCCGCCGGAGGGCGGCGGCGATGGTCGCCGCGGTCCGCTCATCCGGGTACCGGGTCCGCGGCCAGAAGAAGCCACGCAGGCCGTCGCCCTTCGTCCGCGGCACGACGTGGACATGCAGGTGCGGGACGCTCTGGCTGACGATGTTGTTCATCGCCACGAAGCTCCCCTCGGCGCCCAACGCTGTCGGCAGCACCGCGGCGATCCGGCGCGCCCGGCCGAACAGCGGCCCGATCAGCTCCGCGGGCAGGTCGGGCAGGGTGACGTGGTGCCGGCGTGGAACCACCAGCACGTGGCCGGGGAACAGCGGCCTGGTGTCCAGGAAGGCCACCGTGTCGGAGTCGGAGTGGACCTCGTGCGCGGGTTCGTCACCGGCCACGATCCGGCAGAACAGGCAGGTCGGGTCGGGGTCCCCGGGTGCGGTCGTCATGGCCGCATGGTGCCACCGGTCCGTCTCCGGCGTGCGCGAGGGACGCCACCCCCCGGGCCTCAGCGGCTCAGGTAGCGGATCGCGGCCAGCACCCGGCGGTGGTCGTCGCCGTCCACGGCGAGGCCGAGGACGTCGTAGATCGCGGACGTGTGCGCCACGACGGCCTTCTCCGAGATCGCGAGCCGCCGGCCGATCCCCGCGTTCGTCCGGCCCTCGGCGATGAGCGCGAGCACCTCGCGGCGGCGCGGGCTGAGCCGTTCCAGCGGATCGCTGCGCCGGCGGGTGCGGGTCATCATCGTCGCGACCACCTCAGGGTCCAGGGCGGTGCCGCCGCCGCCGACCCGCTCGAGGTCGTGCACGAAAGCGGGCACGTCCAGCACCCGCTGCTTGAGCAGGTAGCCCACACCGCCGGGACTGTCGCCGATGAGCTCCACCGCATAGCGCTGTTCGACGTGCTGGGACAGCACCACCACCGCGATGTCGGGCAGCTCGCTGCGCAGGGTCACGGCCGCCCGCAGGCCGTCGTCGGTGCGGGTCGGCGGCATCCGGATGTCGGTGAGCACCAGGTCCGGCCGCACCGCCCGGGTGCGCGCCAGCAACTCGTCGGCATCCGCGGCGACCCCGACCACCTCGAAGGACGCCTGGGTCAGCAGCATCTCCAGACCGGCCCGCAGCAGCGCCTCGTCCTCGCCGATCACGATTCGCATGGCATCTCCACGATCAGTCGGGTGCCTGCACCCGGCGCACTGTGCACTGTCAGGGTCCCGCGCAGTGCCGCCACCCGGTCCGCCATCCCGCGCAGACCGACGCCGACGCCGGGCGTCGCCCCGCCGACGCCGTCGTCGGTGACGCGTAGCGAGAGCCGGTGCGCGCCGCGACGGACCCGGACCTCGACGGACTCCGCGGCCGAGTGTTTGACCGCGTTGGTCAGCGCTTCGGCGACGACCAGATAGGCGGTGGTCTCGACAGCGGCGGGCACCCGGGCGGCGGCGTCACCCTCGACGTGCACCTCGACCGGGATCGGGCACCGGTCGGCCATCGCCGAGAGCGCCTCGTACAGCCCGCGCTCGATCAGCAGCGGGGGCATCACCCCCTGCACCAGCGACCGCAGCTCGGTGATCGCCTCGTCCAAGCCGGTCCGCAGGTGCGCGAGCGCCGGATCGGCGGTGTCGCCGGAGCGGGCGAGCATGCCGCCGACCTGCATGCCGAGCACGACCAGCCGGCTCTGCAGCCGGTCGTGCAGATCGTGGGCGAGCCGTCGGCGTTCGTGCTCGCCGGCTTCGAGCAACCGTGTCCGGGAGTCGAGCAACTGCTCCCGGGTGGCCAGCAGCTGGGCGGTCAGCTGTTCGTGACCGATCGCGATGGCGGCCACCCGGCCGATGGCCAGGACCTCCTCGGGATCCCCGATCAGCTCGCCGTCGTAGCGGATGGCGGCGATCTGCCGGTCATCGAGCTCGACCGGGACGGTGCGGCTGCGGGTGTCGTCGGTCTCGGCGACCGGAGCGCCGTCACGGCCGACCCAGTAATCGGGCCGGTTCGCACCGGATTCCACCCGGTACAGCAGGACCGCCGACGGATCACCCAGGGTGCGGGCCAGGGCGGCGCCGAGGTCGCCACGGGTCGATTCCTGACTGCCCAACCACGCCCCGAGCTCGTCGATCTCCGCGGTCCGGGCGAAGCCGCCGCGCAGCATGGCGCCCAGGAACGCGACCGGCACCCCGGCCAGGATGGCGATCTGCACGACCGGCACCGACAGCGGGGGCAGGTCGTACAGCCGACCCAGGTTCTTGATCCCGATCACCACCACGATGGCGAACACTCCGAACAGGTACAACGGCGCCAGCACCCGGCGGCGGGCCCGGTCCCGCTCGCCGACCAGCCGACGGATCAGCATGACCGAGGTCAGCAGGATCAGGGCCGCTGCGGTCACGGCCTGCACCGGGCGGGCGACCGCGACCAGGTCGGGTCGCTCGACGAGCATCATCGGGCTCGCCAGACCCGCTTCCGGACGGCCGAAGACGTAGAGCGGCGCCTGCAGAACGGTGGTCGTCAGGTAACCGGTGATGACGAGCAGGTGTGCCGCCGGGCCGTGGAGCCGGCCCGACGGGAAGGCGAGGAGGGCGTGCAGCACCACGGCCACCGGTACGGTGGCCACGATCTGGCCGGCCGCGATGAGCGGGGCGACCTCGGTGTTGTTCAGGCCGGCGACCATCCACACGAGCCCGGCGGCGACGAACAGTGGTCCCATCCGATTGGCCGGGCGACGGACCCAGGCCAACGCCCCGACGCCGACGTAGACGAGGGAGGTCGCCGGGAACATCAGCAGCACCCCGATCGGCTGCGGTGAGGCGAAGAGCAGCACGGTCTCGACGAAGGCGAGCAGCACGATGGCGACGCCGAGCAGCAGGAGCCCGATACGCAACGCGCGTACCCGGGCCGGCCGCGGTCTGACTTCTCTCACCGCTGAATGGTGACAGAGGATCCCGGGTCGCTGCGCCGTTCGGGTGGCTCGGTGGATCGATCACCGATGCCGCCAGGATGTCCGTTCATCCCACCGGCACCACCCCGTTGGATCCGCCGGACGCTGTCCGCGACGGGTGACTCGAGGGAGTCCGCGGTGCAACCGCGCGCCACGTGCGTACCGTCCTGGGGGTATGAGGACGAGCCGCGTGATCCTGGCCCTGGTGCTGTCGGTGGTACTCGGTGGCTGCACCGCCGAGGGACCGGCGACCCCGACCGGCGGATCAGGGACGGGCAGCAGCACGCCCGGCCCGGCCACCACGCCGTCGACCACGCCCGGAACGACCACGCCCGGAACGACCTCCGCGCCCGTTTCCGACACCACCGACGCGACCTCCCCGGGCACCGAGATCGAGGACCTGACGCTGCCGCCCACCCGCCCGAGCGCGTCCGCGCCGGTGACTCTGACGGGCGTACCGGTGGCCGGAGTCGAGCCGAACTGCTGGCTGCTGGACGGTTACCTGATGATCGGCGGCCCGTCCGAGCTGATCGCCTCCGGCCAACGCCTCACGGTCGTCGGCGTGCCGGCACCCGACCTCGTCACGACGTGCCAGCAGGGTGATCCGCTGCAGGTCGACACCGCGACCACGGCCTGACGGCCTGAGGTCCCCACGCGGGCGGGAGGCGGGATCAGCCCGTGGTCGCACCCTGGATCCGAACCTGGCCGCGACCGACCACGGCACCCTGGTCGGTGACGACCAGGAGCTCACCGGACAGCTGCCGGCCCCCGGCCGGCGCGGCGTTGGCCGTCACCGAGCCCGAGATCGCCCCGGTGGCGCGGTAGTCCAGCGGGATCGCGGTCGTCGTCGCGTCGACCGTGCCGAGCGCGGGATCGTAGAAGACGTCCGAATAGTCGAACTCGGTCGTGCCGGCCGGCACGCTGTAGCCCTTGACCACGGCAGTGTAGGTACCCGCAGCCGGCTTGATCAGCGTGATGGCCTCCTCCGAGTCGCCGTCGGCCTGCTGGGCGACCTGGACACCGTCGCGGAGCAGCGTCAGATCCAGGTCGGCTTTGACGTCACTCGCGCCGCCGATCCCGACGCTCAGCCGGGTCACCCCGGCCGGCACGCTGACGTCGTAGGTCAGCGACCCACCGTTGGCGATGGTCGGGCGGCTCGACGTGCTGCTGCCCAACGGGCCCCCCTCGCCGTGGACGGTGACCGCCCCGTAGGTGTTCGTCAGGTTCCAGGTCACCGGCGTCGGGACCCCGACGGTGGCCCGGGGCACCTCGAGGACTTCCGGTTCGACGGCCACGCCCTGGATGCGGGCGGTCAACCGGAAGGGGTTGTTCAGCGCCGGTGACGTCCGCCGGGACTCGACCTCGAACTCCCAGACACCGGCCATCGGCGTCGTGTACGAGCGCTCCTGCGGGTTGCAGGTGGCGGGGTCGGAGAAGTTCGTGTAGCACCTCAGGCTCGAGGTCGACTCGACGGGGACGCCGTACGGGTTGATGGCGATGAAGCGGGTCTGCGAACCGGTGGCGATACCGGACAGGTCGACCTGCAGCGCGGGCGCCCCCGCGGGCACCGTGACCGCGAAGGACGCGGCCGCATTACGGGTCACCTCACCCCGGTTCACCACGGCGAACCCGGGTTCGGTGGCGGCCGTGGAGATGACGACGACGTTCATGATCTCGAAGTCGACGGTCGATGTGCGCCGGTCGTCCACCTCCAGCGACGCGGTGTGGATCCCGGCGGAGCCGTTGACCACCACCGGGATGTCGACCGGCTGTCCGAGCGGCAGGTCGACCGACCGGGCGGCGGAGAAGGTGCCGTCGTTCCCGACCCATCGGAGGCTGTGCCGGGTGCTGCCGGGCCTGCCGACCGTACGCGTCACGGTGATGGTGACGGTCTCGGCCGTGTCGGCCCGGAGTCCACCGGCACCGGCGGCGCAACGGTTGTAGATTCCCTGGCCGCGGTCGGGTACCGACAGCAGGGCCGAGATCGGTGTGCACACAGGCGCTTCGGCGGTGTACTCCGGTGTCTGGACCCGGCCCGCCAGCAACCGCCACGCCTTGGTCACGTTCATCCGGCCGTTGCCCTGGGCGCCGGCCTGGACCCCCGGGATGAAGGTTGCCGACGAGTACAGCGCGCGTCGCAACTGGGCCGGGGTGATGCCGCGATCGGTGGCGTTCGCGGCCGACAACAGCAGCGCCGCACCGCCGGCGGCCTGCGGCGACGCCATCGAGGTGCCGTTGAGCATCTGGTAGCCGGGAGGAAGGGCGTAGCCGGCCTGGGCGACCGGGACACCGGGCTGCCAGAGCGGGGTGGTGGAGATGGCGGAGCCGGGCGCGGTGAGGTTGGGCTTGAAGCCGCCGTCCTCACGTGGCCCCCGGGACGAAAAATTGAACATGCCGTAGTTCTCGCGGACCACCGCGCCGTAGTTGGCCAGCCAGGTGCCCCGGCTGATCCCGGCGGCGACGCTGACCACGTCGGACGCGACCGAGGGTTCTCCGACGGTGTTGGTGCCCGGACCGGAGTTGCCTGCCGAGATGAACAGCTGTACGCCGTAGTCGTCGATCAGGCGGCTGTAGAGCAGCGAGCGTGCGTTGTTGCCGTCGTTCAGGGTCGGCAGACTCCCGATGGACATGTTGACCACGTCGACCCGGCGGTTGCGCACGAGCTCGACCATGCCGTCGGTCAACGCGGCGGCAGTACAGCCACCGCCCCAGCTGCACGCACGGGCGGAGACGATCGTGGCGCCGGGTGCGGCACCGTCGAAGTCCGCGTTACCGAGCATGTCGTTGGCGGCGGTGATGCCGGCGACGTGCGAGCCGTGCTCACTCTCGATGATGCCGATGTTCACGAAGTCGGCGGTGCCGGGCAGGCGGTACGGGGCCAGGCTGACGGCCTTGCGGACCTCGACGGTGAAGGGCATCTGGTCGCGCACCGCGGTCGCCGGGTCGTCGGTGCCGAAGTGGCCGACGTCGAACCGCTCCGCGTACGGCCGCATCGCGGTCTCGTCGGCGAAGTCGAGGTCCTGGTCGACGTCCACCCGGATGTCGCCGCTCGCCGGGTCGTAGAGGACGCCGAAGCGGTCGGTGGTGTCACCGTCCCGGTTGACGTCGCCGCCGGGCGAGCTGGCCGCGGTGATCGACTCCGAGAACCGGTTGACCAGGTAGGAGCCGGTCGGAGCGGTCCAGTCCTGGTCGCCGTAGGTGAAGGCCGGCCCACTGACCGCGGTCATCATCGCGCGCCAGGTCCCGTCGTTGTCGAACACCGGATCGGTCGCGGTGAACCAGTCGACGATCTTGCGTTCACCGGTGGACGTGGTCTGCAACGCCGGGTTGTCGAGGTCGACGCCGGAATCCATGATGCCGATGGTGACCCCGCGGCCGTCCCACTCCGGGTGGGCCTCGACGAAGCTGACCGCGCCGGTTTCGGCCGTCGGCATGAACGGGTTGTCCGCGGGGGTGTCGGCGCCGGGACCAGCCTGGGCCTGGGCGGCGCCGGCAGCGGCATCCGTGCGCTGCGGTTCCGGCTCGGGACGCATCAGGACCTCGTTGACGTCCATCGCGAGGACGCCCGTCACTTTCGAGGCGGCCAGTACCCCGGCCGTCGGGACCTGCACCCGGACGTAGCCGAGATCGTCGACCTGGTTGGCGACCTGGCCGCCGAGGGCCACCAGCTCGTCGGCGACCGGTGCCGTCTCGCCCTTCTCGGTGGCGACGATGAGGGTGACCTTGTCCTCGCCGTCGGCCTGCGCGTCGGCGAGCAGGTCCAGGTCGTGGCTGCTCAGGGTCTCCGAGGTCGAATCCTTCGGTGGTTGCGTGACCACCGGATCGGCGTCAGGGTCGGCGGCGACCGGGAGGGCCCCTGCCATCACGACCGCGGCGGCGACGGCGCCGGCCAGTAGGCCTTTCATGCGCCGCCTCGATGGATTCCCTCGTTGCCCGTTCACGCCATTCCTCCGCGGTTCACAGCCGTTTCACAACTGGTGATCAGATCGTCTGCGCTCGACGACGGGAAGTCACGGCACGAAATTTCTTGTGGCCAGAACGTTATCCCTCGGGCGTTCCGACCCTGTTTTCAGACGCGGATGAATGGTTCGGGGTCGGATCTGTTCGCACTACGTGGCGGAGTGGGGCGGTCACACCAGGGACGTTCATCGAATCGGTGAAGGCTGACCGCCATGCCCGACCGACCCAGGCTCGGCAGCTGCGAGCGCCACACAGACGGGGCCCGGCGCGGCACCTGCTGTCGGCGAGCGTTCGGCGGCACGAGGCAGCACAGTCCGGGTCGCGTCGTAATCTGGGCCGGTGATGGTGCGGCGGGCGGTGACCGTGAGCGAGGTGCGTGCCGCGCTGTCCCAGCTCGCCGGCCCCGGGCCAGCCGGGCCCCCGACGGCCACCCGCGACCTGGTGCGCACGACCCTGCGCTGGCTGGCCCAGGAGCATCCCGGCCACACCGTGGAGATCCGGGTGCCGCCGTTCGCCGCGGTGCAGGCCATCGAGGGACCCCGGCACACCAGGGGGACGCCCCCCAACGTCGTCGAGATGGACGCCGCGACCTGGCTGGACCTGGTGGCCGGCCGGTCGTCGTGGGACGAGGCCCTCGGGTCCGGCCGGGTCAGCGCGAGCGGGCTGCGCGCAGACCTGCGCGGCCTGTTGCCGCTGGCTCCGCCGTGAGTGCCGGAGGGACCCGGCGGAGCGGTTCCTCGTCGAGTCGGGCTGCCCGGCACCGTTCCCGGGTGAGCGAGCCTGCGCACCGCCGGGTACCCGTCGGAGTCATCGGACGCGGCGACCAACCGGCGCCTGCGCCCGTGTTCGGCGTGCTGGTCGCGAGGCCCGGTTCCTCTCCGGTCCGGCCGGTCAGGGCCGACCCCGCCGTGTGAACCCGCCCACAGCCGTCCGGTGTTACCGCGCTGTTACGTGCGCAGACGGATGTGGGTCCTGAGCGAGGACGTCGCGCGCCGGGGCCCTGGGCAGGGGTGGCCGTTACAGTGGTCCCGTAGTTTCCGCCCACACAAGGAGCTCTGACTCGTGGACAGACTCGCGGCCACCGGCCACGATCCGCACCCGATCAGCCACCACCCGGCGGACCCGCCGCCGCTGTCCGGCCGACGACTCGAGATCGATGCGGTCGACCTGCAGCCAGCCGACGAGGGGCCGAAGGAGGAGTGCGGCGTCTTCGGAGTCTGGGCTCCCGGCGAAGAGGTCGCGAAGCTCACCTACTACGGCCTGTACGCGCTGCAGCACCGCGGCCAGGAGGCGGCCGGCATCGCCGTCGCCGACGGCGCGGGCATCCTGGTGTTCAAGGATCTCGGCCTGGTGTCCCAGGTCTTCGACGAGCAGACCCTCTCGTCGCTGGTGGGTCACATCGCCGTCGGACACTGCCGCTACTCGACCACGGGCGGCAACAACTGGGAGAACGCGCAGCCCACGTACGCCACCACGGCGGTCGGCAGCGGCATTGCGCTCGGCCACAACGGCAACCTGGTGAACACCGCCGAGCTCGCCTCCAAGGCGGCGCTGATCCCCGGCCGTTCCGCGTTCAACCGGTCGACGACCGACTCCGACGTCGTGACCCGGCTGCTGGCCGACCGCTCCGCCGACTCGACGATCTTCGGCGCGGCGATGGAGCTGTTCCCGACGCTGAAGGGCGCCTTCAACTTCGTCTTCTGCGACGAGCAGACCCTCTACGCGGCGCGCGACCCGCAGGGCATCCACCCGCTGGTGCTGGGCCGGCTGGACCGCGGCTGGGTGGTCGCCTCCGAGACCGCCGCGCTGGACATCGTCGGCGCGTCCTACGTGCGTGAGGTCGAGCCGGGCGAGCTGCTGGCCATCGACAACGACGGCCTGCGCAGCGAGCGGTTCGCCACCCCGGACCCCAAGGGCTGCCTGTTCGAGTACGCCTATCTGGCCCGCCCGGACACCACCATCGCCGGCCGCGGCGTGCACGCCACCCGGGTCGAGGTCGGCCGTCGGCTGGCCATCGAGGCCCCGGTCGACGCCGACCTCGTCATCCCGACGCCCGAGTCCGGCACCCCCGCGGCCATCGGTTACGCCCAGCAGTCGGGCATCCCGTACGGCCAGGGTCTGGTCAAGAACGCCTACGTCGGCCGGACGTTCATCCAGCCGTCGCAGACCATCCGTCAGCTGGGCATCCGGCTGAAGCTGAACCCGCTGCGCGACGTCATCCGCGGGAAGCGCCTCATCGTCGTCGACGACTCGATCGTCCGCGGCAACACGCAGCGGGCGCTGGTCCGGATGCTGCGCGAGTCGGGTGCGCTGGAGGTCCACGTCCGGATCGCCGCACCGCCGGTGCGCTGGCCCTGCTTCTACGGGATCGACTTCGCGTCGCGCACCGAGCTGATCGCCAACGCGAGCCCCGACGAGAGCGCCGTCGAGTCGGTGCGCGCCTTCATCGGCGCCGACACCCTCGGCTACGTCTCCCTCGAATCGTTGGTGCAGTCGTCCGAGCAGCCGCGCAACCGGCTGTGCACGGCCTGCTTCACCGGTGAGTACCCGGTGGCCATCCCCGCCCAGGTCGGTAAGCACGTCCTGGAGGGCATCGCCCGGGGCGTCGCGTCCGGTGCGGATGCGGGAGTGCCATCGGTCCACGCGGCAAGCTACGGCGCAGAGGATGCACTGACCCGACCATGACCGAACACCACCCGCTGGGATCCGGCACGACGTACGCCGGGTCCGGCGTCTCCGTCGCCGCCGGTGAGGCAGCCGTCGATCTGATGCGCAAGCACACCGAGAAGACCTACCGGCCGGAGGTGCTGGGGGGCATCGGCGGATTCGCGTCGCTGTTCAAGCTCCCGATCGGCAAGTACCGGGAGCCGGTGCTGGCCTCGTCGTCCGACGGCGTCGGCACCAAGACCGCCATCGCGCAGGCCCTGGACGTCCACGACACGATCGGCATCGATCTGGTGGCGATGGTCGTCGACGACCTCGTCGCCTGTGGCGCGGAGCCGCTGTTCCTGCAGGACTACATCGCCTGCGGGTCGCTGGTGCCGGAGAAGATCGCCACCATCGTCGGCGGCATCGCCGAAGGCTGTCGGCTGTCCGGTTGCGCGTTGGTCGGCGGCGAGACCGCCGAGCACCCCGGCCTGATGAACGTGGACGACTACGACCTCGCGGCCACCGCCGTCGGCATCGTCGAGACGGACGCCATTCTCGGACCGGACCGGGTCCGCCCCGGCGATGTCGTGATCGCGTTGGGCTCGTCAGGCGTGCACGCCAACGGCTTCTCGATGGTCCGCAAGATCCTGTTGGAGATCCAGCGGCTCCCGTTGGAGGGCTTCGTCGAGGAGTTCGGCCGGCCGCTGGGCGTCGAGCTGCTCGAGCCGACCCGCATCTACGCGCTGGACTGCCTGGCCCTCGGGCGCGACACCGAGGTGCACGCCTACGCGCACATCACCGGCGGCGGACTCGTCAACAACCTGGCGCGGGTCATCCCGCGCGGGGTGACCGCGAAGCTGGACCGCCGGACCTGGCAGCCGCTGCCGGTCTTCGGGTTCGTGGCCGGCCACGGACGGGTGGAGCGGGCCGAGATGGAGCTGGCGTTCAACATGGGTGTCGGCATGGTGGCCGTGGTCAACGCCGACGACGCCGACCGGGCTCAGGCCATCCTGACCGCGCGGCACGTGCCGAACTGGGTGCTGGGCACCGTCGAGGCGTCCAGCGCCGACGCGCCCCGGGTCACGCTCGAGGGCGATCACCCGCGCTTCTGAGCTCCCCACAACGACGCGAGCCGCCGGCCCCGACTGCGGGGCCGGCGGCTCGCGCCGTTGATGAGCAGGCTCAGTAGGAGGTGCCGGTGCCGTTGGTGCCCTTGTTCTTACCGGTGAACTTCTTCGCGAGGTCCGCGACCTTCTGTCGGTTGGCCGGGTCGGCCGCCATCTGCTTCGCCTTGGCGATGGCCTGCTGGCCCTGCGGGCTGCGGAGGGCGGCGGCAATGCCACCGGCGGTGGCCAGCTTCTTCAGTACGCCGAACATGGTGTGCTCCTCTTCGGGGGGGCGGTCGGTATTCATCGGGAGAACGGTTCGGGTGATTGCCGGGTTCCGTGGCGGGCCCGACGAAAACGAGGCCGCCGCGGACGAGAAGTCCGTGGCGGCCCCGGGTGATGCTCGAATCAGCTGCCGAAGACGTTCTTGGCAGCGTCGCCGATCTTGTCCCCGGCCTGCTTCGTGTTCGCCGAAGCCTGATCGGCCTGGCCCTCGGCCTGCAGGCTCTCGTTGTCGGTGGCGTTTCCGGTGGCTTCCTTGACCTTGCCCACAGCCTCTTCGGCAGCGTGCTTGATCTTGTCTCCGATACCCATCGGGTACTCCTCTCGTTCTCGACCGACGGCGGTTGTGCCGGTCTCCGAAGGTGACCTCTTCGGGGCGGATGCCCGTACAGACGCCACGCGTTCCGACGTCCGGCCGGCGTACGGCCACATCATCCCGCATCAGACATCTACCCAGGCATCCCCGGGCCGGAAACGTGCCTGACGTGGGAGAACAGGTTGAGGACCACGGCTTTCCCCGCCGCCGGACCGCGCCGAACACATCGCTTTCGCGATTCCTTGCGCGGTGGTGGGTGGGCGCGGAGTGGCCCGTGTCAGGAGAAGGCAGATCCGGTCTCAGCGACCGGCGCCGTAGGCATCCTCATAGTCGTCGTACCCCTCGTCAAGGTCTTCTCTCGTGGCCGACGGCGGAGAGCCGGGTCGGCCGGAGAGCTCGTTCTGTAAGGCGCTGACGTCGATGGCATGGGTGCTGTACTTCAGATCCCGTGCGACCTTGGTCTGCTTTGCCTTCTGACGGCCTCGCCCCATCTGGCGGACCCCCTTGCGCGAAGAAGCGGAGCGGCCAGCGAGTGGCGGCTCCGGATTAGTTGACCATTCGTGCAGCCAGCTTACAGGCTCGGATCGAGCCGCTGCATCCCACGGCGACGTGAGGTCGCGCGCGCCGGGACGGAACGACCCGACGGGCTCAGAACAGCTCGCGTACGACCTCGACCGACCCGACCGGGACGCCACCGCCGAGCACCACGCCACGCTCGAAGCGGTCCAGGACCGGGTCGGTCACGCCCAGGTGCCGCAGGGCTGCCACCAGCACCGGGGTGCGGGCCCGCTCGTGCCCGTCGGCGATCTTGAGGGCGATGGCGTGGCCGTCGCCGAGGGCGGCGGCGTGCACCCCTTCGGCGCCGGCCTTCATCAGCAGGCCGGGGATGGCCTGCATCATCAGGGTGTCGTCGCGCCCGGTGCCGGCCACCAGCTCCGGGTGGGCCCGCATCGCGTCGGCGACCGTGCGCTCGGGCGTTCCGGGATCGGCTGTGGTCAACCGGCCGAAGGCGCGGGCCAGGCCGGTCAGGCTGATCGCGAAGAGCGGGGCGCCGCAGCCGTCGATGCCGGTGGCGACGGGCACCTCGCCGCACAGCCGCTCGACCTGGGCGGCGATCGACCGCTGCAGCGGATGGTCGGGGGACAGGTAGGAGGAGGTGTCCCAGCCCGCGGCAACGCAGGCGGCCAGCATCCCGGCGTGCTTGCCCGAGCAGTTCATGTAGATGCGGCGCGGGGTGCCACCGGCGCGGATGACCTCGTCCCGGGCGCCCTCGTACAGCGGCAGCGCCACCGGGCAGCCGAGGTCGTCCTCGGTCAGGCCGGCCCGGGCCAGGATGGCCAGCGCTCGTTCGGTGTGGATGGCCTCGCCGGAGTGGGACGCGGCCGCGAGCGCGAGGTCGGGCCCGGCGAGCGGTGCCCCGGCGGCCAGCATCGCCAACGCCTGGAACGGCTTGTTCGACGACCGGGGGAACACCGGCAGGTCCACCGGGCCGCGGGCCTCGAGCACCGCGCCGTCCGGACCGGTGATGACCACCGCCCCGAGATGGCTGCTCTCGTGGAACCCGGACCGCACGACCCGCACCAGCTCGATCACCCGACACACCTCCGGTTCGCGGCCACCCGGCGGCACCCGCACGCCACCTTAGAGCCGACTCAGCGGCGCAGCTGCGCGCGGGCCTCGTCGACCGTCAGCGGCGGCCGGCCGGCCAGCCGGGCGAGGGCGGCGGCTCGGGCCACCGAGGCCACCAAGGCCACCAAGGCCGCCGCCGCCGACCCGGACCCGATGCCCGGTCCGATCCGCAGGTGGGCACCGGCGGCCAGGGCGGTGAGGACGGCGGGCGTCGCGCGGTCGCCGCCGGCGACCACCGACCGGAGCGGCCCGTCGTCCGGCAGTCCGGCCAGGCGCGCGCCCAGCGCGGCCACGAGTCCGGCGTCGTCGTCGGCGGCGGGCGGCAGCATGTCGACGAGCACCGGGTTGCGGGCGGCGTCGGTGAACACGGTGTGGCCGGCGACCGCGGGATGGTCGTACCCGACCAGATCCAGCTCGGCGTCGTGGTCCCCGGTGCCGCCGCTGACCAGGGCCCGGGTGGCGGCCCGCAGCGACCGTACGGTGTCGACGGACACCGGCCCGGTCAGGTGCAGCCGGGTCACGCCGACGTGCACCGCGTCGACGGCGATGCGCACTGCGACGTCGGTGTCGGCCACCGGGAGGGCCATCGACAGCAGCAGCCCGGTCACGCCAGCAGCGTGCGCAGCACCGCAGGATCGATGTTTCCGCCGGAGATCACCGCGACGGTCTTTCCGGGCGGCAGCCGGTCGCGGTGGAAGAAGAACGCCGCCGCACTGACCGCGCCGGACGGTTCGGCGAGCAGCCGGCCGTCGATCAGCAGCCGACGGGTGGCCTCGGCGATCTCGTCCTCGGTCACCGTGATGATGTCGTGGACGTGGGCCTGGATGTGCGGCCAGGTGAGGTGCCCGACGGAGAAGGTTCGCAGTCCGTCGGCCATCGTCCGGGCCGTGTCGTGCGGCGACCACTCCTGCCGGACGCCGGTCCGGAAGGACTCCGCGGCATCACCGGCGAGCTCCGGTTCGACCCCGATGACCACCGCGTTCGGCAGCAGTGCGGCGATCGCCGCGGCGGTCCCGGAGATCAGCCCGCCGCCCGAGACGGGGACCAGGACGACCGCGACATCCGGTGCGTCCTCGGCGATCTCGAGCCCGACGGTGCCCTGGCCGGCGATCACGTCCAGGCTGTCGAACGGCGGGATCATCGCCTTCCCGGTCTGGCGCCGCAGCTCCTCCGGCCGGCTGAACCGTTCGGTGAGCGGCACCAGTTCGACGGTCGCGCCGTAGCCACGGGTCGCCTCGATCTTGCGCGCCGGGGCGTTGTCGGGGATGACGATGTGCGCGTCGATACCGAGCCGGCGGGCCGCGTACGCCACGGCCTGGGCGTGGTTGCCCGACGAGTGCGCCAGGATGCCGCGGGCCCGCTCCGCCGCACCGAGCCGGCTGATCGCCGTCACCGCACCCCGGATCTTGAATGCCCCCATCGGCTGCAGGGTCTCCGGCTTCAGCCACAGGTCCGGCCACGGCGACTCGAGCAGCGGGGTACGCACCGCGATGCCCTCGATGCGGCGGGCGGCGTCACGGATCGAGGCGAGGTCGACGAGGTCGGTCACGGGCCGGCTCAGTTGCGGCGCAGGTCGGCGAAGGCGCCACGGTCCAGCCGTGACATCGGCGACGCGTCGTCGGGCATGCCGTCGGACGGGTCGATCCGGGCGTCCACCCCACCGGCGAGCAGTGCGGCGTCCGGACCGAGGGCCCGCTTGACCAGCGCGAGCGCGATCGGGCCCTCCTCGTGGTGCTGGGCGACGGTGCCCAGCCGGCCGACCGTGCGGCCCTCGGCGGTGGTGACCGGATCGCCCGGAGCGGGCAGCAGGTCCTGGCTGCCGTCGAGGTTGAGCATCACCAGCCGGCGCGGCGGCCGGCCGAGGTTGGCGACGCGGGCGACCGTCTCCTGGCCGCGGTAGCAGCCCTTGTGCAGGTGCACGGCGTCGGTCAGCCAGCTGACCTCGTTCGGGATGGTGCGGTCGTCGGTGTCCACGCCGATCCGCGGTCGCCGGGTCGGGACCCGCAGCGCGTCGTCGGCCCAGCTGCCGATGGGCAGCGCGCCCGCGGTGATGAGGGCGGTCGCGGTGCCGGCGACGTCGAGGGTGAACACGTCGACGCCCAGCCGGCTGCGACGGACGAAGCCGTCCCGGTAGGCGACGGCCTGCCCGACGGCCGGGGTCTGCTCGACGGCCTGCGTCGCACCGCGGCCGAGCAGGCTGAGCTGGCGCAGCGGGGCGACCGACAGGTCGACCTGGCTCCAGAACTTCATCCGCTCCAGGTAGGTGTGCAGCGCGGTGCCGCGGCCGGGCTCGGTGTCCAGGTACACGGCGTCGGCGAACTCGGTGACGCCGAAATGGTGCTCGACGTGGCCCTGTGGCGACAGGATCAGCGCCTCGGTCGCGGTGCCGTCGGCCAGCGGCAGCAGCAGCTGGCTGGTCAGCTTGTTGAGCCAGTCGTGCCGGTCGGTGCCGGCGACCCGGATCACCTCGCGGTGCGAGCGGTCGACGAGGCCGGTGCCGCGCTCGGCCTTGCGCTGCTCGCCCATCGGATCGCCGTAGTGCCAGGCGACCGTGGCGTCGGCGTCACTGCCCGCGACGGCGCCGGGGCGCTGCAGCAGCGGGGAGGGTTCGGGGTGCAGGAGGAGGAGCGGACTCGACGGTGTCTCGGCCATACCCCGATGGTAGGCGGGTGGCCGGCACCGTTGTCCCGGTGCGTCGCGACTCACGTCCGCGCACGGCCCTGCCGGCCCGGGACGACCCTCATCACCAGGCATGATGATCGACTATGTCCGAGGTCCACGACGGTGTGCCGTCCCTGCCCGACGCCGGCCGGGAGGCCCGGAACGGCGCCGCTCCGGGCCGCCCCGAGTCCAAGGACGAGCGGTCGCCCTGGGTCGAGTTCGACCGGGACGAGTGGAGCGCGCTGGCGGCGTCCACGCCGGTGCCGCTGACCGACGACGAGATCTCCCGGCTGTCCGGCCTGACCGACCCGATCGACCTGGCCGAGGTCGAGCAGATCTACCTGCCGCTGTCGCGGCTGCTCAGCCTGTACGTGGCCGGCACCGGCGAGCTGCACCGGGTGACGTCGCAGTTCCTGTCCGAGCGGCAGCAGCGCACCCCCTTCGTCATCGGGGTCGCGGGTTCGGTGGCGGTCGGCAAGTCGACCACCGCCCGGGTGCTCAAGGAGCTGCTCGGCCGCTGGCCGGACACCCCCCGCGTCGAGCTCGTCACCACCGACGGCTTCCTGTATCCGAACAAGGTGCTGGAGAAGCGGAAGCTGATGCAGCGCAAGGGCTTCCCGGAGTCCTACGACCGTCGGGCACTGCTGAGGTTCGTCCGGGACGTGAAGTCCGGGGCTGCCGAGGTGCGGGCGCCGCGGTACGACCACGTCACCTACGACATCCTCGACGGCGAGGAGATCGTCGTCCGCCGGCCCGACGTCCTCATCGTCGAGGGGCTGAACGTGCTGCAGCCGGCGACGCTGCCGGCACCGGGGAAGCGGCTGCACGAGAGTGCGCTCGCGGTCAGCGACTACTTCGACTTCTCCCTCTACGTCGACGCCCGCACCGCGCACATCCGGCAGTGGTACGTGGAGCGGTTCCTGCACCTGCGGGAATCGGCCTTCGCCGAGCCGGGCGCTTTCTTCCACCGTTTCGCCGAGCTCTCCGACGAGCAGGCCGTGGCGCTGGCCACCGAGATCTGGGGCTCCATCAACGAGCCGAACCTGCTGCAGAACATCCAGCCGACCCGGGGCCGCGCCAACCTGGTGCTGCGCAAGGGTGCCGACCACTCGGTCAAGCGGATCCAGCTGCGCAAGCTCTGATTCAGGCGGTCGTGGACGCGGACGCCCAGCTCGCGAGCATCGGCAGCACCGCGGCGGTGGAGGATCCGGGCTCGACCGTGTAGACGACGAGCCGCTGGTCGGGGTCGTGCGGCCCGACGACCGACTCGATACCGAATCGCAGCGGGCCTGCTGTCGGGTGGTCGATGTTCTTGGTCAGCGAGGTCCGGAAGGTGACCCGCTGGTCGTCCCACCACCGCGCCCCATCGGTGTCGGAACGCAGCTCGGTGATGAGGTCGGCCAGCCGGCGGTCGTCGGGGTGCTGCCCGGCTTCGTAGCGCAGCGCACCGACCGAGGCGGCGGCGAAATCGGTCCAGTTCGTGATCCGCTCCCGCGCGCCCGGGTCGAGGAACAGCCAGCGGACGAACGACGTTCCCGGCGGCACCGAGGTGCCGAGGACCTCGCGGAGCAGTCCGTTGCGGGCCAGGACCTCCGACCGCCGCCCGAGCAGCAGGACCGGCAGATGGTCCAGCGCGGTCATCAGTCGCAGCATGCCGGGCTCGGCCCGTTGTGCGATCTCCGGTGCCGCCCAGCGTCGTTGCGACGCGGGCGCGGCCAGGTCGCGCAGGTGGGCCCGCTCGACGTCGTCGAGCTGCAGCGCACGGGACAGCGCCTGGATGACCTCGTCGGTCACGGTGTGCTGCCGGCCCTGCTCGAGGCGGCTGTAGTGATCCGGGCTCAGCCCGGCCAGTACCGCCAGCTCCTCCTTGCGCAGGCCGGGGACCCGTCGCGGCCCGGGGAACGCCCGGATGCCGGCCTGGGCGGGCGTCAGCCGGTCGCGTCGGGAGCGGAGGAACTCCCCGAGGGCAGACCGGTCGACGGACATCCCGCCAGCCTAGGTACGTCGCCGCGGGCCCGGGTGGGCACGTCGTGACCAGGCACGGCCTGCCCTGGCGGGACGCCGCCCGAGCCGGTCCACTGGTCTCCATGACCTCCACCGCGTCCCCGCCCACCACGTCCGCCGGTTCCCTGTCCACCGTTCTCGTCACCGGCTCCACCAGTGGTATCGGCGCCGCCACCGCCCGCGCACTCGGCGCGCAGGGCTGGCAGGTCGTCGTGACCGGCCGCGACACCACCAGGGGCGCTGCCGTCGTCGCCGACATCGAGCGCGCCGGGGGGCGTGGCGTGTTCGTCCCGTCCGACCTGACCGCGTCCGCTGACGAGCTGCGGGCGTTCGCCGCCGCGGCGACCGCCGCGGTCGGCGGTCGGCTGGACGCTGTGGTGCACAACGCCGCGTTGTGCCCGGCAGTGGACACGTTCTCGCTCACCGATGCCGAGCTGGACGCCACACTCGCGGTGAACGTTCGGGCGCCGCACGTGCTGACCGCGGCGCTGGCGCCGGCGATGGTCGAACGGGGCCGCGGCGGGATCGTGGTCATCGGGTCGTGGATGGCGCACACCGGGCACCCGTTCGTCGGGCTCTATGCCGCCACCAAGGCCGCCGAGATCCAACTCGCCCGCAGTTGGGCTGCGGAGTTCGGGCCGCGCGGTGTCCGGGTCAACAGCGTCTCACCGGGGGCGACCCGGACCCCGATCAACGCCGCTGACGGTGATGTCATCGCCGCCATGACGGCCGGCATCCCGGCGGGCCGACCGGGCACGCCCGACGAGGTCGCCGCGGCGGTCGTGTGGCTGCTGTCGGCGCAGTCGGCCTATGTGCACGGCACCGAGCTGGCCGTCGACGGCGGCATCACCACCGCCCGCTCCGCCTGACCCACCCTGGTCCGGCAGCTCACCGGACCAGTCGTAGCCCTCGGTGCCGAGTCCGTCGTCCGGCGAAGCCCGGACGGCCCGCATCTCCTCGCCGCAATGCGGTGGTGACGTCGAGCAGTCGGCCGGCGTCGGGGCTGATGAACCCGCTCGGGACGGGTCGTGGGTGTGGTCGGGAGCGCCCCCCGGGTCGTCAGGGGGCCTTCGTTCTTCAGGCCCCAGCTGTCCGAAGGCCCGGCGCTGCCACGTCTGTCCCGGGCCCGCCCGCTAGCGTGTCGCGGATGGACACCCCGGTCGCCGCCCTGCTCGACGGCACGCTGCTCGACGTCGACCAGCCGCTCGTTCACGTCGACGACTACGGCCTGCTCCGCGGCGACGGCATCTTCGAGACCACGCTCGCCGTGGACGGCGAGCCGCGCGACCTGGTCGAACACCTGGCCCGGCTGGAGGTGAGCGCCGGGATGCTCGACCTGACGCTGCCGCCGATCAGCGACTGGCACCGCGGCATCGACGCCGTTCTCGGCGCCTGGACCGGCAGCCGACAGATGGTGCTGCGGCTGATCGCCACCCGCGGCCGGGAGGGCAGCGGGGTGCCGACCTGTTTCGTCCTCGGCGCGCCGATCGGGGCGGGCATCGCCCGCGAACGCTCCGCCGGCATCTCGGTGTTGCTGCTCGACCGGGGCTTCGCCGGCGAGCAGGTCGCCGCGATGCCGTGGCTGCTGGCCGGGGCCAAGACGTTGTCGTACGCGATGAACATGGCAGCCAAGCGGTGGGCCGACCGGCACGGCGCCGACGACGTCGTCTTCGTCGGGACCGACGGCCGTCTCCTCGAGGGACCGACGGCCACCGTGGTGATCGCCCGCGACCGGTTGCTGATCACCCCGCCGGTCGACGGCATCCTGGCCGGGGTCACCGTCCGCCGGCTGTTCCGGGCCGCCGAGGACGCCGGCTGGGAGGCCGAGACCGCCCCCCTCACGCCGGACGACCTGCGCACCGCCGACGGTGTCTGGCTGGTCTCGGGGGTGCGACTGCTCGCGCCCGTCGTCAGCATCGACGGGACGCCCCGGACCCTCGGCGCGGCCACCGGCGAGCTGGCCGCGCTGCTGGCGACGCCCGGCTCCTGAAGGTCCCGCCGACCGCAGGGCGCCGGCGGTCGACACCCCGGTCCCGTCGTGCCGAGCGGCCCCCGGTCGGGTTGAATGCCTGCATGACCTCACGTGCCGGACAGCTCCCCGAGCCCAGCGACCTCATCGACGTCGACGCCGTCGTCGGTGCCTACTACGACCTGCACCCGGATGTCTCGAACCCGGCGCAGAAGGTCGCGTTCGGCACCTCGGGTCACCGCGGCTCGTCGCTGGACACCGCCTTCAACCAGGACCACATCGTCGCCATCACCCAGGCCATCTGCGAGTACCGCAAGGGCCAGGGCACCACCGGGCCGCTGTTCCTCGGGGCCGACACCCATGCGCTGTCGGCCCCCGCCACCCAGTCGGCGCTGGAAGTGCTGGCCGCCAACAACGTGACCGTGCTGCTCGACGTCAACGACGGCTACGTCCCGACGCCGGCGCTGTCGCACGCCATCCTCAAGGCCAACCGCGGGTCCTCCGGACCGCAGGCCGACGGCATCGTCGTCACCCCCTCGCACAACCCGCCCCGCGACGGCGGTTTCAAGTACAACCCGCCGAACGGTGGCCCCGCCGACACCGATGCGACCTCCTGGATCGCCGACCGCGCCAACGCGATCATCACGGGCAACCTCGCCGACGTGCAGCGGGTCAGCTACGAGCAGGCCCGCAACGCCGACTCCACCGGGTTCTACGACTACACCGCCTCCTACGTCGGCGATCTCGAGAACGTGTTGGACATCGACGCCATCCGCGAGGCCGGCATCAACATCGGGGCGGATCCGTTGGGCGGCGCCTCGGTCGGCTACTGGGAAGTCATGGCCGAGCGGCTGCACATCAACCTGAATGTGGTCAACAAGGTCGTCGACCCGACGTTCTCCTTCATGACCCTGGACTGGGACGAGAAGATCCGGATGGACTGCTCGTCGCCGGCGGCGATGGCGTCACTGGTCCGGCGCAAGGACCAGTTTCAGATCGCCACCGGCAACGACACCGATGCCGACCGGCACGGGATCGTCACCCCCGACGGTGGGTTGATGAACCCGAACCACTACCTCGCGGTGGCCATCCAGTACCTGTACTCGCACCGGCCCGACTGGCCCGCGGACGCCGGCATCGGCAAGACCCTGGTCTCGTCGTCGATGATCGACCGGGTCGCCACCGACCTGGGCCGACGCCTGGACGAGGTGCCGGTCGGCTTCAAGTGGTTCGTCCCCGGCCTGATCGACGGCAGCATCGGCTTCGGCGGCGAGGAGTCGGCGGGAGCGTCGTTCCTGCGCAAGCGCGGCACCGTGTGGACCACCGACAAGGACGGCATCCTGCTCTGCCTGCTGGCCTCGGAGATCCTGGCCGTCACCGGCAAGACCCCGTCCCAGCTGTACGGCGAGCTCACCGCGAAGCACGGCTCGCCCGCGTACGCCCGGGTCGACGCCCCGGCCACCAAGGAGCAGAAGGCCAAGCTGGGCAAGCTGTCGCCGGAGGACGTACAGGCCGACACCGTGGCGGGGGAGAAGATCACCGGCCGGCTGGTCACCGCGCCGTCCAACGGCGCCTCGATCGGCGGCCTGAAGGTCACCACCGAGAGCGCCTGGTTCGCCGCGCGCCCGTCCGGTACCGAGGACGTCTACAAGATCTACGCCGAGTCCTTCAAGGGTCCGGAGCACCTGGCCGTCGTGCAGGCCGAGGCGCGTGAGGTGGTCAGCGCCGCCCTCGGCGCCTGACCTGACGCCCGATTCGGCGTGAACATCACCGGAATCCGGTGATGTTCACGCCGCCGAATCGACCACTCCCCGCCGGCAGCGCCGGACCGTCGAAGGCGCGGACTCAGCCGGCGACGCGGTCGAGCAGCGCGGAGGCGTGCGGCCGCAGCGGGTGTTCGGTGGTGGCGCGCTCGTTGACGTAGGCCAGCTTGCCGTCGACGATCCCGTAGAGCCGGGTGGCGCCGGTGACGGCGGGGGCGCTGGTCGTCCGGATGACCGCATCGGTGCCCAGCGACCACGACGCGAGGGTCTGGGCCGCGCCGTAGAACACCTCGACGAAGCCGGCCGCGTCGGCGAGCACCAGTTCGATGACCCCGTCGGGCTGCGGGCGCCACCAGCCGACCTCGCGCTCGGCCGGCAGGGCCGCGCCGTCGGCGTCGAGGAACCAGCTGATGGACTCGTGCCGCAGGAAACCGCGGCCGTCGTGGGAGATCGTGAGCTGCTGACCGAAGAGCCGGTCGGGGGCGGCGTCAGGGGTGTGCAGCTGTCCCTCGCCGCGCCACACACCGACCAGTGGCAGCAGCGACAGGTTCGCGTCGTCCAGGCCGGGACCGAGACGGAGGTTCGCGGTGTCGGCGACCAGCGGCAGCGGCGTGGTGTCGCCGATGTTGAGGGCGGTGGTGCCCTGCGGGCTCAGGCTGCGCTCGATGGCGGCGGCCAGCGCCGCGTCACCGGACAACCGCGAGGCGGCCGGCTCCGGCGTGACCTCGGCATCGGGCGGCGCGACCTCGTCCGGCCCGTCCCTCCGGTTGTCGGGAGCCGGAGAGGTCACTTGTCCTCGTGCAGCAGCCGGTAGACGACGTAGACGGCGAACCATGTGATCACGATCGCCACGAGCACCAGCAGGCCGGTGTAGAAGATTTCCACGCCCTCACCTTAGCGGGAGCGGAACGGGCGACGCCTCCCACGGCGGGAGTGGCACCGGCCACGTCGGGCGGCCCGGAACCCGGTGAGCCCGGGAATGCAGCCCCCGGACACCGCAACGGGGTGCCGTCCGGGAGGACGGCACCCCGAAGCCGTGCAGCGGGAGGTCAGCGGCCGACGAGAACGTCCACCGAGTAGACGCCGTACTGGGTGGCCACCTCGGAATGGCCGTTGCCGGCGCGGGACAGCGCGCGGACGGTCCAGCTGCCGGGGCCGGCGTAGAAGCGGAAGGAGCCCTCGGACGAGGCGACGACCTCGGCGGTGAACTCCCCGGTGCCGTCGAGCAACCGGACGTGGGCACCGGCGACCGGGTCCGCGCCGGCCAGGATGCGGCCCTGGATGACGGCCTGGGTCACGGTGTCCGTGCCGGCCGGGAGGTCGAGCGTCTGCTCGGGTGCTGCGCACATGGCGGGTGTCCTTGTTCTCGGGTCGGGGTTCTCGGGGGTCGGGGCTTACTTGGCGGGCTCGCCGAGCTCGATCGGGACCCCGATGAGGGTGCCGTACTCGAGCCAGGAGCCGTCGTAGTTCTTCACGTTCTTCTTGCCGAGCAGCTCGCTGAGCACGAACCAGGTGTGGCTGGACCGCTCGCCGATGCGGCAGTAGGCGATCGTCTCCTTGGCGTCGTCGAAGCCCTCGCTTGCGTAGAGCTCGGCCAGCTCGGCGTCGGACTTGAAGGTGCCGTCCTCGTTGGCCGCCTTCGACCACGGGATGTTGATGGCGCCGGGGACGTGGCCGCGCCGCTGCGCGTTCTCCTGCGGCAGATGCGCCGGGGCACCCAGCTGGCCGGCGAACTCGCCGGGGGAGCGGACGTCGACCAGGTTCTTGGTGCCGATGGCGGCCACCGTGTCGTCGCGGAAGGCCCGGATCGACAGGTTCGCGTCCTTCGCGGTGTAGGTGGTGGCCGGCCGGGTCACGGCGTCGGTGCTCAGCGGGCGACCGTCGAGCTCCCACTTCTTGCGGCCGCCGTCGATCAGCACGATCTTGTCGTGGCCGTACAACGTGAAGAACCAGTAGGCGTAGGCGGCGAACCAGTTGTTGTTGCCGCCGTACAGCACGATGGTGTCGTCGTTGGCGACGCCCTTCTCGCCGAACAGCTTCTCCAGACCCGCCTTGTCGATGAAGTCGTTCTTCACCGCGTCGCGCAGGTCGTCGCGCCAGCTGATCTTCACCGCGCCCGGCAGGTGACCGCCGTCGTAGGCGCTGGTGTCCTCGTCGACCTCGACGAAGACCAGACCCGGGGTGTTCAGGTTGTCGTTCGCCCAGTCGGTGGTGACCAGGTTCTCGGCACGGCTCATGGTGGGGGCTTCTCCTCAACTGTGGGTCGCCCGCGCAAGGCAGCGGGGCGGGTCGTGCGGGGGCACGGAGGTTGTCCGCGGGGGTGACACCTGAGCTGGAAGGACCGGCGATCGCGGCCGGGGGTCACCCGGCGGTGCGCACTGCGCCGGTCGGCGTCAGCTGGTGGAACGGCAACACATCGCGCTGGCGACCCGGTGCAGGTCGATCGCGCGGCGCTGAGTCAGCAGCGGTCCCATGGTCGGTCAAACTACCAGCCGGAACGCACCCCGAGGAACTTCCGGGCAGGTGGGACGGGGTCAGCGGACGGCGAGGTCCAGGGCGGAGGTCGTCGCGTCGACGACGACGTCACCCCCGACCACCGCGACGTTCCCGCCCGTCACGGTGAACGGCAGGCTGTCCAACGGCACGGTCAGATCCACCAGGGCGCTCATGGCGCCGGCCGCCTCGGCAGGCAGCGTGATTCCGGCCCCGCTGACCTCACCGCTGCGCAGGCTCAGCGCCCCATCGTCCACCACGGCGTCCAGGCGGGCGCTGATCGGGAACTGCTGACCGAGCGCGGTCACGGTCGCGGACAGCACGAGGTCACCGTCCTGCCCGGTGATGGTGAGCCCGGGCAGCCCGACCGCGGCGGCGATGGCGGCGGTGGGAACGGTGAGGACGATCCGGCCGGAGTCGGCGGTGAGCCGGTCGACACTGCCGCTGATCGCGTCGGAGAGCGGCAACCGCAGGTTGACGAGATCGACAGTGACACCGACGTCGGACAGCGGCCCCATCGTCTCGGACGGCAGTGCGGCGCTGACGTCGCCGTACTCGCCGCGGACGGCTTGGAGGAGGAACGGGAAGCCGGCGATGTCCACCTCGGGTGGCTGGGACGCGCCGAGGCGGCTCTGCAGTGCGTCGCCGAGCTTCTGCGTCGCGAGGTACCGGGCGCCGAAATCCGCGCCGACCAGCAGGAGCGCCAGCACGAACAGGAAGGTCAACAATTTACGCACGGCAACAGTCTCCTCTACCCAGGGTGACTGCCGGGCCCGAATCGCCCAGGTGGCGATCCGGTCGACGGCCGCCGGGCGGATGCCGCGCGCGGCGTGCCCCATCCCGCCGACGAGCCACGATGTGCTGCCGGGGGCGGCCCGGTGCCGCCGCACGCGCCGCGCCGGCCCGGAAGGTGCACGCCGCGCGGGATCATGCCATCGCTGGTGCGAAGGGTGTCCCCGCTCGGAGTACGCCGACCACGCGTGCGGAGCTGACGCATGCGGCCATCCTGTCGTCGTGAGGCGGATCCGCTCACCGCGTGCAACCGGAGGTGTGACCCGTTCGACTCGATCGAGGGCGTTCTGCCGTTATGATTTCCGCAGATGGACGCCTGTGTTTCGGTCCGTCGACGTCGTTTCGTGTCCATCTGTTCCGGTGCGGCACCATCCGCCGCCACCGCAGCGGCCGTCGCCGATGCGTCGCACGCTGCTCCTCACGCACCTCTCACGCACCGGGAAGGGAGTCGACTCGTGGACCTGCTGTTGCTGACTGCTGATCTCGATCCCAACAGCGTGCTGCCTGCGCTGGACCTGCTGCCGGTCAAGATGCGGTCCGCGGCGCCCGAGGCGGCTTCCCTGGTCACGTCGGGGCCCTACGACCTGGTCATCCTGGACGCACGGCAGGATCTCGCCGCCGCCCGGAACCTGTGCCGGCTGCTCGGTTCCGGCGGACTGGACGTCTGCATCCTCGCGGTCGTCACCGACGGTGGCATCGTCGCGATCGGCCCCGAGTGGGGCGTGTCGGACGTGGTGCTCGCGACCGCGGGCCCGGCCGAGGTGCACTGCCGCCTGCGGCTGCTCGCCGGCCGCAGCAATCCGGCATCGAACTCCGGTGTGATCAGTCTGGGCGACCTGACGATCGAGGAGGACACCTACACGGCACGGCTGCGCGGCAAGATCCTCGAGCTGACCTACAAGGAGTTCGAGCTGCTGAAGTTCCTCGCGCAGCACCCGTCCCGGGTGTTCACCCGCGAGCAGCTCGTCACCGAGGTGTGGGGATACGACTTCTTCGGCGGCACCCGCACCGTCGACGTGCACGTCCGGCGGCTGCGGGCCAAGCTCGGATCCGAGCACGAGTCGCTGATCGGCACCGTCCGCAACGTCGGCTACAAGATGGTCCCGCCGGCCCGCTCGGCGATTCGGGACGAGCAGACCGCTCCCGCCTCGGGGTGAGCATCCTCCGTACCGACGCGCCCGCGGTGGCCGAGCTGACCGCCCTCGTCGACGCCTGCATCGCCACGGACGGGGTCGCCCCGTTCGGTGGGCACGTGCTGTCCGCCGTCGGGCTGGACGCCGACCTGCGCTATGCCACCGCGGTCGAGGGCGGTCGGGTCGTCGGCGTGGCCGTCGTGACCGCCCACGATCCGGCCGAACTCGCGGTCGCACCGGAACACCGGGGCCGCGGGATCGGCGACCAGCTGCTGCGCAGCGTGCTCGATGGCGGCTCCGCGGTCTGGGCGCACGGCGACCTACCGGCCGCGAAGGCGCTGGCCGTCCGGTACCAGCTGCGCGTCAGCCGTGAACTCGTGCAGATGCGGCGGCCGACGGCCGACCCGCTGCCGGTGCCGGAGCTCCCGGACGGCGTGCGGATCCGTACCTTCGTGCCCGGTGTCGACGACGCTTCCTTCCTGGCGGTGAACGCGCGCGCCTTCTCCTGGCACCCCGAGCAGGGCCGGCTCGATCAGGCCGGCCTGGACCGGGAGATGGCCCAGGACTGGTTCGATCCGACCGGCTTCTTCCTGGCCGTCGATGCCGACGACCGGTTGCTCGGCTACCACTGGACGAAGGTCCACGATCACGACCCGACGCCCGCCGCGGACACCGACGGCACCGCACCGGCCGGTCCCGTCGGCGAGATCTACGTGCTGGGCGTGGATCCGGAGTCGCCGGTCCGGGGGCTCGGCACGCCGCTGTCGCTGGCCGGGCTCGGGTACCTGCGCGCCCGCGGCCCCGCCGAGGTGATGTTGTACGTCGAGGGTGACAACAGCCGCGCCCTTCGGCTCTACGAGCGTCTCGGTTTCACCCGCTTCCTGACCGACGTGGTCTACCAGCGCTGATCTCGGCGGCGGCGCCCCGCGGGTGCTACCGCACCGCCTGTGTGAGGATGCCTCCAGCGAGTGGAGGGGTTGCGATGGACGAGCACACGGACACGCCGACGGTGCTGTGGGCGCCGGACCCGGACCGGCGGCCCGCGCCGCGGATCACCGCCTTCGCCGAGGAGCTGGCCGTACGCACCGGCCGCACCTTTCCGGAGTACAGCGACCTCTGGTCGTACTCCACCACCGAGGTCGGCCCTTTCTGGGCCGCCGTTGCCGACCACTTCGGCGTCCGGTGGCACGGAGTTCCCGACCGACGAGCTGCCCGACGACCGGATGCCCGGTGCCCGCTGGTTCCCCGGCGGCACCCTGAACTACGCCGAGCACGCCTTGGCCGCGGTGCCCGGCCGTCCCGACGAGGCCGTCGCGGTCATCGCCGCCACCGAGCGCGGCGACGAGGTGCAGCTGACCGTCTCCGCGCTGCGGGCCCTCGTCGGAGCGGCCGAGCACGGGCTGCGGCGCGCCGGGGTCGGCGTCGGGGACCGGGTCGTCGCGTTGGTGCCGAACGGGATCCATGCGCTGGTCGGGTTCCTGGCCACCGCGGCGCTGGGTGCGGTGTGGTCGTCCTGTTCCCCGGACTTCGGGCCCGGCTCGGTCATCGACCGTTTCCGTCAGATCGAACCCACCGTCCTCATCGCCGTGGACGGATACCGCTACGGCGGCAAGGACTTCGACGTCACGGCCACGGTGTCGCGGCTCCGGGAGGCGCTGCCCGGCGCTGGCCGCCTGCGTGCACATCCCGGTGCTGGGCACCCCGGTCCCGGCCGGCGCCGTGGGCTGGGACGCGCTCACCGCCGACGCGGCGGATCCGGTGTTCACCCCGGTGCCGTTCGCGGCGCCGCTCTGGGTGCTGTACTCCTCGGGCACGACGGGGCTGCCGAAGCCGATCGTCCAGTCCGTCGGCGGCATCCTGCTGGAGCAGCTCAAGGTCGTCGGTCTGCAGTCCGATCTCGGCCCGGGGTCGGTGTTCTTCTGGTTCACCACCACCGGCTGGATGATGTGGAACTTCCTCGTCGGTGGGCTGCTGATCGGAACCACGATCGTGCTGTTCGACGGCAATCCCGGGCACCCGGATCTGGGCACCCTGTGGCGGCTGGCCGAGCGGCACCGGGTGACCTACTTCGGCACGTCGGCGCCGTACATCACCGCCTGCCGCAAGGCCGGTCTGACCCCGGGGTCCGACCACGACCTCGGCGCGTTGGCCGTCGTCGGCTCGACCGGTTCGCCGCTGGACGCCGAGGGTTTCGGCTGGCTGCACGACGAGGTCGGGGAGCGGATCCAGATCGTCTCGCTGTCCGGCGGCACCGACCTGTGCACGGCGATCGTCGGTGGGGCGCCGACGGTGCCGGTGTGGGCCGGCGAGATCTCCTGCCGGGCTCTGGGAGCCAGGGTCGAGGCGTACTCGCCCACCGGTGAGGCGCTGATCGGCGAGGTCGGAGAGCTGGTGCTGACCGCCCCGATGCCGTCGATGCCGGTGTATTTCTGGGGTGACGACGACGGAAGCCGGCTGCAGGACGCGTATTTCGCCGAGTACCCGGGGATCTGGCGGCACGGTGACTGGATCCGGATCACCGATCGCGGGTCGTGCGTGATCGAGGGTCGGTCGGACGCCACGCTCAACCGGGGCGGCGTCCGGATGGGCACCTCGGAGTTCTACCGGGTGGTCGAGGCGGTGCCCGCCGTCCGGGACGCGCTGGTGGTGGACACCTCCGGTGCCCAGGAGGGCGAGCTGCTGCTGTTCGTGGTGCTGGCCGACGACGCCGATCTGGCGGACGTCACCGCCACCCTGCGCCGCGCCATCCGCGCCGACCTGTCGCCGCGGCACGTCCCCAGCCGGGTGCTGGCGGTGCCGGCGATCCCGCGGACGCTGAACGGCAAGAAGCTCGAGGTACCGGTCAAGCGCATCCTGGCCGGCGCTGACGTCGACGCCGCGGTCTCCCGGGACGCGCTGGCCGACCCGGCCGGCTTCGACGCCTTCCTGACCGTGGCCCGCTCCGCCGGCGGCTGACGCCGGCCGCGTCCGACCGTTCACCCAAGCTTCACCGTGCCGACGACGCCCGGCAGGTCCGGGCGTGGTGGGCGCCGGTCAGCCTTGACGGGTGTCCATCGAGCAACTGCGCGTCGCCGAGGCTCAGCCCGCCGACGATCGAAGAGCGCTTTACACGGTGACGGTCACCCGTCAGTCGAACGACATCCGCAGCGCCCAACAGCTGCGGCACCAGATCTTCGCCGGTGAGTTCGGCGCGATCACCCCCGGACCGGTCGGTCTGGACGCCGACGGTTTCGACGAGGCCGGTGACCACGTCATCGTCTGGCACACCCAGCGGCCGGGAACGCCCGCCGAGGCCGTCGCCACCTACCGGCTGTTGCCGCCGGGCGGCGGCAACGGGCTCTACTCCGAGACGGAGTTCGACCTGGCCGCCGTCACCGCGCTGTTGCCGTTCACGGTGGAGGGCGGCCGGTCCTGTGTCCGGGCGGATCACCGCAACGGCGCGACGATGTCGCTGCTCTGGTCGGCCATCGCCCAGTACATGATGCGCGGGGGCCACCGCTACCTGATCGGCTGCTCGTCCATTCCGTTGATCGACGGCGGTGAGCTGGCCGCCGGGGTCTGGCACGACCTGCGGATCTCGCACCGGGACCCACGGTGGACCTGCCCGCCGCGGCGGGCCTGGACGGCCGGGCCGCCGCCGCCCGCGGTGGTCCGCTTCCCGGCCCTGCTCAAGGGCTACCTGCGACTGGGTGCCACGGTGCTGGGGCCGCCCGCGCACGACCCGCTGTTCAACTGCGCCGATCTGCTGATCCTGCTGGACCTGCAGAACGCCGACCAGCGCTATCTGCGCCGGTTCCTACCCGGACCGGCGGTCGGTCCGGTACCCGGCGCCGGGCCGGCCGCCCTGCCCGCGGTGCACCGACGCCACCGGGACCACGGATGACGACCGCGCGGGCCGAGGCGGCGGCCGGGTGCCGGCGCCTGCCGGAGCACCGTGCCGTCTGTGTCTCCGACTGCGTGACACCGTCCGGCAGGACCGTCCCGCTCGTCGAGACGTGGTGGCGGGTGGCGGTTCTGGTGGGCGTGCTGGCCGTCGCGCTGCCGCCGGCGCTGATCGTGATGGCACTGCCGGGATACGGCCGGCAGCAGCGCCGGTCGTGGGTGCTGCAGTGGCTGTGCCGCCGGGTCCTCGCCGCGCTGGACGTCCGGCTGGCCGTCCACGGCACCGTGCGGTCGGGGGCGGGTCTGGTGGTGGCCAACCATTCGTCCTGGCTCGACGTCGTCGCGCTCGCCGCGGCGGCCCCGATGGTGCCGGTGGCGAAGTCGGAAGTGGCTGCGTGGCCGCTGGTCGGAACCGTGGCGCGGCGCTCGGGGGTGGTGTTCCTGCGGCGGCGTACCCATCGCGATCTGCCGGCGGCGGTGGACCGGATGACGGTGCTGCTCCGGCAGGGCCACCGGGTGCAGGTGTTCCCGGAGGCGACCACCCGGTGCGGGCGGGCGGTCGGCGAGTTCCACCGGGCCGCGTTCCAGGCCGCGCTGAATGCCGCCGTCGTGGTGCAGCCGGCCGCACTGAGCGTGACTTCTGGCGGAAGCACCACCACGGCAACGGCTTTCGTCGGCGACGACACCCTGGCCGGCACCCTGTGGCGGACCGCCCGGATGCGTGACGTCCGGGTCGAGCTGCAATGGTTGCGTCCCATTCCGGCCATCGCCGGCACCGGCCGCGCCCCGGTGGACCGGGCAGTGGTGGCCCGGCTGGCCGAGAACGCCGTCGCCCGCTCGCTCCGGCAGGACGTCGTGCTGCGGCTTCGCCGTGTCCCGTCCGGCCCGCCGGCCCGGGGCTGGCTGCCGGCGGCGGTCCGCGCCGCCCGCTGACCCGGCCGTCGGTGGCCGTGCAGCCGCCGTCCACCTGCTGGTCCGGCGGGTCGGGCGGGTGGGCAGTCCCGCTCGTCCGCGGCGGGGCGGCGCGGTCCTGGTGGATCGTGGACGACCCGCGGGCCGACCCGGTCGGGTCGACCCGCGGGTCTGAGGGAAAAGGCAATCAGGCTGCGGCGACCGCGATCTCGTTCGGGGTGGCGGGCAGAGTGGTGTCGGCGACGACGGCGCCGTTGGTGAGGTCGACTGCGATGATGCGGTTGTCGGCCGGTTCGGTGACGTAGGCGATGTTGCCGTGCACGGACAGGGCGGGGTGGGGGTCCTGCCACTCGGCGGGGCCGGTCCACGGGTCGATGACGTCCCAGGACGCGGTGATGGTGCCCGTCGCCGGGTCGAGGGTGTTGAGCGTGCCGTCGGCGCTGAGCAGGACGGCCTCGTCGGCGGGTCCGCGGGCGACGTCTCGCCAGGTGTACTCGACGCCGTCGGGGAGATCGACCACGGTCAGCGTTCCCGCTGTCGTGTCGATCAGCGCCAGTTCCGACAGCAGGTAGCCTTCGCTGTCCGGGTTGGAGTTGTAGTCACCCACGACGAGCGGTGAGGTCTCGCTGACGTAGGCGTTTCCCGTGCGGCCGTAGGCATCCGGGGCCTGCATTTTGGTGAAGGTGCCGGCCGGAGTACATCAGGACGCCGTCGGAGCAGCCGAACACGACGATCTCGCCCTGGGCGGCGCCTTCACCGTGGACCGACGGGCACTGTTCGTTGCGGGCGATCTCCGCACCTGACGGGTCGAGAACCCTGACGCCGGTGCGTCCCTCGGCGTCACCCAGGGTCGACAGCAGGGTGCCGTCGCTGAGTTCGATGGCCACACCGTGGTGCGCCTCCTCGGACGCGGTGACCTTGACGCCCGGTTTCGCGTCGCCGTCGAGGGCGTCGCTGTCGAAGGCCGTGATCTCACCGGTGCCGTCGGCGAACAGCACGGTGCGCCCGCCGTGGCGCACGACATGGCCGGGAGCGTCGGCGGTGAACACCAGGTCGGTGAGCGTCGGGTCCACCGGCGTTGCGGTTGCCCGGCGGCGTCGAGCACCCGGAAACCCCCGGTGGTGGACACCATGACGTGCCGGCCGTCACCGGCCGGGTTGACCCGGTTGAAGCCCGCCAGCGGCAGGTCGGCGACGAGCGTCGAGGGTGGTGCCGTCCAGCACCAGCACTCCACCGTCGTAGGTCAGGGCGACACGCGTGATGCTGCCGGCGCCCTCAGCCGAGGCCGGTGGCGAAGCAGATGGGGAGGCGCTAGCCCGCTCCGGGCGGAGCGGTGGGCGAGCCGCAGGCCGCCAGCAGGAGGCCGGTCCAGGCCAGCAGGACGACAGGACGGAGGGGTCTCGGGGAGTTCATGCCCGGAACCGTATCAAGAATGATTCTCATTATGAAGCCAGCGCGGCGACGATGCGGGCCGCGTTGCTGCGCATCATCGACAGGTAGGTCGTGGCGTCATCGTTGGGCCCGACCACATCTCGGTCGGCCGGCGGTGCGGCGACGAGGGACTCGGTGAACAGTGCGACGACGCTGACCTGGATTCCCACCTCGTCCGCGAGTACCTGCACGAGCCGCTCAGGTTGGACGGCGTCGGCGAAGATGACGTCGACGCCGGCGGTTCTGATGGCTGTGGTCAGCTCGTCGAAGTCGCTGGCGCTGGGGGCGGCAAGGGTGCTGCCGCCGGGGAGAACCGTTCCGATCACGGTGAAGTCGTAGCGTTGGGCCAGGTATCCGAAGACGTCGTGGTTGGTGACCAGGGCGCGTCGATGCTGCGGGATGGAGTCGAACTGGCGTTGCAGCTCGGTGTCCAGCGTGCGTAATTCGTCTCGGTAGGAGTCCGCGGCTGTGTGCAGTGCGGTGGGATCGATCTCGTCGATCCCGGCGAGGGCCGGCTCCAACGCGTCGAGGACCTGCAGCATGCGCTGCGGGTCGGTCCACAGGTGCGGGTCGGGGCCGGACATCTCGCCGTCGCTGTACTCGACCGTCTCGATGTGGTCGCCGGCCACGAACTGCGCGACACCGTCGGCGGCCGCGGAGTCGAGATGGTGCTGGACGCCCTCTTCGAGGCCCAGTCCGTTGGAGACGATGAGGTCCGCGCCGCGTAACCGGGCGGCTTCCTGGGCTGACACCGCGAAGGAGTGCGGGTCGGAACCAGGCGGCATGAGGACCACAACGTCGGCCTGATCGCCGACCACCGCATGCACCACGTTCCCGAGGATGTTGGTGCTGACGGCAACCACGGGCCGGTCGGAAGCGGAGCCGGTGTCCGAACAGCCGGCCAGAACCGGGAGAATCGCCGCCACGGCGAGGACGACCACCCGCCGGGCCCTCATCGGCCGACCTCAGCCAGGAACATCGGGATGTCCGAGGTGCGGAACTCGCGGGAGACGCGGCCGCCGTCGCCGTGGTCGATCTCCAGGACCCGCCGGCCGGCCGGGTCGTTGATGTAGGCGCGGGCAGCGTCCACCTCGATGGTCACGGCATCGCGGAGGACGGGGTCGGCGATGGTCGTGGTGAGCAACGGCTCCGACCTGCCGGTGACTGCTCCGGTGTCGGCGTCGAGCACGAGAATGCGCCCATCGCGGTCCACGGCGACGACGGTGTGGTCCTTGTCGTCCACCGCCGTCACGGCCACCAACGGGGTACCGGTCGACAGCAGAGTCCAGGCTCGTTCGCGGGTGTCCAGGATCCAGGCACCGCGTTCGCCGGCGACCGCGGCGACCACCGGTCGATCTTTGCGGGCACCGAAGTCCCGGGCGCGTTCGGCATCAGTCACCGCCGTGGGATAGGCAATGTGTTCCAGCGTCGGGGCCGCACCGGGCTCGGGGCCCGCCGCGGCCAGTACGGCACCGTCGGCGCAACCGACGACAACGCCGACCCGGCTGGTGATGGTGCCCGCCGCCGCGCCGCAGTGGATGTCGTTGCCGGGCAACGGGTCACCGGCGATGTCGGTGATCCAGACGGTGTCGGCGGGTGCGCCGCGCACACTGGCGCCGGTCTCGACCAGGTGCGGGCCGTAAGGAACCAACTGGCCGTCGGCAGCCACGTCAGCGACCCCGCCGACGGGAGTGATGGAGCCGGACCCGAGTGCGGCTCCGTCGAGTACGACGGCTGCCCCCGAATCCGGGTCGACGACGGCGACCTGCGAGAGTGCCGACGCCGCGCGCATTCTCGGGCCGCCGTCGATTCGGCCGACCAGACGGGACTCGGCGAGGTAGTAGTGCGCGTGGTCTCCGTGGGGCACCGTCCACGCGCCGCTGTCCAGGATGGTCAGCCCGCTCGTCGAAGTGGCGAACAGATACCGCCCGTCCGTGGTCACCGACGTCGGCGCGGGCAGGTCCGGCAGCTCGACCGGGCCGCCGGTCAGCAGATCCACACCCGTGGTCGACCCATCAGGTCCGACAACGACCAGGCGCAGTTGCGGCTCGGTCATCTCAGCCGCGCCCTCGACGAAGCCGTGACCGGGGGGATCGTCGGACCCTCCGCCGACGGGGGCGGTGCTCGGCGCGCCCGAGGTCGCAGAGCCCGTTGCCGGCGGTGCGGCGGGCGGTGCACCGGAAGGTGCGGTGGAGCAACCCGAAAGGACGATGCCGAGGAGGACAACGAAAGTCGCTGGAAACGCGGACCGGGACAGCAGCGGTGGGGCAGGCACAGGAGTTCCTTCGATGAGTGCGACGCTCGACGGACGGGGTGGTGGTCAACGGGCCGGCGGCAGCGGGGTCGACGCCGGCGACCGCTGAGGGGAATGTGTGCGCAGCAGGGCGTGCAGCCCGGCCGACACCGGATAGGACACGACGGCGACCAGCGCGACGGAAGCACCGGCCGCGGTGCCCGCGTGCCAGGACAGCAGCAGTCCGGTGAGCACGGCCACCGACCCGATCCCGGCAGCCAACGCCGTGGAACTGCCGATGCCGTGGGTCCAGGGGCGGGCCGCGGCGGCCGGTGCCACCAGTAGACCCACCACCAACAGGCTTCCCACCGCCTGGTACGAGCTGACCACGGCCAGCGTCACCAGGACGGTGAGCGCGATCCGACCGGTCTGCGGGCGCAGGCCCAGCGTGGCGGCCTTCGCCGGGTCGAACGCCAGCGCCAGGAACGACCGGTGGAACGCGACGGCCACCGTCACGGTGAGCAGCACCGCCACCGCCAGCTGGATCAGGTCCCCGAGCCGGATGGCCAGCACGTCACCGAACAGGATGGCGGTGACGTCGGTGGCGAAAGACCGGGAGCGGGAGACGATCAGCACGCCCAGGGCGAGCATGCCGACGAACAGCATCGCGATGGCGGTGTCGTCGGACAGGCGTCGGTTGCGGGTCAACAGACCCACTCCGGTGGCCATCGCTGCAGCGCTCACCGCCGCGCCCAGCACGCTGGGGAAGCCGACCAGGGAGGCCAACGCCACTCCGGGAACCATCCCGTGCGCCAACGCCTCACCCAGGAACGCCGACCCCCGGATCACCACCCAGGTACCGGCCACAGCGCAGATCAGGGCGACCAGCAAGCCGCCGACGAGAGCCCGAAGCATGAACGAGACGGAGAAGGGTTCCAGAAGCCACGACACCGGTGCAGCGTATATGAGAACGATTATCATTCGTTACGATGGTCGGATGTCGGGCAGCAGCGTGCGTGTCAGGAGAGTCAGCGCCCACCACGGCCTCGTGGTGGCCTTGCGCGAGGTGGATGCCACCTTCGAGGCGGGTTCGGTGACTGCTGTCACCGGTGGTAACGGGTCGGGGAAGTCGACGTTGCTGGCGGTCGTGGCGGGAGTGCATCGGCCGACCCGGGGGAGGGTTGAACGCCCCAGCGGCGGGGTGGCCTTCGTGCGGCAGTCCTGGTCGTCGGAACGGCCGCTGCCGCTGACCGTCCGGGCGGCGGTCACGATGGGGCGCTGGTACGACCGCGGCCGCTGGTCGCGTCTGCGCTCGGCCGACCAGGCGACAGTCGCCGAGGCGATGGAACGCCTGGGCGTCACCGACATCTCGGGGCGGCAGATCGACGCATTGTCGGGCGGTCAGCGGCAGCGTGTCCTGGTCGCCCAGGCGCTGGCGCAACGGGCACCGGTGCTGCTGCTGGACGAACCCACGGCGGGAGTCGACGCGGCCGCGCACGAGTGGATCGAAGAGGCGATGACCGCCGAAGCGGCCCGCGGTGCGGCCGTGGTGCACGTCACCCACGACGTCGCGTCCGTGCGGCGCGCCGACCATCACCTGCACATGGAGGGCGGCCAGGTGGCGACGACAGCCATGAAACAGACCGCCCGTGACCCGCGGCCAGCCTGGGACGGGCCCTGATCGGCACGACCACGACCGGCACATGCGTCGGAGTCGGGTTCCCGCAGGTGGTACGAGCACGACCAACGGCGGCTGCAGATAGAGTTGCCGACGCTGCAGAACTGGAACGACCCCACCGACGCTCTCTTCGCACTCGTCTTCGAGGGCCGCGCCGCCGCCGGGAAGGGCGGCACTGTCGAGTCTTTCGCCGAGCAGCGCGATCTGCGCGGCGCCCGAGTGGTGTCGATGGGGTCCGGCGGCCCATGGTTGCGACCACGCGGTCTCCGTCATACGATCCAGCACGAACGGGGTTTCGACCTCGTTGACCTGACCGCCCTGTGTCCGCGGTTCGTTCCGGTGTCATGTCCTGTGGAGTTCTCCCCGGCAGCACCCTGCGGATCGGAGAGGCATGCCAGACGTCAGCCAGAGTCACACCACCCGCCCGGACCGACTTCGGGATCTGGAATCCAGCCTCGACCGTTCACCGGCCGAGGCGCTCGTGCCGCGGCTGCGGCAGGTGGTGGCGGCGGCCAACGATCTGCTGTCCGCGGACGGCGTCGGCGTCCTGCTGCTCGACGAGAAGAACCTGATCCGCACCGTCGCCGCCACCGACCTCGCTACTGACGCGCTCGAGCAGGTCCAGGAGCATCTCGCGGTGGGCCCCGGTATCGACGCGGTCCGCTGGCGCCGCACGGTTTCCATCCCGGACCTGTCGACGGCCCCGGACTACCAGCCGCTGTGGGAGCGCCTCGTCGGCCACGGCGTCCATGCCGTGCTGTCCGCGCCCATCTGGGTCGACGGGGACGTCGTCGGCAATCTCAACGCCATGCGGACAACGCCGCACGCCTGGACCGAGGCGCAGGTGGCCGGCTCCGAGGCGTTTGCCGGCGTGATCGGTCGGCTCCTGGAGCTCAGTGCCGGCTCCGCGCGTCATCTGCCCCACCCCGTCGGTCACGCCGGGTCGACTCACCCGGTCCGGATTCCCTTCAACAACGAAATGGGGGAAGAGTGAATCCATGACGACGACCATCGACGCGACAGCGCTGGCCGCGAGTTTGCGGCGCCTGGAGAAGCAGCAGGCGAACACCGTGCTGGAGGATTCCCTCCAGCGGGTGGTCGACGCGTGCACCCAGATGTTCGACATCACCGGCAGCGGGCTGATGCTGGCCGACGAACACAGCGAGCTGCGCTACGCCGTGTACACCGATCCGACAAGCCGGCTGTTGGAGCACGCGCAGATGGAGACGGGTGAGGGCCCCTGCGTCGACACATTCGTCCACGACGCGCTCACGGCCACTCCTGACCTCAGCACCGACGACCGCTGGCCGCGGCTCAGCGGGGCCCTCGACGGCAGCGGCATCCGTGCGGTGCTCGGGGTGCCGGTGCACCTCAGCGGGATCCCGGTGGCCAGCCTGGACATCTACCTGGACCGTGAGCACGTTTGGGACGCCGCCGAGGAGCACGCGCTCAGCCGTTTCGGCGACGTCGCGGAGGCGATGCTGGCGACCGCGGTCAGCGCCGAGCAGGCCGGTGCGCTGGCCGCCCAGCTCAACTACGCCCTCGACTACCGGGTCCCGATCGAGCGGGGCGTCGGCTTCCTGATGTCTCGCGAGAAGATCGACCACGTGGCGGCTTTCCACCTCCTCCGCACCGCAGCCCGCAGCACCCGACAAAAGATCGGCGACGTCGCTCAGACCCTGCTCGAGACCGGACGCCTCCCAGGAGAATCACCATGACCGACACACCCATGTGGACCTCGTCCGTCCGCCCCGCTCTCGCCGCCCAGCTCGCCTCCCTTGCGCCGCTGGTCGCCGAGCCCGCGGAGAGCCCCGGTGATCCGGTTGTCGGCGTCCTGCAGGTGATCACCACCATCGTTCCAGGCACACGCTGGGTGACCCTCAGCGAGCTGACCGCCCGCGGCGTCCCGCGCACGGTCGCCACCAGCGACCCGGCCGCGCTGGAAGCCGACGCGACCCAGTACCGCCTCGGCGAAGGGCCCACCCTGGAGGCGATGCACAAGGGTTCCGTCATCGTCGTGCGCGACCTGCGCGCCGACGAGCGGTGGCCGCGGTTTCGTGAGTTCCTGGACAAGACACCCGTCTGCGGCGTGCTCTCCTACCCGCTGCGCGGCACCGGCCCGAACGTCCAGACCCTCAATCTGTACTCCGACGACACCGAGGCCTTCGTGGGTGTGGCGTCGACCGTCGCGGCGGTGGCCATGGCCTCCACCGAGACGGCGCTGGCGGGGCTCGCCCAACGGGCCCGGGCCGCCAACCTGCACCGGGCGCTGATGAGCAACCGGCGCATCGGGGTCGCGATCGGCATCCTGATGGCGCGCGGGCAGTGCACCGAGGACCAGGCGTTCGCGGCGATGTGTGAGGCCAGCCAGGCGCTCAACCGCAAGCTCCGGGACCTCGCCGACGACGTCGCGCTCACCGGAACGCTGCCCGACCTGCCCACTCCGCCGGCGGCACTCATCGACTCCGGGTCGTCCGTTGCCTGAGTTGCCGACCACCATGGCCGCCGCCGGTGGACGCGGTCCGGGATAGGCTCAGGCCAAAGGTCTCCGAACCGACCTGACGTGACAACGGCGCTGCCCGTCGGCGCCTCGGGTTGAGCGGGGTGATCGAGATGGACGAGGATCGCGCCGCCGGTGGGACGCAAGAACCGGTTGACTGGTCACCAGCGCTGAAACGGGCGCTGGCGCACTCGCCGGTCGAGATGGCCCGGCTGATGACGCAGCTACGTGGTCGCGTGAACGACGCCGACACCCTGCTGGACCTGATGAGCCGTGCGTCGCAGGAGGCGGTGCGGATGATCGCCGACGCCCACGGCGCGGGCGTCACCGCCCGGTTCTCCGGTGAGCCGTTCACCGCGGCCCACACCGATGACGCGGTGCTGGTCATCGACGAAGGCCAGTACGACGAGGGTGACGGCCCGTGTCTCGCGGCGGCCCGCTCCGACCGGCAGGTGGCCGTGACGCTGGCCGACGTGGCCGCCCGCTGGCCGCTGGTGGCAGCGGCCGCGGCCCAGGTCGGGATCCGCTCGTTCCTGGCCGAGCCGCTGCACGTCCGGCCGGTCGTCGTCGGATCGTTCAACCTCTACAGCCGCCGCGCGGAGGGCCTGCGAGTCCCGGATCCCGACGTGCTGATCGTGCTGCTGGACTACCTGGACCGCGGTCTGGCCGACTACCTCGCGGCGCAGCCCGGGGAGGCGCATGCCCGCGTTCTCGTGTCGGCTCTGCGTCGCCGGCAGCTCGTCAACCAGGCGGCCGGGGTGATGATGGCCCGGCACGACGTCGGCGTGGACCAGGCGTTCGGGTTGATCGAGGACGAGGCGCGGCGTAGGGGAGTCGATGTCGTCGTCGTGGCGGGAGGCATCGTCGGCCCCACGGGGTAGCCGGCCGGTGGTCACCCGGCGGGTGGGCTCACCCCCGATCGAGGTGCCGTATCGTGCGAGAAATCAGGAGTGTGCGGTCCAGGCGCGCCCCCGGGCCAGCGGAGGGCGGCGCTCATGTCCAGCCCGGCCCTCGGCGACGTCGACGCCAGCCCCGCCGGCCTGTGCCGGGCCATGGTCGGCACTCTCGGAATGGACGGCGCCGCAGTCACCGCCCGCGGCAGCGCCGACCACGGACACCTGGTCTTCGCCACCGACGACGTCGCCCGGACCGTCGACGAGTTCCACCTGACCCTGAACGAGGGACCGGCCATCGACGCCTTCCTCAACCGGAGCCCGTGCGCCGTACCGGACCTCGCCGCCGGGGTGGCGGTGCGCCGGTGGCCGGTACTGACCCGCGAGGTCGGCCCGCTGGGCGTCGGTGCACTGTTCGCGTTCCCGCTGCAGATCGGCGCGGTGCCGTTCGGCACCGTTCAGCTGTACCGCCGCGCCGCGGGAGCTCTGACGCCGGCCGCCACGACCAGTGCGATGCTCGCGACCGAGGCCGTCGCCCGAGCGGTTTTGCAGGACCTGCACGGCGCCGACGGCCGGATGGTCCTGCCGGATACGATCGCCATCGCCACCGGGATGATCGCAGTGCAGGCTGGGGTGCCGGTCGGCAACGCTCTGGCGTTGCTGCGCGCGGCGGCTTTCGCCGAGCATCTGTCGATCCACGAGATCGCCGCCATGGTGGTGGGTCGCATCCGTCGCTTCGACTGAGACCTCGGGCCACTGCAGAGGTGCGGGTCGTCAGAGGTTCCGGGCGCAGATCAGGCCGGGCGCAGATCAGGCCGGGCGCAGATCGACCGCCTGCAGCCGCCGACCGACGATCTCCAGCGCGAGGTCGTCCACCGAGCTCCCGTCCCGCCGGGCCCGTTCCCGCAGCAGCGCCAATGCCACCTGTGCGGTCACGTCGAGATCCACCGACGCCATCCCCATCGCGATGAAGACGACGTTGCGGCGCTCAGCGGCCGGACTGCCCAGCCAGGCCGGCACGACACCGTCGACACCCGGGGGCTGCGAAGCCGAGAGCCGTTGCGACACTGCGTCGATGATGACGGCGACGTCGTCGGTGGCGAGTCGATGGAGGTGGGACGGGTCGTCGAGGAAGAAATCGGTCGTCCCCAGTGAGCCCAGCCCGATCGACAGGGGAGCCGCGACGATGGCCCGGAACGGGGTCGCCGTGGTCAGCGCAGTGGCGTAGTCGGGCCACCGGTGGGTCATCCCGTCCAGGGCGATGCGCACCACGCGGCCGGTCGTGTGCGCTTCGATGCACGGGCCGGTGCCCAACGTGAACTGGAGACGTTCGGCGCGGGCGGCCATCTCGCCGCTGGCGCCGACCGGGACCCGAAATCCGTCCGGCATGAACAGGCTGATTCCGGCACCGGCGATGGGCAGCACCTCGGTGCACGCGGTGGCCAGCCGGGCCGGCAGCAGTTCGGCCTCGCCGAAGTCCGGGGCCAGCCGGGCGAAGGACTCCTCGAACTGCACCAGTATCGTCACGGGTTCCCCTGACCGGCCGGCACCGCCGAGTCAACCGGATCCGACGTGCGTCGACCGTGACGGTGACGCCGCTGCCGATTGTGCCACTTCAGGTCCGCGGTCCACCGCGCCCGCCCGCCGTCGGCGTCGCGGCCAGGAACGTCGACCGCCGGGTTTCCCGACGCCCCGGCCCTGCTCGATGATCTGCTTCGGGCTGGCGGTGTACTTGCGGTCGTTGTCCGGGTGCGGGGGCGGGCCGGCCTGCGCCGGCCCGCCCCACCGGGCCTTGTTCAGTGCTGCCGGATCACGTGCTCCGGGTCTCGTGGACGGTGTCCTTCGCGTCCTGCGCCTGACCCTTGACGTCCTGGGTCGCACTGCTGGCTTCATCCTTCACGGTGTCCACCGCGTCGGCGGCGGTCGAGGTCACCGATTCGAGCGCGTTCTGGGCCGGCTCCTGCAGGTGGCCGGCGGCCTCCTTGGCCACCGACGTGACCTCCTCGACGAGCGGCTGTGCCTTCTCCTTGATGGCAGCGGCGGCCTGGCTTTCCTTCTGCGTCGCCGGGAACAACGACGAGACGAGTAGTCCGGCGCCGAACGCGATGATGCCGGCGGCGAGCGGGTTGCCCCTGGTCTTGGTCTTGACCGTGTCCGGCGCGTCGCTGACGGCGTCGCCGACCTGGCCCACCTTGTCCTGAACCGTCGACAGTGCGCCCTGTGCCGAGGATGTCGCGGAATCGGCCGATCCCATGATGCTCTCCTTCACTGATCGTGCCGCACCGGAGATCTTGGCCTTCTGCCGCTCCGCGATCTGGGCGGGACTTACCTTGTCCGACAGTGCATTCACGTCGTTGCTGAGTTCCGCGCGCGTCGCCTCGATCTCGCGGCGGATCTGGTCCGGGTCGTTACTGGTGGTCATCGGTTCTGCTCCTCGTTGCCCTTGATCGCGTTGGGGATCTTGGCGACCGTCTCGGTGGTGCGATCCAGCCCGCGCACCTCGGCGATCGCCTTCTTGCCGACCGTGTACAGCACCGCGCCGATGACGGCCCAGAGGACCGCCACGATCAACGCGGACCAGCCGTGGCCGATCGAATTGCCCAGCCCCCACCAGAGGGCGATCGACAGGAACAGCAGGACGAAGTGCGCGGCGACCACGGCGCCGCCGAACATCCCGACGCCCTTGCCGGCCCGCTTTGCGGACAGGGTCGCCTCCGCCTTGGCCAGCTGGACCTCCTGGCGCATCAGCGTGGAGAGATCCTCCGTGACTCCGCTGAGTAGCTCGCCCAGCGACTTCGACGAATTGCCCGTCGTCTCGGTCGGTGAACTCACCGACCGACCTCCGGATCGAACGGGAAGCCGTTCCCGCCACCGGTGGCGGCGCCGTAGGGCGAGCCCGGAGTCAGCGTGCCGGGGTCGACGTAGGTCGGAGCCGCGGTCAGCGACGGTGCACCCACGGCTTGCCCAGGACCGCGGGAACCGCCGTCAGGGGCGGCGGAGCCCTGCGGCGCGGCCGTGCTGTCGTCGTCGGAGGTGAGGCCGCGGGTCAGTCGACCGGCCACCACGCCGGCGCCGAGCGCCAACGCCAGGAACATCCCGGGGCGGCGCTGGGCGTACCGGCGTACCTCGTCCAGAAGCTCTCCCGGATCACGGTTCTCGAAGAACCGGGCGACCTCGGACACCTTGTCGGCGGCTTGGTGGGCGAGGTCGTTGGCGGGGCCCTGCTGGGCATCGCCGTTGGCCAGGGCGTGAAGCTGGTCGCTCACGGAGTGCAAGCCGACCGCCACGCGCTGCTGCTGGGTCGAGGCCTGGTCGGTCAGCTCGGAGCGGGCCTGTCCGACGAAGTCCTTGGCCTGCTTCTTTGCCTCATCGGCAACCTGGCCGACCTGCTCCTTGGCGGTGCCGGCCACGTCCTTCGCTGCGTCCTTGGCGTCAAGGGCCACCGAGGTGGCCTGATCCTTGGCGACGTCTGTGGTCGACGCGCCCGAGCCCGAGGTCCCGGTGGGCACCGGTGTCGAGGGCGGCTGCCAGCTGGAGGGGGTCGGCGGCAGCGGCGGGAGGTCTGGAATGCCGCCGGGTGCGCCTGTGGATCCGAATCCGGAAGTGCTGGTCATCGGTGGTTCCTTTCGTGACTGGGAACGGCGCTGGATCAGCCGGGAGTGTCGCGGCTGTGGAGCGGGTCTGACTCGATGGGGGTATGCCGATGCACACCGAAGTCAAGTCGGTCGTGATCGACGGTGCGGAGGCCGGTGGTGTGGGTCAGGAACGCCGGAAGGCCGACGTGAACCGGCCCGGCGGATGCTCGGTGCGAAGGGTTGCACCACAGGGGATCGACCAGCTGGTCGTCGTCGGCGGCACCGGCCGGTCGACAGAGGGGGTGAACATGGGCTGGGGTCCACTTTCGTCCGAGCCCGGAACCGCCGCATTTTTAGCGACGTGAACCTGTCTACCCGGCACCCGGCACGCTAAACACCCGGCGACCTCTGATCCGCAGACAACCTGCTTCGGTCCGTCGGGTGCCGCGCTGCTCGTCGAGGGCTGCGACAAAGGCCGCGAGGTGACCGCGACGTGTTCCCGACCGCTCCGTCGCCGAGCGGCGGACGACGCGGCGAGGCGGGGGCCGCCCGGCCGGCGATCGCTACCGGGAACCTCGCACCGGCCGACTCCCCGCGCGACGACGGGATCGCCGGGAGCGGTCGGCCGCACCGTCGGCCCTCCGTCGGGTGCCTCGGAGAAGCACCTTGTCGCCGACATACGTTTTGCGCTAGGGGATCTCGGTGAGATCGGTGACGAACCGGGTACCGCCGGAGAGTCAGCTGCGGCTCTCGCCGGGCCCGCCGACGGTGTTGAACCCGAGCATCGAGACTCAATTCCAGCGGAGCAAGTGCCGCAACCAGCCGACCGCGCCGCGCCCCGGCATGGTCGTGGCGCGGAACGTGGCGGCGCCGTGGGCGGGGGTGGTGACTTCCAGGTGCGCAGGCCGGCGAACCTCGCCGCTGCAGCGTGCCGCACGCGTGTGGTGTGGTGCCGAGGGGCCGCTCGGTCGAGTCCCCGCTGGGCCACCCGGTCCCAGGGTCGCCATTCTGGTGCGACTGCACGATGGCGTCCAGCGCCGGCGGCCCGACGGCGCGCGGGATCATTCAGCCGGCGTGAGGTGCCGATCCACGGGCGACGCGGACCTCGGTGAGGTACCCGAGCCGACAGTTGTCAGAACGTCGCGGCTGGTTCCCGAAGGGTCCCTCGTCGGTGGGCGGTGGAGGTGGCCGTCAGAGGGTATTGCCAAGGAGGGAGTGTCCCGCTACCGGACGCTGGGCCTGACAGTGGCCGGATCGGTGGCCGGTGATACCACCACCGGGAGGTGTGCGTCGATGAGGATTCCGGCGTATCTCGAGCTGGCGCACACCTCGGCGGGGCTGCTGGCCACGTCCTACCGGCGTACCGCGACGGACCACCAGGACGAACCCGACATCGCCTCGGTGTGCGAGAGTCTCGCGCGGCAGTGCGACGACCACCGGGCGGCGGTGGGCCCGATGGTGCGGCGGTACGGCGCGGCCGCGGAGGGCGACGTCCCGGCCGAGCCGCCCTGCGGGCGCGCAGGTGCAGCCGTCGCCGGGTCGGTCGGGCTGCTGCGGGATCTGCAGGACCTCTGGATGCTGGCGTCGTTCGCCCACTTGACCTGGACCGTCGTCGAGCAGGCGGCGCAGGGCCTGCGTGACCACGGGTTGGTGACGGTGGTGGCCACCTGTGACCGGGACACCCAGGTGCAGCTGCAGTGGTTGACCACCCGGATCAAAGAGGCCGCACCGCAGGCCCTGATCGTCGGACGGTGATCGGCCTGCGCGGGGTTCGCCCCGCAGGTGCTCGCCGTGCTCGCCGCGCCGGTGCTCGACCCGTCGGTGGTCGCCGGTTGCGGCGCCGTCGACGACAGGGCCGTCACTGACCGGATCCGCGGTCGAGATGCCGGTGGTGCGAGGGACTCCCGGCGGGAGCCCCTCGCACCGGTGCCGTCAACCCTGGGCGAACACCTGCACGACAGCCGGCCGCGGGCCGCGCCAGGCCCCTGGCGCCGGGGCCGCTCCCTCGGCGACGTAGTCCGGGAAGTAGGAGAGTTGCTCGGTGAACGTGCCGTCCTCACCCGGGTGCTGGACGGCGACGAACACGAGGCCGTCCCGGTCGTGGATGACCGGGCCGCAGGTCTCGGCGTCCCGGGGGACCGACAGGAACTGGGTGACGTGGCCACGCTCCTGGCCGCAGAGCGGCACCTTGAACAGACCGTCGTTCTTGCCGATGGAGCCGGGCGCTCCGTCGGTGGCGATCCACAGGTTGCCCTCCGAGTCGAACGCCAGGTTGTCCGGGCAGCTGATCGGGGAGACCTTGTCCTTGGGGTATCCCGCGAAGTAGGTCGCCGCGTTGACCGACGGATCGCCGCAGACCAGTAGCAGCGACCACCGGAACGTCGTCGCCCGCACGTCGTCACGGTCCTCGGTGATCTCGACGATGTGCCCGTCCTTGTTGCCGTTGCGCGGGTTGACCTCGGTCGCGCCTTCCTTGCCCGGCTTGACCCCCCGATCGGCGTTGTTCGTGCAGGCGACGTAGACCTTGCCGGTGCGCAGGTCGGGCTGCACGTCCTCGCAGCGGTCCATCTTGGTAGCGCCCAGGGCGTCGGCCGCCAACCGGGTGTGGACGAGGGCCTGTTCGGTGGTGAAGCCGGGGACCTGCGACACGCCGTCGATGACGATAGGCAGCCACTCACCGGCACCGTCGAACCGTTGGTCGGCGGGAAGGGTTCCGCTGCCGTCGATCTCGCCGGCGGGGGAGTCGCCGGTGAACCGGGCGACGTAGAGGCTGCCGCGCTCGAGCAGCGTCTTGTTGTGCTGGCGGGCCTTGGAGCCGATGGCCTGGCAGGAACCGCCGCCGCTGCGCCGACTGCCTTTCATCTTCTCGCTGGAGACGAACTTGTAGAGGTAGTCGAAGCGCTCGTCGTCACCCATGTAGGCGGCGACGTGGCGGCTGCGGCCGACGATGACGTTGGCGCCCTCGTGCTTGAGGCGTCCCAGGGCGGTGTGCTTGACCGGGGTGGAGGTCGGGTCGAACGGGTCGATCTCGACGATCCAGCCGAAGCGGTTGGGCTCGTTGACCGTCTCGGGGGTGCGCGCGTCGAAGCGGGGGTCGAGCGCCTCCCAGCCGTTGGTGGTGGCCTTGTCGGCAAGACCGTAGCGGGCCTCGCCGGGGGCGGTGCCCGCGGCGCGGAAGTAGCCGTTGAAGTTCTCCTCGCCGGAGAGCACAGTGCCCCACGGGGTGGTGCCGCCGGCGCAATTGCCCAGGGTGCCGAGGACGGTCCGGCCGGCCGGGTCGACCCCGGTCTTGACGGCGGCGGTGCCGGCGACGGCACCGGTCAGCGTGAACGGCGTGGTGGCGGTGTAGCGCCGGTTGAAGGGGCTGCCCACGGTGTAGGTCCACGGTCGGCCGGGCCGATCGCGGTGCAGGTGCACCACGGACATGCCGTGCGCCTGCATGGCGATGCGGCCGCGGGTGGCGGCGTCGAGGGCGTCCGGGAACATGATCTCCGGGTTCACGTACTCGTGGTTGCAGACCAGCAGCGCCTGCGTCCCGCCGGTGCCCGGGATCGGCAGGATGTCGAGATAGTCGTTGTTGTAACCGAACTGGCGGGCCTGGCGGTCGGCGGACTGGTTCGCGACGTCGAACAGTTCGGTCTCGTCGAACAGCGGGTCCCCCCAGCGGAGGATGGTCTGCCAGTCGTAGCCGGCCGGGACGGTGAACTCGTCGACGTCGGCGCCGACCGGGGCGATGGGGCTGAACGCCAGACCGGACCGGCCGCGCCGGCCGGCTGCCGCGGCGGGAGTGGTGGCCGCGGACGCCGAGGTGGCGCCCCCGGTCAGCTCGCCACCGAGGAGGACGACAGCGGCACCGGCCGCGGCGCCCTTGATCAGCATCCGGCGGCTGAGGGCGGCGCCGGCGATGTCCCGGAACGTCGGGTTGTCGCTGACGTTGGGAGCCGGGTGCGCGCAGGCGTTGTCGCACTTGAGCGCACAGGTGACGGCGCTGCGTTTGCCGACGGTGTGGCCGGACATGAGGAGGGGAAGACGACGGTCGTTCAAGGTCACGCGAACTCCAGGTCTGATCGGCGGCGCACGATCGCGGCGGGCGGTGCGCGGAAGCAGGACTGCGGTGACGTTACGAAGGCGTCACCGCCGCACAGGGAGTCGGAGATGGCCGCCGGGTGAACTCTATTCGACCGGTGGGTCGTGAGGCGGCGTGGCCGTCCCGTGGTGGGGACCGTGGTGGGTCGGGTGGTCGGCTGCGGTAGGTGTGACCGGTGGGTGTCGTGACGGTGATGTCGCCACCGGGCTGGGTGGTGCTGGTCCAGCCGGGCTGTTCCTTGGTCCGGTTGCAGTCGGCACAGAGCCCGGCGCCGTTGACGGTGTCGGTGGGGCCGCCGGACGCGTACGCCACCGTGTGGTCGGCGTGCTGGATGGGCGCGCCGCACCACGGCGTCCGGCAGACCTGGTCGCGCGCGATGAGCAACTGTCGCCGGCTGTGGCTGAAGAACCGGCGTCGGGTGTCCGCTCCGGCGAGCCGGCCGGTGTCGGGGTCGGTGTGGAGCCGGCGGATCCACGCCCGGGTGGCGGGGTCGGCGCTGCGGACGAGGTGCCGGGCGACGGGCGCGGGGAGGGGTCCGTAGCCGGTCAGGACCGCCGATTCCTGGTCGCCGTCGAACAGGGTCCGGTCGGTCATCACGAGTTGGATCTCGACGTTCACCCCGGCCGGAACGCCGGGGAGTCCGTCGGTCAGCTGCTCGACATCATCGGTGCGAGAACCCGTTTCGGCAGACGTGCGCTCTGGCGCCGGCTGCAGCAGTCGGGCGAGGAATTCGTCGGCCATCAGGGCGCCCTTGCCGCGTCCATCGCCCCGGGCGGTCGCGGTGGCCGCGTGGCGGGTCAGGGCCGCGTAGGCGGCGACCCCGTCGACGGCCGGCAGCAACGCGGTCAGGTACGTCATCGTGTCCGGTGCCGGTCGCAGCGTGACGCGTCGGTCGGCGACGGCGGCGCGATGGCGGCGGACGGCCTGTTCGGGGTCGAGCCGGTATCCGATACCGGCGGCGGTGCCGCGGGCCTGTCGGGCGGTCATGGTGCCGTAGCGCTCGGCGAGCGCGGTGTCGACGGCCTGCCGGTGTTCCAGCGACAACGTCGCCGTCTCGGCGGCGACGAGCAGCGCCTGGTACTCGTCGAGAACGCCGCTGCGAAGGGCGCCATGGAGGTGCGGCATCTCGCCGGTGAGCACCGTGGCCAACCCGACGAGTCGGGTACCGATCCGTGGGCTGACCCGGCGGGCCAGGCCGACCTGGGCGCCGACGTCACGGTGGGCCCGCTCCCGGGCCGTAGGTGAGCCGATCCTGGTCAGTTCGGCCTCCCGGGATGCGGAGAACGCGGCGGTGAGCTGTGCCTGCACCGCCGACGCCGTGTTCTTCAGTGTCTCGAGCAGTCCGATCGTCGAGATCCGCTCCTCGTCGTCGTCAGCCACGCATCCTCCACGCTGCAACCTGCCCAGGAGCTGGGCCAGTTCGGCCGCGCTCACCGGTAGCTGCATCGCCGCCTCGGGTGCGGTGTCGGGGGATGGGAACATGCGTACGAGCCTATGGTCGCGAAGAGAAGAGATGTGGGTTGTCCACACGAGTGCGCCTGGAACCGGGCTTGTGGACGGATCACCGCACCGGCGGCGCCAGCCAGCGCGCCAGCACGGCCCGGAGGTCGTCGCGACGCGCCGTGACGTCAGCCGGCGTCCGGAAGACGATCGACGCGCGGATGTCGGAATGCCATTCGAGCAGGCCCGTGGTGTCGGTGAATCTGGGCGGCCCGGCCTTGTCCTCGCGGGTCGTCGCACCGGCATGCAGGACGAGGCGCACGGGGCGTCCCGGGCGGGCGCTGACGGTGAACCGGTCCTCGCCGTCGAAGACGTAGCTGGGGGAGTTCCACTTGATGTGCTCCGTCAGGCCCGGGTCGACACTGCGGACGACCGTCAGCAGCGTCTCGACCAGTGTGCGGTCCGTCGGTCCCAGGTCGTCGAGGAACGTCGCGACCGTCGTGGGTGCCACCATCCGCAGATCCTGTCACCGGGGCTGATGCTGCGCGACCACATCCGGCCCGAACACCTCAGGGACGCGGACCCGCGGTGCTGCCCCGGACGACCAGCCGGGTGGGCAGGACCCGGTGCACGGTGCCACTGGTGCCGGTATCCGCCGATGCGACCGACCCGGCGCGAACCGCGGCGACGAGCAGCGCGGCGGCCACCTGGCCCTTCTCGGTCGGGTCCTGCCGGACGGTGGTCAAGGGCGGCCGCAGGTTGGCGGCCATGGTGCTGTCGTCGTAGCCGACGATCGACAGGTCCTCGGGGACCCGCAGACCGCGGTCGTGCGCGCCGGTGAGGACGCCGTGCGCGAACCGGTCGGAGTAGCACAGCACCGCGGTGATCCCCGGGTCCACCGCGAGCATTGCGTCCAGCGCCGCGTGACCATTCGCCTCCGGGTGATAGGGCGTCTTGGGCTGCCGTACCAGCACCGGACGCACGCCGGCCTCCTGGCACGCCTCCAGCCAGCCCGCGAGCCGCTGTCGGGAGATGTGCGCCTCGCCGGGCGGCACCGGGTCGAAGGGGTCGGCCATCACCCCGTACGGCTCGGACAGCCCGATGGTGACGATGCCGATCCGCCGGTGTCCCAGCTGCAGCAGGTGCGCCGCGGCCTGCCGGGCGCCGCCCCGGTCGTCGATGTTCACCGAACTGATCCCGTCGATCGGCTCCTGGTCGAGCAGGACCAGTGGCAGCCCCCGTCGGCGCAGCCAGCGCAGGGACTCCTCGTCGTAGCGATAGGTGAAGACCAGGGTGGCGTCCATCGGGACGTCCCGGGCCGGCACCCGGCCGGCCACCTCCTCCTGGGTGGACAGCAGCGCCAGCGACAGGCCCGATCCGGTCAGCCCGTCGGCGATGCCGCCCAGGAACGCCGAGCTGACCTCGTCGGCGAACACGTCCTGCAGACGGGAGTTGACCAGGATGCCCACCACGCCGGTCGAGCCCTTGGCGAAGGCCCGGGCGGCCGGATCGGGCCCGGCGTACCCCAGCTCCTCGGCGGTGGCCAGGATGCGGGTACGGAGTTCGGCCGACAGCCGGGCCGGCCGGGAGAACGCGTTGGACACCGTCATCCGGCTCACCCCGACCGCGTCCGCGACCGTCTGCAACGTCACCCGCACCACGAAATGGCCCCAATCCCCAATATCCGATCCAGCATGACGCACTGCATCCGGATGACTTCTGGCGCACTGGTTGACCGGTAAACCGACGCTGACGTACCGTTCTGACTGCACGCGATATACCGGTAAACCTACCTGGGTCTGCCGCGGTCGTCGACAGAGGAGCGCAGATGGTCGAGTCGGTCCGGTCGGAGGACCCCGCGCAGCGGTTGTCGCGAACGGAGGCGCCCCGCGTCACCGCGGCCCGGCACGCCACTGCGGTCGCCTTCCTCGGCACCGGCGTGGTGTTCGCCAGCTGGATCAGTCGACTGCCGCAGATCCGCAGCGAATTGTCGCTCAGCCCCGCCGATCTCGGGGTCGTGCTGCTCGCGCTGGCGGTCGGATCGCTGCTCGCCCTGCCGGCCGCCGCAGTGCTGGTCCGCCGCTTCGGCACCCGCACGGTGGTGGCCCGGATGACGGTGGTGACCGCCCTGGCGCTGTCCACCATCGGGGTCGGCTACCACGCCGGGACCGCGGTGGTCGTTGTCGGCCTCTTCCTGTTGGGTTTCGGGCTGGCCGCCTGGAACGTCGCCATGAACGTCCAGGGCGCACTCGTCGAGCGGCACGCCGGCCGGGCGATCATGCCCCGCTTCCACGCCGGCTACAGCATCGGCACGGTGGCCGGCGCGCTCCTGGGCGCCGGACTGATCGCGCTCGGCGTGCCCGTCACCGCGCACCTGGTCGGCGTCGCCGTCGTGGTCGCCGTGACTGTTCTCGTCCTGACCCGGGCGTTCTTCGCCGACGACGCCCACCCCGCCGCAGCACCCGCGGCAGCGGCCGGCGCCACGCGCACCGGCCGGCAGCTGGACCGCCGCACCCTGCTCATCGGCATCGTCGTCCTGGCCTTCGCGTTCGCGGAAGGTGCCGGTAACGACTGGATCGCCGTCGCCCTCGTCGACGACCACCGCACCTCGGCGGCCGTCGCCTCCCTCGGTTACGCCGCCTTCCTCGCCGCGATGACCGTCGGCCGGTGGACGGGCCCGAAGCTGCTCGACCGGTACGGCCGGGTGGCCACGATCCGCGGTCTTGCCGGGGTCGCACTGGTCGGGCTGCTGCTGTTCGTCCTCAGCCCGTGGCCGCCGCTCGCCTTCGTCGGCGTGCTCCTCTGGGGACTGGGCGCGTGCCTCGGCTACCCGGTGGCGCTCAGCGCCGCGGCCGACGACCCGCGGCTCGCGTCCGCCCGGGTCAGCATGGTCTCCGGCATCGGCCAGCTCGCCTTCCTCGGCGGACCGCCGCTGATCGGTCTGCTCGGTTCTCTGTGGACGATCCAGCACGCGCTCGTCGTCGTGCCGATCGTCATCGCGGGCGCGGTGTTCGCCGTCGGCGCGCTCGCTCCCGTCGCAGCGGCAACTCCCGGTGACCGTCTCGCGGCGGTGACATGGTCAAGACGGACGGGACCACACCGTGTCCGAGCACGGCACCTCCGGGTCAGCGATGCGGCGCGGCGTCCGCGCCGGACCCGGTCGCGACCCAGCTGCGTCAGGGCGTCGTGGGCGGCGGAGCCGATCTCCGGCGCGTAGACGACCAGGGTCGAACTGGAGCCGGCGGCCAGGGGCAGCAACTCGTACGGCAGGTCCAGGGCGCCGACCACGGATGGTGCAGCAGCTTCATGCCGGTGATGTGGGTGCGAACGTCATGAGCGGCCCACCGGACCCGGAACTCGTCGCTGCGGGTGGCGAGTTGACCGACGAGATGCGTGATCTCGCGGTCATGCGGATCGCGGCCCGCCTCGGCACGCAGGATGGCCAAGTCAGTCCGCACCATCCACCGCGCGCTCGATCTCGGCGTCACCCACATCGACACCGCCGAGATCTACGGGCCCTTCCACAGCGATGAGGTCATCGGCCGGGCGGTGAAGGGCCGCCGCGACCAGGTCGTCCTCGCCACCAAGTTCGGCCTGGTCTCTTCTTCTACCAGCACCGCGTCGACCCGGGACGCCCATCGAGGACACCGCAGGAGCGGTCGGCGAGCTCATCGCCGCCGGCAAGGTCCGCCACTTCGGCCTGTCCGAGGCATCACCGGAGACCATCCGCCGCGCCCCTGCGGTGCAACGGGTCTCGGCGTTGCAGACCGAGTACTCGCTGTGGACCCGCGACGTCGAGGACGAGATCCTGCCGCGGCTGCGTGAACTCGGTATCGGCATCGTGCCGTACTCGCCGCTGGGGCACGGCCTGTTGACCGGCGAGATCCGCTCGGCCGCCGACATCCCCGACGACGACTGACGCAGGACCAACCCGCGGTTCACCGGCGAGAACTTCGAGCGCAACCGGCGTCTCGTCGACGAGGTGCGGGCGATCGGCACCGAGGTCGGTGCCACGCCGGCGCAGCCCGCCCTCACCTGGATCGTCGCGAAGGGCGACGACATCGAGCCCATCCCCGGAACGCGCCGGGTGGCCCGCGTCGAGGAGAACACCGCCGCCGACGGCGTCGTCCTGTCGCGCGCCCAGCTCGACCGGCTCGAGGCGCTGCAGCCGGCCTCGGGCGCCCGCCACGACGACGCCAACATGGCTTCGATCGACCGCTCAGCGACGGGACCGGGACGGGCGGCTCCCGATGGTGGTGGTGATCTGTCGGGCGTCGCCGATCCCGGACAGGGGAGCGGGTGTCGCTGGGGTCGAACGACTGTGTTGGACGGACACACGATGGACACCGTCGCCGTCATCGGGGTCGTCGTCGACAACGGCGCCTGCACCGCCGACCACGGACTTCCGGTCGAGATGCCGGGCGAGACAGACGCCTTGACAGTGTCAAGGCGGGGGCGGGATGATGACGGGATGACTCCCGGAGCGCTGCTGATGGCCCACATCGTGGCGGGTGGCGTCGGTCTGCTGACCGGTCCCGTGTTCGTTTTCGTCCGCCGCAGCCGTCCGGTGACCGGGCCGACGTATCAGGTCGCGCTGGCCGTCACCGCGGTCAGCGGCGGCGCGCTCGCCGTCGTCGCGTGGGACCGGCTCTGGTGGCTGCTGCCGGTCGCGGTGCTGGCGGAGGCGAGCGCCGTGGCCGGGCTGTGGCTCTGGCGCCGGCGACGCCCGGGCTGGACGACCGCCGTCCCGCACGTCCTCGGTGGCAGCTACGTCGCGCTGCTCACCGGGGCTGCGGTCGCGGGCACCGGGAACCCGTTGTTCTGGATCGTGCCGGCCGTCATGGCACAGTGGCCCATCGCCGTGGCGAAGACTCGTCTCGCGGCCGGCGGCCTGCGTGCCCCCGCGGCCATCGCGCGGTGAACCCGGATCAGCCGATCCGCGGACGCTGCGGCCCGGCCCGGTCGATCAGTCCCGGAGCTTTGCGAACAGCACGTCGGCGCGCTGCCGACCTTCGATCGCGCGTTCCCGTTCGCGGGCGTAGAGGAGCCCGTAGGTGAAACCGTTCTCCTTGCGCTTGCCGACCGTGCCGGCAGCGAGCCGGCGGATCAGCGCACAGGCCACCACGCCGTCCTGGAAGTCGCCGAGCACGTCCTGCACCTCCTCGTACCGCGACACCAGCTTCGTGCCCTTCTTCCCGAGGACAGGTGCGGCCAGCTCGGCGGCGTAGCGGGCCCGCTTGCCGGCCTTGCGCGCGCTGTGCAGCTCCTCGTCGTCGCCGCCGGCGCGCAGACCGGCCGCCAGGTGGGCCACCAGCTTGGCCGCCGCCTTGTCGACCCGCTTCGTCAGTACCTCGGCGTCCGCGTCGGCCCGGTCGGTGAACGGGGGTGTGGTGCTCCAGAAGTGTGCCTCCCGCAGCAGCGCCAGGTAGCGCTCGGAATCCAGCGCCTCGGTCAGCCGACCGCGGTGCAGCACCTCCTCGGAGCGCAGGACGGCGTCGATGCTGCTGCCGACCGGTCCCAGCACCAACTCGTCCGGGATCTCGTCCAGCAGCTTCCGCATCCGTAGGCGCTGCACCTCCCGGTCCCGGACCTCGCCGAGAGTGGCGGCGTACCACGACAGTTCGGCGTCGAAGGAGGCTGCCCGGTCGGCGTCGACGAAGGGCCGGAAGATGCGCAGGGTGCTGCGGAGCCGCCGGGTCGCGACCCTGGTGGGGTGGATACCGCCGGTTCCGGCCCGCAGGACGAGGTCGCCGGCGGCCAGTGCGTCATCCTGTGCGCGCAGGTACGTCCGGATCAGCTCGCCGGCGGTCGGACGGTGCTTCGCGGCCTTGCCCTTGCCCTTGCGCTTGCCGTGCTTGCTCGGTGACGTCACGGGCGCCGCGGGGTCGGCGCCCGGATGCCCGACGAGCGCCCGGGCGAGATCGGACCCGGGATCGGAGTCGGGGACACCGCCGGCGTCGACGAGGCGGTCGGCGACCGCCGCCACCGGCCCGGGACCGTCGAGCTGCCAGCGTCGCCAGTCCTCGAGCAGGGCGCCGTCCGGGGTCGATGTCGAACTGTGCACGGTCTCGTCGGCGAGGTCGAGCAGGGGGGCGCCGTCGGCGTCGGTCAGTCGATGCACCGTGCGGTGCACGCGGACGGTGGCCAGCGGCACCACCGGCCGGCCGCGGCGCACGCCGACGGTCGCGGCGGCCAGCGCCTCGGGGACGTCCACCGCGGCCGCCGATCGCGGCGTGTCGACGACATCACGGGACGGCTGACCGGGCAGGGAGAGGCGCCACCCGGCACTGCCGTCACCGGAGAACCGGTACAGCTCGACGCCCGCGCGCCACAGGTCGTGCTCGGCGGTGTCGACATGGGTGTGCTCGACCGAGGTGGCGGTGACGTCCCACCGGGTGTTGGCGGGGACAGCGGCGGTGAGGTCGGGCAGCGGCGTGGCGCTGTCGACGGCGAAACGCAGGCTCTGGGTCATCGGATCTCCGGTGGGTGCTGATCAGTGGCGGGACGGCGGCGGGTGACGTCAGGATGGTCCGGCCGTCCGGGCGGCCGCCGCCCGCCGGCGGAAGCGTTGCTGAGCGCCCTGCCGGGACAGCCCGTACCGCGCACCGATGTCGGTCCAGGTGTGGCCGGCGGCGCGGCAGTCGGCCACCGCCTCCCGCTCGCGGCGTTCGAGCTCCTCACGGGCGGCCCTGGTGGCCTCGAGCCGCTCGATCGGATCCTCGATCTCGGCCAGCGCCGCCACGGTGCGCGCCAGCCGCTTTCGGTGCGCGGTGCGTGCCACGGGCGCTCCCTCGGTTCGGGTCACCGTCAACGATACGTTGCGGATACTGTCAATGTCGTGTTGACGTGAACGGGCTCCGGATCCTTTCCGTCGGAAACCGTTGCCCGATCGGCGGTGTCGGTTCGTGGCCCCGTCGGAAGGCGTGCTCCACCGCCCCTGAAGGTGCCGGCCGTCGTCTCCGGTCCAGCGCTCCTACCGTCGACAGATCACCCGCAGATCAACGGAGCCCGGAGTGGGTCGGCCGCTGCTCGTCCGTACAGGTTGAATCCCGCGAAATCCGAGAATCTGTTCACCTTCATGGAGTACAACTCCTCGGTGACATCACCGATACACGGGGAGTACGAAGTGACCTTCGAAGGACCGGCCGGCGCCGACATCTACGACATCACCCGCTTCGTGCAGCCGGTGACGGTCACGAGCACGCTGCTCCCGTGGCCGCTCGACGGTTACACCAACGGCAAGAGCGTCTTCCTGACCGCCGCCCAGGTGGGCGCCATCGCCGAGGTCATGGGCGACGGCACCCTGTACGCCACGGCCGAGATGGGCTGGGAGGAGAACGTTCCCGGTAAGGGGGCCAAGGTTCTCGCCAAGCGCTACATCGGCGACGTCACCTACTACCGCTTCAAGAGCCATTGGCAGTTCACACCCACATCCTGAGCGCGCGTGTCGACCGCCCGTCGCCGACCGGTGACAGGCTGTGATTGCTGGTGATGCAGCTCTCCCGTGGGTGCGCCTGCGTTGTCCCGGTGTGGTCCAGGGCCGCTGACCTGCGGCAATGGCCCCCTCGCGGACTGGGAGCATGAGAGCGCATCCACCGTGTTCATCTGTGGTTCACCTTTGTGAGGTCGATCGGCCATCCGGGTCTCTTAACGTCCTGTCACAGCGGGCCGCAAGGGCCCGAACGCCGCACCGCCCACTCGAGAACGCCCCAGAAACACGGAGGATCTGCGTGAAGATCACGCGCACGCTTTCACTGCTCGGCCTGTTCAGCGCCGCGGCCGTCACCCTGGCCGCCTGCGGTACCGACGACAACACCGTCGCGAGCGTGACGTCGTCCGTCACCTCGGCCGCATCGAGCGCCACCTCGGCCATCGCAAGCGCCGCCTCCAGCGTCGCCGGGTCCGAGTCCGAGGGTTCCTCCTCGTCCGCCGCCGCCGGCTCGACCGGCTCCGCCGCCAGCGCCACTTTCGAGTGCGCCGAGGGCGATCTGCGGTCCTCGGGCTCCACCGCCCAGGGCAAGGTCATGGAGCAGTGGATCCTGGACTTCAACGCCAAGTGCAACGCCAACGTCGGTGCCTACCAGGGCGGCGGCTCCGGTAAGGGCATCAGCGACTTCACCGGCAACCAGGTCGATTTCGCCGGCTCCGACTCCGCCCTCAAGGAGGATCAGGCCGAGGCCGCGAAGTCCACCCGCTGCAGCGGTGCGGACGCGGTCAACCTGCCGATGGTCACCGGACCGATCGCGCTGGCCTACAACGTCCCCGGCGTGACCGACCTGACGCTGAACGCCGAGGTGCTGGCCAACATCTTCAACGGCTCCGTCACCACCTGGAACGACGCCTCGATCGCCGAGCTCAACAGCGGCGTCACCCTGCCGGACCTGACCATCCAGTCCGTGCACCGCGCCGAGGACTCGGGCACCACCGAGAACTTCACCAAGTACCTCAAGGCCGCCGCCCCCGACGCCTGGACCTTCGACGCCGCCAAGGCGTGGGCCGCCCCCGGTGGCATCGCCGCCAACGGCTCGGACGGCGTGGCCCAGGAGGTCGTCGGCAAGGAAGGCACCATCGGCTACGTCGAGTGGGGCTTCGCCAAGGACTCGAATCTGCCCATCGCCAAGATCGACTCCGGTGCGGGTGCGGTCGAGCTGACCGGTGAGACCGCCGGCAAGGCCGTCGCCGCCGCCGAGATCGTCGGCACCGGCAACGATGTCGCCCTCAAGCTGGACTACGCGACGCAGGAGGCCGGCGCCTACCCGATCGTCCTCGTCACCTACGAGATCGTCTGCTCCGCGGGCAACGGCGACAAGCTCGACGTCCTCAAGGCCTTCCTCGGCTACACCGCCACCGAGGGCCAGGCCTCGCTCGACAGCCTGGGTGCCGCCCCGCTGCCGGCCGAGATCCAGGAGAAGGTCATCGCCTCCATCCAGGCGCTGAGCTAAGTACCGCCGCGATGCCCGCGCCGTCCGACCCCACCCGGGGCGGCGGCGCGGGCACCTGCACGTCACCGCAGTGATCAGCCGATCCACAACGCGTGGTTGAGGAAAAATGGACAGCACGAACAGCTCGGACAGGGCAGACCTGATGATGGAAGACGTGAACGACGTCGATCCCGAGAATCCCCGGCAGCGCAAGGCGGCCGGTCCGTCCGCCGACCCCGCGGTGCACATCGACGCCGACCCGGGGAAGCCGGACTCACTCGCTCCGGTCGCCGTCGTCGACACGGCCAAGGATGTGAAGCACCCCCGGCAGCCGGTCGGCCATCACCGGTCGCTCGGTCCGCCTCGGCGACCAGGTGTTCAAGGGGCTGGCCGCCGGATCCGGTGGCCTGCTGCTGGTCATCATGGCGGCCATCGCGTTCTTCCTGATCTGGAAGGCGCTGCCGGCGTTCAGTGGCAACTCCGGCAACCTGCTCACCACCGAGGTGTGGACCCCCGGTGCCAACCCGCCGGTCTTCGGCATGGCGGCGCTGCTCTTCGGCACCCTGATGAGCTCCGCGATCGCGATGGTCATCGGCGTGCCGATCGCCATCGGCATCGCACTGTTCATCTCGCAGTACGCGCGCCGCCGGCTCGCCACCGTCCTCGGCGGCGTGGTCGACCTGCTCGCCGCGGTGCCCTCGCTGATCTTCGGCATGTGGGCCCTGTACTTCCTGATCCCGGAAACCACCGGCTTCCAGAAGTGGCTCACCGACTACTTCAGCTGGATTCCGCTGTTCGCCACCTCCACCCCGCTGACCGTGAACCAGTACGGCAAGAGCCTGCTCATCGCCGGCATCGTGCTGGCCATCATGATCATCCCGATCGTGTCCGCCGTCAGCCGCGAGGTCTTCCTCCAGACCCCGCGCGAGACCATCGACGCCGCACTCGCTCTCGGTGCCACCAAGTGGGAGTCGATCCGCACCGCGGTGCTGCCCTTCGGGCGCCCCGGGATGATCTCCGCGGCGATGCTGGGCCTCGGCCGGGCGCTGGGAGAGACCATCGCCGTCGCGCTGGTGCTGAACTCCGGCTTCACGATCAACTGGCAGCTCACCGAGCCGGGCGGCGACACCATCTCCGCCAACATCGCCAACAAGTTCGGCGAGGCCGCCGGCTCCACGCTGGGCATCCCGGCGCTCATCCTGTCCGGCCTGTTCCTCTTCGTGATCACCCTGGTGGTCAACTCCGCGGCCCGCATCGTGATCGCCCGCAGGAAGGAATTCGTCTGATGGCGACACTGAGCCACTCCGACAACCGGTCCCCGCTGAAGAAGGCGCCGTCCGCCCTCGTCGGCCACCGCATCCCGAGCTGGGCCATCCCGGCCAGCGCGGCGACCGCCGTGGGCCTGGCGCTGGCCGCCAAGTTCGTCGTCGGCTGGGAGGGTTGGGGGACGTCCTTCTTCACCGCGGCCGCCCTGTTCGTCGTCGTGCTGACCGCCTGGTCGTTCAGCGTCGAGGGCAAGCGCCGGGCCAAGGACCGCTTCGCCTCCACGCTGATCTACGCGTCCTTCGTCGCCGCCCTCGTGCCGCTCACCCTGATCCTCGGCTTCATCGTGGTGAAGGGGGCCGGGGCGTTGGACTGGAACTTCGTCACGCATTCGATGAACGGCGTCAGCACCCGGGTGGAGGGCGGCGGCGTCTACGCCGCGTTGCTCGGCACCCTGCTGCAGGTCGGGCTGGCCTCGGTCATCGCGCTGCCGGTCGGCATCCTGACCGCGATCTACCTCGTCGAGTACGGCAAGGGCCGCTTCGCCAAGGCGGTCACGTTCTTCGTCGACGTGATGACCGGCGTGCCGTCCATCGTCGCCGGTCTGTTCGTCTTCACCTTCCTGCTGCTGGGTTTCGGCCTCCGCCCGTTCGGTGCTGCCGGCTCCATCGCGCTGGCGATCCTGATGCTGCCGGTCGCCGTCCGCTCGTCGGAGGAGATGCTCAAGCTGGTGCCCCGCGAGCTGCGGGAGTCCTCGTACGCGCTGGGTGTGCCGAAGTGGCGCACCATCCTCAAGGTGGTGTTGCCGACCGCGCTGTCCGGGCTGATCACCTCGGCGCTACTGGCCATCGCCCGCGTCGCCGGCGAGACCGCACCGCTCATCCTGCTCGTCGGCTACGCGTCCCGGATCAACGGCGACCTGTTCTCCGGTGACCAGGCGACCCTGCCGATGATGATCTGGGACCAGCTGGGCAAGCGTGGTGGCTCGGTCACCGAGTTCACCATCGAACGGGCCTGGGGCGCCGCCCTGGTGCTGGTGCTGCTCATCCTGATCCTCAACATCGTGGCCCGGCTCATCGCCAAGTTCACCCAGCCCAAGTCCCGCTGACCTGCTTCCGGCCTGCGGCCGCCCGAACTCCGAGAGAGAAACCCTGACATGGCCAAGCGCATCGACGTCGAGGACCTGAACGTCTACTACGGCGACTTCCTCGCGGTGGAGGGCGCCTCGATCAACATCGCCCCGCTCACCGTCACCGCCTTCATCGGCCCGTCCGGCTGTGGCAAGTCCACCTTCCTGCGGACGCTGAACCGGATGCACGAGGTGATCCCGTCCGGCAAGGTCACCGGCAAGGTGCTGCTCGACGGCGAGGACCTCTACGGCCCCGGCGTCGACCCGGTCAACGTACGGCGCACCGTCGGGATGGTCTTCCAGAAGGCCAACCCGTTCCCGTCGATGTCCATCTACGACAACGTGATCGCCGGCTACAAGCTGGCCGGGCTCGAAGAAGTCGAAGAAGGAGTACGACGACATCGTCGAGCGCTCGCTGCGCGGCGCGAACCTGTGGGAAGAGGTCAAGACCCGCCTGAACCGGCCGGGTGCGGGCCTCTCCGGTGGTCAGCAGCAGCGGCTGTGCATCGCCCGGGCGATCGCCGTCGAGCCCGAGGTGCTGCTGATGGACGAGCCCTGCTCGGCCCTGGACCCGATCTCGACGCTGGCCATCGAGGACCTGATCAGCGAGCTCAAGCAGAGCTACACGATCGTCATCGTGACCCACAACATGCAGCAGGCCGCCCGGGTCAGCGACCGCACCGCGTTCTTCAACCTCGCCGGTGTCGGGCAGCCCGGCAGGCTCATCGAGTACGACGAGACCGCCAAGATCTTCTCCAATCCTCACCAGAAGGCCACCGAGGACTACATCTCGGGCCGCTTCGGCTGAGACCCGGAGTGAGAGCGGCGGCGGTGCAGCAGCATCGCCGCCGGCGCGGTCCCGTGCCCACCCGTCGATCCCGAGAGCCCACCCCCGGACTCGAACGTATGATCGATCGGTGCCCGAGCGTCAGGTGTCCCAGGACAGCGCCGCCTTCCGCGCGCGGCTGATCCGGTCGGTGGCACCGCCCTTGCAGGTGGCCATCGACCTGCCCGCGATGTACGGCCGTCACCCGCATTTCCTGCCGCCGGCCACCGTCTCGGCGATCGCGCCGCTGGCCGTGGTGGTCGGCTACCTGCAGGCGTGGATGCTCTGCGACGTCGGCTGGCTCGGCTCGTGCACGTACCGGATCAATCTGACCGGCACCCACTTCATCGACCAGAACCACCTGGTACCCGGCTGGGTGCTCCGGCCGGCGACGCCGGCCCAGGTGGCAGCCGCGAAGAAGACCGGCCAGCTGCGGTACTGAGGACGGAGCCGGCCGCCAGGCCGGCGCGGACGAGTGCGATGAGCTGCTCCTGCGGGACCGGTCGGCCGAGGAAGTACCCCTGCGCGGCGTCGGCGCCCCACAACCCGGTCTCGGCGAGCTGGTCCGCGGTCTCCACGCCCTGCACCACGACGGCCAGGCCCACCGACGCCGCCAGTTCGACCACCGCGCGGGCGAACCGGCGCCCGGCGTACCCACCGTCCGTCCCGGAGCCCAGCGCGCGGTGGATCTTCACGGTGTCCACCGGTAGGGCGTGCAGCGACCACAGGGGCACGCCGCCGGCACCGAAGTCGTCGATGACGATGCCCACGTCCATCCGGCGCAGGTCGGTGAGCGCCGCCAGGATCGTCGGATCGTCGCCGCTCAACGCCGCCGCCGGCAGTTCCAGCGCCAGCCGGCTGCCGGGAACACCGTGGGCGGCCAGCGTCGTCCGGACGAAATCCACCCACCCGGGACGGCGCAGTTCGAGCGCTGAGACGTTGACGTGCACCGAGAACGGCTCGTCGACGGGGAGCTCGGCGAGCCACCCGTGCAGGGTGCGCACCGCGGTTGCCAGCGTCCACCGGCCGACGTCGGCGATCAGGCCGCTCTCCTCGGCCAGCGCGAGGAACGATCCGGGCAGGATCGTGCCCTCCCGGGCGTGCTCCCACCGCAGCAACGCCTCGGCGCCACGGACCCGGCCGTCGATCGGGTCGACGATCGGCTGGAAGACCAGCGCCAGCTCGTCACGCCCGATCGCCTCGCCCAGCTCGCCCAGCAGCTCCATCCGGCGCTCCGCCGCCTGGTGCATCGACGGCTCGAAGACCTGCACGTTGCTCTTGCCCTGCGCCTTGGCCCGGTACATCGCGATGTCGGCGTCCCGCAGCAGGGTCTCGCCGTCCTGGCCGCGCAGGCCGAAGCGCAGTCCGATGCTCGCCGACACCGTGATCTCGCGACCGGCGACCGGGACCGGGACCTGCAGAGCCAGCAGGGCCCGCCTCGCCACCCGGATGGCCTCGGCCTCCACGGTGTCGGGCAGCACGATCGCGAACTCGTCGCCGCCGAGCCGGCCGACGGTGTCGGTCTCGCGGACCACGCCGCGCAACCGGTCGGCGATCTCCACCAGCACGGCGTCGCCGGCGGCGTGCCCGAGACCGTCGTTGATCAGCTTGAATTCGTCCAGGTCGATGAGGATGACGGCGGGCGGCAGCGCGCCGCGGGCCGCGCCGGCGACGGCCTGCCCGATCCGGTCCGCGAGCAGGGTCCGGTTCGCCAGCCCGGTCAGGGCATCGGTCAGGGCGAGCCGGCGCAACGACTCCTGTTCGTCGGCGATGGCGGCGGTCCGCTCGGCCACCCGCGCCTCGACGTCGCGTCGGACCGTGGCCAGCTCCTCGGCAAGCAGGTTGATCCCGGTCACCACGGCGTCCAGCGAATCCCGGGCCGGGGACGGGGCCATCCGAGCCATCAGATCGCCGGACACCATCGCCACGACGGTGTCGAGGAGCTGCTCGAGCCGGGGGTCCACGTCGGATGCGGTCATGCCGACGGACGGCTTTCCCGCAACGGCAGGACGGCACCGGCGGTCGCGGAGGAGGTCACGGATTCATTGTTCAGACATACGGCCGACCGGGGGCCGGATCCCGAACAGCTGTGACCAAGTGTGGCCTATCGGGTGACGACCTCGGTTCCAGCGGGTGAATCACGCCCGGTCATGACCCTCTGAATGGGACTTATGACCCGGTCGGGGGGTGGAGACCGCGGACGGCCACCGACGGCGGACGGTCGCCACGGATGGCGGCGACCATGTCCAGGACCTGCCGCAGCTCCGGAACGTTGTGCACCCGGAACAGTCGGGCGCCCAGCCAGGCACTCACCGCGACGGCGGCCATCGTCCCGTTCAGCCGCTCGCCCGGCGGCAGATCCAGGGTCTCGCCGACGAAGTCCTTGTTGGACAGGGCCACCAGCACCGGCCAGCCGGTCGCGACGAGCTCGGGGAGCCGGCGGGTGACCGCGAGCGACTGGACCGTGGTCTTGCCGAAGTCGTGCCCGGGGTCGACCACGATGCCGTCACGGCGGACACCGGCGGCCATGGCCGCGTCGGCCAGCCGGTTCACCGTCGTGACGACGTCGGAGACCACGTCGTCGTAGACGGGGTTGTCCGGATCGGTGCGGGGCGGCAGATGGCCCGCGTGCATGCACACCAGGCCTGCGCCCGAGGCGGCCGCCACCGCCGCCAGCTCCGGGTCGTGCCCCTCCCAGGCGTCGTTGAGCAGATCGGCACCGGCGGCCACCACCGCCCGGCCCACCTCGGACCGCCAGGTGTCGACGCTGATCACCGCGTCCGGCCGTCGCCGGCGCACCTCGGCGACCACGGGCACCACCCGGTCGATCTCCTCGGCCGCGGACACGAAATCGCCGATGCCGGCTTTCACGCCACCGATGTCGACGACCGCCGCCCCGGCGTCGAGCGCGGCCACCGCCGCGTCGACGGCCCGGTCCTGCGCGAAGGTCGCGCCCCGGTCGTAGAAGGAGTCCGGGGTGCGGTTGACGATGGCCATCACCACGAGTTCCGTGGGACCGAAGGTCCGGGTGCCCAGCCGCAGCGGGCCGGGAGCGGTCACCGGCGCACGCCGGTGACGCGATACCGCAGGAACAGGTGGTCGCCGTCGGCCAGCAGGTGCACGAGCTCCATGGTGCGCGGATCGACGACCGGGCCCGTGGTGATGCGGTGCGCGTCACCGGCGGTGAGCAGGGGTGCGAGGGTCAGCCGGAGTTCGTCGAGCCGATCGGCCGCGACCACCTGGCCCAGCAGGGTGGGGCCGCCCTCGCAGCTGACCCGCCGGAGGCCGCGGTCGGCGAGCTCGTCCAGGGCCCGGGCGACGTCGACCCGGTCGGTGCCGGCGATCACCACGTCGGCCACGTCGGCCAGTGCCTCCCGACGGTCCCGGGGGGCGGCGGCGCTGGTGACGACCAGCGGCCGGACCTCGGTGTCGGTGAACAGCGGATCGGTCGGGGACAGGTCGAACCGATTGGTCAGCACCGCCATCCGGGGCGCGGTCGACAGGCCGCGCCGGGCCCGCAGGTCGCGCAGTACCGCCGACGGGTGGTCGCCGGCGTAGCCCTCGGCCCGCGCGGTCCCCGCGCCCACCAAGAGCACGTCGGCCTGGGCCCGCAGCAGCGCGAAAAGCGCCGTGTCGGCGGCGTTCCCGAGTCCACCGGAGCGGCCCTCGAGCTGGGCGGCGCCGTCGGCGGTGCTCACCATCATGCCGGTGACGACCTGCCGGCCGGGATCGTCGATCCAGTAGGCGGCGTCGAGATCGACGTCGTCGGAACCGGTCCTGGCAGCCGGGTACAACCACCGCATCAGCGGTGGCCGACGGTACGGGAGACCGGCACCGCTGCCCGGGTCAGCTGTCGACGAACTCGAGCGACGCGGGAGTGGTGTCGCCGCCCACGTTCTCGCCGGTGACGAGGAAGATGACCCGGCGGGAGATGGACACGGCGTGGTCGGCGAACCGCTCGTAGAAGCGGCCCAGCAGGGCGATGTCGACGGCGGTGCCGGCGCCGTGGTTCCAGGCGGGATTGTCGAGCTGAGCGAACATCTCGCGGTGCAGGTCGTCCATCAGGTCGTCGTCGGTCTCGAGGGTGCGGGCGAGCTGGAGGTCCCGGCCGAGCAGCACCTTTCCGGCCTGGTCGGCGAGGTGCACGCCCACCCGGCCCATCCGCTCGAACACCGGACGCATCTCGGAGGGGATGACGGCGTTGGGATGCCGGCGGCGTGCGGCCTTCGCGACGTGGATCGCCAGGGCGCCCATCCGCTGCAGGTCGGCGACGATCCACAGGGCCGAGACGACCACCCGCAGATCGGACGCCACCGGCGCCTGCAGGGCAAGCAGCTCGAGCGCGACTTCTTCCGCACTGGCACGCATCTCGTCGATCACGACGTCACGGGCGATGACCTGCTCGGCGAGCGCGAGGTCCGCGTCGAGCAGCGCCCGGGTCGCGTCGCGCATCGCGTCGCTGGTGACTTGACACATTCGGGCACCGTGTTCGCCGAGGTCGGCGAGCCGGATCTGATAAGCCTGGCGCATGTTCCCACCTTAGGACGCGGTCCGGTGAATCACCCTGTCCGGAAGTGAACGGAGCGTGAAGGCCAGGCGTGCCGCGGATGAAGCCCGTCCCGACCAGTGTCTACCCGGTCGTCCTGGCGCGGCCACCCCGCCCCGGCACGGTTCACAGGCAGGTGGCGTCCGCGGCGTTGACGCTCGACGTGGTGGAGGTCGCCGCGGGCTGCTCAGTGGTCGGGACGAGGACGTTGCCGGCCGAGCCGGGCGGCACCTGGGACAGCAGGTCGGCGTCGAGGGCATCGCCCACCGCCACGGCCTGGACGGACTCGTCCCAGTCGCTGCCGAGTCGCAGCACCACCAGACTTCCGAGGGCCTCGTCGGTCTGCAGCTGCGCACCCGGCACCGCCGCCGCCACGGTCAGGGCAGCGGCCTCGTTGCCCGCGGAATACCGGACGGACACCCCGGACTGGGTGTCCTCGTCGGACCGCAGGTCGTCCTCGGTGGTGGCGAAGCCCAGCTCGTCGAGAGCGGCCGACGCGCGGGTGGCGAGCCCGGAGACACCGGTCGCGTTGACGATCTGCAGGTCCACCGCCTCCGGGGCGACGGTCAGGGTGCCGACCTCGGTGGCGGTCGTGGGTGCCGGCGTCTCGACGGGCGCCGTCTCGGTCCCGGGGACCGGGGTGTCGTTGCGCAGCGCCGTCAGGAGCGGGGCGGCGGCGTCCTCGTCGATGAACAGCGAGCCGCGGCCGGTGTCCTCCGGATCGGGAACCGTCGGGATCGTGTAGAAGTTCACCAGCGCCGGATCGAGGTTGCCGACCGACTCGGCGAGGTCCATCAGCGACTGGAACGTGACGTTGCCGGTGCTGGTGTTGTCGGTGAAGGCGGTGATGAAGGCGCCCAGCTTGCCCGGATCGAGCAGCGTGCCGGCCGACTTCACCTCCCGCAGGATCGCCGACAGGATCAACTGCTGCCGGCGGATGCGGGACAGGTCCGAGCTGGGATCGCCGATCACCTTGCGGGCTCGCGCCAGGTTCAGTGCCTGGGCCCCGCTGATGACCTGTTCGCCACCCGCCGGGAGGATCGTCTGCAGGGTCTCGTCGATGATCGGTCCGCAGGCGTTGACGGTGACCCCGCCGAGCGCGTCGACCATCGACTGGAAGCCGGAGAAGTCGATCTGGATGTAGTGGTCGATGCGCAGTTGGGTGAGGTTCTCCACGGCGTCCACCAAGCACTTCGGCCCGCCGACGCCGTAGAAGGCGTTCATGTGCATCTTCGACAGGTTCGCGCCGGCCGCCGTGCCGCCGTAGGTGTTGCTGTCCTGGTTGTAGCCGTCGCAGGGCACGTTCGGGGCCCACATGTCGCGGGGGAGCGACACCGCGTAGATGTGCTGCCGGTCGCCGCTGATGTGCAGCACCATCATCGAATCGGTGTTGGCCACGCCCTCGAGCTCGGCCGCACCGCCGTCGATGTTGTTCGCCCCCGCGCGGGTGTCGGAGCCGACCAGCAGGAAGTTCTCGGGCTGGTAGACCGGGGCCGGGCCGGTCGAGGTGGTCACGGCACCGGCGCCCGGCCGGACGGTGATCAGCGAGCTGCCGCCACCGATACCGGCGTCGACGGAACCGCTGTCCAGACCCGCGTTGCCGACCCGGACGATGTTCCAGTAGACGCCGGTGACCACGAGCACGAAGACGGAGAACACGGCGATGACGATGTGCCAGGTGTAGTTGAGGTACGGATGCCGGTGCCGCGGCGCGATGGCGGTGCCGCCCGAGGAGACCGGACGTCCGGGGCCGTCGCGGCCGGCGTGCCGATCCGTCACTCGGTGCTCCTCGGTGTGCTCGTCGCCGTAGACGTCAGCTCGCGGCGGGTGTGGCTCCTGACCGTGTGGGAACACGATGAGGCGGTTCCGGTGGTGCGGCGCCGACCGCGGTGACCGGTCGGGTGGGGGCATCGTCCGCCTCGCCGACAGGTCACGTGATATCTGCCATTATTCACCGCATCGTGGCGCGGCGGCGTGTCGGGAGAAACACAAGGCCCTGGTGCAACCTGCACGGACGCCGGTCTGGCCGCGCATTCGGGCGGATGCCGGCGTGGCTGGTCGCCGACCGGGCCGGTCGACCGGCACCGTCAGCGAAGGCACAGCGGGGCGGTATGGGCGACCCCGTCGATCACGATCAGCTCCAGACCGGCCAGGTCGGTCCCGGTCCGTACCGCGCCGGTGTAGACCTCGAGCAGCACCGGCAGTCGGTAGCGCTCGTGCTGCGGTGCGGCGCTCGTGGCCCCCGCTGCGCCGGTGGCGGGCAGCGGGGTCAGCCGGTCGAGCACAGCGTCCAGTCGGACGGTGATGGTGGCCGGCGCGCACGCGGCCTGTTCCGCGGCCCGCGCCGGATCGACGGCCCGGGCGAGCACCTCCTGCTGGTCGGCGACCGCACCGGCGGCCGTCGCGTTGATGGCCTCCACGACCGCGCGGACGGCGACCCGGGGGTCCGGCGGGACGCCGGCCGGACCGACCGGCGTCGGAATCTCCGGGGCCGGCCGTGCAGCCGGTGATCAGCAGCAGGCCGATCAGGACGGCCGTCCCACGACGAGCCCGGTCAGCCACCGCTGCTGTCGATCTCCGCGTCCACCGGCACCACCAGCTCCTCCGGGTCGTTCAGCCAGCCGTCGGGCAGGTGGACGCGCTTCTGCGGCGTGCCCTGGCGACCCCGCGGACCCTCGGCGGCCGCCGGGAACGGCTGGTGGTGGTCGAGCAGCGAGAGCAGCGAGTCCAACTCGTCCAGGCTCGCGACCATGCCGAGGGCGGCCCGGATCTGGGATCCGACGGAGAAACCCTTGAAGTACCAGGCCATGTGCTTGCGCAGGTCGCGCGGTCCGCGGTCCGGGCCGAGCTCCTCGCCGAGCAGTTCGGCGTGCCGGCGGACGATGCGGGCGACCGCACCCAGATCCGGCGGGGTGGGCGACGGGCGGCCGTCGAACGCCGCCGCGAGCTCGGCGAACAGCCACGGCCGGCCCTGGCAGCCGCGGCCGACGACCACGCCGTCACACCCGGTCCGGGCCATCATCGACAGGGCGTCATCGGCGCTGAAGATGTCGCCGTTGCCCAGCACAGGAACGTCGGTCACCACCTCCTTGAGCCGGGCGATGGTCGACCAGTCGGCGGTACCGGAGTAGTGCTGCACCGCGGTGCGGCCGTGCAGTGCGACCGCCGCGACGCCGGCGTCCTGCGCGATGCGCCCGGCGTCGAGATAGGTGATGTGGTCGGGATCGATGCCGACCCGCATCTTCACGGTGACCGGGATCCCGGCCGGTGCCGCGGTGCGGACCGCGGTGTTCACGATGGCCTCGAACAGCCGACGTTTGTAGGGCAGGGCCGAACCGCCGCCGCGCCGGGTGACCTTGGGGACCGGGCAGCCGAAGTTGAGGTCGATGTGGTCGGCGAGGTCCTCGTCCACCACCATCTGCACCGCGCGGCCGACGACGGCCGGGTCGACACCGTAGAGCTGGAGCGAGCGCGGCTGCTCGTCCGGCGCGAACCGGATCATCTCCATCGTCTTGGCGTCGCGCTCGACCATCGCGCGGGTGGTGATCATCTCGCAGACGAACAGCCCGGCATGGGTGGTGGCCGCCGGGTTCACCACGGCGCCGTTCTCCCGGCACAGGCGGCGGAACGACGAGTTGGTGATACCGGCCATCGGAGCGAGCACCACCGGGGGCCACACCTGGTACGGGCCGATCGCGAGCGTCCCGGGGGCCCGATCCACGGTCGCCGCCGGGACGGCGTCGCGGACGCGGGTGGCGGCAGTCATCCGTTCATTGTCCCCGACGCGACGCGGCCGGCGCCCGGATGCGGCGACCGGTGGTGAGAGCCTGTGCACATGACCCCGACTCTCGGCTCCCTGCGGACCGTCCCGGCACTGGACCGCCCCGACCTGCTCGCGCCGTCGGTCCCGCCGGCGGTGGCGGCGCTCGACGGGGCGGTCGGTGTCGCCGTCATCGACGCCGAGCTGGCCGACACGGCGGCGTTCTGTGCGGCGTACGAGGTCGATGCCGCGGCGTCGGCCAACTGTGTCGTCCTCAGTGGCAGGCGGGAGGGCGTCGTACGGTACGCGGCCGCTGTCGTGCTGGCCACCACCCGGGCGGACGTGAACGGCGTGATCCGCCGCCTGCTGGACGTCCGCAAGATCTCGTTCGCGCCGATGGAGGTAGCCGTCGAGCTGACCGCGATGGAGTACGGCGGCATCACCCCGCTCGGGCTGCCGGCCGACTGGCCCGTCCTGGTGGACGAGGCGGTCGTGGCCGCCGGGCCGGTGGTGATCGGCAGCGGCGTGCGCCGGTCCAAGCTGGTGCTGGACGGCGCGCTGCTCGGCACCCTGCCGACGGCCCGGGTGGTCGCCGGAATGGCCACGCCGGTCCCGGTCTGACCGCTGGGGTGCGGACCGCGGGCCCGATGGCCGATCATCGACGGGTGACCGACACCCGCGAAGACCTCATCGACACGTTGCTCGAACTCGCCGCCCGGGTGGCCCGCGCCGCCGGCGCCGAACTGCTCGCCCGGTACGGCGACGTCCAGGGGCTGGACTCCAAGTCCAGCGCCACCGATCCGGTGTCCGACGCCGACCGCGCCGCCGAGACGCTGCTGGTGCAGCTGATCGGCGAGGCCCGACCGGGTGACGGGCTGCTGGGGGAGGAGGGCACGAACCGGCCCTCGAGCACCGGCATCACCTGGGTCGTCGATCCGCTCGACGGCACCGTCAACTACCTGTACGAGCTGGACACGTTCTCGGTCAGTGTCGCGGCCCAGGACGCGGACGGCGCGTTGGTCGGCGTGGTCTACGAGCCCACCCGCGACGTTCTCTACACCGCCTCCCGGGGCCGCGGGGCGCACAAGAACGGGGTGGCGCTACACGTCAACGCGGCGGTGCCGGCCGCGCGGGCGCTGCTGGGCACCGGCTTCGGTTACGACCCGGATCGTCGTCGGCTGCAGGGTGCGCTGATCGCCAGGATGCTGCCCGAGGTCCGCGACGTGCGTCGCATCGGCAGCGCGGCGCTGGACCTCTGCTACGTCGCGTCCGGCGCGATGGACGCCTACTACGAGGAGGGCACCAATCCGTGGGACGTCGCGGCCGGTGGCCTGATCGTCACCGAGGCCGGCGGCGTGTTCACCGAGTGCACGCCGCTCGGGGTGCCGAGCGGAAAGCTCGCGGCCGCGCCGGGGCTGCACGAGGAACTCTTCCAGTTGCTGCACGCACACGCCGGGCGTTGATCGTCCGCCTTTGACGCTCGGACGTCGCTGGTCCTCGACGGGCGACCCGGGTCCGCTGGGTTCGGACCCGGACGGGTCATGACTGCTCCCGGCGAATGGGCCGCGATCCGGACTTCCCGCGGCCCGATCCGATTCTGGATCAAGGTGCTCGTGGCGGAGTCCGACCGTCGACGGCCTGCACCGGCGGCACCAGGGCTGACGGCACCGCAGGAACAGCACGCCCGGCCGGGGGCGACCCTTCGGCCTCGCCGGAGGTGTCACCGGGCCGGTCAGCGGGTGGCCCGCCGTCGGTCGGCGATGAGATCGCGGTAGGTCCCGAAGCTGCGCTTGGGGGTGCGGGCCTTGGTGTCCGGATCCACCGACACGAGCCCGAAGCGCCGGCCGAGGCCCTCGGCGAACTCCCAGCCGTCCAGCAGCGACCAGTGGAAGTAGCCCCGGACGTCGGCGCCGGCGTCGACGGCCCCGGCGACCGCGGCGAGATGGTCGACGAGGTAACGCGCGCGGTGCTGGTCCTCGTCACCGCCGGTGTCCTGGGTGCCGTTCTCGGTGACCCAGAGCGGCGGCAGACCCGGGTGATGGCGGGTGAGGGCCAGCAGCGTCTCACCCAGCGCCGACGCGTCCGCCGGCCAGCCGAAGGCGTCGACGGGCACGTGTGGCGGGGGTTCGGTGACGGTGAAGGGGACAGTGCGGTTTTCCGGCTCCGCGGCGATCCACTGCGGGTGGTAGTAGTTCACGCCGTAGAAGTCCAGCGGGGCGGCGATCGCCGCCAGGTCGTCCTGGTCCGGGTCGAAGTCGGGCGCCCCGCCCAGACCGGCAAGCTGCTCCGGCCAGCCCCGACCCAGCAGCGGGTCGGTGAAGACGCGGTTGTGCAGAGCGTCGTAGAGCTCGGCAGCGGTGACGTCCGTCGCGTCCGGTCCGGCCGGACGGGCCACGGTGTGGGCGTTGGCGATGCCGATGCGGCGGGCGCCGCCGGCCCGCAGCGCCTGCACCGCGCGCCCGTGGCCCACGAGCTGGTACTGGGCACTGGTCAACGCGCCGCCCAGCAGGGTGAGGCCCGGCGCCTCGATCCCCACGCCGTAGCCCAGCGCGGAGTGGATGAAGGGCGCATTCAGCGTCACCCAGGCGTCCACTCTGTCGCCCAGCGCGTGCACCGCTTCGGTGGCGAAGTCGGCGAAGGTCTCGGCTGTCCCGTGAGCGAGCCAGCCACCCCGCTCCATCACGGCGAGCGGCATGTCGTAGTGGGTCAACGTCACCACCGGCCGGATACCGACGGCGACGAGCGTGTCGAGGAGGCGCTGGTAGAAGGACATCGCAGGCCGCCCGGGCGCCTCGTCGGCGAGTGCCGACCAGGACAACGAGAGCCGGTAGGAGTCCACACCGAGGGCGGACAGCAGTGCGACGTCGTCGTTCCAGCGAATGAGATGGTCGGGCCCACCGCGGGGATGGGAACCGTCTGTCACCCGTCCGGCGGCGGCCGCGAAGACATCCCAGATGGACAGCCCAGCGGCGGTGGGATCGCGGGACTCGACGCAGGTCGCCGCGGTGCTCACACCGAACCTGAAGTCGCGGCGCAAGGAGCCCAACCCCGTCAGATCCGAAGGTTTCTTTTCCACCCGTTCCATCTTGCCTGTGGCGATGCTCACCCGTTATGGGGAGTCTCTGGTGTCGCAGCAATCGATGTAATATGGTCGGATCACCTCCGAACGGGTGATTCCAGCTTGACCGGTCCTTCAAGAAACGGCGGACCCCGCGGCGGAAAGTCGTCGTCACCGGATTCGGTGCGACGCGAAGGGCAGTGATCGTGGAACAGGTTCTCAACTCTCTCCCGGACACCGACACCCACGCGGATTCCCGGGCCATCGCCGAGACCAGCGACCGCATCCGGTCCGCCGCGGTGGACCTCGTCAATTCCGGCGGCATGTCGTCGGTGACGATTCCGGCCATCTCCGCGGCCGCCGGTCTGCGGGACGGCGAGTTCGAGGAGTACTACGCCTCGGTCGAAGCGGTCTTCCTCGATGTCGCCGGCTCCCTGATGATCACCCACACCGAGGTGATCGACGCGACGATGCTGCGCCGTCGATCCCTGACCGAGTCGATGAAGATCGCGCTCTTCGCCTTCTGGGATGTGGTCGAGGCGCGCGTCGATGATCACCGTGCCACCAAGTACGTGACCCTGGCCGGGCTGCGGACCGGGACACCGGGCGCGGAGGGCCGGTCCCTCTACGACGAGTTCCTGGCCGCCGCCGAGAGTTGGCTTCTCGAGATCGAGCGCGTCCACAGCATCACGTGGGAGCTCCCGGTCCGTCAGCTGGCCCGGCTGATGATCGCCACCCTGGACGGGCTCGTCCTGGACTACGTGGTGACCCGGGACGGCGCCGGCGCGCGCAAGCTCCTCGAGGTGCTCGGCTACCACCTGGCCCAGCACGGTCGCCGGGTCGCCAAGAACTACCCGCACTGACGGTCGCGGGCCGGGCTCAGTCCCGGCCTGCGCCACGGGCGACGTGGAACGCCACCAGCGTCCCGTCACCCGGCCCCAGTGTCGCCCAGTCGGCCAGCGTCAGTACCGCCACCCCCGAGGTGGGGAAGTGGGAAGACAGCTGTCGGGTCGCCTCCGGGTCGCTGGTGTCGCCGGCGAGGCGGCCGGCCAACCCGGGCATCCCGGGGGAATGGCCGATGACCAGGAGGGTCCGCACCGCGGGCGGCGTGCGGCGGATCTCTGCCAGCACGTCACCGGGTGCGGCCTCGTAGATCTCGTCCGCGAACCGGACCTCGGCGTCGACCCCGGTGGCCGCGAAAGTCTGCCGGGTGCGCAGCGACGGGGAGCACAGCACCGCGTCGACCGTGGGTTGGTGGTCACGCATCCACGCACCGGCCGCGGCCGCGTCGACCTCGCCCCGATCGGCCAGGGGGCGGTCGAAGTCCCGGGTGCCGCCGGGACAGTCGGCCTTCCCGTGGCGCAGCAGGATCAGCGTCCGCGGGCCGTCGGCGGTGGTCATCTCATGCTCCGGAATCTCGAGACTGCCGGTCAGTGGTCAACTCACTCATGGTCACCGTCATGACCCTCCAGGGCGTCCGCGTTCTGCGTCCTGCGCCGACCGCCACCCGCGCGCTCAATCGACCCATTCCGGGTCGGAGCCGCGGCTCCTGTCCGGGGTGACCTTCGGGTGCCGGGCATCCGGCGAGGCGCGGACCCGGTTCATCGACTTGTGCGGCGTCTCGCTGGACGTGATGACGACGATCTGATCCCCCGGCTGGAAGACCCGGACACCGCCGGAGTCGAAGCGGTGCGAGATGCCGTTGCGGATGACGGTGAGCACGATCTCGCCCTGGGCGGTCAGCCGGGCCGGGGACAGACCGACCTCGGAGGGGGTGATCTCGCGTTCCCGGATCTGCAGCCCGGCGACCGGCTCGAGGAGGTCCTCGATGAGCTCGCCGGCTCCCGGTGCCTGGATGGACAGACCCAGCAGCCGGCCCGCGGACTCCGCGGTCGGGATGACCACGTCGGCCCCGGACTGCCGGAGCACCGGGATGTTCTGCTCCTCCCGCGCCGCAGCGGCGATCGTCGCGTGCGGGGCCAGGCGGCGCGCGGTCAGCGTGACCAGCACCGAGACGTCGTCCCGGTCGGTCGCGACGATGACCTTGTGGGCGTTGTGCACCTCGGCGCGGCGGAGCACCTCCTCGCGACGGGCGTCGCCGAGGATGCCGGCGCACCCGTCGGAGGTGGCCGCCTTGATGTTGGTGCCGTTGGTGTCGACGACGACGATCTTCGCCGGATCGTGGCCCTGGTCCTTCAGGGCCGCCACTGCCGATCGGCCCTTCATGCCGTAGCCGATGACGACGGTGTGCTTCTTCACCCGTCTCCTCCAGAGCGCGTAGCGGAACTGCTGTCGGCTGCGTTCGGTGAGGACCTCGATGGTGGTACCGATGAGCACGATGAGGAACAGGAAGCGTAGCGGGGTGACGAGCAGGATGTTGGTGAGTCGGGCGGACTCCGAGACCGGCGTGATGTCGCCGTAGCCGGTCGTGGAGAGCGTGACCGTGGCGTAGTAGAGCGCGTCCAGCCAGGAATCGAGCTGTTCGTCGAGGTCCCGGTAGCCGGCGCGTTCGGAATAGACCACCGTCGCGGTCACGAACAGGCACAGCGCCGCGATGAGGATGCGGAACAGGATCGCCCGGACGGGCCCGCGGACCCGTTCCGGCAGCATGATGCGGGCGGCCTCGTCCTGCGCCTGCATGCGGGGGAACTTGTCTCTGGCCACGCCGTCACCCTACGACCACGGCGGGTAGGCACCCGCCGCCGCCGCCGCCGGTGCGTGGCGGGCGGGGCCACGTGCATGCGGTGGGCTGCGACCGGTGCGGGAACCGACGGAGCCGGATTCAGGAGTTGCGGCGGAGGAACGCCTCGAACTCGGCGCCGAGCTCGTCGGCGGTGGGGAGCGGGGCGTCCTCGGCGAGCAGTCCCCGGCCGCGGGCGGCGATGAAGCTGTCGTACTGCTCCTCGAGGGCGTGCACGACGCCCGCGACCTCCTCGGATCCGGCCACCTGGGCGTCGATGTCGTTGCGCACCGTCGCCGCGGTCTCGGTCAGTTCCGTGGTCGGCAGGGTGAGGCCGGTGGTCTTGGTCAGCGCGTCGAGCAACTCCAGCGACGCGTCCGGGAACTCCGAACGGGCCAGGTAGTGCGGCACGTGGGCGCTGAAACCGATGGCGTCGCGGCCTTTCTCGCCGAACCGGAGCTCCAGCAGCCCGCCGATGTGGCCCGGCACCTGCATCGACCCGGCCCAGAACGGCCGGGCGCTGACCAGCCCGTCGCGGGTGGCGTGGGCGGTCATCCCGGTCGGCCGGGTGTGCGGGACACCCAGCGGGATCGCGTTCAGGCCGAGGGTCATCCGGACGCCGAAGCGGTCGGCGATCTGCCCGACGGCGTCGATGAACCGCTCCCAGTACACGTCGGGCTCGAGGCCGACGAGCAGCAGGAACGGGGTGCCGTCGGCGTCGATCACCTGGAACAGCTTGATCTCGGGCGGGTCCACGGCGGTGAAGCGGTCCTGCTCGAAGGTCAGCACCGGCCGGCGGGCGCGGTAGTCGATGAGCAGGTCGGCGTCGAAGGTCGCGAGCGTGAAGTGCTCACGGGTGGCCAGGATGTGTTCGACGGCGAGACGGACGGCGGACCCGGCGTCCACGAAGCCCTCCAGGGCGTGCACCAGTACCGGTTCGGCGATCAGCGCTACCCGGTCGTCCTCCAGGTGGAGTTCGTACAGGTCGCCGGGCTCGATGGACACGGTGTCGGGATCCTTCGGGGTCGAGGGGTGAACGGAAGGGCTCTCCAGGACCAACGCCGGTGGTGGTCGGGACCATTCCCGTCCATCATCGCCCATTCCGGCTCGCAGCGGGTCGCCCACCGCGGCCGTCGCCCGCAGGCACCCGCACCGCACGGCCGACGATCGGCGGCCCCAGCCCCGGATGGGACCGGCGGGACGTCAGCGGAAGACGACCGTCCGCAGCCCGTCGCGGAAGACCCGGTCCTGCAGGTGCGCGACGAGACCGTTCAGCAGGACCGAACGCTCGATGTCACGGCCGCGCCGGATCATCACGGCGGGGGAGTCGGTGTGGTCGACGTGGATGACGTCCTGCTCGATGATCGGTCCGGCGTCCAGCTCGGCGGTCACGTAGTGGCAGGTCGCACCGATCAGTTTCACGCCGCGGGCGTAGGCCTGGTGGTAGGGCCGGGCCCCGCGGAACGACGGCAGGAAGCCGTGGTGGATGTTGATCAGCAGACCGTCCCACGCCGCGCAGAGGTCGGCCGGGACCACCTGCATGAAGCGGGCCAGCACGACGGCGTCCGGCGTGGCCGCCTCGGCGAGCCGGCGGATCTCGGCGAACGCGGCCTGCTTGCCGTCGGCGTCCGACGGCACCGGGACGTGTGCGAACGGGATGCCGAACATCGTCGCGACCGGTTCCAGGTCGACGTGGTTGCCGATGACCAACGGGATGTCGACGTCGAGTTCACCGGAGTGCCAACGGCCGAGGATGTCGTACAGGCAGTGACCCTCGCGGCTGACCAGCAGCACCATCCGCTTGCGGACGGCGGTGTCCACGACCTGCACGTGGTCGGCGGCGAGCCGCTCGGCGACGGCTCCGAACCGGTCGCGCAACTCGTCGATCCCGAAGTCCAGGGAGTCGGCCCGGATCTCCTGGCGGGTGAAGAAGCGGCCGCTCTCCTCGTCGGAGTGGTAGGCGGCATCGACGATCCAGCCGCCGATCTCGGCCAGGAAGGTGGTGATGCCGGCGATGATGCCGGTGCCGTCCGGGCAGGCGAGGGTCAGGACGTAGCGGCGGTCGGAGAGCGCGGGAGCAGACACGATCCGACATCGTCCCACGTCCGGCGGGTCAGCCCGGAGCCACCGCGGACCAGGCGACGGTCAGCTCGCCGAAGCGGTGCCGGCGGGCGTCGGAGAGCACCGGCCAGGACGCGGTCAGCGCCGCCGCGGCCGCCGCCCACCGCTGCCGCGGACCGAAGACGGCGAGCGGGGCGGCGGCGTCCCATGCGGCGCCGAGCGCGGCGAACAGGTCGTGCACCGCCTGGCCCGGCACGTTGTGGTGGATCAGCGCCTTCGGCAGCCGTTCGGCGATCGAGCGCGGATGGTCCAGGTGCACCACCGCGCAGGACAGCGTCAGGCTGACCGGCCCGCCGGCGTCCAGCAACACCCAGCTGCCGAGGCGGCCGACCTCGTCGCAGGTGCCCTCGACCAGCAATCCGCCGGGGGCGAGCCGGCCGCACAGCTCCCGCCAGGCGGCAGCTGCGGCGTCCTCGTCGTACTGGCGCAGCACGTTCATCGCCCGCACCAGCTGCGGGCGGTGGCCGGCCAGTTCGAAGCCGCCGCGCGCGAAGTCCAGCCGTGGCGGATCGGCGACGGCGACCCCGGCGGCGACCCGCTCGGCGTGGATCTCCAGGCCCAGCACCCGACTGTGCGGGAACCGGGCCTGCAGCCGGCCGGCCAGCTCGACCGTGGTCACCGGCGTCGCCCCGTAGCCGAGGTCGACGGCCAGGGCGTCCGCGGACCCCGAGAGCGGTGGCCACCCGGTCGTGTGCGGCGATCCAGTTGTCGTTGCGGCGCAACCGGTTCGGATTCGTGGTGCCGCGGGTGGGCACTCCCAGGGTGCGGGCGCGGCCGGCCGCGTACCGCCGGATCCGGGGCGGCCCACCATCGGACCCCGGCGGGGCCGGACTCACCCGGCGAGCTGCTCCCGGGTGAAGGCCTCCTCGCGATCGAGCAGCTCGCCGACCTGCTCCACGACGACCTTCTCGATCTTGCCGCCGAACATCGGGATCGGGACGACGGCGTCGGCCCGCACCGTCAGCACCGAGCCGCCGGTCGGGTCGTCGGTCAGTGTCATGGTGCCCGTCATCGACGCCGGGGCGCCGTGGATGGCGACCTTGAGGTCGGCCGTGTAGCCGTCGGCCGCGGGGCGCCAACTCTCGGTGCGCTGCGTCGACAGGTCACCGGGCACGAACGACGAGACGACCGACGGCAGCTTCGACCTCGGGATGCCCTGCCGGGTCACGATCACCACGCCGCCGTCGTCGCTGACGTCCAGCGACATCACCTGCGGGTCCAGACCGCCGTTGGCCTCCAGTCGCGCCGCCAGGTAGCCCCGGTCGCCGAACAGGGCGTAGACCGTGCTCGCGGGAGCGGGGTAGCGCTGGGTGGCGGTGAACGTGGTCGGCATCGGGCAAGCCTCCGGGCGGTGGTGACGGTGCTCCGGCGCGGAGCGGACCTGCATCCTCGCCGCCGCCGCGCCGCGGACGCAACCGCCGCCGCGCCGCGGACGCCACCGCCGCCACACGGCGGCCATCACCGCCCGGCTGTGAGCGCGACCGCCCGGGCCGCGGACGCAACCGATCCCGGCGGCCGGGTGCAACTAGGTTGGTGACCGTGACCTCGCCGGTGCAGTTGTCCGACCTGACCACCCTGGGCCTCGGCGGGCCCGCGACCGAGTTGCTGACCGGTGACTCCGACGCCGCCGTCATCGCCGCTCTGGACGAGCTGGCCGACCGCGGCGAGCGCGTGCTGCTGGTCGCCGGCGGGTCCAACCTGGTGATCGCCGACGCGGGTGTGGACCATCCGGTGCTGCGCATCGCGACCACCGGCGTGCGGTCCGACCGCGACGGCGAGGACCTCGTGGTGGCGGTCGCGGCCGGTGAGGACTGGGACGGCGTCGTCGCCCGGTTCACCGACGACGGCTGGTCCGGCCTCGAGATGCTCTCCGGCATACCGGGTTCCACCGGTGCCACGCCGATCCAGAACGTCGGCGCGTACGGGGTCGAGACCTCCGACGTCCTCGTCGACGTGGACGTCTACGACCGCACCACCCGGACCGTGCGGACACTGACCGCCGCGGACCTCGGCCTGGGGTACCGGAGCAGCGTGCTGCGGGGCTCGACCGACCTGGTCGTGCTGACGGTGCGGATGCGGCTGACCCGGACCCACCACGCGATCCGCTACGCCGAGCTCGCCGGCACGCTGGGCGTCGCGCCGGGCCGGACCGCACCGCCGGCCGCGGTCCGGGAGGCGGTGCTGTCGCTGCGGCGCGGCAAGGGGATGGTCCTGGACCCGTCAGACCCGGACACCCGCAGCGTCGGCTCGTTCTTCACCAACCCGCTGCTGGACGACGACGCGCTGGACGCCGCGCACGCGGCCATCACCGGCCGGCTCGGCGCCGACGTGCGGTATCCGCGCTATCCGGCGGGTGCGGCGACCAAGCTGTCGGCCGCGTGGCTGATCGAACGGGCCGGGTTCGGCAAGGGGTTCGCGCTGCCGCGGGGCGGGGCGGCGATCTCGTCCAAGCACACCCTGGCGCTGACCAACCGTGGCGGCACCACCGACGACCTGGTGGCGCTCGCGCGCCACGTCCGGGACGGGGTCGAGTCGGCGTTCGGCGTCCGGCTGCACGCCGAGCCGATCCTGGTCGGGATCACCCTGTAGCCACCGCCGAGGCCGTGCCGTAGCCGGACGGATGCCGTCCCGTGGCCAGCGGCACGGCGATGGGCAACGGCCGTCCACACCACCGCCGGTTACCGTGGACGACGAACACCGACCCGTCCGGGGCCCGACAGGGGGAGCCGCGGGGGCGGGGAAGAGGAGCCGTCAGAGTGTCTGTGTCACGTTGGCTGCGCGAGAGCACCGTGGATCGCCGGAAGTTCTTCGGCCGGGTCGGGGCGATGTCGGCGGTCCTGGCCGCCGCCGCCTGCGCGTCCAACGACCCGGTGGTCATCACCCAGACGGTGACCCCCGGACAGCCGACGTCCGCCGGTGACGTGACCGTGCCACCGGCCGGCGGTGCGACCGACGCCGCGCCGGCCGAGGGCAGCGCCCCGGCCGGCAACTTCCGCATCATCGCGTCACCCAGGTTCGGCACCGCCGACATCGCCCCGACCTCGGCCGTCACCATCACCACCTTCAACGCCCGGATCGACGAGCTCACCGTGACCGGCTCCGACGGAGCCGACCGTCACCGGTGCCATCGACTCCGGCGGCGCGACGTGGACGCTGACCGACCGGCTGAAGTTCAACACCGTCTACACCTTCGCCGGCACCGCGACCGACAGCGCCGGCACCCAGGTCCCCATCGAGGGCACCCTCACCACGGTCAACCCGTCGTCCACGATGGGCTTGAACTGGGTGGTCGAGGAGAACGGCACCTACGGCGTCGGACAGCCGGTCATCATCGTCTTCGACGGGCAGGTCACCAACCAGGCCGCGGCCGAGGCGGCTCTGAAGGTGACCACCGACAAGGGTGACCTGGTCGGCTCCTGGGGCTGGCTGCAGGACGAGGACATCTCGGGCAAGGGCCTCCAGTCGCAGGTGCACTGGCGGCCGAAGGACTTCTGGCCGGCCAACACCAAGGTGACCGTGCAGGCCGACATGTACGGCGTCGACTTCGGCAACGGTTCCTGGGGCGGCGCCGACGTCGCCCGCAACTTCGCCATCGGCCGGTCGCTGATCGTCACGGCCGACGTCAACTCGTTCCGCCTGAAGGTCGCAGCAGGACGGCGTCGAGGTCCGCGATTACCCGGTGTCCTACGGCAGGGGCGACGGCGACCGCGCCACCCGCAGCGGCATCCACCTGGTGCAGCAGAAGTAGCCCGAGTACGAGATGTGCAACGCCGCGGTTCAACTACTGCGGCGTCAAGGTGACCTGGGCCGTCCGGATCAACAACAACGGCGAGTTCATCCACGAGAACGACAGCACGATCCCGTCCCAGGGCATCGCCAACGTCTCGCACGGCTGCGTCAACATGAGCACCGCGAACGCCAAGGACTTCTACGACATGTCGCTCATCGGCGACCCGGTCATCGTCTCCAACACCGGCCAGGACATGACGCCCGCCGACTACATCTACGACTGGATCTACAGCTACGACGAGTGGAAGGGCCTGTCCGCGCTGTAGCGCGGTCGGGATCCCGCGCCGAGCGGGGGCATAGTGCAGGGATGACCATCCGCCGGCTGGCTGCGATCTCGCTGCACACCTCGCCCCTGGCCCAGCCGGGCACCGGCGACGCCGGTGGCATGAACGTCTACATCGAGGCGACCGCCCGCCGGCTCGCCGCCCGCGGGGTCGAGGTCGAGATCTTCACCAGGGCCACCTCGTCGGCGGACGCCCCGGCGGTCGAGCTGGTGCCGGGGGTGACCGTCCGGCACATCGTCGCCGGGCCCGTTCGAGGGGCTGGAGAAGAACGACCTGCCCGGTCAGCTCTGCTCCTTCGCCGCCGGCGTGATGCGCGCCGAGGCCCGCCGGGAGCCCGGCTGGTACGACGTCATCCACTCCCACTACTGGCTGTCCGGCCAGGTCGGCTTCCTGGCCAGGGACCGCTGGGCGGTCCCGCTGGTGCACACCGCGCACACGCTGGCCCGGGTGAAGAACGGCTCGCTGGCCGACGGTGACAGTCCGGAGCCGCCCGGCCGGCTGATCGGCGAGGACCAGGTGGTCGCCGAGGCCGACCGGCTGGTCGCCAACACCGAGGTCGAGCGGGACGAGCTGATCACCCTGTACGGCGCCGCCACCGGCCCGGATCGACGTGGTGCCGCCCGGCGTGGACACCGACGTCTTCGTCCCGGGTGACCAGCGCGCCGCCCGGGTGCGGCACGGGTTCGGCGCCGACGAGCGGGTCATCGTGTTCGCGGGTCGGATCCAGCCGCTGAAGGGACCGGACGTGCTGTTGCGGGCGGCCGCGGTGCTGCGGGAACGGCAGCCGGACGAACGCTGGCGGATCGTCGTCGTCGGCGGGCTGTCCGGGGTCGGCCGGGTCGGGCCGCACGGACTCGCCGAGATGGCCGCCTCCCTCGGCATCGCCGATCTGGTGACCTTCCTGCCGCCGCAGCCCCGGCGAGCTGCTGGCCGAGCTGTTCCGGGCGGCGGACGTGGTCGCCGTCCCCAGTTACAACGAGTCCTTCGGTCTCGTCGCGCTCGAGGCGCAGGCCTGCGGCACCCCGGTGGTCGCCGCCGCGGTCGGCGGGACTGCGGGTGGCCGTCCAGGACGGGGTCACCGGCGTCCTCGTCGACGGTCACGACGCCGCCGACTGGGCCGCCGCACTCGCCGGGGTCGCCCTGGACCGGTCCCGCCGCGACCATCTCGCCGGCGCCGCCCGGGTGCAGGCCGAGAAGTTCTCCTGGGACGCCACCGCGGACGGGTCTGCTGGAGAGCTACGAACGGCGCCCAGCACGAGCTGCGGGCGGTGGCCCGGTGACCGACCATCGCGCGGTGGTGACCGCCGCCCTCGACCGAGGCGCGAGGTGCCGTTCGACGAGGCCGAGCCGGGCGCGTTCCTGCTGACCCTGCCGGGGGAGCGGAAGTACCGGACGCTGGTGTGGCTGCTGATCGGCGATCACGAGCTGCTGGTCGAGTCGTTCGTGTGCCGGCAGCCGGACGAGAACCACGAGGGTGTCTACCGCTACCTGTTGCAGCGCAACGCCAAGCTGCGCACCGTGGCCTACTGCCTGGACGCGCTGGGCGACATCCACCTGGTCGGCCGGCTCGGGCCTGGCGACGCTCAGCGCCGCCGAGATCGACACCACGCTCGGGGTGCTGCTGACCGCGTCCGACGCGGACTTCAACCCCATCCTCGAGCGCGGCTTCGCCTCCTCGATCCGCCGCGAGTGGGCCTGGCGGTCGGCGACCGGGCAGTCGCTGACGAACCTGCAGGCGTTCCGCCGGCTCATCGAGAGCCAGTCGTGACCGGCCGCGCCCACGACGGCGTCTCCGACGCCGAGTGGGACCGTGACCAGCGCAACGAGACCGCGACGCAGCGGCTGGACCGCAACTGGACCGACCTGCTGCAGGAGCTGCGGGTGGTGCAGACCGGTGTCCAGCTGCTCACCGGCTTCCTGTTGACCCTGCCCTTCCAGCAGCGGTTCGCCGAGCTGACCACGTTCGGCCGGGTGCTGTACCTGGTCACGGTGGCGGCCTCGGTACTGGCGACCGGGCTGCTGGTGGCGCCGGTGATGATCCACCGGCTGCTGTTCCGGAGGCATGCGCGGGCTGTCATGGTCACCGGCGCGCACCGGCTCGCGGTCGCCGGCACCACGTTCCTCGGGGTCGCCATCACCGGCGTGGTGCTGCTGGTGTTCGACGTCGTCTTCGGGCGGACGGCCGGCATCATCGCGGCGTCGCTGTGCGGAGTCGTGCTGCTGACCCTGTGGTGCGTCGTCCCGCTGGCGCTGCGCCGGCGGCCGTGACCCGGCGTCGCGACCGTCAGACCAGCGCCGGCACCGCCCGCAGGTCGTGGAGGGGTGCCACTCCGGAGACGGCGACCTCCCGCAGCACCGCCAGCACCGGCGCGATGTGCGGCTGATCGCCGGTCCCCGCGCGGAACTGCACCTCGATGCGGCGGGCGATCGGCGGCCCGGCGATCGGCAGGATCGCCACCGGCTCGTGCCGGAACGGACCCTGGGCCAGCCGGGGGAGCAGGCCGACGGCGGCACCGGCCGCGATCAACGCGACGAACCCGGTGTAGTCCTCGGCCTGATGACGGGTGCGGGGTGAGAAGCCGGCGCGCGCGCAGGCGTCCTGGGCGATGACGAGGCAGGCCGAGGCGTTCATCCCGAGAATCCAGTCGTCCCCGGCGAGGTCGGCCAGCTCGACCTCGGACCGGCCGGCCAGCGGGTGGTCCAGCGGCAGCACGACATCGAGGATGTCGTCCACGACATGCCAGTGCTGCAGCCGCGCGTCCGCCGCGCCCGCGACCGACGCGCCTGCGGTCAGGGTCAGGGCGACGTCGACCCGGCGGGCGAGCAGCGCGTCCACGGTGTCCTCCGGGTCGATCTGGATGATCTCCACCCGCAGCCCGGACGTCGTCTCGATGCGCCGCAGCAGCGGCGCGGCGAGCCCGCGGATGGCGGTCGCGAAGGCGCCGAGCCGGACGGTGCCCGCCTCGCCGTCGCGGAACCGGGCCAGGTCGGACTCGGCGTGCTCGAGGTGGGTGAAGATCTCGTGGGCGTGCCGCAGCAGCAGCTCCGCGGCGGCGGTCAGCCGGACCCGGCGGCCGTCCGGCTCGGTCATCGGGGTGCCGACCTCGCGGGACAACGAGGCCAGCTGCTGGCTGACCGCGGACGGGGTCAGGTGGACAGCCTCGGCGGTGGCGGCCACCGTCCCGCAGCGGGCCAGCTCGCGGAGGATCTCCAAGCGGCGCAGGTCGATCATGCAGTTGAGCTTAGCAATAGCGTGCAGAACAAACAGATGGACGCCGGTCATCTTCGGGACGACGATGGGGTCATGTCGATCCTCGTGTTCTTCCTGATGGCCCTGCTCCTCTTCGCCGCGGCCCGCCGCTGGGGCGCCGACACCCGCGCCTCACGGCAGTGGGAGTGGGACCCGCCGCAGGCCGGCGCGTTCGGGTCCCCGCACGCACCCTGACCGGGCGGCCGGGCTGACTACGCTCCTGGGGCCGACCGGTGCCCACCCCGGGCGTCGGGGTACCCGACGACAGGTGATGGTGTGACGGCCGTACCCGACCCGATCCTGCGGACCTACGTGTGCCGCCACATCCACGACGGCACCCACGCCGTGCTGGTCGCGTCCCGGCTCTTCGACGAGCTGGACGCCGACGACGGCCCCGATTGGATGTTCTCCTGCGGCGCCGGCGACCACGGTCCGGACGAGGTCGTCACGGGCGAACTCGACGATGTCGTCGCCGCCGATCCGAGCCTGACCGAGGTCCTGGACCTGCAGCCGCAGGAGACCGCCGAGCGCGATGCCGTCGGCGAGCCGTGGACCCGCATCGGGGCCGGCGAGCCGTGCGCCCTGTGCGGCCGGTCTGCCACCGCCCACGGGCAGGACCCGCGCTTCGTGCTGCCCGACCGGGTCGCCGAGCTGCCGGACCGCGAGTACACGCCCGGTATCGCGATGACCGGCGAGACCGCCGAGGACTCGGTGCTGCTCAAGACCGGTTCCGAGGGCTTCGTCCGGGCCACGCTGCCGGTCCGGCTGGTCGGCGGCCTGACCGTGCAGTACGGGCTCTGGGTGGAGATCAGCCCGCTGGCCCTGGAGCGGGCGTTCGAGGTCTGGACCGAACCGGGCTACGGCGACCTGCGGCTGGCCGGCCGGCTCGCCAACGCGATCCCGCCGTGGGGGTTGCTCGACGCGGCGGTGCAGGTCGCGGTCGGCGACCCGGCGGAGTTGCCCGTGTGTGTCGGCTCCACCGACCCGGAGCTGCGCAAGGTTCTGGCCGGCGAGTTCGACCACGATTTCGTGCTCGGCGCCGTCGGGCTCTGACGGCGCTCGCGCCGCGACCCGCCGGTGTGCTGCACTGACCGGCGTGACCAGGCGAGGCGGTGACCGGTGGTGACGACCCAGGGCGTCGAGACGGCGCTGAACCTGGTCGGCATCCTGGCCTTCGCGCTGTCCGGGGCGCTGCTCGGGGTGCGCCGGCAGTTCGACATCGTCGGGATGGCGGTGCTCGCCACCGTCACCGCGATCGGGGGCGGGATCATCCGCGACGTGATGATCGGGTCCATCCCGCCGGCGGCGCTGAACAACCCGTCCTGGCTGGTGCTGCCGCTGGTCGCCACGCTGTTCACCTTCCGCTGGCACCCGCAGGTCCGCCGGATGCGCCGGGCCGTCGAGCTGTTCGACGCGGTCGGCCTGGGCGTGTTCTGTGCGACGGCGACGGTCAAGGCGATCGAGTACGGCGTGCACCCGCTGGCGTCGGTTCTGCTCGGTTGCATCACCGGGGTCGGCGGCGGTCTCATCCGGGACGTCCTCGCCGGCGTCACCCCCGCCGTGCTCCGCAAGGACTCCCGGCTCTACGTGGTGCCCGCCGTCGTCGGCTGCGCCATCGTCGCCGTCGCCTCGGCGTTCGGCCCGGTGGGCATCGGGGTGCAGGCCGCCGGGGCGCTGGTCATCGTGGCGCTCCGCGGTCTCGCACTGTGGCGCGGCTGGACCGCGCCGGTGCCGCGGATGTTCGACAGCCGCGGCGACTGAGGCTGCGGGCCGGGACTCAGGGCGCCGCGGTCGTCGGGGTGAACGACTTCCAGCGGGCCCGGCCGAGCCGCGCGAGGAGTTCGGTCAGGTCGTCGGCGCACATCACGGTGAGCAGCGAGGTGCCGAACCGCCCGGACGCGGTGAGCTCCTCCTCCCGGCGCTGCACGATCCCCAGCGCGACGCCGGCCAGGTCGTTGGGGACGTCGTCGTCGTCGCCGATGGCGCGGGCGAGGTCCCAGGCGTGCACGGTCAGCTCGACCACCCGGCGCTCCAGGTGGAGCGGTGCGGCCACCGGGCCGATCGGCAGCACGACGTCGCGGTCCAGGGCCCCCGGTGCGTTCCACGCCGCGGCCGCCCCGGCGGCGGCCGCCTCCCACCCGGCCACCGGGTCGGGGCCGGCCGGCGGTGCCGGCTCGCCGGTCAGCAGGGCGACCGCCTGCCACTGCCCGTCGACGACGTGGGTGACGAGGCGGCGCACGTCCCAGCCGTCGCAGGGGGTGACGTTGTCCCACTGAGCGTCCCGAACGCGGCGGATGCGGTTGTCGAACTGGCGGGTGGCGGCGCGGTGGGCGGTGAGCAGGTTCATCCCTCCATCGGACCACCCGCCCGCGCCGGCGGCAACCAGCGGCCGTTACCGGATCGCAACCCCGGGCCCGCGTCGCCGACGCAACCCCGGGCCGCCACGGTCCCGTCTGGCCGGTGACAGCAGCAGCGGCCGGAGGAACGGGGACAGCGATGACCAGCACACGCCCGACGACAGGGCCGGCGCGACGATGGCTCACGGCGATGGCCGCAGCCGGGACGGTGTTGCTCGCCGCCTGCACCGGCAGCTCGGATTCGGCGGCCGCCGGATCGACAGCGATGTCGTCGGTGGGAGCGATCTCCTCGGCCGCGGCGACGTCGGCGTCGTCATCGGCCGCCGGTGCGCCGCCTGCTGTGGACGCAGCCGCGAGCGGGGCGGCCGAGTCCGGTGCCGCGGCCGGCGGAGCCGGCGCCGCCCCGGTCGCGGCGCTGGACGATCGGCAGATCATCCGGACCGCCGACCTGCAGATCCGGCTGACCGTGCCGGCCGACACCGCCGACGACGAGCTCGAGCAGCGGCAGCAGGAGGAGCTCGACAAGGCCGTCAACAACGTCCGCGCCCAGCTCCTCGCCGCCGGTGGGTTCGTCGCCGACCTGCGGCAGGCCGGCAACAGCGCCTCGCTGATCCTGCGGGTCCCCGCTGCGGGCTACGACGCGTTCCGGGCCGGTGCCCAGCAGCTCGGCGAGGTCACCTCCAGCACCGAAGCCGCCCAGGACGTCACCGACGAGTACACCGACGTCGAGAGCCGCATCGCCAGCATGCGGACCAGCGTCGACCGCATCCGGACGCTGCTGTCGGAGGCCACCGCGGTCGGCGACATCATCACCATCGAGAGCGAGTTGTCGCGCCGGGAGGCCGATCTCGAGTCCCTGGCGGGCCGGCGGCAGGTGTTGGCCGACCAGGTCGCGCTGGGCTCGGTGAGCCTCACCCTGACCGCGGTCCGGGCCGCCGCCGACACCGCCGTGGTGGCCCCGCCGGCGAAGGACCGTGGCGGCTTCCTCGGCGGACTGGACGACGGCTGGAACGGTCTGCTCGCCTTCCTCACCGGCGTCGGCGTGGTCGTCGGGGCGGTGCTGCCGTTCGTGCCGCTGATCGTCGTGGCCGCCCTCGTCGTCTGGTGGGTGCGGCGGACCGTGCGGCGGCACCGCGGCCGGCCGGTGACCGCGCCGCGGGTCGACGAGCCGACCCCGGCCTGATCCGGGTGCCCGAATGGTTCGGCGTCGGGCCGTGAGGCAGACTTCCCTCTCATGACGTCGACACTGATCCTGGTCCGCCACGGCGAGAGCACGTGGAACGATCTCGGCCTGTTCACCGGTTGGGTGGACGTGCCGCTGTCCGAGAAGGGCACCGCCGAGGCGGCGAACGCGCGGGGTGCTGCTCAAGGAGGCCGGCGTCCTGCCGGACGTGCTGCACACCTCGCTGCTGCGGCGGGCCATCATGCACCGCCCAGCTCGCGCTGGACTCGGCCGACCGGCACTGGATCCCGGTGCGCCGGTCCTGGAAGCTCAACGAGCGGCACTACGGCGACCTGCAGGGCAAGGACAAGAAGTCCACCCTGCAGACGTACGGCGAAGAGCAGTTCATGCTGTGGCGCCGCTCCTACGACACGCCGCCGCCGCCGATCAGCGACGACAACGAGTACTCCCAGGCCGGCGACCCGCGCTACGCCGACCTCGGCGACGCCGCTCCGAAGACGGAGTGCCTGGCCGACGTCGTCGACCGGCTGGAGCCGTACCTCTACGGCGAGATCGCCGACGACCTGAGGGCCGGCAAGGTCGTGATGGTCGCCGCGCACGGCAACTCGCTGCGCGCGGTGGTCAAGCTGCTCGACGGGGTCAGCGACGCCGACATCGCCGGGCTCAACATCCCCACCGGCATCCCGCTGCGCTACGAGCTCGACGACGACCTGAAGCCGATCACCCCCGGTGGCGAGTACCTCGATCCCGGAGGCCGCCAAGGACGCCATCGCCGCGGTCGCCAACCAGGGTCGCTGACCGCCCGCCGCGCTGCACGCCCCCGGTCGCCCGTTCCGGCCGGCCGGGGGCGTCGTCGTGGGTGGAGCAGGCTGTTGTTCGACACTGCGTCATGCGGTGTGTGCGTTCCGTCCATCCGGGCGTCACGCCGGGTCGGCCGTGGTTCCTACGATCTCGGGATGAACACCGCCGCGGTCATCGCGATCGCCGTCGCCGCCGGGCTCGTCGGGTGGCTGGCCGCCGTGCTGGTGCTGCGGCGCCACCAGGACGAGCAGCAGGAGCGGGCGGCCGAGGGTGACCCGCTGGCCCGGGCGATCCTGGCCGAGACGCGGACCGGTTACGCGATCCTCGACGCCCAGCAGCACGTCCTGCTGGCCAACGCCCGGGCCGTCGAGCTCGGCGTCGTGCGGGCCGGTTTCGCCGATGCCCGCATCGTCGAGGCGGCCGAGCGGGCGTTGATCTCCGGCGAGCCGGTCGACGTGGACCTGACCGAGAAGACCGGTCGCGGTGCGCCGCGGCAGGTGCACGCCGAGGTCCGCCAGATCGATCGAGGACACCGTGCTGGTGATCGGCGCCGACGAGTCCGCGGCGGTCCGGACCGAGGCCGTCCGCCGGGATTTCGTCGCCAACGTCTCCCACGAGCTCAAGACCCCCATCGGCGCGATCTCGCTGCTCGCGGAGGCCGTGCTGGACAGCGCGGACGACCCGGACACCGTGCGGCACTTCACCGGCAAGATCGCCAAGGAGTCCACCCGGCTGGGCACCCTCGTCTCCGAGCTGATCTCGCTGTCCAAGCTGCAGGGCGGCGGCGACGAGTCCATCGAGCAGACGCTGGTGGGACTGGACGGCGTCATCGAGGAGGTCATCAGCCGGACCGCGACCATCGCCGAGGCGGCCGGGATCACCGTCGACGTCGGTGGCACCCCGGGCATCTTCGTCCGGGGCGACCGGACGCTGCTGATCACCGCCCTGACCAACCTGGTCGACAACGCCGTGCACTACTCGCCGGCCGGCACGCCGGTGACCATCAACCGGGTCGTCCGCGACGACACGGTGGAGCTCGCCGTCACCGACCGCGGTGCCGGCATCCCCGTCGCCCAGCAGGAGCGGGTCTTCGAACGCTTCTTCCGCGCCGACCCGGCGCGTTCGCGGCAGACCGGCGGCACCGGGCTGGGGCTGGCGATCGTCAAGCACGTGGCCGCCAACCACGGCGGTGAGGTGACGCTGTGGTCCCGGGTCGGTACCGGGTCGACCTTCACCCTGCGGCTGCCCGCCACCCACGGCGGTCCCGCGTCGGCCGGCGGGCACAGCCTGGCCGGCCTCGACGCCGTCGGCGTGGCGTCCGTTCGCCGCGCGTCCACCGGCGGTTCACCTTCGGCTGTTATACCGAGCAGCGTGGATCCCCTTTCCGGCTCGACCCCGGTGACCCGCTCGTGACCCGCGTCCTGATCGTCGAGGACGAGGAGTCGATGGCCGACCCGCTGGCCTTCATGCTGCGCAAGGAGGGTTTCAGCACGTCGACCGCCACGAACGGCCCGGACGCGCTGACCGAGTTCGACCGCAACGGCGCCGACATCGTCCTGCTCGACCTGATGCTGCCCGGGATGAGCGGCACCGAGGTGTGCCGCTCGCTGCGGACCCGGTCCGCGGTGCCGGTGATCATGGTCACCGCCCGTGACAGCGAGATCGACAAGATCGTCGGCCTCGAGCTCGGTGCCGACGACTACGTCACCAAGCCGTACTCGGCCCGGGAGCTGATCGCCCGGATCCGGGCCGTCCTGCGGCGCGGCACCGACGCCGAGGAGCCCGAGTCGCATGGTGCTGGCCGCCGGTCCGGTACGGATGGACGTCGAACGCCACGTCGTGTCGGTGGACGGCCGCACGGTGCTGCTGCCGCTCAAGGAGTTCGACCTGCTCGAGTACCTGCTGCGCAACTCCGGACGGGTACTGACCCGTGGTCAGTTGATCGACCGGGTGTGGGGGGCGGACTACGTGGGCGACACCAAGACCCTCGATGTCCACGTCAAGCGGCTGCGGACCAAGATCGAGCCGGACCCGGCCAACCCCCGGCACCTGCTGACCATCCGCGGACTGGGCTACAAGTTCGAGACCTGAGGTCCGCCCGCGATTCCGGCTAGCCTGGGCCCTCGGGTGCGGATCAGGGGGTGGCGCGCGTGGCTGACTCCGTGCCGATCGGCCTCTCGACCGCGTCGGTCTACCCGGAGTCGACGGCGACGGCGTTCCGGCGGGCCGCCGAACTGGGCTACGACGGCGTCGAGGTCTTCGTCTGGACGGACACCACCAGCCAGTCCGCCGACGAGCTCGACGCCCTGATGCAGACCTACCAGCTACCGGTGATCTCGGTGCACTCGCCGTGTGTGCTGATGACCAGCCGGGTGTGGACGACCGACCCGATCGTCAAGCTGGCGCATTCGATCGAGCTGGCCGAGACCCTCGGGGCCGGCGTCGTCGTGACGCACCCGCCGTTCGTCTGGCAACGGGAGGCGGCCGCCGACTTCGGGGCCGTGGTCGCGGAGCTGCAGTCCCGCACCGATGTCCGGATCGCGGTGGAGAACATGTTTCCGGCGAGGGTGCGCGGGCAGGAGGTGTCCACCTACCGGCCGCACTGGGACCCGTCGTTCGGCGCCGGGCACCGCTGGTTCACCCTCGATCTGTCCCACACCGCCACCGCCGGGGTGGACGCCCGGGCGATGTTCGAACGGATGGGGGACCGGCTGACCCACCTGCACCTGGCCGACGGCACCGGGTCGGCGCTGGACGAGCACCTGGTGCCCGGGCGCGGTGGTCAGCCGTGCGGCGAACTGCTGGAGCGGCTGGCCACGGCCGGGTTCGACAGCACGGTCGTCGTGGAGATCAGCACCCGCAAGGCGACGCCGGCGGCGCGCGAACTGGACCTGGCCGAGGCGCTGGGGTTCGCCCGGTTGTACGTCACGCCCGGCCCGGCGCACTGAACCGGCGGTAGGTCAGACGGCTGCGAGCAGCCGGTCGATGCAGCCGACCGGCCCGGTGTCCACCGCGGACCCGTCCCGGGTGGCGGCCGCGGCCGCCCCGCAGGTGACGTCGGCGAGCTCGTTGAGGACGTGCCCGCGGTGGCCGCGGACGTGCTCGAAGGTGATGTCGCGACCCTTCATCAGGAACGCGATGTATTCGATGAGGTCGCGGTTGCTGACCGGCTTCTTCGCCGAGTTGACCCAGTTGTTCCGGAGCCAGCTCGGCAGCCACTCGGTGAGGCACTTGATCGCGTACAGGCTGTCGCTCTGGATGTGCAGCGGGCGGTCGGCCGGGAAGGCACGGACGGCCTCGCCGACGGCCTGCAGCTCCATGCGCTGGTTGGTGGTGCTCGGACTGCCGCCGGCGGCCCAGCAGGTCTCGGACACCACCCACGCCCAGCCGCCGGGACCCCCGGGGTTGGACAGGCAGGATCCGTCGGTGGCCAGGACGATGCGGGACGACACCCGGAAAGGGTAGTGGTTCGCGGCGCGGATCGACCGCAGCACAGCGACCGGGACGGCCGCCGAGGACGCGTCCCCGGACGGGGGTCAGGAGGAGGTCCGCAGGCCGTTCTGGTTGACCGTGCGCAGCAGCTCCAGCACCGCGTCGGCGACCTTGAGCTGGTCGTTGTCGGGTTCCGGGGCGCGGACGACACCGCTCATGACGGGCGCGGGCACGAAGGGCCGACCGGGCCGGCGGGCCGGGATCGAGGTGTCGTACGGCTGGTAGCCGCCGACCGCCGGGTGGTGTGACGCGACGAACGGTGATGTGGTCATGTGAGGCCTTCGGCTCGCTCCCCGAGGGGGTCTGCTGGACGGTGGGACGGGTGCAACGGGTGGTTCTCGGGCGGGACGGTGACGGCGGGAACGGCTGCCCGGAGGGCGTTCACCGTGTCCGTTGCGGGGTTCGCCGCGGTGCGGTGGGAACGTCTGCCCGTCGCCCCGGAGGCGGGGTCGAGAGCGGCTCGCACGGTGTCGACGGGCGCGGCCCCGGGAGCGGGCGGGTGGTGCGGCATCGCGTGAAACGACTGTAACGCTGGACACATCTATTGCACAGGGTGAAAACTGCGGGCGGTTCGGTGACGCTGGGTGAACAATGAGGCCGGTTCGGCTGGCGACAGCCGGGCCTGATGTGTAGTGCGTCGCATTCGGCCCTGGCTTCGTTACGCACCGCCGCCCGGGCGGGCGACATTTAACCCGCCGTCAACAGGCACCTACGCTGAGTTCAGGACTCGGCGTGAGAGACGCCGGCGCCCACGACGCGCGCCGGGCCGCGCTCTTCCGTCGCCGCGCGGGGGTGGCCGCCGGGTCGACGCCGCCCGGGCGACGCCCTCGAGCGGCTCGCAGCGACGCTCAACTGCTCCGGGCCGCCGGTCGCATCGGTGTCGACGCACGTCCCCGTCTGCCGGGCCGGAGTGCGCGGGGAGCACCTGCGGATCGAGACGGAAGGCTCGTACCCGAACCGGTCGCCTCGCAGGTCAGCCGGGCCCGTCGGGCCTGACCGGTAGGGTTCCCCCGTGGCTCTTTCCCTGTACGACACCGCGACCCGGTCGGTGCGGCCCTTCACGCCGCTCGTCCCCGGCAGCCGTCTCGATGTACGTCTGCGGCGCCACCGTGCAGAGCGCGCCGCACATCGGGCACACCCGGTCCAGCCTCGTCTTCGACGTGCTGGCGCGCTGGCTGACCCACCGCGGCCTCGACGTCACCTACGTCCGCAACGTGACCGACATCGACGACAAGATCCTGGTCAAGGCCGCCGCCGCCGGCCGGCCCTGGTGGGAGTGGGCGACGACCTACGAGCGGGTCTTCAACGACGCCTACGACACCCTCGGCTGCCGCAAGCCGTCGGTGGAGCCGCGCGCCACCGGCCACATCCCGCAGATGATCACGATGATCGGCGCAGCTCGTCGACGCCGGGCACGCCTACGCCGCCGACGGTGACGTCTACTTCGCCGTCCGCACCCTCGACAGCTACGGGGCGCTCTCCGGTCAGAAGCTCGACGAACTGAGCCAGGGCGAGTCCGCGGGCACCGGCAAGCGCGACCCGGCCGACTTCACCCTGTGGAAGGGCGCCAAGCCCGGCGAGCCGTTCTGGGATTCGCCGTGGGGCCCGGGCCGGCCGGGCTGGCACATCGAGTGCTCGGCGATGGCCCGCACCTACCTCGGCCGGCGGTTCGACATCCACGGCGGCGGCCTGGACCTGGTCTTCCCGCACCACGAGAACGAGCGCGCCCAGTCCGTCGGGGCCGGCGACGACTTCGCGAACTTCTGGATGCACCACCACTGGGTCACGCTGGCCGGCGAGAAGATGAGCAAGTCGCTCGGCAACACCGAGACGGTGCCGGCCATCACCGCCCACACCCGGGCGATCGCGCTGCGGTTCTACCTGATCAGCGCCCACTACCGGTCGCCGATCGAGTACTCGCAGGCCGCCCTGGACGACTCGGTGACCTCCTTCGACCGGATCGAGGCGTTCCTGCGCCGGGTCGCCGACCGGGCCGGCGAGGTCGAGCTCGGGGACATCCCCGCCGAGTTCGCGACCGCGATGGACGACGACCTGCACGTGCCGCGGGCGCTGGCCGTGGTGCACGAGCACATCCGGCTCGGCAACACCGCGCTGGAGGCCGGCGACCGGACCGCGGCGGTGCAGCACGCGGTGGCCGTCCGGTCGATGCTGGCCGTCCTGGGCACCGATCCGTTCGACGCGCAGTGGGCGGCCGGTGGCGACCGACCAGGGTCTGCTCGCGGCCACCGACGCCCTCGTCAGCGGCCTGCTCGAGCAGCGGGCCGCCGCCCGCGCCGCCAAGGACTTCGCCACCTCCGACCGGATCCGCGACCAGCTCGCGGCGGCCGGGTTCGTCGTCCAGGACAACCGCGACGGCGCCACCTGGGCGCTGGCCGGTCACTGACCCACCCCACTCATGAATTCGCAGCACCGACGGAAGAACTGACATGGCAGGCAATTCGCAGCGCAAGGGCGCTGTCCGCAAGACCGGCAGCAAGAAGGGGATGGTCGTCGGTTCCGGCGGCCAGGCCCGCCGTGGGCTCAAGGGCCGTGGCCCGACCCCGCCCGCCGAGGAGCGCTCCTACCACCCGGCCGCCAAGCGCGCCGTCCGGGCCGCCAAGGCCGAGGCCCGGGGCGGCGGCACCCGCCGCGCCGCCCGCACCGGCAAGGGCGAACTGCCGGAGACCGTGATCGGCCGCAACCCGGTCGTCGAGGCGCTGCGCGCGGGCGTGCCCGCGACGGCGCTGTACGTCGCGCAGGGGCTGTCCGCCGACGAGCGGGTCACCGAGGCCGTCCACGAGGCCGCCGACCGCGGTATCGCGCTGCTGGAGATCAGCCGCGGCGAGATGGACCGGCTGACCGGCAACGGCATCCACCAGGGCCTGGCGCTGAAGGTGCCGCCGTACGACTACGCGCACCCGGAGGACCTGGTCGCCGCGGCCGCCGCGTCCGGCACCCCGCTGCTGCTGGTGGCCGTCGACGGCGTCACCGACCCCCGCAACCTGGGCGCGATCGTGCGGTCGGCGGCGGCGTTCGGCGCGCAGGGCGTCGTGGTGCCCGAGCGGCGCTCGGCCGGCATGACGGCCTCGGCCTGGCGTACCTCCGCCGGTACCGCTGCCCGCATCCCGGTGGCCCGGTGCACCAACCTGGTGCGCACCCTCAAGGACTTCGCCGCCACCGGCGCGATGATCGTCGGGCTCGACGCCGACGGCACGACCACGACCGACGACTTCGATCTCGCCACCGGCCCGCTGGTGCATCGTCGTCGGCTCCGAAGGGCGTGGCCTCGCCCGGCTGACCATCAGCGCCTGTGACGCCACCATCTCGATCCCGATGGCCCGTTCGGTGGAGTCGCTCAACGCGTCCGTCGCCGCGGGCGTCGTGCTCGCCGAGGTGGCCCGGCGGCGGCGCCGGCTCTGATCCCGGTCCGGACTGCGGTCCGGTACCTGGGGACACCCGAGTGCCCGCCCGAGTTCCCGGCTCGCTGGTAGTGCGGTACGACGTGGGACCACAACCTCGACGCTGGTGCCGCGGCACACGGAACGCGCCTTCGGGCCCGACCTGCGGTACACCGTCGAGATCGACGGTGGTCGTCGTGATCGGCTCGCGGGTGGCGGGTCTGTCGATACTCCATGACACGATGTGCCGATGTCCCAGGAGACGCTGACCCTGGTCCGGGACCCGGCCTCGTGGGAGCCCCTGCAGGACATCGCGATCGGCCCGGCCTGGATGCGGCTGCTGGCCGGGCGCGGCAGCGGCGCGGCGCTGCGGCTCTACCGGCCGCGGCCCACGGTGGCGTTCAGCGCCCGGGACTGCCTGGCCCCCGGGATCGGTGAAGCGGTCCGGGCCGTCCGCGCCGCCGGCTTCGCCGCGGTGCGGCGTGGACCGGGCGGCCGCGCCACGGCGTACCACCCGGGCTGCCTGGGGCTCGACCACGTCGCCGCGGCCCCCCGCGGCAGCATCGACATCCGGGGACGCTTCACCGAATTCGGCGGGCTGTTGGCGGAGGCGCTGCGGACCGTCGGGGTGCCGGCGGGGGTCGGCGAGGTGCCGGGGGAGTACTGCCCGGGCGAGTTCAGCGTGCACGACGGCGCCGGCCACAAGCTCGTCGGCACCGCCCAGCGGCTGATCCCCGGAGGCTGGCTGTTCAGCTCGATGATCGTGGTCACCGGGGCCGCCGCGGTCCGCGACGTCCTCGTCCCGGCGTACGCGCACCTGGGGCTGACCTGGCGGCCGGAGACGACCGGCGCGGCCGAAGACGCGGTGCCCGGGGTGACGGGGGCGGCGGTCGAGGCGGCGGTGATCGCGGCCTACGGATCCCGCTACCGCCTCGAGTCGGGCGGGATGCCGGCCGCGGTGCCGGCGGCCGCGGCCGCCGCCGTCGACCGGCACCGCCCGCCCGAACCCGGCTGAGCCGGCACCGGCGGGGGTGTCACCGGCCGGGTCTCACCGGGCAGCGGCTCGCGGCCGGCGGCTCCTACAGGGCACTGTCGGTGCGGCGGTCTAGCGTGCCCGGACATGACGACACACACCGCCGAGGGCACGTACACCGTCTCCGCCTTCACTCCCACCGAGCACCGGCCGGAGATCGCCACGGCGGTCGGCGTCGGGCACGTCCACATGGTCAAGGCCTACACCGGTGCGGTGCAGGGCAGGTCCGAGACCCAGTTCAGCTACGCGTTCTCCGAGGAGACCGGCGTCGGCAGCTACGTCGCGATGGAGTCCTTCGAGGGCAGCGTCGACGGCCACGGCGGCACCTTCAACTTCGCGCACGGGGCCACCACCAGCGGGGGCGCCACGCGCAGCGACGAGCACTTCACGATCGTCCCGGGCAGCGGCACCGGCGGCCTCGCCGGTATCGCCGGCGGCGGTGCGTTGCTGACCGCGAGCGACCCGGAGCGGGTCCGCTTCGACTACACGCTGCCTGCGGACACCGGCTGACGGCGGCCGCTACGGGCGCCCCAGCCCCGGCGCGTCCGGCGACGACCGATCAACCGGCAGATCAGGTAGATGAGGAACGACAGCGTGGTGACGTACGGGCTGATCGGCAGGCCGGGCGACAGGGCCAGCAGCACGCCGCCCACCGCCGAGACGGTGGCGAACAGGATCGACAGCACGGTGACCTTCAACGGCGACGCCGTCACCCGCGAGGCCGCCGCGGTGGGGGTGATCAGCAACGACAGCACCAGCAGTGCCCCGATGACCTGCACGGCCATCGCCACGGTGAGGCCGAGCAGCAGCATGAAGGCCGGACCGACGAGACCCAGGCGCACACCCCGGGCGACCGCGACGTCGGGATCGACCGAGCCGAAGAACAGCGGCCGCCACAGCAGCACCATGAAGCCGATGACGATGACGGCCACCACGGCGAGCACGCCGAGGGCGTCGCCGGTCACGGCGCTGGGCTGGCCCACCAGGGCGCCGAACTTGTTGGCCGTCCGGCCGGTGTACATCGCGGCGAACAGCACGCCGAGACCGAGCCCGAAGGCCATCACGACGCCGATGGCGGAGTTGCGCTCCCGGGCGCGGAGCCCGAGCAGTCCGAAGGTGACGGCCGCGATCAACGAGCCGACCAGCGATCCGCTGACGACGGAGGCACCCAGCAGCAGCGCGGCGGCGGCGCCGGTGAAGGAGAGCTCGGCGATGCCGTGGACGGCGAAGGCGAGGTCACGGGCCTGCACCATCGGCCCCACGACGCCGGCCATCACGCCCATTCCGACGGCGGCGGCCAGCGACAGCGTGACCAGCGGCAGCAGCTCCCAGAAATCGGTGAAGGACAGGAACCGGGCCAGTCCGGTGGCGTCGCCGGTCATCCGTGGTCCCCGTGGTCGTGGTGGTGTGGTTCCTGCTCGACCCCGAGCACCATCAACCGGCCGGCGACGGTGACGACCTCGACATGCGCCTGATAGAGGTCGCTGAGCACCTCGGTGCACATCACCTCGGCGGGGGTGCCGATCCGGAACCGGCCGTTGGCCAGGTAGAGGACGCGGTCGACCTTGTCCATGATCGGGTTGATCTCGTGCGTCACGAAGAGCACGGCGGTCCGGGTGGCCCGGCGGCGTTCGTCGATCAGGTCGCTGACCGACCGCTGGTGGGACAGGTCCAGCGACAGCAGGGGCTCGTCGCAGAGCAGTACGTCGGGTTCGGTGATGAGGGCCTGGGCGATCCGCAGCCGCTGCTGCTCGCCGCCGGACAGCAACCCGACCGGAGCGTCGGCGTAGGCCAGCGCCCCGACCTCGGCGAGCGCGTGCTCGATCCGCGCGCGGCGGGTCCGGCTGGGCCAGGTGACCCCCCAGCGATGACCGTCCAGACCGAAGCCCACGAGATCCCGCGCCCGCAGTGGCAGCCCGGGGTCGAAGCTCTTCTGCTGCGGGACGTAGCCGATGCGCGACGATCCCCGGCGGACCGGCCGACCGCCGACCTCCACCGATCCGCGTGGCCAGTGCGGTCTGGCCGAGGAGCACCCGCAGCAGCGACGTCTTGCCCGCCCCGTTGGGGCCGAGCACCGCGACGAACTCACCGGGGGCGACGTCCAGGTCGAGGCCGTCCCACAGGACGTGGTCGCCGTAGGCGAGGCGGGCCCCGCGCAGCGAGACCGCGGACCGGGTCGGCGTCCGGTCCCTCGTCGCAGTCATGTCGGTCACTGTTGTATCACCCTGCACCCCGCCCGCCGGCTCGTCCGCCTCGGGGCCGCTGCCGGATCCGTCGCCGGACGGGCGCACCGGGGCGATGCGCGGCCCGGCTCCGGTCACGCGCTGTCGCCCAGCGCGGTCGCGACCTCGGCGAGGTTGTCGCGCATCCAGGTCAGGTAGTCGGTGACGTCGGCAGGCAGGGTCTCGGTGACGCCGACGACGCCGGCCCCTGCCGATCCGGCCGCCGCGACCAGCTGGTCGGTGACCGGCCCGCCGGTCTGGGTGTTGTTGAACAGCAGCGTCGCGGTCTTCGAGGTGAGCAGCGCCTCGGTGTCGGCGAGGTCCTTGACCGAGACCTCGGACTCGGCCTCGACGGCCTCGGAGAACGACGGCGGGGTGACGTCGGCGAAGCCCAGCGTCTCGATCAGGTAGCCGGGGACCGGCTCGGTGACGACGACCTCGGTGCCCGGGTGCTTCGCGCCGAGGGCGGCAATCTCGCCCTTCAGCTCGCCGAGCGCGGCGGTGAAGGTCGCGGCGTTGTCGGTGAACGTCCCGGCCTGTGCGGGATCCGCGGCGGCCAGCCTCGCGGCGATCGCGTCGGCGACCTCGCCGACCGCGTCGAGGTCGTAGAAGACGTGCTCGTTGAAACCCTCGACCGAGGTGTCGAGTCCGGAATCCCGGCTGGCGTCGATGATCTCCGGCAACGGGTCCAGCGACTCCGCGGTGGAGACCGCCCAGTCGTCGTAGCCGCCGCCGTTGACGATGACGACGGCGGCCTCGCTCATGGCCAGCTTGACCTTGGGGCTCGCCTCGAAGGAGTGCGGATCGGCGCTCGGGTCGTCGAGGATCGACGTCACGGCGACGCTGTCGCCGCCGACGGCGCGGGCCACCGAGGCCCAGACGTTGGTCGAGGCGACGACGGAGAGCGAGGTGCCGCCGACGGTGTCGGCCGAGCTCGCGGCGGGGGAAGCGGCCGAGCTGCAGGCGGCCAGGAACAGGCTGCCGGCCATGGCGAGGGGCAGGGCGGTGCGACGGAGGTTCACAGGACTCTCAATCAATAATGGGAACGGTTCCCATTACAGCGCATCGTCGCGGGCGGAGGCAAATCCCCGGACGCGAGCGGGCGGGCACCGACGCCCGGCCACCCCTCGGGCGCCACGGCCGGACCCCGCCCCAATCCCGGCTGCAGATCATGGCCCGGCCTTCCCGATCGGAAGAAGCCGCCAGGATCCGGTTGTGGGGCGGCGAACAGGATCGAGGGACGGGGCGACCCCGGGTGTGCCGCAGCCTTGAATGCCACAGGGCCGGACTCCGGATCGCTCCGAGGCCCGGCCCTGTGGTCGGCTACATCAGGTTGCGGCAGGCCGCGGATGGATCAGTGGCCGGCGGACGCACCGAGGCGCTCGCCCGTCTCCGGGTGGAAGACGTGGATGTTGTTCAGGTCGGTGACGTGCGCCTTGACGGTGGAGCCGCCGGAAAGCTGCACGCGGGCGTCGGCCCGGACGACCATCCGGTCGCCGTCGGGGGTGTGGCCGTGGACGAACGCGTCCGCGCCCAGCTCCTCGACCAGGTCCACGATGACCGGCATGCCCTCCGACGACAGCTCGACGGCCTCGGGGCGGACACCGAACGTGACCTCGGTCAGGTTCGCGGCCTTGGCCTCGTTCCACACCTCGGGCTTGAGCGGCACGACCTCGCTGCCGAACTGCACGCCACCCTCGACGAGCCTGGCCTTGCAGAGGTTCATCGACGGGGATCCCATGAAGCCCGCGACGAAGACGTTGGCCGGGCGGTCGTAGAGGTTGCGCGGGGTGTCGACCTGCTGCAGGAAGCCACCGGCCTGCAGGACGGCGACCCGGTGACCCATGGTCATGGCCTCGACCTGGTCGTGGGTCACGTAGACGGTGGTGGTGCCCAGGCGGGCCTGCAGCTCGGCGATGTTGGCGCGGGTCTCGACGCGGAGCTTGGCGTCCAGGTTCGACAGCGGCTCGTCCATCAGGAAGACGGAGGGCTCACGCACGATGGCGCGGCCCATCGCGACGCGCTGGCGCTGACCGCCGGAGAGGGCCTTGGGCTTGCGGTCGAGGTACTGGACCAGGTCGAGCAGGCCGGCGGCCTCCTTGACCTTCTTGGCGATCTCGTCCTTGGCGACGCCGCGCAGCTTCAACGCGAAGCCCATGTTGTCGGCGACCGACATGTGCGGGTACAGGGCGTAGGACTGGAACACCATCGCGATGTCGCGGTTCTTCGGCGGCAGGTTGGTGACGTCGCGGCCACCGATGAGGATCCGGCCCTCGTTGACCTCCTCGAGGCCCGCGAGCATGCGCAGCGCGGTGGACTTGCCGGAGCCGGACGGGCCGACCAGAACGAGGAACTCGCCGTCGGCGATGTCGAGGTTGACCCGGTTGACCGCCTTGACCGGCGGGTTGCCCGGGTAGATCCGCGAGGCGTTCTCGTAGGTGACGTTTGCCATCGGGTGGTGCTCCTTCGTCGTCGATGCGGTGCCGTGGCGGTGCGGGCGGCCGGGGGTCGCGTCACCTGCACGATGTGCGTTGAGCCACAGGGAGTGGCTGTCGGAGGTAACGCTAGCGGCCCGGACTGCGGTTGCCAAGGGTTTCGAGAAAACGATTTCTCGCAGCTCCAGGGGCGACGACGGCGCGGTGATCCGCCATCATCGCGCTCCAGCCGGACGACGCACCGTCCGTCGGTGACCCGGCGGGCGCTAGCGTGCTCCCATGGACCGTTCACCCCGGCGGCGGCCGCCTGCGACCCTGGCGTCGCTGGCGGCCGAACTGGGGATCTCCCGCACCACCGTCTCCAACGCCTACAACCGGCCGGAACAGCTGTCGGCCCAGCTCCGGACGCGCATCCTGGAAGCCGCCCGCGCCCTGGGATATCCCGGCCCCGACCCGGTCGCCCGGTCGCTGCGGACCAAGCGCGCGGGAGCGATCGGGCTGGTCCTGGCCGACAAGGTGTCCTACGCCGTGCGCGACCCGGTCGCTGTCGCCTTCCTGCAGGGACTCACCGAGGAATGTGACAAAGCGCGCGTCGGGCTGCTGCTGGTACCGGCCGATCCGGACGCCGAGGACGTCGCTGCGGTCGCCGCCGCGTCCATCGACGGCTTCGTCGCGTTCGCGATGGCCGACGAGGATCCGCACCTGGAAGCGGTGCTGGCCCGCGGCGTCCCCACGGTGATCTGCGACCAGCCGGTCGTGACCGGTGTGGACTCGGTCGGTATCGACGACGAGAAGGCGATGCGGGCGGTCGCCGAACACCTGATCGCCCTCGGGCACCGTCGGATCGGGGTCGCCTGCATGCGGCTGGGCCGGGCGCACCGTGATGGTCCGGTGGATCTCGAGCGGCAGGCCCGGGCCCGCTACCACGCCCAGCGCAACCGGCTGGCCGGACTGCGGTCCGCCTTCACCGCGGCCGGGGTGGCCTGGGACCGGATCCCCGTGGTCGAGCGGTTCGACAACTCCATCGAGGCCGGTGCGTCCGCGGCGGCGGAGCTGCTCAGCCTGGATTCGGGGCTGACGGCGATCATCACCACGTCGGACGTGCTCGCCTTCGGGGTACTGCAGGAGCTGGACCGGCGGCACCAGCGGGTGCCGCAGGACGTGGCCGTCACCGGGTTCGACGGCGTCAACGACGCCATCGTCCGGGGGCTCACCACCGTCCATCAGCCGTTCGTCGAGAAGGGCCGCCGGGCCGGTCAGCTGCTGCTGGAGAAGAATCCGGGTCAGGGTGGCCGCCGGGTCGTCCTGCCGACGGAGTTCCTCCCCGGATCCACGACTGCGGCTCCGCGGACCTGACGGACAGGGGGACAGCGAGATGGCGACACCGGTGGTGTCGGCAGGCGTGCCCGCGCTGGGCACGATGCTGGTGATCGCCGTCGCCGCCCTCGTCCTGGGCCTGCTCGCACTCTGGCTGTCCGGGCGGCGCACCCGTCGGGAGCAGGCGCAACCGGCCGAGACCCAGGGTCAACCGAGCGAGACCCGGGCGCACCCCGGCAAGGCGCGGCCGCACCCGCACGAGCCGCCGGCCGTCGAGCAGGAACGCCGACCGGACCAGCACCCGCCCGCCGGCAGCTGAGGTCCGGTCACCGGCTCGCCCGCCCGCTCGTCGGCGGGGCGTCAGTCGTCGTCGGTGACTGACGCGGCGCTGGCCGCCAGTCGGCGGCTGACCCGCTGCCGGATCGAGGTCAGCACGGTCAGCAGATCCGCGACCGCCCCGGGGTCGGCCACCCGGACGTCCGCGGCGGTGGTCCCGCCGCCGACCTTGACGCCGAGGTCGTCGGGCCGCAGCGCCGCGAAGGCGTTCTCGTCGGTGATGTCGTCGCCGACGTAGATCACCGCGGTGGCGTGGTACTGCTTGCGCAGCGACTCCACCGCGCGGCCCTTGTCGGTGGAGATCACCGTCAACTCCAGCACCTGCTTGCCGCGCAGCAGATGCACCCCCGGCCAGGTCGCCGGGCCGTCCTCGACCTCGGCCGCGACGGCCGCCGACGCGCGTTCGCCGGCGCCCCGCAGGTGCACGGCGACGCCGGTCGGCTTGATCTCCAGGGCCACTCCGTGGTGCTCGGCAGCGATCTGCTGCAGCGACCGGAGCAGTTCGCCCAACCGCTTGCGGGCCGTCGGGGTCAGCTCCAGGGTGCCCTCGGCGGCCGGGTCGGTCGTCGACACCTTCGGCGCCGTGACTGCCGACCAGGTGCAGGTCGCTGACGTCGTCGTCGAGCAGCTCGGGCAGCAGCGCGCGGGCCCGGCCGGAGATGACGCAGACCTCGGTGCCGGTCACCGACGGCCAGCTGGTGCAGCGCCTCCATCGACCGCGGCAGCGGGCGGGCCGCCGCCGGGTCGTCGACGATCGGTGCCAACGTGCCGTCGAAATCGACCGCCACCAGCAGTCGGGTGGTCGACGCGACGTCGTGCATCGCGGCCACCACGTCGTCGGGCAGCCGGCCGGTCGCGTCGGTGAGCTGGTCGGGCTGACCCTCCAGCGCGGTGAGATAGCGGCGGGCCCACTTGTCGACGTCGTTGATGAGGACGTGCCGCCGCAGCGACCGCATCCGCCGGCGCGCCTCGGCCGGCGGCATGGTCAGCGCCTGGCGCAGCGCGTCCTTGACCCCGTCGGTGTCGTAGGGGTTGACCATCAGCGCGGTCTTGAGTTCCTTGGCCGCCCCGGTGAACTCGCTCAGCAGCAGCACACCGCCGCCGTTGACCCGGGCGGCGACGTACTCCTTGGCGACCAGGTTCATCCCGTCGCGCAGCGGCGTCACCGTCATCACGTCGGCCGCGGCGTAGAAGGCGGACAGGTCCTCGCGGGGCAGGGACTGGTGCAGGTAGTGCACCGCGGGAGCGCCGATCCGGCCGTAGTTGCCGTTGATCGCGCCGACCTGTCGCTCGATCTCCTCGCGCATCCGGATGTAGGACTCGAGGCGCTCGCGGCTCGGGGTGGCGATCTGCACCATCACCGTGCCCTCGACGGACGGGTCCTTCTCGGCCAGCAGCTCGGCGAAGGCCTGCAGCCGGACGTTGATGCCCTTGGTGTAGTCCAGCCGGTCGACGCCGAGGATGATCCGCCGCGGGTTGCCCAGCTCGGCGCGCAGTTGCCGGGCCCGCTCCAGCACCTCGGGCTCCGCGGCCAGGTCGGCCAGGGCCGAGGAGTCGATCGAGATCGGGAACGCGTCGACCCGGACGGTGCGGCCCTCGTAGAACAGCCGCGAGCCCTTGCCCGTCACGTCGACCAGGCTGCGGGCCAGCCGCACGAAGTTGCGGGCGCCGCCGGGCAGCTGGAAGCCGATCAGGTCGGCGCCGAGCAGGCCTTTGATGATCTGGGTACGCCACGGCAGCCGGTTGAACAGCTCGGCCGGCGGGAACGGGATGTGCAGGAAGAAGCCGATGCGCACGTCGTTGCGCAGCCGGCGCAGCATCGCCGGGACGAGCTGCAGCTGGTAATCGTGCACCCAGACGGTCGCGCCGGGGGCGGCCACCTCGGCGGCCCGGTCGGCGAACCGCTGGTTGATCGCGACGTAGCTCTCCCACCAGTCCCGGTGGAACTCCGAGTCGACGCCACGGCGTCGTGGTACAGCGGCCACAGCGTCCCGTTGGAGAAGCCCTCGTAGTAGTCGTGCACCTCGGCCGCCGACAGCGGTACCGGTTCGCAGCGTCAGCTGGTCGGCGAGCACCGGCTCGAGGTCGTGGTCGGCGGTGCCCGACCAGCCGATCCAGGCACCGGCACGGCGACTCAGGATGGGTTCCAGCGCGGTGACCAGACCGCCGGGGGACTGCCGGGTGGTGGTCGTCCCGTCGGCGTGCTTCTCGATGTCGAACGGCAGCCGATTGGCCACCACGACCATCGACGCGGTCGTCCGGGCAGGTGTCTCGGTGGCCGTCACACCCGCAACCCTATCGTCGCGTCGTCGTCCTGCCGTGGGGCCGCCGACCCCCGCCGCGGCGGAAACCCTGACAACACAACCGTTCCGGTGCGGGCCGGGACATCGGCTCAGTGGCCGAACGGGTCCTTGTCCACCCCGGGCATCCAGGTCAGACCGGGCCTCGTCCACCCGTTCGCCTTGACCATCTTGCGGGCGGCCCGCAGGTGCCGGCCGATCAGCCGGTCGATGTAGAGGTAGCCGTCGAGGTGGTCGACCTCGTGCTGGAGGCAGCGGGCGAAGAACCCCGTGCCCTCGACCTCGACGGGCTGTTGATCGGTGTCGACGCCGGTCACCTTGGCCCAGGCGGCCCGGCCGGTCGGATAGTTCTCGCCGGGTACGGACAGGCAGCCCTCCCAGTCGTCGTCCGGGTCGGGCATGGTCTCCGGGATCGGCGAGGTCGTCGATGCTCGGGTTGACGACGTAGCCGCGGTGGCGGACGCCCTCGTCGTCGGGGCAGTCGTAGATGAACACCCGCCGGGGGTCGCCGACCTGGTTCGCGGCCAGGCCCGCGCCGTGGGCGGCGGTGTTGGTCTCGAAGAGGTCGTCGACGAAGCTCCGGAGCTCGTCGTCGAACAGCGTCACCGGGGTCGTCGGTCGGTGCAGGACGGGTTCACCGCAGATCACGATGGGCCGAATGGTCATTCCGGGGAGCTTATCGCGCACGGCGTGGACCTCCCTCCGGATGCGCGTCGAGGGTGGTCCGCGCCACGATGCAGCGGGGCCGGGGGTTGTGTTAGCCTCACCTTACTTAGGGCCGCCTAAGGTCGGCGGTTCCGGGCATCGCCGGGCCGCGGTCCTCGCCGGATGCCCCCGGTCCGGCAGCGGAAGCAGGCATCGTGCTCACCACGTTCGTCATCGGCCTGCGCGAAGGCCTCGAGGCTTCGCTCATCGTCGGTATCGTCGCCGCCTTCCTGCGCCGCAACGGCGGGGCGGACGCCGGTCGGGCGCTGCGTCGGATGTGGATCGGCGTCGGTGCCGCTGCGGCCCTCTGCCTGGCCGGCGGGATCACCCTGTCGGTGGTCGACGCGCACCTGCCGCAGCGCCAGCAGGAGATGCTCGAGTGCGTCGTGGCCGTCATCGCGGTCGTGACGGTCACCTCCATGATCCTGTGGATGAACAGCCACTCGCGGGGGCTGAAGGGTGAGCTCGAATCGGCCGCGGCCGGTGCGCTCGCCCACGGCTCGGCGTTGGCGCTGATCTCGATGGCCTTCCTCGCCGTGCTGCGCGAGGGCTTCGAGACGTCGGTGTTCCTGCTGGCCGCGTTCGGCACTGCGGTGTCACCGCTGTCCGCGGCGGCGGGCGTGATCCTCGGACTCGCCGTCGCCATCGTGCTCGGATACCTCGTCTACCGCGGCGGCACCCGGCTCAACCTGTCCCGCTTCTTCCGGCTGACCGGCATCGTGCTGGTGCTCGTCGCCGGCGGGCTGGTCATGTCCGCCCTGCAGGCCGCCCACGAGGCGGCCTGGCTGACCGTCGGCCAGCAGCCGGTGGTCGACCTGAGCTGGCTGGTCCGGCCGGGTTCGGTGCAGGCGTCGCTCCTCGGCGGGGTGCTGGGCATCCAGCCGCAGCCGGTGGTCGTGCAGGTGGTGGCGTGGCTGCTGTACGTCATCCCGATGCTGCTCGTCGTCCTGTGGCCGCGGAGCCGCCGGCTGGCCCGCCCGGCGGCCGCCCGGGTGTTGCTCGGCGCGGGTGCGGTCCTCGCCGCCACCGCGGTGGTCCTCGCGATGACCGTCCCGGCCGGGCCGTCCGCGGTCTCGGGAGCCGGATTCGGCGTCGTCGGGGCGGGTGCCGGCCGTGGCGCCGACGCCGGCCGCGCCTACACCGGCCACACCGGCGTCACCGTGCACGACGTCACCGGCAGCGGCCTCGAAGCCACCGTCACCGCGTCCGCCGACGGGGGATCCGACGCCCGATTCGCGGTCGGCGGCGACGTCCCGCTCGCCCTGGCCGGGGCCGGCATGGTCGCCGGCGTCACCGTGAGCCGCTACGAGTCGGCGCCGGTCTCCACCCCCGCGATCGCTCCCGACCTGCCGGCGACCGTCTCCGGCGCAGACATCGCCGCGCTCACCGGGGGCCGCCTGCCCGTCGGGCTCACCGGTGCCGACCGCACCGCCGACCTGCCGGCGACCTGGTTGGACTCGTGGCGCGTCACGGTCAGTCGCGACGCCGCGTCCGGTGTGCTGCTCGACGCACAGACCCACCTCAGGCGTTCCCTGCAGGTGGTCAATTCCACCGGGGTTCCGGTGTCGGTCGGCGTCGTCGCCGACGTGACCACCGCGGCGACCGTCGCGGTCAGCGCCGAGCGGTTCGCCGCCGCCGCCGAGGGGGACCGTGCGGTGCAGCGCGCCGAGGTCTGGAAGAAGGTCGTGCCCGCGCTTCTCGGCGTGGCCGCCCTCGTCCTCCTCGCCTTCGGGGTCCGGCTGCTGACCCGCCGACCGGCCGCGCCCCGGGCTGCGCCACCGGCCCGCCGACCCGAACCCGTCAGCACCCACTGACCCTCGTTCCCGCCCTGTCATCAGCAGAAAGAGCACACACCCATGTCTGCCGTGCCGACCTTCCGCACCCGGTCTCCCCGCCTGCGCACCCTGACCGCTGCCGGCCTGGCCGGCCTGGTGCTCGCGGGATGTGCGTCCACGCCCACCGGTTCCACCGAGCCCACCGGCGGAAGCTCCGCCGCGTCCTTTGAGTCACCGGCGATCTCCGGTCCGGCGCCGACCGGCACCGTTGGTGAGGCCGTCGTCGACGTAGCGATCACCGACGCCGGCGGTTGCGTCGCGAGCCCCGACACCGTGGCCGCCGGTGCGGTCACCTTCAACGTGCGCAACGTCGACGCGGTCGGGGTCAGCGAGGTCGAGCTGCTGTCGGACCAGCGGATCCGGGGCGAGCGGGAGAACCTGGCGCCCGGCTTCGACGCCACCTTCAGCGCCACCCTCGACGGCGGCAGCTACGAGATCTACTGCCCGGCGCCCGTGCCGACCGGACGCCGTTCACCGTCACCGGCGAGGCGGCCGTCACCTCCGGCGACACCGCCGCCCTGCTGCAGCAGGCCACCGTCGACTACGCCGACTACATCGACTCCCAGGTCGGGTTCCTCGTCACCGCCGTCGACACCCTGAAGACCGCGATCGACGGCGGTGACGTGACTGCGGCGAAGAGCGCCTACGCGGCGGCCCGCCCGTACTGGGAGCGGGTCGAGCCCGTCGCCGAGTCGTTCGGTGACCTCGACCCGGCGATCGACCTGCGCATCGGCGACGTCGAGGATCCGGCTGCCTGGACCGGCTTCCACCCGATCGAGCAGCTGTTGTTCGAGGGCGGCACGACCGCCGACGCCGAGACGCTGGCCGCCACCCTGGTGACCGACATCGCCGAGCTGCAGTCCCGGACCGTCGAGCTGTCGGCCAACACCCGGGCCGACGCCGCCGGCGACCGTTACCTGGTCGACGAGGTGGCCAACGGCGCCGTCGCACTGCTGGGCGAGGTGCAGAGCTCCAAGATCACCGGCGAGGAGGAGTTCTACTCCAAGATCGACCTGCTCGACTTCCAGGCCAACGTCGAGGGTTCGCTGCAGGCCTTCGCCGCCCTGAAGCCGGCGATGAACCGGATCGACCCCGATCTGGTCACGAATGTCAGCGGGAAGTTCGACGCGCTGCTGGCGCTGCTGGACACCCACCGCGATCCGGCCGTCATCGGCGGTTTCACCCTGTACGACGACCTCAGCGACGCGGAGATCACCGCGCTGTCCCACGCGCTGTCGGCCGTCATCGAGCCGCTGTCCGCGGTGCCGTCGAAGATCGCCACCGCCTGAGCGACCCCGACCTTCCCCATGGGGACGCCGTCCAGGCGCCCCGCACCCCCGCCATCGAGGACGTGAGCATGACCAGCGAGCACGGGACGCCGACCCCCGCTGCCGGACCGGCGCCGACCGGTTGCCCCTACGGGCACCCGGCGGCCGGCGGTGCCACCGACCCCGCCACCGGGTCCCCGCACGGAGCCGTGGATCCGCGCCGGGCGAGCCGACGCCGCTTCCTCGGCGGTGCGGCCCTCACCGCGGCCGGTGCCGCCGCGGGGGTGGCGGCGTCCTCGGTCGCGCGGGCGTCCACGCCGGCGCCGGTCGCCGCCGCCCCGACGCTCGCGGACCTCGACGCCCTCCGGTCGCAGGCCACGGTGCCGTTCTACGGTGCGCACCAGGCCGGCGTCACCACCGCTCAGCAGGACCGGCTGATGTTCGCGGCCTTCGACCTGGTGACCGACGACCCGGTCGCGGTCGCCCACCTGCTCGGCACCTGGGCCGCGATGGCCGCCCGTTTCACCGCCGGTCAGCCGGTCCGCAGCGGCGACGTCCGGCCCGAGCAGCCGCCGCCGGACACCGGTGAGGCGTCCGACCTGGGCCCTTACTCGCTCACGGTGACCGTCGGGTTCGGTCCGGGCATGTTCGACGACCGGTTCGGTCTCGCCGACAAGATGCCCGCGGCGTTGCGCCCGCTGGGCCGGTTGCCGGGTGATTCGGTGCTGCGGCCGGAGATCTCCGACGGCGACCTCTGTGTGCAGGCCTGCGCCGACGACCCGCAGGTGGTGTTCCACGCCATCCGCAACTTCGCCCGGGCGGCTCGCGGGGTCGCGACCATGCGGTGGTCGCAGCTCGGCTTCGGACGGGCGTCGTCGACCGGCGCCGGCCAGTCCACGCCGCGCAACCTCTTCGGCTTCAAGGACGGCACCAACAACATCCACGCGGACGACACCGGGGCCACCGCCGAGCACGTGTGGGTCGACGACACCACCGACCAACCGTGGATGGCCGGGGGCACCTATCTGGTCGCCCGCAAGATGCGGATGGAGATCCAGGCCTGGGACGCGGCGCCGCTGGCCGACCAGGAGCGCACCTTCGGCCGGGTCAAGGGCGACGGGGCCCCGCTGTCCGGCGGCTCCGAGTTCACCCCGCTGGACTTCGCGGCGGTCGCGGCGAGCGGCAGCGGGCCGGCCATCGACGTCGCCGCGCACGCCCGGCTGGCCTCCCCCGAGGAGAACGGCGGCGTGCGGATCCTGCGGCGCGGCTACAACTACACCGACGGGCAGGACAGCCGGACCGGTCTGCTCGACGCCGGGCTGTTCTTCATCTGTTTCCAGCGCGACGCGCACGCCCAGTTCGCCGTGCTGCAGACGCGCCTCGGGTCGTCGGATCTGATGAACGAGTACGTCGCGCACGTCAGCAGCGCGCTCTTCGCCGTCCCGCCCGGGCTGTCCGCCGCCGGCGACTGGTACGGCAAGGCCCTGTTCGACCTCTGAGTCCGCTGCTGGTCCTGCCGTGGCGAGTTGCCCGCAGCGTGGCTGCCACGGTGTGCCCCCGGCCTGGGTCGTCGGCTGCGTCCAGATCCGCCACCGCGAGCGGCGCCAACCGGGGCGGCTCCCTGGGCCCCTCCCCGACTGCCGACACCGAGGGCTGCGAGCGGCCGTTATGACGTCATCCCGCGGATCGCCCGGTGAGGGCATCACTCGTTCGACACCCCTGGGTGGGGCTTCTGCGGCCGTGTGTCACCGGTTCGGCGGCGCGGCTCATGCGGGCGCATCTTTCGGCACTCTCGTCACGGAGGCCGCTGAGCCCTATGCTGGTTACTCATAGTGAGATATCTGGCGCTCAAGTCGGCAATCGGGTGCCTCGGACTGGCCAATGGAGGCGTCACCGTCGATTTATTGGGCGAAGTGAGTGAATTTCGGACCAATCGCCCGCTACTATAGGTCCGATAGTGTGATGGCCGGGAGCGAGACAATCGCTCGCGTTCGGCGGAGTGATGCAGTGGACGAGGACGTCCTGTGACCTGTCACAGGGCGCTCCCGGCGCAGTTCCGCCGGGGCCGGCGTCGGCGTCGTGTCGTGAGCGGTTCGGTGCGCAGAGCATGAAGTGCGCAGAGCGAGAACAAGGGGAATTACCCGTGAAGGTCAACGTCCAGCAATGGGTCGGCAGAGCAGGAGAAGAGTCGCTATGACGCAGGTGATGGCGAACCCCCCTGGCCTGTCCAACAACGACCAGCAGCGCTTCGCCCAGGTGGTGACCGAGAAGCTCCGGGAATCGCGTCGGCGCCAGAAGCTGACCCAGGCCGATGTGGCCGGCCGGACCAAGGGGCTGGTGTCCAAGGCGGCCCTGGCCAACTACGAGACGGGTCACCGCTCGCTGCGGATCGACGTGCTGTGGGTCATCGCCCGCGCGCTCGGTGAGGACCTCGGGCACCTGCTGACCCTGGTCGAGCACGAGGTGGCGGGTGCGGCCACCGACCAGGCCCCCGATTCCGTCGGGGTCCGGGTGGCCCCGCTGATGCGCGGCACCGATCCCCGGCTCGACCCGGTCCGGCGCTGGTTCGGGCTGCGTCGCGGGAGCGCCGCGGAAGCGACCGAGGACGAGGTCGTCAACCTCGACAACGACGCGCTGGGGGCGCTGGCCGACCTGATGCAGGTCAGCCCCGCCGACCTGCGACGGATGCTGACCGACCAAACCTGAACCGGCTCGTCCACGTCACCGGGCGGGTCGCGCGCTGCTCCGACCGGTGGGGCCGTCGAGGTTGCGTCGACGTGTCATGACGTCACTCACCTCACCGGTCCCGTCACCCGCCGGCATCATCGGCGACAATGGAGGTCCACCGCTTCGACCCGGTGGTCAGCTGCCGGCTGGGCCGATCGCGCCCGGTCGGCATCCGTTGCCGACCTGAGGATCCATTCCGTTGCCTGACGACGTCCGTCCCACTCCGGGGTCCGACACCCCGACCTCCGACGACACGCCGACCACGGTGGTCCCCGCCACCGAGCATTCGCCGATCACGGGGGTGCCGGCGCAGGACGCCACCGACACCGGGCGGGCGCCGGCCGCCGATCCGTCGCCGACCACCGTGCTGCCGCCGGTCGGCGACGGGGCCGATCAGGCCGATCAGGCTGACGTGTTGCCGCTGGAACAGGACGAGCCCGAGGCATCTCCCACCCGGCGGGGGCGGACCGTCGCTGTCGTCGCCGCAGTGGTGCTCGTGCTGCTCGGTGGGGTGTATCTGGTCGACTGGCTGCTGACCAAGAACGACCTCGCGCGCGGCACCATGATCGCCGGGGTCGACGTCGGGGGTATGACCGCCGAGCAGGCGCAGGCGCGCCTGGACCGTGACCTGGACGATCTGCGGGCACCGATCCCGATGTCCTCGCACGGCGAGGACATCATGCTCGACCCGGTGTCGGCAGGGCTCTCCACCGACGTGGCCGCCTCGGTCGCCGCCGTCGGCACCCGGTCGGCGAACCCCTTCGACCGCATCGGCGCCCTCTTCGGCCGCACGTCGGAAGAGCGATTGATCGCCACCGTGGACGGACCGACCCTCACGTCCGCCCTGCAGGCGATCGCCGCCGCGTCCGACGTCGCCGCCGTCGAGGGTCAGCTGGCCGTCACCGGAACCGACGTCGCCGTGGTCGAACCGGTGACGGGGGAGCAGCTGGACGTGCCGGCCGCGACCGCCGCGATCACCGCGGCCTGGACCGGCGGCGACCCCGCCGCCGCTCGCGGTCTGGTCCTGCCCGTCGTCGAGCAGCCGGTCCGGGTGTCGGCGGAAAGGTTGGCGGCCGCGGCCGACGAGGTCCGCACCGTCCTGTCCGGCCCGCTGACCGTGACCGCCGCCGGCACTCCCGTCACAGTGGCGCAGGAGACCATCGCCGCAGCCGTGACGATCACCCCCGATGCGGCCGACGGGTTCACCGTCGCGGTCGACCAGGCCGCACTGGAGCCCGCATTCCGGCCACAGGCCGAGGCGGCGCAGATACCCCCGGTGAACGCCTCCATCGCCATCGTCGACAACGCCCCGGTGATCACCCCGGCGGTCGAGGGGCGCACCCTCGACGTCGCGGCCACCGCCGCCGCGCTGTCCGCCGCCCTCCGTTCGCCGGAGCGGACCATGGACGTCGTCTACACGACGGCTGCGCCTGAAGTCACCACCGCCGCGATCGAGGCGCTGGGCATCAAGGAGGTCGTCAGTGAGTTCACCACCGGTGGGTTCGCCACCGACTCCGGACAGAACGTCAAGCGCGTCGCCGAGCAGGTGCAGGGCGCGATCATCGAGCCGGGAGAGACGTTCTCGCTGAACGGCTACACCGGTCAGCGCAGCGCGGCCCAGGGCTATGTCGAGGCCGGCATCATCCAGGACGGGGTCGTCTCGCGGGCGGTCGGCGGCGGCATCTCGCAGTTCGCCACCACCCTCTACAACGCAAGTTACTTCGCCGGGTTCGCCGACGTCGAGCACAAGGCGCACTCGTTCTACATCTCGCGCTATCCGGCCGGCCGTGAGGCAACCGTGTTCGAGGCCGAGGACGGCACCAGCATCATCGACGTCCAGTTCACCAACCCCACGGCGACCGCGGTGCTCGTTCAGACGGTGTGGACTCCGGACGACATCACGGTGCGGTTCTGGGGCACCAAGTCCGTCGAGGTCGAGTCCGTCTCCAGCGACCGGTACGACTTCACCAACGCGCCGACGAAGACCATCCCGTACGGCCAGACCTGTCGGGCCACCAACGGCACGCAAGGCTTCTCGATCGACGACACCCGGATCATCCGGGATCTCGCCGGCAACGAACTGACCCGTGAGACCACGACCACGGTCTACAACGGGCAGGTCAAGATCAGCTGCCAACCGCCGCCCACCCCGGCCCCGGTTCCGACCCCGACGCCGGCCCCGACGCCGACCCCGACCGGCCCGCCGTCCCGCCCGCCGGGGGCTGACCCGGAGCGGGCCGCTACCGTGGCCCGATGAGTGAACCCGAGGTGCTGGCCCGGGTGGAAGGTGCACTCGGGCACCTGACCCTGAACCGGCCGCGCAGCATGAACGCGTTGAACCCGACGATGATCGGCGATCTGCACGCCGCCCTGCGGGACTGGGCGGACGACCCCGCGGTGACGGCGGTGCTCATCGACGGGGCCGGCGAGCGCGGGCTGTGCGCCGGCGGCGACATCAAGCTGCTCTACGCCGGCATCCGCGCGAACACCGTGGTGCCGCTGCAGTTCTGGACGCACGAGTACGAGGTGAATGCCGCGATCGCGGCCTACTCGAAGCCGTTCGTCGCCTTCATGGACGGCGTGGTCTTCGGTGGCGGCCTGGGTGTGTCGGTGCATGGCAGCGTCCGGTTGGTGACGGAGCGGTCGCTGCTGGCGATGCCGGAGACCGCGATCGGGCTGGCCCCCGACGTCGGGGCGTTGTACTGGTACGCGAGGATGCCCGGCGGGCTCGGCACCTGGGCCGCCCTGACCGGGGCCCGGTTGAACGCCGGTGACGCGCTCGCGACCGGACTGGCCGACCTCTGCTGGCCCGTGGACGGTCTCGGCGCGCTGGTGCAGCGGATGCGCACCGGATGGGTGCCGGGCCCTGCCGACGGGGTGGCCGCGCCGCCACCGTCGGTATCGGCCGCGGACCGGGCCTGGATCGACGATGCCTTCACCCGGGACACCGTCGACGAGATCGCGACCGCCCTCGCAGCCCGTCCGGAACCGGCCGCCGCGGCGTGTCTGGTCACGTTGCGGGCGATGTCACCCACCGCGGTGAAGGTGACCCTGGCGGCCGTCCGGCGGGCCGCAGTGTTACCCACCGTGGCCGAGGTCCTCGCCCAGGACCTGCGGGTCAGCAGCGAGTTCACCCGGCACCCCGACCTGCCGGAGGGCATCCGGGCGGCCCTGATCGACAAGGACCGCGACCCCCGCTGGTCGCCGGACCGCTGGGAGGACGTCTCCGACGCCGATGTGGCGGCCTACTTCGCCTGACCCGGCTCCGTCCTGGGGCCCTCCATCTTCGCCGAATCCTGGCGGTTCGGGGTGGCGGTGGTCTCGGAGCAGAACTCGGGTGACCGCGCCGGGCGGGTGCGCCAGACTGGTGCGGTGCCCGACGACCTGCTCGTGACCCGGACCCTGATCGTCCCGGGTTCCGAGCTGTCCGAGCGGTTCTCGCGGTCGTCCGGCCCCGGCGGGCAGGGCGTCAACACCGCCGACAGCCGGGTCGAGCTGTCCTTCGACGTCCTCGGCTCGAGGGCGCTGGCCGCAGGCGGCGACGCCCTGCGGGAGCGCGTCGTCGCTGCCCTCGCCGGACGGCTGGTGGGCGGTGTCCTCACGGTGGCCGCGAGCGAGTACCGCAACCAGCTGGCCAACCGGCGGGCCGCACGGGTCCGGCTCGCTCACCTGCTGCGGTCGGCCGCCGCACCACCCCCGGTTGCCCGCCGGGCCACCCGCCCGACCCGCGGGTCGAAGGAGCGGCGGCTGACGGCCAAGAAGCAGCGCAGCGATGTCAAACGTGGACGGGCCGGCGGCTGGAGCTGATCAGCGCAGCCAGACCCCGGAACGCCGGACGCCCTCCCCGGCGGACCGGAGAGGGCGTTCGGATCGTGCGGGGCGGGTCAGTCGGAGAGCTGACCGATGATGGTCGCGCCGGGCGCGACCACCGAGGTGGTCGGGGTGATGCCGGCCTGGCGCATCAGCTGCTGCACGTCGCCGCGCTGCTCCGGGAGCATGATCGTCACAACGGTGCCGGCGGCCCCGGCGCGGGCGGTGCGGCCCGAACGGTGCAGGTAGGCCTTGTGCTCGGTCGGCGGGTCGATGTGCACGACCAGCGCGATGTCGTCGACATGGATGCCGCGGGCGGCGATGTCGGTGGCGACGAGGACCTTGGCGGAGCCGTCGGCGAACGCGGCGAGGTTGCGCTCGCGGGCGTTCTGGCTGAGGTTGCCGTGCAGGTCGACAGCGTTGATGCCGGACTTGGTCAGCTGCTCGGCCCACTTGCGGGCGGAGTGCTTGGTCCGGGTGAACAGCAGGCGGCGGTCACCGGAGTCGGCCAGCTCGCGCACGACCTGGTTGCGGTGGTCGCGGCTGACCGCGAACACGTGATGCTCCAGGGTCTCGACCTTGGACTGCGCGTCGTCGACGGAGAACACGGCCGGGTCGGTCAGGAAGTCGTTGACCAGCACCGAGATGCCGTTGTCCAGAGTTGCCGAGAAGAGCAGCCGCTGGCCGTTCGGGTCGGTGGCTTTGAGCAGCCGGCGGACGCCGGGCAGGAAGCCGAGATCGGCCATGTGGTCGGCCTCGTCGAGCACGGTGACCTCGACGGAGCTGAGGTCGGCGCTGCCGGTGTGGATCAGGTCCTCGAGGCGGCCCGGGCAGGCGATGACGATGTCGGCACCCGCACGCAGGGCCGAGGTCTGGCCGCCGTAGCCGACGCCACCGAAGACGACCATGGTCTTCAGGCCGGCCGGCTTGGCCAGCGCGGCGATGGTCTTCTCGACCTGCAGCGCGAGCTCGCGGGTCGGGACGAGGACGAGGCCGCGGGGGTGGCCCGGCTTGCTGCGGCCACCCATCAGGCGGGCGACGAGCGGGATGGCGAAGGCGATGGTCTTGCCCGAACCGGTCCGACCGCGGCCCAGGACGTCCTTGCCCGCGAGGGTGGCCTCGAGGGTGGCGGACTGGATCGGGAACGGCGACGCGGCACCCAGCGCGGTCAGCGCCGGAACCAGCGGAGCCGGCACGCCCAGCTCGGCGAACGAGCGGCCGTCGGCCGTGGTGACCTTCTGCTCGCTGGCGAACAGGGCCTGGGTGGACAGCCGCGCGGAAACGGACTGCGGGCGACCGCCCTGGCCCTTCTCGCTGCGACGGTCGGCGCGGTCCAGATCCTGACGGGTCTTGATCGCCTCCGAGCCGCGGGCCTTCGGGCCCTGGCCGCCGGAGCGGGTGGCGGTGCCGGCGGACTGGCCGCGACCGCGACCACCCTGACCGGACTGGCCGCCCTGGGGTGCCTGGCCGCCACGGCCCGCGCCGCGGGACTGGCCCTGGCCGCCGGAGCGGGCGGCGCCGCCGCGGCCGCCACGGGCACCGCCGGCGGAGGTGTTGTCCGTGGTGGTCACGACGCGCTCACCGTTGGCGGTACGGAAGGACTCGGTGGAATAGGAACTCTGGCGCGCCGGGGCGGTGTCGGAACGACGACCGAACGAAGACGAGCCGGAACGGGGGGAAGACATGAAAGGGAGACGTTCCTCTGCGGAAACGGGCGACACAGAACCGCCCTGGCTGGGGTTGGCCGCTGTGCTGGCCACACTCAGCAACGACCGCGCAGGGACCCATCGTGGGTGCACCTACGGGACAGACAATACCGGTCCGAAGGCCGGTGATGCCTCCGTGTGGGTGAGAGATCACCCACTGTCGCCGATTCGGGGTTCCGCCCGCACCCGGTCGAGCGTGCGGCGACCCGCGACGACGGCCCGTCGGACGCGTCGACCCTCGCCGCGGCGGGATGTTCCCGTCGTCGGCGAAGCAGGCCGCCTCTCGGCGCAGGAGCTCCACTTCCTGCTCGAGGACGTGTTGCGGCGTGCCAGGTCTCGGATCTCCGGGGACTCCGTCGAGGTGATGCCGGGACATCGTCGTCGTCGTCGGCGTCGGCGTCGGCGTCGGCGTCGGGGATCGTCACGCTCATCGGGCCACTAGACCCGCGGTGCCGTGGATTCCCGGACCACCAGGGTGGTTGCCAGTTCGAAGTGATGCGTCTCCCGGACCTCGCCGATGGCCAACGAATGGACGGTTCGGATCGCGAGTCGCCCCATTTCCCACAACGGCTGGCGGACCGTTGTCAGTGGTGGGGACGCCAGATCCGCGGCGTAGGTGTCGTCGAAGCCGACGACGCTCAGATCCGCCGGCAGTTCCATGTTCCGCTCACGAGCCACCGCGATGCACACCGAGCGCGGAGGCGTCGCAGCCGGCGACGATGCCGGTCGGCGGCTCCTTCAGATCAAGCAGCTCCTGCGCCATCTGCCGCCCGTCGTCACGGTCGAAACCCCGGCGGAGCAGCAGTTCTGGCTCGGCCTCCACGTCCGCGGCCTCCAATGCCGCCAGGTGCCCGTGATACCGATGCCGGGCGGGTTGCGACTCCGGGCGACCCCCGGCGAAGCCGATCCGGCGGTGACCGAGGTCCAGCAGGTGCCGGGTGGCCTGATAGCCGCCCGTCCAATTGGTCGCGCTGACACTGACCAGGCCGTCGTCCGCGTCGCTCGGGCTCACGGGATCTACCGCGACGAGGCCGAGGCCGGCGTTGGCGGCGGCCCGCGCCACGTCGGGCGTGACCTCCGCGGTCACCACGATGACGCCCAGGTGACCCTTGTCCGCGATCCGGCCGAGCCAGTCCGCCGTCAACGGTCGGTGGGGGCTGCGAGCCGCAGGACTGGTCACCACCACATCGATGTCCAGCTCCATGCCCATGGCGACGGCACCCGACAGAATGCGCCCGGCGTAGATGGTCTCGGCGGCGTCGAACAGTACGGTCACGACCGACGGGGCGCCGCCGATCGATCGCCCCGTGCTCTGGGCGTAACCCAGTTCCTTCATCACCCCCAAGACGCGCTCCCGAGTAGCACCGGACACGCCAGCACGGCCGTTGAGCACTTTCGACGCCGTCGCCTTCGAGACCCCCGCCCGGCGGGCGACGACGTCCAAGGTGGTCCGATCCGTGCCTGTCTGGGTCACTCCCTGGCCTTCCCGTCCGCCTGCACTGGAAACAGTTTCGCACGTCGGAGGGTGCAAGCTCAAGTCAAGCCGAGATCCGATCGCGTTTCGCGATGTGGAGCCGGTAGGAGGGCGCAGGAATCCGCTGAATCAGCTCCTTGCGGCCGGAGCTAACCCTGCGATACTGTCGGCGCGGCAGGAAACTGCAACGAAACTGTTTCGCTTAGACGAGACGTTCATCTCCCCGAAAGGCAACGAAGCCCATGACGAGACTCGCGACCCGGGGGCCCAAAGTGGCCGCTCTCGCGCTGGCCGGAACCCTTGTCCTCGCCGCTTGCGGTGGGGCCCAACCCGGTGGCAACCAGGCCGGCGGCGGCGCCGGTACCGCAGCGGGTGGGGGTTCGTCCCAGGCGAATGCCTGGGTGTTGACGGGCGGCGGTTGGCCGGTCATCGAGCAGTCGTTCCAGACCTGGAACGATGCCCATGCCGATGCACCCATTGCAGTCGAAGCTTTTGCCAACGACGCCTACAAGGAAAAGATCCGGACGTCGGTCGGCTCCGGCCAGGCCCCCACATTGATCATGAACTGGACCGGCGGCACGCTGGCGGACTATGTGGAAAACGCTCGGGTTGTCGACATCACCGCCCAGACCAAGGACCTGGTGTCCCGCGTCATTCCGTCGGTGGCCGAAAACGGAGTGATCGACGGCAAGACCTATGCGGTGCCGATGAACGACGTGCAGCCGGTCATGCTCTACACCAACAAGGATGTCTTCTCCCAGGTCGGCGCGGAGGTTCCGACGACGTGGCAGGAACTGCTGGACGTCATCCCGAAGTTCAAGGACGCCGGCATCGCGCCGTTCTCCATCGCGGGGCAGAGTGTGTGGCCGGAGCTGATGTGGCTGCAGTACCTGACGGACCGCATCGGTGGGCCGGAGGTCTTCCAGGCCATCTTGGACAACAAGCCGGATGCCTGGTCGGATCCGGCGGTGACGGAAGCCCTGACCAGGATTCAGCAACTGATCGACGCTGGTGCCTTCGTCGACGGCTTCGCGTCGGTGACCGCTGATCAGGGCGCCGACTTCGCGCTGGTTCACACCGGCCGGGCCGCGATGATTCTCCAGGGCAGCTGGGGTTACGCGACGTTCAAGTCCGACGCGCCCGAATTCTTCGAAACCTCGCTGGGGTTCGCTGAGTTCCCCAGTATCGAGGGTGGAGCAGGCGATCCGGCGAACATCGTCGGCAATCCCGCGAACTTCTGGTCCGTTTCCGCGAGTGCCACCCCTGAGGCTCAGAAGATCGCGACCGGTTACCTGAACGACTGGGTCTACAACAAGGACGTCGTGTCCTCGATGCTGGCGGCCGGGTCGGTGCCACCCATCACCGGGCTCGAGGAGCAGATCGCCGCCAGTGCTGACGCCGAGTACCTCGACTTCGCTTACAACCTCGTCGGTGATGCACCTCATTTCCAGCTCTCCTGGGACCAGGCGCTGTCGCCGCAGCAGGGGACCGAGTTGCTGAACAATCTGAGCAAGATCTTCCTCAAGCAGGCCACCCCGGAGCAGTTCGTCACCGCGATGAACGCGACGCTGGCCTGATGGCAGCGCCCGTCCAGACCCAGGGCCTCGCCCCGGATGCGGCGCCCCGCCGCATCCGGGCGGGGCGGGTCGAGCGGCGCACCGGTGCGCCGTTTCTCATGGTCCTGCCGGCGCTGATCCTGTTCGGCGCGTTCGCCCTCCTGCCCCTCGGCGGGGTGGCAGCCCTGTCCTTCACGAGCTGGGACGGTCTCAATACGCCGACCTGGGCGGGCATGACCAACTGGGCCAACGCCCTGACCGATCCCGTCACCTTGAACGCCATGAAGCTGACGGTGATCTTCGTGGTCGTCTCGTTCATCTTCCAGATGCCGATTGCGCTGCTGTTGGGCGTCTTCATGGCCGGCCACCAGAAGAACCGCGCTCTCCTCGGCGTGCTGCTGTTTCTGCCGCTGCTGTTCTCCTCGGCGGCGGTGGGCATCACCTTCAAGGCGCTGCTCGACCCCAACTTCGGACTCAGCAGCGTGTTGCCGGGCGGCTTACTCGGAGGCAACTGGTTGGGCGATCCGGACAAGGCGCTCTACGTGGTGATCTTCGTCGTCGGTTGGAGTTTCATTCCGTTCCACGCCCTGCTGTACCAAGCGGGTGTTCGACAGATTCCGGCGTCCCTGTACGAGGCGGCGACCCTGGACGGAGCGGGCGGGGTCAAGCTCTTCTGGTACATCACCATTCCGCAGCTGCGGTACACGATCATCACGTCTTCGACCTTGATGCTCGTCGGCTCGCTGACCTACTTCGATCTGATCTTCGTGCTGACCGGCGGTGGACCGGGAGACGCCACTCGGATCCTCCCCCTCGACATGTATCTCACCGGTTTCCGGAGCTACGACATGGGCCAGGCGAGCGCCATCGGCGTGATCCTCGTGGTGGTCGGCCTCACCCTTTCTCTACTCCTCAATCGACTGTCCGGCTCCGGCAAGCTGGAAAGTCAGCAGGCGGGCATGTGATGGCGAGAACCCGCAAATTCAATGTCTTCGGTGGATCAGCCGCCTGGCTGTGGCTGCTGATCACGATCGTTCCGATCTACTACATCGTGATCACCAGCCTGCGCAAGCAGTCCGCCTATTTCAAGGAGGGTCCACTCAGCATTCCGCAGGACCCGACCCTTTCCGCTTATCAGCTCGTCCTGCAGAACGATTTCGCCAAGTACTTCCTGAACAGCCTCATCGTGACGCTCGATCAGCGTGGCCCTGACCCTGCTCGTGGCGCTCATGGCCTCGTACTACGTGGCTCGCTCCGGCACCAGGGTCTCGGCCGGGGTGCTTCGGCTGCTCCTGCTGGGTCTGGCGATCCCGATCCAGGCGACGATCATCCCGGTCTATTACATGATCGTGAAGCTGGGGTTGTACGACACCTTGATCGCGCTGATTCTGCCGTCGATCGCATTCTCCATCCCGCTGGCCGTCCTGATCATCGTGAACTTCCTGCGGGACATCCCCGGAGAGTTGTTCGAATCGATGCATCTGGACGGGGCGACGGACTGGCGGATGCTGCGCAGTTTGGCGCTACCGCTGACTCGGCCTGCCCTGATGACGGTCGGGGTGTATGTAGGGCTCAATGTCTGGAACGGCTTCCTGTTCCCGCTCATCCTGACCCAGAGTTCCGACGTGCGGGTGTTGCCGCTGTCGCTGTGGGCCTACCAGGGGCAGTTCGCAGTCAACGTTCCCGCTGTTCTGGCTGCGGTCACCCTCTCCGCCGTCCCGGTGCTCGCCGCCTACATGGTCGGCCGTCGCCAACTCGTGTCCGGCCTGACCGCCGGCTTCGGCAAATAGCCCGCTCGCGGGCATACAGGAGACAATTGATGGAACTCTCTTTGCGCGCGGATGAATCGGCGCCCCCCACCACGGAGACGTCCCGCCCCTGGCACGACGTCACGGCGCCGTTGGCTGAGCGCGTCCAGGCGGCTCTCACCGCGATGACGTTGGAGCAGAAGGCGGCCCAGCTCGGCAGTTTCTGGCGTCCGCACGGCGCCCCCGGCGAGGACGTCGCCCCGATGGAAGGCGTCCTGAGCGAGCGGACCCAGTCGCTCGCGGACTTCGCCGACCACGGACTGGGCCACCTGACACGGATCTTCGGCAGCGTTCCGGTGACGGTGCCGGAAGGAATTCGCGATCTGCGGGACATGCAACGCACGGTGATCGCCGCCCCGAACGGACTCGGCATCCCGGCCATCGCGCACGAGGAATGCCTCACGGGTTTCACCACTCTCGGGGCGACGATCTATCCGACACCGCTGGCCTGGGGTGCCACGTTCGATCCGCAGCTGATCGGCGAGATGAGCGCAGCGATCGGCCGGGACATGCGCGCTGTCGGTGTCCACCACGGACTCTCGCCCGTCCTGGACGTCACCCGTGATTACCGTTGGGGCCGCACCGAGGAGACGATCTCGGAAGATCCCTATTTGGTGGGCGTTCTCGGAACGGCCTACGTGAGAGGCCTGCAATCGTCGGGCATCATCGCCACGTTGAAGCACTTCGTCGGGTATTCGGCGTCTCGTGCGGCGCGCAACCACGCCCCGGTGTCAGCCGGACCTCGCGAGCTCGCCGACGTTCTGATGCAGCCGTTCGAGATGGCCGTTCGCGAGGGCGGGGTCAAGTCCGTGATGGCGTCCTACGCCGACGTCGACGGGATGCCGCCGAGCGCAAGCCGCGAATTGCTCACCACCATTCTGCGCGAGCGGTGGGGCTTCACGGGAACGGTCGTGGCCGACTACTGGGCGGTCGACTTCCTGGAGATGATGCACAAGGTCGCGAAGAGCCCGGCGGACGCTGCTCGGCTGGCGATCAGCGCAGGCCTGGACATCGAGCTCCCCGAGACAGGTGCCTTCGCAAGCCTTTCCGAGCTCGTCAGGTCGGGCGTCCTGGCTGAGGACGTGCTGGACACGGCGGTTCGCCGGGTGCTGACCCAGAAGGCCGAGCTGGGCCTGCTCGATCCCGGCTGGCAGCCGCCATCGGAGGGCACCGACGTCGATCTCGACTCGTCGGACAACCGGGCGGTCGCCCGCCGCCTGGCCGAGCAGTCGATCGTGCTGTTGGCCAATGACGGCACGCTGCCATTGGCGCCGGGGTCGCGGGTTGCCGTGATCGGACCCAGCTCGGACAACCCCCGCACGTTCCTGGGTTGCTACTCCTTCCCCAATCATGTGCTCTCCCGGCACGCGGACGACAGCACCGGCGTCGATGTCCTGACCCTGAAACAGGCGCTGACCTCGGCACTGGATGCTGACGTCGCCCACCAGATCGGGTGCGACATCTCGGGAACGGATCAGTCAGGATTCGCCGCCGCGACGGCCGCGGCCAAGGATGCCGACGTCGCGATCGTGGCGGTCGGCGACCTCGCGGGACTGTTCGGGCGCGGGACATCAGGAGAAGGCTGCGACGCCGCCGACCTGTCCCTTCCCGGTGTCCAGAACGAGCTCATCGAGGCCGTCCTGGCAACGGGCACACCCGTGGTGCTGGTTCTGATCACCGGCCGGCCGTACGCACTCGGCCGGTTTGCCGACCGATGTGCCGCGATCGTGCAGGCGTTCTTTCCCGGCGAAGAGGGCGGGCCTGCTCTGGCAGCCGTGCTCACCGGGACCGTCGAACCGAGCGGTCGGCTACCCGTCGGGGTGCCCAGGGACCCGGGTGGACAGCCCTCGACCTACCTCGCCGCACCGCTCGGGCAGCGAACCGAGAGCATCTCCAACCTGGACCCCACTGCGCTGTTCTCGTTCGGTCACGGGCTTTCGTACACGACCGTCGAGTACGGCGATCTACTGTCGAGCAGCGACACGCTCCCTGCCGACGGCCAGATCGACGTCAGCGTCGACGTTCGCAACACCGGCTCCCGGCCCTGTGCGGAGGTCGTCCAGCTCTACCTGAGCGACATGCAGGCTCAGGTCGTCCGGCCGGTGACAGAGCTCATCGGCTTCGCGCGGGTCGCACTCGCGCCAGGCGCGTCGCAGCGCGTGACGTTCACCGTGCACGCGGACCGGACGTCATTCACCGGGGCCGATCTCAGGCGGGTGGTCGAGCCCGGCACCATCAGCCTCTCGGTCGGTCGGTCGAACGCCGACCTGGTCTGCGCCCTGTCCATCGAGATCACCGGCGCCTTGAGGGTTCTCGACGGGGCCCGAGTGATGTCAACGCCGTTCCGCAGTCAATCGATCTGACCCCGCACCCACCCTCCCAAGGAGCATCTCATGCCGTTCACGCCCACCCCGGAAGACAAATTCGCATTCGGTCTCTGGACCGTCAGCTGGGAGGCGCGCGATCAGTTCGGCGACGCCTCCCGCGCCCCGCTCGACCCGGTTCACGCCGTGCACCAGCTCGCCGACCTCGGCGCTGCATTCATCACGTTCCACGACGACGACCTGATTCCCTTCGGGTCGGACGCCGCCACCCGAGATCGCATCCTGCGCGACTTCGGCAAGGCGCTGGACGAGACCGGCATGAAGGTGTCGATGGTCACCACCAACACCTTCAGCCACCCGATCTTCAAGGACGGTGCCTTCACCTCGAACGACCGTCGCGTCCGTCGCTTCGGTCTGCGCAAGATCATCCGCAACGTCGATCTGGCCGCCGAACTGGGTGCCGAGACGTTCGTGATGTGGGGTGGCCGGGAAGGCGCCGAGTACGACGCCGCCAAGGATCTGAAGGCGGCGCACGACCGGTACGCCGAAGGCGTCGACACCGTCGCCGGCTACATCAAGGACAAGGGCTACGGGCTGCGCATTGCGATCGAGCCGAAGCCCAACGAGCCGCGCGGCGACATCCTGCTGCCGACCGTCGGGCACGCGCTGGCCTTCATCGCCCAGCTCGAACACGGCGACATCGTCGGCGTCAACCCGGAAACCGGACACGAGCAGATGGCCGGACTGAACTACACCAGCGGGCTCGCCCAGGCGCTGTGGGCGAACAAGCTGTTCCACATCGACCTCAACGGGCAGCGGTCCATCAAGTACGACCAGGACCTCGTCTTCGGACACGGCGATCTCTTCTCCGCTTTCGCCACCGTGGATCTGGTCGAGAACGGCTTCCCGAGCGGCGGCCCGCGATATGACGGTCCCCGCCATTTCGACTACAAGCCCTCCCGTACCGAGGACGCGGCGGATGTCTGGGAGTCGGCCAAGGCCAACATGGAGGCGTACCTGATCCTCAAGGAGCGGGCCCTGGCGTTCCGCGCCGATCCCGAAGTGCAGGAGGCGCTGGAGGCCAGCGGTGTCTTCGAGCTCGCAGAGCCGACGCTGAGCGCCGGGGAGTCCCTCGACGACCTGCTCGCGGACACGTCTGCGTACGAGGATCTCGACGTCGATGAGGTCGCCTCGCACGGGTTCCACTTCGTGCGACTGAACCAGCTCGCGCTCCGGCACGCACTCGGCGCCGCCTGAGCCGCCCCAGCCCTCAGCCGGCCCACCAGCCAACTGATCTGGCAGCCATCCCACCATCGTCGGGTGCGCCGCCGTCGTCGACGGCGGCGCACACCCGGGGCTGTCCGGGCGAACGTGGAGAGCGGCAGCCGGGAGTCCTGCGGTCCGGCATGAGAAAACGAACCGGACCCGCACCTCAACTCGGTGCGAGTGCCACCCGGGGGTGAGCTCGAGCGGTCACTGTGGAGGGGGCGCAGCTGCAACGGCGACTGCGCCTCCCCGATCTTGTCCCGCAACAGCTGTGACAGCTGCAATCCAAAAAGGAGTAGCAAACATGGGCACGCTCGTCGCCGGGGTGGACTCGTCCACCCAGTCCTGCAAGGTCGTCGTCCGGGACGCCGACACCGGAGCGCTGGTGCGTTCCGGTGTCGCCCGGCATCCCGCCGGAACCGAGGTGGACCCGGCCGCGTGGTGGGACGCGCTGACCGAGGCGATCGAAGCGGCGGGCGGCTTGGCGGACGTCGCGGCGATCGGGGTCGGCGGGCAGCAGCACGGAATGGTCGCCCTCGACGAGGCCGGGGAAGTCGTGCGACCGGCGCTGCTCTGGAACGACACCCGTTCTGCGCAGGCCGCCACGGACCTCGTCATGGAACTGGGCGAGGGTGCGGCCGGCGCCGAGGCGTGGGCGGAGGCGACCGGCAGCGTGCCCGTCGCCTCCTACACCGTCACCAAGCTGCGGTGGCTTGCCACCCATGAGCCGGACAATGCCGCCCGGACCGCGGCGGTCTGTCTGCCCCATGATTGGCTCACCTGGCGGCTGGCGGGCGCACCCGGTCTGGAAGCGTTGATCACGGATCGTTCCGACGCATCCGGCACCGGGTACTTCTCTCCGGCCGAGAACGCATACCGGACAGACCTTCTCGACCTGGCATTCGGTCGCAGCGATGTTCTCCTCCCGACGGTGCTGGGACCCGCTGACGAGGCGGGTACCGGCACCGGCGTCGCTCAGGGGCTCCGGCTCGGCCCGGGCGCGGGCGACAATGCGGCTGCTGCACTGGGTCTGGGCCTTCGACCCGGCGACGTGGCAATCTCCATCGGCACCTCCGGGGTGGTGTCAGCGGTGTCGACCAGGGCGACGGCGGATGTCACCGGACTCGTCTCCGGCTTTGCCGACGCCACCGGTCAGTTCCTGCCACTGGCGTGCACGCTCAACGCCAGCCGTGTCCTGGACGCCGCCGGCCGGATGCTGCGGGTGGACCACGCCGAGCTGTCACGCCTCGCGCTGCAGGCGCCCGCAGGCTGCGACGGCCTGGTCCTGGTCCCGTATCTCGAAGGTGAACGCACCCCGAACCGACCGGACGCCACCGGGTCACTGCACGGGTTCACCCTACGGACCAGCACCGCGGCACACATCGCCCGCGCCGCCGTCGAGGGCATGCTGTGCGGCCTGGCCGACGCGCTGGACGCCCTCATCGCACAGGGCGTGCCGGTCGGGCGGATCCTGCTCATCGGCGGCGGGGCGCAATCGCCGGCCGTCCGCGAAATCGCTCCGACGGTTTTCGGACGGCCCGTCACCGTGCCCGCTCCCGGCGAGTACGTCGCCGACGGGGCCGCTCGACAAGCAGCATGGCTGATCTCCGGCGCCACGGACGCACCCGCGTGGACCGGCGCCGGCACGAAGACCTACGACGCAGCGACCGTCTCCGAGATCCGTGAGAGATACGCGGCGGTCCGCGACCTCAGTTGATCCAGGGAAACGCTTGGATGGTGCTCACCCGGGCGTCGACATCGGCATCCCAGCGGCGCTCCAGTTCCGCACCGTCTCCCGGTGTGTCCAGCCCGGGGTGGTCAGCCTGTTGCTCAGTCGGTGTCGGTGACGGCGCCGGCGAACTGCGACCGGTACAGCCGGGCGTAGGCCCCGCCGGCGGCGAGCAGCTCGTCGTGGGTGCCCTGCTCGACGATGGCGCCGGCTTCCATCACCAGGATGAGGTCGGCGTCGCGGATGGTCGAGAGCCGGTGCGCGATCACGAAACTCGTCCGCTCCGACCGCAGGGCCGCCATCGCGCGCTGCACCAGCAGCTCGGTGCGGGTGTCCACCGAGCTGGTCGCCTCGTCCAGGATCAGCAGCGCCGGATCGGCCAGGAAGGCCCGCGCGATGGTGATCAGCTGCTTCTCCCCGGCGCTGACGTTGCCGCCCTCGTCGTCGATGACCGTCTCGTACCCGTCGGGCAGCGAGTGCACGAAGCGGTCGACGAACGTCGCCTGGGCCGCGGCCAGCACATCCTCCCGCGTCGCCCGTGGGTTGCCGTAGTGGATGTTGTCGTGGATCGTCCCGCCGAACAGCCAGGTGTCCTGCAGCACCATGCCGATCTTCGAGCGCAGCTGGTGCCGCGACATCGACCGGACGTCCATGCCGTCGAGGGTGATCCGCCCGGCGTCGATCTCGTAGAACCGCATGATCAGGTTCACCAGCGTGGTCTTGCCGGCGCCGGTGGGCCCGACGATGGCCACCGTCTGGCCCGGCTCGGCGACCAACGACAGGTCGCTGATCAGCGGGGTGTCGGCGCGGTAGGAGAAGTCGACGTGCTCGAACCGCACCTCGCCGCGCGTCACGGACGGTGGCGCGGTGTCCACCGAGTCGGCGGTCTGCTCGTCGGCGTCCAGCAACTCGAAGACCCGCTCGGCCGAGGCGACACCGGACTGCAGGACGTTGGCCATCGACGCCAGCTGGGTCAGCGGCTGGGTGAACTGCCGGGAGTACTGGATGAAGGCCTGTACGTCGCCGACGGTCATCGACCCGGACGCGATCCGCAGGCCACCGACCACGGCGATCAGCACGTAGTTGAGGTTCCCGATGAACATCATCGCCGGCATGATGATGCCGCTGACGAACTGGGCGCCGAAGCCGGCGCGGAACAGCTCCTCGTTCTTCTCGCGGAACTGCTCCTCGACCTCGCGCTGCCGGCCGAACACCGTGACCAGCGAGTGGCCGGTGAACGCCTCCTCGATCTGACCGTTCAGCTCCCCGGTGGTGCGCCACTGGGCGATGAACTTCGGCTGACTCCGCTTGGCGATCCGGGCGGTCACGACGGCCGACAGCGGCACGGTCACCAGACCGATCAGCGCCAGCAGCGGCGAGATCACGAACATCATCGTGAGCACGCCGATGACGGTCAGCAGCGAGTTCAGCAGCTGGCTCATCGTCTGCTGCAGGCTCTGGGAGACGTTGTCGATGTCGTTGGTGACCCGGCTGAGGACCTCGCCGCGGGTGCGGGCGTCGAAGTAGGACAGCGGCATCCGGTTGAGCTTGTTCTCGACGTCGGAGCGCAGGGTGTACATCGTCCGGGCGATGATGCCGTTGAGGATGAAGCCCTGCAGCCAGCTGAACAGCGACGCCCCGACGAACAGGGCGAGCACCAGCATCAGCAGGCCGCCGAGGCGCGGAAAGTCGATGCCGACGCCGGGGGTCAGCTGCAGCGAGGACAGCAGCTGTGCGCGGTTCGCGTCGCCGGCGGCGAGCGCGGCCGCCACCGCGTCGGCCTGGGTGACCCCGGGCGGCAGATTGCGGCTGATGAACCCGTCGAAGATGAGATCCGTGGCGGAGCCGAGGATCTTGGGGCCGAGGACGTTGAGCGCCACGCTGATCACGGCCAACCCGACAACCGCGAGCACGCCCGTCAGGTCCGGGCGCAGCATGCCCAGCAGCCGGCGGACCGAGACCCGGAAGTCGAGCGCCTTCTCGACGGGCATGCCCATGCCGCCCATCGGCCCCCCGCCGCCGGGGCGGCCACCACCCGGTCGGCCGGGGGGCGGACCCCCGGCGGGCGGGCCGGGCGGTGTCGTGGCCGGCGCCTCGGCGGTGCTGCGGGTCATGCCGACGCCTCCACGGTCATCTGGGACTCGACGATCTCCCGGTAGGTCGGCGAGCTCTCGAGCAGCTCGTCGTGGGTGCCGGTGCCGACCACCCGGCCGTCCTCGAGGACGACGATGCGGTCGGCGCCGATGATGGTCGACACCCGCTGCGCCACGATGATGACGGCCGCGTCCCGCACCCAGGGCCGGAGGGCCGCCCGCAGCCGGGCGTCGGTGGCGAGGTCCAGGGCCGAGAACGAGTCGTCGAAGAGGTAGATCTCCGGCCGGCGGACCAGCGCCCGGGCGATGGCCAGCCGCTGCCGCTGGCCACCCGAGACGTTCGTGCCGCCCTGCGAGATCGCGGTGTCCAGACCGTCGGCCATCTCGCGGACGAAGTCCTCGGCCTGCGCGACCCGGAGTGCGGCCCAGAGCTCGTCGTCGGTGGCGTCGGGGTTGCCGTACCGCAGGTTGCTCGCGACGGTCCCGGAGAACAGGTACGGCCGCTGCGGGACGACGGCGACGAGCCGGGCGAGCAGGTCGGGGTCCAGCCGGCGGACGTCGACCCCGTCGACGAGCACCCGGCCGCCGGTGGCGTCGAACAGCCGGGGGATCAGCCCGAGCAGCGTCGTCTTACCCGAGCCGGTACTGCCGATGATGGCCGTCGTCTCACCGGCCCGGGCGTCGAAGCTGACGTCGCAGAGCACCGGCTTGTCCGCGCCGGGGTAGGCGAACTCGGCACCGCGCAACGACACGGAGGCGTGCCCGGTCACCGCAGTGACCGGATCGGCGGGCGGCACCACCGTGCTGTCGGTGGTCAGCACCTCCATGATCCGGTCCGAGCAGACTGCGGCTCGCGGGATCATCGTGGCCATGAAGGTCGCCATCATGACCGAGATGAGGATCTGCATCAGGTACTGCAGGAACGCGACCAGGTCACCGACCTGCATCTCGCCGCTGTTCACCCGGAACGACCCGAACCACAGCACGGCCACGCTGGACACGTTGAGCACCAGCATCACGGTGGGGAACATCAGCGCGAGCAGCCGGCCGACCTTGAGCGCGGTCGACGTGACGCCGGCATTGGCGTCGGCGAACCGCTGCGTCTCGGTGTCCTCCCGGACGAAGGCGCGGACCACGCGCATCCCGGCGATCTGCTCGCGCAGGACCCGGTTGATCGCGTCGATCTTGACCTGCATGACCCGGAACTGCGGAACCAGCCGGACCACGATGAGCCCGATGCAGATGACCAGCACCGGCACCGACACGACCAGCAGCCACGACAGCGGGCCGTCGGTGCGCAGCGCCATCACGATGCCGCCGACGCACATGATCGGGGTGGAGACGAACATCGTGCAGACCATCAGCACCAGCATCTGGACCTGGGTGACGTCGTTGGTGTTGCGGGTGATCAACGACGGGGCGCCGAAGGTGTTGAGCTCACGGGCCGAGAACGAGCCGACCTGCCGGAAGATGCCGAGCCGGACGTCGCGGCCGAAGCTCATCGCGGTCAGCGCGCCGTAGTAGACGGCGCCGATCGCCGCCACGATCTGCACGAGTGAGACGCCGAGCATGATCGCGCCGATGCGCCAGATGTAGCCGGTGTCGCCGACGGCGACCCCCCGGTCGATGATGTCGGCGTTGAGGTCGGGCAGGTACAGGGTGGCGACGGTCTGAACGAGCTGCAGGACCACGACCACCGCCAACGGGCCGCGGTAGCGCCCGAGGAAGCGGCGCAGCAGGCGGATCAACACGGGCGGCTCCCGGTCCGGCAGGCCGGCGTCGCGGCGGCGGACGTCGGGGTGGTGCAGCGGGGAGCCGCCGGTGGACGGTGCCTGATCAGCCGGGTGGCCCCCCGCCATCCTGCTCCCGGGCGCGCAGTCCGACCAGCGACTTCCGTCTGCCGTAGGCGAAATAGACGACGACGCCCAAGGCCATCCAGACCAGGAACCGGACCCAGGTGATGGCGGTCAGGTTGATCATCAGCCACAGGCACGCCAGCACCGAGAGGATCGGCAGCACGGGCATGAACGGCACCGTGAACGACCGCTCGAGATCAGGCCGGGTGCGCCGGAGGACGACGACCCCGATGGAGACCAGGACGAAGGCGAACAGCGTGCCGACGTTGACCATCTCCTCGAGGACGCCGATCTCGGAGAACCCGGCGATGACGGCGACCACGGCACCGACGCCGAGGGTGATCCTGGCCGGCGTGCCCGACTTCTCGCTGACCCGCGACATCCCCAGCGGGAGCAGCCCGTCGCGGCTCATCGCGAAGATGATCCGGCTCTGGCCCAGCAGCAGGACCAGCACGACGGTGGTCAGACCGGCGAGCGCTCCGATGGCGATCACGTTGGCCGCCCAGTCGACCCCGACCGAGGTGAAGGCGGTGGCCAGGGTGGCGGCGCTGCCGTCGTGGGTGCCGTCGGCCTGGAGCGGGCCGAGCTGGTCGTACGGGACCATCCCGGTCAGCACCACGGTGACCAGCACGTACAACACGGTGACGATGACCAGTGACCCGAGGATGCCCCGCGGCAGGTCACGCCTGGGGTTCTTCGTCTCCTCGGCGGCGGTCGCCACGATGTCGAAGCCGATGAAGGCGAAGAAGACCAGCGACGCGGCCGACAGCACGCCGACGACGCCGAAGCTGGACGGGGCACCCCCGGTGATGAGCTGCAGCAGCGGCTGCTCGAGCCCGGCGACGGTGCCGGCGGGCGGCGGCCGGCTGGGCGGCACGAAGGGCGTCAGGTTCGAGGCCTCGAAGAAGAAGAAGCCGACCACGATGACCAGCAGCACCACCGCGACCTTGATGCCGGTGATGACCAGGTTGACCCGGGCCGACACCTTGGCGCCCTGTATCAGCAGGATGGTGATGACACCGACGATGAGCACCGCGCCCCAGTCGAAGTCGACCCCGCCGAGGTCGACGGTGGTGGTCAGCGACCCGCCGAACTGGGTGAAGAGATTGCCCAGGTACAGCGACCACCCCTTGGCCACGACCGCGCCGCCGAGCGCGAGTTCGAGCACCAGGTCCCAGCCGATGATCCACGCGACCAGCTCGCCCATGGTGGCGTAGGAGAACGTGTAGGCCGACCCGGCGACCGGCACCGTCGAGGCGAACTCGGCGTAACAGACGGCGGCCAGCCCGCAGGCGATCGCCGCGATCACGAACGCCACCGACACGGCCGGCCCGGCCACCGTCGCGGCGGCGCGGGCGGTGAGAGTGAAGATGCCGGCGCCGATGACGACGGCCACGCCGAAGACCGTGAGGTCCCAGGAGGTCAACGTGCGCTTGAGCGTCCGGCCCGGTTCGTCGGTGTCGCGGACGGACTGCTCGACGGACTTGGTCCGGCGCCAGGGGGCGGTGCGCCCGGGAGGGGAGGTCGTCATCGATCGCCTTTCGCGGGGCTGCAACAGGTGCGGAACGCTATCGCACCCCGCCGACAGTGACCGGCCGATCGTGACCGGCGCCGACCGGCCGGCCACGGTCAGCGCGCCGTCCGGTACAGCTCGGACAGCAGCTCGGCGAGCGGGGCGGCGGCTGGGGGCGGATCGTCGCGCCACCACACCAGCTGGACGGTGATCGGCGGGGCGTCGCGGACAACGCGGTAGGCGATGCCGGGCCGCGGGTACTGCGCGACGGTCGCCTCCGAGGTCATCCCGACGACGTCGCCGGCGGCGATCAGCCCCAGCCAGTCGTCGATGTCGGAGGTCCCGACGACGTCGGTCGGCCGGGACTCGGCCGGCCACAGGCCGGTGGAGGTGGTCCCGGTGCGGTGGTCGATGGCCATCCGCCGCGGGACGAAGTCGGCCATCCGCAGCGACCGCCGCCGCGCCCACGGGTCGTCGGCCGCGCACACCCCGTAGCGCCGCTCCAGCCCGACCACCACGGACTCGAAGCGGCGGGCGTCGACCGGGCTGCGCACGATGGCCAGATCCGACTGCCCCTCGGCCATTCCGGCGGTCGGTGAGTTCGTCCGCGTCAGCACCAGCTCGACGTCGGGGTGGGCGCGGTGCCAGCGGCGCTGGAACTCCACGGTGTGCCGGCCGACCGCCGACCACGCGTACCCGAGCCGGACCCGGTCCTGTCCGGAGCGGGCGTCGGTGACCAACCGGTCGAGGTCGTGCAGCAGCTGACGCGCGTGCGGCAGTACCCGCGACGCCGGCCGCCGTGAGGGCCACCTCCCGCGACGTCCGGCGGAGCAAGCCGCACCCCGAGGATCGTCTCCAGCCGCGCCACCGACCGGGACACCGCGGCCTGGGAGATCCCGAGAGCGATGGCGGCGTCGGTGAAGGTGCCCTGCTCGACCACCGCGACGCAGGCTGCGCAACTGCGCCGGTTCCACATCCATGCGCCAAGCGTATAGATGCGGCATTGCATGCATTGTGCGAATGCGAGAACGGCCGGGACGCTGCGACCATGACCACCACCGGACGTCGCCCCCGTCACCGTCCCGACGGACGCCGATGCGCGCCGGGTCAGCCGCGGCGGTCTGTCGATGCTGCTCGGCAGCGCGCTCTCGGCCCAGGTGGGCGCGGCCGTCGGGCAGCACCGCGTTCCCGGTGATCGGGCCGGTCGGCGTCGTCGCCGTCCGACAGTTCGTCTCGGCGATCGCGCTGCTCGCTCGATCGCCCGCCCGCGGCTGTGGGCGTTCACCTGGTTCCAGTGGCGGCCCACCATCCTGCTCGGGCTGGTCTTCGGCGTGATGAACTTCGGCCTCTACACCGCGGTCGACCGGATCGGCCTCGGTCTCGCGGTGACGCTGGAGTTCCTCGGTCCGCTGGCCGTCGCCCTGGCCACCGCCTGGACGGTCCGCACCGCGGCGATCGCGGCGCTCGCCGTGGTCGGTGTGGTGCTGCTGACCGACCCGTCGCCGACCACCGACTGGATCGGCGTCGGGGCCGGGCTGCTGGCCGCCGGCTGCTGGGCGGCCTACATCCTGCTCAACCGCGAGGTCGGCCGTCGGCTCCCCGGCGTGCAGGGATCGGCGGCCGCGGCGACCCTGTCGGCGCTGTGCTTCATCCCGATCGGCATCGTCACCTTCGTCCACCACCCGCCGACGGTCGCGGCGCTGGTCGCCGCCGTCGTGGTGGGGCTGCTGTCATCCGTGGTCCCGCAGATCGCCGACCTCGTCGCGCTGCGCCGGCTGCCCGCCGCGGTGTTCGGCATCCTGATGAGCGCGCACCCGGTGTTCGCCGCGCTGGTCGGGCTGGTCGGGCTCGGCCAGCACCTCGGGGTCGGTCAATGGGCCGGGATCGGGATCATCATCGCGGCCAACATCGCATCGGTGCTGGTCGCGGCGCGGTCGACAGCCGCGCCGCCGATCGCCGAACCGGCCACCGAACCCGCACTGTCGGTGCCGCGGTCCACAATGGCGGAGTGACTGCGGACCCTTCTGCCGACGGCGGCACCATCCTGCGCGAGGCGGGCTTCTCCGACCTCGTGTCGGACTGGTTCGGCGGCTCGTTCGCCGCCCCGACCGCCGCCCAGCTCGGCGCCTGGGCGGCGATCCGCAACGGCGACCACACCCTGGTCGTCGCCCCGACCGGCTCCGGCAAGACCCTGGCCGCGTTCCTGTCCGCGATCGACCGGTTGGTGGTGGCCAAGGCCGCCACCCCGGTGCTCTCCGCGCCCCGCCGCGGAGCCCGCGGCGCCGTCGCCACCGCCGAGCGGGAGGAGGCTGCCGCGGCCGCTGCCGGCCGGTGCCGCGTCCTCTATCTCTCACCGCTCAAGGCACTCGCGGTCGACGTCGAGCGCAACCTCCGCGCCCCGTTGATCGGCATCGCCGTGCAGGCCGAGCTGCAGGGCAAGCCGGTCCCGGACATCCAGGTCGCGGTCCGCTCCGGTGACACCTCGACCGAGGAGCGGCGGCAGTTCGGCAAGGCCGGCGCCGACATCCTCATCACCACGCCCGAGTCGTTGTTCCTGCATCCTCACCAGCCGCGCCCGGGAGATGCTGACCGGCGTCGAGACCGTCATCATCGACGAGGTCCACGCCGTCGCCGGCACCAAACGTGGTGCGCATCTGGCGTTGTCGCTGGCCCGGCTGGACGCCCTGCTGGAGCGGCCGGCGCAGCGGATCGGGCTGTCGGCCACCGTGCGGCCGCTGGAGGAGGTCGGCCGCTTCCTCACCGGCGGGATGCCGGTGACGATGGTGCAACCACCGGCCAGCAAGAAGATCGACGTCGACGTGGTCATCCCGGTCGCCGACCTGACGGCTCTCGGCGAGCCGACCGGTGACCTGACCGGCACCGCTGCCGGCGACGTCGCCCGGACGTCCATCTGGCCGCACGTCGAGGAACGCATCGTCGACCTGATCAACCAGCACCGGTCGACCATCGTGTTCGCCAACTCCCGTCGGCTCGCGGAGCGGCTGACCGCCCGGCTCAACGAGATCCACGGCGAACGGCTGCTGACCGCCGCCAGTGAGGAGTCCGGCGAGCCGGTGTCCGCCGACGGCTTCCCGGCCCTGATGCCGGGCAGCTCCGGACTGATGGCCGGCGCCTCGCCGATCCTGGCCAAGGCCCACCACGGCTCGGTGTCGCGCAGTCAGCGCGCCATCGTCGAGGACGAGCTCAAGTCCGGACTGATCCCGGCGGTGGTGGCGACCAGCTCGCTGGAGCTCGGCATCGACATGGGTGCGGTCGATCTCGTGATCCAGGTCGAGACGCCGCCCAGTGTGGCGAGCGGCCTGCAGCGCGTCGGCCGGGCCGGCCACCAGGTCGGCGCGGTCTCGCACGGCGTGATGTTCCCGAAGTACCGCGGCGACCTGGTGTCGTCGGCGGTGGTGTCGGAGCGGATGACCGCCGGCGCGGTGGAGGCCCTCGCGGTCGTGGCGAACCCGCTGGACGTGCTCGCCCAGCACATCGTGTCGATCGTGGCGATGGACCCGATCACGGTCGACGACCTGCACGAGCTGGTCCGCCGGTCGGCGCCCTACGCCGCGCTGTCCCGTGGCGTCCTCGAAGCCGTGCTGGACATGCTGTCCGGCCGCTACCCGTCGGAGGAGTTCGCGGAGCTGCGCCCCCGGCTGGTCTGGGACCGGGGCAACGGCGAGCTGACCGGGCGCCCGGGAGCCCAGCGGCTGGCCATCACCTCCGGCGGCACCATCCCCGACCGCGGCATGTTCGGCGTCTTCCTGGCCGGCGGCGAGGGCCCCGGCCGCCGCGTCGGCGAACTCGACGAGGAGATGGTCTACGAGTCGCGGGTCGGTGACGTCTTCGCGCTCGGTTCCACCTCCTGGATGATCACCGAGATCACCCACGACCGGGTGCTGGTGCTGCCCGCGCCCGGCCGGCCCGGGCGGCTGCCGTTCTGGAAGGGCGACGGCCTCGGCCGGCCCGCCGAGCTCGGCCGGGCCCACGGCGCCTTCCTCCGCGAGATCGGCCAGGTCAGCGATCCCGAGGCGCGGGTCCGGCTGACCGCCGCCGGGTTGGACACGTGGGCCGCGGACAACCTGCTCACCTATCTGGCCGAGCAGCGCGCCGCGACCGGCACCCTGCCCGACGAGAAGACGATCATCGTCGAGCGGTTCCGCGACGAGCTGGGGGACTGGCGGGTCGTCCTGCACTCGCCGTTCGGGGCCGCCGTGCACGCACCGTGGGCGCTGGCCGTGGCGGCCCGGATGCGGGAGCGCTTCGGCATCGACGTGCAGGCGATGCACGCCGACGACGGCATCGTCTTCCGGCTGCCCGACCTCGAGTTCGACGGCGGCGCCCCGGAGATCGGCGATCTCGTCGTCCTGGAGCCCGCGGAGCTGGAGCGCGACATCACCACCGAGCTCGGCGGTTCCGCGATCTTCGCCTCCCGGTTCCGGGAGTGTGCGGCCCGGGCGCTGTTGCTGCCGCGGCGGCAGATCGGCCGCCGGCAGCCGCTCTGGCAGCAGCGGCAGCGGGCCTCCCAGCTGCTCGAGGTGGCGTCCCGGTACCCGACGTTCCCGATCATCGCGGAGACGATCCGGGAGGTCCTGCAGGACGTCTTCGACGTCCCCGGCCTCGTCGACCTGATGAAGCAGATCGCCGGCCGCGGGGTGCGCGTCATCGAGGTCGAGACGCAGACCCCGTCGCCGTTCGCGCAGTCGCTGCTGTTCGGCTACGTCGCCCAGTTCCTCTACGAGGGCGACTCGCCGCTGGCCGAGCGCCGTGCGGCCGCGCTGGCCGTCGACCCGTCGCTGCTCGCCGACCTGCTCGGGCCACGGCGACGGGCTGGCGCTGCGCGATCTGCTCGACCCGGCTGCCATCGACCGCACCGAGCTCGAGTTGCAGCGCCTCGCCGACGGGCGGCAGGCCCGCAACGCCGAAGAGGTCGTCGATCTGGTCCGCGTCCTCGGGCCGCTCGGCGCCGATGAGATCGCCGCCCGTTGTACCGAACCGGCGTCCGTCGCCGGCTGGCTCGACGCCCTGGTCGACGCCCGCCGGGTGGTCGCTGGTCCGGGTCGCCGGTACCGAGAGATACTGCGAGCCCGGTGATGTCGCGGCGCTGCGGGACGGCCTCGGGGTCAACGTCCCGCTGGGGGTGGCGCAGGCGTTCCTGGACCGGGTGGCCGACCCGCTGCTCGCCTTGCTCGGCCGGTGGTCACGGGTGCGGGGGCCGTTCACCGCCGCCGACGCCGCGGCCCGCTTCGGCCTCGGGCCGGCCGTGGCCGGTGACGTGCTGAAGCGGCTGGTCGGCAGCGGCCGGCTGGTGCAGGGCGAGTTCCGGCCCACCGGGTCCGGCGGTGTCGAGGGTTCGGTGGAGTTCGTCGACGCGGAGGTGTTGCGGCTGCTGCGCCGCCGCTCGCTGGCCAGCCTGCGCGCCGAGGTCGAGCCGGTGCCGCCGGCTGCGTTCGCCCGGTTCCTGCCCGCCTGGAACGGCATCGGCCCGTCCGCCCGGAAGGAGGACCGGCTCCGCGGATCCGACGGGCTGCTGCGCTGCATCGAGCAGTTGGCCGGGGTGATGGTGCCCGCGTCCGCACTCGAGACCCTGGTGCTGCCGGCACGTCTCGCCGGCTACACGCCGAGCCTGCTGGACGAACTGATGGCGGCCGGTGAGGTGATCTGGGCCGGACACGCCGCGCTGGCCAAGGACGACGGCTGGGTCTCGCTGCACCTCACCGACGCCGCGCCGCTGACCCTCCCACTGCCGGCGGGTGCGCGGGACGAACCCGATCCGCAGGTGCTCGGCGACATCCACGGCGCGGTACTGGAGGTGCTCGCCGGTGGCGGCGCCTACTTCTTCCGGCCGCTGTCGGACGCGGTGGCGCTCCGCGTCGGCCACATCGACGACGCCAAGCTCGTCGAGGTGATGTGGGACCTGGTCTTCGCCGCGCAGATCACCGGCGACACGCTCACCCCGGTCCGGGCCCGGCTCGCCGGCGGCAAGACCACGCACAAGCAGCGCCCGGCGGCGCCGCGGTCCCGGCTGCGGGGGATGGGCCTGTCCCGCTCGTCACTGACCGCCGCCGCGGCGCGGCCCGCTCCGGCCACCGTCGCCGGCCGCTGGTCGCTGGTGCCGCCGGTCGACACCGACCCGACGGTCCGGGCGCACGCCACGGCCGAGATCCTGCTCGACCGCTACGGTGTCGTCACCCGTGGCTCGGTCGTGGCCGAGGAGATCCCCGGCAACTTCGCCGGGGTGTACCGGGTGCTGTCGGCGTTCGAGGAGGCCGGCCGGACCCGTCGCGGCTACTTCATCGAAGGGCTGGGCGCCGCGCAGTTCGCGTCGACCGGCGCAGTCGACCGGCTCCGCACCTTCGTCCGGACGCCGGGCTCGGAGATCCTGCAGGACGAGACCGAGCCGGCCGTGGTGCTGGCCGCGGCCGACCCGGCCAACCCCTACGGCGCCGCACTGCCGTGGCCGGAGGTGATGGCCGAGGAGAAGCACCGGCCGGCCCGCCGGGCGGGTGCGATGGTGGCGCTCGTCGACGGCGAGATCGCGCTGTACGCCGAGCGCGGCGGCAAGACGCTGCTCAGCTTCACCGAGGACGCCGACGTTCTGGCGTCCGCGGCCCAGGGGTTTGCCGGCGCCGTCACCCGTGGCGGGCTCGGTGCGATGACCGTGCAGCGCATCAACGGGGCCGAGGCCCTCGCCGCCACCGGCTCGCCCGTCGCGCAGTCGCTGGAAGGGGCCGGCTTCGCCGCCACCCCGAGCGGGCTGCGACTCCGGCCGGCGGTGCGCTGACCGGGGTCGACATCGTCCCGGTCACTCGTCCGAGACGACTGCTGCGCCGGAGAGGTCGCGGACATGTCGAGACGAGAAGCACGGAGCTCGTGGGCGGCGAGGGCTCGTCCGGAACATCGAGCCGGTTGACATCGGGTCCCGATCGTCGTCCACGTCCCCTCCGCGGGTGGGTGCGCTTCGACGAGATCCCTCGTCGCCACGGGTAATGACGGTGACTCACTTCTCGCGGCGGCGACGCACGGGGCATGACTCCGACGTCCGACACCGCCACGGGAGCGGGCCATCGGCGCCCGCGCAGGACTGTCCGGGCGACGTGATCTATCTCGCACTCGTGAGGCCAGAGGCAACCTGGGCGGCTCCTGACGTGCTGTCAGTTGCTTCCCGGGTCGCTGCTGGTCACCCGGCGCGTCGTGGCTCGGGCGAGGCATTGTCACCGGCTCGAACCACCCCCGCGTCTTCCGCCTCACCCTCACGTCGAGGGTCACACCAGATCACGATCTGATCTCGCCACGCTCCGGTGACGGTGGGTAGCGTCCGGCGACATCGCGTGGTGGCGGACCGCGCAGGCTTCCACCACCACAGATCGGTGTCGTATGCGCTCGGGCTCGAACAAACTGACGGCTGCTCTCCGACGGGTCGCCATGGCCGGCGTCCTCGCCTCGGCCTCGGTCGTCACCACCGCGGTGGTCGCCGCCGCACCGGCCTCGGCAGCGGCTCCCGGCGTGACCTACCTCTGCGCCGGCGCCGACTACAGCTGCCTGGCGGGCAGCGGGTACTCGGGCCAGTCGGTCTGGGGATCGTGGGGACCCGGGCACAACTGCGTCAGCTACGCCGCCTTCCGGCTCGCCCAGACCGGCGCTCCCCGGCCGTGGCCGGATCGGATCGGGAACGGCATCGAATGGGACGACAAGGCCCGTGCCGCAGGGGTTCCCGTGGACAAGAACCCGACCGTCGGGTCCATCGCCCAGTGGGACAACTACGGAGCCGGCCATGTCGGCTACGTCGAGCAGGTCACCGCGTCCTTCATCGACGTCAGCGAGGACAATTTCGCGTCCAGCGGTTCCGGTACGTCGACCGTCCGTCGGATCGACCGCGGCAGCCAGATGTTCGCCGACGCCGACTTCATCCACGTCCGCGACGTTGCCGGCAACCGGGTCGCGGCCGGTCAGATCGGCGACGGCGCCGTCGTGGACTACCAGGGCGACGTCTACACGATCGCCGGCGGCGCACCGGTCTACGTCTCGAGCTGGCACGGCGTCGGCGGGCCGCGCGCCACCACGACGCTCAGCGACGAGGAGTTCGCGTCGCTGCGCAGCACGCCCGCGAACGGCTCCCTCGTCCGCGGGACGCAGACCGGCGAGCTCTACCTCATCACCGGCGGCGCTCCGCTCTACCTGACCAGCTACGACGTGATCGGCGGCTACCGCCCGGCGACACCCGTCGACCAGGCCGCCCTGGACAACGCGGGTGCCGGTGGTCGGTGGAACCACCTCGCGTCCCGCCCGGCCGACGGCACCACCGTGGTGGCCCAGCAGCGCGGCGAGGTCTACCGCTTCGCCGGCGGCGCTCCGGTGTACGTGGCCGACGGCGGCGCGATCGGGGGACCGACCGAGGTGACGGTGGTCGACCAGGCCGCCATCGACTTCGCCGGCCACGGGGGGCCGTGGAAGCACGTGTCCCACCGTCCCGACGACGGGTCGGTGCTCCGCGGCGCACAGACGGGCCGCGTGTACGTGATCCGCGGCGGACACCCGGTGTACGTGAACTTCTGGGAGGAGATCGGCGGTCCGCAGCCCTCGACCGACGTCGACCAGATGGCGATCGACTGGGCGGGTTCCGGCGGGGTGTGGGCCCACCTGGCCTGAGTCGGCCCAGCTCCTGCCGGCACCTGACCCCGATGCTGTTCGTCGAGCCTGCCGCGCGGGTGACGGACTGCAGCGACCTGTGCCCTACGGTGCCAGTCATGTCCGCCACGCTTCCCGCCGGCCTCCGACCCGGTGGCCGCTTCGCCGAATGGCGCCGTCCGATCGCCGGCTACGTGGTGGCCGACGTCGACGGCACGCTGATCCTCGAGGGCTCCACCGCGACCCCGGGGGTGGCCCGTGCGGTCGCCGAGGCGACGGCGGCCGGGCTGCGCGTCGGGTTCGCCACCGGCAGGTTGCCCGCGGGACTCCGCGACCTGCACGACCAGCTGCAGGTTCCCGGACCGCACATCGTGCACAACGGTGCGCAGGTGCGCGAGGCCGGCGCCCCGATCCACACCTGGTCGATCGAGCGCTCCGTCGCCGCCCGGTTGGTCGACTGGTGCATCACGCGTCGGCTCTACGCCGAGTTCTACCTCGGGGACGAGTTCGTGGTCACCGAACGGCAGCCGGCCGCACAGATCTTCTGGGATCTCATCAGCGGCGACCCGGACGGCATGGTCACCGAGATCGACTGGGCGGCCGCCGATGTCATCAAGGCGACGGTGGTCGCGTTCCAGGGTCGCGACGTCGACGCGCTGCTGGACGGCCTGCGTGGCCTCGGCCTCGTCGCCGAGACCTCCACCTCGCCGATGTTCCCGGGGGACGAGTTCCTCAACGTCACCAGCCCGCAGGCCGACAAGGGGCGCGCCCTGCTGTGGGCCGCGCAGTACCTCGGGATCGGGATGGACGCGGTGGTCGCCGTCGGGGACGGCCTCAACGACCTGTCGATGCTGACCGTGGCCGGCACCGCCATCGCGATGGGTCAGGCGCCGGCCGTGGTGCAGGAGGCGGCGCACCTGATCGTGCCCGAGGTCGCCGACGACGGGGTCGCGCACGCGCTGGCCGCCGCCGCGTCCTGGCTGACCTGAGCAGCGCCCGCCGCCGCGGGGCCGCCGCCGCACCGGCGGGCGTCACGGGTCAGCCCGGCTCGCCCCGGTAGGTCCCGAAGCTCCACAGGTTGCCTTCCGGGTCCCGCAGCCCGAACGACATACCCCCGCCGGCGTCGTACGCATCGACCGCCAGCTCCATCAACACCTCGAAGCCGGGCGCCCGGCGCACCCGCTCGGCGATCTCGGCGGCGTGCGAGGTGACCACGTAGTTCGTGCCGGTCCCCGGCTGTGCCGGCCACGCGGCGCTCGCCCGGTGCGAACCGATCATGATGCCGCCGCCCTCCGGCCAGCTCAGCTGGGCGTGCTCGACGATCCGATCGTCGTCGGCGCTGCGGTAGGCGGCCACCAGCCGGAACCCCAGCACGGTGGTCAGGTACTCCAGGGCCGCGGGAGCGTCGCGGTAGCGCAGCCCGGGCCAGATCTGCGGGGCGGGACGGGTGTCGTTCGCAGGGTTCTCGGTCATGACGCCCACTCTGCCCCGCCGGTGGGGGAGCCGTCTTGAACGAATGCCGACATCTCGGTGCGCCAGTCCGTCGGGGTGCAGCCGGCCAGTCGGCGCCACTCCCGGGTCAGGTGTGCCTGGTCGGCGTAGCCGTGTGCGGCGGCGACGGCGGCCAATCCGGTGCCCGGCTGGGCGGCGGCCGACCGGGCCCGGGTGAACCGGGCGACCCGCGCCGTCTCCTTCGGCTTCAACCCGAACTCGGCGGCGAACAGCCGCGCGAAATAACCGCGACTCCAGCCGATCTCGTCGGCCAGCCCACCGGTGGCGGTGACCCCGCCGTGCACGATCCGTTGCCACGCCCAGGCCAGCTCGGGCCGGATCGTCGACTCCGGCGCCAGCCGTGCGAGCAGCGCCGCCTCGACCCGGTCGAAGCGGTCCGCCCAGCCGTCGCCGTCCTCGAGCCGGCCCAGCAGGTCGTCGACCACCGGTCCCCAGAGCTCTTCCAGCCCGATGAGCCCCGCGGCGACTGCACCGGCCGGCAGCCCGAGCAGCGCGCGCGCGCCGAGCGGGGTCAGGCCCAGCTGGACGCCGGCGTGGCCGGCGGTCGGGAAGATGAACGCCGGCGCGTCGTGCAGGCCCGAGACCATCCCGTGGAAGTCGCGGCTGCGGCTCCGATCGGTCGACCAGCCGACGCTCAGCGGACGGCCGAGCGCCAGGATGAACGTCAGCTCCGGCGACGGCACCCCGTGGTGGACGACCTCGACCCCGGTCATGTCGTAGCCGGTCAGCCCGGTGACGTACGGGGCGAGCGCGGAGACCGGGCGTCGGCGGGGCAGGTCCAGCGGCGTCCGCGACGCGCGTTCGGTGCCCGTGCCCGGCATGCGGCCCACCCTACGACGGGCCGCGGCGGTCCGGCCCGCCGCGTACCGTGGCCGCGAGGAACCCAGCGCTGTGCGGGCCCGTCACCGCAGGGCGCCCAGACCCGAATCGATGACCCCGATGGGAGCCGAGAATGCCCGAGGGCGACACTGTCCGGCGCAGCGCCGGCCGGCTGCACCTGGCGTTGGCCGGGCGTGAGCTGACCCGCGCCGAGCTGCGCTGGCCGAACCTCGGTGCGGTGCAGCTGGCCGGCCGCACGGTCACCGAGGTCGTCGCCTACGGCAAGCACATCCTGACCCGGATGGCCCCGGCCCCGGCCGGGACCGATGTCCCCGACGGTGATCTCGCGCTGACCCTGCACTCCCATCTCCGGATGGACGGCTCCTGGCGGGTGGCCGCGACCGGCCCGTCGTCCTGGCCGCACCCGAACCGGCCCGGGGTGCGCGCGGCGCTGGCCACCGCGGAGTGGACGGCCGTCGGCCTGACGCTGGGCATGCTCGACCTCGTCGCCACCGCCGACGAGCCGACGCTCGTCGGTCATCTCGGGCCGGACATCCTGGCCGACGACTTCGCCGACCCGGGGTCGCCGTGGGGGATCACCGAGGCGGTCCGCCGGCTCACCGCCGACCCCGACGCCGCTGTCGGTGCGGCTCTGCTCGACCAGCGCAACCTGGCCGGCATCGGCACCTTCTACATGTCCGAAGCGCTGTTCTCCAAGGGCATCTCGCCGTGGACGCCGATCCGCGACGTCGCCGACCCGACCGCGGTGGTCGACCGGGCGCGCCGGATGCTGTCCAGCAACGTCGTCCGGGCCACCCCCAGCACCACCGGCGACCTGCGCAACGGGCAGCGGCAGTACGTGCACGCCCGGTCCGGGCAGCCGTGTCGGCGCTGCGGCACCCCGGTCCGGGTGGCGATGATCGAGGTCCACCGTCGCAGTCCGGGCCAGACCGCGGGTGTCGAGCGCACCGCCTTCTACTGCCCGCGCTGCCAGGTCGGTCCGACCCCCACCGACGACGGCCGGGCGCAGGCGCCACTGGGCACCACCGGCGGCCGTGGCGGCTCCTACCGGAAGGCCTGAGCGGCCTCCGACGCGTTCGCGGCCCTCCCCACACGGGCGGTAACCTCGGGCCCATGTCTGCACCGAGCATCGACGTGACCACCGCCGACCGTGAGACCCTCGCCGCGCTGCACGCGGACCTGCAGGCGGAGTACGACACGCTCGTCGACCGCGGCCTGCGACTCGACCTCACCCGCGGCAAGCCGTCGTCGGCGCAGCTGTCGCTGTCCGACCCGCTGCTCTCGCTGCCGGGGGAGGGTGATCACACCGCCAAGGACGGCACCGACTGCCGCAACTACGGCGGACTCACCGGGATCGAGGAGATCCGCGAGCTGTGGGGCCAGATCTTCGACATCCCCACCGCTCAGGTGCTCGAGGCGGGTAATTCCAGCCTCGCCCTGATGCACGACTGCCTGACCAACTTCTTCCTCAACGGCACCGGCGCCGGCGCCACCCCGTGGGGCCGGGTCGAGGGCGGTGTCGCGGTGCTGTGCCCCGTCCCCGGCTACGACCGGCACTTCACCATCCTGCAGGGTCTCGGCATCCGGATGATCAACGTCCCGATGACCGCGACCGGCCCCGACATGGACGTCGTCAGGTCCCTCGTCGCCGCGGACGCCTCGATCAGGGGGATCTGGGCGATGCCGTCCTACAGCAACCCCACGGGCGTCTCCTACACCGCCGAAGTGGCCCGCGAGCTGGCCGAGATGCCCACCGCCGCTGATGATTTCCGCATCCTGTGGGACAACGCCTACGCCGTGCACCACCTCACCGAGGCCGAGCCGAAGGTGCCCGACATCCTCACCCTGACCGCCGAGGCCGGCCACCCGGACCGGGTCGTCATCTTCGGCTCCACCTCCAAGATCACCACCGCCGGCTCCGGGATGTCGTTCTTCGGCGGCTCGCCGGCCAACGTCGCCTGGATGCAGAAGTTCCTGTCCCGCCGGACGATCGGCCCGGACAAGATCAACGAGCTGCGCCACTTCCGCTTCCTGCCCGACTACCTGCACGTGCAGGAGCTGATGCGCCGGCACCGCGAGATCATCGCGCCGAAGTTCACCCGGGTGCTGGAGATCCTCGACGAGCGGCTGGCCGGCACCGGCACCGCGGTCTGGACCACCCCCACCGGCGGCTACTTCATCAGCCTCGACGTGCTGCCGAACACCGCGTCCCGCGTCGTCGCGCTGGCCAAGGGGGCCGGTGTCGCGCTGACCCCGGCGGGCGCCACCTTCCCGTACGGCCAGGACCCGGCGGACCGCAACATCCGGATCGCGCCGACCTTCCCGTCGCCGGACGACGTCGCCACCGCCACCGAGGCGCTCACCCTGTGCGTGCTGCTGGCGGCCACCGAGCAGCGGCTCGCCGCCGGCTGACCGCGGAGCCGGGGAATGGCCACCGCCGAGGACGTCCGCCGCATCGTCGGCACCCTGCCCGGAGCCGGCGAGAAGCCGGCCTGGGGGCAGCCGTGTTTCCGGGTGCGGGACAAGATCTTCGCATCGCTGGCCGACGACGATGCGGTGCTCGGCTTCTCGATCGACCGGGAGGAACGGACCGGGCTCATCGCGTCCGACCCGGACACCTACTTCCTCGAGCCCGGACACGACGACCGTTACCACTTCGCCCGAGCCCGGCTGGCCCGGCTGGGCGACGACGAACTGACCGAGATCCTCACCGCCGCCTGGCGTCGGATCGCCCCGGCCGCCCAGGTCCGCGCCTTCGACGAGGATCACCCGCCCCGCTGACGGCGGTCGTTCGACAATCCCGAACGCCGGCGCTCGCGGGGCCGCGGGAGCCGTGACAGGCTCGCCCTGTCGCCGCGGATCCGTCAGCCCCGGCGACCCCACGTCGTTCAGAGTCGAGCGGAGGAATCCTCGTGAAGAAGATCATCAACGACCCCGGCACGGTGGTCGAAGAGGCGTTGGCCGGGATGGCCGCGGCCCACCCGGACCTGCTGAAGGTGTCCTACGAACCGATGTTCATCACCCGGGCCGACTCCCCGGTCAGCGGGCAGGTGGCGCTGGTCTCCGGCGGCGGCTCCGGCCACGAGCCTCTGCACGGCGGCTTCGTCGGCGCCGGCATGCTCGCCGCGGCCTGCCCCGGTGCGGTGTTCACCTCGCCGACCCCCGACCAGGTCTCGGCCGCGGCAGCCGCCGTCGACGGTGGCGCCGGCGTGCTGCTGATCGTGAAGAACTACACCGGCGACGTGCTCAACTTCGAGACCGCTGCCGAGCTGCTGGACGCCGAGGGCATCGCGGTGCGCACGGTGCTCGTCGACGACGACGTCGCGGTGAAGGACTCGACCTGGACGGCCGGTCGTCGCGGCGTCGGCGGGACGGTGCTGGTGGAGAAGATCGCCGGCGCGGCGGCGGCCCGTGGTGACGACCTGGACGCGGTGGCCGCCATCGCCGAACGGGTGGTCGCAGGAGTCCGCACCATGGGCGTCGCCCTGACGCCGTGCACGGTGCCGCACTCCGGGGAGCCGTCCTTCACCCTCGCCGACGACGAGATCGAGATGGGCGTCGGTATCCACGGTGAGCCCGGCCGGGAGCGGATGAAGCTCGTCCCCGCCGACCAGATCGTCGAGATCCTGCTCAGCTCGGTGACCGAGGACCTGCCGTTCGCAGCGGGTGACCGGACGCTGTTGTTCGTCAACGGCCTCGGCGGCACCCCGCAGGTCGAGCTGTACCTGGCCTACAACGCGGCCCGGAAGTTCCTGGCCGACAGGGGCATCGAGGTCGAGCGGTCGCTGGTCGGCAACTACATCACCTCCCTGGAGATGCAGGGCTGCTCCATCACCCTGCTCAAGCTCGACGACGAGATGGTCTCGCTCTGGGACGCCCCGGTGCACACCGCCGCCCTGCGGTGGGGGGTCTGAGGATGGCCGGTTGCACCACGGCCGACGTCGTCGCGGCGGTCCGGGCGATGGCCGCCACCGTGGCCGAGCACAAGACCGAGCTGACCCACCTGGACCGAGAGATCGGTGACGGCGACCACGGCGAGAACCTGGCCAAGGGTTTCGCGGCGGTGCTGACCAAGCTCGACGCCGGCACCCCCGAGACGCCGGGTGCGGTGCTGAAACTGGTCGCCACCACGCTGATCTCGACCGTCGGCGGGGCCTCCGGTCCGCTGTTCGGTACCGCCTTCCTGCGGGCCGCGACCTCCGTCGGGGACGCCGCCGAGCTCGACGCCGCAACGGTGGCCGGCGCCCTGGAAGCCGCCCGCGGCGGAGTGGTCGGCCGCGGCAAGGCCGAACCGGGTGACAAGACGATGGTCGACGCACTGACCCCGGCGGCCGCCGCGGCGATCGAGACCGCCGACGGCGAGCGGTGATGTCGCCGCGGTGCTGGCGGCCGCCGCCGCCGCGGCAGCGACCGGTGCCGCCGACACGGTGCCGCTGCGGGCCCGGAAGGGACGGGCCAGCTACCTCGGCGAACGCTCGATCGGGCACGCCGACCCGGGGGCGACCAGCGTGAGCTACCTGCTCGCCGCGCTGGCCCCCGGAACCACATGACCGTCGGGCTGGTGATCGTGTCGCACAGTGCCGCGCTGGCGACCGGTGTGCGGGAGCTGGCCGCGCAGATGGCACCGGCGGTGACCATCGCCGTCGCCGGTGGCACCGACGAGGGCGGGGTCGGGACATCGTTCGAGCTGGTGGCCGCCGCCCTCGCCGGGGCGGACAGCGGCGACGGCGTGGTGGTGCTCTACGACCTCGGCAGCGCGCTGCTGACCACCGAGACCGCGCTGGAGTTCAGTGATCCCGACGCGGCGGAGCGCATCACCGTCGTCGACGCTCCGCTGGTCGAAGGGGCGGTCGCCGCCGCGGTGGCCGCACAGAGCGGCACCGACCTCGCGTCGGTCGCGACCGCGGCCCGGCGGGCCGGTGCGAGCTGGGCCGGTCCCGACGGATCCAGCCCTGCCGCGGTGCCGGCCGCCGGGGACGGTGCCGTCCGTCGGACCGCGGTGGTCGCGGACGCCGACGGCCTGCACGCCCGGCCGGCGTCGCTGCTGGCCCGGGAGGTGGGCCGGTGGCCGGGTGCCACCGTCGGTCTGGGTCGTCCTGGTGCGGCGCCGGTACCGGTGACCGACGTCCTGCAGCTGATCGGCCTCGGACTCCGGCAGGGCGAAACGATCGAGATCGCCGCCGCCGGTGACGGTGCCGAGGATGCCGCCGCCACCCTGGCCGGGATGATCACCGCCGGCCTGGACTGACGGCGCACCCCCGGACACCGGCGAGCCCGCGCCGCCGGGGCGACGCGGGCTCGATCGATGATGGTCGCAGTGGAGTGCCTTCGATGCGGATCTCCCTTCGTTGCAGGAACTGTCGCGTTCGACGTCAGCCGGAGGTGACGACCCGGCTGTCGTCGGGGGTCGAGGTCTCGCTGCCACTGCCGACCTGACGGTCCTGCCCGGCGCTGTGCGACACCTCGATGCGGCGCGGCTTGGCCTCGGCGGCCACCGGGATGGTCAGCGACAGCACGCCGTCGGTGTAGGTCGCCGAGATGTCGTCCAGGGCGACGCCGCGGCCGAGGGCGATCTGGCGGGCGAAGGTGCCGGTCGGCCGCTCGTGCACCAGCCACTGGGATTCGCCCTCGTCCGACGTCGTCCGTTCGGCGCGGATGGTCAGCATCCGGTCGTCGACGCTGACGTCGATCGAGCCGGGATCGGCGCCGGGCAGGTCGACCCGGATGACGAAGTGATCGCCGGCACGGAACAGGTCCATCGGCATCGCGGACGCGGCACGGTTCGTGGCCTGCGCCGTGTCGAAGAGGCGCTCGAACTCACGGAAGGGATCGAATCGGGTAGCCACACCAACCACCTCCTCACGGTCCGTCCCCGGACCGTCCGGGGACGCGGTGTGAGCTGCAGGCGTCCCGGATGTCGACCTCGCCGGTCCGAGAACCCCTGCGCTCCAGCTACAGTCACTTTTTAGCACTCCACACCCGTGAGTGCCAAGAGGCTTCGGGATGATTTTTTGGGTTGCCTCTCAGATGCCCGTGGCCCCCAGCAACTGGCCGATCGCGAAGGTGACGGCCATCGCGAGCGCGCCACCGCCGACCACCCGGACCACCGCCCGTCCGCAGTCCGAGCCGCCGAGCCGCGCGCTGACCGTGCCGGTGAGGGCCAGCGCCAGCAGGACCGCGACGAAGGCCACCGGGATCCGGGCGGACGCCGGGGGCAGCAGGATGGCCAGCAGCGGGAGTGCGGCGCCCAGCGTGAAGGCCAGCGCGGAGGCGCCGGCCGCGTGCCACGGGTTGGTCAGCGCGTCCGGGTCGATGCCCAGCTCGATGTCGACGTGGGCGGCGAAGGCGTCGTGTGCGGTCAGCTCGGCCGCGACCCGGGCCGCGGTGTCCGCCGAGAGCCCCTTGTCCCGGTACATCGCGGCCAGCTCCGAAAGTTCTTCGGCCGGGCTCTCGGCCAGCTCCCGCCGCTCCTCGGCCAACAGTGCGCGCTCGCTGTCGCGCTGGGTGCTCACCGACACGTACTCGCCGAGCGCCATCGACACCGCGCCGGCCACCAGCCCGGCGACGCCCGCGGTGGCGATGACGCCGCGCTCGGCGGTCGCCGCGGCCACCCCGACGACGAGGCCGGCGGTGGACACGATCCCGTCGTTGGCGCCGAGCACCCCGGCCCGCAGCCAGTTCAGCCGGGACGAGAGTCCGGCCGCGTGCGGCTCGCCCGGGTGGGTGGTGGGTGCGGGGACACCGCCGGTCGGGTCGTCGGAGCGGCTGGTCATCGACCCCACCCTAGGCCCGACCGCCCGCAGGGACGGTCGGCCGCACAGCAACGGGTTCGCACCCTCCGGGGGGTGGTGCGCAGTGCGCTCGCGGTTCACACTGGACCCGACCGGTGCAGTGGCCACGAGCCGGCCGGTCGGTCGCCACCGATGCCGATCGCACACGTCCCGACGTGGGCCACGACAACCGTCGCCGCCCTCCCGCAGCATTGGATGGATGGGCCAGACCATGAGCGACACCGCCACCGACTCCGTCATCTCCGGCGTGCCCTACGCCGTCACCAGGGCCGACGGCACCCCCGCCGCGGCGGTCCTCGAATTCGTCGGGGACACCGCGTTCCTGGTGCACCAGGCGACCCAGCACTCGCTGGTCTCCGGCACCGGCAGGCTCGACGTCGGTGGCGCGGAGGTGCGGTTCTACCAGAAGGACCCGGACCACGAGGGCCGTGACGTCCGGATCTGGCGGCTGCAGGCCACCGACACCGGCGTGACCGCCCGGCACGACGCGGCGATCTGAGACCCGTCAGACGCCGAAGCCGGGGTCGGCGATCTGCTCGGCGCGGTCGAGCACCCGCAGCACGTTCCCCGAGGTGAGCCCGGCCAGCTCGGAATCCGACCAACCCCGGTCGGCCAGCTCGGTGAGCAGCCGCGGGTAGCTCGCCACGTCCTCGAGCCCGTCGGGCAGCACGGCGACGCCGTCGTAGTCGCCGCCGAGACCGATGTGCCCGACCCCGGCGACCTCGCGGGCATGTTCGACGTGATCGGCGACCTGACCGAGAGTGGCGCGGGGAGCCGGGTTCTCGGCACGCCAGCGGTCGAGCTCGGCGAGGGCGGCCGGGTCGCCGGCGGGAGCGTCGAGGCTGTAGACGGTGTGTGGGGTGAGGCCGAGACGGGCGTGCTCGGCTTTCTCGGCGGCGTCGTGGTCGGCGCACTCCTGCGACACGAACTGTGGCACGAAGGTGACCATGATGACGCCGCCGTTGGCCTTCAGCCCGGTGAGCACGTCGTCCGGGGCGTCCCGGACGTGGTCGCACAGCGCGCGGCACGACGAGTGCGAGAAGATCAGCGGCGCCGCCGATGTCGCCAGCGCGTCCCGCATCGTCGAGGGCGCGACGTGCGAGATGTCGACCAGCATCCCGATCCGGTTCATCTCCCGCACGATGTCGCGGCCGACGTCGCTCAGCCCGCCCGACCGGGGCTCGTCGGTGGCCGAGTCCGCCCAGGGTGTGTTGTGGTTGTGGGTCAGCGTCATGTACGCGACGCCCAGCGACCGCAGCATCCGCAGCGCCCCGAGCGAGCTGTCGATGCTGTGCCCGCCCTCCGCCCCCAGCAGGGAGGCGATCCGGTTGCCGCTCATGATGTCGCGCACCTCGGTGGCCGTGCGGGCGAGCGCGAACGTCTCCGGGTACTTCGCGACAAGTCTTCGCACGCAGTCGATCTGCTCCAGCGTCGCGGTCACCGCGCTGGACCCCGGCATGTCACTCGGGACGTACACCGACCAGAACTGGGCGCCGACACCGCCGGCCCGCAGCCGGGGGATGTCGGTGTGCAGGGTCGGCTGCGGCTCGGCGATGTCCAGCGCGTCCAGGTCGTAGCCGGCCTTGGTGCGCAGGGCCCAGGGCAGGTCGTTGTGCCCGTCGAACACCGGGTGGTCGGTGAGCAGGGTGGTGATGCGGTCCGCGATCTCGGTCATCGGCCCAGCATCGCAGGCGGCTCCGGTCAGGCCGACAGCCGGGACAGCCGTGCGCAGGCGTCGTCGATGACCGCATCGGCCTTGCAGAAGGCGAACCGGACGATGGTCCGCCAGCGGTCGGCGTCGGTGGAGAAGACCTGCGCCGGGATGGCCACCACCCCGGCCCGGTGCGGCAGCTCCAGGCAGAAGCCGACCCCGTCGGTCCCGCCGAGCGGCGTGATGTCGGCCAGCACGAAGTAGGTGCCCTGCGGCCGGAACACCTCGAAGCCGGCGGCGGCGAGGCCCGCACAGAGCCGGTCGCGCTTGCGCCCCAGGTCGGCGGCCAGGGCGTCCACCCAGGGCTTCTCGTGCTGCAGGCCGTGGGCGACGGCGACCTGGAACGGCGGGCCGGAGACGAAGGTGAGGAACTGCTTGACCGCCCGCACCGCGGCCACCAGCGGGGCGGGGCCGCACACCCAGCCGATCTTCCAGCCCGTCGCCGAGAACGTCTTGCCGCCGCTGGAGACGGTCAACGTCCGCTCGGCCATCCCCGGCAGGGTGCCGATCGGGACGTGCTCGACCCCGTCGTACGTCAGGTACTCGTAGACCTCGTCGGTGACGACCAGCAGGTCCCGGTCGCGGCAGATCGCGGCGATCCCGGCCAGCTCGTCGCGGGTCAGCACCGTCCCCGTCGGATTGTGCGGGGAGTTGAGCACCACGATCCGGGTCCGGTCGGTGACCGCGGCGGCGAATTCGGCCACGTCCAGGCCGAGCCGCCCGGTGCCGTCGCGGCGCAGCGGCACCGCGACGTGCCGGGCGTGGGCCAACGTGACCACCGCCGGATAGGAGTCGTAGAACGGGTCCAGGGTGAGCACCTCGTCACCCGGCTCGCAGAACGCCAGCACGGCCGCGGCGATCGCCTCGGTCGCCCCGACGGTCACCAGGATCTCGGTGTCCGGGTCGAACTCCTGGTCGAAGTCCCGCGACCGGGCGTGCGCGATCGCGTTGCGCAGCAACGGGAGTCCCGGTCCCGGCGGGTACTGGTTGAGCCCGGACCCGATGGCCTCCTGCGCGGCCGCGCAGCATGGCGGGCGGCCCGTCGGAGTCGGGGAAGCCCTGGCCCAGGTTCACCGCCCCGGTGGCCGCCGCCAGCGCGCTCATCTCGGCGAAGATCGTGGTGGTGAACGGGGCCATCCGCGGCACCAGTGCCGCCCGGGTCGCAGTCATGGCTCCTTCCTACCCGCGCGGTGGCCCACCCGCCCGCGCCGGGCCGCGGGCCGGCGGCCTCAGGCGGCTCCCCGGTCGGCGAGACTGGACGCATGAGCATCACGATGGAGTCGCCCGCCGACCAGGCCAGGGCCGTGGCGTTGCGCAGGATGAAGGTCGTCGCCACCAGCCTGCTGGGTCTGATGGCGGTCGTCTTCGTGATCGCCTGGACGCTGCAGGACACCCACCCGGCGTGGGGCTACGTCCGCGCGATGTCGGAGGCCGGCATGGTCGGCGCGCTCGCCGACTGGTTCGCGGTCACCGCGCTGTTCCGGCGGCCCCTCGGCCTGCCGATCCCGCACACCGCGATCATCCCGGAGCGCAAGGACGCCATCGGGGAGTCCCTGACGTCGTTCGTCGCCGACAACTTCCTGAACGAGGACGTGGTGCGTGACAAGCTGGCCCGCTTCTCGGTGGCGAACCGGGCGGGGCAGTGGCTGTCGAGACCCGATTCAGCGGACCGGGTCTCGGCCGAGCTGGGGGCCGCACTCAACGGGATCGGCAACGTGCTCGACGACGACGACGTCAGCGACGTGATGGCGTCGATGATCCAGCGCAGGGCCACCGAGTTCGAGGTCGGACCGCCGCTGGGCCGCATCCTCGGCGACGTCGTCTCCCGCGGGGACCACCACGACCTGGTCGACGTGCTGGTCGAACGGATCCACGAGTGGGTGCTGCGCAACGAACACCTGGTCAGCGGCGCGGTGCTGAACCGGGCGCCGTCCTGGACGCCGAAGTTCCTCGACGTCATCGTCACCGACCGGCTGTTCAACGAGGTCGAGCGTTTCGTCCGGGGGGTGCGCGACGACAAGAACCACCAGCTCCGCACCGCCATCGACCGCTTCCTCGCCGAGCTCGCCGACGACCTCCAGCACGACGACATCACCCGGGCCCGGGCCGAGACCGTCAAGCAGCGCATCGTCGACAACCCCGAGGTCCAGAAGCTCGTCCGGTCGGCGTGGGGCTCGGTCAAGGTCACGCTGCTGGACGCCGCGAACGACCCCACGTCCACGCTCCGGGTGCGGGCCGCGGCGACCATCGGGGACTTCGGGCAGAAGCTGCTCGACGACGCGGAGCTGGCCGGGAAGATCGACCGCTGGATCGGCGACGCCGCCGGCTACGGCGCCCGGCACTACGCGCACGAGCTGGCCGCCATCATCAACGACACCGTCGCCAACTGGGACGGCGAGGCCACCAGCCGCAAGCTCGAGCTGCTCGTCGGCCGCGACCTGCAGTTCATCCGCATCAACGGCACGGTGGTCGGTTCACTCGCCGGCCTGGTCATCTACACGATCGCGCACAACTTCCTGGGCTGACCGGTTGCCGGGACCGCCCGCGGTGGGCAGGCTTCCGGCATGAACGCTCCCCGCAAGCCCCGCGTCAGCTTCGACCTCACCGTCCTGGACACGCCCGACCCGATGGCCTCCGCGACCTTCTACGCCGCGTTGCTCGGCTGGGACGTCGTGCGGTCCGAGGACGACTGGGTGACCGTGCGTGGCGCGGGGGGCCCGGGGCTGGCCTTCCAGCTGGCGCCGGACCTCGTCGCACCGACCTGGCCGGATCCTGCGGTCCCGCAGCAGCTGCACCTCGACTTCGACGTCGACGACCTGGACGAGAGTGAGGCGTTCGCGGTGCGTCTCGGTGCCCGCAAGGTCGCGGGGGACGTGCACACGTCGGGCTTCCGGGTCTACCTGGATCCGGCCGGGCACCCGTTCTGCCTGTGCGCCTCATAGCCTTTCGAGCGAGGTGTCGTCACCGGCCGGTGCCGGCGGGAAGCAGCTCGCTGATCAGGGTCTCCACACGGGCCCTGATGTCGTCGCGGACCCGGCGGACGGTGTCGATGCCTTTCCCGGCGGGGTCCTCGAGAACCCAGTCCTCGTAACGCTTCCCGGGGAAGAAGGGGCAGGCGTCGCCGCAGCCCATGGTGATCACCACGTCGGAGGCCTGCACGGATTCCGGGGTGAGCTTCTTCGGGGTCCGGGTGGAGATGTCGATGCCCTCCTCGGCCATCGCCGCCACCGCCACCGGGTTGATCTGAGTGCCGGGTGCGGAACCGGCCGAGCGGACCTCGATCGCACCCCCGGCCAGCGCAGTCAGGTAGCCGGCGGCCATCTGGGAGCGGCCGGCGTTGTGGACACACACGAACAGACACAGCGGGCCTGTCGGTCATCGGATCTCCTGGGTGGTGGTCTTGGAGTCGGTGGTCGTGGAGTCGGTGGTCGGTCGGTGGGCTCGGTGGTCGCGGAGTCGGTGGTCGGGGAGTCGGTCGCGTCGAGGGCATGGTGGGGCAGCGGGTCGGGAGCGGTGGGCACCAGGGCGAGCACCAGGCCGACGCCGACGGCGGCGCCGACGAGTTGCGCGGCGACGTACAGCGGCGCGGAGCCGGGGGCGATCCCGGCGAAGGTGTCGGTGAACATCCGGCCGACGGTCACAGCCGGGTTCGCGAAGGAGGTCGAGGAGGTGAACCAGTAGGCGGCGCCGATGTACGCGCCGACAGCGCCGGCAACCAGTGTCAACCGGCCGGTGCGGACCAGCAGGAAGATCAGTGCGACCAGGCCTGCGGTGGCGACGACCTCGCCGATCGCATGGCCGGTGGTGATCCGGTCGGTGGTGGCCATCGTGACGGCGGGAAGGTCGAACATCAGGTTGGCCAGCACCGCCCCGGCGACGGCCCCGACCGTCTGCGCGGCGACGTAGGGCGCGATGTGCGTCGCGGAGAAGCCGCCGCTGCGACTGCGGCCGAGAAACCAATCGGCGATCGTCACCACCGGATTGAAGTGCGCTCCGGAGACGGGCGCGAACATCAGGATCAGCACCGCCAGACCGAAAACGGTGGCGGTGCTGTTCTGCAACAGTTGCAACCCGGTGTCGGAGGGCGACAGCTGCTGCGCGGCGATCCCGGACCCGACGACCACTGTGACGAGCAGGCCGGTGCCCACCGTCTCCGCAAGGAGCCGACGGGAAAGGGGAACGGGTGCGGGGTCGACGCTGGACATGTGCCGACAGTATTTGACCCGGTGGGACGAGAGCCAACCGTGAGCGGTGTCGGTCCGCCGCCCCGGCTGGGATGGTCCGGACGAGCCGTCGATGTTCACCGCGGTCGTGTGGTGGGAGGGCGGTGACTGGCGGTGTTGGCGTCGTGTGTCCAGGTGGCCGGCTGGGGGAGCTGGCTGTCCCTGTTGTCGCAGGAGACCGACGTGGTCGCCGCGTCGGTCACGATCGACACCGCCCCCGACACCGGGGCCCGGCTGCGCCTGGAGGTCGAAGGGAACCTGTCGCCGGACGGGCACCCGGCGGCGCACGCGATGCTGCGGGAAGCCGCCCGCACCTACCCGGCCGGCAGCGCCCAGGTCCGGGCGTGGATCGCGGTCACCGTCAAGGGCGTCACCCCGTCCGGGAAGCGCCGCCCGATCGGCGACGTCGCCCGCGACCTCGGGAGCCGACTTCCCGGGATCACCGCTGCGCTGGCCGACACCGGAGCAGGCGCGGCGCACCTGGTGGACGCCTACGAGATGTGCCGGCTGGTCCGCACCGCCTACGACCCGGCGGTCGCGGCGGTGTTCGACGAGGCCCACGCCGCCGGGGAGCGGGTCGAGCTGGACTGGACCAGCGTCGGCCCGGTCGCCCAGGAGGCGTCGTGGTCGGCGTTGCGGCACGACTCGTGCTGGTCGGTGTCGTGGACGATGACGTAGCCGCCGCGCGGGCTGGCGCTGTCGAGCTGCCTGACGTCGCTGGTCGGCACCCACTCCGACGTCGACCGCAAACGGGTCACCCTGCTGTACCGGCCGATCCCGGCCGGCACCGCCGCGGCGATCGTGGAGGCCGACAAACGCAACGCCGAGTTCGGCGTGAACGGGCAGGCCCGGGTCACCGCCCGCGCGAGCTCCGACCTGACCGCGGCCGCGGCGACCGCCACCGAGGAAGCCCGCGGCTCGGGGCTGGTCAATTTCGGGATGGTCGTCACCGCCACCGTCACCGAGCTGGACCGCCTCGACGACGCCAAGGCCGCCCTGGTCAACCTGTCCGCCGCGGCCCGGATCCTGCTGCGCCCCGCCTACGGCAGCCAGGACTCCGCGTTCGCCGCGTCGCTCCCGCTCGGCCTGGTGCTACCTACCCATCTGAAAGTGCCGGCCGCGCTGCGCGCCGCCGTCTGACGCCGTCTGCCAAGGACCCCGCCTGTGACCACCACCGCCGCCACCGTCATCCCCGCCGACCGCGGACCAGCTCCGGCCGGTACCCGGCCCGCCGCACCCGCACCGCCGACCGAGAACGACGCACCTGCGACGCGGCGCGGCCGGCGGTGGAGCCGCCGCACCGACGGTGACCGCCCAGAACCCGGCGCACGCCTGCTCCGCCCCGGTGCCCGGGGGTGGCCCGGGCGCGGCGGCGGCGAGGCGGTGCTGGTGTCGGCCGCCGACGAGTGGCGGGGGACCGCGGTGCAGGTGTGCGGGCTGTGGCCGTTCGCCGCCGGGTCCGGGTCACCGGCGATCGGGGTGCCGCTGGGCCCGAACCTGCGGACCGGGGCGACCGTGTGCGGAGACCCGATCTCGTGGTTCATGCGGGCCCGGCTGATCTCCAACCCGTCGATGTTCGTCCTCGGCCTGCCCGGGCTGGGGAAGTCGACGCTGATCCGCCGGATGTGCCTGGGCCTGGACGGTTTCGGGGTGCTGCCGCTGATCCTGGCCGACCTGAAACCGGACTACGTCGACCTGATCCGGGCGCTGGACGGGCAGGTCATTCCCATCGGCCGCGGCCGCGGCGGCCTGAACGTGCTCGATCCGGGGGAGGCCACCCAGGTCGCCGCCCGCCTCACCGGCACCGCGCGGGATCAGGTCCTCACCGAGGCCCACTCGCGGGCGGTGGAGATGGTCAAGGCGCTGGCCACCATCACCCGCAAAGCACCGATGGAGGTGCGCGAGGGCAACGTGCTGGGCCGGGCGGTGCAGATCCTCGCCGACCGTCGCGGCGGCGGTCCGGTCGAGACCCTCCCGGACCTGCTCACGCTGATCCGCTCGGCCCCGGACGAGCTGCGGACGGTGGCGGTCGACCGGGGCGAGTTGGCCACCTACTACCGGATCACGGCGAGCCTGGAGGCGGCGCTGCTGGCGATGATGATGCCGGAAGGGCCGGTGTCGGACCTGTTCGCCCGCCCCACCACGGTGCCGATGCGCCGGGACCGGCCCGCGGTGTACGACGTGTCCTCGATCAAGGACACCGAGTCCGACCTGCAGGCCGCCGCCCTGTTGGCGTGCGTGAAAGCGCGAGGCTAGTGGTCGCCAAGGTAGTAGCGCGGCGAGCCGGGACCTGCCAGTGATCGTGCCCCCCCGTTCTGGGTGCGATCACCTCACCTCCCCCCTCACCACATCGCGAAGGACACCGTGGAGAACTGCAACGCACGCCGGTCGAGCCAAACCCAAAGCACAGCAGGGGACGGCGAGGTTAATGGAGTGGTCGCAGTCGTTGTCGGTGAACGGGCGATTACTCAGGCGTTGAAGGCCTCGTGCCAGAAAGCGCAGTGGTGTTGGTTCGCGATCTTGTCGTCTGACACCATCACCGATCGCGCGTCTGCCCGCAGTGACATCGTGCGCTGCTGCTTTGAGTAGGGGTGCCACCGTCGCTGTCCGTCGGCGTGTGGCTTGCCGTCGCGGACGAAGCTGCCCCACCACTGCTTCATGGTGGACGCGAGCCGTCGCTCCTGGGCATCGAAGAGCGGGGCGACACGGCCTTGGCTGTATGAGGGGAACAGGTACGCCAGTTCGCCGTTGTGTCCGGCCCCAAAAAGGAACTCGGTGGTATTCGGCAGGAAGCCCGGCCCGGTGCGGTGGTCGAACTGGTAGGCGTACGTCGCGGCGTCATTGTTGGCTGCGGCCTGCTGGGTTAGCGAGCGGTTGGAGCAGCCCCCGATGCCGGCAACCCAACCGACGTCGGTTCGGATAGCGCTGATGAGGTTCGACGCCGTCAAGGCGTCGGCGTCGACCGGCCACGGGTACTCGACCGCGAGCTTGGCCAGGTATTCGGTTGGGAGGAAAAAGAACTGATCGGCGATGAGGGTCAGATACTGATCTTCCTTCAGACCTCGAAACTCGGGTGGCTGGGAGCCTGCTGCGGGGTTCTCGAAGGCGAAGGACCGGTATTCGTCACGATTCGCTCCAATCAGGAGCGGGACTTGGCTCGATTGTCCGGTGGTCAGTGCTTCGAAGGGGTCGGGGGCTAGCGCCGGGGTGTCACGGAGGATGTCCGGGTTCCATCCGACGTCTGGATCGTCTCCTCCTATCAGCAACGTTTCGACAGGGGTCGCTCGGAGGCAGCCGGCGACGTCTGGAGTGTCGGAACACTGCAACGCCACGACCAATCGAGCGTTGCTGTCCATCACGTCTTCTTTGGTCTGTGCACCGCAACCACCACTCTGCATAATGGCCTGGCTGAACAGCGGTCGAGAGACCGCGGACGCCAGGTGTGCGCATACCGAGAACGCCCCGGCGGACTGGCCGGCAATGGTCACCCGGCCCGGATCACCGCCGAAGGCTTGGATGTTGTGGTGGACCCACGTAAGGGCCGCCTGCTGATCTTCCAGGCCGTAGTTCCCCGACTCTGGTTCCAGCGCCGGATGACTGAGGAATCCCAAAACGCCCACGCGGTAGTTGATGGTGACCACGATGATGCCGGCCTCGGCGGCCAGCGCGGCACCGTCGTACTCACTCCCGCTGCCGGTCCGCAACCCCCCACCGTGGATGTACACGAGAACGGGGAGTGCAGCCTTGGTCCACATCCGGCTGGGCCGCTGCACTGTGAGCACCAGGCAGTCCTCATTGACGGATCCACCAGCTGAGGCTGTCGCCTGCTGCGGGCAGGTCCGACCGGAGCTCTCCGACTGCCGCACCCCGCTCCAGGCACCAGCGGGCTCCGGGGATTTCCAGCGGAGCGCCCCGACCGGCGGCGCGGCGAACGGAATCCCACGGAAGGTGTCTGCACCGTTCTCACGGGTGCCCGCGACGTCGCCCTTGTCGGTGGACACCACCAAAACCGGGAGCGGTCTCGACGCCGACGCCGTCACCGCAGCCGCATAGGCTGGCAATGTTCCCAAGGTCAAACCGACGACCGTGAAGCCCGCGATGACTGTTCGTATTCCCATCCGCATGACTGGAACCTCGATCCTCGCCGACGCTCAAAGCGGGCGCTCCGCGCCATCGACGACCCTTGGTTGGACTCAGTACTACGCCGGTAAGACCACCCGGCACTAGCAGCAGGCGAGTGAACCACGCTAGCCAGTTCGGCTCCCTGCGCGCGTTGAGGCCCGGCGAGCCGACCGGCCCCGGGTGCGGTTGATGAAACCGGGCCTGCGTGGGTCTGGGTGCCTTACGTGGGGTACGTGGTCAGCTGACGCCGCACCGGCGGCTCTTCTCAACGAGCCGCTGCCCGCCCGGATGTTCGTATTGGGGCGGGCCATGACTGTGAGCGAAGACTTTATCGGCAGTTGGCAACGACTCCGGTCCACGGTGAACGGCCCGTTAGCGACGCCCACCTAGACCGCGATGCCGCCGCGGAAGCCCTGCCCGGCGTCCGAGGCGCGGTCATCTGCCTCCACGACACCACCGGTGCACGGTTGGTGATCGGCGCCAGCGACCGCAAGCGCTGCTGGCCGAACAGCGTAGTCGCTGACCAACCTCTCCAACCGGCTGGCCGAGGCCGGCCGGCGAGGGCCTCACCGCCATCTAGGACGCCGTCACCATCCGCCGGCGGCTCGCCGCGGCCAACCCCGCCGCCTACGAACCCGTCCTTGCAAGGTCGTTGAACAACCTCTCCATCAAGCTGGCCGAGGCCGGCCGCCGCAACGAGGGCCTCACCGCCATCCAGGACGCCGTCACCATCCGCCGACGGCTCGCCGCGGCCAACCCCGCCGCCTACGAACCCGTCCTCGCGTCGTCGCTGAACAACCTTTCTCGGCAGTCGAACCAGACGCCGCAGCCGCCGTCAACGTGAATGAACTGAACGGACGATGATCACCCGTAGCCGGATCTGCTCGACAGATATTAAGCACGATAATCAATGGAATCGTGAGTAAAAACGTCTGTTGCGGTAGCCTGAGGCCCCTTGGCCGCACCCCACCTCCGCCGACGCTGTCGTGCTCTTGGAGGTGCCCGTGACGTCGCTGGAGCCCGGCGGGTTCGGTGATCTGGTCGACCAGATCGGTGTCGAGGTCCGCACCACCCGGTTGCGGGCCGCCCGCGCGGCGAACACCGAGCTGGTCGCGATGAACTGGCGCATCGGCCGGCTCATCCTGGACCGCCAACAGACCGAGCCCTGGGGCTCCGGAGTGATCAGGCGGCTCGCGGCAGAGCTGCGCCGCGAGTTCCCGGACATGAAGGGCCTGTCGGCGACCAACCTGCAGTACATGCGAGCCTTCGCCGCCGCCTGGCCCGACACGGACGCAATTTCCCAACGACCCGTTGGGAAATTGCCGTGGGGCCACGTCTGCACCCTGCTCGACCAGCTCGACGACCCGGACCTGCGGGACTGGTACGCCGAACGCGACGCCGGGAACAGCTGGTCCCGGCCGGTGCTCGAGCACCACATCGGCACCGGGTTGCACCGCCGGATCGGCGCCGCCCCCAGCAACTTCGCCGACCACCTCGAGCCGGTCGACGCCGACCAGGCCCAGGAGATCGTCAAGGACCCGTACGTCTTCGACTTCCTCGACCTCACCGAACGCTCCCGGGAGCGGGCGATCGAGACCGCGCTGACCGAGCGGCTGCAGGACACCCTCGCCGAGCTCGGACCCGGGCTTCGCCTTCGTCGGCCGGCAGGTCCACTTCGCCGTCGACGGCGACGAGTTCTTCGTCGACCTGCTGCTGTTCCACGCCGAGCAGGTCCGCTACGTCGTGGTCGAGCTCAAGGTCGGCCGGTTCCGGCACGAGATCGCCGGGCAGCTCGCCTTCTACGTCACCGTCGTCGACGACCAACTCCGCCACCCCACCCGGCACGCCCCCACCGTCGGGATCCTGCTGTGCAGCGAGAGCGCCAAGGAACGGCGTCGTCCGCTACGCCCTCCGGTCGGCGAACGCCCCGATGGCCATCGCCACCTACACCTACGACGCCCTCCCCCCCGCAGAGCAGGCCGCGCTCCCACCGGTCGAGGCGATCACCGCGGCGTTCACCGGCACCGGGGACCTCGCCAGTCACCGCCCAAATCACCGGCGGCGGAGTTGTCAACAAAGACCCGGCGACCCCGCGGGCTGCGAAGTCGCCGGCCGGGCCGGATGCCAGTGCTGGCGCCGGCGCAGGGTCGGTGCCGGATGGCGACTAGATCGGCGGAGGCGTCCGCGCTGCAGGTGCAGCTCGCGGCGGAGACGGGGAAGCCGTTGCTGTGCGATGGGATTCGTCGTCGGCCAGCCGCGGGTTCAAGTGGCATGTGATGTGGTCCGACGGGCCCACCGTCGCAGGGATGACCGCGCTTGTCGACCGGCTCCTCCCGGCCGCGAGCGCCCTGGACCGCACCGCGTTGGTGTACCTGCGGACCGTCCAGCCGATCAGCGTCGCCCTGGCCATCGTCCGCAACCTCCGCTCAACCTGTCGCCACTGGGCGAGCACCGCAGCGCCTGGGCACTCGAGGACCACCTGACGGACGTGCCCTACCCGGAGCGCGCGACCGACGATGATGCCGAGCTCGCCGGCGAGCTGCTGCGGCTCGCCCCGCACGGCGACGTCCAGGACCTCGCCGACGCCGCCGGCCGCTACGGGCTCGCCGGGCTGCGCGCCAGGGTCGAGCCGCCGGACAACGTCCTCCCGTTCCGCCGGCCACGATTCCGATGACCGACCCGCGGCCCTCCACCAACGCCGAGGTTGTGGTCCCGGATCCGATGGCGATCGCCGACCACGACGAGCTGTCCGCCGACGAGCGCCGCTACATCGGCGCCGCCCGGGCGGCGAACACCGTCCGCGGCTACCGCTCCGACTGGACCGAGTTCGCCACCTGGTGCACCCAGGAAGGCCTGACGTCGCTGCCGGCCGCGCCGCGCACCGTGTCCGGGTACCTGACCCTGCTGGCCGGGCACGGCGCGAAGGTCGGCACCATGAGCCGGCGGCTGTCGGCGATCAAGTTCGTCCACAAGCTGCAGAACCACCCCGACCCCACCGCCAACGCCCTCGTCGTCGGCGTCTGGGAAGGCATCCGCCGCCAGCACACCACCGACCCGACCAGGCCCGCCCCCTCATGCCACCCCAGCTGTGGGACGTCCTGGCCACCTTCCCCACCCAACGCACCTGGAAGACCCCCGGCCGCCCGACGGAACCGGACCTCGCCGGCGCCCGGAACCGGGCGCTGCTCCTCGTCGGGTTCGTCGCCGCCCTCCGCCGCTCCGAGATCGCCGCCATCGACGTCGACCACATCGCCGACCACGACCGCGGTCTCGTCATCCAGCTGTCCCGGTCCAAGACCAACCAGCGCGGCGACACCTCCGAACTCGTCGTCCTGCCCCGCGCCACCAACCCCGCACGCTGCCCCGTCACCGCCCTCACCGACCTGGCTGCAGCTCGCCGGCATCACCGACGGACCGGTGTTCCGGGCCGTCTCCAAAGGCAACCGGGCCCTCGAGCGTCGACTCACCCCGGCCGCCGTCAACGACATCCTCCAGACCGCGGTCACCGCAGCAGGTCTCGACCACGCCGACGAATACTCAGCGCACAGCCTCCGCGCCGGGTTCGTCACCTACGCCCACGCCCGCGGCGCCACCGACCACGCCATCGCCCACCAAACCCGCCACCGCTCCCTCACCAGCGTCGGCACCTACATCCGCACCGACACCGCCTGGGACGACAACGCCGCCACCCAGCTCGGGCTCTGAGGAGACCCGCCGCGGCGGGCGGTGACGCCCGGTGGAGAGGGGTCGGCCGTACCCGGTAGCCTCGCCGCGGAGCGCCTGGGCATACAGAGGTCGACGAGTTGGCCGACATCTCCGACGGTCGCACTGACGACACCGTGGTGCCGGCGATTGGCTTGGTCCGTCACTGGACCAAGACGGCTCATTCGAACGAGTCGTGGGACCCCGGCTGACCCGGCCCACGTGTCGCTGCGTTGGACATCGCGACCGGGAAGGTGACCGCGGCGACGAAACCGCGGCACCGCCGTCAGGAATTCCTCAGCTTCCTCAAGACTGTCGCCAAGGCCTACCCCGAGCGGGAGCTGCACCTGGTGAGGGACTATGAACCGACCCGGGTTTGATGCGCACTTCGTTACGTGTGCGCGACCTGCCGCCCGTACCGCCTCCACGAACTCCGCCTCCGACGCCGCCCCGGTCGCCGCGACCCGATCAACAACGGGTACCTCGCGAATCGGAACTGGTCTGACCTGTGTGTTCGCGGATCCGCCAGATGGTGGAGGAATTGCCGGAACCCTTCCCCGGCGCCGGCGGGTGCGGATACTGATTCCACCGCCCGAAACGGAGCCCCGGATGAGAGATGTTCGATGGTGCATTCTCGCCGCGGGCGCCGCGCTCCTGGTGTTGCTCCCGGCGTGCTCATCGGCTGAGGTGGCAGCTCCGTCATCCGACCTCACGACGGAGATCTCCGCTCCGGGGCCGACGGGTTCGTCAGGGACCGCCGGGTCGACCGGAACCAGCGGGTCCGCCGCCACGGCCGACCCCGCGGCCGCCAGTCAGGCGGTGCTGGACGACGCGGTCAGTGCCGACGGTGCCGGGTGCTCCGCCGCGATCGGCAGGCAGGGTGAGGTCGTCTGGGCAGGTGCGGCCGGGCTGGCCGATCTGGCGTCCGGGGCGCCGATCACCACCGATTCGACCTTCGACATCGCGTCGGTGTCCAAGCAGTTCACCGCCGCGGCCATCCTGCTGCTCGCGCAGCAGGGTCAGATCGACCTGTCGGCGCCGATGTCGACGTACCTGACCGGCTTCCCCGCCTGGGCAGACCGGGTCGCGGTCACCGATCTCATCCACCATCGCACCGGGATCCCGGGATACATCGAGCTTCTCGACGCCGACGGTCTCGACCGCAATGATTCCGTCACCCAGGAACTGGTGCTGGACAGGCTGCGCGGGTTGACCGCACTCCGCGCCGAGCCGGGCGCCACGTTCGACTATTCGGACTCGAACTACCTGCTGCTGGCCGAGATCGTCGAGGCCACCTCCGGTACGGACCTCCCCACCTACCTGCGCGACAACGTCTTCGGGCCGGCGGGTGTGGACATGGTCCTGGACCCGGTCGGGCCGGTGCGCGGCGGGGCGGTGCCGTACGAGACGTTCGAGGGCGCCGTCCGCGACACCTCGGACCGCTGGGAGGAATACGGGGCGACCGCTGTCCAGACCACCCCGTCCCAGCTGGTGCGCTGGGCGGACAATTACCGCACCGGACTCGTCGGCGGTCCGGACCTGGTCCGCGCGATGACCGAGGACGGCCTGGTCGCGATGGAAGGAACGACCGCCTACGGCGGCGGCCTGATGGTCGACACCACGACCGGAGGTGTCGGTCACCCGGGCGGCTGGCTGGGATTCAGCACCACGTTCGTGGTGAGTCCGGACCGGACGACGGCCGTCGCCACCGCCTGCAACTTCAGTGACATCGACATCCGGTCCATCGGCGCCGACCTCGTCCGGATCTGGTTCCCCGCAGCCTGAATCCGCATCGTCCGGACACGTTGCCCCGTCGGAGCATCGCGCGGTCGGCTTCGTCGTCGCGTTGCCGGCGCCAGGCGGCGCGGGCAGGCGCAGGCCGCCCGGGTCAGCCCCGGGGGATGCCGCTGGACGCGCGCAGCTGGATGTGGGTGGGGAGTTCCCGCCGGCGGGGCGCCATGCCGGGGCGCCGGCTCAGGTAGAGCTCGCCGGCGATCCGGCCCTTGTCCACCAGCGGCTGGCTCACCGTGGTGAGCCCGGCGGCCGCGGCCCGTGGAATGTCGTCGTAGCCGGTGACGGTGAGGTCACGTGGCACGGACAGCCCCCGGGTACCGGCGGCCTCCAGAGCCCCCAGCGCCATCACGTCCATCAGGGCGCAGACCGCGGTGAGGTCCGGCCGGCGGTCGAGAAGTGCGTGGCAGGCGCTGATCCCGTGTTCCAGGGTGTTGGCCGGCCGAAGCTCGACCGGCAGGTCGGTGACGCCGGCGACGGCGAGGGCGTCCCGCAGGCCCTGCACGCGGTCCTGATGCACCGCGCCGCCCGATCCGGTGAGCAGGGCGTCGGCCGGACCGCTGAACGACCCGCTGCCCGGTCCGGCGGCGATCGCACCTATCCGGCGGTGGCCCATCCGCACCAGCACCTCGCCCAGGGCGCGGGCGCCGGCCCGGTCGTCGGGACCCACCCAGTCGACGCCGGGCAGGTGCCGGGGGGAGTCGACCACCACGGTCGGCAGCTGTCGGTCCAGGATCTGGCGCAGGTGCGGGTCGTCCTCGCCGACCGAGTACACGACGAACCCGTCCACGATGGCGTTCCCGACCGCGCCGGAGCGGTGACTGGTCGACTCCGCGGAGATGATCAGCAGGTTGAGTTCGGCCGTCTGGCAGCTCGACGAGAGGCCCTCCAGGAACGCCACTGCGGCCGGATCCTTGAAGGCGTACGACAACTCGCCGGTGAACAGCAGGCCCAAGGTGTCGGTGCGGCCCCGGCTGAGCTGCCGGGCGGCCGGATCCGGTCCGGCGTAGCCCTGACGCTCGGCGACGGCGAGCACCCGGTCCTTCAGCTCCGCCGAGACACGGTCCGGTCGGTTGAAGACGTTGGACACCGTGGCGGCCGAGACACCGAGCTCGGCGGCCACCGTCGCAAGCGACGGACGAGCGGTGATCCTGCGCGTCATCCGGCCGCTCCTGGTGCGTGACTCAGCTGTCGATTTAAGGGTTAACAGGCACCGTAGGGGATGTTGCTGCCCTCCACAAGCCACGTTTCGCAGTACTTGACCGGTCACGTTGTGAACCGCTTAAATGGTTCGGTCGCACCCGCCCGGACGTCGGGCGGTGCCGCTCCGCACCTCCGACGCCGAAAGGGCCACTCCGTGTCCGTCACCACCACCGTGTCCGCACCGGCTACCACCGCCGGCATTCCCGTCGCGAGCCCCTGGTGGCGGTCCGCAGTGATCTACCAGATCTATCCGCGCAGCTTCGCCGACGCGAACGGTGACGGCATGGGTGACCTGAACGGCGTCCGCAGCAAGATCGGCTACCTGGCCGATCTCGGGGTCGACGCCATCTGGCTCAGCCCGTTCTATCCGTCACCGCAGGCCGACGCCGGCTACGACGTCGCCGACTACCGCGACGTCGACCCCGTCTTCGGCACCCTGGACGACGCCGAGGCCATGATCACCGAGGCCCACGACGCCGGCCTCCGGGTGATCGTGGATCTCGTCCCGAACCACACCTCCTACCTGCACGAGTGGTTCCAGGCGGCGCTGGCCGCGGCACCGGGCAGCCCGGAGCGGGCGCGGTACATGTTCCGCGACGGCCGTGGCGAGAACGGCGAACTGCCGCCGAACAACTGGGAGTCCAACTTCGGCGGGCCGGCCTGGACGCGCGTCGAGGACGGCAGCTGGTACCTGCACCTGTTCGCCCCGGAGCAGCCCGACCTGGACTGGACGAACGACGAGGTCGTCGCCGAGTTCCACGACATCCTGCGCTTCTGGCTCGATCTCGGCGTCGACGGCTTCCGCATCGACGTCGCCCACGGCATGGTCAAGGACCCGGAGCTGCCCGACATGCCGGCCGGTCACCTGCTGACCGTGGACAACGACGGCGACCACCCGCACTGGGACCGCGACGGCGTGCACGACATCTACCGCGGGTGGCGCAAGGTGCTGGACGAATACGCCGGTGACCGGGTGTTCTGCGGCGAGGCGTGGGTGCCCAACCCCGACCGCTTCGCCCAGTACCTGCGGCCCGACGAGCTGCACACCGCGTTCAACTTCGACTACCTGGTGGCCGGCTGGGACGCCGACGCCGTGCGGAAGGTCGTCGACAAGACGCTCGAGGAGCTCCGCAGTGTCGGCGCGCCGGCCACCTGGGTGCTGTCCAATCACGATGTCACCCGGCACCGCACCCGCTTCGGCGGCGGCGAGGTCGGACTGGCCCGGGCCAACGCGGGCGCGCTGCTCACCCTCGCGCTGCCCGGCGGCGCCTACGTCTACCAGGGCGAGGAGCTGGGTCTCGAAGAGGTCGAGGACATCCCCGGAGAGCTCCGTCAGGACCCGATCTTCGCCCGCACGAACGGGGAGCGGATCGGCCGGGACGGCTGCCGGGTGCCGCTGCCGTGGTCGGGAACCGAGGCGCCGTTCGGCTTCGGTCCGGCCGGTACGCCGTGGCTGCCGCAGCCGGCGACCTGGGCGACGCAGACCGTCGAGCGGCAGGACGCCGACCCTTCGTCCACCCTCAACCTCTACCGCGCGGCGCTGGCGGCCCGCCGCGCCGCCGGCCTCGGTGACGGCCCGATGAGCTGGCTGGACACCGAGCCGGGCGTCATCGCGCTGCGCCGTGGGCCGGATTTCGTCAGCGTCACCAACTTCACCGACGGACAGGTGCCGGTGCCTGCCGAGGTGGCCGGTGCGACCGTCCTCGTCAGCAGCACCCCCGGCGCTCCCGGCGTGATCCCGGCGAACACCACCACCTGGTTCACCACCGCCTGAGCGCCACCCACCACCGACAGCAGTTGCGCACCACCCGAGACCGAGGAACACCGCATGTCCGAGCACGCGCCCCAGCAGGGGCTGCCCACGTCGCTGACCCGACGGCAGCTGACCCAGTGGCGGAACGCGGTGTTCGTCGTCTTCGCGTTGTGCGGACTGGCCATCTCGACCTGGCTGAGCCGCACCCCCAACGTCCGTGACCTGCTCGGCGCCAGCACCGCCCAGATGGGCTGGGTCGTCTTCGGTATCGCGGTGGGCTCGATCGTCGGGCTGCTGTTGTCCAGCCACATCCTGGCCCGGTTCGGCGCGAAGCGGACCATCGGCGTGACGCTGACCATCACCGCCGTCGGTCTCGTCATCGCCGGCGTCGGCGCCACCGTGTTCGAGAACGCGATCTTCGTCATTCTCGGGCTGGTCGTCTTCGGCGCGGGTAACGGTGCCGCCGACGTCTCGATGAACGTCGAGGGTGCGGCCAACGAGCGCGCGCTCGGCCGGACCGTGATGCCGCTCTTCCACGCCGCGTTCTCCGGCGGCACGATGATCGGCGCCGGGCTGGGTGCGCTGGCCGAGAAGCTCGGCGTGCCGGTGCTCGTGCACGTCAGCGTGGTCGCGGTGGTGCTGACCGGCGGCGCGCTGTTCGCGGTCACCCGGCTGCAGCCGCACCAGGACGCCATCGTCGAGGGCGCGGCCACCGCACCGTCGGGGTGGCGCGAGCGGATGGCGATCTGGCGTGACCGCAAGACCATCCTGATCGGGCTGATCGTGCTGGGCATGGCGTTCGCCGAGGGCTCGGCCAACGACTGGCTGGCGCTGGCCATGGTCGACGGCCACGGCGTCAGCAACGCCTCCGGGGCGCTCATCCTGGGCGTCTTCCTCACCGCGATGACCATCGGCCGGATCGCCGGCGTGAAGGTCCTCGACCGCTACGGCCGGGTGCCGGTGCTGCGGGCCACCGCGGCGCTGGCCGTCGTCGGCCTGCTCGTCGTCATCTTCGCCCCGACCCCGATCGCCGTGATCGGTGTGGTGCTCTGGGGGCTCGGCGCCTCCCTCGGATTCCCGGTCGGGATGAGCGCCGCCGCCGACGATCCGGTGACCGCCGGCGCCCGGGTCAGTGCGGTGGCCACCATCGGCTACCTCGCGTTCCTGGTCGGACCCCCGCTACTGGGCTTCCTCGGCGACCACTTCGGGCTGCTTCATGCGCTGTTGGTGGTGGTCGTCCTGATCGCTGTCGCCGGGCTCATCTCCGGTGGCGCGCGGGAGCCGAAGGCGGTCCCGGCGGCTGCGGCCGAGCGGCCCGTCGCCGACCCGACCCGCTGATGCCCGGCTGGGCTCCGAAGTCGGCGGTCACCGCGGTCGCCGATCTGCCGTTCGCGCGGGGACTGACCCTGCAGGACGACGATCCGCGGGACGGCGACGACTACGAGAACGCTCTCTGGGAGGGCGGCACCTGGGAGGGCGTGGACGCCGGCGGGACCCGCTTCGCCGACACCGCGGTGTCCGGGATGACCGTCAGCGGCGGTGATTTCGGCCGCAGCCGGTGGCACGACAGCTGGGTCGGCCGGTCGCGTTGGGTCGGCACCGACCTCACCGGCGTCGACTTCCGTGACGTCACCGTGGTGGGCTGCGCGCTGGCCGCGACCGGGATGTCCGGGGCGACCTGGCGGCGGGTGCACCTCGTCGAGTGCCGGATCGAGTCGGTCAACCTGAGGTTCGCGAAGCTCACCGATGTCGTCTTCGACCGGTGTGAGCTGGTCGACGTCGACCTGGGTGGGGCGAGCGCCACCCGCGTCCGCTTCCCCGGCAGCACCGTGAGCGGGCTGCGGTTCAACGACACGACCCTCACCGACGTCGACTTCCGCGGGGCCCGCAGTCTGGGCGTCGCCGGCGACGTCACCTCCCTGCGCGGGGCAGTGGTCGACGCCGCCCAACTGGCCGACCTCGCTCCCGCCCTCGCCCTCGGCCTCGGCGTCCGGGTCGAGTAAGGGGCAGGGCGGCTCGGTTCAGGCCCGGCGAGCGGGCGCTGGTGCGTCGGTTCGGGCAGCGCCGCCTCCGTTTACGGTCGGGGCACCTATTGATGCGGATGCCCGGGGTGCACAGCGGATGCGGAGGCGTCGGTCCGGTCGCGAGCGGGGTTGTCCGCATCCGTTCGTGCAGCTCCGCATCCACTTCACCGCTCGGGCACCTGTTGCAACGGATGCCCGGGATGCACAGGGGGTGCGGAGCCGCCGGTCTGGTCGCCGAGCGGGGTGACCCCGCGTCCGTTCCTGCAGCTCCGCATCCACTTCACCGCTCCCGCACCTGTTGCAACAGGTGCCCGGGATGCACAGCGGATGCGGAGGCGCCGGTCCGGCCGGCTCGGCGCCCTACCCCTGGGTGACCTTGGCGATCTTCTTGAGCGAGTGCTCGCCGGTGATCGATCGGATGGTGCCGGACTTGCCGCGCATGACGAGTGAGTCGGTGAGCGCTCCACCGGCGGTGTAGCGGACGCCGTTGAGCAGTTCGCCCTCGGTGATGCCGGTGGCGACCATGAAGACGTTGTCGGTGCGGACGAGATCCTCGGTGACCAGCACCCGGTCCAGGTCGTGACCGGCGTCCAGCGCCCGGTCCTTCTGCGCGTCGTCGGAGAACCAGAGCTTGGCCTGGATGGCGCCGCCGAGGGCGCGCATCGCGCACGCGGTGATCACGCCCTCCGGGGTGCCGCCGACGCCCATCATCAGGTCGACGCCGATGTTCGGCCGGGCGGCCATGATGGCGCCGGCGACGTCGCCGTCGGAGATGAACTTGATCCGGGCGCCGGTGGCGCGGACCTTGCTGACCAGCTCGGAGTGCCGCGGCCGGTCGAGGATGCAGACGGTGATGTCCTCGGGGTTCTTGCCGAGCGCGCGGGCCACGGTGCGGACGTTGACGCCGGGCGGGGCTTCGATGTCGATCGCGTCGACGGCCTCCGGGCCGACGGCGATCTTGTTCATGTAGAAGACGTCCTTCGGGTTGAACATGGTGCCGCGCTCGGCGATGGCGATCACGGCGATGGCGTTGGGCATGCCCTTGGCGAGCAGCGTGGTGCCGTCGACCGGGTCGACCGCGACGTCCCACTCGGCGCCGGTGCCGTCGCCGACGACCTCGTCGTTGTGCAGCATCGGGGCTTCGTCCTTCTCGCCCTCGCCGATGACGATGACGCCGCGCATCGAGACGGTGGCGAGCATCTGCCGCATCTGGTCGACGGCGGCCTTGTCGCCGGCCTCCTTGTCGCCCCGGCCGGCCCAGCGGCCCGCGGCCAGCGCGGCGGCCTCGGTCACCCGCATCAGGTCCAGCCCGAGGTTGCGTTCGCGGAGTTGGTACACCGGCCCAGACGTCGTCGTCATGTCAGTCCTCGTCATTCCAGATGGGGCGCGCCGGTGATCGGGCCGGGCGCGCCGCGTGCGTGATGGGTGTGGCATGCGACCTGTCGAACGCCGGCAAACGGCCTCGACCAGCAGCGGAATCAGTCTGACCGTAACGCAGCCCGGACTCCCGGTGGGATCGGGATGACCTCGGTCGTCGGCTCCGCGGGACACCGGCGGGCCTCTCCGCAGTTCGCCGAGCGCGAAAGCAGCGCCTCGGGCGTGGGCAGTGTCGGTGCTCGGGGGCAGAGTGCAGGGAGGGCCGACGACGCCCGGGCCCGCCGCAGCCCGGGGACACAGGCCGGTGAGCAGGAGGATGCACCGATGACGACTCCACATCAGGCGATGTGGGCGATGCGGGGGGCCGCCCACCAGGGCGAGAAGTTGAAGGACCACACCTTCGCGCCCGGCACCTTCCAGCGGGTGCTGGGCTTCGCCCGTCCGTTCCGCCGCGAGATCATCGTGTTCCTGTTGCTGACCGTCGTGTCGGCGGTCATCGGGGTGGCCACGCCGCTGCTGGCCGGTGGCGTCGTCAACGAGATCTCCGATGGCGGAACGGTGTCGGCGGTGGTCTGGATCGCGGTCGCGATCGCCGGCCTCGCGGTGGTGGACACCGCGCTCGGTCTCGTCGGGCGCTGGTTCTCGTCCCGGATCGGCGAGGGCCTGATCTTCACCATGCGCACCCGGGTCTTCGAGCACGTGCAACGGATGTCACTGGCGTTCTTCACCCGCACCCAGACCGGCGCGCTGGTCAGCCGGCTCAACAACGACGTGATCGGCGCGCAGCAGGCGTTCACCTCGACGCTGTCCGGGGTGGTCAGCAACGTCATCGGGCTGGTGCTGACCGCCGGTCGTGATGTTCACCCTGTCCTGGCAGGTCACGCTGCTGTCGCTGATCCTGCTGCCGGTCTTCGTGCTGCCCGCCCGCTGGTTCGGCCGCCGGCTGCAGGCGCTGACCCGGGAGAGCTACAACCTCAACGCCTCGATGAACTCGACGACGACCGAGCGGTTCAACGTCTCCGGCGCGCTGCTGGTCTCCCTGTTCGGCCGGCCGTCCGAGGAGGCCGCGTCGTTCCGCGAGCGGGCCGGCCGGGTCCGCGACATCGGCGTCACCTCGGCCATGTACGGCCGGGTCTTCATCGCCGCGCTGACCCTGGTCGCCGCGCTCGCGCAGGCACTGACCTACGGGCTCGGCGGTGCGCTGGCGATCGGCGGATCGCTCAACGCCGGCGACGTGGTGGCCCTCGCCCTGCTGCTGACCCGGCTGTACGGGCCGCTGACCGCGCTGTCCAACGTCCGGGTCGACGTGATGAGTGCGCTGGTCAGCTTCGAGCGGGTCTTCGAGGTGCTCGACCTGGCGCCGTTGATGACCGACAAGCCGGACGCCCCGGACCTGCCGCGCGCCGGCTCCACCGGTCCCGGGGCGGGCGTCGGGGCCATCGAGTTCGACGACGTGCACTTCGCCTACCCGGGGGCCGACGTCGTCTCGCTGGCGTCGCTGGAGGACATCGCCATCCCCGACCACAGCCCGAGAACCCCGGTGCTGCACGGGGTCTCGTTCCGGGCCGAGCCCGGCGAACTGGTCGCGCTGGTCGGTCCGTCGGGCGCCGGGAAGACCACGATCTCGCAACTGCTGCCGCGCATCTACGACGTCGACAGCGGCGCCGTGCGCATCGGCGGCCACGACATCCGCGACGTCACGATGCAGTCCGTCCGGGACGCGATCGGCGTCGTCGCGCAGGACGCGCACCTGTTCCACGACACCATCCGGGCCAACCTGCTCTACGCCCGGCCCGGCGCCACCGACGACGAGTTGCACCGCGCCCTCGACGACGCCCAGATCGGGCCGCTGGTCGACAGCCTGCCGCAGGGGCTGGACACGGTGGTGGGGGACCGGGGCTACCGGCTGTCCGGTGGCGAGAAGCAGCGGCTGGCGATCGCCCGGGTGCTGCTCAAGGCGCCGGCCATCGTCGTCCTCGACGAGGCCACCGCGCATCTGGACAGCGAGTCCGAGGTCGCGGTGCAGCGCGCGCTGAACGTGGCGCTCGCCGGCCGCACGTCCCTGGTCATCGCGCACCGGCTGTCGACGGTCCGCAACGCCGACCAGATCCTGGTCGTCGAGGGGGGCCGGATCGCCGAGCGGGGCACCCACGACCAGCTCCTCACCGCCGGTGGGCTCTACGCCGAGCTGTACCGCACCCAGTTCGAGCGGCAGGAGACCGCGGCCTGATGACAACCGACCGCTCCCGGACGGCGGCCCGCCCCGCGGCCCGGAGCGGACCGGCCTACCAGCCGGTCACTCCCGCGGAGCTCGCCCGCCGGCTGGCCCGCTGGATCGACGGAGCGGGCCACCGTCGGCTGCGGGTCGGCATCGACGGCGACGAGACCGTGGGTGCGGCCGAGCTGGCCGACCGGGTGGGGGAGGCCCTCACCGACCTCGGCCGGCCGCCGATCCGGGTGGGCACGCGATGGTGGTGGCGGGCGGCCTCCCTGCGACTGGAACACGGGCGGCAGGACCTCGAGTCCCGGCTGACCGGATGGATCGACGCCGGGGCGCTGTCCCGGGAGCTGGTCGACCCGCTGCACCCGACGGGCAGCGGCCGGTACCTCGCCCGGCTGCGCGACCCCGAACGCGACCGCGCCGTCCGAGAGCCCTACCGGCAGGCGTCGGACGCCGCCGTCCTGGTGCTCGACGGGCCGCTGCTCGGCACCCACGACCTGGACCTCGACCTGCGGGTCAAGGTGGGGGTCAGTCCCGCCCGGTTGCGTCGGGTGCTGCCCGACGACCGGCAGTGGGAGGTCGATGCGTTCGCCGCCTACGACCGCGACTGGCCCGCACCTCAGGTGGTGCTGTCCTATGACCACCCGGCCACTCCGGCTGTCCGCGGGCTGCCTCGCTGAGCGGTGCCTGTAGCAAGCACGTGCTTGCCAGAGCTAGCACTCGTCGCTACCGTGGTCGGTGATGGCGACCGCAAGGGGGACCCGTGGACATCGCAGAGGTGTTGGCGCCGGTGCGCGACCTCGGCGGCTTCATCCGTCAGCAGCGTGAGGCCGCCCAGATCTCGCTGCGGCAACTGGCCCGGCAGGCCGGCGTCTCGAACCCGTATCTGAGTCAGGTGGAGCGGGGCCTCCGGCGGCCGAGCGCGGAGATCCTCGCCCAGATCGCCCACGGCCTGCAGATCTCCGTGGAGAGCCTGCTGACCATGGCCGGCATCCTCGAGCACCCGGCCGGCGGCGCCGACCGGGTCGGTGTGCCCGCCGCCATCACCTCCGACCCGATGCTCACCGAGCGGCAGAAGGCCTCTCTGCTGGACATCTACCAGCTCTACCGGCGCGAGACCGAGCGGGCCGGCGCCCGGTCTTCCGAGTCGGACGCCACGCCCGCCACCCACGCCGCGCCCGACAGCCGTTCAGCCCCGACCGGTCCGACGCCGTCCGCCGGCAACCCGAACGCGCGTCCCACCACCCGTCCGGTGCCCGACTGCGGCACCCTCTGAGAAGGAGAACCCATGTCGTTCCTCACCGACCTGCGCGGCATGAGTGAGGCTGCCGTCAGCCAGCTCACCGATCGCTTCGGCGATCTGCCCCGCCCACTGCTCGCGGCGATCGGCGCCGGCGACTTCGCCGTCGAGCGCCTTGCCGAGCTGCGGGAGGCGCTGGCCGCCACCCTCGAGCGCCGGGCCGCCGAGACCACCGGCGAGGCGAAGGAGTTCGCGGCGGACCTGCCGCACCGCATGCAGGAAGCCGCCACCGAGGTGATGGAATCCGTGCAGAAGTTCGCCGGGGACGTTCCGGTCCGCACCCAGCACCTGGTCGATCAGCTTCCCGGCCGGGTCACCGAGATCCGCGAGGCGCTGTCGCCGGAGCAGCTCAAGGGCGCCGTCGACGGCTATGCGCAGCTCGCCGCGGTCATCTACGGCAGTCTGAGCGAGCGCGGTGACAAGAAGGTGGCGACCGTCCTCGCCGCCACCGAGCACCAGGCCGCCGCAGCCGATGCCGCCGTAGCGGCCGCGGCCAAGAGGGCCACCTCGGCCGCGACCGCGGTCGTCGACCTGGCCGCGGACGCCGCCGACAAGGTCGCCGACACGGCGGACCGGGTGGCCGACCGCGCCGACGCGGCCGCCGACGCCGTGGCCGACGCCGATGTCGAGGCATCGGCGGTCAAGGCCGCCGCGGCCCGGGAGGAGGTGGCAGCCGCCCGTCGCGCGGCCGCCACCGCCGCCGAAGCGGAGTCCGTCGCCGCGCAGAGCACCGCGCAAACCGCGGCCGTGTTGCGGCCGACCGCCACCCCGCGCCCCGCGCCGGCGACGAAGCCCGCGTCCCGGCCACGCAAGCCGACCGTCGTGCCGGCCGTCGAGAAGCCGGCCGAAGGCAAGGCGACCCGGGCCGCCGGGGCACCCCGCCGCACGACCACCCCGACGCCGCGTCCCGTCGCCGCACCGCCGACGGCCACGCCCCGTACCACCGGTACGCGCACCGGCGACTGATCCCGAACCTCCCGGCCCGGCACCCACCGCCGCCCGACGACCCACTCGGCACCCACCGTCGTACGATGACGCGCTCAGCACCCACCGCCGCCCGACGGCTGTCGGACCCGGGCGTCGGGCGGTGGTCGACAGCCCGCACGGTTCCGTAGGCTGTCGATGTGGAGATCGCAATTTGGGTGATGAGGTGGGTGACCCAGGTCATCGAGATCGGTGGCGGCATCCTGGGGGCCTTTGTGCTCGTCGACGCCGTGATGCGACGCTCGGATGCCTTCGTCGCCGCCGACCGCCAGACGAAGACGGTGTGGCTCGCGATCACCGCCATCTCCGCCTTGCTGCTCGTCCTGTCGGCCACGGGCAGCGGCTTCCTCTCGGCACCCAGCCTGATCTGGTGCGCGGCCACCGTGGCGTCGCTGGTCTACCTGGTGGACGTACGGCCGAAGCTCAAGGACATCCAGCGCGGCACCCGCTGGTAGCCCCCGACGACACAGCCCCATAACGACGAAGGCTCCCCGACCATCCGGTCGGGGAGCCTTCGTCGTTGGTGCGGTGGAGTCGTGAATCCGGTGGAGCCGTGGCAGTGGCTCAGTGACGGTCGAGCTTGGCCGCGATCGCTTCGTCGGCCTTCTCGGACGCCGCGATGAACTCCTCAGCCATCGCCTGCGCCTGGGCGTCGGTGGTCACCGAGTACGGCTTGTGCGATGTGGGCTTCGGCGACGCCGGCTTGTCCGGGGCGTGGGAGGCACCCGGGGTCAACGGGTGGGCGTGCAGGTCGTCGGCCGTGTCGCCGTGCCCACCATCCGCTGCGGCCTCGGCGGCGAGGCGCTTCGTCTCGCGGCTGTAGGAGATGCGGATCTCGGTCTCGGCGTCCCCGCGCCCGACCCACATCGCGCCCTCGACGGACTTACCGGGCTCGAGGTCCTTGTAGACGCTGAAGAAGTGCTCGATCTCCAGGCGCCAGAACTCGTTGACGTCGCCGATGTCCTGCAGGTGGTTCTGCCGGGGATCGTTGGCCGCGACGCACAGCACCTTGTCGTCGGGCCCCGCCTCGTCGGTCATCCGGAACATGCCGATCGCCCGGGCCCGCACCAGACAGCCCGGGAAGGTCGGCTCCGCCAGCAGGACGAGTGCGTCCAGCGGGTCGCCGTCCTGGCCGAGGGTGTCGTCGATGAACCCGTAGTCGGCCGGATACTGGGTCGCGGTGAAGAGCGTCCTGTCGAGCATGATCCGGCCGGTGTGGTGATCGATCTCGTACTTGTTCCGGCTGCCTTTGGGAATCTCGATGGTCACGTCAAAATCCACCACTGCCGCCTTTCGTTTGATCCGTCGCAGATTATGTCAGCCCGGCGGTGTCGTCGCTCACCACTTCGGGTGTGACGGGGGCAGGGCCGTTCGGTCGGGAGCCTGGCCGGCCCGCCGGACTGCGTCCCGCTGACTCTGCCACCGATGCGGGAGACTCTAGGGTGGAATGCGCAAGACGGCTTGTGATCCTGTGCGCGCGCCGTCGGAACATCGGTGTGCGGCCTGACTGCCGGTCCATCACCCGGTCGACGATCCGGGCGGCACCGACCGGACAGCAAGGTCTGAGATCAGAAGGAGCCGGCTGCTGTGGCCACCACATCCCGTCTGTCCCGTCAGGGGCTGGTGATCGGTCTGGTCGCGGTGCTGGTCGTCGCCCTCGGCGTCGTCGGTTACCTCGTCCTGCGACCCGGCGGGGTCGCCGACCGCAACTCCGCGGCCGATGGCGGCACCGCCGCCGCCGGCGCCGGGGTCGTCGATCCGCCGGTCACGATGAAGCCGCTGGCCATCGGGAACCTGGACGTCTCGGCGCCGACCCCGACCGCGGCCGGAGTGTCCGGCGCGCTCGCCGGCCTGCTGGCCGATCCCGCGGTGGCCCGGCTCAGCGGCTACGTGATGGATCCGGCGACGGGTGCGGTGCTGTTCGACCAGAACTCCGCCGCGCCGCAGTCGCCGGCGTCGACGATGAAGCTGATCACCGGCACCGCGGTGCTGACCCACCTGGACCCACAGAGCCGGCTGGTGACCAAGGTCGTGCAGGGCGACGAGCCGGGCACCGTGGTGTTCGTGGGCGGCGGCGACGTCACACTGTCCGCCCGGGCCACCGGCATCGACACCGTCTATGCCGGCGCCCCCACGGTCGCCGATCTGGCGGCCCAGGTGAAGGCGACCGGTGTCCAGGTGAGCCGGATCGTGCTCGACACCAGCGCGTGGAGCGGTCCGGAACTCGCCGAGGGGTGGCTGTCCAGCGACGTCGGTGGCGAGCGCGCCGCCGGCTACCTGACTCCCATGCAGGCTCTGATGGTGGACGGCGACCGCTTCGACCCGTCCGAGGCCGACTCCGGTCGCACCGGGACACCGGCGCTGACGGCCGGCAAGGCCCTGGCGCTCGCGTTGGGCGTCCCCGACGCCGAGGTCGTCGAGGGCGGCCAGGCCCCGGCCGACGCGGCCGTGCTCGGACAGGTGTCCTCGCAGCCCATCTCCGTCCTGCTCGCCCAGGCCCTCGAGTTCTCCGACAACATCCTCGCCGAGTCCCTGGGCCGCGAGGTCGCGCGGGCGATGGGCGCGGCGCCCTCGTTCGAGGGCGTCAAGGCCGCGTTGCAGGTCAACCTGGAGGATCTCGGATTCGACACCACCGGGCTGGTCATCGCCGACGCGTCGGGGCTCTCGACCGTGGACAAGGTGCCGGCCCGGCTGCTCGCCCAGATCCTCGCCTCGTCGGTGACCTCGACGGGGAACCTGCGGGATCTGACCGTCGGACTCCCGATCGCCGGCGCCACCGGCACGCTGGAGGAGCGGTTCGCGAAGGACAACGCGGCGGCGGCCGGCGGCCGCGGCTGGGTCCGTGCCAAGACCGGATCGCTGGAATCGACCTACGCGCTCGCCGGGGTGGTCCTCGATGTGGACGGTCGGGTGCTCACCTTCGCGTTCATCTCCACCGGGGTCGGCCCGTCGACCCGGCCCGCCCAGGACGCCCTGGCCACCGTGCTGCGCAACTGCGGCTGTGCCTGAGCGCGTGCCCACCACGACGACCCGGGTCCGAGCGGAGGCCGCACTGATGGCCGGCGGCATCGACATCGACTGGCCGGCGGCGGTGGCCTTCGGCACCCGGGCGGCACCCACCGGACCCGCGGTCTCGCGGATCGAAGCGGCCACCGCGGTGGCCGACCTGCGCCGGTTCTCCCGGGAGGCCGAGCTCGCGGTCCGCGGCGTCACCCACCTCGGCGACGGCCTGCCGGTCCTCGACGGCGTGGTCGTGGACCGGCCGGGCTGGATCGCCGCGACCGCCGAGGGGATGGCGGTGCTCACCGCGCCGATGGCCGCCCGGATCTCCGAGCAGCTGGCCGCCCGCGGGCGCAGCGGCGGCTCGCACCGCAGGGTCGCAGCGCCGGGCGTGGTCGCCGCGGCGCCGATCGGCACCGTGCTCGGCTATCTGTCGGGCAAGGTGCTCGGCCAGTTCGACCCGTTCGTCCCCGACCCGGCGAATCCGGAGCACCCGGGCCGGCTGCTCCTGGTGGCGCCGAACATCATGAAGGTGGAACGCGACCTCGGCGTCGACCCGCAGGACTTCCGGATGTGGGTCTGCCTGCACGAGAGCACCCACCGGCTGCAGTTCTCCGCGGTGCCCTGGCTGCAGGCGCACTTCCAGGGGCTCGTCACCCGCTTCGCCGACGAGGCCGACCTCGATCCGGCCGCGTTCGTCGACCGGATCGTGGCGGTGATCAAGAGCCGCGGCGACGCCGGCACCACCTGGATCGAGGCCACTCAGACCCCGGCCCAGCGCGAGATCTTCGACCAGCTGCTCGCCATGATGACGCTGCTCGAGGGCCACGCCGACTACGTGATGGACGCCGTCGGCCCGCAGGTGGTGCCGAGCGTGGCGCAGATCCGCGCCCGGTTCACCCGCCGGCGCACCCGGGGCGGCGGCCCGGTCGACCGGGTTTTCCGCTCGCTGCTGGGGATGGACCTGAAGATGAAGCAGTACGTCCAGGGTGGCGCGTTCGTGCACGCGGTCGTCGAGCAGGTCGGCATGTTCGGGTTCAACGCGATCTGGTCGTCGCCGGAGGCGCTGCCGACGCGGGCCGAGATCGCCGACCCCGCCGCGTGGGTCGCCCGCGTCCTGTGACGACACCCCCGACGGCGGAACCGGGGCCGGCGCTGCGACGCGTCACCCGGGCGGTCGGGCACTGGCTCGACGCCCACGCGGCCCGCGGCAGCCGGATCACCGTGGCGGTCTCCGGCGGTGCCGACTCGCTCGCGCTCGCAGCGGCCACCGTCGTCGAGGCCGCCCGGCAGGGCCATCCGGTCGCCGCGGCCACCGTCGACCACGGCCTGCAGAAGGGCTCCGGCCGGCAGGCCGCCGACGTCGCCGCCCAGCTGCGCGCGCTGGGTTACGAGAACGTGACCGTGCTGCCGGTGCGGGTCACCGGTGGCGGCGGGCCCGAGGCGGCCGCCCGGCGGGCCCGCTACGACGCGCTGTTCCCGCTGGCGGCTGACGGTGCGGTGCTGCTCGGGCACACCCTCGACGACCAGGCCGAGACGGTGCTGCTCGGGTTGTCCCGCGGTTCCGGGCCCCGGTCGATCGCCGGAATGGCACCGTTCAACAGGCCCTGGGGCCGGCCGCTGCTGGGGCTGCGCCGGTCGGACACGGCGGCCGCCGTCGCCGAGATCGGGCTGAGCCCGTGGCGCGACCCGCACAACGACGACCCGTCCTTCACCCGGGTGCGGCTCCGGCACGAGGTGTTGCCGCTGCTCGAGGAGGTCCTCGGTGGCGGGGTGGCGGCGGCGCTGGCCCGGACCGGCGAACAGCTGCAGGAGGACGCCGACGTGCTGGACGGCTTGGCCGCCGACCTCGCCCGGCGGTCGCTGGACGGCGCCGCCCTGCAGCTGGCCGTGCTGCAGCCCGCGCCCGCGGCGCTGCGCCGGCGGGCTGTGCGCTGGTGGCTGATCGCCGCCGGGGTGTCCGGGCTCACCGCCGACCATCTGATGCGGGTCGATCTGCTGGTCGCGAACCCGGGCGGCGTGGCCGCCGTCCGGCTTGCCCGGCCGGCTCGATGCGGTCACCGAGGCCGGCGTGCTGCGGCTGCGCCCCGCGGGCTGACCCGACGCCCGTCGTCCGGTCGACGGCGGCCGGGGAACTAGTCTTGTCCCGATCCGTCACGCGTGAGGCGAATGGTCCGAACTGCCCTGGGAGAACCGTGTCCGGTACCGATCTGACCACTGTGCTGACGGCCACCGACCGGATCGAAGGTGGGGATCCCGGCCGACCCCACGGATACACCGGCGAGATCGAGGCCACCCTGATCACGTCCGAGCGGCTGCAGGCCAAGATCGCCGAGCTGGCCGCCGTCGGTCGCCGCCGACCACACCACCGACCAGCCGCCGCTGCTCATCTGCGTGCTCAAGGGCGCGGTCATGTTCGTCACCGACTTCGCCCAGGCGCTGCCCATCCCGGCGGAGCTCGAGTTCATGGCGGTGTCCTCCTACGGCTCGGCCACCTCGTCGTCGGGCGTGGTCCGGATCCTCAAGGACCTGGACAAGGACATCACCGGCCGCCGGGTGCTGATCGTCGAGGACATCATCGACTCCGGCCTGACGCTGTCCTGGCTGCTCAAGAACCTGCACACCCGCAACCCGGCGTCCATCGAGGTGGTCGCGCTGCTGCGCAAACCGGAGGCGGTCAAGGTCGACGTCGACGTCCGCTACGTGGGGTTCGACATCCCCAACGAGTTCGTCGTCGGCTACGGGCTGGACTACGCCGAGCGCTACCGCGACCTGCCCGTTCGTCGGGCTGCTCGACCCGAAGATGATCCGCACCGAATAGCCCCGGCACCACGCCCCGGGGCGACCCGGGCGCGCAGACCCACCCCGGTCAGCGACCCCGGGAACGATGCAGGCTTCTGCTTCGTTCGTACGTCGGTGCCGTCGAGGGCCGGCGGTAGTCTGGACCTCACCCGGTCGCGCCCCGCGCGCCTCCGGGTCCGCGGGCCGCCGACACGCACCACCTGTGAAACACCCCCGTCCGGTGCACCTGGGCCCGCTCCGCGTGCCGCCGGATTCGCCTTGAGAGTTCAGGAGGGTTAGGTCGCCCCGCGGCCGGACGCCATATGGATCGCAAAAAACTGCTGCGCTCGCCCCTGGTCTGGGTCGCCGTCGTCCTCCTCGTCCTGGTGGGCTACTCGGTGCTTTCCGACGACACGCGCGGCTACACCCCGCAGACGACCTCCGTCGCCCTGCCAGCAGCTGGAGAGCGGCAACGTCACCAAGGCCGTCCTCGACGACAAGGAACAGCGGGTCCGGCTCACGCTGAACTCCGCCGTCGACGGCAGCACGCAGATCTACACCCAGTACCCGGCCGGCGCGACCGACCAGATCTTCGACGCCGTGCAGGCCGCGAAGCTCTCCGGGGGCTACGACACCCAGGTCTCCAGCGACTCGTCGATCTTCTCGTTCCTGATCTACCTGCTGCCGATCGCGCATCATCATCCTGTTCCTGATGTGGATGATGAACAACGCCCAGGGTGGCGGCAACAAGGTCATGGGCTTCGGCAAGTCCAAGGCCAAGTTGCTCACCAAGGACATGCCGTCCACGAAGTTCACCGACGTCGCCGGCGCCGACGAGGCCGTCGAGGAACTCAACGAGATCAAGGACTTCCTGCAGAACCCGGCCCGCTACCAGGCGCTGGGCGCGAAGATCCCGAAGGGCGTGCTGCTCTACGGCCCGCCCGGCACCGGCAAGACCCTGCTGGCCCGCGCCGTCGCCGGCGAGGCCGGCGTGCCGTTCTACACGATCTCCGGGTTCCGACTTCGTCGAGATGTTCGTCGGTGTCGGTGCCAGCCGGGTCCGCGACCTGTTCGAGCAGGCCAAGACCAATGCGCCGGCGATCATCTTCGTCGACGAGATCGACGCCGTCGGCCGGCACCGCGGCGCCGGCATGGGCGGCGGTCACGACGAGCGTGAGCAGACCCTGAACCAGCTGCTCGTCGAGATGGACGGCTTCGAGGCCAAGGGCGGCATCATCCTGATCGCCGCCACCAACCGGCCGGACATCCTGGACCCGGCGCTGCTGCGCCCCGGCCGCTTCGACCGGCAGATCCCGGTCGGCGCACCCGACCTCAAGGGCCGGCAGGCGATCCTCGCGGTGCACGCCAAGGGCAAGCCGTTCGCCCCCGACGTCGACTTCGTCGGGCTGAGCAAGCGGACCGTCGGCATGTCGCGGTGCCGACCTGGCCAACGTCATCAACGAGTCGGCGCTGCTGACGGCGCGCATCAACGGCACCGTCATCACCAACGCCGCGCTCGAGGAGTCGGTCGATCGCGTCACCAGCGGCCCCGCCCGCAAGGGCAAGGTCATCTCCGAGAAGGAACGCAAGATCACCGCCTACCACGAGGGCGGACACACGCTCGCGGCGTGGGCGATGGAGGATCTCGAGCCGGTCTACAAGGTGACGATCATGCCGCGCGGCCGCACCGGCGGGCACGCCCTCGTCGTTCCCGAGGACGACAAGGGGCTGATGACCCGGTCGGAGATGATCGCCCGGCTGGTGATGGCCATGGGTGGCCGAGCCGCCGAGGAGCTCGTCTTCGCCGAGCCGACCACCGGCGCGTCCAGCGACATCGCGATGGCCACGAAGGTGGCCCGCGCGATGGTCACCGAGTACGGCATGAGCGCCAAGCTGGGTGCGGTCAAGTACGGCACCGGCGACGACGAGCCGTTCCTGGGCCGCACCTACGGCAGCACCCCGGAGCTACTCGCACGAGACGGCGGGCGAGATCGACGACGAGATCCGCGCGCTGATCGAGGCCGCGCACACCGAGGCGTGGGCGGTGCTCAACGAGAACCGCGACATCCTCGACGCGCTGGCGCTCGAGCTGCTGGAGAAGGAGACGCTGGACCGCAACGACCTGGTCCGCATCTTCGCAGCCGTGGTGAAGCGGCCGAAGATCACCTCGTTCGACGAGTTCGGCTCGCGGATCCCGTCCGACCGGCCGCCGATCAAGACGCCCGAGGAGCTCGCGCTCGAGCGCGGCGAGGAGTGGCACGCCGCCGGCCCCGTCGTTCGCGCGGCCGCTGCAGACGCCCCAACGAGGGCGGCTACATCCTGCCGCCCGGTGAGCCCTCCCAGGTCGGGGCCGGCGTCAACGGCCACGGCTGGAACGGGAACGGCAGCGGGCCGGCGAACGGTCATGGTGGCCCGCACGGCTACGGCCAGGTCCCCACCGGGAGCGGGCCGTACCAGAACGGGCAGCACGCCGGCTACCCACAGAACACTCAGCACCCGCAGCCGGTGCCCGCTCCGCAGCCCGGTCAGCCCGGCCAGTACGGGGTGCCGGGTCCGTTCCCGACCCCGCCGAACTGGACCGGCGGCGTCGTCTCCGGTCCGCTGGGCCCGCTGCCGCAGCGTGGTCCGGGCGCGACCGGGGGCGACCAGTACGGCCAGGGTCGGCCGAATCTGTCCAAGGATCCGCAGCAGCCCCAGGGCCACCGCCGGTCAGCCGTCCGATCCGTCGCGCGACGGCCGGCCGACCGGCGACGACGATCCCGTGGGCGCCGCCGCGGGATCGACCGTGACCGTCCTGGACCGACAGGACCACGGTCTCCTGCGACGGGGTGGCCCCGCCTCTGTCGTTCGACGAGGCCCGGGCCACGGCCGCGGTCCGGGAGCTGCTGATCGCGGTCGGGGAGGACCCCGACCGCGACGGACTGCGTCAACACCCCGGGCCGGGTCGCCCGGGCGTTCGCCGAGCAGTTCGTCGGGCTCCACGGCGACCCGGACGCGGTGCTGGACACCGTGTTCGACGAGAACCACGCCGAGATGATCCTGGTGCGCGACATCGACTTCTACTCCACCTGCGAGCACCACCTGCTGCCGTTCTTCGGCAAGGCCCACGTCGGGCTACATCCCGGGCAGCGACGGTCGGGTGACCGGCTTGTCGAAGCTGGCCAGGGTCGTCGAGGGCTACGCCCGGCGACCGCAGGTCCAGGAGCGGCTCACCACCCAGATCGCCGAGGCGATGGTCCGCCGGCTGCGAACCGGCCGGGGTGATCGTCGTGCTCGAGGCCGAGCACCTGTGCATGGCCGTCCGCGGGGTCCGCAAGGCCGGCTGCGGTGACCTCCACGTCGGCGGTACGCGGGCGTCTTCCAGACCTCGCAGCCGACCAGGGCGGAGGCGATGAGCCCTCATCGTCCGACGGTGAGCAGGCCAGGCCGGGACGTCCCTGCGCTGTCGGCGGCGACGCTGGCGGCACCGCCGCCGCCGCGTCGGCTGCGGGTGATGGGCATCCTGAACGTCACGCCCGACTCCTTCTCCGACGGCGGCCTGTTCGCCGCCACCGATGCCGCCGTCGCGCACGGCCTGGCCATGCACGCCGCCGGTGCGGACCTCGTCGACGTCGGTGGCGAGTCGACCCGTCCCGGTGCGCACCGGGTCGATGCCGACGTCGAGGCCGCCCGGGTGCTGCCGGTCGTCGACCGAGTTGAGCCGGGCCGGCGTGCCGTGCTCGGTGGACACCACCCGGGCCTCGGTCGCCGCCGCGGCCGCGGCAGCGGGTGCGGCGCTGATCAACGACGTGTCCGGCGGGCTCGCCGACCCCGGGATGGCAGCGGTGGTGGCCGACGCCGGGCTGCCGTGGGTGCTGATGCACTGGCGTGCGCCACAGTGCGACGATGACCGACCATGCCGTGTACGGGGACGTGGTCGACCGACGTCCGGGCCGAGCTCGCGGCGCGCGTCGAGGCGGCGCTGGCCGCCGGGGTCCGCACCGACGCGCTCGTGCTGGACCCGGGTCTGGGTTTCGCCAAGCGCGCCGAGCACAACTGGGCGCTGCTGGAACGGCTGGACGAGCTGCAGGACCTCGGGTTCCCGCTGCTCATCGGGGCCTCCCGCAAGCGCTTCCTGCCGGCCGAGCGGACACCCGGCCGGCTCCGCGGCCGACGTCCGGTCACGCGACATCGCCACCGCGGCGGTGACCACCGCGGTCGCCGCCGCCGACGTCTGGGGGGTACGGGTGCACGACGTCGGAGGGCAGCCTGCGGGCCGCCGACGTGGCGGCGGCGCTCTCCGGGGTGCGCGCATGACGGACCGGATCACCCTGACCGGGCTGACCGTGTTCGGCCGTCACGGTGTCTTCGACTTCGAGCGCGAACACGGCCAGCAGTTCGTCGTCGACGTGACGGTGTGGCTGGACCTGACGCCGGCCGCCCGCTCCGACGACGTCGCCGACACGCTGCACTACGGCGAGCTCGCCGAGTTCGCCGCCGGCGTGGTCGCCGGCCCGGCCCGGGACCTCATCGAGACGGTGGCCGCCGAGATCGCCGACGGCGTGATGAGCCGGCTGGCCGGTGCTCGCCGTCGAGGTGACGGTGCACAAACCGACGGCCCCGATCCCGCTGGAGTTCGCCGACGTCGCCGTGACCATCCGCCGCTCCCTGAAGTCCGGCCGTACGGCGGTACCGCCCTCATGACCCGGGCGGTGTTGAGCCTCGGCAGCAACCTCGGCGACCCGGCGGCCCGGCTGGACGAGGCGGTCGCAGCCCTCGGCGACGTCGTGATCGCAGCCTCGGCCGGGTACCGCACCCCGCCGTGGGGGCCGGTGCCGCAGGACGACTTCCTCAACCGGACGCTGATCGTCGACGACCCGGACCGGGACGCCCGCGGCTGGCTCGACATCTGCCGGTCGCTGGAGGCCGCCGCCGCCCGGGAGCGCCCGGTCCGCTGGGGCCCCCGCACCCTGGACGTCGACGTGATCGCCGTCTGGGCCGACGGTGAACCGGTGTTCAGCTCCGACCCGGAGCTGCTGCTACCGCACCCGCGGGCGGCCGAGCGAGCCTTCGTTCTCCTCCCGTGGCTCGAGATCGACGGCACCGCAGTGCTTCCCGGCCGCGGCCCGGTCGCGGACCTGGTAGCCGGAATGGACACCACCGACATCCGGCAGGTCCGCGGTGGCTGACGACGACCGCCGACTCGGCTTCACCCGGGCGCGGGACCTGCTCGTCATCGCCGGCGTCGCGCTGGCCCTGGGCTATCTGGTCGTCCGGATCGCCTACGGGTCGCTGCCGGTGTTCCCACGGCTGGCCGGCATCTCCGCGGCCGTGCTCGGGCTCGGCGAGGCGCTCGGCGGGTTCCACATCCGGGCCCGGTTGCAGGCCGCCGGCCGTCCCCGTAGCCGGCGCCGAACTGCCCCGCAGCTCGGTCTGGGGCGAGTTGCAGCCGCTGCCGCCGCTGGTCGGTGCGCGCTCGCTGATGATCGCCAAGGCCAGCAGCCTGGCGGGCGCCGGGCTCGCCGGGCTCTGGGCGGGCCTGCTCCTCTACACGGTGCCGCTGGCCGGTTCGGTGTCGGCGGCCGGTCGGGACAGCATCACCGCGATCGTGGGCATCGTGTCGGCGCTGGCCCTGACCGGCGGAGCGCTGTGGCTGGAGCGCTGCTGCGTCCCGCCCGACGCCGGCGACGACGACCGGGATACCCGCGGCCCCGGGGGACCGGGCAGCGGTTCGGGGCTGGGGGGATCCGGTCTGGGCCCGGCGTGAGCCGAGCTGGGCTCGGGGCCTGACGGTTCTCAGCTCTGCCTGACGGTTCTCAGCTCCCGGCGGCGGCGAGCAGTTGCTGGCGCAGCCCGGCGGCGCGGCCGGCGAACTCGCGCTGGCCGGCGACGTACTCCGCCTTGCCCGCGGCGGTCTCGATCGGCACCGGCGCGTAGCCCAGGGCGGTGAGATCGTAGGGAGAGGCCCGCATGTCGAGTTCACGGACGTCCCGCGCGAGCCGGAAGCACGCCAGCACCAGTGCCGACGACACCACGGGCAACAGCTTGTAGGCCCACTTGTAGAGGTCCATCGCCGCGTGCAGACAGCCCGGCTGCTCCAGCTGGACCCGGGTGTCCACCGCGGGCTGCAGCAGGTTCAGCGGACGTGCCGCCGGGGTGAAGAAGCGGAACGCGTCGAAGTGCGTACACCGGAGTTGGGCACCGGCGACCACCTCGTCCGTGCCGTCCTGCCCGAGCCGTAGCGGCCAGGTCTCGTGCCGGCGCTGCTCGTCGGTCTGCCGGTGCACCATCGCCCACTCGTGCAGGCCGAAGCAACCGAACTGGGGGGTGGCGGCGGCGGTCGCCGCCAGCAGTCGACGGACGAGCCCGAGCGTGTCCCCGCGGTCGGCGCGGAAGGCGGCCACGTCGACGCTGCTCACCCCGGCCACCGTCCGGTAGAAACGTGTCCCGGTGTATTCCGGGGCGTCGCGCAGCCCGACACCGGCGCCGGGATGCCAGTGCCGCAACTGCCCGGGCTTCATCCGGTAGTAGGTGAAGAGGAAGTCCTCGACCGGATGCTTGACGCCGGCGGCCGCCCGGGCCCGCGCCGCCGCGGTGAGGTCGTCCACCAGGGCCCGGTGACGCTCCTGTTCGGGCCGCCAGTGCGACGGATCCCAGGTCTCGACCGGACCCGCGGCGGCGGTGTCGACCGGGGTGTCCGCATCCATGGGCGCCATTCTGCCGCCCGTCGCCGACGGCCGGGACGGTCGGGCCCGGCCAGTAGAGTGCGTCCGTGTGACCGCGCACGAACCCCCGTCTCCCGAACCCGCAGCCCCGGCCGTTTCCGCCGGTACGCACGCTGCACCCACCGACGACGCGGCCACCCCGGCCGTCCCGGGCGGCGCGTCCGCACCGGCCGTCGCGACCACATCAGGCGCCATCGGGCGCCGGGATTCCGCGGCGGACGTCGACGACCTGCCCGAGCAGATGAAGATCCGCCGGGAGAAGCGCGAACGGCTGCTCGCCGCGGGCCGCGAACCTTATCCGGTCGGGGTCGAGCGTTCGCATTCACTCGCCCGGATCCGGCAGATGTACCCCGACCTTCCCGCCGACACCGAAACTGGCGAACGCGTCGGCGTCACCGGCCGCGTCCTTTTCCTGCGCAACACCGGAAAGCTGTGCTTCGCCACCCTCCGCGAAGGTGGGGCCGGCGAATCGGGCGCCGAACTGCAGGTGATGATCTCGGAGGCGGGAGTCGGCAAGGAGGAGCTGGCGACCTTCAAGGCGTCGGTCGACCTCGGCGACCACCTTTTCGTGCACGGTCAGGTCATCAGCTCACGGCGGGGTGAGTTGTCGGTCATGGCCGACCGGTGGTCGATCACCGCCAAATCGCTCCGGCCGCTGCCCGTCGCACACCGGCCGATGTCGGAGGAGAGCCGGGTCCGGCAACGGTACGTCGACCTGATCGTCCGCCCCGAGGCCCGCCGGACGGTGGAACTGCGTTCGACGGTGATGCGCTCACTCCGGGAAACGTTCCATGCGCGCGATTACCTGGAGATCGAGACCCCGATGCTCCAGGTCATCCACGGCGGCGCTGCTGCCCGGCCATTCGTGACGCACCTGAACGCGATGGACATGGATGTCTACCTGCGCATCGCGCCCGAGCTGTTCCTCAAAAGGGCGATCGTGGGTGGTATCGACAGGGTGTTCGAGATCAACCGCAATTTCCGGAACGAAGGCGTCGACTCGTCCCATTCGCCGGAATTCTCCTCGGTCGAGTCATACGAGGCCTATTCGGATTACAACGGTATGGCTGAATTGGTGACCGAGCTGGTGCAGAACGCCGCTCTTGCCGCGCTCGGCACGACGACCGCCGTTCATCCCGACGGCACCGTCATCGAGTTCGGCGGCCGCTGGCGGGAGGTCACCCTGTTCGGCGCCCTGTCCGAGGCGGCCGGCGAGGAGATCGACGGCCTGACCCCGATGAGCGACCTGGTGACACTGGCCGGTCGTCTCGGTGTCGGGGTGGCGCCGCATTACGGCCCCGGCAAACTCGCCGAGGAACTGTTCGACCACCTCGTCGTGCCCACATTGATCCAACCCACCTACGTACGGGATTTCCCGGTCGACACCTCGCCGCTGACCCGCGCCCATCGCGCGTCGCCCGGTCTCGCGGAGAAGTGGGATCTCTACATCAACAGGTACGAGACGGCGACCGCCTACTCCGAACTGGTGGACCCGGTGGTGCAGCGGGAGCGCTTCGTCGAACAGGCGCGGTACGCCGGTCTCGGTGACGTCGAGGCGATGAAGCTGGACGAGGACTTCCTGCGCGCGATGGAGTACGGAATGCCCCCGTCCGGCGGCATGGGCATGGGGGTCGACCGTCTCATGATGGGGCTGACGGGCCTCGGCATCCGCGAGACCATTCTCTTTCCATTCGTCCGCCCGGGGGAATGAACCGGAGCGGGAACTCCTGCCGATTCGCTCGTTACGGTGTGTGTCGACACCCGTGGTGACGGTTGCCCGTCGCGATATGCGTGGTGCGACATACCGTCATCATCGAGATTTTCGACAATCGTCCGCACGGCGGATCGTTGTAATTGCCGGAGTGACCTATGCTGGCGTTCTCACCACGATTTCCGATGTCCCCTGCAGGAGGATTGAAATGGCTACCCAGACCACCACGACGTTGGTCGACGACATCGACGGTTCGGCGGCGACGGATACGTACGTATTCGGACTCGACGGCACGTGGTACGAGATCGACCTGAACGAGAAGAACGCCAAGAAACTCAACGACGCGCTTTCCGTGTTCGTCGCCGCCGGACGTCGTGGTGAAGCGGGCCGTCGCAGCGCCCGTACCCGTGGTCGGCAGGCGAAGGCCGCCCGACCCGCGGGCCGGATGGCGCCGGACCGGGAGCAGACGACCGCGATCCGCGACTGGGCCCGCAGCCAGGGACTCACCGTCTCCGACCGTGGCCGGCTGTCACAGTCGATCATCGACCAGTTCGAAGCCGCCCACTGATCGACCTCCGCTCCCGGGCCCGTTCATGACTGGACCCGACACGGAGTCCGACGCCGTTCCGCGCACCCGGCAGGGTCCGTCCGCGAGCCCGCAGGAACGTGCGGCGTCCGGATACCGCCGCCCGCGCTGACGATGCCCCCGACCTCTCGACGAGGTGGGGGCATCGTGGCGTTCCGGGCCGTTTCGCCCTCGGCGTAGACCGGTCGGTGGCGGAACGGGGCGGCCTCGGGCAGCGTTGACACCACCAGAGGGGGACAAGCGTGGTCCCCACCTCACTTGTGAGCGTTCGCGGACCCAGTACCGCGGCCGGTCTAGAGTGGAGCCAGCCGGAGCGGTGGGAAGGTTTCAAGCCCAGCTCAGCGCACGGGTCGGGGCTCATTGAAAGCGCACGGCCATGAGGAGTGCACATGTTCGAAAGATTCACTGACAGGGCGCGGCGTGTGGTCGTGCTGGCGCAGGAAGAAGCGCGCCTGCTCAACCACAATTACATCGGTACCGAGCACATCCTGCTGGGCCTCATCCACGAGGGCGAGGGCGTCGCCGCCAAGGCGCTGGAATCCCTGGGCATCGCGCTGGAGGGCGTGCGCTCGCAGGTCGAGGAGATCATCGGGCAGGGCCAGCAGGCACCGTCCGGCCACATCCCGTTCACCCCGCGCGCCAAGAAGGTGCTGGAGCTGAGCCTGCGCGAGGCGCTGCAGCTCGGCCACAACTACATCGGCACCGAGCACATCCTGCTCGGCCTCATCCGGGAGGGCGAGGGCGTTGCCGCCCAGGTGCTGATCAAGCTCGGCGCCGACCTCAACCGGGTCCGGCAACAGGTACTGCAGCTGCTGTCGGGCTACCAGGGCAAGGAGACCGCCGCGGCCGAGGGTGGCCGCAGCGAGGGCACCCCCTCGTCGTCGACCGTGCTCGACCAGTTCGGCCGCAACCTCACCCAGGCCGCCCGCGAATCCAAGCTCGACCCGGTCATCGGGCGCGAGAAGGAGATCGAGCGGGTCATGCAGGTGCTGTCCCGCCGCACGAAGAACAACCCGGTGCTGATCGGCGAGCCGGGTGTCGGAAAGACCGCCGTCGTCGAGGGCCTGGCCCAGGCCATCGTCCGCGGCGACGTCCCCACCACGCTGAAGGACAAGCAGCTCTACACGCTGGACCTCGGTTCGCTGGTGGCCGGCTCCCGCTACCGCGGTGACTTCGAGGAGCGCCTGAAGAAGGTGCTCAAGGAGATCAGCACCCGCGGCGACATCATCCTGTTCATCGACGAGATCCACACCCTGGTGGGTGCGGGTGCCGCCGAGGGAGCGATCGACGCGGCGTCCATCCTGAAGCCGAAGCTGGCCCGCGGTGAGCTGCAGACCATCGGTGCGACCACTCTCGACGAGTACCGCAAGTACGTCGAGAAGGACGCCGCCCTGGAGCGTCGCTTCCAGCCGATCCAGGTCGGGGAGCCGACGGTGGTCCACACCATCGAGATCCTCAAGGGCCTGCGGGACCGCTACGAGGCGCACCACCGCATCACCATCACCGACGACGCGCTGGTGGCCGCGGCCACCCTGGCCGACCGGTACATCAGCGACCGCTTCCTGCCGGACAAGGCGATCGACCTGATCGACGAGGCCGGCGCCCGGATGCGCATCCGCCGGATGACCGCACCGCCGGACCTTCGTGACTTCGACGAGAAGCTCGCCCAGGTGCGTCGGGAGAAGGAGTCCGCGATCGACTCCCAGGACTTCGAGAAGGCGGCGTCGCTGCGCGACAGCGAGAAGCAGCTGCTGGCCCGGAAGGCGGAGCGGGAGAAGGCCTGGAAGGCCGGCGACCTGGACGTCGTCAGCGAGGTGGACGACGAGCAGATCGCCGAGGTGCTGGCCAACTGGACCGGGATCCCGGTGTTCAAGCTGACCGAGGAGGAGACCACCCGCCTGCTCAAGATGGAGGATGCGCTGCACAAGCGCATCATCGGCCAGGAGGAAGCCGTCAGGGCCGTCTCCCAGGCGATCCGCCGGACCCGCGCCGGCCTCAAGGACCCGAAGCGTCCGTCGGGCTCGTTCATCTTCGCCGGCCCGTCCGGTGTCGGTAAGACCGAGCTCACCAAGGCGTTGGCCGAGTTCCTGTTCGGCAACGAGGACGCGCTCATCCAGATCGACATGGGCGAGTTCCACGACCGGTACACCGCGTCGCGGCTCTTCGGTGCCCCTCCCGGATACGTCGGCTACGAAGAGGGCGGGCAGCTCACCGAGAAGGTGCGCCGCAAGCCGTTCTCCGTGGTGCTGTTCGACGAGATCGAGAAGGCACACCCGGACATCTACAACACGCTGCTGCAGGTGCTGGAAGACGGTCGGCTCACCGACGGCCAGGGCCGCACGGTCGATTTCAAGAACACCGTCATCGTCTTCACGTCCAACCTCGGCACGTCCGACATCTCCAAGGCGGTCGGGCTCGGCTTCCAGCAGGGCAACGACAGCCAGTCGAACTACGAGCGGATGAAGACGAAGGTCAACGACGAGCTGAAGCGACATTTCCGCCCGGAGTTCCTCAACCGCATCGACGACGTCATCGTGTTCCACCAGCTCACGACGACCGAGATCCATCAGATGGTCGACCTGATGATGAGCCGGGTGTCGGTGGCGCTGAAGAACAAGGACATGACGATCGAGATCACCGACGCCGCGCGCGATCTGCTCGGCGAGCGTGGCTTCGACCCGGTGCTGGGAGCGCGACCACTGCGTCGCACCATCCAGCGCGAGATCGAGGATCAGCTGTCCGAGCGGATCCTGTTCGACGAGATCAAGGCCGGCCAGCACATCCTGGTCGGGGTCGAGGACGACGAGACCGGCACCGTCGCAGGGAAGAAGTTCACCTTCACCGGCGTCGAAAAGCCGTCGCTGGTCCCCGATGTGGTCCCGGTGGGCCTGATGAAGGACATCGAGTCCGCCTGATCCGCGTCTGATCCCGGAGGCCCGTCCCGCATTGTGCGGGGCGGGCCGTCGGTGTTTTCGGGGGCCGGGAACGCTGGCGCTCCGCAGCGAAGGTGCCGGCCCCGGGAGTTGTCAGCGCGGCCGACTTCCGTTCCCGCGGCCACGATGTCGGCCGCGGGAGCCGATTCCGGAAGCGGCAACGAGGCGCCGGCGGCCGGCGCGTCAGCGGGGGAGGGTGAACCGGCCGTCCTCGGTGCGTTCGGCGAGCCGGTCGTCGACCAGCGACATCAGGCACCGGCCGAACTGTGCGGGCTCGGGCCAGGCGGTGGCCAGCACCGGTGCGGCCAGCGGCTCGTCGGCTTCCCGCAGCAGCGCCAGGATGCGGCCGCGGACCTGCCGGTCGGTGCCGTGCCAGGCCTGCGCCCGCCGCTTGACCTCCGACGTCGGTCTGCCCGCCCGCGCCCAGCGGCAGCCGTCGAGCAGTGGGCACTCCGGGCATTTCGGTGACGCCGCGGTGCACACCAGCGCGCCGAGCTCCATGACCGCGGCCGAGAACCGGACCGCCACCGCAGGTTCGGTCGGCAGGCACGTCTCCATCAGCACCAGATCCGCCGGCGTGGCGGGGCCGGCGTCGTCCGTCCCCCGCAGCACCCGGTTCATCACCCGACGGACGTTGGTGTCGACCACGGGCACCCGCCGGCCGTACCCGAACGCCGCCACCGCCCGAGCGGTGTACTGGCCGACCCCGGGCAGAGTGAACAGGTCGTCCACCGTCGTCGGGACGGCACCGCCGAACCTCTTGACGATGACCCCGGCCGCCTCCCAGAGCCGCAACGCCCGCCGCGGATAGCCCAGCCGGCCCCAGGCCCGCAGCGGCTCGCCGGACGGCTCGGCCGCCAGCGCGGCCGGTGTCGGCCATCGCTGCATCCACGCTTCGAAGACCGGCACCACCCGCACCACCGGCGTCTGCTGCAGCATCACCTCACTGGTCAGCACCCGCCACGGCGTCGCGCCGTCACCCCGCCAGGGCAGCGTCCGAGCCCGTTCGTCGAAGAACCGCACCAGCGCAACCGCGTCCAGCCCGGCGGACACCTCAGTCAGCGAAGACCTCTTCGAGGAGACCCGACTCGACGTCGAAGACGAAGCCGCGCACCGCATGGGTGTGCAACAGGAACGGCGAGTCGCGGACCCGGCGTAGCGACTCGCGGACGGAGTCGTGCGGATCCCGGAACGCCTGCACGGCCCAGGTCGGCCGGTACCCGGCGTGGTCGCTCAGCGTCTCGCGGAAGCCGTCGTCGGTGATCTTGGCCAGACCGCAGTCGGTGTGATGCATGATCATCACCTCGCGGGTGCCCAGCGCAAGCTGCGAGATGGACAACGACCGGATCACGTCGTCGGTGACGACGCCCCCGGCGTTGCGGAGCAGGTGCGTCTCACCCGGGGTGATCGCGAAGGCGGCATGAGCGTCGACCCGCGCGTCCATGCACATCACCACCGCGACGTGCATCGTCGGTGCCGGACCCAGCCCCTGCATGTGGGACAACGCCAGACCCCGGTTGCGTTCCAACAGTTCATCGATCGCGCTCACAGCTGCTCCTCGGCGTTGCTTCCCCTGATGCGAACGACCTGACGTTACCGTCGAACCGTGTTGGAACCAGTCGGACCCCTCAGTCCCAAGACCTACTGGATGCGCCGGGTCGCGCTGGTGGTCGTCGCCGTGGTGGTGGTCCTGCTGATCGTCTGGGTGGTGGTGAACCGCGGGAACGACGCCCCGACGAACACCGCCGCCACCGCGCCCACCTCGAGTGCCCCGATGACCGGCGAGCTGGCGACCCCCTCGGTGACGGGTTCCCCGGCTGATCCGACCAGCAGCTTCCCCGATGCGTCCTCGGCCACCGGCACCAGCAGTGACGCCACCTCGGCCGCAACCGTCCCGTCCGACGCCCCGTCCGACCCGGGCACCGCCGGTACCACCTCGGCGGCGGTCACCGAGGTCCCGACCACCGTCGACCCGGCCGCCCAGGCCGCCGCCGCATCGGCTGCCGCCCAGGCTGCCGCCGAGCAGTCCGCTGCGGCTGCGTCCCAGGCGGCTGCTGAGGCCCAGGCGGCTGCCGACGCCCAGGCCGCTGCCGCCGCTGCGGAGGCCGCCCGTCCGCGGGATGCCGAGGGCCGGCTGCTGTGCCCGGACGCCTCCGTTCAGCTGACCGCGACCGTCGGAAGCCCCACGTACAACGTGGGCCAGCAGCCGATCGTCGGGGTCACCGTGGTCAATACCGGCAGCGAGCCCTGTGTTCGCGACGTGTCCGGGTCCGTTCAGGAGTACCTCGCCTACGACGCCGCCGGAACCCGCCTCTGGTCGACCAGTGACTGCGTGCCCGGGTCGGGCACCGACGTCCGGCTGCTGCAACCGGGAGAGTCGCTGCAGTACAACATCAAGTGGTCCGGGACCACGTCGCAGCCCGGCTGTGCGGCTGAGCGCACCCGGGTCCCGGCCGGCGACTACCGCATCGAGGCGCGCATCGGCAGCCTGGTCTCGAGCCAGGCGACCCTGACCTTCCGGTAGGCAGGTCCAGCGGCCAGGAAGTGGCGGCCCCGTCGGAAATGACGCGTGGTGGTGCCGTTGTCCACCGACGGTCCTGGACGTGCCCCGGCCCCCCGGGTCGGTCCGCGATCGGATCGAGGTCGCCGGCGTTCGCACCGGCTCGGACCACGGGTCTGGCCCATCGAGTGGACGGTTCACTGTCAAGCGTCACGGTGCGTAGTGCTGAACTGCCTCACCCGGCCGCCGGGCGAGGAGCTCCGGCGCCACCGCAGCCGCCTCGCGGACGATCTCCCCGAGATCGGCGTGGCGGAGCTGCCGGTCCTGGACCACGACGTCGCCGTTCACGATCACGGTGCGGACGTCGCTCGCCCGCGCCGAGTACAGCAGGGCGGCCAACGGGTCGTGCACCGGCTGGCAGTGCGGCCCGGACAGGTCGACCAGCACCACGTCGGCCGCGGCGCCGATCTCCAGCGACCCGGTCGTGCCGAACGGGGCCAGCGACGCGCCACCCCGGGTGGCCAGCCGCAGCGCGTCGCTCGTCGTCAGGAAACCGGGATCGCGCTCCTGCTGTTTCTGGGAGAGCGCCAACAGCCGGGTCTGCTCGAGGACGTCGAGGGTGTTACCGCTGGCCGCGCCGTCGGTGCCGACACCCACCCGGATGCCGTGGGCGAGGAGGCCGCGCACCGGGGTCATCGTCGCCATCGCGACCTTGAAGTAGCCCTTCGGGCAGCTGGCGACACCGACCCGGTCCCGGTACTCGGCCAGCACCGGCAGGTCACTGTCGACGATGCCGGTTCCGTGGGCGATCAGCGCGCCGGCCGCCAGCACGCCGGTCCGGGCCAGCACCTCGATGGGGGTGACGCCGAGCCGGGCCTGCGAGGCGCGGGTCTGCTCGATGGTCTCCGAGGTGTGGATGTGGATCGGCAACCCCTCCGCCACCGCGGCGTCGGCGAACCAGCGCAGGTCGTCCTCGTCGACGGTGTACGTCGCGTGCGGACCGAGGCTCGCGGTCAGCAGTGGTGATCCGGCGTCGCGGACGGCGACGGCGGCAGCGACGGCGGCACGGCGACCCGCCGACCCCGCACTGCTGAAGAAAGTCGGCGCCAGGTTGGCCCGGATGCCGAGCTCGACGGCCGCTGCGGCGATTCGGTCGGTCATGAAGTAGTGGTCGGCGACCGCGGTGATCCCGGCCAGCAGCATCTCGGCGACGGCCAGCCGGGCGCCGGCGTGCACCCGGTCCGGGGTCAGGTTCATCTCCATGGGCCAGATCAGGTCGTTGAACCACTCCTCGATGCCGACGTCCTCGGCGGCGCCGCGCATCAGCACCATCGGCAGGTGGGAGTGGCCGTTGGTCAGACCGGGCATCGCGAGCATCCCGGCGGCCTCGACGACCTGGGCGTCCGACGGCACCGGCAGTGTCCCCGTCGGCACGATCGCCGTGATCCGGCCGTCGGTGAGATGCAGGTCCTGATCGGGGTGCACGGAACCGGCTCCCTCGACCGGGAGATACAGGACCTGGCACGACCGGACGACGACGGGCGACGCACTCATGGGAGAGCCTTCTTCCTCGGGACCGCACACCCGGCGACGGCGCCCGCCGGGATCCGGACCGTAACAGCGACCGCCGACAGAGCCGCCAGGTCGCTACCTCGGCGCGCCCGATCATGCTCGCCCCGCACGCGAGATCGGCCGGAACAGACCGTCGGACGCGGTGTGCGTCCGACGGCCGGTGGTCTTCCCGAACGCGGACCGATGACGCCAGACCTGTTGTCAGCGAACAGATGTCAGTGGAAACGACGACCGTGACGGCGCTGCGACCACAACGGCCACAACGACACTTGCGTCCTCAACGACGGTTGTGTCCACAAGCGTGACCGCCGCTCCGGACGCTCCTTATGGTCGTGCCAACACTCACCGTCGAGAAGGAGCATCGATGCTCATCGGTCTGGGATTCGCGATGATCGCGGTCTTCATGTATTTGATCCTGAGCAAGCGGCTGACCCCGGTCGTCGCGCTCATCCTGGTCCCGGTGACCTTCGGGATCGCCGCGGTGCAGTTCGGTGCGGCGCAGCTTCCCGAGGACAAGGGTGTCGCGGACACCATCATGGCCGCGATCAAGAGCTTCGCCCCGACCGCCGCCCTGCTCTTCTTCGCCATCATCTTCTTCGGCCTGATGATCGACGTCGGGCTCTTCGACCCGCTGATCCGGCTCATCCTGCGGGTCGTCGGCAACAGCCCGGTGCGGCTGGTGATGGGCACCGCGGTGCTCGCCGGCCTGGTCTCGCTGGACGGTGACGGCTCGACCACCTTCATCATCACGGTCTCGGCGCTGATGCCGATCTACCGCCGGCTCGGGATGAGCCCCGTCGTGCTGACCGTCGTGGCCGTGTTGGCCAACGGCGTCCTCAACATCGTCCCGTGGGGCGGCCCGACGGTCCGCGCCGCCACCGTGCTCGACGTCTCGCCCAACGACCTGTTCCTGCCGATGGTGCCGGGCATGATCGCCGCGATCGCCACCGTGTTCGTCCTCGCCTGGTTCCTGGGCCGCTCCGAGAAGAAGCGTCTCGACGCCTCCGGCCACACCCTCGAGCTGGTCGCGGCCTCCGTCGGCTCGACCGCCGGCACCCGTGGTGACGGCCCCGTCGCCCTGCTGACCCGCCCCGGCGGCGGCTCCGCCGATCTGGACCTCGACGCGATCACCGGCGGCCCGCTCGGCGGCAGCGTCGTGAACGGCACCGACACGGGTCTCGGCTCCGACAGCTCCGACGATCTCGTCGGCGGTCTCGACCCCCACCGCCCGACCCTGCGTCCGAAGTTGATCTGGGTCAACCTGGGTCTCACGGTCAGTCTGCTCGTGCTGCTCGGCCTCGACGAGTTCCCGCTGGCGCTGCTGTTCATGATCGCCGCCGCCATCGCGCTGGTGATCAACTTCCCGAAGCAGGACGACCAGCAGGACCGGATCAAGGCGCACGCCGGCTCCATCGTCGGTGTGGTGTCGATGGTGTTCGCCGCAGCTGTCCTGGTCGGTGTGCTCGAGGGCACCGGCATGGTCACCGCCATGGCCGACGCGATCGTCGACATCGTGCCGGCCGGCCTCGGGCCGTGGTTCGCCGTCATCACCGGCCTGCTGAGCATGCCGTTCACCTTCTTCATGAGCAACGACGCCTTCTACTTCGGGGTGCTGCCGATCCTGTCCGAGGCGGCCGGCCAGTACGGCATCACGCCGGTCGAGATGGCCCAGGCCTCGATCATCGGTCAGCCGGTGCACATGACCAGCCCGCTGGTCCCCGCGATGCTGCTGCTCATCTCGCTGGCCAAGGTGGGCATGGCCGAATTCCACAAAAAGGTGCTGTGGCGCGCCGCACTGTGCTCGATCGTGATGCTCGTCGTCGCCATCCTGCTGGGCGTCATCCCGCTGGGCTGAGCCCACCCCCACCTCCCGCACGCCGCGGGACCGTCGCCGACGAGGGCGATCCACGACCGGCAGTCGCCCGTGCAGGGCGACTGTCGGTCGTTGCCGTTAGGGTCCGACGGACCAGCTGCCGGCACCTCGAGGAGAACCGATGACCGACCCGGTCGCGACCGACCGCACCGCTGATCACGCCGCGATCGAGCCGTGGTGGAAGTCGGCGGTGGTGTATCAGATCTACCCGCGCAGCTTCGCCGACTCCGACGGCGACGGCATCGGCGATCTGGGTGGGGTCATCGCGCACCTGGACCACCTGCAGACGCTCGGGGTGGACGTCGTCTGGCTGTCGCCGATCTACCGGTCGCCGCAGGACGACAACGGTTACGACATCAGCGATTACCAGGACATCGACCCGACGTTCGGAACGCTGGACCAGTTCGACGAGCTGCTCGCCGCCGCCCACCAGCGCGGCATCAAGATCGTGATGGACCTCGTCGTCAACCACACCTCCGACGAGCATCCGTGGTTCCAGGAGTCGAGGTCGTCGCGGTCGAACCCCAAGCGTGACTGGTACTGGTGGCGGCCGGCCCGCGAGGGGATGACCGCCGGTGCCCCGGGGGCCGAGCCGACCAACTGGGAGTCGTTCTTCTCCGGTCCGGCCTGGGAGCTCGACGAGACCACCGGCGAGTACTTCCTGCACCTGTTCTCGAAGAAGCAGCCCGACCTCAACTGGGAGAACCCGGAAGTCCGGCAGGCCGTCTACGCGATGATGAACTGGTGGCTCGATCGCGGGGTCGACGGCTTCCGGATGGACGTCATCAACATGATCTCCAAGACCCTGCCGTTGGTCGACGGCCCGTCGACACCCGGTTCGCCCTATGGCGACGGGTCACCGCTGTACCAGAACGGGCCGCGCATCCACGAGTTCCTCCGGGAGATGCACGCGGCGGTGTTCGAAGGCCGGCCGAAGCTGTTGACGGTGGGGGAGACCCCGGGCACCAGCGTCGAACACGCCGTCGTCTACACCGACCCGGCGAATCCCGAGGTGGACATGATCTTCCAGTTCGAGCACGTCGGGCTGGATTTCGTGGGACCGAAGTGGAACTACGTCGGTCTCGACCTGCTGGATCTGAAGGCGAGTTTCGGCCGCTGGCAGGCCGCGCTCGCCGACGTCGGCTGGAACAGCCTCTACTGGGACAACCACGACCAGCCCCGCGCGGTCAGCCGCTTCGGCGACGACGGCGAGTTCCGGGTGCAGTCGGCGAAGCTGTTGGCCACCGTGCTGCACCTGCACCGGGGGACGCCGTACGTCTACCAGGGCGAGGAGCTCGGGATGACCAACATCGGCTTCGAGAGCGGCGACGACTTCGCCGACATCGAGTCGGTCAATTTCTACCGGGAGGCCGTCGCTGCCGGCCGCTCCCCGGCGGACATCCTGCCGGGGATGCGCGCGATGAGCCGCGACAACGCCCGCACGCCGGTGCAGTGGACAGCCGGTGACAACGCCGGTTTCACCACCGGCACGCCGTGGTTCCGGGTCAACCCGAACCACACCGAGATCAACGCCGAGGCCGAGCTCGCGAACCCCGATTCGGTGTTCCACCACTACCGGAAGCTGATCGAGCTGCGGCACACCGAGCCGACGGTCGCGGTCGGCGACTTCACGATGCTGCTGGCCACCGACCCGACGATCTACGCCTTCACCCGCAGCCTGGACGCCACCACCCTGCTCGTCCTGGCCAACTTCTCCGGCGAGACCGCGGCGGTGCCCATCGGGGACGAGATCGACGCCGGCTGGGCCGACGCGGAGCTGGTCATCGGCAACTACCCGGCCGACAGCGGCGGGTGGACGCTGCGGCCGTGGGAGGCGCGGGTCCTCCGGCGCGGCTGACCCTCCGAACGCGCTGCCCCGGGCACCCCAGCCTCGTCCTGACCCCCGGATCCTGGCGAGGTCGTCCCACTCCACGGGAGGAACCCGCCACGGTGTGGCGTGGGGGCCAGGCGTGCGGCACGGGCGGGGACAGGGGATCGGGGACGGGCGGTCACGACGCAGGCGTCGGGGGATGATGGTCGGGCCGACTCCCGGCCGCCGGTCCAGGTGCGGACTGCGCGGCGGGGCCCGTCCCGACAGGAAGCCCGGATGACCTTCTCCTCGCTGTACTCCCACGGGTTCGCCCGGGTGGCCGCCTGCACCACCGAGGTCCACATCGCCGATCCGCTGCGCAACGCCGCCGGCATCGTCGAGGTCGCCACCCGCTGTGCCGAGCAGGGGGTCGCGGTCGCGGTCTTCCCGGAGCTCGCGATGACCGGCTACGCGCTGGACGACCTGTTCGGCGCCGACGCACTGCTGGACGCGGTGCACGAGGGGGTCGCCACGGTCGTCGAGGCGTCACGTGACCTGCTGCCGGTGCTCGTCGTCGGCGCCCCGCTGCGGCACCGGGCCCGGTTGTTCAACACCGCGGTGGTCATCCATCGCGGCGAAGTTCTCGGCGTCGTCCCGAAGCTGCACCTGCCCACGTACCGCGAGTTCTACGAGCGCCGCCAGTTCGCTGCCGGTGACGGCATCACCGGCCTGGTCATCGACGTCGCCGGCCGCACCGCGCCGTTCGGCAGTGACCTGCTCTTCGAAGCGGCCGACGTCCGCGGGCTCACCGTCGGCGTGGAGATCTGCGAGGACATGTTCGTCCCCGTTCCGCCGTCCAGTGGGCTGGCGCTGGCCGGCGCGACCGTGCTGCTCAACCTGTCCGGCAGCCCCATCACCATCGGCCGCGCTGACACCCGTACCGCGCTGTGCCGCGCCCAGTCGATGCGCTGCCTCGCCGCCTACCTCTACGCCGCCGCCGGCCAGGGGGAGTCGACCACCGACCTCTCGTGGGACGGCCAGACGAGCATCTTCGAGAACGGCGTCCTCATCGGGGAGGGACCGCGCTTCGCCCGGGAGCCCCAGATCACCGTCGCCGACGTCGACCTCGACCTGCTGCGACAGGAACGGGCCCGGCAGGGCACGTTCGAGGACAACCGCCGCGCCGCCGGCGAGAAGCCCTACCGCACCATCGGGTTCGCCCTCGGCGCGCCCGACACCGACCTCGGACTGCGGCGGCCGCTCGAGCGCTTCCCGTTCGTCCCCGCCGACCCGGCGCGGCTCGACCAGGACTGCTTCGAGGCCTACAACATCCAGGTCGACGGCCTCGTCCAGCGGCTGCGCGCCATCCGCACCGAGAAGGTGGTGATCGGCGTCTCCGGCGGCCTCGACTCCACCCACGCGCTGATCGTCGCGGCCCGCGCGATGGACCTGCTCGGCCTGCCCCGGACCAACATCCTGGCCTTCACGATGCCCGGCTTCGCCACCGGCGTCTCCACCAAGGCCAACGCCTGGGCGCTGATGACCGCGCTCGAGGTCACCGCCGCCGAACTCGACATCCGGCCAGCGGCGACCCAGATGCTGACCGACCTGGACCACCCGTTCGGCCGCGGCGAGGAGGTCTACGACGTGACCTTCGAGAACGTCCAGGCCGGGCTGCGCACCGATTACCTGTTCCGGCTGGCCAACCACCACCACGGGATCGTGCTCGGGACCGGGGATCTCAGCGAGCTCGCGCTGGGCTGGAGCACCTACGGCGTGGGCGACCAGATGTCGCACTACAACGTCAACGGCGGCGTGCCCAAGACGCTGATCCAGCATCTGATCCGCTGGGTGGGTGGCCTGGACGACTTCTCCGACGAGGTCGACGCCATCCTGCTGGCCATCCTCGGGACCGAGATCAGCCCCGAGCTCATCCCGGTCAAGGAGGGCGAGGTGCCGCAGAGCACCGAGAAGTCCATCGGCCCCTACGAGCTGCAGGACTTCACCCTCTTCTACACGTTGCGGTACGGCTTCCGGCCGTCGAAGATCGCGTTCCTCGCACTGCAGGCGTGGGGCGACGTGCACGCCGGGCGCTGGCCGGTCGGCTTCCCCGAGGAACGTCGACGGCAGTACGACCTCCCCGCGATCCGGCAGTGGCTGGAGGTGTTCGTGAAGCGGTTCTTCGGGTTCAGCCAGTTCAAACGGTCGGCGATGCCCAACGGTCCCAAGGTGTCGGCCGGCGGCTCACTCAGCCCGCGCGGCGACTGGCGGGCACCGTCGGACGGCAACGCCGTCGTGTGGCTGGCCGACCTCGAACGCAATGTCCCGGCCGGTTAGAACCCCGACCAGACGTCGGTGCCGACGAGGGCGGCGAGCACCAGGTGCACCCCCAGCCAGGCCGTCAGGACGACGCCGCTGACCACACAGGCGATGGCCAGGAACGCCAGGCCCCGGAGCCGACCGGGGAAGAACGGCGCCAGCCGCGGGACGTCGGTGACCCGGCCGTGCAGCGCCGCGGTGGTGCTGATCCCGCGCCACACGGAGCCGGCCAGTGCCCGGGGCCGCAGCGACAACCGACGCCCGTCCTGCCGGCGCAGGTTGTCCCGCAGCTGGCCACCGATGGCGGCCAGGTCGAAGGTGCGCTTGAGGTCGGCGACTGCGGCGTCGGCGGGCACCAGGGCGGCCACCAGCTGGCGACGGCGCACGGTCAGCCACGCCGGCGCGACGAGGCCGGCGATCGCGATGACCGCGGGGGTCGCCGTCCCGACGACGGCCGCCGCGATGAGCAGACCCACCGCGGGCAGCGCCGGCAGCAGGGTCACCGCGAGCAGCGGGGTCCGCAGCCGGGCGATCAATCCACCCAAGAGCCCGACGACCTCGACGGCCCGGCGCTCGACGGCCGCGAGACCGCCGGCCATCGGTCCGGCGGCGTCTGCCAGATCGGCGGCGGGACGCTTGTCGAGCCCACCGGCGGCGGCGACATCGGCCGGATCGGCGGGACGCTTGTCGGGTCCACCGACGGCGGCGCCATCGGCCGACTCGGCGGGACGCTTGTCGAGGGGACCGGTCATACCTCGAGTCTCCCAGCCGAACGGTTCACCTCTCGGCACAACCCCGGACCGGCCGCCCCGATCGGGAATCAACCCGCCCGGCAGCGGTTGAACCACAGGGCGGGTCGACCGCGGCGCCCGCGCCGCGCCCCGCCGGACCACACGTACAGGAAGCAGGGACACATGACCTCGACCACCCAGCAGCCGATCGCCGCCGCCTCCGGGACCTTCGCCATCGGTGGCGACATCCCCGTCCACCGCCTCGGTTTCGGTGCCATGCGCCTGACCGGCGAGGGCATCTGGGGCCCGCCGAAGGACCACGACGAGGCCATCCGGGTGCTCCGCCGCGCCGTCGAGCTCGGCATCACCTTCATCGACACCGCCAACTCCTACGGGCCCTACGTCTCCGAGGAGCTCATCCGCGAGGCGCTGCACCCGTATCCGGAGAACGTCCTGGTCGCCACCAAGGCCGGTCTGCTGCGTACCGGGCCGGACGTCTGGCCGATCCACGGACACCCGGCCTACCTGCGCCAGGAGGCCGAGATGAGTCTGCGCCGGCTGGGCCTGGAGCGCATCGACCTGTTCCAGCTGCACCGCATCGACCCCGAGGTGCCCGTGGCCGACCAGCTCGGTGAGCTCGTCGCGCTGCAGGACGAGGGCAAGATCAAGCACATCGGCCTGTCCGAGGTGACCGTCGACGAGCTCCGCGAGGCGCAGCAGTACGCGACCATCGTGTCGGTCCAGAACCGTTACAACGCCGGGTACACCGACGCCGAGGCGCTGCTGGACCACGTCACCGAACAGGACATCGCGTTCATCCCGTGGGCCCCGCTGGGCTCCGGTCCGCTCGCGCAGACCGACGGTCCGCTGCGCAGGATCGCCGCCGATCACGGCGCGACGCCGTCGCAGCTGGCGCTCGCCTGGCTGCTCAAGCGCTCCCCGGCGATGCTGCCGATTCCCGGCACCTCGAGTGTCGAGCACCTCGAGGAGAACACCGCGGCGGCCGGCATCGAGCTCACCGACGCGGAGTTCACCGCGCTGGCGCAGTCCTTCTGAGTTCCCACTGCTGACGACACCGACGGCCGGTGGGCATCGCGCCCACCGGCCGTCGGTGTCGGTGCAGCAGGGACTACAGGTCGACGCGCTCGTTCTCGCCGCCGTCGTAGGGCTCACCGGTCACCTTCGCCTTGACGAAGCTGATCACCGACGCCACCCGGCCGCCCGGGGTGTCCCAGTACTCGGCGCCGTGCGCGTTGATCTTGATCAGCACCACGTTCGGGTCCTCGGGACCGTCGGTGAACCACGCCTCGACCCACTGGTTCCAGAGGTCCTTCTTCTTGGCCAGGTCGTCGACGATCTCGGCCTCACCCTCGATGGAGATCCAGGTGTCGTTGGAGGTCAGGGTCACGCCGACCTCGGGATTGGCCCGCACATGCGCCACTTTGCGGGAGTTGCGCTCGGCGAAGAACCACAGGTCGCCGTCGAACTCCACCTCCTGCTGGGCCATCGGCCGGCTGATGTGATGTCCTTCGCTGTCCATCGTGGTCAGCATCGCGATGCGGATGTCCCTCGCGAGCTCGGCGACCTTGGTGGCGCCGGCCTTCTCGTCTGCCATGACGTTCCCCTCCGAGTCCGATGCGGCATGCGTTGCTGCACACCGCTTGTCGACGTCGGACGGCCGACAGGCCCCGTTCCTACGTCTGCCACAGCGGTACCCGGACCACCGTGGGCCCAGACGGGATGTCGTCAGCCCGTCGGGAAGCCCAGGGCGTGGTCGACGCTGGCCAGCACCGTGGCGTCGTCGGCACCGACGCCGCGGAGCAGGTCGATGGTGATCGACCGGAGCTGCCCGACGATCATCACCACCGGCAGCGGCTGGTCGCCCCACAGCAGCGGCCGCGCGTCGGCGATGGCGGCGAAAGCCGACAGCTCGGTACGACGGGCGAAATCGACCGCCTTGTCGTGGTCGCCCAGGATCTCCGACGTGAGGGCCTCGCCGGCATGCCCGACCGCTGCGGTCAGGTGCCGCAACGCCTCGCCGAGTTCCGGGCCGGTCGGGGTCGGCCACCGGGTCAGCGTCAACGACGCCCGGGCCAGCACCCGGATGCCGCGGACGGCGTAGTCGATCTGCCGGGTCGCGGTCTCGATGGTCTGCACCCCGGCCCGGCGGTGCCGGCGTACGACGTCCAGCCGCAGCCCCTCGGCCGCGGCGGCCACCTCCGTCCGCAGGGTGTCGACAGCGGCGTCGACCTGGCGCGCCCGGTCCAGCGCTTCCCGCGCGAGCACCGGATCGTGCCGGTCGATGGCGGCCGCCGTGCGGTCGACCACATCACAGATCCGTTCGGTGATCGAGCGCATCTCACGGATCAGGCCGGACAGCGGATCGTGGGCCACGGCGAGCTGGTTGACCAGCACGGCGATGGTGCCGCCGACCAGGGCGTCGATGAACCGGATCGGCACCAGCGTCTGCGTGGGCGGTGCGATCACCGCGACGTACAGCGCTGACACCGCGGCCTGGACCACGGCGACGCCGTTCGCCCCGATGGCGGTGGTGATGGTCAGGGTCAGCACGATCAGCACGAAGATCGTCAGGGTGGTGTTCGCGCCGAGCAGCTGGGCGACGATGTCGGCGAGCAGGACACCGCCGGCCACTCCGACGAGGATCTCGACGGTCTTGCGGATCCGGATGCCGCGCGCCTGCCCCAACACGATGATGGCCGCGGCCGGCGCGAAGAACGGGGCGCTGTGCCCGACCACGACCGTCGCCACCACCCAGGCCAGCGTGGCGGCCACGGTGGATTCCAGCAACGGAACCCAGTTCGAGCGCAACCGGGTGGCGGCGGCGCCGATTCGGGACATGCCCGCACTGTAGAGGGGGTGGGCGCACCCGGAGCGCCCGCACGTCGCTGCACCCGTGGCCACGGGGCGCGACGATCTCGGCGGTGCGCTCCGCCGGGACGACGGCATCGACTGTGGGGCCCGCTGCGGGAGGCGCTGGGCCGGTGGAGTTCGGCGGGCTGTGGGTCCCGTCAGCGAATGCCGGGAGACGCTGCGGTGCCCCAGGCAGGATTCGAACCTGCGACCAACGCGTTAGGAGTGCGTTGCTCTATCCCCTGAGCTACTGAGGCGGCACTGCCAGGGTAGTGGGTGACCCGCGGTGGGACCCACCCGGCGGCCGGGGCGGGAGCGCCCCGGCCGCCGGCGTCAGCTGGTGCGGCCGATCGCCGCCAGGACGTCGTCCAGGCTCGGGTTGACCATCGAGTGGTCGCCGACGTAGACCGTCGGAACCGTCTCGTTGCCGTTCGCCGCGGCGCGGACCCGGGCGGCGGCGTCGTCGTCCTCCCAGATGTTGAACTCACGCATCTCGACGCCGGCCGCGGTCAACCGGCGGTGCAGGGCGGCGCAGAATCCGCAGCCAGGGCGCCAGAGGAAGTCGATCACCGGAGCGTTGGTGGCGGTCATCGGCCGACCACGTTCTCGACCGTGACGCCCCGCCAGAACGCGACGTGGTCCTGGATCTCGGCAGCGGCGTCCTTGGGCTGCGGGTAGTACCAGGCGGCGTCCGGGTTCGTCCGGCCGTCGACGGTCACCGTGTAGTAGCTGGCCGTGCCCTTCCAGGGACAGACGGTCGTGGTCGCGCTGTCGCCGAAGAGCTCCCGCCGGATCGAGTCGGCGGGGAAATAGTGGTTCCCCTCCACCTCGACCGTTGTCGTCGACTCGGCGATGACCGTTCCGTTCCACACTGCTCGCATCATCGATGCCCCATCCCTTCGCCCGTCTGCCGGAGCTCCACCCGGCCGCCGCCGACACGAGGTCGTCGGGACCGGAGTCTCCTGCAGGTCAACCACGGTGCTCGCGAGTTGATTCCACTCGTCTGCCCGCTGTGCCGGTGACCGCCGCGATGCGATGATCGATCCAGAGGCACAATCAGCCAGCCGGGGGCACCCAGGTGTCGTGGCGGCTTCGGAGCGTCGTCGATCCACGCCGCAGACGCGCGTCACGGTATGGGAGCGCCGCATCGATGCCGCAGACTACGAAGATGCACATCACCGTCGACGCTGTCTTGTTCGACCTCGACGGCACCCTGGCCGATTCCACCGGAAGCGTCGACCGCAGCTGGAAGCTCCTCGCGGAGCGGCTGGGTCTGGACTTCGGATCGCTGGAAGGCATGTACCACGGTGTCCCGGCGCGGCAGACGCTCGCCCGACTGATGCCGGACGCCTCGCCCGCCGAGGTCGAGGAGGTCAACGTCTGGCTCGGCGACATCGAGGCGAACGACTTCGACGGCGTCGTCCCGATCGCCGGTGCGATGTCGGTGCTGACCGCGCTGCCGCGCAACCGCTGGGCCATCGTGACCAGTGGGACGCGGCGACTGGCCACCGGCCGGATCGCGGCGGCGGGCCTGCCGATGCCCGGCGAGCTGATCACCGCCGACGATGTCCCGATCGGCAAGCCCGACCCGGCCCCGTACGTGCTCGCGGCCAAGCGACTGGGCTTCGAGTCCAAGCGCTGCCTGGTCGTCGAGGACGCGCCGGCCGGCGTCGCCGCCGGACTGGCCAGCGGCGCCATGGTGCTGGGCCTGCGCACCACCCACTCCGACCTGGGGGTGCCCAGCGTCGCCGACCTCACCGAGGTCGAGATGCGCATCGACGGGGCCCGCATCGGGGTCTGCCTCCGCGGTCGCTGACCGTGCAGCTGCAACTGGCCACCGGTGACATCACCGGGATGATCTGCGAGTCCGTCGACGCGATCGTGAACGCCGCGAACTCCACCCTGCTCGGCGGTCGCGGCGTCGACGGCGCCATCCACCGGGCCGGCGGCACGGCGATCCTGCGGGCCTGCCAGGAGATCCGGCGCACCACCCATCCCGACGGGCTGCCGGCCGGGGACGCGGTGGCGACCACCGCGGGCCGGCTCGACTGCCGCTGGGTCATCCACACCGTCGGTCCGGTGTACGACCCGACGGTCGACCGGTCGGCCGAGCTGCGGTCCTGCTACACCCGCAGCCTTTCCGTCGCTGACGGGATCGGGGCCGGTGCGGTCGCGTTCCCGCTGGTCTCGGCAGGTGCGTACGGCTGGCCCAAGCCCGACGCCGTACTGCACGCGCTCACCGCCGTCCGGGCCGCGGACACCGCGGTGGAGCGGGTGGTGCTTGTTCTGTTCGACCAGGCGACGTTCACCCTGGCGCAGGGCGTGCTCGCGACGTACCCGACCGGCTGAGCCACGGCCGGCCCGCCGCCGGGCGTGGTCCTCAGCCGGCGTGCGGCGGCAGGCAGACGGTGAACCGGGTCCGGCCCGGGCGGCTCTGCACCTCGACGCGGCCACCGTGCGCGGTGACCACGGCTCGGACGATGGCCAGCCCCAGCCCGGTCGAGCCGGCCTGGCGGGACCGCGACGAGTCGCCGCGGACGAAACGGCCGAAGATGCCGGACAGCAGGGCCGGGTCGATCCCGGGACCGTCGTCGGTCACCGTCAGCCGCACCTCGCCGTCGACGAGCGCGACCCCGGTGGTGGCCGTCGTCCCGGGCGGGGTGTGGGTGCGGGCGTTGGTCAGCAGGTTCGCGAGCACCTGGTGCAGCCGCATCTGTTCACCGGTGACGCTGACCGGCTCCGCGGGCAGGTCGAGCCGCCAGACGTGGTCCGGTCCGGCGACGCGGGCGTCACTGACCACATCCATCGCCAGCAGGGTGAGGTCCACCTCGTCGGCGGCCAGTGGCCGGCCGGCGTCGAGCCGGGCCAACAGCAGCAGATCGTCGACCAGCGCCGTCATCCGCACGGACTCCGAATCCACCCGGGACAGCGCATGCGCGACGGTTCCGGCATCGGCATCGGTGCGCCGGGCCAGTTCGGTGTAGCCGCGGATCGCTGCCAACGGTGTCCGGAGCTCGTGCGAGGCGTCGGCCACGAACCGCCGGACCTGCGTCTCGCTGGCCTGTCGTCGCTCCAAGGCGGTGGAGACATGGCCGAGCATCTGGTTCAGCGCGGCCCCGACCTGACCGACCTCGGTACGCGGGTCGGTGTCGCCGGCCGGAACCCGGATGCCGAGATCCACCTCGCCGCGGTGCAACGGCATGGTGCTGACCTTGCGCGCGGTCGCCGCGACCCGGTCCAGCGGCCGCAGCGTCCGTCGGACGATCAACAGCGCACCGGCCGTGGCGATCAGCAGCGCACCGGCCGTCACGATCCACAGCGTCCGGATGAGCCGACCCGCGGTCGCCTGCTCGCGGTCCAGCGGCAGGCCGATGATCGTGGTGGTGGTGCCCGTCGTCGACCCGAGCACGCGGAAGTCGCCGTAGCGGTCGACCGAGACGGTGACCGGGTCACTGCGACCGACCACGTCGGTCAGCTCGTCGGCGGCGTCGATACGGAGCGGGACGCAGCCGTCCTCGGTGAGCAGTCCGGCGGCGGTCAGCCGGCCGTCCACCAGGGTGGCGCCCAAGGTGTCGACGAAGCCCGGTCCGCGACGACCCGAACCGCTGCCGGTGTCCTGGACGGTCGCCGGGCATGTCCCGGCGAAGTCGAACGGCCCGTCCCCGCTGCCGGGGCCGGTGCCGGTGCCGCCCCGCGTGTCACGGACCCCACCGAACGGCTCCAGACGCAGGTCGACCTGCGACGTCAGGTAGTGACTCAGGGACAGTTGGGTGGCCACCCCGGTGACCCCACAGACCGACAGCACCAGCAGCACCGCGGCGGCGACGAGCTTGGTGCGCAATGTCAGCGGCCGGCGGCGGCGAACCGGGCTTTCCGGCGCCGCGACGCCGTCCGACGGTGGCGGGGCGTCCGGGGGCGGGGCGTCCGGAGGCGGGGGAGCCGTGACGGGGGAGGTGCCGGTCATCGGGCGGGCTCAGCTCGCCGGCTTGAGGACGTACCCGAAACCACGCATGGTATGGATCATCGGCTCCCGCCCGGCGTCGATCTTCTTGCGCAGGTAGGAGATGTACAGCTCGACGATGTTGGCCTGGCCGCCGAAGTCGTAGTTCCACACGCGGTCCAGGATCTGGGCCTTGGACAGCACCCGCTTGGAGTTGCGCATCAGGAACCGCAGCAGCTCGAACTCGGTCGCCGTCAGGGCGATGAGGTCGTCCCCGCGGCGGACCTCGCGGCTGTCCTCGTCCAGGGACAGGTCGCCGACGACGACCATCGCGTCGTCCGATTCCACGGTGGTCTTCCCGCGGCGCAGCAGCGCGCGCAGCCGCAGCACCAGCTCCTCGAGCGAGAACGGCTTGGTCACGTAGTCGTCGCCGCCGGCGGTGAGGCCGGCGATCCGGTCCTCCACGGCGTCACGCGCAGTCAGGAACAGCACGGGGGCCAGCTCGCCGTCGGCCCGGATCCGACGCAGCACCTCCATGCCGTCGAAGTCGGGCAGCATCACGTCGAGCACGATCACGTCCGGCCGGAACTCCCGGGCGGCCTGGACCGCCGCCGAACCGCCGGCCGCCGTCCGGATCTCCCAGCCCTCGTACCGCAGGGCCATGCTGACCAGTTCCGCGAGGGTGAGCTCGTCGTCCACGACCAGGGCGCGCACCGGCCGGCCGTCGATGCCGCGGATGGGAGCCGGCCCGCGGCCGGGGGTGGCGGTGGATTTCGCTGTGGAGCTCATGGGGTGAAGTCTGCGCGCCGTCACCCTAACGCGAGCTGAGCCGACCCTGTGAGTGTGCTGTGGGCGTGGGGGCGGTCATCAGGACCGGCCGGCCCCCGGTGCTGGCGGCCGGTCCTGATGGGCTCAGGTGGTCAGGTAGACGGCTTCGCCGCTGACCTCGACGCTGATCTCGGCGAGCGGCGCGTTGGCCGGCGCCTTGATCACGGCGCCGGTGAAGGCGTCGAAGGTCGAGCCGTGGCAGGGGCACTTCAGCGACGCGCCGTCCGCGTTGACCGCACACCCCTGGTGGGTGCAGATGGCCGAGTGCGCGACGACCGTGCCATCGGCGTTGCGGGCCAGCGCGATCTGCTCGTCACCGTTGGCGACGATGACCGATCCGCCGGACGGGATGTCGGACACCTTGGCGATCTCGGTGCCGGCGGGCGCGGCACTCGAACCCGCGGCGCTGGAGGTGTCCGCGGCCGAGCTCGGGGCGGAGGTTGCCGAGGGGGTCTCCGCGGCGGAGGACACCGCGCTGCTCGTCGCACTGCTGGACGCGGCCGTGGTGCTCGTGGTCGGTGAATTCGTCGCCGTGTCGCTGCTGCCGCAGGCGGTGACGAAGGCGGCACCGGCGAGCACGCCGGTGCCGATCGCCGCCCGTCGGGTCATCGAGCGACGGGTGGAGCCGCAGGCCCCCGGGCAGGCGCAGCCGTCATCGGCGGCGGCGGGGTTTTCGTGAGCGGTCGTCGGACGGAGCTCGGTCTGGGTCATCGGTGTTCCCATCGGCGGGGTGCGGACAAGGGGGTATTGCGGGCGGTGCGGGGTGCTGCGGCGGTGCGGGGTGGTGCGGGGTGGTGCGGGGTGGTGCGGGGTGGTGCGGCGGTGCGGGGTGGTGCGGGGTGGTGCGGGCCGATCGGCGGTCCGGGGTGGTGCGGCGCTGGTGGGTGACGCAGCGGTACTGGTGGTACCCGCAGTGTCCATGGTGCGGATGCGGCGCGGACGGCCAGGCTATCCGGCCAGCTGCGCAACCGTGCCGCAGCCCGCTGTGAATCGGTCGCTGTAGGCCATCGGGTGGCGCACGCCGTCTCCGTTCGACGTCGACGGCGCATCGTTGCGATAGTGCGTGATCGAACGGCCCACGGCCCGCTTCACCCCGCGCGCCAGGGCGCGCTTCGGGAAGCGCAGGCGGCCCGTGTCGACCGGTCGACCGGGGTCAGAGCGTCGTGCCGTACCGGTCCACGATGGACGACTCGGCCACCCGGGACAGACCCTCGCGGACCACCCGTGCCCGGGCCTCGCCCACACCCTCGACCTCCTGGAGGTCACCGGCGGTAGCGGCCAGCAGGCCCTGCAGGTTGTGGAAGTGGGCGATCAGCCGGTCCTGGATGGCCTGCGGGACGCGCGGGATCGCGGCCAGCAAGCGGTAGCCGCGGGGGCTGACGTGCATGTCCAGCACGTCGGGGTTGATCAGGTAGCCGAGGTCGCGGGCGATGGAGTGCAGGTCGAGAAGCGCGGTCTCGTCGATCTCCTCGAGCGCGGCGAGGACGTCGGTCTCCGACCGGTCGAGCCCGTCCGGGAGATAGTCGCGGACCAGTAGCACCCTGGTGTCCTCGATGGTGCTGGTGAGCTCGTCCAACTGGAGCGCCGGGAGGCGCCCGTCGGTGCCCAGTTCAGCGACGTCGCTGGCGATCTCGTTGGCGATCCGGCGCACCATCAGCAGCCGCTGCACGACGGTGGTGACGTCCCGCAGGGTGGTGAAGTCCTCGATCTCCAGCGCCGAGAGCTGCTGGGCGACCTCGTCGAGCCGGGCCCGGTACCGCTGCAGGGTGGCCAGCGCCTGGTTGGCCCGGGCGAGAATGGTGGACGGATCGGCCAGCACGTACCGGATCCCGTCGTAGTACAGGCTGATGATGGACATCGAGTGGCTGACCGAGATGACCGGCATTCCGGTCTGCAGGGCCGTCCGCTCGGCCGTGCGGTGGCGTGTGCCGGACTCGGCCGTCGGGATGCTCGGATCGGGCATCAACTGGACGTTCGCTCGCAGGATCCGGCTCGCCGAGTCGTTGAGGATGACGGCGCCGTCCATCTTCGACAGCTCGCGCACCCGCGTGGGGGAGAAGTCGATGTTGATCTGGAAGCCGCCGTCGCAGATGTCCTCGACGGGCTTGTCGAAGCCCAGGACGATGAGCGCACCGGTGCGGCCGCGGAGGATGCGTTCCAGGCCTTCGCGCAGATCGGTACCCGGTGCCAACCGGCTCAGCACCGACCGCAACGCCGGGCTGGACGCTCGTTCGGCCACGCCCTCCCCTTTCATCGCCGTCACCGGCACTTCCACTGCTGACGACGTCGAAACCGTCACCGGTACGGCGACCCGACCGGCGGGGTCGGCCGGACCTGACATGAGGACGCCGCGGACACGGCCACCTCACCCCGGGGCGGGCCCGTCGGAGCCGGTGTCAGTGTAGGGGCCGCGACAGCTCACGGGCACCGCGGCACTGCCACCGCAGACGTCAGCGGGCACGCTTGTCGCGCAGCCAGTGCACGACCCCGGCGTCGTTGCCCTGGGCCCGGAGCGCCTCACCCAGGTCGGCGACCTGGTCCACCCGCATCCCTCGCGGCCGCTCGACTGTGGCGCCGGCCGGCACGATGGCGTGCTCGAAGCCGAGCCGGCGGGCCTCCACCAGCCGCCGGTCGAGGCCGGCCACCGGACGCACGTCGGCCGAGAGCCCGAGTTCGCCCAGCACGATCAGGGCGGGGGACAGCGGGATGTCGCGCGCCGAGGACCAGACGGCCATCCCGAGGGCGAGGTCGGCCGCCGGTTCGATCAGCTTCGCGCCGCCGACGGTCGCGGCCATCACGTCGTAGGTGTGCACGGCGACGCCACCCCAGCGCTGCAGCACCGCCAGCACCAGGTCGACGCGGGGGGCCGACAGTCCCACGGCGGAGCGCTGCCCGTAACCGTCCTTGGAACGCGGGGTGACCAGTGTCTGGATCTCCACCGGCAGCGGCCGGCGGCCCTCCATGGCGATCGTCGAGCAGGTCCCGGGGATGTGCGGACGACGGGCGGAGAGGAAGAGCCCGGACGGGTCGTCCAGGGAAAGGATGCCGGCGCCGACCATCTGGAAGCAGCCGACCTCGTCGGACGGGCCGAACCGGTTCTTCACGCCGCGGACCAGCCGCAGGCTCGACTGCCGGTCGCCCTCGAAGTGCAGCACCACGTCGACCAGATGCTCGAGCACCCGCGGCCCGGCGATACCACCCTCCTTGGTGACGTGGCCGACCAGGAAGGTGGCGATCCCACGGGCCTTGGCCACCGCGATCAGCGCCGACGCGACCGCCCGGATCTGGGTGACGCCGCCGCTGCTGCCGTCGACCTCGGCGGCGGCAACCGTCTGCACGGAGTCCACGATGAGGAAGGTCGGGGCCACCGTCTCGATGTGCGACAGCGCCGCCGACAGCTCGGTCTCGGCGGCGAGGAAGACCTGTGGGTGCATCGCGCCGATCCGCTCGGCCCGCAGCCGCACCTGGGCGGCCGACTCCTCGCCGGTGATGATGAGCGCTCGGCCGTGGCCGGCCGAGGCCCAGGCCTGGGCCGCCGACAGCAGCAGCGTGGACTTGCCGACCCCCGGCTCGCCGGCCAACAACGTGACCGACCCCGGGACCAGGCCGCCGCCGAGAACGCGGTCGAGCTCCGTGATGCCGCTGGCCCGCATCTGCACTGCGGTGGCGTCGATGTCGGGCATCGACTGCGCCACGCCGGTCGTCGGGCCCGCGCTGACCTTGCGGAGGCTGCCCGCCACCGGGGACGCCTCGGCGAGCGTCCCCCAGGCCTGGCACTCCGGACAGCGGCCGTGCCACTTGGCCGCCGCGGCTCCGCACTCGGCGCAGCGGAAGGTCGGACGGGCGGGGCGGGAGTTTGCCGTGCTGGTAGCCATGCCTGCACCGTAGGGGGGACCACCGACAGTGTCGGTGCAGGCGCGCGGGAGCGAAGCGAACAGGTGTTCCAAGAGCGGGAACCGACCCGCCCGCCGATCGTGTCAGCCGGCTGCTTCGGCCTCGACCAGCCGGTTCACCAACTGCGCCAGGGTGCCGGTGCGTGGCAACCCGCGTTCGGCGAGCCGGGCGCTGACCGCCGCCTTGCCCATCCGGAGATAGGCCGCCCTCGGGTCGGGGGCGGTGGTGTCCGGGGTGGTGCCGGTGCCCGAGGTCCTGCCGCGACGGCCCGCCACCGTGGGCGTGGCGGTCGCCCGGGTGCGGCGTGGTCGGGCCCCGGCATCCGGGGCTGCGGTGACCTGGGCGACGACCGGGATCGGTGCGGGCCCGACGGCGGCCGGGGGCCCCACGGGCGCCGGTCCGGTCGCGGTGTCGGCGTCTCCTGCCGCGTCCCGACCGGCGCTCCCGCCGCTGCCGGCGGTACCGGCGGTTCCCGCGGTGCCGGGCACGGGAGCCGGCGGGACGAGCGCCTCGGTCATCGACCGGACCGCTGCGGCCCACTGGGCGGCCAGTTGCTGGTTGGCCTCGGTGGCCTGGCGCAGCAGCTCGAAGTACCGATCGATCCCAGGGACGGGATCCGGCCACGGGAACCGCGCGATCACCTCGGCCTGGGCGGTGAGCGCGTCCGCGCCCGCGCGCCACACCTGGGCCGCTGACTCGGTGGCTGCCCGCAGGCCGTCGGCCAGTGCGGGATAGGCATCGGTCTCGTGACCGGTCATGACGCTCCTCCCGGCAGGGTCGATCAGTGGCCTTCTCCGGTGCCCTCTCCGGTGCCTGCTCCGGTGCCTTCCTCGTGACCCTCGGAGTCACCGAACCAGATGTTGCCGTGCTCCGGGGGAAGAATGTTGATGGTCTCCCGGGGCTCGGTGCTGCGCTCCTCGGGGATCTCGATCGGGACGTTGATCGAGATGGTCCCGCTGTTGGCGAAGGTGAAGTTCATCGGGATCGACCTGCCGTAGGGCAGCTCTTCCTTGAGACCGGTGACGACGATCGTGGTATCGCCTTCTTCCGTCACCTCGCGCAGGGTCTGCGCCTGGACCGCGGCATCTCCGGAGATGACGACCTCGTCGGCCATCTCGGTGCTCACGCCGGTCAGGGTGTCGGCGGTGAGTGAGGCGTTGGACAGCCAGAGCTTGACCGGGATGTCGGCGCCCGCCTCGTACTTGTAGTCCTCGGTGGGGGCGAGTCGCACGTCGCGGACACCCAGCTCGCCGACCGTGCCGTTGGCCCCGTCGATGGCGGCGACCTGCTGCGCGGTCTGCGCTACCTGCCCCGCGGCGCAGCCGCTGATCACCAGGGCCGCGCTGATCAGGCCGACGGCTGGAATCAGACGCAAGCGCGCGAGCCGGACATTGCGGGCCACGACGGTCCCCTCTCAAGGCGGTGGATCACCAGTGCCGGCGTCCGGGTCCGGAGCCGACGCACTGGAACGGACACCGCCACGGGGCGGCCTCCGGACAGCGGTTTCCGCCGTCCAGTGCAGGATATCCCGGCGGCGGACCCGGCGGCGCGTCGGGCGCGGGGCGCCGGGCCGGGCGCCGGTCGACCGGACCCCGTTCGGCCGGACACCGCAGCGTCGACCACCGCCGCTGGCCGTGTGATCAGCGAGAAGCGCCGTTCCGCAGGGCATCTGGCGGCGGCGGTGGCCCCGGAGAGGATGCCGCGGACCTCCCGGCCACCACGGCGGGGGGCGGATTGTCAAGCCCCTCTGACCCTGTCACTCGGCCGTGCGCTTCCCGTCGCCAACGTCCTGACCTGCGACAACGAGTCCGGACCGACATCTCGCGTGGTAGACTGAGGTATCGAAAGGGGCAGCAGACACATGGTCTTCAAGGTCGGCGAAACTGTCGTCTATCCCCATCACGGGGCAGCACTCATTCAGGCAACTGAAACCCGGATGGTCAAGGGTGTAGAGCGGCTGTATCTGGTTCTCAAGGTCGCCCAGGGCGATCTCACGGTGAAGGTGCCCGCCGACAACGCCGAGTTCGTCGGCGTTCGCGACGTGGTGGACACCGAGGGTCTGGAGAGCGTCTTCGCCGTTCTCCGTGCCCCGCACACCGAGGAGCCCACCAACTGGTCCCGCCGGTACAAGGCGAACCTGGAGAAGCTCGCGTCCGGTGACGTGAAGAAGGTCGCCGAGGTCGTGCGCGATCTGTGGCGCCGCGACCGCGAGCGCGGTCTTTCGGCCGGCGAGAAGCGGATGCTGGCAAAGGCGCGGCAGATCCTGGTCTCCGAGCTGGCACTGGCCGAGGGCATCGACGAGGAGCGCGCGAGCGACCGCCTCGACGAGGTCCTGGCTTCCTGACCGTTCCGGTCACCCGCGGCGTGTACCCCATGCCGCTCCCGGGTGGTGGGCTTGCGGTCGACGAGATCCGCCGCGACGACCAGAGCGGCGACCGATGACGGTCGTCGCTCTGCTCGTCTGCGCGGAGGTGCCGGCCACCGCCACCGATACTGCAGGCCCCTGGGCCGACATCGACGGACACCCGTTGATCTGGCACGCCGCCCGCCGGCTCCGGGAGGCAGGCGTGACCACGGTGTTCCTCGTGTGCGGGCCCGAGCGCGCCGCTGCTGCCGCCGCCATCACCGGCGACCTGACCTTCGGTGGCTCCCTGCGGGCCGTTGTCACAGGTTCCGATGACGGTTTCCGAACGGCTGTCGCCGCGGCTCTCGCGGACGATCCGTCCGTCGTGCTGGTCCACGACCCGACCCGCGCCTTCGCGCCGGTCGGCATGATCCGGCGGGTCATCGACGCCGTCCGGGACGGCGCCCCCGTGGTCATCCCCGTCCTGCCGGTGGTCGACACCATCCGGGCCGTCGGCACCGACGGTCAGGCCTCCGCGCTCGTCGACCGCGACGCGCTGCGCATCGTGCAGACCCCCCAGGGCTTCGCTCCCGCGGCGCTGCGCCGGCGGCACCACCTGGGGGCCGGCGACCCGAGCAACGGTGTGAGACCCGACCACGAAGCGCCCGGGATGGACGAGGCGGCCGCTGCCGTCCTGGCCGGCGAACCGCTCGCCGTTGTCCCGGGCCACGCCGACGCGGCCCGGGTGCTGACGGCCGGTGAGATCGACCAGGCACGCAGAGCACTCCGTACACCGGTGACCATGCCGGCCACCGCCGACCATCGCGCGGACTCCCGTGGCTGACACGTCGGCCGAACGCGAGCCCGGATACCGGATCGGCACCGGTCTCGACGTGCACCCCATCGAACCCGGCCGGCCGTGTCATCTCGCCGGACTGCGGTTCGACGGCGCCGACGGCTGCGCCGGGCACTCCGACGGGGACGTCGCCGCCCATGCGCTGGTCGATGCGCTGCTGTCGGCGGCCGGCCTGGGCGATCTCGGTGCGGTCTTCGGCACGTCCGACCCCCGCTGGGCCGGTGCGTCCGGGGCGACCCTGCTCGCCGAGGCGGTCCGACTCGTCGCCGAGGCCGGCTACGTCGTCGTCAACGCCGCCGTCCAGGTCGTGGCCAACACACCACGGCTGTCCGCCCGCCGGACCGAGGCGCAGGACGCGCTGTCCGCCGTCGTCGGCGCCCCGGTCTCGGTGGCCGGCACCACCACCGACGGACTGGGCCTGACCGGCCGGGGCGAGGGTCGCGCGGCGACCGCCAGTGCGCTGCTGCGGACCCGGCTGACCGGTCGCGTCAGCCCGTGACGCCGGCCAGCTCGTCCTCCAGGTATCGGGGCCGGGCGACACGGAGCCCGAGCAGGCCCATCACCACGGTGGACGTCGCGGTGACCACGAGCGGCACGGTCCAGCCGTCGGTCAGGTCGTGCAACGCACCGATCGCCACCGGCCCGACGGTGGCCACCAGGTAGCCGACGCTCTGGGCGAACGCCGACAACGCCGCCACCCCCTCCGACGTCCGGGCCCGCAGGGCGAGCAACGTCAGGATCAGCGGGAACGTTCCGGAGCCGATGCCGAGCAGCACTGCCCAACCCCACATCCCGGCCGCGGGAGCCACGATCAGTCCGAGGTACCCGGCCACGTAGCTCGCGGCCAGGGTGCTGATCAGCACGGGCAGCCGGGACTGGCGCACCAGCAGGGCCGGGATGGCCGCCGAGATGGGGATGCCCAGGCCGGCGAACAACCCGACGGCGTACCCGCCCTCGGTGAGGCTCGCGCCGGCGTCCACCACGATCTGGCTCAGCCACGCGGTGACGATGTAGGCCTGCGCCGACTGCAGCCCGAAGAAGAAGGCCATCGTCCACGCCATCCGGCTGCGCAGCAACGCGCGCAGCGGCAGCGTCGGCCGGGTTGCCCCGCCCGCGGCGGCGGACGGGCCGCAACAGCATCCAGACCCACGGCACCAGAGCCACCGCGGCGGTCACCGCCCACACGCCGAGCCCGGCCCGCCAGTCGCCGTCCAGCCCGCGGGCCAGCGGTACCGAGAACGCGGAACTCGAGGTGGCCCCGATGGCCAGTGACGTCGTGTACGCCGCGGTCATGGTGGCGACGCGGTCCGGGAAGTACGCCCGCACCAGGCTCGGCATCAACACGTTGCACACGGCCAATCCGGCCAGCGCGGTCAGCGACCCGGCAAACAGCAGCGGCGTCGAGGGCCCCACCAGCCGCAGCGCCTGGCCGCCCGTCATGGCCGCGAGTGCGACCACCACCACCCGCTCCCGCCGGAAGCGGGACGCGAGAACCGGCGCCAGCAGCCCGAAGGCGGCGAACGCGAACGGCGGCAACGAGGTCAGCGCCCCACCGACGGTGCCGGAGAGTTGCAGGTCCGTGCGGATCTCCGGCAGCAGCGACCCGACGGAGTTGACCACCGGGCGCAGGTTCAACGCGAGCACCACGATCGCGACCACCGCGAGCACCGGACGCGGACGGGTCTCGGGAGGTGTCACCCGGCCACGATAGGGCCCGCCCGGACGGCCCCCCGACGGGCGGGTGCGCGGTCACCGGTGTGTCAGGGTGAACCCCATGACTGACGCGACGGCTGGGACGCCGACCTCGAGATCCATCGCCATCGTGGGGGCCGGCAAGATCGGCGAGGCGCTGCTGGGCGGCCTGCTGGCGGGCGGCCTCGACCCGGCCGCGGTGATGTTCACCGAGCGGTACCCGGCCCGGGCCACCCAGCTGACCACCCTGTACGGCGTGCGGGCGGTCGAGGTCGCCGAGGCCGCGGCGACCGCTGACGTCGTCGTGGTGGCGGTCAAGCCGCAGGACATCGAACCGGTGCTGGCGGACCTGCGGGACGCGATCCGGCCGGGCACGCTCGTGGTGTCGCTGTGTGCGGGACTGCCGACCGCCCTCTACGAGCGGTCGCTGCCGGCCGGGATGCCGGTGGTCCGGGTGATGCCCAACACCCCGATGCTGGTGGGGGAGGCGATGTCGGCGATCTCGGCCGGCACCCACGCCACCGACGCCCACCTGCAGATCGTCGAGGACCTGCTGCTGGCCGTCGGCAAGGTGGTCCGGGTGCCGGAGTCCCAGCAGGACGCGGTGACGGCGCTGTCCGGCTCCGGGCCGGCCTACTTCTTCTTCCTCGTCGAGGCGATGATCGACGCCGGCATCCTGCTCGGGCTGCCACGCAACGTGTCCGCCGAGCTGATCATCCAGTCCGCGGTCGGGTCGGCCAAGATGCTGCGCGAGTCCGGGGAGCACCCGGTGATGCTCCGGGAGGCCGTCACCTCACCGGGCGGCACCACGATCGCGGCCATCCGCGAGCTGGAGAACCACGGGGTGCGGGCCGCGCTGTTGGCCGCCATCGAGGCCGCCGCCGTCCGCTCGGCCGAGCTCGGTCGCGCTCATCAGTGATCCCCACTCGATGCACGCCTGACGGTCCGTGCCCTGACTCACGCCCACCGCGAGGCGTGTCGCGACGGCTGAGGGAGTGATCATGTGCCGCTCGTATCGCTTTCGTCCCACCGGTACCGATAGAGTGCGGCCACCACGTGTGCTCGCGTTGCCGGAGGGGAAGCCGGCCACCACGGCGTGGGCGAAATGACGGTGTATGAATGGCACGCACGCCGCACGACCCTGCCCTCGCGGAGATCAGGTTCCTGACCGTCGCCGAGGTCGCCGCGCTGATGCGCGTCTCGAGGATGACCGTGTACCGGTTGGTCCACTCCGAGGAGCTCCCCGCCGTGCGGGTCGGCCGGTCCTTCCGGGTCTCCGAGCGGGCCGTGCACGAGTATCTGCAGCGGGCGTTCAACGACGTCGGCTGACCATCACCGTGCGCTGACGCTGTCAGCGCGTGCCGCCGCAGCCGCTAGGATGAACCCGGCCGGTGCCGCTGAGCGTCGACCACGCCCCCGGGCGGAACCTCGAGCGACGTCCACCCCGGCGTCGCCTGCGGCATCCGTCGGGTGGCACTTCACGCACATCCGCCGGCCATGGGGTCCGGCTCGTCAGTCAGAGGTCATTCATGGGTTCGATCATCAAGAAGCGCCGCAAGCGGATGGCCAAGAAGAAGCACCGCAAGCTGCTGCGCAAGACCCGTGTCGCCCGTCGCAAGGCCGGCAAGTAACCGAACTCCGCTGAACCGGCGGGCTGGGCACCGACCGGCGCCTGCCCCCGGTTCCGTCCGGGATCGTCCAGGTAGGTCGCGGCGGCGGAAGTGGGGGAGCAGGTGCCCGGACTCGTCGTCCTCGTGACCGGCGTCAACCGCTACATCGGCTCCGAGCTCGCCGGCCGTCTCGCGGCCCATCCCGGCGTCGCCCGGGTCATCGGTGTCGACGCGACGTTGCCCGAACCCGCCGCGCGCACCCGGATGGGTGGCGCCGAATTCGCCCGCGCCGACATCCGCAATCCGCTCATCTCCCGCGTCCTCGAGGCCGCCGGCGTCGACACCGTGGTGCACGCCTCCGCGTCGGCCACGCCCGCCTCCGCCCAGGCCAGGACGCTGGCCAAGGAGATGAACGTGCTCGGCACCATGCAGCTGCTGGCGGCCTGCCAGCGCTACCCGGGCGTGCGCAGCCTGATCGTCCGGTCGACCACTGCCGTCTACGGGCAGAGCTCGAAGGATCCGGCCATCTGCACCGAGGCCACCGAGCCGCGTTCGGTACCCGGGCGTGGTCCGGCGCGCGACGCCATCGACATCGAGGGCTACGTCCGCGGTTTCGCCCGCCGCCGGCCCGACGTCCGGGTCGCCGTTCCGCGGCTGGCCGAGATCGTCGGCCCGACCGTCCAGACCCCGCTCACCCGGTACTTCAGCCTGACGCCGGTGGTGCCGACCGTGCTCGGACACGATGTACGGCTGCAACTGCGTCCACGAGTCCGACGCCGTCCGGCTGCTCGAGCACCTGGTGTTCGACGCCGTTCGACGGCACCGTGAACGTCGCCGGCGACGGCGTGCTGATGCTGTCGCAGGCGATCCACCGGGCGGGCCGGGTGCCGCTGCCGCTGCCGTCGTCCATGCTGCACTCGCGTCGGTCGCGGCCTCCGTGCGCTGCGGCTGGGCACCTTCTCGCCCGAGCAGGTCACGCATGCTGCAGGCCGGTCGCGTCGTGGACACCAGCCGACTGCGTGACGAGGTCGGCTTCACGCCGCAGTTCACCACCGTCACCGCGTTCGACGACTTCGCCTACACCCTGGCGCCTGCGGTGCTCGCCGGGAGACCGTGCGACGCGCGGAGATGCGGCTGCTCGGTCCGGGCTCGGTGTCCACGACGACACCGCCGACCCGCTGACCGTGGATCTCGTGCCGCCCGCCACCGAAACTCGTCGGGATCACCGGCGACAGAGAGTCGGGCCGACACGATCCGGCCGGAGGACCCGCCCATGACCCATGACGCCTCCGGCCCCGCTGCGACCGGGCGCCGACGCCGCCCCGGACCCGACCCCGGAGACCGGCTGGAAGGCCGGCGTCGCCGGCGGGCTGGCCTTCCTGCGCCGCCGGATCACCGGCGACTACCAGGTCGACGACTTCGGCTACGACGAGGACTTCACCCGCAACGTCGTGCTGCCGCCGCTCCGCCTGCTGTACGACAAGTGGTTCCGGGTCGAGACTCCTCGGCATGGAGAACCTGCCGGACACCGGTGGGGCGCTGCTGGTGGCCAACCACTCCGGCACCATCGCCGTCGACGCGGTGATGCTCGCCGTCGGCGTCGCCGACCACCACCCGTCGCGCCGGATGATCCGCAACGCTGGCTGCCGACCTCGTCTTCGAGACCCCGGTCCTCGGGCCGGTCGCCCGCCGGACCGGCAACACGCTGGCCTGCAACCCCGACGCCGAGCGGCTGCTCACCGCCGGCGAGCTGGTGTCGGTGTTCCCCGAGGGCTTCAAGGGCGTCGGCAAGCCGTTCAGCCAGCGGTACAAGCTGCAGCGGTTCGGCCGCGGCGGCTTCGTCTCGGCGGCGCATCCGGACCGGCAAGCCGATCATCCCGGTGTCGATCGTCGGCGCCGAGGAGATCTACCCGCTGCTCGGCAACATCAAGCCGCTGGCCCGCGCGCTGGGGCTGCCGTACTTCCCGGTCACCCCGACGTTCCCGCTGCTCGGGCCGCTCGGTGCGGTCCCGCTGCCGAGCAAGTGGCTCATCGAGTTCGGCGAGCCGATCCCGACCGACGGCTACGACGCCGACGCCGCCGACGACCCGACGGTGATCTTCGACCTGACCGACCACGTCCGCGAGACCATCCAGCAGACGCTCTACCAGCTGCTGGTCGAGCGCGGCCACCCGTTCCTGGGCTGACCGGCGCGGCGTCAGCTGCGGAACCGCCGCCGGACCGCGAACCCGGCGAGCACCGCGCCGCCGACCACGCCGGCGCCGAGCACCGACGGCACTCCGATCCGGACCGCCGGCTTGCGGCTGACCCGGAAGTCGCGGATCTGCCAGCCGCGCTCGCCGGGCCACGTCGCGCAGCTCCGAGTCCGGGTTCACCGCGATCGCGGTGCCCGACCGCCGACAGCATCGGCAGGTCGTTGACCGAGTCGGAGTATGCGGTGCAGCGGCGCAGGTCCAGACCCTCGCGCGCGGCCATCGCGCGGACCGCGGCGGCCTTGGCCCGGCCGTGCAGCATCTCGCCGACCAGGGCGCCGGTGTAGACACCGTCCACGGACTCGGCCACCGTACCGAGCGCCCCGGTCAGTCCGAGCCGCTGCGCGATCAGCTGCGCGAGCTCCACCGGCGTCGCCGTGACCAGCCAGACCCGCTGGCCCGCGTCCAGGTGCCGCTGCGCCATCGCGCGGGTGCCCGGGTAGATCTTCTCGGCCATCGTCTCGTCGTAGATCTCCTCGCCGAGGCGGATGATCTCGTCGACGCTGCGACCGGCCACGAACGACAGCGCCTCCTGTCGCGCGGTGCCCACCACGGCCAGGTTCTCCGCACCGCGCAGCCGGAAGCGCAGCTGCCGCGAGGCGAACTTGAGCAGGTCGGAGCTGGTGAAGTACTTCCGGGTGGCCAACCCGCGGGCGTAGTGGAAGATCGATGCCCCGACCATCATCGTGTTGTCGACGTCGAAGAAGGCGGCTGCGGTGAGGTCGGCCCCGGCGGCGACCGGCGGCTCGTCCAGGGCCAGGACGGCGGCGGCCTCGGCCGACGCCTCGCCGGCGATCTCGGCGCGTTCGGCCGCCACGCGGTCGACTCTGCGCGATGACCGCCCCACCTGGCCGCACCTCCCTCGCCCGCACTGTCAGCTGCCGGTCCAGCGTAGCCAGTGCGGGTGCTCCGGGATCGACGCCGCGACGGCGGAACCTGCATCGATGGTCATTCGGACGCCCCGGACGGGTGGCGGTCGTCCGGCGCGGGGTCGTGGCTGCCGGACCGGGAGACGGTCCCGGCAGTAGGGTCGGAGCCGACGGAACAGGGGAGCCGGGCGCGGAGTCGGCCGGAGAGGGGAGCGCAATGGCGGACAACGTCGCCGGGCTGCTCCGGGCCGCCGCCGCGGCCCATCCGGGAGCTGCGGCGCTCATCACCGACCGGCGCACGTGGACGTGGGCCGAGCTGGACCACGCGGCGGACGCCGGGGCAGCTGCCCTGCGGGCGCGTGCCGCAGCCGGCGACCGGGTGCTGGTGCACCTGCCGACCGGTGTCGAGCTGGCCGTCGCGCTCTTCGCGGTGACCCGGGCGGACCTGGTGGCCGTTCCGGTGGACCCGTCGCGCACCGCCCCCGAGATCGCCGCCCGGCTGGGCGTCGTGCTGGTCGTGACCGGGGAACCGGCCGGGGTCGACCCCGCGCAACTCGTGGACGCCGCCGAGGTCGCCGGCTGGTTCGACGCCGGCGTCGAGCCGGTCGAGCCGGTCAGCGGTGGTGAGGACATCGCGGTGCTGGCCCGGGCCTCCCGGGGCGGCCGGGCGGTGATGCTGTCGCACCGTGCGCTGCTGGCGTCGGTGCAGGCCATCGTCGGGGCGCCGCACCTGCGGTTGACCGGCACCGACCGGGTGCTGCTCGTCCTGCCGCTGTTCCACCTCGCCGGCTTCGTCACCGCCTTCCTGCCACTCGCCACCGTCGGCGCGGCGGCCGTCATCGCCGACACCCCGCCGGTGACCGGACCGGACGTGCCCGGAACCGCGGCGTGGCCGGAGTACACGACGTCCGTGCTGACCGCCGTCCACGAGCACCGGGTCACGGTCATCCCGGGCGCGCCCGCGCTGTACCGGCTGCTGCTGCGGTCCCCGCAGCTGGAGCGGTCGCTGGCCACGGTGCGACTGATGACGTCGGCGGCGTCGCCGCTCAGCCGGGAGGACGGTTCGGCCGTCCGCAGCCGCGTCGGCTCGCCGGTGTGGGAGGGCTACGGGATCTCCGAGGCCGCCTCGGCGGTGTCGAGCACGTTGATGACCGGCGCGCCGCGGGTCGGCTCGGTCGGTCTGCCGCTCCCTGGGGTGGAACTGCGCATCGAGGCGCCCGACAGCACCTCCGCCGGCGTCGACGACGACTCCCTCGCCGATCTGGAGGCCGACTCCGATCCCGGGCCGATCAGCATCCGCGGGCCGCAGTTGTTCAGTGGTTACTGGCCCGACTGCGACGGCGGTCCGGACGCAGACGGCTGGTTCACCACCAGCGACATCGGCTACCTCGACGCCCGCGGCGAGCTGCACCTCATCGACCGGGTCGCCGAGACCATCGCGGTCGCCGGCTTCACGGTGTACCCCCGCGAGATCGAGGGTGCGCTGCTGTCTCACCCGTTCGTCCGGGACGCGGCGGTCGTCGGACTGCCGACCCCGGACGGCGGGCCGGGCAGCGTCGAGCTGGCCGCGGCGGTGGTCGCCGCCCCCGGGACGACCCCGACCGACGACGACCTGGCCGACCACCTCGGGGCGCTGCTGCCACCGTTCAAACGGCCGCGGCGCTACCAGGTGCTGCCCATCCTGCCGCGCACCGAGCTCGGGCGGCTGGACCGTGACCTGGTCCGCCAGGAGTGGGCGCACGAGCTGGGGCTGGCACTGGGCGCGTCGCCGACGCGGCTCGCGGCGGTGCCGGACGCGCCGCCACTTCTGCCGGCGCCCGCCGCCGAGGTGATCGCCGGCCCGTCCGCCGGCCCGTCCGTCGGCCCGCCCGCGGTGGAACCGGTGCCGGCCGCACCCCCCGCCGAGGTGATCGAGGTGGATCAGCTGGATCAGCTCGGGGTCCGGCTGCCGGGGGTGGGCAGCCGGACCCAGCGCAGTGCGGCGGACTCCGACGACGATCTCTTCGACGACGACCTGGTCGGCGTGCCGGTGCCGGCCGTTGAGACCACACCGGACCCCGGGCCTACGGAGGACCGGTGACCGGCCGCACGGTGACGCTGATCGGCCGCCGAGGTTGCCACCTCTGCGAGGAGGCCAGGGTCGAGGTGCTGGCTGCGAAGGCGATCCAGCCGTTCGAGTTGACCGAGGTCGACGTGGACGGCGATCCCGACCTGCGTGCGGAGTACGGCGAGCAGGTACCCGTGGTGCTGGTCGACGACGAGATGTTCAGCTACTTCGACGTCGACCGGCACGCCCTCGCGCGGCGGATCGCCGGCGGCACCACCCGCTGACCGCGTCGGATCCGACATCGGCCGTGGCGCCCCCGGCGCCGGCACGTGTCCCGGGCGGTGGCGCGTTCCGTCGCGGCCCGGCCCCGCAGCCCCGGGGCTGGACGTCGCCGTGACGACTTTGTCCGGAACTGTGCCGGTGGCTAGGGTGAGGGCGTTCTCACCCAGGGGTGTGAACGCCTCCCCGATACGTCCGCGGGAATCGATCGAGCCGGAGGTGGATCGCGTGACCCAGCAGGTGGACAGGGGCGCCGGCGGCAGGCCGCGTGACATCCCGGAGGCCACCGTCGCCAGGCTCGCCGTCTACCTGCGTGCGCTGTCGGCCATGGACGGTGACCGGGACGCGATCTCGTCGGACGAACTGGCCGCGGCGGCCGGGGTCAATTCCGCCACCCTGCGCAAGGACCTGTCCTACCTGGGCACCTACGGCGTGCGCGGGGTCGGCTACGAGACCGCGGTGCTGATCGCCGAGATCGGCCGGGCGCTGGGTTCCCAGCACGAGCACCGGGTCGCCCTGGTCGGGGTGGGCAATCTCGGGGCCGCCCTCGCCGGCTATCCCGGGTTCGTGTCCCGGGGGCTGACCATCGGGGCGCTGTTCGACGTCGACCCGCGCCGGATCGGTCAGCGGGCCGGCGGGATCATCATCTCCGACGTCGCCGACATCGTTTCGACCTGTTCCCGCGAGGGAATCACGATCGGGGTGATCGCCACCCCGGAGCCGGCCGCGCAGGCCGCGGCCGATGCCCTGGTCAGCGCCGGCGTGCGGGCCATCCTGGCGTTCACTCCCGGCGTGATCCACGTGCCGGACGACGTCGACCTGCGCACCGTCGATCTGGCGGTCGAGCTCCAGATCCTGGCCTTCCACGAGTCCCGGCGTCAGCCCGATGAACGCCGGGGGAACACGCCGGTTAACAACGCCGTCATCGTCGGAACCCATGATGCAGCGGTGACACCATCGCATGTGGTCCCGGTACGCACGTTCGGCGACGGCGGTGTCGGCACTCAGGCCGCGGCGGCCCGGTCCGGCCGGACCCCGCGCCACCGCGAACACCGCTCCGGCGGCCGCACCCTTCACCACCCCTCTCGCCGCGGCTGCTGCGCCGGCCCACAGCCCAAGGAGCCTTCGATGACCACACGTACGGTCGCCGGCCGTATCGCCTTCGTCGGAGCGGGACCCGGGTGATCCCGGCCTGCTCACCGTCCGGGCGACCGAGCTGCTGGCGGGCGCCACGCTGGTGCTCAACGACCCCGACGTGCCCGACCCGATCACCGCGCTGGCCCCGTCGGCCGAGGTGCGCCCGGCGGTCGGTGACCCGGCCGGGGTGGCTGCCGCGCTGGTCGCCGCCGCCCACGCCGGGGAGACCGTGGTCCGGCTCGTCGCCGGCGACGTGCTGACCGCGGACCCGGTGGTCGCCGAGATCCAGGCCGTCGCCGCCGCCGGGGCCGCGTTCGACCTGATCCCCGGCATCTCCGTGGGAGCGGCGGCCGCGTCCTACTCCGGCGTCGCGCTCGGGTCGTCGCACACCAGCGCCGACGTCCGGTCCAGCACCGGGTCGGACTGGTCCGAGCCTGGCCGGTGCGCCCGGCACGCTGCTGCTGCAGGCCGCCGCCGGTCACCTCGCCGACACCGCCGCCAACCTCGTCGAGCACGGTCTGGCGCCCGGAGACGCCCGCGACCATCACCGCCGGGCGCCAGCCTGCCCGAGCCAGCGGACCGTCGACGCCACCCTGGCCACCCTGTCCGCACTCGGCCGAGACCTCGCCGGGCCGCTGGTCGTGACCATCGGTGCCGGGGTGTCGACCCGCCCGTCGCTGTCGCTGGTGGGAGTCCCGTGCGCTGTACGGCTGGCGGGTGCTGGTCCCGCGTACCCGCGACACCGACGACGCGATCTTCGAGCTGCTGCGCCGGCACGGCGCCAGCCCGGAGCAGGTGGCCACCATCGCCGTCGAGCCGCCCCGCACGCCCGCCCCGATGGAGCGCGCGATCAAGGGCCTCGTCGACGGCCGCTACCAGTGGGTGGTGTTCACCTCGGTCAACGCGGTCCGGGCGATCTGGGAGAAGTTCCTGGAGTTCGGGCTGGACGCCCGGGCGTTCTCCGGCGTCAGCATCGCCTGCGCCGACGAGGCCAGCCGGGACGCGGTCCGGGCGCTGGGCATCAAGCCGGACCTCGTCGCCGAGGACACCGCCTCCACCGCGGGGCTGCTCGAGGTCTTCCCGGAGTACGACGAGATCCTGGACCCGGTCGACCGCATCCTGCTGCCGCGGGCCGACATCGCCACCGAGACGCTCGCCGACGGCCTGCGCGACATCGGCTGGGAGATCGACGACGTGACCGCCTACCGCACCGTCCGGGCGGCCCCGCCGCCCGCGCCGGTCCGGGAGGCGATCAAGTCCGGTGGGTTCGACGCGGTGCTGTTCACCTCGTCCTCGACCGTGCGCAACCTGGTCGGCATCGCAGGCAAGCCGCACTCCCGCTCGCTGGTCGGTGTCCTCGGTCCGAAGACCGCCGAGACGGCCCGCGAGTTCGGTCTGCGGGTCGACGTCCAGCCGGAGAGCCGCCGATCTGTCGATGCTGGTCGACGCCCTGGCCCAGCACGCGAGTCAGCTGCGGGCGGCCGGCGCCCTGCCGCCGCCGCGACGGTCCCCGAAGCGGCGCTGACCCGAAAACACCCCACGATGACGCGGTCGGCAGTACGATCCGGCCGGGTCGCGGGAGTCAGTGCGGCGGCGTCATCCGGGACCGGTCGAGCTGCGCGCGGAGCATGGCCCGCGCGTCGGCGACGTCGAGCTGGCGGGCCACCGCGTCGACGGGCCCCGGCGTGGTGTCCACGTGCACGTCGGCGAGCCGGATCAGCCGCTGCAGCGGACCCTGCCGGATCCGCACCGACTGCGTCTTGACGTGCGGCACGATGTCGCGGGTCCACACCAGCAGGCCGTGGTCGGTCACGACGACCCGGTCGTCCCAGCCGGAGCGCAGCATGCGGTGGTCGAACCAGCGCAGCAGGCGCGCCCGGCGCGGCGGCCGGTGCAGCGGCACGCTGTCGGGTTCCAGGCCCGGGACCACCCGGCGCAGCGCCGCGGCCAGCTCGACCCGGTCGGCGACCGGCAGCAGCACCGTGGTGGCCGCCGCCCGGTTGCTCTCCTCGCGCTCGGACCGGTAGCCGAGCACGTCGACGTCCAGCCGGTACCAGCCGAACGGTCGCCACAGCAGCGACTGGGTGATGCGGACGCCCTGCACGCGGTCGAGCGGCACCGACTGGCTGCTGAGGTTGGTGAGTCCGCGGGCGACCCGGAGACCGTGGGCGGACTCGGCCAGCGTGAAGTGGAACATCGCCAGCAGCCTTCGGCTGATCAGCGTGAACGCGCCGAAGGCCGCCGGGATGAGCGTCGGGACCAGGAACGAGAGCACGTCGAACAGCCGGCCCAGGACGAGCATCACGACCAGCACACCGGCACTGATCAGCCACTCGGTGGACAGCAGGAAGCTGCCGACCAGCCGGCCGGAGCCGACGGTCACCAACGGGGTGTCGTCGTCGGTCAGATCGGTGAGCGCGCTGGCGGCCGGACCGTGCTCGTCGGAGACGCTGCGGGTCTCGCCGTGGGCGCGGGCCAGCAGGAAGCCGCGCAACCGATCGGCGTGCACCCGCCGCAGGTAGCGCAGGGTCAGGGCGCGGTCGCCGCCGCCGGCCTCGAGGCGCAGCTCCACCAGGCCGAAGGGCCGGGCCACGAACGGCTGGACGATGTCCACCGACTGCAGCCGCTCGAAGCTGACCCTCGCCGAGCGGCGCCACAGCGCACCGGAGTCCACCCGGATCTCGTCGTCGTCGATGACGAAGTGGGTGAACCACCAACTGACGAAACCGGCCGCGGCCGCCAGCAGCACGGCGCCGCCGATCAGCACCAGGAACCAGGTCAGGTTCTGCCGGGTGACGCCGTCGTCCCGGCGCCCGTCGGGGAGCAGCTCGCGGCCGACGGCCAGCAGGATCGCCACCAGCAGCAGCCAGCCACGGATCAGCGGGGTCAGCGGATGGGGCCGCTCGGTGCGCTTGCCGGTCTCGGCGGTCGGCAGCGGCGGCATCGGATCGACCGGGCGGCCGGTCGCGGTCACGGGCCGACCCTCACAGCGTGACGGCCTGGGTCCGGCCGCGCTCGGTCAGCCGGTCGCGCAACCGCACCGCCTCGTCCGGCAGCAGACCGGGGATCCGGGCTCCGGTCCCGGGGGACGCCGTCTGCAGGTGCACGGTGGCCAGTCCGAACGCGCGCTGCAGCGGGCCGGACGTCACCTCGACCACCTGCATCCGGCCGTAGGGCACTGCGACCAGCCGCCGGAAGAGGACGCCGTGGGTCAGGTAGAGGTCGGTGTCGCGTTCGGCGTAGCCCCAGGACCGCCAGTTGCGGGCCACGACCACGAGCCGGGTCAGCGAGCACGGCGACCCCGATGGCCAGCAGTACCGCACCCGGCCACCAGCGTCCGGTGGTGGACGTCACGATCACCACCGCGACCGCCGTGACGACCCCGATCGGCACCGTCGAGGTGAGCCTCCGCATCCTCAGGTACCGCGGGTCCGGGCGCTGCCAGGCGGCGTCCGGCGGCGCGAACAACGGGTCCGTGGCGGGCGGTGTGTGAGCGTCCATGTCACGGTCCACGCTAACCGTCGCGGGGTCGGCCCAGGGCCGCTCGGCCGGCCCGGCCGCCGGGTCCCAGCAGGTAAGTTGGGGTCATGAGCATGAACAACGGGTCGGGGCGTCCGCGCTTCATGGACACCTTCAAGGCCGCCATGGCGCCCCGCCAGCCGGTGAACCTCGACCCGGACGCACCGAACCCGATCCCCCGCACCGTGAAGATCGCCGGTGCCTTCTCGATGTTCGCCGGGCTGGTCGCCGTGTTCGTCGGGATCAACGCGGTGCTGACCCGCAACGCGGTGATCGACGACATCCTCACCCAGATCCGGTCCTGCACCGACGAGGGCTGGGGCCTGGGCACCGCGGTGACCACCACCGAGTCCAGCGACCTCATCACCTTCTGCCGGTCGGTGGCCAGCGTCCCCACGCAGGACCAGATCCTGGGGGCGAAGGGCCAGCTGCTGACGATCGGCATCGTGGTCACCATCATCGGCATCGGTCTGCTCGTCGGCGGCTACGGCCTGCTGAAGGGCGCCCGCTGGGGGCGCATCCTGGTCAGCACGGTCGGCGCGATGCTGCTGATCGGCACCATGCTCGGCTTCTTCGGCAACGCACTGCTGCTGCTCGGCGGTCTGCTGGTCCTCATCGGGCTGGCGATGCTGTGGGTCGGCAAGGGGGCCACGTACTTCATCCGGGCCAAGGCGCGAGGCGTCCGGTAACCATGTCCCTCTCGGACGTCCCGGCGCCCGCTGGTACGTCGCTCCCCGCGGTGGCCGCGCCCACGTCGGCGGCCGCGACCGGATCCGCGCAACGGTGGCCCGTCGTGGTGCTCCTGGTGCTCGGCGCGATCTGCATGGTCGCCGTGGTGCCGCTGTTCCGGAACGGTGTCGTCACGCACGCGTTCCCGTCCTACATCCGCGACGACCCCGCGTACACCGTGCAGCGTTGGTCGGCGCCGTGGGTCGGCGGTGCCCTGGCGGTCGGCGGTCTCGGTGTGACCTGCTGGGCGATCGCCGGTGGGTTGCTCGCCCGGGCGCGCCGCCCACCGGCGACCCGCCCCGCGCCGGTAGGCACCGTCGTGACCGGCACTACCGATTCCGCCGGGCTCGCCCCGCGTCCGACCGAGGCCGCCCATGAGTACTGACCCGACCGGCACCGCCCGGGTGACGACGGTGCACCTGCTGCGGCACGGCAAGGTGCACAACCCGGACAACATCCTCTACGGCCGGCTGCCCGGGTACCGGCTGGCCGCGTCCGGGCTGGCGATGGCCGACGCCGTGGCCGCCGCGCTCGCCGACGCCGACATCACCCATGTGGTCGCCTCGTCGCTGCTGCGTGCGCAGCAGACCGCCGCTCCCATCGCGGCCGGTCACGGCCTGGCTGTGATCACCGACGACCGGGTGCTGGAGGCCGACAACGACTTCGCCGGGGCGCCCACCAGCGGCCGTGACAACGCGCTGCTGAAGCCGGCCAACTGGCGCCGGATGCGGGACCCGTTCACCCCCTCCTGGGGCGAGCCCTACCTGCAGATCGCGCACCGGATGCTGGCCGCCGTCCACGCCGCCGCGGATGCTGCTGACGGCCACGAGGCCGTCATCGTGTCCCACCAGCTGCCGATCTGGACGATCCGCCGCTACCTCACCGGTCGGCGGCTCTGGCACAACCCGGCCGTCCGGCAGTGCGCCGTGGCGTCCCTGACGTCGCTGACGTTCGCCGACGGGGTGTTCCAGCGGGTCGACTACCGGGAGCCGGCGGGGCACATCGCCGCCGTCGACGACCCGGCTGTCCAGCCGGCAGTCGGCGTCAACGCCTTTCCCGCGACCCAGCCGGAGGCCGGCGCATGAGACGAGTGCTGACCGGCCTGACCGCCGCGCTGGCGCTGCTGGTGAGCGGCTGCACCGCCAACGCGACCGCCATCCCCGGCCAGGGGGCCTTCGTCTTCGTCTCGCCCGGCGGGGAGTCGGAGTTCATCTACCCGGTGGGCGAGCGCGGCACCGTCGAGGACTTCACCGGCACCAGCGTCACGGACGCGAGCACGACCATCAAGCTGTCGGACTACGCCGGCCGCATCGTGGTGCTCAACGTCTGGGGTTCCTGGTGCGGCCCGTGTCGGGGCGAGGCGGAGGATCTCAACGTCGCGGCGGAGCTGTCGGCGAACCGGCCGGTGCAGTTCCTCGGTATCAACATCCGTGACGACCGGTCCGCGGCCGCCGATTTCATGGCCGCCTCCGAGACGACCTTCCCCTCCCTCTTCGACCCGACGACCCGCACCCTGCTCTCGATGAAGGGGCTGCCGACCTCGTCGATCCCGACGACGATCGTGCTCGACCGGGACCACAAGGTCGCCCACATCTATCTGCGGGTGGTCAGCGCGCAGGAGCTGGACCAGGCTGTGGCCACGCTGGTCGCCGAGAGCGGCGGGGACGCCGCGGACGCCACCACGACCGCACCGCCCGGCTACCGGAACCGCCGGGCCGACGTCATGAGCGGGCGCACCTGATGGCCGGCATCACCGAGACCGTCATCTCCGGTCCGTTCGTGCTGGCCGCGGGCCTGTCGCTGGCCGCCGGCGCGGTGTCCTTCGCGTCGCCGTGTGTGGTGCCGCTGGTGCCGGGCTACCTCTCCTACCTGACCGGCCTGGTCGGTGCCGAGGCCGAGGACGTCGAGGAGGGAGGCCGGCACCCGGACCAAGGTCCGGCGGCAGCTCGTCGGTTCGACGCTGCTCTTCGTCCTCGGCTTCACCGCCGTCTTCCTGGCCCAGAGCGCCGCCGTCTTCGGCCTGGTCAACGCCGTCACCACCAACCTCGAGCTGCTGACGCGCATCGGCGGCGGCATCACCATCGTGATGGGGCTGGTGATGCTCGGCTTCTTCCGGCCGCTGCAGCGGGAGTACCGGCTGCACGCCCGGCCGACCGGCCGCTACCTCGGCCCGCCGCTGCTCGGCGCGGTCTTCGGCCTCGGCTGGGTCATCTGCCTCGGTCCCACGCTGGCCGGCGTGATGTCGCTGGCCATCAGCACCGAATGGAACGGCAACGCGTGGCGCGGCCTGTTCCTCGTGGTCTTCTACTGCCTCGGTCTCGGCGTGCCGTTCCTGCTGCTGGCACTGGGCTTCGGCTGGGCCGGCACCGCACTGGGCTTCCTGCGTCGGCACTCCCGTCAGGTGCAGATCCTCGGTGGCGCGCTGCTGATCGCGCTCGGCGTCCTGATGGTGACCGGGCTGTGGACGGAATTCATCACCTTCCTGCGCATCACCATCCGACCGGGCGGGGACGGGGGAGTGCTGTTGTGACCACTCACGACACCACCCACCTGCGGCCGGACGACCAGCTCGACCCGACCGCCGACCGGCCGGCACCGGCCGAGCCGACCGGGTCGCGGCGTCCGCCGACCGGCGTGCGCGCTGCGGCCGGGCTCGCCCGCGTCCTCTGGCGGCAGCTGACCAGCATGCGGACGGCGCTCATCCTGCTGTTCATGCTGGCGCTCGCGTCGTTGCCCGGGGCGCTGCTGCCGCAGTGGACGCTCGACGCCGGCCGGACCAGCCAGTTCATCGTCGACAACCCGACGGTCGGCCCGATCCTGGACACCTTCGGCTTCTTCGGGGTGTTCGGGTCGCCCTGGTACGCCGCCATCTACCTGGCCCTGTTCACCTCACTGGTCGGCTGCCTGGTTCCGCGGACCTGGGACTTCGTCGGCGCGCTGCGGGCGAAGCCGGTGCAGACGCCGCGCAACCTCGGGCGGCTGCCGCACCACGCAGCCCCGGCGGACACCGCCGAGTCGCCGGCCGTCGCGGCCACCCGGATCGTCGCCGGGCTGCGCCGTTGGCGGTCCACCCGCCGCGAGGAGGCCGCCGGTGTCGTCACCGTCTCGGCGGAGAAGGGCTTCCTGCGGGAGATCGGCAACCTGGTCTTCCACTTCTCGCTGCTCGGCCTGCTGGCGGCCATCGCCGCCGGCAAGATGCTGGGCTTCGAGGGGACCGTCATCGTCACCGAGGGCGGCGGCTTCTGCTCCAGCTCCCCGAGCGTGTACGACTCCTTCCGGCCGGGCCTGCTCATCGACGGCACCGACCTCGCGCCGTTCTGCGTCAACCTGCAGCGGTTCGACGCCCAGTACACCGACCAGGGTCTGGCGACCGACTTCGACGCCTCCATCGAGTACCAGACGGGTGCCGAGGTGGCGTCGGGCTCGACGACGTACACCTCCACCCATCTCCGGGTGAACGACCCGCTGCGGATCAACGGCGAGCGCCTCTACCTGCTGGGTCACGGCTTCAGCCCGATCTTCGACGTGACGTTCCCGAACGGCGAGACCCGCACCGCATCGCAGACGTTCCAGCCGAACAACACGCAGCTGCTGTCGTCGGGGGTGGTGAAGTTCCTCGACCCACCCGGTCACACCGGCGACGAGGTGCGCGAGCACCAGCTGGCGCTGGAGGGCATCTTCGCGCCGACCGCCGGCAGCGCCCACGGCAACGCCAACGTGCTGACCTCGATCGGTGCGGCACCGGACGACCCCGCAGTGGCCATCCAGGCCTGGCGCGGCGACCTCGGCATGGAGGACGGTGCCAGCCAGTCGATCTTCGCCCTCGACGAGCGGCAGAAGGAGAACGGCAGCCTGACGAAGCTCGATCGGGCCAACCTGCGGCCCGGGGAGTCCTTCTCCCTGGACGACGGGACGAAGATCACCTTCACCGGTTACAAGCAGTGGGTGCAGCTGCAGACGAGCTACGACCCTGCTCAGGGCTACGCGCTGGTGTTCGCGATCACCCTGCTCGGCGGACTCATGCTGTCGCTCGTCGTCAAACGACGCCGGGTCTGGTACCGCATCACCCCCGATGGATCCGGCGGCAGTACCGTCGACGTCGGGGGTCTGGCCCGGACCGACCAGGCAGGGTACGGGGAGGAGTTCTCCTCCCTCGCCGCGCTCGCGCGGCCACCCCGCCCCACCTGACCCGGGTCGGCTCACGCCCCCGATCGGATCGAGAAAGGCACCACCGATGGCCGTCAGCAGCTCGCTCGGCGCGTTCTCCGACCAGGCGTTCGGCGCCGCGACCGCCGCCTACACGGTCGCGTTGATCTGTGCCGCCGTCGAGTTCTCGTCCCGGCGGACCGCGGCCCGGTCCCGCCGCGACGCCGCCGAGCTGGTGGACGTGGGTGCGCTGACCCGGGACGGCCGTCCCGACGGGGTGCCGATCGTGCCGACGGCGACGACGTTCGGGCACGTGACGGCGCAGGAGACCGAGGCCATTCCGTGGGGTGAGCGGTTCGGCCGCGCCGCCCTCGCCGTGGCGGTGCTCGGGTTCATCGCTCAGATGGTGTCCATCGTGACCCGCGGGCTCGCCGCCGACCGACTGCCGCTGGGCAACATGTACGAGTTCACCTCGGCCATCTCGGCCGCGGTCATCGGCACCTACCTCGTCATCAGGGTGCGTCACCGCGACCTGGCCATCGGGGTCTTCGTGCTCACACCGGTGACGCTGCTGATGTACGTCACCGGGGCGCTGCTGTACGTGCCGGTGGCCGAGCTGCAGCCGGCGCTGAACTCGTACTGGAAGTGGATCCACGTCACCACGGTGTCGCTGTCCAGTGGCGTGCTGATGTTCTCCGGGATCGCGTCGCTGCTGTACGTGCTCCGCCAGCGGTGGGAGGACCGGGGTGGCGACGTGCGCTCCCTGTGGGCCAAGCTGCCGACGTTGGCGACCGTCGACCGCATCGCCTACCGGACGGCGATCCTGGCCTTCCCGGTGTACACCTTCGCCGTGATCACCGGTGCGCTGTGGGCCGAGGTGGCGTGGGGCCGGTACTGGAACTGGGACCCCAAGGAAACCTGCGCGTTCATCACCTGGGTGATCTACGCGGGCTATCTGCACGCCCGGGCGACGGCCGGCTGGCGCGGCACCAAGGCCGCCTGGATCTCCGTCGTCGGCCTGGTCTCGATCGTGTTCAACCTGTTCTTCATCAACATGGTCATCGCCGGCCTGCACTCCTACGCCGGCCTGAACTGACCCTCCACGGTCACCCGGTGTCCCGGCCCGGTAGCCGCCCGCCCCCTCGTCCGGCGGCAGGGCCGGGCCTACGCTCATCCGATGACCGAACCCGCGAACGTCACGACCGAGTCCGGCACCGCCGCCGACGGCGAGGTGACCGCGACCGACCACGAGGCCGCGCCCTCGGACGAACCGAACACGGCGGGCGACGGGGACGCTGACCTGGTGCCCGACCACTGACCTCCTGGGTCGCCCAGGTCCTGCCGCGCGCGGCCCCTCCGCGCGCTCGTGCGGCCCAGGTGACGGCCTGCTCGCCGGCGGACGGTGCGCAGATTGGGGTCACCGACATGAGCACGGACCGACGCCCCGGCGCCGAGGTCCGTCGGGTGCAGCGCTGTGCCGGTCGCCCGGACCGACGACCGGTGATCTCAATCAGTCCGGTACGTGCCCGGCACCCGGCGGGGTTGGCGCCGCGTCCCGGTCGAACGAGATGTGACCGACCTCGCCGACGATGACGAGCGCGTCGCCGCGGTTCTTCGTCGGCCCGGCGTCAGGGCCGGCCGGCTCGGCGCACGGCAATCAACCGGAATGCGGACGGCGATGGCTAGCCCTGGGATCAGGTCGCCGATTCTCACCCATGACCGACACCGATTCAGGGTCCTGAAACGCGAAACCCCGCGGACGGCGATGCCGTCCGCGGGGGTGTCCTTCGTCGTCGACGAGCTCAGCTGCTCTTGTCCTCGCCGCGCAATTTCCGATCGATCTCACCGAGGAAGTCAGGATCGTCGTCGGGTGCGATGACCCGGGGGGCGCGGTTCTTCGAGCGCAGGTTGGGGCGGGTTTTGTCGGACGAACTCTCGTCGGCAGTGCCCAACCCTCGCCAGGCGAGCAGTACGACGATGGCCGTCACGACCAGAGCGACCAGCAGATAAGGCATTGCTCCTCCTTTCGGTCCAGAGTACGCACCGCCCGGCGGGACCGTCTCACGTTCTCGTAACGGGCCCGTCCTCGCAGGGGGAGGCGCCCCGCGGACCTGCGACCCGCGTCGGTGGACCCGCCATGGGCCGGAACGCACAGCGCCCCCGCCGCGCCCTGTGGGGCGCTCGGGGGCACTGTCGCGAGGTCGGGCCGGGCCCGGACCAATCGATCAGGCGGAGCGGGTGGCGTCCACGGTGAGGTCGGTCAACAGCGAGCGGACCTCGGCCTCGCGGAAGCGACGGTGCCCACCGGGTGTGCGGATGGAGCCGATCCGGCCGGCTGACGCCCAACGCGTCACCGTCTTCGGATCGACGCGGAACATCAGGGCTACCTCACCCGGGGTGAGTAGCCGTTCGCTGCCTTCTGGTGACCTGGATTCTGGTGACACTGTATGACCTCCCTGATCAGGCCCCGACGGCCATGCTGCTGGAGCAGCTGTGCCCAGTATGCGACACCATGGACCAATTGCTCAATATCCGACCAATATCCAACGGGCGATTTGCCGGGTTCATCGCCTTTGCGGGCCAGCCCATCGGGGGATGACACCCCGTTGACCGCTGGTCCATAGATGTCGATCTCGCCGGATGAGCGCCACTGGTCTCCTCGATGGTGGAGTATCCGCAGGCTGCAATCGGTCTCGCGGTTGAGGGAACGACCTTCGTTGCGGTGAGACACTCCTCGCAGCCACCATTGCACCAGAGGTCACGGCAAGGTCTCGGACGTGATCGATCAGGCGGAGAGGTCTACGGATCGGTTGACTGTTTGTTCAGTTCTGTGACCGCCGATGCGTCCCGGAAATCCGACCCGCCTCGACGCCCAGCGGGCTTCCGCCCGTCGTCCGCCGATTCCGCCGACACGGACGGCGGCTAGCCTTTCGCTGGCGGCCTTCCATCCCGGAGGACGGCCGTCCCGCCGCCGGGCCCAAGGTCCGGGGACGACATCCGACGGAGCGGCACCGGCACCAGGAGGCGATTGTGGCGCTCGACGCCCTCGACCGACGGCTCATCGACGCACTGCGCACCGACGGCCGGGCCAGCTACGCCGAGCTCGCCCGGGCGGTCGGACTGTCGTCGTCGGCAGTGCACGAACGCGTCGCGAAGCTCGAGTCGGCGGGCGTCATCATGGGCTACCGGGCGGTGGTCGCCCCGTCGGCGATCGGTCTCGGGGTGACCGCGCTGATCGGCATCGAACCGGGTGAGACCTCGACCGACGCGGAGGTCGTCGAGTCGCTGAGCTCGATGCCGGAGGTCGAGAGTTGTTACGGGGTGGCCGGCGACGAGGCCTACGTCGTCAAGGTGCGGGTGCCGACCGTGGACGACCTGCACCTGCTGCTCGGCCGGCTCCGGGCCATTTCCGGGGTGGCCCGCACGCGGACGACCGTGGTGCTCTCGACCTGGTTCGAGGGCCGTCCGCACCCGATGCCCACCGAGGACAGCTGACCGCTCGCCGCGTGCCGCCTCGCGGTTAGGCTGGATCAGGTGAACAGCCCGTCGAACCCGCGTCCCGAGCCGGCCACCGCCGATCCGCGGCCTCCCGTCCTGCCGGCACTGCTGGTCTTCAGCGCGCTGCGCATCGGACTCGTCGTGCTGCTGACCCTGTCGTTGGCGATCTTCGTGCCGCTGATCATCGCGTTGGCGATCGCCATCATCCTCCAGCTGCCGCTGTCGCTGCTGTTGTTCGGACGCCAGCGGGGCCGGCTCAATGTCGCCCTCGCAGCCCGGAACGCCGATCGGCGTGCCGAGCGGGAGCGGCTGCGGTCCGCCTTGCGTGGAGACGGCTGAAGCTCAGTCGAGCAGCAGGCCCGCGGTCAGCGCGATCGCGTAGGCCAGCTCCAGACGGCCGGTCGCGCCGAGAACCGGGATGAGCTCCCGGCCGGAGGCGCCCGCGATCACCCGGCGCACCGGATCGAGGGCAAGCGGTGCGGCCAGCAACCCGAGCAGGCACCACGGGTGACTGAGGCCGATGACCAGCACCGCGACGAACGCCAGGGCCACCATCGCCGCGAACAGCCGGCGGGTCATCGGCGCACCGATGATCACCGCCAGCGTGCGCTTACCGACCGTCGCGTCGGTCTCGACGTCACGGAGGTTGTTGGCCACCAGTAACGCGCAGGCCAGCAGGCCGATGCCGATCGCGGCCGCGACCGCCGGCACCGAAACGGCCCGGGCCTGGACGACGGTGGTGCCCAGCACGGCGACCAGCCCGAAGAACGTGAAGACGAACACCTCGCCGTAGCCCGCGTAGCCGTACGGCCGCGGTCCACCGGTGTAGAACCAGGCAGCGAGGATGCAGACGGCACCGACCGGCAGCAGCCACCAGCTGACCAGCGCGGCCAGCGCGAGGCCGGCGACCCCGGCCACGCCGAAGGCGGTGAAGGCCGCGTACTTGACCACGGTGGGAGTGGCGCCGCCGCTGGCGGTCAGGCGGGTGGGACCGACCCGGACGGCGTCGGTGCCCCGGATGCCGTCGGAATAGTCGTTGGCGAAGTTGACCGCCACCTGCAGGGCGAGCGACACGACGAGGCACAGCAGGGCGTGCCCGGGCCGGAACGAGCCGAGCTCCTCGGCGGCTCCCGTACCCACGAGGACCGGCGCGACCGCCGCCGGCAGGGTGCGCGGTCGGGCCGCGGAGATCCAGTCGTTCAGCGTGGCCACCCCTGGACCCTACGTCGGTCGATCCGGACAGAACGGACACCGAGCGGACGGCCCGCGTCGGCTGTGACGAGACCGACCCGGGTCAGCGGTCCAGCAGTGCGGTCGCTTCGCGGGCGTACCTGGTCAGCGGACCTACAGAGGCGCAGCACCGCCCCGCGCAGCCGGTCCGCCGGCGGCGCGCCACCGATGGCGTCGATGTCGGCGGCCGCGACGAGGTCACCGCGATGCAGATCGTGGTGCTCGATGGTGATCCGGAGCCCATCATCGTTGAGCTCGTCCAGCATCGACATCGGGCGCGCGGTGAGGTCCGGCACGGTCATCCGGTGATGGCGGCCCGGGCCAGGCGGGCCACCGCGATCCGGTCGACCTTGCCCAGCGGCAGCAGCGGCAACGTGTGGACCAGCACGAGGTCCTTGGGTGCGGCCGCCGACCCGACCGCCGCCGTGGCCCGGACGCGCAGGTCGTCCAGTTGCGGTCCGTCGCCCGCGGGTACGACGACCGCGACGATCCGGTTGCCCCACTCCGGGTCGGGGACGCCGGTGACGACGATCCGGCCGACGCCGGGGGCGTCGGCGAGGGCGTTCTCGACCGCCTGTGGGGCCACGTTGACGCCACCGGAGATCAGGACGTCGTCGGCCCGGCCGAGCACGGCCAGCCGCCCGTCGGTGATCACCCCGAGGTCGCTGGTGACGAAGCGCCCGGGCGGGAACGGCGGCCGGCCGGCGTAACCGACGGCGACCACCGGTCCGCTCAGCACGATCCGGCCGGCGTCGTCGAGGCCGGCCGACACCCCGTCCAGCGGTATCCCGTCGTAGACGCAGCCGCCGCAGGTCTCGCTCATCCCGTAGCTGGTGACCACGGCGATGCCGGCCGCGCGGGCCCGGTCGAGCAGCGTCGGGGCGGTGGCGGCGCCGCCGACGAGCACTGCGGTGAACCGGCGCAGCGCCGCGGTGCCGGCCGGGTCGTCGAGCAGCCGGTGCAGCTGAGTGGGAACGAGGGAGACGAAAGCGGGACCGTCCAGCCGCCGGACGGCGTCGGCGAAGCGCCCGGTCGTGAAGGGCGCGGTGGTGTCCATCACCACCGGGGCGCGGCCGCCGACGACCGCGCGGAGCAGCACGTTGAGGCCGGCGATGTGGTGCACCGGCAGGGTCAGCAGCCACTGCCCGGGGTCATCGGCGGACAGCCGTCGTTGGCCGGCGGTGGCGGAGTGCCGCAGTGCATCCGCGGTGAGCAGCACCTGCTTGGGGGTGCCGGTGGACCCGGACGTCGGCACGACGAGGGCGAGCCCGGGGACGTCATCGACCGGCGGCAGCGCGGTCCCGGCTGCAACCGGCCGCAGTGCCGGACCGGAGCCGTCGAGGGCGGCGGCCAGTCGGGGGAGCAGGGCCAGCACCGCCGGCCCGGCTGGGACGACGACCGTGTCGATCATCGGTGAGCGGGGCTCAGTAGGCCCACGGGTAGCCCGTGAAGTCGGCGGGGCGCTTCTGCAGGAAGGCGTCCCGGCCCTCGACGGCCTCGTCGGTGCCGTAGGCCAGCCGGGTCGCCTCGCCGGCGAAGAGCTGCTGGCCGACCATGCCGTCGTCGGTGAGGTTGAACGCGTACTTCAGCATCCGCTGCGCGGTGGGGGACTTGCCGTTGATCTCGGCCGCCCATTGCAGTGCGGTGCGCTCCAGCTCGGCGTGCGGCACGACCTCGTTGACCGCACCCATCGCGTGCATCTGGGCCGCGGTGTACTCCCGGCCCAGGAAGAAGATCTCCCGGGCGAACTTCTGGCCGACCATCTTGGCCAGGTAGGCCGAGCCGTAGCCGCCGTCGAACGATCCGACGTCGGCGTCGGTCTGCTTGAACCGGGCGTGTTCGGCCGAGGCCAGCGTCAGGTCGGCGACGACGTGCAGCGAGTGTCCGCCGCCGGCCGCCCACCCGGGGACCACGGCGATGACGACCTTCGGCATGAACCGGATCAGCCGCTGCACCTCGAGGATGTGCAGCCGACCGGCCCGGGCCGGGTCGACCGACTCGGCGGTCTCACCGTCGGCGTACTGGTAGCCGCTGCGACCCGCGGATCCGCTGGTCGCCGCCCGAGCAGAACGCCCAGCCGCCGTCCTTCGGTGACGGGCCGTTGCCGGTGAGCAGCACGCATCCGACGTCGCTCGTCATCCGGGCGTGGTCCAGCGTCCGGTACAGCTCGTCCACGGTGTGCGGCCGGAAGGCGTTGCGGACCTCGGGGCGGTCGAAGGCGATCCGCACCGTCGGCAGGTCGACCGTCCTGCCGTCCGGGCCGGGTCCGATGTGCCGGTGATAGGTGACGTCGGTGAGGTCGAAGCCAGCCACCTCCCGCCACACCGTCGGGTCGAAGGTCTCGCTGACACCGCCGTTCGTCATGCGGGGGAGCCTACGCAGCGGTGACGCCCCGCCGGGGCGGCAGGATGGGCGGCATGGAGCACTCCGAGCGCGCGGATATTCTCGCGACCGCACAGGTCTTCGCGCTGCCGATGCGGATGCGGTTCCGTGGCGTCGCCGTCCGGGAGGGCGTGCTGCTGCGCGGCCCGGCGGGCTGGGGCGAGTTCGCGCCGTTCGACAACTACACCGACGCCCAGTGCGTGCCGTGGCTGGCGTCCGCGCTGGAGGCGGCGGGGATCGGCTGGCCGGCGCCGCGGCGCGACCGGGTGCCGGTCAACACCACCGTGCCGGTCGTCGATCCGGCGACCGCGCACCGGCTCGTCGCCGCGTCCGGCTGCCGTACCGCCAAGGTCAAGGTGGCCGACCGCGGGGTCTTCGCCGAGGTGCTGGCCGCCGACGTGGCCCGGGTCGCCGCGGTCCGCGACGCGCTCGGGCCGGCCGGGGCCATCCGGGTGGACGCCAACGGCGCCTGGTCGGTGGCCGAGGCGCTCACCGGAATCCCGGCGCTGGAAGCGGCCGCCGGCGGACTCGAGTACGTGGAACAGCCGTGCGCCACCGTCGACGAACTGGTCGCGGTGCGGCGGTCGGTCGGGGTGCCCGATCGCCGCCGACGAGTCGATCCGGCTGGCCGGCGACCCGGAGAAGGTCGCGCTGGCCGGGGCCGCCGACGTCGCGGTGCTCAAGGTGGCCCCGCTGGGCGGGGTCCGTCGCGCGCTCCAGGTGGCGGCGGTCACCGGGCTGCGGGTGGTGGTGTCGTCGGCGATCGACTCCACGGTCGGGCTGGCCGCCGGGCTCGCGCTGGCGGGCGCCCTGCCCGAGCTGGACCTGGCCTGCGGGCTGGGGACCGGGAGTCTGCTGGCCCGTGACGTCAGCTCCGCCGGGTTCGTCGTCCGCGACGGGTATCTGCCGGTGCCGCTGACGCCCCCCGAGCCGGACCTGCTCGCCGGGGTGCTCGCCGACACCGACCGGGAGCGCTGGTGGCGGGGCCGGCTGTCCCGGGTGGCCGCGTTGCTCTGAGTCGTTCCCGATCCCGGCCCGACCGGTTCGGGCAGTCGATGCTCGTGATGACGTCCGCGCTTGCCGGGCTGAGCAGAATGCTGCCCAAGTTGGGGCGCTTGTTCCCGCTCAGCGGGAACAAAGCTCCCCGACTTGGGCCGGATTCTGCCCAGCCGGACACGGCTCAGTGCTCCGGGTGCAGCGGGGAGTGGGTGGCGCCGACCCGGTGCAGCAACTCGTGGACGGCGTCGTGGCACAGCTTCCACCGGCGTTCGCGGCCCTGCCGGGTCGAGCGCACCAGCCCGCGGACCCGCAACGCGTTGAGCGCGTGCGAGGCGGCGTTGTCGGTCATGCCGGTGGCGGCGGCCAACGCCCCGACGTTGATCCCGGGCGCGTGGTGCACCGCCAGCAGGATCCGCAACCGGTTCGGGTCGCCGAGGGCGGCGAACACGGTCGCCCAGTCGTCGACGGGAGCCGCCGACACCGCGGCGCGGGCCAGCGCCAGGTGATCGCCGGCATCGGTCGGGGAGTCCACCGGCTGATCTTCGCACCGTCGTCGCCCGGACCCGCGTCCCGGACCGACCCAGGGTCATGGGAACGACTGTTCCGACGTTGTTCTAGGCTCTGCGGCAGCCGGACGGTCCCGGCCCGCCAGCCCCGAGGAGTCCGTTGAGCGTCGCCCCGTCACACCGCCGCCCGCTCTTCGACGCGCATTCCCGGCGCCGCTTGGGTGGGGCGATGGCGGTGGTGGCGGTCCTGCACGTGGTCCCCGTCGTGATGCTCGTCGCTCTCGTGCTACCCGGCCACCACGAGGTCGGCGGCACCGTGTTCGGCGTCGGCCTGGCCGTCACCGCCTACCTGCTCGGCGTCCGGCATGCTTTCGACGCCGACCACATCGCCGCCATCGACAACACCACCCGCAAGCTCGTGGCCGATGGCGGTCGGCCCGTCTCGGTGGGGCTGTTCTTCTCCCTCGGCCACTCCAGTGTCGTCTTCGGGATGGCGATCCTGGTCGCCGCCGGGGCTGGTGTGGTCGGCACCCTGGTCGACGAGAACTCATCCGCGCACGCCACTCTCGGGTTGATCGGGACCTCGGTGTCGGGCCTGTTCCTGCTGCTGCTGGGCACGGTGAACCTGATCGCCTTCGTCGCCATCCTGAAGGTCTGGCGGGCAGCCCGGGCCGGCCGGATGGACGAGGCGGGCCTGCAACGGGCGCTCGAGTCCCGCGGGATCCTCGCCCGGCTGCTGGCCCCGATGCTGCGTTCGGTGACCCGCCCCGGCCAGATGTACCCGATCGGCCTGCTGTTCGGGCTGGGCTTCGACACCGCGACCGAGATCAGCCTGCTGGTGCTGGCCGGCACCGGTGCCGCCACCGGTCTGCCCTGGTACGCGATCCTGGTCCTGCCGCTCCTCTTCGCAGCCGGGATGAGCCTGTTCGACACGCTCGACGGTGCCTTCATGCAGGTGGCCTACCAGTGGGCGTTCGTCCGGCCGGTCCGGAAGATCTACTACAACCTCGCGACCACCGGCCTCTCGGTCGCGGCGGCTCTGCTGATCGGCGGCATCGAGGTGATCTCGATCCTGCACGACAAGGCCGATCTCACCGACCCGGTCACGACCGCCGTCGCCGGTCTGGACCTCGAGAACGTCGGATACCTGTTGGTCGGGCTGTTCGTGCTGACCTTCCTGGTGGCCGTGGGCTACTGGCGGTTCGGCCGGGTCGAGCAGCGGTGGACCGCCCGGCTGCCGCCGCCGGCCGCCTGAGCCGCGTCCCGGTGGGGCACCCCGGGGCGCAAGATGGACGGGTGAATCCTTCGACGGCGATTGCCGAGGTGCTGGTCGACGAGCTGATCGCCGGCGGTGTCACCGACGTCGTGCTGTCGCCCGGCTCCCGCAACGCCCCGCTGTCGATGGCCCTGCACCGCGCCGACCGGGCCGGCCGGCTGCGGTTGCACGTGCGGATCGACGAGCGCACCGCCGGCTTCCTCGCCCTCGGGCTGAGCCGCAGCGCCGGCCGTCCGGTGCCGGTGATGACCACGTCCGGCACCGCGGTGGCCAACCTGCACCCGGCCGTCGTCGAGGCGGATCTGAGCGGCGTGCCGCTGCTGGTGATCAGCGCCGACCGCCCGCCCTGGCTACGTGATGTCGGCGAGAACCAGACGATCGACCAGGTCCGGCTGTTCGGTGGAGCGCTGCGCTTCTTCCACGAGTTCGAGACGTCGACCGCGGTCGCCGGGCAGAACGCCCGCTGGCGGTCGATGGTCTGCCGGGCGCTGGCCGCCGCGACGGGCAGCCATCCCGGACCGGTGCAGTTGAACCTGTGCCTGGCGGAGCCGCTGCTGCCCGACGAGGATCGGCCCGGTGCGCCGGTCGACTGGCCCGAGCCGCTGACCGGCCGGGACGGCCCGTGGACGACCGTGCAGCCCGCGCTCCCGGACGGCCCCGGCATCCCGGCGCCGCAACCGGGCGAGCGGGTCCTGGTGATCGCCGACCTGGTGCATCCCGCGGCGGCCGGACTGGCCGCGGCCGGTCACCTCGTCATCTCCGAGGCCGGCGGCGCCGGCGGTGGCGGGGTGCTGGCGGCGGGTGGCCACCTGCTGGCGCATCCCGAGTTCAGCAAGGTCAACCGGCCGGACCGGGTCATCGTGCTCGGCCGGCCCACCCTGAGCCGTCCGGTCAGCGCGCTGCTGTCCGATCCGGCCGTGCAGGTGGACGTGGTCGGGCCGGCGACCGGTTGGCGCAGCGCCAACGGCAACGTGCGGCGGCTGGCGCCGACCCTGGCCGCGGGCCCGCAGCCGGTGCCGGACGACTGGTCGACGCGGTGGCGGTCCGCGAACGCAGCGGCCGCGGCGGCGGTCGCCCGGGTTTCCGACGCCCAGCAGCTCTCGGCCTCACCGGTGCTCGCCCGGGAGGTCGTCGGCCGGCTGGCGGACGGGACCCTGCTGGTGGTCGGTTCGTCGCAGCCGGTCCGTGACCTCGGCGCGGCGGCGACCGCCCGCGACGGGCTCCGGGTGCTGGCCAACCGGGGCGCGGCCGGCATCGACGGCACCGTGAGCACCGCTGTCGGCGCGGCCCTGGCCCACGACGGCCCGGCCGTCGCCTACCTCGGCGACCTGACCTTCCTGCACGACGTCACCGGGCTGGTCATCGGACCGCAGGAGCCGCGGCCCGACCTGACGATCGTGGTGTCCAACAACGACGGCGGCGGCATCTTCGGGATCCTCGAGTCCGGCCTGCCGCAGCACAGCGACGCCTTCGAGCGGGTCTTCGGTACCCCGCACGGGGCCGATCTCGGGTCCTTCGTCCGCGGGGCCGGTCACCGGCACCGCCTTGTCGGCACCCGCGACGAACTGGCCGAGGCGCTGGCCACGCCGGAGGGTGTGCAGGTGGTCGAGGTCCGCACCGACCGGCAGGCACTGCCCGGACTGCTCGCCGAGCTGCGCAGCGCCGTGGCCGGCGTCCTGCGCTGAGCCTGCTGCTCAGCTTTCGAGTGCGTCCCGGATCGGGATCATCTTGACCTGCGCCTCGCGGGCCTCGGTGACCGGATCGGAGTCGGCGACGATGCCGCAGCCGGCGATCAGCCGGACCTGGTCGCCCTCGATCTGGGCGCAGCGCAACGCGATCGCGAACTCGCCGTCGCCGTTGCGGTCCAGCCAGCCCACCGGGGCCGCGTAGCGACCACGGCTGCCGGGCTCCAGCGCACCGATCAGCTCCAGGGCGGCGGCGCGCGGGGTGCCACCCACCGCCGCGGTCGGATGCAGCCGGGCGGCCAGCGCCAGCGCACTGGACGCCGACACCGGGCTGCGCCGGCTCTGCGGGGGCAGCCGGGCGGTGATGTCGGTGACCAGGTGGGTCAGGTTGGCCAGCGGCAGCGCGCGCGGGGTGCGCGGCACCCGGACGTCGGGGGACACCTGGCGCAGCACGTCGGCGACCGAATCGACGGCGTAGGTGTGCTCGGCGAGGTCCTTCCCCGAGCCCAGGAGGTGGGTGGCGACGGTGCCGGCGGTGTGTTCGCCGGCGTGCTCCGGCCAAGCCGTGCCGGCCAGCACCCGGGAGCTGACCCGACGGCCGTGCCGGCGGAGCAGCATCTCCGGCGACGCGCCGACCAGGCCGTCGACTGCGAACGTCCAGCAGGTCGGGTAGGCCGCGGCCAGCCGGGACAGCAGGTACCGCTCGTCCAACGGGAACTCCGTGCGGGCGAGCAGGTCGTGCGCCAGCACCACCTTGCGCAACTCGTCGCCCCGGATGTGCTCGACCGCGGCACCGACGGCGGCGACGAACTCGGTGACCGGCTGGCGGCCGTCGTGATAGCTGACCCGGCCGGGCGAGCGGACCGGCGTCGACGGGGTGAGCAGTCCCTCGGTGCCCCCGACGGTGGTGCAGAAGCGCCGGCCGTCGCGGCTGCCGACGACGGTGCGCGGGACGACGGCGACGGATTCGTCGTCGGGGGAGAACGCGAGCGACACGAACACGACCGGGCCCGACCCGGACAGCGCCACCTCGTCGCGGACCTCGAAGCCGGCGCACAGGTCTGCCCACCATCGGGCGATGACCTCGGCGGCGTCCGCGCCGCTGACGCTCAACCGGGCGTGGGTACCCCAGCCGACGAGCCCGTCACCGCCCGAGACGAAGGACAGGTTGCCGGTCGGTTCGGGCAGGGCCGCGATCGGATCGGCGGGCAGGGTGTCCAGCAGCCTGCTCGTCACCACGGTCCGGACCGGGACGGCCCGGGTGGGGGCCGGTGGCGGGGACAGCGGCGAGGCGGACACGATGACCCAGCCTAATGCGCGTCGCGGCCGGGCCCGGTGCGACGATCGACACCCGACCGGGTGTGCGCCGGGTCGCGGCCACTCGGCGTCGTCGCACGGGGCCCGGGTCGCGCCGATGTAGTGGAATGGTGCGCACAGGCGACGCCGCGGTCGGCACGGCTCGCGGCCGGGAACACTTCCACGCACGGATCGGGGGCGGCATGGTCGGGTCGCGACCGGATCCCCGGCCGGCGGAACCGCCGGCCCGCGGCCCGGCCACCGGTGCCGCTCCTGCCGCTGTTGCGGGCCCGGTGGCAAACGCCCGGCCGGCCCGCGCCCGTTCTTCCGAGGCGCGGCCGGCCGAGGCGCTGCCGCCGCCCCCACACCGGGGGACCTGGTCGCGTCGCACTCCGTGGCAGCGCGCGGCGCTGGTGGTGGCCGTGCTGGCCTGGACGGTGACCGGCCTGATGCTGCTGCTGGCCATCGGGATGTGGCGCAACGACATGGTCATCGACGACGACCCGGTCCGGACCACCGCCACCGTGCTGACCGTGTCCGCGCTGAGCACCGGCATCGAGTTCGTCGACGACACCGGCGTCTCGCAGCGACCTCCGGACGGGGTGCTCTACCCGGGCGGGCTGGCCGTCGGTCAGCAGTTCGTCGTCGAGTACGCCTCCAGTGACCCCACCCTGGCCCGGGTGGCCGGCCGGTCGGCGGTCAACGGGCTGATCATGCCGCTGCTGGTGATCCTGGCGACCTGGGTGCCCGCCGGGCCCGCGCTGTGGTGGCTGCGGGTGCTGGACCGCCGCCGTGACGGCAAGGTGCCGCCCGGCGGTGGCGTCGGCGCTGATCGCCCCGGCCGCCGGGTCAGCCGGCGGTGGCGACGTCGAGCAGGGTGAGGGCCGCGCCGACCTCGAGCAGGGTGCCCGGCGCGCCGTGATCGAGCCCGGTCACCAGTCCCGGTCGCCGCTGGCAACCGGCGGCCCCGGCGGCGCTTCGCTCGACCACCGGTTCCGGCGCGAGGTGGTGCGGTCGGTGCGTGGGCAGTGAACCGGCGAACGGCCGTTGCTGCTCCGGCTGGCGGCCACCGGCTGGGTCGACGGCGGCGGAAACCTCGCCGAAACCACCATGCTGGCAGGGCATTTCGCCGCCGACGGTGCCGACCTCACCAATGTCTCCGCCGGCGGGCTCGACTCCGGGCAGCGCAGCACCGTCGGTCCCGGCTGCCAGGTGTCGCTCCGCGCCGCCACGGACTCGGTGTTCCGTCGTCGGAGACGCCTACCAGGGCAGCACCTCCGCGACGTCCGACGGAGACTGCCGGCCCGCCGTCAGCCCTCTCGTGCGGGTCCCGCCCGACCACCGGGAAGGATCCGCCACGATTCTGGGGTGGGCAGGGAGCGGGCTCCGGGTGGTCGGGTCTGGGTCTGGTCAGTCCCCAGCCGCACCCCGGCGCCGCCGTGCGGTCAGCGTGAGCAGGAACCCGCCCATCACGAGCAGTGCCAGGGCGGTGGTGACGATCTGACCGGTCGGTGAGCCGGTGTAGGACAGCGTGCGGTCGGGCCGGTCAGCGGCCGGAAGATACGGCGTGGGGACGGTGCCGGGCACCGGTGTGTCGGGGACCGGCGGCACGACGGTGACGGTGGTGGTGGTCCCGACGAACCGGTCGACACCGGCGACCCCGATGCAGGAGGCGACGATCTCGAGGTCCCCGGTCGCCGCCGGCACCGTCACGAGGGCGCCGAAGGCCCCGGCAGAGTCCGCTGTCGTCGTCGCGAGCGTCGCGGACGGCGGGTAGGTGCCAACCGTGACCGGAGCACCTGCGGCGCAGCCGTCACCGCTGATCGTCAGCAGCTGGCCGCCCTGGACGGTCGCCGGCACCCCGCCCAGCGGGCCGCCGAGGTCTGGCGGATCGGCCGGCAGCGGCACCGCCACGGCGTCCGCGACGACGAGGACGAAGTCCTGGACCGCGTCGGGGCGGACGCCGTTGGTGGCGGTGAGGGTCAGCGGGTAGCTGCCCACTGAGGCCGCAGACCCGGACAGGAAGGCAGTGGCCCCCGACCCGGCGGCCGGCTGCTCGACGACGAACGTCACGCCGGCCGGCAGATCACCGGAGACGCTGAGGGTGGTGTCCGCCGGCAACCCGGCCGCTGCGGTCACGGTGAAGGTGCTCGCCACACCGGCGATGAAGGTGGCGGTGTCCGCGCTGGTGATGGTCGGCGGCTCCTCGACGGTGAGCGTGAACGCCTGGGTCGCGTCGGTGGTGACCCCGTTGCTCGCGCTGAGGGTCAGCGGGTAGACCCCGGCGGCCGTGGGGGTGCCGGTGAGAGTGCCGGTGCCGTCGCCGTTGTCGGTGAAGGTGACGCCGGTGGGCCGATCCCCGCTGAGGGTCAGGGTGGTGGTGGGTGGGGTGCCGGCGGTGGTGGTGACGGTGAAGCTGCCGGGGGTGCCGGCGGTGAAGGTGGTGGTCGCGGTGCTGGTGATGACGGGTGCGGCGGTGACGGTGACGCGGAGGGCCTGGGTGGCGTCGGGGTCGACGCCGTTGCCGGCGGTGACGGTGACGGTGGAGACGCCGCCGGTGGTGGGGGTGCCGCTGAGAGTGGCGGTGCCGTTGCCGTTGTCGGTCAGGGTCAGTCCGGCCGGGAGGGCGCCGGTGGAGCGGAGGGTGAGTGCTGTCGGGAATCCGGCGGCGGTGGTGACGGTGAACGTGCCGGCGACTCGGAGTGCGAAGGTGGCGTTGGCCGCGCTGGTGATCCGCGGCGCTTCCCGGACGGTGAGCGTGAAGGTCTGCTCGGTCGACCCGGCGGTGTTGGAGGCGGTGATGACGAGCGGGTAGGTGCCGCCCGTGCCGGATCCGGGGGTGCCGGTGAGAGTGCCGGTGCCGTCGCCGTTGTCGGTGAAGGTGACGCCGGTGGGCCGATCGCCGCTGAGGGTCAGGGTGGTGGTGGGTGGGGTGCCGGCGGTGGTGGTGACGGTGAAGCTGCCGGGGGTGCCGACGGTGAACGTGGCGGCCTCGGCGCTGCTGATCCGCGGTGCCTCTTCGAGGGTCAGCGTGAAGGTCTGAACAGCCGGCCCGGTGGTGTTGGTGGCGGTGATCGTCAGGACGCGGCTGCCGCCGCTGCCGAGCGGCGGCGTACCGGTGAGAGTGGCGGTGCCGTCGGTGTTGTCAGTCAGGATCAACCAGTCGGGCAGCGGATCGCCGGAGTCGCTGACCACCACGGTCAACGTCGTGCTCGTGGGGTACCCCGCCTCGGTCTCGATCGCGAACGTCCCCGGCGTGCCGACGGTGAAGGTCGCGTTGTCAGCGCTGGTGACGTCCGGCAACTCGCCGACGGTCAGGGTGAAGATCTGGCTGCTGCTGCCGGCGGAACTGGTGGCCGCGAGCGTGAGGACGTAGCTCCCGCCCGCTCCCTCGGCCGGGATGCCGGCGAGAGTGCCGGTGCCGTTCCCGTTGTCGGCGAAGGTGACGCCTGTGGGCAGTTCTCCGGCGCGGGTGAGGGTCGTGGTCGGCGGGGTGCCGGCGGACGTGGTGACCGTGAAGGAACCGGCCGACCCGACGGCGAACGTGGCGAGGTCGGCGCTGGTGATGACCGGCACGGCGGTCACCGTGGCGGTGAACGTCTGCGTCGGCGCCGGCCCGACGCCGTTGGTCGCGGTGAGAGTGAACGGGTAGACGCCGCCGGTCGTGGGGGTGCCGGCGAAGGACGCGGTGCCGTCGCCGTTGTCCGTCAGGGTCAGGCCCGGGGGAAGGTCTCCGTCCGTCGTGATGGAGATCGGGCCCGACGGCACGCCACCGGAGACGGTCACCGTGAATGACCCGGCGACACCCGCCGCGAACGTGGCGGCGGCGGCGCTGCTGATGGTGGGCGGCTCGTTCACCGTCACGGTGAACTGCTGGCTGTCGGACGGGTCGAAACCGTTCTGGGCGACGAGGCCGAACGTGTACAGGCCGCCCGCGCCGACCGGCGGCGTGCCCGACAGGGTGCCGGTGCCGTCCCCCTCGTCGGTGAAGGTGAGCCAGGCCGGCAGCGCGTCGGCCGGGTCGACGCCGAGGGTGGCATCCGGGAATCCGTCGGTGGTGACGATGAACGTGCCGGCTGTCCCGACCGTGAACGTCGTTGCGTTCGGGCTGCTGATCGTCGGCTGCTCGCCGACGGTCAGCGTGGCAGCGGTCGTGGTGGCGGAGCCTGCCGTGTTGGTGAACACGGCTCGGAAGGCGTCACCGGAGTCCGCGCCCGTGGCGGTGATCGTGTAGGTCGTGGCGGTGGCGCCGGCGATGTCGGTGAACGTGGCGCTGTCGGTCGACCGCTGCCACCGGACGGTCGGCGTCGGCGCACCGTCCGCCGCCGCCACGAAGGAGACGGGCGCGCCGGGGTTGACCGTCTGGTCGGCCGGGTCGGTGGTGACCGCCGGAGTCTCGTCGACCCGCACGGTGACGGTCTGGACCGCTTCCGTCGGTCCGCCGTTGGAGGCGGTGAGCACCACGGCGTAGGTGCCGCCGGTGCCGGCCGCCGGGGTGCCGGAGATGGTCGCCGTCGGGCCGGTGCCGGTGAACGTGAGGCCGGCCGGCAGGGTCCCGGAGGTCAGTTCGATCGACGTCACGGCGGGGACGCCCGAGGTGGTCACGGTGAAGCCGGCGCTCGCCCCGGCCACGAAGGACGCGGTGGCCGCACTGGTGAACGCCGGTGGCTGTTCGACGGCCAGCGTGAAGTTCTGGCTCGCAGCGGGGTTGACGCCGTTGGCGGCCGTCAGGACGAGGTCGTAGGTGCCGCCGGACCCGGGAGCGGCGGTCCCGGACAGTGTCGCGGTGCCGTTCCCGTTGTCCGTGAGGGTGATGCCGGCCGGCAGGGTCGACGCCGTGGTGATGGCCGGCGTCGGGGAGCCGGTCGCCTGGATCGTGAAGGACGCCGGCGTCCCGACCGGGAAGTCGGCGCTGCTGGAACTGGTGATCTGCGGGGGCTGCGTCACGGTCACCGAGGTGGTGACGGTGGCGTTGTCGAAGGTGACACTGACGGGACTGACCCCGGTGCTGCCGTTCGCCTGGAACCCGACCTGGGCCTGCCCGGCGGTGACCGGGGCCGTCTTCGCACCGGCGGAGCCACCGACCGTCGCCGGTCCCGCCGGATCCGAGAACGTCACGGGGAGCGCGGCGAAGGCGTCCAGGTCGGCGGGAGCGATCGCCGTCCCGGCGGAGTTCGTGGTGAAACGCCCCGTGATGGTGGAGGTGGCGGCGGCACCGACCACGGCGGACGGGTCGGCGGTGGCGCTGAGCACCAGGTACGACGGGACGGCGGGGGAGCCGGCGGTGTCGTCGCACCCGGACGCCCCGGGGCCGCCGTTGCAGCCCCACCAGTTGTCAGCGGCGTCGACCGCCGCAACGCCCTGCACACCGAGTGCCGAGCCGCTGGTCGCAGCGTTGCCGGTGAACCGGTTGAAGTGCACCTCCGCGGATCCGCTGGTGACGGCGATCGCGCCGCCGGTCGGCGTCCCGGTTCCACCGGAGACCGTGTTGCCGGTGAACGTCGACCCGGTGACGGTGAGGGCGGTGCGCTCGGACCGGATCGCGGCTCCGACCGCCGGCCCGGAGCTCGCCGTCACGGTGTTGCCCACGAAGCGGGATCCCGTGATGGTCGCCGGGGCGGGGCCGTCGATCCACACCGCACCGCCGTTGGCCAGGCCGCCGCTGGTGTTGGTCATGGTGTTGCCGCTGACGACGCTGCCGGTGATGGTCAGGCCTTCGGGGCCGGCTACCCCGTTCGAGAGGTACGCGATCCCGGCTCCGGCGCTGCTTCGCGAGCTGTTCCCGCTGATCGTGGAGTTCCTGATGGTCAGGGTCCCGCCGAAGAACTGGAGTCCGCCGCCTGGCTTGTTCGTCGCGTTCGGATCGGTCGCGTTTGCGGCGTTGCCGCTGATGACGACCCCGTCCAGGGTGAGGCTGTCGGCCAGGGCCGCGTAGTTCGATCCGCCGATGATGCCGGCGCCACCGAATTCGCTGTCCGCGCCCCCGGTGACGGTCAGGCCGGTGAGGGTGACGTCAACGCCGCCGAGGATGTCCCGGTCGAGGTTGAACACCCGCGACAGACCCTGCGCGTCGACGATCGTGGAGGCGCTGCCGGATCCGGTGTAGGTCAGGTCCTGCCCCGGCTCGACCCCGGCCGGGAGTTCGCCGTAGCTGAGCGCATAGGTGCCGGCCGGAACGGAGATGGAAACCTCTCCGCCGATGTTGTTGGCCAGGCAGGTCGCCTCGCGGAGGCTCAGCGGTGGCGGTGCCACGATGATGTCGGCGTTGCTGCACGACCCGGTCGCCGGGTCCGTGTCCACGACCGTGCCGACGGTCAGCGTGGTCGCTGCGTGGGCGGACGGAGCGATCATCAACTGTCCGGTCAGCACCAGACCCAATGCCATCGAGGCCTGAAAGCCTCGTTGCCAGAGCGAACTTTCACCGACACGCCGCATGAGCATCCTTGCGTCATCGAGGACCGACGGGCGGTCCTACCCGGGGAATTGTGCAAAACGAAGACAAAATGGCTCTGCGGTAACCGGTGGAGGGTAACCCCCTCCACCGAGAGAATTCAACACTTTTGGTTACCGATGAGCTACTGTCCGTGGTGAGCCGTCTCGGTCAGCTTCCCCGGCACAGCCTTCGGTGGGTGCTGACGGCGGCGGTCAGGCGCGTGGCCGCAAGGAGGCACGAGTGTCGGATGTCAGTCGTCGTACCCTGCTGCTCGGTGCCGGGGCATGGGGGGTCGCCGGGTTCGCAGCTCCCACCGGCTCGGCCTCGGGGTCAGCCGCTGCGCTGCGCGCACCCGCGTCGGCTCCGGTCACAACTGGCGCCGCGGTCGGCCTGCCCCACCGGTCGCACTTCGTCCCGGGGTTGGGGGCGCGGTTCCAAGCGGCCGGCAGCACGGGAACGTACCCGCTCGATCTGGTGGACATCCTGGATGTGACGCCGACTCCCGTTGACCGGGAGCGGTCCTTCAATCTGATCTTCGCCGTCGCCGGCGACGCGATGCCGGCCGAGGGTCTGTACCGGATCGACGCCGCCGGGGTGGCTGCCGCCGACCTTTTCCTGTCGCCCGTGGGTAGTGCTGCCGGACGGCGCGAATTGCAGGCGCTGGTCAACCGGTCGGCGTGACCATGGACGTCACCCTCCGCCCCGCCGTGCCCGCAGACGACACCTTCCTGCGGCGTCTGCACGCCACCGCACACTGCGCTGAGCTCTCGTCGACGGCGCTCGACCGCGACGCGCTCACGATGCTGGTGCGCCTCCAGTTCGACACCCAGCGTGTGCAGTACCGGGCCCGGTACCCGGGTGCGGTCGATCGGGTCGTCGTCGTCGACGGTGAGCCGGTGGGCCGGTGCTGGACCGATGAGACCCGCTGTGAGCTGAGGCTGCTCGACCTCGCGGTGGCGCCCGATCGACAGCGACGCGGTGTCGCCGGTGCGGTGCTCGACCTGCTGGTGGAGCGCGCCCGAGCGGTCCGGGTGCCGCTGCGACTCAGCGTGTGGTCGGAGAACGCCCCGGCGCTCGCCCTGTACCGGGGAAGGGGCCTCGCCGAGACCGTGGCGGGTCCCGACGCCGTCGAGACCTCGCTGGGCAAAGGCGATCCCGTCGGATACCGGGAGCTGGAATGGGCGCCGACGCCCGCCCGGACGTCATGAACGGCTACGCCGCCTACGCCGCCGGGGTCGGTGGCACGTGGGCCCTGCAGCTGGCTGACGGAACGTCGGCCGACCTGGTGCTGTCCTCGTGCGTACCGCAGGAGTCGCCCGGATCGGCCGGCTTCACCCTCACCTTCCTGAATCCGGCGACCGCGGAACCCGGCCCGCCCGTGGAACAGGGCACCTATCTACTCTCCCGGTCCGGTGTCGACGCGTCCCCCGTGTTCCTGGTTCCCGTGGCGCGGACCGCGGCGGGAACCGAACTCCAGGCTGTCTTCAACCACGTCGTCGGCGATCGGGAGGCCACGTCATGAGTGATCCCTACATCGGGGAGATCCGCATCTTCGCCGGTAATTTCGCGCCGAACGGGTGGCTCCTGTGTCAGGGGCAGCTGGTGTCCATCAGCGATTACGACACGCTGTTCAATCTCATCGGCACCACCTACGGCGGCGACGGGCAGGACACGTTCGCCCTGCCGAACCTGGCGTCCCGCTACCCGGTCCACATGGGACCGGACGACCCCCTCGGATCGGTCGGCGGTGTCGAGCAGGTCACTCTGACCCCGAGTTCCATGCCGTTGCACACGCATCCGGTGTCCGCCGCCACCACCCCGGCCACCAGTGCCTCGCCGGGTAACGGCTTCTGGGCCTCCTGGCGGTCACCGGAGTACCGCACGTCAGCCCCGGACGCGGCGATGGACGCCGCCGCCGTCGGCCCGGCCGGCGGCTCGCAGCCGCACGACAACATGCCGCCGTACCTGGCGGTCAACTTCATCATCTCGATGTTCGGCGTCTACCCGATGCCGAACTGACGGCAGGAGACCGAACCCGACATGAGCGATCCGTACCTCGGCGAGATCAAGATCGTCTCGTTCGGCTTCCCACCCCGCGGGTGGGCCTTCTGCAACGGTCAGCTGCTGCCCATCAACCAGAACCAGGCGCTGTTCAGCATTCTGGGCACGAACTACGGGGGCGACGGCGTCACCACCTTCGCCCTGCCGAACCTCCGCGGCCGGATGCCCCTCCACGCGGGACAGCAATGGCCGGTCGGCACCGTCGCCGGCGAGGCCGCCCACACCCTGACCGTCTCGGAGATGCCGACGCACAACCACCTGGTGTCGGCCCGCGGAACGGGCAACAGCGCCACTCCGGTCGGCAATCATTTCGCCGGCACGTCGACCCCGATGTTCGCGGCGGTCGCGAACACTGCGATGAGTCCCGGTGCGCTCGGGGCTGTCGGGGGGAGCCAACCGCACGAGAACCGGGGTCCGTTCCTGGTCCTCGACTTCGTCATCGCGCTGCAGGGCATCTTTCCCAGTCGGAACTGAGCGCCGTGTCAGGTTCTGATCCGGCTGTCCCGCACCGGCGGCCGCGCGTGCTGCCGGCCGGTCGCGCGCCGTTCCTCCCCGTCGACCATCTACGTCCGGAGCATGATGACAGACCCCTTCCTGGCCGAGATCCGCATCTTCGCCGGCAACTTCGCACCCCGCGGCTGGGCACTCTGCAATGGTCAACTGATGCCGATCTCGCAGAACACCGCGCTGTTCTCGCTGCTGGGCACCACCTACGGGGGTGACGGCCGGGTCACTTTCGCGTTGCCGAACCTGCAGCAGCAGGTGCCGATCCAGCAGGGGCAGGGACCGGGTCTGAGCCAACGGTTCCTCGGTGAGGCCGGCGGTACCCCGTCGGTCACGCTGATCCCGTCCGAGATGCCCACCCACTCCCACACCCCGCAGGTGGGGAGCACCCCCGGGAACTCGACCTCGCCGGCCGGTGCGGTCTGGGCGCAGGCGGCGTTCGGGCGCCAGCGCGAGCCGATCTACTCCACCCAGTCGCCGGACACCGCGATGAATTCGCAGGCACTCGCGCCCGTCGGTGGTGGTGGCCCGCACAACAACATGCCGCCGTTCCTCAGCCTCACCTTCATCATCGCGCTGCAGGGGATCTTCCCGCAGCGTCCCTGACGCTGACATCCGACCGGCTGTGCGCTCGGCCCCGACACCGGACCTGTCTGGACGCCGACACGGACCCCCGCTGCGCCCGCGCCCCCGCTGCGCTGACGCGCGAGGTCTGTCTGTGGCACCCGACGGCGCCGTGGCCTCGCTGGGCCGCCAGGACCCGACTGCCGAGCCGGCCCGTGTTGCGAGTGCACACTCGCTGGACCGGTGCTCGGACGGGGCCACCCATCAAGCGGTACGCATCTCGATCCCTGGTCACTAGCGTGTGATCTCGCTCGGGGCTCACCAGCCGCGGTTGTCATGACGAAGAAGCCATCGACCTGAGGCGTTGAGCGGTGACAGGTGCACGAGCGGGGTCAACTGCGCCGCCCGCGCCCGATGCACCCGCATGGACTGCGTCGGCGCGGCGAGAGCTGGGTACGCGGGTCGCCAGGTTCGCCGCGCGGTGGGGTTTGATCTCGCCCGCGATGGTCGTGGCATTCGTGGCGGTGGTGTGGGGTGTCACGTTCACCGTCGCAGAGAACACGACAGCCCAGTTGCCGCCGACCGATCTGGTGGCGTGGCGTTTCGGGCTGGGCGCGGTCGTCCTGATGGTGTTCCAGCGCTCCGCCGGGCGCCTTCCCACCTTGTTGCGGCGACGGGCCATCATTCTGGGCGGGTTGCTGGGTGTGGGCTTCCTGTTGCAGACGTGGGCACTGACCGTGGTCGGAGCGATGATGTCCGGCTTCTACACCGGACTGGTCGTGGTGTTGGCACCGCTGCTCGGGTGGATGATGTTCCGCGAGCGGATGGGTCGCGCGGGCATCGTGGCCATCGGGACAGCGACCGCCGGGATAGCTGTCATCGGGTTCCGTGAGTCCGGCCTGGGTCCGGGCGAGGTGCTTTCACTGTTGGCGGCCGCAACCTGGGCGTTGCACATGGTCCTGTTGTCTCGCTGGTCGGATTCACGCCACGCGATCCGATTCGGGTGCATCCAACTGGCTGTCGTTGCGGCGATGGCGCAGCTTGTCATCGTCATGGACGCCGGCGTCACAGGTCGGAGTGTGCTGCCGACGCTGCCGTCGGACGGCGGCACCTGGATCAGCGTCGTGTTCCTGGCCGTCCTGGCGAGCGCGGTCGCCATGGTCCTGCTCAGCTGGGCGCAGCCCCGGATCAGCGTCGGCCGCGCTGCGGTGATCCTGACGTTGGAACCGGTCGTCGCGGCACTCACCGACATCATGACCGGCGCCCGACCCAGCCCGCGCACGGTCCTCGGTGCCGCACTGCTGTTCGTGGCGATGTACACGGTGAACGCTTACGGCCGAACCATCAGCTCCGGGCGGACCGACAAGCGAGGACGCCATGCCGCTCCACCGTCGTCCTGGTCGACGCGCAGGCGTACCCGCCCGCATTCCATGTGAAGAGCGCGACGGCCACTCCGGCACCCCCTTCGTGCCGCGCTACGCGCGAGAGCGAGGGGCTGGTGCGGCGTCGTCGATCCTGCGGAGGCGCTCGGGACGCCGCAGGTGCGGCTGTCGGATGTGTGCCGTAGGGACCTTCATCCTCTGACGACCTCGACACCCAGCCCGGCGGCGACGCGCGCCCCGAACCACCCCCTCGTCCGCGAAGAGCGCCGGTGACCAGGTGTCGCCGTAGAGCATGGCGAACACGTCCGGAAGCACAGCATCAGGGCCCAGGTCAGGCGTGCGCAGGACCACACCTGTACGGGGAACCAGCCGGAATGGGCACCTGCCCACCGGGGTTGCACACGGTGGCCCCACCAGGCCCAGCCCCCGATCCGGTGCCGCTCGACCCAGCGGCGAAGTTCCCCTCCGGGTGCGCGATCTGCGCCCGGGGATACGAAAGGTGTTCGTATGTCACAGCGTTCCGACGTGGCCCGGTCCGGCCCGTCATCCACCGCGCCCGCGAAGCGGCGCTCGGTGCCGTTCTGGGCGCAGACCCTGATCGGCCTGGCCATCGGCGCCCTGCTGGGCGTCGTCGCCCGGCAGTTCGAGGTCGTCTGGCTCGACGACACCCTGGCCCGCATCGGGTCGATCTTCGTCACCCTGCTGCGCACCGTCGTGGTGCCGCTGATCCTGTTGGCGCTGATCGTCTCGATCTCGCGCCTCGGACAGGTCGCCGACGCCGCCCGGCTCGCCGTCCAGACCGTGATCTGGTTCGCGATCACCGCTCTCGTCTCGGTCGCCATCGGCCTCGGCCTCGGTCTGCTCACCAACCCCGGCCAGGGCACCGGACTCTCCACCGCCGCCGTCGCGGACGCGCAGTACAACGGCCGCACCGGTAGCTGGACAGATTTCCTGACGGGGCTCGTCCCGGCCAACTTCCTCGGGATCCAGGCCAGCACCTCGGTGACCGACAGCGGTTCGGCCGCCACCTCGGTGTCCTTCAACGTCCTGCAGCTGGTCGTCGTCGGCATCGTCGTCGGTGCTGCCGCTCTCAAGGCCGGCGAGAAGGCCCGCAGCTTCCTCGGTTTCGCCGAGTCGGCGCTGTCGGTCGTGCAGACCGTGCTGTGGTGGATCATCCGGTTGGCGCCCATCGGCTCCGGCGCGCTGATCGGCCACGCGATCGCGAGCTACGGCTGGGATCTCGTCGCGCCGCTGGGCAAGTTCACCCTCGACGTGTACGTCGGCTGCCTCCTGGTGCTGTTCGTGCTGTACCCGATCATCCTTCGTCTGCACGGACTCTCGGCCCGGAAGTTCCTCGCCGGTGCGTGGCCCGCGATCACCCTGGCGTTCGTCTCCCGCTCATCGGTGGGCACCATGCCGGTCACCCAGGAGGTCACCACCCGCAACCTCGGCGTCCCGCAGGAGTACGCGAGCTTCGCGGTGCCGCTCGGTGCCACCACCAAGATGGACGGCTGCGCCGCGATCTACCCGGCCCTGGCCGCGATCTTCGTCGCCCAGATCTACGGCATCGAGCTGACGATCACCGACTACCTGCTGATCGCCTTCGTCTCCGTCGTCGGCTCTGCCGCGACCGCGGGCCTCACCGGCGCCATCGTCATGCTGTCGTTGACGCTGTCCACCCTGGGCCTGCCGCTCGCCGGCGTCGGTCTGCTGCTCGCCATCGACCCGATCCTGGACATGATCCGGACCGCCACCAACGTGGCCGGTCAGGCGCTCATCCCGGTCATCGTGGCCAAGCGTGAGGGCATCCTCGACCTGGCCCGTTACAACGGCCCGAACGGCGACGGGCTGAGCACCGAGGAGCCCACCCGGGTCCCGGTCGGCGCCACCGCCTGACCGTCCGCTCCTGCTCCACAGCACGCCCCCGCGCCGGGTCCCCGGCCCGGGGGCGTGCTGCGTCGACGCCCGTGAGGTGACCGGACCGACGTTCGAACCGGCCCGGACGGTCGCTGCCCGCTGGGTAGGGTTGCGCGTTATGGGACGCGCCGGCTTGGAGAAGGACCCCCACCAGGTCGCGGAGATGTTCGACGACGTGGCCGACGGCTACGACCGGGCCAATCTGTTCATCTCGCTGGGGCAGGACCGTCGCTGGCGTCGGCACATGGTCCGCACGCTGCAGCTGTTCCCTGGCCAGAAGGTCCTCGACGTGGCCGCCGGCACCGCGGTGTCCACGTCCGAGTTGGCCCGTCACGGGGGGTGGGCGGTCGCGCTGGACTTCTCGCTGGGGATGTTGCGGGCGGGGGAGAAGCGCAAGGTGCCCAAGGTCGCCGGCGACGCCATGCATCTGCCGTTCGCCGACGGTGTCTTCGACGCGGTCACCATCTCCTTCGGGCTGCGCAATGTGCAGGACCCGCAGGTCGCGCTCGCCGAGTTCGCCCGGGTGACCCGACCCGGCGGCCAGCTGCTCGTCTGCGAGGTGTCCCGCCCGCGGTGGGCGCCGCTGCGCGCCGGTCACCGGTTCCACCTCCGCACGGTGCTCCCGATGATGGCGCGCCGGTTCTCCACCAACCCCGAGGCCTACACCTATCTCGCGGAGTCCACCGAGGCCTGGATGGATCCGAAGGACCTCGGCCGCACGATCGCCGCCGCCGGCTGGAAGGGCGTCGCGTGGCGGCAGATGACCTTCGGTGTGGTCGCCCTGCACCACGCCATCCGCGACGAGCACCGAGCCGCTCCGGCCCGGTAGCTCCTCAGGCCCGGTGGGTGATCCGACCGCCGACGAGCGTCAGCCGGACCGGCATCGCGGCCAGCGTCGCGCGGTCGGCGGTCGTCGGGTCCGTCCCGGTCAGCACCAGATCGGCGACGTCGCCCACCGCCGGGGTCAATGACCCGCCGGTCGACGCGGCGACCGCCTCGGCCAGGGTCAGTCGCTGTTCGGGGTGCCAGGACGGCCGCTCGTCGACGCTGCGGTGCACGGCCGCAGCGATCGCGAACCACGGATCGAGCCGGGAGACCGGGGCGTCCGAGCCGAACTCCAGCGTCGCGCCGGCGTCCAGCAGCGTCCGGTAGGGGAACGCCCGGTCCGCCCGGTCGTGCCAGTGCACGTCGGTGACGTCGCGGTCCTCCGGGGCGTGCCCCGGCTGCACCGAGGCCACCACTCCCAGCGTTGCGAACCGGGCCGCGTCGGTGGCGGTGACGAGCTGCGCGTGCTCGATCCGGCCACCGCAGCCGGCGGCGGCGAAACAGTCCAGCGCGAGCCGGTTGGCGGCGTCGCCGATCGCGTGCACCGCGAACGAGATACCCTGAGCCGCTGCGTCTTTCATCTCGGCAGTGAGCACCGTGGTGTCCTCGGTGAGCAGCCCGCGGCTGTCGCTGCCGGGATAGGCGTGGTGGCAGTAGGCGGTCCGGGTGTTGAGCGAACCGTCGATGAGCACCTTGCACGGCCCGACCGTGACGAGACCGTCGGTGCCGGCGACGATGTCACCCTCCCGGCGGCCGGCCGCGAGAGCCGCGCCCAGCAACGGCCGGTGGATCGCAGCCGTCACTCGCAGCGGCAGCGGTCCGGCCGCCGCCCGCCGCGTCCACGCCGCTGCGGTGTCGGTGAACTCGAAGTCCTGGATCGCGGTCACGCCGCGGCTCGCCGCCCGCTGCGCCGCCTCGAGGACCCAACCGTCGACGGTTGCCGCCGCCGGTTGCGGCAGTCGCCGCAGCGCGTCGAACGCGCCCTGCTCCCGCAGCAGCCCGGTCGGATGCCGCACCCCGATCAGCTCGAGCGCCGCCGTCGACAGCCAGATCGAGTGCAGATCGTTGCTGACCAGAGCCACCGCCCGGCCGGGCAACACCCGGTCCAACAGGTCGCGATGTGGTGCGTCCGGCCAGAGCCCGTCCCGGAAGTTCCTCCCCCACAACAGGTCTCCGGAGCCGGCCAGGGCCGCCGACCCGGTGGCGGCCAGCTCGGCGGCCATCGCCGCCGACGTCGCGCCGGCCAGGTCCACCCGCTGCAGGCCGATCGCCCACTGCTCGATGTGGACATGCCGGTCCCGCAGCCCCGGCAGCAACGTGCCGCCCGCGCCGTTCACCACCTCGACGCCTGTTCCGGCGCCGGGCCCCCCGACGGCCGCCACCCGGCCGTCCCGGACCAGCACGTCGGTGACGGGGCCGCCGAGTCCGTGACGGACGCCGGTGATGAAGAGCGCTGGGGGTTCCACGCCGACGATCATGCCGCCTGCCGGGGTCACGCCCGCCGGTGGGACAGGAAGAACCGCACCATCTCCGCGGCGGCGTCCGGCCCCTGATCGTCGGCGTAGCTGCCGACCGAGCTGCCGCCGGACCACGCGTGTCCGGCGCCGTCGACGATCCAGGACTCCGCGAGAACTGTTCCAGCGGCGTCGGTGTGGATGGTGCGGCGGTAGCCGCGGCCGCCGTCGCTGCCGCTGGACGTGGTCGCCGTGCTGCCCGTTCCCGACACCCGGGCGGCCACGATCTTCTCCGCGTTGACCGGGGCGACGGTGTGGTCGGCGGCGCCGTGGAACACGATGACCGGCACCGAACCGCCACCGGCCGGATTCCCGCCGGACGACATCGCGCCGAACGCCGACGCCACGTCGGTCGCGGCGCGGTAGCCGAGCCCTGAGTGCACGCCGGCGGCCGCGAACAGGTCCGGGTGGGTGGCGGCCAGCACCGCGGACATCGCGCCGCCCGCCGAGAGCCCGGTGACGTAGATGCGGTCGGCGTCGACCGGGTGCTCGGCGACGACCTCCCGGACCAGTGCCGCCAGGATGGCCGGCTCCCCGGAGCCGGCCTGCTGGTCCTCGGGCCGGAACCAGTTCCAGTAGCCGCTGTGGTTGGCCGCCCGGGACTGCTCCGGGTACACCACGACGAAGCCGTGCTGCTCGGCCAGCGCGTTCATCCCGGTACCGGCGGCGAAATCGGTGGCGTCCTGGGTGCCGCCGTGCAGCATCACCACCAGCGGCACCGGGGTGTCGGCGAGGCCGGTCGGCAGGTAGAGCTCGTAGTCCCGGGCACCGGCCGGTCCGCGGTGGGTGCGGCGCACGACCCGGCCACCCGGGGCCGCGGCGGCCGCAGCCCGGTCGCCGGACGAGGCGCTCCCCGGGAGTCCCGGGATCCCGTGCGGCAGCGAGCCCAGGCCGTGCGGGTGCGTCGGCAGCGACCCCGGGACAGCGGTGAACGCCGTCCGCAGGGACGACATCGTCGGCGCCGGAATCGACGTCGCAGCGGTGGACGCACCGCCCAGGCCGAGGCGACCGAGGATGCCGGTCGGGTCGGGCAGCGGCGGGGTCGATCCGCCGTCGCCGGACTGCAGGTCGGCCAGCATCCGGCGGGCACGGGAGAGGGTGGCGGTGAGATCGGACATGGGAGCTCCAGGTGTAGTGGGCGTGCGTCAGTACTGAGGTGCTGACAGGGTCACGCGGGTGTGGCGACCGCCGTGGCGGCCGGGAGGAACCGGTGCGGAGTGCCGGTCAGACGGTGCGGTCGGCCAGGGCGGCCTTGACCGCGCGGGATGCCCGGAAGGCTCCGAGCACCTCGACGGAAGCGATGGTGGCGACGGCGAGCTCCGGGGAGACGTCGTCGGCGATGCTGCCCAGACCGAGCACCTGCAGCCGGACGGTGTCGCCGGCGTCCCGCACCGCCTCGAGCTGGGCGCGGGTGAAGTGCACGGTGCCGAGTTCCAGGGTGCGGCGGGCGACGGTGTCGCGCACGGCACCGGACCTGGTCTCGAGCTGACGCCGGATCGCGGAGCGGATGAAGTCGGTGCGGTTGGCGTAGAAGCCCTCGGCGACGAGCAGGTCGATCTCGCCGAGGTCGACGAGACCCAGGTTGATGGTGATCTTCTCGGTTTTCTCGACACTGTCGGCAGCCATGGCACCATCCTCTCGTTGGGCGACTCCTCAACCGTACACCATCCAGCTGGATGGTCAAGAGATGGCGTGGAGATGATCGAAAGCCGAGCTGGTTCGTTCCGCCGAATGCGGGCACGATGCCGGTGATGACCGGTCGGGTGACGCAACGCGCGACGGTGATCGCCGCACTCCGGACGGTCGGCTGCGTGTTCGCCGAGGACGAGGCCCGGTTGCTGCTGGAGGCCGCGGGCAACGGTGCAGGTGACCTGGACACGATGGTGGCCCGCCGGTTGACCGGCGAGCCGCTCGAGGTCGTCCTCGGCTGGGCGGCGTTCCGCGGGCTCCGGGTCGGCGTCCGGGCGGGCGTCTTCGTGCCGCGGCGGCGCACGGGTCATCTGGTCGAGCGGGCGAGGGAGCTGCTGCAGCCCGGGGACGCGGTGATCGACCTGTGCTGCGGCACCGGGGCGGTCGGCCTGGCGCTGGCCCACGAGGTCGCAGACCTGCGGGTGCACGCCGCCGACATCGATCCCGCCGCCGTCGCCTGTGCCCGCGCGAACCTGGGTGACGTCGGCGGCACGGTGTACCTCGGAGATCTCTACGACGCCCTGCCGGTCACGCTCATCGGCCGGGTGGCCGCCGTGGTGGTCAACGCTCCTTACGTCCCCACCGGGGAGCTGGCGCTGATGCCACCGGAAGCCCGCGAGCACGAGCCGCCGCGCGCTCTCGACGGCGGTCCCGACGGGGTGACCCTGCACCGCCGGGTCGCCGCCGGCGCGGCTCGCTGGCTCCGGCCCGGCGGTCGACTGCTGATCGAGACCGGGCGGCGGCAGGCGTCGCTGACGGCGGCCGCACTGCGCGCCGCGGGGTTCGACGTGGTCGTCCGGCGGGCCCGGGACGGTGTGACGGCCGTCGTCGTCGGTGGTCTGTCCCCGTCGCCCGGTGGAACGGTGACCCCGGGATCTGGTCACCCGCACTAGCGGACGTCGCGCCATCGGTTGCCGTCCGTCGGCGTGCGGGCGGAACGCCCGACCGGCCGGAGTTGTGGACATCGAGCGCCGGATCTGTGCCCCCCGATTCGGTCGGGGCCGACCACGTCGCCCAACCGTCGCTCCGCGCAGTGCGGCGGGCGGCACCGCGCCGGTGCCCTTCGACAGCCATGGTGTTGCCGTCCCTGCCGACCGCCTCGTGATGCCGGTCGCGGCGGCCCGCTGCTCCGGTGTCCCAGGGCTGGTGGCAGGCCCGGATCGGGGCCGCCGGCCGCACGCGTCAACGCCGCCGACCGTCGTCGGCTGGACCGCCCGTGCCCCGGTCTCGGGAGCGGGCCCGGCCCGCCCGCGGCCGAGATCGACGTCGGGCGGGTCCGGCTCGATCGTCGGTGTGGCCCGGCTTACACTGGTCGTGCCGAGCTCGTGAAAGTGATCACAAGCTGGCTCCCCGGGCCCGCCGCCCCGGGACCGCACCATGGACGGATGAACATGCACGCGCCCTCGACCGACCACAGCGCCGATGTCATCATCGTCGGTGCCGGGCCGGCCGGCGCCACCGCCGCCACCTACCTCGCCCGCGCCGGGATCGACGTCCTGCTGCTGGAGAAGTCCACATTCCCCCGCGAGAAGGTCTGCGGTGACGGTCTGACACCGCGCGGGGTGAAGCAGGTCCTCGCGCTGGGGGTCGACGTCAGCGGCGACGACTGGATGAAGAACAAGGGCCTGCGGGTCGTCGGGGGTGGGGTCACCCTCGAACTCGACTGGCCGGATCTCGCCGATTTCCCGCCGTTCGGCCTCGTCCGCCCGCGCAAGGACTTCGACGAGATGCTCGCTTCGCTCGCCGTCAAGGCCGGTGCCCGGCTGCGGCAGGCCACCACGGTGACCGGACCCGTCGTCGACGAGGCCACGGGCCGCGTCACCGGCGTCACCGCCAAGACCGCCGCCGGACCGGTCGAGTTCTCGGCCCCGCTGGTCATCGCCGCCGACGGCGTCAGTGCCCGCACGGCGCTGGGCCTGGGCCTGGAGAAGAACGACAAGCGCCCGATGGGCGTCGCCGTCCGCCGCTACTACGAGAGCGACGTCAAGACCTCCGACGACTACCTCGAGTCGCACCTGGAGCTGTGGGACCGCAGCGACCCGGCCGACCCGATCCTGATGCCCGGCTACGGGTGGATCTTCGGGATGGGCGACGGCTCGGTCAACGTCGGACTCGGCGTGCTGAACACCTCCAAGGCGTTCGGCCGCACCGACTACAAGGGCCTGCTCAAGACGTGGATGGCCGGTACCCCCGGCGAGTGGAAGCTCAACGAGGAAACTGCCACCAGCCCGATCCTGGGTGCCGCGCTGCCGATGGGCTTCAACCGGACGCCGCACTACAAGGACGGCCTGCTGCTGATCGGCGACGCCGGCGGCATGGTCAACCCGTTCAACGGTGAGGGCATCGCCTACGCGATGGAATCCGCGGCCATCGCCGCGGAGGTCGTCCTGCAGGCGCTCGGCCGGCCGGCGGGCCCCAGTCGCGAGTCCGCACTGCACGGCTACCCGGTCGCGATGACCGAACACCTCGGGCAGTACTACCGGCTCGGCTCGGCGTTCTCCAAGCTGATCGGCCAGCCCAGGATCATGGCGGCGGCGACGAAGCTCGGCCTGCCGCGCAAGCGGTTGATGTACCTGGTGCTCAAGCTCCTCGCCGGCCTGTACGACACCCACGACGGCGACTGGGCCGACCGGGTCGTCGTCGGACTGACCAAGGTGGTGCCGAGTGTCCGGTAGCCCGGTGTCGGGGAGCACCGTGATGTTCCCCGCCGGCGCACTGTGGCGTCCGCCGGTCCCGATCGGCCCCGCCGCGGTGCGGGCGATGGGCAGTCGGTCGGCGTCGAGGCGCCGTCCCGCTGTCGATCCGGCGCACCGGGACGGTCGCCCGGACTCCGCTCCGGATCCGCTGTTCCGTCCCGTGTCACCGTCGACCTCGGAGGGCCTGCCGTGGAACTGAGTGCGTACCTGCCGATCCTGTTCCTGATCGTGGTGGCCGGCGGCTTCGCGGTCACCAACGCGACTGTCATCACCGACAAGCTCGGGCCGAGCCGCTACAACCGCGCCAAGCTCGATGCCTACGAGTGCGGCATCGAGCCCACCCCGCTGCCCGCCGGCGCGTCCGGCCGGCTGCCGGTGAAGTTCTACCTGACCGCGATGCTGTTCATCATCTTCGACATCGAGATCGTCTTCCTCTATCCGTGGGCCGCATCGGCCATCCCGCTGGGTGTCCTGGGCCTCGCGGAGATCGGGATCTTCATGGCCACCGTGTTCATCGCCTACGCCTACGTCTGGCGCCGCGGCGGGCTCGACTGGGACTGAACCACCAGCCGGGGGCACGCACCCCCGACTTCCGGTAATCCACCGTTGATCTGTAGAAGGGAGGCGCCGCAATGGGACTCGAAGAGAAGCTGCCCAACGGGATCGTGCTGGCCAGCGTCGAGAAGTTGGTCAACTGGACCCGGAAGGCGTCGCTGTTCCCGGCCACCTTCGGGTTGGCCTGCTGTGCCATCGAGATGATGACGACCGGCGCCCCGCGCTACGACCTCGGCCGCTTCGGTATGGAGGTGTTCCGCGCCTCGCCGCGGCAGGCCGACCTGATGATCGTGGCCGGCCGGGTCTCGCAGAAGATGGCGCCCGTCCTGCGGCAGATCTACGACCAGATGGCGGAGCCCAAGTGGGTCATCTCGATGGGCGTCTGTGCGTCCTCGGGCGGCATGTTCAACAACTACGCGATCGTGCAGGGCGTGGACCACATCGTCCCGGTGGACATGTACCTGCCGGGCTGCCCGCCGCGCCCGGAAATGCTCATCGACGCCATCCTCAAGCTGCACGCGAAGATCCTCGACGATCCGATGGGGCCGAAGCGGGCCGCCGAGTGGGGTGACCGGCGCACCGAGCTGGTCGCGTCGTCGGTCAAGTACGGGAAGAAGCTGTGAGCGGGCCGGAGAAGGTCCCCGGCACCGGAGTGCCTGCAGCGGACGCGGTCCCGGTGAACCCGGCAGCGCCGGAACAGGTCGACTCGACGCTGCCGGCCAGCGCGGACGCCGTCAGCGCCGAGACCCAGGGTGCCGCCGTCGACACCACCGTCCCCGCCGCCGTCGGCACCACCCCGTCCGGCGCCGCCGGCCGCCGACTGCTCTCGCTGACCGCCGCACCGGCCACCGGTCACGGCGCACAGGGCATGTTCGGCGCGCGCGACTCCGGTGACACCTCGGGCTTCGGTGGGTTGGTCAGCGCCGCCTACGCGCCCGCGCCCAGCGAGCGGCCGTTCGGCGGGTACTTCGACGAGGTCGCCGACGAGATGGCCGCCGCCTTCGGCCGCCGCGGTATCCCGGCGTCGGCGATCTACCAGACCACCGTGGCCCACCGCGAGATCACCTTCTACGTGGCCCGCGACCACCTCACCGGCGTGCTGTGGGCGCTGCGCGACGAGCCGCAGCTGCGCTTCGAGTTGTGCTCGTCGATCAGCGGTGTCGACTACGGCGAGGGTGTGCCGCAGCGGCTGCACTCCGTCTACCACCTGACGTCCATGACGTGGCGGCGGCGGATCCGCCTGGAGGTGTGCGTGGACGTCGCGGACCCGCACCTGCCGTCGGCGGTGGAGATCTACCCGACTGCGGACTGGCACGAGCGCGAGGCCTACGACATGTTCGGGTTGGTCTACGACGGGCATCCGGCCCTCACCCGGATCCTGATGCCCGACGACTGGGAGGGGCATCCGCAGCGGAAGGACTACCCGCTCGGCGGCATCCCGGTCGAGTACAAGGGCGCGGAGATCCCGCCGCCCGACCAGCGACGGGCCTACACATGAGCCGGTCGCGCCGCACCCCACCTGATCCAGGAGGACCCCGATGAGCACCCTGGACGAACCCCGCCCGGCGCGGCCGGCACAGGAGACACACACCACCGAAGGGCGGGTCTTCACCGTCACCGGCGGCGACTGGGACGACTTCGTCGCCGACCAGAACTTCGCCGAGGACGAGCGGATCATCGTCAACATGGGTCCCGCAGCACCCGTCGACCCACGGGGTGCTGCGGCTGATCCTGGAGATCGAGGGCGAGACCGTCACCCAGGCCCGCTCGGTGATCGGCTACCTGCACACCGGGATCGAGAAGTCCTGCGAATACCGGACCTGGACGCAGGGCGTCACCTTCGTGACCCGGGCGGACTACCTGTCGCCGGCGTTCAACGAGGCCGTCTACTGCCTGGCCGTCGAGAAGCTGCTGGACATCGAGGTTCCCGAAGCGGGCGAACACCATCCGGATCCTGTTGATGGAGCTGACCCGGATCTCCTCGCACCTGGTGGCGTTGGCCACCGGCGGCATGGAGCTGGGCGCGCTGACCGGGATGACGGCCGGGTTCCGGGAGCGCGAGGAAGCCCTGCACCTGATGGAGTTCTTCACCGGCCTGCGGATGAACATGGCGTTCATCAGGCCCGGCGGCGTCGTCCAGGACCTGCCCGAGGGCTACCGCGAGCGCACCGAGCAGTTCATCGAGGTGATGCGGTCCCGGTTGCCGGAGTACGACAAACTGCTGACCGGTCAACCGATCTGGAAGGCCCGCACCGAGGGCATCGGCATCCTGCCGCTCGAGGGCTGCATGCAGCTGGGTGTCACCGGCCCGGTGCTGCGTTCGGCGGGCCTGGCCTGGGACATGCGCAAGACGGAGCCGTACTGCGGCTACGAGGAGTACGACTTCGACGTACCGGTGCTCCAGGAAGCCGACTGCTACGCGCGGTTCAAGCTGCGGCTCGCCGAGATCTGGCAGTCGCTGCGGATCATGGAGCAGGCGCTGGACAAGCTCGAGGAGCCCGGCCCGGTGATGGTCGCCGACGCGAAGATCGCCTGGCCGGCGCAGCTGTCGATCGGCGCCGACGGGATGGGCAACTCGCTGGAGCACGTCCGCCACATCATGGGCCAGTCGATGGAAGCGCTGATCCATCACTTCAAGCTGGTGACCGAGGGTTTCGCGGTGCCGCCCGGGCAGACGTACGTGGCCGTCGAGGGCCCCCGCGGCGAGCTCGGCTGCCACGTCGTCTCGGCGGGCGGCACGCGGCCGTGGCGGGTGCATCTGCGCGACCCCGGGTTCGTGAACCTGCAGGCGATGCCGGCGATGTCGGAGGGCGGGATGATCGCCGACCTGGTCGCCGCGGTGGCGTCGATCGACCCCGTCATGGGCGGGGTGGACCGGTGAGCGCAGGCGGATGCGCGAACCGACGGCGCGTGACGCGCCGTCCCAACTGCCGCTTTCGGCGTGAAAATCCCCGGATTCCGGTGATTTTCACGCCGAAACCAACCGCCCGAGGGGACAACGCGTGAGCACGTCGCACCGGATCGGCCTGCCGGAGTTCCTCGAGACCGCTCACGTCTTCACCGATCTCACGCACCAGCGGGCCCGCACGCTCATCGCGCGCTACCCGCAGAGCCGGTCGGCGCTGCTGCCGCTGCTGCACCTGGTGCAGTCCGAGGAGGGCTGCGTGTCGGTGTCGGGGCTGCAGTTCTGCGCCGAGCACCTGCAGCTGGAGACCGCTGAGGTCGCGGCGGTGGCGTCCTTCTACACGATGTACAAGCGCCGGCCCTGCGGTGAGCACCTGGTCAGCGTCTGCACCAACACGCTGTGCGCGGTGCTCGGCGGTGACGCCATCCTGAGCACGCTGTCCCGCCATCTCGGTGTCGCACCGGACGAGACCGCCGGCGCACCGGGCGCTCCCGGCAGCGATCACCCTGGAGCACGCCGAGTGCCTGGCCGCCTGCGACCACGCACCGGTCGTCACCGTCAACTACGAGTTCTACGACGAGCAGAGCCCGGACTCGGCGCTGGACCTCGTGCAGGCGCTGCAGCGCGGTGCGAAGCCGGACCCGACCCGCGGTGCGCCGCTGACCGACTTCCGCGACATCGAACTCCAGATCGCCGGCGTCTACGACGATGTCGTGGCCGGAGTGGACGGCCCGTCCGCCACCGTCCCGACGCTGCGCGGATCGACGCTGGCCGAACAGCGGCACTGGCAGGCGCCGGCGATGCCGGACGCCACGCCCGCGCTGCCGCCGCTACCCGAGAAGAAGTAGGGGACCACCGTGAGCACTCCGCTGAACGAGCCCGCCGACGCCGTGACGGCCGAGAAGCCTGCCCCCGCAGCGCTCTCGCCGGTCCTCACCCGCCGCTGGGCGTCCCCGCGGTCGTGGACGATCGACACCTACGAGTCGCTCGACGGCTATCAGGGCCTGCGCAGTGCGCTGCAGGGTCAGCCGGGTCAGCTGATCGAGCTGATGAAGGCGTCCGGCCTGCGAGGCCGCGGTGGTGCGGGTTTCCCGACCGGCCTGAAGTGGTCGTTCCTGCCGCAGGGCGACGGCAAGCCGCACTACCTCGTGGTCAACGCCGACGAGGGAGAACCCGGCACCTGCAAGGACATCCCGCTGATGATGGCCGATCCGCACTCGCTGATCGAGGGCTGCCTGATCACCTGTTTCGCCATCCGTGCCGAGTTCTGCGCGATCTACATCCGCGGCGAGGCGGTGCACCCGCTGCGCCGGATGGTCAGCGCGGTCAACGAGGCCCGCGCCAAGGGCTACCTCGGCACGAACATCCTGGGCACCGGTTTCGACTGCGAGATCGTGGTGCACGCCGGCGCCGGTGCCTACATCTGCGGCGAGGAGACGGCGCTGCTGGACTCGCTGGAGGGCCGCCGCGGTCAGCCGCGGCTCAAGCCGCCGTTCCCCGCGGTCGCCGGCCTGTACGCCTCGCCCGACCGTGGTCAACAACGTCGAGACCATCTGCAGCGTCGCGCCGATCGTGCTCGGCGGCGCCGACTGGTACCGGCAGCATGGGCACCGAGAAGTCGCCCGGCCCGAAGATCTACTCGCTGTCCGGCCATGTCACCCGGCCCGGCCAGTACGAGGCGCCGATGGGCACCACCCTGCGGCAGCTGCTCGAGATGGCCGGCGGCATGAAGGACGGCATCCCGCTGAAGTTCTTCACCCCGGGCGGTTCGTCGACGCCGATCTTCACCCCCGATCAGCTCGACGTGCCGCTTGTCCTTCGACGACGTCGCTGCGGCCGGGTCGATGCTCGGCACCACCGCGCTGATGTGCTTCAACGAGACCGTGTCGGTGCCGTGGGCGGTCTGGAAGTGGCTCGAGTTCTACAAGCACGAGTCCTGCGGGAAGTGCACCCCGTGCCGGGAGGGCACCGGCTGGCTGGTCGCAGATCCTGCGCCGGATCGTCTCCGGGCGACGGCACGCTCGCCGACCTGGACACCCTGACCGACGCCGCGTCCAACATCGCCGGCCGGTCGTTCTGCGCCCTCGGCGACGCCGCGGCCACCCCGGTGCTGAGTTCGCTTCAAGTACTTCCGCCACGAGTTCGAGGACCTGGTGAACGGCGTCACCGCCGCCGCCGGTCACCGCCGACCAGCTGGTCGGAGCGCACTGATGAAGCCCTACCTCCCGGGAGATCTGCTGTGACGAGCGCGAACCCGCCGGTGGCGTCGCCGAAGGTGGACACCAACACCGCCAACGCGCCGGACTCCACAGTCGGCGAGCGGCCGGCGAAGACGCCGGTCCCCGAGGGTCACGTCACCGTCACCATCGACGGTGTCGAGGTCATCGCCCCCAAGGGCGAGCTGGTCATCCGCACCGCCGAGCGGATCGGCATCGCCATCCCGCGGTTCTGCGACCACCCGCTGCTGGAACCGGTCGGCGCCTGCCGGCAGTGCCTGGTCGAGGTGGAGATGGGCGGCCGGCCGATGCCCAAGCCGCAGGCGTCCTGCACCCAGGAGGTCGCCGACGGGATGGTCGTCAAGACGCAGATCAGCTCCCCGGTGGCCGAGAAGGCGCAGCGCAGCAACCTCGAGTTCCTGCTGCTGAACCACCCGCTGGACTGCCCGGTCTGCGACAAGGGCGGCGAGTGCCCGCTGCAGAACCAGGTGCTGGCCAACGGTGCCGCCGAGTCCCGGTTGATGGACGCCAAGCGCACCTTCACCAAGCCGATCGCCATCTCCACCCAGGTGCTGCTGGACCGGGAGCGCTGCGTGTTGTGCCAGCGCTGCACCCGGTTCTCCGACCAGATCGCCGGCGACCGGTTCATCGATCTGATCGAGCGCGGCTCCAGCCAGCAGATCGGAATCAGCCCGGATCAGCCGTTCCAGAGCTACTTCTCGGGCAACACCATCCAGATCTGCCCGGTCGGCGCGTTGACCTCGGCGGCCTACCGGTTCCGGTCCCGCCCGTTCGACCTGGTGTCCACGCCGGGCACCTGCGAGCACTGCGCCAGCGGCTGCTCGCTGCGGGTGGACCACCGCCGCGGCCAGGTGATGCGCCGGATGGCCGCCGCCGACCCGGACGGTCAACGAGGAGTGGAACTGCGACAAGGGCCGGTTCGCGTTCACCTACGTCACGGCAGCCCGACCGGCTGACCCGGCCGCTGGTCCGCGACGAGCCCGGTGAGCTGGTCGAGGTCGTCCTGGACCGACGCGATGGCCGCCGCGGCCGCCGGCCTGACGAAGGCCCGGGACCACGGTGGCGTCGGCGTGCTGACCGGCGGCCGGCTGACCGTCACCGACGCCTACGCCTACGCCAAGTTCGCCCGACTCGCGCTGCGCACCAACGACATCGACTTCCGCACCCGGGCCGGCAGCGCCGAGGAGGACGCCTTCCTGGCGCACCACGTCGCCGCGGTCGGGCCCGGCAACGGTGGCGTCAGCTACGACGACGTCGAGCAGGCCGCGACCGTGCTGCTCGTCGGGCTGGAGCCCGAGGAGGAGTCGCCGATCCTGTTCCTGCGGCTGCGCAAGGCCGTGCGCCGATCGAAGACCGCGGTCTTCGCCGTCGCCGCCGTCGCCTCCCGGGGCCTGGGCAAGGTCGGCGGCACGCTGGTGCCCGCGGCGCCCGGCGACGAGCCGCGGGTCGTGCACTGCCTGCTCGAAGCCGGCGATGCGCTCGCCGGTCGACTGACCGGCGAGAAGGTCGTCGTGCTGGTGGGGGAGCGTGCCGCCGACGTCCCCGGGCTGCTGTCGGCGGTCTCGGACCTGGTGCAGCGCACCGGGTCCGCGCGTGGCCTGGGTGCCGCGCCGGGCCGGTGACCGCGGTGCGGTCGACGCCGGCGCGGTCGGCGCGCTGCTTCCCGGCGGCCGGCCGGTCAGTGACGCCGCCGCCCGCGCCGAGGTCGAGGAACTCTGGCGGCGCAAGCGTTCCCGCCGAGCCGGGCCGCACCACGGCCCAGATCCTGGCCGCGGCGCAGCACGGCGTGCTCGGCGGGCTGCTCATCGGTGGCGTGGCGCTGGACGACCTGCCCGATCCGGCCGCCGCCCGGGAGGCGATCGCCGCCGCCGGTTTCGTGGTCAGCCTCGAGCTGCGGCACACCGCGGTCACCGCGCTGGCCGACGTCGTCTTCCCGGTGGCGGCCTCGGTGGAGAAGTCCGGCGGCTACCTCGACTGGGAGGGCCGGCTCGGCTCCTTCGACGCCACCGTCGCCGGCAAGGGCATGCTCGACGACGGCCGGATCCTGGACACCCTCGGCGTCGAGATGGACGTCGACCTCTACACCCAGACCCCGAAGGCCGCCGCCGGTGAACTCCGCCGGCTCGGCGGCCGAGCCGGCAGTGCCCCCGCGCCGCTGGGCTCGCCGTCGCAGACCGGCACGCCGCCTGGACTGCGGCTCGCCACCTGGCGGACGGCCATCGACGGCGGCGCGCTGCTCGACGGCGAGCCGTACCTCGCCGGCACCGCCCGACCTGACCTCGCCCGCCTCAGCGCCCCGACGGCCGATCGTCTCGGTCTCGCCGACGGTGCCGAGATCACCGTCCGTGGCGACCGCGGCGCGGTCACGCTGCCGCTGGCCGTGTCCGAGATGGTCGACGACGTGGTGTGGCTGCCGGGTCGTCCCGGTGGCCGCCCGCTCGCCGAGCTGCTCGGCGCCCAGCACGGCGACCGCGTCGACATCGCCGCGGCCGCAACGGCTCACGCGCAGGGAAGGACCTCATGAGCGACGACGGTTCCGTCGCCGGCCTGCTGGCCGGCGACCCGGTCTGGCTGATGCTGATCAAGGCGATCGGCGTCTTCGTGTTCCTGCTGCTGATGACGCTGTTCGCGATCTGGTTCGAGCGCAAGGTCGTCGGCCGGATGCAGCACCGTCCGGGCCCGAACTGGCACGGCCCGTGGGGGCTGCTGCAGCCGGTCGCCGACGCGGTGAAGTTGATCTTCAAGGAGGGGATGATCCCGTCCGGTGCCGACCGGGTGGTCTTCGTCCTCGGCGCCGCTGATGATCTCCATCCCGGCCTTCCTGACCTTCTCCGTCATCCCGATGGGTGGACCGGTCAGCATGTTCGGCCACGAGACCGCCCTGCAGCTCACCGATCTGCCGGCCGGCGCGCTCGCCGTACTCGCGTTCGCCGCGATCGGCGTCTACGGCATCGCCCTGGGCGGCTGGGCCTCCGGCTCGACCTACCCGCTGCTCGGCGGGCTGCGCTCGGCCGCCCAGCTGATCTCCTACGAGATCGCGATGGGCCTGAGCTTCGTCGCCGTGTTCCTGTACTCCGGGACGCTGTCCACCTCGGGCATCGTCGCCCAGCAGGAGAGCGGCTGGTACTTCTGGCTGCTGCCGGTGTCGTTCGTGGTCTACGCGGTCGCCATGGTCGGCGAGACCAACCGGGCACCGTTCGACATGGCCGAGGCCGAGGGAGAACTCGTCGGCGGCTTCAACACCGAGTACACCGGCATGCGCTTCGGGCTGTTCTTCCTCGGCGAGTACATCAACGTCATCAACGTCTCCGCCATCGCCACCACACTGTTCCTCGGCGGCTGGCGGGCGCCGTGGCCGCTGTCGCTGTGGGACGGCGCGAACAGCGGCTACATCACCTTCGTCTGGTTCCTGATCAAGGTCGTCCTGGTGATGTTCTTCTTCGTCTGGCTCCGCGGCTCGCTGCCCCGCATCCGCTACGACCAGTTCATGGCGCTGGGCTGGAAGGTGCTGGTCCCGGTCTCGCTGGCCTGGATCGTCCTGGTCGGCGCCGCCCGCGTCCTGCAACAACGACCCGACCGACCTCACCACCGGACAGGTCGTGCTCTGGATGGCCGGTCCGGTGCTGGTGCTGCTGGTGGTGGCCTTCTTCTGGCCGGCCGAAGGAGGCCGCCGACGACGACGACGACCTCGATCCCGACGGCGTCTACGACGACGACTACGCCGACGCCACCGCCCGGTTCCGGCGCTGCCGACCGTCGTCCGACCGGCCGCCCCGAGCTATCCGATCCCGCCGCTGGACCTGCGGATCCCGGCGCCGCGCCGGCGACCCGCCGTCCCCGCTGCGTCGCCGCCGTCAGACCGTCAGGAAGGGAGACTCTGATGTCCGTGTTCGACCCGGTCAAGGGTTTCGGCGTCACCTTCGCCACCATGTTCAAGCCGGTGGTCACCGAGGACTACCCGAAGAACCCGGTGCCGACCGCACCGCGCTACCACGGCCGGCACCAGCTCAACCGGCACCCGGACGGGCTGGAGAAGTGCGTCGGCTGCGAGCTGTGCGCCTGGGCCTGCCCGGCCGACGCGATCTTCGTCGAGGGCGGCGACAACACCGAGGAGGCCCGGTACTCGCCCGGGTGAGCGGTACGGCGCGAACTACCAGATCAACTACCTGCGCTGCATCGGCTGCGGCCTGTGCATCGAGGCCTGCCCGACCCGCTCGCTCACCATGACCAACGAGTACGAGCTGGCCGACGACGAGCGGCAGCGGCTGATCTACACCAAGGACATGCTGCTGGCCCCGCTGCTGCCCGGCATGGAGCAGCCGCCGCACCCGATGCGCCTCGGCGACCCGAGCAGGACTACTACGTCCACGGTCCGGAGCTGGTCCGCGACAGCACAGCTGCCGCGCTCACGCCCGGTCGGCAGCCGGCGGGGCGGCCCGGTGAACCCGGACGCGCTGAGCGGCGCCGCGACGCACCGGCGAGCAGATCGCCTTCTTCGTCCTGGGGCCGCTGGCCCTGCTCGGCGCGATCGGGATGGTGTTCGCCCGGAACGCCGTGCACTCCGCGCTGTGGCTGGTGCTCGACGATGCTGTCGCATCGGGGTGCATGTACCTGATGCAGGGCGCCCAGTTCCTGGGCTTCGTGCAGATCATCGTCTACACCGGCGCGATCATGATGCTGTTCCTGTTCGTGCTGATGCTCACCGGGCGCGAGTCCGGCGACTCGATCATCGAGGTGCTCCGCGGTCAGCGGGTCGCCGCGCTGATGGTCGGCATCGGGCTCGTCGGGCTGCTCGTCACCGGCCTGGTGCACGCGCTGTCCGGGATCGAGCCGCGTCGGGCTGCAGGGGGCGATCGCCGAACGCGGCGAGATGGGCGCCATCGCCGAGGAGCTGTTCACCACCTTCCTGTTCCCGTTCGAGCTGACCAGCGCGCTGCTGATCACCGCCGCCCTGGGCGCGATGGTGCTCGCGCACGTCGAGCGCAAGCCCGGCCAGAAGCGCAGCCAGAAGCGGATGGTCGCCGGCGCGGATGCGCTCCGGCCGGATGTCGCCGCTGCCCGGGCCCGGGGTGTTCGCCACCTCGTCGTCCAACGCCACCCCGGCGCTGCTGCCCGACGGCAGCGTCGCCCCGGAGTCGGTGTCGTCGCTGGTCGAGCAGAGCGTCAGCGAGCAGGTCGCCCGCCGGCACCGCGAATCGCGCGATCTGGCGCCGCTCGAGCACGTCCAGCACGCGGGTGACACCGGCTCGGAGACGTCCGAGCTCGGTGCCGGCCGTCCCGGCCCCGGCCGGACACGCTGTCGGACCGGGAGAACTGATGACCCCCACCTGGTACCTGCTGCTGTCCGCCCTGCTGTTCGGGATCGGCGCCGTCGGCGTGTTGGTCCGGCGCAACGCGATCGTCGTGTTCATGTGCATCGAGCTGATGCTCAACGCGGTGAACCTGACCCTGGTGACCTTCTCCCGGATCAACGGCAACCTGCGACGGCGAGGTGATGGCCTTCTTCGTGATGGTCGTGGCCGCCGCCGAGGTCGTCGTCGGGCTGGCGATCATCATGTCGATCTTCCGCAGCCGACGCAGCGCCTCCATCGACGACGCCAACCTGCTCAAGTACTGACCGCCCTGCGGCGGTCGTACCGCCGTCCAGACTCATCTGAGCCGATTCGGGGACCCCTTCACCATGACCGTTCTCTCCCAGGCTGTGCAGGTTGTCGAGGAGACCTACGTGCCGGCCGCCGCCGCGACCGGGATCTCTGCGGCGGCGCTGCTGCTGGTGGCCCTGCCGCTGCTGGGTAGTGCGCTGCTGCTGGTCGGCGGGCGCCGGCTGGACGCTGTCGGCCCGTACCTCGCGGTCGCCATGGTCGCCGTGCCGTTCGCCCTCGGTGTGCTGATGTTCCTCCAGGTCACCGGGCTTCCCGAGGACGCCGCGGATCACCGACGTGCAGCTGTTCTCGTGGATTCCGGTGGAGGCGCTGCAGGTCGACTTCGGCCTCCGGATCGACCCGCTGTCGCTGACCTTCGTGCTGCTGATCACCGGTGTCGGCTCGCTGATCCACGTCTACTCGCTCGGCTACATGGCGCACGACCCCGACCGCCGGCGCTTCTTCGCCTACCTCAACCTGTTCGTCGGCGGCGATGCTGCTGCTGGTGCTGGGCAACTCGTTCGTCACGCTCTACGCCGGGTGGGAGGGTGTCGGGCCTGGCGTCCTATCTGCTGATCGGTTTCTGGTCCTACCGGCCGGCCGCGGCGACCGCGGCGAAGAAGGCCTTCATCATGAACCGCGTCGGTGACGTCGGTCTGGCCATCGCGATCTTCCTGATGTTCAAAGAACTGGGCACCACCAGCTTCGACGGGGTGTTCGATTCGGAGACCGGCATCGGCGCCCTGGCGCAGACGTCGCCCGGCACGGTCACCGTCATCGCCCTGCTGCTGCTGCTGGGTGCCTGCGGCAAGTCCGGTCAGGTGCCGCTGCAGGCGTGGCTGCCCGACGCGATGGAAGGCCCGACCCCGGTGTCGGCGCTGATCCACGCGGCCACCATGGTCACCGCCGGCGTCTACCTGATCACCCGCTCGTACCCGATCTTCGACCTCACCGAGGACGGCCGACTGGTGGTCACCATCGTCGGTGCGGTCACCCTGCTCGTCGGCTGCATCGCCGGCTGCGCCAAGGACGACATCAAGAAGGTGCTGGCCTACTCGACCGTCTCCCAGATCGGCTACATGTTCCTGGCCGTCGGGCTCGGCGCGGGCGTCTACGCCCTGGGCATCCTGCACCTGCTCACCCACGGCTTCTTCAAGGCCGGCCTGTTCCTCGGCGCCGGCTCGGTGATGCACGCGATGAACGACGACGTGGACATGCGCCGCTACGGCGGCCTGCGCCGGCTGATGCCGGTCACCTTCGCCACCTTCACCCTGGGGTACCTGGCCCTGATCGGGTTCCCGTTCCTGTCCGGCTTCTACTCCAAGGACCCGATCATCGAGGCCGCCTTCGCAGCCGGTGGGGTGCGCGGCTGGCTGCTCGGCGGCACGGCCCTGATCGGCGCCGGGCTGACCGCGTTCTACATGACCCGGCTGATGCTGATGACGTTCTTCGGCGAGCCACGCTGGAAGGGGCAACGCTCGGCCGACGGACACGACTACCACCCGCACGAGTCGCCGATCACGATGACGGCGCCGATGGTCGTGCTCGCGGTCGGATCCGTCTGCGCCGGCGGCATTCCTCGCCGGCGGCGAGCGGTTGGCGCACTGGCTGACCCCGTCGGTGGGGGAGTTCGAGGAGCCGCACCCGGAGATCCTGTCGCCGCTGGTCATCACCATCGGGACCCTCGTGGTCATCGCGCTCGGCATCGCTGTCGCCTGGCTGCGCGTCGGTAGCCGGCCGGTGCCGGCCACCGCCCCGGCCCGGGTCCCCGCGCTGGTCCGGCTGGCCCGGGCCGACGTCGGCGGCAACGCGATCAACGAGACGCTGTTCGCCCGGCCGGGCATCGCCGCCACCCGGGTTCTCACCGACTGGGACACCTCCGTGGTCGACCGGACGGTGAGCGGCAGCGGCACCGTCCTCGCTGCGTTCAGCGCACGGGCCCGCCGTACCCAGACCGGCTTCGTCCGGTCCTACGCCCTGTCGATGCTCGGCGGCACCTTCCTGGTCGTCGCCGCCCTGCTCCTGGTGAGGTTCGTGTGACGAGTCCGGCGCTGTTGCTGGTGGTCCTGCTGCTGCCGCTGGTCGGCGGGGTGGTCGTCGGGTCGATGAAGGCCGCGCCCGTGGCGACGGTCAAGCTGGTGGCCCTGGGGATCTCGCTGGTCGAGCTCGTGGTCGTCGCGCTGATCTGGGCCGGCTACACCCCGGCCGCCACCGGCTACCAGTTCGCCTCCGCCGCTGACTGGATCCCCGCACTCGGGCTCGGCTTCTCGGTCGGGGTCGACGGCGTCGCGCTGGTGATGATCGCGCTGATCGCGGTGCTGGTGCCGATCGTGCTGGGCGCGTCCTGGGAGGAGAAGCTGCCGGCCGGCCGCACCATCGGCGGCTACTTCGCACTGCTGCTGGTGCTCGAATCGACGATGATGGCGGTCTTCGCCGCCACCGACGTCTTCGTCTTCTACGTCGCCTTCGAGTTGATGCTGATCCCGATGTACTTCCTGATCGGCGCGTTCGGCGGCCCGCGGCGCACCTACGCGGCGACCAAGTTCTTCCTGTACTCGCTGTTCGGCGGCCTGATGATGCTCGCCTCGCTGATCGGTCTCTACGTCACCAGCAAGAACTACACGCCGACCGGCGTGGGGACGCTGGACTGGGCTGAGCTGCGGGCGATCGCGAACCAGATCCCGGAGTCCACCCAGATGTGGATCTTCGCGGGCTTCGCCATCGCTTTCGCGATCAAGGCCCCGCTGTTCCCGTTGCACAGCTGGCTGCCCGACGCCGGAGCCGAGGCGCCGGTCGGATCCGGCACCCTCATTGTCGGCGTGCTCGACAAGGTCGGCACCTTCGGGTTCCTGCGGATCTGCCTGCCGCTGCTGCCCGCCGCCTCGACGAAGCTCGCGCCGGTGATCATCACGCTGTCGGTGATCGGCATCTTCTACGGCGGGCTGGTCGCGGCCGGGCAGCGTGACCTCAAGCGCTTCGTGACCTTCACCTCGATCGCCCACTTCGGCTTCATCGCCATGGGCGTCTTCGCCTTCACCAGCCAGGCGATGAGCGGTGCGGTGTTCTACATGGTCGCCCACGGCCTGGCCACCGGGCTGCTCTTCCTGGTCGTCGGGATGCTGACCGCCCGCGGCGGATCACGGCTGGTCGGCGACTACGGCGGGGTCTGGAAGGTGGCGCCGCTGCTCGCCGGGATGTTCCTGATCGGTTCCCTGGCCACCATCGCGCTCCCGGGCACCAGCTCCTTCGTCGCCGAGTTCCTGGTGCTGTTGGGCACCTTCGCCACCCAGCCCGTCTGGGGTGCGATCGCCACCGTGGGCATCGTCGTCGCCGCGGTCTACATGCTCTGGATCTTCCAGCGGACGATGACCGGCCCGATCCGCGGCGCCGGCGTGCTGCTGCCCGATCCCGACCTCGGCCCGGTCGCGACCGGCACCACCGCGCCCCGGCTGTCCACCGGTCCGGCCACCGGCGTGCTGACCGCCCCGGCGCGACCCGCGGTGCTCGACGAGGAAGAGGCCGGTCAGGAGAACGCCCACGCCGTCGATCCGGTGGACGCCGTCCGGTCCCGGTGGCGGTTCGGCGACCTGAGGCCCCGTGAGGTCGCCGTGCTGACCCCGCTGGTCGCGCTGATCCTGCTGCTCGGCGTCTATCCCAAGCCGGTGCTCGATGTCATCAACCCGACCGCCGCCCAGATCGTCACCGACTCCGGGCACCGCGACCCGGTGCCGGCCATCGAAGGAGCCACTCCGTGACCACGGTGATCCTGGCCGCCCCCGTGTCGGTGGCGCCGATCAGTGCCCCGAGCATCGCCTACGGGGCGATCCTGCCGATCCTGATCCTGCTGGGCGCGGCGTGCCTCGGCGTGCTCGTCGAGGCCGTCGTGAAGGCCCGGCAGCGCTACGCGGTCCAGGTCGCGTTGAGCGTGGCGGCCATCGTCGCTGCCGGCGTCGTCACCGTGACGGGCGGCGTGCAGGCCCGGTACAGCGTCACGCTCGCCGGTGCGCTGTCCATCGACCAGGCGACCTACGCGATCTGGGGGGTGCTGCTGGCGCTCGCCCTGGCCTCGGTGCTGCTGATGGCCGACCGGATCGCCGAGCCGGGCGGCGCCTTCGTCGCCCAGGCCGCACCGCTGGCCGCGGTCCGGGAGCGCGCCCGCACCCGCACGATCGCCCCGATGCAGACCGAGGTCTTTCCGCTGGCGCTGTTCGCCGTCAGCGGGATGCTCATCTTCCCGGCGTCGGCCGATCTCATCACCCTGTTCGTCGGTCTCGAAGTGCTCTCGCTGCCGCTGTACCTGATGTGTGGGCTGGCCCGGCGGCGCCGCCTCATCTCGCAGGAGGCGGCGGTCAAGTACTTCCTGCTCGGCGCCTTCGCCTCGGCGATCCTGCTGTACGGCATCGCGCTGCTGTACGGCTACGCCGGCAGCCTGCGCTACGCCGACATCGGCCTGGCCACCCAGGCCGGCGGCCGCACCGACGCGCTGCTGTTCGGCGGCCTCGGCACTGCTGATGGTGGGTCTGCTGTTCAAGGGGTCGGTCGGCCCGTTCCACACCTGGACACCGGACGTCTACCAGGGGGCGCCCACCCCGGTGACCGCGTTCATGGCGTCCTGCACCAAGGTCGCCGCGTTCGCCGCGATGGCCCGGATCCTCTACTCCGCGTTCGCGCCGTCCGTGTGGGACTGGAAGGGCACCCTGTGGGGCGTGGCCATCGCCTCGATGCTGATCGGCGCCGTACTCGGTATCACCCAGACCGACATCAAGCGGATGCTGGCGTACTCCTCGGTGGCGCACGCCGGCTTCCTGCTGCTCGGGGTGATGGCTCTCACGAGCGATGGTGTCACCGGCACGCTGTTCTACCTGCTGACCTACGGCTTCGCGACCGTCGGGACCCTGGCGCTGGTCATGCTCGTCCGCGACGCCGACGGCGAGGCCACCCAGGTGTCGCAGTGGGCCGGGCTCGCCAAGCGCTCGCCCTGGGTCGCCGGACTGATGACACTCTTTCTGCTGTCGTTCGCCGGTATCCCGCTGACCAGCGGTTTCATCGGCAAGCTGACCGTCTTCAGCGCCGCGATGGAGCAGGGGATGGGTCCGCTGGTGGTGGTGGCCATGGTCGCCACCGCGATCACCGCGTTCTTCTACCTCAAGATCGTGGTGCTGATGTTCTTCGCCGAACCGGTCGACGGTGGACCGTCGGTGACGGTCCCCAGCCCGTTCGTGCTCACCGTCGTCGTGGTCTGCGGACTGGTCACGCTGGGCCTGGGCCTGTACCCGAGCGCCGCCCTCGACGTTCTGGCCGTCCAGGTTCCACTGCTGTCGTAATGTCGTCGGTGTGACTGCTCCTCGCGTGATGGCCGGGATCGAGCTTGCCGACCCGGCGCTCGCCCGGCGGGTGGCCGACGGCCTGGCCACGGTCGAAGACCTGCTCGACAGGAACTGCAGTCCGAGTTCGAGTTTCGTCACCGAAACCGCCTCGCACCTCATGCACGCCGGCGGCAAGCGGTTCCGGCCGTTGTTCACGCTGGTCGCCGCCGGTGTCGGGCCGCGCCCGGACTCGCCCGAGGTGGCCATCGCCGCCGCGGTGGTCGAGCTGGTGCACCTGGCCACGCTCTACCACGACGACGTGATGGACGAGGCCGAGGTCCGCCGCGGCGCGAAGTCGGCCAACGCCCGCTGGGACAACTCGATCGCCATCCTGACCGGCGACTTCCTCTTCGCGCACGCCTCCCGGCTGGTCGCCGACCTCGGCCCGGACGCGGTGCGGATCATCGCCGAGACGTTCGCCGAGCTGGTCACCGGGCAGACCCGCGAGACCGTCGGCCCCGGCCCCAGCGGCAGCCCCATCGAGCACCACCTGCTCGTGCTGCGACGAGAAGACCGCTTCGCTGATCGACACCTGCGCGCGGTACGCCGGGCATGTTCTCCGGCGCCACCGACTCCGAGATCGCCGCGCTCCGCCGCTACGGCCGCGCCGTCGGGGTGGCCTTCCAGATCGCCGACGACATCATCGACATCGTCTCCGCCGACTCCGGGAAGACGCCCGGCACCGACCTGCGCGAGGGCGTGCCGACGCTGTCCGCGCTGTACACGATCGCCGCCGGCACCGACCACCGGCTGATCGACCTGGTCTCCCGGCCGCTCCACGAGGAGGCCGAGGTGGCCGAGGCGGTCACCCTGCTGTCGGCCTCGGACGGCATGGTGCAGGCCCGCCAGACTCTGGACAGCTACGCGAGCGAGGCCGCGGCCGCCCTGGGCGACCTGCCGCCGTCGTCGGCCCGGGACGCCCTGACCTCACTGACCCGGTTCGTGGTCGAGCGCACGCGCTGAGCGGCTGCGGGCGTCCTGACGGACCGCCCGCCGGTCGGCCCGCGAGTGCCGGACCGCGTCGAACGAGTAGATCGCCAACGCGGCCCAGATGATGACGAATCCCACCCACCGGGTCGGGGACCATGCTTCTCGTGCGCCCAGAAGACGCCGAGCAGGAACTGCATGGTCGGGGTGATGTACTGCAGGAACCCGACCACCGACAGCGGCAGCGCCTGCGCGGCGACGGCGAACGCCACCAGCGGCACGATCGTCACCAGGCCGCCGGTGGCCAGCAGCAGCACGTGGCCGACCCCGTGGCCGGTGAGGGTGGACTGCCCGGCGAACTGCAGCCAGGTGAGGAACGCCAGCGCCGCGGGCGCCAGTACCAACGCCTCGGCGGTGAGCGACTCCGTCGCACCCAGTGGAATGACCTTCTTGACCAGCCCGTAGAGCGCGAACGAGCAGGCCAACGACAATGCGATCCACGGCACGCCGCCGGTGCCGACCGCGATCACCAGCACGGCGATCGCGGCGATCCCGACCGCGACCCATTGCCCGGCCCGCAGCTTCTCGCGCAGCACGAGCACCGCCAGGGCCACGCTCACCAACGGGTTGATGTAGTAGCCCAGTGCCGCCTCGACGACGAGACCGTTGTTGACGGCGAAGATGTAGACGCCCCAGTTGACCGCGATCAGCACGGAGGCGGCCGCGACCTGCAGCCAGGTCTGCCGCGGCAGTGAGCGCAACCGCCGCCAGTGCCGGCGAACCGTCAGCACGACAGCCATGAACACCAGTGACCAGACCACCCGGTGGGCCAGGATCTCCGGGGCCGACGCCGGTTCCAGCAGCGGCCAGAACAGCGGGAACAGCCCCCAGATGCCGTAGGCCAGGACGCCGGCGACGATCCCGCGGCGGGTCATTCGGTGCACCCGGGGGCAGCGGCACGCACCGTCAGCGGTAGTTGGTGAACTGCAGCGCGAGGTCCAGGTCGGCACCTTTGAGCAGCGCGATCACGGCCTGCAGGTCGTCGCGCTTCTTGCCGGTCACCCGCAGCTGGTCGCCCTGGATCTGGGCCTGCACGCCTTTGGGACCCTGCTCCTTGACGAGCTTGGCGATCTGCTTCGCCTTGTCCGACGGAATCCCGGAGATCAGCTTCCCGGTGACCTTGAAGATCTTGCCGGAGGCTTGCGGCTTGTCGATCTCGAGAGCCTTCATCGAGATGTCCCGACGGATCAGCTTCTCCTTGAAGACGTCGATCGCGGCTGCACACCGCTCCTCGGTGTCGGCGGTCAGGGTGACCGAGTCCTCGCCGGCCCACACGATCGTCGCGTTGACGCCGCGGAAGTCGAACCGCTGCGACAGCTCCTTCGCCGCCTGGTTGAGGGCGTTGTCGGCCTCCTGGTGGTCGACCTTGCTGACGACGTCGAATGATGCGTCCGCCATGGTGTCTCCTCACTGATGCAGGGTGCGGGCCGGGGGCGCCGTTCGCCGGCGCGGCCCTGGACCATTGTTCACCGTCCGGCGCCGGCCCCGGGACAATGGGCGCACCGCCGGCGGTCTGCGCCCGTGCGTTCCCGGCCGGCCGGGGCCCGCGTCGGGGAGCGGCCCGACCAGCGGATTTCGCAGGTCCGGGGGGCCGCTAGTACTATCAGCAACCGGGCCGGACGCCGCAGCAATGCAGCCGACAGCCCGTCGGGGCAGGTTGCCCGAGTGGCCAAAGGGAGCTGACTGTAAATCAGCCGCGCAAGCTACGGGAGTTCGAATCTCTCACCTGCCACGTCGCACCACCACCGGCCCGCCGGTCGGATCCCCGAGGGTCCGGCCGGCGGGCCGGAGTCGTCGGTGGGGGTCGGAGCGGCTACCACAACCTCCGCTGCCGTGCGCAGGGACCTTCGTACGGCGCAGTGACCAAGGCGCGTAGCGGTGAAAATCTTCGGGACGCCGCCGCGAGCTACGGCGCTGAGTGGTCGCTGTGAGCCATTTCACCACCACTCCGTCCTCGCTCGTGCCGCCGAGGACCACCCGATCGGTGGACGAGAACGGTGGCGCTCCGTCAGCGAATGCGCTTGTATACCCTGCCGCAGCCCATTCTGACGACTGGATTGCGCCGGGCGGGGTAACAGACGCAGCGTGCATCTCGTCTGAGCGCGTGGTGGTGGACCTCAACGACGCCCGTCACCCGAACGGCTCTATTCCACGAGGTGGTAGATGTCGGGTTTGAGCAGAACATTCCGTTGAGCGCTACAACCCGTTACGCTCCGTGAATGCGCTCGGGACTCCTCTCTCCACGCCGGCGACGGCACCGCGCACAACCCCCGCCGGAGACCGGAGACACGACATGACGGACCTCGCGACCGCGGCTTCCGCGCCGCCGCGACGGACATGGCGGCCGAGTCAGGTCTTCCCGGCCACCACCGCACTGGTGGTCGCCGCCTGTGTCCCCATCTACTCGTTCATCTGCCACCGGATGGGCGATCTGGCGCCCGAGCAGCGGCTCCCTTTCTGGCCGTCCGCCGGGGTGACCGTCCTCCTCGTCGGCATCCTCGTCTTCTGCGAGCTGGTGCCCCTGCGGGTCGAGGTGCGCACCGAGACGATGATGGTCGCGCTGCTCGAGTTCCCCCTGGTCATCGGCTTCCTGATGCTGGACTGGTACCTGGTGCTGGGCGCCCAGCTGCTCGTCGGTGTGTCGGTGTACATCCTGCGCAAGGACGACTGGCCGCACTCGGTGCTCAACGTGGCGCTGGTGCTCGCCGACACCGGGGTGGCGCTGTCGGCGATGATCGCGCTGGGTGAGTTGATCGGTACGTCCCCCAGGGGGGCCGGGTGGCCGCTCGTGGTGGCCGCCGGTGTGCTCGCCGGCACCATGGCCAGCCCGGTGATCGTCGGGCTCGCCTACCGGCTCCTCGGTCCGGTCGAGCCGGTCTGGAAGGTCATCGCCCGCTCCAGCGGCGGCGCCTGTTTCGTCATCGTCTTCGCCCTCGTCGTGTACCTGCTGTGGATCGACGTTCCCGGTGCCGGGCCGTACATCGCCACGGCCCTGATGGCCTTCGCGGTCATGATCTACCTGGCGTTCCGCTCGATGATGAGCCGGCACGCGAACCTGAACCAGCTGTACACCTTCATCCGGAGCGTCGGGATCACCCAGGCCGACAACACCCGCTGGCCCGAGATGATGGAGTTGGTGCGCTCGCACAACAACGCCTCCACCGCCGTGCTGCATCTCGAGGACGGCACCGATTTCACCGGTGAGCAGCCGGTCCCCACAGCCGGCTCGCCCAAGCTGGTCGGGCTGGCCGTCGACCTCCAGGGTCAGGTCGACGTCTCCCCGCTCGGCGCCGACGACCACCTCCTGCGGCTCGCCGGCGCCCACGGGGTGGTCCGCGCGTCGGTGGACACCGACACCGACCCCGCCGTTCTGCAGGCGCTGCGGGCCCGCGGTGCGCAGGCGGTGATGATCGTCGCCTTGACCTCGTCGAACCGGGTCCGTGGTTACGTCGAGGTCCGTGACCGACTCAGCCGGTGGGGTGTGTTCACCGAGGAGGACGCCGAATTCCTCGGCACCCTCAGCGTGCACCTGGGGACCGCGTTGGAGAACGTCCAACTGCTGGCCAACCTCCGCAACGAGGCCTACCGCGACGCGGTCACCGGGCTGCGCAGCCGCGCCGGGCTCACCGTCGACGCCGAGATCCTGCTCGCCGAGAACCGCCTCGGCGCCCTCGCGCTGATCCAGCTGGACACGCTCTCGCAGGTCAACAACGCGCTCGGCCACCGCCACGGCGAGGAGCTGCTGGTGCAGGCGGGTCAGCGCATCCTGCAGGCCGGGTGAACGTGCCGTCGCGCGGCTCGAGTCCGATCTGTTCGCGATCCTGCTGGAGCCGATGACCGAGAGCGAGCTCGCGCTCGAGGTGGCCGCCCTCCTGCGCGGCATCAGCCCGTCGTACAGCCTCGCGGGGGTCGACGTCGAGGTGGAGCCGCATGCGGGCATCGCCGTGGTCCTGGACGAGCACTCGCTGGAACGCCCGGACGCGGCCGCCCTGCTGCAGCGCGCCGAGATGGCCCTGCTGGCCGGCCGCAGCCGGCACGAGCGGTTCGAGATCTTCCGGCCGACGATGGGCGAGGTGTACCGGCGGCGTTTCCAGCTGGTCACCCAGTTCCGCGGCGCCGTCGACCAGGGTCACATCGTCGTGCACTACCAACCCAAGGTCAGCCTGGACGACAACCAGCTGCGGGGCGTCGAGGCGCTGGTCCGGTGGATGCACCCGGAGTTCGGCACGGTCACGCCGGGGGAGTTCGTCACGGCGATCGAGGCCACCGGCTCCATCGACATCCTGCTCAACCATGTGCTGGAGATCGTCCTCGCGCAGATCCGCCGTTGGCTGGACCGCGGGATGCGGATCAGCGTCGCGGTGAACCTGTCGATGCGCAACCTCACCGGAAAACACTTCCCGGAACGCGTGCAGGCCTCCCTGGAACGGCATCGGGTGCCGGCGGAGCTGCTGACCTTCGAGCTCACCGAGTCCAACGTGATGAACGACCCGGAGACCGCGCTGCCGATCCTGGACGCCCTGCACTCGATGGGGATCATGCTCTCGGTGGACGACTTCGGGACCGGCTACTCCTCGCTGGCCTACCTGCGCCGGCTGCCCATCGACGAGATCAAGATCGACCGGTCGTTCGTGCTCGGGATGTCCACCGCGCTGGGCGACCTGGCCATCGTCCAGTCGATCATCGACCTGGGCCATTCGCTGGGCCTGAAGGTGATCGCCGAGGGCGTCGAGGAGGACGCATCCCGCGTCGCGCTGAAGTCCATGCAGTGCGACGGCATCCAGGGCTTCCTGTTGAGCCGCCCGCAGCCGGTGGACCGCTTCGAGGCCTGGCTGGACTCCCGTACCGTCCGGGCCACCGGTGAGGTCGACCTGCCCGTCATGCGGGTGGTCGGCTGAGCTGGGTCGGGTCCGCCCTCGGCCGGGCCACCGTCACGGCGGCGCCGACGGCAACGATTTCGACTCGCGGTACACGCTCATGTACAGTGGTCGAGGCTGCAGGGGCGGGTCGGAAGTCGGAGACGACAGCCGGAAGTGCTGCCCCGGAGTAGTTCAGTGCAGCGGAGCTCGCGTCAGCACAGCTTCACCCAGCACAGTTCAACTCAGCACAGTTTCACTCAGCACAGTTCCACTCAGCACAGCGGTATCGATCATCACCGAGCAGTAGCAGTACAGGCCCCCTTAGCTCAGTCGGTAGAGCGTCTCCATGGTAAGGAGAAGGTCTACGGTTCGATTCCGTAAGGGGGCTCGGAGGACGCGGCCGTGGGCTGGGACCACCCGGGAACGGGAATGGTTCTCCGTCTGCGGCCGTTCGTTCGTGTGTGCGGCCTTGTCGCCGTGCGCACACCTTGTGGCGGTGTAGCTCAGCTGGCAGAGCAAACGGCTCATAATCGTTAGGTCGCCGGTTCAAGTCCGGCCACCGCTACCCACAGGCCAGGATCGGGTTCTCCCGGTCCGGACCGCTCACCACACAGCCGGCACGGGTCTTCCGTGCCGCCCGTACGAGAAGCAGAAAGAGGCCGACGGCCGTGGCCGCGAAATCGACTGACATCCGCCCCAAGATCACCTTGGCGTGCGAAGAGTGCAAGCACCGCAACTACATCACCAAGAAGAACCGGCGCAACGATCCCGATCGCCTCGAGATCAAGAAGTTCTGCCCGAACTGCAAGTGCCACCGGAACCACAAAGAGACCCGGTAGTTCCCCCGTGGCCATGGACAGGGCCTTCGTCGGCCGGAGCTTTCCGTTCGACGAACCTCATGATGTGGGCCGCGAGAGCATCCGTCAGTTCGCGCAGGCGATCGGCGATGACAACGTGATGTACGTCGACAGGGTGGCCGCTCAACGAGCGGGCCACCCTGACGTCGTTGCGCCCCCGACGTTCCTCATCGCCGTGGTGGCGCGCGCGCAGGACAGCGTGATGTTCGATCCCGCCCTCGGACTCGACTTCTCCCGCGTCGTTCACCTCGACCAGCGCTTCGTCCACCACCGGCCGGTGGTCGCCGGCGACGTACTGCATTCCACGGTGCACGTCGACTCGATCAAGGTGCTGGCCGGGAACGACGTCATCGCGGTCCGCACGGAAGTGACCGACGCGTCCGGCGAGGCTGTCGCCACCGCGCACGGCACCCTGGTCTCGCGGGCGGCCCCGTGACCGCCACCGTGCGGTTCGACGACGTGACCGTCGGCACCGTGCTGCCGGCGCTGTCGCTGCAGGTTCCGCGGTCCCAGCTGGTGCGGTACGCCGGTGCCTCGGGGGACTTCAACCCCATCCACTGGAGCGAACGGGTGGCGACCTCCGTCGGTCTGCCCGGGGTGATCGTGCACGGCATGCTCACGATGGCGTTGTCGGCGCGGGTCATCACCGACTGGATCGGCGATCCGGCAGCGGTGGTCGAGTACGGCGTCCGGTTCACCCGGCCGGTCGTGGTGCCCGACGACGATCGGGGGGCGTTGCTGGAGATCACGGCCGTCGTCGGGGCGCTGGACGTCGACGCTCGCACCGCACGGGTGGACGTCACCGCGACGTTCGAGGGCCAGACGGTGATGGGCAGGGCACGCGCCGTCGTCCGGTTGGCCTGAGCCCACGCTTCTGCGGCTCGTGCGCTTCGATTTAGGCCATCCGTCCTCGGTGGCCTACACTGGGTTGTCCGGGGTGTGACCCCACGTGCCCGTTCTGCGGGTGGGTGACGGTGACGCCCCGGTTCGGTGTGGATCAGTCCGCTCCACCGTCGACCGGTCCAGCCGGCATGCGGGGATCGGGTTGGTCGCCCACCGAAGGGGTGTAGCTCAATTGGTAGAGCAACGGTCTCCAAAACCGTAGGTTGCAGGTTCAAGTCCTGTCACCCCTGCTCTGGTCCCGCCGAGGGGGCCGGGCTCGCGCGGATCCGCGCAACGGCAGCACCCGCAGAGCAGAAGACGAGGGACCGAGTGAGCAAGGACCGCGACGGGTTCTCCGACGACGAGAACCTCGCACCGGGCGTCTCCGGAGCCGACGGCACGTCCGCCGGCTCGCCTTCGGGCTCGACGGGCGACGCCCACCACGCCGACGACGTCCTGCACGATCCGGAGACCACGGCGCCGGACGCCCTCGAGGTCGAGGCCGAGATCGAGGCGGCCGAGCCGAATCCGCAGGGCTCGAGCCCGGGACGTCCGACGACGACACCTCCGCGGCCGCCGGCGTCGACTCCGCTCGCGCCACGAACGGCGACGCCGAGCTCGTCGAGAGCGACGAGCTCGTGGCCGCCGGTGTCGGAAGCGGCGCCGCGCCCGCCGGGGCGCGTTCCGCCGCGGCGGTCACCGGCAAGAAGGACGCGCCGACGCGCTCCCGGGACCTGCCGGAGCGGGAGGGCACGTTCGCCCGGCTGAGCCGCTTCCTGCGTGAGGTCGTCGCCGAGCTCCGCAAGGTGATCTGGCCGAGCCGTAAGCAGATGGTGACCTACACCGTGGTGGTCATCGTGTTCCTCGTCCTGATGGTGGCCCTGGTCTCCGGGATGGACGTGTTGTTCCATCTGATCGTCGGGAAAGTCCTCGGCTGATCCCGCTGGGTCGTCACCGTCGGTCGCCGAGCTGCCGCTCCGCAGTGAGCGGTTCCAGCCGGGTACGAGCCTCAGCCCCGATGGGGCCCTGTCGGCCCGGCGCCGGTTGCGGGAGAATCAGGGTCGAGTGCCGGCGTGAGCCCACGAACAGTGTCAGAAGATGTGATCCACCGCAGGGCCGGTCAGCAGCAGGACCGGACAGAGCAGTACGGAAGAGAGTGAGCACCGTGTCCGACAACGACCCGTTCGCCAATGAGCGTTCGCGTGCCGACGACGAATCGACGGGGTACTCCGGTCTCGACAACCCGTTCGACCTGTCTCCGACGGCCGCCGACATCGACCCCTTCATCGAGGACTACGCCAACGCCGCCGACGAGGCTGCCGCCGACGCCCCCGTCGACCCGTTCGCCGCAGCCGACGACACGGCTTCCAGTGACGACGCGACTTCCGGTGACGACATCGCCACCGCCGAGGGCGCCGACGCCGATGCGCCCGCCGACGAGCCCGGCGAGGACGAGGACCCGGCTGTCGCCATGCGCTCCGCGCTGAGCCGGGCTCCCGGGCACTGGTTCGTCGTGCACTCCTACTCGGGCTACGAGAAGAAGGTCAAGGCCAACCTCGAGAACCGGATCAAGTCCCTCGACATGGAGGACTACATCTTCCAGATCGAGGTGCCCGAGGAGGAAGTCACCGAGATCAAGAACGGCCAGCCCAAGAAGGTCCAGCGTCGGGTCTACCCCGGCTACATCCTGGTCCGGATGGAGCTGACCGACGGTTCCTGGTCGGCGGTCCGCAACACCCCCGGCGTCACCGGCTTCGTCGGCGCCAACTCCCGCCCGTCGCCGCTGTCCCTGGACGACGTGGTGAAGATCCTGGCTCCGGCCGCTCCCAAGAAGGGCGCCGAGAAGGCCAGCACCGCAGGCCGCGCCCCGGCCCGCACCGTCGTCGACTACTCGGTCGGCGAGTCCGTCACCGTCATGGACGGCCCGTTCGCGACGCTGCCGGCCACCATCAACGAGATCAACGCCGATCAGCAGAAGCTGAAGGTACTGGTGTCCATCTTCGGACGCGAGACCCCGGTCGAGCTGGCGTTCTCGCAGGTCTCGAAACTCTGACCGCCGGTCGGCCGCCCTGGCAGCGGCCGCCCGACAGCCCGGTGAGACCACCGGGAACCCACCCCAGGAAGAAGAAGCAGCACAATGCCTCCCAAGAAGAAGAAGCTTGCGGCGATCGTCAAGCTGCAGATCAAGGCCGGTATGGCCAACCCGGCGCCGCCCATCGGTCCGGCGCTCGGCCAGCACGGCGTCAACATCATGGAGTTCTGCAAGGCCTACAACGCGGCCACGGAGACCCAGCGCGGCGAGGTCGTCCCCGTCGAGATCTCGATCTTCGAGGACCGTTCGTTCTCGTTCGAGCTCAAGACCCCGCCGGCCGCCCGGCTGCTGCTCAAGGCCGCCGGTGTCGACAAGGGCTCCGCGACGCCGCACACCGCCAAGGTCGCATCGGTGACGACCGCGCAGCTGCGCGAGATCGCCACGGTCAAGCAGGTCGACCTGAACGCGAACGACGTCGACCAGGCCGTCAAGATCATCGCCGGTACCGCCCGTTCCATGGGCATCACCGTCAAGGACTGACATCCGCCCGGCACCTCCGGGTGCCGCAACGCCGCGACCGGTCCGGTCGCGGCGGTGGTAGGGCCCGCGCCGGCCCGCTCACCACATCCTTTCCATCCGTCACAGGAGAGCTCATGAAGCGCAGCAAGGCATACCGCAAGGCCGCCGAACTCGTCGACAAGACGAAGCAGTACACCCCGCTGGAGGCCGTCAAGCTGGCCCAGCAGACGTCGAACATCGAAGTACGACGCCACCGTCGAGGTCGCCCTCGTCCTGGGTGTCGACCCCCGCAAGGCCGACCAGATGGTCCGTGGCACGGTCAACCTGCCCAACGGCACCGGCAAGGTCAGCCGGGTGATCGTGTTCGCCGTCGGTGACAAGGCCGAGGAGGCCATCGCGGCCGGCGCCGACGTCGTCGGCAGCGACGACCTGATCGCCCGCATCCAGGGTGGCTGGCTCGAGTTCGACGCCGCCGTCGCCACGCCCGACCAGATGGCCAAGATCGGTCGCATCGCGCGCGTCCTGGGGCCGCGCGGCCTGATGCCGAACCCGAAGACCGGCACCGTCACCGCCGACGTCACCAAGGCCGTCAACGAGATCAAGGGCGGCAAGGTCAACTTCCGGGTCGACAAGGCGGCGAACCTGCACCTGGTGATCGGGAAGGTGTCCTTCACCCCCGAGCAGCTGGTCCAGAACTACGCCGCCGCGCTCGACGAGGTGCTCCGGTCCAAGCCGGCGACCTCCAAGGGCCGCTACCTGAAGAAGATCTTCTTCTCCACCACCATGGGCCCGGGCATCCCGGTCGACTCGACCATCACCCGCAACATGCTGGACGAGACCGCCACCGTCTGACGAAGTCAGACCCAGCGCACCGTCTGACGAAGTCAGACCCAGCGCACCGTCTGACGGTGCCGTCCGCTCCGGCGGCACCGGCGGTCCCCGGTCAGGGCCGGACCCCGTTTCTCCCGACAGCCCCGTCGCACCTGCCAGGTGTGCGCCGGGGCTGTCGGCGTTCCCGGTCCGGCTGCCTTGCCGGGTCCGCGCCGGGTGCGCCGGTCGGTGTCGACGAGCGTCCGTCGTCCGACCGACGACCGTGCGACGTCGACACCGTCCGGATCGCACTGAGGCGGTGCCGGCCCGGGGGACCACCGGCAGGGGAGCGCCGCGCCGGTGGTTTGGCGGCCCTGGCGCCATCCCGTACAGTGGGCTTCGATCCACCGAAGACCGTCGGTTTTCTGCTGCCCGCGTGCGGGTGACGGAACGAAGGTCCGCGCTCCGCGGACGACCCACGCAGGAGGACGAGGTAGCACCCGTGTGTCGCTCGGCGACATGCGTTCCGCCGCCCCGTGCCCACTGCGCCGGGGCGTTTCGTGTGTCCGGACCCGAATTCCTGCAGACAGCCTCCCGCGGTCGAGGTGGCCGGTAGCTCTTCGCTATCGGAACGCACACGTACGCAGGAAGGAGGCGAGATGGTCAAGGCACAATCGGTGGCCACCGTCGCGGAGATCGCTGATCAGTTCCGCAATTCGTCGGCTGCGGTCATCACCGAGTACCGCGGTCTGACGATGAAGCAGCTCACCGCGCTGCGGCGGGCGCTCGGCAACGACACCGACTACACCGTCGCCAAGAACACCCTCGTCAAGCGCGCCGCGGCGGACGCCGGAGTGCAGGGTCTGGACGACCTGCTCACCGGTCCCACCGCGATCGCGTTCGTCAAGGGCGAGCCGAGCGACGCCGCCAAGGCGATCCGCGAGTTCGCCAAGGGCAACCCGTTGCTCGTGGTCAAGGGCGGCTACCTGGACGGCAAGCCGCTCCAGCCCGCCGAGGTCAACCGCATCGCCGATCTGGAGAGCCGCGAGGTCCTGCTGGCGAAGTTCGCCGGCGCGATGAAGGGCAACCTGTCGAAGGCCGCCTACGCGTTCTCGGCGCTGCCCTCGCAGATGGCTCGGCTCGCCGCAGCGCTGCAGGAGCAGAAGGCGTCGGACAGGCTGCAGCCGGCTGCCGAGGCGCCCGCCGATGCCGCCCCGGCTGCCGACTCGCACCGTGCCGACGACGGCGCTGCGTCGACGATGGTGCCGACGCAGGAACCAGGCGGAAGCCGCCAGCACCGAAGCCCCGGCCGATCTGGCCTGAGCTGACCCGGCCGACCCGACATCCGTCGGGGGAGCCACCCCGGTCAGCCCGACCGGATCCACCACGAAAACCCCCGCTCCCCCCGGCCCCGGCCGCGTGGTGCAGAAGTGAAAGGAAGCCATCATGGCCAAGCTGTCCTCCGACGAACTGCTCGACGCCTTCAAGGAACTGACCCTCATCGAGCTGTCCGAGTTCATCAAGCAGTTCGAGGAGACCTTCGGCGTCACCGCCGCGGCTCCCGTCGCCGTCGCCGGCCCCGCCGGCCCGGCCGGTGGCGCCCCCGCCGAGGCTGCCGAGGAGCAGGACGAGTTCGACGTCGTCCTCGAGTCGGCCGGCGAGAAGAAGGTCCAGGTCATCAAGGCCGTTCGCGAGCTCGTCTCGGGTCTGGGTCTGAAGGAAGCCAAGGACCTCGTCGACGCCGCCCCCAAGGCGATCCTGGAGAAGGTCGCCAAGGACCAGGCCGAGGCCGCCAAGGCGAAGCTGGAAGAGGCCGGCGCCAAGGCGACCGTCAAGTAGTTCCAGCTTCACCTGGTGGACGCCCGTCGTCCACGCAGCATCATCAGCGGGTGGATCGCCGAGAGGCGGTCCACCCGCTGCTGCGTCTGCGGGGCTCGTGCCGGCGATCCGGACGCGGTGCTCGCGACCCTGTCGCCGGCCGCGAGGCGCGGCATCGCGACAGCGCCCGCTGACTGGCAGCGTTACGGACGCCCGACACGCGACGCGGATCCTGCGGTCATTAGGGCGCGGAGTCTTGACGAAACCCCCGGTCAGGGCTCACGCTGGGTGGCACGAGAGGCAGTGAAGTCCACGCCAGTGCGACGAGCCTGAGGCCGTCCCCCGATGTGAGCGCTGGAGAAGCGCTAGCCGTCGGGGCACGGCCGCCGTCGGAGTGGACAGAAGTGCGCCTGAGCGTTACTCTTGAACTTTGCGCTGCCCTCTTTGTGCTGCCCTCGTTCAGCCCCGACCCGTCGATCGCATCGTCCTGGCCAGAAGTGTGCCACGTCCCAGCGGCACAGCTCGACGGCGAACGCGCGAATCGACTGCGGACCGTGGCCTGTCGTCGACAGCCCGCCGGAGAGCAGCGGGAAAGTCAACGACGGTTATCTTTACCGCGGTCCTTGGAAGGACGAATCTTGGCAGTCAGCAGCACGTCCACCACCTCCCTGCCCACCCTCCCCGGCGCTCCGAAGCGGGTCTCCTTCGCCAAGCTCCGTGAGCCGCTCGAGGTACCCAACCTCCTCGCCCTGCAGACCGAGTCGTTCGACTGGCTGATCGGCGGCCCCGGCGTGGCGGGCGCGGCAGGACGACCCCGCCATCGCCAGCGGCCTGGACGAGATCCTGGCCGAGATCTCGCCGATCGAGGATTTCTCCGGCGAGCTCAGCCTGTCCTTCTCCGACCCGCGTTTCGACGAGGTCAAGGCGACCGAGGAGGAGTGCCGGGACAAGGACATGACCTACTCGGCGCCGCTCTTCGTCACCGCCGAGTTCGTCAACGGCGAGACCGGCGAGATCAAGTCCCAGACCGTCTTCATGGGTGACTTCCCGATGATGACCAGCAAGGGCACCTTCATCATCAACGGCACCGAGCGTGTCGTGGTGTCGCAGCTGGTCCGCTCCCCGGGCGTCTACTTCGACAAGACGATGGACAAGCTCGCCGGCAAGGAGGTGTTCTCGGTCAAGGTCATCCCGTCGCCGGGGTGCCTGGCTCGAGTTCGACATCGACAAGCGCGACACCATCGGCGTCCGCATCGACCGCAAGCGCCGCCAGCCGGTCACCGTGCTGCTGAAGGCGCTGGGCTGGGACGTCGAGAAGATCCGCGAGCACTTCAGCTGGTCGCCGGTGCTGCTGGGCACCCTGGAGAAGGACCACATCGCCGGCACCGACGAGGCGCTGCTGGACATCTACCGCAAGCTGCGCCCTGGCGAGCCGCCGACGCGTGAGTCCGCGCAGGCCCTGCTGGAGAACCTGTTCTTCAAGGACAAGCGCTACGACCTGGCCAAGGTCGGCCGGTACAAGCTCAACAAGAAGCTCGGCGTCAACCAGCCGACCACCACGGGCATCCTCACCGAGGACGACCTGGTCGCCACCGTCGAGTACCTGCTGCGTCTGCACCAGGGCGACGAGTTCTGGCAGCCCAACGGCGAGGACCGCGCGGTCGAGGTCGACGACATCGACCACTTCGGCAACCGCCGCCTGCGCACCGTCGGCGAGCTGATCCAGAACCAGATCCGGGTCGGCCTGTCCCGCATGGAGCGCGTCGTCCGCGAGCGGATGACCACCCAGGACCGCGAGGCGATCACCCCGCAGACCCTGATCAACATCCGGCCCGTCGTCGCCTCCATCAAGGAGTTCTTCGGCACCAGCCAGCTGTCGCAGTTCATGGACCAGACCAACCCGCTCGCCGGTCTGACCCACAAGCGCCGGCTGTCCGCGCTCGGCCCCGGCGGTCTGTCCCGTGAGCGGGCCAGCCTCGAGGTCCGCGACGTGCACCCGTCCCACTACGGCCGGATGTGCCCGATCGAGACCCCGGAAGGCCCGAACATCGGCCTGATCGGCTCGCTCTCGACGTTCGCGCGGGTCAACCCGTTCGGCTTCATCGAGACCCCGTACCGCAAGGTCGAGGACGGCCGCGTCACCGATCAGACCGAGTACCTGACCGCTGACGAGGAGGACCGCTTCGTCATCGCCCAGGCCAACGCCAAGATCGACCGCCGACGGCACCTTCACCGAGGCCCGCGTGCTCGTCCGTCGTCGCGGCGGCGAGGTCGACCAGGTCCGCGCCGTCCGAGGTCCAGTACATGGACGTCTCGCCGCGCCAGGTGGTCTCGGTCGCGACCGCGATGATCCCGTTCCTGGAGCACGACGAGGCCAACCGTGCGCTGATGGGCGCCAACATGCAGCGCCAGTCGCGTGCCGCTGCTGCGCTCGGAGGCCCCGCTGGTCGGCACCGGCATGGAGCTGCGGGCTGCCGTCGACGCCGGCGACGTCATCGTCTGCGAGAAGTCGGGCGTGGTCGAGGAGGTCACCGCCGACTACGTCTCGGTGATGGCCGACGACGGCAGCACCGCACCTACCGGCTGCACAAGTTCCGTCGCTCGAACCAGGGCACCAGCTTCAACCAGAAGCCGATCGTCGACGAGGGCGCAGCGCGTCGAGGTCGGCCAGGTGCTGGCCGACGGCCCCTGCACCGACATGGGCGAGATGGCGCTCGGGAAGAACCTGCTCGTGGCGTTCATGCCGTGGGAAGGCCACAACTTCGAGGACGCGATCATCCTCAGCCAGCGCATCGTCCAGGACGACGTGCTGACCTCGATCCACATCGAAGAGCACGAGATCGACGCCCGCGACACCAAGCTGGGCCCCGAGGAGATCACCCGGGACATCCCGAACGTCTCCGAGGAGGTGCTGGCCGACCTCGACGAGCGCGGCATCATCCGCATCGGCGCCGAGGTCCAGGACGGCGACGTCCTGGTCGGCAAGGTCACGCCCAAGGGCGAGACCGAGCTGACCCCGGAGGAGCGGCTGCTCCGCGCGATCTTCGGCGAGAAGGCGCGCGAGGTCCGCGACACCTCGCTCAAGGTGCCGCACGGCGAGACCGGCAAGGTCATCGGCATCCGGGTCTTCAGCCGGGACGACGACGCCGCCGAGCTGCCGCCGGGGGTCAACGAGCTGGTCCGCGTCTACGTGGCCCAGAAGCGCAAGATCCAGGACGGCGACAAGCTCGCCGGCCGGCACGGCAACAAGGGCGTCATCGGCAAGATCCTGCCGGTCGAGGACATGCCGTTCCTCGAGGACGGCACCCCGGTCGACATCATCCTGAACCCGCACGGTGTGCCGCGACGGATGAACGTCGGTCAGATCCTCGAGACCCACCTCGGCTGGGTCGCCGCCCAGGGCTGGGAGATCGCCGGCGACCCGGACTGGGCCGGCGAACCTCTCCGACGAGGTCACGACCGCCGAGCCGTGGACGCGCACCGCGTCGCCGGTGTTCGACGGTGCCACCGAGGACGGAGATCGCCGGGCTGCTCGGACTCGACGACCCCGACCCGCGACGGCGACCGCCTGGTCAAGACCGACGGCAAGGCCACCCTGATCGACGGCCGCTCCGGTGAGCCGTTCCCGTACCCGGTGTCGGTCGGCTACATGTACATCATCAAGCTGCTCCACCTGGTGGACGACAAGATCCACGCCCGCTCCACCGGTCCGTACTCGATGATCACCCAGCAGCCGCTGGGTGGTAAGGCGCAGTTCGGTGGTCAGCGGTTCGGTGAGATGGAGTGCTGGGCCATGCAGGCCTACGGCGCCGCCTACACCCTGCAGGAACTGCTCACCATCAAGAGCGACGACATCGTCGGCCGCGTCAAGGTCTACGAAGCCATCGTGAAGGGCGAGAACATCCCTGAGCCGGGGATCCCCGAGTCGTTCAAGGTGCTCCTCAAGGAGCTCCAGGCCCTGTGCCTGAACGTCGAGGTGCTCTCCAGCGATGGCTCGACCATCGAGATGCGGGACACCGACGACGACGACCTCGAGCGGGCTGCGGCCAACCTCGGGATCAACCTGTCGCGCAACGAGTCCGCGTCGGTGGACGAGATCATCAACTGAATCGTCAGGTCCCGGCGGTGGGAATCCACCCATCCCGGGCTCCCCGACGGCCCCCGGGTTCGACGGAGCTCGGCCGCGACCGGCGCAGATCGCCTGGTCCCACCGAGTGTGTCAACAGACAGGGAATGAAATAGTGCTGGACGTCAACTTCTTCGATGAGTTGCGTATTGGCCTCGCTGCTGCCGAGGACATCCGTGCCTGGTCGCACGGTGAGGTCAAGAAGCCGGAAACGATCAACTACCGCACCCTCAAGCCGGAGAAGGACGGGCTCTTCTGCGAGAAGATCTTCGGCCCGACCCGCGACTGGGAGTGCGCCTGCGGTAAGTACAAGCGCGTCCGGTTCAAGGGCATCGTCTGCGAGCGCTGCGGCGTCGAGGTCACCCGCGCCAAGGTGCGTCGCGAGCGGATGGGCCACATCGAGCTGGCCGCGCCGGTCACCCACATCTGGTACTTCAAGGGTGTCCCGTCCCGGCTGGGCTACCTGCTCGACCTGGCCCCCAAGGATCTCGAGAAGATCATCTACTTCGCGGCCTACCTGATCACCTCGGTGAACGAAGAGCTGCGCCACAACGACCTGCCCACCATCGAGGCCGAGATGGGCGTCGAGCGCAAGCAGATCGAGAACAACCGCGACGCCGACATCGAGGCGCGCGCGCCAAGAAGCTCGAGACCGATCTGGCCGAGCTCGAGGCCGAGGGTGCGAAGTCCGACGTGCGCCGCAAGGTGCGGGAGGGTGGCGAGCGCGAGCAGCGGCACATCCGCGAGGCCGCCCAGCGTCAGCTGGACCGGCTCGACGAGGTGCTGTCGCACGTTCAAGAAGCTCTCCGTCCGCGACCTGATCATCGACGAGGTGCTCTACCGCGAGCTGCACGACCGCTTCGGCGAGTACTTCTCCGGCGGCATGGGCGCGGAGTCGCTGCAGGCGATCATCCGTGACTTCGACGTCGCGGCCGAGGCCGATTCGCTGCGCGACACGATCAAGTCGGCAAGGGTCAGCGCAAGATCCGGGCGATCAAGCGCCTCCGGGTCGTCGCCGCCTTCCAGGCGACCCAGAACTCGCCGCTCGGCATGGTGCTGGACGCCGTCCCGGTCATCCCGCCGGACCTGCGCCCGATGGTTCAGCTCGACGGTGGCCGGTTCGCCACCTCCGACCTGAACGACCTGTACCGCCGGGTGATCAACCGCAACAACCGGTTGAAGCGACTGCTCGACCTCGGCGCGCCCGAGATCATCGTCAACAACGAGAAGCGGATGCTCCAGGAGGCCGTCGACGCGCTGTTCGACAACGGCCGTCGTGGACGTCCGGTCACCGGCCCGGGCAACCGGCCGCTGAAGTCGCTGTCCGATCTGCTCAAGGGCAAGCAGGGCCGGTTCCGGCAGAACCTGCTCGGCAAGCGTGTCGACTACTCGGGCCGTTCGGTCATCGTCGTCGGCCCGCAGCTCAAGCTGCACCAGTGCGGCCTGCCCAAGCTGATGGCGCTCGAGCTGTTCAAGCCGTTCGTCATGAAGCGGCTGGTCGACCTCAACCACGCGCAGAACATCAAGTCCGCCAAGCGGATGGTCGAGCGTCAGCGCTCGCAGGTGTGGGACGTCCTCGAAGAGGTCATCTCCCAGCACCCGGTGCTGCTGAACCGTGCACCCACCCTGCACCGCCTCGGCATCCAGGCCTTCGAGCCGATGCTGGTCGAGGGCAAGGCCATCCAGCTGCACCCGCTGGTCTGCGCCGCGTTCAACGCCGACTTCGACGGTGACCAGATGGCGGTGCACCTGCCGCTGTCGGCCGAGGCGCAGTCCGAGGCCCGGGTGTTGATGCTGTCGAGCAACAACATCCTGTCCCCGGCATCCGGCAAGCCACTGGCCATGCCGTCGCTGGACCTCGTGACCGGTCTGTACTACCTGTGCGGCTGGGACACCAACGCGCGCGGCAACGAGCACGGTCTGGCCGACGAGGTCGAGGAGGCCCGCGGGCAGCTGCGCACGTACTCCTCGGTCGCCGAGGCGACGATGGCGCTGGACGCCAAGATCATCAGCGTCCGGACCCCGATCCACATCCGGCTCACCGGAGTGGTCCCGGGCCCCGAGGTCAGCGCCGAGTCGCTGGGCGAGGGCTGGACGCAGGGCGACCCGTGGGTCGCGCACACGACCCTGGGTCGCGTGATCTTCAACGAGCTGCTGCCGGCGGACTACCCGTTCGTCAACGAGGAGATGCCGAAGAAGCGTCAGGGCGTCGATCGTCAACGATCTCGCCGAGCGCTACCCGATGTCCCTGGTCGCCAAGACCCTGGACGCGCTGAAGGAAGCCGGCTTCCACTGGGCCACCCGCTCGGGCATGACCATCGCCATCGGCGACGTCATCATCCCCCCGCAGAAGGCCGAGATCCTGGCCAAGTTCGACGCCCAGGCGGACAAGGTGGAGACCGCGTACCAGCGCGGAAACCTCTCGCACTCCGAGCGCAACGAGGACCTCGTGCGCATCTGGGAGCAGGCCACCAAGGAGATCGAGGCGGCCATCCCGGGTGCCTACCCGAAGGACAACCCGGTCTACACGCTGGTCGCGGCCGGTGCCGCCGGTAACTGGATCCAGGTCCGGTCGCTGGCCGGCATGAAGGGTGTCGTCGCCAACTCGCGCGGCGAGGAGATCCCGCGTCCGATCCGCTCCTCGTTCCGCGAGGGCCTGTCGGTGCTGGAATACTTCATCAACACCCACTCCGCCCGTAAGGGTCTGGCCGACACCGCGCTGCGTACCGCGGAGTCGGGCTACCTGACCCGTCGTCTCGTCGACGTGTCGCAGGACGTCATCGTCCGCGACACCGACTGCGGCACCGAGCGCGGCGCCGAACTGCCGATCGCTCATCGTGGCGCCGGCGGTGCCCTGGTCAAGGACGAGTTCACCGAGACCTCGGTGCGTGGCGCGTGTCCTGGCCACCGATGTCGTCGACTCCGACGGCACCGTGGTCGTGGCCCGCGGCACCGACATGCGTGACGAGCACGTGGAAGCGGCCATCGCGGCCGGTGCCACCGCCGTCAAGATCCGTTCGGTGCTCACCTGCGAGACCCTCATCGGGACCTGCGCGACCTGCTACGGCCGGTCGCTGGCCACCGGTAACCGGGTCGACGTGGGCGAGGCCGTCGGCATCGTCGCGGCCCAGTCCATCGGTGAGCCGGGTACCCAGCTGACCATGCGGACCTTCCACACCGGTGGTGCGTCGGGTTCGTCGGACATCACCCAGGGTCTGCCGCGTGTGCAGGAGCTGTTCGAGGCCCGTATCCCGAAGGGCCGGGCGCCGATCGCCGACGCCGCCGGACGGATCCGGATCGAGGAGAGCGACAAGTTCCTCAAGATCACGATCATCCCGGACGACGGCAGCGAAGAGGTCGAGTACGACAAGCTGCCGAAGTCGCAGCGGCTGGCCACCACCGTGGTCGACGGCAGCGAGCGGCTGCTCACCGACGGCGATGCCGTCTCGGTGGGTCAGCAGCTGCTCGAGGGCAACGTCGATCCGCACGAGGTGCTCCGTGTCATGGGCCCGCGTGCCGTGCAGCTCCACCTGGTCCGCGAGGTCCAGGAGGTGTACCGCTCGCAGGGCGTGTCCATCCACGACAAGCACATCGAGGTCATCATCCGGCAGATGCTGCGCCGCGTGACGATCATCGATTCCGGATCGACGGAGTTCCTGCCCGGAGCCGTCGTCGAGCGTCGCGAGTTCGAGACCCAGAACCGGCGGATGCTCGCCGAGGGTCTCGAGGCCGCGGCCGGCCGTCCCGCGCTGATGGGCATCACGAAGGCGTCGCTGGCGACCGACTCGTGGCTGTCGGCGGCCTCCTTCCAGGAGACCACCAAGGTGCTCACCGACGCCGCCATCAACGCCAAGAGCGACAAGCTCGTGGGGTTGAAGGAGAACGTCATCATCGGAAAGCTGATCCCGGCCGGTACCGGCATCAACCGGTACCGCAACATCACGGTGCAGCCGACCGAAGAGGCTCGCGCAGCCGCGTACTCGCTGCCGAACTTCGACGACACGTACTACTCGGCCGATTCCTTCGGAGCCGCCAGTGGCGCAGCCGTGCCGCTGGACGACTTCGACCTGGGTCGCGACTACCGCTAGTCCGTCGCTGCAGTTCACCGAGGCCGGCCCCCTGTTCGCAGGGTGGCCGGCCTTCGGCGTTCCAGGGGAGTGACGGCCGGCGTTGTCGTGGGTGTGGGGTGGCCGAACGGGCGCAGCGCGGGGTCCGGGGTGCGCGCTTCCGCTTTCCGTCAACGCGGCCGACATGTCGTCAGCGTTGCCGGATGTCGGCAGCGGAAACGGTCCCCTCACGCCGACAGCCCCGGAGCCAGTGGCCGCCGGAAGCACATCTCCACGTGACGGCGGAGCGCGGCCGGATCCGCGAGGTCGCCCCAGGTCCAGCGGACGACCCGCCAGCCGGCGTGCTCGATCGCCAACTCGCGGCGACGTTCACGGACCAGGACGTCGCTCGTGGTCTCTCCCTCCTTCAGCAGCCGTCCGTACTTGACTGCACCGTCGAACTCGCCCACCGTCCGGCGGTCCGGCCACGCGAAGTCCGTTCTGACGATCTGGTCGGGCAGCCGCAGCTCGAACTGCAGAAGTGGCACCGGCAGGCCCATCAAGGCCGTCCGGGACAGCGATTCTCCGACGCTCTCGCTCAGCTCCGACGCGAACGACGCGGCGGCGATGGCCTGGGACCGGCCCCGACGACGGCCGAGACCGGACACCTCGTCGGCGAGCTGTCCCGGGGTCACCGCACCGGTACGCAGTGCACCGTCCGCCATCACCACACCGGTGTCGAAGCCCATCGTGCGGGCGCAGTCGATGATGGTCCGCGCCACCGACGTCACCGGGATGCCGTCCACCGACGTCGGGGTGGGTTCGGCGAACCCGGTGTGCGCGTACACCAGGCCCTTCCGGTAGCCGCCGGAGGCCCGATGCCGGGTGACGTGCACCGGTTCCTTCAAGGACGGAGCCGGCCACAGGGTGAGGCCGTGCAGGACCGCGGCGGACCGGTGGCTGACGACGGTCATCGGTCCCAGCTTGGGAGCGGTCGCGCGGACGAGCAGCAGATGGCGTTGGGTCCGGTCGAGCTGGGTCCAGCGCTCTCCATCGAGGTACGCGCCCGGGCGCAGCGCGTGCCATTCCGCCCGTGAGCGCAGCGAGGCGCGGATCTGCTCGTCGGTGTACCCGGTCGCCAGCAGGTCGGGTCGGAGCCGTACGGGGGAGAGCGGGGGGATGACGTTCACCGGGACACAGTGCCGCGGCAGCGGCCTCCCGCGGAGGGGTTGTCCACATCTGCGGCGCCGCACCGTCCCTGCGTGAAGTCGCGCTGCCGACATCCGTTCTCGCTTCCGCGATATCGGCCGCGTGGACGGAAATTTCGTTGTTGTTGGATGAGGTGTGCGGTGCCGTCGTGGACGGATGCCGGGGTGAATGGCCGATGCCGCTGTGGCGGTGTTCGGTGTTGTAGCGGTGCAGGAACTCCTGGGTCCAGGCCCGGGCGTGGTCGATGTTGTCGAACCGGTCGGGCATGGCCAGGTCGTACTTGATGGTCTTGAACAGCGACTCGGAGAACGGGTTGTCGTCGCTGACCCGCGGCGGGAGTACGACGCCAGACACCGGCCCGCTGCAGGGTGTCGACCAGCGCGTGGGCGCGCATGCTGCCCCGTTGTCGGCGTGCAGGCCGGCGGGGATCTGGTGGGTGGTGAACGCGGTGGTGAACATGTCGATGACCTTGCCGGTGTCTCGGTGTCCTCACCGCCACATCCACCGCCGCCCGGAGAAGACGTCCATGGCCAGTACAGCTTGTATCTGTCCTGGGTGTTCGGGCCGCGTAGCTCGGTGATGTCCCACGACCACAGGTCGCCGGGCTTGCGGAAGCGCAATCACCAGAACCCGGACCTGCGCCTCCGACCGGCCAGGGGCGACCACACGGCGCTGCCGCATTCCGTCAACGCGGCCGACATGTCGGACGCGTTGACGGAAATCGGCAGCGCGCACGCCACCCCCGGGGCGCTCGGGAGCCGAGAACGCCCGCTAACGCCCCCGGCTACCTGCGACCCCGGCCCGCCGAACCCAGGGCAGCCAGGACGGGCCCCTACCGGGTGTCGGCCAGCGCCGAGGCGACGGCGGCGCGGCCGGCCTCGAGCCGGGCGACGGGCACCCGGAAGGGCGAGCAGGAGACGTAGTCGAGCCCGACGCTGTGGAAGAAGTCGATGGAGTCGGGGTCGCCGCCGTGTTCGCCGCAGACGCCGAGCTTGAATCCCGGCTTCGTCCGCCGGCCCTCCTCCGCCGCGATCCGCACCAGCCGACCGACGCCGTCGGCGTCGATGGACTCGAACGGCGACACGGTGAACACACCCTTCTCCAGGTACGCCGCGAAGATGGCGGCCTCGACGTCGTCGCGGGAGAAGCCCCACGTCGTCTGGGTGAGGTCGTTGGTGCCGAAGGAGAAGAAGTCGGCCGCGTCCGCGATGCGGTGCGCGGTCAGCGCCGCCCGCGGCAGCTCGATCATGGTCCCGATCGGGGTGTTCAGCGCGACCCCGGTCGCCGCCTCGACCTCCTTGAGGATCGCCACCGACTCGTCGCGCACCAGGTACAGCTCCATCACCGACCCGACCAGCGGCACCATGATCTCGACCTGTGGGTCCTTCCCGGCCTTCAGCTGCGCCGATGCCGCCTCCGCGATGGCCCGCACCTGCATGGTGAACAGCCCCGGCGTGACGAGCCCGAGCCGGACCCCGCGCAGTCCGAGCATCGGGTTCGACTCGTGCAGCCGCTCCACGGCCGCCAGCAGCCGGACGTCCTTGGCGTCGATGGTCCCCGCCGCCTCGGCCAGCGCCACCTTGACCGAGAGCTCGGTGCGGTCGGGCAGGAACTCGTGCAGCGGCGGGTCGAGCAGCCGGATGGTCACCGGCAGTCCGTCCATCGCCTCCAGCAGCTCGACGAAGTCCTGCCGCTGCAGCGGGAGCAGCGCACCCAGCGCCGTCGTCCCGCTCGCTCGTCGCTGTCGGCCAGGATGACCCGCTCGATCAGCGCCGCGCCGGTCGCCGAGGAACATGTGCTCGGTGCGGCACAGCCCGATGCCCTGCGCCCCGAGCCGGCGGGCCCGTACCGCGTCCTCGGCGGTGTCGGCGTTGGCCCGCACCCCGAGCCGCCGGGTCTGGTCGGCGTGGGTGAGCAGCCGGTCGACCGCGTTGACCAGGTCGGCCACCTCGTCCTCGACCCCGTCCAGTGCCGCCTCGAGACCCTCCTCGATATAGGTCTCCACCGGCGACGGCACCACCGGTGCCGCGCCGAGGAACAGCTCGCCGGTCGAGCCGTCGATGGAGATCTCGTCGCCCTCGGCGATCACCGTCGAGCCCACCGACGCCGACCGGGACGCGGCGTCGACGTCGAGCTCCTCCGACGCCGCAGACGCAGGTCTTGCCCATGCCGCGGGCCACCACCGCCGCGTGCGAGGTCTTGCCGCCGCGCGCCGTCAGCACCCCGTTGGCGGCGATCATCCCGACCAGGTCGTCGGGGTTGGTCTCCTTGCGGACCAGGATGACCTGCTCGCCGCGGTCGGCCCACTCCTTGGCGGTGGGGGAGTCGAAGACCGCCCGGCCCACCGCAGCGCCGGGCGAGGCCGCCATCCCGCGGGCCAGCAGCGACCGTTTCCCCGACGCGATCGAACTGGGGGAACATCAGTTGTGCGAGCTGTGAACCGGAGACCCGCGACAGCGCCTCGTCCAGGGTGATCAGCTGCTCGTCGACGAGCTGGGCGGCGATCCGGAACGCCGCCGCCGGGGTGCGCTTACCGACCCGGGTCTGCAGCATCCAGAGCTTGCCGCGCTCGATGGTGAACTCGATGTCGCACAGGTCCCGGTAGTGCGTCTCCAGCCGGCGCATCACCCGGGTCAGCTGGGTGTGCGAGTCCTTGTCCAACCGGGCCAGGTCGTCCAGCGACAGGGTGTTGCGGATGCCGGCTCACCACGTCCTCGCCCTGGGCGTTGGCCAGATAGTCGCCGTAGGCGCCGCTGCGTCCCGATGCCGGGTCGCGGGTGAAGGCGACTCCGGTGCCGCTGGAGTCGCCGAGGTTGCCGAAGACCATCGTGCAGATGTTGACGGCGGTGCCGAGGTCCTGCGGGATCCGCTCGCGACGCCGGTAGAGCCGCGCCCGGTCGGTGTTCCAGGAGTGGAAGACGGCGGCGATGGCCTGATCGAGCTGCTCGCGCGGGTGCTGCGGGAAGTCCGCCCCGGAGTGCTCCCGGATCGCGTCCTTGAACACGGTGACCAGTTCCTGCAGGTCGTCGGCGGTGAGCTCGACGTCGCTGGCCACGCCGCGGGCGGTCTTGGCCGCTTCCAGCGCGTCGGAGAACACCTCGCCGGGGATCTCCAGCACCGTCCGGCCGAACATCTGCAGCAGCCGCCGGTAGGAATCCCAGGCGAACCGCTCGTTGCCGCTGACCTCGGCCAGGCCCTTCACCGATGCGTCGTTGAGGCCGATGTTGAGGACGGTCTCCATCATCCCGGGCATCGAGAACTTCGCCCCCGACCGGACGCTGACCAGCAGCGGGTCGTGCCGGTCACCGAGCTGGCGGCCGAGGGAGTCCTCCAGTTTGCGCAGCGCCATGGTCACCTGCACGCGCAGTTCGGCCGGCTCCTTGCCGCGGTCGAGGTACTGCCGGCAGGCCTCGGTGGTGATGGTGAATCCCGGCGGCACCGGCAGCCCCAGCCGGGTCATCTCGGCGAGGTTGGCCCCCTTGCCGCCGAGCAGGTCCTTCTGGTCCCTGTCGCCCTCGGTGAACTCGTACACGAATTTGGCCATGATCAGCTCTCGGCGCGCAGGGCCCGGCCGACAGTGGGTTCCAGCGACCGGTCAGCCGTGTCGACGGTGACCGGCTGTCAACCCATTACAGCCCCCCGGACCCGGTACCGCACGGTGCGCGAACGGATCGCCGTCGGTCGATCGGGTGAAGGCATCGAGGGCTGGTTTCCGCCGTTTGCGTCATCCGGTCGGAAAGTTCCGCGCAGATGACGAAACGGCCGCAGTTGATCTTGTGGGCGGCGGGTGACTTGATTTCACCCCACTGAGGCTTATCGTGACAGTCGCCACACAGTTCGCACTGAGGGGCGTACCCGTCTCCACATCGTTGAAAGGCCGTTCATGACCACAGCCACCACTTCGAAGGGCGGCTCCCGCGTCGCCGTTCAGAAGTTCGGCACGTTCCTGTCCGGCATGATCATGCCGAACATCGCGGCGTTCATCGCGTGGGGCTTCATCACCGCGCTGTTCATCGAGAAGGGCTGGACCCCGGTCGCCCAGCTCGGCGGCTGGGGCATCGATCCCGACAAGGCCCTCATCCAGAACGAAGCCGGCGAGCTCGTCGGTCAGAGCTACACGGGCCTCGTCGGCCCGATGATCATCTACATGCTCCCGCTGCTGATCGCCAACCAGGGCGGCCGGATGATCTACAACGTCCGCGGCGGCGTGGTGGGCGTGATCGCCACCATGGGCGTCATCGTCAGCACCGGCCAACCCATGTTCCTCGGCGCGATGATCATGGGCCCGCTCGCGGCCTGGGTGATGAAGCAGGTCGACAAGATCTGGGACGGCAAGATCAAGCCCGGCTTCGAGATGCTGGTCAACAACTTCTCGGCCGGCATCCTCGGCCTGATCCTCGCCGTCGCCGGCTACTTCGCGTTCGGCCCGATCATCACCGCGCTGTCCAACCTGTTCGAGAAGGGTGTCGACGTCCTCGTCGACAACGGCCTGCTGCCGCTGGCCAGCGTCATCATCGAGCCGGCCAAGGTGTTGTTCCTCAACAACGCGCTCAACCACGGTGTGCTCACCCCGCTGGGTGTGCAGCAGGCCACCGAGACCGGCCAGTCGATGCTGTTCCTGCTCGAGGCCAACCCCGGACCGGGCCTCGGCATCCTGTTGGCGTACTGCTTCTTCGGTCGCGGGATGGCGCGCAGCACCGCCCCCGGCGCGGTCATCATCCACTTCTTCGGCGGTATCCACGAGATCTACTTCCCGTACGTGTTGATGAAGCCGATCCTGCTGCTGGCCGCCATCGCCGGTGGCGCCACCGGCATCCTCACCCTGGTCGTCACCGGCGCCGGCCTGCGTGCGCCGGCCGCGCCTGGCTCGATCATCGCGGTGTTGGCGCAGACGGCGACCGGCTCCTATGTAGGGGTCATCCTGTCGGTGATCCTCGCGGCGACGGTGTCGTTCGTGGTCGCCGCGATCATCCTGAAGACCAGCAAGGACACCGGTGAGGACGATCTGGCTGCCGCGACCGCCAACATGGAGGCGATGAAGGGCAAGAAGAGCGCGGTGGCGGGTGCACTCGCCGCACAGGGCGCCGCCGCCAACGTCAGCCCGACGACCGCCGCCAGTGACCACATCGACACCGGCTCGGGCAGCGTCCGTACCAAGCCGATCAGCACCATCGTCTTCGCCTGTGACGCCGGAATGGGTTCCAGCGCGATGGGTGCCTCGGTGCTGCGTAACAAGATCAAGAAGGCGGGTATCACCGACGTCTCGGTGACGAACGTGGCCATCGCCAACCTGGAGGACAACATCGATCTGATCGTGACCCACCAGGACCTGACGCAGCGCGCCCGGGGGATGGCCCCGAGTGCCGAGCACGTGTCGGTGGACAACTTCATGAACAGCCCGAAGTACGACCAGGTCGTCGAAGAGGTCAGGCAGAGCCGCGGGCAGTAGCGGGACCGACCGGCACCCGCCGGTCACATGCTGTGGTCGTGAGCACTGCCGCTCCCGGTCGCGCGAGGTGGGGGGACGCGGCGTAGCGTCCCCCCACAGTCGTGTCCGGGCCATTGCGCCCGGTACATGACGGGTTCACCGCCGGACGGGAGTCGTTGCCGCGCAACGCTCCCGGCGGCGCCACGGAGACCAGGAGGAGATCGCCGGATGACCGAGATTCTGACGTTGACGCAGGTGAAGGTGCCGGGCACGGCCACCACCCAGGAGGAGGCGATCCGGGAGGCCGGCCAGATCCTGGTCGACGCCGGTGCGGTCACTCCCGCCTACATCGACGCGATGTTCGAGCGGGAGAAGTCCGTCTCGACGTTCATGGGCAACTCGCTGGCCATCCCGCACGGCACCAACGAGGCCAAGGACGCCATCCTCGAGTCGGCGTTGTCGGTGGTGCGCTACGACCCACCGATCGACTGGGGCGGCAAGGGCGAGGCCCGCTTCGTCGTCGGCATCGCCGGGAAGAACAACGGCCACCTGGCGATCCTGAGCAAGATCGCCATCATCTTCTCCGACGAGGACGAGGTGAACGAGCTGATCGCCGCCGGGTCGGCCGAGGAGGTCTTCGCCAAGCTCAACGCGGTGAACGAGGAATGAGCGGCACCGCCGTCCATTTCGGGGCGGGCAACATCGGCCGCGGCTTCGTCGGGCTGATCCTGCACCGCGCGGGCTACGAGGTCGTCTTCGCCGACGTCGCCGACACCCTGATCGACGGGCTGGCGACCACCCCCAGCTACGTCGTCCAGGCGGTCGGTGCACGACCCGCACGACGAGACGGTCGACAACTACCGGGCGATCAACAGCCGCACCCACGAGGCCGACGTCATCGCCGAGATCGCCGCCGCTGACATCGTCACCACGGCGGTCGGTCCGACGGTGCTGCGGTTCGTGGCGCCGGTGATCGCGGCCGGACTGCACGCCCGGACCTCGGACACGCCGCTGACCGTGATGGCCTGCGAGAACGCCATCAACGCCACCGACGTGCTGGTGGCCGAGATCCGCAAGCACGCCGACGACTGGGAGACGGTGTCGGCCAAGGCGGTGTTCGCCAACACCGCGGTCGACCGGATCGTGCCGGCGCAAGCCGCCGACGCGGGCCTGGACGTCACGGTCGAGACCTACTTCGAGTGGGCCATCGAGAAGCCGCCGTTCGCGGCCCTCCCCGAGGGGTCCGCGCCGGTGATCCCCGACGCGACCTGGGTGGACGACCTCGCGCCCTACATCGAGCGCAAGCTGTTCACCGTCAACACCGGGCACGCGAGCACGGCCTACCACGGCTACGTGAAGGGCATCTCCAAGCTCAGCGACGCCCTCGCCGATCCGGAGGTGCGGTCGCTGGTCGAGGGCGTGCTGGCCGAGACGAAAGCCCTGTTGGTGGCCAAGCACGACTTCGCGCCGGAGGTTCAGCAGACGTACCTCGAGAAGATCCTCACCCGCTTCGAGAACCCGTACCTGCCGGACACCGTCGACCGGGTCGGACGGCAGCCGCTGCGCAAACTGTCGCGCAACGAGCGGCTGATCGGCCCCGCCGCCGAACTCGCCGAACGGGGCCACCACCCCGAGTTCCTGCTGAAGACGATCGCCGCGGCCCTGCGGTTCGACGTCCCGGCCGACCCGGAGAGCGCGGAACTGAGCCAGACTGCTGGCCACCCACAGTCCGGACGAGGCGGCCACCCGGATCACCGGCCTGGAGCCGGGGCACCCGCTGTACGACGACGTCGTGGACCTGGTGACGGAGCGGGTCCAGGGCTGAACCGCATCCTCGGTCGTCCCCGTCCGGCCGGCAGCGGGCGGCCGGGGTCCGGACTCGCCGACCGCGCACCTTACGATTCCCTCGACCGGAACCGGCCGCATGCGATGGTGGGAGCCAGATGTCAACAACCGTGGTGCCCCGGCTGGCCGTTCTCACCAGTGGTGGCGACGCGCAGGGCATGAACCCGGCGGTCCGGGCGGTGGTGCGGACCGCACTGAACCGCGGTGCGGAGATCTACGCCGTGTACGAGGGCTACCAGGGCCTCGTCGAGGGCGGCGACCTGATCCGCGCCGTCGACTGGGACGACGTCAGCGGCATCCTGCAGCACGGCGGCACCGCGATCGGCACCGCCCGGTCGTTGGAGTTCCGGGAACGCGCGGGCCGCCGCCGGGCGGTGCGCCAACCTGTTGGCCCACGGCATCGACAAGCTCATCGTCATCGGCGGTGACGGCAGCCTCACCGGCGCCGACCTGCTCCGCTCGGAGTGGAGCGTCGCTGCTCGACGAACTCGTCGCGCGAGGGGTCGCTGGCCGCCGACGAGGCGGTCCGACACCCGGCCCTGATGATCGCCGGCCTGGTCGGCTCGATCGACAACGACATGGTCGGCACCGACATGACCATCGGCGCCGATTCGGCCCTGCACCGGATCGTCGAGGCCATCGATGCGGTCGGCAGCACCGCCGCCAGCCACCAGCGCAGCTTCGTCATCGAGGTGATGGGCCGGCACTGCGGCTACCTGGCGCTGATGAGTGCGATCGCCGGCGGCGCCGACTACGTCGCTGATCCCGGAGAACCCGCCCGAGCCGGGCTGGGAGGACGCACATGTGCGAGCTGCTGCGCACCGGCCGTAAGGCCGGTCGCCGCAACAGCATCGTGGTCATCGCCGAGGGGGCGCATCGACACCGAGGGCAACCCGATCACGTCGAACCACGTCCGCTCGGTGCTCGAGGAGCGGCTGAACGAGGACACCCGGGTGACGATCCTCGGGCACGTCCAGCGCGGCGGGTCGCCGAGCGCCTACGACCGCTCGATGCCGTCGATCCTCGGCTACCACGCCGTCGAGGAGGTGCTGTGCGGCGACGCCGGAGAGCATCCCGCAGCTCATCGGCATCCGCTACAACCGGGTGTCGAAGTCGCCGCTGGTGGACTGCGTGGCGCGGACCCGTGAGGTCGGCACGCGGATCCCGAACAAGGACTTCGCCGGCGCGATGGAGCTGCGCGGGTGCAGCTACGGCGAGATGGTCGGCATCTTCAACGCGATGTCGCGCGCGTTGCCCAGCGTGCGGCCGCCGCAGCCGGCCGAGCCGGATCGGCATCGTCAACGTCGGTGGCCTGGCCCCCGGGATGAACGCCGCCGCCCGGGCCGCGGTGCGGCTGGGCCTGGACCGCGGGCACACCATGGTCGGCATCCAGGGCAGCTTCCAGGGCCTGATCCACGACGACGTCGACCGAGCTGCAGTGGGGCGACGTCGAGGGCTGGACCGGGCCCGGCGGCACCGAACTCGGTATCAGCCGGCAGGTCCCGACAGTCAAGGACCTGTACGCCATCGGCCGGGGGATCGAGCGGCAGGGCCTGGACGGGCTGCTCGATCATCGGCGGCTGGGACGCGTTCAACGCCGCCCACCAGATGCACGGCGAGCGCGAGCGGTACCCGGCGTTCCAGATCCCGATGATCGTGCTGCCGGCGACCATCGACAACAACATCCCCAACAGCGAACTCTCGGTCGGCGCGGACACCGCGCTGAACCTCATCGTCGACTCGATCGACCGGATCCGGCAGACCGGCACGGCGGCCAAGCGGTGCTTCGTGATCGAGGTGATGGGCGGCTACTGCGGTTACCTCGCCACGATGGGCGGCCTGTCCGGCGGTGCGGTGCGGGTGTACCTGCACGAGGAGGGCATCACGCTCAAGCAGCTCGCCGAGGACGTCGACCGGATGGTCGCCTCCTTCAAGATCGGCCAGCGGCTGTTCCTCGCGGTGCGCAACGAGAAGGCGTCGACGATGTACTCGACGGACTTCCTCTGCCGGGTCTTCGAGCAGGAGAGCGAGGGCATGTTCGACGCCCGCGAGGTCGTCCTCGGGCACATCCAGCAGGGCGGCAACCCGACCCCGTTCGACCGGATCCTGGCGACCCGGCTCGCCTCGCACAGCATCGACTACCTGAGCAAGCAGATCGCCGAGGGCAAGTCGCAGAGCGCGGTGATCGGGCTGAACGAGGGCCGGGTCAAGACGATCTCGCTGCGGCAGTCCGAGGATCTGGCCGACTGGGAGTTCCGCCGACCCACCGAGCAGTGGTGGGAGGAACTGCGGCATCATCCTGGAGACGCTGGCCGCCCGCCTCGAGGTGCCCACGCTGGAGGCCGACGCCGGCGAGATCGCAGCCGCGCCTTCGGGGACGTTCTCGCACTGACGGTCAGGTTGCGTCGCGCGATGTTGCCGGCGGGTCCGCGGGAGACCGTGCGCGGTGGCCAGCAGACCCCGCAGGTCCCTCATCGGTGTGCTCGCCGGGGAGATGGTCAGCGCGAACGGTTCTCGCGGACCATCTCGTCGATGATCTGCGGAGAGTTGGTCAGGGTCTCCAAGGCCCGCACCGTCTCCACCGCGGTGCTCGACTCCCGCACGATGGCCAGCATGGCGGCCTCCGCGGCTTCGCCGTCGCCGGCCTGGATGCTCGACGCCACCACCCCGTGCAGCCGGACCGCCTCCGGCTCGGCGACGCGCGGCATCAGCGCATGCGCGGTGCGCCCCTCGAGGACGGCGACCACGACGTCGCGCAGGCCGTGCAGCATCGGATTCCCCGACGCCGCGAGCATCGTCGCGTGGAAGTCGGCGTCGTGACGCAGGTACTCCGCAGAGTTGGCCGAGCGCGCAGTGGCCGACATCCCGATCACCGCGGCGGTGAGCGTGCCGCACTGTTCCGGGGTGGCATGACGGGCGGCCAGCCGGGCCGCCAACGGCTCGACCGCGGAGCGCAGTTCGCTGAGCGCGTTGAGGTGCTCGAAGCGGTCGGGCCCGGCGAGCCGCCATCGGATGACGTTCGGGTCGTAGGGGCTCCAGGCGTCGGCGGGCAGCACGGTGATGCCGACCTTGCGCCGGACCCGGATCAGGTTGATGGACTCCAGCACCCGGGTCGCCTCCCGGACGACGGTGCGCGACACTCCGAGCCGCGACGCCAGTTCGTCGGCGCCCACCACGCTGCCGGCGGGCAGCACGCCGCTGACGATGTCGGAACCCAGGCGCTCGATCACCGAGTCGTGCAACTGGGCGTAGGAGGCGTCAGGGCGGGAGTCGGAGGAGCCGGGGGGTGCCGGGCACACGCAACTTCTCCGTTCGGCGGGTGTACGAGGATCGGTGGCGGGTGCGGAGGCAGAGGACGGAAGCACCAGTACTCATCGGACGGAGCAGGGGATGCCCGGTCCGATGGAGGTATTCAACATACTTGTCCCGCAAAGTCCCCTGTGAAGCGCGATCACGGGCGCCGAGCACGACCTGGTCACCGGCCGTGACCGCCGGTGTCGGGTCGGGCGCACAGCTCGAGGACCGCTGCCACCAGGGTGTCGGGATCCTCGTACGGCGTGTTGTGGCCGACCGGCGTCCGTCGCCGGTCGACCAACCGCGGGAAGTGCGCCTCGTGCGTCTCCCAGGCGGACGGCAGCAGGATCGGATCCGCGGTCGGCTCGATGACGATCGTGGGGACGTCGATCGGCGGCAGCCCGGCAATGGCCGCCTCCAGCGCGTCGTATCGCGGGTCGCCGGCCACGGCCGCGTAGCGGACCCGGTAGGAGTGCACGACGACGTCGACGAAGTCCGGGTTGTCGAAGGAAACCGCCGTCGCCTCGAAGGTCGCGTCGTCGTAGTGCCACCGGGGTGACCACTCCCGCCACAGCCGGCGGGCCAGCTCCCGCCGGTACCGGGTGAGTCCGGCGCGACCGCGCTCGTGCTGGAGATACCACTGGTACCAGTTCGGCGCCTCCGACGCGGGCGGCGCGGGGACGGTCGCCATGGTGGCCACGTCGTGGACGTTGTAGCCGCCGACGGTGACCAGACCTCGCACCCGGTCCGGCCACAGCATCGCCACCAGGCAGGCCGCCCGGCCGCCCCAGTCGAAACCGGCGACGACCGGCCGGTCGAGGCCGAGTCCGTCGATGAGATCCCGCAGATCGGCGGCCAGGGCGGCCTGCTGCCCGGACCGCAGGGTGTCCGCCGACCGGAAGCGGGTCGGCCCGTAGCCCCGCAGGTAGGGCACGACGACATCGGCGCCGCCGGCCGCCAGTCGGCCGGCCGCGTCGTCGTAGCTGCGCGGGTCGTAGGGAAAGCCGTGCAGCAGCACGACCGGACTGCCGCCCGGGTCACCCCGGCGTTCGTAGGCGAGGTCGAGAACGGGGGTCGTCAGGTGCTGCACGGGCTGCCGCATGCGGCGAGGGTAGGGGAGGGCACCGACAGTGCCTGCGATCCGCGCCGGCCCGGTGACCGTGGCGACCGTTTCTCGAACTCCGGCCCGTCCACCGCAGGGCGACGCAGCGTCACCGGATTGAGACCATGAGTCCCGACTGATAACATCAGTGGTCGGCCCGGATGCGACTTCACGCCGGGCCGTTCGTCTGCGCCCAGACCTGCCCTGATCCGGTCCTCCGGAACGGTGCCGATCCGAGCGTGGACGAGAACCAGCCGTTGCACAGGTGGGTGCGTCACCGGGTTCCCCGGTGCGTGACACGCCCGACGTCGGGGGCCGACGGCCGCCGATTCGAGTACCAAGCCAACGAGGAGAAGGAAGTACCCAGCTCCATGCCAACGATCCAACAGCTGGTCCGCAAGGGCCGCACGGACAAGGTCTCCAAGACCAAGACCCCGGCCCTCAAGGGTTCGCCGCAGCGTCGCGGCGTCTGCACCCGCGTGTACACCACCACCCCGAAGAAGCCGAACTCCGCGCTCCGCAAGGTCGCCCGCGTCCGCCTGACCAGCGAGCACCGAGGTCACCGCGTACATCCCCGGTGAGGGCCACAACCTGCAGGAGCACTCCATCGTGCTCGTCCGCGGCGGCCGGGTGAAGGACCTCCCCGGTGTCCGCTACAAGATCATCCGCGGCTCGCTCGACACCCAGGGTGTCAAGAAGCGCAAGCAGGCCCGCAGCCGCTACGGCGCCAAGAAGGAGAAGAGCTAATGCCTCGTAAGGGACCCGCTCCCCGCCGCCCGCTGGTCGCCGACCCCGTCTACCACTCCCCGCTGGTCACCCAGCTGGTGAACAAGGTGCTGCTGGACGGCAAGCGCTCGGTCGCCCAGGCCATCGTCTACGGCGCCCTCGAGGGCTGCCGCGAGAAGACCCAGACCGACCCGGTCGTCACGCTCAAGCGTGCGCTGGACAACGTCAAGCCGACGCTCGAGGTCAAGAGCCGTCGTGTCGGTGGCGCCACCTACCAGGTGCCGATCGAGGTCAAGCCCGGTCGGGCCACCACGCTGGCGCTGCGCTGGCTGGTCGGCTACTCCAAGGCCCGCCGCGAGAAGACCATGAAGGACCGGCTCATGAACGAGCTGCTGGACGCCAGCAACGGTCTGGGTGCCGCGGTCAAGCGCCGCGAGGACACCCACAAGATGGCCGAGAGCAACAAGGCCTTCTCGCACTACCGCTGGTAGGTGACGCCGCGGCCGGGTGCGGCTTCCGCCAGGACCCACCCGGCGCGCCGCGTTGACCGAGCGCGTCGGGCACGACCGTCGGACAGACGAAGTACAAGAAGCTCGAACTGACGAGAGAAGACACTGCACGTGGCTGCAAAGGACCTCGACAACGTCCGCAACATCGGCATCATGGCGCACATCGACGCGGGTAAGACCACGACGACCGAGCGCATCCTGTTCTACACCGGCATCACGTACAAGATCGGCGAGGTCCACGAAGGTGCCGCCGTCATGGACTGGATGGACCAGGAGCAGGAGCGGGGGATCACCATCACCTCCGCCGCGACGACCACGTCGTGGAAGAACCACCAGATCAACATCATCGACACCCCCGGTCACGTCGACTTCACCGTCGAGGTGGAGCGGTCGCTGCGCGTGCTCGACGGCGCGGTCGCGGTGTACGACGGTGTCGCCGGTGTCGAGCCGCAGACCGAGCAGGTCTGGCGGCAGGCCGAGAAGTACCACGTGCCCGCGGATGTGCTTCGTCAACAAGCTCGACCGCACCGGCGCCAACTACTTCCGCTGCATCGACATGATGATCGACCGGCTGAACGCCACCCCCGCGGTGCTGCAGCTGCCGATCGGTGCCGAGGGCGACTTCATCGGTGTCGTCGACCTGCTGCAGATGCGGGCGCTGACCTGGCGCGGCGAGACCGCCAAGGGCGAGGACTACGCGATCGAGGCGATCCCGGCCGACATGCAGGACGACGCCGAGATGTGGCGCGAGCGGCTCGATCGAGACCGTCTCCGAGAACGACGACGAGGCCATGGAGGCCTACCTCGCCGGCGAGGAGCTCTCCCTGGAGCAGCTCAACGCCGCGATCCGTCGCGCGACCATCGCCGGCAAGGTCAACCCGGTCGTGTGTGGTTCGGCGTTCAAGAACAAGGGCGTGCAGCCGATGCTCGACGCGGTGGTGGCGTACCTGCCGTCGCCGCTGGACATCGGCGCCACCCACGGCACGCTGACCGACGGGGAGACCCCGGCCGAGCGGCTGCCGAACGACGAGCGAGCCGTTCTCCGGCCTGGCGTTCAAGGTCGCGACCGACCCGCACCTGGGCAAGCTGACCTACGTCCGCGTCTACTCCGGCAAGCTCATCTCCGGCACCCAGGTCGTCAACGCGACCAAGGACCGCAAGGAGCGGATCGGCAAGATCTACCAGATGCACGCCAACAAGCGTGAGGAGCTGGCCTCGGTCGGCGCCGGCGACATCTGCGCGGTCATGGGTCTGAAGCAGACCACCACCGGTGACACGCTGGCCGATCCGGCGCAAGCCGATCGTCCTGGAGTCGATGACGTTCCCGGACCCGGTCATCTCGGTGGCCATCGAGCCGAAGACCAAGGCCGACCAGGAGAAGCTGGGCACCGCGATCCAGAAGCTGGCCGAAGAGGATCCGACGTTCAAGGTCAAGAACGACGAGGAGACCGGCCAGACGGTCATCTCCGGCATGGGCGAGCTGCACCTCGACATCCTGGTCGACCGCATGAAGCGGGAGTTCAACGTCGAGGCCAACATCGGCAAGCCGCAGGTCGCGTACCGCGAGACCATCCGCGGCACGGTCGAGAAGTACGGCTACACCCACAAGAAGCAGACCGGTGGTTCCGGCCAGTTCGCGAAGATCCTCATCACGGTCGAGCCGCTGGACATGACCGCCGAGGAGACCAAGGGTGCGACCTACGAGTTCGTCAACGCCGTCACCGGTGGTCGCATCCCGCGGGAGTACATCCCGTCGGTCGACGCCGGTGCGCAGGACGCGCTGCAGTACGGCATCCTGGCCGGCTACCCGATGCTCGGGGTCAAGCTGACCCTGGTCGACGGTGCCTACCACGAGGTCGACTCGTCGGAAATGGCGTTCAAGATCGCCGGCTCGATCGCGATGAAGGAAGCGGCCCGGCTGGCGAAGCCGGTGCTGCTCGAGCCGATGATGAGCGTCGAGGTCGTCACGCCCGAGGACAACATGGGCGACGTCATCGGTGACCTGAACTCCCGTCGCGGTCAGATCCAGGCGCATGTCGGAGCGCTCCGGCGCCCGCGTCGTCACCGCCCTGGTGCCGCTGTCGGAGATGTTCGGCTACGTCGGCGACCTGCGGTCGCGGACCCAGGGCCGGGCGTCGTACTCGATGGTCTTCGACTCCTACGCGGAGGTTCCGGCCAACGTGGCGAAGGAAGTCATCGCGAAGGCGACCGGCGCCTGAGGAAACGAGGGAGCGCCAGCGACCGAGGCCCGGAAGGCGCCGAGGAGCTGGCCAGAAGGTACCGCCGAAGGCGACCGGCGAGCCTGATCCGCTGTCGTGTCCGGTGATCTCGCGGCAATCCGCCGCTGAGGTCACCGGACCGCGGTTCACGCACTAAGCTTTACAAGTTTGTGTCTGCGGTCCTCCGCTGGCACGAGTAACAAGTTCCACGAGCCTTTGAAACTCGTGGGGCACAACCAAGATCAGTCCGAGGAGGACACAGCAGTGGCGAAGGCAAAGTTCGATCGCAGCAAGCCGCACGTCAACATCGGCACCATCGGTCACGTCGACCATGGCAAGACCACGCTGACCGCGGCCATCACCAAGGTGCTGGCCGACAAGTACCCGACGATCAACACCGCGTCGGCCTTCGACCAGATCGACAAGGCTCCCGAAGAGCGCCAGCGCGGCATCACCATCAACATCGCGCACGTCGAGTACTCGACCGAGAAGCGTCACTACGCGCACGTCGACGCCCCCGGCCACGCCGACTACATCAAGAACATGATCACCGGTGCCGCGCAGATGGACGGCGCGATCCTGGTCGTGGCCGCCACCGACGGCCCGATGCCGCAGACCAAGGAGCACGTGCTGCTGGCCCGCCAGGTCGGCGTGCCCTACATCCTGGTCGCGCTGAACAAGGCCGACATGGTCGACGACGAGGAGATCCTGGAGCTCGTCGAGCTCGAGGTCCGCGAGCTGCTGGCGGCTCAGGACTTCGACGAGGACGCGCCGGTCATCCGCACGTCCGGTCTGAAGGCCCTCGAGGGTGACCCGAAGTGGGTCGAGACCATCGTCGAGCTGATGGACGCCGTCGACGAGTCCGTTCCGGAGCCGGAGCGCGACACCGACAAGCCGTTCCTGATGCCGATCGAGGACGTCTTCACCATCACCGGTCGTGGCACCGTCGTCACCGGCAAGGTCGAGCGTGGCTCCATCAACGTGAACTCCACCGTCGAGATCGTCGGCATCAAGGAGAAGTCCTCGACCACCACGGTCACCGGCATCGAGATGTTCCGCAAGCTGCTCGACTCGGCGCAGGCGGGCGACAACGCCGGTCTGCTGCTGCGTGGCACCAAGCGCGAAGACGTCGAGCGCGGCCAGGTCGTCGTGAAGCCGGGTTCGATCACCCCGCACACCGAGTTCGAGGCTCAGGTCTACATCCTGGGCAAGGACGAGGGCGGGCGTCACACCCCCTTCTTCAACAACTACCGCCCGCAGTTCTTCTTCCGCACCACCGACGTCACCGGCGTCGTCTCGCTGCCCGAGGGCACCGAGATGGTCATGCCCGGCGACACCACCGAGATGGTCGTCAAGCTGATCCAGCCGATCGCCATCGAAGAGGGCCTGCGCTTCGCGATCCGTGAGGGTGGCCGCACCGTCGGCGCCGGCTCGGTGACCAAGATCGTCAAGTAACACCCTTGCTCCACCACGAAGGCCCCGGACGAGAGTCCGGGGCCTTCGCTGGTTCTGGCGCGGGCCGGTCAGGACATCGGATCGATGACCTCGATCCCGTCGAACTGGCGGAAGTACCGGTCTCGGGTGTAAATCGTCCGTACCCCGTGCGCGGTCATCATCGACACGATCACTGCGTCGGGTACGAAGTTGCCGCGGGGACGGGCTCCCAGCCGCAAGGCTGTATACGCGGCCCACGAGGCGTCGTCCTCCCCGACGACCCTGACGGTGGTCCCCGCCAGCAGATTCTCGATCGCGCCCTCGGCCTCGGCGACGGTGAGCGGGTTGTCGAAGATCGAGGGGTGGGTGGCGATCCGCAGGTATCCGTACAGCACAGGCCAGAAGAGCGTTACAAGACCAGGGCCGGCGACCAGCCGGGAAAGTAGGGCGGCGCAGGCCGCATGTTCAGGTGCGTCCGTGTTCGACGCGTACACCAGGACATTGGTGTCCACGGTCGCAGACATTCAGTCCCGGTCCAACGTCGCCCAGAGCGAGTCCTTGTCGTTGATGTCGAAGCGCGCCGCCATGGAGCGGGACGGCCACACGAAGTCACGCTGAACGGCGCCGGTCGCGCGGAGTGCCGGTCCGAGCAGCTCGGACACCACTTGGCCCAGCGTCTTGCCTTCGGCGAGTTGCCGTTTCTTCAGCTCGGCGAGAACCAATGGATCAAGATCGACAGTGGTGCGCATGCACGCGATGCTAGCAGAACTGGCATCTGATGCGCGGGAGCTTCCTGGCGGGGGTTGGGGTCCGCCCGGTCAGGTGCAAATGGCATTTCCCGCCCGGGCACCGATCTGGAGCCGGAGAGCCAGACAGGCGACGTCGACCGTCGCCCGTCGCCGCGCCCACGCCCGTCGGTTCGAAGCGGTCAGCGCAGGCGACCGGCAGGCGCCGAGGTCGACCGCGTACGCGCAGTGATGACGAGGCCCGTTGGACCTCGTCATCTCCATCTGGATCCCTCCTCGGACTGTTCGAGCGTGACCCGCCGTGAGCTCGCTCGCCCGATTCTGATGCCGCTCACCCCTTCCGTTACTGATCACGCAAAATCACGGAGTAGCAGCGCAAAGTCACTACGCTGAGAGCTGCGTCCGGACGCGTGGGTCGACCACGCGCCGGGACGCATCCGCAGCCACCGGGGGCCCGCCGGTCGATGTGGGATTGCTTCCCGAGGAGAACCATGAAGATCCTGCATGTCACGCAGTGCCGCGGTGGGGGCGTACCCCGAGCGATGGACATGCTCGCCGAGGTGAATCCCGGCAACGACCACTACGCTCCTCTCGCCGGAGCCGGCGGCTCACGACGCTCGCTTCTTCGCCGACATCCGTCGGATGGATGACGGCCTGGCGGCCGTCCGGACGCTTCGGCGCACCGTGCGGGAGCTGCGCCCGGACATCGTGCACGCGCATTCCAGCTGGGCCGGCATGACGGCCCGAGCCTCGATGCTGGGGATCCCCGTCGTCTACCAGCCGCATGCGTTCGTCTTCGACGGCGACACCCGAGGTCCGTCCGTCCGGGCCGTCTTCCGCGGCGTGGAAGCTCTTCTCGCCCGCCGCACCGCGGCTTTCGTGGTGCTCACGCCGCACGAACGACGCCTGGCGGTCGCGCTCGGCGGCACCGCTCCGGCCGTCATCGTCCCCAACCGGCCGTCCGTGTCCAGGACGGTCGGGCGCACATCCGGGCCGTCGACCTGGGGTCCGCCGGTGGTGGCGATGGTGGGGCGCATCTCGGCCCAGAAGGACCCGGCGTTCTTCGCGCGGGTCGCCCGGGAGGTCACCGCCCGTCGCCCGGACGTGTCGTTCGTCTGGATTGGCGACGGGGACCCGACGCTTGCAACGGTGCTCACGGACGCAGGTGTGCGGATCACCGGCTGGATGACCGGTTCGGCGCTCGCCGCGGAACTCGGAGGCGCGTCGGTGTACTTCCACAGCGCGAACTACGAGGGTTTCCCGCTGTCCGTGCTGGACGCGGCAGCGTTGGACCGGCCGGTCGTCGCCCGGCGGATCGACGCGCTGGCGGACAGTCCGCTGCACACCTTCGTCGGCGAGAGCCGTTGCAGTGCAGCTGTTCTCCGGGCGATCGAGGATCCGACGTTCCGGTCCGAGCTCAAGGCGGCCGGCAGATCCCTGCTCGCCGAGATGAACGCGGATTCCATGGGTTCGGCGCTGGACGAGCTCTACAACAGCGTGGCAAGCCGGCGGCGGGTCGCGTCCGCCTTGCCGGACGCAGGGTGACCGCAGGCTGGGCATCGGGTGTCTTCGCCCGTACTCCGGATCATGATCGACGATTCACGCAGCCATCGCTGTGGCCGGTCAGCCGGTGGCGACGGTGGGCATCCACGGCGTGAAAGTGTCCACGAGGACCGATGACCAGAGCCGATAGCCGGCGGCGTTGGGGTGGACCTGGGTGGGCACGTCGAGCAGTGCGTCGGTGTCCGGCGCCGCCATGAAGGCGTCGTAGACCGGAACGACCGCGAAGCCGAGTCGGGTCGCGTTGTCCGACATCCGCAACACGTTGTGCCGTTGCTGATCGACCAGTGGTGATCCCGACAGGTTGGGGTTCTGCTTGAGGTAGACCACCGCGGCACCCGGAAACCGCTCGGCCATGTCGAGCATGAACTGGCCGCACCGCGTCGCGAAGCCGTCCTCGACCTCCGTGTGCCCGAAACTGACGAACACGAGGTCGACCGCCGCGGGGTCCAACGGTGCGGTCATGGCCCCCAGATGCTCACGCGCATAAGCGATGTCGCGCGCCGGCGACGAAGCGTTCCACACCGTCACGGGCGCGTTGGTCCCGGACTGGCGGATGCCCCAGGACTTGCTCCAACGGAATCCGTCCCGGTCCCACGGGTGCACCGTGACCGGGCGGTCGTGGCGCGCCCCGATCCACTCCGGGAAGAGAATCTGCCACCCGGTGCTCGAGATGCCGGTCGAATCCCCGAACACCAGCACGGTGAACTCGCGACCGGTATCAGCCAGCCGGGCCATCGCCTCGGCCGGTGCCATCTGTGGGGCGGGTTCGGCGGTGGTCACCCAGCTCGGGTACTGGTCACCGGAGTCGGCCACGCCGGCAGCCACCTGCCGCGACGGCTGCATCAGCGCGACTGCGGTGATGGCCAGGGACACGATCACCAGGCCGGCAACCGCAACGACGGGTCGGCGTCGGCGGTGCCACCAACTCGATGACGCAATCGATCCGGTCACGACGTCCCTTCTGCAGGCGCGGACTCCGAGGGAACTGTTGCCCACGCAGTACGGTACACAGAGTGCCGTTCCAATCGCATTGAGTAGCAGCCATACGTGGAGCAGTGCGCCCTGACCGGTTCGCATGTCGTCCGCGGTGGTGGAGTGTGATCGGCGCCGGGTCTCCCCTCCGGCGGATCCGCACCATCCCTGGAGCGATACCGCCACGTGCGGCGATCGACAGTGATGAACCCGTTGCAGCGCTCAAGAGCGGTCCGTCGCTGCCGATGAACAGGTGAACCGACACCGAGGGCGCGCTCCAGTTCGGCGATCTGCGCGTGCCGGTGCCGTGCCTGAATCGATCGTATGAGACCGGCCCCTGTGGCGTGAGGAGTGGTACCGATGGACCTGCTCGGCTATTGGCGGGCGATCCGCAAGCACTGGCTGATCGTGGTGGCTGCCACTGCGGTCGGCCTGGCGGTCGCCGGACTGGTCGTCCTGACGACCACTCCGAAGTACGCCAGCACCGTCACCTTCTTCGTCAACACGCCGTCGGACACCATCGCCGGCTCCGCCCAGGGCGACACTTTCGGTCAGAAGCGCGTCAACAGCTACGTGCAGCTGATCACCACCAGCAGCCTCGTCGAACTTGTCGCGGCCGAGCTCGACAACGGGATGACGCCCGACGAGATCGACGGGACCATCGCCGCGAAGGGCGATCTGAACACCGTGCTGTTGACCGCGACGATCACCGACACCTCGGCCGAGCGCTCGCTGGCCATCGCGACGGCCGTGTCGACGGAGTTCGTCGACCTCGTGTCCGCCATCGAGACCGGCCAGAGCGCGACGCCGTCGGCAGTGCGTCTCGAGGTCGTCGACGGTCCCAGCCTCAACCCCACACCGGTGGAGCCGGCAGTGACCCGCAACCTCGGCCTCGGCCTGCTCGCCGGCCTGCTCGTCGGTCTGGGCCTGGCCGTGCTGCGCGATGTCCTGGACACCAGTCTGCGCACGGTCGAGGACCTGCAGAAGATCGCCGGTGTGCCGGTGATGGGCTCGATCTTCTTCGACCGGGACGCCGGCAAGAACCCGGTCGTGCACGACGATCACCGGCAGACCATCCGCTCCGAGGCGTTCCGCCAGCTCCGGACCAATCTCCAGTTCGTCAACGCGGCGGCTCCGGTCCGCACGCTGGTCGTCACCTCGTCGGTGAGCGGCGAGGGGAAGTCGACGACCGCGAGCAACATCGCGATCTCGTTCGCCGACGCGGGTCAGCGGGTGCTCCTCATCGAGGGCGACCTGCGCCGTCCCAAGGTCGCGGACTACCTGGGCATCGAGGGCTCGGTCGGGCTGACCAACGTGCTCATCGGCCAGGTCGCCGTCTCGGAGGTCCTGCAGTCCTGGGGTGGCACCAGCCTGACCGTGCTGGCGAGCGGGTCGATCCCACCGAACCCGTCCGAGATGTTGGGCAGCCCGGGCATGATCGAGCTCCTCGAGTCGCTCAAGCAGTCCTTCGACCTCATCGTGATCGACACTCCGCCGCTGTTGCCCGTCACGGACGCTGCGATCATGGCGACCTACGCCGACGGTGCGATCGTGGTCGCGCGGCACGGTTCGACGAAGCGCGCGCAGTTGGCGGCGTCGATCAAGTCGCTGCGCGCAGTCGACGCCCGCATCCTCGGCTGTGTCCTGAACATGGTTCCCACCAAGGGTGTGGAAGCCGACGGCTACGGCTACTACTACAGCGAGGACGACGCCGGCTCCCGCAGCAGGCTCGATCCGGCGGCCGTCCCCGTGCCGGCACCGACGACGGACGCACCCCGGCGGACTGTCGGGTCGCAGCCGGCCGACCGCGGCCCGCTGGTCACCAGCCCCAGTCGCTCCGACGACAGCGACCTCCGGGCGTGACTCCCGACCGCGGCACCAGCCGTCGCCCGGATCGCTTCCGGGGTCGGGGGTGACATGACCCGCCGCCTGCTCAGCCTGACCCTGACCCCTGCCGCGCTGCGACGTCTCGATCGACGCCGGCTGATCAAGTCCGGACGCCTCTCGTTGGGCGCCCATTCCTACGGCATCCCCGACATCGAGACCTTCGATCACGACGAGACCCGCGTCCGTATCGGCAGTTTCACGTCCATTGCCGGCGGTGTGCGCTTCATCCTCGGCGGCAACCACCCCGTCGACCGGCTGACCACGTTCCCGCTGCGCATCAAGCTGGGTCTGCCGGGGGCCGGTCAGGACGGGTACCCGTACAGCTCGGGTGACATCGAGATCGGCTCCGACGTCTGGATCGCCACCGGGGTGACCGTGCTCTCCGGGGTCCGGATCGGGCACGGAGCCGTGGTGGCGGCCGGGTCGCTGGTGTCCCGGGACGTCGAGCCGTACAGCATCGTGGCCGGCGCCCCGGCGAAGCCCATCCGGAAACGGTTCACCGACAGTGAGATCGCGACGATGCTCGAGATCGCCTGGTGGGACTGGCCTGTCGAGAAGGTGAAGGAGGCCGCCCCGTTGCTGTCGGCGACCGACGTCACCGCGTTCCTCCGTACGTACGCGTGACGGCCGACGACGGTGGCGGGCCTGCCGTGGACGCCGGTCCGGGTGACCACGGCGACACCGGTCGCGCCATCGACGCCAACCCGCGCGTCCGACGGAACCTGCCCGTCCTGCTCCTGGCCGCACTGTGGTTCCTGCCCATCAACTTCGCCGTGTTCGACGGCCCGGTCCGCGCGGTCTACCTGCTGCTGCTCGCTGTCGCCGTGATGTGTGCGCTGGTCCAGCTGGTGCGCGGCGACGCGCTCGTCGTGGCGGTCGTCGCCGCGCTGTCGCTCTACCTGGCCATCCAGGCGCTGAGCGGTGTCCCGGTACAGCTCACCGCACTGCTCCTGGCTCAGCTGCTGGCCGGAATCGTCCTCTGGCGCAGGATGCCCGGACCGATCGCCGTGCCGATGTTCCTGGCGGTCTGCACGTCGGTCAGCCTGGTCATCGACCAGGTCGTGCACAACCACGTCTTCATGTCCCTGTTCGCCGAGCAGTTCTTCACCGCACGGTTGGACGAGGGGTTCCGGGCCCGCGGTGTGCTCGGTCAGCCGGTGCCGGCGGCGCACCTGATGGTGTGTCTGCTCGCCTATCTCTGGGTGATGACCAACGCGGTCCCGGCTTCGCGGCGGACGGCCACCCGAACCGCGATCGCATCCATGGGTGCGGTCACCCTCTACATCACGGGCACCCGCTCGGCGCTGATCACGGCGGCGGTCTGCATCCTGCTGATCACCCTGGAGCGGCGAGTCGCCGGGTCCCGGATGGGTCCGGTCGCCGTGGTACGCACCCTGCTCGTCGGGCTGGTGGTGTCGGGGGTCGCGGTGGTGGCCCTCGGCGACAGCCTGAGCGAGTCCCGCCTGCTGTCCTTCGACTCGCTGCAGGGCACCGATTCGCTGACGGTGCGGTCCGCCGGTCTGGACTTCGTGACCGACCTGCCGGACCAATGCTTCACCTGTGTGCTCGTCGGTCACGGGCAGGGTGCGTTGCAGGAGCAGGTCCGGGCGAGCTCGATCGTCAGTGGAGTGTCCACGCTGGACAACCAGTACCTGTCCTTCTACTGGGATTTCGGTGTGGTCGGGTTGCTCGCGCTGCTCGCAGCCGGGGTGACCGCAGCCCGCCGGCTGGTCCGGGCGGCGGATCTCGCGGCACGCGCCGGCGCCGTAGGCGTGCTCGGCACACTGGCGGCCGGCGCGTTCTACGACGTGGTCTATCTGTCCACCGGCGCCATCCTGGTCGGCTTCCTGCTCGCCGCCATGACGCGCGCCCCCGTGCGGCGCAGTGACGACACGGAAGTGGCTGCCTCTCACCGGTTCTCGGCGGGTTCGCCGCCGGTCCCCGCCCGCGGTGCCGCCACGGGCACCGGCATCAGCGCCCCTGCCGGCCCGTCGAGATGAGACCCGCCATGCAGATCTTCATGCCCGCCAGAATTCTGGACCGCCACGTCGGTGGGAACACGACCTATGCGCGAGCGCTGCGTGACGGCCTGCAGGACCGAGGCGTCGACGTGCAGACCATCCCGGCCGGATCCAGCGCGGCGCGGACGATGGTGACCGAGACGATGTTCGCGAGACGGCGCCGGACCTCAGGTGTATTGCACTATGTCGCCGACACGGGTCCGTTGCTGTCCGCACGGACACCGTCGGTCGTGACAGTGCACGGCGTCGCGAGCCGGTGGATCTCCACCGCTCGCACCCGTTCGCAGGAACTGACCTGGCGCGGCCGGGTCCGCCGGGCGATCAGGTCCACCGACCGGGTCGTCACCGTGTCGCAGAGCAGCGCCGACGACATCGCGGCGGTCTTCGGCATCGACCGCGCCACGATCACCGTCATCCCGCACGGGATCAGCGCGAACTATTTCGCCGCGGCGTCGGCGACGACAGTGCCGGTGGTCGCCGACCACGCAGGGCCCACCGTCGCCTACATCGGGAACCTGGAGCCCCGCAAGAACATCGAGCAGTTGGTCCGGGCGTTCGACGAGGCGCCGCTCCGCGATCTCGGCGCCCGTCTGGTCATCGCCGGTCGACCGGCCTGGAACTTCGGCTCGATCGTGGACACCATCACCGCGTCGCCGCACACCGACTATCTCGGCTTCGTGGACGACGACACCAAGATGGCCTTGATGCAGCAGTGCGACGTGTTCGCGTTCCCCAGCCTCTATGAGGGCTTCGGGTTCCCGGTGCTGGAGGCACTCGCCGCGGGTGCGGTGGTGATGTCGTCCAGCGAGGGATCGCTGCGCGACGTCGCCGGTCCGGCGCTGCGGTTCAACGGCCTCGACGCGGCCACGATCGCGACCGACCTGCACCGGGCCATCACCGACTCTGCCGCCCGGGCGAGGTGTCTCGCTGACGGCCGCCCCTGGGCGGCCGGCTTCACCTGGGACCGCAGCGTCGAATCCCACCTTGATCTCTATCGAAAGCTGAGTGCGTGATGCCTGCTGCAGTACTGATCCTGCACGCCTACAGCGCCGACAACGCCGGCGACGGGCTGCTCGTGGACGAGGCGGTCGGGATCGCCCGGGAGGCGGTCGGTGTCGACGCGGCGATCACCGTGCTCGCCGGTTATCCGGAGTCCTTCGACTATCTCGACGTCGCCCGGGTCGTCAGCTCCAAGCCGTCCCGGCGGGGCTGGTCCGCGGAGTACCTGTCGATCCTGCGGTCGATCGACACCTTCGATCTCGTCATCGGTGTCGGCGGCGGTTACCTGCGATCCGGGCACGCGCTCGAGGCCGTCAAGATGCTGCTGTCCCATGGGCCGCAGCTCTGGCGCGCCGCGGCAGCGGCACCGTTCACCGTCTACCTGCCGCAGAGTGTCGGCCCGCTGCGCTTCGGGACCCGCCGCCTGATCGAGAAGCTCATGTCGCGACTCGATCTCGTGATGTACCGCGACGACACCAGCATGCGTGAGCTGCCCGCTGCAGGTGCGGTCCGGCGCGCGGACCTCGCTGCCGTCGGGATCGGCCACGGTCGCGGCCGCCCGCTTGCCGCCGACGACGCGGTCCCGGTGCTGTCGGTACGGTCCGTCCGTGGCGCGGTCCCCTCCGGGATCGCCCCCCTCGCAGGCATTCTGGGCACGTTCGACGGTTACACGCAGAGCACGGTCTCGGGCAACGACGACACCGAGGCGATGGCGACCCTGGGCTACCGGCGGATGGTGCCCCGTCCGGAGCTGATGACGCCGGGTGCCACCCCGCGGGTCGTGATCGCCATGCGGCTGCACGCCGCCCTGATGGCGCTCGATGTCGGGCACTACGTCATCCATCTCGCCTACGAGCGCAAGGGATACGGGGCCTTCGGTGACCTCGCGCTGCCCGGGTTCGTGCACGATTCCAAGAGCTTCGACCCGAACGCGGTGGCCACCCAGGCCCGCGAACTGCTGTCGGATCCGACGGCCCGCCGCCGCTACGACGACGCCATCTCCGCATCCATGCCCGGCCGGCTGGCCCAGCACGACGAACTCGTCGCCCGCATCGCGGCCGGTGTCGGTGTCCGGGCGTGATCCCGTGACGGCGTCGGCCACGCCGGACCGGGCGTCCCGGTCGGGAATCGGTCAGCTGCTGCGTGGTGGGCTGCCGACCATCTTCAGCAGCGGCGTGGTCGCAGCGGTCCCGATCGCCGGTGCCATCGCGCTGAACTCGGCGGACTACGCGGTCTGGGCGCTCGGCGCCACCCTGTCCACGGTCTTCGTCGTCCTGGATTTCGGCGTACCGAGCCTGGCCGTCAAGCTCTCGTCGGAGAGGCGGCTCGATGCCGGCACCCTGTGGCGGCTGGTCGGGCTCACGGCAGCGCCACCGATCGTCCTGTGCGGCGTGGTGATGGCCCTCTGGCCGCTGTACAGCCAGGCCAGCGGAGTCGGTGCGGCCTCGTCGGGGCTGGTGTACCTCACCTTCGGGGAGATCGCCATCGGCACGGCGCTGCGCAGCATCGCTGTGCTGTACGCGAGCGTGGCGCTGGGACGCGACCGGATGCTACGGCGGGCCACGATCCTCATCGTCGGGGCCGTGACCCAGCTCGTGGCCACCCTTGCCGCCCTCGGTCTGGGCGCGGGGTTCCAGGCGCTGGGCATCGGAATCCTGTGTGGGGGAGTCGTGCAGGTCGGCGTCGGGGCCGCGCTCGAGCGCCACGCCGATGCGGGCGCGACCCGCGGGCCCGAGGTCCAGTACCTGGTCCGGCTGTTCCTGAAGAGCAAGGGAGTCGCGACGCTGCTCGGCGTCACCATCACCCAGTTCGACCGGTGGGCCGTCGGTCTGGCCACCTCACCGTCCACCCTCGCGGTGTACGACATCGCCACCCGGTTCGCGATGATCCCCAAGATCGCGCTGGTGGCCCTGGGGGCCGGCCTGGTCGCCCAGAGCTCCCGGGCCGGAACGCTTGCCGCCACCAGGGCTCTCATCCTGCGATCGCAGAAGATGGCGGCTGCCTTCTACGCCGCCGCGGGACTGGTCCTCGGGACGGTGGCCGTGCTGCTGCTGGTCAACCGCGGCCACCCGTTGACGACCGTCGTGCTCATCACCGGGGCGGTGACGCTGGCCCACGCGGTCAACAGCCTGACGGTCCCGGCCGGTTACGTCCTCTCCGGCATCGGCCGCCCGGACTTCGAGCTGCGCTACCTGTGGCCGCTGGCGGGCGTGTGCGTGACCGCCTACGTCCTCGGGGTGTGGACCCATGACGGCACGCTGCTGATCGCCCTGTGGTCGGCTGCGATGGTCGGACTGTCCTGGTTCTTCGTCCGCCGCTCGCCCCGCTACGTCGAGCAGGCCCGCACATGGTGACCACCGACGGTCCCGCCCGGAAGCCGGCGACATCGGACGACGTCGAGGTCAGCGTCTGCATCGTGCTCTTCCACACCGACCGGACCCTGGTGGAACGGTGCCTGGCTTCGGTGGACCGCGCCGCGACGTACGCCGGGTGCGGGACCGAGATCGTCGTCGTGGACAACTCCAGCAACCCGGAGCTGCGGGCGGCGTTCGGTGACCGCGTCGACCGATGGTTGTGGACGCCCGAGAACCTCGGTTTCGGGACCGCCGTCAACCGGGGGTGTGCGGTGGCCCGCGGGACCGCCATGCTCCTCCTCAACCCGGACGCCGAACTCGACGAGGCGGCCCTGATGCACCTGCGCGGAGCGGCGCAGGGGTTTGCCGACCGGGAGGTGCTGCTCGGGGGATGGCTGCACCAGGGGGATGAGGTCCAGATCGACGCCTACTTGTTCTGGTGGACGTCGGTGGAACGTCGGCGCACCCGCAAGAGCTTCGCCGCGCGGCTCCGGGCGGCCGCCGGGACCCCGGTGTTCGCGGTGGACAAGGTCTGCGGCGGCGCACTCTTCGGCGACCGGGCCCTCCTCCGCCGGCTGGGCCCGTTCGACGAACGCTTCTTCATGTACGGCGAGGACGCCGATCTGTCCGTCCGGGCCCGGAAGTCCGGCGTGGACCTGTTCGTGGTGCCGGCAGCTCGCGTCGGACACGCCAAAGCGTCCTCACAGCAACACTTCTCGGCCCTCGTCGAGCGCGCGCGCGCCGACGCCGCCATCCGGATCGCCAGCTACCACCGGACCAGGACGGCCGCCCTCGTGGTGCGGGTCGACCTGATGGTGGTGACGGTTCTGGGCCTCCTGCCGGGCCTCGGGAAGACCTCCGGGAGCAAGCAGGCCAGGATCGGCCGACTCCGCGAACTGCAGCGTTGGGGCCTCGCGCGGGACCGCCCGCGGCTGCGTCCCTGATCAGCGACGGATCCGGTCCGGCCGCGGCCGGCCCCTGACCCCCGAGGGTGCACAATAGTGTGACGGCCGTCTCGCTGTGGGGGACGCCGCCGACAGCGTCGCACCCGTCGTCGAAGTGGCGTCGGGTGACGCGTCGGAACCGGAACTCGGCCGGGCCGCACCGGCGTGGCAGCACCGTCGTGGGGGGCGCGATGAGCGGGTGGGTGTTGATCGTCGTCGCGGTGCCGGTGCTGCTCGTCGTGGCACTGCGGCTGTGGTTCCAGTGGTTCAGTCATCGACCCCTGACCAGCGCCGACCAGTACGCGGTCACGGTGGACACCGCGGTGGACAGTGCGAATCCGCGGTCGCCGCTCCCGCCGTCACCGGCGGACCGCGTCACCGCTCCGACCGCGACCCTCTCGCCCCCGTCGCCCCTGGTCACGCCCGTCGACCTCACCGACCGGGCTGCTTTCGCGCCCTCCGGACCTGCGGCAACGGCCTGGCGGCACCCCACCGGCGGACAGCGGTTCATCCCACACCAGCGGTCGGCGACCGGCGACCGGGCGCTCGCCGAGGACCACGCCGCCGGCCCGCCGCCGCCGTGCTCCGGCGGACCGGCAGATCGGTAGGGCATCCGGGGCCGCCGGCGGGCGGCGCTGGCCGCCGAAAGGGTGACCACGCCGCACGATCATCGGTGAAAACGGTGTGTCGATCACCCCGGACGGGCATAATCAGGGTGGCAGTGGGGTCATCCGGCCTCGCGATCGACGGGCGCTGTCCAGGCCCCTCACCACCGAACAAGGGGTATTCATGGGCATCGGACTCGGCGTCTTCCTGATCGTTGTCGGCGCCATTCTCGCCTTCGGGGTCAAGGCCAATCTGGCCGATTTCGACCTCACCACCATCGGCTACATCCTGATGGGCGGCGGTGTGCTGGTCATCATCCTCAGCGCCGCCTTCCTGATGCCGCGCAACCGCCGGGCGCGCAGCACCACGGTCACCACCGATTCCGCGGGCCGTCAGGCCGTGGTCGACCGGGACGACCGCATCAGCGGGATCTGACCTCCATGTGAGCGCGCGACCGGGGCCCGTTCGGGGTACCCCCTCTTCGGCGGCGCCAACAGCGGCGCCGAGCCCCCGCGCCACGGGCGCCCTGCAGGAATGAGACCGACATGCCCGGTGCCAGCGACGCCGCCTCCCGCGCCTCCGACAACGCCCAACGGGCCGGGCGGGAGGTTCAACAGAGCGACTCGCTGCGCTATCTGGTCAAGGTCGGCCTGATCTCCTACGGCCTCGTCCACCTGATCGTCGCCTGGATCGCGATCCAACTCGCCTGGTTCGGCCAGCAGGAGGAGGCCTCCCAGCAGGGGGCGTTCCAGAAGCTGGCGTCGAGCACTCTCGGCCAGATCACGCTCTGGGTGGTCGCTGTCGGCCTGCTGGCGTTGGCCGTGTGGCAGGGGTTCGAGGCCGTGATGGGCCACCGGGACCGGGAAGAGGGCCGCAAGCGCACCATCAAGCGTCTCGGATCAGCGGGCAAGGTGATCCTCTACACCGCGCTCTCGATCAGCGCGATCCGGGTGGTCACCGGCTCCTCGTCTTCCGGCAGCACCGAGCAGGAGCTGACGGCGTCGCTGATGCAGAACGCCGCCGGCCGAATCCTGGTGATCGTCATCGGGCTCGGGGTGATGGTCGCGGGCGGCCGGTTGGTCTACCGCGGAGTGTCGAAGAAGTTCACCCGCGACCTCGCCGGCGGAGTGAGCCAGGGCGTCGTGCGGCTCGGCCAAGCCGGCTACAGCGCCAAGGGTGTCGCACTGGGCATCATCGGCTTGCTGTTCGTGGTCGCCGCCGTCACGTACAACGCGGAGCGCGCCGGGGGCCTCGACGAGGCGCTCAAGACCTTGAACGGCCAGCCCTACGGGCCCTACCTGCTCACCGTGCTCGCCCTCGGCATCGCCTGCTTCGGCGTCTACTGCTTCGCGTGGTCGCGGCACGTCAAGCAGAGCTGACCGGGATCCGCCCGAAGCGCGTGTCGCGCCGGCACCACGGGCCGGCCCGGGCAATTTGATCTCCTCCGACCGCTGAGGCATACTTGTCAGGTTGCCTGTTGCCAGGTCGATGCTGTGTGCTGTCAGCCCCGCGGTCCGTTCTGCGTCTCGGAGCGGCCGGTTCCGTCCGGGAACCGAACCTCGAGGGTTACATCAGACGGCGTCGCCCGATCAACAGTCGATGTGCGATGACCACACCGGTACCGTCGCGCTCTCCCGAGCGCATCCGGATCCGACGTGGGAAGGCTCCCGGTTCGCCGGGGATACGGCCAGATGCTGGGGCCGAATCGTGTGCGCAATGCGCGACACGCCCGACCGCGTGGACCGGAGGACCTGGACATCTCCATAGTGGCGGCGGGTGTACGTGCCCGCGGCGAGACGGCCCCCGGGTCGCTCAACAGCAGTGGTGCGTGCATGCGTGCCACAACGACCAGAGCAGCTAGATGAGAAGGACGGCAAGCGTGGCGGGACAGAAGATCCGCATCAGGCTCAAGGCCTATGACCACGAGGCGATCGACGCGTCCGCGCGCAAGATCGTCGAGACAGTGACCCGCACGGGTGCACGTGTCGTCGGTCCGGTGCCGTTGCCGACGGAGAAGAACGTGTACTGCGTCATCCGTTCGCCGCACAAGTACAAGGACTCGCGCGAGCACTTCGAGATGCGGACGCACAAGCGTCTGATCGACATCCTCGATCCGACGCCGAAGACCGTTGACGCCCTCATGCGCATCGATCTGCCGGCGTCGGTCGACGTCAACATCCAGTAGGGATTCTCACGGACCCCTCGGGTGCTCTCGAGGAGAAAAGGTTTCATTCAATGACTGACTCGATCAAGGGGATCCTGGGCCACAAGCTCGGGATGACCCAGGTCTTCGACGCGAACAACCGGGTCGTCCCGGTCTCCGTCGTCGCCGCCGGCCCGGTGCTCGTCACCGCGGTCCGCACGGTGGAGAAGGACGGCTACAGCGCCGTCCAGTTCGCCTTCGGAGCCATCGACCCGCGCAAGGTCAACAAGCCCGAGACCGGGCACTTCACCAAGGCCGGGGTCACCCCGCGCCGCCATGTCGTCGAACTGCGTACCGAGGACACGTCCGGGTACCAGGTCGGCCAGGAGCTCACCGCCGCCGAGGTGTTCCAGGCGGGCGTCGAGGTCGACGTCACCGGGACCAGCAAGGGCAAGGGCACCGCAGGCGTCATGAAGCGTCACGGCTTCAAGGGCCTCGGCGCCGGACACGGTGTCCACCGCAAGCACCGTTCGCCGGGTTCCATCGGCGGTTGCTCGACCCCCGGTCGTGTGTTCAAGGGCATGCGGATGGCCGGCCGTCACGGCAACAGCAAGGTCACGACGCAGAACCTGACGGTCCACGCCGTCGACGCCGACCGGAACCTGCTGCTGATCAAGGGTGCGGTTCCCGGACCCAAGGGCGGGTTGCTGCTCGTCCGCTCCGCAGTCAAGGCTGGAAAGGGCGCCTGATGACCACCGTCAACATCACCTCGCCGGCCGGCGAGGCCACCGGCACCGTCGAGCTGCCGGACACCATCTTCGACGCCAACGCCAGCATCCCGCTGATGCACCAGGTCGTCACCGCGCAACTCAACGCCGGTCGCCAGGGCACCCACTCCACGAAGACGCGTGCCGAGGTCTCCGGTGGCGGCAAGAAGCCGTACCGCCAGAAGGGCACCGGCCGCGCCCGTCAGGGTTCGACCCGTTCGCCGCAGTTCGTCGGCGGTGGCATCTCGCACGGCCCCAAGCCGCGTGACTACAGCCAGAAGGTCCCGAAGAAGATGAAGGCCGCCGCGCTGCGCGGAGCCCTCTCGGACCGGGCCCGTGGCGGCAACGTGCACGTGCTGTCGTCCCTGGTCGAGGGCACCACTCCGTCGACCAAGACCGCCCGCGCGGCGCTGTCGAGTGTCGCGTCGTCCAAGAACGTGCTGATCGTGCTGTCGCGCACCGACGAGGCCGGTTGGCTGAGCCTGCGCAACCTGCCGGAGACGCACCTGCTCTTCGCCGACCAGCTCAACACCTATGACGTGCTGCTCTCCGACGACGTGGTCTTCACCAAGACCGCGCTGGACGAGTTCCTGGCGTTCCAGCAGGTCTCGGTCGTCACCGCCGGGGAACTGGTCGAGCTGGCCGCTGACGATTCGTCCGAGATCAGCCTGGCCAAGGCCCCCGCCGCAGAGAAGGAGGAGGAGCAGTGAGCGTCACCGATCCTCGCGACATCATCCTCAAGCCGATCGTCTCGGAGAAGAGCTACAGCCTTCTCGAGTCCGGCCGGTACACCTTCGAGGTCCACCCCGACGCGAACAAGACGCAGATCAAGATCGCCATCGAGCAGATCTTCGCCGTCAAGGTCGTCTCGGTGAACACGCTGAACCGCACGGGTAAGCGCAAGCGCACCCGCGCCGGGTTCGGCAGCCGTAAGTCGACCAAGCGCGCGATCGTCTCGCTGTCCCCGGACAGCAAGCCGATCGAGATCTTCACGGGCGCCTGATTTCGACATGAACTGGGATAGGGATCTTTAAATGGGCATTCGTAAGTACAAGCCGACGACCCCGGGTCGCCGCGGTTCCTCGGTCGCAGATTTCTCCGAGATCACCCGCACGACCCCCGAGAAGTCGCTCATCGCACCGCTGCACAGCAAGGGCGGCCGCAACGTCCACGGACGCGTCACCGCGCGTCACCAGGGCGGCGGTCACAAGAGGGCGTACCGGCTGATCGACTTCAGGCGGGCGGACAAGGACGGCGTGCCGGCCAAGGTCGCGCACATCGAGTACGACCCGAACCGCACCGCGCGCATCGCGCTGCTGCACTTCGCGGACGGCGAGAAGCGCTACATCATCGCCCCCGAGAAGCTGGTGCAGGGCGCGCAGGTCGAGACCGGAGCCGGGGCTGACATCAAGCCCGGCAACAACCTCCCGCTGCGCAACATCCCGGTCGGCACCGTGGTCCACGCGATCGAGCTCCGTCCCGGTGGCGGCGCCAAGATGGCCCGGTCCGCCGGGTCGAAGGTGCAGCTCGTCGCCAAGGACGGCCCCTACGCGCAGCTCCGGTTGCCGTCGGGTGAGGTCCGCAACGTCGACATCCGCTGCCGCGCCACCATCGGCGAGGTCGGCAACGCCGAGCAGAGCAACATCAACTGGGGCAAGGCCGGCCGGATGCGCTGGAAGGGCAAGCGCCCCTCCGTCCGTGGTGTCGCCATGAACCCGGTCGACCACCCGCACGGTGGTGGTGAGGGCAAGACCTCCGGTGGCCGTCACCCGGTGAACCCGGCCGGCAAGCCCGAAGGCCGCACCCGCCGGCCCAACAAGGCCAGTGATGCACTGATCGTCCGCCGCCGGCGCAAGTCCGGTAAGAAGCGCTAACACCCGAGTAGGAGGAAAACCACGATGCCACGCAGCCTCAAGAAGGGCCCGTTCGTCGACGACCACCTGCTCAAGAAGGTGGACGTCGCCAACGACAAGAACTCCAAGGCGGTGATCAAGACCTGGTCACGCCGATCCACGATCATCCCCGACATGCTGGGACACACGATCGCGGTGCACGACGGCCGTAAGCACGTCCCGGTGTTCGTCACCGAGTCGATGGTCGGTCACAAGCTGGGCGAATTCGCCCCGACGCGGACCTTCAAGGGCCACGTCAAGGAAGACCGTCGCGCTCGTCGCGGCTAGTTCGCACGTATCCGATTTCCGTCACACAAAATCATTCGAGGAATTAGCCAATGAATGCTCGCCCAGATACAAGGGCCACCGAGGGAGCTCAGCTCCCGGGTGCCCGGGCGCAGGCGCGGTACGTGCGCATGACGCCGATGAAGGTTCGGCGCGTTGTCGACCTCGTCCGCGGCCGCTCGGTCGAGGACGCACTGACGATCCTCAAGTTCGCCCCGCAGGCCGCTGCCGAGCCGGTGTCGAAGGTCATCGCCTCCGCCGCCGCCAACGCCGAGAACAACGCCGGTCTCGACCGGAGCACGTTGGTCATCGCGACTGCGACCGTCGACGAGGGTCCGACCGCCAAGCGTTTCCAGCCGCGGGCCCAGGGCCGCGCGTTCCGGATCCGCAAGCGCTCCAGCCACATCACCATCGAAGTCGTCTCGGTCTCCGCTTCGGACACCCGTGGTTCCAGTCGAGCCCGTCGGACCCAGAGCACGGCGCAGAACCAGAAGGGCAGGACCTCCTAGTGGGTCAGAAGATCAACCCGCACGGGTTCCGACTCGGTATCACCACCGACTGGAGCTCGCGCTGGTACGCCGACAAGGCCTACGCCGAGTACGTGGCGGAGGACGTGGCCATCCGCAAGCTGATGGCCAAGGGCATGGACCGCGCCGGTATCTCCAAGGTCGAGATCGAGCGCACCCGTGACCGGGTCCGGGTGGACATCCACACGGCCCGCCCGGGCATCGTCATCGGTCGCCGCGGCGCCGAGGCCGACCGCATCCGCACCCAGCTGGAGAAGCTGACCGGCAAGCAGGTGCAGCTGAACATCCTCGAGGTCCGTAACCCCGAGTCGGATGCGCAGCTCGTCGCCCAGGGTGTGGCGGAGCAGCTGTCCAACCGCGTCAGCTTCCGTCGCGCCATGCGCAAGTCCATGCAGAGCGCCCTGCGCTCGGGTGCCGTCAAGGGCATCCGGGTCAAGTGCTCCGGACGTCTGGGTGGGGCCGAGATGTCCCGCTCGGAGTTCTACCGCGAAGGCCGCGTGCCGCTGCACACCCTCCGCGCGAACATCGACTACGGCTTCTTCGAGGCCAAGACCACCTTCGGCCGTATCGGCGTCAAGGTCTGGATCTACAAGGGTGACCTGCTGGGCACCCTCGGCGAGCAGAAGGCAGAGGCCGCTGCGGCCGCGTCCCGCGCCGCCGGTGGTCCGGCCCGTGGCGGCGATCGCGCCGAGCGTCCGCGTGGCCGTCGCTCCGGTGCCTCGGGCACCACGCCGACGTCGACCGACGCGGGCCGCGCCGCGGCCGAAGGCGCCCCCGAGGTCGAGGTGCCGGTCGAGGTCCAGACGGCCCCGGCCACCAAGGTTCCTTCAGAGACGGAGGCCTGAGCCATGCTGATCCCCCGCAAGGTGAAGCACCGCAAGCAGCACCGTCCGCACCGGACGGGCATGGCCACCGGTGGAACCCAGGTCACCTTCGGCAGCTACGGCATCCAGGCGCTGGAGCCGGCCTACGTGACCAACCGGCAGATCGAGTCCGCTCGTATCGCCATCAACCGGCACATCAAGCGTGGCGGCAAGGTGTGGATCAACATCTTCCCGGACCGCCCGCTGACGAAGAAGCCCGCCGAGGTCCGCATGGGCTCCGGCAAGGGTTCGCCCGAGTGGTGGGTGGCCAACATCAAGCCCGGCCGCGTGCTGTTCGAGATGAGCTACCCGAATGATGAGGTGGCTCGCGAGGCGCTGCGCCGCGCGATCCACAAGTTGCCAATGAAGTGCCGAATCGTGACGCGTGAGGGCGGTGAATCCTGATGGCCGGAGCCAATGAGATGCGTGAACTGAACGCGGACGAGCTGTTGATCAAGCTCCGCGAGTCGAAGGAAGAACTGTTCAACCTGCGGTTCCAGATGGCCACCGGCCAGATGGACAACAACCGCCGGCTGCGCACGGTGAAGCACGACATCGCGCGGATCTACACCGTGATGCGCGAACGTGAACTCGGCCTGTCGGTCGTACCGGACGGAAAGGGCGTGACCGCATGAGCGAGTCGCAGGAAGTAGCAGCTGAGACTGCGCAGGCGCCCGTGAAGCGCAACGACCGCAAGGTCCGCGAGGGCCTCGTCGTCTCGGACAAGATGGACAAGACGATCGTGGTGGCACTGGAGGACCGGGTCAAGCACCCGCGGTACTCCAAGGTCATCCGCCGGACCTCCAAGGTCAAGGCGCACGACGAGAACGGCATCGCCGGCATCGGCGACCGCGTCCTGCTCATGGAGACCCGACCGCTGTCGGCCACCAAGCGCTGGCGCCTCGTCGAGATCCTCGAGAAGGCCAAGTAACACCTGCAGTACGGGAAAGCCCCGCTCCGATGGTTCGGAGCGGGGCTTTCCGCTGTTCTGGCCGTGATTCGCTCGCCTGGCGTGGTGCACCCGGATCGTCGTGGGCGGGTCGTGGCGTGGTGTCCCCGCTGAGCGGGACGACGCCGCCACGATCCGGGAGAGAGGTCCGCGAGCGGACGGCTCAGCTGCTGACGGACGCCCGCCGGGGGAGCTTCCAGTTCGGCCGGGGGAAGTGGCAGGTGTAGCCCCACGGCATCCGCTCCAGGTAGTCCTGGTGCTCGGGCTCGGCCTCCCAGAAATCCTCGGCCGGAACCACTTCGGTGACGACCTTCCCGGGCCACAGGCCGGAGGCGTCGACGTCGGCGATGGTGTCCTTCGCCGTCGCGAGCTGGTCGTCGTCGAGGTAGAAGATGGCCGACCGGTAGCTGGCGCCGACGTCGTTGCCCTGACGGTTGCGCGTCGACGGGTCATGGATCTGGAAGAAGAACTCCAGAATGTCCCGGTACGTCGTCTGCGCCGGGTCGAACTCGATCTCGATCGCCTCGGCATGGTTTCCGTGGTTGCGGTAGGTGGCGTTCGGGGTGTGGCCGCCGGTGTAGCCGACCCGGGTCGTCACCACCCCTGGCTGCTTGCGGATCAGGTCCTGCATGCCCCAGAAACATCCACCCGCGAGGACCGCGCGCTGCGTCGTCATCGTCACTCCTTCGTCGTCTTGGGCCGGGAAGACCCGGCAGCGGGTTCAACGAACGGGCGTGGGAGAAGATTCCGCACAGAAGGCGGACGCGCGGCCGGCGTCCAAGGCTCCCACCAGCACAGATTTGGCGATCCCGACCTCCATCGGTACTCTGGACCCTTGGGTGTGGGTGCGCGAGCATCCGGCCCCTGGCCTGGCAGGGTCGGAAATTCTGCCAGGACATCGTCAGTTCCCGAATCTGTGCCTTCTGATCGGCCCAGCCCGCTGGGTCGATTCGGCGTCACGCCGACGGACAAGAGCGAAAAGTCGAGCGTCTGCTCGAACTTCCTCTTGTCTTTTCGTGTGTCATGCGTCCGGTCACCCCTGGGGTGGCCGGCCAGAGGCCGGGTCGCGGTCCAGGGCGAAACCAGTGCGCACGTTCCCGCGGTACGCCGCGGGAGAGACGAGAAGGTTGGGCTGCTGTGATTCAGCAAGAGTCCAGGCTCCGGGTGGCTGACAACACCGGCGCCAAGGAGATTCTGTGCATTCGCGTGCTCGGCGGCTCGGGGCGGCGCTACGCCGGTATCGGCGACATCATCGTCGCCACCGTGAAGGACGCCATCCCCGGCGCTGGAGTGAAGAAGGGCGATGTGGTCAAGGCCGTCATCGTCCGCACCGTCAAGGAGAAGCGTCGTCAGGACGGCTCCTACATCAAGTTCGACGAGAACGCCGCTGTGCTGATCAAGGCCGACGGCGACCCGCGTGGCACTCGCATCTTCGGGCCGGTCGGCCGCGAGCTCCGCGACAAGAAGTACATGAAGATCATCTCGCTGGCACCGGAGGTGCTCTGATCATGGCCATGAAGGTGAAGAAGGGCGACACCGTTCTGGTGATCGCAGGTAAGGACAAGGGCGCGAAGGGCAAGGTCATCCAGGCCTACCCGGACACCCAGCGCGTCCTGGTCGAGGGCGTCAACCGGATCAAGAAGCACACCAAGGTGTCCAGCACCGAGCGTGGCGCGAAGTCCGGCGGCATCGTCACCCAGGAAGCCGCGATCCACATCTCCAACGTGATGGTCGTCGACAACGACGGCAAGCCGACCCGCGTCGGCAAGCGTGGCACGGAAGGCGACGAGTCCCGTCGCATCCGCTTCTCGCGCAAGACCGGTAAGGAGCTGTCATGACCACCGCTATCAACAGTGTCCCGACCAACGAGTTCGCCCGTCCGGTCCCGCGGCTGAAGCAGCGCTACAACGACGAGATCCGCAGCGGCCTGAACGAGCAGTTCAGCTACGCCAACATCATGCAGATCCCGGGCGTCGTCAAGGTCGTCGTCAACATGGGTGTCGGCGAGGCCGCCCGCGACTCCAAGCTGATCGAGGGTGCCGTCCGCGACCTCTCGGCCATCACCGGTCAGAAGCCGCTGGTCCGCAAGGCCCGCAAGTCCATCGCGCAGTTCAAGCTCCGCGAGGGCATGCCCATCGGCGCCAAGGTCACCCTCCGCGGCGACCGGATGTGGGAGTTCCTGGACCGGCTGCTGACCATCGCGCTGCCGCGTATCCGTGACTTCCGTGGTCTGTCGGCCACCCAGTTCGACGGGAACGGCAACTACACGTTCGGTCTGAACGAGCAGTCGATGTTCCACGAGATCGACATCGACCGGATCGACCGGCCGCGCGGTATGGACATCACCGTCGTGACCTCGGCCGCGACCGACGACGAAGGCCGTGCGCTGCTCAAGCAGCTCGGCTTCCCCTTCAAGGAGAACTGACCATGGCCAAGACGTCCCTGATCAACAAGGCCAAGAAGACCCCGAAGTTCAAGGTCCGCGGATACACCCGTTGCAACAAGTGCGGCCGCCCGCACTCGGTGTACAAGAAGTTCGGCCTGTGCCGCATCTGCCTGCGCGACATGGCGCACGCCGGCGAACTGCCCGGCATCACCAAGTCGAGCTGGTAACGCGAAGAATCCGGCCCCTGGGCCGCATTCTTCGCGTTGAAGCCACGCTGGTCGTTGCAGCAGCTTCGGACCCGAAGGCACCACCAGGGCAAGCCCTGTAGTAGTGAACTCACCACATTCATCAACTGGCGCCGACCGGCGCCGCGTACTTCGTCCCAGGCCCAGACCGTGTTCAGCACGTCCTGGGGACCAGGATGAGAGAGGCGACAGCCTGCTATGTCAATGACGGATCCCATCGCGGACATGCTCACACGCATCCGCAACGCCAACTCGGCGTACCACGATGAGGTGACGATGCCCTTCTCGAAGCTGAAGGGGCACATCGCCGACATCCTGGTCAAGGAGGGCTACATCGGCTCCTGGACCACCGAGGAAGCCACGGTCGGCAAGACGCTCAAGATCACCCTCAAGTACGGGCCCAGCCGTGAGCGTTCGCTCGCCGGCATCAAGCGCGTCTCCAAGCCCGGTCTGCGCATCTACACGCGCTCGACCGAGCTGCCCAAGGTCCTCGGCGGCCTCGGCATCGCCATCATCTCGACCTCGGACGGGCTGCTGACCGATCGTCAGGCCCACAAGAAGAAGGTGGGCGGGGAAGTCCTCGCCTACGTCTGGTAGGGGAGCGCCTCATGTCTCGTATCGGTAGGCTCCCGATCCCCGTTCCCGCGGGCGTCGATGTCGACATCAACGGTTCGTCCGTCGCGGTCAAGGGCCCCAAGGGCGCCCTCAGCCACGTCGTGGTCGAGCCCATCTCGGTGACGAAGGAGTCCGACGGCACGCTGTCGGTCACCCGTCCCGACGACGAGCGCGATTCGCGGGCCCGCCACGGCCTGACCCGCACGCTCGTCAACAACATGGTCGTCGGTGTCACCACCGGCTACGTCAAGCCGATGGAGATCGTCGGCGTCGGGTACCGCGTCGCCGCCGAGGGCAAGAACCTCGTGTTCTCCCTGGGCTACTCGCACCCGGTGCCGGTCACGGCTCCCGAGGGCATCACGTTCGTGGTGGAGACCCCGACCCGCTTCCGCGTCGAGGGTATCGACAAGCAGTTGGTCGGCGAGGTCGCCGCGAACATCCGTAAGTTGCGCCGCCCCGACCCGTACAAGGGCAAGGGTGTGCGGTACGCCGGCGAGGTCGTGCGGCGCAAGGTCGGGAAGACGGGTAAGTGATGGCTACCAAAACAGGCAACACCGAGATCGGCGTCCGCGCCGGCAAGAACATCTCGCAGAAGCGGGCCACCGCCCGGGCCACCCGCCACTTCCGGCTGCGCAAGAAGGTCGTCGGCGACGCCGCGCGGCCGCGTCTCGTGGTCACCCGCTCCGCGCGGCACATCGTCGCCCAGATCGTCGACGACGCTCAGGGCCACACCCTGGCGTCGGCCTCGAGCCTGGAAGCCGATCTGCGCGGGCTGACCGCTGACAAGACCGCCAAGGCCAAGCGCGTCGGTGAGCTCGTCGCCGACCGCGCCAAGGCCGCCGGCGTCACCACCGTGGTGTTCGATCGCGGCGGCGACAAGTATCACGGCCGGATCGCCGCTCTGGCCGACGCCGCCCGCGGCGCCGGACTGGAGTTCTGACATGACTGCACTGCACGTTTTGAAGATCGAGAGGGACATCTGATGCCCGGACCCGCACGGCGCGACAACAACGCCGCCGGTGGCGGCGCTCGCGACGGTGACCGTCGTGACCGTCGTGACGGAGGTCGTCGCGACGGCCGCCGTGACGCACCGGTAGAGAAGAACCCGCTGCTCGAGCGCATCGTGGCGACGAACCGTGTCGCCAAGGTCGTCAAGGGTGGCCGTCGCTTCAGCTTCACCGCCCTGGTCGTCGTCGGTGACGGCAACGGCTCGGTCGGCGTCGGCTACGGCAAGGCCAAGGAGATCCCCGCGGCCATCGCCAAGGGCGTCGAAGAGGCCAAGAAGAGCATGTTCAAGGTGCCGCGCATCGGCGACACCATCCCGCACCCCATTCAGGGCGAGGCGGCGGCCGGTGTGGTCCTGCTGCGTCCGGCCTCCCCGGGTACCGGCGTCATCGCCGGCGGCCCGGTGCGTGCCGTCCTGGAGTGCGCGGGCATCCACGACATCCTCAGCAAGTCGCTGGGCTCGGACAACCCGATCAACATCGTGCACGCCACGATCGCGGGTCTGAAGGGTCTGGTCCGTCCGGAAGAGGTCGCGGCCCGCCGTGGTCTCCCGGTCGAGGACGTCGCCCCGCACAAGATGCTGCTGGCGCAGGCGAACGCCCTGTCCGCGCGAGCGGGGGTGTGACATGGCTTTCCAGGTCACGCAGAAGCGTTCCATCATCGGCGTCAAGCCCAACCAGCGGAACACCGTTCGCTCGCTCGGGCTGAAGCGCATCAACCACACGGTGGTCGTGCCGGACAACGCGGTCAACCGCGGCTACCTGCACACCGTGCGGCACCTCATCGAGGTCACTGAAGTTGAAGGGGAGTGACGAACGGTGACGATCAAAATCCATCACCTCCGTCCCGCGCCCGGCGCCAAGACGGCGAAGACCCGTCTCGGCCGTGGTGAGGGCTCGAAGGGCAAGACCGCCGGTCGTGGCACCAAGGGCACCGGCGCCCGCAAGAACACCCCCGCCGGGTTCGAGGGTGGTCAGGTTCCGATCCACATGCGGCTCCCGAAGCTGAAGGGCTTCAAGAACCGCTTCGGCACCACCTACCAGGTGGTCAACGTGGGGCAGCTTGCAACGCTGTTCCCGCAGGGTGGCTCCGTGTCCGTCGAGGACCTGGTCGGCAAGGGCGCTGTCCGCAGCGGCCAGCTGGTCAAGGTGCTCGGCGACGGCGACATCGCCGGCGTCTCGCTGCAGGTGAGCGCGCACGCGTTCTCCGGCTCGGCGAAGGACAAGCTGGCCTCGGCCGGCGGCAGCGCCACCGCGCTGTAGTTCCGACGTGTTCTCCATGCCCTCCGGCCTTCGGGCCGGGGGGCATGTGTCGTTCCGGGCCCGATACGGGTCCGGCCGTACCTCGAGAAAGTCTGTGCGGCACCGCACTTCGGCGTGCCGGCAGTGACAGCAGGTGAGCGGTCCGGGCGGCGGCTGCGCCGCCCGGGTGGCGCGGCTGCAACAGGGTCGGCCCGGGCCCCGGGTGGGTTAGAGTTTGGGGTCGGGCATCCCTCTGCGCGTTTCGCGGGTGGTTCGTCCGGGGTGTCGACAGCAGTTTCAGCACCATGTCTCAAGCGCGCGGTCCGCCGCGCGAACACGTCACCACCGCACGGAGTGCTCGGCGGTGGCAAAGCCAGGAGGATCATTGCTCACCGCGTTCGTGTCGGCGCTCAAGACGCCCGACCTGCGTAAGAAGATCCTCTTCTCGCTGGCCATGATCGCCATCTACCGGCTCGGGGCGGCCATTCCGTCGCCCGGTGTCTCGTACTCGGTGGTCGATCAGTGCATCCAGGAGCAGTCGGGCGGCGCGGCCGACGTCTACACCCTGCTCAACCTGTTCTCCGGTGGCGCACTGCTGCGGCTGAGCGTGTTCGCGCTCGGGATCATGCCCTACATCACCGCCAGCATCATCGTGCAGCTGTTGACGGTGGTCATCCCGCGCTTCGAGCAACTCAAGCGCCAGGGTCAGGCCGGCCAGGCCAAGATGACCCAGTACACCCGGTACCTGACCATCGGCCTGGGGCTGCTGCAATCCGCGGCCTTCCTGGCGCTGGCGCTCAACGGCACCATGTTCGCCGGCTGCTCCGTCGGCGACCAGATCATCCCGGACCAGTCCACGCTGGCGCTGCTCGTGCTGGTGCTCACGATGACGGCCGGTACCGCGGTCATCATGTGGATGGGCGAGATGATCACCGACCGGGGGATCGGCAACGGTATGTCGCTGCTGATCTTCTCCTCGATCGCGGCGCGCATCCCCAACGAGGGCAGCACGATCCTCAACAACTCCAACGGCGTCATCCTGGCGATCTTCATCCTGATCGCACTGCTGGTCATCGCTGCGGTCGTGTTCGTCGAGCAGGGCCAGCGCCGCCTCCCCGTCCAGTACGCGAAGCGGATGATCGGCCGCAAGCAGTACGGCGGCACCACGACCTACCTGCCGCTCAAGGTCAACCAGGCGGGTGTCATCCCGGTCATCTTCGCGACCTCGCTGCTCTACATCCCCACCCTGCTGATCCAGCTGGTCGGCAACCCGTCCGTCGACGCCGAGGGCAACTTCACCGGTGGCTGGCAGCTGTGGGTGCAGCAGAACATCATTGCGCAGGGCACCTGGTCGCACATCGCGCTGTACTTCGCGCTGATCGTCTTCTTCACCTATTTCTACGTCGGGATCAACTTCAACCCGACCGAGCGGGCGGACGACCTCAAGAAGTACGGCGGGTTCATCCCCGGTATCCGACCGGGACGACCGACCGCCGAGTACCTCCAGTTCGTGCTCAGCCGCATCACCCTGCCCGGGTCGCTGTACCTGGGTATCGTGGCGATCCTGCCCAATCTGTTCCTCGACGTCACCGGCGACGGCAACAACCAGAACTTCCCCTTCGGCGGTACTGCGGTGCTCATCATGGTCGGCGTCGGTCTCGACACGGTGAAACAGATCGAGACCCAGCTGATGCAACGCAACTATGAAGGGTTCCTGCGCTGATGAGAGTGCTGATCGTGGGCCCGCAAGGTGCGGGCAAGGGCACGCAGGCCACGTTGCTGGCCGAGAACCTCGGAGTGCCGCACGTGTCCACCGGCGATCTGTTCCGGCTCAACATCGGCCACGGCACCGAACTCGGCAGGACCGCGCAGTCCTACATGGACAAGGGCGAACTCGTCCCGGACGAGGTCACCAGTTCGATGGTCGCCGCCCGGCTCGGCGACGACGACATGGCGTCCGGCTGGATCCTCGACGGCTTCCCCCGGAACCTGTCGCAGGCCAAGTGGCTCGGTGAGGTCCTCGAGGAGCACAAGTCGGCGCTGACCAGCGTGCTGGTCGTGAGCGCACCCGACGAGGTGCTGCTCGAGCGGATGATGGCCCGTGGCCGCGCGGACGACACCGCCGACGCGATCCACCGCCGGTTGGCGATCTACCACGCAGAGACGGTGCCGCTCCTCGAGTTCTACGGCGAGTTGGTGCTCGAGGTCGACGGCGTCGGCGAAGTCACCGAGGTGCAGCACCGCATCCTGCGGGCGCTCGGCCGCAGTGACCTGGAACACGGCTGAGCCGTGTCGAAGGGCATCGAACTCAAGACCCGGGGCGAACTGCAGGCCATGCGGGCGTCGGGTCTCATCCTGGCTCGTGCGATCGCCGCGATGAAGGCCGCTGTCGCCCCCGGGATGACCACCGCCGACGTCGACGCCGTCGGTGCCCAGGTCATCTCCGACGCCGGTGCGGTGTCGAATTTCAAGGGCTACCACGGCTTCCCCGGCACGATCTGCGCATCGGTGAACGAGGAGATCGTGCACGGCATCCCGTCGGCGAAGCGGGTGCTGCGCGACGGTGACCTGCTGTCCATCGACTGCGGGTGCATCCTGGACGGCTGGCACTCCGACTCGGCCGTGTCGGTGCACGTCGGCGAACCGCCGTCGATGGACGAGGTGGACCTCATCGCCGCTGCCGTTGACGCCATGTGGGCCGGCATCGCCGCCGCCCGTCCCGGTGGCAAGCTCGGCGCCATCACGTCCGCCATCGAGGGCAGCGTGCGCAAGAGCGGTGCCCACGACGGGCGCCGGTACGGCGAGGTGCACGGCTACGGCGGCCACGGCATCGGCACCGCCATGCACATGGACCCCTTCGTGCCCAACCACGGCCGGCAGGGCAAGGGCCTCAAGATCCCCGCCGGCACCGCGCTGGCCATCGAGCCCATGCTGACCCTGGGGACGGGCGCGTCCCGCGAGCTGGATGATCACTGGACCGTGGTGACCAAGGACGGTTCCCGGGCGGCCCATGTCGAGCACAGCATCGCCATCACCGATGACGGTATCTGTGTGCTCAGCGCCGCCGACGGGGGAGTGGCCGGACTGGCGCCCTACGGCGTCACCCCCGTCGCCCTCGACTGACCCGGCCTTCCTGACGGGCGCTGACGGCGATCGGCGACACGATCGTGATCCCGCCGCCTCGACTGCTGCGTCGTGGTCGTCGCAGACAGTGACGGCGTATCGAACAGAGCAGAACGTGCTCTCGAACATCTTGGGCTCAACGGGTGGGTGTGTCACCATTCGTGGGTGTCAGTCGGGTAACGGCCGCTGACGCCGCCCGACGTGATCGACACGGCGGAGCGTCCCCGTCCAGGGGTCATCGATGATTCTCGATCCGAAACGGAGATCGGCGTGGCGACAGTGGTCAACGTGCTGGTCATCGCCGTCGACCGGACGGCGGCCCGCGCACAGGGCGCCTACGTGAACCGGCTGCCCGGGTTTCGAACCACCGCCACCGTCGGGAGTGCCGCGGCGGGACTGCGTCGGCTGGCCAAGGGCGACGTCGACCTGGTGCTGATGGACCGTCGGCTCCCGGACGCCGACGGGGTGGAGCTGGCCGCACGGCTCCGCGAACAGGGATTTGGTGGAGAAGTGCTGTTGGCGAGTGCCCACGAGGACCGCATCATCACGGCCGGCGGTCCGACGCCCGCCGGGGTGGCCGGCGAGCTCGTCCGGCCGTTCAGCTTCGACACGTTCCGTGACACCCTGGTCTCCTGGGCGGCCGCGCGGCCTGCGGTCCAGGGACCGGCGGAACGGACCCCTCGACGCATCCGCGCCGGCCGCGCCGGTCTGCCGCTGGGAATGCGGCCCGACACCCTGGACGCCATCACCACGGTCGTCCGGGAGTGCTGCAGTCAGACCGCGACGGTACCGCCGGCGGACGAACCGCCAGGGCTGTCCGCCAGCGCGGTCGCATCGGCGGTCGGCGCCTCCCGGCTCACGGTGCGGCGCTACCTCGACTACCTCGCCGACGCGGGCATCCTGGCGCGCAGCCTGCGGCAACGTGCCGTCGGGCGTCCGGAGGCGCTGTACCGGCCGGTGGTCCAGCACAGCTGAGTCCATCGGCATCGGCGTTTGGTCGATCGGCCCGTCGAGACGTACACTGAGTAGTCGGCATGTCCGGCGTTGCATCATGTCCGTTGTCCGATCGTGGATCCCCAGGGTCCGGCCGGTCGGCGACAATTGATCTGCGCCGGAGTGCAGTGGCCAGGAGTCCCCTCGCGGACACCGGGACCCACCGCACGACATGCCCCAGGATTGCCGAGCCAGCCAGCCGGGTCGTCCCGAACTGGTTGGTTTGTGCTGTGTCCGGAGCGCCCGGTGGGCTGTTCCGGTGCAGGCATGCCGGGTGTTGCGCAGTACTGGTGTGCAGTGCAGTACCTGCAGCAGAGAAGGACCAGCAGCAGAGAAGGACCAGCAGCGCACGAACGGCTGGGTAGTACGGCAAGGAAAACGGATACGTCAGCGGATTGCGGAGGATATGGCCAAGAAAGACGGTGCCATCGAAGTCGAGGGCAGGGTTGTAGAGGCTCTTCCGAATGCGTCATTCCGGGTGGAGTTGGAAAACGGCCACCGGGTTCTGGCTCATATCAGCGGCAAGATGCGGCAGCACTACATCCGTATCCTCCCCGAGGACCGCGTCGTGGTGGAGCTCTCCACCTACGACCTGTCGCGGGGACGGATCGTGTACCGCTACAAGTAAGCAGCGCTACAGCAGGCACGTGCCTGCAGGAAGAAGTGCCCCATGAAGGTCCAGCCGAGCGTCAAGAAGATCTGTGACAAGTGCAAGGTGATCCGTCGCCACAGCCGCGTCATGGTCATCTGCGAGAACGTTCGTCACAAGCAGCGCCAGGGCTGAGCCCCGGGGCTGCGCCCGTCCGAGAAGTGGACGGGCCGTCCAGAAGCATCGTGATTCCAGCCGTCCAGCAGCACCGGACGGACACCCCCGGTCGGAGGCCGGGGCCCTGATCGATCAGGGACGGATCACGACCGACACCTCCGAGTACCGAAGGAGCGTTCGCCACATGGCACGTCTCGCCGGTGTCGATCTCCCCCGCGACAAGCGGATGGCGATCGCACTCACCTACATCTACGGAATCGGGCGCACCCGCGCGCTCGAGCTGCTCACGGCCACCGGCATCAGCCCGGACCTGCGCAGCAAGGATCTGACCGACGAGGACGTCCTCGCCCTCCGCGACCAGATCGAGGCCAACTACCGGGTCGAGGGTGACCTGCGCCGCGAGGTGCAGGCCGACATCCGTCGCAAGATGGAGATCGGGTCCTACCAGGGCATCCGTCACCGCCGTCACCTGCCGGTCCGCGGTCAGCGCACCAAGACCAACGCCCGTACCCGTAAGGGTCCGAAGAAGACCATCGCCGGCAAGAAGAAGGCTAGGTAAGCACAGTGCCCCCCAAGACTCGTCAGGGCGCTGGAGCCCCGAAGAAGATCCGGCGTAAAGAGAAGAAGAACGTGGCCCACGGCCACGCTCACATCAAGAGCACGTTCAACAACACCATCGTCTCGATCAGCGATCCCACCGGTGCGGTCATCTCGTGGGCCTCGGCCGGTCACGTCGGGTTCAAGGGCTCTCGTAAGTCCACCCCGTTCGCCGCGCAGATGGCGGCCGAGAGTGCCGCCCGCAAGGCGATCGAGCACGGCATGAAGAAGGTGGACGTGTTCGTCAAGGGCCCGGGTTCGGGTCGCGAGACGGCGATTCGTTCGCTGCAGGCCGCTGGACTCGAGGTCGGTGCGATTTCCGACGTCACCCCGCAGGCACACAACGGGACGCGGCCGCCCAAGCGGCGCCGGGTCTGAGACGGGGAGATTGAGAAATGGCTAGATACACCGGTCCCATGACCAAGAAGTCCCGTCGCCTGAAGACCGACCTGGTCGGTGGCGACGCGGCTTTCGAGAAGCGTCCGTTCCCTCCCGGGCAGCACGGCCGTGCGCGCTCCAAGGAGAAGGAATACCTGTCGCAGCTGCAGGAGAAGCAGAAGGCCCGCTTCAGCTACGGCGTGATGGAGAAGCAGTTCCGTCGGTACTACGAGGAAGCGGCGTCCCGGCCCGGCAAGACCGGCGAGACCCTGCTGCAGATCCTCGAGTCGCGGCTGGACAACGTGATCTACCGCGCGGGCCTGGCGCGGACCCGTCGGCACTCGCGCCAGCTGGTCAGCCACGGTCACTTCACCGTCAACGGTCAGCGCGTGGACGTTCCGTCCTACCGCGTCAGCCAGTACGACATCATCGACGTGCGCAAGCAGTCGGTCGAGAAGTTCCCGATCGAGCTGGCCCGCCAGTCCTACGGTGACCGGCCCACGCCGGCCTGGCTGCAGGTCGTGCCGAACTCGCTCCGGGTGCTCATCCACTCGCTGCCGATCCGCGCCCAGATCGACACCCAGATCAGCGAGCAGCTGATCGTCGAGTTCTACTCGAAGTAAGCCATCGTCCGCACCCGCCCCGCACGGGGTGGGTGCGGTGGTGTGTCAGCGGTACCGGGCCCGGTCATATAGCGGACCGTGCCCGTCGGAACGTGGCGTCATATAGCGGATGCCACCGATCAAGGAGGACCCCTGTGCTGATCTCTCAGCGCCCCGTACTGACCGAAGAGACGATCACGGGCAGCCGCTCGCGCTTCGTCATCGAGCCGCTCGAGCCCGGCTTCGGTTACACCCTCGGCAACTCGCTGCGGCGCACGCTGCTGTCGTCCATCCCCGGCGCCTCGGTCACCAGCATCCGCATCGACGGTGTGCTGCACGAGTTCACCACCGTCCCGGGGGTGAAGGAGGACGTCACCGAGCTCATCCTGAACCTCAAGGAGCTGGTCGTGTCCTCCGAGGAGGACGAGCCGGTCACCATGTACCTGCGCAAGCAGGGCCCGGGTGAGGTCACCGCCGAGGACATCGCGCCGCCGGCCGGGGTCGTCGTGCACAACCCCGAGCTGCACCTGGCCACGCTGACCAGCAAGGGTCGGCTGGAGATCGAGCTCGTGGTGGAGCGCGGTCGGGGCTATGTCCCCGCGGCGCCCAACAAGGTCGTCGGCGCCGAGATCGGCCGGATCCCGGTCGACTCCATCTACTCGCCGGTCCTCAAGGTGACCTACCGCGTGGAAGCGACCCGCGTCGAGCAGCGCACCGACTTCGACCGTCTCGTGCTGGACGTGGAGACCAAGTCCTCCATCTCCCCGCGTGACGCCCTGGCGTCGGCCGGTACCACCCTGGTCGAGCTGTTCGGTCTCGCCCGCGAGCTGAACACCGCGGCCGAGGGCATCGAGATCGGGCCGTCGCCGGCCGAGGCGGACCACATCGCCGCGTTCTCGCTGCCGATCGAGGAGATGGACCTCACCGTCCGCTCCTACAACTGCCTCAAGCGCGAGGGCATCCACACCGTGGGTGAGCTCGTGGGCCGTACCGAGGCGGACCTGCTGGACATCCGCAACTTCGGCCAGAAGTCGATCGACGAGGTGAAGATCAAGCTCGCTGGTCTGGGCCTGTCGCTCAAGGATTCCCCGGTCGGGTTCGACCCGGCGACCGCCGCGCTGGCCTACGCCAACGACGACTGGTCGGACGAGGAAGAGACCACCGAGACCGATTACGCCGAGACGGAGCAGATCTGACGATCTGCTCGTCCCGGGCCGGAGACGGCCGGGACCTGCACGGAGGTCGGCTCCCCGGAGCCGACCCGGGACCGCCCCGGCGGGACCACCACCAGCCCTGATCGGGCGGAGCCGGGGAACCGGCTCCGCTCCGATCGCCCAGACAGCGGGAACCACCTCCCGCGGAACGACTGCAGGAGCACCTCATGCCCACCCCCACGAAGGGTCCCCGCCTCGGCGGATCGCCGGCCCACGAGCGACTGATCCTGGCCAACCTGGCGCAGTCGCTGTTCGAGCACGGCAAGATCACCACCACCGAGGCGAAGGCGAAGCGCGTCCGTCCGCTGGCCGAGAAGCTGATCACCTCGGCAAAGCGGGGCACCCTGCACTCGCGTCGCGAGGTGATGAAGGTGATCAGCGACAAGAACGTCGTGCACACCCTGTTCGCCGAGATCGCGCCGGCCGTCGCCAACCGTCCGGGTGGGTACACCCGCATCGTGAAGCTGCTGCCGCGCAAGGGCGACAACGCCCCGATGGCGATCATCGAGATCATCACCGAGGAGACCGTGACCTCGGCCGCCTCACGGGTGGCCCGTCGTGCCGCCTCGACCTCCAGCAACGCCGACCGCCCGAAGCAGGCCAAGGCCGGCGCCGCCGCCGCGCCGATCGCCGACGAGGCCGTTGCTGACGAGACCGTTGCCGACGAGACCGTTGCTGACGGGACCGTGGCTGATGACACCGTTGCCGACGACACCGCGGCGGAGGTGACCGAGGCCCCGGCCGAGGACGCCGCTGTCGAAGCCCCGGCCGCCGAGAGCGCCGACGCCGCCCCGGCGGACGACGCCGAGACCAGCAAGTAGGTCCCGGAGTGCGGCCGGCTCCCGGCCTCACGGCATGACGCACCTCCCCGACGGACCCGGTGGTGGAGAGCTTCCCGCTCCCACCGCCGGGTCCGTCGGCGTTCCCGGTGCGGATTCGACCGGGACGGGGCCGGTGCTCGCACCGTCGTCCGTCCGACTCAGGCTGGATCTCAGCTACGACGGCACCGACTTCTCGGGCTGGGCCGCACAGCCCGGCCGCCGGACAGTGGCGGGGGAGTTGTCGGCCGCGCTGGCGGTGCTGTTCCGGCAACCGGTGCCGCTGGTGGTGGCGGGCCGCACCGACGCCGGAGTGCACGCCCTCGGACAGGTCGCGCACATCGACGTCGATTCGGACGTCCTCACCGGGCTGGCCCGCCGGTCGGCCCCGGGGGTGGAGGAGTCGTCCGACCCGCGGGACCGTGGCGCGTTCGGCCTGCTGCGGCGTCTCGCCGGGCTGCTGGACGACGACGTACGGGTCCGTCGGATCACCCTGGCGCCCGATGGCTTCGACGCCCGTTTCGCCGCGTTGCGGCGGCACTACCGATACCGGATCGCGGCCACCGAGTTCGGCGTCAACCCACTGCGTCGCCGCGACACGCTGGCCTGGTCACGTCCGCTGGACGCCCGCCGGATGGCCGATGCCGGACGGGTGCTCCTCGGTCTCCACGACTTCGCCGCCTACTGCAAGCCGGCGCACGACGGGGCCTCCACCATCCGGGAGCTCCAGACGCTGGCCGTCCGGGCACTGCCGGACGAGCCCGGCGTGCTGGCGGTCGACGTCTCCGCCGATGCGTTCTGCCACTCGATGGTCCGCTCCCTGGTCGGAGCGTTGCTGGCCGTCGGCGACGGCCGCACCCCGGTCGATCGGCCCCGTGAGCTCCTGGCGGCGCAGGTGCGGACCGGCGCCGTCCATGGGGCGCCGGCCCGTGGACTGACCCTGATGCGGGTCGACTACCCCGACGCGGATGCCTTGCACCGGCGGGCCACGATGACCCGCGCGGTGCGGCAGACACCCCCGGCGCCAGCGGCTGCCGGCCCGGCGGACCCCGCCCGGGGCGATGCGGCTGTCGGCGACGGTCGCGGCTGACCGCTCAGCGCGCTCGCGGGGTCTACAAGCCCGGACCGCCCAGCGGCAGGCTGTCCACGAACATCGGCTGCTGTTCGTCGACGGCGATCCGTAGCGCGCCGGCTCCGTCACCGAGGCGTTCGCGGAGCGTCCGTTCCAGGTGATCGAGGCCCCGGACGGCATCGGCGCCGAGGCGGACGCATCCGCCTGTCACCACCCCGCCGGGACCGGCGCGGATCCAGCTGGTGGTGACGATGTCCCGCAGCGCGGCCTCCCCGGCCCGCCCGAGACGCGCGGTCACGTCCGCCGGGTCCACCGACAGCCGCGGCGACGACCGTTCCGTCGCCCACGGTGGTCCAGGGGTCGCCGTCGTCGCGTCCATGCGGAACAGCCGGTACCAGCGACCGGAGCGGCGCAGCTGTCGGCGGCTCTCGTGATCCGGTGCAGGCGGCTGGACAGTGCGCGGTCCCCGGTCGTGCGCCATCGGCGGGGCGCCCAGTTCGGCGTGGGCACGGAGGGCCGCGGTCGTGTCGAGGAGTCGAGGTCGGGCACCCAGCGAGCGCAGGAGCGCCACCGCCCTGGTCACCGTCACCGCCACGACGGAGCGGGCGCCCCGTTCGTCACCGCCGCGTGCGCGGATCGCCGCCTCGTTGACGATGACGTCGATCCGGAACACCACCAGCGTGCGGGGCCGCCCGGACCTCCCGGACCTCCCGGTCGCCGCCGACCGGGTGCCGGGCGACTGCACCCAGCGGATCTCGGCGACGTGGATGCCGCCTGCGTCCAGCAGCGGCGTGAGCGCCTTCAGGTAGGTCGTCGGTAGCGGGTCTTCCCGATCCACGGGTGGCTGCACCTCCAGCACCGCCAGCAGGTACCGGCCGTGGACCAGTACTGAGGACAGCGCACCGTCGACGTCGGAACGACCTCGTGTCGTCGGGGACGCGAGCGGTACGAGGGAACCGATGAGGTCGACGCACGGCCGTCGGCGCCACCGGCGGACGGCCAACCCCACCGACGCCGGCCCGAGCTGGGCCGCGACGACGGACATCCCCGCTGCCAGCCCGACGGCGACGAGCGCGACGCCGGCTCCCGCCGTGGGCAGTCCGGGTGACGGCCCACCCACCCCGGTGACCATGACTGCCAGGGCGACCGCGGCCGCCGACCACCGGGCGAACCGGTTGCAGGTCCCCGTCCGCCGCTGCCCGCCTTCCTGCCCCACCACGGGTTGTTCCTCCGTCCGATCGGTGCTGCCACCGGGCGGCACTGCAAGCCGCCAGTGCGCCCACCGTAGGAGCCGGCCCGGCGGCGCCGGGCTCCGTCCACATCGGGCGGGCGTCCGTATCCCCTTGTGGACAACCGGATCGGAGGGGACCGGCGGTGGCTACGGTCGCCCGGGTCCGATGGTCGCCGGACGGTCATCGGACCCAGGGGAGGAACGTCATGCACAGACGCGTCACGGGGCCGGCGCACCTACGGGCCCACCGCTTCGCGCGTCGGCGGGTCGAATGGGCCCTCACGCTCGGCACCACCCTGCCGGACCACGACCCGGGTCGGCTGCCCCGCCGGTGCACCGTCGCGTCCTATGCGCTGGCGGTGGTGATGCTGGCGGTCGCCGGGGTCCTGGCCATCGCCCGGCCGGCGCCGGACTGGTCCGGCGCCGCGGTGCTGGTCGACTCCGACTCCGGAGCCGTCTTCCTCCATCGGGACGGGGTGCTGCATCCGGCGCTCAACCTCACGTCGGCGCTGCTGGCCGCCGACCGGCCGACCCCCGTCGACCCGCTCACGGTCTCCGCCGAAGACATCGCCGGTGCACCCCGCGGTCGGATGCTGGGCATCATGGGAGCGCCTGCCGCGCTGCCGCCGCAGGACCGGCTGTTCGCGACCGGATGGTCCCTGTGCGATGCGTCCGGCGCCGGCGGTGTGGTCACCTCGACGGCCGTCGTCGGGGTCGCGGCACCCGGGAGGACCCTGTCCGTCGAGGAAGCGGTTCTCGTCGTCGACGCGGGGGCGCGCGGTGTCCAGCACGCCTTCCTGCTCTGGGCGGGGCGACGGCTCCCGGTGGACCTCGAGGACCGACCGCTGGTCCAGGCGCTCGGGCTGGAGGGCGTCACGCCGCGGCCCGTCAGCCCCGCACTGCTGGCAGCGTTGCCCGCTGCAGATCCGGTCGAGGTGGCCGCACCCACCGGAGCCGGCTCTCCCGGTGCCGTCGAGGTCCGACGAACCGACGGCGGACGCGTCGACGTCGGGACGGTGTTGCGATCGGCGCAGGCCGATGGCCGGTCCACGCTCCAGCTGGTCCACCGGGACGGCGTCGAGTCGATCACTCCGGTCATGGCGGATCTGCTGCTCGCCCGCACCGGCGCCGCACTCGTCGAGGTCGACACCGGCCGGCTCGGAGGCCTCCGGGAGACCCGCGAGCAGCGCAGTTCGTCCGCCGGCCTGCCCGCCGTGGCGCCGCGGCTCGCCGCTGCGTCTGCGCCTGTGGTCTGTCTCGCATGGCAGGGCACGTCCACGGGATGGTCTGTCACGACGGCAGTCTCGCTCGACCCGGCCACGCCGGTCGTCGCGGTCGGCGGGTCTGTCGACCAGGTGCAGGTGGCGCCCGGTGGGGGTGCCGTCGTGCGCCGGGCCGACGGCAACGGTGGACTCGAGACCGGCTTCCTGGTCACAGATCTCGGCGTGGCCCATCCGGTAGGCGACGATGTGCCCGAACGGCTCGGATTGACGGCGGGCACCCACGGGTGGCCCGATGCGCCGTCCGCGGTGCTCGACGTCCTACCGCCGGGGCCGGCCTTGGCGACCGAGAGCGCGGACCGCATCTGGGATCCCGGGATCGGCAGCGCTGGATCCGACGGTGCCCCGGTAGCCGGAGCGGCAGCAGGAGGCTGACCACATCGGCTCCGGAGTGGGTTTATCGAGTTCAGAGGTGACGCAGCCGGCTGTAGCCCTGGACGGCCGCCACGGCGACAGGCACCACCGCCAGGACCAGTGCACCCTCGAGGAGGCGTCCCACCCGCTGGGCGGCGGGCGAGCCGGCGCGCCCCGGGTCGGCACACCCGAACAGCAGCGCACCCGCCGCGGCCGCGGCCGCGCCGATCGGTACCCACGGGTCAGCCACCGGCGGTAGCAGTGGGGCCAGCAGCGCCGCACCCGCGATCAGCCCGAGGACGGCAGGGACGCTCAGCGCCATCGCCTGCCCGGGCACGTCCACTGCGCGGGACCGCAGCAGCAGCAGCAACAGCGCGATCGCGGCCAGCGACACCGACCATGGACCCCCGGCTCGGATCAGCACGAGTGCCGCGCCGGTCACCAAGCAGGCCGCCGCTGCATCCAGTCCCAGGGCGATCGACAGCCCCCGCCGGGCGGCGATCAGCATCGCGTCGAGGGCGACCCCGGTCGGCGCGACGCCGTCGGTGCTCCCCGCGCCACTCCGCCGCCCCAGGCCTGCGATGCGAGCCGACCAGCGGGGCACCACCGGCAGCAGCGACGTCCCGACCACCACCACTCCGACGGCGCACTCGACGGTCGAAAGCGAGAACGCTTGAGTGGCCACACTTCCCGCGACAACACCGGCACCGGCAGCGGTGAGTGCGGTGAAGACGGGCAGTCCGGTCCTGGTCGCCAGACCTACGAGAGGCGCGCCGATCATCGCGGTGCCGGCGACCACCGTCCCGACGGTGACACCTGTCGCAACGATGCCGGCCGCGGCGACGGCGGCAAAAGCGATCGACGCGGCGCCCAGTCCGGTCGCGAGCAGGGGCCGGTGGCGCCGGGCCGCGAGGACAGCCGCGACCAGCAGCACCACGGCGAGTGCCGCTCCGGTTCCGGCAGCCGCGGCGCGGTGCCACCAGGCCCATCCGACCGCGCCGCCGAGGAGGACGGCCCCCGCCGGTAGGGCGGTGAGACGCCGCGGGAGGGACCATCGTCGCACCCGCTCCGCCGCGACTGCGGCGACCACGTCGGTGATCTCGTCGTGCACCGGTCCGACCACGGTCAACGACGAGGGCCGCAGATCGAGCAGGTCGCCGTCCCGGATGCCGGCCGAATCCAGGGACTGCTCGGGCGACAACGCGGCGCGCCCGACCCGACCGAGTTGCCACCCGTCGCCGCCGGCATCCTCGCCGATCCGGGCGAGGTCGGCGACGACCGGCACCAGTTCAGCGACCGGCAGGTCACCGGGAACCACCACATCCAGCCTCGCGAGTGGTGTGAGGACGCTGATGCGTCGGTGCGTCGAGGGGGTGGCGGCGATCATCGACCGACCCTTTCCGGGGGCTCGAGGGTGGTGCAACAGGGGCTTGGATGCCGGAACGGGTGCGATGTGGACAGAGGCCCCGCGGCGACGAGCCGCCATCGTATGGTTGCCGCTCGATGGTCCGGTGGAGTTGTCCACCGCCACGTCTTCCGGGGGAGGAACGCCGTGTCGCATTGCGATACCGGTTCCAGCACAACAGCTGTCGCCCTTCCGGCGGTTCCGGTGCTCGATGCGCCGGCACCGCGCAGCGTGTTCGTGCTGCTGCTGCCCCTGGTGATGATGGCGGGCACGGTGGGGTTTCTCGTCATCGGCGGTGGCGGGACCACGTCGTTGTTGATGGGCGGTCTGATGGTGGCGTCGCTGATCGGGATGATGGCGTCCGGAGGAGGCCGCGGGACCAAGCCGGCCGCCGCCGTGGCCGCGGACCGCGACCGCTTCCTGCGCCGGCTGGGCCGGGCCCGGAGCGAGCTGGCCGGCCGGGAGTCGGCGCTCCGGGAGGCGGCTCACCGCCGCCACCCGGCGCCGGGAGTGCGGCGCTCAGCGGTGCCCGTCGGCGCGGGAGCGGCGTCGACGGTCCGGGTCGGTGTGGGGATGGTGCCGGTGGTGGTGCACGCCGAGTGGCCCGAGGACGACCCCGACGCCCAGCCCGAGCCCTTCGCGGAGCTCGCACGCCGGTGGTTCGAGCGCAGCCACGCCACGACGGCCGCCATGCCGCTGACCGTGGACCTGGCCCCCGGTCGCCCGTGGGTGCTGATCGGCGCGGACGCCGCCGATCTCGCCCGGGCGATGGTCGTGCAGTGGGCGCGGTCGTCCGCACCGACCCGGGGCCACCTCGTGCTCCTGGCCCCTGATGACGTGACCGGATGGGACTGGCTCAAGTGGCTTCCGCACCACGGAGCCTTCGGTACCGACGGTCCGCGGCGGACCGCTGATGCGCTGGTGGCCCGGCAGTGGATCAGCCGCTTCGGTGCGCAGGATCCCCGCTGCGCCGTGCTCCTCGTCTGCGTCCTCCAGTCGCGACGCGTCCTGGACATGGTCTGCGCCGGGCCGGCTCCGGGCCACCCGCCGCTGGTGCTCGCCCTGCCGGGCGTCCGGTCCGAGGAGCATCACGCAGAGCGGGCGCTGTCCGTCGTGGATGGTGCTCTCCATCGCGTCGATCATGGCCGTCTCGTGCCGTGGGGCACCGCCGACCGGCTGGGCGAGGCCGCAGCGAGGGCGCTGGCGAGGCAGCTGGCGGCGGCTCCGGATCGGGCCGGTGGGGCGGTGGCGGCGAGGGGCGTGCCGTCCGGTCTGCCCGAACTCCTGGGGCTGACCGTGCCGGGGGATCTCCGCCCGGAGGTTCAGCAGGTCCGTACCGCATCCGGGGACCGGTTGCGTGTCCCGATCGGTGTCGACAGTGCCGGCACACCAGTGCATCTCGACCTGAAGGAGGCGGCCCACGGAGGGGTGGGGCCGCACGGACTCCTCGTCGGCGCCACCGGGTCCGGCAAGTCCGAGCTGCTGCGCACGGTGGTGCTGGCGCTGGCCGCCACCCACTCCTCGCAGGATCTCAACCTCGTGCTGATCGACTTCAAGGGCGGTGCCGGATTCCTGGCCCTGCAGCGGCTCCCTCATGTCGCTGCCGTGATCACCAACCTGGCCGACCAGTCCGTTCTGGTCGCCCGGATGCGGGACGCGCTGACCGGGGAGCTCCAGCGACGGCAGGAATTGTTGCGCCGGGCCGGCAACGTCGCCTCCGCGGTGGAGTACGAACGGGCCCGTACCCGTGACCCGCGGCTGCGGCCGCTCCCGGCGCTGGTCGTCGTCTGTGACGAGTTCACCGAGCTGCTCGTCCAGCATCCTGACCTGGCCGAGACGTTCGTGACGCTGGGACGTCTCGGTCGATCACTCGGCGTGCACCTGTTGATGTCGTCACAACGGTTGGAGGAGGGCCGGATGCGCGGTCTCGACGCCCACCTGTCCTACCGGATCGCGCTGAAGACGTTCTCCGCCGCCGACTCCCGCGCCGTCCTGGACCTCGACGTGGCCTACCGGCTGCCGCCCACGCCGGGCGTCGGCTACCTCAAGACCGGAGCGGGCGAACCGGTGGCGTTCACGGCGGCCTACGTGTCGGGTGCGGCACCGGCAGCAGCGCCGGCCGCCGGCGAGGGCGCCCGCGGTGCCGCCGACGAGAGCGTCCGGCTGTTCACCGCCCGCCGGCGCAGCGATCGGCCGGAACCCGTTGTGCAGCAGCGGATCACACCCGCCATCGACAACGGGTCGCCCACGTTGTCGGAGCTGTGGATCGATCGGCTCGAGCCTCACGGGCCACCCGCACACCCCCTCTGGTTACCGCCCCTCGGCGTGGCCCCGGTGCTCGACGAACTGGTCCGGACGGTGCCACCACCGCCGGAGTCCGCGCGGTGGCGGATACCGGTGGGCATCGTCGACCGGCCGTTCGAGCAGCGACATGACCTGCTGTGGGCCGACTTCAGTGGCAGCACCGGCCACGCGCTCGTCGTCGGAGGCGCCCGGTCCGGGAAGAGCACCGTGCTCGCCGTCCTGGTGCTGGCGCTGGCGTCGGCTCATCCACCCGCCGAGGTGCACTGCTACATCATCGATCTCGGGGGCGGCACGGCCGCGGCGCTCGCTGCGGTTCCGCAGGTGGGGGGTGTCGCACGTCGGGACGAACCCGAGCGGGTACGGCGGACGGTCGCGCAGCTGACCGCGGAGCTGGCCGCACGGGAGGTGGCCCCGGCGACCGACGGCGATGCGGTGCGAGCTGAGGTCTTCCTGTTGATCGACGGCTGGTCGGCGTTCCGGGCCGAGTTCGAGGATCTCGAGCCGGCGGTGGTCACGTTGGTCCATCGCGGGTTGGCCGTCGGCATCCACGTGGTGCTCACCGCGTCGAGATGGGCCGAGATCCGGCCGGCGCTGAAGGATCTGATGGGTACCCGGTTCGAACTGCGACTCGGCGATCCCGCAGAGTCCGAGGTCGACCGGCGTCGGGCCACAGAGGTGCCGGATCGCAGTCCCGGACGGGGACTGACCCGCGAGGGCTTCCACTTCCTCAGCGCCACGCCGGGCCCGGTGACGACACCGGGATCGCTGGTCCGGGCCGTCGCCGACCGTCGCGCGCGGTGGCCCGGCCCGGGTGCGCCGCCGGTCCGGATGCTGCCGGTGTTGATCGCGGCCGACACGGTGCTACGGCAAGCGGTCGGACACCCACCCGGCACGGTGCCGTTGGGGGTGGGGGAGTCCGCACTGCAGGTCGTGACGACAGACTTCGACGCCGACCCGCACCTGATCGTCTGGGGTGACTCCGGCAGCGGCCGGACGTCGTTCCTGCGGACGTTGGCGTCCACCATCGCCGCCCGCCGGACTCCCACCGATGCGCGATTCCTGGTCGTGGACCACCGGCGGACGCTGCTCGGGGCACTACCGGAAGCACACCTCGCCGGTCATGCGGCCTCGGCGGCGAGCACCGCGGGACTGGTCGCCGAGGCCGTGCAGCTGCTGTCGGCACGGTTGCCGACCGGCGACGTCAGCGCGGCCGATCTGCGGGCGCGCTCCTGGTGGACGGGGCCGGAGCTGTTCGTGCTGGTCGACGACCACGAGATGGTCGCGGCCGACCCGGTCGACCCGCTCGCCCCGTTGATCGGGCTGTTGCCGCAGGCCCGCGACATCGGGCTGCATCTCGTCATCTGTCGACGTGCGTCCGGCGGCGCCCGGGCGCTGTGGAATCCGGTGCTCCAGCAGCTGCGCGAGCTCGGCTCGCCGGGGCTGATCCTGTCGGGTCCGCCCGACGAGGGCCCGCTGCTCGGCACGCGCCGGCCGTCGGCCCAGCCACCGGGTCGTGGGTTCTGGGTCACCCGCACCGCCACCGAACTCGTCCAGCTGGCCCTGGCCGACCACTGATCCGCACCGGCGGTCCGCGGGCCGCCCGTATCCGTTCCACCCGCGCCGGGGAGTCCGGCGCGTCACTTCACCGAGGGGAACCACCATGGGGACATTCAGCACCAGCGTCGCGGTCATGCAGCAGGCCGTGACCGACATGGCCGTCGCCAAGAGCACGATCGACCGGCAGATCAACGAGATCGGCGTGATCGCCGAGGGCACGCTGAAAAGTTGGAAGGGCAACGGCGGCAACACCCTGCGCACCCTGATGGCCGGCTACGACCGGCACGCCCGTGCGCTGCAGAAGGCCATCGCCACCTTCGAGACCATGCTCGCCGAACAGGCGAGGGTCTACGGCATCGAGGACGACAACGCGGGCAGCACCCTGCTGGGGGCCGGTGGCGCACTCCGCATGTGACCGACCCACCCTAACCGCCGGCCCGACTGCCCGCGTGCCTGCGAGGCCCCCAGGCCGCGCGGCCCGCTGCTCGCGGCGCCCGAGACTCCGGCACCGCGACACCCGCGTCACTGCACAAGGTCCGATTTCACCGCAGTATCGGGGCGAGTCCCGCTCGCTTCGACGACAGACCCACCCGACGAGAGGAACATCCATGTCCAACGGCTCACCCATCCTGGTCGACTACGGCCAACTCACCGCCGCCGAGCTCGCGATGGCGGCGTCGCAGCGGCAGATCGCCGCCGCGCTCGCCGAACTCGACAGCGACCTCGCACCCCTGCTGGCCAGCTGGGAGGGGGACGGCAAGCAGGCGTACCTCCGGCAGCAGACGAAGTGGAACACCGCGGCGGACGAGCTGAACCGGACGCTCGCCGCCGTCCACACGGCAGTGGGCGAGGCCAACCGGCGCTACTCGGACACCGACCGGCGGGTGGCCGCCGCCTGGTCCGGTCTCTGATCCAGGGGCGCCGGACGGACGGCGGGGTTCGGGGCCAGGTCAGGTCGCAGCCAGGCTGCCGCCCCGGGGCGGGGACCTGGCAGACCTGCGTCCCGCCCCGTCCCTGCTCCCGGACCGGCCGCAGTGCTCCCGGACCGGCCGCAGTGCTCCCGGACCGGCCGCACTGCTGTCGGTCCGGCCCTGCGGTGGATCGCGGCCGCAGGTTGTCGGCCCGGCCCGGGCCGGGCGGCGGTGTCCTCGGGTCGAATCACGGCCGGGGGTCCGTCCGCGGCTCACTTTGACCCATCACCCTCCGGCGCGGTATTCTCGATCGTCGTGCGCATGAACGGTCAACCGGGCGTGTGCGCTGCGGTCCTCCCGCTTCAGTGGTTCAGCTGAGCAATGAAGCGGAAGCACCGATTCACGCATCGCCCGTCAGAGCACGAGCAGCACAGACGAGCAGCACAGAGCGAGCAGCGCAGTACGAGCAGTGCAGAACGAGCAGTGAGCAGTACGGGCCCGACACGGCCCGGTGCGGCACCCAGGTCGACCCCGGTCGTCCGACGTGCCTGCCGGATCACGTCAGGCGTGGACATGTGGAGTAGGACCGCTCGTCGGTCCGAGGTGCCGACACCGGGTCATCCGGGCCGGTCACCTCGAGGCGACGAGCGATTTCGACTGTGTGTTACCTGGTGGTGTGCTGGTCACGCTGGTTCCCCCGGGCAGCGGACCCACCACCGAAAACCCAGCACAAAGGACAAGAAGAGGCATGCGTACGTTCAGCCCGAAGCCCGGTGACATCACCCGCGCCTGGCACGTCATCGACGCCACCGACGTCGTTCTCGGCCGTTTGGCCAGCCAGGCGGCGCAGCTCCTGCGCGGCAAGCACAAGGCGATCTTCGCGCCGCACGCCGACACCGGCGACTTCGTCGTCATCATCAACGCCGACAAGGTCGCGGTGTCCGGCAACAAGAAGAACACCAAGATCCTCTACACGCACTCCGGCTACCCGGGTGGTCTGAGCCAGCGCACCGTCGGCCAGATGCTCGAGACCAAGCCCGAGCGCCTCGTGGAGAAAGCCATCACCGGCATGCTCCCGCACGGTCCGCTGGGCCGCAGCCTGTCCAGCAAGCTGAAGGTCTACGCCGGCCCGTCGCATCCGCACGCCGCGCAGAAGCCTCAGCCCTTCGAGATCACGCAGGTCTCCCAGTGAGCCTCCCCGGCACCGACCCGAAAGACGACGACATCGTGACCGAATCGTTCAGCCCAGAAGGCGAACTGACCGCCGACATCGACCTCAGCCACCTGGGCCTGGACGGCACTGAGGGCACGGTCGACAGCGACACCGACGCCCCGCCGTCGGTGACGTCGGCCCCGCGTCGCATCGTCGTCGACCGTCCGATCCAGACCGTCGGCCGCCGCAAGGAAGCCGTCGTCCGCGTCCGGCTGACCGCCGGCACCGGTGAGTTCACCCTCAACGGCCGCACGATGGACTCCTACTTCCCGAACAAGGTCCACCAGCAGCTCATCAAGGAGCCGCTGGTCACCCTCGAGAAGGCCGAGTCCTTCGACATCCACGCGACCCTCGTCGGCGGCGGCATCACCGGCCAGGCCGGCGCGCTGCGTCTCGCGATCGCCCGTGCGCTGATCGACCTCGACGTGAACGACCGCCCGCCGCTGAAGAAGGCCGGCTTCCTCAGCCGCGACGCCCGCGTCAAGGAGCGGAAGAAGTACGGCCTCAAGAAGGCCCGTAAGGCTCCGCAGTACTCGAAGCGGTAACTCCGACTTCATGGCGAGACTGTTCGGCACAGACGGCGTACGTGGTCTGGCCAATGTCGAACTGACGCCCGAGACGGCCCTGCGCCTCGCGACCTCGGCAGCATTCGTGCTGTCCGGGGGCCGGGCACAGGGTCGTCTCGCGTCAGGGACCCGGGCCACTGCGGTGGTCGGTCGCGACCCCCGGGCCAGCGGCGAGATGCTCGAGGCGGCCGTGGCCGCCGGTCTGGCGTCTGCCGGCGCCGACGTGATCCTGCTCGGTGTGCTGCCGACTCCCGCAGTCGCTTTCCTCACCGACCACCTGAAGGCCGACCTCGGCGTGGTGATCTCCGCGTCGCACAACGCGATGCCCGACAACGGCATCAAGATCTTCGGCGCCGGTGGCGTCAAGCTCGCTGACGACGTCGAGGACGCGATCGAAGCGGGCATGCAGGGCGGCCACGACCTCCCGGTGGGTGCCGGCATCGGTCGCATCACCACCGCCGACGAGCCGTCGCGCCGCTACCTCGACCACCTGCTGCTGGCCACGCCGCACCCGTTGAACGGCCTCACCGTGGTCGTCGACTGCGCCCACGGTGCCGCCTCCACGGTCGCCCCCGAGGCCTACCGCCGGGCGGGGGCCACGGTCATCGTCATCGCCGGGGAGCCCGACGGGCTCAACATCAACGACGGCGTCGGCTCCACCCACCTCGATCACCTGCGGGCCGCCGTGGTCGCCCACGGCGCTGACCTGGGCGTCGCCCACGACGGCGACGCCGACCGCTGCCTCGCCGTCGACGCCGACGGCCACGTGGTCGACGGTGACCCGATCCTGGCCATCCTCGCCACCGCCATGCGCAGCCGCGGTGAACTCGTCGACGACACCGTGGTGACGACGGTGATGGCCAACCTGGGGTTCCACCGGGCGATGCGCGCCGAGGGCATCACCGTGCGCACCACCGGGGTCGGCGACCGCTACGTCCTCGAGGAGATGCGGGCCGGGAACTTCGCGCTGGGTGGCGAGCAGTCCGGGCACATCGTGCTCGCCCGACACGCCACCACCGGCGACGGGCTGCTGACCGCGCTCTACCTGATGGCGCAGATGACCCAGACCGGCAAGTCGCTCGCCGAGTTGGCCTCCGTGGTCGTGAAGTTCCCGCAGGTGCTGCTCAACGTCCGGGTCGCCGACAAAGCCGCCGTCTCTTCGTCACCTCAGGTCGCCACCGCGGTCGAGGCCGCCGAGGCCGAACTGGGAGAGACGGGCCGGGTGCTCCTGCGGCCGTCCGGCACCGAGGCGCTGGTCCGCGTCATGGTCGAGGCCCCCACCGCCGACGCCGCGTCCAGCATCGCCGAGCGCATCGCCGCGGTCGTCGGACAGCAGTAGTCCCGCTGGGCTGCAAGGACCACGAACGTCCGGACGGCAGGGTCCGCAGGCCGTCGGGAGCCCGGGCGTGCACGCCCAGGATTCGATCGAGGCGCGTGCCAACCCCTCCAGTCGCACGCACCCCGATCGGCCCCCGAAGAGCTGGTCACGCGCGGGATCCGGTCGTCGACACCCGATTCAAACGCTGCGTGATCGAGAACCAACTCAAAGTTAGCAAGAACTACTTCGGACGGGAAGAGGGCGACATCCGGTCGTGGCGTGAAACGGAACACTCCGACGACCGTCGAGCAGCAGGTCGAGGAACCGGGCCGGATGATCGCCACGGAGGAGGGACCACAGCAGCCGGGAACGCCTGACGGGTGCTGACTCGAATCGGCGCACCCGGCCGCAGCCGGGCGGCAGATTTTATTCGGCGGCGACCGCTACGTCCGGAAGCTGGTCGGTGGCGATCAACCGGGCGTACCAGAGCGCGCTGTCCTTGAGCGTCCGCTGCAGGGTGCCGTAGTCGACCCGGATGATGCCGAACCGCTTGGAGTAGCCGTAGGCCCACTCGAAGTTGTCCAGCAGCGACCACAGGAAGTAGCCGCGCACATCCGCGCCGGCCTCCATGGCCGCACCGACGGCGTCGATGTGCCGGTACAGGTAGTCGACCCGCAGCGGATCGTGCACCCGTCCGTCGGGGGAGACCTCGTCGTCGAACGCCGCGCCGTTCTCGGTGATCATCATCGGCTGGTCGGGGTACTCGTGGCTGATCCGCAACAGCAGATCCGTCATGCCCTGAGGATCGATGTTCCAGCCCATCGCGGTGTACGGGCCGGGCTGCGGCAGGAAGTTCACGTCGTCGACGCCGACCCACGGCGTGGCCGCCGAGTCGCCGTGGCCGTCGGCCTGCTGTCGCTCGCCGGTGCCGTCCCAGTGACCGGCCAGGACCGTGGAGTAGTAATTGATCCCCAGTACGTCGATCGGCACTCGTGCGGTGGCGAGATCGCCGTCCTGGACGAAGGACCAGTCGGTGACGTGGGCGGTCTGGGTGAGCAGGTCGGCGGGGTACTTCCCCGCCAGCATCGGCCCGAGGAACGCGCCGTTGGCGATGTTGTCGAGCTTGCGGACGGCGGCGGCGTCCGCCGTCGAATCCGACGCTGCCCGGATCACCGCCAGGTTGAGCGTCACCGACAGCTCGGCCCGCGGCGCGAGGTCCCGCACGATCCGGCCGGCCAGCCCGTGGGCGAGGTTCAGGTGGTGCACCGCGGCCAGCGCGTCCGCGCCGTTCGTCCGCCCCGGCGCGTGGACGCCGGAGGCGTAGCCCAGGTATGCGGCGCAGTACGGCTCGTTGAATGTGGTCCAGGTGTGTACCCGGTCGCCGAGCGCACCCACGATCGCGGTCGCGTAGTCGGCGAAGCGCAGCGCGGTGTCGCGGGCCGGCCAGCCGCCGGCGTCCTCCAGTTCCTGCGGCAGGTCCCAGTGGTACAGCGTCGCCACCGGCCGGACGCCGCGCTCGAGCAGTCCGTCGAGCAGCCGCTTGTAGAAGTCGACCCCCTTGTCGTTCAGCGGGCCGGCACCGCCCGGCTGCACCCGCGGCCAGGCGATCGAGAAGCGGTAGGCGTCCAGACCCAGGGTCCTGATGTGGTCCAGATCCTCGACGTAGCGGTGGTAGTGGTCGTCGGCGACGTCACCGGTGTCGCCGTTCTCGACCTTTCCGGGGGTGTGACTGAAGGTGTCCCAGATCGACGGGCCGCGGCCGTCCTCCTGCGCGGCGCCCTCGATCTGGTAGCTGGCGGTCGCCGACCCCCAGATGAAGCCGGGAGGGAAGGAACGGTGACGATCGGACAGCAATGACATCGGCGTCAGGACCTCAGATCTCGGGAGCCGCCGGCGGCGGCTCGGTCATCGGTCCGCAGGGTCTGCGGCCGCTGGTGGTGCCGGCCAGGCCGGCGGGGAGCCGGTCGACCGGGACGCACCGGTCGGCGGTCTCCCGTCGACGGCACACGGCCGACGGTACCGGCCGTCCTTCAGCCGTTCGGGCGCCGACCTCATGGCGCTGCCACACGGGGGCGCCGGTGCCGGCGGGACCGCCGCCGTGCAGTCGAGCTCAGAGGGTGGAGAAGTCCGCGCGTACGGTGCCGGCGATCGAGTCGTCGAGCTCGTCGGCCAGCTGCTCCTGGCCGTTCAGGTAACGCAGGAAGAACGCCGTCATCAGCGAACGCGCGACCGACTGCGTCTTGCGCTGCGGGCTGCTGCCGTACAGCGTCGACGTCCAGTGCGCGCCCTCGGCCATCCCGAGGTGCTCGCCCTTCTTGATCGTCCGCAACTGCACCGGCCCGGCCCAGCCCCGGGCGATCAGTTCGGCGTTGCTGCGCAGCGGGGTGTAGTCGTCCTGACCGCCGGCGAGGTGCAGGCCGGGCGACAGGATCAGTCCGGCCGCCGTCACCGACGACGGTCGGGTGTTCGCGGCGTTGACCGTCGCCACCGCCGTGATCCGGGCGTCGTCCGCGGCGGCCAGGATGGCCGAGCCGCCGCCGGTCCCGTGTCCGGCGACTCCCAGCTTCTCGGGGTCGACGCTGACCGCGCGGTCGGCCAGTCGGGAGTGCGCAACCAGCTGCAGTGCCGTCGACAGGTCCTGGCCGAGCCCCCGGTGCGACGGCAGCGGACCCTTCTCGGTGGTCGGCGCGACCGCGACGATGCCCCACGAGGCGAAGTACCGCAACGTGCCCAGGTAGCGCGACGCCGGTTGCAGCCAGTGGTGGCCGAACGCGACGGCCGGCAGGTCCTGGCCGCTGACCGGAGCCACGATGATTCCGGGCAGCCCGGCCAGCGCCAGCTCACCGACCGCGACCCGGTACGGGCCGTGGTGGGTCAGGTAGTCCATCGTGGGCTTGTCGATGCTCGGTGAGCCGGCCATGCCGCAGCCCTCGCTTCCGGTCTCGTCGCGCAGTCGTCAGGCGGTGTTCGTTCAGGGTGATCGGTGCGTTCGTAGACTAACGGGTCTGCACCGGCGGCCCGCGTCCGAGAGCTGCTTACCCGATCCGCCCGACTCCCGACCAGAAGAGGTGCGCCCCGGTGGCCGAGACCTTCGAGACCGACCTGCGTCAGCTGATCCGGGCCCGGTTCCCGCTGCTGTACCTGCAGACCCCGGAGGAGACCCGCGCGCTGCAGGCCATCGTCGCTGCCGTCGGCGGACCCGTCGGTGCGCCGCCGGGACGTCTACACCTGGACGTTCACCAACGGCCTGGCGCTGCTGGGCGACGCCGGGTCACCCGAGACCCGCAACCCGGGCACCGCGCTGGCCGCCGCGGCCAAGCTCGATCTCGCATCCGTGGTGGTGTTCTTCGACCTGCACCCGTGGCTCGGGGCCCCGAATCAGCCGGCCGACCCACAGCTCGTCCGGCAGCTGCGCGACCTCGCCCAGCAGTACCGCGACGGCAGTCAACCGCGGATGCTGATCCTGGTGGCGCCGGTGCTGCGGATCCCGACCGAACTCGAGAACACCGTCACCGTGGTCGACTTCCCGCTGCCCGACCAGGCGCGGCTGCGTGCAGCTGCTGGGCGGGATGATCGAGGCCAACCGGCGAATCGAGGTCGGTCACCATCGACCTCGGCGAGGGCCCGGACGCCGTCATCGACGCGCTGGCCCGCGGCGCCCTCGGACTCACGCTGTCGGAGGCGGAGAACGCCTTCGCCCGGGCGATGGCGAACGACAACCGCCTCGACACCGACGACATCCCGGTGGTGCTGAACGAGAAGCGGCAGATCATCCGCCGCTCCGGGGTGCTCGAGGTGGTCACCTCGACGCTGGCGCTGTCCGACATCGGCGGGCTGGCCAACCTCAAGGCATGGCTGGTCAAACGCACCGGGGCGTGGACCGCCGAGGCCGCCCGATACGGCCTGCCGGCGCCCGAAGGGCGCGTTGGTGACAGGGGTTCCGGGCTGCGGCAAGTCGATGACGGCCAAGGCGATGGCGTCGGCGTGGTCGATCCCGCTGATCCGGCTGGACATCGGCAAGGTCTTCGCCGGGCTCGTCGGGGCGTCGGAGGAGAACATGCGCAAGGCGCTGGACACCGCGGAGGCCATCGCGCCCTGCGTGCTGTGGATCGACGAGATCGAGAAGGGTTTCGCCTCGGCGTCGGGCGAGCGTGACTCGGGCACCAGCGCCCGCGTCTTCGGCTCCTTCCTCACCTGGATGCAGGAGCGGAGCAAGCCGGTGTTCGTGATCGCCACCGCCAACGACATCTCGCGGCTGCCGCCGGAGTTCATGCGCAAGGGCCGGTTCGACGAGATCTTCTTCATCGACCTGCCCACCCGGGCCGAGCGGACCGACATCTTCCGGCTGCACCTGCACCGCCGGCTCGCGGCCGGGCCGGACCTCGGTGCCTTCGACGTCACGGACGCCCTGCTCGCCGAACTCGCCGACCGCACCGAGGGCTTCACCGGCGCGGAGATCGAGCAGGCGGTGGTGTCGGCCTGCTTCGACGCCTTCGACGGGCGGCGGCACGCTGCACGGTCGACGATCTGCGGCACGCCATCGCCACCACCGTCCCGCTGTCGGTGACGCAGGCCGAGGACATCGCGGCGCTGCGGTCGTGGGCGTCGCTGCGTGCGGTGTCCGCCTCCACCGTCGCCGACCGCAGCGGATACACGGTGGTCGGCGCCGGCCACCGGGCCGACGCCCGATCCGGTGGCGGCCCTGCAGCGGGGCGGCCGTGCGGTCGAGGTCTGACGGGCGGCTCGGCGACGGCCACCACGCCGGGCCGCCGGGTCGACCGTCGGCGCCCGGTTCGCCAGTAGGCTCGAGCCCCATGTGCGGAATCATCGGATACGTCGGTCCCCAGCAGGCGCTGCCGCTCGTGATGGACGGCCTGCGCCGGATGGAGTACCGCGGTTACGACTCGGCCGGGGTGGCGGTGCAGGACGATCGCGGCGCGGTCGGCGTCGCCCGCAAGGCCGGGGTGCTGGCCAACCTCGAGAAGCTGATCGCTCGACGAGGACCTCGAGCTGCCCGGCACCACCGGCATCGGACACACCCGCTGGGCCACCCACGGCGGCCCCACCGACCGCAACGCGCACCCGCACCGGGACGTCACCGGCCGGGTCGCGGTCATCCACAACGGCATCATCGAGAACTTCGCGCCGCTGCGAGCTGCATTGGAGAGCGCCGGCGTCGAGCTGACCAGCGACACCGACACCGAGGTCGTCGCGCACCTGCTGGCCGCCCAGTACGACGCGGAGCCGGGTGACCTGGCGGCCGCGATGGCCGCCGTCTGCCGACGGCTGCACGGCGCGTTCACGCTGGTCGCGGTGCACGCCGACGCCCCCGGCCAGCTGGTCGCGGCCCGCCGCAACTCGCCGTTGGTGGTCGGCGTCGGCGACGGCGAGATGTTCGTCGCCAGCGACGTCGCCGCGTTCATCGCGCACACCCGGGAGGCCGTCGAGCTCGGCCAGGACCAGCTCGTGTCGATCACCGCCGAGGGCTACGACGTCAGCTCGTTCAGCGGCGGGTCCGCCGACTTCCGCACCTTCCACGTCGACTGGGACACCGACGCCGCCGAGAAGGGCGGCTTCGAGTTCTTCATGGACAAGGAGATCGCCGAGCAGCCGCAGGCCGTCGCCGACACCCTGCTGCGGCCACTTCGACGGCAGCCGCATCGTCCTGGACGAGCAGCGCCTCGGCGACGAAGAGCTGCGAACCGTCGACAAGGTCGTCGTCGTCGGCTGCGGCACCGCCTACAACTCCGGGATGCTCGCCAAGTACGCGATCGAGCACTGGACCCGGCTGCCCGTCGAGGTCGAGCTGGCCAGCGAGTTCCGGTACCGCGACCCGGTGCTGACCCGCGACACCCTCGTCGTCGCCGTCTCCCAGTCCGGCGAGACCGCGGACACCCTGGAGGCCGTCCGGCACGCCGCGCGAGCAGAAGGCCCGGGTGCTGGCGGTCTGCAACACCAACGGTTCGCAGATCCCGCGGGAGTCCGACGCCGTCGTCTACATGCACGCCGGGCCCGAGATCGGGGTCGCCTCGACCAAGGCGTTCCTCGGCATGGTCGTGGCCAACTACCTGGTCGGGCTGGCGCTGGCGCAGGCCCGCGGGCTGATGTACGCCGACGAGATCGGCCGCGAGTTCGCGGCGATGGAGGCGATGCCGGCGGCCATCGCCGAGACGCTGACCCGGATGGACAAGGTCCGGGCGCTGGGCAGGGAGATCTCCGACTCCCGCGCGGTGCTGTTCCTCGGCCGCCACGTCGGATACCCGGTGGCGCTGGAGGGTGCGCTGAAGCTCAAGGAACTGGCCTACATGCACGCCGAGGGCTTCGCCGCCGGCGAGCTCAAGCACGGCCCGATCGCGCTGATCGAGGAGGGGCTGCCGGTCGTGGTCGTCACCCCGTCGCCGAAGCTGCGGCCGCTGCTGCACTCCAAGCTGCTGTCCAACATCCGCGAGATCCAGGCCCGTGGTGCCCGCACCATCGTCATCTGCGAGGACGGCGACGACATCGTCGCGCCGTTCGCCGACACGCTCATCGAGCTGCCCCCGGTACCGGTGCTGCTGCAGCCGCTGGTCGCCACGGTGCCGCTGCAGGTGCTGGCCGCCGAGATCGCCCGCACCCGCGGCTACGACATCGACAAGCCGCGCAACCTGGCCAAGTCCGTCACGGTCGAGTAGCCGCCCGACATGTCTTTCCCCGACGTTCCGTCCGGCGTGCGGGTGGTCGGGGTCGGCATCGACGTCGTGGCGATCGACCGCTTCGTCGCGTCGCTCGAGCGCACCCCGGCGCTGCGGCACCGGCTGTTCACCACCGCCGAGGCGACCACTCCGGCCGGCCTCCCACGGTCGGCGGCGTCGCTGGCCGCCCGGTTCGCGGTGAAAGAGGCGGTCGCCAAGGCGATCGGTGTCCCGACGCGGGATGGACTGGCACGATTGCTCGGTGATCACGTTGCCGTCCGGGCGGCCCGAACTCGCGGTCACCGGCACCGTCGCCGCCGCGGCGGCCGCCGCCGGGGTGGCCGACTGGCGGCTCTCGATCTCCCACGACGCCGGCATCGCCGCGGCCGTGGTGATCGCGCTGGGCGCCTGATGCACAGCTGGACCGTCGCTCAGATCCTGGCCGCCGAGGACGTGGCGCTGGCCGCCCAGGGCCAACTGCCGCTGATGAAGCGGGCCGCCACCGCTGTCGCACTGGCCGCCGTCCGGCAGCTCGGGACGCCGCTGCGCGGGCGCCGGGTGGTGCTGCTGGTGGGCGTGGGGAACAACGGCGGCGACGCGCTGTTCGCCGGCGCGAACCTGGCCCGCCGCGGGCTCCGCGTGCACGCCGTCTGCACCGACGTCGACCGGGCCCACGCCGCCGGGCTGGACGCCTTCCGGCGGGCCGGCGGCCGGGTTGCGACCACAGATGACGCGCCCACGCTGCTCGGCCGGGCCGATCTCATCGTCGACGGGCTGGTCGGCATCGGGGCCCGGCCGCCGCTACGGGCGGCGGCGGCCCGGCTGGTCGAGCTGGCCAACGCCGCGCCTACCGGAGATGCAGGCGAGCGAGCATCGGAGGCGCCCCCCGGGCGCCGGAGGAGCGGAGCGAGCCGGAATCGACCGTTCAGCACCGGAGATGCAGGCGAGCGAGCATCGGAGGCGCCCCCGGCGCCGGCGGAGCGGAGCGAGCCGGAATCGACCGTTCAGCACCGGAGATGCAGGCGAGCGAGCATCGGAGGCGCCCCCCGGGCGCCGGCGGAGCGGAGCGAGCCGGAATCGACCGTTCAGGCCCGTGAGGCTCGCCGTCGACCTGCCCAGCGGCCTCGACCCGGACGACGGCACCACCGACGGTCCGGTGTTCGCCGCCGACCGCACCGTCACGTTCGGCGGCGCCAAGACCGGCCTGCTCGTCGGCGACCATGCCGGCGTCATCGAGGTGCAGCCGCTGGACTTCCCGCTGGCCGGGGCGCCGTTCGACGCGCTGGTCCTCGACGACGCCGATGCCGCGGCGCTGCTGCCGCGGTCCGGGGTGGCGCACTCGAAGTACAGCAACGGGGTCCTCGGCATCGCCGCCGGCTCGACGCAGTACCCGGGGGCGGCGGTGCTGTGCGCCGGGGGAGCGGTGCGGCTCCGGCCGGGCCTGGTGCGCTTCGCCGGCGGCAGCTTTCAGGCCGTCGTCACCCGCTGGCCCGAGGTGGTGGCCACCGCCACCGTCGCCGAGGCCGGCCGGGTGCAGGCGTGGGTGGTCGGACCGGGCCTGGGCAGCGACGACACCGGCCGGGCCACGTTGGCCGAGGTCCTCGCCGCCGAGGTCCCGGTGCTGGTCGACGCGGACGGCCTGCGGCTGCTGGCCGAGCGGCCCGAGCTGCTGGCCCGCCGCACGCACCCGACCCTGCTGACCCCGCACGCCGGCGAGTTCAGCGCGCTGTTCCCCGACCTGGACCCGTCGCGCCGGCTGCACGGGGCTCGTACCGCCGCCGCCCGGTCGGGGGCTTTCGTCCTGCTCAAGGGCCACCACACCGTCGTCGCCGCCCCCGACGGCCGCACCGCGATCACCCTGGCCGGCTCCGGGTGGCTGGCGTCCGCGGGTTCCGGTGACGTCCTCAGCGGGGTCACCGGATCGCTGCTCGCCGCCGGACTGGACCCGTTCACCGCCGGCGCGCTCGGCGCTTTCGTGCACGGCCGCGCCGGCGAGAAGGCCGAGGCCGCCGGGCACGCCGGGGCGCAGGCGCTGTGGGAGCACCTGCGATGACCGCGCGCCGTCGCCGAGATCGACCTGGCCGCCGTCACCGCCAACGTCCGCACCCTGAAGGCGCTGGCCGGCACCGCCACGATGGCGGTGGTCAAGGCCGACGGCTACGGGCACGGTGCCGTCCCGGTGGCCCGGGCCGCGCTCGCCGGTGGCGCCGACCTGCTCGGTGTCGCCTACCCGGTCGAGGCGCTCGCGTTGCGGCAGGCCCGCGTCGACGCCCCCCTGCTGGCCTGGTTGTGGACCCCCGACGACGACGTCGCCCCGGCGCTGCAGGCCGGTGCCATGCTCGGCGTGTCCTCGGTCGCGCAGCTCGACCGCGTCCGTGCCGCCCGGGTGGCCGCGACCACGGTGCACCTCAAGGTCGACACCGGGCTCGGCCGCGGTGGCGCCGGACCGGCCGACTGGGCGGCGCTGTGCCGGGCGGCCGCCGCCGCCGAACGCGCCGGGGAGCTGACCGTCCAGGGTGTGATGAGCCACCTCGGCAGCTCCGAGGTGGTCGGCGACACGAGCATCGGCGAGCAGCGGGCCGTGTTCGAGGCCGCGCTGCGCACCGCCGCCGACGCCGGTCTGACCCCGCGGTACCGGCACCTGGCCAACACCGCCGCGGCGATGGGCACCCCGGACACCCGCTACGACCTGGTCCGGGTGGGTATCGGCATCTACGGCCTCGACCCGCTCGACGGCGTCGGGCTCCGGGACACCCACGGACTCCGGCCGGCGATGACACTGCGGGCGACGGTGGCTCTGACCAAACGGGTCCCGGCCGGCACCGGCGTCTCCTACGGTTTCACCTACCGGACGGCTGGCGACACGACGTTGGCGCTGATCCCGATCGGGTACGCCGACGGGGTGCCGCGGGCGGCGAGTTCGCGGGCCGAGGTCGCCGTCGGCGACCGCCGGTACCGCATCGCCGGCCGGGTGGCCATGGACCAGGTGGTGATCGACGTGGGGGACGACCAGGTGCAGGCGGGTGACGCGGTCACGCTGTTCGGCGACGGCCGTCGCGGTGAGCCGACCGCGGCGGAGTGGGCCACCGCCTGCGACACCATCGACTACGAGATCGTCACCCGCATCGGCGCCCGGGTGCCGCGGGTCCACGTCAGGGGCGCGACATGAGCGTCCTGACGAAGATCCTCGGGGCCGCCGGCGTCGTCGGTGGCGTGGTCGGCGCGGTCGCCCTCGGCGGTGTCACCGCCCAGAAGGTCGCCGTCAAGCGTGCCCACAAGCCGGTCGACGGCAACGACGGTGAGACCTACGACAGCATCGACGCCGACCGCCACTACTCGGTGGTGGCCGCCGACGGCGCTGTGCTCCAGGTCGAGGAGGTCGGCCCGACGGACGCCCCGCTGACCATCGTCTTCGCCCACGGCTGGGCGCTGCGGATGGGCTCGTGGTACTACCAGCGGCGCGGCCTGGCCGGTCCCGACTTCGGTGCCGCCACCCCGCCGGCCGCCGCCGAGGTGGGGGCCGAGACGGTGCCCGCGAGCGCGTCCCGGTCGTGGGCGCCGGCCGTCCCGGTGCGGATGGTGTTCTTCGACCAGCGGTCGCACGGCCGCTCCAGCCGCGGACCCGATCCGCACCCCTCGGTCGAGCTGCTCGGTGCAGGACCTCGCCGCGGTGCTGGCCACCGCGGTACCGGACGGCCCGGTCGTCCTCGTCGGCCACTCGATGGGCGGGATGTCGGTGCTCGCGCTGGCCGGCGCCGAACCCGCCTACCTGGCCTCCCGGGTCGTGGCCATCGGGCTGCTCAGCACCTCGGCGACCCAGACGCCGACCGCCGAGATCGGCAAGATCTTCCTGCGCGGGTCCAACCCGGTGGTCAAGGTGGTCAGCAACGTCGCCTCCCGGTACTCCACGGTGCTGGAACGTAGCCGCCCGGTCGCCAAGGACGCGGTCTGGCTCATCACCCGGCTGATCGGGTTCGCCCGCAAGGACGTCCCGGTGTCGCTGATCGACTACCTCGACGAGATGCTCAGCGACACCCCCATCGAGGTCATCGCCGACTTCGCACCCGGCGTGCTGGCGCACGACCAGACCGCTTCCCTGCCCGCCCTGGCCGGCATCCCGTCGTTGGTGCTCTGCGGCGACAGCGACCGCATCACCCCGCCGGCGCAGTCCCGCTTCCTCGCCGACGCGCTGCCCGACGCCGAGCTCGTCCTCGTCGAACGGGCCGGTCACCTCGCGATGATGGAGGCCCCGGAGGAGACCAACGACGCCCTGCGCCGGCTGCTGCACCGCGCCCGGGCCTACGCCCAGCGAACGAGCTCCCAGCAGGACCCCCGCACCCCCACCCGGAGCAGCGCATGACCGCCACCGTGGCCCTTCCCACCCCGGAGGCGACCGACGACTTCGGTCGTCGGCTGGGCGCCGTGCTCGAGGCCGGTGACGTCGTGCTGCTGGCCGGTGACCTGGGAGCGGGGAAGACCGCGCTGACCAAGGGCATCGCCGCCGGGATGCGGATCCGCGACCTCATCACCTCGCCGACGTTCGTCATCGCCCGTTCGCACCGCGCGACACCGCCGCACCCGGGGCTCATCCACGTCGACGCCTACCGGCTGAACGGCCGCGTGGAGCTGGATGACCTCGACCTGGACACCGACCTGGCCCGGTCGGCCGTCGTCGTCGAGTGGGGCGTGGGGGTGGCCGAGCAGCTCGCGGACGACCACCTGCTCATCGAGCTCGAACGGCATCCGGACGACACCCGCACCGCCGTGTTGCACCCACGGGGCGAGCGCTGGCTCGAGCGGGTCGGCTTCCTGCTGGGGCCGCACCCGGTCTGAGTGCGGCTCAGCGGCCGGGGGTCGAGTCCCGCAGGACGACGGTCCCGGTGACCGGCCGCAGCTGCGGTTCGTCCCGGCTGTCGAAGGCGAGTTGCAGTGCGGTGCGGCCCATCTCGGCCAGCGGTAGCCGGACGGTGGTCAGCCCAGGCACCACGTCGCGCAGGGCGGCGATGTCGCCGAAGCCGGCCATCGCGACGTCCGCCGGGACCCGCAGCCCCGAATCGCGCAGCGCCGCCACCGCCCCCATCGCCATCGAGTCGTCGACGGCGAAGACGCAGTCGACCTCGATGTCGTGGTCGAGGAGATCCCGCAGCGCGGTGTAGCCGCCGTCCCGGCTCATCTGGCTGGCCAGGACATGCTCCGCCGGCAGCTCGCCGCCGAGGTCGGTCACCGCGTCGCGGAAGCCGGTCACCCGGTCCTCGGAGGTCACCAGGAACTCCGGGCCGGCCAGCACGGCGAAACGGCGGTACCCCCGGGCCCACAGCGCGCGGGCGAGATCACCGGCGCCCGTGTGATTGTCGACCACGACGGCGTGGCTGCCCGCCGCCGGCTGGCCGATGGTCACGACCCGCCCGCCGCCCACCCGCAGCGCCGACACCTCGTCGTCGAGCCAGCGCTGGGCGCCTGGGTCGGTGAACCGGGAGCCGGCCAGGATGATGCCGCGGGCGCGCTGCCGGCGCAGGGTCTCCACCAGCCGCACCTCCGCCTCGGCATCGCCGCCGCTGGCCCCGATGGTCACGATGAGGTTCTGGTCGGCCGCCGCGGCCAGCACCCCGGACGCGATCGCCGCCGCCACCGGATCGGCGATGTCGTGCACGATCAGCCCCGCGCTCCTCGCGGTGGGGCTGCGCATCGCCTGTGCGTGGGCGTTCGGTGCGTAGCTGAGCTCGGCGGCGGCAGCTCGCACCCGTGCGCGCAGCTCGGGGCCGACGGCCGCCCCCTTGGTCGGGCTCAATGCCCGGCTGGCGGTCGCCAGGGAGACGCCGGCCAACGTCGCGACGTCGGCGAGGGTCGCCTGGGTGCTCATCCGACCTCCTCGCCGTCCGCTGTCGGTTGCCATCGTCGCAGGTCGGCTCGCCGGTGCGAAGCGGCGCCGGTCGGCGCCCGGTCGGCGGTCCGGTCACGAACTCGTACCATCGATCGCGTGCTCGTGCTCGCGCTGGACTCGTCGACCCCCGTCCTGACCGCCGGGTTGGCCCGCTCCGGTGAGGGCACGGCCGGCGTGACCGTCCTCGCCGAGCGCACCCTGACCGACGCGTTCGCGCATGCGGAAGAGCTGATGCCGCTGGTCCGGGCCGTGCTGGCCGACGCCGGTCACACCCTGCGCGACCTGGATGCCGTCGTCACCGGCCTCGGACCCGGCCCGTTCACCGGCCTCCGGGTCGGTGTCGCCACCGCCGCCGCGTTGGCCGACGGCCTCGGCATCCCCGCGTTCGGCACCGGTTCCCACGACGGACTGGCCACCGGCCTGCCCGGGACGGTGCTCGTCGTCACCGACGCCCGCCGTCGCGAGGTCTACGTCTCCGTCCACGCCGGCGGGGCGGTCGTCGCCGGCCCGGCGCCGGTCGCGCCGGCCGCCGTCGCCGACTGGCTCGCCGACGCCGGCGTGGTCCCGACGGTCATGACCGGCCCCGGCGTCACGCTCCTCGACGGGCTGCTGCCGGTCGCTCTGCCGGCGGTGCCGCTCACCGCCGGACTGATCAGCGCCGCCGACCTCGCCGCGGCCCCGGTGCCGCTGGTTCCGCTGTACCTGCGTCGGCCGGACGCCACCGAGCCGTCGGCGGTTCGCAAGTCGGTGCTCGGCCGATGACCGCGCCGATCTACCCGGACCTGGCGATGGAGCCGCTGCGCTGGTGGGACCTGCCGGCCGTGGCCGCGCTGGAGGAGGACCTGTTCGTCGGCGACTCCCCGTGGACCGAGGCGATGTTCTGGTCGGAACTCGCCCAGGGCCACACCTATCTGGCCGTCTGGGACGGGCACGAGCTGGTCGGGTACGCCGGACTGGCCGTTCACGACGACACCGCGGACGTGCAGACCGTAGGAGTGCAGCGCCGCCACCAGGGCGCCGGGATCGGCCGCCGGTTGATGACCGCCCTGATCAGCGAGGCCCGTGGCCGGCCGATCCACCTCGAGGTGCGCACCGACAACGAGCCGGCCATCGCGCTGTACCACTCGTTCGGTTTCGAGATCCAGGGCGTCCGCCGGCAGTACTACCAGCCCAGCGGCGCCGACGCGTACACGATGGGGAGGCCCTGATGGCCGACGTGATCACCCTGGGCCCCGGCGCGGTGGTGCTCGGGCTCGAGAGCTCCTGCGACGAGACCGGCGTGGGACTGGTCCGGCTCACCGAGGGCGGCGGGGTGGAGTTGCTGGGTCAGTCGGTCGCCTCCTCGCAGGACCAGCACTCGCGCTTCGGTGGGGTCGTTCCCGAGATCGCCTCGCGGGCGCACCTGGAGTCGATGACCGCGACGATGCACGGCGCGTTGGCCGCCGCCGGGCTGCGGCCCGCCGACGTCGACGCGATCGCGGTGACCAGCGGACCCGGCCTCGCCGGCGCGCTGCTCGTCGGTGTCGCCGCCGCCAAGGCCTACGCCGCCGCCTGGGACGTCCCGCTGATCGGCGTCAACCACCTGCCCGGCCACGTCGCCGCCGACACCCTCGAGCACGGTCCGCTACCCGCGGACACGCTGGCCCTGCTCGTCTCCGGCGGCCACACCCAGCTGCTGCGGATCGGCTCGCTGGCCGACGACGTGGTCGAGATCGGCACCACGATCGACGACGCCGCCGGTGAGGCCTACGACAAGGTCGCCCGGCTGCTCGACCTCGGCTACCCCGGCGGCCCGGTCATCGACCGGCTGGCCGCCGACGGTGACCCGACGGCGATCCGGTTCCCGCGGGGACTGACCGGCGCCTCCGATCAAGCGACAACTTCACGGTTCAATTTTTCTTTTTCCGGCCTCAAGACCGCGGTCGCGCGCTGGGTCGAGACCGCCCGTCGCGACGGGCGGGAGGTTCCGGTCGCCGACGTGTGTGCGTCGTTCCAGGAGGCGGTGGTCGACGTGCTCACCGCCAAGACGGTCCGCGCCGCCGCCGAGCTCGGCCTGCAGACCGTGGTCATCGCCGGGGGAGTAGCGGCCAACGGGCGGCTCCGGGCGCTGGCCGGCGAGCGCTGTGCGGCCGCGGGCCTCGCGTTGCGGGTGCCGCGACCGGGACTGTGCACCGACAACGGCGCGATGATCGCCGCCCTCGGCGCGCACGTCTACGCCGCCGGGGTGGTGCCGTCGGCGCCGACCCTGGGGGGCGATCCGGGGATGCCGGTGGCCCGGGTCGTCGCGGCCTGAGGGCGGGCCGTCGTCGGGTGGGTCGTCGGGTGCGCGGCCGTCCGGTGACTGCCGGGCAACCTGGCGGCGACCACCAGCGCAACACCGGGGACCGCGGCCGGCCCGGTTGAGAATCTGGCACTCGCGAGGCTAGAGTGCTAACAGGCGACGGCGGCGATCCCGGCACCCGCGACGACGGGGTCACCTCGACCGGAGCCCAGCAATTTCCGCACATGGCAACCGAAACACCCCAGAAGGGGGACCACATCGTGGCGAGCGTGAAGATCCAGCCGCTCGAGGACAAGATCCTCGTCCAGGCCAACCAGGCCGAGACGACGACCGCCTCCGGCATCGTCATCCCGGACACGGCCAAGGAGAAGCCTCAGGAAGGCACCGTCAAGGCCGTCGGGCCGGGCCGCATCGACGACAAGGGCAATCGCGTCCCCGTCGACGTCGCCGAGGGTGACACCGTCATCTACTCGAAGTACGGCGGCACCGAGGTCAAGTACAACGGTGAGGAGTACCTCATCCTCTCGGCGCGTGACGTGCTGGCCAAGGTCAGCAAGTAATCACCGAGCGATGAACGATCGCTGACGTCATTTCGCCCCGGTGGCCCGTTGATCGGGCCGTCGGGGCGAAATGCGTTGTGCGACAGCACCAGTCATCCCGCGTCGCCGCCCGTGCAGACCCTGCACGCTTGACGCACCCATACAGGAAGAAGCAACCGCCCCATGGCGAAGCAGATCAACTTCGACACCGACGCCCGGCAGGCACTGCTGCGCGGCGTCGATCAGTTGGCCGACGCGGTCAAGGTCACCCTCGGCCCGCGCGGCCGGTACGTCGTCCTGGCCAAGAAGTTCGGCGGCCCGACCGTCACCAACGACGGCGTCACCATCGCCCGCGAGATCGAGTTGGACGACGCCCGGGAGAACCTCGGCGCACAGCTGGCGAAGACCGCCGCGACCAAGACCAACGACGTCGCCGGTGACGGCACCACCACCGCGACCGTGCTGGCCCAGTCCCTCATCACCGAGGGCCTGAAGAACGTCACCGCCGGCAGCGACCCGCTGGCCCTGCGCACCGGCATCATGGCCGCCGCCGACAAGATCAGCGACGTGCTGATCTCGTGGGCCACCCCGGTCGCCGGCGACGAGGCGGCAATCGCCCAGGTCGGGACCATCGCCTCGCGCGACGAGACCGTGGGTGCACTGCTCGGCGAGGCCCTCGTCCGGGTCGGCGCCGACGGCGTCGTCACCGTCGAGGAGGACTCCGCGCCGGGCACCCGGCTCGAGTTCACCGACGGCCTGCAGTTCGACAAGGGCTACATCTCACCGCACTTCATCACCGATGCGGAAGCCGCCGAGGCGGTCCTGGAGAACCCGGCCGTGCTGCTGGTGCGCGACAAGATCAGCGCGCTGACGGACCTGCTGCCGATCCTGGAGAAGGTCATCGAGCAGAAGCGCCCGCTGCTGATCATCGCCGAGGACGTCGACGGCGAGGCGCTGTCCACCCTCGCGGTGAACGCCGTCCGCAAGACGTTCGAGGTCGTCGCGGTGAAGGCGCCGTTCTTCGGTGACCGTCGCAAGGCGTTCCTGCAGGACCTGGCAATCAGCCTGGGCGCCGAGGTCATCTCGCCGGAGGTCGGCCTCAAGCTCTCCGAGGCGGGCCTCGAGTCGCTGGGCAGCGCCCGGCGCGTCGTCGTCACCAAGGACGCGACCACGATCGTCGACGGCGGCGGCGACCCCGACGCCGTGGCCGGCCGCGTCAAGCAGATCAAGGCCGAGATCGAGAAGTCGAGCTCGGACTGGGACAAGGAGAAGCTGCAGGAGCGGTTGGCCAAGCTGGGTGGCGGTGTCGCCGTCATCAAGGTCGGTGCAGCCACCGAGACCGAGGCCAAGGAGCGTAAGCACCGCATCGAGGACGCGGTCGCCGCAACCCGCGCCGCCGTCGAGGAAGGCATCATCGCCGGTGGCGGTTCCGCCCTCGTCCACGCCGCGGCGGAGCTCGAGTTCCTCGAGCTGACCGGTGACCAGGCCGTCGGTGCCGACATCGTCCGGCGCGCCCTGACCGCCCCGGCGTTCTGGATCGCCAGCAACGCCGGCGTCGAAGGTGCCGTGGTCGTCGCCAAGATCGCCGAGCTCAAGCGGGGTCACGGCTACAACGCGGCCACCGGGGAGTACGGCGATCTCATCGCCGACGGCGTGATCGACCCGGTCAAGGTCACCCGGTCTGCCGTCGTCAATGCCGCCTCGATCGCCGGCATGGTGCTCACCACCGCGACCACGGTCGTCGACAGGAAGGTCGACGAGCCCGAGGACCACTCGCACGGCGGCCACGGGCACAGCCACTGACCTGCTGCTCCACCAGCGTCACCCCCGCACCCCGCGTCCCCGATCCCCGGGACGCGGGGTGCGGTGCGTTGTGGGTCGTGAACCGGCCACCGCCGGCACGGGGTCTACGAGGTAAAGCAACGCCATGTAGGGCCTGCGCGAGGCCTGTCACCCCAATGCGTCGTCGGCGCCCACCGAGACGTAGATCCGGTTCTCCACCGTGACATCGCGACGGCCGCTGTTCTCGTTCGGACCAGTGCGGTAGCGGGCTTCGAGCGCCTCGTCAGGGCGCGCAGGTCGGCGGCGAGCGACCCTGACGGAGCATGAACCTCGCCGTATGCGGCTCCAGGCGCGCGGAATTGCGCCGGATCGAGGCCTCAGACACCGTCGGGTGACGCGGAAATTGGCGCGATGGAGTGACGCCGCCGATTTCATCAGTTAGGCTGACGCGCATGTTCGCAACCGCCGATGGTGCTCCCCCGGGGGAGCGCGCTCGACGGGGGGTACGCGGCGGCGACACCCGGGTGCGCGTCCGCCGGCGGGGTGAACCGGCCGTCGACACGGTGCCGGTCCCGGCTGCTCGAGGTGGTCGCAAGCCGGGCGGCCAGGCACGGGTGGACGGACGGACCGGTGCTGGACGCTCGTGCTCGGAGAACCCCAGTGGTGGCGTCCGGCACTCCGGTGTCGCGCAGTCGTGCGACACCGACCTCAGGGGCACCGTTCCGGAGCCGACCGCCGGCTACTGCGGCGTCGACGTCGGAGAGCCAGGGCGGGAGATCGGAGACCCGCCAGGCGCGACCGGTGTCACGGGTCGGCCCCGGCGGGTCCCTGTCGATCCGGTGCCGCTGTCGCGGACGTCAGGTGCGGACGACCGCCACCGCCTGGAGATGGTGTCGCTCACCCTCGGACAGGCCACCCCAGATGCCGTACGGCTCGTGGACCTCGATGGCGTGCTGCCGGCAGGCGAGCATCGCCGGGCACTCCATGCAGACGGCCTTCGCATTGGCCTCCCGACGAGCCCGGGCCGGGCCGCGCTCGCCTTCCGGATGGAAGAAGTACGAACTGGCCATACCCCGGCACGCCGCATCCAACTGCCAGTCCCACCGGTCCGCGTTCGGCCCGGGCAAGCGTCGCGTATCAGCCATGCCACCCACTCCTCTGGTCTCGGGGCTGGCCAGAGTGGCGCGAAGCGCGCGATGGACGCGACGCCTCAGCGGCACGCTGGACCAGGGCCCAGACGTCGTTGTGCAACTGATCGGCAGTACGCGGTTCGGCCAAGTTTCGGAACGACCCGCAGGACTGACCCTAGAGTCCGTGGGGGCTGCCAACAAGACCAAGATCAAATCATTTCCGCGGGCCCCGGAGATCGCTGGCGAGCCGGCTGCGCCGAGCTCAGCGCAGGTGTACTGAATCGGTTCCAGCTGCTGCTCGACCGAGCTCGGAACAGTCCGACCGGTACCGCTGAACGGGTGCTCGGTGCGGGTGTCCCGTCCACGCGCATCCGGTGCGGACGCCGGGCCCGACCTGCCGCCCACCTGACTGTCGTCCTTCTTGTCCCGAACCCCACCGTGTCGTAGGCACCTCAAAGAAAGTAGCTTGCAGTGACCAGTGTGTTGATCTGCGACGAACGCCGAAGTGCCCGTGACGGGCTCACCCGGGTGATGGCGGCGCTGCCGTCCATCGGTTCCATCGACTGTGTCGCCGACGGCGACGAGCTGCTGGCCCGTTACGGGCGGGAGAGTGCCGACATCGTGTTGATCGGAACTCAGCGCGCCCTCACCGGCGGCATCGAAGCCACCCGACGACTGCTGGCCGTGCATCCCAACGGTGTGGTGATCGTCTTCGGCTCGCCGGATGACACGGCCTCCATCGCCGCGGCGATCGCCTGCGGTGCCCGCGGCTTCCTCCGCTGGGACGCGACCCAGCCCGAGATCATCGCGGCGCTGGCGGACACCGTCTCCTCCCCGCGGCTGCCGTCGCCGCGGGCGTCGGACGACACCCAGGTCAATCTCACCGAGCGCGAGCTGCAGGTCCTCCGCGGGATGAGCCAGGGCCAGTCCAACGGCGAGATCGGACGCGAGTTGTTCCTGTCCGAGGACACCGTCAAGACCCATGCACGCCGGCTGTTCCGCAAGCTCGGTGCCCGAGACCGTGCGCAGGCCGTGGCCGTCGGCTTCCGCCGTGGCCTCGTCGCCTGATCATCGGCCCGGTCTGCCCGGTCCCATGACGAGGCCCACGGGCCTGCGCGGCCGGCGGACAGTACGGCGACTCCGGGTTGCGCACCGGGACCCGTCGGTCACGTGTCGTATGTCACGTGTGGGTGCCGGACGGTCGGCCGGCCGTCAGCCCGTCGTTCTGTGGTGATCGATCCGAAGTCGGCCGGCCTGCAGACCACTGGGTCCGTCACCCGGGCGGGCTACTGCTGGTGACGGGACGGTGTGCAGGGCTTGTCCTATGCGGCTGCATGGAGCGGTCGCCGCCGGCATTGATCGGATCCGATCCGTCTGATCTGCGGTTTCACCGCGGCGACGGCCCCTCGGCGGCGGGCGCTGCAGAACGCCACAAGGATTCTGCGGAACCCACCGAACGAGCCGCCCGGCACTGATAGAAAGGTCAGGCACAGTTCACCGGAAGGTCCCCGGGCCGGAGCGGTCCACCCGAAGGAGTGGACCATGCGGAGCCAGGATGCGACAGAACGCCGACGCCTGCCCGGAGTGACCCGGGTGTAACGAGAGAGTGCCCGCAAGCGATGGATCCAGCAGCGGACGAGTTCGACGTCATCGTCGACCGTGCAGTGGCTGGCGACACCGTCGCTGTGGGTGCCCTTCTCGGGCGGATCCACCCGATGATCGTCCGGTACTGCCGCGCCCGCGTCTCGGGTGGGCACCGGTCTCTGATGACGGCTGACGACATTGCGCAGGAGGTGTGCATGGCTGTGCTCAACGCCCTGCCCAACTACCGCCGCGAGGGTCGCCCGTTCCTTGCCTTCGTCTACGGCATCGCCGGCAACAAGATCGTCGACGCGCACCGGGCGGCCGGCCGCTCCAAGAGCAATCCGGTGGCGGACTTCCCCGACGTGATCTCCGGCGACCCGAACCCGGAGCAGGTCGTCGTCGACGCCGCGGTGGCCAGCCGCATGCACGAACTGCTGAAGGAACTGCCCGCGACCCAGCGCGAGATCCTCATCATGCGGGTCGGTGCCGGGATGTCGGCGGACGAGACCGCACAGGCCCTGGGCACGTCCGCGGGCGCGGTACGGGTGGCCCAGCACCGGGCGCTGGCCAAACTCCGCACGATCGTCGCCGGCGACGACGGGCTCGCGGAGCAGCTGCTGTGAGGGACTTCTTCGCTCGTACCCCCGAAGGGGAGGACTCCCCGGTCGACCTCGCCCAGGTGCGGGCCGACGACGCGCTGATCGAGGCGCTGCGACAGCCCCTGTTCGACGATCCCGCGGACGCACCGGCGCGCTGGCTGCGGTCGGGGGATGCCGACACCCGTTCCGCCTCCGACGTCACCGCCGCCCTCCCTGCCTTCGGCACGGCGGCGGACTACGAGGACTTCCTGCGGCCGGCCGCCGACGGCGCCGACCCGCGTGACGCTGACGAGGTCGCGTCCGATGCCCAGGTCGCCGCCCTCCTGCGTGCCTGGAAGGACGAGATCGACGCCGTCCCGCTGCCGCCGCCACTCGACACCCAGATCGTCGCTTCGCTGGTCCGGTCGGCGCCGGAGCGTCGACGGTCGGTGCGGCCGATGATCGCCGTCGCCGCCGCGATCGCCGGCCTGTTGATGGGCTCGACCGCCATCGGGGCCCGGTCGGCCACCCCGGACGACACCGTGCTGTGGCCGGTCACCCAGCTGCTGTGGGGCGACCGGGTCGAGGAGATCGAGGCCAGCATCGAGGCCCGCAAGGGCATCGAGGAGGCCGCGAAGGCCATCGACGCCGGTCATCCCGAAGCCGCCGAGGCGGCACTGGATCACGTCACGGTCGTGATCACCCGGGTCGAGGACTCCGGTGAGAAGGCGACGCTGCAGTCGGACCTGAACCGCGTGCAGATGCAGCTCGACTCGAGCCTCGCGACCTCGTCGGCCGTCCCGTCGGTGGGCACCACGTCCGTGGAGCCGGGCAGCCCGTCCCCGGATCCCACGAGCCGGTCGACGTCCGACCCCGCCCCGTCGGCGCCCGTCCTGCCGCCGTTGAGCGAAGCCGTTCCGACCACCTCGGAGGTGCCGGTGGTGCCGCCGGTCGACCCCACGACCAGCAGTGATCCGGTCGAGCCGCCCGTGGATCCGGTCGAGCCGCCCGTCGATCCGGTCGAGCCGCCCGTCGAGACGACCCCGCCGGATGCGACCACGGCCGAGACGCCGCCGGAAGCGCCCACGAGCCCCGACCCGACCCCACCGTCGACCAGCGACGAGGCGGGCGTGGGCGACCCGATCGTGACCGACCAGGAGCAGGCCCAGAACCAGGAGCAGGTCCAGGACCAGGTCCAGAACCAGGAGCAGGTCCAGGAGCAGGTCCAGGAACAGGAGCACGGTGCGGACGTGGCCACGCCAGTGGTCGCGATGACGCCGGCCGGCTGATCCGCAGGGCGTAGGTGTCCGACGGCACTGGGCGCCGGGCCGGAAGGCCCGCGCTGGTTACTACGATGGACCGTGCCGCCGCGATGCTTCTTCGCACCGGTGACCCGGTAGCGGGTAGCGAGTGAAAGGCACACCTGAATCCATGGACACCGAAACCGATCCCACCACCCACGGGACCGAATTCGCCGAGAAGTTCGCCCTGATCGGGCTGACCTACGACGACGTGCTGCTGCTGCCCGACGCCTCGGACCTGGTGCCGAGCGAAGCCGACACCACCACCCAGCTCACCCGCAACGTCGCGCTGAAGATCCCGCTGGTCTCCAGCGCGATGGACACCGTCACCGAGGCCCGGATGGCCATCGCGATGGCCCGCCAGGGTGGTATCGGGGTGCTGCACCGCAACCTCTCGGCCGAGGACCAGGCCGCCCAGGTCGAGATCGTCAAGCGCTCCGAAGCCGGGATGGTGACCGACCCGGTGACCTGCCGCCCGGACGCCACGCTGTTCGAGGCGGACGCCCTCTGCGCGAGGTTCCGGATCTCGGGCGTGCCGGTCACCGACGGCACCGGCCGGCTGCTCGGGATCATCACGAACCGCGACATGCGCTTCGAGATGGACCGCTCCCGCCCCGTGCGCGAGGTCATGACGCCGATGCCGCTGGTCACCGCGGCCGTCGGGGTCACCGCCGACGCCGCGCTCGGGCTGCTGCGCAAGCACAAGATCGAGAAGCTGCCGCTGGTCGACGCGGACGGACGGCTGCGCGGGCTGATCACCGTGAAGGACTTCGTCAAGACCGAGCAGTACCCGATGGCCACCAAGGACCACGACGGCCGGCTGCTCGTCGCCGCCGCCGTGGGCGTCGGTGACGACGGCTACAAGCGTGCGATGCACCTCGTCGACGCCGGTGTCGACGTCGTCATGGTCGACACCGCGCACGGGCATTCCCACCGGGTGCTGGACATGGTGGCGCAGCTGCAGAAGGAGGTCGGTCACAAGATCGACATCGTCGGCGGCAACGTGGCCACCCGGGCCGGCGCGCAGGCGCTGGTCGACGCGGGGGCCGACGCGGTCAAGGTCGGGGTCGGGCCGGGCTCCATCTGCACCACCCGCATCGTCTCCGGGATCGGCGTCCCGCAGGTCACCGCGATCCACGAGGCCGCCAAGGCGTGCCGCCCGGCCGGCATCCCGGTGATCGGCGACGGCGGGCTCCAGTTCTCCGGCGACATCGCGAAAGCCATTGCGGTGGGCGCACACTCGGTGATGCTGGGATCGCTGCTGGCCGGTGTGCAGGAGTCCCCTGGCGAGCTCATCTTCGTCAACGGCAAGCAGTACAAGTCCTACCGCGGGATGGGTTCGCTCGGTGCGATGCAGTCCCGCGGCGACGCGAAGTCCTACTCGAAGGACCGCTACTCGCAGGAGGACGTGCTCGCCGAGGACAAGCTCGTCCCCGAGGGCATCGAAGGCCGGGTGCCCTACCGCGGCCGGCTCGCCGACGTCGCCCACCAGTTGGTCGGCGGGCTCCGGGCGGCGATGGGCTACACCGGTTCGGCGACCATCGAGCAGCTCCGCGACGCCAAGCTGGTGCGCATCACCTCCGCAGGACTGCGAGAATCGCATCCGCACGACATCACCATCACCTCCGAGGCGCCGAACTACTTCGGCCACTGAGCGGGGGTGCTGGTCCCGCTGACTGAGGAGAGTTGACCCGCGTGGTGGATAGCGTCGAGATCGGCATGGGCCGCACCGCCCGGAAGACCTACGGACTCGGCGACGTGTCGATCGTGCCGTCCCGGCGGACGCGGAGCTCGAGCAAGGTCAGCACCGGTTGGCAGATCGACGCCTACCGCTTCGCGCTGCCGATGCTGACGCACCCGTCGGACGCTGTCTCCTCGCCGCGGGTGATCAACGAGGTCGGTCGGCTCGGCGGACTCGGGGTGCTCAACGCCGAAGGGCTGTGGGCCCGGTACGCCGACCCGGAGGACGCGCTGACGCGGATCCTGGAGAAGTCGTCCGAGGACGAGGCCGAGGGACTGCTCGCCGGGTCCGTCGAGCTGCTGCAGGAGCTCTACGCCGCCCCGGTCGATCCGGACCTGCTGACGCAGGTGATCGTCGACCTCAAGGCTGCCGGACACACCGTCGCGGTCCGGGTCTCTCCGCAGAACGCCGCTTCCCTGACCCCGGTCGTCGTCGCCGCGGGCATCGACATGCTGGTCATCCAGGGCACCATCGTGTCCGCCGAACATGTCGAGAAGGGCGGCGAGCCGCTCAACCTCAAGAGTTTCATCGCCGACCAGGACGTCCCGGTGATCGTCGGCGGCTGCAGCAACTACCAGTCGGCGACGCACCTGATGCGGACCGGCGCGGCGGGCGTCATCGTCGGCTACGGCGCCGGGTCGACGACGACCACCAACGAGGTGCTGGGCATCGACGTCCCGATGGCGACGGCGATCGCCGACGCGGCCGCCGCCCGGCGGTCCTACCTCGACGAGACCGGCGGCCGGTACGTCCATGTCATCGCCGACGGCGACCTGCAGACCTCCGCCGACGTGGTCAAGGCCATCGCCTGCGGCGCCGACGCGGTGATGCTGGGCGAGCAGCTCACCGCCGCCGAGGAGGTACCCGGTCAGGGGTTCTACTGGGTGTCCGCCGCGGCCCACCCGCAGTTGCCGCGGGGCCACGTGTCCTACTGCGGCGGCGCCGACGTGCCGCTGGAGACGCTGCTGCTCGGCCCCGCCGCCACCACGCTCGGTGACACCAACATCTTCGGTGCCCTGCGCCGCGCCATGGCCAAGTCGGGCTACTCCGACCTCAAGGAGTTCCAGAAGGTGGAGCTCACCGTCCGCGGCTGAGCAAAACCCTGCCCAAGTCGGGGCGTATTTCTCCCGCTCAGCGGGAACTTGTGTCCCCGATCTGGGATGCGCGCGCCATTGTGGACAGCCGACACCGCGAGACGGCGGTTCCGGTCATCCTGCGACGGTGGATGTCCTGAACCTGCTGACCGCCCAGGGTGGTCTCATCACCCGACAACAGGCTCTCGCCGTCGGGCTGAGCTCATCACGCGTCGGTCGCTCCGTCGCCGCCGGTGAATGGGTGGCGATGTTCCCCGGGGTCTATCGGCATGCGGCGACGGCACCCGAGCCGGCCGTGAGAGTGAACGCCGCGCTGCTCTGGCTCGGACCGACGGCTGTCATCTCAGGTCGGTGGGCGGCGTGGTGGCACGAGCTCCGCGAGCCGCCCCGCGGTCCGGTCTCTCTCACGGTGCCGCGGGCGTCCTCGTCGTACCACCACCCCGGAGCCGCTGTCCGACGCCGTGATCTGCACCCGGCCGACATCTGCGAGGTACGCGGGAAACGGGTCACCACCCGCGCGCTCACCGCCCTGGAAAGCGTTCGGGTCGAGCGTGGTCAGGACGTGTTCGACCGAGCGCTGCAACGGTATGTGTCGGTTCCCGAGCTGACCGACGCGATGACCCGGCTCGGCGGGGCGACCGGCGTGTTGGCCGCCCGGGAAGCGCTGGGAGACGCTCAGGACGGGACGGTGTCACCGCCGGAGCGCGAGCTGGCCGCGGCGCTTCGGTCAGCGGGGCTCACCGCGATCCAGGCGGGCGTGCAGGTCGTCGTGGGCAGGCGGCGCTGCTGGCTCGATTTCGCTGTCGTGGAACTCAAGCTCGCGGTCGAGGTGGACGGTGTGGTGGCACACACCTCGCCGGCCGTCTTCCGGTCCGACCGGTCACGACAGAATGCGCTCATCCGGGCAGGGTGGACCGTGCTGCGCTACACCCCGTTCGAGATCCGCGCCGATCCCGCCGCTGTGGTCGCCGAGATCGCCGCCACGATCGCCACGTTGGGGATCGGGGACACAAGTTCCCGCTGAGCGGGAACTTGTCTACTCAGGTTGGGGACATAAATGGTCAGCTCGCCGGTCCCGGCGCGGTCGCCGCAGTCCGGCGGCGGTGATCCGGCGCAACAGCTCCCGGGAGTCCACCGGTACCGCGCCGCCGGACACGAGTTCGTCGTACCGCGCGTCCGGGACGTCGTAGTGGTCGTGGTCGAAACCCCGCTCGGGGATGGCGAACCGGCGCGCGAAGGCGTGCAGCTCGTCGTGGCTCGTGTCGCTCACCAGATGCGCCCACAGCGTGCCGTGGGCCGGCCAGCGCGGCGGGTCGATGAGCACGGTCACCCCTGCACCGTAGGCGGCCGGGGGCACCGGGTGGGCTCGATAGACTCCACACGCTCCGGTGGACACGGGACAGGGCTCGCGCCCGCCGATCCGCCCGGACGACCGTCCCGGACCCAGGAAGGCGGCACACCCGTGGCCGACAGCACCACCGATCCGGTCATCGACCCGGTCGGCACCGACGATCCGGCACTGGTCACCGAGCCCGCCGCGACGGCGCCCGCAGCCGAGGTCAGCGAGCACCCGGTGCTGGTGGTCGACTTCGGCGCGCAGTACGCGCAACTGATCGCCCGCCGCGTCCGCGAGGCCAACATCTACTCCGAGATCGTGCCGAGCACCATGTCGACCGCGGACATGCTGGCCCGGAAGCCGGCGGCGATCGTGCTGTCCGGCGGTCCGTCGTCGGTGTACGCGGAGAACGCCCCACAGGTGGACGCCGGCCTGTTCGACGCCGACGTCCCCGTCTTCGGCATCTGCTACGGCTTCCAGGCGATGGCCACCGCCCTCGGCGGCCGCGTCGACCGGACCGGGCGCCGGGAGTACGGCGGCACCGCGCTGGACGTCACCGACTCGACGTCGGCGCTGTTCCACGACCTGCCGACCTCGCTGAACGTCTGGATGAGCCACGGCGACTCGGTCGCCGAGGCCCCCCCGGGATTCGCGGTCACCGCCAGCACCCTGGACACCCCCATCGCCGGCTTCGAGAACCTCGAACGACGGCTCGCCGGCGTCCAGTACCACCCCGAGGTCGGGCACTCCGAGCACGGCCAGGAGGTGCTGCGGCGCTTCCTGCACGACGTCGCCGGGCTCGACGGCTCGTGGACGGCGCACTCGATCCTGGCCGAGCAGATCACGCTGATCAAGGAGCAGATCGGCACCAAGAAGGTCATCTGCGGGCTGTCCGGCGGGGTCGACTCCGCGGTCGCCGCGGCGATCGTGCACGCGGCCGTCGGGGACCAGCTGACCTGCGTGTTCGTCGACCACGGGTTGCTGCGGGCGGGGGAACGGGAGCAGGTGCAGCGCGACTACGTCGCCGCCACCGGCATCAAGCTGGTCACCGTCGACGCCGAGCAGCAGTTCCTCGACGCGCTGGCCGGGGTCACCGAGCCGGAGACCAAGCGCAAGATCATCGGCCGCGAATTCATCCGGTCGTTCGAGGACGCGGCCGCTTCGATCGCCGAGGCCGAGGGCGGCGTCGACTTCCTGGTCCAGGGCACCCTCTACCCGGACGTCGTCGAGTCCGGCGGCGGTACCGGCACGGCCACCATCAAGAGCCACCACAACGTCGGCGGCCTCCCCGAGGACCTGAAGTTCGCGCTGGTCGAGCCGCTGCGGAAGCTCTTCAAGGACGAGGTCCGGTTGCTCGGCCGCGAGCTGGGGCTGCCGGCGGAGATCGTCGGCCGGCAGCCGTTCCCCGGGCCGGGCCTGGGCATCCGCATCATCGGCGAGGTGACGCAGGAGCGGCTGGAGATCCTGCGCGCCGCCGACAGCATCGTCCGGGCCGAGCTGACCGCCGCCGGGCTGGACGCCGAGATCTGGCAGTGCCCGGTCGTGCTGCTCGCCGACGTCCGCTCGGTCGGGGTGCAGGGCGACGGCCGCACCTACGGCCATCCCATCGTGCTGCGGCCGGTGTCCAGCGAAGATGCCATGACCGCGGACTGGTCGCGCCTCCCGTACGACCTGCTGGCCCGCATCTCCAACCGGATCACCGGTGAGGTGCCCGAGGTCAACCGGGTGGTGCTCGACGTGACGAGCAAGCCGCCGGGGACCATCGAGTGGGAGTGACCTGACGCACGACGAAGGCCCGGCGACCGAGTGGTCCGCCGGGCCTTCGTCGTGCCGGGTCAGGTCCTGCTGCGGCGCCGTACTCGGGGCAGGGTGCTGGCCACCAGGCCGAGGCCGATCAGGGCCAGCGCCCCGGCGACCACCCACGTGGTGCCCTCGGTCAGCAGCCAGAACGGGTCACCGCGGAAGCCGACGGAGGCGACGGCCAGGAAGATCAAGGCGATCACGATGCCGGTGACGCTGACCCGGCCGCGGGGCTGAGCGCTCATCGGGCCACCGTCACCGTCAGGTTGCCGGCGCCGACGTGGACGTCGAGGTCGATCGACGCCGAGCCGCCGGTGGAGGTGACCGGGCCGACCCGCTGCTCGAGGCCCTCCGCGTGCCGGCCCAGGCAGTCGATCTGACCGGCCTTGCTCGAGCAGGTGACGCGGTATCCGACCCCGGCCGGCAGGATGACGCTGGCGTCGCCGGCCCCGAGGTCCAGCGAGGTGGCCACCCGCTCGCCGCCGGTCAGCTGCAGCCCGCTCAGATCGAGGTGGGCGTCGCCCGCGCTGAGCTCGTACTCGGCCTGCAGTTCCGCTGCGGTCGTCGGTGCCTGGTTGATCTCACCGAACCGAGGGGTCCCGGTGAACCCGGTGACGCTGAAGATCAGGGTGGCGATGGAGAGGAACACCCCCGGTCCGATCAGCGTCAGCGAGCGGCCCCGCACCGCCTGGACGAACAGCCCCACGGCCACGATCGCCAGCGCGGCGCCGCTGATCATCGCCCAGGCCGGGTTCCACCAACCGGCGACGATGCCGAGCACGGACGCGGCGACGACGAGGACCGCCAGCCCGCCGATGCCGCGGGCGATCACCGGTGAGGCGGCGCGGCGGGTCGGGGCCGGGGACGCAGGTGTCAGGTCGATCTCCGGCAGGTCCCAGGCGAAGGGAGCGGCGCCGAGCGGATCCCAGGCGGGCGGGGTGGTCCGATCCGCCGAGCTCTCGGACCGGGACCCCGGGCCGGGCGCGTCCTTGCTCAGGTCGACCCGGGGCTGCGCGGCCGTCGGCGTGCCACCGGTCGGTGCGTCCCAGAAGGCAGGCGTGTCGAACGGGCTGTCGGCAGTTTCCGCCGAGGTGTCGGCGGGGCGCCGGCCGTGGCCGCCGCACCCACCTCCCTGGTGCCCCCCGTCACCCCAGCCGTGGTGGCCGCCGGTCGTACCGGGATCGCCCCATGACGGGCCGGCGGTCGCCGCGTTCGACCAGCGGTTGGCGGCGACGTCGTCAGCGGTGGCCCGGATCCGCCGCTCCCACTCACTCCCCGGACGGAACGGTCCGCGCCGCTGCTTGCGGGCGACATGGAAGGCGACGCCACCGATGATCAGCGCCGGCCAGAACGGGAAGCCCCAGCTGAAGGTGGCGAAGACGCTGACGACGACCGAGACCGCCAGCACGGCGGCGACGATCGGCGAGACCGACGAGCGTCCCCGGCCGAGCAGGGCCTCACCGGCCGACACCTCGTCGCCCTCGGCCGGAAGCAGCAGCCAGAGCAGCGAGTACGCGAGGATGCCGACGCCACCGAGGATGGTGAGCGCGACGAAGCCGACCCGGAAGAGGATGGGATCGACGCCCAGGTACTGGGCCAGCCCGCCCGCGACCCCGGCGACCTTGGAGTCCGAGCGGGAGCGACGGGGGCGCCGCGACCACCAGTCGCGGCGCTCGGTGGGGGATGAGAACCCGGTCTCTGTCATGGACCGAGCCTGGCGGCCGCGACGGGCCGGCACCATCGGGGAGCACCCTGATTCCGCGAACCAGGGTGCTCCCCGATGCCGTCGGGGGTGGCGGCTGCCACCATGTGAGGGTGAGTGACAAGCGGCGCGAGCCTGCCCGGCCGGTCGGTGTCGCGCGTCCGGTGCCGGGACCGTGGCCGTCCGTGGCGCCGGCCGCGCCGGGACCGTGGGCACCCGGATCCGCGACGGTGCCGGGCCGGCCGCCCGGCGCGGCCGAACGGGACGCCGTCGACGAGCTGCTCGACCCGGCGACGGCAGCGGCGCCGACCCCGGCCACTGCAGTTCAGCGCACCACGCCCCAGGCCACGGCCAGCCCGAACACCCCGACCACGCTGCAATTCGCCGCACCCTCGCCGCCCGTTCCCCTTCCGGCCCCCCGTTCCTTCGGGGTCGACCGCCACGGCGACCCGATCGCCACGCTCGTCCGGCCCACCAGCGGCCGCATCATGGGCGGCGTCTCCGTCGGGATCGCCGATCACCTGCGGGTCAAGGTGCTGTGGGTCCGGCTGACCTTCGCGCTGCTGGCGCTGGTCTCCGGCGTCGGCGTGTTGGCCTACGCCCTGCTGTGGATCTTCGTGCCGCAGGGCAGCGGCGGCGAGCCGGTCCGGCCCAGCCCCACCGAGCGCCGGCAGGCCATCGGCATCGCCGCCGTCGGGGCGGCGTTGGCCGTCATCGGCACGGCGTTCGGTCTGGGGGAGAGCGTCGGCTGGATCGTCGGGCCGCTCGGATTGGCCGCGGTCGGCGCGGCGTTCATCTGGCGGGAGGCCGACGACGCGCAGCGCCAGCGGTGGCGCCGGTCGGCGGCCGGGGTGGTGGGCGAGAGCCGGAGCGGACTGTGGCGGCTGTTCGGCGGCGCGACCCTGGTCATCGGCGGGCTCGCGGTGTTCGCGCTCGGCCGGTTCGACGTGTCGGCGACCGGGGGCGCGCTCGTCGCGGTGCTGCTGACCCTGATCGGGGTGGCCGTGATCGCCATCCCGTGGTGGATCCGGCTGGTCCGTGACCTGGGGGCGGAACGGCGCGAGGTGGTCGTCCAGCAGGAGCGCGCGGAGATCGCCGCGCACCTGCACGACTCCGTCCTGCAGACCCTCGCGCTCATCCAGCGGCAGGCCGCCGATCCGCGGGAGGTGCTGCGGCTGTCGCGTTCCCAGGAACGGGAGTTGCGCGGCTGGCTCTACGGTCCGGCCGGATACGCCACCGCGAGCTCGGCGGTGGCGCCGGCGGTCGAGGCCACCGTCTCCGCCGCGCTGGCCGCCGCGGCCGGCGAGGTCGAGGACACCTACGCCGTCAAGGTCACCCCGGTGGTCGTCGGCGACGCCGTGATGGCGGGCGTCGGGTCCGACATGCACGCGCTGGTTGCGGCCACCCGGGAGGCGATGGTCAACGCGGCCAAGCACGCCGGGAACGCCGACATCAGCCTGTACGCCGAGGTCGAGGAGGACGCGGTCACCGTGTTCGTCCGGGACCGCGGCGTCGGCTTCGACCCCGACCGGGTCGGCCCCGACCGTCGGGGACTGGCCGACTCGATCCGCGGCCGGATGGAGCGCCACCACGGCCGGACCGTCGTCCGGTCGGCGCCGGGCGAGGGTACCGAGATCGAACTGCAGATGCCGATCACCCGCCGCGCCGACGCGGTGGCGTCCGAGGCCGGCGTCTCCCCCGAAACGGAACAGGCCACACCCCGATGAGCTCTCGCGTCAGCGTCTTCCTGGTCGACGACCATGCACTGTTCCGGGCCGGCGTCAAAGCCGAGCTCGCCGGGCTGGCCGACGACCGGATCGTCGTGGTGGGGGAGGCCGGCACCGTCGCCGAGGCCGTGGCCCGCATCACCGCCGAACGTCCCGACGTCGTGCTGCTCGACGTCCACATGCCCGACGGTGGGGGCCGCGCGGTCCTCGAGCGGGTGCACGCCCAGTACCCCGAGGCGGTGTTCCTGGCGCTCTCGGTGTCCGACGCGGCTGAGGACGTGATCAACGTGATCAGGGCCGGCGCCCGCGGCTACGTCACCAAGACCATCTCCGCACCGCAGCTCGCCGACGCCGTCGTCCGGGTGGCCGGTGGCGACGCGGTGTTCTCGCCGCGGCTGGCCGGCTTCGTCCTGGACGCCTTCTCCGACCGGCCCGGCGCGGCGCCGCTCACCGATCCCGAGCTCGACATGCTGTCGCCCCGCGAGCGGGAGGTGCTCCGGCTGCTGGCCCGCGGCTACGCCTACAAGGAGATCGCCTCGCAACTGTTCATCTCGATCAAGACCGTCGAGACCCACGTCTCGTCGGTGCTGCGCAAGACGCAGATGAGCAACCGCTACGAGCTGTCCCGCTGGGCCACCGACCGCCGGCTGGTGTGACGCCCCTTGCCGGTGCGCCGACCTGGTCCCGCTCCGGCGATACGGTGACACCGCACAGTCGTGGAAGCAGGGGGACGAATGACGCAGGACCGCACCGTGTCGTCGATCGACGCCGCAGGATCGACGGACGCGCCCGCAGCGTCCCGCCGGCTCGCCTGGACCCCGGTCGTCGGACTCGTCGCGTCGGTGCTGGCGTGGTTCCGCGTGCCGGCACCGTTCCGGGACAACCTCTACGCCGAGGACGGCGTGCTGTTCGTCGGGGACTGGCTGTGGCGCGGTCGGTTGGGTCTGTTCTGGGAGCCGTACGCGGGCTACCAGCACCTGTTGCCGCGGGCGGGGTCGTGGTTCGTCACCACCTTCCTCCCCGTCGCCTCCTGGGGCTACGCGATGACGGCGATCTCCTGCGGGCTCGTCGGCCTCGTGGCAGCGGCCGTGTACGCCTGGAGCGCCGACCTGGTGACCTTCTGGCCGGCGCGCGTCGTCCTCGGCCTGTTGGTGGTGCTGGTCCCCGTCGCCGGGGTCGAGCCGTTGGGGAACCTCGCCAACGTGCACTGGTTCATGTTCATGCTGATGCCGTGGGCACTCATGGCCACCCCGAGGACACGAGGTGGACTGGCCGTCGTCGCGGTCGCCACCCTGGCGGCGACCCTCACGGAGCCGACCTGTTTCCTCTTCGCGCCGCTGGCCCTCTGGCGGTTCATCAGCGCTCCGCGGTCGCGCGTGATCGTCATCTCCTGGGCGTTGGGTGTCGGTGCGCAGGCGCTCACCGTCCTGGTGTCACCGCGGCCGAGGACCCCAGGAGAACCGCCGTGGATGTCGTTGATCCTGGGCTATGTCCGCGACGTCGGGATGTCGATGTTCACCTGGCGACCGCGCCTGCTCGGGCTGACGGTGAACACCGTCGGGTGGTGGGTGGGGTTCGTGTGGGTCATCTTGCTGCTGGTCCTGGCCATCGCGGCCGCCCGATTCGCGCGGCGCGACACCCGCCTGCTCATCGCCACCCTCGTCCTCGCCTCGATCGCGAGTTGGAGCACCTCTGTCCTGGCCAACAACATCCCGGATTTCTTCTACAGCGAGATGCCGGCGAGCCAACTGCTCACCACGGTGCCGGTGCGGTGGGCGACCGCCTCGTCGGCCATGTTGGCTTCGGTGATACCGATAGCAGCCAGCGTGTTCGTCGGACGCTTCCCCAGGCTGCGCGGCGGGGCCTGGGGCGTACTGGGTGTGATGCTTGCCGTGCTGCTCGTGAATCTGCCGGCCCGGTCGGTGTCCGACCGGCCGTCGTGGTCGGACCAGGTGGATCGGGGCATCGCCGCCTGTCGCGCCGACGGCACGCCCCTGCAGGTCGTGACCGGACCGGACAACTGGGAGTTGGGCATTCCCTGTGCGTTCACCGGGTCGTAGCCCAGGACCGTCGCCCCAGTGGGTCTGTCGGCGACGGGCCGGGACGGTCCGGCCCGGGCCGCGTGCCGTCAGACGCCGCGGCAGTTCAGCAACTGGCTGCCCTGAGCTCCGACTGCGAACACACACACCTGGTGCGCCCCCGCCGGCACCGCGATCCGGGTGCTGAACCCGGTGGTCGGAGCGGTGTAGGAGGGGAACGCACCTGAGACGTCCGCGCGGCCGAGGGTGGTCGGGACCGCTGCGGCGCCGACACCGTCGATGTACACGTGGGCCGCCGCGCTGCCGGCGCGTGGGTCCAGTACCCAGCCGGCGACAGTCACGGTGCCACCGCTGCGGCCCACCGCGTCGACCGAGCCCCAGGGCAGGGCGGGGGTGACGACGTCGGCGCAGCGCAGCAGGATGTTCGCTCCCGGGGCCACCTGGTCGAGGCCGAAGACACAGACCTGGTGCCGGCCCGGTGAGACCGGCACGGTCGTGCCGAACCCGTGCCTGCTGCCGTACCCCGGCAATGCGGCGGCCACGTCAGGCCGGTCGCCGTCCGCGGTACCGCGGGCCGCGAACGCGCCGTCGACGTAGACGTGGAAGGTGTTCGACGTCGCGGTGGAGCGGTCCAGCGTCCACCCGGACACCCTGACCCCGCCGGTGGCGGCGGCGATCACGTCGACCGAGCCGATGGGGTCGGAGCCGTTCGCGCCGAGTCCGGTGACCACCGTCCGGCAGCCCAGCAGGGTGCTGCCGGCTGCCCGGTAGGCGAAGGCGCACGCCTGATGGGACCCGTCCGGCAGACCGGTGACGGTGGCATCGAACCCGTGGTCGGCCCCGACCCCGAACGCGGCCCCGACGTCGGGGCGGGAGGTGCCGGTGCTGGTCACCACGGCCCGGCCGTCCACGTAGACGTGCACCGGGCTGGCGGCGTCACCGGTGTGGGGGTCGATCGCCCAGCCCCGCACCCGCACCCCGCCCGCCCCCGCCGCGGTAGCCGAGTCCACGCTGCCGAACGGGGCGGTCGCCTTCATCTGCACCGGACCCGTCGACATCGCTGTGGCGGTGGCACCGCCGCGCTTCATCGTCACGCCGACCCAGTAGGTCCCCGACGGCATCGAACCCATGGACCAGTTGAAGGTGTTCACTCCCGGGGTGACCGCGATGTCGCGGCCCACGGTCGTCGCGGGACCGGTCGGGGAACCTTGCCGGACGATCACCTCCGCGACGGTGCCGGCGGCGTGGTTGGCGTCGGTGAACCGGACGGCGAAAGAGCCGCTGCCCTTGTCGTCCTCGGCCAGCTTGACGTCGTCGATGCGCCACGTGCGGTCGGTGCTGGGATCCTCGTTCGGGTCGAAGCTGACGAAGTTGATGCGCTGACCGGCCCATCCGGTCTGCGTCGAGCTGTAGGCGTCGACGACCCGGAACCGGTCGTCGCTCAGATCGACGGTGATGGTGTTGTCGCCCGGGGCGACGACGAGATCCTCGGAGCTGGTGAGCCCGGACGAGCCCTGCGCACCCCAGATCCACCGGGCCACCATGCCGCCGCCCGGAGCGTCGGCCAACGAGAACGGCCCGTCGTACGCCGCCTTGACCGTCAGCCGGTGGAAGCGGGTTCCGTCGACAAGCCCGGGAAGGGTGAAGCGCACGTTCGGATCGTTGACGACCGGCCCCGCGTTGCGTCCGTGGAAGACCCCGTTGGCCACGGAGCCGGCGGCGTTGGGCTGGCTGCTGATGTCGGACGCCTCGTTCATGTCCCAGCGGCTGCCGCCGAGGACGTCGTTCACGTCCAGGCCACCGCTGGCGTCCGGATCGAGCACCACCGGCATCGGCGGTTCGCTGACCACCAGGGGGCGCGCCGCGTAGCCGAAGCCGCCGCTGGTGCGCATGCCGATCTGCCAGGTGCCGGGCGAGAGCAGCGAGGTGTCGATGGTGGCGCGGCCGTCCGAACCGGTGCGGACGGTGGCGTTGTCGCGGGCCAACGTGGACTCGTTGCCGTTGGTCGGGTCGCGGTCCGGGTCGAGCATGATGTCGGCGCCCGACGATCCGCTCAGGGTGATCTGCCGGCCCGACCCGGGCTGGTAGAGCCGCACCCAGTCGAGTTGCACGCGGCCGCCCTTGCTCTCGGCGGGATCCAGCCGCAGCCCGACCATCTGACCGGTCCACTCCGCCGCGGTCTCGGTGGGCAACTTCTTCATCGCGACGTCGTAGACGCCCCAGCCCGCGTGGGTGATGACACGCTGTGCGCCGTAGCAGGACAGCGCCATCTCGGGGCAGTTGTTCCAGACGACCATGGCGTAGTCCGCCCGGGCCGACCAGATGCGCATCGAGAACCGGGTGTAGGTGGACGTGTCCATCGGCATCGCCTGGCCGTCGCGGCCCCAGGGCAGCGATCCGGAGATCGTCTGGACGAGGTTGAGCCAGCCGCCGGGGGCGACGTCGGCCACGTAGCTGCCGTTCTGCAGGCTGACGTTGGACACCCCGACCCCGGCCCGTCCCGCGCTCATCGGCAGGTCGGCGGAGTTGGTGAAGTCCCACGCATCGGCGTACCGGTCGCTGGCGAAGTCCGGTCCGGAGGCGACCGTGTAGCTCGACATCGTGACCGAAGCGGCGGCCTGAGCCGGACTGGGCACCAGGACCGTGCCGACCAGCGACAGGACCAGGGCGGTCAGGGCGAGTCGTCGATGACCGGGCTGCATGAGAACTCCAGGTGGCGTGATGCCGAAACGGCGGCGCTGCGGTGCGGTTTGGACACGCACCGTGTCTGACTGACTCCGCTAGGTTACGGACGTCGCACGAGGAGGAGCAAGGGGGGACAGCCGTCGGGACGGACAATCCACCGTGTGGTGGGTTTCGGGGCGGGAGCACCATCGCTCACGGTCAGTGATCGGGGCTGGTCGTCACCCGCACGGGACTCGACAGCAGACGGTGGCCCAACCGGCCCTCACTGCGACGAGCATGGCGGCCCGGGGCTGCCGTCCCCGGGGCATCCTGGCCGGTTGCGCCAGGGGTCGTCGGTCACGCTCCGTGGATTTCGGAGGCGCCGTGGTGCGGTCTGAGGGCCGATGCGCAGTCACCCCGGCTGGTCGGGCGCAGCTGCCGGGAGCAGGGCCCGGTGGGGTGTGCGGCCGGGGGAGTGTGCCCGGCCGGTGAGGCGCGCCGGGCCGGCGGGCCCGCTCAGGAAGAGGCCGGCGACTTCCCGAGCTTGCCGCGGCCCAGCTCCAGCAGCATCAGCGCCAGATCGACGCCGGGCTGGCCCAAGTCGCGGAAGCGGTCCAGGATCTTCATCTCGCGGCTGTGGACGACGCGGGGCCCGCCGAGCTTCATCCGGGCCACCCCGATCGCGTGCGAGGTGGCGGTGCGCTGCTTGATGAGCCGGACCAGCTCGGCGTCGATCTCGTCGATCTGGAGACGGAGCACGTCGATCTCCGCCTCGGTCTGCGGGACGGCGACGTCAGGGAGATGCATCTGGGCGTCGGTCATCTCGGCCTTCCGGACCCTGGTGCTGCTGAGCATGGGAACCTCATTCTGCCCCGGGCCCACGTGGTCCAGGCACGAAAAACGCCCCGGGTCCGGTGGACCTCGGGGCGCGTCGTGGGAGCTGGATCAGCCGCTCACGGGCACCGGAGGCCGGTACCCGTAGTAAAACTGGCGCGCTGACATGGCTCGGAGTCTGACACACCCCGACGGGCTCCGTCCAGCGGCGGGACAGCCCTGGACGCGGACCGCCGGCGGTTCCGCACCCGGGATCGGACCTCGACCTCGACCTCGACGGCCGCGGCGTCCCGACCTCCGCGCCATCGGCGTCGGCCGGCAGGACGAGGTCGAACATGCCCGGTGCACGGAGGTGGGTACCGTGTCGGCGGAGCATGCCGCGCACGTCCGTGCCGCCGGGGCAGCGGCCCTGGTCGCGTTCCGGTCGGGGGCGTTCCCGTTCACCGCCGACCGGGAGCGCTGGGCCGTCGACGACGTGCGGCGGCTCCCGGACCTGCCGAACTACAGCGGGCCACCGTGCTCCTTCCGCCCCGATCCCTGGAGCTCCTGATGGACACCGCCGGCATCCCGTTCGCCGCCCTCGACTTCTACGAGGAACTCGAAGCCGACAACTCCAAGGCGTTCTGGACCGAGCACAAGGCCGTCTACGACACGTCCGTCAAGGCGCCGATGCTGGTCCTGACCGCTGCGCTGGAGCCGGAGTTCGGTCCGGCGAAGCTCTTCCGCCCCTACCGCGACGTGCGGTTCGCCAAGGACAAGACGCCGTACAAGACGCACCAGGGCGCCTGGTTCGGCCAATCCCACCGCTACCTCCAGGTGTCGGCGGCCGGCCTGCTGCTGGGCGGTGGGATGTGGCAACTGAGCCCGGATCAATTGGCTGCGTTCCGTCGGGCGGTCGACGACGAGCGGCACGGTGCCGCCCTGGAAAAGGCTGTTGCCACGGTGCGGCGCGCCGGGTTCGACGTCAACGGCAACCTGATGACCCGGGTGCCGGCGGGGTTCGACCGAGATCACCCGCGGGCCGAGCTGTTGAAGTACCGGTCCATGACGGTGGGCGTCGATCTCGGTGCGCCGGACTGGATGTGTACTGCGGATGCGGTGCACGAGATCGGGTCTCGGTTGCGGAGGGTGGGGCCGGTGGTGGAATGGCTGGTGTCGCACGTCTGAGAAGGAACCGGAATCCTCGGGGCCGGCCATCTCACAGCGACAAAGAGAAGCAGCACTGTTCGACGGCCGCCCAGGCCACGCGGTGTCGTGTCACGAGATCTTCTGGGGAGGGAGCGGACGGCGGTAGGCCGGGTTGGGACCGTGAGCAATCGCGCGCCGTCCGGGGCGGGCGGTGTCGGTCGGCGGAGCGCAGGAGCAGGCCCAGGCCGGAGGTGCGGGCGGGGCGTTCGGGGGGCCTGCCATGTCGGATTCGGAGTGCCGAATCGATTCAGAAGGGGCGCTCCGGGCGCTAGCGTCGAGTGCGGCCGGCCGGCGTGGGTGGGCTTCCATGGCCCGTGACGTGATCCGGGCGTCCGTCCCACTGCTCGGAGTTCCGGTGCTTCTCACTGTCCTGCTGCTGCTCGCCTCGGCGGTGGCGATCTATCTCGCGTGCGAGTGGTTCGTCAACGCGGTCGAGTGGCTGGGTGCGCGGCTCCACGTCGGTACGGTCGCGGTCGGCACCGTCCTGGCCGCCATCGGTACCGCCCTGCCGGAGAGCGTCGTCACCTTCGTCGCCGTCGTGTTCAGCGAGTCGCCGGAGCGCAAGCAGATCGGTGTCGGCGCGGCGATGGGCGGCCCGCTCGTGCTGTCGACCATCGCCTACGCCACCATCGGCGTCGTCCTCGCCGTCACCACCTCGTCGCTGACCACGAAGCTGTCCCACCGCACCGACCTGATCTCCGACCAGCGCTGGTTCCTGGCCATCTTCCTGGCCAAGCTCGGCCTCGGGCTGATCGCCTTCAGCTGGAAGCCGTGGCTCGCCATCGGCTTCCTCGCCGCCTACCTCGTCTACGCGTTCCGCGAGCTCCGCAGCGCCAAGGCCGACGGCGGTCACTCCGACGCACGACCTCGAGCCGCTGAAACTGCAGCCCCGCGCGGGCCGGCCCTCGACCGGCGCGATCGCGATCCAGACGCTCGGCACGCTTGCCGTCATCTTCGTCGCGTCCGAGGTCTTCGTCGGGCAGCTGGCGAAGATCGGTCCGGCGCTGGGGCTCGCACCGGCTGTGGTCGCGCTGCTGCTCGCCCCGGTCGCCACCGAGCTGCCCGAGGTGCTCAACGCGGTCATCTGGGTGCGGCAGGGCAAGACCGAGCTGGCCATCGGCAATGTGAGCGGCTCGATGATGATCCAGGCGACCATCCCGTCGGCGCTGGGAATCGGGTTCACGCCGTGGCTGTTCGACACCACGCTGATCATCGCCGGCGCCGTCACGCTGCTGTCCATCGTCGTGCTGGTCACCCTCGGCCGGCTACGGAAGCTGACGTCGGGGACCCTGCTGATCGCCGGCGGCATCTACGCCGCCTTCCTCGCGACCGCCGTCATCATCAACTGAGCGGGGCGGGAGTCGCTGTCGGTGCGCGACGGTAGCGTGGTTTCCGATATGAACCAGCAGTCCGCCGCGCCCGCCCGCCCCGTCCCACCCCGCGCCCTCCCGGTCGAGGAAGGGCTGTTCGCCGCACCCGCCGTCGACGTCGTCCCGACCGCCGAGCAGCGCGCTGCCGACGACGCCACGATGGCCCGCCGGGCCCGCGCCGCCTCGCTGCTGGCGGACCTGAACGAGCGGCAGCGCGACGCCGTGGTCCACCGTGGCTCGCCGCTGTTGATCGTGGCCGGCGCCGGTTCCGGCAAGACCCGGGTCCTCACCCGACGGATCGCCTACCTGCTGGCCGCCGGTGGCGCCACCCCCGGCGAGATCCTCGCCATCACGTTCACCAACAAGGCCGCCGCCGAGATGCGGGAGCGAGTCGGGGATCTCGTCGGCGCGCGGTCGAGGGCGATGTGGGTCAGCACGTTCCACTCGATGTGCGTGCGCATCCTGCGCAACGAGGCCACCCAGCTCGGCTACCGGTCCAGCTTCACCATCTACGACTCCGCCGATTCGCAGCGGCTGGTCGCCCTGGTGGCCAACGACCTCGAGCTCGATCCGAAGAAGTTCGCGCCGAAGAGCGTCGCCGCGCAGATCTCGAACCTCAAGAACGAGCTGATCGATCCGGCGACCGCGGCCGACCGGGCCGGCAACGACATCGAGCGCACCGTCGCCGACGTCTACGCCCGGTACCAGGCCCGACTGAAGGGCGCCTCGGCCCTGGACTTCGACGACCTCATCATGGAGACGGTCGCGCTGCTGCAGGCGTTCCCGGCGGTCGCCGAGCACTACCGCCGCCGCTTCCGGCACGTCCTCGTCGACGAGTACCAGGACACCAACCACGCGCAATACATGCTGGTCAAGGAACTCGTGGGGGTCGTCGACAGCGGCGGCGTGGCGCCCGCCGAGCTGGTCGTGGTGGGCGACGCCGACCAGTCGATCTACGCGTTCCGCGGCGCCACCATCCGCAACATCGTCGAGTTCGAGCGCGACTATCCCGACGCCCGGACCATCCTGCTCGAGCAGAACTACCGCTCGACGCAGAACATCCTGTCCGCGGCCAACGCGGTCATCGCCCGCAACCCCGGCCGCCGGGCGAAGAGCCTGTGGACGGCGTCGGGCAGCGGCGAGCCGATCGTCGGCTACGTCGCCGACAACGAGTACGACGAGGCCTCGTTCGTCTGCGGCGAGATAGACCGGCTGGTCGACGCGGGGGAGATCCGGTTCGCCGACGTCGCCGTGTTCTACCGGACGAACTCCTCCTCCCGCGCGTTCGAGGACATCTTCGTGCGGCTCGGGATGCCCTACAAGATCGTCGGCGGGGTGCGCTTCTACGAACGTCGCGAGGTCAAGGACGCACTGGCCTACCTGCGGGCCCTGGCCAATCCGGCCGACGAGGTCTCGCTGCGGCGCATCATGAACGTCCCCAAGCGGGGCATCGGCGACCGCGCCGAGGCGTCCATCGCGGTCTTCGCGGCCAGTGAGCGGATCCCGTTCGCCGAAGCGATGGCCCGCGTCCGCGAGATTCCGTTCCTGGTCGCCCGGTCGGTGAACGCGATCGAGTCGTTCAACGCGCTGATCGCCGGTCTGCGTGAGCTGCTCGCCGGCGGCATGGAACCCGCCGACCTCTTGTCGGCCGTGCTGGAGCGCAGTGGCTACCTCGCCGAGCTGGAGGCCAGCGCCGACCCGCAGGACGCCCCGCGGGTGGAGAACCTCGAACAGCTGGTGACCGTGCTGCGGGAGCGGGCCGAGCTGCTGCAGCAGGGCGACGACGAGTACGCGCCCGGTATCGAGCTGCTGTCGGCAGTGCTCGAGCAGCTGTCGCTGGTCGCCGACGCCGACCAGATCCCCGACTCCGACGCCGGTGTCGTCACGCTGATGACGCTGCACACGGCCAAGGGACTGGAGTTCCCGGTGGTGTTCCTGACCGGCTGGGAGGACGGGTTGTTCCCGCACATGCGGGCGCTGACCGACGACAAGGAGCTGGCCGAGGAGCGCCGGCTCGCCTATGTCGGCATCACCCGCTCGCAGCAGCGGCTGTACGTCTCACGGGCGGCGATGCGGTCGAACTGGGGTCAGCCGGGGGCCAACCCGCCGTCCCGGTTCCTCGACGACATCCCGCCGGAGCTGATGGACTGGCGCCGGCTGATCGAGGCGCAGGAGACCGACTGGACCCGCTCCGCACCGGTCAGCGCCGGTCGCTTCGGCGAGCGCGGCGGCCGCTACCAGAACGCGTCGAGCGAATCGGCGCAGACCCGGATCGCCGCCGGCGGGATGCGCAGCACCGGGTTCAAGGGCTGGCAGAACAAGCCGGCGCTGGCCCTGGCCGTGGGCGACCGGGTCTCGCACGACAAGTACGGCCTCGGCAAGGTCGTCGCGTCCGACGGCAGCGGTGTGCGGGCCACGGCGACCATCGACTTCGGGGCGGCCGGCACCGTCCGGCTGATGCTGATCGGCGGCGTGCCGATGACCAAACTCTGAGTTGTGTCACGGCGCGACAGGCCTTACGCCTCGGTGCGCCGGCGGAATCCTGTCGGCATCTTCACTTGCGGCGGGACGAAGCCGCCACGATGTGTGGCGACAACGGGGCGGGGGTCGAGGTCAGTCCGGTCGGCCGGTCACGGCGGGCCGGGTGCGGTGCAGGTAGTAGAGCCCCACGATCGGCAGGATCAGCGGGATGAACACGTAGCCGCTGCCGAACTTGGACCAGACGGTGTCACGGGGGAACGCTTCGGCGTCCAGGATCGACAGCACACCGACGATCAACACCCCGGCGAGTTCGATGCTGCACGCGGCCCAGGCCAGCGGCCGGGACCACGGCCGGTGGCTGACGAGCCCGACGGTCGCGGCGATGTAGACCAGACCCGAGAATGCCGACAGCAGGTAGGCCAGCGGCGCCCGGTCGTACTGGGTGGCCAGCTGCACCGCGGCGCGGGCGGTCGCGGCCAGCGCGAACGTCGCATAGACCGCGACCAGCGCGCGGCGCGGCCCGGTCCGCTCGGCGTCCGCCGGCGTGGTGGTACGCCCGGTTTTGGACTCAGGCACTCGGTACTCCCATCCGCCACAGCTGCAGCAGCCGCAGACCCATCACCGCGACGACCACCGCGGTGAAGCACAACGAGATCGACCCCCAGCGGGTTCGTTCGATCCGCGCCAACCAGATGCCCAACGGCAGCGGGGCGAGCACGCCGATCGCGTAAGCGACGAAGGTCACCGGTTCGGCCACGGTTGCATCGCCGGCGATCCGCACGATGCCGATCACCGACTGCACCAGCAAGCCGGCCTCGAGCGCCATGGTCGCGATGATCTGACCGGCGTTGACCGGCTTCCGCCGGTTCGCCCACAGCCCGGTCCATGCCGCCAGCAGCAACGCGACCACCATCAGCGCGTACGCCAGCGGGCCGGTCACTGGAGGATCCGATCGTCGGGTGGGGCAGGTCGTTCGCCAGCGTAATGGCCGCCCGCACGCGGGCCGGCCGGTGAGGCCCGGCATCGACCGGCGCCCCGCGCCCGCCAAGTCCGGCTGATCCGCCGCCGGCAGCGGAACCGGGTGACCGGCGCCACCGCGGGCACCGTGCGAGCGACGCTGCGGACCGCCCGTGGACCAGCCGCGGATCCCCACCAGCGGCGCCCACGACGCGGCAGCCGGCAGCACCGGGAACCGGCTGACCTGCACCGCATTAGGGTCACCACCATGACTGACCGCTCGATGTCCGGCGGCCGGGCCCGGTGGTTGCCGGCGATGGCCGCGCTCCTGGCGTCGGTGGTGCTGTCCCTGCTGACGCTGGTGGTGCCGGTCGTTCTGACCGCCGACGGGTCGTCCGCGGCCCCGGCCATCGGGACCGGCTGGCTGATCGCGCTGCCGCTGGTCGTCGGGCTGGTGATGACGAGGATCTGTGTCGACGGCACCCTCGGGGTGCTCGCCGGAGCCGGGGCCGTCGCGGTCGGTCGGTTGCTCGCCGACATGGGACTGCTGTTCGCCCCGGACACCGTGCTTCGTCCCGAGCTGCTCGGGGTCGAGACCGTGCGCGCCTTCCCGCTGAGTCCTGCCTGGGGCGCAGCGCTACCGATCGGTGCGGACGTGCTGGCCGTCGTGGCCGCCGCGCTGGCCGCCCGGCAGGTGTTCGACGGTTTCGAGCTGCCCGACTTCGCCACCCCGGCAACCGCCGACGTCCGCGACCGCCCACGGCCGTTCCGGGCCACCCCGGCCATGTTCGTCGGGCTGGTCGGTGTCGCACTGGTCATCACCGCCTCGTTCGGCGTGCTCTACGACACCCCGGTGCCGCTGGTGCGGCCGCTGGGGTTGGCCGACATCGGGCTCTTCGGCGCCGCCGGGGCGGTGGCCGGTGGTCTCGTCCTGTGTCTCGTCGCGGTGGTTGCGCCGGCGCTGTCCCCGCGGTCGGCGCGCGGGGTGTTCCTCGGCGCCGGTGCGGCCGCTGCCGTTGCCCCGCTGATCGCCCTGGCCGCCGGCGGTGACACGACTCCGGCCGGCACCGCCTGGCTGGGACTGGTCGGGGCGGTCCTGCTCGCGTCGGCCGGACTGCTGGTGCGCGGCAGCGGTGCGACCGTCGCGACCCCGGCCGAGCATGCCGCCGTCCCGGCCACCGGGTCCGGTCCGCTGACGACGGGACTGCGGGTCGGGCCGGTGGCGGTGGCGGTGCTCGCGCTCCTCGCCGCCGGCGCCGCGCTGCTCGCCTACCGCGAACCACAGGCCACCTCGCGGATCGGCGACCGGCTGGCCTCCTTCGATGCCGCCGGGGCGGCCTTCCTGCCTGCGGCGGCACTGCTGGCCCTCGTCGGCGTGCTCGCCCTGCTACCGCCGACCGCGGCGATCGGACGTCGGGCGCTGCGGCTCAGCTGGCTGCCCGTCGTAGCCGCGGTGCTCGTCACCTTGGAGTTCAGCTCGTCGTCGATCTGGGTCAGCTCGGCGATCTACGCCGCCGAGGGCGTCAGTCGGGCGGCCGGCACCTGGTGGGGGATGACCGCCGCTGGTCTCGCCGTGGCCGCGGCCGTCCTCGCCGGGGTGCTGGACGGCCGACTCGCCGAGCGTGACGGGGCCACCGCGCTGGACCCGCCGGACCGGTCCGACGCGGTCCGCCGACTGCGGATCGGAGTGGCGGCCGGGCTCTCGGTCCTGATCGTGGCCGCCTTCGCGGTGCCGGTCTTCGAGGCCAACGGCCGGCCGTCGGCGGCGCTGTTCGCGGCCGGTTCCCGGGTCGACACCTACGCCGCGTGGCTGCTCGCCCTTGGCCTCGCGGCCGGTGTCTGGGCCGCCTGCCTCAGCCGCTCCCGGCTGACCACGGCCACCCTGTCGGTCACCGTCGCCGTCGTCGCACTGACTCGCGTCGTGATCACCCCCGCGGTGGCGAACCAGGTCCGCTTCGAGGTGCGGGCCGGACTCGTGCTCACCGTGGTGCTGGCGGCGGCGACGCTCATCGCCATCGGTGTTCCTCGCACTGCGCCCGGAGCCGGCGAGCGCACCGGCTGCGGGCCCGGCGGCGCGCGGCGGAGCCGCCCGGTCGGTCGGTGCGCCCCGCGGAAAGCGGGCCTGACCAGCGCCGCTGAGTCATTCGTCACCCCAGGGCTTCCTCGGTGTGCACACCCTGTGGGCACCTGGCTAGGGTGGTTCCTCAGGTCCATGGCGCGCCTGGGAACGGGCAGCGGTGGGCCCGTCGAGCTGGAGCGGGAAGAACCCGCCAGCGGATTCCCGGAGGCCAGCAGGTGGATCTTTACGAGTACCAGGCGAAGGAACTGTTCACCAAGCACGGCGTACCCGGCAGCCCGGGCGTCGTCGTCACCGACGCCGCGGCGGCCGAGGCGGCCGCGACCGAGTTGGGCGCCGCGGTGATGGTCAAGTCGCAGGTCAAGACCGGCGGTCGCGGCAAGGCCGGCGGCGTCAAGTTCGCCGCCACCCCGGCCGACGCGCGGGAGAAGGCCGAGGCCATCCTGGGTCTGGACATCAAGGGTCACGTCACCCGGCAGGTCCTCATCACCACGGCCAGCGACATCGCCGAGGAGTACTACGTCTCGTTCCTGCTCGACCGGTCCAACCGCACCTTCCTGGCCATGGCCAGCAAGGACGGCGGGATGGAGATCGAGCAACTCGCCGTCGAGCGCCCCGAGGCGCTGGCCAAGGTCCCCGTCGACGCCGTCACCGGTGTCGACCGCGCCAAGGCCGCCGAGATCGCCGACGCCGGTCGGTTCCCGGCCGAGGTGCGCGACCAGGTCATCGACATCCTCGTCCAGCTGTGGGAGGTCTTCGTCGCCGAGGACGCCACCCTCGTCGAGGTGAACCCGCTGGTCAAGGACCCCGACGGCAAGGTGCTGGCGCTGGACGGCAAGGTCTCGCTGGACGAGAACGCCGACTTCCGCCACCCCGAGCACGAGGCGTTCGCCGACACCGCGGCGCAGAACCCGCTCGAGGCGCGCGCCAAGGAGAAGAACCTCAACTACGTCAAGCTCGACGGCCAGGTCGGCATCATCGGCAACGGCGCCGGGCTGGTCATGTCGACCCTCGACGTCGTCGCCTACGCCGGCGAGGCCCACGGCGGCGTCAAGCCCGCCAACTTCCTGGACATCGGCGGCGGCGCCAGCGCCACCGTGATGGCCGACGGACTGGACATCATCCTGTCCGACACCGACGTGAAGAGCGTCTTCGTCAACGTCTTCGGTGGCATCACCGCCTGCGACGCGGTGGCCAACGGCATCGTGCAGGCGCTGCAGATCCTCGGCGACGAGGCCGGCAAGCCCCTCGTGGTCCGTCTCGACGGCAACAACGTCGAGGAGGGCCTGCGGATCCTCGCCGAGGCCGCCCACCCCATGGTGACCGTTGTGACCACCATGGACGAGGCCGCCGACAAGGCCGCCGAACTCGCGCACGCCGCCGCCTGATCAGGAGCAGAAACCCACCATGGCAATCTTTCTCGACGAGAACTCCCGGATCATCGTCCAAGGCATGACCGGCGGCGAGGGCATGAAGCACACCGCCCGCATGCTCGCCTCCGGCGCGACCGTGGTCGGTGGTGTCAACGCCCGCAAGGCCGGCACCAAGGCCTCCTTCGACTCCGGCGACCAGCCGGTGTTCGGTACCGTCGCCGAGGCGATCAGCGAAACCGGCGCCAACGTGACCGTGCTCTTCGTGCCGCCGCCGTTCGCCAAGGCCGCGGCCCTGGAGGCCATCGACTCCGGCATCGGGCTCGCGGTGATCATCACCGAGGGCATCCCGGTGCACGACTCGGCCGTCGTCTGGGCGCACGCTGTCGCTGCCAACGAGAAGCGCGGCAACAAGACCCGCATCATCGGCCCGAACTGCCCCGGCATCATCAGCCCCGGCAAGTCCAACGCGGGCATCATCCCGGCCACGATCACCGGCCCGGGTCGCATCGGCCTGGTGTCCAAGTCGGGCACGCTGACCTACCAGATGATGCACGAACTGCGCGATCTCGGCTTCTCCAGCGCGATCGGCATCGGCGGTGACCCGATCATCGGGACCACCCACATCGATGCGCTCGAGGCGTTCGAGAACGACCCCGAGACCGACGCGATCGTGATGATCGGCGAGATCGGTGGCGACGCCGAGGAGCGGGCCGCGGCCTACATCAAGGACAACGTCAGCAAGCCGGTCGTCGGCTACGTCGCGGGCTTCACCGCCCCCGAGGGCAAGACCATGGGCCACGCCGGCGCGATCGTCTCCGGTTCCGCCGGCACCGCCGCCGCCAAGCAGGAGGCTCTCGAGGCCGTCGGCGTCCGGGTCGGCAAGACCCCGTCGGAGACCGCGCGGCTGCTGCGTGAGGTCATCGCCTAGTTCTCCCCGTCCCGAACCACCACTGGGCATCGTCCGGCAGTCGCCGGGCGGTGCCCGGTGGTGTTTCGGGGAGCGGCGACGGCGGGTGCCCGTCCGGTCCGCCGGCAGGGGCGTCGTAGGGTTGGACGACAGTTCCGACAGGGAGAAGCACCGTGAACCCAACGCCGCCCGGGTACCCCGAATCCGCCGCATCCGGCCCGCCGCCGGGTCACCAGGCGGGGAGCCAGCAGCAGGCGGGTCCGGCACCGGGTCGCTACCAGCAGCCGGGCGACCCGCGGTACGGAGTGCCGGGCCAGGAATCCCCGCCACCGGGTGGCGGACCCGTCGGCGGATCGCCGTCGCGTCCGCGGCCCGGTCTGCCGCCGCTGCCGGTCATCGTCCTGATGGTGGTCTGCGTGCTCGCGCTGCTCAACGCGATCGCCGGATTCCTGCGGTCCGCCGAGCTGACCCGCACCACCGCGGCCACGGTGCCGCTCGGCTCGATGTACGCGGTGGCCGGCTGGATCCCGGCGCTGCTGGTCGTCAGCGGCCTCGCGGCGGCCGCGACCCGGCTCAAGGGCGTCTCGGCGGCGACGCTGTGGGCGGTCAGCGCGAGCACCGCGGTGATGGGTGGGGTCGGCGCGCTGTTCTACCTCGTCTCGCGCGAAGGTGCCGACGCCGGCCTCGGCTTCGCCCTCGTCAACAACGGCGTCACCGGATCCACTGTCTCGGTGGGGCTCGCGCTCACCGTGCTGTTCGGTCTCCTGCAGCTGATCGCCGCGGTGGGCGGACTACTGCTCACCCAGTCGCCGCAGCTCGACCGTCGGGCACAACGGGCTGCCGGCGGAACGTCCGACACAGCCCACCGCTACGGCCCCGGATCCGGCGGTTTCGGCTCCCCGTACGGCCCGCCGCCGGGGCAGAGCCCCGCCCAGGGCTACGGCCAGACCCCGTACGGCCCGCCCCAGGGCGGTTACGGTCCGCCGCAGTCAGGCGGATTCGGCCCGGGCCCGGGGTACGGCCCGCCGCAGCACGGTCCCGACGCGTCCGCCGGCTACGGCCCCTCGCAGAACCCGCCGTTTCCGAACCCGCCGCATCAGAACCCGCCGCCGCAGGGTCCACCGCCGCAGGGTCCACCGCCGCAGCAGGGCTACGGTGCGCCGCAGGCCGGCTATGGCCGACCCGCTCCCGGAGCACCGACCGCTCAGCCGGGCTACGTCCCCGCGTATCCCGCCGCAGGCGGCATCGCCCCGTACGGCCAGTACAGCCAGACCGCCCAGTTCGGGCTGCCCGCCGGTGACCACCGGCAGGGCCCGACCGACCGGGGACCCGCGGCCGACGGCCCGCCGTTCTTCGATCCGCAGTCCGGCCGCCAGGTGCACACCGGTCTCACCGACGGTCCGGCGGCCGGGGCACCCGTGCCGCTGCCCGTCGCGGAGCCCACGCCGGCGCAGCCCGGGGAGGCGGAACGGGCCCTGCGTCCCGATCCGACCCCGCCGGTGGAGTACCAGCGCACCGAGTACGGATCGTCGGACTTCGAATGGGAGCCGACCTACAGCGAGGCGCCCACCTACGAGGCGAGGGCATCCGAGGAAGAGGCCGACACGTCCCAGCGCGAAAACGTCGTGCGCTACGAGGATCCCGGCCAACGGCCCACTTTCGCGCCGCCACAGCTGGATTCGGCGCGTCATGAGGGCTGGGACGCCGGCTTCGCCGAGGACACCCTGACCGGCACCGGCCAGCCGCCCGCCGAGCAGCAGGACCGGTACCGGTCCATCCCGCGCGCGGAGTGACGAATTCCGGCGCGCCAGCCGCCGACGGTGGCGGCGCGCCGGGGCCGGCCGACCGGCGTTCCTGTGTGAGGGTGGTCCGGTGAGGGAGGACGACCGCGGCGCATCCGCACGCCGGCGGCGGGACTCCCGTCAGCGCAGTTCGCCGCGTCCGGCGAACCGGTCCGCGTCGGTCCGCCCGCCGCGCCCCACCGTCGCGGCCTCCACCACCGCCGCCGACCCCGTGGCCGCACTGCTCGCCCACCCCGATCGCGCCGAGGTCAGCCGGGCCGCCGCCGACGGAGCGCTCCGCAGCGCGCTCGTCATGTTCATCGGGTTCGTCGCGACCGCCGCCTGTGGACTGGCGCTCTGGGCGTTGACGCCGGGGACCGACATCGGTGCCGAGGCGGCCGTCCGCGCCGCCACGGCGGCGTACGTGTTGGCACACTTCGGCCACGTCGGCATCGACGGGGCCGGCCTCAGCCTGTCGCCGCTGCTACTACCCCTGGTGTTCGGCCTGCTGCTGGCCGTCGGGCCGGGCCGGGGCCGCCCCGCCACGGCGTCGGCGGTCGCCGAGGGCGCCTCGGTCGCCGCCGGTGCCGTCAGCTACGCCGCGCTCGTCGTGGTTGCCGCGGTCACCCTGGCGCCACCGGGGGTGGCCGTTCTCGGCGCCGCCGTCGGTGCCTTCGTGCTTGCGGGAGTCGCGCTGGGGATCGGCATGCTTCGGCGTGGCGGGTCGCTGCCGGCCCTGATGTCGGACCGGCTGCCCGGCTGGGCGACCGTGGGTCTACGAGCCGGTTGCGCGGCCGCGCTGACCGCGGTCGCCGGCGCCGGCCTGGTGCTGGCGGTCGGTCTGGCCCTGTCCTTCACCACCGCCACCGACCTCGCGTCCACGCTCTCCGACGGAGCCGGCGACGCCATCGGGCTGGCCCTCGCCGGCCTGGCCTATCTGCCCAACGCGGTGCTGGCCACGGTCGGTTACACGACCGGCGTCGGGTTCGACATCGGGCCCGGCCGGTACTCACCGTTCGGGTCGGTGCCGGCCGATCTGCCGCCGTTCCCGCTGCTCGCGGCGGTGCCGGCCAACACCGGGCTGTCCGTCCCCGGCCTGGTCGCGATGCTCGTGCCCGTCGCCGCCGGGGTCGTCGCCGGCCACGCGGTGCTCCGCCGGGTGACCGACCGCCGCGACCGGTGCGCCGCGGTCGGGGTGGCGGCCGCAACCGCCGGGCTGGTCATCGGACTCCTGGTGTGGGCCGCGTCCGGTGGGGTCAGTGGGGGAGTCTGGCCGCACATCGGTGCCGTCGGCTGGCGCGTCGGTCCGGTGCTCGGCGCCATCGTGCTGGTGGTGGCAGGCGCGTGGGTGCTGGCCGCCGGCCGGGAGAACGGGTCCGCGGTGACCGCGGCCGGCGGGGGCGCTCCCGTCGACGACCATGATGGGCCCGACGATCCGGGGACCCAGCAGGTCGGGTCCGTCGACGACGCGGTGGCCGAGGACGAGAATGCCGAGGACGCCGGGTCCGAGGACGAGAATGCCGACGACGCTCAGGCCGACGATGCCCAGACCGACGAAGACCAGGCCGATGAAGACCAGGCCGATGAAGACCAGGCCGAGGACGCCTGGGTCGATGACGACGAGCCGGCCGGGTCCACGCTCGAGGTGACCGCCGACGACGGGGAACCCGACGATGCCACCGACGCGGTCGACGCGCCGGACTCCGACGACGACCAGCCGGACCCCGACGACACGGCGACGGCCCCAGAGGCCCCAGAGGCCCCACAGGCCTCAGAGGCCTCCGAGGCCTCAAGGGCCCCGGACGTTCCCGTTCGAGAAGCCCACGGCGGGCCGGACGCCCGGGACGGCGACACCGACACCGACACCGACACCGACACCGCCCCGGACAGTCGTGAGCACTCTCGCCCGACGGCCCCCGACCGACCGGGCAGCACCGACCACTGACCCGGGCACCGCCGGGGAAGCACCACACGGGCGGCACCGAGGTCGATCGCACCGCCGTCGACTGGTTAGTGTGGGACCGCCCGTCCCGCCGCTCCGCTGTCCGTGAGGTTCCTGCGTGCCCGTCTCCACCCCGCTGCGTGTGGTCGTCCTCGCGTCGGGTACCGGCACCCTGTTGCAGGCGCTGCTGGACGCCGGGCCGACCGCCGACGGCTGGGCCGTCACCGCCGTCGGCTCTGATCTGCACCGCTGCCAGGCGCTCGACCGGGCGACCGCCGCCGGCGTCCCGACGTTCACCGTCGCGCTCGCCGACCACCCGACCCGCGCCGACTGGGACGCCGCCCTCGCCGCGGCCTGTGCCGACGCCGACCTCATCGTCAGCGCCGGCTTCATGAAGCTCGTCGGCCCGGCGTTCCTGGCCGCGCACGACGGGAAGATGATCAACTCGCACCCGTCGCTGCTGCCGTCCTTCCCCGGGATGCACGCCGCCCGCGACGCCCTCGCGTACGGGGTCCACGTCACCGGCTGCACGATCTTCCTCGTCGACGCCGGTGTCGACGCCGGCCCGATCGTCGCCCAGCAAGCCGTCCGGGTGCTACCGGACGACACCGTCGCCTCGCTTCACGAACGCATCAAGGTCGCCGAACGCGACCTGCTGGTCTCTGTGGTGACGTCGCTGGCCGCGGACGGTTGGCGCGTCGCCGGACGAAAGGTTGTCCCCTCATGACCGACCGCCTCCCCATTCGCCGCGCCCTGGTCTCGGTGTCCGACAAGGCCGGGCTGCTCGAGCTCGGCCGCGGACTCGCCGACGCGGGGGTGGCCATCGTGTCGACCGGTAACTCGGCGAAGACGCTGGCCGAGGCGGGTATCCCGGTCGCCTCGGTCGAGAGCGTGACCGGCTTCGCCGAGGCGTTCGACGGCCGGGTGAAGACCCTGCACCCGGCGATCCACGGCGGTCTGCTGGCCGACCGCCGCAAGCCCGAGCACGTCGCCCAGCTCGAGGAGCTCGGCATCGAGCCGTTCGACCTGGTGGTCGTCAACCTGTACCCGTTCGTCGCCACGGTGGCGTCCGGTGCGGCGCCGGCCGACGTCATCGAGCAGATCGACATCGGCGGGCCGGCGATGGTGCGGGCCGCGGCCAAGAACCACCCGTCGGTCGCGATCGTCGTCGACCCCGCCGCCTATCCCGACGTGTTGGCAGCCGTCGCCGCAGGTGGTTTCACGATGCCCGATCGGCAGGCGCTGGCCGCGCAGGCCTACCGGCACACCGCGAGCTACGACGTCCAGGTCGCCAGCTGGCTCGGCAACGTGGTCGTCGGCGGAGCCGACCGGACGACACCGTCGGCGGAGCCGACCGGGACGACACCGTCGGCGGAGCCGACCGGTCGGACACCGTCGGCGGAGCCGACCGGTCGGACACCGTCGGCGGAGCCGACCGGGACAACACGGCACCCATCGCCGCGCAGAGCCGCTTCCCCGACTGGATGGGCGCCACCTGGGAGCGCGACGCGGTGCTCCGCTACGGCGAGAACCCGCACCAGCAGGCCGCTCTCTACCGCAACGCCGCCGGTGCGCCGGGGCTGGCCCAGGCGACGCAGCTGCACGGCAAGGAGATGTCGTACAACAACTACGTCGACGGCGACGCCGCCTGGCGGGCCGCCCACGACCACGGTGACCAGCCGACGGTCGCCATCATCAAGCACGCGAACCCCTGCGGAATCGCCGTCGGCGCCGACGTCGCGACCGCCCACCGCAAGGCGCACGCCTGCGATCCGGTCAGCGCGTTCGGCGGCGTCATCGCCACCAACCGCACCGTCACCGCGGAGATGGCCGAGCAGGTCGCCGAGATCTTCACCGAGGTGCTGCTGGCCCCGGCGTTCGACGACGCCGCGGTGGCCGTCCTGACCCGCAAGAAGAACATCCGGCTGCTCGTGGTCCCCGGCGGGCCGAACACCACCGTGGAATCCCGCGCGATCAGCGGTGGTCTGCTGGTGCAGTCGGTGGACACCATCGCAGCGCCCGGCGACGACCCGGCGCAGTGGACCCTCGCCGCCGGTGAACCGGCGTCCGAGCAGGTACTGGCGGACCTGGTGTTCGCTTGGCGGGCCTGCCGGGCGGTCAAGTCGAACGCGATCCTGCTGGCCTCCGACGTGGCCAGCGTCGGCATCGGCATGGGTCAGGTCAACCGGGTCGACTCGGCCCGGCTGGCCGTCGAGCGGGCCGCCGGCCGGGCGGCCGGTGCGGTCGCCGCCTCCGACGCGTTCTTCCCGTTCGCCGACGGGTTGCAGGTGCTGCTGGACGCCGGGGTGGCCGCCGTCGTGCAGCCGGGTGGCTCGGTCCGGGACGCCGAGACCATCGAGGCCGCCCGCGCCGTCGGCGCCACGATGTATCTGACCGGGACGCGGCACTTCTTCCACTGAGGCACCGTTCTCCAGCCGGATCGTGGCGCCTTCCCGCCCGACGGTTGAATCCGCCTGGATCCGGGGGTTCCGTCAGAGTGTCGAGCCATCGCCCCCGCGGCGCACTGGGCGCGACTCAGTGGTGAGGTGCCCACACCGATCCGACAGCACGGCGGGTCGCCCACGTATGACGCAGCGGACCGGCACGGCCGGCGTGGACGCTCGCCCTGCCCGGGCCGGCCGTACAGGCGTGGAAGGATGACCCGGTGACTGCCACCCTTCTCGACGGCAAGGCGCTGCGCGACCGGATCTTCGGCGACCTGCGATCCCGGGTCGCGGTCCTCACCGCCGCCGGCCACACCCCCGGCCTGGCCACCGTCATCGTCGGTGACGATCCCGGCTCCGCGGCCTACGTCCGCGGCAAGCACGCCGACTCGGCGAGCATCGGGGTGCGCTCGATCCGTCGCGATCTGCCGGCCGACCTGAGCCAGGCCGCGCTGCTCGAGGTGATCGCCGAGCTCAACGCCGACCCGGCGTGCGACGGCTACATCGTCCAGCTGCCGCTGCCGAAGCATCTGCAGGCGGGGGAGGTGCTGGAGGCGATCGATCCGGACAAGGACGCCGACGGCCTGCACCCGGTGAACCTGGGCCGGCTCGTGCTCGGTGAGCCCGGGCCGCTGCCCTGCACCCCGGCCGGTGCGGTGGCGTTGCTGCGCGACCACGGCGTGCCGATCGACGGCGCGAAGGCGGTGATCATCGGCCGCGGCGTCACCGTCGGCCGGCCGCTGGGTCTGCTGCTGACCCGCCGCTCGGAGAACGCGACCGTGACCCTGTGCCACACCGGCACCCGGGATCTCGCCGCCGAGATCAGCCGCGCCGACATCGTGATCGCCGCCGCCGGCGTCCCCGGACTCATCACCGCCGACATCGTCAAGCCGGGTGCCGCCGTCCTCGACGTCGGGATCACCCGCACCGACGCCGGTCTCGTCGGTGACGTGCACCCCGGTGTCCGGGAGGTCGCCGGCTGGATCGCCCCGATGCCGGGAGGTGTCGGCCCGATGACCCGGGCGATGCTGCAGACCAACGTGGTCGTCGCAGCCGAGCGTCGGCTCGCCGGTGCCTGACGCCGCCCGGGCTTGACCGCGCCGATGACTGCCCGACGGCTGCGTGACGCCCTGCCCGTCGTCATCGTCGGCGCGCTGCTCGTCCTGGCTCTCGCGTTGGTCGCGCTGTCCCGCTTCCGACGGGGTTCGGCGGCGCTGGCGGCGGCCCTGCTGCTGACCGCCGCCCTGCGCCTGGTGCTACCGGCCGGCCGGCTCGGGCCGCTGGCCGTTCGATCGCGGGCCTTCGACGTGCTGTTCTGCTCCACCCTGGGTGGCGCCATCCTGTGGCTGGTGATCATCGACTGAGCCCGGACACGCGGCGACGACCCGGTGGGACGCTCCCGAATCGGCCCACCCGGAAGTCCTGGGAAGCCCGCCTGACCTCGACCGCGGAGTGCACCACGAACCTCTCGTCCATCACGAGCGGCTCGTTGACCGGGAGCCCGCTGAGCAGCGTGCGCAGATCCCCGGGTGGTACCCGGGGTTCCGGTCAGCCGGTGAGCTGAGTCCGATCCAGGTCGGCGGGCAGCACCCGGCTGAACACCCGGATCAGCACCTCGGCCTCCTCGTCGGTGAGGTCGTGGGTGAACTCGCGGTCGATCCCGGCCATGTGCACCACCGCGGCCGAGCGCAGGGCATAGCGACCGGCTCGGGTCAGCACGACGACGACGCCGCGGCCGTCGTGCGGATCAGGCCGCCGCTCGACCAGCCCGGCCGCCTCCAGCCGCTCGACTCGCCGGGACAGGCCCGGCTGGCTGAGGATGACCCGGTCCAGCAGATCCTTCAGTCGGAGCTTCCCGCCGCACTGCGAAAGCTGCACGAGGATGTCGTAGGTGCCCAGCGGCACCTCGTTCGCGGCGTCCAGATCGGCCCCGAGGCGGCCCATCAACCGGGCGTGTGCGTGGACGAACAGGACCCAGGCGTCCATCTGTGTGTCCGGGATGGCGAGCGGTTTCTTCATGCCCTTGTCCTCCCCCTTGCGCACGTGCTGCTGCGTGGGAGATCCAACCAGACGCAGGTCACAGCAAGATCGCGCGCCGCCGCCGCTCCGGGTCGAGCCGGGAGAGGCGCACGCATTAGGCTCGACGGCGCGCCGCCGCGCGGTGGGCGCAATCGAGAGGAGTCGCGCAACTCATGGCGAAGATCAAGGTCCAGGGCACGGTCGTCGAGATCGACGGCGACGAGATGACCCGCATCATCTGGGAGTTCATCAAGGAGAAGTTGATCCTGCCGTACCTGGATGTGGACCTCGAGTACTACGACCTGAGCATCCAGAGCCGCGACGCGACCGACGATCAGATCACCATCGACTCCGCACACGCCATCAAGAAGCACGGCGTCGGCGTGAAGTGCGCGACGATCACCCCCGACGAGGCCCGCGTGCAGGAGTTCGGCCTCAAGAAGATGTGGGTCTCGCCCAACGGCACCATCCGCAACATCCTCGGCGGCGTGGTCTTCCGCGAGCCGATCATCATCTCCAACGTGCCCCGGCTGGTCCCGGGCTGGACGAAGCCGATCGTCATCGGCCGTCACGCCCACGGAGACCAGTACAAGGCGACCAACTTCAAGGTCCCCGGCGCCGGCAAGGTCACCATCAGCTGGACCCCGGCCGACGGTGGCGAGCCGATGGAGTTCCAGGTCGTCGACATGCCGGCCGATGGTGGCGTCGCGATGGGCATGTACAACTTCAACTCCTCGATCGCCGACTTCGCGCGCGCCTCGTTCGCCTACGGCCTGCAGCGCAACTACCCGGTGTACCTGAGCACCAAGAACACGATCCTGAAGGCCTACGACGGTCAGTTCAAGGACATCTTCGCGGACGTGTTCGCCGCCGAGTACAAGGATCAGTTCGACGCCGCCGGCATCACCTACGAGCACCGCCTCATCGACGACATGGTCGCCTCGGCCATGAAGTGGGAGGGCGGTTATGTCTGGGCCTGCAAGAACTACGACGGCGACGTCCAGTCCGACACCGTCGCACAGGGCTTCGGCTCGCTGGGATTGATGACCTCCGTCCTGATGACCCCGGACGGCAGCACCGTCGAGGCGGAGGCCGCGCACGGCACCGTCACCCGGCATTACCGCCAGCACCAACAGGGCAAGCCGACGTCGACCAACCCGATCGCGTCGATCTTCGCGTGGACCGGCGGCCTGAAGCACCGCGGCAAGCTCGACTCGACCCCGGAGGTCGCCGGCTTCGCCGAGGCCCTCGAGGACGTCGTCATCAAGACCGTCGAGAGTGGTCTGATGACCAAGGATCTCGCCGCGCTGGTCGGGCCGGACCAGGCCTGGCAGACCACCGAGGACTTCCTGGACTCGCTGGACACCAACCTGCAGACCCGGCTGAAGTAGTCCCCTGAGCAGTTCGATCGTGGCCGTACCGCGCCGCATCGCCTCCGTGAATGTCAATGGCATCCGGGCGGCGGTGCGGCGCGGTTACGTGGGGTGGCAGGCGGCCACCGCGCCGGACGTGGTGTGCCTGCAGGAGGTGCGCTCGCCGCTCGCGTCGATCCCGCCCGAGGCTGTCGCCGGCTACCACCTGTCCTACCACGAGGGACACCAGCCGGGACGGGCGGGCGTCGCCGTACTCAGCCGGGACGAACCCTCGGACGTGCGGATCGGGTTCGGAACGGGCGGGTCGGCCGAGTTCGACCGCCAGGGGCGGTATCTCGAGGTCGACCTGCCGGGTCTGACGGTGGCGAGCCTGTACCTGCCCAAGGGCGCCAAGGACGGACCGCTGCTGGACAACAAGCTGGCGTTCATGGCCGAGTTCACGACGCACGTCGCGGCGCGCGCGGTGTCGTCGGTGGCGACGGGCCGGGAGTTCCTGGTCTGCGGCGACTACAACATCGCCGAGACGACGGCGGATCTGCGGTGGTGGATGCGCTACCAGAAGGCGCCCGGTTTCCTGCCGGTGGAGCGGGAGTGGCTCGCGGCCCTGCAGTCGTCGGCCGGGTTGGTGGACGTGGTGCGGCGGCTGCATCCCGGCCAGGACGGTCCGTACACCTGGTGGTCGTGGCGGACCTCGGCGTGGGACGCCGACGCCGGCTGGCGGATCGACCATCACCTGGCGACACCTGGTCTCGCGTCGCGCGCCGTCCGCGGCTGGGTCGCCCGGGAAGCCTCCTTCGACGCCCGGATCTCCGACCACGCGCCGGTGGTCGTGGACTACGGCTGAAGCTGCTGCGGCGGCTCAGCGACCGTTCTGCCGTGCCGGCAACCTTGCCGCGCTGCACCGACTCCCCGACCACTCCCGCCGGACGAAGCTGTCGCGGAGTTGCTGACACTGTTCGTGAAACAGCGGATCGCCGGCCGACGGCCCCGATGAACCCCTGATCCACGCGCGACCGGGGGAACGGTTTACTCGAAACGCGAAATCGGGCATCATCCGCGTGCCACCGCAGGCGCACTGTCGGGCGGCGCGACAGGAGTGTGATGACGGCCGGAACCACCGCGACGGACGCCACCGCAGTCGTGCTCGCCGCCTACCGGGAGGCGCTCTCGGCCACCGGCACGCTCACGAGTACCGCCTCGACGGGTTCGACCGAGTCGGCATCCCGGTCGCCACCGCCGGCTGGGAGTCGGCCGAGGGCCACGCCGCGAACGGCGTCGGCTACGGCACCACCGGTGATGCGGCTGCGATCGGCGCCCTGGGCGAGCTCGCCGAGCAGGTCATCATGGCCGACGCGGTGGCCGCCCTGCCCCTGACCTGGGCCGGCTACGACGAGCTCGGCGACAGCGCAGTGGACCCGGTCAGCCTGACGTTGCCGGCCGGCTCTCCGTACACACCGTCGATGCGCCGCGCCTGGGTGCCGATGACGCGGCACCGCACCGGCGAGGAGGTCCTGGTTCCGGTCGAGTTCGTCGCGTCGTCCGGTGCCGGCCTGCCCGCCGGATACGAGCCGCTCGTCACCCCGATCAGCAACGGCCTCGGTGCCGGCGACTCCCTCGAGCGCGCGGTCGGGCACGCGCTGCTGGAGCTCGTCCAGCGTGACGGCGACACCGTGTCGTTCCGGGCGCTGGACCAGGGCGTCGCCCTGGACCTGCAGAACCTCACCGACCCGGCCGCACGAAAGGCCCTGGACCAGCTCCGCGACGTCGGCGTCGAGCCGGTCGTCAAGCTCGCCGCGACCCAGTTCGCCACGGTCGTCTACGTCGCCGCCCACGACACCGATCCGGACGCCCCGGCGACGGCCATCGCCTCGATGGGGGAGGCCGCTCATCCGGACCCGCAGGTCGCCATCAGGAAGGCCCTGCTCGAGTACGCCTCGTCCCGGGCCCGCAAGGCATTCGCCTTCGGCCCGGTCGCCGAGGTCGAGCGGCTGCTGCCCGACTACTGGGCGCACGAGCTGACGCTCACCGTCGGACCCCAGGAACCCCGCGCGCTGGAGACGATGCGTGCCTGGTCGGAGATGCCCGCCGCTGAGCTCCGCGCCCTCCTCGAGCCGACGCTGCTGCGGGTCACCCGCACCGTCGATCTCGCGGACCTCCCGGCGACGGATCCGGCGCGGTACACCACCCCGGCCGATCTGCTGGATCTGATGCTGGAGCGGTTGGCCGACTTCGACGTCCTGGTCGCACCGGGCCGGGCCGGCGGCATCGTCACCGCCAAGGTGCTGGCGCCGGGTCTGGAGGTCGAGACACTGTCGTACCTGCGTATCGGCGAGCGGGTCGCCCGCCGTCTCCTGGACCGCGACAGTCCGCTGGTCGGCCGGGGCGCACCCCGTACCGCCACTCAGCTGGCGCTGCACCTCACCGCGGACGCGCTCGACCGCATCGGCCCGGTGTGGGTCGACCGCGACGCCGTCGACGCGACCGTCGGCGACCTGTATCCGCTGTACCGGGAGCCGCGACGGCATGCCGTCCAACGGCTCTCGGTCGTGCCCTGACCGACGCCCGGCGCAACCAACCCCGACGCATCCAACCCCGACGCATCCAACCCCGACGCATCCGACCCTCGACGCATCCATACGAAGTGCCACTCCGGCACCTCCGACCCAGACCCCGTGATCAGGAGCTCCTCCGATGCCGTTCTCCCGCCGTCAGTTCATCCAGACCTCCCTCGGCAGCGCCGCGCTGCTCGGCCTCGGCGCGTGCTCGGACGAAAGCACCGGGGTCGGCGGCCCGCCCGCCGCAGGCGGCCAGACCGGCAGTACCGAGGCCGCCGGCGCAAAGGCCAGCCCGGCCGCCACCGCCACCGGCACCATCACGTTCGCGTTCTGGGGTGGCAGCGAAGGCGAGCTCAAGGGCTTCAGCTACGCCAAGGAGAAGTTCGAGGCCGCCAACCCCGGCGCCACCGTCGAGTTCAAGGTCTCGCCGTACGACGGCTTCTTCTCCGGGATCGACCGCGGGTTCCAGGCCGGCAACGCCCCCGACGTCTTCCGCGTCGACTACACGACCATCGGCAAGTACTCCAGCGCGGAGCTGCTGCTGGACATGACGCCGTACTTCACCACGCCAGAGACCGAGGCGTTCCTGCCGGCGCTCTGGAACGCGGTCAAGTTCAACGGCGTTCCCTACGGCGTGCCCCACCAGACCGACACCAGCTGCGTCATCTACGACACCGCCGCCTTCGAGACCGCCGGGATCACCTCGGTGCCCGACACCCTGGAGAGCGCCTGGACCTGGGACGAGTTCTCCGAGGTCGCCACCAAACTGCGCGCCTCGCTGCCCGACACCAAGTTCCCGTTCGCCTACCCGTGGACGCAGGCCGGCGCCTTCCGGTGGCTGTCGTTCCTCTACCAGGCAGGCGGCACCCTGCTCACCGACGACCTGACCAAGGCGGCCATCCCGTCCGCGGCGGCGACCAAGGCGCTGGACTTCACCAAGGGCTTCTTCGAGAAGAGCTGGGTGCCGCCGACCGCGAAGATCAAGACCAGCCAGTACTCGGACAGCTTCTTCCTCGCCCAGACGGTGCCGATGGCGATGATCGGCGACTTCCTCGTCCCCGGAATCGCCGACCCGCAGGACGGCTACAAGGGCGACTGGAAGGCCACCTACCTGCCGCGCGACGTCGGCGCGGCCGCAGACCTCGGCGGCAACGCGATCGTGGCGCGCCGCGACTCGGCCAACGCCGATCTGGCCGCGGCCTGGCTGCGCTTCCTGGTCTCCGAGGACATGATGAAGTACTTCTGCGAGCAGGCCATCGAGCTGCCGACCCTGCAGTCACTGGCCACCGCGGAGCTCGACTACGCGTTCCGCCCGGACGTCGTCACCATCTGCGCCCAGCAGGCGACCACCATCTCGGACCGGATCGTCGCCGAGTCGACGCTGCCGGCGTTCAACTCGATCAACACCATCCTCGGCGACCAGCTGGAGCTCGCGTTCAACGGCCAGTCCACCGAGGACACCATCAACGCCCTCGCCGAGGGCGTCAACCAGGCGCTGGGCTCCTGAGCACCACCACCGGGCTGACCGAGGCGGCGGGACTCGCGGCGGCACCGGCGCCGCGGAAGGGCCCCCGCAACCGCGGCCGGCTCGGCACTGTCGTCGCCGCCGGCGGCTTCCTGCTGCCGAACCTGTTGCTGGCGCTGGTGTTCCTGCTGGTGCCACTGGTGCTGGCGATCGTCATCAGCTTCCAGCGGCTCGGGTCGCTGGGAAAGTCCACCTGGCTGGGCGTCAACAACTACATCGCCCTGGCTTCCGACGCGGTGTTCTGGGAGACGCTGCGCAACACCGCGGTGTTCACCGTGTTCACCGTCCCCGTCGGGATGGCCCTCGGCCTGGCGATCGCGGTACTGCTCAACGGAGTGCTGCCGCTGCGGACGTTCTGGCGGTCCATCATCTTCCTGCCGCTGGTCATCTCCAGCGTCGCCACCGGCGTCCTCGGCGCCTGGATGTTCGACCAGTTCAACGGTTTCGTGAACAAGTTCCTGGCGTTGTTCGGGATCGTCGGACCGGCCTGGCAGTCCGACGGCACCTGGGCGATGGTCTCGGTGATCATCGTGACCCTGTGGCAGCGCGTCGGTTTCGACATGATCATCTATCTGGCCGGTCTGCAGGGCATCGATCCCGCCGTGCTCGAAGCGGCCGAGGTCGACGGCGCCTCGGGCTGGCGGCGGTTCCGCAGCATCACGTTCCCGCTGCTCGGGCCGTCGACGTTCTTCCTGCTGATCATGAACCTGCTGTACTCGTTCCAGATCTTCGACACCGTCTACGCGATGACCGCCGGTGGGCCCAACTACTCCACGACGATGGTCGTCACCTACGCCTACCGGATCGGTTTCGACGACCACGGCCCCGGCCAGCTCGGCTACGCCGCGGCGATCGGTGTCGTCATCTTCGTCATCTCGATGCTGGTGACCGCCGGTCAGTGGAAGATCAACCGCAACCGGGACGAGGTCGGCTGATGGTGATGCTCGCCGCCCCGGGCGCCGTCGAGATGCACCAGGAGCCGGCGCGCCAGGTCTCGAGGAGCCGGCGGGGACGCTTCTTCAAGACGAGAGTCGTGCTGGCCGCAGGGATCTCGCTGCTGATCTTCTTCCCGCTGTACTGGATGCTGCTGACCGCGTTCTCCCGCCGGGAGGACCTGTACGCGCCCGGCCTGTCGCTGTGGCCGCGGAACTTCACCCTGGACAACTTCACGAAACCGTTCGAACGCTTCCCGGTGTGGACCTGGTTCGGCAACTCGGCGATCATCGCGGTCGCGGTCACCGTGATCACCGTCGTGGTCAACCTGCTGGCCGGTTACGCCTTCGCCAAGCTGCCGTTCCGGGGCCGCAACATCCTGTTCCTGGTGCTGCTCTCGACCATGATGATCCCGGTCCAGTCGATCATGGTGCCGCAGTTCCGGATCTCCATCGAGCTCGGGTTGTACGGCAACCTGTGGGCGGTCATCCTGCCCGAGAGTGCCGCGGTCTTCGGCATCTTCCTGGCCCGGCAGTTCTTCCTGGCCATCCCCGACGAGCTGATCGAGGCGGCCCGGATCGACGGTGCCGGGCAGCTGCGGGTGTTCTTCTCGATCGTGCTGCCGCTGGCGAAGCCGCTGATCGCGGTGCTCGTACTGCTGACGTTCATGAACGAGTGGAACGCGTTCTCCTGGCCGCTGATCGCGCTGTTCAGCAACGAGCAGCTGTTCACCCTGCCGCTGGGTCTCGTGACCTCACTGCAGAGCCAGTACAGCTCGGACTACGGCGCGATCATGGCGGTCAGCCTCATCTCGGTGCTCCCGATCGTCATCCTGTTCGTGGCCTTCCAGCGTTACTTCGTGCAGGGCCTGGCCCGCACCGGCATCAAGTGACGGGCGCCGGATGACCTACGAGCGCGACGATCTCCGCCGGGCGCAGGACCGCGACTACGCCGCCGAAGGCATTCCGATGGTGCTGGCCCTGGTCAGTGAGGTGGAGCCGATCCCCGATCCGGACGTCACCGTCGCCGGGCGGGGGGCGGCGCTGGCCGGTGAGCTCGACCGGTACCGGACGGCACTGGCCCCCTCCCAGCGGGACGGCGATCTGGGGGTCACGGGCAGCGTGCTGCAGGCGGTGGCCTACGCCGACTTCGACCCGCACCGCATCCGGACGGGCACCCGCGGGTGACCGCCGGACCGGGGTTCTCCGACCACCGGGACCTGGTGGCGGGTGGCCGGTTCCTGCGGGTGGTGAACTACCACAACACCCCGCTGTCCACCGCGGCGTCGGTGCACCGCGAGCTCGAGGTGTACCGGGAGCGGTTCGACCCGATCGACATCGCCGAGCTGGACGGCTTTTTCGCCACCGGCCGATGGTCGAGCGATCGACCGGGGCTGCTCCCGGTGTTCTACGAGGGGTACCGGAACAGCTACGACGTCGCCGTGCCGGCGTGCGACGACACCGGCTTCACCGGCTGGTTCCCGGTGTGCACGGGGTTCGTGCGATGCCCGGTGGGGGAGCAGGAGCTGTTCGCCCGGTCGCACTTGATCGACCTGGTCCCGGAGGAGCTGACCGGTGAGCGGATCGCGTTGTCGGCCGACGAGCTGGCGGAGACGGCGTCGCGGCACGTCGTGTTTGCGCACACCGCATCTCACGTCGGGGCCGCCGACATCGTCACCGACGACGACCTGCACCGCGAGATCGTCGAGCCCAAGGAGGTTCTCGATGGCATCACCGGGCAGGACTGTGCGGCGTTCGTGTGGCTGCACGGCAGTCCGTGGGGTGGGCAGCCGCGGGTCGACGGCGCGTTGCTGGGGGCCGGCTACCGGTACGTGTTCAGCAACACGATGATCCAGCGGATCCGCTGAGCCGCATGGGTTCTCGCTCCGACGGGTACTGCCTGGACATCATCGACGAGCGGAAGGACCTGATCATGGCCGACGAGTTCAAGAAGGGTGACCACGTCACCTGGCGCACCCACGGAACCACCACCGAGGGCACCGTCGAGAAGAAGATCACCTCGGAGACCGAGGCCGGTGGCCGCAAGGTCAAGGCGTCCGAGGACGAGCCGCAGTACCTGGTCGAGTCCGACAAGTCCGGCAAGGACGCCGTCCACAAGCCGGACGCCCTCGACAAGAAGTGAGCTCCCGCGCCGCCACCGCCGGACCGCGCTAGGTTCGAGACCGACCGGCGGCGAGAAGGAGTGACATGGGCTGGCGTGACGCGATCAAGTCGTTCACCTCGGGTGGTGGCGCGGCCGGCGAGCCGCAGGACATCTCGACCATGACGTCGGACGAGCCGGAGCCCGACTGGTTCGTCCCGCGGACCGACGGGACGTACGTCGGCGGGGCTCCCGACGGCCGCTTCCGCTACCTGCGGTTCGGCCTCAGCGGCAAGGTGTACCTCGCGGCCGGCCCGTCGACGGCGGTCGAGGCTCGGCACCTGCTCGGTCCGGACAACGGCGATCCGATCGTCGGTCCGTACACCCCGGCCGGCCGCTTCACCGTGCAGCAGCGTTTCGAGCGGCCCATCGTGTTCACCGTGCTGGCCATCGGGGACCCGGAGTGCCACAGCTTCACCACCCGCGTGACCACCAGCGGCCCCGCCGAGACCGGTGAGTACGGCTACGCGTTCGAGGGCGACGACGTCGGCTGACGGTGTGGTCCGCGCTCAGCCTCGGCGCCGCTCCGGAAGGACTCCAGAAGCACTGTCCCGCCCGGCGGGTGCCGACCGGTCCAGTGACACCGGCTCGACGGCCCACCGAAGTGCCGGTCCGGGCCGGCGCCCGCTGCGAATGCGCCCGATCGGGGTATGCAAGCCCTGGACCACGTCGCACCGGACGTCGGCGTCCCCACACTGTCGGTGCGTCGTACTAGCGTTGCCCTCGGATTCCGCCGCTTCACCCGATCTGCGCTGTGCCGCACAACGGGACGGTCTCCGTGATCGCCCACCCTGACTACTCGCCCGCGTCAGCCGAACCCCGGCTGAACACGAGGAGGCCTCAGTTCGATGATCCGATTCGACCACGTCACCAAGCGGTACCCGGACGGCACCGTCGCCGTCGACGACCTCAGCCTCGAAGCCGCCTCCGGCAAGATCACCGTCTTCGTCGGCCCTTCCGGCTGCGGTAAGACGACCTCGCTGCGGATGATCAACCGGATGATCCAACCCTCGTCGGGGACGATCTGGCTGGACGACCGGGACACCGGCAGCTTCTCCGCCTCGGATCTGCGGCGGGGAATCGGTTACGTCATCCAGCACGCAGGACTGTTCCCGCACCGCACGATCGTCGACAACGTCGCCACCGTGCCGATGCTGCTCGGCACCTCCAAGGCGCAGGCCCGCCGTGGTGCCATGGAGCTGCTGGAACGCGTCGGTCTGGACGCGTCGTTCGCCAAGCGGTATCCCGCCCAGCTGTCGGGTGGGCAGCAGCAGCGGGTCGGAGTCGCCCGGGCGCTGGCCGCCGACCCGCCGGTGATGCTGATGGACGAGCCGTTCTCCGCGGTCGACCCGGTCGTCCGCGGGCAGCTGCAGGAGGAGTTCCTGCGGCTCCAGCAGGACCTCGGCAAGACGATCGTGCTGGTCACGCACGACATCGACGAGGCCGTCAAGCTCGGCGACCGGATCGCGGTGCTGCGCACCGGCGGCCATCTGGCCCAGCTCGCCAGCCCCACCGAGCTGCTGACCCGGCCCGCCGACGACTTCGTCGCGGGCTTCGTCGGCCGCGACCGCGGCTACCGGGCGCTGGGCTTCGAGGCCGCCGGCGAGCTCGACCCGCAGCCGGAGCCGACGGTGACCGTCGGGTCCGACCGGGCGGCTGCCGGAGGCGTCGCGCTGGACGGCTGGGTGCTGGTGGTCACCGCCGACAACGAGCCGATGGGCTGGCTGGAGATCGTCCCGGGAGCCACCGGCGACATCGACCCGGTGATCCTCAACCGCGGCGGCACCCGCGTCGGTCTCGACGGCACCTTCCGGGATGCCCTGGACGCCGCGCTGTCGTCCCCGAGCGGCCGTGGGGTCGTCGTCGACGAGGCCCGCCGGCTGGTCGGCACGGTGACCGCCGGTGAGGTGGTCCGCCGGATCGAGGCGCAGCTCACCGACCGGCGCGCCGCCGAGCGGACCGCGGTCGCCGGATGACCGGCGCCGCCATCGGGGCGGCGACGGCACCCTGGGTGCTCCAGCACACCGGCGCACCGGTCCCCTCGCCATTCACGACTGTTCCACCGATGTCCGAGCCGCACCTCGCCGACGGTGCCCTCGCGGCCGCCCTGGCCGACGGCCCGCCCGGACAGGTCGCTGCCGTGGCCGACGGCCCGCCCGGACAGGGTCAACTGGTCCGGTCGGCCCTCCCACCAGGGCTGGAACAGCGTGCCCTGGCCGAAGGCCCGCCCGGACAGTGGGACTTCATCGGCTATTTCGGTGACCACACCTCCGATGTCCTGAGCCTCTTCGGCCAGCACGTGTGGCTGTCGGTGGTCCCGGTGATCCTCGGCCTGATCATCGCGCTGCCCATCGGTTACCTGGCCCGCCGCTACGCCTGGACCTACCCGCCGCTGGTGAGCATCGCCGGGCTGCTCTACACGATCCCGTCGATCGCCCTGTTCGTGCTCGCCCCCGGCATTCTCGGCACCCGCATCCTGGATCCGGTCAACGTGCTCTTCCCGCTGACCGTGTACACGGTGGCGCTGCTCGTCCGGGTGGTCGCCGACGGGCTGGCCTCGGTGCCCACCGAGGTCCTCCAGTCGGCCACCGCGATGGGCTACGGCCGGCTCGCCCGGCTCGTCAGGGTGGAGCTGCCGATCGCCGTCCCGGTGATCAGCGCCGGCCTGCGGGTCGCCGCGGTGTCCAACGTCGGGCTGGTCACCGTCGCCACCACCATCGGCACCGCCCAGCTCGGGCAGTTGTTCTCCACCGGCCTGCAGATGTCGTCGTTCCGGTCGTACTACGCGCCGATCGTGCTGGGCATCGTGCTGTGTCTGCTGTTGGCGCTGGTCCTGGACGGGGCGATCGTGGCCGGTACCCGGCTGCTCACGCCCTGGCGACGAGCGGGGCGGCCGTCATGATCAGCGGCGTCCTCGACTTCCTCACCGACCCGACCCGCTGGAGCGGGCCGCAGGGCATCCCGGCCCGTATCGGTGAGCACCTCTACTACTCGGTGATCGCGTTGCTCATCGCCGTGCTCATCGCGTTGCCGCTGGGCCTGCTGGTCGGGCACACCGGCCGCGGGGTGGCTGCGGTGTCGCTGGTCGTCAACGCGGTCCGCTCGCTGCCGAGCTTCGGCCTGCTGATCTTCTTCGTGGTGCTGCTGTCGCCGCTGATCACCGGCCGGAACAACCTCGTCTACCTGCTGCCCACCGAGGTCGTGCTGGTGCTGCTGGCGCTGCCGTCCATCCTCGGAAACACGGTGGCCGGCATCCAGAACGCCGACGGGGCCGCCCGGGACGCCGCCCGGGGGATGGGGATGACCAGCTCGCAGGTGCTGTTCCGGGTGGAGCTGCCCAACGCGCTGCCACTGATCATCTCCGGCATCCGCAGCGCCGCCCTGCAGGTCATCGCGACCGCCACCATCGCCTCCTACGTCTCCCTCGGTGGTCTCGGTCGGTACGTCTTCACCGGCCTGGCCCAGCAGGACTACAGCCAGATGGCCGCCGGCGCCGTGCTGGTCGCGGTGCTCGCGCTGGCCGTCGACCTGCTGCTCGCACTGGTCCAGCGCTTCATCGTGTCGCCGGGCGTCAGCGGCCGGTTCCGCGGCCGGACCGACCCGAGCCCCGCCACCACCGCCGTCATCGCCAAGGAGCCCGCCGTCGCCTGACCCGGTCTCCCGCCCGCACCACTTGCCCGTCCACGGCACCATCCACCCGTCACCCGCACCACTCACCAGGAGAAGAAATGAAAACCAGATCCACCGCGCTCGCCGCGCTCGTCACCACCGCAGCCCTCGTGCTCACCGCCTGCGGCGGCTCGTCCGATCCGCTGAGCAGCGGTTCGTCCACCACGGCCGCCACCTCGGCGACCTCCGCCACCTCCGCGCCGAGCTCCGCGAGCTCGTCGGACAGCTCGGCCACCGGCACGAGCGAGAGCTCCACCAGCACGTCGTCCGGTTCGCAGGCGGCCGGCGGCACCGTCAAGATCGGTTCGGCGAACTTCCCGGAGAGCGCGCTGTTGGCCGAGATCTACGCCGGGGCCCTCGAGGCGAAGGGCGTCACCGTCGAGAAGACGCTCAACATCGGCAACCGCGAGGCCTACTACAAGGCCCTGCAGGACGGGTCCATCGACCTCATCCCCGAGTACTCCGGTGCGCTGCTGTCCTACAAGGACAAGGCGGCCACGGCCGTCTCGGCCGAGGACGTCTACGCCGCCCTGCCGGCCGCGGTCGAGGCGGACGGTCTGGAGGTCCTCGAGCCGTCCCAGGCCGAGGACAACGACTCGCTCGTCGTCACCCAGGAGACCGCCCAGCAGTACAACCTGAAGTCCATCGCCGACCTCGCGCCGGTCGCGGGTGAGCTGACGCTGGGTGCCGCCGCCGAGTTCGAGACCCGCGCCGACGGGATCCCCGGGCTGCAGAAGAACTACGGCGTCACCTTCAAGTCCTTCACCGCGCTCGATCCGGGTGGGCCCCTGAGCATCAACGCGCTCAAGGGCGGTCAGGTCGACGTGACCGACATCTTCACCACCGACCCGTCGATCGCGGCCAACAACTGGGTCGTCCTCGAGGACCCGAAGAACAACTTCCGGGCCCAGCAGATCCTGCCGCTGGTGCGCTCCAGCCTGGCCGGCGAGACCGCCGACGCGCTCAACGCGGTGTCGGCCAAGCTGACCACCGAGAACCTCACCGAACTGCTCGTCCGGGTCTACTCCAACGAGCCGGCCGAGACGGTCGCCGCGGACTGGCTGAGCCAGAACGGCCTCGTCTGACCTGACCCGGTCTCCCGACGCACCACCGCACCGCCCGCTCGGAACCCTCCGGCCGGGCGGTGCGGCGTCCCGCGGACGGCCCGTGGTTGACTCGCGAGGACGCGACAGGGGTCGCCCGACGGGGAGTGCAGCTGATGATGTGGTGGCAGGTGGTGCTCCTGGTGCTGTTCCTCGGGGCCGTGGTGTTCTACACCGTCAAGATCATCCGGCCGCCGGAGAAATGAACCGGCGCCCGCCCACCGGTTCGCGGATGCGAACCCGCCGGGCCTGAGGTGGAAGGATCGGGACATGTTGTCCGCACCTGACACCACCACGACCTACCCCACCGCCGCGGTCGCCGAGGCCGCCCCCGCCGCCGGCACCGCATCGACCACCCGCCCGCGGGTGCTGTCCGGGATCCAGCCCACCCACGACTCGTTCCACGTGGGCAACTACCTCGGGGCGCTGCGTCAGTGGGTCGCGTTGCAGGAGACCCACGACTCGTTCTACTGCGTGGTCGACCTGCACGCCATCACCGTCGACCAGGACCCGAAGTTGCTGCGTCAACGGACCCGGGCGTCGGTCGCCCAACTGCTCGCGCTCGGCATCGACCCGTCGCGGTCGGCGCTGTTCCTGCAGTCCCACGTGCCGGCGCACTCCCAGCTGAGCTGGGTTCTGGAGTGCCAGGCCGGCTTCGGCGAGGCCAGCCGGATGACACAGTTCAAGGACAAGTCGGGACGGGTCACCGCCGACCGCGTCAGCGTCGGGCTCTTCACCTACCCGGTCCTGCAGGCCGCGGACATCCTGCTCTACCAGCCGCACCAGGTACCGGTCGGTGAGGACCAGCGGCAGCACCTGGAGCTGACCCGCAACCTGGCGCAGCGGTTCAACGCCCGCTTCGGCAAGACCTTCCGGGTGCCGGATCCCTACATCCTCAAGAGCACCGCGAAGGTCTACGACCTGACCAACCCGACGGCCAAGATGAGCAAGTCGGTGCCGGCCGGATCGCTGGACCTGCTCGCCGATCTGAAGGCGAGCGCCAAGAAGATCCGCTCCGCCGTGACCGACACCGAGCGGGAGATCCGCTACGACGAAACGGCCAAGCCGGGGGTCTCGAACCTGCTCAGCATGCTGCACGCCTTCACCGGCACCTCGATCGCCGACTTGGAAGCGGGGTACGAGGGTAAGGGCTACGGGGACCTCAAGGGCGACCTCGCCGACGCGTTCGTCGCCTTCGCCGAGCCGGTCCAGGCCGCGGTGGCGGAGTACCTGCGCGACCCGGCCGAACTCGACCGGATCCTCGCCGGCGGTGCGGGCCGGGCCCGCGCGGTCGCCGACCGCACGTTGGCGCGGGTGTACGAACGCGTCGGTTTCATCGCCCCGGCTGTGCCGGAATAGGCAGTCGGCATCCGCCGGACCGCGTCACCACCGAGAGACCGAAGGGGCCGTTGACCGATGGACAAGCCCACGCTCGCCGACGCGACGTACAAGACCCACGCCCAAGCCCGCAAGGACGCCGAAGGGCCGATCGCGCCGGTCAAGTTCGGCCAGCGCGTGGCGAAGAAGCCGTGGGTGGCGCACCTGATCCGGATGTTCGGCCGCTTCGGCGACCGGCTCGGCAGTCAGTTCGCCGCCGCGATCACCTACTTCACGATCACTGCGCTCGTTCCCATCCTGGGCGTCGCTTTCTCCACCGTCGGTTTCGTCCTCAGCAGTCGACCGGACCTCATCAGGAAGCTCAAGGAGCAGGTCACCTCGGTGTTCGAGGCGTCCGGGGGTGATCTGGCGGCGAACGTGAACACGGTGATCGACAGCGCCATCAACGCCCGGTTCGCCGTCGGTGTCTTCTCGCTGATCCTGGGCCTGTACACCGGCATCGGCTGGATGACCAACGTCCGGGAGGCCGTCCAGGCGCAATGGCGGCCCAAGTGGGAGGAACCAGAGGCCGACAAGGAATCGTTCGTCAAGGCACTCGGCAAGGACCTGCTGACGCTGGTGGTCCTGGGCACCGGCATCCTGGTGTCGGTCGTCCTCAGCGCCATCGGCTCCGCGCTGACGGGGGTGTTCGCCCGGTTGCTGGGCCTCGACGACGTCGGCTGGGTCACCGTCGTCCTGAGCATCGTGCCGATCCTGCTCGCCCTCTGCGTCAGCATCGCGTTGTTCTACTTCCTCTACACCTTCCTTCCCGTCCACAGCGACGAGGTGCCCAAACGCAAGATCTGGCGCGGGGCGATCACCGCGGCGGTCATCTTCGAGCTGCTCAAGCTGTTGCTGTCCACTCTGATCAAGCTGTTCAGCGGGTCGGCCACGGCAGCGGTGTTCGGTTCGGTCATCGTCCTGTTGGCCGTCATCAACCTGGTGGCCCGGATGGTGCTGATGGTGGCCGCGTGGATCGGTACCAGCGATTCGCCGGCGACCCCGGCGATGGACGACGAACTGGCCGTCGTCGTGCAGGCCGACTACCGGGTTCGCAGCGTCCCCGCACTGGCCGGTGGTCTCGGTGTGGGTGTCGCCGCCGGCTGGTTCGCCCGGACGATCCGTCACCGTCGCAGCTGACCGGGGCGGAACCGGTGAGGTCGTGGTGCGACCCGACACCGGCCGTTCCGACCGTCACAATGACCCGATGACGCCTCCGCCCCTCCGTTCCGGCCGCCTCGGCGTGATGATCGACCGCAGTCTCGCGCCGGAGGAGCTGCTGCCACTGATCCGCGTCTGCGAGGCGGCGCCCGCGGTGGACGACGTCTGGGTCGTCGAGGACCTCAGCTGGGGCGGTGCGATCAGCGCGGCGGCGACCGTGCTCGCGGCCACCGGGCGGCTCCACGTCGGCATCGGCATCGTGCCGGCACCGTTGCGCAATCCGGCGCTGCTGGCCATGGAGCTGGCCACCCTCGGGCGGCTGCACCCGGGCCGGTTGACCGCCGGCATCGGTCACGGCGTGCAGAGCTGGATGCGCGAGGTCGGGGCCGCGGTACGGTCGCCGCTGACCCTGCTCGAGGAGACCTTCACCGTGGTGCGGGCGCTGCTGCGCGGGGACCGGGTGCGCCACGACGGCCGGATCGTCCACGTCGACGACCTGACGCTGGTGCACCCGCTGCGGACCCCGATGCCGCTGCTGGCCGGGGTCACCGGACCGAAGTCGCTGCGGTTGTCGGGCCGGATCGCCGACGGCACCATCCTGGCCGAGGGGACCGGGCCGGCCGAGATCGCCGCCGCCCGGGCCCTGATCGACGAGGGCCGCGACGACCCGGCCGCCGAGCACCGCATCGTGGTGCTGGCCTACGTCCTCATCGCCGACGACCCGGCCACCGCTGCTGCGCAGACCGAGCAGGCCCGCATCGACGTGGCCACCCCGCTGGGCGTGGAACCGGACAGCATCTTCGTCCTGCAGGGACCGGTCGACCGGGTGGTCGAGGGCCTGCGGGCGCTGTGGTCGGCCGGTGCGCACACGGTCGTGGTGCGGCCCATCGGAGACCCGACGCCGCAGGTCCGGGCGCTTGACGCCGCGCTAGCGACCGGCTGACCCCGGCTCGTCGGGGTCCATCCCCGGGGGGCCGGTGTCCTCGTCGATGGTCGGGGTCGTCGCTTCGGTGGTTCCGGCCGCGGTCGACCCGGCACCCTCGGCCGCAGCGCCTGCCGGTACGTCGCGTCGGCGCCGCACCACGACGAGCGCCGCCCCGGCCGCAGCCAGGACCAGGGCGAGCAACGGGACCCACCAGCCGCCCACCGACCCGCCCGAGCCGGTGTCCGGTGCGGCCGAGGTCGTCACCGGGGCCGACGACGGGGGCGCGGTGGTCGGTGCGGGACCGGTGGTGGCGGCGGCGCTCGACGAAGCGGCCGCCGACGACGACGCCGCGGCAGCAGCATCCAGGTCGCCGCCCGGTTCCACCAGCCGCCCGACCGGGTTGAGGCCCGCAGCCGTCACCGCGAAGCCCCAGTCGAGCAGCGAGGCGGCCTGCATCCACTGCCGTCGCGGCTGCTGGGTGCCCGCCAGCATCGTCACCACCAGCCGGTGACCACTGCGTTGCGCGACCCCGACATAGGTGTTGCCCGCGTCGTCGGTGAACCCGGTCTTGCCGCCGACGGCGCCCGCGTAGTCGGCCAGCAGCTTGTTGTCGTTGGCGATGCCGAAGGCCGGGTGGATGTCGAAGCCGGGAAACATCGCGTCCGGCGTGCTGAGCAGCTCGGAGAAGCGGGGGACCGACAGAGCCTCGCCCATGATCAACGCCAGGTCGTAGGCCGAGGTCTGCTGGCCGGCGCCGTCGAGCCCCGACACCGTCACCGCGCGGGTGTCCAGCGCGCCGAGAGTGGCGGCCAGCGCGTTCATCTGGGCGACGGTGGTCTCGACGCCACCGTTCGCCCGGGCGAGCGCGTTGGCGGTGTCGTTGCCGGAGTTGAGCAGCAGCCCGAGGAGGAGGTCGCGGACGGTGTAGACACCGCCGTCCCCGACGCCGACCCGGGAGCCCTCCATGTCGGCGTCCTCCTGGGTACCGACGACGGTCGCGTCGAGGTCGGTGAGGTTGCGCATCAGGACGATCGCGGTCAGCAGCTTCAGCGTGGACGCGGGCCGGTAGCGGCCGTGCACGTCCTTGCCGCCCAGCACCCGGCCGGTGGTGAGGTCGGCGACCATCCAGGCGGTGGCGGAGATGTCGGACGGCAGTGGGGGAGCACCGGCGGGCAGCACGAAGCCGCAGCTCCCCATCGCGGGCCCGCCGACGGGTTCGGCCGGGACCGGTAGTGGGGTGGGCGCGGCCACCCCGGGCGGCAGGTTCTCCGACGTGTCCACCGCCGGCGGCGGGGTCTGCTGCTGGGCGCAGTCCGTGGTGTCCGGGGGTGCGATGGTCTCGGTGGGTGGCAGGTACTCGTCCGCGGCGGCGGGCAGCCCGCCCGCACCCAGCAGCACCAGGGCGGTCAGCGCCGCCGCGACCGGGCGCCACGCAGGACCACGCCGCACAGAAGTAGGCAGCCCAGAAGCCGGCCGCGCAGAAGTAAGCCGGCCCCCACCGTTGAACGGGAGGGGCCGGCGACGTTCCTCGCCCACCGGCTCAGATGCGCCGGAACATCAACGCGCGCTTGACCTCTTGGATCGCCTTGGTGACCTGGATGCCACGCGGGCAGGCGTCGGTGCAGTTGAAGGTCGTGCGGCAGCGCCACACGCCCTCGGCGTCGGACAGGATCTCCAGCCGCTCCTCGGCGCCCTCGTCGCGGGAGTCGAAGATGAAGCGGTGGGCGTTGACGATCGCCGCCGGGCCGACGTAGCTGTCGGCCGACCAGTACACCGGGCACGACGTGGTGCAGGCTGCGCACAGGATGCACTTGGTGGTGTCGTCGAAGCGCTCGCGGTCGTCGACCGACTGGATCCACTCGCGCGTCGGCTCGTTGCCGTGGGTGATCAGGAACGGCTTCACCGAGCGGTACGCCTCGAAGAAGGGCTCCATGTCGACGATCATGTCCTTCTCCAGCGGAAGGCCCTTGATCGGCTCGACGGTGATCTCCGCGGTGGGGGAGCCGGCGTCGCTCTTGCTGGACATCAGGTCCTTGACGAGGACCTTGCAGGCCAGCCGGTTGCGGCCGTTGATCCGCATCGCGTCGGAGCCGCAGATGCCGTGGGCACACGAGCGGCGGAACGCGAGCGTCCCGTCGATGTACCACTTCACGTAGTGCAACAGGTTGAGCACCCGGTCGGTCGGCAGCGCCGGAACCCGGTACGTCTCCAGGTGCGGGACGTCGTCGGTCTCGGGGTTGAAGCGCTGCAGGTGCAGGGTGACCGTGACGGCCCCTTCCGGGACCTTCGGCGGCGGGTTGGTGTGCTGGGCCGGGGCCGGCGATTCGAGAGTGCTGGTCATCAGTACTTGCGCTCCATGGGCTGGTACCGGGTCATCGTCACCGGCTTGAAATCGAGTCGGATGTCGGAGGACAGGGGAGCCAGCGCCGCGTCCGCCTTGTACGCCATGGTGTGGCGCATGTAGTTGGTGTCATCGCGGGACGGGTAGTCCTCACGGGCGTGGCCGCCGCGGGACTCCTTGCGGTTCAACGCACCGACGACCATGACCTCGGCCAGCTCGAGCAGGAAGCCCAGCTCGACGGCCTCGAGGAGGTCGGTGTTGAACTTCTTGCCCTTGTCCTGGACGGAGACGTTCGCGTAGCGCTCCTTGAGCACCTGGACGTCCTGCAACGCCTGCTTCAGCGTCGTCTCGGTGCGGTACACCGCGGCGTTCGCGTCCATCGTGGCCTGCAGCTCGATCCGCAGATCGGCGACCCGCTCGCCGCCGGTGGCGTAGCGCAGCGTCTCGATCATGGCGACGACCATGTCCGCCGGGTTCTCGACGTCAGCCGCGTGCTCGGTCCGGTTCGCGTAGTCCGCCGCGGCGATGCCGCTGCGCTTGCCGAACACGTTGATGTCCAGCAGCGAGTTGGTGCCGAGCCGGTTGGAACCGTGCACCGAGACGCAGGCGCACTCGCCGGCGGCGTACAGGCCGGGGACGACGTGGTCGTTGTCGCGCAGGACCTCGCCGTTGACGTTGGTGGGGATGCCGCCCATCGCGTAGTGCGCGGTCGGGAACACCGGCACCGGCTCCGTCACCGGGTCGACGCCCAGGTAGGTGCGGGCGAACTCGGTGATGTCGGGCAGCTTGGTCTCCAGCACCTCGGCGCCGAGGTGGGTGCAGTCCAACAGCACGTAGTCCTTGTGCGGGCCCGCACCGCGGCCCTCGAGGACCTCCATGACCATCGACCGGGCGACGATGTCGCGGGGTGCGAGGTCCTTGATGGTCGGGGCGTAGCGCTCCATGAAGCGCTCGCCGGACTCGTTGCGCAGGATGGCGCCCTCACCGCGGGCGCCCTCGGTGAGCAGGATGCCGAGACCCGCCAGGCCGGTCGGGTGGAACTGGTAGAACTCCATGTCCTCCAGCGGCAGGCCCTTGCGGAAGATCACGCCCATCCCGTCACCGGTGAGGGTGTGCGCGTTGGAGGTCGTCTTGTAGACCTTGCCGGCCCCGCCGGTGGCGAAGACGACGGCCTTGGCGTGGAAGACGTGGATCTCGCCGGTGGCGAGCTCGTAGGCGACGGCGCCGGAGCAAACAGGGCCCGCCGACGGATCATCGGGGTTCTCGGTCATGAGCACGTCGAGCACGTAGAACTCGTTGAAGAACTCCACGCCCTGCTTGACGCAGTTCTGGTAGAGCGTCTGGAGGATCATGTGGCCGGTGCGGTCGGCGGCGTAGCAGGCGCGGCGGACCGCGGCCTCACCGTGATTGCGGGTGTGCCCGCCGAAGCGGCGCTGGTCGATCCGGCCCTCGGGGGTCCGGTTGAACGGCAGGCCCATCTTCTCCAGGTCGTAGACCGCGTCCACGGCCTCGCGGCACATGATCTCGGCGGCGTCCTGGTCGACCAGGTAGTCGCCACCCTTGACCGTGTCGAAGGTGTGCCACTCCCAGTTGTCCTCCTCGACGTTGGCCAGGGCGGCACACATGCCGCCCTGTGCCGCGCCGGTGTGCGACCGGGTCGGGTACAGCTTCGTCAGGACCGCGGTCCGGGCGCGCTGCGAGGACTCGATGGCCGCCCGCATGCCGGCCCCACCGGCGCCGACGATGACGACGTCGTACTTGTGGATCTGCATGTCAGCCGCCCATGGTCGGGTCGAAGGTGAAGATCACGAAGCTGCCGAGACCGATGGTCAGGACGACCGAGGCGTAGAGCAGCATCGTCAGCCAGAAACGGGTGGCGTCCTTGCGGGCGTAGTCGTTGATGACGGTGCGCAGGCCGTTGGCGCCGTGCAGCTCCGCCAGCCACAGCATCGTCAGGTCCCACATCTGCCAGAACGGCGAGGCCCAGCGACCGGCGACGAAACCCCAGTCGATGCGGTGCACCCCGCCGTCGAGGACGTTCATGATGAAGAGGTGGCCGAGCACCAGGACGACCAGCACGATGCCGCTCATCCGCATGAACAGCCACGAATACATCTCGAAGTTCTTGCCGCTGGTGACCCGTCGACGCGTCGAATTGGGCGCCTCGATCCCGCGGTAGGACTCCTGGTTCGCCTCCGCGGACGCGGCCGCTGCAGCACCGGGGTTGGGTGAGACCGTGGTCATCAGGCACCGCCGAACAGGTTGGAGACGGTGCGCTCGAGCATGAAGTAGGTGCCGGGGATCATGACCAGGACCCAGACGCCGAGGATGCCCCAGAGCATCGGACGCTGATACCTGGGGCCCTTGGACCAGAAGTCCACGGTCATGATGCGGATGCCGTTGAGCGCGTGGAAGAGGACCGCGCCGACCAGGCCGACCTCCATCAGGTTCACCAGCGGGTTCTTGTACGTCTCGATGATGAGGTTGTACGACTCCGGGGAGACCCGGACGAGCGCGGTGTCGAGCACGTGGGCGAAGAGGAAGAAGAAGGTGAGGACGCCGGTGATCCGATGGGCGACCCAGGACCACATGCCCTCCCCACCGCGGTAGAGAGAGCCGCGCCGGGCACCGGGATCTCCCCGGCGTGGGCGGACAACGGTACTGGCCATGATTCGGTGGACCTCCGACGTCGGCGGCGGGACGCGATAGGCCGGGACGGCCCAAAGGTGTGAAGCCGATGGTAGTCCCGGCCGGATGAGCACCTCACGTCAGCGCGGCTGTGACTTCATAGACACCTCACCTCCGCATCCGGGTGACACATCGGCGGCGGACGTTGCTGTCGTAGCGAAGCTGGGACCTGCTGAACCGATACCCACTGTCGACGCGATCAGGGCGTCCGCCGGGGCACGATTCGGTCACGGAGCGGCTCGGGACTGGCCCGTTCGGCGTACCCGGCGGTAACGTCCGCCAGCAATGCCCCACGCGTCGGATGACGGCCGTCCGCCCGGGGAAGGCCACGGGTCTTCCCGTCGGATCACCCGTCCGCCGCAGATCCTGCCGGATCGGGGCAGCCCAGACGGACCACACAAGGAGATCATCGTGCGTCGAGTGCGCAGCCTTCGGCTGATCGCAGGAGTGACCGCCGCCGCCATCGCGTTGGCGGCCTGCGGGAACAGCAGCACCTCGTCCAACACGTCGTCCGGCGGCGCCACCTCGGCGGCCAGCACCACGGCCGACGGGAGCACCGGCGCGGCCGGTTGCGCCACCGCGGCGGCGGATCCGGCGACCGGTTCGATGAGCGCCATGGCGTCCTCGGAGTCGTCTTCGGAAGCGGCGGCCGCGGGCGGCGCACCGCTGCAGGTCGGGCTGGCCTTCGACACCGGCGGGCGCGGTGACGGCACCTTCAACGACTCGGCCGCCTCGGGCGCCGACCTCGCCAAGACCAACCTGGGCGTCACGGTCACCGAACTCGAGGCCAACAGCGACGACGACCGGGTGCCGAACATGAACACCCTGACGCAGAACAAGAACAACCCGATCATCGCCGTCGGTTTCCTGTGGACCGACACGGTGGCCGCCGCGGCCGTCGCGAACCCGGACCTGACCTACGCGATCATCGACTCCGTCGTCGACGAGCCGAACGTGAAGAGCCTGGTCTTCGCGGAGGAGCAGGGCTCCTACCTCGTCGGCGCGGCCGCCGCGCTGAAGAGCACCACCTGCAAGATCGGCTTCATCGGTGGCCAGGAGGGCGCGCTGATCAAGCGGTTCGAGGCCGGCTACATCGCCGGGGCCAAGGCCGTCGCGCCGGACATCGAGATCGAGTCCAGCTACCTGGGCGCCGAAGGTGACAACGCGGCCTGGAACTCGCCGGACAAGGCCAAGGAGATCGCCAAGAACTGGTACTCCGCCGGCACCGACATCATCTACAGCGCCGCCGGCGGTTCGGGTGGCGGCACCGTCGACGCCGCCGTCGAGGCAACGGCCGCCGGTACCCAGAAGTGGGCCATCGGCGTCGACTCCGACACCTACCTGCTGGCCACCCCCGATCAGCAGAAGGTGATCCTGACCTCGATGCTCAAGCGCGTCGACGAGGCCGTCTACCAGACGATCGAGCAGGTCCAGGCCGGTGACACCGCCGGCGGTACCAAGGTCTTCGACCTGTCCGTCGACGGCGTGGGCTACTCGACCTCCGGTGGGTACCTCGACGACGTCATCCCGCAGCTCGAGGCCTACAAGCAGCAGATCGTGGACGGCGAGATCACCGTCCCGACCGATCCGGCCGACGCCTGATCGTCCGGTCGCCGGGTCGTGAGACCCGTTGACGGTGTCCGACCAGCAGTGAGCACTACAGCGGAGTCCCGGGGCGCAGGCCCCGGGACTCCGCTCGTTTCACCGGTCGCGCAGAATGCGCGATCAGGAGTTCGGCCCCCGTCGGCCGCGCCGCCGCTGCGCCGACCCCGGGCAGGCGGATAGTTTTCCGGCGGACGGCTTTCCCGCAGTACGCCGTTCCGGCAGTGTGGCCGGGACACCGCCGACCACGCCCGTGACCCGGGCCGGCGCCGGTCGAAGAGAGGTAGGACCTGTGAGCAGTCCCGCGGCGGCACCCGTTCCCCCGGCCGACGGCTCGCCCGGCCCGCCCCTCGCGGTCGAGCTGGACGGCATCGAGAAGCGTTTCCCCGGCGTGATCGCCAACAAGGACGTATGGCTGAAGGTCCGGCCCGGCACCATCCACGCGATCGTCGGGGAGAACGGTGCCGGCAAGTCCACGCTGATGAAGACGCTGTACGGGATGCACCAGCCGGACGCCGGCACCATCCGGGTCAACGGGCAGACCGTCAGTTTCAAGTCGCCGTCCGCGGCCATCGCGGCCGGCATCGGCATGGTCCACCAGCACTTCATGCTGGCCGACAACCTGACCGTGCTGGAGAACGTCATCCTCGGGTCCGAGCCCCGCAAGGGCGGCCGGATCGATCACCGCGAGGCCGAACGACGATTCCGTGACTGTGCGCGGCTCATCGGCAGCCACATCGAACCGAACCGGCTCGTCGCCGAGCTCGGGGTCGGCGACCGGCAGCGCGTGGAGATCGTCAAGGTGCTCTACCGCGGCGCCCGGATCCTCATCCTGGACGAGCCGACCGCCGTGCTGGTCCCGCAGGAGGTCGACGAGCTGTTCGACAGCCTGAAGCTGCTGGTCGCGGACGGCGCCACCATCATCTTCATCTCGCACAAGCTCGACGAGGTGCTGGCCGTGGCCGACGACATCACCGTCATCCGGGCCGGCACCACCGTCGGGGCGGTCGTCCCGAAGGACGTCAACCGGCGCTCGCTCTCGGAGATGATGGTCGGCTTCCAGCTGCCCACCTCCGAACCCCGCACCACCACCGTCGCCGACGACGTCCGGCTGGAGCTCGCCGACGTCGTCGTGGCCGGCTCCGGCGGCGCCAAGGACGTCGTCGACCACGTGTCGTTCCGGGTCCACAGCGGCGAGATCGTCGGGGTGGCCGGGGTCGAGGGCAGCGGCCAGTTCGAGCTGTGCGAGGCCATCATGGGCATCCGGTCGCTCGCGTCGGGCACGATCCGGCTCGGCGGCCGCAACATCACCGAGCTGACCGCACAGCAGACCCGCGGCGTGGGCATCGGTTACATCCCGTTCGACCGGCACCGGGAAGGCCTGATGCTGTCGGCGCCGCTGTGGGAGAACGCGCTGCTGGGCCGCGAGATCGAGCCGAAGTTCCGCAAGGGCCCGTTCGTCGACGCGGCGGCGGTCCGCGCCGACACCCGCGACATCATCACCACGTTCGGCGTCCGTACCCCCAACGAGACAGTGCCCGCGTTCGCGCTCTCCGGCGGCAACCAGCAGAAGCTCATCGTCGGCCGCGAGCTCGAGTCCGACCCCAGCGTGCTGATCGCTGCCCACCCGACCCGCGGCGTCGACGTCGGTGCGCAGGCCACCATCTGGAACGAGCTGCGCCAGGCCCGCGACGGCGGTACCGGCATGCTGTTGATCTCCGCCGACCTGGACGAGATCCTCGCCCTGTCGGACGTGATCCTGGTGATGTACGACGGCCGGATCACCGCCTCGCTGACTCCCGGCGAGGCCACCCCCGAACTGCTGGGCACGTACATGACCGGCGGAGAGCAGGAGGTCGCCTGATGGATCGGGCCGGCTGGCAGCGGCTGGGATACACCGCGCTGAGTTCGATCGGCGCGGTGGCGATCGCATTCGTCCTGGGCGGGCTGCTGCTGCAGCTCACCGGGCACAACGCGCTGTCCGTCTACGGGCAGATGTTCGACTACGGCACGCAGCCCACCCAGCTGCTGGACGCCGCGAAGCGGGCCGGGCCGCTGATCCTCTCGGGGTGCGCGGTGGCCATCGGGTTCAAGATGAACCTGTTCAACATCGGTGTCGAGGGCCAGTACCGGGTGGCCATGCTGGCCGCCGCCGTCGTCGGGTCCAGCCTGGTGCTGCCCGGGCCGTTGCAGATCCTGCTGATCCTGGTGGTGGCGATGGTCGCCGGCGCCGGCTGGGCCTGGATCCCGGCGGTGCTGAAGGTCCGCCGCGGCGTCAACGAGGTGATCTCCACGATCATGCTCAACGCGATAGCCGTCGGGCTGACCGCTTTCCTCTACAACACCTACTTCCGCTACGAGAAGGTCGACAGCACCGGCCGGACCTCCTTGGACGTCAAGACCGAGCCGCTCCCGGAGAACGGCTGGATCGGCAGCATGCTGTCCAGCGGCAACGGCTCGCTGTCCTGGTACTTCCTGCTGGCGCTGGTGGTCGCGCTGCTGGTCTGGCTGCTGGTGTTCCGCACGACCTTCGGTTTTCAGCTCCGGTCGTCGGGCCTGAACCCGGTGGCCGCCCAGACCGCCGGCATCGACTCCAAGAAGATGATCGTCCGCTCGATGATGATCTCCGGCGCCATCGCCGGGCTGGTCGGCATGCAGGCGCTGATGGTCGACGAGCACTCCTACCGGCCCGGTCTCGCGACCGGCCTCGGGTTCACCGGCATCGCCGTGGCGCTGCTCGGCCGCAACCACCCCGGCGGCATCGTCGTCGCGGCGCTGCTGTTCGGCTTCCTGCAGGCCTCGTCGGGCATCCTGCAGATCCAGGACGTGCCCAAGTCGATCGTCGACATCATCCAGGGCGTCGTGGTCCTCACCGTCGTCGTGGTCAACGGACTCGTCGGGCGGTGGCTGGACAAGAGAACGGCACGCGGAACATCACGGGCGCTGGACACCGGGAAGGTGCTGACATGAGTCCCGCAGGCGACGACAGGGCGAGGACACGGGTGAGCGCCCGAGCGAGGCCCGCGGCACCGAGGAGTCGAGCGATGAGACGCGTTCCGCATCAGTTCGCCACCGGCTCCGCCACCGGTCGGGTGACGCGATGACCCTCGATCCGCAGCGTTCCACCGCCGGCGTCGGCCCCGACCAGCTGAGCACGGTGGCCGGCCGGTCCGGCGACGCGGCCCCCGATCCCGGTCGCCGCAGCTTCCTCGGCTCCACCAGCGGCAAGCTGATCCTCGCCGCGGTCGGGCTCTTCGTCATCCTGTCGATCGTGCGGGTGATCACCGGCGCCGACGAGCTCACCGCCCCCGGCACCGTCTCGGCGACGCTGCGGCTGTCGATCCCGCTGCTGCTGGCCGGCCTCGCCGGCCTGTGGGCCGAGCGGGTGGGCATCGTCAACATCGGTATCGAGGGGATGATGATCCTCGGCACCTGGTTCGGCGCGTACGGGGCCTGGAAGTTCGGTCCGTGGACCGGCATCCTGCTGGGCATCGTCGGCGGCTGCCTGGGCGGCCTGATCCACGCGTTGGCGACGGTGAGGTTCAACGTCGACCACGTGATCAGCGGTGTGGCGATCAACATCCTGGCGCTCGGCGCGACCCAGTACCTGTCGGAGATCTTCTTCAACGGGCAGCAGGGCGGCGGCGTCTCCAAGTCGCCACCGCAGCTGGCCCCGGTCGAATCGCTGACCGCGCCGTACCTGGCCGGTGGGGCGGTCGGCGGGGCGCCGACGTCGGACCTCCTCGGGTCGCTCTACAACGAGAAGATCCCGGTGGTGTCCGACGCCGCGGGCGTGCTCCGCGGCGTGCTGACCGATCTGTCGTGGGCCACCATCGTGGCGTTGCTGCTGGTGCCGCTGACCGCGTTCATCCTGTGGCGCACCGCTTTCGGTCTCCGGCTGCGATCCTCCGGGGAAGCACCGGCGGCCGCCGAGAGCCTCGGCGTCAAGGTGATCCGGCTGCGGTACCTGGCGATGGCGATCAGCGGCGGGCTGGCCGGCTTCGGCGGTGCGTTCCTGTCGATCGTGGCGAGCTCGGCCTACCGGGAGGGGCAGACCGCCAACCGCGGCTACATCGGCCTGGCCATCATGATCTTCGGCAACTGGCGGCCGACCGGACTGCTCGGCGGCGCCTCGCTGTTCGGCTTCACCGACGCGCTGCAGCTGCTCGGCTCCAGCGCGATCCCGTCGCTGTTCCTGTTCGTGGCGTTCCTGCTGGCCGTGGTGTCCCTGCTGCAGATCCGCCGGAAGCGGATGACCGCCGCGGTGATCGCCTTCGTCTGCGCCGTCGGGTTCCTGGTGCTGTACCTGACCGTCGACGCGCTCACCTCCGATCTGGTGACGATCACGCCGTACGTGGTGACGCTGCTGGTGCTGGCGGTCGCCTCGCAACGACTCAGACCACCGGCGCACGCCGGGATGCCGTACCGATCCGGGGACGACCATTGAACACCCACGCGATGGACCACGACTGGGATGCGTTGCGGCGGCTGGCGGTCGAGGCCGCCGGTCACGCCTACTGCCCGTACTCGGGCCTGCAGGTGGGGGTGGCCGCGGTCGTCGACGACGGGCGCATCATCACCGGCTGCAACGTCGAGAACGCCTCGTACGGACTGGGTCTGTGCGCCGAGTGCGTACTGGTGGGTCAGCTGCGGCTGACCGGCGGCGGGCGCCTCGTCGCGCTGGCCTGCCGCTCCGGCGAGGGTGACCTCCTGATGCCGTGTGGCCGCTGTCGGCAGGTGATCTACGAGTTCGGCGGGCCGGACCTGCTGGTCGACACGCCCTCCGGGATCCAGCCGATGACCTGGGTGCTGCCGGCCGCCTTCGGGCCGGAGCACCTGCCGGGCTGACTGCTTCCTGGAGTCCGTGGGAAGCGCCGGGGTGGTGGGGTGGGGCGTTCGGGTCGCCCGCCCTGCCGCGGCTCAGTGGTCCGGCGGGCGGAAGGCCGCGAACGGGTCGGTGACCCGCAGCTCCCGGGTGGTGAAGGCGTAGCGGGCAGCCGGCCGCCCGCCGGCGGGCCCCGGTGAGGTCGTGCCGCCGGTGCGCTCGAGCATCCCGCGGCGGGTCAGGATCCGCTGCAGGTTCGTCGGGTCGACGTGGTGTCCGAGGACCGCGTAATAGACCCGGGCCAGCGCGGCGATCGTGAAGGCGTCCTCGGCCAGCCCGAACGCGATGTTGGTGTACGACAGCTTGCCGCGCAGCCGTTCGTGGGCCCGGTCGATGATGCGTCCGTGATCCAGCGCTGTCGGCGGTAGGTGGTCCAGCGACAGCCAGGTGGTGTCCGAGGGGAGCGACGGGTTCAGCCCCCACGGCACGAGGCCGACGAACGCCGTCGCGACCACCCGCTCACCGGGGACCCGGCCCGGATCGGAGAAGGTGGCCAGCTGCTCCAGATGGGCGACCTCGGCCAGATCGACCTTGTCGGCGAGGTGACGCCGCATCGACCGTTCGACGTCCTCGTCGGCGGCGAGCGTTCCGCCGGGGAGGGCCCAGCGGCCGGCGTCCGGTGCCTGCGCCCGTTGCCAGATCAGCACGTGCAGCGACGCGAAACCCTGCTCGTCCGCCCGCACGCTGAACACGGCGGCGAGGACCTCGTGCCGGATCGGCGTGCGCGGCGTCGAGGGGTCAGGGGTCACAAGTCCTGAGATTACGGGCGCGCGGTCCGCGGCCCGCGCCGTGCTAGCCTCGACCATGTTTTCGACTGTTGGTCGAAAACATGACGAAAGGAAGCCGGCCATGACGGTCCTCATTCCCACCACGACCCGTGACGACGATGTGATCGGCACCGCCGAGGTCGACCACCTGACGTGGGCGGCTGAGGTCCGCCGCCTGGCCGATGAGCGCGACGCGGTCATCCTGGCCCACAACTACCAGTTGCCGGCGATCCAGGACGTCGCCCATCACGTGGGGGACTCGCTGGCCCTGTCCCGGATCGCCGCCGCCGCCCCGCAGTCGACGATCGTCTTCTGCGGCGTGCACTTCATGGCCGAGACCGCCAAGATCCTCGCTCCGGCCAAGACGGTGCTGATCCCGGATGCGAGAGCCGGCTGCTCGCTGGCCGATTCGCTCACCGTCGAGCAGCTCCGCGGGTGGAAGGCCGAGCACCCGGGCGCGGTCGTGGTCTCCTACGTCAACACCACCGCTGCGGTGAAGGCGGAGACCGACATCTGTTGCACCAGCTCGAATGCCGTCGAGGTCGTCGCCTCGATCCCGGCCGACCGGGAGGTGCTGTTCGGGCCCGACCAGTTCCTCGGCGCGCACGTGCGGCGCACTCTGCAGCGCGACAACATCCAGGTATGGGGCGGCGAGTGCCACGTGCACGCCGGCATCAACGGGCGTCAGTTGGCCGAGACCGCTGCCGCCTCACCGGAATCGGAGCTCTTCATCCACCCGGAGTGCGGATGTGCCACCAGCGCCATCTATCTCGCGGGCGAGGGCATCGTCGAGAAGTCCCGGGTGCAGATCCTGTCCACCGGCGAGATGGTCGACCGCGCGAAGGCCACCAAGGCCCGGAGTGTGTTGGTCGCCACCGAGATCGGGATGCTCCACCAGCTGCGAAAAGCCGCGCCGGGCATCGACTTCCGCGCCGTCAACGAGCGGGCCTCCTGCCCGTACATGAAGATGATCACCCCGGCCAAGCTGCTCACCGCGCTGCGGGAGGGCCGCGACGAGGTGACGGTCGATCCCGAGATCGCAGCTGCCGCACGAGGTGCCGTCGAGGCGATGATCGCCATCGGCCGGTCCGGTGGCGGCGAATGAGCGGCTGGGAGGTCGCCGTCGACGTGGTCGTCGTCGGGTCCGGCGTCGCCGGCCTGACCTGCGCCCGGGACGCGGCCGCGTACGGGCTGTCGGTGCTCGTCGTCACCAAGGGTGCGGTCGACGACGGCAGCACCCGGTGGGCGCAGGGCGGCGTCGCGGTGGTCGACGCGGATCGGGGTGACTCGGTGCAGGCGCACCTGTCCGACACGCTGACGGCCGGTGCGGGGCTGTGCGATCCGGTGGCGGCACGGGACATCCTGGCCGACGGCCCGGCCGCGGTGGACCGGCTGCGGACGCTCGGCGCGGTGTTCGACACCGATGCCGCCGGCCGGCCGCTGCGCACCCGGGAAGGCGGCCACCACACGGACCGGATCGTGCACGCCGGCGGGGACGCCACCGGTGCCGAGGTCGAACGCGTGCTGGCTGCGGCGGCGGGCCGGCCGACGACGCTGGCGGGGCACCTCGCGGTGGACGTCGCGCTGACGGCCGACGGCACCGCGACCGGTCTGTGGGTGCTCGATCCGGACGGCACCGTCGGTCTCGTCCGGGCGAGCGCGGTGATACTCGCGACGGGCGGCCTGGGCCAGCTGTACGCGGCCAGCACCAACCCGGCGGTGGCCACCGCCGACGGGGTGGCGATGGCGCTGCGGGCGGGTGCGGTGACCGCCGACCTCGAGTTCGTCCAGTTCCATCCGACGGCGCTCTGGGACGGTCCGGCCACCGGGCGGCGCGACCTCGTGACGGAGGCGCTGCGCGGCGCCGGCGCGACCCTCGTGGACGGCGCCGGCCGTCCGGTGATGGCCGGCCTGCACCCGTTGGGTGACCTGGCCCCGCGGGACGTCGTGGCGCTGGCGGTGACCCGCCGGATGGCCGAGAACGTCTGCGGTATCGGCGATCACGTCTTCCTGGACGCCCGCTCGGTGGACGGCGTCGCCCGGCGTTTCCCGACCGTCGCGGCGGCCGCCGGACGACTCGGGCTGCGGCTGGACCGGGACCTGCTGCCGGTGTCGCCGGCGGCGCACTACAGCTGCGGCGGCGTCTGGACCGATCGCTCCGGCCGGACCTCGGTGCCGGGCCTGTGGGCTGTCGGCGAGGTGGCCCGGACGGGGCTGCACGGCGCCAACCGGCTGGCCTCGAACTCGCTGCTGGAAGGGCTGGTGATGGGGGGCCGGGCGGCCCGTGCGATCGCCGCACAGCCCGCCGTCGACCCCGATCGGTCTGCTGTGCAACCGTTGTCGAGGGTGTGGTGGCTGCCGACCCGGCGGGAGGAGCTGCAGCGGGCCATGAGTCGCCACCTCGGTATCGGCCGCGATGCCGCCGGGCTCCGGGCGGTGCGTCGGTTGACCGACCGGATCGCCGGCAGCCGCGCCGATCTCGACCGGGACGCGGTCGAGGCGACCAATCTCGCCCAGGTCAGTGCGGTACTGGCCTCGGTGGCGGCGGCCCGGACCACCGGGGTCGGCTGTCACGTCCGCACCGACGACGTAACGGGCCGGATGAGTGGCTCGCTGTTCGCGTCCTGGCGCGACAGTGCGCCGCGGGTGCACGACCGCCGCCCGTCGGGCCGGCCGGTGGTGACGCGATGAGCGTCGAGGCCTGGGCCGTGCAGGAGGCGGCGTTGGTCGCCGCCGGACTCCGGCCGGCCGAGGTCGACGCGGTCATCGGGGTCGCCCTGCGGGAGGACTTCCGGGACGGACCGGACGTGACGACGCTGGCCACGGTGGGAGCCTCGCTGCGGGGTGCGGCAGCGGTGGTGAGCCGGGAGAGCGGGGTGCTCGCCGGCGGGCCGCTGGCGGTGGCCGTCTTCGACCAGGTGCTCGGCGGCGACGTCCGGTTCGACGTCGTGCTGGCCGACGGCGAGTCGTTGCAGCCGGGATCGGTGGCGCTCCGCGTGCACGGACCGGTGGCGGGACTGCTGACCGCCGAGCGGACCGCACTCAACCTGCTGACCCACCTGTCCGGGATCGCCACCGCCACCCGGCGCTGGGTGGACGCGGTGGCCGGCACCGGGGCGATCGTCCGGGACACCCGCAAGACGCTGCCCGGCCTGCGCGCGCTCGAGAAGTACGCCGTGCGCTGCGGTGGCGGGCAGAACCACCGGATGTCGCTGGGCGACGCGGCGCTGATCAAGGACAACCACGTGGCGGCGGCCGGCTCGGTGGCTGCGGCGATCTCGGCGGTCCGGCGGCTCCGGCCCGACATCGCGCTGGAGGTCGAGGTCGACACCCTGGCGCAGCTCGACGAGGCACTGGAGCACGGCGCGACACTCGTGCTGCTGGACAACTTCTCGCTGGCCGACACGGCGACCGCGGTGCGCCGGACGGCGGCGTTCCCGGACGTTCGGCTGGAGGCGTCGGGCGGTCTGACCCTGGACCGGGCCGCGGCCGTCGCGGCCACCGGCGTGCACTTCATCGCCGTCGGGGCGCTCACGCACTCGGCGCCCGCGCTGGATCTGGGCCTGGACCTGATCGCCGACTGAGATCGGGCCGGGTCATTCGAAACCGGGCAGGTCGGGTTCCGTCCGGACGGTGTGGGTCGCAACGACCACGCCGGAAGCACCCGGATCGGGGCAGTTCCAGACCGCGGAGCGGATGTGTTCTGCCCCGATGCGGCCGGCGCTGAGCGGTCTCAACGCTCGGTGACGGTCCCGCCCTCGACGTGCCAGCGGCGGTTGAGCCGCACCGCGTCGAGCATCCGCCGGTCGTGGGTGACCAGCAGCAGCGTCCCGGTGTAGCTCTCCAGCGCCGACTCGAGCTGCTCGATGGCCGGCAGGTCCAGGTGGTTGGTCGGCTCGTCCAGCACCAGCAGGTTGACCCCGCGGGCCTGCAGCAGGGCCATCGCCGCCCGGGTGCGCTCGCCCGGGGACGCGGTCGCGGTCGGTCGTGTCACGTGGTGGGCCCCGAGACCGAACTTGGCCAGCAGGGTCCGGATGTCGTTCGGCGCCCAGTCAGGCACCTCGGCCTCGAATGCGTCCAGCAGGGTGGCCCCGCCGGTCAGCAACTGGCGGGCCTGGTCCATCTCGCCGACCTGCACCCCGGAGCCCAGCGCCACTGCGCCCGCGGACGGCACCAGCTGGCCGAGCAGCAGCGCCAGCAGCGTCGACTTCCCGCCGCCGTTGGGCCCGGTCACGCCGATCCGGTCGCCGAGGTCGACCTGCAGGCTCACCGGCCCGAGGGTGAAGTCGCCCCGGTGCACCACCGCTTCCCGCAGCGTCGCGACGACCGAGCCCGACCGGCCGGCTGCCTGGATCGTGTAGTGGAGCTTCCACTCCTTGCGAGGCTCGGCCACCTCGGGCAACCGCTCCAGCATCCGCTCGGTCTGGCTGACCTTCGCGGCCTGCTTCTCGGTCTGCTCGATGCGGGACGCCCGGCCGATCTTGTCGTTGTCCTTCTTGCGCGCGATGGCCTGCTTGCGGATGCCGACATCCATCCAGGTGCGCTGCATCTGGCCGCGCTCCTTGAGCTCGTCCCGCTTGTCGGCGTACTCCTCGAACGCCTCGCGGGCGTGCCGCCGGGCGACCTCCCGCTCGGTCAGGTACGACTCGTAGCCGCCGCCGTAGACGCTGATCTGCTGTTGGGCGAGGTCGAGCTCGACCACCGTCGTCACGCAGCGGGCCAGGAACTCGCGGTCGTGCGAGACCAGCACGATGCCGGTGCGGGCGCCGGTGACGAAGCGTTCCAGCCGGTCCAGGCCGTCCAGGTCGAGATCGTTGGTCGGCTCGTCCAGCAGCAGCACGTCGAACCGGGACAGCAGCAGCGCCGCCAGGCCGACGCGTGCGGCCTGCCCACCGGACAGTCCCGTCATCGGCATCGACGGGTCGACGTGCAGCCCCAGGTCGGCCAGCACCGCGTCGGTGCGGCTCTCCAGGTCGGCGCCGCCCAGCGCCAGCCAACGGTCCAGGATCGGGGTGAAGGCGTCGTCCGCGCCGGGCTCGCCGGCGGTCAGTGCCTCGGTCACCGCGTCGAGATCGGCCTGCGCATCAGCCACCCCGGTCCGGCGGGCCAGGTGCTCGGACACCGTCTCGCCGACCCGGCGCTCCACCTCCTGCGGCAGGTAGCCGACTGTCGCGTCCGACGGCGACAGGGTCACCCGGCCCTCGACGGGGGTCTCGATACCGGCCAGCATCTTGAGCAGGGTCGACTTGCCGGCTCCGTTGGCGCCCACCAGGCCGACGACGTCGCCGGGGGCGATGACGAGGTCGAAGTCGGTGAACAGGGTCCGGTCACCGAACCCGGCTCCCAGGCCGTCGGCCTTCAGCGTTGCGGTCACGGACCGATCCTGCCAGGCGGGCGCACCGATCCCGACCGGGTTTCCCGCCCGCGGCGATACTGGGCGGATGAGCAACGCCATCGCCGCTGTCGACGTCATCCGGGCCAAGCGGGACGGCGGGCCACTGAGCGACGCGCAGATCCGCTGGATGGTCGACGGCTACACCGCGGGAGTGGTGGCCGAGGAACAGATGTCGGCGCTGCTGATGGCGATCTACCTCAACGGGATGACCCCCACCGAGACCGCGACCTGGACGGCGGCGATGATCGACTCCGGTATCCGGCTGAACCTGGCCGGCATCGGCCGGCCGGTGGTCGACAAGCACTCGACAGGTGGCGTGGGGGACAAGGTCTCGCTGATCCTGGCGCCGCTGGTGGCGGCCTGCGGTGCGGCGGTGCCGCAGCTGTCCGGCCGCGGGCTCGGACACACCGGTGGCACGCTGGACAAACTGGAGGCGATCCCGGGATGGTCGGCGGTGCTGCCGGCGGACCGGATGGTCGGCCAGCTGCGCGACGTCGGTGCGGTCATCTGTGCGGCGTCAGCCGACCTCGCGCCGGCCGACCGCAAGCTGTACGCGCTGCGCGACGTGACCGCCACGGTGGAGTCGATCCCGATGATCTCGGCGTCGATCATGAGCAAGAAGATCGCCGAGGGGACTCCGTCGCTGGTGCTCGACGTCAAGGTCGGCGCCGGGGCGTTCATGCCCGATCAGCAGGCCGCGACCGCGTTGGCCCGCTCGATGATGGCCATCGGTGACGCCCATGACGTGACGACGACCGTGGTGCTGTCGGCGATGTCGACGCCACTGGGTCGGGCCGCCGGGAACGCGGTGGAGGTCGCCGAGGCGGTCGAGGTGCTCGCCGGCGGCGGGCCGGCCGACGTCGTCGAGCTCACGCTGACGCTCGCCCGGGAGATGCTCGCGCTGGCCGGTCTGGACGTCGATCCGGCGGCCGCGCTGGCCGGCGGGGCCGCGATGGACACCTGGCGGGCGATGATCGCCGGACAGGGCGGTGATCCCGACGCCGAGCTGCCCACGCCACAGATCCGGCACGTGGTGCGCGCCACGACCGAGGGTGTCGTGAGCGGGCTGGACGCGATGGGCGTCGGGGTGGCGGCCTGGCGGCTCGGCGCCGGCCGGGCCCGCAAGGAGGATCTGGTCCAGGCCGCCGCCGGCGTGGTCTGCCTGGCCAAGCCGGGGGAGCCCGTCCGCGTCGGTCAGCCGGTGTTCGAGCTGTGCACCGACGACGAGGACCGCCTCCCGGAGGCGGTGGACCTCGTCGAGGCGGCGTTGACGGTGGTGGCTCCCGGCACCCCGGTGCCCACGTCCCCGCTGATCCTCGATGTGCTGCGCTGAGCACAATCCGCCCCGACTTGCGCAGCTTTGTGCCCGCTCAGCGGGAAGTTCGCTCCCGGATTCCGGGTGTCCTCCGCACCCGGAGAAATCGCGGGAGACATGTTCCCGCTCAGCGGGAACATGTCTCCCGAAGTTGGGGAGCTTTCTGCTCAGCCGGCCAGCAGCGCGGCGTAACCCGGCTTGATGACCTCGTCGATGAGGGCCAGCCGGCGGTCGAACGGCAGGAACGCCGACTTCATCGCGTTCAGCGTCAGCCACTGCAGCTCGGCCCAGCCGTAGCCGAAAGCGGCAGCCACCGCGCTCATCTCGCTGGTCATCGAGCAGCCGCTCATCAGTCGGTTGTCGGTGTTGACGGTGACCCGGAACTTGAGCTGCGCGAGCAGCCCGAGCGGGTGCTCGTCGATCGACGCGGCGGCACCGGTCTGCACGTTCGACGTCGGACACATCTCCAACGGCACCCGGGTGTCGCGGATGTAGGCGGCCAGCCGGCCCAGCTGGACGACACCGTCGTCGCCGACGGTGATGTCGTCGATCAGCCGGACGCCGTGCCCGAGACGGTCCGCGCCGCACCAGGACAGCGCCTCCCAGATCGACTTCAGGCCGAAGGCCTCACCGGCGTGGATGGTGAAGTGCGCGTTCTCGCGGCTCAGGTACTCGAAGGCGTCCAGGTGCCGGGATGGCGGGAAACCCGCTTCGGCGCCGGCGATGTCGAAGCCGGCCACACCGCGGTCGCGGTAGTTCACCGCCAGCTCGGCGATCTCGCGAGAGCGGGCCGCGTGCCGCATCGCGGTCAACAGTGCCCGCACGACGATGGGATGCCCCTGCTGCGCGGCCATCGCCTCGCCGTGCGCGAAACCGGTGAGCACCGACTCGACGACGGTGGTGATGGGCAGGCCCCGCTCGGTGTGCAGCTCCGGCGCGAAGCGCACCTCGGCGTAGACGACACCGTCGGCGGCGAGGTCCTGCGCGCACTCGGACGCCACGCGGATCAGGGCCTCCCGGGTCTGCATGACCGCGACGGTGTGCGCGAAGGTCTCGAGGTAGGTGACCAGGTCCCCGGAGCTCGCCGCGGTGACGAACCAGCGGGCCAACTCGGCCGGGTTGCCGGCCGGCAGTTCGTGCCCGATCCGACCGGCCAGGTCGATGATCGTCGACGGTCGCAGGCCGCCGTCCAGGTGGTCGTGCAGCAACACCTTCGGAGCCCGGCGGATGTTCTCGGTGGTCAGCTCCAGGCCGCGATGGGTCGACATCCAGGCAACCTACCGCAGCCCCCGGACGCCGCCGCGGACGGTGGATGACCGGCCGGTGACGGACCGGTGTCCAGTCAGCGGTTCCGCCCGGCGAGCTCCGCCAGGCGTCGCGCAGGGCCGGCGTGATGATCAGCGTCGGTAGGCGGCGGTCAGCCACTCGCGCAGGTCGTCGTCCACGTCGTCGACCGTCGCCAGTCGCAGCCGGTGGTGCCAGAGACCGGGTGACACCTGTTGCGCCGTCGTCATTCTCGGGGATCCGAGACGCCGGCCCAGGAGCAGCGTGACGGCCAGTCCATCCCCGTCGGGATGCAGCGACAGCACTCCGGCGCCGTCCGGTCGGATCACCGCGACGGCGGACTTCCGGTGCTCGAGCTCGTACGGGCCGAGCCGGTCGAGGACGGCGACCAGTGCCCCGTACACCGCGAGAAGCCCCGGATCGGCAGCGATCCGGGGCCACGCGGCGTCACTCACGGGCGTCGGTCAGACCTCGACGGGCGCCGGGCGCCCCGGGTGCCAATCGAGGTTCGCGACGAAGGACTCGAGAAGCACGTTCCAGGCCGTCACTTCGTCGGTGAACGGCGGTGTCGGCTGCAGGCGACCCGGATCGGGCCGCAGGGTGGCGTTGACGAGGAAGCCCAGCGGTGAGGAACTGCCCAGCGCCTCGGCGGTCTCGTCGTCACCGCGGACGGCGGCGGCGTCGACCAGCAACTCGACCGCGAGCTCGAGTTGGCGACGGTCCACCGCACCCGGTCCCTTGATCAGCTGCTGCATGAGGCCGTCGAGCTGGTAGGTGTTCTCGGGGCCGACCGCAATCTCGAGATCGCCGGTGGCGGCCTCGTCGCGGACCTCGCCGAACACCTCGATGTTGGCCATGGTGTGGTTCGCGGCGGGGTCGGCGAGGTAGGTGGCGAGCAGCTCGGTGTCGGTGAACATCTGGATCCGGCCGCTCTCGGACAGGAAGACCGGGTCCTCGCCGAGGTAGCAGCGCAACGTGTAGCCGGTGACACCGTCGATGCCGACGGAGATGCAGTCGATGCCCAGCTCGTCCCAGAACTCCAGCTCCGGGGCCCGGTCGGCCTCCGGGGCCGCCTCGGGTGCACCCGGGGTCGCGACCGGGTTCTCGGCGTCGGTCAGGGTCAGCTTGGACACCGACGCGAGCTCGGCCTGGGCCTGGGCGAGGGCCTCGGGGTCGACGTCCGGGGTGGTGACGATGGCGTCGATCGCGTCGACGACCTCGTCCCAGCGGGCGACGACGGCGGCTCCGATTCCGTCCCACAGCTTCTCGCCGGTGCGGCCGGTGAACGCGCTGTCGCCGAGCGGCAGCAGCTCGAAACCTTCGGCCGCGGCGAGTACGTCGAGAACCGTCTCCAGGTCACACACCTCGGCGATCGAGCGGAGGATGGCGACGGTGTCGGCGAGCTCCGCGACGGTCCAGATGTCGGCGGGGCCGGCCACGAGCTCCGGCACGCCGACGAGGTCGATCCTGCGCTCGTCGGCGGGCTCGAGCTCGTCGACGAGAGCGTCCGGCACCTCCTCCCAGTCGGGGTGGTCGGCGAGGTCGTGCTCGGTCTCGGTCCGGATGAAGGCAGCGAGGTGCGCGGTGTCGGGGAAGGCGTAGAGGAACTCGCCGTGGCCGAGGAACGCCTCCCACTCCTCGCCGTCCTCCCGCCAGCGGGGTGCCCACAGGGTCACCAGATTGCCGGCCGTGAGGCCGAGCTCGATGGGCACGATGTCCGCTGCCACGTCGTGGTCCTTTCCGCGCTGTCCCGGGCTGCCGTGCTCCCGCTGTCGTCGCGCACGGCTGGTCGGGTCCGACCGCCGGTGCGCCCACGGAGCCTACCCAGTGCCACTGTCCGTCACCGGTGCGCCGCCTGGTGCGCACCGGTGAACCGGGGGAGCCGTGCGGATCGTGCTGGGCGCAACCAGCAGAGGCAGAGCGGCGCCCCCGGAACGCCTCAGCCGATGGCGCTCATGACGTGCTTGATGCGGGTGTAGTCCTCGAAGCCGTACATCGACAGGTCCTTGCCGTAGCCGGACTGCCCGAAGCCGCCGTGCGGCATCTCGGCGACCAGCGGGATGTGGGTGTTGATCCAGACGCAGCCGAAGTTCAGGCCCTTGCTCATCCGCATCGCCCGGGCGTGGTCGGTGGTCCAGACGCTGGACGCCAGGCCGTACCGGGTGCCGTTGGCGTGCCGGAGGGCCTCGGCCTCGTCGGTGAACTTCTGGACCGTGATGACCGGCCCGAAGATCTCGTTCTGGACGGCGTCGTCGTCCTGGCGGAGCCCGGAGATGACGGTGGGCTCGAAGAAGTAGCCGCGGTCGCCGATGGTGTGGCCGCCGGTACCGAGGACGGCATGGTCGGGGAGCCGGTCGACGAAGCCGCTGACGTGGGCGAGCTGGTGGGCGTTGTTGACCGCCCCGTACAGCGCGTCCTCGTTCGACGGCGGGCCCGTCACGGTGTTCTTCGCCTGCTCGGTGAGGGCGGCGACGAAGTCGTCGTACACGCCCGGCGCACACATGACCCGCGTGGCGGCGGTGCAGTCCTGGCCGGCGTTGAAGTAGCCGGCGACCGCGATGGCCTCGGCGGCGGCGGCGATGTCGGCGTCGTCGAACACGATGACCGGCGCCTTGCCGCCGAGTTCGAGGTGCACCCGCTTCACCTGGGCGGCCGCGGCTTCGGCGACCTGGATGCCGGCCCGGATGGATCCGGTGATGGCGACGAGGCCGGGCGTCGGGTGGGAGACCAGCGCCCGCCCGGTGTCCCGGTCACCGGCGACCACGTTGAGGACACCCGCCGGCAGGAACTCCGCGGCCAGCTCGGCCAGCAGGAGGCTGGTGACCGGGGTCGTATCCGAGGGCTTGAGGACGACGGTGTTGCCGGCGGCCAGCGCCGGGCCGATCTTCCAGACCATCATCATCAACGGGTAGTTCCACGGGGTGACCTGCCCGACGACGCCGATCGGTTCGCGGCGGACGAACGAGGTGTGGCCGGCGAGGTACTCGCCGGCGGAACGGCCTTCGAGCACGCGGGCGGCGCCGGCGAAGAATCGCAGCTGGTCGACGGCCGGCGGCAGCTCCTCGCCGGCGGTGAGGCCGCGGGGCTTGCCGGTGTTGCGGACCTCGGCGTCGACGAACTCGTCGGCCCGGGATTCCAGGGCGTCGGCGATGCGCAGCAGCGCGAGTTGCCGCTCGCTCGGGGTGGTCTCGCCCCAGGTCTGGAAGGCGGTGGCGGCGGCGGCGTACGCCGCGTCGACGTCGGCCGCGGACGACTTCGGGGCGGTGGCGTAGACCTCGCCGGTCGACGGGTCGACGACGTCCATCGTCTCGCCATCGGTGGCCGCCGTGCGCGCGCCGTTGACGAAGTTCTGCAGAGCCAGGGGCATGACTGTTCTCTCCGGTTCACGGCGGTCCGTGGGCCCCGGTGTCTCCGGTGCGCTCCGGCCGCTCGACGGTTGTGCCGAGGGTAAATGACTCGCCGCTGCCCGGCTCCGGCGGTGATGATGGCGGGGTCCGCAGCGCGGTCGGGTAGCGTCGCCACCGCCCAATGTCGAGGAGGCCACCATGTCAGCCAGTGCCGAGAGCAGTCCCGCAGAAGACGCCGCAGTCGTCGAGACGGACGCCGGACCGGTGGATCAGAAGGCCAAGTTCAAGGCCGCCCTGGAGCGGAAGAACGCCGCCAACCACGCCCGCAACCAGACCACCGCGGACGGCGACAACCACGTCTCGGGCGACTCGCATGCGGCCGGCGCGAAGCGGGTGTTCCGCCGGAAGTCGGGCTGACCCGCGAGGGTCAGCGGCCGGATCCTCGACACCTGACGGGCTTTCGACCGGCGCCCCGCGGGTGTGCGGAGAGCACCGTGTCCCGGGGTCCCTGAGATGCGGTGCGCGAAGAGCGGCGTCAGCTGCGGGCCCGGCTGACCGCGGCGCAGAACCGGTCGTGGTCGGCGCCCGCCCTGGTCAGCGGCGCCAGCACCTCGGTGTCGGCCACCTCGGCCACCCGGTCGATCAGCCGCTGACGAACCTGCCGGGCCCGGCGGCGGGCCCCGGCGCGCACCAACGGTCTGCTCACCAGCGCCAGCAGCAGGCCGGCGAGCAACCCACCGACCAGGAGCAGTGTCGGCACCGGGATGCCCTCCACCCGGGGCAGCGGGACGACGTCCGCCAGCTGCAGCAGGCCCAGCCCGACGAGCCCGAGCAGCCACAGCGCGCCGGCCAGCGTCACCAGCGCGAGCACCCACTGCAGGCCGCCGACGGCCCGTTGCCAGATCGGCGTCCGGTCCGGCCCGAGGTCGGTACCGGTGACGGCCCGGTCGAGCCGGTCGGTCAGCCGCTCCGCTGACAGCTCAGAGGTCCGCCGCAGCTCGTCCCGCCAGGCCTGCGGCAGCCCCTGACCGGCGGCCTCCCGGGCCCGGCGCAGCGCCGTGTCCATCGCGGCGGTCGGCACCGCACCGGCCGCGGGCAGCGAACTGCGCGCGGCCTCGTTCCCCAGGTGCAGCCGGCTCAGCGGGTCGGCCCGCAGCTTCGAGGTCCAGCGGAGCACCGGCCAGCCGGTGCGCTGGTGTCCCCGTCGACGGGCCGACTGCTCGACCGCGCTGACCACGGCGGGCACCCCGGCCGCGTCCGCGAGTGCGGCTGCCAATGCGTCCCGCCCGTCCCGGTCCCGGCCGCGGTCCCCGCCGGCGTCCGGCGCGCAGTGCTCGGCCAGCGCGGCTGCGGCGGACCGGACGTCGGCGGCCAGCCGGTCGGTAGCGGCCCGCCGGGCGGTCACCCGGGCGGCGAGCTCGGCGCGGAGCTCCGGCAGGCCGGCCCCGGTGCGAGCCGAGGTGGGCACGATGGGCGTCGCGGCCAGCCCCTCCCGGTCCAGCAGCCCGCGCAGGTCGGCGAGGCATGCCTCGGCCGCCGCGTCGTCCAGCCGGTCCACCTGGTTGAACACGACCACCAGCACCCCCGCGTGCCCGGCCAGCGGCGCCAGGTATCGCGAATGCACCGCGGCGTCGGCGTACTTCTGCGGGTCGAGCACCCAGACCAGCACGTCGACCAGCTCCACCAGTCGGTCGACCTCCAGTCGGTTCTCCAGCCGGACGCTGTCGTGGTCGGGCAGGTCGAGCAGCACCAACCCGTCCAGCGCGGGGTCCGCCGACCGGACCCGGTGCCGGCGCGGCACCTGCAGCCAGTCCAGCAGCCGGTCGGCTCCGTGCTCACCCCAGACGCTCGCGTGCGCGACTCCGGTGGTCGGCCGCCGGACCCCAGGAATGCTCACCTCGCTGCCGCTGAGCGCGTTGAACAGGGTGGACTTGCCGCTGCCGGTCGCACCGGCGAGCGCCACCACGGTCGCGTCGCCCAGCGCCTCGCGGGCACCGGCCTTGGCCAGCAGGGTGCGGGCCCGGGCGACCTCGGGCACGTCGAGCCGATCCTCCGCGACCTCGACCGCCGCCCGCAGCGCGGCCAGCCGATCGGTCAGAGGGAGCTCGGCGCGCCGCCCGCCGCTCAGCTTCATGCGTGGGCCCGGCGGGCGGTGGCCAGCCCGGCGACCGCGGTGCGCAGGTCGGCGGCGGCGTCCGGACTGGGTGCGACGTGCGCCAGCAGCTGCACGAACCGGTCCTGCTCGTGGCGGAGCACCCGGTCGGCGCGGGCGTCGAGGTCGGCCCGGGCTCTCGCCGCGAGCTCTCGGACGGCGTTGTCGCCGAAGACCGCTTCCAGCAGCCGCTGGCCGACGGCGGTGGTGCCCCCGGCGATCGCGACCTCGGCGCCGGTGAGTCCGGCGGTGGAGGCGAAGACGGCGATCATCAGCGCCGCGCCGGCGCCGTTCACACCCCAGGACAGCAGCCGGGCCTGCGAACGCTTGCCCGCGCCCTCGCTGCGGACCAACTCGAGCACGAAGCCCTGCCAGTCGCGCACCTCTCCGGCGGCCACCTTCGGCGAAGGTCGGGGAGACCCCGTCGAGCTCGGTCTCCCGGCCGCCGATCAACGCAATACCGCCGGGCAGCGAGCGCCAGGCGACGACGGTGTTCTCCGCCGCCCGGTCGGCCTCGGCGCGCAGCAGCTGCTCGACACCGGACTCCAACGCACCGTGCAGGTCCGCAGCCGCGTGGGGCCGGCCGCGGAACGCTGCGGACACCCGGTCGCGCAGCCGACCGACCTGCCCCTGCAGGCTGCGCATCCACTCCCCGGTGCCCACGAACTCCTGCCAGCGGGCCAGCACCTCCCCGCGTAGCAGGCTGCCGTTGCCCACGCCCTCCGCGATCGCGGCCCGCGCGCGGGCGTACGCGGCGTCCGCCGCGGCCTGCAGCGCCTCCGCGGAGCTCATCTGCTCCTCGACGCCGGCCGCGACGACGTCGACCCGACCGCTCAGGCTCTCCAGCGCGCCGACCAGCGTCTGCCGGACCACCGCGGCCCGCTGCTCCTGGTCGGCGGCGAGCGTGTACAGCCAGTCCCGCAGCGGCGCCACCTGCTCGGCGGGCAGGAACCCGTCGACCAGCGGTCGCTCCTCGATGACGAAGAGCCGAGCCGCGCCCAGCCCGCCGCGCCGCAGCATCGCGGCGAGGTCCTCGGCCACCTCACCGACCGCCTCGGGCGGCACCCGGTCCAGGACGACGGCCAGCGCGGTACCGCGCTCCTGCGCTGTTCGCAACAGGTCCCAGGGGACGGCGTCGGCGTAGCGGGCCGCCGTGGTCACGAAGACCCACAGGTCGGCGGCCCCCAGCAGCTGCCCGGCGAGCACGCGGTTGGCCTCGACGACCGAGTCGACGTCGGGGGCGTCGACCAGGGCCAGGCCCGGCGGCAGGGCGTCGGTGGGGACGAGCGTGATGCCGCTGAGCGTGTCGCCCTCGCCCGTGGTGCGGGCCAGCCCGGGCAGCACCCGATCGCCGGCGAACCACCTCACGTCGGCGGCCGAGCAGACCAGCACCGGCGAGCGGGTCGTCGGCCGGAGGACGCCCGGGGTGGTGACCCGGGTGCCCAGCACGCTGTTGACCAACGTGGATTTCCCGGCGCCGGTGGACCCGCCGACGACCGTCAGCAGCGGGGCATCGAGGTCGCGCAGCCGGGGCAGCAGATAGTCGTCGATCTGGTCCACGACGGCGCGGGCGGTGCGGGCAGCGGCATCCCGTCCGGGCGTTGCCAGGCCCAGCGGTGCGGCGGCGACAGCATCGCGCAGCTGCTGCAGGGCGTCCGGCAGCCCGGTGGGAGGGGTCATGCCCACAGAGGTGCCCGACACGGTCGATCCCCACCCCTCGGGTGCCCGTCCGGAGGTGTGAGGAGGTACCCGAGGGTCGGATCCGAGGTGGCGGATGCCCGGGCTCGCGCCGTCGGCCTGCTCCCGCCCACGGTCAGATGGTCACGACCGACCGCAGCACCTCACCCCGGTGCATCTTCTCGAAGGCCTCCTCGATGGCGTCCAGCCCGATGGTCTCGGAGACGAACTTGTCCAGTGGGAGTCGGCCGCCGAGGAACAGCTCGATCAGCACGGGGAAGTCGCGGGACGGCAGGCAATCGCCGTACCAGGACGACTTCAGCGAACCACCGCGGCCGAAGACGTCCAGCAGCGGCAGTTCGAGCTGCATCGTCGGGGTGGGGACGCCGACCAACACCACCGTGCCGGCCAGGTCGCGGCCGTAGAACGCCTGGAGCCACGTCTCCGGCCGACCGACGGCGTCGATCACCACGTCGGCGCCGAAACCGTCGGTCAGCGCCTGGATCTCGGCGACGACATCGGTTCCCTCGCCGACCAGCACCGTGTGGGTCGCGCCGAACTCCCTGGCCCACTCCAGCTTCCGCTCGTCGCGGTCGACGGCGATGATCCGCCGGGCGCCCATCAGGTTCGCACCGGCGATCGCCGCGTCACCGACACCACCGCAGCCGATCACCGCGACGGTGTCCTCCTTGCTGACCGCACCGGTGTTGATCGCCGCGCCCAGCCCGGCCATCACGCCGCAGCCCAGCAGGCCGGCGACGGTCGCCGGCGCCTCGGGGTCGACCTTCGTGCACTGGCCGGCGTGCACCAGCGTCTTCTCGGCGAACGCGCCGATGCCCAGCGCGGGGGAGAGCTCGGTGCCGTCCTCGAGCGTCATCTTCTGGGTGGCGTTGTGGGTGTCGAAGCAGTACCAGGGGCGGCCGCGGCGACAGGCCCGGCACTCGCCGCACACGGCGCGCCAGTTGAGGATCACGTAGTCACCGGGGGCCACGTCGGTGACTCCCTCGCCGACGGCCTCCACGATCCCCGCAGCCTCGTGACCGAGCAGGTAGGGGTAGTCGTTCCCGATGCCGCCGAGCTTGTAGTGCAGATCGGTGTGGCACACCCCGCACGCCTGGACCTGCACCAGCGCCTCGCCCGGACCCGGGTCGGGCACGTGGATGGTGACCACCTCGACGGGTGCGTCCTTGGTGCGGACGATGACGGCCTTGACTGCGTGCGGCACAGCTACCTCCGATGCGAGACGGGAACGGCCTGACTCTAGGTGGCCCGGCCGGAACCTGTCCCGCTCGTCACCCGCCGGCGGGAACATCCCCGGTACCACCGGGGTTGTGGCCATGGTCCGGATACCGGGGACGAACGGCCGGACACACCGCACGACGAAAGGTGCACCACCATGACCGCCACCGGACTCACCACCATCGGGCTGATCGGCGCCGGCAACATCGGCGGCCAGCTCGCCCGCCTCGCCGTCGCCGCCGGCTACCGGGTCGTCGTCAGCAACTCCCGCGGACCCGAGACCCTCACCGATCTCGTCACCGAACTCGGCCCGCTCGCCACCGCCGCCACCGCGGAAAAGGCCGGTGCTGCCGCTGATCTCGTTGTCGTCACCGTGCCGCTGAAGAACTACCGTGACGTCCCCGTCGAGCCGCTGGCCGGCAAGATCGTCATCGACACCAACAATTACTACTTCGAGCGGGACGGCCACATCGCCGAGCTCGACGAGGAGCGCACGACGGTGTCGCAGATGCTCCAGGAGCACCTGCCCACCTCGAGGATCGTCAAGGTGTTCAACGGCATCCGCGCCGAGGAGCTCACCACCGACGGCACTCCCGCCCACACTCCCGACCGCCGCGCCCTGCCGGTGGCCGGCGACGACCTCGAGGCCAAGGCGCTGGTGACCACGCTGCTCGACGAGTTCGGTTTCGACGCGGTCGACGCCGGATCGCTGGCCGAGAGCTGGCGCTTCGAGCGCGACCGTCCCGCCTACGGCCCGCGGATGACCGCGGCCGAGATCCCCGGCAAGCTCGCCGAAGCGGTCCGCGGCGGCTGATCGGCCGCGCTGACAGCCCCCGCCGGCGCGCGGCTACGCTCGTCGGCGTGTACGGGACGGACAGGACGAACGGGTGGGGCGGACGCCGATGATGACCGTGGCGCACGGATCGGCCACGGATGTGGGCCGGGTCCGCGAGGTCAACGAGGATGCCGTGATCGCGGCGTTCCCCCTCTTCGTGGTCGCCGACGGCATGGGCGGCTACGAGGCCGGGGACATCGCCAGCCGGTTGACCGTCGAGCAGTTCGCGCAGGGCGTCGGGCGCAGCGACCTCGACCGGCGATGGGCGGAGGGCCGTATCGCGGCCGCCGCGGACGCGGTCCGGCCGACCGGCGGTGGCACCACCGTCACCGGCATCATCGCCACCACCTACGACGGGATCGCCCACTGGCTCGTCTTCAACGTCGGTGACTCGCGGGTCTACCGTCGCACCGGGGGTGAGTTCGCGCAGGTGAGCGTCGACCATTCCCTCGTGCAGGAGATGGTGGACAGCGGCATGCTCGCGCCCCACGAGGCCCGCCACCATCCGGAGCGCAACATCGTCACCCGGGCCATCGGCGCCGACGACGATCCGGTGCCCGACTTCTGGCTGGTGCCGGCCGTTGTCGGTGACCGGTTCCTGGTCTGCTCCGACGGCCTCACCGGCGAGGTGGAGCCGGCCGACCTCGCCGAGATGGTGTGTCGGACCGATCCGCCGCAGCAGGTCGCCGACCGCCTGGTCGCGGCGGCCGTCGCGGCCGGCGGACGCGACAACGTGACCGTCGTGGTGGTCGACGTCGCCGACGTCGCCGCACCCGGCTCCGCGCCGCCGGCGGCGACGGCGGCTGATGTCCCGACCGGCGGGATACCCCTTGCCGCCGACGGCCCGTCGCCCGACACCCGCCCGTTCACGCCGCTGACCCCGCGCCGCACTCCGTGATCCACCGATAGCGCTGCGCATCTTCCGCGCCGAGACCCCTGTACGTGAGACTGATGTCGTCCTGCTCGCCGGGTTGCTCGGTCCGGCCACGCATCTCGCCGTCAACGGCTCAGCTCACCGATCGGGCGGGTGCGGCCGCCGAGTCACCGAACTTTGTCGGACGGCCGCCCGACGTCGTCGGGCGATTGGCGTCATTCCTCTTCGGGCTACCTCGGTGCTGGACGAATGCTCCTCCTCTCCGACGGTGTCAACGCCTGCCTCGGCCATCGCCTGCGACCGATCCTGATCGCCTTGGGACCTACGGCCTCTCGGCGCGATCTCCATCTGCTCGCTGACGATGTTGTTGGTCCTCGTCGCCACCCTGTACCCGACCACGCGGCCACGTGGGGACGGAGGCCGTTCTGGCCTGGGCCGTAGTGCCCGACCGTGGCGCAGCGGTCACCGACGCGAGCGCCGACCGCGACGAGATCGACAGTTCGAGGACCAGGCGTCGAGGCCCTGCTGCCCGAGTGAAACATCCGCGGCGAATGTGATCTGACCGACACATCCGAGTAACTCCGGACACGATCCGCGGACGGAGGATCGCCGGCACCAGAGACCGCTGCACTGCCTGCCGCTCCGGAGGCCGAGGCGCGTCAGGCCTTCGCCGGCAGCCGCGGTCGAGCGGCCACGACGAGCTCGGGAGAACGAGATGAAATACCTCAAGCACACCGCTGCCCAGATCGGCATCGCGGCCATCGGCGGTATCGCCTTCGGCATGATCGTGGGCGAGTGGGCCGGCAACCTGAAGTTCGTCGGCGACCTGTTCATCCGGCTCATCCAGATGTCCATCGTGCCGCTGGTGCTGGCGTCGGTCATCGTGGCCACCGGGTCGATGAGCGGAACGGGGATGGGCAAACTGGCCCTCCGTACGTTCAGCTGGATGATCGGCTTCTCGGTGGTCGCCGCTGTCCTCGCCTGGGGGCTGAGTGCGCTCATCCGACCCGGCGCCGGGATGACGTTCAGTGGCGAGCTCGACCCGACCCTGCAGGAGTCGGCCGCGAAAGCGACCGCCTGGCAGGACACGGTCCTCGGCTTCGTCTCGACCAACGTCTTCGCCGCGATGTCCACCGCCACGATGGTTCCCATCATCGTCTTCGCCCTGCTGTTCGGCGTGGCGCTCAACCACTACGTGACGAGGACCGGCAGCCGGTTGGTCCTGGACTTCGTCGACCAGATCCAGCAGATCGTGCTCACGATGATCAGGTTCGTGATGCTGATCGCGCCCGTCGGCGTCTTCTGCCTGCTCGCCGCGCTCGCCGGGGACGTGGGGTTCGCGGTGGTGACGACGGCCCTGGAGTACCTGGGCACGACCCTCGTCGGGGTCGTTCTCGTCGCCGTCCTCTTCGTCGTGGTGGTGGCCCTGCGCACGCGCCTCAATCCGTGGAAGTTGCCCGGCAAGCTCGCCGAGCAGACCGCGATCGCCGTCACGACGACCAGTTCCGCCGTGACCTTCCCGACCGTCCTGAAGAACACCGTCGAGAAGGTCGGTGTGAGTCAGCGGGTCGCCAACTTCACGCTGTCCATCGGCCTGACCATGGGTTCGTACGGAGCCGTCCTGAACTACACGATCGTGGTCATGTTCCTCGCGCAGGCCGGCGACGTCGTGCTGACTCCCGGCCAGGTCATCATGGGGATGGCTCTCTCCATCCTGCTGAACATGGGCACCATCACCGTGCCGGGTGGCTTTCCGGTCGTCGCCATGTTCCTGGCGACGACGCTCGGGCTGCCGGTCGAGGCAGTGGGTCTGCTCATCGCGGTCGACTGGTTCGCGGGGATCTTCCGCACCTTCCTCAACGTCAACGGCGACACGATGGTGGCGATGCTGGTCGCCGACTCCACCGACGAGATCGATCGGGACGTCTATGACGGATCGAAGCTGATCGTTGCCGAGGAGATCGACGCCGCGGAGTACGGCGACCGGTTCGCCCGGGCGGACAGCGCCGACTGACGCGGCCTCACTCCCGAAGCAGACCGCTGCCCGCCCCGACGCCCCTCGGGGGCGGGCACTGGAGATCGGCATCGCCCCGACCACGATGCCCACGTGCCCCTGGTGTCGTCCCTGGTCCTGCTCCGGATCCGCGAACAGCCCAGCAGGGGTTCCGAGCGTCGACGCCCGTCGGGTACGCCGCTGACGTCCGTCCTGATCGGCGCGCTCGGATCCAGCGGGTTGCGGAACCGTCGCCTCGCCCCGGGCGTTGAACCGCTGTCGGGGCCTGACCGGTCCCCGCCCGACACGACGAGCGGAGCACAGATGGCCATCAACATGACCAAGGGACAGAGCGTCTCGCTCACCAAGAGCGGCGGCGGCACGCTGACCAGCGTCAACCTGGTGCTGAGCTGGGAGAGCATGACCAAGAAGGGCTTCTTCGGGTCGAAGAAGGTCTCGGTCGACCTGGACGCCAGCTGCCTGGTGTTCGACGGCAACAAGACCCTCATCGATCAGGTCTGGTTCCAGCAGTTGCGCAGCAAGGACGGCTCCATCCAACACACCGGCGACGACCGCGCGGGTGGCGCCGGCGAAACCATCCGGGTCGACCTGGCCGCGCTGCCGGCCAACGCCCAGTCGCTGGTGTTCACCGTCAACTCGTTCCTCGGGCAGGCGTTCACCCAGATCGAGACGGCCACCGTGCAGCTCTTCGACGCCACCACCAACACCGCGCTGGCCGGCTACACCCTGTCCGGCTCCGGCGACCAGACGGCGCTGGTGATGGCCAAGGTGACCCGCTCCGGCTCCGGCTGGGCGATGACGGCCATCGGGACGCCGGCCAAGGGCCGCACCTTCCACGAGATCCTGCCGGCGGTCACGCCGACGCTGTAGCGGCTCAGACGGCCTGGCAGGCCGGGCACCAGTAGAGCCGGCGGCCGCCGAACTCCTCCATCTCGACCTCGGTGCCGCAGATCCGGCAGGGGAGTCCGTGCCGGCGGTAGACGTAGTGCGCATCGTCCCGGCGGACCGGGCCGGAGACCTTCTCCCGGTCCGCGGGGGCGGTGGTCACGATGCGGCCGGCCCGCACCCCGGCCCGCATCAACGTGATGAGGTCCGCCCACAGCAGCTGCCACTGCTCCTCGCGGAACCTGATTCCCGGGGCGGTGCGGGTTGATCCGGTGGATGAACAGGATCTCGGCCCGGTAGACGTTGCCGACCCCGGCCATCACCGCCTGGTCCATCAGCAGCAGACCGATCGGCTTGGTGCTACGCGACACCTTCACGTAGGACGTCGCACCGGCGTCCTTGGACTTCAGCGGGTCCTCACCCAGGCGGGCCTGCAGCGTCTTGACCGCCTCCGCCGTCAGCACCTCCGACACCGTCGCCCCGCGGAGCTGCGCGAAGTGGTGCTCGTCCCAGATCCGCAGCCGCACCTGACCGACCACCTCCGGCAGCGGCAGCGGCCCGCTGACCCACTTGCCGTAGAGCCCCAGGTGCACGTGCAGCCACAGGTCGAAGCGCGGCGGCCCGTCTTCGAACGGCCGGAAGCGGTGCAACGAGTGCTTGCCGAACGCCTGCACACCGATCAGCCGACCGCCGTCCAGCAGCTCGGCGCCCTCGGCGAACTTGCCCTGCGGACTGTCCACGCGCAGCACGCTGCCCTTGAAGAGCTTCTGGTGCTCGCGCGCCAGCCGCAGAATGGTGTGACCTTCGGGCATGCGGGATCCTGTCGAGTCCAGGGGTGCAACGGGTCCGGGGTGCCGGGCCGTGAATGACCACCGCACCAGTCATACCCGTCCGGCGCGATCTCCGTCGTGGACGGCGCCGCAGACCCCGTAGCGTTCCCGGTGCCGTTTCCCACCCCGGAGGTCCCGATGTCCGCAGCGCCCTTCCTGGCCGCCACCACCATTGCCGAGGCGTCCACCACGCACGACGCGCTGCTCCCGGCCGACGCCGAGACCCTCGGTGAGGTCCAGTACGTCCTCGACGCCTGGGAAGACACCCAGGCGGTGGCGAACGTGTTGATGCATCCGGACCTGATCGCCGGGCCGCTGCGGGTGCCCACGCTGGTCCGCGGGCTCGAGGACGAGGGCTACCTGCAGGTCGCCGCCGCGGTGGGCGCCTCCCGGCTGCCCGCACCGGTGGCCGATGAGGACCGGGTTGCGCTGGTCGACGCGCTGCTGGACCTCGTGGCCGGCCAGGGTGGGCTCGCCGCGGTGCACGCCGCGGAGGCGCTCGACGGGCTGGCCCGCGACGACGACGCCGTCGAGATCGTCGTGTTGCTGGGTCATCCCGACGACGACGTGCGGCACCGGCTGCAGCGCCTGATGATCGGGCTGCTCGGCGCCGACGGCTTGGACCGGTTGCTCGACGACCGCGACCTCGTCCGGCCCGACGACGCCGAGATCGCCCGCGACCAGCTCGCCGACGACGGCGTCGATCTGGATGTCGGTGCACCCCCGGCCCTCTCGGCCGACGTGCTGCTGCCCAGCCTCACCGGCTACGACGGGTCCTGAGAACGCGACAGCGGGGTGGCGCCCGAAGGCACCACCCCGCCGTCGGTCAGATCGTCAGGCGTTCTCGCGCTGGAGAACCCGGGCCACCTCGGTCATCTCGCCGCGTGAGATGAGCTTGACCCGCTCGCGGCCGACAGCCGAGCCGAGGCCCCGCTCGTGGTCCTCGAGACGGTCCCAGCCGTCGAAATCGGTGACGGGGAGGCCCTTCCCGTGCAGCAGGTCCCGCGCCGCGTCACGGTCGCGCTGCGGCGCCCGGGACAGGGTCGGGGCATCGGCCAGCAGGTTGGCGATCGTCTCGGCGGCGTCGGACTTGGTGTGGCCGATGAGGCCGACCGGTCCACGCTTGACCCAGCCGGTGGCGTACACGCCGGGGAGCGGTGCGCCGTCGACGTCCAGCACCCGGCCGGCGACGTTCGGCAGCACCATCCTGCGGTTGTCGAACGGCAGGTCGTCGATGGCCTCCGAGCGGTACCCGACGCAGCGGTAGACCGCCTGGACGGGCCAGTCGGTGAACTCACCGGTGCCACGCACGTTGCCGTCGCCGGTCAGCTCCTGGTGCTCGGTCCGCAGGCCGGTGACGCCGGTGTCGGCGTCACCCAGCACCTCGGTCGGGTTCTCCAGGAAGTGGATGTGGATCCGCCGGTGCGGGCCCTCCTCCGGGTCGCGCATGGCCCAGCCGGACAGCACGTCGACAACCATCCGCAGGCTCTTGTGGTGGGTGAGCTCGGCCTCGGACGCCTCGTCGAACTCCATGCCCTCGGGGCTGACGACGACCTGGACGTTCGGGGAGTGGTCGAGCTCGCGGAGCTCGACGGGGGTGAACTTGGCCTGCGCCGGGCCGCGGCGGGCGAACATGTGCACGTCGGTCACCGCGGAGTTGCGCAGGATGTCGTACACGTGCTGCGGGATCTCGGTGTAGAGCAGCTCGTCGGCGGTGCGGGCGAGCATCCGGGCCACGTCGAGACCGACGTTGCCGACCCCGATCACCGCGACGCTGGAGGCGTCGGACAGCTCCCAGTTCTGCGGGCGGTCGGGGTGCGAGTCGTAGAACGCGACGAAATCCGCGCCGCCGTACGAGCGCGGCAGGTCGATGCCGGGGATCTCCATCGGGCGGTCGCGCTCGGCGCCGGTGGCGAAGACGATCGCGTCGTAGAACTGGCGCATCTCGTCGAGCTTGATGTCCGACCCCGACGTGCACGTTGCCGGTGAAGGTGATGCGCGGGTTCTCCATGACGCGATGCAGCGCGACGATGATCTGCTTGATGCGCGGGTGGTCGGGCGCCACGCCGTAACGGATCAGGCCGTACGGGGTCGGCAGCCGGTCGTAGATGTCGACCGTCGCGTCAGGATCGTTCTTGGTCAGGATGTCCGAGGCGTAGATTCCGGCCGGACCGGCGCCGACCACGGCCACGCGCAGGGGCAACGTCATAGAGGAACTCCATATCGATCAGCTGGTGCCGGTGCACCCGGCCGCCCGGAGGACGACGCGACAAACCCCACCAGGTTACCCGTGGGAGGGCACGCCGATCGGCCTGCGGTGACCCGATTCACGAGCCCGGGACAAGGGTCCGGGACCGGCGGGAGGAATCCCCGCCGGACCCGGGTCGGGGCTCACGCCCTGAGCGCGATGTCCAGGTCCTCGAGAAGATCGTCGACGTCCTCGAGGCCGATCGACAGCCGCACGACGCCGTCGGTGATGCCGACCCGGGCGCGACCCTCGGGGCCCATCCGCCGGTGCGTCGTCGACGCGGGGTGCGTGATCAACGACTTGGAGTCGCCGAGGTTGTTGGAGATGTCGACGACCTCGAGGGCATCCAGCATCCGGAAGGCGCGGTCCTTGGCCTCGTCGGCCGGCGCGTCCAGCTCGAACGTCAGCACACTGCCGCCCAGCTCCATCTGCGCCTTCGCCAGCTCGTACTGCGGGTGCGACTTCAGGTGCGGGTACTTGACCCAGCGCACCCCGGCGTGCTGCTCCATGAAGGTCGCGACCTGCAGCGCCGAGGCGCTCATCGCCCGGACCCGCATGCTCATCGTCTCCAGGCCCTTGACCAGCACCCAGGCGTTGAACGGGCTCATCGACGGGCCGGTGTGGCGCATCAGGTCCTGCACCGGACCGTCGATGTACTCCGCGCTACCGAGGATGGCGCCGCCCAGGACGCGGCCCTGGCCGTCGATGTGCTTGGTCGCCGAGTACACGATGATGTCGGCGCCGAAGTCGGTGCCGCGCTGCAGCACCGGGGTGGCGAAGACGTTGTCCAGCACCACCTTCGCGCCCGCGGCATGCGCCAGGTCGCTGACGGCGCGGATGTCGACGAGCTCCATCATCGGGTTGGACGGGGTCTCGAAGAACACCGCGGCCGCCGGGGTCGACAGCGCCTTCTCCCACTGCGCGAGGTCGCCGCCGTCGACGAACTCGGTGGTGACGCCGTAGCGCGGCAGGATCTCGTCGAGGATGACGAAGCAGGACCCGAACAGCGAGCGAGCCGCAACGATCCGGTCGCCGGACTTCACGACGGCGAGCAGCGAGTTGAACACCGCCGCCATCCCGCTCGCGGTGGCGAAGCAGGCCTCGGTCCCCTCGATCAGGCGCAGCCGCTCCTGGAAGGTGGCCACCGTCGGGTTGCCGTACCGGGAGTAGACGAAGCGGTCGATGTCGCCCTTGAAGGCGGCCTCGGCGCTGCCGGCGGACTCGTAGACGTAGCCCGAGGTCAGGTACAGCGCCTCGGCGGTCTCCTCGAAGTTGCTCCGGTGCAGTCCACCGCGGACGGCGAGGGTGTCCGGGCGCAGCCTGCGGGCGGTCACGACTGCCGCCAGGGGAGGCCGGTGGCCTTCCAGCCGGCGCCGCCGCGGTGACCGGCGTCGTCCAGCGGGCCCTCGAAGCCCTCGGTGATGTTGTAGGCGGGGGTGATGCCGGCCGCGGTCGCGGCCTGGGCGGCGGCGATCGAGCGGACCCCCGATCGGCACAGGAACAGCACCGGTCCGCTACCCGGGGTGACCCCGTGCGCGGCGAGCTCGTCGAGGAAATCGGGGTTACGGCCGTTGGCGGTGTTCCACTCGACGAGGAGCGCGCCCTTGTTCAGTGACGAGGTGTCCGGGACGCCGACGAAACGCCACTCGGCGTCGGTCCGGACGTCGACCAGGACGGCGTTCGTTGTCGTGGCCAGCATCTGCCAGGCCTCCTGGGGATCGACGTCCCCGGCGTAGCCGTCGCTCATCGCTGTACCTCTCGGCTCTTCGCGCAGGCGCTCATCGCTGCCTCTCGGCTCTTCGCGCAGGCGCTCATCGCTGTGCCCTCTCGGCTCTTCGCGCAGGCGCTCATCGCTGCCTCTCGGCTCTTCGCGCAGGCGCTCATCGCGCAGCCCCCTTGTTGTCGACGGCGATGTCGAGCACCACGGCCTGGGCGTTGACGACCTTCGCGCCGTCGAACGTCGTCGACGGGCTGCCGTAGAGCCGGTAACCGTCGGCCAGCGCCGCGCTCACCCGCTCGCAGAACGTCACGTCATCGGGGCCGGTGATCAGCCGGTAGGTCAACTTGGGGGCGGTCTGGGCCGCGGGCTCTGTCATGGGTGTCTTCCTCGGTGGATGCGTGCGCCATCGATGCTAACGGTGCTGCTCAGTACGCCGAGCCGCCCGACAGCGACAGCGAACCGGTGGGGTGCCACACCGACTTGGTCTCCAGGAACGCCCGCAGCCGGGCGGTCCCGGGGGAGTTGCTGAAGTCCGTCGGCGGCGGGCTGAAGACCCGCTTGACCGTGCCTGCGGCCGCCCGCTCCCACGCGGTGCGCTGGTCGGCGTCGGCGCCCGTGAGGTCCAGCGCGTTGACGTCGGCATGCGACGCCAACCACGGGAAGACCTCGGCCGGCGACCCGGTCAGGATGTTCACCACGCCGCCGGGAACGTCCGAGGTGGCCAGGATCTCGCCGAGCACGACTGCGGGCAGCGGGCTGGTCTGCGAGGCCAGCAACACCACGGTGTTGCCGCTGCAGATGACCGGCGCGAGGACCGACACGAGCCCGAGCAGCGGATCGTGCTGCGGCGCGACGGCGGCCACGACGCCGGTCGGCTCCGGGACGGAGAACGCGAAGAACGGACCCGCGACCGGGTTCGCTCCGCCGAAGACGGCGGCGATCTTGTCGGTCCAACCGGCGTAGTGCACCAACCGGTCGACGGCTCGGTCCACGGTCTGCCGGGCGGCCGCGACCTCGACGCCCTCGCCGGCGGTGAGCAGCTCGGCGACGTCGGTGCGGCGCCCCTCCAGCATCTCGGCGACCCGGTAGATCACCTGCCCGCGGTTGTAGGCGGTGGTGCCCGACCAGCCGGCGACGGCCTTACGGGCGGCGACGACCGCGTCGCGGGCGTCCTTGCGGGAGCCCTGCGCCGCGTTGGCGAGAAACCCGCCGTCGTGGCCGAGCACCGGGTAGGTGCGCCCCGACTCCGACCGCGGGAACGTCCCGCCGACGTACAGCTTGTAGGTCTTCGCCACGGCCAACCGGCCCGGCGATGACCTCGCACGGCTGCTGTTGATCCACCATCAGTAGTCCCCACTGTCCAGATAGGCGGCCAGACCGGGGCGGCCGCCCTCGCGACCGAAGCCGGACTCCTTGTAGCCACCGAACGCCGCGGCCGGGTCGAAGCGGTTGAACGTGTTCGCCCACACCACGCCGGCCCGTAGCGCGTTCGCCATTCCGAGGATGCGCGAGCCCTTCTCGGTCCAGACGCCGGCCGACAGGCCGTAGGGCGTGTTGTTCGCCTTGGCCACCGCCTCGTCCGGGGTGCGGAAGGTGAGGACTGACAGCACCGGTCCGAAGATCTCGTCGCGGGCGACCCGCATGGCCGGCGACACCTCGGTGAAGATCGTCGGCGGGAAGTAGAAACCGTGGTCGGGCAGAACGCACGGCGGACTCCACCGCTGGGCGCCTTCGGCGTCCCCGGTCTCGGCCAGCGCGGTGATCCGGGCCAGCTGCTCGGCGGAGTTGACCGCGCCGATGTCGGTGTTCTTGTCCATCGGGTCGCCGAGTCGCAGCGTCGCCATCCGGGCCTTGAGCTTCTCGACGACCTCCTCGGCGATCGACTCCTGCACCAGCAGCCGGGATCCCGCGCAGCAGACGTGGCCCTGGTTGAAGAAGATGCCGTTGACGATGCCCTCGACGGCCTGGTCGATCGGGGCGTCGTCGAAGACGATGTTGGCGGCCTTGCCGCCGAGTTCCAGCGTGAGCCGCTTCCCGGTGCCGGCCAGGGACGCCTGGATCTTCTTGCCCACCTCGGTGGAACCGGTGAAGGCCACCTTGTCCACGCCGGCGTGGTCGACCAGGGCCTCACCGATGTCACCGGCCCCGGTGACGATGTTGACCACCCCGGGCGGCAGGTCGGCGTCGGCCAGGATCTCGGCCAGCACCAGCAGCGAGAGCGGTGTCGTCTCAGCGGGTTTGATCACCACGGTGTTGCCGGCGGCCAGCGCCGGGGCGATCTTCCAGGCGGCCATCATCAGTGGGAAGTTCCACGGGATGACCTGGGCGGCGACGCCCAGGGGCTGCGGTGACGGCCCGAGGCCGGCGTGCTCGAGCTTGTCCGCCCAGCCCGCGTGGTAGAAGAAATGCGCTGCGGCAGTGGGGATGTCGACGTCGCGGGACTCGCGGATGGGCTTGCCGTTGTCCAGCGTCTCGACGACCGCGAGCTCGCGGGACCGTTCGGCGATGGCGCGGGCGATCCGGAACAGGTACTTGCCCCGCTCGGCGCCGGGCATCGGCCCCCACACGGTGTCGTAGGCGGTGCGGGCGGCGGCGACGGCGCGGTCGACGTCGGCCGCGGTGGACTGCGAGACCTGGGCCAGCTCACGGCCGGTGCCGGGGTTGACCGTCGGCGCATCGGTACCGGAGCCGTCGACGAAGGCGCCGTCGATGAACGGCTGGTACCGGGCCCTGACCCGGCCGATCGCCGCGCTCTCGGGCGCGGGTGCGTACTGCCAGTCCATTTAGAGTGCGTCTCCCGATCCCTGATCCGTTGCGCGACTCCCAGCCACACCGCTCGCAGCGTTGCACGCAATCCCATCGAAACTGCGAATGCTCAACTGTTCTTCGACTCGTCGCGCGCCTTGCGATCGTTGCACCTGGAAGCCGCTCACGACGATCGGGATCAGGAGACGCACTCTAATCCACCGTCACGTAGTCGGGGCCGCTGTAGTGGCCGTCGGTCTGGGTGCGTCGCTGCATCAGCAGGTCGTTGAGCAGTCCGGAGGCGCCGAAGCGGAAATACCGCGGGGACAACCACTCCGGTCCGGCGATCTCGTGGACGGCGACCAGGAACTTGATCGCGTCCTTCGTGGTGCGGATGCCCCCGGCTGCCTTCACCGAGCGGCGCTCGCCGGTCTCGCGGTGGTAGTCGCGGACCGCCTGCAGCATCACCTGGGTGACGGGCAGCGTGGCCGCCGGGTTGATCTTTCCGGTGGAGGTCTTGATGAAGTCGCCGCCCGCGAGAAGGGCCAGCCAGCAGGCGCGCCGGACGGTGTCGTAGGTGCCGAGCTCACCGGTCTCCAGGATGACCTTGAGGACCGTGTCGCCGCAGACCTCCCTGACTGCCGCGATCTCGTCGAAGACGAGGCCGTAGTGGCCGGTCAGCATCGCGCCGCGGTCGATGACCATGTCGATCTCGGTGGCGCCGGCGTCCAGCGCGTCCCGGGTGTCGGCGAGTTTGACCGCCAGGCTCGACCGGCCCGCCGGGAAAGCCGTTGCCACCGAGGCGATCCCGACGCCGGTGCCGGAAAGGTGCGGTACTGCGGCGGCGACCATGTCGGGGTAGACGCAGACCGCGGCGACCGTCGGGGCGTCGGGCTGGTCGGGATCGGGGCGGCGGGCCTTGGCGCACAGCGAGCGCACCTTACCGGCCGTGTCGGCACCCTCGAGCGTGGTCAGGTCGACCATCGAGATGGCCAGATCGATGGCCCGACGCTTGCTGTCCTTCTTGATGGAGCGGGTGGCGAGCACCGCGCTGCGCTGCTCGAGACCGACCGGGTCGACGCCGGGCAGGCCGTGCAGGAACCGCCGCAGCGAAGCCTCGTCGACGGTCGCGTCGGAGAGGTGGCCGGGCAGTGCCGGCGGTGCTGGCTCAGGCAGGGTTCCGGCCGGATCGGCCTTCAGTGAGCTCATGCTCCGACCCTATCGGCAATAGGGTTGACTGCTCCGGAGAGTGTGGCCGGCATCCGGACCCGGCCGCCGGAGAAGAGGTCCGCAGATGCCGTCCCCGCACGCCGTTCCCGACGGGTTGCCCGTCGTCGTCGTCGACCACCCGCTGGCCCAGGCCCGGCTGTCCACCATGCGCGACGCCCGCACCGACAACGCGACCTTCCGGGCCGCCCTGCAGGAACTCACCTTGATGCTCATCTACGAGGCGACGCGGGACCTCGCGATCAGCCTGGTGCCCATCCACACGCCGGTGGCCCGGACCAACGCGGTGCGGCTGGCCAACCCGCCGCTGCTGGTGCCGGTGCTGCGGGCCGGGCTGGGGATGGCCGACCAGGCGCACCGGCTCATCCCGGAATCGCAGATGGGCTTCGTCGGGATCGCCCGCAACGAGCAGACCCTGGAGCCCCAGCCCTACATGGAGTCGCTGCCGGAGTCACTGGCCGGGCGGCCGGTGTTCGTGCTGGATCCGATGCTGGCCACCGGCGGGTCGATGGTGCACACCATCGAGCTGCTGCGCACCCGTGGCGCCACCGACGTGACCGCGATCTGTGCGCTGGCCGCGCCCGAGGGACTGGTCACGCTGCGGGACGCCGACCTCGGGGTGCGGGTGGTGACCGCCTCGATCGACGAGCGGCTCAACGACTCCGGTTACATCGTCCCGGGTCTCGGGGACGCGGGGGACCGGCAGTTCGGCGCGGTCTGACCCGGTGATCGGCACCCGGAGCTCGGTCAGGCGGCTCGTGTCAGCGGGAACCGTTCAGTCGATCAGTTCGCCGGCGAGCAGGTCCATCAGCAGGCCGTCGTGCCAGCCGCGGCCGTCCGGGTCCCGCTCGTAGCGGCGCAACACGCCGACCGGCCGGAAACCGACCGCGGCGTACGTCCGGATCGCCCGGGCGTTGGCCGCGTTCGGGTCGATGGTCAGCCGGTGGTGGCCCAGCGTGTCGATCAGGTGGTGGGCCACGGTACGGATGGCCTCTCGACCGAGACCGCGGCCGTGCGCCGACGGGTGCAGGACGATGTCGATCCCGGCATGCCGGTACATCGGATCGCTCTCCTCGGCGTACTGGATCAGGCCCAGTAGGTCCCCGCCCGGGTCCGCGAGGCTCCGGACGGCCAGCTGGACGAGGTCCGGATCGTCAGGATCGATGTCGTCGACCGGGCCCCACCAGCGGGCGACCTCGGGGGTGCGCAGCAACGCGCGGAGCTCCGGGATGTCGGACCCACGCAGCAGGGCCAGCCGCAGGCGGGCCGAACACAGGGTCGGCGGGAGGTCCACGGATCCCACGCTAGCCAGCCCGGACAGGCCTTCACCAGCAGCTTCCACAGCGGACCCACAACGGATGCGCCGTCAGAACCCAGCTCGTCCGCGCACGCTGAGGTCAGATCCCGCGGACGTCGGGACCGGACGGAGAACGGCGATGAGAAGGTTCGTGAACAGCATGCCGGCGTTGACCCTGGGTCTGGTGCTACTCCTGGCGGCGATGGTCGCACCCGTCGTCATCGGGATGGCCTGACGCAGCATCCGGCGCGGCGAGGGTGGCGGACGTCGGTACCGGCGGTGGTTCCGCGCGGCTGATCGGGCCGGCCGCGCCGTGATGTGCCAGCCTGGGACGGGCCGTACCCGACGATCGAACCGAGGAGTCCTGCGATGCCGTCCCACAGTCGCCACGCTGCCACCCGCCGCCGGGTCACCGCCGTGCTGGCCGCGAGCGCGTTCGGCGTCGCGGGCTGCACCTCCGGTGGATCCTCGGCCGAGGCCCCCGTGACGATGACGACGACCGTGTCCGCTTCGGTGAGTTCACCGGCGCCGACGACCACCGCGCCGGCGACCACCCCGACCAGTGCGGCTCCGACGACGACATCCGCCCCGGAGACCTCGGCGAGCCCGGCGGCGGAACCGACGGCCGAGACCACGCCGGCCGCCCCGGTGGCCACCGAGGTCTGGCCGGACAACTCGATGGTGCCGCACATCTTCTTCCACTCGCTGGTGGTCGACCCGGTGCGTGCCTTCGGCGACGCCGAGTCCGGGGCGGGGTACATGGACTACATGGCGACCCAGTCGGAGTTCGCGAAGATCCTCGACCAGCTCCACGCCAAGGGCTACGTGCTCGTCAGCCCGCACCAGCTGGCCACGGTCGAGGGTGACGGCCGGGTCACCCCGAAGCCGCTGGCCCTGCCCGTGGGGAAGAAGCCGCTGGTGATGTCCATCGACGACGTGTCCTACTACGAGTACATGGACGGGGACGGCTTCGCGAAGGACCTCTTCGTCGCCGAGGACGGGCGGGTGCTCAACCACTACACCGACGCGAGCGGCACCACCGTCCAGGGTTCCTACGACGTGATGCCGATGGTCGACGACTTCGTCCGGGCGCATCCCGACTTCTCCCACGAGGGCGCCCGCGGGGTGATCGCGCTGACCGGCTACAACGGGGTGCTCGGCTACCGGTCGTCGCCCAGTGAGTACGCCGGCGTCAACCCGAACCTCGACGCCGACATCGCGACGGCCACGTCGGTCGCCCAGGCGCTCAAGGCGCAGGGTTGGGAATTCGCGTCCCACTCGTGGGGGCACATCAACTTCACCAACTCCTCGTTGGGCAGCATCCAGGCCGACACCGCGAAGTGGAAGTCCGACGTGGAACCGATCGTCGGGTCGACCGACCTGCTCATCTACCCGTTCGGCGCGGACATCTCGGGCGTCCCCGGCTACCGGGGCGAGAAGTTCGACTACCTCAAGAGCCAGGGCTACTCGTTCTTCTTCAACGTCGACGGCTCGGTGCCGGCCTGGGGTCAGTGGGGCGACGAGTACCTGCGGGAGGCCCGCATCAACATCGACGGCATCAGCATGAAGGCCGCGGTGGAGGGCCGGCAGGTGCTCGACGAGTTCTTCGACGTCGACAGCGTTCTGGACCCGCAGCGGCCGGCGTCCATCGCCGGTTCCTGAGCCGCGAGCCCCGGGTCTACAGACCCAGCGCCGCGGTGAGCTCGGTGCGCAGCATGGCCAGGTCCGCCCGGGCGGCGACCCGTTGCGCATCGAGATCGCCGTTGTCGCCGGAACTCCCGAGGATCTCCAGGTAGCACTTCAGCTTCGGCTCGGTACCGGACGGCCGCACCACCACCCGGAGTCGCGCGGTACGGTGGATCAGCGCATCGGTGGCGGGCAGCAGATCCTGCGACTCCAGTACCGGGTCGCCGATCAGCGACGTCGGCGGGTTCGTCCGCAGCCGCCGCATCGCGTCGGCGATGAGGGACACGTCGGCCACCCGGAACGACAGCTGGTCGCTGACATGCAGCCCGAACCGATGCGCGAGACCGTCGAGTGCGGCGGGGATGTCGCTGCCGTCGGCCTTCAGGGTGGCGACCAGCTTCGCGGCCACCACGGCGGCGGAGATGCCGTCCTTGTCGCGCACCACGTCGGGCTGCACGCACAGCCCCAGGGCCTCTTCGTAGCCGTAGACCAAGCCGGTACCCGCACCGTCACCGGCCCGCACGATCCACTTGAAGCCGGTCAGCGTCTCGGCGAAGCGGACGTCGTACGCGTCGGCGATCGAACGGAGCAGCGTCGAGCTGACGATCGTCGTCGCCGTCAGCGGCGCCGGGTGGGCCGTGCGATCCAGCCCGCCGAGCAGGAAATCGCCCAGCAGGCAACCAGTCTCGTCACCGGACAGCATCCGCCAGCCGTCGCCGAAGCGGGCACCGACAGCCAACCGGTCGGCGTCCGGGTCGTTGGCGATCGCGATGTCCGCGCCGGTCTGCGCGGCCAGTGCGAGAAGCAGGTCGGTGGCGCCCGGCTCCTCCGGGTTCGGGAACGCCACGGTGGGGAAGTCGCCGTCGGGCACGGCCTGCGCGCCGACGACCCGGACATCGTCGAAACCGGCGGCCCGCAGCGTCCGGACCAGGGTCTCGCCGCCCACACCGTGCAGCGCGGTCGCGACGATCCGCACCGGGGTCGGGGTGACGGTGCCGCCGGCGGTGGCCGCGGCGGCGATGTAGTCGTCCAGCAGATCCGCGGGCCACGGTGTCGGGGTCCCGGACGCCGCTGTCGAGACCGCCGGGCGGGTGGCGGCAATGGCCGCCTCGATCGCGCGGTCCTCCGGCGAGATCAGTTGCGCCCCACCGGCCAGGTACACCTTGATGCCGTTGTCCTGCGGCGGGTTGTGCGACGCGGTGATCTGCATCCCGGCCACCGCACCCAGCGCGCGGACGGCGTAGGCGGTGACCGGGGTGGGTAGCGCGCCGGGGGCGAGGAGGGCAGTGAAGCCGGCCGCGGCGAGCACCCCCGCGGCGTCGGCGGCGAACTCGGCGCTGCGGTGCCGGCCGTCGTAGCCGACGACCACGGTGCCGTGGACTCCGTCGCGGGACAGGTACGCCGCCAGGCCGGCGGCCGTCCGGCGGACGGTGGCCAGGTTCATCCCGCCCGGGCCGGCGCGCAGCGGACCGCGCAATCCGGCGGTGCCGAAGGTCAGCGGCGTCAGCCGGTCGACGACCTCGATGACGGCGGCCTGCTCGGTGCCCAGCGCCCGGCCCACCAGCTGCTGGAACTCGGCCCGGTCACCGGGGTGTGGGTCGTCGGCGATCCAGCGCATCGCGGCGGTGCGGGCCGCGGCGCTGAGCCGGTCCGGTGCGGTCACGCCCGGCGGATCACGTCAGCGAGCAGGGCGCCCATCGTCTCGGCCGCAGCCGCCCCGGCCTCCAGCACCTCGAGGTGGTTCAGCGCCTCGCCGGTCATCCCCGCCCCCAGGTTGGTGACCAAGGACAGCGCCATCACCTCGGCGCCGGCCTCGCGGGCGGCGATCGCCTCCAGCACGGTGGACATGCCGACGAGGTCGGCGCCCAGGCCCTGCAGCATCCGGATCTCGGCGGGCGTCTCGAAGTGCGGGCCGGGGAGCTGGGCGTAGACGCCCTCGGCGAGGGACGGGTCGACCTCGCGCGCCACCGCCCGCAGCCGGGCTGAGTACAGGTCGGTGAGGTCGATGAACGTCGGCCCGACGATGGGCGACAGCGACGTCAGGTTGAGATGGTCGCTGATCAGCACCGCCTGACCGGGGCGCATCTCGGGACGAAGGCCGCCCGCGGCGTTGGTCAGGATGACCACCTCGGCTCCCGCCTTCGCCGCCGTCCGGATGCCGTGCACCACCGCCTGCACCCCGCGGCCCTCGTACAGGTGGGTGCGGCCGAGCATCATCAGCACCTGCCGGTCGCCGACCTTCACCGACCGCAGCGTGCCCCCGTGGCCCTCGACGACCGGCGCGGAGAATCCTGGCAGCTCGGCGATCGGGATCTCAGCGGTGACGTCGTCGAAATGGTCGGCCGCGGTCTTCCATCCGGAACCGAGAACGACGACCACGTCGTGCTTCTCGACGCCGGTGGCCACGGCCAGGGCGTCGGCGGCGAGCTGGGCGGACTGGTACGGATCGGAGGTCATGGGGTGAGCCTACGGCGGAGCAAACGCACGTGGAGGTGGTCGCCGGCACCACCGGACACCCCAGGACGGTGGTTCCCGGCCCGACGCCACGCCCGGGCCCGGACCCGCGGTGCACGCCGGCCGCACTGCTGCGCATCGTGGCGGGCGCCGCCGTGTGGCTCAGTCGTGGTGGGCCGGCACGCTCGTCGTGGTGGAGGTACCGGCGCTCGCCTTCACCCGCTGCCGCTGACCGTCAGGGCAGCAGCGTCCCGAACAGCGCGGATGCCGAACCGGTGTCGGCGGCGACGGCCTCGGCGATCGCTCGGACCCCGTAGTAGCCGATCAGGGCCGCGGTGATCAGTACCAGGACCGCCAGCAGCCAGCGGGTGGCGGGGTGTGCCTCGACCCGGACGGCCGGCGCGGCCGCCGGTGCGCGGGTCGTGACCGGCGCGGTGACCGCCGGACCGGGCGGCAACGGTGCGAGCGCCGCGGCGCCGGCCGCGGCCCACGGCGGCGGTGGCACCGCGCCGAGCGCCGCCGACCCCGGACTTGCCAGACCAGGGCGGACCCGCCCGGTCGCCTCGTCCAGCCATGGTGGGCGCATCGCGGCGGTGCCCGTCGGGCCGGCCGAACGCGTCGTGCCGGTACCGGTCCCGGTGCCGTGGGCGGCGCTCCCGGGCGCCCGCCATCCGGGTTCGGCGGGCGGCGTGGTGACGGGCCCGAACACCAGCCGCGTCTCGACCGGGTCGTCCGCGAGCGGCCGCAGGGTCGACATCGCCTGCCGGAGCGTCCATCTCGACGCCGGGTCCTTCCGCAGCAGGCCCTCCACGACCGGTCGCAGTGCGCCGGCCCGGGTCGCCGGCGGTACCGGATCGTTGACCACCGACATCAGGGTCGCGACCGGCGCGCCCTTGTCGAACGGTGGTCGGCCCTCCAGGCAGACGTACAGCAGTGCGCCGAGCCCCCAGGCGTCGGCCGGTGGTGCGGCGGTCACCCCGGAGGCTACTTCGGGGGCGATGTAGGCAGGCGATCCGAGTAGCAGACCCGTTGCCGTCATAGGATTCTCGGCGGCGCTGCGGGCGATTCCGAAGTCGGTCAACTTGATCCGGCCGTCCGCGCCGATCAACACGTTGCCCGGCTTGACGTCCCGGTGGGTGATCCCGGCGTGGTGTGCCGCGTCGAGGCCGGCGGCCACGGCCAGCCCGACCGTGGCGGCCTGGCCCACGGTGAGCGGGCCGGTCTCCTTGATCACCTCGCCCAGCGACCGCGAGGCCAGCACCTCCATCACGATGACCGGGCCGCCGGGCAGCGTGAGGATGTCGTACAGCGTGATGACGTTGGGGTGTGAGAGGGCGGCGATCGCCCGCGCTTCGCGCAGCGTCCGCTCGATGAGCATCGCGGCCTCGGTGCCCGAGGTGCCGTGCGGAATGTAGATCTCCTTGATCGCCACCCGGCGCTGCAGGGTCTCGTCGTAGGCGGCCCAGACGGTGCCCATCGACCCCTTGCCGAGCACCCGGTCCAGCCGGTAGCGGCCGGCGACCATGCGGCCCGTCGCCGGGACCCGCTCCGCACCGGCCGACCGGTGCGCCGCGGTGGGGACCTGCCCCGCCCGGAGCGACGGCGATGGTGCGGGTCGTGTCCCGGACACCGGGACACCGGGGCGCCGGGGTGCGGGGTGGGGCTGCGTCGCCGGTCCGGAGGACTCCCGGGACGGGGACGTCGCGTGCGGCACCGGATCGGCCGGTGCGGTCGCATCCGCGGGACCGGGGGGCGGGGTGAGGGGTGGGTCTGCCGGGGTCGGGACACCGTCGGGCATCGCGGCCAGATCGGCTTGGGTCTCCTCGACGGCCCGGGCCAGGTTCTGCCGGGGCGCCGGCGCCGCCGGGTGGGCGGCGTCCTCGTCGGGTTCCGGGTGTTGCATCCGGCCATTGTCCGTCACGTGGGCCCCGGCCACCCGCCGCCGCGCACCGGAGATGGTCCCCGGCCGGCAGATTCGCCGTCGGATCGACGGTGTGGCGGCGTCCGAGTGCCGGCCGGAACGGGTTCGCGCTTCCGACATCCGTTCCCGCGGCCGACATCTCGGCCGCGACGACGGAAACCGGAAGCGCGACAGGCCCCACCCGTCGGACGGCTGAACCGCGGGCGCCCGACTCCGGCCGTGCTCACCCGCCGGGGACCTCCCAGGTGTGCACCGGCTCGTTGGCGTGCATGTTGTCCCGGTAGTGCCCGAGCATCGCGTGCAGCGCGGCCACCCGGCTCGACCCGGAGCGCTCGTACGCGGCGACGGTCTCGACCTGCCAGGACGCGCCGTTGCGGCGGGTCTTGCAGCGGGCCTCGATGACGCCGAGATAGCGGTCGCGGGCGGCCGCGGACACGCCCCACCGCTCCAGGCCCTCGTGCGCCATCGGCAGCAGGTGCCGCAGGGTCAGTTCGTCCCAGGTGATCTCGCCGAAACCGGGCCAGTAGAAGCGGGCGTCGGCACCGTGCCGGGCGCCGGCGTCGAAGTTCATCGCCGCCGTGGAGAACGTCATCTTCGACGAGACGGGCCGCTCCTCGGCGGCCAGCATCCTGATCGCGCCGTAGTAGAACGCGGCGTTGGCCAGGACGTCGACGACGGTGGGACCGGCCGGCAGTACCCGGTTCTCGACCCGCAGGTGCGGCTGACCGCCGGCGACGTCGTACACCGGGCGGTTCCAGCGGTAGACGGTGCCGTTCTGCAGCCGCAGCTCCTGCAGCTTCGGTGCCCGCCCGGCGTCGAGTTCGGCGACCGGGTCCTCGTCGGTGGTCTCGGGCAGCAACGCCGGGAAATACCGGACGTTCTCCTCGAACAGGTCGAAGATCGAGGTGATCCACCGCTCGCCGAAGAACACCCGCGGGCGCACTCCCTGGGTCTTGAGCTCCGGGGACCTGGTGTCGGTGGCCTGCAGGAACAGCTCGCAGCGGGTCTCGGCCCACAGCTGCTTGCCGAACAGGAAGGGCGAGTTCGCGGCGAGTGCCAACTGCGGACCGGCCAGTGCCTGAGCCGCGTTCCAGTTGGCCGCGAAGTCGGCGGGGGACACCTGAAGGTGCAGCTGCACCGAGGTGCACGCCGACTCCGGGGCGATGGTGTCGGCGTCCATGTGCAGCGCCTCCTCGGCGCCGCGGATGTCGAGCTCCAGGTCCTCCCGCCGGGCGGCGAAGATCGCCTCGTTGAGCGCGGCGTAACGCGGGTTGGCGCTCATCCAGTCGGCGGTCAGGTGCTCGGGCATCAGGGTCGGCAGGATCCCGACCATCACGATGTCGGCACCGCGTTCGTTGGCCTTGGCCTCCGCGTGGTCCAGGGACGCCCGCAGCGACGACTCGAGCTCCAGCAGGGTGTCGCCGGGCATCGCCTGCGGCTCGACGTTGAGCTCGATGTTGTACTGCCCGAGCTCGGTCTGATAGGCCGGATCAGCGATGTTGGCCAGCACGGCGGCGTTGTCCATCGCCGGGTCGCCGTTCGCGTCGACCAGATTGAGCTCGATCTCGAGACCGGTGAGCTGCTGGTCGAACTCGAAGGTGTGCTCGACGAGCATCCGTTCGAAGACGTCCAGGCACTGCCGCACCTTCTCGCGGTAGCGCTTGCGGTCCTCGCGCGTGTACTCCGAGCCCGCGATGTCGTCGCCCACGTGCGTGACCCTCTCTCACCTGGTGGACCGGCGGCCGCCGGCCCGGGATCGGCCGGGACAAGCCAACCACGGACTCGCCCGGTGCCGCCGCCCGGCTCGGCGCGTCGGACCCGGCGGCACGGTTCAGCGGTGCAGGCCCAGCGTCTGCCGGACGGCGTCGGCGGGCATCGCCCGGCCCAGCAGGAAGCCCTGCCCCAGCTCGCAGCCGGCGGCGAGCAGCTCGGCCAGCTGGTCGTCGGTCTCCACGCCCTCGGCGATCACCGGCACCCCCATCGAGCGGCCGATGGCCAGGATGCCCGCGACGGTGGCCCGGGCGGTGCTGTCGGAGTGCATCCCGCGCACGCTCTCGACGTCGACCTTGAGCAGATCGGTGGGGAATGCGATGACGTCGCCGAGGCTCGCGTGCCCGGTACCGAGATCGTCCAGCGCCACTCGCACGCCGCGCCGGCGCAGCGTGGCCAGGTCGTCGCGCATCCGGTCGCTGAGGAGCGGCAGGTGGGTCTCGGCCAGCTCCAGCACCAGCATCTCCGGCGGCAGCCGGTGGATCCGCAAGGCGTCCAGCACATCGTTCATCAGCCGGCCGGAGTCGAGCTGCCGGCCCGCGATGTTCACGTGCACCGACGGCGCCAGTGATCCCATTTCCGCCAGCCACTCGCGGGCCAGCGCGCATGCCTCCAGCAGCACCCGCCGACCCAGCGGGACGAGCAGGTCGGCGTCGTCGGCGGCGGCCAGGAAGTCGGCCGGCTCGAGCACCCCTCGGGTCGGGTGGTTCCACCGCAGCAGCTGCTCGACGGCGACGATGCGGCCCTCGGCCAGGTCGTGGATGGGCTGCCCCCACAACGCCAGCTCGCCGCGGTCCACCGCGGATCGCAGCTCCGCGGCGAGCTGCTCCTTCGCCCGGGCCCTGGTGCCGTCGGCGTCCACCAGCGCGCTGTGCACACCGCTGGTCCGGATCCGCCCTTTGCCGGCGACCTTGCCGGCGTACATGGCCTCGTCGGCCTCCCGCAGCATCGTGTCCGGCTGCGAGCCCGGCCGCGAGATGCTGACCCCGATGCTGGCCCCGAGGGCGTAGGTCCGGCCGAGGTAGCTGTGCGGCACCCGGATGGTCTGCAGGACCCGGTCGGCGATGTGCATCGCCACTGCCGGATCCTCGAGATCGCTGCACACCACGACGAACTCGTCCCCGCCGAGCCGGGCGACGGTGTCCCCGGGTCGCACCGCGTGCCGGATCCGGTCGGCGATGTGGATCAGCGAGTGGTCACCGGCGGCGTGTCCCCCGGTGTCGTTGACCCCCTTGAAACCGTCCAGGTCGATGTAGAGCAGACCGACCAGCCGGCCGGACCGGATGCTCGCGGCGAGGGCGTGCTCGATGCGGTCCATCAGCAACAGCCGGTTGGGCAGCCCGGTGAGCCAGTCGTGCAGCGCCTGATGGGTCAGCCGGGCCTCGGACTGCTTGCGGTCGGTGATGTCCTCGACCTGGGCGATGACGTAGGCGTCCTCCGACCGCAGCGGGCTGACGGCCAACTGGACCCACAGGTCGCGGCCGTCCGCGTGCACCCAGTGCCGCTCGACCGCGAGCTGCGAGACCTGACCCTGCCGGACCCGGTCGGACTGCAGGTCGACCTCCGTCCGGTGCTCGGGATGGGTGAGGTCCTGGATGTGCATGGTCAGCAGCTCCTCGGTGGAGTAGCCGGTCAGCTGGCTCAGCGCGGGGTTGACCTTGAGGAAGCGACCCACGTCCGTGGGGTCGGAGCCGATCAGCATCATCCCGTTGGGGGCGAACTCGAAGGTGTCCCGGAACCGGGCCTCGCTCTCCTGGATCTCGAGCTGCGCCCGGATCCGTTCGGTGATGTCGGTGGCCACCGAGATGTAGCCGGTGACCGTCTCGTCCGGGGCGAACTGGGCGTTGGTCGTGACCATCGCCTGCAGCCGTCGCCCGTCGCGGGTCAGGTAGGTCCAGTCGCGGGTCTCGGCGCCGCCGCCCGCGGCGGCCCCGACGATGGCCGGCCACCCCGGCGCCACCCCGAGTTCGGCGGCGCGCGCCTCGATCTCGACCGGGTCGTGGAAGCGGGTGGCCCGGTGCCCGAGCACCTCCTGCGCGGTCCAGCCCAGCATCCGTTCGGCCCCGGCGTTGAAGACGGTGATCCGGCCGCGCGCATCGGAGGCGACGATGCATTGTTCGGTCGCCGCGTCCAGCACACCGGCGAACCGGTCCCGGGACTCGCGCAGGGCCCGGGAGGCCGCCCGCACGTCGGTGATGTCCTGGATGGAGCCGGTGACCGTGGGCCCGTCGAGGTCGATCTCGACCCGGCCGAGGCACCGGACCTCCCGTACCTCGCCGCCCAGCACGAGCCGATACTCCAGGTCGTACTCGGCGGCGCTCTCGACGGCGTCCTGCAGGACGCCGCTGACCCGCTCGCGGTCGGCGTCGTGGATCAGCTGCAGGTACTGCTCACGGGACGGCGGCGGCCCGTCGGGACCGAGCCGGAACAGCGCAGCCGCCTCCTCCGACCACCACATCGAGTCGGCGTCGACGATCCAGTAGAAGCTGCCGACCCCGGTCAGCTCCTCGACGACCCGGATCTCCTTCTGCCGGCGGTCGATCTGGCGCAGGGCGGCGTACAGGCTCTTCTCCGCCGCGGCACGGAGCTGGAACTGCTCGGCAAGGGCGGCGCGCAGCGCCTGCACGTCGTCGTGGTCACGGGGTGGGGGCGCGGTGGGCCCGGCGGTCGGGATCATCCGGCCCGGACAAGCGTCGGTGGCGTCGGCGGCGCGGCGGCACGAGCGCTGCGGTGCTGCGCGGACGACGACACGGCTCTCCAGTGATCGACCCGTGACCGTCCCGGTGTCGGACGGTCGCCCTGAATGCCGCGCGGTACCGGCGTCCCGATGACAGAACGCGGCTCCACCCGACCTGATTGTGTGACGGGCTCAGCGTATGCCAGCACCCGTTCGGCGTCCTGCATTTGCCACCGCGCATCCGCGACGGGCGTGACCACGCGCCGGACGGCACCGCCCCCGTCCGAACAGCGTCGGCCTGCAGGCATAGTCTGTCCGCCGGCGCCCGGGGAAGCCGGAACCGGCACCCGAACCCAGGTCGGAGAGAGGCGGACGATGGCGGTCCCACCCGAGCGGACGACCCGGACGGCGCCCACCGCCGCCGAGATCGCCGATCTGGGCGAGGGCCGCGGTCCGCTGTGGCTGGACGCCTTCCTGGCCGTCCGGATGCCGGAGATCCTGCTGTGGCGGCGGCACCTGCACGCCCATCCGGAGATCTCGAACGCCGAGTTCGCCACCACCGCCTACCTGCGCCGGCAGCTCGGCCGCTCGGGGGTGGACAGCCGCATCCTGCCGACCGGCACCGGGCTGATCTGCGAGGTCGGACCCACCGGCCCGGGGGTGCGGACCGTCGCGCTGCGCGCCGACATCGACGCGCTGCCGCTGCCGGAGGCCTCCGGCCTGCCCTTCGCGTCGACGGTGCCCGGGGTCAGCCACGCCTGCGGGCACGACGTACACCAGACGGTGCTGCTGGGCGCGATCCTCGCGCTCCGGTCCGCGCCGGCGTTGCCGGGACGCATCAGGGGGATCTTCCAACCTGCCGAGGAGACCCAGCCGGGCGGCGCGTACGGCGTGATGGCCAGCGGTGCGGTCGGCGGGGTGGAGCGGATCTTCGCCCTGCACTGCGATCCGCGGCTGCCGGTCGGCGAGGTCGGGATCCGGCTCGGTCCGATCACGTCCACCATCGACCTGATCGAGCTCCGGCTGACCGGCTCGGGAGGGCACACCGCCCGGCCGCACCTGACGTCGGACCTCGTCTACGCGCTGGGCACCGTCATCACCGGCCTGCCCGGCATGCTGAGCCGGCGGATGGATCCGCGCAGCGCGCCGATCCTCGTCTGGGGCGCGGTCCGGGCCGGCGAGGCGCCCAACGCCATCCCACGGTCGGGCCTGCTGCGCGGCACCCTCCGGATCATGCAACGTGAGTCCTGGGACATCGCCGAGGCGCTGATCCGTGGCCTGGTCACCGAGCTGTTGGCGCCGCTGAAGGTCGAGCACCAGCTCACCTACCTGCGCGGGGTCCCGCCGGTGGTCAACGAGGAACGGTCCGTCGAGCTGCTCAGCGGCGGCATCCGGGACGCGGTCGGCACCGCGGGTCTGGCCGACACCTACCAGTCGACCGGCGCCGAGGACTTCGCGGTGTACCTCGACCACGTCCCCGGCGCGTTGGCCCGCCTCGGTGTCTGGGACGGGGTACGCGGCCAGGTCGACCTGCATTCGCCGCACTTCGAGGCGGACGAGCGGGCCATCGCCGTCGGCATCCGGACGATGGTCAACGCGGCGCTGCGCACGCTGGAGGGCCCGCCGCCGCAGTGAGCGCCGCCCGCCGCGGTCGGCGAGGTAGGGGTCAGCTGCTGATGGACCGGCAGGGCCGGCCGCGCAGCTCGGCGACGTAGTCGACCGGGGCGCCGGCGATCTCGGCGGCCTCGGCGATGACCCCGAGGTAGCGTGCCGACGGCAGCCCGCCCTCGTAGGCCTGGAGGACGTAGAGCCAGACCAGCTCCTCGCCGTCCAGTGTCTGCACCCGCAGCCGGATCTTCGTGTAGAGGCCGATGTCGGCCCCTTCCCACGAGTCGAGCGTCTTCTCGTCGGGGCCGGAGATGTCGTACAGCGAGACGAAGACGGAGCTGTCCGGATCCTCGACGATGGTGGTCAGCGAACCCTCCCAGCCCATGTCCTCGCCGCCGAAGGTCAGCCGCCAACCGGGAAGCCAGCCGTGACCGGCGAGCGGGCTGGCCGGGCAGCGCTGCATCATCTGCGCCGGGTCCATGTTCGAGCCGTAGGCGGCGTAGAGGGCCATGGGCTGAGACTAACCGGCTCCCGGGTGGGTCCCGGGCAGCCCGCCCGCGGCCGTCGACAACCGGGCGCCACGGCACCGGGCGATACGGTGGACGCGACCGAGAACAAGGGGGAGTCACCATGGCCCGGATCGTGATCATCGGGGGCGGCCCTGCGGGGTACGAGGCGGCGCTCGTCGCCGCCCAGTACGGCGCGGAGGTCACGCTCATCGAGGACGCCGGGATCGGTGGCGCCTGCGTGCTCTCGGACTGCGTGCCGTCCAAGACGTTCATCGCCTCCGCAGGGGCGCGCAGTGCCGTCCGCGAATCGGCCCGCCTCGGCGTGGTGCTGGCCGGCGAGTCGGTCGACATGGATCTGAAGCGGGTGCACGAACGGGTCCACGCGCTGGCCACCGCACAGTCCCACGACATCCGGACCGGGCTGATCGCCCTCGGTGTGAAGATCCACGAGGGTCGCGCCCGCTTCGCCGACGGTGCCGCCGGGCTCGCCGTCCACCTGGTCGAGGTCACTCCGCACAGCGGCGCCGGCCCGTTCCTGCTGCAGGCCGACGCCGTGCTGATCGGAACCGGGGCCAGCCCGCGGATCCTGCCGTCGGCGGTCCCGGACGGCGACCGGATCCTCACCTGGCGCCAGGTCTACGACCTCCCCGAACTGCCCGAACACCTCATCGTCGTGGGGTCCGGCGTCACCGGGGCCGAGTTCGCCTCCGCGTACTGCGAGATGGGCGTGCGGGTCACGCTGATCTCCAGCCGCGACCGGGTGCTGCCCACCGAGGACGCCGACGCGGCCCGCGTGATCGAGGGCATCTTCGCCGACCGCGGCGTGACGCTGCTGAAGAACTCCCGCGCCGACTCGGTCGTCCGGGACGGCGACGAGGTCGTCGTGACGTTGTCCGACGGCCAGGTACTCCGCGGCTCGCATGCGCTGATGACCGTCGGGTCGGTGCCGAACACCTCCGACCTCGGTCTGGAGCGCGTCGGCGTCACCGTCGGCGCCGGCGGCTTCATCCCGGTCGACCGGGTCTCCCGGACCAACGTCGGCGGCATCTACGCGGCGGGCGACTGCACGGGGGTCCTGATGCTCGCCTCGGTCGCGGCCATGCAGGGTCGCATCGCGATGTGGCACTACCTCGGTGACGGCGTTCCGCCGCTGCGGCTGAAGACGGTGTCGGGCAACGTGTTCACCCATCCCGAGATCGCCAACGTCGGCATCTCGCAGGCCGAGGCCGACGCCGGGGTGGTGCCGAGCCGGATGCTGATGCTGCCGCTCGCGACCAATGCCCGGGCGAAGATGACCGGACTGAAGTACGGGTTCGTCAAGCTGTTCGTCAGACCCGCCACCGGCATCGTCGTCGGCGGTGTGGTGGTCGCCCCGGACGCCAGCGAACTCATCCTGCCGATCGCCATGGCCGTCCAGAACCGTCTCACCGCCAAGAATCTCGCGTACAGCTTCAGCGTCTACCCGTCGCTGTCCGGGTCGCTGACCGAGATCGGCCGCCAGCTCATGCGTTTCGACGGTGACCTGGGCTGAGGCCCAGCCGGCGTCGAGCACCCCGCGCGTGCTGCGGGCTACGCGGGCGCAGCAATGGGAATCGCTGACCGCACTGCGGGTCCGGACGTCGAACCAGCGCGTCCTCGGGACCCCGGGGGCACCGTTGTGAACACCGATCAACGCGATGGCTCCGCCTCGGAGGCCGCCCCGCAGGCCGCCACCCTCGGTCCCTGCGTCGACTCCGGTCCCTGCGTCGACTCCGGTCCCTGCGTCGACTCCGGTCCCTGCGTCGACGTGACGAGGGACAACCGGCCCGCGGGACGCTTCGTAAGGCGCCGGAACCGTGCGGTCACGGCTTGACGGCCAGGAACACGAACGCCGCGAACAGCACCAGGTGCACCGATCCCTGCAGGCGGGTGGCCCGGCCCGGCACCACCGTGAGCACGCCGACGATCATCGTCAGGACCAGCAGTACCAGCTGTGTGGAGCCCAGGCCCAGCAGCAGCGGGCCGTCGAGGAAGATCGTCGCGACCGCGACGGCCGGGATGGTCAGGCCGATGCTCGCGATCGCCGACCCCAGGGCCAGGTTGAGGCTGATCTGGATGCGCTGCCGGCGCGCCGCCCGCACCGCGGCCAGGGTCTCCGGGGCCAGCACCAGCAGCGCGATGACCACCCCGACGAACGACGGCGGGAAGCCGACGGCGGCCACCCCGGCCTCGATCGCCGGTGATTCGACCTTGGCCAGCCCGACCACCGCGATCAGCGCGGCGACCAGCAGCCCGAGGCTCAGCAGGGTGGTCCGGGGCGACGGGCGGGCGGCGTGGTGCTCACCCGAGCTCTCGTCGATGACCCCGCCCTCGTCGTCGACCGGTAGGAAGAAGTCGCGGTGGCGAACGGTCTGGGTGGCGACGAACACCCCGTACAGCACCAGCGAGGCGAGGGCGGCGAAGGTGAGCTGGGCGCCGGAGAACTCCGGGCCGGGGACGCTGGAGGTGAAGGTCGGCAGCACCATCGTCATGGTGGCGAGCATCGCGACGGTGGCCAGCGCCGCCCCGGTGCCCTCGGCGTTGAACACCACCATGTGGTGCTTGACCGCGCCGACCAGCAGCGACAGCCCGAGGATCCCGTTGGTGGTGATCATCACCGCGGCGAACACGGTGTCGCGGGCGAGCGAGTAGGTCTCCGGGCCGCCGGACAGCATCAGGGTCAGGATCAGTCCGACCTCGATGACGGTGACCGCCACCGCGAGCACGAGGGAGCCGTAGGGCTCGCCGACCCGGTGGGCGATGACCTCGGCGTGGTGGACGCCGGCCAGCACCGCACCGGCGAGCACCAGGCCGACGAGCACCACGACGACGATGCCGACGTCCCGGCCGTAGGTGGCGGCCAGCGCGAGGAGCGCGACCACCGGCACGACGGTCGTCCAGGTCAGGTACCACGGTCGTACGGCGGCGGCGCTCATGCGCGCCATCGTGTCAGACCGCATCGACCGTCCGTGCCGCCAGTCTCGAGCTGCCGGCCGCAGCGGCCGGGGCGCGACCGGTGGCTCCGCGTCCAGGTACAGCTGCAGCATGTCGATGGCGGGACCGCGTTCGGAATCGCCGATCCGTATCGGCGGCCTCGACCCGATCGACGACACGGACTTGCCGGGCAGGACGGTCATCGGGAACCTTGGGCTTGTGGTGGGTCAGCCGCCGGCACCGCGATCGGGAAGGGCGCGCCAGAGGTCGGTGATGCGCAGCCCGACCCGGTCCAGCAGGGTGCGGGTGAGGGGCAGCGAGATCCCGATGACCGACGACGGGTCGCCCTCGACGCCGTCGATGAACCAGCCGCCGAGGCCGTCGATCGTGCACGCCCCGGCCACCTGCAGCGGCTCCCCGGTGGCGAGATAGGCCTCCAGCTCCGGCTCGGACGGGCGTCCGAAACGGATCTGGGTGGATTCGCAGCCGTCGGCGGTGGCCACCGTGGTGCCGTCGACGATGCGGACGACCGCATGGCCGGTGAGCAGCGTGCCGGTGCGGCCCGCCATCTGGTCCCAGTAGAGCCGGGCCCGGTCGACGGTGACCGGCTTGCCCAGCAGCGACTTCCCCAGCCGGAGCATGGAGTCGCAGGCCACCACCACCGCATCCGCGGTCAGGGCCGGCTCCAGGGTCCTGATCACCGCCTTGGCCTTGGCCACGGCGAGTTCGGTGACGATCTTCCCGGGCTCCGAGCCGGCCATCCCGGCGATCAGCTTGTCCTCGTTGAGGCTGGCCACCCGCACCTCGGGATCGACCCCGGCAGCGGTCAGCACCGCCCGCCGGGCCGGCGAGGCGGAGGCCAGGATGAACGTGGTCACGCGCGCCCTCCCTCCGTCGGTTGCGACCAGAATGTCACGACCGGGCATGCGGGAGCACGGCAGGCGTCCCGTCGGAGCGTCGTCCGGGGGCCCGGCCGACGGCCTATCGTCGTCGCGTGACCCTCGACGACGACGCGGTGGCCGTGTCCCGACGGCCGGTGGACCTGGCCGTGCTGGCCCGGGCGCAGACCGTCCACGGCCGGTGGACCGTCCGATCGGTGGTCGAGACCGGTTCCACCAACGATGATCTCGCCGCGGCGGCCCGGGAGGGTGCGGGCGACGGGCAGGTCCTGATCGGTGAGTGGCAGCACACCGGCCGGGGCCGCCTCGGACGCACCTGGACCGCGCCGGCCGGTTCCGGGCTGACCATGAGCGTGCTCTTGGTGCTGCCCACCGTGCCGCCGGCCCGCCGCGGCTGGATCGGCGCCCTCACCGGACTGAGCCTGGTCGCGGCGGTGGGCCGGGTGGCCGGCGTGGACGCCGCGCTGAAGTGGCCGAACGACCTGCTGGTCGACGGGGTCAAGTGCGCCGGCCTGCTGGCCGAGGCGACGGCCGACGGGGTGGTCGTCGGCTTCGGGCTCAACGTGACGCTGCACCGGGACGAACTGCCACGGCCGGACGCGACGTCGTTGCTGCTGGCCGGAGCCAGCGGGTTGGACCGGGCGCTGATCGCGGCCGCCGTGCTCGACGACCTGGCCGGGCGGCTGGATCGCTGGACCGCGGCCGACGGTGACCCGGACCGGAGCGGCCTCCGGGCGGAGTACCGCCGGCACCTCGCGACGCTGGGCTCACGGGTGCGGGTCGAGCGCCCGGACGGGGCGCAGCGTGACGGGGACGGCCCGCGACGTCACCGCCGACGGTGCGCTCGTCGTGGACACCGCGGCCGGGCCGCGCACCTTCACCGCCGCCGACGTGCAGCACCTGCGGCCCGCGGGCTGAGCCGCAGGCAGGGTCGCCGCGCCCGGGTTTGGTGCAGGGCCGCGTCCCGACCTCCTACAGTCGATCGGGTGACCGATCCCGACGACGCCCTGCTGCAGCGGCTGACCGACCTCCGGGAACAGGTGGCCGCCGCGGCGACGGCGGCCGGCCGGCCGGCCGGCGACGTCCGGATCCTGCTCGCCACCAAGACCCGGAGCGGGCCCGTCATCGCGGCCGCGATCCGGGCCGGCTTTCCGCTGATCGGGGAGAACCGTGTCCAGGAGGTCACCGGGAAGGCCGACGAGCTCGCCGCCCTGCTGCCCGGGGTGGCGTTCCGGCGGCACTTCATCGGGCGGCTGCAGTCCAACAAGATCAACAAATTGGTGCCGCTGGTCGACTGCGTCGAGTCGGTCGACTCCGCAGACCTCGCGGCGAAGCTGGCGCAGCGGGCCGCTGCGGACGGCCGCCGACTGGAGGTCCTGGCCCAGGTCAACGTCTCCGGCGAGGACACCAAGGCCGGGGTCGCCCCGGCCGCGGTGTTCGAGCTGGTCGAGGCGATCGCCGCGCACGACGCACTGGACCTGCGGGGCCTGATGACCATCGGGCTGAACTCACCCGACGCCGGGAAGGTGGCCGCCGGCTACCGGTTGCTCGCCTCGCTGCGGGACGAGCTCCGGGCGCGGTCAGGCGGGTCGCGGGCGACCTCGGTCGGGCCGGCCGCGCTGCCGGTGTTGTCGATGGGGATGAGCAACGATTTTGCGACGGCGATCGCCGCCGGCGCCACCGAGGTCCGTATCGGGTCCGCCGCGTTCGGTGCCCGACCGCCGGCCGGTCCGGCGTGACGTCCCTGCTGACTGCGGACGGCCTGCAGTTCGTCACCGAGCGGCACCTGGCGACGCTGTCGACGATGGGTCCGGGCGGCGCCATCCACGTCGTCGCCGTCGGCTTCACCTACGTCGACGGTGTCGTGCGGATCATCACCGGCGACGGCGGCCAGAAGGTCCGCAACGTGGAACGCGACCCGCGCGCGACGGTCGCCCAGGTCGCCGGACCCAGCTGGCTGAGCATCGCCGGCACCGCCGTCGTCGAACGCGGACCCGACGAGATCGCGCACGCGGTGGCCCTCTACACCCAGCGCTACCGGCAGCCCCGGGTCAACCCGCGGCGGGTCGTCATCCGGATCACCGCGGAGCGGATCCTGGCGTCGGGCGGTCTGCGTGCCTGAGGCCCGGCGCTCCGTCGGCCAGCTCGCCGCCGCTTCTCCCGTCGGGCGGGGGCGGTCGCTGTAGCGTGACCTCACGCCGCTGCCGCGTGTCGACCCGCCCCCGCGGGACGGGCACGGTGAACGGAGGCGTGATGCCGTACCCCGACCACCTGCTGGCCCGCGGCGAGACGATCGTGCTGCACAAGCACCCGCACTGGAAAGTGCTGGCGCTGCCGGTGGTCTGGCTGATCCTCATCGTCGGTGCCGCGTCATTCGGGATCGCGTACCTGAGCTCCCGTGTCGATGCCGCCGGCGTGTGGACCCTGGTGGTCATCGTGGCCGCGCTGCTGCTGGTGGTGTTCCTCGTGGTGGCGCCGTTCGTCAGGTGGCGGACCGAGCACTTCGTCCTCACCGACCGGCACGTGTTCTTCCGCGCCGGCTTCCTCAAGCGCCGCGAGCACCAGATCCCGCTCGGGCGGATCCAGAACCTGGAGGTCAACGTGACCTTCTGGGGGCGCATCCTCGGCTACGGGACGCTGACCGTGGAGTCGGCGGCCGACCAGCCGCTGTCGTTCTTCAACGTCGCGTCGCTGCCGCGGGTGCAGGGTCAGCTCAACCAGCTCATCGACGACGACCGCACCGGTGGCCGGCCGGGCGGCGGACCGGGGGAGCGCTACGACGACCGCCCACCCTACGAGCCGGGCTACGACGACCGCCAGGACCGGGGTCCCGACGCGCACGACCACCGGACGGGTGGGCCGCGGGGTCACGGCACCGACGATCGCTACTACCCGCCGGACGACACCAGCACCCGGCGCATCCCGCAGATGCGCGACCAGCAGGGTCGCCGGTACGACAGCTGAGCCGATGACCACCCCTGACGACCACGTCGCTGCCGCGCCCGACCCGTCGCTGCCGCGCCCGACCCGGTCGCTGCCGCGCCCGACCCGGTCGCTGCCGCCCGCCGGCGAGCCCTGGCCGGCGGTGCTCCGCGCTACCACCAGGCCAACGCCGGCCGCGGCAAACTCTTCGCGCGGGACCGCATCGGCGCGCTGGTCGACGACGGGTCCTTCGTCGAGGACGGCGCCTTCGCCAACGCACTCGCCGACGGGTTGCCCGCCGACGGTGTGGTCACCGGCCACGCCACCATCGGTGGCCGTCCGGTCGGGCTGATGGCCAACGACTCCACGGTGAAAGCCGGCTCCTGGGGGGCCCGCACCGTCGAGAAGATCATCCGGATCATCGAACGTGCGTCGGCCGAACGGATACCGATGGTCTACCTCGTCGACTCGGCGGGCGCCCGGATCACCGACCAGGTGCAGCTGTTCCCGGGCCGGCGGGGAGCGGGAGCCATCTTCGCCGCGCAGATCGCCGCCGGCGGGGTGATCCCGCAGGTCTGCGCCCTGTTCGGCCCGAGCGCGGCCGGCGGCGCCTACATCCCGGCGTTCTGCGACGTCGTGGTGATGGTGGACGGCAACGCCTCGATGTACCTGGGCAGCCCCCGGATGGTCGAGATGGTGACCGGCGAGAAGACCACCCTGGAAGAGATGGGCGGTGCCCGGATGCACACCACGGTCAGCGGCGTCGGTCACCTGCTGGCCGGCTCCGAGACCGAGGCACTGGACCAGGTGCGGCGCTACCTGTCCTACCTCCCGGATGCGTCCGGGCGGCCGCTGCCCGTGGTCCCGCCGGTCGGACCGGGTCCCGGGGACCTGCGGGCGTTGGTGCCGGACAACGAGCGGCAGGCGTTCGACATGCGGCGGTACGTCCGGGCGCTGGTCGACGACAGCACCTTCCTGGAGATCCAGCCGGGTTGGGCCCGGGAGATCACCGTCGGGTTCGCGCGGTTGGACGGCCGTCCGGTGGGCGTGGTCGCCAACAATTCGATGTTCAAGGCGGGGGTGCTGTTCGTCGACTCCTCGGACAAGGCAGCCGCTTTCGTCAAGACCTGCGGGGCCTTCGGCATCCCGCTCGTCTTCCTGGCCGACGTGCCGGGCTTCATGGTCGGCGCCGCGGTCGAGCGGCAGGGCATCATCCGCCACGGCGCGGCGATGATCGCCGCGGTGACCCGGGCGGCGGTGCCCAAGATCTGCGTCGTCGTCCGGAAGGCCTACGGCGCGGGGCTCTACGCGATGGCCGGTCCCGGGTTCGCGCCCACCGCGACCCTCGCGCTGCCCACCGCCAAGATCGCGGTGATGGGTGCCGACGCCGCGGTCAACGCCGTCTGGGCCAACCAGATCGCGGCGCTGCCCGACGACGGGGCGCGGATCGCGTTCGTCGCCGAGCGCCGCGCCGCCTACGAGGCCGACATCGACGTGCTGCACCTCGCTGCCGAACTGGTCGTCGACGACATCGTCGAACCGGAAGACCTGCGGGCCCAGCTCGTCGCCCGCCTGCGGTTCGCGGGCGGTGGAGCCGGTCACCCCCGCTGACCGGATGCGCCCGGGCCGTCTCCGGATCACGGCCGGGTGGCTGCCGCACCACCCGTGCGGCCGCCGCGGTGCGGCCTGGACCGGGCCGCCGCCGCGACGTTGACCGGTGACGATCGTGCTGCTCGCCGTCGGCTGGAACTGCGCCGATCACGGCCGGCAGCGTTCGTGATGTTTCTCGCCGCGGCCGGCAGCGGGCATGCGGCCGCACCGCTGTCGCCGGCCTGACCGCCCGGCACACCGCCGCAGGCCGGCCGACCCACCGCCGGCCGGACACCGCCGGTCGGACACCCGGGCGTTCCGCCGGGCCTGCTCAGCGCTGCGGCGGCTCGGGGGTCGGGTCGCCGGTCGGCACCCGGGTGGCGGGGACGTCGGTCACGTCGGGGTGCAGGTGGGGCGGGATGCCGAAGGCCGGCTCGCTCGCCGGCACTGGCGCTTCGTCGGCCTCCACGCTCTCGTCGACGAGCTCCGGGAACACCCACTTCTGATACGACCAGTACCGGAACGCCATCGCGACGACGGTGCCGATGATGGAGCCGGAGATGAAGTCGGCGACCGTCTCGGTGAACGGCGTGTAGTTGAGGGCGTTGAAGCCGAGCACGTAGTGCGAGATCCACAGTGGCAGCAGGTTGACGCCGATGCCGATGCCGTTGAACAGGAAGAACAACGCCGCCTCGTGATGGCGTTCACGGCCGCCGCGGTCGTTGAACGACCACTCGCGGTTGAGCACGTAGTTCACGATCATCGCCACCAGGATCGCGATGATCTTCGCCGTCAGGACCTTCTCGGGCAGCACGGTGTGCTTGAGGAAGAAGAAGAGTCCGGTGTCGATGATCCAGGACGTCCCGCCCACCACGAGGAACTTGGCGAACTGTCGGTACTTCGGCGGCAGGACACGGCGCACTGAATCGATGATGCTCATCGCGTCATCCTACAAAGCGCGACCACGCGGAACCGGTGTGTCAGGGCCCCGTCGGTGCGGCGGGTCCGATGGCGAGGACCGGTCCGACCCAGATTCCGTCGTCGGCCCCGCGGGCGTCGACGGAGTTGCTGAAGGTGACCGTGCCGCCGGTGGCACCGAGCTGGTCGACGCCGAACCGGAGCAGGTCGTAGCCCTCCCTGCGGCGATCGCCGTCGGGCCCGGTGGTGCCGTCGACCTCGGTGGTCAACACCCGATCGCCGATGGACAGCGACTTGCTGCCGCACGGATCGGTCGCCCAGACGATCACGAACAGGTCGGTCAGCGGGGTCTCGCGCTCCTCGAGGACCGCGCGCAGCGCGCGGCCCTTGGTGGGCAGCATCCGGAGCGCCGGGTTGGTGTAGGTGACCGTCGTGTCCGCCAGCGTCGGGTCGGCCCAGACCACCGACAGCGACCAGGCGGCGAACGGGGTGGTGTGGTCGGCGTTCAACGGCGGTGCGCGTCAGGTCGTCGACGGAGATCCGGCCGTCACCGGTGACCAGCGTCGTGACGTCCGCGTGATGGACGTTCATCAGGCCCTTGTCCGAGGCGGCCACCGGCAGTGGAGTCCCCGTCACCGACGTTGCGGTGCCGTTCACGTTCAGGGTCACGGTGTCGTCGCCGGTCGCCCCGGCCGCGGCCCACGTCAGCTCGGCCCAGACGACGGTGCCGCCGCCGGTGACCAGGTCACGGCCACCCTGCGTCTCGGCGGGCACCTCGGCGTCGCCGTTCTCGGTGCATCCGCTCCGGGCACCCGAACCGGTCAGGCGGCAGGACACCGTAGGGGCGGCGATGGAGGTGGCGCCGAACGGACCGGTCATGCTCACCGTCGACTCGGCGTTCAGCGGGATCACCGTGATGACGGCCTCGGCCTGCAGCTCACGGCCACCTGCGTCGGTCACGGCGACCTGCTGGTCACCTTCGGCACTGGGCACCGCGACGGTGTTCAGAATGAGCGGTCCGACCGTTCCGGTGTCGCTCGGCGCGCACTCCCAGTCGGTTCCCGACGGCAGCGGGACGCAACCCTCGGGGGTGCCGGAGATGTACAGGTCAGGGGTCAGCGCGGCCGGCACGGTCACCGGCCCCGGGTTCGTGACGCCCTCCGCGGGGGTCGCCGTGAGGACGAACTGGCTGTTGGTGCCGGCCTCGACCGGGCCGGTCGGGACGACCAGGACAGAGGCGAACCCGCTGGAAACGTCGACCGAGGGCAGGTCCAGCACAGGCTCCTCGTACACCGTCAGGGCCACCGGCGTGGCGGTGGCTGTCGGGTCCACCTGGACCTGCAGGACCAGCGCCACGCCGGCGCCGGGGGCGAGCTCGGGCAGCGGGCAGGTGTTGCCGTCGCACAGCACGTCACCGGGTGCGGCGGCGGCGCGCGCGAAGGCCACCGAGCCGGTCCGCAGCGCGGGGGTGGACACGCCCGCACCGACCAGAGTGACGCCTCGCCCCGCAGTCAGGACGGCGTTACCGGCGGGCTGGGTGGTGCCACCGGTGTTGGTCACGGTCAGGTTCACCGACTGGGTCCGGCCGGCGGTCAGGCTGTCGATGCCGGTGTCGAGCCGGACGTTGACGACCGCGGCCGTCGGGGGCCTCGTGGGTTCGGCAGTGGGCGGGGCAGTGGCGGGGTGGGCGGGGTGGTGGGCGGGGTGGTGGGCGGGGGGACTGTGGGCGGCGTGGTGCCGGGTCCGGGTGCCGGGGGGGTCGGCGGCGGCACGACCACCGGGGTGGACGGTGCGGCCGGTGTGGGTGTCACCGGGACGCCGTCGCCGGTGGGGGCGGGGATGCCCGAGCTCGGCGCGGCCGGTACCCCGGTGCCGGGGTAGCTGCCGAAGCCCGGCAGGTCGTCGGGACCGCCGGCCAGCACGCCCGGGTCGACCGGCGGCACGACGCTCTCGGTGTCCTGGGTGGCCTCGACCGGGTTGCCCTGACCGTCGGTCGTCGGCGGGGTCACCGTGACCCCGGGCAGTCCTGCGAAGGGATCGGTGCCGTTCGGCGTGCCGGCCGTCGCGGGCGCATCGGGGTCGGAAGGGGAGAACTGGGTGTTGAGCGGGTCGGCCGTCTGGCCCGTGCCGCCCGGGGTGGCGAGACCGACGACCACCGCGGTGACGGTGGCGACCGCCGCGGCGAGCATGCCGCCGGTGATCACGGCCGGGGTCAGTACGACGGTGCCGATCTTGGACGCCACGCCGAGCTTGACCAGGCCGCTGCCGACACCGGCGCCGGTCACGGACGCACCGACCTGGGTGAGCACCGGAACCGCGGGCAGGGTGGCGATGTAGCCGGCGGCGGCCGAGCCGAGCAGCAGCGGGGCCAGCAGGCCGCGCAACCCCGAGTTGATCTCGCTCAGCTCGGCGGCCAGCGCCGGACAGCGGTCGCACTCGGCGAGATGTGCCTGGACCTGAGTGGTCTCACGCCTGGACAGTCCGCCGCGGGTGTAGGCGCCGAGCCGGTCGATGGTCGCGCGGCACCGTTCGGCGACCGTCTCGGCCATGTGGACCTGGAGGTAGGCCTCGCGCAGTCCCTCCCGGGCCCGGAAGGCCAACGAGGTCACCGCGTTCGGGGACATCCCGAGGATGACGCCCACCTCGGCGGGGGACTGGCCCTCGACCTGGGTGTGCCACAGGATGGTGCGCCACCGCTCGGGCAGCTGACCGAAGGCCTTGGCGACGAAGGAGTTCTCCATCTGCAGCAGCACCGGGTCGTCGACGTCCACGGCCACCTCGTGGGCGGTGATGTCGTCGGTGAAGTGCAGCCGCTTGTCCTTGCGGGTCCGGTCGTAGGCGGTGTGGCGCAGCGTGGTGAAGAGGTAGGCGCGGAAGGCCGAGTCGGGCCCGCGGCCGTCGAGCATGGTGTCCAGGACACGGGCGAAGGACTCCGCAACCAGGTCGTCGGCTTCGGCACCGGAAACCGACATCTGCCGGGCGAGGGCGCCGGCGGCCCGGGAGTGGCGTCCGTAGAGCTCGCCGAAGGCGATCCGGTCGCCGTCCCGGACCCGGGAGATGAGTTCGGCGTCGCTGGGAGCGTTGTCGGAACCGACGGTCGACTCCATGTGGCCGGGGACGTCCTCTCAGGTGCTGCTTCGGGTGCTGCTCCGGGTACTGCGCGGTATGTCGTCACAACGAGGTGTTTCGGTACATCGAGCGGACGGCGGTGCAGAGTGGGACGGGGTGCACCAGCGGTCCTGGCACGTGATGCGGGTGCTGCGGTGGTGCCGGACAGGACTGACAGCCAGCGGTGCGGTGGGTCAGGCTGCTCGCCGGCGACCGCCTGGGTCACAGGTGCGTTGCTGCCTGGGGTGCCCGCGGTTGCCAGTTGCTGCCTCGATGAGGAGACGCGAAGACCGCCTCGTCGTCACGGGGCGTTCCAAAATTCTTTCTCCCGCATCCTATATGCGCTGTCAGTGGCGAATGGTCACTATCCGTGATCGCACCCGGTCGGACGCAGCAGGCCACCACCCCGGTTGCAGAACGTGACCGGCGACCCGGCACGATGATCCGGTCGGACGACGTTCACAAAAGGTGGTCGGCTCCGCGTGACGGGCAGCGAGCACCGGCGTTCCTCTCACAAGGAATGCGAGCCGCCCACGCGGCCCGGACGACGACAGTGAACGACAGGATGGGAACCACTCGGATGAGGCTGGCGATGGTGGTATCGGCGAGCACGCTGCGGGAAGAGTGGTCCCAACGCTCTCTGGCGGCCTCGTGGGCCTTCCCGTCCGACTGGGACAGCCCGGCGGTCGACGCCGTGTGCGAGGCGCTCGCCGGCAACGGTGACGTCTTCCCGGCCACCGAGCGGCTCGGTCGCGTTCGCGCCGCGTCCGGCGTGGCCCTCGGTGAGACGCTCGCCGACATCGACCAGCTGATCGCCGCTGGTGCACCCCAAGCACGCCGAGATGCTGCGCCGCGCGGTGTCTCTCGGCTGGGCCGACCGCGTCGTCGGTCCGAGCGCCGAGCTGTCGGACCCGCTGACCGGTCTCGCCTCCAAGGACTACCTGATGCTGCGCCTCGCCGAGGTCTACGCCTCGTGCGGGGCGAACGGGCTCGATCCGTCCGCCGAGTACGCGCTCGCTGTGGTGCGCGTCGAACTCGCCACCCGCAGCGTGTGGCAGCGGGTGCTGCCGATGATCCACATCGGCGAGAGCATGCGCGTCGTGTTCGATGCCGGCGAGTCGCTGGCCCGCCTGGGCGAGCCGATGGCCGTCGCGCTCACCCGCCGGACGCCGACCCTGGACCGTCGCGTCCAGTTGCTCGCCCGGCTGGTCACCACCCGCACGCAGGCCGACCCGGAGTCCGAGGTGTCCGCGGCCGCGGGTGTGGGTCGAGCCGCTGCCGTCGAGCTACCAGGGCGCCCGCGCGCTGGTCGCCGAACTCGGGCGCTGAGCCGGGCCGGTCCGCCGGCCCGTTAGGCTCTCGGGTCGTGGACGCGCGTACCGGGATGCCCCGGGTGGGAATGGTCGGCGGCGGACAACTCGCCCGGATGACGCACCAGGCGGCGATACCACTGGGACAGTCGCTGCGGGTGCTGGCCGAATCCGCCGATGACTGTGCGGCGCTGGTCGCCGCCGACGTCGAGATCGGGACCCACACCGACGGCGACGCACTGCGCCGTTTCGCCGCCGGTTGTGAGGTGGTCACCTTCGACCACGAACACGTCCCCAACGAGCTGATCGCCGCCCTCGCCGCGGAAGGCCACACGCTGCTGCCGTCCGCGGCGGCGCTGGTGTTCGCGCAGGACAAGGGCGCGATGCGGCGCCGGCTCGCCGAGCTCGGACTTCCGGTCCCCGCCTTCGCAGTCCTCGACACCGGCAGCGACCCGCTGCCCGCGGTCACCGCCTTCGCCGACGATCACGGCTGGCCGGTGGTGCTCAAGACCTGCCGCGGTGGCTACGACGGACGCGGGGTCTGGGTGCTCCGGGACGCGGCCGCGGCCGCCGACGTGCTGGCCGGGCTGCCCGGCGCCGACCTGCTCGTCGAGGAGCTGGTGCCGCTGCAGCGCGAGCTGGCCGCGGTCGTCGCCCGCTCCCCGTTCGGGCAGGCCGCCGCGTGGCCGGTCGTGGAGACCGTCCAGCAGGACGGCATCTGCGTCGAGGTCATCGCGCCGGCGCCGGACCTGTCCGGTGACCGCGCCGTCGCCGCCGGGGAGCTGGCCCTGCAGATCGCCGCCACCCTCGACGTGGTCGGGGTCCTCGCAGTGGAGCTCTTCGAGGTGGTGCCGAGCGCCGCCCACCCGGACGGCCTGGTCGTCAACGAGCTGGCCATGCGGCCGCACAACTCCGCGCACTGGACTCAGAACGGTGCCGTGACCAGCCAGTTCGAGCAGCATCTGCGAGCGGTGCTGGACTACCCGCTCGGTGCGACGACCGCGGTGCACCCGTGGACCGTGATGGCCAACGTGATCGGCGCCGAACCGCCGGCCGGGGTGCCGGCGACCGGGATGGACGAGCGGGTGCACCACCTCGGTGCGCGGTTCCCGACAGCGAAGGTGCATCTGTACGGGAAGTCGTTCCGCCCCGGCCGCAAGCTCGGGCACGTCAACGTCGGGGGCGCCGATCTGACCGAGGTGCGGCGGACCGCCCAGCTCGCCGGCCACTACCTGTCCACCGGGGTCTGGCCGGACGGCTACACGCTGCCCGGTCACGGTTCGGCGGCGGCGCCCGAGCGTGAGACGGTGGTTCGATGAACGCGCAGCCGGAGGTCGATCGGGGCGCCCCTCCCGTGGTCGGCGTCATCATGGGTTCGGATTCGGACTGGAACGTGATGCAGGCCGCGGCCGACACCCTGCGCGAGTTCGGTGTCGCCCACGAAGTGTCAGTGGTGTCGGCGCACCGCACCCCCGACCGGATGATCCAGTACGCACGGTCGGCGGCCGGGCGTGGACTCAAGGTCATCATCGCCGGTGCCGGTGGCGCCGCCCACCTGCCCGGAATGGTCGCAGCCACCACGGTGCTGCCGGTCATCGGCGTCCCGGTACCACTGTCCCGGCTCGACGGGATGGACTCGCTGCTGTCGATCGTGCAGATGCCGGCCGGCATCCCGGTCGCCACCGTGTCCATCGGCGGGGCAGCGAACGCGGGCCTGCTCGCGATCCGCATCCTGGCCACCTCGTCGCCGGAACTCGCTGGTCGGCTGGCCGACCATGCCGATAGTCTCGCGGCCATGGTGATCGACAAGGATGCGGCCCTGCAGCGGGCCATCGCTGGTTGATGCGGCTCTTCGTGGCCCTCGTGCCACCCCCGAAGCCGTCAACCACCTCGAGGAGTACCTGGACGGGCTTCGCACCGCCCGGTCCGATCTTCGGTGGACGAAACCCGCTCGCTGGCATCTGACCCTTCAGTTCCTCGGGGAATGTGGTCGGTGGGAGGTCGAGCGCCAGAGCGACCGATGGGAGCGCCGGGCGCTGCGGTCGCGGCCGATGACCCTGCGGCTGGCGGGCGCCGGTGCGTTCCCGCACCCGTGGATGGCGCGTGCGGTCTGGGTCGGTCTGGCCGGTGAGGTGGACGCCTTCACCGCGCTGGCCGCCGACGAGCAGGTGCCGCACCTGACGGTCGCCCGTACCCGCGAGCGGGCCGAGCTCTCCGCCGTGGTCGACGAGATCGCGCTCTACGAAGGTCCGTCCTGGACGGCACGTGAGCTGGTCATCTTCGAGTCGCGGATCGGCGCCGAGAGCGGACCGCGGTACCGGCCGGTGGAAACCGTCCCGCTCGGGGACGAAAGCGACCGTTACGCCCACTGGACGATGCGGGACTGAGCTCGACGTGCGACCGCTCACCCCGCACCACTGTCGGAGGCGAGGTGGTGGACGGTGTTGCGGCGGGGACGCCGGTCCGGGTCGATCCACGGCGGCGGGAGGAACTCCGGCACCCCGTCGGTCGACATCCGGGCGTGCCAGGACTCCCGGTGGATCTCGGTGTGGTGGTAGGCGCACAGCAGGCAGCCGTTGTCGTAGCCGGTGGTGCCGAGGTCGCGTTTCCAGAACCGCAGATGGTGCACGTCGGTCCAGGACGGTGGCCGGTCACAGCCGGGGAACGCACAGCCGCGGTCCCGCAGGGTGATCGCCCGGCGAATGGCCTGGTTGAAAGTGCGGCTGCTGCGCCCGAGGTCGAGCACCTGACTTTCACCGTTCAGCACGGCCGGGATGATCTCGGCATCACACAGCAGCCGTCGTGCGGTGCCGGCCGAGAGGGTGACACCGCTGTCGGTGACTGCGGTACCGATCCGCTGCTGCAGGACGTCCCAGTTCAACGTCACCGACACCTGCGGGCGGCGTCCACCGTGGGCGGGGAGGTCGGTGTGGTCGACGGCGCGGCGGACGACCTCGACGAGGGCGTGGGCCCGTCGGGTGGCAGCCGACCGGAGGTCCCTGACCCCGTCCGTCTCGGGGGTCGGCGCGGCGAGGCCGTCGATGGCGACCCGGAGCGTCTCGATCGACAGATCGTCGAGGCGCCCGCTGAACGAGGTGAGGCCGGTGGCGGCGTGACGCGTGCCGAGGTGGAGTTCGGCCCGGCGGAAGGCCTCGGCCTGGTCGAGTCCGCCGTCGGGGGAGAGCACGTCGGCGAGGTGGGCGGCGACCTTACGGAACTGATCCGGGTCGAGGTCGAGCGCGTAGCCGACGAGTTGCTGCTCGGCCTCGCGACGGACGGCGTCGTCGAGTGCGGCCGGCAGGCTCTGCATCGTCGTCACGACGGTGTCGACATGCGTGTCGGCCAGGTGTCCGCTCTCGATCGCAGCCTGGAGCACCGGCAGCATGGGCGGCACGGTGTCGCCGGACGGCAGCAGCTGGGCGTGCACCGTGCGCGACGCCCGCACCCGTCGGCGGGCGTCGGGCGCGGCGATCCGCAGCAGCTGCCGCAGCAGCGCTGCGGTGGACGGGCATCCCACGGCCGCAGCCATCCCGCGCTGGTCGATCTCATCGGTCTGGCGGAGCTGGACCGCGTGGACGGTCCTGGCCATCGCCTCGGTCGCCTGAGCCAGGTGGGCCAGCTCGGCACCGGACACGGCGGCGTACGGCAACGCACGGAGTGACTCGATCCGGTCCGCGATCTCCCGTAGCAGCGCCGCGCCGCGCTCGGCGGCGGGGGAGAGAGCGGTGTCGGACATGGAGCTGACGTTAGGACAGACGTTCGACGAGCGGCCTGGGTTGTCCACCGGTGAACAGCGGAAACAGGCGTTGTGGACAACTTCGGCACGAGGAGAGGGGCCCGATCGGCGTGTCCGCGGGACCTTGCACCACACCCATCCCGGCTGGAAGCTACTGGCGGGTAACGTCTCGCCCATGACCACTCGCTTCGCTCTGACGGACGAGCAACTCGCGGTGCGTGAGGGGGTCCGCGAGATCGCGGAGAAGGAGATCGCGCCCTGGGCCGCCGCGTGCGACGAGGACGAGCGCTACCCCGTCGAGGCCCAGAAAGCACTGACCGCGGCCGGGTTCAACGCCGTGCACATCCCCGAGGAGTACGACGGGGCCGGCGCCGACGCGCTGACCACGCTGCTGGTGATCGAGGAGGTGGCGCGGGTCTGCGCGTCGTCGTCGTTGATCCCGGCGGTGAACAAGCTGGGCTCGATGCCCGTCCTGCTGAGCGGCTCCGAGGAGCTGAAGCAGGCGGTGCTGCCGTCGATCGCGTCCGGCGAGGCGATGATCTCCTACGCGCTGAGCGAGCGGGAGGCCGGCAGCGACGCGGCGGCGATGCGGACCCGTGCGGCCGCCGACGGGGACGAGTGGGTGCTCAACGGCACCAAATGCTGGATCACCAACGCGGGGGTCTCCCGCTGGTACACCGTGATGGCGGTGACCGAACCGGCGAGCGGGAAGGCATCACAGCGCATTTCTGCGTTCGTCGTGCACGCCGACGATCCCGGCTTCGAGGTCGGCGCCAAGGAGCGCAAGCTCGGGATCAAGGGATCGCCGACCCGGGAGATCCACTTCCAGCAGTGCCGCATTCCGTCGTGGCGGATCATCGGCGAGCCGGGGACCGGATTCCGTACCGCGATGGCGACCCTGGACCACACCCGGCCGACCATCGGGGCGCAGGCCGTCGGCATCGCCCAGGGCGCGCTCGACCTCTCGATCCGCTACCTGAAGGACCGCCGCCAGTTCGGCAAGTCGCTGTCGGAGTTCCAGGGGCTGCAGTTCATGGTCGCTGACATGGCGATGGCCATCGAGGCGTCCCGGACCCTGGTCTACCAGGCCGCCGAGGCCACCGAGGCGGGCGCGGCGAACGCCACCTTCCTGTCGTCGGCGGCGAAGTGCCTGGCCAGCGACACCGCGATGAAGGTGACCACCGACGCCGTGCAGCTGCTCGGCGGCGCCGGCTACACCCGCGACCTGCCCGCGGAGCGGATGATGCGCGACGCCAAGATCACCCAGATCTACGAAGGCACCAACCAGATCCAGCGACTCGTGATGGCGCGCTCGCTGCTGCGCTGAGAAGACACCGCACCCACCCCGTCGAGCCGGTCCGGGCCTGCCGCAACGGCGTCGAGACCCGCGGGTTCGACGGGGCCAGCCATCGGCTGCGGGAACCGGACGCTCAGCCCAACCGGGGCAACCCCGCCACGTCGACCCCGAGGGTCACGTCCGCCTTCTCGACGAGCGCCCGGTGTGCCCAGGCGTCGCCGTCCCCGGCGGGGTCCAGGTCGGTCGAGTGGATGACCGACGCGCCGGTGCTGAGCGGCCGCAGCAGCAGCTCCACCACCCCCGGTACCTGACCGTCGAAGGACCACGGACCCGCGGTCAGCACCCGCTGGCCGGGCACGATCCCGGACGGCGCGGTCATCGCGCCGTGCAGCGCCGCGGCCGGCAGTACGTCACTCCCGGACCGCAACGCCCGCGTCGGACGGGGTTGTCGCGCGTGCGGTGAAGCGGTCGGCCTGGCCGAGCACCGACGACGTGTAATCGCGCTGGTGCACCGGCAGCCCGGTGAGCCCGAGCCCGAGCGGGTGCCCGCTCACCACGAACACCTCGTCGCAGTCGCTGTCGGCACCGGGCGGGACGAACGCGGCGACCACGTCCGGACCGTCGGTGTCGCTGACCGACAGACCGGCCCACCAGGCGCCGAGCAGGATGCCGGCGGTCTGCCAGTGCGCGGGCGTGGTGACCAGCACCTCGTCGCCGGGCGAGGCGCCGAGCTCGTCGATCAGCAGCCCGGCGACCTTGGACGCCCAGTTGCGCAGCACCGTCCCGGACAGCTCGGTCCGGCCATCGGCGGTGTACCCGGTGACCCGTGGCCTGCTCGGGTCGAGGCTGAGCGACGACAATGCGGTGTCGATGACCGGGGTGACCGCCATCAGTTCACGCAACCCGGGGCGGCGGCGTTGATCGGGTCCTCGGCGGCGGCCCGGACGAACAACGGCGACGGAACGGCGACGGCGACGCCCGGAGCCCGCAGGCCGGCGGCGTCGGGGGAGTCGAGTCCGACGACGACCCGCAGCCGGCCGGCCGGGAGGCTGTCGTCCGTCTCGACCTCGCCGAAGCCCAGATCCTGCTGCAGGAGCGCCGCGGCGGCGCTGTCGTCGCTGCCGGCGAGGATCGTGGTCGTCGCGCGCTGGTCCTCGGCGGTGGTGTCGGGGAACTGGCTGACCTCGCCGGCACCCCAGCCGATCGACGACAGGCCCTCGGACGTACCGGCCGCCAGACCGCCGGTGACGGTGGCGTTCTGCACGTCCACGGAGATCGCGGCCCGGTCCACAGGCTTCTCGGCGGGCGCCACCTCGGATTCGGAACCGGCCGCGGCCTCGGCGTCGTCGATGGTGGCGAACATCTGACGGATTTCGGCGACGTCGATGTGCAGGGCGTCGGAGGTGGTGCTCTGTTCCGGACCGTGCGTCGGGATGGTCTCGAAATTGATGTTGCCGGAGCTCATCGACGACATCTGCTCGGCCAGCTCCAGCAGGTTGAATCCGTCGCTGAGCACGATCGAACGGTTGGCCGCCTCGATCAGCGCCGCCAGGGTGGCCGGGTTGGTCAGGGTGCCCACCGACAGCACCTTCGAGATCGCGCCGGACAGGAACGCCTGCTGGCGCCGCACCCGGTCCAGGTCGCCGTTGGGGAGACCGTGCCGCTGCCGCACGAACGACAGCGCCGCGGTGTCCGGAGACCTCCTGTTCGCCGGCGGCGAAGATGGCGCCGGACAACGGGTCGTTCACCGGTGCGACCAGGCAGACCGGGACCCCACCGATGGCGTTCGACAGCAGGTAGAAGCCGAACAGGTTGATCTCGGCGTAGTGGTCGATGTGCGCCCCGGTGATGTCCTCGAGCACACTGATCAGCATCTTGCGGCCGGCGTTGCTGGAGTCGCGCTCGCGGGTGGCGGCATCGGTGACGCCGGCGGCGACCAGCTTCTCCTGCGGTGTAGAACTTCGCGCTGCCGTAGAAGGAGTTGACCTTGTTGGCCGCGTAGGGGACGAGGTCGTCGCCGGTGTTGGACGGGCCGGGCGGCGGATCCGCGATCCACGAGTCGCGCGGGATCGACACCGCGGTGGCCCGGCCGCCGCCGGCCGGGATGTGGATCAGCATCATCGTGTCGGTGCTGGTCCCGCCGCCGGTGGCCTCGGTGGCCACCTCCCGCAGCTCCTGGGCGCTGAGCGGGTTGCCCTCCGCGTCCACCCGGGCGTCGGAGCCGACGAGCAGGATCGTGGTGCCGGTGCAGGTGAAACCGCCGGCGCAGTCGGAGATGATGCCCTTGGCCTGCAGGCCGGTGCTGTCGGACACGAACGACACGAACCCGGACCCCACCAGGGTGATGACCGACAGCACGCCGGCGACCAGCCGACCGATCCACAGTCTGCGGCGCCAGCGGTCGCGTCGGGTCTCCTGGCCGGGCGGCGGGCCGAGCTCGTCGTCTCTTCGCCGGACCGTGCGGCGGCCGCGGTCGGCCGTCGGTCGGCGGCAGCGGGGGAGAGCGACGTGGCTCCGTGATGCGCCGGTCGCTCTGGGCGGGCACCCCCGCCGACACCCGGTCCGGGAACCGACGGTCCGACGGCGGGGGCCGGTCCGCGGCCGACCAGGCCCGAGGACCGACCGGTGCGTCCGGCTGGTACGGGCCACCGGTGAAACCGTTGTCGCCGGCGGGCCGGCGTCGGTCGTCCTGCGGGAAGCGACCCGAGCTGTCGGGTCGGCGTCGGTCCGCGGTGTTGCCCGGCCGGCCTGACCACGCCCGGGAGTTGGCGCCGTCGTCGAAACGACCACGCGGCGGGACGATCGGCCGACCGCCGCTACGCGGTGCGCTGGGACCGTACCGACGGGGACCACGCGACGGCGGGCCGTCCTCGTGATCGGTCATGGTGGAGTCTCCTCGGAATCTGTGGCGGTAACCGGGTGCGCCGCGGACATCCGCGGCATTCGCGACGCCTGCGGACCACGACCCGACCGGACGGAGCCGACCCTGCCGGCGGCACGCCACGCCAACGGGGCGCCGAACTCGTCCCAGGTTAGCGGCGTCCGCCGGCGACCGCCCGTACCGCCACGGCCACCGCGCTGCCTTCGTGACCGTGGTCGCGGTGGCCGGCGGCCGCCCGGCCGGCCCGCCCGCGCGCCACCGGAACGCTGGGTACACCTCGCCGGTACGCGATGTCAGCGGTCCCGGTCCGCGGTAGGGCACAATGTCTGCCCATGCGCATTCTCGTCACCGGCGGTGCCGGATTCATCGGTTCGGCCTTCGTCCGCAACCTCCTGTCCGACCAGTACCCGGGGCTGGAGGGTGCGCAGGTCACAGTGCTCGACAAGCTCACCTACGCCGGCAACCTGGCCAATCTGGCGTCCGGTCGCCGACTCCGACCGCTACACCTTCGTGCAGGGCGACATCTGCGACGCCGACCGTGGTCGCCGAGCTGATCAAGGCCACCGACGCGGTCGTGCACTTCGCCGCCGAGTCGCACGTCGACCGCTCGATCTTCGGTGGCGCCGACTTCGTGCTGACCAACGTGCTGGGCACCCAGACCCTGCTGCAGGCCGTCGCTGGACGCGAACCTCACCAAGTTCGTCCACGTCTCCACCGACGAGGTCTACGGCTCGATCAGCGAGGGCTCCTGGACCGAGGAGTGGCCGCTGCAGCCGAACTCGCCGTACTCGGCGTCGAAGGCCTCGTCGGACCTGGTCGCCCGGGCCTACGCCAAGACCCACAAGCTGCCGGTCTGCATCACCCGCTGCTCGAACAACTACGGCCACTACCAGTTCCCCGAGAAGGTCATCCCGCTGTTCGTGACCAACCTGATCGACGGCGGGTCGGTGCCGCTCTACGGCGACGGCCCAACATCCGCGACTGGCTGCACGTCGACGACCACTGCCGCGGCATCGCGCTGGTGCTGGCCAGGCGGCCGCCCCGGTGAGATCTACAACATCGGCGGCGGCACCGAGCTCACCAACAAGGAGCTGACCGGGCTGCTGCTCGAGGCGACCGGCCGCGACTGGGACCGCGGTCGTCCCGGTCGAGGACCGCAAGGGTCACGACCTGCGCTACTCGGTCGACATCAGCAAGATCAGCGCCGAACTCGGCTACGCCCCGCAGGTGCCGTTCGAGAAGGGCCTGGCCGAGACCGTGGAGTGGTACCGCGACAACCGCGACTGGTGGGAGCCGCTGAAGACCCGCGCCGCGCTGGACCGCAAGGCCTGACCGCGCGGCATGGTCAGCCTCCTGATCACCGGCGCGTGCGGCCAGCTCGGTTCGGACCTGCGCGCGCAGGCCGCCGAGCGCGGGTACCCGGTCGCGGCCTACGGCTCGAAGAGCTGGACATCACCGACCCCGTCGCGGTCGACGCAGCGTCGCCGACTTCGCCCGGGACGCATCCGGGCGGCGTGGTGATCAACGCCGCCGCCTACACCGCCGTGGACGACGCCGAGACCGACGAGGCCGCCGCCTACGCGGTGAACGCCACCGGCCCCGGCGCTGCTGGCCGGCCGCGGCCGCGGCGAACGGGCTCGGGTTGATCCACGTCTCGACCGACTACGTGTTCCCCGGTGACGGCGAGCGGCCGTACGAGCCGGCCGATCCGACCGGCCCGAAGTCGGTGTACGGGGCGAGCAAGCTGGCGGGCGAGCTGGCCGTGCTGGCGGCCCATCCGGGTGCGCACGTGGTGCGCACGGCCTGGGTCTACGGCGCGACCGGCGGGAACTTCGTCAAGACGATGTGCGCGCTCGAGAAGAAGCTGCCGACGCATCGCCGTGGTGGACGACCAGACCGGCTCGCCGACCTGGTCGGCCGACCTGGCGGCCGGACTGCTGGAGCTGGCCGGCGCCGACGTCCCCGGCGGGGTGCTGCACGGCACCAACGCCGGTGCCACCACCTGGTTCGAGTTCACCCGGGCGATCTTCAGCGAGCTCGGCGCCGACCCGGAGCGGGTCACGCCCGACGACCACCGACGAATTCCCGCGGCCGGCGCCGCGGCCGGCCTACTCGGTGCTGTCGCCGACCGCCTGGAACGCGGCCGGTCTGACCCCGCTGCGCCCGTGGCGGGACGCGCTCGCGGCGGCGTTCGCCACGCACCGGGACAGCTTCGTCCCCGCGGCCTGCTGAGCTCTCGCTGCCGCGGTTCCCTCTTTCTCGTGGCGTTTCCTGCCGCGTCGGTCCGTCGCACGGCACCGGTTGCCGGGGCGCGGCCGTGAGTGGCGCGGCCGTCAGCGGCGGGGCCGTCAGCGGCGCGGCCCTCCGCAGCATTGTGTGCTGAAGCCGCTGTCGCCGGCGACCCTGCTTCCGGCACCGCTGGACCCATGCCGGAGACGACGAGGGGCCGCGTGACCGGTGTGCACTCGTTGTCGCGGTAACACCGGGCGCGGAGCACGATCGCTGATACGGAACGTGTCGGACGGTCGCAGAGCGTGACATCAGAACCGCCGTATCGGGGGACTGTCACTCACAGCTATATGCGGATACGTTGAGTGACATCCAGTCGGCGAAGTTCGTCGGCGCTCGTCTCCGTCGTGAAGGGTCCTCACCGCCCATGTCCTTCCCCGCTGCGCCACCCGCCTCCGGACCCGCGGAGGCCGCCGTAGTCCGGCCCGCGGCCGTCGGCCGCGCGCTGAGCCCGTTCCTGCGTCTGTTCATGGTGGTCGTCCTGACCCTGGTCGGAACCGCCGGTTCCCTGTTCGCCGGGGCGACCGCCGCCAACGCCGCCGGACCGCGGCTCACGGCGTTCGACGACCGGATGCTCGACCTGGTCAACACGGCCCGCGCCACTGCCGGAGTCACCCAGGTGCGGGCCGCGGTCGGCCTGACCAACCTGTCGCTGTTCTGGTCGGGGCGGATGGCCGAAGGCGCCACCGGCTACGAGCTCGAGCACAACCCCGACGCCTTCGAGCAGTCCCTTCGCTACGGTGCGGCCAACCGCACGGCCTGGGCCGAGAACGTCGCCAAGTGGACGCCCACCTCCACCACCGCCGACGCCATCTTCGCCGCCTACATGGATTCGCCCGGTCACCGCGCGAACATCCTGGGCGCCAGCTACCGCTACATCGGCATCGGCAGCGTCACCGCGAGCAACGGCGCCAGCTTCAACACCATGACGTTCACGGACAAGGTCGAGGCCGGCCAGGAGTACTCCACCCCGCGGGGCAGTACGGACTCGGTGACGGTCGCCGACGCCACCATCCGGCTCAGCGGCTGGGCCTTCGACCCGAACAGCTCCACCGCCTCGATCCCGGTCCACGTCTACGTGAACGGCGCGTTCAGCACCCAGCTCACCGCCAACGCCAACCGGGCCGACGTCAACGGCGCCTACGGCATCACCGGCACCCACGGTTTCAGCGGCACCGCCCGCGCCGCGGTCGGCGACAACACGGTGTGTGTCTTCGCGCTGTCCGTCACCGGCACCGACAACACCCTGCTGCTCTGCAAGACGGTGAACTGGAACCCGACCAAGCCCCCGGTCGGCTCGTTCGACGCCATCTCCCTGACCGGCAGCACCATTTCCCTCAGCGGCTGGTCCTACGACCCGCAGAACGTCTCGGCGTCGAACACGGTGAGCGTCAAGCTCAACGGCGGGACGGCTACCACGGTCACCGCCAATAAATCCCGCTCCGACGTGAACGCGGTGTTCGGCATCACCGGCAGCCACGGCTACAGCACCTCGTTGGCGGCCCGGGTCGGCGCCAACCAGGTCTGTGTCACCGCCACCACGGTCGGCGGCCAGGCCACCGCCGACCTCGGCTGCAAGTCCGTCACCTACGAGCTGCCGCTGCCCGCCGTCGGCTCCATCGACGCGGTCGCCCGCGCCGGGAGCAGCATCGCGGTCTCCGGCTGGGCCTACGACCCCTCCAACCGGGCGATCTCCAACCAGGTCCACGTCTACGTCAACGGAGTCGGAACCCAGCTGACCGCCGACAAGAGCCGCACCGATGTCAACTCCGTGTTCGGGCTCACCGGCAACCACGGTTTCGGCAACACCGTGCCGGCCCCCGCCGGTCGGGCCGAGGTCTGCGTGTTCTCCATCTCGATGAGCGGTGGCGACAACACCCTGCTGGGCTGCCGCACGCTGGCCGCTCCGGTCGCCGCGACCGGTTCGCTGGACCAGGTGACCCGCACCGCCAACGGCATCACCGTCGGCGGCTGGTCCTTGGACCCGTCGTCGAGCAGCAGCGCCAACCAGGTCCACGTCTACCTCAACGGTGCCGGCGTGGCCCAGGTCACCAGCAACGTGCAGCGCAATGACGTCAACGGCGTCTTCGGGATCACCGGGACGCACGGCTTCAGCGCGACCGTGGCCCACGGGGGCGGCGCCGTCACCGCGTGCGTCTTCTCGATCTCGATCAGCGGCGGGGCCAACACCCTGCTGGGCTGCAAGAGCGTCTGACCCTCAGCGCTCCGCCGAAGACGCCGATTCCCGGTGACCCGCTCCAGGGTCGCCGGGAATCGGCGTTTCGAAGTCTCGAAGCGGCGGAGACCGGCCGGCCGGACCGGGGTCAGGAGCGGTCGTCCGCTGCGGCGGCCTGCCCGTCGATCCAGCGGCACAGCCGCTGGATGCCTTCCTCGACCATGACCCGGGGCGCCCATCCGAGGGCGGCGGTCGATTCCTCGATGGTGCAGGAGGCGTGCCGGACGTCGCCGTCCCGGAACTTCCCGTTGATCTGCGGCGCCGGCGCGCCGTAATGGGCGGCGGTGATCTCGGCCAGTCGCAGGATGCTGGTCGCCTCGCCGGAGCCGATGTCGTACGGCTGGGTGGTCGCCGGCGACGACAGGGTGCCGGCCACCAGGGCGTTCGCGACGTCGTCGATGAACACGAAGTCGCGGATGATCTCGCCGTCCTCGTAGACCGGGATGACCTCGCCGGCCTTGCGCCCGCTGCGCGAAGAACGACACGATGCCGGTGTAGGGGTTGATCAGCGACTGGCCGGGACCGTAGACGTTCTGCAGCCGGAACAGCACCGGCGTCACGTTCATGGCCAGGCACCACGACGTGAGGATGTTCTCCTGGGCGAGCTTCGTCGACCCGTAGACGCTGGTCGGGGTGGGGATGACCCGGTGCGAGTTGAACGGGGTCGCGGTCAGGCCGGGGAAGTCCCAGGTCCCGGACTCGAGCATCGCCCGCGAACGCTGGCCGGGGTACACCTCGTGGCCGTCGGCGTCGGTCCAGGCGCCCTCCCCGTACACCGCCCGGCTGGACGTGAGCACGATCCGCTCCGGTAGCGAGCGGCCGTCGACCGCGTGCCGGACGAGCGCGTCGAGCAGCTCGGTGGTGCCGACGACGTTGACCTTCGCGTGCCGGGTGGCCTCGGTGAGCGACTGGCCGGTGCCGGTCTCGGCGGCCAGGTGGATGACCGCCGTGGGGTCCACGTCGGCCAGCAGGGCGTCCCAGTCCGCGGCCGAGGTCACGTCGCCGATGACGAGCTCGACCCGGGGGTCGAGGTCGGCCGGCCGGTCGCGGCTCGGGTGCACCTGGGGGTGCAGGTTGTCGATGGCGACCACCCGGTCGAAGTGGTCCGGCAGGATCGACGACAGCGCGCAGCCGATGAAGCCGGCACCTCCGGTGATGAGGCAGGTGCTCACGAGTGTCCTTCGGTTCGTCGCGTGTCACGCGGGCTCGACTGACGTCGAACGGTCGGCGGCCGGCGGGCGGCGCCGGGCCGTGAACACCTTAACCAGGATGGTCGGCCGGTCGCCCTCCGACGAGTGACTCTGCGTGTTGCCGGGCGGGCCCGGGGGCGCGGCGCGACGGTACGTGACCATTCTCCTGCCCCGGTCGGCGGGGGTACCGCGATATCGTGAGGGCTGCCTGCCGCGCGATCGGTACCAGGCGCCGCTCTCCACCCGCGAAGGATCCTCCTCTTGACCGTCACCCGCGCCGCTGCGCCCCGGTGCCTCCCCGAGCGCAGCCGACCGCGGGTCGTCATGGTCCTCCCGTGGTGATCGAGTCGCCGCGGGTCCGGCGCGACCCCCGGTTCGTGACGGTGGACCCGGAACCGAAGGGTGCGCAGAAGGACCTCCGCCCGGACATCCAGCTGCTGCGGGCGGTGGCCGTCGGGGCCGTGCTGCTGTACCACCTGTGGCCGAACCGGATGAGTGGCGGTTTCGTCGGGGTCGACGTCTTCTTCGTGATCTCGGGCTTCCTGATCACCTCGCACCTGGTCCGCAGCGCCACCGGGGCCCACGGGATCCGGCTCGGGCGGTTCTGGGCCAACCGCGCCCGCCGGTTGTTGCCGCTGTCGTCGATCGTGCTGTTGGCCACGGTCGTGGCGACATTGGTGTTCATGCCCGCGTCGACCTGGTCGTCGTCGCTGAAGTACGCGATCGGCTCCGCGCTCTACGTGCAGAACTGGATGCTGGCCGACGACTCGGTCAACTACCTGGCGCGCGACCAGACCCCGGCACCCACCCAGCACTTCTGGTCGCTGTCGGCGGAGGAGCAGTTCTATCTCTGCTGGCCGCTGCTCATCCTGGCCGCGTCGCTGATCGCGGCGCGGATCGCCGCCCGCTCGGGGGCCGACCGTGGGGTGGCGATCCGGCGGGGCGCGTGCCTCGGCGTCGGACTCGTGCTGGCGAGCTCGTTCGCCTACTCCCTGTACCTGACCGCGGCCCGGGAGAGCGTGGCCTACTTCGCCACCACCACCCGCGCCTGGGAGTTCGCCCTCGGCGGGCTGGTCGTGTTCGTCGGCCGCCGCGGCACCAGCGCGGACCGGGACGCCGTCCGCGACACCTGGTGGTGGATCCGGCTGGCCGCGTGCTGGCTGGGGGCCGCGCTCATCGTGGGGTCGCTGTTCCTCATCACCGAGGCGACGCCGTTCCCGGGCACGGCTGCGGTGTTCCCCGTCGTCGGTACCGCACTGCTGCTGTGGGCGGGCGACATCCAGGGCGTGGTGTCACCGACCAACCTGGCGCGCCTGCGGCCGCTGACCTGGATCGGGGACATCTCCTACGGCATCTACCTGTGGCACTGGCCGCTGATCATCATCCTGCCGTTCGCCGTCGGCCACACCGCGCTGACCACGGTGGACAAGATCGTCATCATCGTGGGCTCCATCGTGCTGGCCGCCGTCAGCAAGGTCACCGTCGAGGACCCGTTCCGGTTCGGCACCTTCTGGACGTCCCGGGCGCGCCGCGGCTTCTACCCGGGCATCGCCGGCATCATCGCCGTCTGCCTGATGTGCGCTTCCGCGCTGATCGTGATCGGCCGGACCGCGACCACCGCGGCCGCCGTCACCACTGCGCTGCCGACGACCACCCTGACCCAGGCGACCGACCCGGACGCGCCGTTGGTGCCCAGCATCGCCAACCGGAGCACCGACTACGGCCAGATGTTCGACTGCTTCGACTTCGACGCCTCGGGCCCGCACGAGTGCACCCACGGCCCGGAGGACGCGACCGTCAGGATCGCGCTCGTCGGCGACTCGCACGCGGCCCACTACATCCCGGCGCTGATCGGGGCGGCCACCGCGAACAACTGGCGGCTGACCACCATCACCGGGATGAACTGCGACGCCGGGCTGCTCCCCGCCTGCGGCGGCGGCCGGCAGGGCTTCGACGACATCGTGGGCGGCGACTTCGACCTGGTCCTGGTCAGCGCCTACCGGGATTCGCTGTCGCCGGGTGACGGCGTCGTGGACTACCTGACGCGGCTGCACGGCGCCGGCGTGAAGCTGCTGCCGATCGACGACGTGCCGTTCCACCCCACCAGCACCTACGCCTGCATCGACGCGAGCGGTGGCAACGCCGGCCAGGCCGCCGCCTGCACCACGCCGGTGGCCGCCGCGCTGCGCGACGTCCCCGACCGCATCGCCCCGATCGCGGCCTCGTTGGGGATCGACGCGGTCAACCTGGACGATGTGTTCTGCACGGCGACCGAGTGCCAGAGCGTGATCGGCAACGTCCTCGTCTACCAGGACTCGCCGTCCTCACACCTCACCGCCACGTTCTCCCGGCTGCTCAGCGACCGGTTCGGCGAGGAGATCGGCGCGGCGCTGCAGCGCTGAACCGGCCGGCCGCCGGTCGACCGCAGGCCGCGGAGGACCGGTCGGCACGCTCGGGCGGGGTGACGGGGGACGGCGGGTCAGGCCCGGATGCGGCGCAGGATGCCGCGGACGATCCGGCGGACCAGCCGCAGCACCCGCCGGACCGGCGCGGCGACGGGCGCCGACGCACCCGCCGGCGCGGTCCCGGCGCCGGCGCGGGCCCACAGCGGGGCGAGCCGGTCCGGTGCCGGCAGGGGATTGCGGCAGAACGCGGTCAGCGGCTCCAGGACCCGCTCCCAGGTGAACTCGGGACGCAGCTCGATCACGTTGGCCTTGGTCCGCGCCGCCATCACCGGGTCGTACAGCACGCTCTCGATGGCCGCCACCAGCGCGGCGACGTCCCGCTCCGGGACGGCCGCACCGAGGTCGCGCTTCGCCACCAGTTCGGCGAAGTCGTCCCCCCGGGTGGTGATGATCGGCAGCCCCGCCCACAGGTAGTCCAGCACCCGGGTGCGGAACGAGAACCGGGTCTCGAGATGCTCGAAGTGGGTGGTCACGCCGGCGTCGGAGTCGGCGAGGTAGTTCTTCCGCTCGTCGTAGTCGACCCACTGGGCGTTGAAGAAGACGTGCCTGCCGGTCAGTCCCAGCTGATCCGACAACGCCATCGCCTCGGCCGCGGACCGCATGGCCGGCACGTCCGGGTTGGGGTGCTTCATCCCGAGGAAGAACAGCCGCACGCTCGGGTGCCGCTGCGCGACGTCGGCGACTGCGGTGATCAGGCTCTGCGGATCGAACCAGTTGTAGACGCCGCCGGCCCAGATCAGCACCTTGTCGTCGGACCCGATGCCCGGGACGACGCCCTTGATGGCGTGCGCCGACGGCTGCGGCGGTTCGTTCTCGGTGCCGAACGGGACCAGCGCGATCAGCTTGTCCAGGGTGTTGTCGGCCAGGTAGTTGTCCGGGTTGACGCGCCCGACGCCGGCCAGCTGGCCCAGCCAGAAGTCGCGCTGCCGGTTGTTCGCGCAGATGAAGAAGTCGCCGCGCTTCAGCTGCTCGTTGAGGGCCTCGGTGGTGCTGGTGACCTGCTGCCGCCAGGCCGCCGGTTCCAGCTCCCGCGCCTGCTCGAGCTGCTCCAGGTGGAACGGGTCGTACAGGTCGCAGACGACGATCCGGTCGGTCCCGTGCAGGCTCGCGAAGACGTTCAGGGCCAGCCCCTGCAGGATCAGCAGATCCGCCCAGCCGACCTGCTCCAGCATCGACACCTCGCCGTCGTCCAGTGGGGTGTGGACGACACCGAAGGCGGGGTTGGTGTAGTCCGACCGGTGCCAGGTGGCGATCCGCACGTCGTGCTCGGCGGCCAGCACCAGGGCCATGTTGACCGCCCGGATGGCCGGCCCGGCCATCCGGACCCCGAGCCGGTCGGGGCTGACGATGAGGATCTTGCGGCGCCGCATCACTTGCCCAGCAATCGCAGGATTCGGGCGCGCAGCTTGAGGGTGCGGGTGGCCGACAGTGCCGCCATGTCGCCGGCGGCCGCGCGGGCCTCCTCGAGCGCCGCGCCCAGCACGTTGTTGGCCGTCTCGAGCAGCGACGCCCGCTTCTGGGCCTCGTCGACCGCAGCCCGCAGGGACCCGACCTCGGCCCGCGCGTTCGTGAGCTGGCCGTTCAGGTTGCCGATCTCGGCGTGCTCGCGGTCGATCGCCTGCTCCAGGGACGGAATCCGGCCGTTCTCCGCGCGGAGCCGCACCAGCTCGCGCTTGGCCTCGGCCAGCTCCCAGGCCACGCCCTCTTCGAGCTGCGTCGCGTCCTGGCGGACCGCGGTGAGGACGAACTGGTAGGTCGTCGAGTCCGGGTCGGCCTGGACCATCTCGAGCACGCCGGCGGGGACTTCGTCCCGTCTGATGCCGAGCTCGGTCTCGAAGAGCGGGGCGTGGGTGACCTGGACGTCGGTGGCCACGAAGCCCGCGTCGCGGAGCAGCTCCCGCAACGTCGCCCGGGTCACGAAGTGCACGTGCGTGTTGTCCAGCAGCCCCAGGTTGCGGTACTCGAAGCGGCCGAGCATCAGCGACATCCGCACATCGCCGTGAGCGATGTTGGGGATCGAGATGACGATGTAGCCGTTCGGGGTGAGCAGCCGGCGGGCCTGCCGCAGCGTCGTCAGGGGGTCGCGAAGGTGCTCCAACACGTCGCCGAAGACGATGACCTCGAACCGGTCGTCACCGAAGAGCTCGGCCAGATCGTCGTTCTCGAGGTCGGCGACGATGAGCTTCGCCAGGTACTGCTCGGCGATCTCGGCCGCCTCGGGGTCGTACTCGACCCCGCTGACCGTGTTCCCGGCGGCCTGCAGCACCTTGGCCAGGTACCCCGACGAACACCCGACGTCCAGCACGACCTTGTTGGAACCGACGAAATCGACCATCATGCGGTGCGAGGTGCCTTCCGCGTTCAGGTCGACCTCGATGTCGTACTTGGACGAAGGCATGGCTTCAGCGTTCCTTTCTTGGCCGACCAGCTGGGCGGTGATGTCAGTCGGGGTGACGGTCTGCGGCTGCGGAGGTCAGCGGCGCGCGGTCAGCGCCCGGGCCCCGCGCGCGACGCGGTACGCCGGCCGAAGGGCCCGGCTGAGCCGCGGGAAAGCGATGTCCAGCACCCGCTTGAGGTGGTACAGCAGGTTGCCGTCCATCGAGTTCCCGGACGCCAGGGTGTTGATGACGGCGACCTGTTCCTCGGTGTATCCGGCGAGCATCGCGGCGACCCGGTCCAGCTTGTACTCCAGGAACGCGTAGTTCACCGCGGCCCACTCGGTGGTCATCGCCGAGCGGGCGGTGTAGCCCGCGTCCATGGCCGTGTAGGCCCACAGCCGTTCGACGACGTGGCCGAGCAACCCGTCGGCGTAGGCGTTGTCGGTGGTGCCGAAGTCCTCGAAGGTGAACGCGTGCGAGGTCAGCTTGAGCAGCGATTCCGGCCGCGCCCAGAACATCCCGCCGTACGCGGCGATCGGGGTGCTGCGGTCGAAAGGTGTCTTGACCCCGAGCGTGTCGGCCAGCTGCTTGGCCGGCTCGCGGTTGGTGAACCAGGCGTGCCCGATGGTCGGGAACCCGATCTGCACCACCGGCGGGAAGATCATCCCGACGGTCGGGTCCTGCTCGAACGTCGCCAGCAGGTTGGCCACGTACTCCTTGGAGTTCAGCAGGTTGTCCATGCTGTGGTGCTTGAACAGGTGGCCGAGGTTGTGCCCGTCCTGCGGCGATTTCTTGGAGTGCACCTTGAGGATCAGGTCGTAGTCACCGGAGGTGAGGATGTCCTGGCAGGTGATGAGGAATGCGCTCTCGGCGCGGCCGCGGTTGGACTTCACGATCCGGACCTCGGCGCGGCGCAGCTCGTAGCGGGCCAGCGCCGCCTCGATGGCGGCCTTCTTGGTGGCGTCGGTGGTGGTGACGACGATGTCGTAGGGAACGGGGATGTTCTCGATCATCCCCATCATCTCGTCGGTCATGTCGTCGTAGTAGATGTGCGCCAGGACGCAGATCCGCGGCGTCGGCGTGACCGCCGGCTGCTGGACGAAGTCCGGCACGATGTCGAGCAACGTGAAGTTCGTGTAGAGGATGCGCGGCTCGGCGAAACGCACCACGTCCCGCCAGATGAGGTCGACCGGGTAATCGGTCTCGGTGGCCACCTTCTCCATCAGCTGCCGACCGAGGATGCCCTTGCGCTCCAGGTAGCTGGACTCGTGGAAGAACAGCCGACGTTTGATGATCGGGCAACGGTCGTCCAGCATGAGCTGGGCGCTCTCGAAGATGGGGGACGGCGCCGGGTAGTCGTCGGGGTCGTAGGTCACCGCGAAGGTGAAGCCGCGGTCGGCGAAGTGCTGGGTGAACCGGCTCTCGTGCAGGTAGATCGACTCCGAGTAGGAGCTGATCATCGGCATGTCCTGCCAGTACCGGGCGAACTCCATCGACATGAACATCGACCGGCGGATGGCGATCCAGTGCGACTGCAGGTGCACCGGGTGCTCGTGGTCGGCCTTGTGCGCGGTCAGCCCCCAGAAGTCGAGATCGGGCTGCGCGTCCATCTTCTCGAAGGTCTCGGCGAACGGGTAGATCGGCCCGAAGAACGTGTAGTTCATCAGGATGACCTCGTCGTAGGCGGCGAGTCGCTGGATGCCGAAGGCCTGCAGCGACTCCTTGTAGCCCCAGACGTCGAAACCCTTGTTCTCCCGCGCCCAGACCGTGTCGGCGACCTCCTCGAGGGCGTCCCGGCTCGCCGCGGTCAACGACGAGTTCGCCACCACGAAGATGTGCTCGGCGAACGGCCGCAGGGCCTGCAGCTTGTAGGTGACGTACTCGTCGACGATGCCTTGCGCATCGTGGAAGAGGTAGATGATGACGCGACGCAAGGTGCCCTCCCGGTGAGTGCCGATCATGTGTGGCGACGGAATCATGCCGCTCGGCGTCGAACGGGGCTCACAACTGCTGCCAGCGACCGGAGAAGGTGACGACGCCACCGGACTCCCGGGGGTTGCCGACGTCGACGTGGAAACGCACGACGTGGCGCAGCACGTGGAACAGGTGCGAGCTGGTGTTGGTGATGGCCGCGGTCAACTCGAACGTCCCCGGCTGCAGGGGCAGCGCCGGGATGACCAGCTCGACCGCGCCGGACCCGGTGAGCGTGCGGATGTCGGTGCCGGCGTCCTCGGTGTTGTGGGCCCAGACGTAGACCCCGTCGAGGTTCTCCAGCGCGAGTCCGAAGACCGCGTCGGGGACGTGCTCGGACGCCTCGTAGGAGACGCGTACGGTCACCCGGTCGCCGGTGCGGAAGCGGTCGCGGCGACGAGACTCGTCGTCGAGCAGGTCGACCGACACGATCTTCACCTCGCCGGACCCGCCGGCGTCGTCGGTGTTGATCTCGGTGTCCACCACGGTGTCGGCCCGGGAGTGGTGCGATGCGTCGATGTAGCCGTCGACGATCTCGGTGGCCTTGCCCTCCCGGATGACGCGGCCGTGCTCCAGCCACACCGCGTTGTCGCACATCGACCGCAGCGAGCCCATGGCGTGGCTGACGATGACGACCGTCTTGCCCTGCCGGCGGAACTCGGCGAACTTGTCCATGCACTTCTCCTGGAACGCGGAGTCACCCACGGCGAGGACCTCGTCGACGAGCAGGATGTCCGGGTCCACGTTGATCGCCACGGCGAAGCCGAGCCGCACGTACATACCCGACGAGTAGTTCTTCACCGGCTGGTCGATGAACTCCTCGATGCCGGAGAAGTCGACGATGCTGTCGAACTTGGCGTCCAGCTCGCGCTTGGTCAGGCCCAGGATCGAGCCGTTGAGGTAGACGTTCTCACGCCCCGACAGCTCGGGATGGAACCCGGAGCCGAGCTCCAGCAGGGCGGCGATCCGGCCGTTCACCGTGACCGAGCCGCGGTCGGGCTCGAGGATCCGCGCGATGCACTTGAGCATCGTGGACTTGCCGGAGCCGTTCTCGCCGATGAGGCCGAACGTGGAGCCCGTCGGGATGTCGAACGAGACGTCCTGCAGTGCCCAGAACTCCTCGAAGGCGGCGCGCTTGCCGCGCATCAGCGCGGCCTTCAGGGACTGGTTGCGCTCCCGGTAGAGCCGGAACCGTTTGGCGACATCGGTGACCTGGACAGCGATGTCGGTCACAGTTCCTCCGCGATCTTGCCCTGGAAGCGGCTGAAGACCCAGCCGCCCAGGGCCAGGACCAGCACCGCCACCACGAAGCAGTAGGCGATGTCGCCCCACTCGGGGAAGCGGTTGTCGTAGAGCAGACTGCGGAACACGGAGGCGAACCGCTCCATCGGGTTGAGCTCGTAGACCGTCACGAGCGGGAAGTCGCGGCCGTTGCTGCGCCCAGAGCGCTTCCTTGTCCCGGATGAGGTGCAGCGGGTAGACGATCGGGGTCGCGTAGAACCAGATCTGCATGAAGATGCCGACGAACTGGGCGGTGTCGCGGAAGTAGACGTTGGCCACCGACAGGGCCAGCGCGATCCCCAACCCGAAGAGTGCCAGCAGCACGACGATGATCAGCACGCCGGGGATCCAGATCCACGGGTTGCCGCCGAACAGGGCGATGGCGATGACCAGCGCGACGAGCTCGAACCCGAAGTTGACCGCCGCGGCGGCCATCGTGGAGACCACGAGCGTCCAGCGGGGGAAGTGCACCTTCTGGATCAGGTTGCCGTTGGCGATCAACGCGTTCATCCCACCGGTCACGGTGGCGCTGAAGAAGTTCCACGGCAGCAGCGCGCAGGCCAGCCAGAGGACGAAGACCTCGAGGCCGCTCGGGTCACCCGCTGCGGGCTCGGCCTTCAGCACGAAGCCGAACACCACCGAGTAGATGGCCAGCATCGCGATCGGGTTGATCAGCGACCAGGTCTGACCGAGCACACTGCGCTTGTACTTGCCTTTCACCTCGCGCATCGTGAGGTTCTTGAGCAGTTCCCGGGAGCCGGAGATCTCGCTGAGGACGCTCACCCGGCGTTCGCCCGCGCAGCGTCGGTGTCAAGGCACATTCGGCAGATAGTAGTGCGTTGGCACCGGGGGCGGCCCCAGGCGCGTCGGTGCGGAGCCGGGGTGATGGCCGGCCCTCCGCTCGCGTCGCGCGGGCGCCGGCGGGTCGGGTCACCGCCGTCCGGACGCTCCCGGAAGGAGCCGGCGCAGCCGCCCGGCCACCCGGCGGAGGACCTCCCGCGGACCGCCCGTCCGGAGGTGTTCCAGCGCCAGCGACAGGTCCCGGCGAGCCGACGTCGGGGGCGCGCCGGCCAGGGTCGGGCCGCCGGTGGTCGCCCGGCGGTGCCGGTCCGGGGCGAGCGCCGGGTTCCGGCAGAAGGCGGTCAGCGCCGCCAGCGCGTGCGGCCAGCCGAGTTGCTCCACGAGGGCTGCCGGGGCCTGTCCGGTGGCGCCGGCACCGCGGTAGAGGACCTCGTCGAGGGCGTCGGCGAGCGCGTCCACGTCCTGCGGCGGCACCGTCCGGCCGAGGCCGTGGTCGCGGATCAGGCCGTCGAAGCTGTCGTCGGTGGTGCTGACGATGGGCAGTCCGGCCCACAGGTAGTCGAGCATCCGGGTGCGGAAGGCGAAAGTGGCCTCGATGTGGTCGAGGTGGGTGCTGACCCCGCAGTCGGCGTCGAGCAGGTAGTTCTGCCGGTCGTCGAAGTCCACCCAGCCGTCGTTGAAGAACACGTGCCGCCCGGTGAGGCCGAGGTCGTCGGCGAGGCGGGCGGCGTCGGCGGCCGCCCGCATGGCCGGTACCGCCGCGCTGGGCGGCCGGGTGCCGAGGAAGAACAGCCGCAGGTCCGGGCGCCGGGCGGCGAGCCGGCCGACCGCGCGGACCAGGGTGTCCGGGTCGAACCAGTTGTAGATGCCGCCGGCCCACAGCACGATCCGGTCGTCGGGTCCGATGCCGGGCACGGTGCCGCGCAGCGCGTGCCGCGTCCGCCGCGGCGGGGTCTCGTCGATGCCGAACGGGGCCACGTCGATGAGCCGGCGCAGGCTGGGGTCGGCGGCGTAGGTGTCGGGGTTGATGCGGCCGACGGCGGCGAGCTGGCCGAGCCAGAAGTACCGCTGCCGCTCGCTCGCGCAGACGAAGAAGTCCCCGAGCCGCAGCTGCTCGTTGAGCACGTCGGTGGTGGCGTCGACCGTGTGCGCCCACTGCGCGCCGTCCGGCTGCCGGGCCTGTTCCAGCTGCTCCAGGTGCATCGGGTCGTAGACGTCGCAGACCAGCACCGTGCCGGTGGTGCGCAGCGCCGGGAACTGCCGGAGACCGTGCCCCTGGACGACGACCACGTCGGCCCAGTCCAGGTGCGGGTCGAGGTCCGCGGGGCGGCCGGGGTCGACCGTCCGGACGTCGAACGGGGCCAGTCCCGCCGCGACCGGGACGCCGGCGGCGTCGGTGGTCCGGTCGGTGCTGACGATGCGCACCGGCTGCCCGGCGGACAGGATCCGGGCGATCTGCCAGGCGCGGATCGCCGGTCCGCCCATCGCCGGCCCGAGCCGGTCGCCAGTCAGGATCAGCACCCGGTGCCGGTGGGTGGCCTCCCCCTCGGCGATGGGTCCGGCGGTGGTCAGGGGCGGGCCGGGGGGCTGCATCGGACCCACCCTAGCGAGGATCTCTGGTACTGATGGCCCTGCGGCCGGCGCCCGTCGGGCCCGGTGCCGGAGGGCCGTCGCGGCCACCCAGGAAGGACGGACATGTCGGCAGCACCGCTGCGCGTGGGGATCGACGCGACCCCGCTGCTGGGCAACCGCACCGGGATCGGCCAGTACACCGCGCACCTGGCGGCGGGGCTGGCCACCCGGGACGACGTACGGCTGACGGCGGTGCCGTTCAGCGCCCGCGGCGCGCACCGGCCCGCCGACCTCCCGCCGGGGGCGCGCTGGCAGCACCTGCCGATCCCGGCCCGGGTGCTGCGGGCCGGCTGGAGCCGCGCCTCGTTCCCGCCGGTCGAGCTGCTCGCCGGCCGGCAGCAGGTGTTCCACGCGACCAACTTCGTGCTGCCGCCCACGCTGCGGGCCGCCGGCGTGGTCACCGTCCACGACCTGGCCTTCCTGCGCTACCCCGAGCTGGTGGACGAGGCCTCACTGGCCTACCGCGCGCTGGTGCCGCGGTCGGTCCGGCGCGCGGCCCTGGTGCTGTCGCCGACCAGGGCCGTCGCCGACGAGGTCGTCGAGGCCTACGCGCTGGACCCGTCCCGGGTCCGGGTGACGCCGCTGGGCGTCGACCCGGGCTGGGCGGAGGCGGCACCGCTGGACGCGGCCGGGCGCGCGGCCCTCGGACTGCCGCCGGAGTACCTGCTGGCGGTGGGCACCGTCGAACCCCGCAAGGGACTCGACGTGCTGCTGGCCGCCTACCGCGAGCTGGTCGCGGCGCACCCCGAGGTGCCGCCGCTGGTCGTGGTGGGCGCCGCCGGCTGGGGTCCGGCGCTGGACGTCGCCGGCCTCGACGGGCGGGTGCTGTTCCCCGGGTTCGTGCCGTACGACCGGCTGCGCGGCGTCGTCGCCGGCGCCCTGGTGTTCGCGTTCCCGTCCCGGTACGAGGGCTTCGGGCTGCCGCCGCTGGAGGCGATGGCCGCCGGGGTGCCCGTGGTGGCCAGCGACATCGCCACCAGCGTCGAGGTGCTCGGCGGGTTCGCGGCCCTGCCACCGGTGGGGGACACCGCGGCGTTGGCCGACGCGCTGTGGCGGGCGCTCGCCGACCCCGCGCCGGATCGGCTGGCCGCCGCCCGTCGGCACGCCACCGGGTGGACCTGGGAGCGCTGCGTCGACGCGACGGTGACCGCCTACACCGACGCGGTCGGCTGACCCGGTCCGCTACGCCGACGCCGTCGGCTGACCCGGTTCGCCGTCGCGGCCCAGCCACTCCGCGGCCACCGTCGCGCGGTCCCGGACGGTGCGGCGGGAGATCCGCTGTCGCGCGGCCAGCGCCGTCGGGGCGGCGCGGATGAGCGCCAGCAGCACCCGCAGCCGCAGCCCGGGCCGAAGGTTCAGCTCCGGTGGTCGGGCTCCGCGCAGGTACCGCACCGTGAGGCTGGCGGTGGTGAGCCCGAACCGGACGACCTGGGTCACGGCGAACCGGGCCGGAGCGCAGCGCAGCAGCATCAGCAGCCGGTTGCGCTCGTTGTGGAAGTGGAACAGGGCGCTGTGCTGCCCGACGGACGCTGAGTGTCGGTGCCGGACGACGGCGTCCGGCGCGCTGACGACCCGGTGGCCGGCCAGCCGCAACCGCCACGACAGGTCGGTGTCCTCGTAGTAGAGGAAGAACTCCGCGGGGCTGCCGCCGACGGCCCGGACGGCGGCGGTGTCGAGCAGGGCCGCGCCGCCGCTGAAGCCGAACACCTCGGTGACGGTGCCGAAGCCGTCGTCGGCCGGCCGGCCCAGCCCGAGGTCGAAGCCGTAGCCCTGTCGGGTCAGGCCGACCCCGAGGTTGTTGATCCGGTCGCCGTCACCGAGCAGCATCCGGGACGTGACCGCGGCGGCGCCCGGCTCTCGCCGGGCCACGCTCACCAGCTCCGCCAGCCAGTCGGGTGCGGCCGTCGCGTCGTCGTTGAGCAGCGCCGTCCACCGTGTCCCGACCCGGGCCAGACCGGCGGCGAGGCCGCCGGCGAAACCGGTGTTGGTCGGCAGCCGGACCACGGGGACCTGCGGAAAGCGGTGGGCCAGCAGTTCGGTGGTGCCGTCGGTGGAGGCGTTGTCGATCACCAGCACCCGGTGCGGCGTGGTCTGCGCGGCCAAGCTGTCCAGGCACGCGGCGAGCAGATCCCGGGCCCGGAACGTGACCACCACGACGGTGATCAACGGCAGCGTGGCCTCTGTCATCGGGGGCGTCCTCCGGTGCTGACGACCCGCGTCCGGGCCACGATCCGACCAGGATCCGGGCCGTCGAGCTCATTGTGTCAGGGCCGCCGCTGTGCTGATACTGGAGTCGTAGTGCACGCTCCGTAGGCGAATGATCACAGGGCGGCAGTGGGCGGGGGCCACCCCGGCACGCCGGTCGGTACCTCCGCCTGCCTTCGAGAAACAGGACGACCATGGCCCAGGCTCCCGCGACGGCGGCGACGACGATCCCGGCGGACGGTCCGCGGACGCGCCCCCGACAGTCCCGCCGGCCCCGGTGGCTGTCGACGCTGCTGGTCCTGCCGCTGGCCGTCGGCGTGCTGCCGGTGGTCACCGCAGCGCCTGCCGCCGCCGCCGACGACTGGCTCTACCGACCCGCCGGCGGGGTCTTCGCAGTCACCGGCCACGGCGAGGGGCACGGCCGGGGGATGAGCCAGTACGGCGCCCAGGGAGCGGCGCTGCAGGGCCGCTCCTACGACCAGATCCTCGACTTCTACTACCCCGGCACGGCCAGCGTCCGGACCGACCCGAACCGGCAGCTGCGGATCTGGGTCAGCTCCGACACCGACAACACCACCGACGTCCTCCGGACCGGCGACCTGAGCGTCACCGACGGCGCCGGCACCGGTATCGCGCTGCCGGGGAACGCCGACCTGATCCGCACCGTCGTCCTCGGCGGCGGCTTCGTGGTCCAGGCCCGGATCGGTGGTGGCTGGTCGGACATCTCCGGTGCGGTCTCCGGGCCGGTCCGGTTCCGCTCCGCCGACCAGGTCCAGGTGCTGCTGCCCAGCGGCGACCGCGCGGGCTACCGCGACGTCGTCCAGGCCGTGCGCAAGGGCGCCGGCGCGGTGACCGTGAACGTGACCGCGCTGGACAACTACGTCCGCGGCGTGGTGCCCCGGGAGTCCATATCGTCGTGGCAGCAGGAGGCGCTGCGCACCCAGGCGGTCGCGGCCCGTACGTACGCGTCGGTGCGGTTCGACAGCCCGCTCGCCGCCGAGTACGACATCTGTGACACCGGGGCCTGCCAGGTCTTCGGCGGCGCCAGCCGCAACGGTGCCGCGCTCGAGGTCGCGTCCACCGACACCGCGGTCGCCGGTACCGCGGGCGTCATCCGTACCTACAACGGACGGCCGATCAACGCCCAGTTCGGCTCCACCAACGGCGGCTGGACCGTCGCCGGCGGGGTGCCGTACCTGATCGCGCAGCCGGACCCGTACGAGGCGGCCGCCAACCCGCCGCAGGCCTACGCGAACTGGAAGGGGACGCTGACCGTCGCGAGCCTCGAGTCCCGGTTCCCGTCCATCGGCTCCTTCACCCGGCTGCGGATCACCGCCCGGGACGGCAACGGCGACTGGGGCGGCCGGGTGGTCTCGGCGACCGTCGAGGGATCCGCCGGGACGGCGAACATCAGCGGTGATCAGCTCCGGCTGGCGCTGACCGCCCAGGTCCGGAGCGCCTGGTTCCAGATCTCCGACCCGGACGCCGGCAGCCTGCCGGTCGGCTCGCTGGACGGTGCCGTCGTCCAGGGCACCTTGCTGCGGGCCTCGGGTTGGGCCTTCGATTTCAACGCCCCGGGCGCCGCGCTGCAGGTGCACCTCTACGACTACGCCCCCGGCGGCCGCACCACGGCCACGGTGCTCACCGCCGACGGCTCCCGACCCGACGTCGGCCGCGTCTTCCCGGGCGCCGGCGACGGACATGGGTTCTCCGCGAACATCCCGATCTACGGCCGCGGGGCGCACACCGTGTGCGCCTTCGGCATCAACGTCGGGGCCGGTTCGAGGAACGCGCTGCTGGGCTGCGCCACCGTGCAGGTGCGGGATCCGTTCGGCAGCCTGGACACGGTGTCGGCGAGTCCCGGGGCGATGAGCCTCGCCGGCTGGTCGGTCGACCCGGACGCGCCGTCGGTGCCGACCCGGGTCGACGTGTACGACGTAGGCCCGACCGGCACCCGCGGGTACGGCGGGACCTCCGCCGCCGGGTCGCGGCCGGACGTGGCGGCGGTGATCCCGCTGGCCGGTGGCGACCATGGTTTCGGGCTCACCATCCCGATCACCGAGGCCGGCAATCACCGGGTGTGCGCCTACGCGATCTCGGTGAACCCGGGCGGGGCCAATCCGGCGCTGGGCTGCCGGGACATCCGCTACGCCGACCCGATCGGCTCGATCGACGGGGCGCGGTCCGACGGCAGCGGCCGGGTCGCCGTCTCCGGGTGGGCGCTGGATCCGATCGCGCCGAACCGCGCGGTGCAGGTGCACGTCTACTTCATCGGTCCCGGCGGCCAGGTCGGCCATTCGGGGATCCTCGCCGACAGGTCCCGCCCCGACGTCGGGGCGGCCTTCGCCGGTACCGGTGACAACCACGGCGTCGCCACCTCGCTGACCGCGCCGGCCGCCGGTGCCACCTCGGCCTGCATGTTCGCCATCGCCGAGGGCGCCAACCTGGGCAACCGGCTGCTGGGCTGCGTCCCCGTCACCGGCTGAGCCGGACCCGCGCCGGTCCCGTGCCTGTCCCGCGCCTGTCCCGCGCCGGTCCCGGGCTCCCGGCGTCAGGCCGGGGGACGGTCGACCGGGGCCACGTCGGCCGGCCCGCCGGGGGGCCGGCCGGCCGGTCCGGACGGGGCCGGTATGGCCGCGACGTAGCGCCCACGCAGGTCGAGGAAGGGCCGCTCGACCGCCCGGAAGGTCAGCAGGCTGATCGCCACGACCACCGGGAAGACGATGAGCACCCCGGTCAGGAGGGCGGTGGCCACCCCGCCGCCCAGGTGAACCAGCAGGCCCGGGTGGGTCACCACCGCCGTGATCACCACGAAGTGCAGCAGGTAGACGGAGTACGTCAGCTCGCCGAGACCGGCCAGGATCCGGGACAGCCGCGACCGGCTGCGCTCGAACATCGCGACGTAGGCCCCGATGAACGCCGCCCAGACGACGCCCTCCACGTCGGGCCAGACCGCTCGCCAGCCGCCGCCCTCGGTGTAGCCGTGCAACTGGTTGAACACCCACAACATCGTCGGGACGAGGACGGCGGCGACGAGGAGCACCGGCCAGCCCAGCCGGCTGCGGTGGTAGGTGTACACCCAGGCCACCAGCATGCCCATCAGGAACTGGTCGAGCCGGCCGGCCAGCGAGTAGTACGTCAGCCCGTTGATGTCGATGCCGGCCGGGTTGCTCAGCACGGCCAGCACCCGGAGCGCCACCATCACCGCGATGATCGCCAGCAGCGCCCGCGGACCGCTCCGGTTGAGCATCTTGATGAGGAACGGGAAGACGAGGTAGAACTGCATCTCCACGGCCACGGCCCAGAACATCATCCCCCAGACCCCACCGGCGGCGATGGGTCCGAAGTTGGCGAGGGGGAGCAGCCCGCGGACGAAGATGCCCAGGTCGAAGTCCCGGCTCAGCGCCGAGGTGCCCACCACCAGCAACAGCAGGTAGAGCGGATAGATGCGCAGCAGCCGGTTCCGCAGGAAGGGCAGGTAGCTGATCTCCCGCCCGAGGGTGCCGACGGTGAAGATGAACCCGCTGAGCACCATGAACAGCGCGACCCCGGAATGCCCCTCGAAGACGAAGGTATGGAGCGGGTTCCTGGAGTACAGCCAGTCCGGTCCGGTGCCGGGAGCCTCGCCGGTCGCGACCGGCCGCAGGATCTGGACGCTGTGGTAGAGCACCACCATGATGACGGCGAACGCCCGGAGGTGGTCCACCGGATACAGGTAGGCCCGGTTGCCTCCGCGCACGCTTCACCCTCTGCCGTCGTGGTCCGTGTGTCGTACCGGCCCCGGGGATCCCGGCGGGGCGGCCCTGACCCTGCGTCCGACGACCCTGCGTCCGACGCCGGTCACCGCCCGCTGACCGCAGCGAGCGTAGCGAGCGGGTCACCGCGGTTCCCGGATGCCGCGCCCGGCCGAGGCCCACGGGCGGACGGTCGGCGCCGCAGGATCAGCCGTCGCCCGGGATCGCGCGGTCCCGGGCGGGCTCTGCGGGATACCCGTGATCCGAGGCGCGGAACACGACGACGGCGACGGCGGCCCAGCCGAGGGTGGTCAGCGCGAGCAGCACCACCGGGGGCAGCGGCGGCCGCCAGGCGCCGGGATCCAGGCCGAACCAGCTGCCGTCCCGACCGTTGACGTACCGGTGCAGGTTGACGGCGTACGCCACGGTCTGCAGGGCGGCTACCGCGGCCAGCGCCCAGCCGGCCAGCCGCCGGGTGATCCAGGACGGGATCCCCTCGGCGCGCTCGTACAGCGCGAAGCCGGCCACGACGGGCACCCCGAAGACCAGCGGCAGGATGTAGCGGCCCTGCCAGAACGGGCCGATGTACCGCGCCTGCGTGTAGTGCGCGACCAGCGGCACCACCACCGCGGCGCTCGCCAGCAGCAGCATCACCAGGCGATCCCGTCCGCGGCCCACGGCGAACCCGGCGGCGACGACACACAGCACGGTCGCGGCCAGGGCCTGGTAGGTCCAACCGGGCAGCGTGACGTCCTGCCAGCCGAAGAGCCCGAGGCTCTGGTCGACGTAGTCGCTGGTGCGGCCGAGCGTGAGCTCGAGGATGGTCGCCGCGTCGGCGTACTCCGGGAAGTTGACGGTGGGTGCGGTGACCAGTGAGCCGACCGCCAGGATCCAGCCCACGGCGGCCAGCACGGCGGCGGTGCACAACCCCAGGAAGGGCCAGGCGCGGCGGTCCCGCAGGACCGACACCAGCGCCGGCACCGGCGAGCACAGGACCGCGGCCACCACGATCACCGCCAGGAACACCGGTCCCAGGCCGCGGGCGTTGACGAAGAACACCGTGGCGATCGTCAGCCGGGCCAACCGCCGCCGCAGCAAGGCGGGATCCGGCGCCCGCAGCACCGCGAGCAGGGTGACCCAGACGGTCAGCCCGCCGGCGAGCTCGGCGGCCTGCGGGTTCACGGTGCTGTCCAGGAACACGACCATCGGAGTGATGGCGACCGTGGTCGCGACGGCCGGCCAGAGCGACCGGGGGAGCTCGGCGACGGTGCGGAACGCCGCCGCCAGCAGCGCAGCGGCCAGCAGCGCGCTGACCAGCCGCATCAGGTGGACGGTGGCGGCCGACCCGGGCAGCAGGCTCGGCAGGCCGACGACGGCGTAGTACAGCGGGTTGTACCGCGAGGCCGAGGTCATCGCGACGGCGGCGGCGTCCGGGTCCGCGACCAGGGCCGGCAGACAGGAGGCCGGCACGTCGCTCCGGAACGCGAAACACGTCGGCAGGTCGTTGAGCTGGGCGAACAGTGCGGTGACGTCGACGAGCCCGCGGCCGCTCTGCTGCGACGCGGCGATGGGCGGCGCCGTCGGATCACCCGCGAAGGGTGTGCCGATCAGGTCTCCCCGGACCACGCCGGCGGCCTTGATCGCGTGCGCCGGCTCGTCCAGGCCCGCCATCGGCGGACTGGCGAGGGACCACAGCGCGGTCACCGTGAACAGCAGGCCGAAGGTCGACCAGAACACCTGGCGGGGTAAGAGCCACCGACGCGCGGCCGCGCCGGATGCGGGGGTGGCCGCGCGGCCGTCGCGGGGCCGCACCCACGCGCCGGAGCCCGGCGTCGCCGGGCCGGCGGCCGGGTCGGGATCGATCATGGTGCCGCCTCCCAGGAGTGCCGGCGGCCGCCGGCACCAGGAAACCTATCGACCGGCTGCGCCCGCGGAGCTCCCGACAGGCACGTCCGGTGTGCGTGGGGTTGCCGTCCGGAGCTCCGGGACGGGAGATACTGACGCGGCTACCTCGACCGCGGGGTGCGGGGTTCGGAGGGGACGATGCCGGCAACCGGAACTGGGTCCGCCGACCACGACGACGTCTGGCTGGTGATCCCGGTCTACAACGAGGCTCCGGTGATCGCCGACGTCGTCTCGCAGGCCCTGCTGACCTTTCCTCGTGTGGTGTGCGTGGACGACGGCAGCCGGGACGGATCGTCGGCCCGGATCGCCACCACCGGCGCCCATCTCGTCCGGCACCCGGTCAACCTGGGTCAGGGGGCCGCGATCCAGACCGGCGTCGAGTACGCCCGCAGCCGGCCCGGAGCGCAGTTCTTCGTCACCTTCGACGCCGACGGACAGCACCGGATCGACGACGTCGAGCGGATGGTCGGCCGGCTGCGGACGGAGCCGGTCGACATCCTGGTCGGCACCCGTTTCCACGGCGACGTCTCCCACATTCCCCGGCTCAAGCGCTACGTCCTGAAGACGGCCGTGACCCTCAGCCCGCGGGGCCGGCGGCTCCGTCTCACCGATGCGCACAACGGCCTCCGGGCGTTCAACCGCCGGGTCGCCGACGAGCTCGACATCACCGTCAACGGGATGGGGCACGCGCCCGAGATCGTCCGGATGATCGACCGCCACGGGTGGCGGGTGGCCGAGGAGCCGGTGCACATCAGATACACCGCGTATTCGATGGCCAAGGGGCAGTCGCTGCTGAACGGCGTCAACATCCTCTTCGACGGCGCCGTCCGGCGGCACCGGTGAGGGGGCGACGATGATCAGGGTCCTGCTCGTGCTCGGCGTCGTGGCGCTGCTGATCCTGGTGCTGCGCAGCCACGGCACGTCCCGCGGTGGCGCCTACGTCAAGATCGGCATGGTCGCGTTCCTGCTGTTCGCGATCTACGCCGTGCTCCGGCCGGACGACATCACCTGGGTCGCGCTGCGGCTGGGTGTCGGACGCGGGACGGACCTGGTGCTCTACCTGCTGGTCATCGGGGTCGGCTTCTTCGCCATCAGCACCTATCTGCGGTTCAAGGAGGTCGAGCTGCAGTACGCGCGGCTGGCCCGGGCGGTCGCGCTGGCCGAGGCGGCCCAGCGCGAGGGTGCCCGGGCCGGACCGGAGGATCGGCCGCCTTCGTCCTGACCGCGCACGGCTGATGTCAGGGTGCGGCCCGCACCCCGACCCCTCGCAGGGCGCGGCGGGCGACCAGGACGTGGACCGCCACGGTGAGCGCCGGACCCACCAGCTGGGCGGTGACGGCCGCGGCCAGCGGCGGAACGGGCAGCAGCAGCAGCGTCGCCAGGAAGCCGGCGCCGCCCGCCACCCAGCCGAGCACGAGCCCGCCCGGGCGCCGCAGCGCCACCAGGGCCGGCTGCACGAACTGGATCGCGATCAGCAGACCCGCCGAAGCGCCCAGCAGGCCCAGGATCGCCGCACCCGAGGTGTCGAGGGCGTCGCCGAAGAGGACGCGGACCGCGAAGCGTCCGAGCAGCGCGGCACCGACAACCAGGACCACCCCGAACGCGCCGACCGCGGCGAGACCCCGCAGCAGGTCGCCGCGCAGCTGGCCGTCGTCGTGCCGGGCGACCGCCCTGGTCATCCGGGGCAGCAGCAGCGCCTGCACCGGACCCATCGCCAACAGCGGGATCCGGGTCAGTACGAGCCCGACGGCGAACCCGGCGGCGACGGCCGGTGCCTGCGGAAGTGCGGCGGTGACCGCCACCGGTGCGAGGTTGGCGATGCCGAAGGCCAGCACCGATGACACCGTCAGCAGCGCCACCGAGCGGTGGACCGACACCCACGACAGCGGCAGGTCGGAGGCGTGGCCGCCCGGCGGGCCGGCCGCCCGGCCGCGGGACAGCACGCCGCCGACGACCAGGGCGGCGGCGACCGGGCCGGCCGCCAGCACCAGCGCGAACAGTGCCGGAGTGCGGTCGCCGGCCGCCACCAGGGCCAGCATCCCGGCCAGCCGCACCCCGCCGTCGACCAGCAACGTCGCGGCGTACAGCCCGAAGCGGCCCCGGCCGGCGACCACGCCCCGGATCAGGAACACCGCCCCGGAGCCGATCACGGTCAGCCCGATCGCCGCCAGCAGGCCGGCGTCGCCCTCCAGGACACGATCGGCGAGCGTGGGTGCGGCTGCGGCGACCACGACGAGTACGGCGACCACCAGCAGGCCGGTGACCGCGGCGATCCGGGTCAGGGTCGGGGCGAGACGCCGTCCCCGCTGGACGAGCTCGCTGACCGCGCGGGACGCCTCCTGCTCGACCGCCACGAAGACCCCGGGTCCGACGATGTTGGTGAGCAGGTACGTCGACGTCAACGCGGCGAGCACCGGACCGGGGAAGCGGTCGTGGCCGATCACGCTGAGGAAGACGTAACCGGACAGCCCGAGGGTCAGCGTGCCGAGGATCATCCGGGCTGCGCTGCCGCCGGCCAGGCGGTGACCGGGCACGGGGGTGTCGGCGCCCGGTCCGGACAGCGATCCGGACCCCGGTCCGGGCGTCTGTCCGGGCGTCTGGCCGGGCATCGGGCCGGTCAGCGGCCCGATGCCGGGTTCGAGCCCGTCGGCGCCGCGCTCCGGGCCCGGAAGTGGTCGACGGTCGAGGCGATCCCCTGGGGGAGGTCGAACCGCGGCGACCAGCCCAGCTCGGCGCGGGCGCGGCTGCTGTCCAGGGCCGAGGCGCGGAGGTCCCCGAGCCGCGCCGGCGCGTGATCCGGGCGGTCCGGGCAGCCGACCGCGTCGGCCACCAGCGCGTGCAGCCGGCGGTCGCTGACCTGGACGCCGGTGCCGACGTGGAAGCGGCGGCGGTTTCCGGCGTCGCCGGCGGCCAGCACGAAGGCCGCGGCCACGTCGTCGACATAGACGTAGTCGCGGGTGTTGCCGCCGTCGCCGAAGACCCTGGTCGGCCGGCCCGACAGGAGGGCTTGCGCGAAGACGGCCACCACCCCGGCCTCGCCCTGGGGGTCCTGGCGGGGCCCGTAGACGTTGGCCAGGGCCAGGTGGGTGCACTGCAGACCGTGGAGCTGGGCGAACGCGTTGAGGTACAGCTCACCGGACACCTTGGCCACCGCGTACGGCGAGAGCGGGTCGACCGGTTGGTCCTCGGTGACGGGCAGCGTGCGGGGATTGCCGTAGATCGAGCCGCCGGACGAGGAGAAGACGATCTTGCGGGCACCCGCCCGCCGGGCGGCCTCGGCGACTGCGACGGTGCCGATCACGTTGATCTCGGCGTCGGTCCGCGGGTCGGCGACACTGGCCCGGACGTCGATCTGGGCGGCCAGGTGGAACACCACCTCGGGACGCGCCTCGGCCACGGCGAGGTCCAGGGCGGGATCGCGGATGTCCACGGCACGGATGGCGAGCCGCGGGTGCGACAGCGGCAGGTTGACCTCGCGGCCGCGGCTGAAGTTGTCCACGACGGTGACCTGGTGGCCGGCCGCGAGCAGCGCGTCCACCAGGGCGGAACCGATGAACCCGGCGCCGCCGGTGACCAGCGCCCGGAACGGCCGCGCTTCCCGCCGCGGGGTGGGCAGGGCCGAGCGGTCCGTGGTCACGCTGCCGCCGGTCGGCCGACGACGTGCCGGGCCAGGGTCACCGCGCCCCGCCAGCGCCGGGCACGGATCGCCACCGGCAGCAGGGTGAGCGCGTGCGCCCGGGACAACAGGTGCCGCCGGCCGACCCGGGCCGCGCGGGACCAGCCCAGGGCGTCGGCCTGGTCGGCGACCTGCCGGAAGTAGCTGCCCTGCTCATCGAATCGGGTGCCGTCCAGGGCGCGTCCCGACGAGTCACTGGCCCGGTGCCGGCGGTAGGAGAAGCACACGGTGTCCACGACCAGGAGGCTGCCGCCGTCGGCGACGAGGTCCAGCACCAGGGCGAGGTCCTGGACGACGTCGAGTCCGGGCCGGAATCCGACGCGCTGCGCCGGTTCGCGCCGGAACGCCAGCGCCGGGAAGTACAGCCAGTTGCCGCGCAGCAGGCTCGCGGTCAGCTCGCTGCCGGACAGCACGGTGGTGCCGGCCGGGCGGAGCCGGGCCTTGATCCGGTCCAGCAACGGCCGGACGACGGTGCCGTCGGTGTCGATGACCTGAACGCCGGGCTGGATGACGACCGCGGTCGGGTGGGCGGCGGCGGCGGCGCGGACGGTGGCGACGTAGTCGGGCAGCAGTTCGTCGTCGGCGCCGAGGATCACCAGCCACTCCTGGTCGGCCAGCGCGAGGCAGTGCCGGTAGTTGCCGTTCGCGCCGAGGTTGTGCGCGTTGCGGCGGTAGTGCACCCGGGGATCGGTCAGCCCCGCGAACCAGGCTGGCGACGGTGGGATCCGGGTACCCGTCGTCGACGACGGTGAGCGTCCAGGCCGGGTCGGACTGGGCCAGCACGCTGGCCACCGTCCGCCGGAGCAGCGCGGGATCCCCGTAGAACGGGATGACGATCTGTAAAGGCACCGGACCATTGTCCCCTGCCGGGGGTGGGCATCCGGTCGGTGACGGGCCGTCCCGGACGTGTGTTTCACCCGGCGGTGGCGATCACCCGCCGTATCCTGATCGGACCCCGACGGGGTGGTGCCGTCGTACCGGCATGCGACGAAGGGTGGTGGGATGCGGACCGAGCCGCGGGTGTTGCTGGACGCGACCGCCATCCCCGCCGAGCGTGGTGGGGTCGGCCGGTACGTGGACAACCTGGCGGCCGCGCTGGACGCGAACGGCGCGGCGCTGTCGGTGGTCTGCCAGCACGCCGACGCGGACGTCTTCGCCGCACTGGCCCCGCGCAGCCGCATCGTGCCGGTCGCCGAAGAGCTGACCAGCCGGCCGGCCCGGCTGACCTGGGAGCAGACGACGCTGCCGCGGCTCGCCCGGCGGTTGCCGGTCGACGTCATCCACTCGCCGCACTACACGATGCCCATGACGGCCGGGATGCCCGTCGTCGTCACCCTGCACGACGCCACCTTCTTCACCGACCGGCGGCTGCACTCCGGGGTCAAGGGCCGGTTCTTCCGGGGTTGGACCCGGACATCGCTCAAGCTCGCGGCCTGCTGTGTGGTGCCGAGCCGGGCCACCGCGACCGAGCTGGTGCGGACGGCGATGGCCGACACGGACCGGCTGATCGTGGCCCACCACGGTGTGGACACCGGGCGCTTCCACGTGCCGGACGAGGCGGCGAAGCAGGCCGTCGCGGCGGCGCTGGACCTGGATCCGGCCCGCGGCTGGATCGGTTTCCTCGGCACGCTCGAGCCGCGCAAGAACGTTCCCGCGCTCATCCGCGCCTACGTGCGGTACGCCAAGGACCGGCCGGTCGACGACCCGGCCCCGCCGTTGGTGCTGGCCGGCAGCATCGGCTGGGACCATGCGGTGGAGCCGGCGCTGGCGGCGGTGCCCGCCGGGGTGCGCGTGCTGCAGCCGGGTCATCTGCCGGTCGAGCTGCTGTCCGGGTTCCTCGGCGGCGCGGAGCTCGTCGTCTACCCGAGCCTGGGGGAGGGCTTCGGGCTCCCGGTGCTGGAGGCGATGGCCTGCGGGGCGGCGGTGCTGACCACCCGACGGTTGTCGCTGCCCGAGGTCGGCGGCGACGCCGTCGCCTACAGCGGCGTCGGTGCCGGCGACATCGCCGAGGCGCTCGGTCAGCTGATGGCCGACCCGGGCCGGCGGGCCGCGCTGGGCCGCGCCGCGCGGGAGCGCGCCACCGGCTTCACCTGGGAGGCGGCCGCCGCCGCCCACCAGCGCGCCTACGACCGCGCGGTGGGAGTGGAGCGGTGAGTGCGGATCGCAGGCGCCGCCAGGCGCCTCGGAGGGGTGCGAGCGTGAGGATCGCAGGCGCCCCCGGGCGCCGAGGACCGGAACGCGAAGCGGCCCTGACCAGCAGGCTCAGGACCGGAGCGAGCCGCGGAACGACCAGCAGGCCCGGAGTGGAGCGGTGACCGACCATGGAACGGCCAGCAGGTGCGGAGTGCGACGGTGACCGAGCCGGGAGACAACCCGCGACCTGTCACTGCGCCGCACACCCCGACCGCCGCGGACGTCGCGGTCGTGGCCGTGACCTTCTCACCGGGTGAGACGCTGCCGCCGTTCATCGCATCGGTGGCCGTCGCGGCCGACTGGCCGGCGGGCCCGCGGATCGTGCTGGCCGACAACGGTTCCACCGACGGCAGTGTGCTGGCCGTGGACGGTGCGAGCGGCGTCACGGTGGTGCACACCGGCGGCAATCTCGGTTTCGGTGGCGGTGCCAACGCGGGGGTCGCGACACTGCCGCCCGAGATCTCGTGGATCGTCGTGTGCAACCCCGACCTGGTCTTCGCGCCCGGCGCGGTCGACGAGCTGCTGGCGGCGGTCGGGCGCTGGCCGCGGGCGGCCACCTTGGGCCCGCAGATCCTCACCGCGGACGGCCGGCTGTACCCGTCGGCGCGGGAGCTGCCCAGCGTGGTGCGCGGCATCGGGCACGCCGTGTTCGGCTGGTGGTGGCCGACGAATCCGTGGACGAAGGCCTACCGCCGCGATCACGAGGCCCCGACCGAGCGGTCGGCGGGGTGGCTGTCGGGTGCCTGCCTGTTGCTGCGCCGGGAGGCGTTCGCGTCGGTGGGCGGCTTCGACGAGGGTTACTTCATGTACTTCGAGGACGTCGACCTCGGGGAGCGGCTGGGCCGTGCGGGCTGGCAGAACGTATATGTGCCGTCGGCCGTCGTCACCCACATCGGTGGTCACTCGACCAGCGGGCAGCCGGCCGAGATGACCGCGGCGCACCACGCGAGCGCCTACCGCTACCTGGCGGCGCGGTACCCGGCCGGTTGGCAGGCACCGCTGCGCGGGGTGCTCAAGCTGGGCCTCGAGGGGCGCCGGCTGCTGGCGAAGCGGTCACCGGCGGTCGCCGAAGGGGCCGCGGTCCCCGACGCACCCACCCGCTGACGCGGCCGGGCCGTGCACGGCGCAGGCTCAGGCGGTGTCGCGCATCCGGGGCGTGGGCACGGCGCCGCCGGCCACCCGGCCGAGTTCCGCGTCGAACACCACGTGTGCGGGTGCGCCGGGTTCGCAGGCGTCGATGACGGCCCGCGGGATGCTGATCGTCGCCCGGTCGTCCATCGGTGACCCGACGTGTCCGGGGACGGCGAACTCGGGGTGCTGACGCCACAGTGCGGCGAGGATCTCATCGGCGTGCCGGAGTGCATCCATGTCATCCGTCCATCGGCGGGCCGGACGTTCCCGGGGTGCAGGTCACCCGCCGATGCTGGTCAACGGTAGGGGACCCGACCCGGGGACCCGGGGACCACACGCCGGGCGTGACGGCCGTGACCATGTTCCCCGTGACGATGCCACACCCACGACGATCCACATCACGACGATCCACACCACGACGATCCACACCACGACGATGTACACCACACTGCGCACGCCGGGACTGCGTGTCACCCGTCCGGTAGGGTCCGGGAGCCGGAACGGGTCGTGGGACGCGTCCGCGGCGGGTCGGCAACTCGTCCGGGTCGTCCGACCGCGTGTTCGGGGTCTGGTGGCCACGGTCCGACCGCCGCCGCCAGGGGTCACGCCTCGCAGCGCGCGGACCACCGCACCACCTGCCCCACCGCTCCACCCGGCCCGGACACCATCAGGGCCGACCCACGACAGACGATCCACGACAGACGATCCACAGCCGTGGACCACATCATCGACAGGACGGACCCCATGAAGGGCATCGTGCTCGCCGGCGGCGCCGGAACCCGCCTCCACCCGGTCACCCGGGCGGTCTCCAAACAGTTGCTCCCGGTGTACGACAAGCCGATGATCTACTACCCGCTGTCCGTTCTCATGCTGGCCGGGATCCGCGACATCCTCGTCATCACCACCCCCGAGGACAACTCCGGTTTCCGCCGGCTGCTGGGCGACGGCAGCGAGTGGGGCCTGAATCTGACCTACGCCGAGCAGCCCAGGCCCGAGGGTCTGGCGCAGGCGTTCCAGATCGGCGCCGAGCACATCGGGAACGACTCCGTCGCTCTCGTCCTGGGCGACAACATCTTCTACGGCCAGAACTTCGCGCAGCGCCTCATCGACGCGGCCACCGATCTGCAGGGCTGCGTGCTCTTCGGCTACCCGGTGCGCGACCCCGAGCGGTACGGCGTGGGGGAGAAGGACGCCGGCGGCAAGCTCGTCTCGATCGAGGAGAAGCCGGCGAAGCCGAAGTCCAATCTCGCCATCACCGGCCTCTACCTGTACGACAACAAGGTCGTCGAGTACGCCCGCGACCTGAAGCCGTCGCCCCGCGGCGAGCTCGAGATCACCGACCTGAACAACCTGTACCTGCAGGCCGGGACGGCGGCGCTGGTCGACCTCGGCCGTGGCTTCGCCTGGCTGGACACCGGCACCCACGACTCGCTGCTGGAGGCGGGCGAGTTCGTCAAGGTGCTCGAGCACCGGCAGGGCATCCGCATCTCGTGTCTGGAGGAAATCGCGCTGCGCAAGGGATTCATCGACGCCCAGGCCTGCTACGCCCTGGGTTCCACCCTCGGCAAGTCGCCGTACGGCCAGTACGTCATGCAGGTCGCGCTCGCGGCCGGGGCCACCGCATGACCGGCTCCGGCAAGCCCCCGGTCGACGCGGTCGTCCTCGTCGGCGGCAAGGGCACCCGGCTGCGCCCGCTGACCCTGTCGGCGCCCAAGCCGATGCTGCCCACCGCCGGTGTCCCGTTCCTGGAGCACCTGCTGTCGCGCATCCGCGAGGCCGGCATCGAGCACGTCGTCCTGGGCACCTCCTACAAGGCGGAGGTGTTCAGCGAGTACTTCGGTGACGGGTCCGCCTTCGGTCTGGACATCGAGTACGTCGTGGAGACCGAGCCGCTGGGCACCGGCGGTGGTATCCGCAACGTCGCCGACAAGCTGCGTCACGACACCCAGGTGGTGTTCAACGGCGACGTGCTGTCCGGGATGGATCTCGGCGCGCTGATGGACACCCACTTCACCCGCGATGCCGACGTCACCCTGCACCTGATGCAGGTGGCCGATCCTCGTGCCTTCGGCTGTGTGCCGACCGACGCGGACGGCTGGGTGACCGACTTCCTGGAGAAGACGGAGAACCCGCCGACGAACCAGATCAACGCCGGCTGCTACGTCTTCAAGCGCTCGGTGCTGGAGGCCATCCCGGCCGGCCGCCCGGTCTCGGTGGAGCGCGACACGTTCCCCGGGCTGCTGGCCGGCGGCGCCAGGGTCGCGGGGTACGTCGACAGCTCCTACTGGCTCGACCTCGGCACCCCGGCCGCGTTCGTCCAGGGCAGCGCCGATCTGGTGCGCGGCATCGCGCCCACCTATGCCCTGGGCGCCGAACACGCCGACCAGCTGGTCCTCGGCGGCGCGACCGTCGACCCGAGCGCGACGCTGGCCGGGGGCACCGTCATCGGTGCGGATGCGACCGTCGGGGCGTTGTCCCGCATCGACAGCAGCGTCGTCTTCGACGGCGCGACCATCGGTGAGGGCGTGCACATCGAGCGGTGCATCATCGGCCGTGACGCGGTGATCGGTGACGGGTCGGTGCTCGCCGACGCGGTCATCGGCGACCGCGCGGTGATCGGCGCCCGCTGCGAGCTCATCCAGGGTGTGCGGGTGTGGCCGGACGTGCAGCTGCCGGCGGCCGGGGTGCGCTTCAGCGCCGACGCCTGACCCGCACCGCTTCGCGGGACGCGGGCCGGACCGCCGGCCGGCGTCCGGTGGACCGGCCTCAGCGGTGCAGTGCCGCCACCGCCGCCCGCAGGCTGCCGTCGGTGGCGGTGCGGCCGGTGGGGAGGGCGTCCAGCGGCCAGAACCGCAGGTCGTCGGACTCGGCCGAGATGCGGGCGACCGCTCCCGGCGGCGCGACGACCCGGTACCGGAGGTCGAAGTGCCGGGTCGGGACCCCGAGGCTGCAGGTGATCGCGTGCACGTCCAGGTGCAGCGGCTCGGCGTCGATGACCAGCCCGTCGATGCCCGACTCCTCGGTCGCCTCCCGCAGGGCGGCGCCGGCGATCGTGGTGTCGCCGTCCTCGCAGTGCCCACCCAGCTGCAGCCAGCGGCCGACCCTGGGGTGCAGGGTCAGCAGCACCGACGTCCGTGACGCATCGAGCACGACCGCGCTGGCCGTCAGATGGCCGGGGACACAGCTGCGGGCGGTGGCGTCGTCCCGGGCCGCCAGGAAGCCCAGGAATGCCTCCCGCAGGGCACTCTGGCCGTGGTCGGGCGCGGCCCAGTCCTGCAGGACCGTCACTGCGTCGGCGTGCAATCCGGCGTGCGTCACCGCTGGATCAGACCGTCGGCGACCGGTGACCGCGGGGTCAGCGGCTCGGCCGGATGACCGATGCCGACGGCGCCGAGCGGCGCCCAGTCGGCCGGCACCTCCAGCACCCGTCGGACCACGTCGGGCACGAACAGCGTCGACGAGATCCACGCCGAGCCCAGTCCCGCGGCGGCCAGCGCCACCAGCAGCCCCTGCACCGCGGCACCACCGGCCACGGTGAACATCCGCTCCTCGGCGGCCGACCGGCGCGCGTCGGGGTAGCCGTGCCGGCCGTCGCCGGTCACGAACGGCACGACGATCTCGGTGGCGTCGCGGAGCACCGCACCGCGGGCCACCCGCCGGGCGATCCGGTCGGCGGACCAGCCGTCGGCGGCCAGGTCGGCCTCCCAGGCCTGCTGCATGGCGTCCAGCAGCGCCTCGCGGCGGTCGTGGACCCGGACGAACCGCACCGGCTTCGTGTGGTGCGGGGCCGGCGCGGTCAGCGCGGCACCGACCGCGCGGTCGAGCGCCGCCGGGTCGACCGGCGCGCCGGTGAACTCCCGCACGGTGCGGCGGACCAGCACCGCCTCGGCGCGGCCGCGGGCGATGGCGAGGTCGGTGCCGAGCCGGAAGAGGTCCTCGGCCGCGGGCCGCCGCAGCACCGTCGCGGGTTGCTCCGGCCCGGCCGACCAGCCGCGCAGCACCGCCACCGGCACCGCCGCCAGCTTGCCCTTGACGAGTTCGGCAGCCGCGGCGATCTCGTCGCCGACGGCGACCTGGGTGACCACGAGCTGGTTGCCGAAGGCGTCGACCTTCTCCCGATGGTCGGCCAGCACCTCGACGCCGGCCGCCCCGATGGACACGTCGACGACGCCGTTGCGCCAGGCCCGGCCCTGCGTGTCGGTGATCAGCACGCCGACGTCCCGCCCGGCGGCGGCGAAGCGCTCCCGCAGCCCGCGCGCCGACGCGTCGGGATCCAGTGGCAGCAGGGCGATCTCGTCGGTGCGGACGTTGGACGCGTCGACCCCGGCGGCGGCGGCGACGAGGCCCAGCCGGTTCTCCACGATCCGGGTCCGGCCGTGCACGGCCACCACCCGCACGGTCTCCTCGTCGATCAACCGGCGGCGGATCGTCTCGCGCTGCTCCGGATCCGTCGGGGTCGGCACCAGCCGGCCCTCCACCTTGGAGATCGCCTTGCTCGTCACGACGAGCACGTCGCCGTCGGCGAGCCAGGGCGCCGCGGCCAGCACGGCCGCGGCCAGATCGTCACCGGGACGAAAGTCGGGCAACCCGGCGACCGGATGGACCGACACCCCGGCCGGCGTCGCCACCCCGACGACCGACGTCGGATCAGACACGCACACCGGCGAGGTCCAGGGCGGCCTGGACCATGGCGGCGGTCGCCTTGGGGTCGCTCATCAGCAGCGGGGCCTGCCGCACCGCGACCCCGGGGACCGCGGCCGTGTCGTCGGTGGACACCAGCCAGCCGTCCAGCAGCCCGCCGTCGGCGCGGGCGCCGTAGTGCCGCCCGACCGCCTCGGCGGTGGTCTCGACCCCGATCGCGGCGAGGCACGCATCGGCGTGCCCACGCACCGGGGCGCCGCCGATGATGGGGGACACCCCGACGACCTTCGCCGGCGTCGCCGCCAGCGCCGCCCGGATGCCCGGGCACCGCGAGCACCGTGCCCACGCTCACCACCGGGTTGGACGGTGCGATCAGCACGATGTCGGCGTCGGCGACCGCGGCGAGCACGCCGGGGCCGGGAGTGGCCTTCTCGGCGCCGATCGGGGTGATCGCGTGGGCCGGCAGGGCGGCCTGGTACCGGATCCACCACTCCTGGAAGTGCAGGGCGACCAGACCCGGTTCGGTCCCCGCGGCCGGCTCCGGATCGTCGACCACGACGTGCGTCTCGACCCGGTCGTCGGTCATCGGCAGCAGTGCCACACCCGGGGCCCACCGGGCGCACAGCGCCGACGTGACCTGCGACAACGGATACCCCGCGTCGAGCATCCGGGTGCGGACGAGGTGGGTGGCGATGTCCCGGTCGCCGAGGCCGAACCAGGGTGCCTCGGCGTCGTACGCGCGCAGCTCGGCGGCGGTCGCGAACGTCTCGTCCTGCCGTCCCCAGCCGCGGGCGAGATCCGCACCGCCGCCCAGGGTGTACATGCACGAATCGAGGTCGGGACACACCTGCAGTCCGTGCAACCGGATGTCGTCGGCGGTGTTGACCACCGCGGTGATCCGGTGCGGGTGGTCGTCGGGGGCGGGCCCGAAGGGGTCGATGCCCAGGAGTTGCTTGCAGCCGAGCAGGAACCGGGCGCCGCCGATCCCGCCGACCAGGACGGTCATCTTCACGATGTCCGATCCTGCCAGGTCCGTGGACGGGCCCGTGCCGGGCGGGTGCGGCCGGACTGCGGCCGCCGCGGGAGCGTCAGCGCCAGAAGGTGAACAGGGCGCTGCCGAAGGAGGCGAAGCGGGCCGAGCCGCCGGTCGTCTCGAGCAGCCAGAAGCTCAGGTCCCAGAGCGGTGCCACGATCTGCGGACTGGAGAACAGCAGCAGGATCAGGACGAACGGCGCCCACGGGGTGAACGGCCGGACGACCTCCTGGGTGCGGGCCGACAGGAACGGCGCGATGATGCCCCAGCCGTCCAGGCCGGGGACCGGCAGCAGGTTGAGGACGGCGGCGATGAACTGCAGCAGCGCCAGGAACGACAGGGCGTACGCCAGCGGTGACTCGAGCTGGGCGGCGATCAGGGAGAGCAGGACGCCGGCGACCAGGTTGACCAGCGGGCCGGCCAGCGACACCGCCGAGCGCCACAGCCGTGACCGCAGCCTGCCGTGCTCGATGAGCACCGCACCGCCCGGCAGCGGGAGACCGCCGATGGCCAGGATGACCAGCGGGATGACGAAGGTCATCGCCCCGCTGGCGTAGCGCAACGGGTTCAGCGTCAGGTAGCCGCGGCCGCGGACCGACGTGTCGCCGCCGGACAGCGCGGTCACCGCGTGGCCGAACTCGTGCAGGCACAGCGTGATCAGCCAGCCGCCCAGCACGGTGAGGAACACCCACACGCCCAGCGGGTCGACGCCGCTCGCGGTGGCCCAGCGCCGCCCCGACGGTGACCGCCACGATCGTCGGGAAGATCCACCCGCCCGAGGTGGTGCCGCGGCGGGGGCGGGCCGTCCGTCCCCGGGGGGCGGTCATCGGCGATCGGTGGGGGTCATCCGTTCATTGTGCCGATTCGGCGGCGGGGAGCGGGCCGGGTCGGTCGACGTGCGCACAACTGTCGGACCTCCCCGAGTCGGGTCACACGCCATGGAGGGCGATTCGCACCGATTTTCCGTAACCCTGATCACAACGCGTAGATCATTCGTCACGGAGCGCTTGACCTGCACAAACACGGCGGAAGCGCGCCCGACACGCCGGAGCGACGCGCGGACGGCCCGGCCTATACCAGCACTTGAGGCTTGACGTGCGGCATGACACACGGGTGTAATTCCACCACTGTGATTCATCCGCCGGTCACCCGGTGGCCGGGTGGAGGTCAGGGCCGGGTTCGTCGATCGACCGGAGGGGTGGTCGGTACTGCGCGCCACGGCCACCGGTCTTCGCAAGTCTGCCGGACGACCACCACACCCGTACCACGTCACTCTGTCGTTGCTGTTCTCAGCGTCATCAGCGGAAGGATCTGCTCGTGCCGAACCAGATCGATCTGTCCCTCTCGATCCTTCCCGCCCCGCGGACCGGTGACTACGACCTCATCACCGACGGGAACGACCTCGGCCACGGCGCCGACAGCGTCGCTCTCGCCGCGGTCGCCGCCCTGCGCTCCGGAGCGTCCTCCTTCGAGGGCCGGATCGAGGATCAGGACTGGCACGGCCGGGCGCTGTGCGCCCAGACCGATCCGGAGGCGTTCTTCCCGGAGAAGGGCGGGTCCACCCGCGACGCGAAGAAGATCTGCACCGGCTGCGAGGTCCGCTCGGAGTGCCTCAGCTATGCGCTGGCCAACGACGAGCGGTTCGGCATCTGGGGCGGCCTGTCGGAGCGCGAACGCCGCCGCCTCAAGCGGCTCGCCGGCTGACCGCTCGCCCGCAGCTCGCCGACAGCCGGTCCCCCGATCCGTGGGCCGGCTGTTCGGGTGTCCGGAACGGGAGCCGCCGCCGCGGCCGTACCGGACCTGGGTCGCCTGATCAGCCGGACGAGGTCGCATCGTCATGCTCCGGTGCGAGGATGACCGGATGCACCCCGCCGACCGCAGTGACGTGTCCGCCGGACGCCCGGACCCGAGACGCCGTGCCGCCCGGTCGCGAGTCGTGGTTCTCGCCGCGGCCGTCGCGATCCTCGCTCCGATCAGCGCGTGTGACAGCACTCCGGGAGCCGCCAGCGCCACGACTACGGCCGCCACGACTACGGCCGCCACGACTCCCCCCGGCCGACGTGCCGTCCACGACCAGCGCGGCGGTCACCACGTCGGGCATCGCGGCCCCCGCCGGCTCCGACGCCCGGGTCGAGGAGTTCCCGATCACCTACCCCGCCGACCGGATGCCCGGTCACGACGGGTCCGACCACGCCGCCGGCTCCACCCACGAGCTCGTCGCCGACCCGGCCGGTGACGCGTTCTGGATCACCGGCCAGAACGAGGCGACCGTCGTCCGGGCCGGACTCGACGGCACCCAGCAGACCTTCGAGATGCCGGCGGGCAGTGGTCCGCACGGCATCGTCTTCGACGCCGCCGGCCGGCTCTGGGTCTCCCTGGAGTTCGCCGGGCAGCTGGTCCGGCTCGACCCCGACGGGACGATCGCCGAGACCGTCGACATCCACCTGGCCTGCCCGGGCTGTGCCGCGCCGCTCAACCCGCACCCGCACGGCCTGGCCGTCGGCGCCGACGGGGAGACGTTGTGGTTCACCGGCAAGTCGACCGGCACGATCGGCCGGGTGGCACCGGACCGGACGATCACCACCTGGCAGATCCCCACCGTCGGCAGCGTCCCGATCTACATCGAGACCGGCGCGGACGGCACGATGTGGTTCACCGAGCTGGTCGGCAACGCGATCGGGCGGATCACCGCGGACGGCACCCTCACCGAGTTCGCGATCCCGACGCCGAACAGCCGGCCCATCTCGCTCGTCCGGGACCCGGACGGGGATGCCATGTGGTTCAGCGAGGAAGCCGGCGGCAAGGTCGCGCGCATCGATCCGGACGGCACCATCAGCGAGTTCGGGGTGCCGCTGGCCCGGCCGAACGTCATCCTGGCCGCCCTCCAGTTCGACCGCGACGGCGATCTCTGGGTGCAGCAGTACGTCGACCCGAAGAACCCGCTGCCGGCCGGCGAGGACCACGTCGTGGAGATCGACCGGGCGCTGCGGACGGCGTCCGGCGGTGACATCGACGACGTCGGCTTCGTCTTCCACACCACCCCGTCGCGGGACACGGTGATGCACCGGATCGTGCTCGGTCCGGACGGGGCCCTGTGGTTCACGGAGCTCGCGACGAACGTCCTCGGGCGGATCGCCACCCCCTGACCCGCTGCCGTCCGGTCCCGCTGCCGTCGGTCCGGTGGTTCAGCAGCCGCCGCCGGTGGCGTTGGTGCAGGTCGCCGACAGATCCGGCCGCGCGGTGTCGACCACCTCGACCTTGGCCACCGCGAAGGTGGTGTTGCCGTCGACGTTGCGGGCGTCCGGGCCGGGCGAGAGCGTGAAGTCCGTCCGGCCGGGCATCGCGTCGAACTGCAGCGTGATGGCACTGGCCGCGGCCGAGGACAGGTCGACCACCCAGCTCTGGGTCCCTGACGTCAGCATCACCTGGGTCGCGTTCGTCGGTGACGTGAGCACCATGCTCAGCGACACCGGCACGGCCGCACCGCGGGCGTTGTCCAGGATCAGGGGGGCCGACGGCCCCTCGGAGGTCCACAGCGTCTGCCGGGACGCGTTGAAGCCGAGCGTGTAGCCCTCGCCGGCGTACAGGAAGACCGGTCGCAGGACGGTGTCCCTGGCGTAGGTGAGCTCGGCCGGGGTGTGGGTGGACACCAACCGTTCCCGCTCCGCGCCGACGCTGTAGTAGGCGTAGCGGGTGCTCGCACTGACCATGTCGGGTCCGGTGGTGCCCAGCGCCTCGTCCAGCGCCGCCTCCAGGGTGGCGCCGCCGTCGCTGTAGGTGCGGCGGTCGATCATGATGCCCGCGAACCCGGCCAGGGCGACGTCGGCGACCATCCGGGGCGCCTTCTCGGCGGCCACCAGCAGCGGCCAGTCGTTCTCGGCGCGACCCCGGATCCCGGCGCCGGACCAGCGCAGCGTGGCCGAGTGCAGGAACGGCTTGAGCTGGTCGGTGTAGACCACCCCGTTGATCGAACTCGCCTCGGGGAAGCCCTGGTAGGCGAGCTGGAAGACCATCGCGCCGTCCGGCAGGGCCGCCTCGAGCCGGTCCACCCACACCTGGTCGGCGTTCCACTGGGCGGCGACCGTGGCGTAGGCGGGTTCCGCCCGGTGGGTCGACTGGTCGTACACCCCGACCAGGAGGACGAGGGCGGCGACCGCGCCGGCGGTCGACCGGTGCCGGCCGACCCGGCGCGGGTTCCGCCTGGCGAGCCGGCCGAGCAGCGCGTCGACGGCCAGCCCGAACGCGGCCAGCGCGAACGCCACGATGAAGATGGCCAGCCGGTTCCACGAGCGAAGGCTCTGGGTGAAGAAGCTGACGATCGTGTCGAAGCCGCCGATGAGCGAGAACAGCAGCGCGACCAGGGTGAGCAGAGCGAGGTAGCCGAGGGTTTCGCGCAGCCGGCGGTGCCGTACCGCCCGGAGTCCGTCGCCGGCCGGCGCGCGCAGCGGGCCGGCCGTTCCCAGCCGCAGCAGGATGTGGCCCAGCAGGCCCAGGAAGCCCAGCGCCCCGATCAGGCCCAGGGCGGGGTGTTCCGACGGGTAGGGATAGGTGCTGTCGTACCACTGCCGCAGGTCGCGCAGCGGCGCCAGCGCGTGGTCCGGGGCCGGCAGGATGAGCTGCACGATCTTGAGCGCGAAGCGTTCCGACTCGTTGTCGTAGCGCACCAGGGCGCCCACGTTGTTGCCGTTGACGGCCGAGTACAGGATGTCCGGCAGCATGTTCAGCAGCATCACCACGACGAGCGTGACGCCGGCTGCAACCGCCCCCGCGAAGCGCCGCAGGTCCCGGGTCCGGATCAACGCGACGAGGCCGGCGGTGCCGATCATCAGCAGCAGGAAGACCGAGAAGTACGACGACGCGGTCCCGATCAGGGCCAGCACCAGCACCGTCACCGCGCCCCGGCCGGTGGCCGCCGCCGGCAGCCACGACAGCCACCGGGGACGTCGCTGCGGCGGTCGGCGGTCCGCGCCCCAGACCGGCTCGCCGCGGATCATCCAGAAGACCAGCACCAGCCCCAGCGGCACCGGGAAGTACGCCGCGAGGAAGAGGTGGTTCTCGCCCTTCTCCCAGTGGAACGGCGTGATCGCGTAGAGGACCGACAGCACCAGGGCCATCAGCTTGCCGACGCCGATCCGGCGGAACAGCCACACCGAGGCGACGGCGGCCAGCGGGAAGCCCAGCAGGTACCAGACGTTGACCGCGACGGCTCCGCTGTCCGTGAACAGCCTCATGACCAGTGCGAACATCATGTGCAGGTTGTCCGCCTGCGGGAAGTCGTGGTACGTCTGCCCGACCGGCGCACCGAGCTGCGGGGTGAACTCGTACCAGCCGGTGTCGAGCACGGTCTGGAAGTGCGCGAGCACTGCGGTCGCATCGTTGCTGTAGACGAACGGCGCGCTCAGGTCGGCCGACAGCAGCCCCATCGCGTGCACCGTCGCCAGGCAGCTGAGCACGATGCTCGCGAGGTACAGGCCGACGTCGGAGCGCGTCCACCAGCTCAGGACGGCCGGTGGGGTCCGTCGGGGACGGGCTTGGTCGTCGCTGCGGGCGGGTGGGCGCTCGGACTCAGGTGCGGTCGCGCCCGGCTCCCGGGCCGGGTCCTCAGGACCCGCGGACGCGTCGGGGTACCCGGATCCGGGGCTGGTGCCGCCTCGACGTGCCAAACCCGGTATCCCTCGCGTTTCTGCGGCTCTCAGGACCCATGTCCCCGTGGGTCCGCTGCCCGACCCCGAGGGTATCGGCCGGGGATCGCGGGGAGCGCGGCGGCGGGCGGTTCAGTTCCGGCCGGCGTCGCCCGGTTCGTCCCCGGGCTCGTCGTCCGCCTCGCCCAGGACGGCGGTCACCTGCTCGACCAGGACCTCCTCCACGAGGTCCTCCAGATCGCCGGCGTCGGCGGCACGGATCTCCAGCGGACGCCGGTAGACGACCACCCTGGCCTTGGTCGGCCGGCCGGTGCGGTCCACCCCGGACGAGAGGAACCGGGCCAGCGGCACCCCGCCGTCGAGGATGACGTCCGGCCCGGGGGTCAGCTCGTCGGAGTCGACCGACGGCACCTCGTCGACCGCGAACTCGACGTCGGCGAGCTGCTGCGGCCAGCGCTGTTCGACGGCCGCGACCGCCGCCAGCACGACCTGGTCGAACTGCTCGGCGCGGGAGCGGGCGGCCGGTACCTCGGGTGGCAGCAGCGGGGTGCGCAGGCCCCGGCCGTGCCGGTCGCGACGGGTGGTCGGTGTCCGGCGGCGGGGAGCAGTCACAGCGGCCACCCTAGCGGCCGGCGCGGGCGCCCAGCTGGGTGGCGCGCAGCAGGTCGTCGGCGGTGGCCCGGATCCCGACGCCGAGCGGCGTCATGCTGCGGCGGTCCAGCTCGGGCCAGACGACCGACCGCAGCCGCAGGTCCCGGACCTGGTACTTCGCCAACGGCGACGAGCCGAGGACGACCCGGGGGGCCCGCTTGAACACCCGGCGGGTCTCGACGAGCAGGGCGCCGATGGTGACCCCCTGCTGGCTGGCCAGGATCTTGGTCACCGGTGTCGCCGGCCGTTCGCGGGCGAGGCGGTCGAGCCCGTCGCAGATCATCGCCGCGCAGTCGTGCACGAAGAGGTAGTCGCGGGTGGTGTCGAGCGGGACGTAGACGGAGAGGGGCTGGCCGCTGAGCTGCGAGCGGCAGATGTGGGACACCAGGCCCTGCGGTTTGGCCAGGTTCTGGCCCGGTCCGTACAGGTTGGCGATGCGGCCGACGAGCACCCCGGCCCCGCTGGCGGCGGCGAAGTCCCGGGCGATCCGCTCGGCCTGCAGCTTGGCGGTGCCGTACGGGGAGATCGCCGACACGACGTCGGTCTCGGTGAACGGCGCGCGGCCGGCCCCGGCGTAGACGCCGCCCGCCGAGGACGCCAGGAACAGACCGCTGCCCGACGGCACCGGGCCCCGGGCGACGTGGTCCAGGAGGTCACCGAGGATCTCCACCTCCTGGTCGAGAACCGCGGCGGGGGTGCCGGTGACGCCGGCGCCGGAGCACCAGGCGATCCGCCACGGTCCGTCCCCGGCGGCCTCCCGGAGCCGCGCGAAGCCCTCGATCAGCGCGTTCCGGGTGGCGGTCGCGTCGGACCAGGGCACCGTCCGGGTGATCACCGGAACCCGCCGGGCGGTGAGCGTGCGGACCAGCGCCTTCCCGAGCAGCCCACCGGCGCCGACGACCCAGGTGGGGCTCACCGGCGCGGCGCCCCGCCGGTGGGCACGGTGGGGGCGGGATCGGCCGGCACCGACGGGTCGGGCAACCGGGAGGCGTCGGGGACCCGCGGCGCGCCGGCGACCCGGCCGAACGGACCGTCGGCCGGATCGCTGACGATCAGGTACGGCGGCTTGCCCATGGCCATGTTGACCGACACCCCGATGTACTCGGCGATCACGCCCAGCGAGAAGAGGATCGCGCCGGTGCCGAGCAGGAAGACCACCATCAGCGACGGCCAGCCGGCCGGGATCTCGCTGCCACCGGCCAGTTTCAGCACCAGCAGGACGACGGCCAGCACCACGCCGCCGACGGCGGCCACCACGCCCAGCACGCTGACGACGCGCAGGCCCTTGGTGCCGCTGGACAGCACCATCCGCCAGAAGTGCGAGGTCAGCGTCCGCAGCGAGTAGCCCGACGGCCGGTCGCCCTCCGCGCGGAGCACGACCGGGCAGGTCGCGATCCGGCCGGCCACCCAGCCCATCGCCACGTCCAGGTAGACCCCGGAACCGGCGTAGGCGGCGACGCTGCGGCCGACCTCGCCGAGGATCAGCCGGAACGACTGGTAGTCGCTGGCGTCCTGGCCGGCGGAGCCGCCGAGGAACTTCTTGGCGCCCTTGGAGGCGGCGTTGCGCAGCAGCCCGTGGGGTGCTGCGTTGGTGGGCTTGGCGTAGACGACCGAGGCGCGCTCGCGCAGCGCGGTGTCCAGCAGCCGGCCGATCTGGGCCGGATCGTGCTGGCCGTCCTCGTCGAGGGTGACGATCCAGTCGCCGCCCGACGACGCCATCCCGGCGAGGGTGGCCGGGTGCTGACCGAAGTTGCGGCTGAGCCACACCGGCCGGAAGAAGTCGTGAACGGTGGCGATCTCGCGGAGCACCCGGGCGGAGTCGTCGGGGCCGTTGTCGTACACCGCGAGCACCTCGGTGACGACGGCGGTGTGGCCGTCGGGCGTGCGGAACTCCATGGTCAGCGGCCGGATCTCGGCGACCACCCCGGGCAGCGTCCGCTCGCCCTGGTACACCGGGATGACCACGGAGATGGTGTGCGTCGCGACGTCGGAAGGTACCTGTTCCACCGGTCGAACTATAGCCGCCAGGCTGTCGCCGCCCCCGGTCCGCCGACGGCGTGACCAGCGCTTCTGAGCCCGGACAGGCGGTTGAGGACGGGCCGATCCGGGTCAGGCGGCCGGCGTGCTGCGCATCCGCCGGCCCAGGTACAGGTAGGCGGCGCGGCGCAGCAGCATGGTCACATCGGCCATCGCGTTCCCGATCCGCAGGTCCGTCGCGGACAGCAGACCCGGCTGGGCGCGCTGCAACTCCCGGTGGAACTCCTTGGCCTCGGCGGCCTGGGTGCGCATCAGGCGCACGCTCCACTGCTGGTCGCTGACCCGGAACCCGGCCAGCGGGGTCGGCAGCGCCACCAGGTCGCCCCGCAGCAGCACCCGGACGTAGCTGGCCTCGTCGATCAGGTACGAGTGACCGCCGTCCCAGAAGCCGGCCGCGGCGAACGGTGCGCGGCGCAGCAACACCGAGGCAGGCTCGCCGAAGAGGTTGGTCCCGGCCCGGACCGTTGCCCGGACGGCGGTCCGGCCGTCCACCCGGCCCACGAGCTTCCCCAGCCCGCGCCCGCGGACGAGCGGCCGGCCGGCGGCGTCGACGATGTCGCGGGTGCAGGCGGCCATCACCGCGGAGGGGTGGGCGTCCATCGCCGCGACCTGCTGGGCGAGGCACGTCGGGTAGACGAGGTCGTCGCTGCACACGAGCTTGAGCAACGCGCCGGTGGCCATCGACGAGACCGCGTTCCAGTTGGCGGGGGCGCCGCCGCCCGGGGGCAGCCGGTGCAGCCGCACCCGCGGGTCGGCGGTGTAAGGCTGCAGCGCTTCCCAGGTGCCGTCGGTGGACGAGTGGTCGGAGACGATCAGTTCGAAGTCGGTGAAGGTCTGCGACAGCACCGAATCCATGGTGTCGGCGATGAAGGCGGCGCTGTTGTAGGCCGGGACGACCACCGACACCCGGGGGCCGGTCACCGCGGCGGCCGTTCGTCGGCGGGGGCGTCGGCGGCGCCCAGGTCTGCGGCGCGGAGGTCGGCGGCCGTGGAGAGGTCGGTGCCGGTGCGGCCGAGATCCTTCCGGGAGCGGCGGAACGAGAAGCCGCGGTGGCCGAAGAAGCTGATCAGCATCGTGGCGCCGGTGATGATCAACTGCGACAGCAGCACCGGCAGCCCGGCCACCTCGACCAGCAGCGGCAGCGCGACCAGGTTCACGCCGAGCGCGGAGAGGTTGACGACCTCGAACCGGGCCAGGTCCCGGAGCAGGTGACCCTTCACCCGGAACACGAACGTGCGGTACAGCACGAACGCGCACAGCACCGACGCCACGTGCGCGCACAGCAACACCACGATGTAGCCGGCGAACCGCTCGACCAGGAACTGGAACCCGACGAACCACAGGGTCCCGACGACGGTGTTGGTCACGCCGACGAGCAGGAAGGCGATGCGCTGGTCGCGGACCAGCCGCAACAGCGGCCCCGGCTCACCCGTCATGCCGGCGGGCGGGGTGATCCGCTCGTCGTGGTCGGGGAAATCGTCGAGGGTCATCGGGTCGTCACTCTAACGACCGGCCACGGTCCGACGGCCGGTGTCGTCGCGGTCGTCGACCCCGGGTGCCGCGTGTCGCGCCGGCCGGGATGAGCGGACGGGCCTAGTCTGCCGGGGTGGCCAGACTGCGGCATTGCTCGAGGACCGGATGCGGTCAACCCGCGGTGGCGACGTTGACCTTCGCCTACGCCGACTCGACCGCCGTGGTGGGGCCGCTGGCCACCGCGGCCGAGCCGCACTCCTACGACCTGTGCGCCGATCATGCGCTCGGGCTCAAGGCCCCCCGCGGTTGGGAGGTCGTCCGGCCGGCGGCCGAGTTCGACCCCTCGGCCCCGCACACCGACGATCTCGAGGCGCTGGCCAACGCCGTCCGCGAGGCCGGCCGCGGCGAGCGGGCCGACAGCGCCACCCCGGCGGCGTCGCCCTCGACCGGCCGCCGCGGGCACCTGCGGGTCCTGCGGTTCCCGACCGACGACACCGCCGAGGGCCCGCGCCGCTGACCGGCGCGGCCGGTTCCTGATCGGCGCCACGGGTCCGGCGGAACGGGTCCGGCACCGGCCGGTCGTGGCCAATCCCACGCTTTTCCACGGTGTGGTCTTCCACCGCTCGCCCGCGCGTCCTCCGCCGGGCGTGGTGGGATGTTCTCCGAGGATCGAGTGCGACCCCTGCGAGGTGTCGCGCGTGCCGTGCGGTCCGTTTCGATCGCGCCGTCCGGCGCCCCTGAACCGAGGAGAGTTGTGACGTCACCAGGTACGAAGCTGCGGGCCATCGCGAAGGCGTACGACGTCCGTGGACTGGTCGGCGACGAGTTCACCACCGACACCGCCCGAGCCCTGGGCGTCGCCTACGCGCGGCTGCTGGCCGACGAGGCCACCCAGGTCGTGCTCGCCTATGACATGCGTGAGTCGTCCCCGGGCCTGGCGGCCGCCTTCGCCGACGGGCTCGCGAGCCAGGGCATGGACGTGCTGGACGCCGGCCTCGGCTCCACCGACCTGCTCTATTACGCCTCCGGTGCGCTCGATCTGCCGGGCGCGATGTTCACCGCCTCGCACAACCCCGCCATCTACAACGGCATCAAGTTCTGCCGCGCGGGCGCCGTTCCGGTCAGCTCCGAGACCGGGCTGGCCACCGTCCGCGACGAGGCCGCGGACATCCTCGACGGCGCGCTGACCGTCGAGCCGGCCCCCACCCGCGGCACCGTCACCGAACGCAGCATGGTCGACGGGTACGCACAGTTCCTCCGCCAGCTCGTCGACCTGTCCGGCATCCGTCCGCTGAAGGTGGTCGTCGACGCCGGCAACGGGATGGCCGGCTACACCGTGCCCGAGGTGCTGGGCGGGCTGCCGCTGGACATCGTGCCGATGTACTTCGAGCTCGACGGCAGCTTCCCCAACCACGAGGCCAACCCGCTGGACCCGAAGAACCTGGTCGATCTGCAGGACAAGCTCAAGAGCCTGTACGGCACCGACGGGCAGGCCGACCTCGGCCTGGCGTTCGACGGCGACGCCGACCGTTGTTTCGTCGTCGACGAGCGGGGTGAGCCGGTCTCGCCGAGCACCATCACCGCGCTGGTCGCCCAGCGGGAGCTGGCCAAGCAGCCCGGCTCGACCATCCTCTACAACCTGATCAGCTCGCACGCGGTGCCCGAGGTGATCGCCGAGAACGGCGGCACCGCCGTCCGCACCCGGGTCGGTCACTCCTTCATCAAGGCCGAGATGGCCCGCACCGGCGCCATCTTCGGCGGCGAGCACTCCGCGCACTACTACTTCGCGGACTTCTTCAAGGCCGACACCGGGATGCTCGCCGCGCTGCACGTGATGGCTGCGCTCGGTACCCAGGACGGCTCGCTGTCCGACCTGGTCGCGAGCTACGACCGCTACACCGCCTCCGGTGAGATCAACTCCCGGGTGACCGACGTGCCGGCCAAGCTCGACGAGATCCGGGCCTGGGCCGCCGACCACGACGGCGACGTCGACGAGCTCGACGGCGTCACCGTCGAGCTGCCCGACGGCCGCTGGTTCAACGTCCGTGGCTCCAACACCGAACCGCTGCTGCGGCTGAACGTCGAGGCCGCGACCGACGTGGAGATGACCGCGCTGACCGACGAGGTGCTGGCCCTGATCCGCGCGTGACCTGGTGAGCCCGACCCGGGCCGAGACCCGCCGGTGACCGGCGCGACGCCCGCCGGTGACCGGCGCGACGCCCCGCCGGGGGCGGCGACGGCGCCACGACCCGGGTCGGTGGTCCACACTGAGCGGATGGTTTCCCCTCCGCTCCCGGGCGGTGCCGCGTCCCGGCATCCGCTGACGTCGGTCCTGGACCCGTTGTTGCTCGACGTGCTCGCCTGCCCGGCGGAGCACCACACCCCGCTGGTGCCCGGCGAGCCCGGCAATGCGCTGGCGATGTCGCTGTCCTGCCCGGAGTGCGGGCGGATCTTCGACGTCCGCGACGGCATTCCGGTGCTGCTGCTGGACGAGGCCCGCTACGGACCGGACCGGTCGACTCCCGGCCCCGCCGTGTCGACTCCCGACGGCTCCTGAGGCGACGGCCATGCCCGAACCGACGGATCTCCTCGGCACCCCGACCGCGCTGCGGGCGGGCGACCACGCCGCCCTGCTGCCGGCCGCGGCCACCGCGGGTGCCCAGGTCCGGGCCACCTGTGCCGCCCTGGCGGAGATCACCGAGCGGCTGGCCGACGTCCGGCCCCGGGCGCTGGTGATCATCGCCGACGGCCGCGCGGTGCACGACGCCGCGCTGGTCGCGGCCCTGGTGGGCGACCGCTGTCCGGTGCCGGTCGTCGTCCGGTCCGAGCTGCCGCTCTGGGTCGGCGCGCTGGACGTCGTCGTCGTGCTGGAGAGCGGTACCCCGACCGAGAGCGCGGCCGCCGGTGTCGCGCACCGTCGTGGGGCCGCCGTGCTGGTGCGCGGATCGACCCGCGGGCCACTGTCCGAGGCGGTGCCGGGGCTGCTGTACCCACCGCCGGTCGGTGTTCCCGAGTCGCTGGCCGGCCCCGCCCGGGTGGCCTTCCTGCTGATCGTGGCCTCGGTTCTGGGCATGGTGCGACCGGTCGCGACGGCCGCGGCGGTCGCGGCGGTCGCCGCGCTGCTGGACGCCGAGGCGATCGCCTGCGGTCCGCAGACCGACGCCTTCGTCAACCCGGCACTGACGCTGGCTCAGCAGCTGCTGGCGGCCGATCCGGTGCTGGTCGGGCTGGACGCGATGGGCCGCGCGCTGGCCGGGCACGCCGCGGTGACGCTGGCCGAGCTGGGCGGGGCCTCGGCCGCCGCGGTCGGCGGGCTCGAGCTGAGCCAGGCCGCCGGGCTGATGTCCCGGGTGGGGCGACGGCGGGACATCTTCGCCGACCCCTACGACGACCCGGCGTCCGATCGGCTGCCGGTGCTGCCCCTGCTGCTGCGCGTGGGCCGACCGTCCGACGAGGCGCTGGCCCGGGCGGGGTCGGCGTTCCTGGGCTCCCTGCAGCGCGCCCTGCCGACCGCGATGTTGCTGGACGGTCCCGAACTGAGCCTGGCACCGGCCTCCGACGGACTGACCGGGCAGCCGGCCGCGGTCGAGCTGACGGGCTGGGTCCGGGACTGGGCGTCGGCGGCGCTGATGATGTCGAGGCTGGATTTCACGGCGGTGTATGTGGGCATCGCCGAAGGACAGGTACCGCCGCTGGACGTACCAGCGGGCCTGGGGGTGCACGACGGGGCCAGGCATCTGCTCGAGCCCGAGACCGTCGTGACCACCTATCGCGATGAGGAGGAAATCGACCGGTGGAGTTGATGCGCAACCGGATCCGTCCGTACGCCTGGGGGTCCCGGACCGCCATCGCCGAGTTGCTGGGGGAGCCGGTCCCGTCACCGCACCCGCAGGCGGAGCTGTGGCTGGGGGCCCACCCGGGCGACCCGTCCGAGGTGCTGGTGCACGGCGTGCCGCAGCGGCTCGACGAGCGGATCGCCGCCGATCCGGAGGCCCAACTCGGACCGGAGGTGGCGACGCGTTACGGCGGCCGGCTGCCCTTCCTGCTCAAGGTGCTCGCGGCCGATCAGCCGCTGTCGCTGCAGGCCCACCCGTCGCTCACGCAGGCCGGCGAGGGCTTCGACGCGGAGGACGCCGCCGGCATCCCGGTGCACCACCCGAATCGCAACTACAAGGACCGGTTCCACAAACCGGAGCTGATCTGCGCGCTGACCGAGTTCCATGCGCTGTGCGGCTTCCGGGACCCCGAGGTGACCGTCGACGTGCTGACCGGGCTGAAGGTCCCGGAGCTGGACCACTACCTGGCGCTGCTGTCCGGTCAGCCGGACGCCCACGGGGTGCGGGCGCTCTTCTCGACGCTGATGACGCTGCCGCAGACGAGCCTCAACGCACTGCTGGACGCGGTGCTGGCCGGTGCCGCGGCCCGGCTGGCCGAGGGATCCGAGCACGCCGGCGACTACCGCCTGCTGCTGGAGCTGGGCGAGCGCTACGAGGGCGACTCCGGGGTCATCGCCGCCCTGATGCTGAACCGGATCATCCTCGAGCCGGGCGAGGCGCTCTACCTGCCGGCCGGCAATCTGCACGCCTACCTGCAGGGCGTCGGCGTCGAGCTGATGGCCAACTCCGACAACGTGCTGCGCGGCGGTCTCACGCCCAAGCACGTCGACGTCCCGGAGCTGATGCGGGTGCTGGACTTCACCGCCGGGGACCGGGAGGTCCTCGAGGGCGAGGACGCCGGACCGCACGAGGTCGTCTACCGGACCGGCGCCGCCGAGTTCGAACTGTCCAGGATCGACCTGGGGGGCCCGGGCGAGGGGGACATCGTGTCGCTGCCGCCGGGGTTGCCGCAGGTCGTGCTGTGCACCGAGGGCTCGGCCGAACTCGCCGACGCCGCCGGTGACCGGCTGATCCTGCAGCGCGGGCAGTCCGCGTGGATCGCGGCGGGTGACGCCGGTGTCGGCGTGTGGGGTGACGGCACCGTCTACCGGGCGACCGTGGGCTCGAGCGACGGTCCCTGACCCGGTGTTCGCGTCGGTGCTCGTCGCCAACCGGGGAGAGATCGCCCGCCGGGTGATCCGGACGGCCCGGACCCTGGGCATCCGGTCGATCGCGGTGTACTCCGACGCCGACGCCGACCTGCCCTTCGTCCGGGAGGCCGACGAGGCCGTCAGGATCGGCCCGGCGGCGGTCGCGGCGTCGTACCGCGATGTGAATGCCGTGCTGGCCGCCGCCCGCTCGACCGGCGCGGCGGCGGTCCACCCCGGCTACGGCTTCCTCTCCGAGGACGCCGCGTTCGCGTCTGCCGTGACGGACGCGGGGATGATCTGGATCGGTCCGTCCCCGGCGTCGATCAGTGCGATGGGCGACAAGATCGCCGCCCGGTCCCTGATGGCCGCCGCCGGGGTGCCGGTGGTGCCCGGCTCGCCCGGCGCGGTCAGCTCGGCCGCCGATGCCGCCGCCGCGGCCGACGCCGTGGGTTACCCGGCGATCCTCAAGGCCGCGGCCGGTGGCGGTGGGATGGGCATGGCCGTGGTCGACGACCCGGCCGACCTGCCCGCCGCCTTCGAGCGGGTGTCCGGGGTCGCCGCGCGCCTGTTCGGGAACCCGGCGGTCTTCGTGGAGCGTTGGTTCGCCCGGTCCCGGCACGTCGAGGTGCAGATCCTCGGGCTGCCGGACGGGCGGGTGCTGGCCCTGGGGGAGCGGGACTGCTCCGTGCAACGCCGTCACCAGAAGCTGGCCGAGGAGACGCCCTCGCCGGCGTTCGACGGTCCCGCCGACCCGGTGCGCGCCGCCCTGCTCGACGCCGCCCGGGCCGCCGGGCGGGCGGTGGACTACCGGGGCGCGGGCACGGTGGAGTTCCTGCTGACGGCCGACGGGCCCGGTGCCGGCTTCTTCTTCCTGGAGATGAACACCCGGCTGCAGGTCGAGCACCCGATCACCGAGGCCGTCCTGGGCATCGACCTGGTCGAGGCCCAGTTCCGGGTCGCCGCCGGCGAGGACGTCGGCTTCGACGAGACCACCCTGGTGCCGACCGGACACGCCGTGGAGCTGCGGATCAACGCCGAGGATCCCCGCCGGTTCCTGCCCGGGCCGGGCGTCATCACCGCGTGGGTCGAGCCCGCCGGCGAGGGGGTCCGCGTCGACGCCGGCTACGTCGACGGCAACACCGTGACCCCGCACTACGACTCGCTGCTGGCGAAGCTGGTGGTGCACGGTCCGGACCGCGCGACCGCGCTCGAACGGGCCCGCGCCGCGGTAGCCGGGTTCACCGTGGCCGGCCCCAGGAACAACCTGGCCTTCCACGCCGAACTGCTGGCGAACCCGGAGTTCGTCTCCGGTGACTACGACACCGGCATCGTCGGGCGGATGCGGGTCTGACCTGTCCGTGCGGTGCCGAGCCGGCGCCGTGTGTCACGCTGCTGGCAGTGCTGTGAAGGAGCCACGATGAACACCGATCTGTTGGTGGTCGGCGCCGGAGCCTTCGGGCTGACCGTCGCCGAGCGCTGCGCCGCCGAGCTGGGCCTGAACGTCACGGTGCTCGACGTCCGCGGCCACATCGGCGGGAACGCCTACAGCGAGGCCGATCCCGAGACCGGGATCGAGGTGCACCGTTACGGGGCGCACCTCTTCCACACGTCGAACCGGACGGTGTGGGAGTACGTCAACCGGTTCACCGGCTTCACCTCCTACCAGCACCGGGTCTACACCAGGCACCGTGGCGAGGTCTTCCCGATGCCGATCAACCTGGGCACCATCAACCAGTTCTTCCGCGCTGCCCTCGGCCCCGACGAGGCGCGGGCCCTCGTCCGCCAGCAGGCCGCCGAACTGGCCGGCCGGGAGCCGGGAAACCTTCAGGCGAAGGCGATCTCACTGATCGGCCGGCCGCTGTACGAGGCGTTCGTCAAGGGCTACACGGCCAAGCAGTGGCAGACCGACCCGACGCAGCTCGACGCGGACATCATCAGTCGGCTGCCGGTGCGCTACACCTACGACAACCGGTACTTCGACGACACCTGGGAGGGGCTGCCGGTCGACGGCTACACCGCCTGGTGGAGCCGGATGGCCGACCACCCGCGGATCGAGGTGCGGCTGGCCACCGACTTCTTCGCCGACGGTCCCCACGGTCGCTCGGCGGCGCTGGGTAACGTCCCGATCGTCTACACCGGGCCATCTGGACCGCTGGTTCGGCCACTGTGCGGGGGCACTGACCTGGCGGACGCTGGACTTCGAACGTGAGGTGCTGCCGATCGGCGATTTCCAGGGCACGTCGGTGATGAACTACGCCGACGAGGACGTCCCGTTCACCCGGATCCTCGAGTTCCGCCACCTCCATCCCGAACGGGACCACCCGCCCGACCGGACGGTCATCGTGCGCGAGTTCTCCCGCTTCGCCGAGCTCGACGACGAGCCGTACTACCCGGTGAACAGCCCGGCCGACCGGGCGCTGCTGCAGTCCTACCGGGCGCTCGCCGCCGGCGAGCACGACGTGTTCTTCGGTGGCCGGCTGGGGACGTACCAGTACCTGGACATGCACGTGGCCATCGGTTCGGCGCTGTCGATGGTGCGCAACGTGCTGCGGCCGCGGTTCACCCCGACCGCAGTGGCGGTGGGTGGTGCTGCGGTGGCCGCCGCCGGCAACGGATCGGCCTGACCCGCACTGTCGCGGCTGCTCGACGGGCAGGCGCGGAGCCGGGCGTCGTCCGACGGACACCACGCCCGACCAGCGATTCCGCGCGGACACGATGGTGCACAGGTTTGCTGCACGGGTATGGCCTGGGTACGTTCGTGATGTTCGCACCCGGCCCGCCCGCCGCGGCGGCCGTCCCCCCGCCCCAGCTGGCGGGGCCCGGCCGCGGGACGCGTGTGCACCACCATTCGACAGACGAGAAGTGAGGCCCGAAGTGGCATTGCCCCAGTTGACCGATGAGCAGCGCGCTGCCGCCCTGGAGAAGGCCGCCGTGGCCCGCAAGGCGCGCGCCGAGCTCAAGGAGCGTCTCAAGCGTGGCGGGACCTCGCTGAAGCAGGTCCTCGCCGATGCCGAGTCCAACGAGGCGCTCGCCAAGCTGCGGGTGTCGGCGCTGCTCGAGTCCATGCCCGGTGTCGGCAAGGTCCGCGCCCAGCAGTTGATGGAGCAGTTCGAGATCGCGCCGAGCCGCCGCGTGCGCGGTCTGGGTGAACGGCAGCGCCAGGCGCTGCTGACCGAATTCGGCGACTGATCGCCCCGCTGACCGCCCGCCTGTGGGCCGACCCGATGACGGCACCGACGCCGTTGTCCGCGGACCGTCGGTGACGGGCTCCGCGGACCCGGCGGCGCCGCCCGTCCCGCGACCCGGGACGCCGCGTCGGGGACGGTTGTTCGTCCTGTCGGGACCGTCCGGGGTGGGCAAGAGCACGCTGGTCCAGCGGCTCCGTCGCGACCTGCCGGACCTGCACTACTCGATCTCGGCGACCACCCGGAAACCGCGGGCCGGTGAGCAGCACGGCCGGCACTACTTCTTCGTCGACCACGACGAGTTCGAGCGGATGATCGCCGCCGGCGACCTGCTGGAACACGCCCACTTCGCCGGGAACCACTACGGCACCCCGGCCGCCGACGTCCAGCGCCGGCTGGCCGAGGGCCAGGACGTGCTGCTGGAGATCGAGGTCCAGGGGGCCCGCCAGGTGCGGGCCGCTCCGTCGGTCGGCGCCGAGGCGGTCCTGCTGTTCCTCGCGCCGCCGTCGTTCGATGAGCTGGCCCGCCGGCTGGTCGGCCGCGGGACCGAGAGCGCGGAGGTGCGGGCCGCCCGGCTGGACGCGGCCCGGGCCGAACTGGCCGCCGAATCCGAGTTCGACCACACCGTGGTCAACACCGACGTCGAGACCGCGACCGCGGCCTTGGTACGCTTGATGACTTGAGCCCTGGTGCGCGCTCGTCCGGAGACGGGCGAGGGTGCCCGCATGCTCGCACCTGAGCGGGACCGAGTGCTGCCGAGAGTCCTCGGCGGCGCGCCGACCTGCATCGCAGACGAACCGGAGTTCACGTGACATCACCGTCCAGCACGCCCGCCACCGCGCCCTCGGCCGCCCAGATCGCGGCGGCGGGCATCACCTTCCCGCCGATCGACGAGCTGCTCACGCACGCCAGCTCCAAGTACGCGTTGTCCATCTACGCGGCCAAGCGCGCCCGCCAGATCAACGACTACTACTCCCAGCTCGGTGAGGGCCTGATGGACTACGTCGGTCCGCTGGTCGAGCCCGGCCCCCGCGAGAAGCCGCTGTCCATCGCCCTGCGCGAGATCAACGGCGGGCTGCTCGAGCACACCGAAGGCGAGTGAGGCCCGGCGCGCCCGCCGTCGCACCTCGGGTCGTCCTGGGGGTCGGTGGCGGGATCGCCGCCTACAAGTCGGCCGAGGTGCTGCGTCGGCTGGCCGCGCTGGGCGCGCAGGTCACCGTCACGCCGACCGCCGCCGCGCTGCGGTTCGTGGGCGCCGCCACCTTCGAGGCCCTCTCCGGCAGGCCGGTCCTGACGGACGTCTTCACCGACGTGCCGTCGGTCGCGCACGTCCACACCGGTCAGGACGCCGATCTCGTCGTGATCGCCCCCGCGACGGCCGACCTGATGGCCAAGGCCGCGCACGGGATGGCCGACGACATGCTCACCGCCACCCTGCTGGTCACCCGTGCCCCGGTGCTGATGGTTCCGGCCATGCACACCGAGATGTGGGCACACCCGGCGACCGTGGCCAACGTCGCCACCCTGCGCTCCCGCGGCGTGGTCGTGCTCGATCCGGCGGTCGGTCGGCTCACCGGGCCGGATTCCGGTCCCGGCCGGATGCCCGAACCCGAGCAGATCGCCGATATCGCCGAAGTCCTGCTGCACCGCGCCGACGCGCTGCCCCGTGACCTCGACGGGGTCCGCGTGCTGGTGTCCGCCGGCGGCACCCGCGAGGACCTGGACCCGGTCCGCTTCCTGACCAACCGCAGCTCCGGCCGGCAGGGCTTCGCGCTCGCCGCCGTCGCTGCCGCCCGCGGCGCCGCGGTCACCCTGGTCGCCGCCAACACCGCACTGCTGACCCCGCCCGGCGTGACGGTCGTCCCGGTGACCGACGCGCGAGACGCTGCACGCGGCGATGTCGGACCGCGCCGGTGCCGCCGACGTGGTCGTGATGGCCGCCGCCGTCGCCGACTTCCGGCCCGCCGAACGGGCGGTGGCCAAGATCAAGAAGACCGGCGACGACGGCGCCCCGACGCTGGAACTGGTGCGCAACCCCGACGTCCTGGTCGACCTGGTGGCGGCCCGCCGGCCGGGGCAGCTCGTCGTCGGGTTCGCCGCCGAGACCGGCGACGCCACCGCGGACGTGTTGACCTACGCGCGAGACAAACTGACGCGCAAGGGATGTGACCTGCTGGTGGTCAACCGGGTGGACGGCGGTCGCGGTTTCGACGCCACCGACAACGCGGTCACCGTGCTGGCCGCCGGTGTCACCGATCCGGTCGCCGAGGTGCCCTTCGGGCCGAAGGCGCTGATCGCCGCGGCGATCTGGGACGCGGTCGGGCTCCGCATCACCGCCCGATGTCCCGCCGGGTGATCCCTCCGTCCGCCCCCACTCCGCCGTATCGTGGGTCCGCTGTGGTTCTGCGGGTCCCGGCTCGCCCTGATCGTGCTGTTCCGCTGTCCCGCGCTTCTCACCGTGCCCGTCCGGGCGTCTGATCCTCCAGGAGTAACGCCATGACCACCCGCCTGTTCACCTCGGAGTCCGTCACCGAGGGGCACCCGGACAAGATCTGCGACGCGATCAGCGACTCGATCCTCGACGGGTTGCTCGCGTTGGACCCGGCCAGTCGGGTCGCAGTCGAGACGATGGTCACCACCGGGCAGGTCCACGTCGCCGGCGAGGTGACCACCGAGGCCTACGTCGACATCCCGACGATCGTCCGCGACACCGTGCTGGCCATCGGCTACGACTCGTCGGCGAAGGGCTTCGACGGCCTCTCCTGTGGGGTCAACGTGGCCATCGGCTCGCAGTCGCCCGACATCGCGCAGGGCGTCGACGAGGGCTACGAGGCCCGCCTGAGCGGTGGCACCGAGGACGCGGTGGCCCGCCAGGGAGCCGGCGACCAGGGGCTGATGTTCGGCTACGCCTGCACCGACACCCCGGAGCTGATGCCGCTGCCCATCGCGTTGGCGCACCGGTTGTCCCGGCGGCTGACCGCGGTCCGCAAGTCCGGTGCCGTGCCCTACCTGCGGCCTGACGGCAAGACCCAGGTGACCATCGAGTACGTCGGTGACCGGGCCGTCCGGGTCGACTCCGTGGTGCTGTCCACCCAGCACGCCGCCGACATCGACCTCGACACGATGCTGACCACCGACATCCGCGAGCAGGTCGTCGAGCCGGAGCTGTCGGCGCTGGGCATCGACACCGAGGGTTACAAGCTGTTCGTCAACCCGACCGGCCGTTTCGTCATCGGCGGACCGATGGGCGACGCCGGCCTCACCGGACGCAAGATCATCGTCGACACCTACGGCGGGATGGCCCGCCACGGCGGCGGCGCCTTCTCCGGCAAGGACCCGTCCAAGGTCGACCGGTCGGCGGCGTACGCGATGCGCTGGGTGGCCAAGAACGCCGTCGCCGCGGGCTTGGCCGAGCGCATCGAGGTGCAGGTCGCCTACGCCATCGGCAAGGTCGACCCGGTGGGTCTGTTCGTCGAGACCTTCGGCACCGAGCAGGTCGACCCCTCCAAGATCGGAGACGCCATCCTGGAGGTCTTCGACCTGCGGCCCGGCGCGATCATCCGGGACCTGGACCTGCTACGGCCGATCTACGCCCCGACCGCCGCCTACGGCCACTTCGGCCGCACCGACATCGACCTGCCCTGGGAGCACGTCGACCGCGCTCAGGACCTGAAGTCGGTGCTCGGCCTGTAGTCGTCGCGTCCGGCCCCTGTGCACAGCACGGCCGGCCCGTCGGTGCGACCTGGTAAGTCTTGAGCGTGGCCACGGCAGGGGGGACAGCGCGGCGGCGGGCCCCGACCGGCGCGCCGGTGCCCGCGGCGACCGATCCGGTCGCCCGGGTGGTCGTCGACACCGGGCTGGCGCACCTCGATCGCGCCTTCGACTACCTGGTGCCGGAGGCGGCCGACGCGCAGGCCGTCCCCGGCGTGCGCGTGCGGGTCCGCTTCGCCGGCCGGCTGGTCGACGGCTACCTGCTGGAGCGCGCCGCCGCATCCGACAGTGGCAAGAAGCTCAGCTTCCTCGACCGGGTGGTGTCGGCCGAAGCGGTTCTCGCCCCGGAGATCGCGATCGTTGTGCCGGACGGTGGCCGACCGCTACGCCGGCACCCTCGAGGACGTCCTCCGGCTCGCCGTGCCGCCCCGGCACGCGGCCACCGAGGCGAAACCGGCGGCGCCGGTGGACAGCTCCCTGCCCGAGCTCGCGTCGCAGGGATGGTCGCGTTACCTCGCCGGCCCGGCGTTCCTGCAGGCCGTCGGCGACGGTCGCCCGGCCCGCGCGGTCTGGCAGGCGTTGCCCGGTGAGGACTGGCCGGCCCGGCTCGCCGAACTCGCACACGCCGCGTTGGCCGCCGGGCGGGGCGCGGTCCTCGTCGTCCCGGACGCCGCCGACGTCACCCGGCTGGACGCTGCGCTGCTGTCCGCCCTGGGGCCGGGCCGCCACGTCAGCCTGTCCGCCGACCTCGGCCCGGCCGAGCGCTACAAGCGGTTCCTCGCGGTCCGTCGCGGCCACGTGCGGATCGCCGCCGGCACCCGGGCGGCCGCCTTCGCACCGGTGCACGATCTCGGTCTGGTTGCGGTCTTCGACGACGGCGACGACTCGCTGGCCGATCCGCGCGCGCCCTACCCACACGCCCGCGAGGTCCTGATGCTGCGTTCCGCGGCGGACCAGATCCCGCTGCTGGTGGGCGGTTTCGCCCGAACAGCGGAGGCGCAGCTGCTGGTCGAATCCGGGCTGGGCCAAGCCCATCCAGGCCGACCGGGTCGACGGTCCGCGCCGCCGCACCGCGGATCGAGGCGGCCGGCGACGACCGGGCCACCGGCGCCGACTCCGCCGCCGCCTTCGCCCGGTTGACGCCCGGCCGCGTTCCAGGCCGCGCGCGCCGCGCTGTCGGCCGGGCTGCCGGTGCTCGTCCAGGTGCCTCGGCGGGGCTACCAGCCGGCGCTCGCCTGCGTGTCGTGCCGCCGCCCCGCACACTGCCGGGTCTGCGCCGGACCGCTGCAACTGACGAAGGGTCAGCAGGTCGCGTCCTGCCGGTGGTGCGGCGCGCTGGCCACCGGCTGGACGTGCTCGGTCTGCGCCGCGACCGCGTTCCGGGCCACCGTCATCGGGGCCGGGCGGACCGTCGGAGGAGCTCGGCCGGGCCTTCGCCGGCGTGCGCATCGTGACCAGTGCCGGGGACGCGACGGTCGCCACCGTGCCGTCCGAGCCGGTGCTGGTGGTCGCGACGCCGGGTGTGGAGCCGGCCACGCCCGGTGGCTACGGTGCGGCGCTGCTGCTGGACGGCACAGCGTTGCTGGCCCGGCCGGACCTGCGGGCCGCCGAGGAGACGCTGCGCCGCTGGATGGCGGCGGCAACCCTGGTCCGCCCGGCCGCAGCCGGTGGCCGGGTCGTCGTCGGCGCCGACAGCTCGTTGCCGACCGTGCAGGCCCTGATCCGCTGGGACCCGGCCGGCCACGCCGCCGCCGAACTCGCCGGGCGCCGGGAATTCGGCTTCCCGCCGGCGGTGGCGATGGCGGCGGTGGACGGCAGCGGTGACGGCGTCGCGTCGTTCCTGGACGACCTGCACCTGCCCGCCGGCGCCGAGGTGCTCGGCCCGGTGCCGATCGAACACACCGGCCCGCACCCGGGGGCCGACGCCGACCGCGCGTCCGAACGTGCGCTGGTCCGGCTCGCGCTCGGACCGCGGCCGGGAGCTCGCGCGCGCCCTGCACGCGGCCCGGGCCGCCCGCAGCGCGCGCAAGGACCCGGACCCGGCACGGGCCCGGATGGACCCGCTGTCGCTGCTCTGAGGGACCGATGCAGGTGCCGCCGCGGTCATCGGCGACGATGGTCGGCATGCCCGTAGGACCTGCCGACGTCCCTCCCTCGCCCAGCGCTCTCGGGTTCCGACCCGGCGACCCCGCGTTCCTCGCCGATCCCTATCCCGTGTTCCGGGCCCTCCAGGAGGCCGGACCGGCGCTGTACTACCCCGAGCGGGACCTGTGGCTGCTGACCCGCTTCGCCGACGTGCACGCCGCGCTCCGCCGGCGCAGCCTCGGCCGCATCCACACGCACCGCTTCGCGGCCGCCGACCTCGGGCTCGACGACCCGGGGCCCGCCTACCCGGAGTGGCAGGCCAGCGAGCAGTGGTCGCTGCTCAACCTGGAGCCGCCGGACCACACCCGGCTGCGGCGGCTGGTCACCACGGTGTTCACCGCGAGGTCGGTGGCGGCGATGCGGCCGGCCATCGAGCGGATCTGCCGCGAGCAGCTGACGGTGGCCGTCACCGGCGAGGCGTTCGACGTGCTCGCCGATTTCGCCCAGCCCTTCTCGATCGCCGTCATCTGCGCCCTGCTCGGGGTGCCCGCGGAGGCCGGCCCGACGCTGCTCGGCTGGTCCCACGCGATCGTGAAGATGTACGAGTTCCAGACCACCGACGCCGAACGGGACGCCGCCGAGCGCGCGGCGGCGGAGTTCATCGCCTACGTGCGGGCGCTGATCGGCGACCGGCGGTCCGACCCCCGGGACGACCTCATCACCGAGCTCGTCCAGGTGGCCGACGGGGGTGACCGGCTCACCGAGGACGAGATCGTCAGCACGGTGATCGTGCTGCTCAACGCGGGCCACGAGGCGACCGTCAACACCCTCGGGAACGGGCTGCGGGCGGCCTGCCTGTTCCCCGGCGAGTGGCAGCGGGTGGTCGGTGGTGAGGTGGCACCGGCCACTGCGGTCGAGGAACTGATCCGCTGGGACGCGCCGCTGCAGCTGTTCGAGCGGTGGGTGCTCGACGACGGCGTGGAGTTGGCGGGCCGCACGTTCAGCGCCGGTGAGCGCGTCGGGATGATGTTCGGGGTGGCCAACCGGGACCCGTCGCGCTTCCCCGACCCGGACCGCTTCGACATCGGCCGTGGCGACGCCGGTCACATCGGGTTCGGCGGTGGCACCCACTTCTGCATCGGTGCACCCCTGGCCCGGCTGGAGCTGGAGGTGGCGCTGACCCAGCTGGCGGCAGCCGCGCCGGACCTGCACTGGGTCGAGGAGCCGCGCTACCAGCCGTACTTCGTGATCCGGGGACTGCAGTCGTTGCGGGTGGCGCTGCGGTGACGAGCTTCCCGGCGGCGGCGACGACGTTCCCGGCGGAGCTGCCGGTCGGTGGTCGTGCGGTGGTGGTGGCCGGCGGGGGACCGGCGGCGTGGCCCCGGATCCTGTCGCTGCACGCCGCGGGCGCCCATGTGCTGGTGGTCGCCACCGAGCTGTCGGCCGCCATCGGCGATCTGGTCGACCGCGGGCTGGTGACCTGGCGGCGCGGTGACCTCACCGCCGCCGACCTGGACGGTGCCTGGCTGGTCGTGGCGGCGGCGGGTGATTCGGCGACAGACCACGCCACCGCCGGGCTGGCCGACGCGGCCCGGTTGTTCTGCCTCCCCGGCAGCGGTCTGGTCGCCGCCGCGGCACCCGGCGCACCGGCGGCCGGCGGGCAGGTCGTGCTGGTGGGTGGCGGTCCCGGCGATCCGGGTCTGCTCACGGTCGCCGGGCTGGCGGCGCTGCGGGAGGCGGACGTCATCGTCACCGACCGGCTGGCCCCGCTGGCCGCGCTCGTCGAAGCGCGTCCGGGCACGGAGGTGATCGACGTGTCGAAGATCCCGCGGGGGGCGACGACATCGCAGGACGAGATCAACCGGTTGCTCGTCGAACACGCGCTGGCCGGCCGGACCGTGGTGCGGTTCAAGGGCGGCGACAACTTCGTCTTCGGCCGCGGCGGCGAGGAGCTCGAGGCCTGCGCGGCGGCGGGCGTGCCGGTGCGGGTCATCCCCGGCGTCACCTCGGCGATCGCCGGGCCGGCGCTGGCCGGCATCCCGGTCACCCACAAGCGGCTCGAACCAGGGATTCACGGTCGTGTCGGGGCACGTGCCCCCCGGGGACCCGCGGTCGATGCTGGACTGGCCGGCGCTGGCCCGGGCCGGCACCGATCTGGTGCTGTTGATGGCGGTTGCCACCCTGCCGGCCATCACGGCGACGCTGATGGCCGCCGGGATGCCGGCCGACACCCCGGCGGCGACGGTCGCCGACGCGGGGCTGACCGGTCAGCGGACCGTGCGCGGGACGGTGGAGACCATCGCGGGGCTCGTCGCGGACGCGGACGTCCGGTCGCCGGCCGTCACCGTGATCGGTGCGGTGGCCGGCTTCCGGGTGGACGCACCGGTCCGCTGAGGTGCCTGCGTCAGGGAGCGATGCCGGAGACCACCGCGGTCAGGCCGGCCAGGTGCGTGAGCCGGGCGAGTTCGGAGTCGCGGATGGCCGGCCCACCGGGCCGCCCGACCAGAACGGCGAGGTCGGACGCGCCGATCGGGGCGACCGCCATCTCGGTGCCGAGTGTCTTCCAGTCCTCCGGCACCCAGGAGGCCTCGGGATCCAGGACCGTGGGCTTGTCGACCGGCGCCCAGCCGGGGACGACGCCCTTGAGATTCGGCACGCCGCCACCGCCGGCGACCAACTCGACCTCGGCGTCGTTGACCTTGACGACGATGGCCCAGCCGGCCCGCAGCACCTTCGGCAGCCGGGCGGCCAGCGTGTGCAGCGCCTTGGCCGGGTTGGACGCCAGCGCCTCGACCAGTTCCCACTCGCGGTGGGAGTCGGCGACACCGGGGTCCGGGCGCACCGATTCGACCCGCACCCCCGGGACCGATTCGGCCGCGGTGATCAACGAATCCGGCTGCTTCCCCGCCGGCAGGTCCACGACGAGGTCGTCGACCGCATGGCCGACCGAGCGCTCGACGATGTCCATGGCCAGGATGTCAGCGCCCAAGCTGCCCAGCGCCGTGGCGACGGCGCCCAGCGATCCCGGCCGGTCCGGTAGGACCAGCCTCAAGACGTACGACATCCTCACCCCTCTCCCACGGTCATCCTTCACGTATCGGGGCTGATTGTCCTCCGGAGTCGTTACCGGCAGATCACGTGGGCGCGTCAGCGGAAGCAACGGACCCGGGAGATACCCCACACCGGGTGCTTTCCGCCCGGCCGGCGGCACGTCCGCCCACGCTGCGACGGCGCCGGACGGGCCACGCCCACCGCCTAGGATCGTTGCGGGACGCGGCCTCGCCCGAGGCTGCCGCAGGAACGTCCCACGCTGTCGGTAGGGAGCATTGCGATCGTGAACACCTCCGGTCCGTCGTCGGATCCTCATGCTCCGGACGGAGCCGCCCACGTCTCGTTGACCAGCGCCGATGTCACCCATCTCGCGCACCTCGCCCGGTTGGAGCTCACCGACGAGGAGGTGCGCACCTACGTCGGACAGCTGTCCGGCATCCTCGACTCGGTCGCCGAGGTGTCCCGGGTGGCCACCCCCGACATCGTGCCGACCACGCACGCGGTGCCGCTGTCCAACGTGTACCGCGACGACGTGATCGTGCCCGGCCTGACCCACGAGGAGGCGCTCGACCAGGCGCCGGCGCAGGCGGAAGCCCGCTTCCGCGTGCCGCAGATTCTGGGAGAAGAGCAGTGAACGAGCATCGAGTGAGCCCCTCGGGCGAGCGAGGAGCGCAGTTCGCTGCTGCTTCGACCATCGGACGGCGGAGAAGAGCAGTGAGCTCGTCGAACACAGAGCTGACCCGCATGACCGCAGCCGACCTGGCGTCGGCCATCCACGGCGGCGAGACGAGCGCGGTCGACGTCGCGCAGGCGCACCTGGACCGCATCGCCGACGTCGATCCGGCGGTGCACGCCTTTCTGCACGTCTCCGGCGACCTCGCGCTGCAGCAGGCCCGAGCGATCGACGCCTCCATCGCCGCGGGGGAGCACCCCGGCCTCGCCGCTCGCCGGCGTTCCGCTCGCGCTCAAGGACATCGTCGTGCAGAAGGGGGTGCCGACCACCGCGGGTTCGAGGATCCTCGAGGGCTGGTTGCCGCCGTACGACGCGACGGTGACGACCAAGCTGCTCGGGGCGGGCGTCGTCATCCTCGGCAAGACCAACCTCGACGAGTTCGCGATGGGCTCGTCCACCGAGAACTCCGCGTACGGCCCCACCCGCAACCCGTGGGACCTGGACCGCATCCCCGGTGGCTCCGGCGGCGGGAGTGCCGCCGCACTGGCCGCTTTCGAGGCGCCGCTGGCGATCGGCACCGACACCGGCGGCTCCATCCGGCAGCCGGCCGCGCTGACCGGAACCGTCGGCGCGAAGCCGACCTACGGCGGGGTGTCCCGCTACGGCGTGATCGCGATGGCGTCCTCGCTCGACCAGGTCGGCCCCTGTGCCCGGACCGTGCTGGACACCGCCCTGCTGCACGAGGTCATCGCCGGGCACGACCCCCGCGACTCGACGTCGATCGACCGGCCGGTCCCTGCGGTCGTCGACGCGGTCCGCCGCGGTCAGACCGAGGACCTCACCGGATTGCGGGTCGGTGTGGTGAAGCAGCTGCGCGGCAACGGGTATCAGCCTGGCGTGGTGGAGTCCTTCGACGCCGCGGTGGCCGCCCTGACCGCCCTCGGCGCCGAGGTGGTCGAGGTCGACTGCCCGCACTTCGCCTACGGTCTCGCCGCCTACTACCTGATCATGCCGAGCGAGGTCAGCTCCAACCTCGCCCGCTTCGACGCGATGCGGTACGGCCTGCGGGTCGGTGACGACGGGGTGGCGTCCGCCGAGCAGGTCATGACGGCCACCCGCGGCCGCGGGTTCGGGGCCGAGGTCAAGCGGCGCATCATCCTGGGCACCTACGCTCTGTCGGCGGGCTACTACGACGCCTATTACGGGTCTGCGCAGAAGGTCAGAACGCTGATATCGCAGGACTTCTCGACGGCCTTCGCAGCTGCCGACGTGCTGGTGTCGCCGGCTTCGCCGGTGACGGCGTTCGGAATCGGCGAGAAGGTCGACGACCCGATGGCCATGTACCTCAACGACCTGGCCACCATCCCGGGCTCGCTGGCCGGGATTCCGGCGATGTCGGTCCCGAGCGGGCTGGCGTCCGACACCGGCCTGCCGGTCGGTCTGCAGATCATGGCCCCGGCGCTGGGCGAAGAGGTCATGTACCGGGTGGCGGCGACGTTCGAAGCCGACTACATCGCACGTGCCGGCGGCACCGTCGCCGGTGGCGTGCCGGAACTGGGTGGTGTGCGGTGAAGCTGGCTGACCTGATGGATTTCGACGCCGCGATCGAGAAGTTCGATCCCGCCCTCGGTCTCGAGGTGCACGTCGAGTTGTCGACGCAGACGAAGATGTTCTGCGGCTGCCCGACCGCATTCGGCGGCGATCCCAACACGCACGTCTGCCCGGTGTGTCTGGCGCTGCCCGGGGCGATGCCGGTGGTGAACCGGACCGCTGTCGAGTCGGCCATCAAGATCGGCTTGGCGCTGAACTGCCAGATCGCCGAGTGGTGCCGGTTCGCGCGGAAGAACTACTTCTACCCGGACATGCCCAAGAACTTCCAGACCTCGCAGTACGACGAGCCCATCGCTTTCGACGGCTGGCTCGACGTCGAGGTGGACGGCTTCGACGCGCCGGTGCGCATCGAGATCGAGCGCGCCCACATGGAGGAGGACACCGGGAAGTCGCTGCACGTCGGTGGTTCCGCCGGTCGCATCCACGGGGCGGAGTACTCGCTGCTCGACTACAACCGGGCCGGCGTGCCGCTGGTCGAGATCGTCACCAGGCCCATCATGGGGACGCGCGAGAACGCGCCCGCGGTAGCTCGGGCCTACGTCGCGGCGCTGCGGGACCTGTTGCGGGCGCTGGATGTCTCGGACGTCCGGATGGACCAGGGCTCGCTGCGCTGCGACGTCAACCTGTCGCTGGCCCCGGTCGGCGAGGGCGGGCTGGGCACCCGCACCGAGACGAAGAACGTCAACTCGCTGCGCTCCGTCGACCGTGCGGTCCGCCACGAGATCTCCCGCCAGGCGGCCATTCTCGTCGACGGCGGGCGGATCAAGCAGGAGACGCGGCACTTCGAAGAGGCCAGCGGGACCACCCGGCCGGGTCGCAGCAAGGAGACCGCGGAGGACTACCGCTACTTCCCGGAGCCCGATCTGGTCCCGATCGCACCGTCTCGCGAGTGGGTCGAGGAGCTGCGCGCCGGGCTGCCCGAGATGCCGTGGCTGCGCCGCGCGACCCTGCAGAAGACGTGGGGCTTCACCGATCTGGAGATGCGTGACCTGGTCGCGGCCGACGCGGTCGGGTTCGTCGAGCAGATGATCGCGGCCGGCGCCGCACCGGCGGATGCCAAGACCTGGCCGCCGTACCTGGGCGCGAAGGCCAACGAGGCGGGTTCGGCGTTGACCGAACTGCCCATCACCCCGCGGCAGATGGCGGCGATCTGCGCGATGGTCACCGACGGCACGCTCAACACCAAGCTCGCCCGGCAGGTGGTCGACGGGGTGCTCGCCGGCGAGGGGGAGCCGGACGCGGTCGTGGCCGCCCGCGGCCTCGCGGTCGTCTCGGACGACTCGGCGCTGCAGACGGCGGTCGACGCGGCGCTGGCTGCGCAGCCGGCCGTGGCCGACCGGATCCGCGGCGGCAACCTGCAGGCCGTCGGCGCGATCATCGGTGCGGTGATGAAGGCGACGAAAGGCCAGGCGGACGCCGCCCGCGTGCGCGAACTGGTCCTCGAGACCCTGGGCGTCCAGGGCTGATCCTGCTTCCCGCCCCCCACATCCCCGCCGAATCCTGGCGCTTCGTTCCCGCCTGCCGGGACGAGACCGCCAGGACTTCGGCGTTCGGCAGACCTGGCCGAGTCGTGTCCCGGAGGCGGGTGGATCAGGGTCAGTCGCGGCCGTCGCCCTCGCTGCCGCCGCCGGTGGGGATGACGACCACCATGTCGTCCCGCGGCTCGGGGTCACCGTCGCCGTCGCGGTTGGCCGTGGTGGCCCAGAGCACCCCTTGGGTGCCGGCTTCGAGCGACAGCAACCGGCCGTAGGTGCCCTTCGCGAGTTGCTCCGGTTGGCCGGTGAACCCGCCGTCCGGTCCGAGGGTCAGGGTGGTGACCAGCTCCTGGTCCAGCGAGGTGGCGGCGAGCACGACCTCGTTCTGTGCGCAGTCCACCGCGCCGCCGTCGACCACCGGGAACGACCAGATCGCCGGCGTGGCACCGAGATCGGCGCCTGCCGTCACCCGGGCCAGGACGTCAGCGGCGCCGAAGCGGTCGACCACGCCGACGCCCTCGCTCGACGCGCACAGCCCAGTGGGGTCGACGAGCCCATGGGCGTAGATCGCGGACAGCGGATCGGCGGGCACCACCGGGACCGGTGTCGGGGAGGCGGTTTTCGTGACGCTCGGTGCCGGAGGCGCACTGCTGTCGGCACTCTCGCCCGCTGGGGCGGGCGCGCCGAACTCGTCCATTCGCAACACCTTGCCGGCCAGCGACGTCGGATCGGAACCCGCGCCGAGAACGCCGGCGTCACCGGTGGCCACATAGAGCAGCCCGTCGGCGGCGAACTCGATCCGGCCCCCGTTGTGACCGTCCGGCCCGGTGCCCCGGGGGATGCCGGTGAAGATGTCCTTGGGGACGTCGCCCCGGGCGATGCGGACGATCCGGTTGTCGGTCGCCGTGGTGACGTAGGCGTAGATGAGCCCGTCCTCGCTGAAATGCGGCGAGAGGGCGAGGCCGAGGAGACCGCCGTCCCCGCTTGCGTCGACGCCGGCGATCCGGGCCACCTCGACCGGGTCGGTCTGCGGCGCGACCTCGAGGATGCGCCCGGTGGTCCGCTCCCCGACCAGGGCAGATACCCCGTCGGGCAGCACCGCGAGTCCCCACGGACTATCCAGGCAGGCGGCGATGATCGTCGGGTCGGCCGGCCGGCACGGGTCGCTCGGTGCCGGATCGGTCGGGCCCGCCGCCCCGCCCGAGGACGGCGAGACGGCAGTCGTCGGGATCGGGAAGGAGCTGTCGTCCTGCGGGTGCATGGCCGCCGCGGACAGCGAGGGCTGCATGGTCGCCTCGAGCGGGTTCGGTGGAGAAATCGGCGCAACCGGCGAGGACGAGGAGCGCCAGCAGACCCGCGGTCAGGGGAGCGGCCGTGGCGCGTCGGCGCCGGTGGCGGCGGGCGGGTCCGTCGTTCACCGGCTCCACGCTACGTGCCCGTCGGCCCCGACGATCTCCGGTCACGCCAACCGGGACGGTGACGGGTCGCCACTAATCTGGACCGGTGCCCGAGACTCCCATCGCCCTGCTCGAGGATCCGTCCGTTGCCGCCCTCGTCGGGAAGGTGCCCGGGCTGACCGTCCTGAGCGGCCCACAAACCGCCGAGGTGCTGGCCCGGGTCGAGATCTACGTCCCTCGGTTCTTGGCCGACGGCCCCGCCACCGATGTGCTGGCCGGGCTGACCAGGTTGAAACTGCTGCAACTCGCAACCGCCGGCGCCGAGGCCTGGACCGGGGCCGCGCCGGCGGGTGTCACGATGGCCACCGCCCGGGGTGCTCACGGCAAGGCCACTGCGGAGTGGGCCGTCGGCGCGCTGATCGCCGTGCTCCGGGAGTTCCCCGGGTTCGCCGCCGCCCAGCGGGAGCACCGCTGGACCCAGCACGGGACCGACATGCTCGACGGACGGCGCGCACTCGTGCTGGGGGCGGGCGACCTCGGCACCGAGGTGCGCGGTCGGCTGGAAGCTTTCGGCGTGACGGTGACCATGATGGCCCGCACGGCGCGCGACGGCGTGCGCGGGATCGACGAGCTGCCCGGCCTGCTGCCGGACTCACGACGTCGTCGTGTTGATGGTGCCGCTCACCGAGGCGACCACCGGGCTCGTCGACGCCGCCTTCCTGGCCGCGATGCCGGACGGTGCTGTCCTGGTGAACGCCGCCCGCGGCAAGGTGGTCGACACCGACGCCCTGGTCGCCGAGCTGACGGCGGGCCGGCTGCGCGCCGCTCTGGATGTGACCGAGCCCGAGCCGCTGCCGGCCGGGCATCCGTTGTGGGACCTGCCGGGAGTGTTCATCACCCCGCACGTGGGCGGCTCGACCACGGGCGCGGCCGAGCGGGCGGCCGCGGTGGTCCGGGCCCAGTTGCAGCGCTATGTCGCCGGCGAGGACCTCCTGAACGTGGTTTCCGGTGCGGGTTACTGAGTCCAGCTCACCGGACGTCCGGTGAGGGCACGATCTGCGGCGGGTGCCCGGCTGACCGACATTGCCGTGCCGACGACGGGTCTGGCGCCGCGGTCGGTCGTGCTCGTCCTGCACGGTGGCCCCGAGCACGGGACCCGGCGTTGCCACCGATGGATGCCGCAGGTGGTGCGGTGTCGGATGCTGGCAAGCGCTGTGGGTCGGCGGTGGCGCCGCACCCGCTCCGGACCGGTGGCGGTGTATCTGCTGCAGCATGCCTGGACCGGGTGGGACGGTGACGGTCGGGACGCTCTCGCGGACGTGGCGTGGGCGATGCGGCTGATCGATCAGCGACATCCGGAGGTGCCGTTGGCGCTGCTCGGTCATTCGATGGGGGCCAGGACCGCGGTGCGCGCCGCCGGCGCCGCCGGCGTCGTCGGCGTGGTGGGCCTTGCGCCGTGGCTGCCGGCCGGTGACCCGGTGGCGCCGCTGGTGGGGAGGTCGTTCGTCGTGGTCCAGGGCACCCGGGATCGTGAGCTGCCGGCTGCGACCACCACGGCGTTCCTGGAGCGCGCGACGGCGGCCGGTGTCCTGGTGCGCCGCCTGTCGGTCCGGGGTGGCGGTCACGGAATGCTGTTCCGGATGGGCACCTGGTCGCGGCTGGCGACCGCCGGACTCGCCGAAATCCTCGACCTCGCAACAGGTCCAGATAGGGCCGGGTGATCGTCCGAGCGCTACGGGAAGTCGACCGAGGTCTGACCGGGCCAACCGGACGTCAGGCGGCATTGCTGTCCCAGGGTTCGGAGTGTGGTGGGTCGGGTGGTCGGCTGCGGTAGGTGTGGCCGGTGGGGGTGGTGATGGTGATGTCGCCGTCGGGCTGGGTGGTGCTGGTCCAGTCGGGTTGTTGTTTGGTCTGGTTGCAGTCGGCGCAGAGTCCGGCGCCGTTGGTGGTGTGGGTGGGGCCGCCGGTGGCGTAGCTGTGGGTGTGGTCGGCGTGTCGGATGGGTGCGCCGCACCAGGGGGTTCGGCAGGTCTGGTCGCGGGTGATGAGGAATTGCCGCTGGGTGTGGGTGAACAGCCGCCGTCGGGTGTCGGATCTGGCGAGGGTTCTGGTGTCGGGGTCGGTGTAGAGGCGCCGGATCCAGGTGGTGGTGTGTGGATCGGCGCGGGCGAGGTGTCGGGCGAGGGGTGCGGGGATGGGTCCGTAGCCGGTGAGGACCGCGGGTTCCTGGTCGCTGTCGAGCAGGGTGCGGTCGGTCATCACGAGGTGGATCTCGACGGACACGCCGGCCGGGACGGAGGGCAGCCCGTCGGTCAGGTGCTCGACATCATCGGGCTCGCAGCCTGTCTCGACGCCCTCGACGCCCTCGACGCCCTCGACGCCCTTGACGCCGTGGACGCCCGGGGCGGGCTGCAGCAGCCGGTCCCGGAACTCGTCGGCCATGAGGGCGCCTCGGCCCCGTGGGTCACCGGCGGCGGTGGCGGTGGCGGCGTGCCGGGTGAGGGCGGCGTAGGCGGCGACGCCGTCGACGGCGGGGAGCAGCGCGGTCAGGTAGGTCATGGTGTCCGGTGCCGGTCGGAGGGTGACGCACCGGTCGGCGACGGCTTTGCGGTGGCGGCGGACGGCCTGTTCGGGGTCGAGGCGGTAGCCGATACCCGCGGCGGCGCCGCGGGCCTGCCGTGGTGTCATGGTGCCGTACCGCTGGGCGAGTTCGGTGTCGACGGCCTGCCGGTGTTCCCGGGTCAGGGTCGCTGTTTCGGCGACGACGAGCATCGCCTGGTACTCGTCGAGGACGCCTTCCCGGAGCGCGTTGTTGAGGTGCGGCATCTCCCCGGTGAGGACTTTTGCCAGTCCGACCAGTCGGGTGCCGATGCGGGGGCTGACCCGACGGGCCAGCCCGATCTGCGCCCCGACGTCGCGACGGGCCCGCTCCCGCACCTGCTCGGTGGTGACGCTTGCCAGCTGCTGTTCCCGTGACGCCGCGAACCCCGCGGTGAGGTCCGCCTGCACCCCCGACGCCACGTTCTTGAGCGTCTCCAACAGTCCGATCACCGAGACCCGTGCGGCGTCATCGCCCGCGACGCACCCGGCATCACGCAACCGACCGACCAGCTCGGTCAGCTCCGCCGCGGCGAGCGGGGCGAGGCTCGGCGTCTCCGTACTCGGGTGATCGGATGGGAACATGTGTTCGATATTATGCCTTCGGCGAGGATGGGCAATCGGGTTGTCCACACTGGCCAGGTTCCATCTCCCTTGTGGATGCTCAAGACGGAGATGCGCGTCCAGGCGGCGTGTCGCTCGGATTCGCCGCCGCACTGACCGACCTCGCCGATCGCTGTGCGCTCACGTGACAGTTGAGCGACCACCGCACGTGACACCCCACCCTGGCGGGTCGCGGACCGCGACGCTCGCACAGGTCGACAATGCCGCTCGCTGATCCGCGAACTCGTCGCCTCAATCCTGACGCAGCCGGTGGAACCGCCAGGAAACCAACGGCTCGCTGGGCAGAACCCCGACGGCGCTGAAACCCGCTACTACGGATCACTTCTCGAGGGTCGGCCGCCGAATCACCGCACTCGGTGGTAGCAGACGGCGCACCCGACATCCCGTCAGGCAGGCAGATGAACATGACCCCGCACATGAGCGCGTTCGATCGTCACCGAGTGCGGCGAACGTCTCCGCAATGGCTTCGCCCATCAGGATCATCAGACCGTCGGGCCACCCTCGTCCGGGGACGGCGCCGCAAGGCGTCGAGGTCGGAGAGCCCGACCAACGCCGCCGACGTCCCGCCGTCCCGCCACGGCCGCCGCGGTAGGCCTGCGGCAGCTCACGCACGTGCGAGGCGGCGGCGGCCGCGTCCGACATCCAGAACCGCCGGGGCCAGCCACCGATCACGGCGAGACAGCCATCCAGAGCTCGTATCTCGAGCCAGAGGCGGGCGCCTCGCTCGTCGAGCCCCGCCCGGTCGGCGAGCTCTGCCGGCCCGTCCAGCAGAGCGCGGCACAAGCCCATCCGCTGCCGAGACGGCGGGCCGACCCCGAGTGATCGACCCGCCCGCAACCGATCAGCCGGGCGGATTCTCCGGCGCCCACGAGGTCGGGACCACCCGCACCGCACCGCTCGACGCCGAGGTCGCCATGTGGGCGTACGCCCGCAGCGCCTGCGACACGAAGCGCTCGCGACTCTCGGGCTGCCACGGATTCTCGGAGGCCTCCATCTTGGCGCGACGCTCGGCCAGCACCTCGTCCGGGACGTTCAGCTGCAGTGCGCGCGAGTGGATGTCGATGACGATCTCGTCGCCGTCCTCGATCAGCCCGATGGCGCCGCCACGGGCCGCCTCGGGCGAGATGTGGCCCACCGAAACACCACTCGAACCACCGGAGAACCGGCCGTCGGTGATCAGCGCGCAGACCTTGCCCAGGCCCATGCCCTTGATGAACGACGTCGGGTAGAGCATCTCCTGCATGCCCGGGCCGCCGGTGGGGCCCTCGTAGCGGATCACCACGACATGCCCCGGCTTGACCTTCTTGCCGAGGATGGCGTCGACCGCCTCCTCCTGCGACTCGAAGACGATCGCGGTGCCGGCGAAGTGGAACAGTGACTCGTCGAAGCCGGCCGTCTTCACCACGCAGCCGTCCTCGGCGATGTTGCCGTGCAGCACGGCGAGCCCGCCGTCCACGGTGTAGGCATGCTCCCGGTCCCGGATGCAGCCACCCGCGGCGTCCACGTCCAGGCTGTCCCAGCGATTCGCGGTGGAGAACGCCTCCACGGTCCGCACCCCGCCCGGGGCGGCGTGGAACAACTCGAGCGCGCGCTCGGACGCCTTGCCACCACGAACGTCCCACTCGTCGAGCCACGACTGCAGGTCGGGCGAGTGGACGGAATGCACCGAGGTGTCGAGCAGTCCGGCGCGGTTGAGCTCACCCAGCAGCGCGGGGATGCCGCCCGCCCGGTGCACGTCCTCCATGTGGTAGTCGGGGTGGTTCGGCGCCACCTTCGACAGACACGGGACCTGCTTGGAGATCGCGTCGATGTCGGGCAGCGTGAAGTGGGTGTCGCCCTCGATCGCGGCGGCCAGGATGTGCAGCACCGTGTTGGTCGAGCCGCCCATCGCCACGTCCAGCGTCATCGCGTTCGCGAACGCGGCCCGGTTGGCGATGTTTCGCGGGAGCACCGACTCGTCGTCGTTGTCGTAGTAACGCTTGGCCAGTTCCACGACGGTGGTGCCGGCCCGCAGGAAGAGGTCCTTGCGGGCGATGTGGGTGGCCAGCGTGGAGCCGTTACCGGGTAGCGACAGCCCGAGTGCCTCGGTGAGGCAGTTCATCGAGTTGGCGGTGAACATGCCCGAGCACGAGCCGCAGGTCGGGCAGGCGGACCGCTCGACGGCCGCCAGCGACTCGTCCGAGACGGCCTCGGCGGCGGAGGCGTTGATTGCGGTGATGAGGTTGGTGGGGGAGTACGCGACACCGTCGGCGATGACCGCCTTGCCGGCCTCCATCGGGCCACCGGACACGAACACGACCGGGATGTTCAGCCGCAGCGCGGCCATCAGCATGCCGGGGGTGATCTTGTCGCAGTTGGAGATGCAGACCAGGGCGTCCGCGCAGTGCGCGTTCACCATGTACTCCACGGAGTCGGCGATCAGCTCGCGCGAGGGCAGCGAGTAGAGCATGCCGCCGTGACCCATCGCGATGCCGTCGTCGACGGCGATGGTGTTGAACTCCTTGGAGACCGCACCGGCCTCCCGGATCGCTCCCGCGACGAGGTCACCCATGTCCTTGAGGTGCACGTGACCTGGCACGAACTGGGTGTAGGAGTTCGCGATCGCGATGATCGGTTTGCCGAAGTCGTTGTCGCCCATGCCGGTCGCGCGCCAGAGGGCGCGGGCGCCGGCCATGTTGCGGCCGTGGGTGGAGGTCCGGGAACGAAGGGCTGGCATGGGGACTCCTGAACAGAACGAGCGACGAGCGGGTGGAGCGGGCAGCGACGGTCCGGGGCCGGGCGGGACACGGGGTGCGGTGCTCGTCAGGGTCCGGACACGGCACGGCGCCCGTTGAGGCGCACGCACATTGTCTGAGGAGAGATTACTCCGGTTGTGCGCCCCGACGACCGGCGTCGTCGCTGATCGCGGCCCGCTCGGGGATGTCGGCGCCGTCCACGGGGCCCGGCGTGACCGTGGTGTCGTCGTCCGACGACGGCAGGTCCGCCGCCTCGGCCACGGTGTCCGGGTCCACGTCCGCGTTCCCGGCAGGGGCTTCGACCGTCGCGTCGTCGCCCGGGCCGGCGTCGTCGCCCGGCCCCTGCCCGGTCTTGAGCGACGTGGTGGCCGCCGAGGCGTCGGCCGCCTCCTCGGCCTGGGCGGCGGCGTCCTCACCCAGGTAGAGCCGACCGCCGCTCACCTCGGCGAGCCGGCGGAGGTCTCGCGGCCGCACCATCGGCAGCCGGATCCGCTTGCCCTCCTGGGTGACCGCGATGGCCCACCGCGGCCCCTGGAACTCGAAGCCGTCCAGGTCCGCCCACGGGATGCGGCGGGTCCGCAGCGGCAGGTGCGCCTCGATCGTGCGGTCGTCGGCGACGGTGCGGGTGATCAGGATCCAGAACAGGCCGTACAGCGGCAGCAGGTACAGCGGCAGGGTCCACACGCTCGCAGCGGCAAGCGGCGTGGCGAAGACGAACAGGCCGATGGGGATGAACAACGCACTCGTCGGGAGTCGGAAGACGGCCTTGTCGGGTGCGGGCATGGGTCCATCTTGCCTGGCAGGAGACCGCCGGCGGGCGGTGCGACGCCCGGTCGCCGTACCCGCGTGGCGGTTTTGACACCCGGCCGCGTGGGCCCCTACAGTGGGCATCGTGCACAACCTGCTCCTCGTAATCATCTAGCGCGCCTCCGCGAACCACTCCGCGACGGCGCGCCACCCTCTCGTCCACCTCATCGGTGGCAGGGGGTTTTTTATTGCCCGGATTCCGGTCGCCAGGTGACCCCTGGAGCACCGGGACCACGAGAAGTCAGTAGTTCCACCAAGTCACCGGGGCTCCGTCAGAGCAGCACCGCCCCGGGGCGCGAAGTCTCGAAGAAGGCATCATGACGCACAGTCGACCAGGGCCGGTCGTCCCGGCAGCGGGCAACACCGCGGTCGCACCCCGCCCCGCCCCCGCCGCCCCCGCCGCCGAGCAGGTCACCGGCGCCCAGTCCGTGGTGCGCTCCCTCGAGGAACTGGGCGTCGAGGTCGCCTTCGGCATCCCCGGCGGCGCGGTCCTGCCGCTGTACGACCCGCTGCTGGACTCGGTGAAGGTCCGCCACATCCTCGTCCGGCACGAGCAGGGGGCCGGTCACGCCGCGACCGGTTACGCGCAGGCCAACGGCCGGGTCGGCGTCTGCATCGCCACCTCCGGTCCCGGTGCGACGAACCTGGTCACCCCGCTGGCCGACGCCAACATGGACTCGGTCCCCATCGTCGCCATCACCGGTCAGGTGCCGCGTGCCGCCATCGGCACCGACGCCTTCCAGGAGGCCGACATCTGCGGCATCACGATGCCGATCACCAAACACAACTTCCTGGTCACGGACCCGGCGGAGATCCCGCGGACCCTTGCCCAGGCGTTCCACATCGCATCGACCGGTCGTCCCGGTCCGGTGCTCGTGGACATCCCCAAAGATGTCCTGCAGGCCAGCACCACCTTCAGCTGGCCGCAGGACATCGCCCTCCCCGGCTACCGGCCTGCGGTCCGTCCGCACGGTGGTCAGATCGCCGCCGCGGCCAAGCTGATCGCCAGCGCCCGCCGCCCGGTGCTCTACGTGGGAGGTGGGGTGATCAAGGCTTCGGCGTGCGCGGAACTCCGCGAACTCGCCGAGCTGACCGGAATCCCCGTCGTCACTACCCTGATGGCGCGGGGGGCGTTCCCCGATTCACACGAGCAGCACCTCGGGATGCCCGGCATGCACGGCACGGTGGCAGCAGTCGCCGGCCTGCAGCGGGCAGACCTGATCGTCGCGCTGGGCGCCCGGTTCGACGACCGGGTCACCGGGGCGCTCGCCTCGTTCGCACCGCTGGCCAAGGTCATCCACGCCGACATCGATCCAGCGGAGATCTCGAAGAACCGCATCGCCGACGTGCCGATCGTCGGCGACGCCCGCGACGTCATCACCGAGCTCGTCGTCGCCGTCCGGTCCGAGCAGGAGGCCGGGGTCATCGCCGACCTCACCGCCTGGTGGGCCGAACTCGAGGACCTGCGCAGCACCTTCCCGCTCGGCTACGACGAGCCGGACGACGGCACCCTCGCACCGCAGTACGTCATCCAGCGGCTCGGCGAGATCGCCGGGCCGGAGGCGATCTACTGCTCCGGCGTCGGCCAGCACCAGATGTGGGCCGCGCAGTTCATCCAGTACGAGAACCCCGGCACCTGGCTGAACTCCGGTGGTCTGGGCACCATGGGCTACGCCGTGCCGGCCGCCATGGGCGCCAAGGTCGCGCGGCCGGACGCGGTGGTCTGGGCCATCGACGGCGACGGCTGCTTCCAGATGACCAACCAGGAGCTGGCCACCTGCGCCATCGACGGCATCCCGGTCAAGATCGCCGTCATCAACAACGGCAACCTCGGCATGGTCCGCCAGTGGCAGACGCTCTTCTACGGGGAGCGGTACTCCAACACCGATCTGAACACCCACAAGCTGCGCATCCCCGACTTCAAGCTGCTCGCCGAGGCGTACGGCTGCGTCGGGCTGCGCTGCGAGTCCAAGGAGGACGTGGACAAGGTGATCCACCAGGCGATGGCGATCAACGACCGCCCGGTGGTCATCGACTTCACCGTCGGCAAGGACGCCCAGGTGTGGCCGATGGTGGCCGCCGGTCTCGGCAACTCCGAGATCGAGGCCGCCCGCGGCATCCGGCCCCTGTTCGAGACGGGCGTCTGACGAAATGGGAACTCTCATGCTGTGCTGTGCGGGGTCGAATTGCTCGACTTCTCGGGACTGCGGGCCTCGCTCGCCGGGGCTCGCTCGTGTCCTCGTCCTTTCGGCGTCTTCGCGAACGGGCGTCTGAGCATGTCCACTCACACCCTGTCCGTCCTGGTCGAGAACAAACCGGGGGTGCTGGCCCGGGTCTCGGCGCTGTTCTCCCGCCGTGGCTTCAACATCCACTCGCTGGCCGTCGGTCCCACCGAGAACCCGCTGGTCTCCCGGATGACCATCTCGGTCGAGGTCAGCGGCCTGCCGTTGGAGCAGGTCACCAAGCAGCTCAACAAGCTGATCAACGTGCTGAAGATCGTCGAGCTCAACGCCGAGACGTCGATCCAGCGTGAGCTGGTGCTCATCAAGCTGCGGGTGGACGCCACCACCCGCTCCCAGGTGGTCACCATCGTGGAGATGTTCCGCGCGCACATCGTGGACGTCAGCCCGGATTCGATGACCATCGAAGTCACGGGTACCGCACCGAAACTCGACGCGTTCACCAAACTGCTCGAGCCCTTCGGCGTCCGCGAGACCGTCCAGTCCGGCATGGTGGCGCTCGGTCGGGGACCCCGGTCGATCACCTCCGCCGGCCGGGCGGACATCAACTAGCGCCACCAGGCTGTTCCCGGGAGCGCGCGCTGCCGGGCATCCCCATCGACCTCCCCGGCCCGGGCAGGTCAGCACACGGAAGAAGGACTGCCACTTCATGGCTGCAGAAATTTTCTACGAGGACGACGCCGACCTGAGCCTGATCCAGGCCAAGAAGGTCGCCGTCATCGGCTACGGCTCGCAGGGCCACGCCCACGCGCTGAGCCTGCGCGACTCCGGCGTCGACGTCCGCGTCGGCCTCAAGGAGGGCTCGTCCTCACGGGCCAAGGCCTCCGACGAGGGCCTGCGCGTCGTCACCCCGGCCGAGGCGGCGGCCGAGGCCGACGTCATCATGATCCTGACCCCGGACCACGTGCAGCGTCACGTCTACGCCGAGTCGATCGAGCCGCACCTGACGGCCGGCAAGACCCTGGCCTTCGGTCACGGCTTCAACATCCGCTTCGGCTACATCAAGCCCCCGGCTGATGTCGACGTCATCATGATCGCCCCCAAGGGCCCCGGTCACCTGGTGCGTCGCGAGTTCGTCGACGGCAAGGGCGTGCCGGACCTGATCGCGATCGAGCAGGATCCGTCGGGCACCGCCCAGGCCCTCGCCCTGTCGTACGCCGCCGCGATCGGCGGCGCGCGCGCCGGTGTCATCAAGACGACCTTCACCGAGGAGACCGAGACCGACCTGTTCGGTGAGCAGGCCGTCCTGTGCGGTGGCGTGTCCCGTCTCGTGCAGATCGGCTTCGAGACGCTGACCGAGGCCGGCTACCAGCCGGAGATCGCCTACTTCGAGTGCCTCCACGAGCTCAAGCTGATCGTCGACCTCATGTACGAGGGTGGCATCGCCAAGCAGCGCTGGTCGGTGTCGGACACCGCCGAGTACGGCGACTACGTCTCCGGCCCCCGCGTCATCGACGCCAAGGTCAAGGAGAACATGCAGGGTGTCCTCGCCGACATCCAGAACGGTGCCTTCGCCGCGCGCTTCATCGCCGACCAGGACGCCGGTGCGCCGGAGTTCAAGGCACGTCGTTCCGAGGAGGAGGCTCACCCGATCGAGGCGACCGGCCGCGAGCTGCGCAAGCTGATGAGCTGGGTCAAGGCCAAGGACGACTACCAGGGCACCGCCGCACGCTGATGCGGACCGCCGGCGCCCCGCGCCGGCACCCGGGACACACCTCGGCCCCACCGGAATCCGTTCCGGTGGGGCCGAGGTCGTTCCTGCGCCGGGATCGGTTCAGAAGTGCTTCACGCCCACCTGGTCGAACCACGCCTTGGCCGGTGCGCTGAGCAGGAAGTACAGGATCAGTCCGGGAATCACGAAGCTGAGCAGGGAACGGCCCTGGAACGCCCCGATGAGCGACAGCAGGCTCAACACGATGCCGGCGCCGGCCGCCACGGTCAGGATGCGGGCGTCCTTGCCGTTGAGGAGCTGGATGCCACCCCAGATCTCGGCCGCAGCGACGACCAGCACCAGGACGAAGAGCAGGCCGGAGAAGCCGTTCAGGCCGCCGAAGGCGCTGAGCCCGACGAGGCCCAGCAGCAGGGTGAGACCGCCGGTGACGAACGCCATCACCGCGGCCGCCGTGACCGTCCCCGGCCGCTTGGCCGTGTCGGTCCGGTAGCCGGCCGGAGCCGGCGGCATCTGGCCGTAGGGCTGCGGTGGCGGGCCGTAGGGCGCCGGGCCGGCCTGTGGGGTCGGGTAGGTCGGTGCGTGCTGGGGATATCGACTGTTCGGTCCGTCGTACGGTGGCTGGGTCATCAACGACTCCTCTTCGTGTCCCGGTTCCGGTAGCGGTCGCCCGCTCCATCGCCAGCGTAGGCGGAGGTCCGGCAACGGGGAGCGGAGTGCGCGACGGCGGGCGGCCGGACCGGGTCAACCGGGCAGCGTCCACCAGCGGGTGGGGGCGCTGTGCAACAACGCGAGCAGAACGCCGGGCAGGATGAGTCCGAGCAGGCTGAGGTATGTGGGATCCACGCCCAGCGGGACGAACGGCAGTGCCGCCATTCCGATCAGGGCACCGGTGAGCACCCGAGACCGACGGCGCACCAGCAGCAGGACCCCGCCGGCGGTGAGGCCGGCGGCGAGCGCGACCAGGGCCACCGCTTCCAGCTGCACCGCGGTCCGCAGCACGCCACCCGAGCCGACGAGTTCGAGGGCCCGGAGCAGGTGGGTGGCTCCGGCCGCGAAGGCGGCCACCGCCACACCTACCAGCGCTGCCGGCGCGGTGGAGACGGCAGGGAATGACCCGTGGGCCGCAGGATCACCGGGAACCTGCATCCGTCGGTGGGCCTGCGCCAGCAGGAACACGACGACCATGGGCGCGACGACGCCGACCGCCAGCTGCCGCAGCACCTCCGGTCCCGCTGCATCGCCGCCCACCGGACCCAGCAGTGCACCGCCGGTGACGGCCGCGATGACGAGAGCAGCGCCGGCGAGCGGCCCGGCCGATCCCCGGGCCAGGAGCCGCACTGCCCCGGCGATCAGCCCGGTCGACGTCAGCACCCCCGGTGCCGACGCCAGCCACCACTGGACGGTCGGATCGACCGCGAGCCGCCAGGTACTCGTCAGCCCGGTCGCTGCGGCACCGAGAGCGGTCGCCGCCGCCGCGACCCGGGATCGATCGACCGGCGCAGCCCCTCGGGGACGCCGGACGCCCTCGGGGTCGTTCGGCCCCGTATCCGCGGCGGCGTGGTCCGCGTGCGGGGCCCGGAACCACGCTCTGCTCGTCGCCGGCGCCAGCAGGCCGAGCACGACGGCCCACCCGACGACCACGATCGCCCAGCGGACGTCGGCGAAGTGGAGGCCACCGAGTACGCCGGCCGCGATGGACAGCCGGCCGACCGTCCGGACCGTCAGGGCGGAACGGCCCGAGAGGAGTTGCAGACCGCCGGCCAGCAGGGCGACCCCCAGGCCGGCGACCGGCGCCGCCAAGAGGGCGGTCCCCGCGCCGCCCCAGATGACGAAGACCCAGAAGTGGCTCAGCAGGCCCAGGACGGCGACGCCGCCCACCAGGCAGAGCCCCGCGGCCACGGTCACCGCGACCGGCCGCCGTCCCGGTGGCGTCGCGGTCCGCCCGGCGATCCCGCCGGGCCCGGAGCGGGCGTGGCCCGATGATGGTGCGGTCGTCACAGTTGCCCCCTGAGCCCCCCGGCCCCCCGCTGACCGGTGTCAGCACGCCCCCGGGCCGGGGGTGTCACGCACCGTAGGTCGCCGGGGCGACGTCGCGTCGGGGTTGTCCACATTCCCGAGCCGAAGGCGCGGCGCGGGTGGATCGGGCCGGGCGGCCGTGCTCCGAGTGCACGGTCGGGCGCTCGAACGCCCAAATCGGTTCGACGACAGTGACCGAGGCGTCACGATCTGCAGCCCTGTCACCCGGATGGCCGTATGCCGATGTCATCGGGAAGCAGACCGCGGGCTAGCATGAAGAAGCTGATCGCCGGTTCGCGCATCGGCTCGCGCGTGTCGCGTCGCGAGTGCAGAAGTGCCTGGCCGGGTCGCGGGTCCTGCGGGACGGGTTCGGATTCTCAGGCCCGGAAGCGGGTCCCCTGTCCGTTGTTCGAGCGTCACCGTGAGTCGGAGTGTCCTGTGTCGTTGCCTGTCGTACTGATCGCCGAAGAACTGGCCCCGTCCGCCGTCGAGGCGCTCGGGGAGCAGGTCGAGGTCCGGCACGTCGACGGCGCGGACCGCGCCGCGCTGCTCCCGGCCCTCGCCGACGCCGACGCGATCCTGATCCGCTCGTCCACCCAGATGGACGCCGAGGCGTTGGCCGCGGCCCCCAAGCTCAAGGTGATCGCCCGCGCCGGCGTCGGTCTGGACAACGTCGACGTTCCCGCCTCGACCGCCCGCGGTGTGCTCGTGGTCAACGCCCCGCAGTCCAACATCGTCTCGGCGGCCGAACAGGCCGTGGCCCTGCTGTTCGCAGTCGCCCGCCGTACCGCCGACGCGAACGCCTCGCTGCAGCAGGGACTCTGGAAGCGCTCCCAGTACACCGGTGTCGAGGTGGCCGAGAAGACGGTCGGTGTCGTCGGTTTCGGTCGCATCGGGCAGCTGTTCGCGGCCCGGATGGCCGCGTTCGACACCACGATCATCGCCTACGACCCCTACCTGCAGCCGGCCCGCGCCGCCGCACTCGGGGTGCAGCTCGTGGACCTCAAGACGCTGCTCGCGGAGTCCGACATCATCTCCATCCACCTGCCGCGCACCAAGGAGACGCTCGGTCTGATCGGCGCCGAGGAGCTGAAGACGGTCAAGCCGAACGTCATCATCGTCAACGCCGCCCGCGGCGGGTTGATCGACGAGCAGGCCCTGGCGGACGCCGCCCGGGAGGGACGTATCGGCGGGGCCGGCATCGACGTCTTCGCCACGGAGCCGGCGACGGCCGACAACCCCCTGTTGGGCATCCCCAACGTCGTGGTGACCCCGCACCTGGGTGCCTCGACCCAGGAGGCGCAGGACAAGGCCGGCACCGCCGTCGCCCGCTCCGTGCGGCTCGCGCTGCGCGGCGATTTCGTCCCCGACGCGGTCAATGTGGCGGCCACCGGGCCGGTGTCCGACGAGGTCCGCCCGTGGATCAGCCTGGTCTCCCGGCTCGGCCGCATCCTCACCGGCGTGGCCGGCGCGCTGCCGGCCGAGGTCACCGTGGAGGTCCGCGGAGACCTGGCGGCGCAGGACATCTCGATTCTCGAGCTGGCCGCCGTGCGCGGCGTGTTCGGCGACGTCATCGACGAGTCGGTGACGTTCGTCAACGCGCCCACGCTGGCGCAGGAGAACGGCGTGACGCTGTCCAGCACCAAGACCGAGGAGATCGGCGACTACCGTTCCACCGTCACGCTGCGCGCGGCGATGCCCGGTGGCGAACAGCGCACGGTCTCGGGCACCCTCTCCGGCGCCCAGCAGGTCGAGAAGCTGGTCGAGATCAACGGCCGCCACTTCGATCTGCGGGCCGCGGGCAACCTGTTGGTGGTGGCCTACCCCGATCGTCCGGGCGTGATGGGAACCGTCGGCTCGCTGCTGGGCGACGCCGGCATCAACATCGAAGCCGCGCAGATCTCCCAGGAGATCGCCGGGCACGCCTCGATCATGGTGCTGCGGCTCGATGCCCTGCCGGCGGCCGAACTGCTGAGCGATCTCTCCGGTGCGGTGCAGGCCAGTGCGATCCGGGGTATCCCGCAGTGACGTCCCCCCGAAAGGCCCGTTGGAGCACGCAGTGTCAGATGGTCGGTAGGAATCCTCGCGACAGGAGAAGTGCATGAAGCTGGCGGTCATCCCGGGTGACGGGATCGGACCCGAGGTCGTCAACGAGGGCCTGAAGGTCCTCACCGGCGTGGTGCCCGACATCGAGATCACCAGCTACGACCTGGGTGCCTCGCGGTGGCACCGTACCGGCGAGCTGCTGCCCGACTCCGTACTGCGGGAGCTCAAGCAGGTCGACGCCATCCTGCTCGGCGCGGTCGGCGACCCGACGGTGCCGGCGGGCATCCTCGAGCGGGGCCTGCTGCTGCGGCTGCGGTTCGAGCTCGACCACCACGTGAACCTGCGGCCCGCGCGCCTCTACCCCGGTGTCTCCGGTCCGCTCGCCGGGGACCAGGCCATCGACCTCGTCGTCGTCCGCGAAGGCACCGAGGGTCCCTACGTGGGCAACGGCGGCCTGCTCCGCAAGGACACCCCGCACGAGATCGCCACCGAGGTCTCGATCAACTCCTACTTCGGCGTCGAGCGCGTTGTCAGGGACGCCTTCGCCCGCGCGTCCCGCCGCGCCCGCAAGCACCTGACGCTGGTCCACAAGACCAACGTGCTGACCTACTCCGGTCAGCTGTGGTCGCGCGTCGTGGAGGAGGTGTCGATGGAGTTCCAGGACATCACGGTCGCCTACTGCCACATCGACGCCGCGATGATCTACCTGGTCACCGACCCCGGCCGCTTCGACGTCATCGTCACCGACAACCTGTTCGGCGACATCCTGACCGATCTCGCCGCCGCCGTGTCCGGCGGTATCGGGCTGGCCGCATCAGGCAACCTCGACGTCTCGCGCACCAACCCGTCGATGTTCGAGCCGGTGCACGGCTCCGCGCCCGACATCGCCGGCCATGGCTCCGCCGACCCGACCGCCACGGTGCTGTCGGTGGCGCTGCTGCTCGACCACCTGGGGATGCCCGACTCGGCCCGCCGGGTCGAGGCCGCGGTCGCGTTCGACCTGGCCACCCGCCAGCCGGGCTCCACCGGGCGTACCTCCGCCATCGGTGACCGGCTGGCGGCGCTGGCCTCCAGCTGATCGTCGGGACCGCCGGCCCGGCCGGCGGTCCCGTCCCCTGTCCGTCGAGTCCGTCTGTGCAGAACGGCGTGTCGTGATGTCCTCATCCCCAGCGGTCGGCTCCGTCCTGACGTCCCCACCCGCGGCGTCTCCGACGAGGCCCGTCCGGTCGTCGCCGTTGGGGGACGCGTTCCACCTGTACGACACCACCCTGCGCGACGGCGCCCAGCGGCAGGGGATCAGCTACTCGGTGCCCGACAAGCTCGCCGCCGCCGGGCTCCTGGATCAGCTCGGGGTGGGCTTCATCGAGGGTGGCTGGCCGGGCGCGATGCCCAAGGACACCGAATTCTTCGCCCGGGCCGCCGCGGGTGAACTGGTATTGCGCAGCGCCGAGCTGGTCGCGTTCGGCGCCACCCGTAAGGCCGGCGTCGCCGTGGCCGACGACCCGCAGGTACGGGCACTGCTGGACTCCCGTGCCCCGGTGGTCACCGTGGTGGCCAAGTCCGATCTGCGGCACGTGGAGCGGGCGCTGCGGACCACCCCGGAGGAGAACCTCGCGATGGTGAGCGACACGGTCGCCCACCTGGTCGCCCATGGTCGGCGGGTGTTCCTGGACTGCGAGCACTTCTTCGACGGCTACGCCCACGACGCCGACTACGGCGTGCGCGTCCTGGACGCGGCGATGCAGGCCGGCGCCGAGGTCGGCGTGCTGTGCGACACCAACGGCGGCATGCTGCCCTTCCAGATCGAGCAGGTGGTGCGAGAGGTGTTGCGCCGTACCGGCTTCCGGATCGGCATCCACTGCCAGGACGACACCGGCTGTGCCGTCGCGAACACCCTCGCCGCCGTGCACGCGGGTGCGACGCACGCCCAGTGCACCGCCAACGGCTACGGCGAGCGGGCCGGAAACGCCGACCTGTTCGCGGTCACCGGCTCGCTGATGACCAAGCTGGACCTCCCGGTGCTGCCCGCCGGCTCGCTGGCGGAGATGATGCGGATCTCGCACGCCCTGGCCGAGCTCGCCAACATCGCCCCGGACGACCACCAGGCCTACGTGGGGTCGTCGGTGTTCGCCCACAAGGCGGGCCTGCACGCCAGTGCCATCAAGGTCGGGCCGGAGCTGTACAACCACCTCGACCCGCGCCTGGTCGGCAACGACATGCACATCCTGGTCACCGAGATGGCCGGCCGCGCCTCCATCGAGCTGAAGGCCGCCGAGCTCGGGCTGGATCTGTCCGGTCATCCCGAGGTGGTCACCGCGGTCGTCCGGACGGTCAAGGAACGCGAGAGCCAGGGCTGGTCGTACGAGGCCGCGGACGCCTCGTTCGCCGTGCTCGTCGAGCGGGAGCTGGCGGCGGCCGCGGGCCGCGAGGTGCCGTCGCCGTTCGAGATCCGGTCCTACCGCGTCATCGTCGACGGCGGGGCGGACCCCCGCTCGGTGACCGGGGAGTCCCGGGCCGAGGCAACCGTGCGGGTCGACGCCGGGGGTCAGCGCTCGATCGCCACCGCCGAGGGCAACGGCCCGGTCAACGCGCTGGATTCGGCGCTGCGGCAGGCGTTGTCGTCGGTGCTGCCGGTCCTGGACGAGGTCAGCCTGGTCGACTACAAGGTCCGCATCCTCGGCGCGGACGCCGGCACCGAGGCCGTCACCCGGGTGCTGGTGACCTCCCGGCGCGGCACCCGGCAGTGGACCACCGTCGGGGTGCACGCCAACGTCATCGAGGCCTCCTGGCTCGCGCTCGTCGATTCGCTCCGGTACGCGCTCAGCGCTTCCTGAGTAGGGTCGGCGCCCGGAACGCCCGCACACGATCAGCTGAGAGGTAACCCCATGCGCCTGGGTCGCATCGCCCACCCCGAGGGCCTGGCCTTCGTGGCCATCGAGGACTCCGCCGACGGCCCGATCGTCCGCGAGATCAAGGACCACCCGTTCGGCGACCCGGAGTTCTCCGGCCGCAGTTGGCCGCTGGCCGACGTCCGGCTGCTCGCACCGATCCTGCCGTCCAAGATCGTCGCCGTCGGCCGCAACTACGCCGACCACGCCGCGGAGCTCGGCAACACCGTCCCCGACGAGCCGGTCATCTTCCTGAAGCCGTCGACCTCGGTGGTCGGGCCGAACGCCCGCATCCTGCTGCCGCCGTCCTCGGCCCGGGTGGACTACGAGGGCGAGCTCGCGGTGGTGATCGGCCGGCCCGCCCGCGAGGTCCGCGCCGAGAACGCCGCGTCGGTCATCCTCGGCTACACCGTCGCCAACGACGTCACCGCCCGCGACCTGCAGAAGCTCGACGTCCAGTTCACCCGGGGCAAGGGCTTCAACACCTTCTGCCCGATCGGCCCGTGGATCGAGACCGAGCTCGACCCCTCGGATCTCGCGATCCACACCGAGCTCGACGGCGAGGTCAAGCAGGACGGCCGAACCGGCGACATGGTGCACACCGTGGGCGCCATCATCGAGTTCGTGTCCGAGATCATGGATCTGCTGCCCGGCGACGTCATCCTCACCGGCACCCCGGCCGGCGTCGGGCCGATGGAGGCCGGGCAGACGGTGGCGGTCACCGTCGAGGGCATCGGCACCCTGAGCAACCCGGTCGCCTACCGCTGACGGTCCGGCCCGGCGTGCACGGCCGGGCCGCGGATTAGGCTGGGACGGCTATGGACTCCACACCCACGCCCCCCGCCCCGGCCGCTGCGGCCACCGTCCGGCCCACCCGTCCGGTGGTGGCACGGTTCTGCCCGTCGCCCACCGGCACCCCGCACGTCGGGATGGCCCGTACCGCCCTGTTCAACTGGGCGTTCGCGCGCCACCACGGCGGCACCCTGGTGTTCCGCATCGAGGACACCGACGCCGCCCGCAACACCGAGGAGTCCTACGCGGCGCTGCTGGACTCCATGCAGTGGCTGGGCCTGGACTGGGACGAGGGCCCGCTGGTCGGCGGCCCGCACGGTCCGTACCGGCAGAGCGAGCGGGCCGAGATCCACCGCGACATCGCCGCCCGGCTGCTCGCCGCCGGTCATCTCTACGAGTCCTACTCGACCGCCGACGAGGTCACCGCGCGGCACGTCGCGGCCGGCCGCGACCCGAAGCTCGGATACGACAACTACGACCGTGACGCCCCCCTGGAGTTCGTCAAGGCCGCGATCGACGCCGGCCGCCCGGCCGTGCTGCGGCTGCGGATGCCCGACGGCGACCACACCTGGACCGACCTGGTCCGCGGTCCCATCACGTTCCCGGCCGGGTCGGTTCCCGACCCGGTGATGGTCCGTGGCAACGGCGAGCCGCTGTACACCTTGGTGAACCCGGTCGACGACGCCCTGATGGGCATCACCCACGTGCTCCGCGGCGAGGACCTGCTGCCGTCCACCCCCCGGCAGCTCGCGCTGTACACGGCCCTGACCGACATCGGTGTCGGCACCGGCACTCCCGAGTTCGGGCACCTTCCGTTCGTGATGGGGGCGGGCAACAAGAAGCTGTCCAAGCGGGACCCGGAGTCGAGCCTGTTCCACCACCGCGACGCCGGCTTCGTCCGTGAGGGGATGGTCAACTACCTCGCGCTGCTCGGCTTCTCGCTCGGTGACGACCGTGAGGTGTTCTCCCCGGCCGACCTCGTCGCCGCCTTCGACATCTCCCGGGTGCAGCCCAACCCGGCCCGCTTCGACCAGAAGAAGGCGGAGGCGATCAACGCCGCCCACATCCGGCTGCTGGCGCCGGCCGAGTTCGCCGACCGGCTGGTGCCCTACCTGCAGGCCCGCGGCTCGCTGCCGATCGAGCCGTCGGACGCCGAGCTCGCGATGGTGGCCGCGGCCGCCCCGCTCGTGCAGGAGCGGTCCAACGTGATGGTGGACGCGGCCACCATGCTGGACTTCCTGTTCACCGCCGACTTCGCCGTCGTCCCCGCCGCGGCCGCGAAAGCACTGACCCCGGCGGCCGTCCCGGTCCTGGAGGCGAGCATCACCGCGTTGACCGGGCTGGCCGACTTCACCCCCGAGGTCATCGAGACGGCGCTGCGGACGGCGCTCATCGACACCCTCCAGCTCAAGCCGCGGGTGGCCTTCACGGCCGTGCGGGTCGCCGTCACCGGCAGCACCGTCTCGCCGCCGCTGTACGAGTCGCTGGCGTTGCTCGGGCGGCTGCGCACCCTCGAGCGCCTGGGAGCCGGTCTGGCGCTGGCTACCGCCGCGTGAGCGGCCGATCCGGTACCGCCGCGTGAGCGGCCGATCCGGTACCGCCGCGTGAGCGCGGTTGCCCTCGCCGGGACCGCCGGTCTCGGAGCGGTCGAGGCGGTGCTGTTCGACATCGACGACACGTTGGTCGATTTCGCCGGGTCGGCCGCGGCCGGCCTCCTGCAGCTGCTGGGCCCCGAGGCGGCTGCCCGGGACGGGCTGCCGGCCACCTGGAAGGCGCTGACGGAGCTCCACTATCCCCGCTTCCTGGCCGGCGAACTGGCGTTCGCCGACATGCAGATCGAGCGGATGGTCGAGCTGCTGGCGTGGGCCGGTCTGCCGATCCCCGACCGCGCCGGTCTGCTGGCCCTGGAGGCCCGCCGCCAGGCGGAGATGACCCGCAACTACCGGTTGTTCGACGACGTCCAGCCGTGCCTCGCCGCTTTGTCGTCATGGCGGATCGGAGTCGTGTCCAACAGTGACGGACCGCACCAACAGGCCAAGCTGGCCTCGGTCGGTCTCGCCGACACCTTCGAGGTGGTCGTCGTCTCCGGTGACGTCGGACACGCCAAGCCGGACCCGCGGATCTTCCGGCAGGCCTGTGACCGGCTCGGCCTGCCGCCCGCTGCCGTCGCCTACGTGGGGGACCGCCTCGACATCGACGCCCTCGGCGCCGCGGCCGCCGGCCTGCACGGCGTCTGGCTCGATCGCGCCGGTTCCGGTGCGCCGGTCGGCGACGTCGGGCTCACCGGCCCCGCCGTGACGGTGATCACCGGGCTCACTCAGCTACCGGGCCTGCTGGCAGCCCGCTGACCAGCGGATTCGGCCGTTGCGGGGGAAGGCGGTAGAGTATTCCCCCGTGCCTGTAGGGCACTCGGAAGTACGCTGAAGCGGCTGTGGAAGTGGTTCGGGAGCGGTGCGGTCGCGCTTCCGGGGACGATCAGGGCAGTTCGGTGGGGTATGGTGTAATTGGCAACACTAGGGATTCTGATTCCCTCATTCTAGGTTCGAGTCCTAGTACCCCAGCGGTATCCGGTAGTTTTCTCACCTGGCTCCGGTCAGGACGGAAACGTCCGGAAGCACCACGTGTCACCTGCATCACGTGTCACCTGCATGGCCCCGTCGTCTAGCGGCCTAGGACGCTGCCCTCTCACGGCGGTAACGAGGGTTCGAATCCCTTCGGGGCTACACCGACAGCAGACCCCCTGGACTCCGGTCCGGGGGGTCTGTTGCATGTCCGGTCCTGTCGGTCCGGATCGAGCGGCCGACCCGGGTCAGAGCTCGGCGGTCAGCTTCTCGGCCGCGGCGATCAGATCGCCGGCCCACTGCCGACCGGGGCGCTTGCCGATCCGGTCCACCGGACCGGACACCGATACCGCCGCGACCACGGTGCCTTCCGGGCCGCGTACCGGAGCCGAGACGCTCGCCACCCCCGGTTCGCGCTCGGCCACCGACTCCGCCCAACCCCGCCGCCGGACGTCGGCCAGCGCCCGCTCGGAGAAGGCCGTCGCCGCGCCCCCCGCCCGCGGTGCCGCCCAGGCGGTCAGCACCTTCGCCGCGGACCCCGCATGCATCGGCAGTACCGAGCCCAGCGGCACGGTGTCGCGCAGCCCGGAACGCGGCTCGGCGACGGCGATGCAGACGCGGCTCGGGCCGTCGGCGCGGTAGAGCTGGACGCTCTCGCCCGTCAGGTCGCGCAGCTCCGGCAACACGTGGGACGCAGCCGCCAGCAACGGGTCCGGGGCCGTGGCGGCCAGGCTGGCGAGCAGGGGTCCGGTGGTCCACCGGCCGCGGATGTCCCGGGCCAGCAGCCCGTGACCCTCCAAGCCCACGGCGAGGCGGTGCGCCGTCGCGCGGGGGAGTCCGGTGGTGTCGCAGAGGTCGGCCAGCCCCAACGGCTCGGCGGCCACCGCGCGCAGCACCGAGACGGCTTTGTCCAGCACGCCGATACCGCTAGAGTGTTCCATGATGCGATACTAGGATCTCACATCCTGAGAAGTCCAGCGCGGAGCACGTCCCGGGCGCCGACCGGGCGGGCCGCGGGCGACGATCGGGCGGTCCCGGTGCGTCGACTGCAGTCCGCCGTGTTCCGCTGCGCAACGAAAAGGTGAAGTCATGGGTCTGACGATGGCCGAGAAGGTCTGGAACGCACACGTCGTGCATCGGGCCGAGGGCGAACCCGACCTGCTCTACATCGACCTCCACCTCATCCACGAGGTCACCAGCCCGCAGGCCTTCGAAGGACTCCGGCTCGCCGGCCGCCCGGTCCGCCGCCCGGACCTGACGGTGGCCACCGAGGACCACAACGTGCCGACGGTGGACATCCTCGCGCCGATCGCCGATCAGGTCTCCCGCCTCCAGGTGGACACCCTGCGGGCCAACTGCGCCGAGTTCGGCGTCACGCTGTACCCGATGGGTGACGCCGAGCAGGGCATCGTGCACGTCGTGGGGCCGCAGCGCGGCCTGACCCAGCCCGGGATGACGATCGTCTGCGGCGACTCGCACACGTCCACGCACGGGGCCTTCGGGGCCCTCGCCTTCGGGATCGGCACCAGCGAGGTCGAGCACGTGATGGCCACCCAGACGCTGCCGTTGAACCCGTTCCGGACGATGGCGGTCACCGTCGACGGCGAACTCGCCGACGGGGTCAGCGCCAAGGACATCATCCTGGCCGTGATCGCCGAGATCGGCACCGGCGGCGGACAGGGCTATGTGCTCGAGTACCGCGGGTCCGCGATCCGGGCCCTGTCGATGGAAGCCCGGATGACCATCTGCAACATGAGCATCGAGGCGGGCGCGCGGGCCGGCCTGATCGCCCCCGATCAGACCACCTTCGACTACGTCCGGGGCCGCGAACACGCGCCGTCCGGAGCAGACTGGGACGCCGCCGTCGCGTACTGGTCGACGCTGCCCTCCGACGAGGACGCGGTGTTCGACGCCGAGGTCGTCATCGACGCGAACACGCTGACCCCGTTCGTCACCTGGGGCACCAACCCCGGCCAGGGCCTGCCGTTGGGCGCCCGGGTTCCCGACCCGGCCGACGTGGCCGACGACGGCGAGCGCCTGACGGTCGAGAAGGCGCTGGAGTACATGGCCCTCACGCCCGGTACCCCGCTCCGCTCGATCGCCGTCGACACCGTCTTCCTCGGTTCCTGCACGAACAGCCGGATGGAGGATCTGCGGATCGCCGCCGACATCCTCCGTGGGCGTCGCATCGCCGATTCGGTGCGGATGCTGGTGGTACCGGGCTCGATGCGGGTCAAGCTCGAGGCCGAGGCGGAGGGCCTGGACCAGGTGTTCATCGACTTCGGCGCGGAGTGGCGCAACGCCGGGTGCTCGATGTGCCTGGGGATGAACCCCGATCAGCTGGCGCCGGGGGAACGGTGCGCCTCGACGTCCAACCGCAACTTCGAGGGACGGCAGGGCAAAGGTGGCCGTACGCACCTGGTCTCGCCCCACGTGGCGGCAGCGACCGCCGTCCTCGGCACGCTGGCCTCGCCGGCCGATCTGCCTCCGTTGCCGGCGCTCGTCTGAGCCGCACCGCGTCCGGCGGGCCAACCCGCCACGACCAGCGTCCGCGCTGTCCCCGCCTCCTCCGTTCCGCAAAGGACACCCCATGCAGGCCTTCACCTCCCACACCGGAGTCGGCATCCCGCTGCGTCGCAGCAACGTGGACACCGACCAGATCATCCCGGCCGTCTACCTCAAGCGCATCACCCGGACCGGCTTCGAGGACGGCCTCTTCAGCGCGTGGCGCAACGACCCGACGTTCGTGCTGAACCAGCCGGCGTTCGCCGCCGGTTCGGTGCTCGTGGCCGGACCCGATTTCGGTACCGGATCATCACGGGAGCACGCGGTCTGGGCGTTGATGGACTACGGGATCCGGGTGGTCGTGTCGTCGAAGTTCGCCGACATCTTCCGGGGCAACTCCGGCAAGGGCGGGCTGGTCGCGGCCCAGGTCGAGCAGGACCAGGTCGAGCTGCTCTGGAAGCTGCTCGAGAACCAGCCGGGCACCGAGGTGGCCGTCGATCTCGAGACCCAGTCCATTGTCGCCGGTTCCCTGACCATCTCGTTCCAGATCGACCCGTACATCAAGTGGCGCCTGCTGAACGGGCTGGACGACATCGCCCTCACGCTGCGCCACGCCGACGAGATCGACGTTTTCGAGACCCGTCGGGCGGTCTTCCTGCCGACCACGGTCTGACCCGGCGTGACGGTGGCGGGGCCCTCCCGGGTGCCGTCGTCCGTAACGAAAGGTGCTGAGCGGTCGGGTTTCTCGCCGTTCGAGCGCGCGCACCGCGGTGCGACGGCCGGCGCCGGCAGCCGGCGCGAGACCCGGGAAGTCCCCCGAGATCCCGGTGACCCCAACGTCTTTCTCGCCTGCCATCCTGGATTTTTGCACCCGATCGGCCTACCGTGGGCGACCAGTCGGCCCTCTCCACTCTGCCGGGCCGGAATGTCCTGGGAGGGACCCGTGAACAAGACCGACCTGATCAGCAGTCTGACCGAACGACTCGACGGCGACCGCAAGACTGCGCAGGCCGCTGTCGAGGGCGTGATCGATCTGATCCAGCGCACCGTGCACGCCGGCGAGACGGTCTCGATCTCCGGGTTCGGGGTCTTCGAGAAGCGTGCTCGGGCGGCACGTACCGCCCGTAACCCGCGGACGGGTCAGGCGGTCAAGGTGAAGAAGACCACCATCCCGGCGTTCCGCCCCGGCAAGTACTTCAAGGATGTCGTCGCGGGCACGGTCAAGCTGCCCAAGGCGGTTCCCGGTGCGGCCCCGCTGACCGCCCGCGCCGCCGCCGCCGCCGCGAAGACCACGCCGGCGCGCGCGACCGCGACCCGGGCCACCGCCGCCAAGGCACCGGCTCCCCGCGCCACGGCCGCCAAGACCACGGCCGCGCCGAAGACCACGGCAGCGCCGAAGCCTGCGGCCACCAAGGCCGCTGCGACCAAGACCACCGCTGCGCCCAAGGCGGCGGCAGCACCCAAGGCCCCGGCCTCCTCGAAGTCCACGGCGACGAAGGCCACCGCGACGAAGACCACCGCCGCCCCGAAGACCGCTGCGGCGAAGGCGCCGGCGGCCGGTAAGGCCGCGGCCACGCCCAAGGCCACGCCGACCACCAAGACCACCGCGGCGGCCAAGGCGGCCCCCAAGGCTGCTGCGGCGAAGGCGCCGGCGGCCAAGGCCACCACCCGCAAGACCGCGGCCAAGAAGTAGCCCGTCACCGGTCCGGCCAGGAGTACCCGCTCCCGGCCGGACCGTCGGTCGACGCGCTCAGCTGACGACGGGCGCAGGGTGCGGGTCGGCCTGCACCAGGGTCGTCCCGTCGAAGGTCAACACCCAATAGGCGCTCTTGGGGGTGCTCGTCGGCCCGATCTTGAGATCGGCCCGCCCGGCGAGACTCTTGACCACGCCCGGGATCACGCCGCCCTGGGAGCAGACCACGACCGGCTGGCCCGCCGCCCCCAGCTGCGCGAGCAGCCGCCGGGCGGCCGCCGGGTTGTCCCGGTAGGCGTCCTCACCCAGTGACGCCTCCAGCCGCACGGTCAGTCCGAGGTCCTTGGCGACCCCGGCCACGGTCTCCCGACACCGCTCCACCGGTGCGCTGTGCACCGCACAGGCGCCGAAGGGTGGCAGGTCACGCCGCAGCGCCGCAGCCTGCTTGCGTCCCTTGGCGTCCAGCGGCCGGAGTGCATCGGGCCCGTCCCAGGATTCACGGACGCCGGCGCGGGCGTGCCGGACCAGCACCAGGCTGTTGACGGTCACGGGCTGACGCTCGAAGGTGTCCAGCACCGCCCGGTCGAAGTCGTAGGTCATCAGGTCCGCTCGCCTGCGTCGGGCGACAGCCAGCGCATCTTGTCGACCTCGCGGTTGGGGGTGAAGTCGCCCGCCACCACCCGGGCCGCGAAGTACTCGACCTGCTTCGGACCGGCGGCCACCGCGTACCGGACGGTGGTCAGACGGCGTCCGAGCTGCGTCCGGAACCCGGTCTCCTCCAGCACCTCCCGGTGCGCGGTCACCGCGGGCGTCTCGCCGCGGTCCGCCTTCCCCTTGGGCAGCGACCAGTCCTTGTAGCGCGGTCGGTGCACCAGGGCCACCTCGGCCCGTTCGGACGTCCGGGGTCGCCAGAGCAGGCCGCCGGCCGCGAGGATCGGGCGCCGGGTCACTCGGCACCGGCGCCTCCGCGCAGCAGCACCGCCTGGAGGTCGCGACCGCCGTTCTCCGGCGAGCGGTACCAGCCCTCCGGACCCAGCCGCCAGCAGCGGGTGTCGGGTCGGCTGATGAGCGCCAGCAACTTCGCCATCCGGTCCACCGCGGCCGGCGTCCTTGATCTGCACCAGCGCCTCGACCCGGCGGTCCAGGTTGCGGTGCATCATGTCCGCGCTGCCGATCCAGTACTCGTCGTCGCCGGCGTTGCCGAAGTGGAAGACCCGGGAGTGCTCGAGGAAACGGCCGACGATCGAACGCACGACCATGTTCTCGCTCAGACCCGGGACACCCGGCCCGCAGCGCACAGATGCCGCGGACGGTGATGTCCACCTCGACCCCGGCCATCGAGGCCCGGTACAGCGCGTCGATCACCGGCTCGTCGACGATGGAGTTCATCTTCAGCCGGACCAGGCCGGACCGACCCGCCTTGACGTGCTCGATCTCCCGGTGGATCCGGTGCACGATGCCGTCGCGGATGCCCTGCGGGGCGACCAACAGGTTGCGGTACTCGGTCTGCCGGGAGTAGCCGGTGAGCACGTTGAACAGGTCGGTCAGGTCGGCGCCGATGTCCGGGTCGGCCGTCAGCAGACCGAGATCCTCGTAGATGCGGGCGGTCTTGGGGTTGTAGTTGCCGGTGCCGATGTGGCAGTACCGGCGGATCACGTTGCCCTCCTGGCGGACCACCAGGGCCGTCTTGCAGTGCGTCTTCAGACCCACCAGCCCGTAGACGACGTGCACCCCGGCCTTTTCCAGCGCCTTCGCCCAGGAGATGTTGGCCTGCTCGTCGAAGCGGGCCTTGACCTCGACCAGCGCCACCACCTGCTTGCCGGCGGCCGCCGCCTCGATGAGCGCCTGCACGATGGGGGAGTCGCCCGACGTCCGGTACAGCGTCTGCTTGATCGCCAGCACGTGCCGGTCGGCCGCGGCCTGCTCGATGAACCGCTGCACGGTGGTCGCGAACGATTCATAGGGGTGGTGCAGCAGCACGTCGCCGTCCCGGAGCGTGGCGAACACGCTCTTCGGGTTCTCGCCCTCGGCGAAGGCCGGATTGGTGGCCGGCACGAACGGCGGGTCCTTCAGCGTCGGCCGGTCGAGTCCGTACAGCTGGAACATGCACGAGAGATCCAGCAGGCCGGGCACTTCCACCGCGTCGGCCGGATCGACGTCGAGCTCGTTGATCAGCAGGTCCAGGATCCGTTCGCTGGTGGTGTCGGCGATCTCCAGCCGGACCGGCGGCCCGAAGCGGCGGCGGGCGAGCTCCCGCTCGAGCGCCTGCAGCAGGTCCTCGTCGCGGTCCTCGGCGACCTCCAGATCGGCGTTGCGGGTGACCCGGAAGACCTGGTACTCCACCACCTGCATGCCGGGGAACAGGATTCCCAGGTGGGCCGCGATCAGGTCCTCGAGCGGCAGGTAGTCGAACTCGCCGCGACGGACCCGGACGAGCCGGTCGACGTTGTTGGGCACCTTGAGCCGGGCGAAGCGCTCGGCGCCCGGTCTGCGGGTCACGGACGATGATCGCCATGTTGAGGCTGAGGCTGGAGATGTAGGGGAACGGGTGGGCCGGGTCCACCGCCAGCGGCGTGAGCACCGGGAAGATGTGGTCCACGAAGTACTGCTGCAGGCGCTGCCGGTCGTCGCCGGTCGACCTGACCCCAGTGCACGATCTGGATCCCGGCATCCCCGAGGGCGGGCAGGATCGTCGTCGGTGAAGCACCGACCGTGGCGCTCGACCAGCTCCTGGGTGCGGGCCGAGATCAGCGCCAGCTGCTCGCCGGGGTTGAGCCCGTCGGCGCTGTTGACGGTGAGCCCCATCTCGCGGCGGCGCTTCAGGCCGGCCACCCGGACCATGTAGAACTCGTCGAGGTTGGACGCGAAGATGGCCAGGAACTTGGCGCGCTCGAGGAGCGGCTCGGCCGGGTCCTCGGCCAGGGCCAGCACCCGGGCGTTGAAGTCCAACCAGCTCAGTCTCCCGGTTGTAGAACCGGTCCTGCGGGAGCTCGACGGTGGTCAGCGGGTCGCCGGCCGTGGCCCGGTCGATCGTGTCCGCCATCCGTGGGAAGTGTTCCGGGGGCACCACTTCCAACGGAGCGGTGACCGTCGTCGGGTGCGCCGTGGACCGTGCGTCGACCGGCGGCTCCGCTGCCGCGGTGGCGTCCGGGCCGGGGGTGGCGTCGGCGACCTGCTCCCCGACGACCTCGGCGGCACCGTCGAGGTCGGCGACGCGGACCGGTTCACCGGACGACGGATCGGGGGTGGGGATGATGCCGTCGGCGCCGGCCGCCGCCTTGACGGGCGAACGCCGGGTGCGGGGCGGCTTCGGAGCGTCCGCGGCCGGGGCGGTGTCCGTGGCCGCGGTGCGGGTGGCCGCGGTGCGGGTGGCTGCAGTGCGGGTGGCGGCGGTGCGGGGGCGCCGCGGGGTGCGGGCGGTCGGCGACGCGACGTCCGCTGCAGCGGCGGGGATCTCGGTGGGTGCGGGCGGCGACGTCGGCCGGGTCCGCGGCGTGCGGCGGGCCCGTGGCGCGGGCGCCGCCGGTGCCGTGGGCTCGGCCGCCGCCCTGACGGTCGGTCGGCGGGTGCGGGGGGTGGCCGGGTCCGGGGCCGACCCGTTGGCGCCGTTGGGGTTCGGCAGCGCGTCAGTGGTGACAGCGGCCGCCGCCGCACCGGCGCCCCGCCGGACGGGCGTGCGTCGGGGGCGGGGAGCTGCGTCGGCCGGGGTGTTCTCGGTGGTCGTCACCGGGTCATTCTCCCCCCATTCGCCTTCCTGCGGACAGCGGGTCCGAACGTGTCCCGAGCCCGGCGTCCACTCGCCCGGGTGGTGCGTCGGGCGCCACCCGGGGGCACTGTGGAGGTCGACGGACGACACCGGGTCGGCCGCGCCGGCGGAAGGGCCCGACATGACCGGCACACCACGGATCGCCGCTGCCGCCGGGCTCGCGATCGGCGCGGCCGTCGCCGGCCTGCTCGGTGCCGCCTTTCCGGTCGCGGGACACGTGCCGGCCCGCCGCCCGGCCACCTCCCACCGGTCCGGCGGATGACGACGCGCCGATCGCGGCTGACCGTCTACTACGACGCCGGCTGCGGTTTCTGCATCTGGTCGGTCGCGCAGCTGCTGCGTCTGGACCGGGCCCGTCGGGTCACCCCGGCCACCATCCAGGGCGCCATCGACACCGATCTGGCCGCCATCCCGGCCGAGCGGGTGCTGTCCTCCTTCCACGCCCGTGCGGACGGCGCGCCGCCGGTGTCCGCGGGCGCCGCGCTGACCGCGGTGCTGTCGACCATCGGGCCGCTGCGGTGGCTCGGCCGCCTGTCCGCCCGGGTGCCCCGGTTCACCGACCGGGTGTACTTCTGGGTCGCCGACCGCCGGGGACGGTGGGCCCGGCTGATCCCCGAGGTGGCCAAACGCCGGGCCCGGACGACGGTCGAGGTCAGGGCGGCCGGCTGACCCGTCCGTCGCCACCGGCCCGCGGGCGCGCCACGCGCTCTAAGGTTGACCCACCGGGCCCGACCCCGCCCGTGAGGGCACCGCTGACTCGGCGGGCGATGAGAGTGGAGTGGTCAGCAGCGTGGCGCACAGCAGCGGTGGGACATCGGACGGCCCGAACTCGGCGACGCCGCCCCGCGGGCGTCGAGGCGCCGAGCGGGACAACGGCTGGATCGTGTTGTGCCGCATCCTGCTCTACCCGTTGACCGCGCTGCTGGGTCGTCGGCGCTTCGGTGGCATGGAGCACCTCCAGGTGCCCGGCGGTGCCCTGCTGGTGGCCAATCACGTGTCGCACCTCGATCCCGTCTACGACGCCGTCTACATCCGCAAAGCGGGCCGCTGGCCGCATTTCATGGCCAAGTCGTCGATCTGGAAGGTCCCCGGGATCGGCACCCTGATGCGCGGTGCCCGGCAGATCCCGGTCGAACGCACCGGCGGTGCGGGGCAGCAGAGCCTGCAGCCGGCCATCGACGCGCTCAACTCCGGACAGGTGGTCGTCATCTATCCGGACGGCACCATCACCCGGGACCCGCAGACCTGGCCGATGCGCCCCAAGGCCGGTGTCGCGGTCCTCGCGCTCGCCGGGGACTTCCCGGTCATCCCGGTCGTGAACTGGGGCACCCAGCAGGTGTTCGTCCCGTACGTGAAGAAGGGCCGCTTCAGGCCGTTGCCGCGCAAGGACATCGTCGTCACCGCGGGCCCGCCGATCGACCTGTCCGCGTTCCGGGGCCAGGAGGTGGACGCCCGGCTCATCCGCGACGTCTCGGTGCACATCATGACCGCGGTGCGCGACCTGCTGGCGGAGGTGCGTGGCGAGCCGGCACCCGCCACGTTCTTCGTCCCGCCCAAGGAGCCGCGGCCGGGGCGGTCGGCGGATGATCCGAACGTCGATCCGATCGGCGGCCCCGTCGCGGGCGAGGGGACCGGCGGCGGCGCGTGATGTCCATCGACACGGTGGCTGTGCTCGGCGCGGGCTCCTGGGGCACGACGTTCGCCAAGGTGCTCACCGACGCCGGCCGTTCGGTGCGGCTGTGGACCCGGCGCACCGGCCTGGCGCGCCAGATCAACGACGGCCGCGAGAATCTCGACTACCTCCCCGGCATCCGGCTGCCCGACGGGATCACCGCGACCAGTGACGTCGAGATCGCCCTGGCCGGCGTCGACGCCGTGGTGTGCGCCGTGCCCAGCCAGGCGCTGCGGGAGAACATGGCGGTGTGGCGGGACTGGCTGCCGCCGGCGGTCCCGATCGTGTCGCTGGCCAAGGGCGTCGAGATCGGCACCGGCCTGCGGATGAGCGAGGTGATCGCCTCCGTCGGTCATCTCGACCCGAACCGGGTGGTGGTGCTCAGCGGGCCGAACCTGGCGCTGGAGATCGCGGAGGGCCAGGCCACCGCGACGGTGATGGCGTGCACCGACCACGCCGCCGCGGTCGCGGTGCAGCTGGCCAGTGCCAACTCCTACTTCCGTCCGTTCACCATCACCGACGTCATCGGCGCCGAGATCGCCGGCACGGGGAAGAACGTCATCGCGCTGGCCTGCGGGATGGCGGAGGGACTGGGCCTGGCCCGGAACACCCAGGCGTCGCTGATGACCCGCGGCCTGCACGAGATCAGCCGGCTCGGCGAGGCCCTGGGCGGCCGCGCGGCCACCTTCGCCGGTCTCGCCGGTCTCGGTGACCTCGTCGCCACGTGCTCGTCGCCGCTGTCGCGCAACCGCAGCTTCGGGATCCGGTTGGCTCAGGGGATGACGGTCGAGCAGGCCCAGGCGGCCGGTAGCGGACAGGTCGCCGAGGGCGTGATCAGCTGCCGTTCGCTGCGCAATCTCGCGCTGCGGCACGGGGTGTCGCTGCCGATCACCCAGGCCGTGTTCGAGGTCTGCTACCACTCGCTGCCGCCGGCCGCGCTGGTCAGCACGCTGATGATGCCGGACTACACGCCGGAATGACGGTCCCCGATCGGGTGTCGGTCGCGTCGTAGGGTTACCCGCATGTCTGCAGACCGCATCCGGGTGGCCGTCGTCTTCGGAGGTCGCAGCGGGGAACATGCCGTGTCCTGTGTGAGCGCGGGGAGCGTGCTGGCGCACCTGGATCCGGCCGAGTTCGAGGCGGTGCCGATCGGCATCACCCCGGCCGGCAGTTGGGTGCAGGTGCCGGCGGGGACGTCCCTGGCCATCACCGACGGCGCGCTGCCCGAGGTGCCCCAGGGGGCCGGCCTGGTCCTCTCGGTGGATCCGGCCCGGCACGCCCTGCTGCCGGTGCGCGGCTCCGCCGTCGACGGTGGGAGTGCCGCCCTGGACGTCGATGTCGTCTTCCCGGTACTGCACGGGCCCTACGGCGAGGACGGCACCATCCAGGGTCTGCTGGAGCTGGCGGCGGTGCCCTACGTCGGGGCCGGGGTGCTGGCCAGCGCAGCCGGCATGGACAAGGAGTTCACCAAGAAGCTGCTGGCCGCCGAGGGGCTGCCGGTCGGTACCTGGGTGGTGCTGCGCAGCGGCAGATCGACCCTGACGGTCGAGGAGAAGGAGCGGCTCGGGCTGCCGGTGTTCGTCAAGCCGGCCCGCGCGGGGTCCAGCCTCGGGGTGAGCCGGGTGGACGACTGGGCCGAGCTGGACGGGGCCATCGCGACGGCCCGGCTGGCCGACCCCAAGGTGCTGGTCGAGGCGGCGGTGATCGGCCGCGAGATCGAGTGCGGGGTCCTCGAACACCCGGACGGCCGGCTGCAGGCGTCGCTCGACGGCCGAGATCCACCTCGGGGCGGACTTCTCGTTCTACGACTTCGCCGCCAAGTACCTCGACGACGCGGCGACCTTCGACATCCCGGCGCGGCTGCCCGACGAGGTCACCAGGACCGTGCGGGACTACGCCATCCGCGCCTTCACCGCGCTCGACGCCCAGGGCCTGGCCCGTGTCGACTTCTTCGTCACCGACGACGGCGAGGTGTCGATCAACGAGGTCAACACGATGCCGGGTTTCACCCCGATCTCGATGTACCCGCGGATGTTCGCCGTCGACGGGGTGGGCTACTCCGAGCTGCTCAGCGTGCTGGTGCGCACCGCCCTGGCCCGGGGGACCGGCCTGCGCTGACCGGTGTGCGGCAGCTCGCTGCGTGTTCCGGGGTCAGGACACCGGGTTCACGATGCCGCCGACGCACACCGGACGCTCCGGCATCACGTCCCGCACCGTGTTCGAGAGCGCCTGCACCACACCGATTCCGACGTCGTTCGGGACGGTCAGGGCGACGCGCTGCGGGCGGTCGACCGCGACGTAGGTGGTCGCGCCGTCGCCGGCCAGCGGCAGCCAGGCGACCCCGTTGAGCACCGTGAGCGGGGACGAACAGACGAGCTCGGCGGGATCGGTGATCCCGCAGCGCAGCACCGACGGTGGGTCACCCCAGGCCGCGACGCCGGCTTCGTCGACGACGAGGGTGCGCCGCGGCCGACCGTCGAGACTGTCGGGCGAGGGCGCCGTCGAGGGCCGCACAGCTCGCCGAGGTGGACCCGTTCTGCAGGACCACCGGTACGGCGAGCGGGGCGTTCGGATCCGGGCCGGCGGCCTCCCGGGCCCGGTCGGCCAGCACCACGATCACCGGGACCGCGATCAACGGCAGCGCGATCGCGAGCACCAGCCGCCATCCCGCCGGCCGGTACCGGGCCGCCGGTGGGCGATGATCGGAGGTCCCGGCTGGGCCGGCCTCAGGGGTGGCGGGCGGTGGCGTGCTCAGAGGTGGACCACCGGGCAGGTCAGGGTGCGGGTGATGCCGGGCACGCCCTGCACCCGGGCCACGACGAGCTTGCCCAGGTCGTCCACGGTCTCGGCCTCGGCGCGCACGATCACGTCGTACGGGCCGGTGACGTCCTCGGCGCTGGTCACCCCGGGGAGTTCGGCGATGGCCTGAGCGACCGAGGCGGCCTGCCCGACTTCGGTCTGGATCAGGATGAATGCCTGCACCACGGTGAGCTCCTGTTTCCGCCGCACCCGAGGTGCGGCCTGAAAATGTCGCGTCGGTCGACGTCGTCGGGTGGAACCGGGGCCGACCGTGGTCGACGAGCGTGCGTGAGCAACGACTCGCGGCACCGTCAGCACCCGGCACACACCTTATCGGGTCGGCGTCGGGCACCATGGAGTCTGCTCGCGGCGGCCCGGGAGTTCTCCGTGCGGGCCACCACCACTGCGCCCCGGAGGCCGTCATCACCACCCCAGCCAGCCGTCCCGCCGCCCCGGTGAACGGCACCCCCGCCCCTGCGACGACCGGGGAGTTCGCCCTCATCGCGGCGATCACCGCCGGTCATGGGCAGCCTGCGGGCACCCTGCTCGGCCCGGGCGACGACGCCGCGATCGTGGCCGCCCCGGACGGCCGGGTGGTCGTCAGCACCGACGTCCTCGTCGACGGTGTGCACTTCCGCAGTGACTGGGCCTCCGCCGAGCAGATCGGCCGGCGGGCGGCCCTCGCCGCGGTCTCCGACATCGCGGCCATGGGTGCCGTTCCGACCGCCTTCGTGGTGGGGCTGTGCGCACCCGCCGGCACGTCCGGTGAGGTCGTCCTGGGCATCGGCCGCGGCCTGCACGCGGTGGCCGCCGAGATCGGAGCCGGCGTCGTCGGCGGCGACCTGACCCGCTCCGAGGTGCTGACCATCTCGGTGACCGTGCTCGGCGATCTGCAGCGGCGCCCGGCCGGTGCTGCGCTCGGGGGCCCGGCCCGGGGACCTGCTCGCGCTGGCCGGCCGGGTCGGCTGGGCCGCCGCCGGACTCGCGGTGCTGTCCAGGGGCTTCCGTTCACCGGCCTCGATGGTCAACGCCTACCGCGAGCCGCAGCCGCCGTTGACCGCCGGTCCGGTCGCCGCCGCCCTCGGCGCCACCTCGATGATCGACATCTCCGACGGGCTCGTCGCCGACGTCGGGCACATCGCCGAAGCCTCCGGGGTGGCCATCGACATCCGTTCCACCGCATTGGATCTCAACCCGCGGCTGGTCGAGGTGGCGGCCGCGCTGGGCAAGGACCCGCTGAGCTGGGTGCTGACCGGCGGCGACGACCACGCGCTGGTGGCGACCTTCCCGGCGGACACGGCGCTGCCCGCCCCGTGGGAACCCATCGGCCGTGTCGCCGAGGGGGCCGGGGTCACTGTCGACGGCTCGGCCTACGAGGGCACGGGCGGCTGGGACCACTTCCGGTGACCACGGGCGGGATGCCCGCCACCGTCGACCCGGGGTGGGCCACCGCGCTGGCGCCGGTCGCCGGGCAACTGCGCACCATGGGCGACGTTCCTGCGGGCCGAGGTCGCCGCGGGGCGCAGCTACCTGCCGGCGCCGGACCGGGTGCTGCGGGCGTTCGAGGCGCCGCTGACCGACGTGCGGGTGCTGATCGTCGGCCAGGATCCGTACCCGACGCCGGGACATCCGGTGGGACTGTCGTTCTCGGTCGAACGCTCGGTCCGGCCGATCCCGCGGTCGCTGGTCAACATCTACACCGAGCTCGCCGCCGACCTCGACATCCCACCGGCCCCGCACGGCGACCTGTCGGCCTGGTCGGCGCAGGGTGTGCTGCTGCTGAACCGGGTGCTGACCGTGCGTCCGGGTGAGCCCGCGTCCCACCGCGGGCGGGGGTGGGAGGCGTTCACCGAGGCCGCGATCGCGGCGCTGGTCGACCGCGGAGGCCCGCTGGTCGCCATCCTGTGGGGCAAGGACGCGCAGTCGCTGATCCCGGTGCTGGGTGCGGTGCCGCATCTGAAAAGCGTGCACCCGTCGCCGTTGTCGGCCGCCCGTGGGTTCTTCGGATCAAAGCCGTTCTCCCGGGCGAACGAGCTGCTCGTCGGGATGGGAGCCGATCCGGTGGACTGGCGCCTGTCCTGACCCGCCCCCGCCGGACCTCAGATGTGCGCCGGCTCTTCGATCAGCGCGATGTCCGGGGCGTCGGCGACCGGCACCGTCAGCGCCGCCTGGATCAGCGGCAGCACGAGGACCGCACCGGCGCCGCTCGGCGAGGACGTCTCCAGGGCCGCGACCATCGGCAGCGCGAGCATGTCCTGCAGCCGGCGACCCGGCCGGTCCGGGGCCTGGCCGGCGGCCAGGAACCAGGCCTCCGCGCCGGGGGCGAGCCGGTGGGCGAGCACGGCGGCGATCGTCGCGGGCAGTCCGTCCAGCAGCACCGGGGTGCGGCGGACCGCGGCCTGGGCGAGGAACCCGGTCAGCGCCCCGATGTCGGCCCCGGCCACCGCGGCGACCAGTGACAGCACGTCCTTGTCGCGGTCCCGCAGCCGGAACAGGGTGTCGCGCACCGCGACCACGGCCCGCACCCACTCCGTCGGGTCGGTGTCGGGAAGGGGAACGGCGGTCACCGGCTCCAGCCCGGTGAGCACCGCCGACAGCACCCCCAGTGCCAGGGTGTGGCCGCGGCCCGCGAGGCCGGCCACGAGTAGGTCGGCTCCGGCATCGATCTCGCGATCGGCGAGCCGCCGCCCGAGTTCGACCGCGGCGACAGCCTCCTCGGTGGACAGCACGTCGCCGTTCACGGCGTCCGGATGGCCGGCCCGGATGACCTCGTCACCGGCGGGATCGGCGCCGGTGGTCGCGACGTCGACGCGGACGACACCGGCACCGTGCGCCTCGGCCAGCCGGCAGGTGCTCTCGACGTCGTCCGGATACCGGTCGACCGCGGCGGCGCCGTGGTCGCCGGCCAGCACGACCACCCGTGGTCGCCGGAGCACGCCGGTGGTGTCGCGGCGCACGGCCATCCAGCCGGCCACGACGACCAGCCGGCCCAGCGCGGGGTCCGATGCCGGCGTGGCCGCCCCCGGATCGGTCGGCGGGACGGTGATCTCGGCGAACGGCGTCAGCTCGGTGGTCATCGGCCTCCTCTTTCCGGCGGCAACGCTACCGGCAGCAGCGCCGCGCCCCGTCGGCTGCGCCGCCGTCCGGGATCGGGGTGGCGCATGCTGGAGGGCGGGCGACGCGGCCCGCTCACCCGGCGTCGGCGCATCGCCCGTCCGATCCGCACCCGGGCGATCCCCGGGCGCCGACGAGCGAGGAGCGCTGCGCCATGCCCGACTTCACCGAGTCCGCCGAGACCGCCGAACTCCGGGCGGTGGTCCACCAGATCGCCGCCCGTTACGGCGGCGCCGACTACGCCGACCACGGCCGCCGCGGCGATCCGCAGGAGGCGTTGTGGAAGGAACTGGCCGACGGCGGTTTCATCGGGATCAACGTCCCCGAGGCCTACGGCGGCGGTGGAGCGGGGATGACCGAGCTGGCCGTCGTCGCGGAGGAGGCGGCGGCCGCCGGCTGCCCACTGCTGCTGCTGCTGGTGTCGGGGGCGATCGCGGTCGAGGTGCTCAAGCTGCACGGCTCGGACGAGCAGCGCGCCACCTGGCTGACCCGGCTCGCCGACGGACACACCGTGGTCGCGTTCGCGATCACCGAGCCCGACGCGGGCTCCAACTCCCACCGGGTGGCCACCGTCGCCCGCCGTGACGGGGGCGACTGGGTGCTCAACGGCTCCAAGTACTACATCTCCGGCATCGACGCCGCCGCCGCGGTCATCACCGTCGCCCGTACCGGGATCGACGAGGCGACCGGCAAGGCCCGTCTCGCGATGTTCCTGGTGCCCACCGACAGTGCCGGTCTCAGCTGGCAGCGGATCGACATGGCCGCGCAGATCCCGGACCGGCAGTTCACCGTCTTCTACGACGACGTCCGGGTGCCGGCGACGGCGATGATCGGCACCCCGGAGTCGGGCACGCAGCCGCTGTTCGACGGGCTCAACCCGGAGCGGATCGCCGCCGCCGCACTGTGCGTGGGGCTCGGCCGGTACGCCCTCGAGCGGGCTGCCGACTACGCCCGCACCCGCACCGTCTGGGACGGGGCCCCCATCGGCAGTCACCAGGGGGTGTCGCACCCGCTCGCCCGGGCCCGGATCGGCCTCGACCTCGCCCAGCTGATGATGACCAAGGCGGCCTGGCTGCACGACAACGGCCGGCCCGCCGCGCTGGAATCCAACGAGGCCAAGTACGCCGCCGCCGAGGCCGCGTCGGCCGCCGTCGACGCCGCCATCCAGACCCACGGCGGCAACGGACTCACCGCCGAGTACGGATTGCTGCCGTTGTACGGGATGGCCCGATTACTGCGGATCGCCCCGGTCAACGCCGAGATGCTGTTGAACTACGTCGCCCAACACGGGCTGAAGCTGCCCCGCTCCTACTGATCGGGCCGGTACCGGGACACCGGGGAGCGGAATGCAGGCCGGGGCCGGCGCTCGTGGCCGACATCGCGCATCGCGGCCCCCTGTCGACCGCGCAGGCCACCGTGCCGCCCGGGCCGCGGTGCCGCCCGGGCCGCGGTGCCGCCCGGATCACGGTGCCGCCCGGGTCACTGTCGGTGGGGCGTCCTAGATTCCCTGCTGGCCGGTGAAACGGACCGGCGCCCACTCTCCCGGGAGGACCTGTGCGGTACGGCATCATCCTGACCTGCGGCGATGCCGCTGATGTGGCGGAGCTCGCGAAGGACGCCGAGGACGCCGGCTGGGACGCGGTCTTCGGCTGGGAACCGGTGTTCGGCGTCCACGCCTGGGTCGCGCTGACCGCGGCCGCGATGCGGACGTCGACGATCAGGCTCGGCACCATGCTGACGCCGCTGCCCCGTTGGAGACCGTGGGATCTCGCGTCGGTCACCGGCACGCTGGACCGGCTCTCCGGCGGCCGGGTGATCCTCGGGGTCGGGCTCGGTGCGGTGATGCAGCACTGGACGGCGTTCGAACCGGACCAGGGCCGTGCGGTCCGCGCCGAGTTGATGGACGAGGGCCTCGACGTGCTGTTCGGGTTGTGGGGCGATCAGCCGTTCAGCTACGACGGGAAGCACTACACGGTGCGCCCGCCGGAGGCGATGGTGCCGCCGCCGATCGTCTCGCAACCGCGTATCCCCACCTGGTGCGTGGGTCTGGCCGGCGCCCGGAAATCGATGCGGCGGGCCGCCCGGTGCGACGGGCTGCTGCCCAACTTCCCGGGCAGCGGCGGTCCGGGAGAGGCGCGGCACGACTACGCCCGCTGGGCGGCGATCACGGCCGAGGTCTTCGCCCTCCGCGCGGAGCTCGGCCTCACCGGCCCGTACGACATCGTCTCCGAGGGCACCGCCGACCTGGTCGACCGGGACCGGACGGTCGAGGAGGCCGCCCGCTACGCCGAGGTCGGGGCGACCTGGTGGCTGGACGCGGACTGGGCGGCGGAGCCGACCGGTGACCCGGTCGCGGCTCTGCGGGAGCGGGTGCTGGCCGGGCCACCGCGGTGAGTGCCCACCGCGTGCGGTGTCCGCCCTGGGCGCAGCGCCGGCGGGACGGTCGCGGCCGTCCGGCCACCTAAACTGGCCGGGTGACTGTCTCCGCCGCTGCGACCCCTGAACTGCCCGTCAAGTACGACCCGGCGGCCGTCGAGGTGGCCACCTACCGGCGCTGGGAGGCGGCCGGTTACTTCGCGGCCGATCCGTCGAAAGTGTTGTCCGGGGCGAAGAAGCCGTTCTCCATCGTGCTGCCGCCGCCGAACGTCACCGGCAGCCTGCACATCGGGCATGCGCTGGACCACACCATCATGGACATCCTGAGCCGCTGGCACCGGATGAGTGGCGACGAGACGCTGTGGCTGCCGGGCATGGACCACGCCGGCATCGCCACCCAGAACGTCGTCGAGAAGAAGCTGGCCGCCGACGGGAAGACGCGGCACGACTTCGGCCGCGAGCTGTTCGTGCAGAAGGTGTGGGACTGGAAGGCCGAGTCCGGCGGGATGATCCTGGGCCAGATGCGCCGTCTGGGCGACTCCGTCGACTGGTCCCGGGAGCGGTTCACGCTGGACGACGGGCTGTCCCGCGCCGTCACCACCATCTTCAAGCGGCTCTACGACGACGATCTCATCTACCGGGCCAACCGCATCACCCACTGGTGCCCCGGTTGCCAGACCGCGTTGAGCGACATCGAGGTCGAGCACTCCGAGGACGAGGGCGAACTGGTGTCGCTCCGGTACGGGGACGGTGACCGCAGCGTCGTCGTCGCCACCACCCGGGTGGAGACCATGCTCGGCGACACCGCCATCGCCGTCCACCCCGACGACGAGCGCTACCGCCACCTCGTCGGTACCACCGTCACGCTGCCCATCGTCGGCCGCGAGATCCCGGTCGTCGCCGACGAGCACGTCGACCCGTCGTTCGGCACCGGCGCTGTCAAGGTGACCCCTGCGCACGACCCCAACGACTTCGAGATCGGCCGCCGGCACGACCTCCCGGCGATCACCATCTTCGATCTCACCGCCCACGTCACCGACACCGGCACCGCCTTCGACGGCATGGACCGCTTCGCCGCGCGCGGCGCGGTGAAGGAGGAGCTGCGACGACAGGGTCGGGTGGTGGCCGAGAAGAACCCGTACCTGCACGCCGTCGGGCACTGCTCGCGCTCCGACGACGTCGTCGAGCCGCGGCTGTCGGTGCAGTGGTTCGTCAAGGTCGGTCCGCTCGCGACCGCCGCCGGCGATGCCGTCCGTGACGGCCGCACGACGATCCACCCGCCGGAGCTGGCCGCCCGCTACTTCGAGTGGGTCGACAACATGCACGACTGGACGATCTCGCGCCAGCTGTGGTGGGGCCACCGCATCCCGGTCTGGTACGGCCCGGACGGTGCGGTCCGCTGCGTCGGACCGGACGAGACTCCGCCCGGCGACGGTTGGACGCAGGACCCGGACGTGCTGGACACCTGGTTCTCCTCCGGCCTGTGGCCGTTCTCGACGATGGGCTGGCCGGACGACACCGACACGCTCAAGGCGTTCTATCCGACGTCGGTGCTCGTCACCGGCTACGACATTCTGTTCTTCTGGGTCGCCCGGATGATGATGCTCGGCCTGTACGCGATGAAGGACGATGTCGGACAGGGTGTGTCACCGTTCTCGGTGGTCGCGCTGCACGGGATGGTCCGCGACGAGCGCGGCCGCAAGATGAGCAAGTCCCGGGGCAACGTCATCGATCCGATGGCCTGGATCGAGGCGTACGGCGCCGACGCGGTGCGGCTGACGCTGGCCCGTGGCGCCAATCCCGGCGCCGACCTCGCCACGTCCGAGGACTGGGTCGCGGGCTCGCGCAACTTCTGCACCAAGCTGTTCAACGCCACCCGTTTCGCGATGATGAACGGGGCGCACCTGCCCGTGGCGGGCCGAGCGGGCCTGGTCGCCGGCGACCTCGAGGACGTCGACGCCTGGATCCTGGACCGGCTCGACGAGACCGTCGTGGTCACCACCGAGCTGCTCGGCGACTTCCAGATCGCCAAGGCCGCCGAGGGGCTCTACCACTTCGTGTGGGACGAGCTGTGCGACTGGTATCTGGAGTTCGCCAAGGACGCGATCTACGGAGCGCCCGATCGCGCGGAGAAGACGCGCGCAGTGCTGGGTCACGTCCTGGACACCGTGCTGCGGCTGCTGCACCCGTTCGTCCCGTTCGTCACCGAGACGCTGTGGACCTCGCTCACCGGCCGGGAGTCGCTCGTGATCGCCGACTGGCCGACCGTCACCACGGCGGCCGACCCGGCAGCGGTCACCCGCACGGCGGCCCGGATCGCCGACGCCCAGCAGTTCGTCACCGAGGTCCGGCGTTTCCGTGCCGACCAGGGGCTCAAGCCCTCGGTCAAGGTGCCGGCGGTCATCACCGGGCTGGACGCCGCCGACCTCGCCGGCCTCGAGGACGTCATCCGCTCGGTGGCCCGGCTGACCCCACCCGGGAACGACTTCGCCGCGTCGGTCAGCATGCAGGTCGGTCTCGGGGTCCGCACTGCGGGCGTCGAACTCGACACTTCCGGAACCATCGACGTCGCGGCCGAGAAGGCCCGTCTGGGCAAGGATCTCGCGACCGCCGAGAAGGAGGCCGCAGAGGCCGCGAAGAAGCTCGGGAACGAGGCCTTCGTCGGGAAGGCGCCCACTTCCGTCGTCGACAAGATCCGCGACCGGCAGGCCCGGGCCGAGGCCGACATCGAGCGGATCACCGTGCGTCTGCAGACCCTGGACGGTGCCCGATGAGCGACCGCCCGGGCGGCGACCGGGACGACGCCTGGCGGGACGGCGACGACGGCCAGGAACCGACCGCCGCGGACGACGCCATGTGGGAGGACTTCGACGCGACCGAGCCGAGCCGGGCCGAGCTCGCTGCGGCGGCCCGGGCGGCCATCACCGAACCCGATCCGACCGGCGAGATCGCCGGCGCCACCGCCGATCTCGACGACCAGACCGACCGGTTGACCGACCTGGACGGCGATCTCACCCTGGACGGGGTCGAGGAGCTGCTCAACCGGCGCTGGCCGGAGAAGACGATCGACCCGACGCTGGACCGGATCTCGGCACTGGTGGACGCGCTCGGCCACCCCGAGGCGGCCTACCCGGTCATCCAGATCGCCGGCACCAACGGCAAGACGTCCACCGCCCGGATGATCGACGCGCTGCTCACCCGGATCGGCATGCGCACCGGCCGGTTCACCTCGCCGCACCTGCAGTCGGTGACCGAGCGGATCAGCCTGGACGGGGCGCCGGTCAGCGCCACGGACTACGTCCGTGCCTACACCGACGTCGCCCCGTTCGTGGACCTCGTGGACGCCGCGCAGACCGCGGCCGGTGGGGTCGAGCTGAGCAAGTTCGAGGTGCTGACCGCGATGGCCTACAGCGCCTTCGCCGACGCCCCCGTCGACGTCGGGGTCATCGAGGTCGGCCTCGGCGGCCGGTGGGACTCCACCAACGTCGTCGCCGCCCAGGTCGCCGCCATCACGCCGATCGGGCTGGACCACACCGAGTACCTGGGCGACACCATCGCCGCCATCGCCGGGGAGAAGGCCGGAATCATCAAGGACGGCGCCACCGTGGTCATCGGTGCTCAGACGCCCCAGGCGATGAAGGTCATCCTGGCGCGGGCGGTCGAGGTCGACGCCACCGTCGCGCGGTACGGCAGCGAATTCGCGGTGCTCGGCCGTCGGGTTGCCGTCGGCGGTCAGCGGCTGACCCTGCAGGGCCTCGGTGGGGTCTACGACGACATCTTCCTGCCGCTGCACGGCCCGCACCAGGCGGAGAACGCAGCCCTCGCCCTGGCCGCCGTCGAGGCGTTCTTCGGTGCCGGCCGCGACAAGCAGCTGGACGTGACCGCGGTGCAGGACGCATTCGCCGCGGTCGCCTCCCCGGGGCGGCTGGAACGCATCGGGACCCAGCCGACGATGTTCGTCGACGCGGCCCACAATCCACACGGCGCCCGTGCGCTGGCCACTGCGCTGGCCGACGAGTTCGCGTTCTCGCACCTGGTCGGCGTCCTCGCCGTGATGGGGGACAAGGACGCCGGCGGCATCCTGGCCGCCCTGGTCGACACCTTCGACGAGGTCGTGGTGACGGAGAACTCGTCGCCGCGGACGATGCCCGTCGCCGATCTGGCCGAGTTGGCCATCGAGGTCTTCGGCGAGGAGAAGGTGCACACCGCCACGACCCTGCCGGCCGCGCTGAACCTGGCGCGCGAGTTGGCCGCGGCCCGTTCCGGGGGCGACGACGACACCGTCGGCCCCGGGTCCGGGGTGGTCGTCACCGGTTCGGTGGTCACCGCCGGCGACGCGCGCGAGCTGGTCGGCCGGGTGCCGCAGTGATCGATCCGAACGCCGCGGACAAGCCGCCCCGCCGAGCGGATCCGGAACGTGGATTCCGCGGCGTGATGTCGGGAGCGCTGTTGCTGCAGAGCATCACGGTGCTGCTGGGCCTGCCGGTCGCCGCCAGCGGGCGGGACCTCGCGGTCTGGGAGCTCGTCGTCATCCTGGGCCTCGCGGCCGCGCTGATCGCCGCCTGTGCCTACGTCAAGAAGCCGTGGATCGTGCCGGTCATCATCGGGCTGCAGGTCGTGGCCGTGCTGTGCTGGTTCATCAACGGTGCGCTGGGCATCATGGGCGTCATCTTCGGGATCGCCTGGTGGACCCTGTTGCACTTCCGTAACGAGTACCGGCGCCGCGCGGCGGCCGGGGTGCTGCCGAGTCAGCAGCAGTCGGATCCGCCCGCCGGGCCCGCCGCCACGGTCTGACCGGGCCTGTGGGTCGCACCCGGTTGGTATGTTCACTCGCCGGAGCCCCGCGGATCTGAGCAGGCGCCGGAAGCATCGCCGCACCACCACCGACTGCGCCTGTCCCACCGGCGGGGTCACGACAGAGGGGAAGTCCCACCGTGTCCGACATCGAGCGCACGCTCGTCCTGGTGAAGCCCGACGGGGTCGCCCGCGGCCTGGTCGGGGAGGTCCTCGGCCGGATCGAGCGCAAGGGCCTGTCGCTGGCCGGCCTCGAGTACCGCGTCGCCACCGCGGAGGTCGCGCAGGCGCACTACGCCGAGCACGAGGGAAAGCCGTTCTACGCCGGTCTCGTCGAGTTCATCACCGGGGGACCGCTCGTCGCGGCCGTCGTCGAGGGGCCCCGTGCGATCAGCGCGTTCCGGCAGCTCGCCGGCGGCACCGACCCGGTCGCCACGGCGACGCCGGGCACCATCAGGGGTGACTTCGCCCTGGAGGTCCAGTTCAACATCGTGCACGGCTCCGACTCGCCCGAATCCGCGGCCCGCGAGATCGGCCTCTGGTTCCCGAACCTGTGAGCGGCCTCGACGACGGATCGCGCAACGGCGTGGTCGACGGGGCACCGGGTGACACCGCGACCGCACCCCGGCAGGACGGCCAGATCATCGCCCGCCGGGTCGGGCCGGGCGCCCGGCCGGCCCCGCCCGGCGAGCGCACCACAAGCCTCGCCGCCGACAACCACCTCGCGGCTGCGCTGCTGACCCTGTGGCAGCGCGTCTCCGACGCCGACGGCGCGGTCGGCTTCGAGCCCGGGACGCCGCGGAACGTCATCGCCCGCGCGGTGACCGAGGCGATCTCCGGGCTCCGTGCGGGTACTCGGCACGCCGTCGTGCTGACCGCCGGCAACGATCTGGTCGGCGTCGCCTTCCTGGTCCGGCGGCCCTCGCAGATCCAGCGGCACCTCGGTGAGGTCGTCGCGCTGATGGTGGACCCCGACGTGCAGCGCGCTGGTCTCGGGCGGCGGCTCATCGTCGAGATCGCCGGATTGGCAACCGAGATCGGGGTCGACACCTTGCTCCTGGGGGCCCGCGACCGGGAGCCGCTGCACGCCTTCTGCCAGTCGCTGGGTTTCATCGAGTACGGGCGGCTACCGGACGCGGTGCGGCTGGCCGACGGCACGTCGCTCGACGAGGTCCGGTACCGGCGGGTACTGGCCGGTTGACCGAGCGTTGTCACGCACAGCTGGACTTGCTACGGAGAATGACGGGATGTCACGATAGTGTGACGACCCACTCCGCCGGAGACGGGATGACGGCATCCGAAGGACGCGTGAGCGTTCCGGTCCACCAGTAGCGAAGGCGCTCCGATGGTCGATCAGCTCCACCGGCTCCCCAGCCGTGCCACCGTGCCGCTCTTCGTCCGTCATCTGATGCTCGCCTGCGCAGTGGCGGCCGGCGCGGTGCTCGGCACCGTCGTGGCGGTGAACACGGCGCTGGCGTTGTGGGGGATGTTCGGCGTCGCCGTTGTCGAGGTGCTGGCGGCGCTGGTGATCGCCAGTCTCGCGGTGTCCCGTCTGGTGTGCCGCGGTCGCTGACAGGGTGTCCGGGCCGGCCCCGTGACGGGCTGTGGGATACTGACGTCGGCAGCCGACCAGGAACGTCGGACGGCAGCCGGGCCAGGTCGGCCCGAGGCACGACGACGCACGAGGCGAGTGAGACTCCTCGGTGCTCGATGCCTGGAGCTGATCGGCCATTCCACGCCACGAGACTTCCCGCAGTGCCATCACTGCGGACATAGCTGAGCCGAGGTCACCGAGCGGCGCACCCCCCAGGGGATCGCGCCCGGTGGCCCGGGAGGGATAACTTCAATGACCGATTTCGACACCACCGCCGGCGCGGACGAGGCTTTCCACGCCCAACTGGACGGCCTTCCGGGCAAGTCGCGGGTGCACGAGGTGGCCAAGCGCTTCGGTGTCTCGTCACGACTGCTCATCGACGCTCTCGCCGAGGGTGGCGTGACCATCAGGTCGTCGTCCGCCTCCGTCGAGGCCGGCGCCGCCCGGACCGCACTCACCGCCCTCCGCAGCAGCGGTCGCCTCGTGGTGGCGCCCGCCACGGACGTGCCGTCGTCGGCGTCCGCTGCTGCCGAGCCCGCCGACAGTGTCGACGCGGTCGAGGCCGTCGTCACCGGGGCGCTCGCCGTGGCCGACGCGGAAGCACCCGCCGAAGCTGTGGTGGTGGAGCCCGCGCCGGTCGAGCCCGCCCCGTGGGCACCGCTGTTCGCCGAGCCCGATGTCACCGCGGCCCCCGCCCGCCCGGCCCGCCGCCGCGCGTCCCGGCCGGCCGCCGCGCCCACCCCGAGCACCGCGGCCGCGGTCGAGACGCCCGTCGCCACCCCGGCAGAGCCCGCCCCCGCGGCCACCGAGGCGCCGGCCACCGCCACCCCCGAGGCGGACGACGCGCAGTTCGCCGAGCTGCCGACGCGGATGCGCGTGCACGAACTGGCCAAGCGGGCCGGGGTCAGTGCCAAGACCCTGATCGCCCAGCTCGCCGAGCAGGGCGTCACGGCCAAGTCGCCGAATTCGGTGCTGGCCCGCGACGTGGCCATCGACGTCCTGCGGGCCATGGGTGCACCGGCCGAGGACGCGCCGGTCGAGGCCGGGACCACGGATCCGGACGACGAGGCCACGCGTGAGGACGGCGGCCGCGGCCGCCGCCGGCGGGGACGCCGTGGACGCAACCGCAGCGGCGACCGCGCGCAGGACGGCGATGACGACAGCGACGAGGACGTTGACGACCTCGTGGCCGCCGGCCCGGTCGACGGTCCGGGGACCGGCGAGACCGGGGCCGAGGACACCGACGAGTCCGGCACCGACGAGGACGATGACGACACCGACACCGCCGACCGGGGTGACGGCGCTTCCCGCAGTGGTCGTCGTCGCCGGCGTCGTGGCGGTCGCGGAGGCGACCGCGCCACCGATCCCGCCGACGGTTCCGCCACCGGCCCCGACGGCAGCGACAGCCCCGACACCCCCGAGAGCTCCGACAGCGCGCAGAACGGCGATGAGGAAGAGGACGGCGAACAGGACGGCGACAACGCCGGCTCCGGCTCCTCGCGTCGTCGCCGTCGACGTCGCCGCGGCAGCTCCGACGAGTCCGGCCGTCCGGACGATCCCGCCGACACCGTCGTGCACGTCCGGGAGACGCGGGAGCCCCGCGAGCGGTCCAGCGCCGAGTCCGAGGTGCAAGGTGTCCGGGGCTCGACCCGCCTCGAGGCGAAGCGGCAGCGCCGTCGCGACTCGCTGCAGACGCGTCGCCGTCCGCAGATCCTCACCGAGGCCGAGTTCCTGGCCCGTCGGGAGTCCGTCCACCGCGTGATGGCCGTCCGTCAGCGAGGCGACCTGACCCAGGTCGCGGTGCTGGAGGACAACGTCCTCGTGGAGCACTTCGTGTCCCGGGCCGGCTCCGCGTCGTTGATCGGCAACGTCCACATCGGCCGGGTGCAGAACGTCCTGCCGTCGATGGAAGCCGCCTTCGTCGACATCGGCAAGGGCCGCAACGCCGTGCTCTACGCCGGCGAGGTCAACTGGGAGGCCGCCGGTCTGGCCGGCAAGTCCCGTCGCATCGAGTCGGCGCTGAGCAGCGGCGACACCGTGCTCGTGCAGGTCTCCAAGGACCCGGTCGGCCACAAGGGTGCCCGGCTGACGACCCAGATCTCGCTGCCCGGACGGTTCCTGGTCTATGTGCCGGCGGGCGGCGCCACCGGCATCTCCCGCAAGCTGCCCGACACCGAGCGCAAGCGGCTCAAGGCGATTCTCGACCGGATCGTGCCCGACGACGCCGGTGTCATCATCCGCACCGCTGCGGAGGGCGTCTCGGAAGAGGAGCTGGCCCGCGACGTCGAGCGGCTGAAGGCGCAGTGGGAGCAGATCCAGGCGGCCGCCGCACAGCAGACCCAGGGCGCGCAGGCCCGGCAGCTCTACAGCGAGCCGGACACGTTGATCAAGGTCATCCGCGACCTGTTCAACTCCGACATCAGCGAACTGATCATCGACGGCGACGACAGTGAACACGGCATCTGGGAGTCGTTGTCGGGTTACGTCAACGGGGTGGCTCCGGAGCTCGCTCCTCGCGTGCACCGCTACGAGGGCCCCACGGACGTCTTCGCCGCGCACCGCATCGACGAGCAGATCGCCAAGGCGCTGGAGCGCAAGGTGTTCCTGCCCTCCGGCGGTTCGCTGGTCATCGACCGCACCGAGGCGATGACCGTCGTCGACGTCAACACCGGCAAGTACACCGGTTCCGGGGGCAACCTCGAGGAGACCGTCACCAGGAACAACCTGGAGGCGGCCGAGGAGGTCGTCCGGCAGCTGCGGCTGCGTGACATCGGCGGCATCATCGTCGTGGACTTCATCGACATGGTCCTCGAGTCCAACCGCGAGCTCGTGCTGCGCCGGTTGACCGAGTGCCTGGGCCGCGACCGCACCCGGCACCAGGTCGCCGAGGTGACCTCGCTGGGTCTGGTCCAGATGACCCGCAAGAAGATGGGCACCGGGCTGGTCGAGGCCTTCTCCGAGCCGTGTGCGCACTGCCACGGCCGCGGGATCGTGCTTCGTGACGTGCCGGTGGATCCGACGGCGCTCGAGGTCGCCGAAGCGCCGCAGGACCGCTCCGCAGGTCGCCGCAGCCGCGGCGGCCGGCCGGCCCGCGAGGCCCTCGTGGAGGTCGAGCCGGTCGTCCCGGTCGTCGCCACGCCGCGTCGTGACCCCCGTGGCCCGAAGCCGCCGGAGGCGGGCACCCCCGGTGCGCGTCCGGTCGGCGAACCCGCCACCGAGCTCGCCTCGTCCCTGCTCGCCGAGCTCGATGGGCGCGTGGGGGAGCCGGCGGCGGTGGCCGACGGTCATCCCGAGAACGGCGCGGCTCCGGTCGATCCCGGGTTGCTCGCCGCGTTGCTGCCCGGCGCCGGGTCCGATGCCGACACGGCCGAGACCGACACGGCCACCGAGACCGACACGGCCACCGAGACCGACACGGCCACCGAGACCGACGCCGACATCGAGGGCCGCGAGAGCGGCGCGCCCCGCCGCCGCCGCCGCGGTGGTCGTGGCCGCAACCGCCGGGACCGCGGAGATCACGGCCCGTCCGACGAGGCGGATGACGGCACCGATGGCATCGACGGCGTTGATCACGCTGATGCCGCCGAGTCCGTCGACGGGCCCGATGACGAGGGCGTGAGCCCGGACGACGCCGTGCTGGGCGAGCTCGACGGGGACAGCACCGCCGACACCGGTGCCGCGGAGGTGGCGGCCGACCAGCTCGACCTGCTGCCGTCGTTGGAGCTCTCGGAGGCCGGCCCGCGAGACCCGCTCGATCCGGCCGACGCGATGAGTGACGCCGGCGGCGACGTCGTCGACGACGCCGTCGATGTGCTCGATGTCGACGGCGACCTCGACGGCGCACCCGACGCCGACATCGACACCGTCGCCGATGCCGGCCCGGCTCCGCTGTCGCCCCCGGAGCCCGAGCCGGTGCTGGTCGCAGCCGAGCCCGCTCCCGCCGCGCGCCCGCGGCGTCGTCGGGCGGCCAGCCGCCCGGCCGGCCCGCCCACGGCGTGACCCGGGGTGAGCTGGTTTGCTCTGACCCGGTCCGGCCGCGTACTCTGAATTGTCGGCCGTCGGAACTTCGGCGGCCTTTACTGTGACCGTTTGCCCTCGGCGTCCGTCGGGGCCGGGCCGGTCCGCAGCACACGTGATCAAGCTGATCGCCCCGGGCGCTCAGCACTGAAGGTATGACTCTAGGAAGGCGCGGCCGCGATGTACGCGATCGTTAAGACCGGCGGCAAGCAGTACAAGGTTGCCGAAGGTGATGTCATCGAGGTCGAGAAGCTCGACGGCAAGCCGGGCACCGCGGTGGATCTCCCCGCCGTGCTCGTGGTGGACGGTGCCGAGGTGACGGCCGATGCCGCCGCGCTGGGCAACGTCTCCGTTGCGGGCGAGATCGTCGCCGCCACCAAGGGCCCGAAGATCATCATCCACAAGTTCAAGAACAAGACCGGGTACCACAAGCGGCAGGGCCACCGCCAGCCGCTGGTGAAGGTCCGGGTCACCAGCATCAACGTCGGCTGAGGGTAGGCGAGAGACATGGCACACAAGAAGGGTGCGTCCAGTTCCAAGAACGGGCGCGATTCCAATGCTCAGCGGCTGGGCGTCAAGCGCTTCGGCGGCCAGGTCGTCAGCGCCGGCGAGATCCTCGTCCGTCAGCGCGGTACCAAGTTCCACCCCGGTGTCGGCGTCGGCATCGGCAAGGACGACACCCTGTTCGCGCTGAGCGCGGGTTCGGTCGAGTTCGGTCTCAAGCGTGGTCGCAAGACCGTGAACATCGTCGTCCCGGTGACGGCGACCGTCGCCGAGCCGGTGGCGGCGCAGGCCTGACCAGCCGCTACGTGCACACTCCCGAGCGAGGGGCGGGTCCGGAACACTCCGGATCCCGCCCCTCGCTCGGTTTGTGCGGGCAGTACCGCCCGGATGCACCGGGCGTGGTGAAGGAGTACAGCTGTGGCCAAATTCGTCGACCGGACCGTCCTGCACCTGCAGGCCGGTGACGGCGGTAACGGTTGTGCGTCCGTTCACCGTGAGAAGTTCAAGCCGCTGGGGGGACCCGACGGCGGTAACGGCGGTAACGGCGGTGACGTCACGCTGATCGTCGACCCGAGCGTGCACACCCTGCTCGACTTCCACTTCCACCCGCACGCCAAGGCCGGCAACGGCCGCCCGGGCGCCGGTGACCTCCGCAACGGGGCCCAGGGTGAGTCGCTCGTCCTGCGCGTCCCGGACGGCACCGATGGTGCTGTCCGAGGACGGCGCGATCCTGGCCGACCTGGTCGGGGCCGGCGCGCAGTTCGTCGCCGCCCACGGTGGCCGTGGCGGCCTCGGCAACGCCGCGCTCGCGTCCCGCAGCCGCAAGGCCCCCGGGTTCGCGCTGCTCGGCGAGCCCGGCGAGAGCGCTGACGTCGTTCTGGAGCTCAAGTCGGTCGCCGACGTCGGGCTGCTCGGCTTCCCGTCGGCCGGCAAGTCCTCGCTGGTCTCGGTGCTGTCCGCGGCCAAGCCCAAGATCGCCGACTACCCGTTCACCACGCTGCAGCCCAACCTGGGTGTCGTCACCGCGGGTGCAGAGGTGTTCACCATCGCCGACGTCCCGGGGCTCATCCCTGGTGCCAGCCAGGGCCGCGGGCTCGGCCTCGAGTTCCTGCGCCACATCGAGCGCTGCGCCGTGCTGGTCCACGTCGTCGACTGCGCGACCTTCGAGGTCGACCGCGACCCGGAGTCCGACATCGCCGCCCTCGAGAAGGAGCTGGCCGAGTACATCCCGTCGCTGGCGACCGACTTCGAGTCCAAGCCGCGCCTCGTGGTGCTCAACAAGATGGACGTCCCGCAGGCCCGGGAGCTGGCCGAACTCGTCGCCCCCGACCTGCGTGCGGCCGGGTACCGCGTCTTCGAGGTGTCCACCGCGACCCACGAAGGCCTCAAGGAGCTGACGTTCGCGCTCGCCGAGGTCGTTAACGCCGACCGCGCCGACCGGCCCACCCAGGTCGGTGAGCGGATCGTGCTGCGGCCCAAGGCGGTCGACGAGACGCACTTCACGGTCGAACGCGATCCGGAAGAGGTCGGCGGCTACATCATCCGCGGCACCCGTCCCGAGCGCTGGATCCGGCAGACCGACTTCAGCAACGACGAAGCCGTCGGCTACCTGGCCGACCGGCTGGCCCGGCTCGGCGTCGAGGAGAAGCTCGCGAAGATGGGGGCCCAGCCCGGCGCACCCGTCACCATCGCCGACGTCACCTTCGACTGGGAGCCGACGACGCTGGCCGGCGTGGAGCTGACCCGCACCGGCCGCGGCACCGACCTGCGGCTGGAGAGCAACGAGCGGGTCGGCGCCGCCGAGCGCAAGGCCATGCACCGGCTGCGCCGCGGCCTCGAGGTCGAGGACGACGACCTGGACGACGCCGACATCGACCGTCTCCGTGCGCAGCTCGCCGCCGAACTGGGGGAGTGAACCGACGGTGGGCACTGCTGACCTGACGGTGGACGACGCCGCGGTGACCGCGGTGCCGGCTTCGGCCGCGCGCACCGCGGTCGCGGCGGCGCGCACCGTCGTGGTCAAGGTCGGCTCGTCGTCCCTCACCACCTCGGCCGGTGGGCTCGACCGGAACCGGCTGGACCGGCTCGTCGACGCGCTGGCCGCCCGGCAGTCGGCGGGCTCCCACGTCGTGCTGGTCTCGTCCGGTGCGATCGCCGCCGGGTTGGCCCCGCTGGGCCTGACCCGGCGCCCGCGTGACCTGGCCACCCAGCAGGCGGCCGCCGCGGTCGGGCAGCAGCTGCTGGCCCAGCAGTACGCCGGATCCTTCGCCCGCTTCGGGCTCACCGTCGGGCAGGTGCTGCTGACCTCCGACGACGTGGTGCGGCGCGCGCACTACCGCAACGCCCAGCGCACCTTGTCCAAGTTGCTGAACTTCGGTGTCGTGCCGGTGGTCAACGAGAACGACACCGTCGCCACCCACGAGATCCGCTTCGGCGACAACGACCGGCTGGCCGCGCTCGTCGCGCACCTCGTCGGCGCCGACGCGTTGGTGCTGTTGTCCGACGTGGACGCGCTCTACACCGGTGACCCGCGGCTGGCGTCGTCGGTGCGGGTCCCGGAGGTCGCTGACACCGCAGCCCTCGTCGGTGTCGAGATCGCCGATTCCGGCAGCGATGTCGGCACCGGCGGGATGGGCTCGAAGCTGGCCGCCGCGCGGACCGCGACCGGCGCGGGGATCCCGGTCCTGCTGGCGTCCGCCGCCGACGCGGTCGCCGCGCTGGCCGTCGACGGACCCACGGTGGGCACCGCGTTCGCGGCCGCCCCGCGCCGGACCACCTCCCGGTTGTTCTGGCTGCGTCACGCGGCCACCTCGGCGGGTTCGATCACCCTGGACGCCGGTGCGGTCGCTGCGATCACCCAGCGACGCAAGTCGCTGCTGCCGGCCGGGATCACCGGCTACAGCGGTGATTTCGAGTCCGGTGACGTGGTCGACCTGCGCGGCCCGGACGATCGCGTGGTCGCCCGGGGCTTCGTCGGGCACGACGCCGCCGAGCTGCTCCGCGATCATCGGCCGGTCGCTCGGCGACCTGCCGCCCGAGCACCGCCGTGAAGTCGTGCACGCCGACGACCTGGTGGCCCTGTGACCTCGATCCCCGAACGCGTCGCCCGTCTGGAGGAAGCCGTCGTGACCCACTCACCGGAGAACCCGCCGTCCGGTGGGGCCACCGCCGACCGGCCGGTGACGGCCGCCGACGTGCTGGCCGCCGCCCGCCGCGCCAAGGTGGCAGCCCGTGCCGTCGCGCTGTTGTCGACCGCGACGAAGGACGCCGTGCTGCGGGCGATGGCTCAGGCGCTGCGCACGCACACCCGGGAGCATCCTCGCCGCCAACGACGTTGACGTCGCGGCGGCCCAGAGCAGCGGCACCCCGGAGAATCTCATCGACCGGCTGCGGCTCTCCGAGGCCCGCATCGAAGGCGATGGCGGTCGGCCTCGAGGACCTGGTCGCGCTGCCCGATCCCGTCGGCGGCACCGTCCGCGGGAAGTGTGCTGCGCGAACGGCCTGTCGCTGCAGCAGGTCCGGGTGCCGCTGGGTGTCGTCGCGATCATCTACGAGGCCCGACCCAACGTGACCGCCGATGCGGCCGGCATCGCGCTGAAGTCCGGGAACGCGGTGCTGCTGCGGGGTTCCGGGTCCGCCTACCACTCCAACGCCGCACTCGTCGGAGATCCTGGCCGCGGCCGGCACCGGCGGCCGGCCTGCCGGCCGACGCGATCCAGCTGGTGCCCGGGGTCGACCGGGCGTCGGTGCAGCACCTGATGACCGCCCGCGGGCTGGTCGACGTGATCATCCCGCGCGGTGGCGCCGGGCTGATCCGGGCGGTGGTCGAGGGTTCCACGGTGCCGGTCATCGAGACCGGGGTGGGCAACGTGCACGTGTACGTCGACGCCGGCGCCGACCTCGACATGGCCGAGAGCATCCTGCTGAACTCCAAGACGCGCCGCACCAGCGTCTGCAACGCCGCCGAGACACTGCTGGTGCACGCCGATGTCGCGGCCGATGGCGGTACCGCGGCTGGTCGGCGCCCTGCAGCGGGCCGGCGTCACCGTGCACGCCGACGCCGCGGTCGCGGCGCTCGCGGACGGCACCGTCGCCGGCCACCGACGAGGACTGGGACACCGAGTTCCTGTCGATGGACATCGCCGCTGCCGTGGTCGACTCGCTCGACGCCGCGCTGGCGCACATCGCCGGCACACTCGACCGGTCACACCGAGGCGATCGTCACCCGGGACCTGGCTGCGGCCAACCGGTTCACCGCGCGAGGTCGACGCGGCAGCCGTGATGGTCAACGCCTCGACCGCGTTCACCGACGGCGGCCAGTTCGGATTCGGCGCCGAGATCGGCATCTCGACCCAGAAGCTGCACGCCCGTGGGCCGATGGGTCTGGCCGAGCTGACCAGCACCAAGTACGTGGTGGTCGGCCGGGGCCAGATCCGGGAGACCTCATGACCGGCGCCGCACCGCGCCGCAGCGGCCGGCCGCGCCGGATCGGTGTCATGGGCGGCACGTTCGACCCCATCCACCACGGTCACCTGGTGGCGGCCAGCGAGGTCGCCGACCGCTTCGCGCTGGACGAGGTCGTCTTCGTGCCGACCGGGCAGCCGTGGCAGAAGAAGGGCGTCAGCCCGGCCGAGCACCGCTACCTGATGACGGTCATCGCCACCGCCGCCAATCCGCGGTTCACCGTGTCCCGGGTGGACATCGACCGGCCCGGCCCGACGTACACCGTCGACACGCTGACCGATCTGCTGGCCGCGGAGCCCGACGCGGAGTGGTTCTTCATCACCGGCGCCGACGCGTTGGCCGCGATCGTGTCCTGGAAGAACGTCGACGACCTGTTCGCGCTGGCCCACTTCATCGGTGTGACCCGGCCCGGCTACACGCTGCCCGAACTCGATCTGCTCAAGCTGCCGGCGGGCCGGGTGACGCTGATCGAGGTGCCGGCGCTGGCCATCTCGTCCACCGACTGCCGGTCGCGGGTCGAGCGGGGCATGCCGGTCTGGTACCTCGTTCCCGACGGTGTCGTCCAGTACATCGTCAAACACGGTCTGTATCAACACATTTCCGCACAACCGCAACACGACTCCGGCGTCGGACCGGTGATCCACCAGGATCGCCGTCCCGCCGCCGTGGTCCCTGGAGGAGCATCATGAGTGCCACCGAAACCGCCCGCCAGATGGCCATCCTGGCTGCGCAGGGCGCCGCCGACAAGCAGGGCCAGAACATCGTCATCATCGACGTGTCGGACCGGCTCGCCATCACCGACTGCTTCGTCATCGCCTCCGGAGCGTCCGACCGGCAGGTCGGCGCCATCGTCGACGCGGTCGAGGAGCAGCTGCGCGCCGCCGGCCACAAACCGGCCCGCCGCGAGGGCGCAGCGCGACGGCCGCTGGGTGCTGCTCGACTACGTCGACGTCGTCGTGCACGTCCAGCACGCCGAAGAGCGGGTGTTCTACGCGCTCGAGCGGCTGTGGCGGGACTGCCCGACCTTCACCTTCACCGACGAGCCGGACCAGCCCTCCCTGACCGCCGCCGACCTGATCGGTCCGGCCGGGGCCACCACCCGGGCGCCCGTCGAGACGTCGGAGCCCGAGACCGACAGCGAGAACGACGGTGTCGCGCACGTCGGCGAGGCCGGCCAGGCCGGTGAGGCGCCGACGGCCGACGAGGTGCCGCTGGGGCATTCGTGAGCCTGGAGTCGCTGATCCTGCTCCGGCACGGCCAGACCGACTGGAACGTGCAGCTGCGGATGCAGGGCCACACCGACATCCCGCTGAACCAGGTCGGGCGCTTCGCAGGCTGTCGGCCGCGGCGCCGTCGGTGGCCGCGCTCGGTCCTGAGGTCATCGTCTCCTCGGACCTCTCCCGGGCCCGGGAGACCGCCGAACAGGTCGCCGCGCTCACCGCCTTGCCGGTGGGGATCGACAAGCGGCTCCGGGAGACGAACCTCGGTCGCTGGGAGAGCCTGACCCGGACCGAGCTCGAGTCCGGCTGGCCGCAGCTGTGGCAGGAGTGGCGGGGGACGGTCGCCGCACACCCGGCCGCCCGGCGGTGAGTCCCGTTGGGAGGTCGCGCAGCGTGGCGCCGAGGTCGTCACCGAGCTGGACGACGGTCCCCACCGGACCGCGCTGCTCGTCGCCCACGGCGGCCTGATCGTCGGCCTGACCGGGTTCCTGCTGGAGCTGCCGGACAGCATGTGGAACCGGTTGATCGGACTGAACAACTGTCACTGGGTGGTGCTGCACCGGCGGCTCCGTCGCTGGTCGCTGCACTCCTACAACGCCGGCCTCGGTGGCGTGGTGATCCCGGGCAACGAGGACGAGGTCGCCGGGCGCCTGACCGGGGGCTCCTCAGCGCTCATGATGGAGCGATGACCCCCTCGTTCTGTCCGCCCGCGGCCCCCCGCCCGGCCGGCCGGCCGCTCGCCGCCGCCGACAGCAGGCGCCGCCACCGGTGGTTCGGACCCGTATGACGGACGGCCCCGGCCGTCCCGACGGTGCCGGTCTGCCGGTTCCGGCGGGGCTCTGCGGGTCCTGCCGGTACCCCGCCGTCAACACCACCCGCCGCGGCACCGTGTACCTGCGGTGCACCGCCGCCGCCTTCCGCCCGGACCTGCCGAAGTACCCGGACCTCCCGGTGGTGAGCTGCCCGGGGTACGAGCGGGTGTCGGACTGAGCGGTACGGCTGACCGCTGGTGACGGCGCGACCCGCCTCGGCGAGCCTGGGAAGTCCTGGAGTTGTCCACAAGGCGGATTCCGTCCACAGACGACGAACGCCGGACGCACACGATGACCGCTCCGCTCTAGCTTTCGATCCATGGCTGACGCACCGGATCCGACGCGGCGACTGCGCCCCCTGGTCGAGGCGCGGCAGCGGCGGCAGCCCACGGGAGACGAACCGGTCGATGGTGTGGTCGCGTCCGGGGTCAGGGCGGCGGCTCCCGGGCGGTCGGCTCACGAAGGGGACGACGAGGCGGACCGGTTGATCGGGGGGCAGCCGCGGCTGGTGCCGCAGGAGGGGGCGGCGGCCGGCCGGGGACAGGATCGTCTTCCGGATCGGGGGTCAGGCCCGGTCGGGTGGGTGCCCGACTGGGACGGCGGGTCGGTTCATCCATTCGGCGCGGCCGGTGACGAGAAGCCCGGCTGGGGCGAACCGGTCGACGAGGCGACCGTCCGGGGTGACGTCGGGCCCGGCCGCGGTGGCCGTCGGTGGCAGTCGTGGCGCCCGTGGACGCGCTGGCGGGAGCGGTGGGTTCCGGGAGCGCCGGGGGTCCGGGTCGACCCGGGACGTCGCGGTGGAGCACTGATCTCGACCATCGCGATCGCGGCGGTCGTGGTCGCGGCGCTCGGGTTCTTCCGCGACGACGGCACCGTCGTCGGTCCGTCCACGGTCGCGGTGGTCGACGGTGGCAGCGCGCTGAGCTCCGCGGCCTCCTCGGGCGCGTCCGATACCGGCGACGTTCCGCCGCCCGCGATGTCGTCGTCGACCGCTGAGATCCCGCTGGTGGCAGGCGAGATCGTCGTCGCCGTCACCGGTTCCGTGCGGCAACCGGGGGTGGTCACGCTGCCGGCGGGGGCCCGGGTGGCGGACGCGATCGCCGCCGCCGGGGGCATTGTCGACGGGACCGATTACACCGGACTCAATCTCGCCGCCAAGCTCGCCGACGGTGACTCGGTGGTCGTCGGGGGCAACGGCCAGGGCCTCACGTCCGGGGGCGGCGGCGGTACCGCGACCGGCGGCGCGACCGACGCCACGTCGGGAACTCCGGGGCTCGTCGACCTGAACGGCGCCGACCGCACTGCTCTGGAGACGCTGCCCGGGGTCGGCCCGGTGATGGCAGGCAACATCATGGCCTGGCGGGACACCAACGGCGGCTTCGACTCCGTGGCCCAACTGCAGGAGATCACCGGGATCGGCCCGGCCCGGTTCGCCACCCTGGCGCCCCTGGTCCGGGTCGGGTGACCGACGGGGGAGGTGCGGACGCCAGATCGGTGCGCCAACCTCGGATGTCGCGCTCGCGGCCGGCGCCGGGTCGTCGTCGTCGCGCCCGCCCGGACGACGATGCGGTGGCCCCGCTGGATCTGCGGTTGGTGCCCGCCGCGCTGTGCGTGTGGGTGAGCTGCCTGGTCGTCCTCTGGGGCGGCACCGGGCACGGCACTCTTGTCGCCGCCGTCGCCGCTGCGGCTGCGGCAGCGGTCGGCGGCCGACCGCACCTCCGGCGTCGGCGGTGGTGGGCCGGTCTGCTCGCCGCCCTGGTGTGCGTGGCCGCCGCAGCGGGGATGACCGTCATACGCGTCGGCCAGGTCAGAGCCGATCCGTTGTTCGCCGCGGCCCAGGACGGGGCCCGGGGCGCGGTCATGCTCGAGGTCTCGGCCGACCCCCTCCGCATGGGGGCCACCCCCGGAGGTGCCTCGGAGCGGTTCCTCGTCCGCGGGACGCTGCTCGAGGTGTCCTCTCCGACAGGGACTTCCACCGGCTCGGTGCCGGTGACCGTCTTCGCCGACGGATCGTCGTGGGGAGAGCTGATCCCCGGCGACCGGCTCTCGACCGGTGGCCGGCTCGGCGTCGACGTCTTCACCAGCTGGCCGACCGTCGCGTTGCAGGCGGACAGTGCGCCGCGGGTGCGCGGCGATCCGCCGTGGTGGCAGCAGGCCGGCGGTGTCTTCCGTGACCGCTTCACGACCGTCGCGGCGACCGCGGGTGGCGACGCCGCCGGCCTGCTCCCGGGCATCGTGCTCGGTGACCGGACCGGTATCGCGCCGGCCCTCACCCAGGACGCCAAGATCACCGGCCTCACCCATCTGCTGGCGGTGTCCGGCTCCCACTTCGTCATCCTGTGCGGCGCCGTGCTGTTGATCCTCCGACGGTTCGGTCCACGGACGGCGGCGGTGGGCGGCCTGCTGTTCGCGCTGACCCTGGTGGTCATCGTGCGGCCCAGTCCGTCGGTGCTGCGGGCGGCGGTGATGGGTGGGCTGACGCTGCTCGCCCTGCTGGCCGGGCGCACCCGCTCCACGGTGCCGGCTCTCGCCGCCGCGGTCGTGCTGCTCCTGTTGCTCGATCCGGCCCTCGCCGAGAACGCCGGTTTCGCCCTCTCGGTACAGGCGACCGCGGCCATCGTGCTGGTGGCCCCGCGATGGACCACCGCACTCGAGCGCCGGGGTTGGCCGACCGGATGGGCGAACCTGCTCACCGTGCCGGCGGTCGCCCAGCTCGGCACCATGCCGGTCATCGCCGGACTCAGCGGCAGCATCTCGGTATGGGCGCTGCCGGCCAACATCCTGGCCTCGTTCGCCGTCCCGGTCGCGCTGATCCTCGGCGCGGTCGGCGCACTGCTGGCCGGGTGGTGGGTGGCCGCGGCGACCGCGGTGGTCGGCATCGCGGCCCCGGCGGCCGAGTGGATCGCCTTCTGCGCCCACTGGGTCGCCGGCTGGCCGTTCGCGGTGCTGCCCTGGCCCTCGGAGCCGGTGGGCATTCTGGCGCTCGCGGCGTTGGTGGTCGGGGTCCCGCTGGCGTTGACGGCCCCGCGGCTGCGGGCGGTCGCCGTCGCGGTCGTGGTGGTGGCCGGTGCGGTTCTCGTTCCGGTGACGGCGATCTCGGGTGGCTGGCCGCCACCGGGCTGGAGCGCGGTGGGATGCGAGGTGGGCCAGGGCGACGGCTTCGTGGTGGCCACCGGGTCACCCGGCGAGGCGGTGGTCATCGACGCCGGCCCGGAACCGAGCGTGATGAACCGCTGCCTCGAACGCCTCGGCGTGGAGCGTGTCCCGCTGTTCATCCTGACCCACCTGCACGCCGACCACATCGACGGCGTCGGTGGTGTGCTGGACGGGCGCGATGTGGGTGCACTCGGAGTGGGACCCGGGCGGGAGCCGGCGGGGGCGTGGCGGACCGTGCTGCGCCGGGCGGCCGACGCGCAAGTGGCGGTGACCGGGCTCGCGCTCGGTACCCGGCTGACGATCGGCCGCCTGACCGTGACCGTCCTCGGCCCGGACCCGTCACGGGTGTCGTCCTACCTGGAGCCGAATGACCAGTCGCTGGTGGTGATGATCGAGACAGGAACGGCGCGGATGCTCTTCACCGGTGACATCGAGGACGACGGACAGCGCGCCCTCGTGGCGTCCGGGGCCGACCTGCACGCCGACGTGCTCAAGATCCCGCACCACGGGTCGGCGACGCTGCGGCCCGACTTCATGACCGCGGTACGGGCGCGCATCGTGCTCGTCGGGGTCGGGGTGGACAACGACTTCGGTCACCCGACTGCTTTCGCCCTGCAGCTGGCCGAACGTTCCGGAGCCGTCCTGATCCTGCGGACCGACACCGGCGGCGACGTCGCGGTCACCGAGATCGACGGCAGGCTGGCCGGTCATCAGCGGGGTGCCTCGGTGATCCGGGCGCGGACCGCCGGTCGGCGCACATCACCGACACGGCAACGCACTTCGCAGTATCTCGCCCGGCACCAGGGCCGGCGGGAACCGGCAGGCGTCAGAGATCGGGGTAGGCGGCGAGCTCCGCCCTGGCGTCGGCCAGCTCCCGGGCGAGCCGGTCGGCCCGCTCCTCAGCCTGGCGGCGGTGCTCGGCGAGGGCGCCGGCCACGAACTGCTCCACCTCGGGCTGACCGAGGCCGGTGACCAAGGTCCACGCCTGAGCCGGATGCACCGGGGTCGGTTTCACCACCGTGCGGCTGCCGACGGTGACCTGAACGCTCCAGCCGGTGTGGTCGGGCTCGGTGGTGGACAGGGTGACCGCGATCGGCTGCCGCTTGGTCCGGTCGCCGCGCCGGGCGGTGGTGCGTGGCCCGGCGGGCGGAGCGCCGGTGGGGGCCGGACCCGACCCCGTGGCGCCGGCCGGCGTCGGCGCGGCCGTCGGCACCGGCGTCGGTTCGTCCCCGCCGCGCGGCGGTTGCGGCCCGGGCGAACCGGCGTCGGCGACGACGGTGCACTCGCGCCCGACGCGGGTGTGTCCGCCGTCGGGGACGCGACATCGGTTCCCGGGGCCGGGGCCGGGGGCCCTGCATCAGGAATCCGGTCGGCTGCGGCGACCGTCGTGGGCACTGTCGAGCCGGCCGAAGCTCCCGCCGACCTGACCGGCGCCGCCGTGGCGATCGCGGACGCCGGCACCAGACTCAGGGTGGGTGCCGCGCGGGTGGGGCGTGCCGCCCGTGGCGGGCGCCGGGACACCGGGCGCACCAACGGCTCCGGTGCGGCCTGGCCACGCCGCAGCGGGCTCAGGTCACCCGGCGCGAACGGGACGACGTCCTTGGCGCCGCCCACCACGAGCTCGACCTGGATGAATTCGGGACCGTCGGTCTCCGGGGATCCGATCCCGCGCACCCGGCCTGCGGTGCCGTCGGGGAACTGTCCGGTGGGCAGCACCCCGACCCGGACGGTGCGACCGGCCGAGACGGCCGACCGCAGGGCGTCGAGGTCCAGCGGGAGATACGTGGGCGCAGCGCCGGCCATGGCGGCCTCCTTCGGTCGTGCTCGCACCCTACCGTGATGCGGACACCTGTTCGATCGCCTGGACGAGGGTGTCGAGATCCGGTGCATCGTTGAAGTAGTGCACGGACGCCCGCACCCGTGCCCGGGGCAGTGTCGCGCCGGCGGCGACCGCCCCCGGCAGTGGCCGGGTGACGCTGGTGTTGATGCCCCGCGCGGAGAGATCCCGCTGTAGCTGGGCCGAGTCGAGAGTGCCGACCGTGAAGGTGAGGATCCCGCACTGGTCGACGCCCACCCGGTCCAGGCGCACGCCGTCGATCCCGCCGAGCCGCGCCCGCAGCTCGTCCGCCACCACACGGATCCGGCGTTCGATGGCCGCCGAGCCCAGTGCGAGTGCATAGTCCAGCCCGGCACCGAGGCCCAGCATCGTCGCGATGCTGCGCTCGAAGGCCTCGAAACGGCGGGCGTCGCCGCGCATCCGGATCGAGTCCGGGCGCTCCCAGCTGGCGCCGTACATGTCCAGGGACAAGGGTTCGAGATCGTCGAGCCGGTCTCGGCGGACGTACAGGAACCCGGTGCCTCGCGGACCGCGGAGGTACTTGCGGCCGGTCGCGGTGAGCATGTCGCAGCCGAGCTCGTCAACGTCGATCGCCAGCTGACCCACCGCCTGGCAGCCGTCCACCAGCAGTGGCACCCCGGCCGCGCGGCACAGTGCACCAGCGGCCGCGATCGGGTTGACGAGACCGGAGTCGGTCGGGATGTAGGTCAGGGCAGCGAGTTTCACGCCGGACGCGAGTCGCCGGTCCAGGTCCGCGAGATCCAGTTGACCGGTGGCGTCGTCGTCCACCAGCTCCACGACGACGCCGGACCGGTGGGCGGCCTGCACCATCGCCAGGGCATGCCCGGGGTAGCGGGCCCGGTCGACCAGCACCCGGTCGCCTGCCTCCAGCCGGAACCCGTGGAACGCGAGATCCCAGGCGTGGGTGGCACTGCCGACGACAGCGATCTCGTCCGGGTGTGCGCCGATCAGCTCCGCTGCACTCGAGTACACCGCCTCCGTTCGCGAGGCCACCGCCATCGCGGCCTCGTAGCCGCCGATCCGCTCCTCGAGCTGCAGGTGCCCGATGACGATATCGGTGACCTGTCGCGGCGGCAGCGAGGCACCCGCGTTGTTGAAGTGCGCCACCCCCGCGCAGCCTCGGGTGTCGGCCCGGACCGCGGCGACGTCGATGTCTTTCGCGCCCCCCGCGGTGTGCCCTCCGGGCAGGGGCAGGGAGGACAGCGGGCCGGTGCGGGCGTTGACCATCCCGTCACCCTAACCAGCGGCCGCTGCCGCAGGGATGCCGAATCGGGCGGTCAGCGGACGGGGGCGGGCACGTCGACGTCGGCGGGCAACGGCTCCCCGGGGCAGTCGGCGAGGGTGGCCGCCATCGAGGCCGCTTCATCCGGGGTGACCCACAGTCGGTAGGTCGTCTTGACGGCGATCTGCCGGGCGACGTAGGCGCAGCGGAAGGCCGAGCGCGGCGGCAGCCACGCCGCGGCGTCGTCGTCGCCCTTGGACTGGTTGCTGGCGCCGTCCACCGCCAGCAGCCCCAGCGGGTCACCGGCGAAGTCCTGGCGCTGCTGCGCGGTCAGACGCTGCGCGCCGGTACGCCAGGCGTTCGACAGCGCCACCACGTGGTCGATCTGGACGTCCGCCGACGTGTCCGCGCCGCGGACGAACGAGATCGTCGCGCCGGTGTACGGGTCGTGCAGCGTCCCGGTCGCGGGCACGCAGCCCTGGGTGTTGCGCTTCAGGACGACGTCGTCCAAATCGCGTCGGAGGATGTCCGAGCGCTGGTCGCAGCCGTTGTGGCCACCGCCGACGTCGATGTCGTCGGTCCAGCGGTCGCCGAAGGCGTCCCGGGAATAGGCGACGCCCGTCGCCCACGGGGCGACCGGGAGGCGGGCGAGGGCCTCGGCGGCCGCGCCGGACAGTGCCGGGACAGCGACGCTCGTCGGAGCGCTCGAGGTCGCGGCGGCGGTCGGCGCGGACGTGGGCACCGGCGGTGGCGGCGCGGTGCAGCCGGTGAGCAGCAGCAGGGCGGCCAGCGCGGGGCGGGATCGGGACCCGGACACCAGGGACGACTTCATGGTCCGCCCACCCGAGCTGCCCCGGACCGGCAACCCGCCATCATCACGGCCGGGGGCCGCTACGTGCTGACGGCGGTGAACCCGCCGCCGACGACCGACGACGACCGCCGCCGCCGAACCTGAGTCGGGTCCGGGTCGGCCGGGGCTCACTGCGCGCGGGCCGCCGCCCGGGCCGCCGCCGGCAGCGCCGCCGCGATGTGCTCCATCGCCCGGTCGTCGTGAGCGGCCGAGACGAACCAGGCTTCGAACGCCGACGGCGGCAGGTACACCCCGCTCTCGAGCATCGAGTGGAAGAACGCCGCGAACGCTGCCGTGTGCTGCGTGCGGGCCTCGTCGTAGTTGCGGACCTCGTCCGTGGTGAAGAAGATCGAGAACAGGTTGCCGGCGTGCTGCACCCGGTGTCCGACCCCGGCCTCGGCCAGCGCCGCCGAGGACAGCCGGGCCACCTCGGACGCAGTGGCGTCCAGGTGCGCGTAGACCTCGGGTCCGAGCTGCCGGAGCGTGGCCACGCCGGCAGCGGTGGCCACCGGGTTCCCCGACAGCGTCCCCGCCTGGTAGACCGGCCCGACCGGCGCCAGCAGTTCCATCACGTCCGACCGGCCACCGAAGGCCCCCACCGGCAGCCCGCCGCCGATGACCTTGCCGAACGTCATGAGGTCCGGGGTCCAGCCTTCGACGGCGCCGTCCAGGCCGTACATCCCGCTGCGTGACAGTCGGAACCCGGTCATCACCTCGTCGCTGACCAGCAGGGCGCCGTGCTCACGGGTCAGCCGCGACAGCGTCCCGTTGAAGCCCGGTTGCGGCGGCACCACACCCATGTTCGCGGCGGCGGCCTCGGTGATCACGCACGCGATGCGGTCACCGTGCTCGGCGAACGCCGCCTCGAGGGCGGGGACGTCGTTGTAGGGCAGCACGATGACGTCTGCGGTGGTGCTGGCCGGGACACCCGCGGAGTCCGGCAGCGCCAGGGTGGCCACGCCCGGATCCGGCCGAGGCGAGCAGCGCATCGACGTGACCGTGGTAGCAGCCGGCGAACTTGACCACCAGCGTGCGGCCGGTGAAGCCGCGGGCCAGCCGGATCGCCGACATGGTCGCCTCGGTACCCGACGACACCAGCCGTACCTCGTCGATGGGCATCCGGGAGACGATCTCCTCACCCAGCTCGACCTCGCCTGCGCCCGGGGTGCCGAACGAGAGTCCGCGCCCGACAGCACTGTTCACCGCGTCGATGACCGCGGGGTGGCGGTGGCCGAGGATCATCGGCCCCCACGACCCGACGAGGTCGACGTAGGCGTTTCCGTCGGCGTCGGTGATCCAGGCACCCTGACCACTGCGCATGAAGCGGGGAGTGCCGCCGACCGAGCGGAACGCCCGGACCGGTGAATTGACGCCGCCCGGGGTGACCGCCAGTGCGCGGGCGAACAGCGCCGCGCTCGCGGTGGTGGGACGGGGGGTGCCGGTCGGTGCGGTCATCGGGTGGGCTTTCCGGAAGAGGGAGAGGGTGCGGGTGCGGAAATCAGCAGATCAGGCGTCACGGAGCCACTCCGTGACCTCGAGAGCCCAGTAGGTCAGAACGATGTCGGCACCGGCCCGCTTGATGCCGATCGAGCGACTCCAGCACCGCCCGACGACGATCGATCCAGCCGTTGGCCGCGGCCGCCTCGATCATCGCGTACTCGCCCGAGACCTGGTACGCCGCCACCGGTACCGGTGACATCCGGGCTGCGTCGGCGAGGACGTCCAGGAACGACATCGCCGGCTTCACCATCACCAGGTCGGCCCCCTCCGCAAGGTCCAGCGCGATCTCGCGGGATCCCTCCCGACGGTTGGCGACGTCCTGCTGGTAGCTGAGCCGGTCGCCGGTCAGCGCGGAGTCGACCGCCTCGCGGAACGGACCGTAGAACGCCGAGGCGTACTTGGCGGCGTACCCGAGGATCGCGGTGTCGGGAAACCCGTTGCGATCCAGCGCCCCCCGGACCGCGCCGACCTGGCCGTCCATCATCCCGGACGTCCCGACCACGTCGGCGCCGGCCGCCGCCTGGCACACGCCCATGTCCTGGTAGCGCACCAGGGTGCGGTCGTTGTCGATGCTGCCGTCGGCGGCGAGCACGCCGCAGTGCCCGTGGTCGGTGAACTCGTCCAGGCACAGGTCCGCCATCAGCACCAGATCTGCGCCGATCTCGGACTTCACGTCGCGGAGGGCGACGTTGAGGATGCCGTCCGGATCGGTGGCGCCGGATCCGTCGGCGTCCCGGGTCGCCGGCACCCCGAAGAGCATCAGGCCGCCGATGCCGGCGGCGGCCGCGTCGGCGGCCACCCGCTTCAAGGAGTCGCGGGTGTGCTGCTGCACACCCGGCATCGAGGCGATGGGCGCGGGCTCGCCGAGTCCTTCCTTGACGAACACCGGGAGCACGAGATCTGCCGGGTGCAGCCGGTTCTCGCGGACCAGGCGGCGCATCGCCGGCGTCCGGCGCAGCCGCCGCGGGCGGGCGTCCGGGAGGTAGGGCAGGGGGTCTGTCATGACGGGCTCGTTCCTCAGCAGGTGGCGGGGGGCGGACAGCGACGACGGGCGCCGGGTCAGGGTGGTGCGGGATCGCACGTGAGGGCCCGCCGCAGGGCCGCCAGCAGTCCGGCCGGGCTGGGATCGTCGGCGACCGCGTCGACCCGGAGGCCGACGGCGACCGCACCGGCGGCGGTGGTGGCGCCGATGGCGACCATCCGCACGGTGGCCGCCGGACCCAGCTCGGCGATCGCCCGGGCCAGCGACGGCGAGGTCAGCAGGACGGCGTCGTAGGCGCCGCCCCGGAGGTCGGCGGTGGTCGGCAACCGGTGCCGCCACCGGCCGCGGCGCGTAGGCGGCGATCCGGTCGACCCGGTATCCCTTGGCCGCCAACCCGTCGGCGAGCGTCGTCAGGCCGATCTCCGACGACGGCAACAGCACCCGTTCACCGCCCGAGGCGTGCGGCCACAGGTCGACGAGCACCGCCGCGGTCCCGCCGTGGGCGGGCCGGAGGTCGACGGGAAGGCCGGCCGCGCGGAGTGCCGCGGCGGTGGCCGCGCCGACCGCGGCCACCCGGGTGTCGGCGGGGACGGCCACGGCCAGCTCCGCCATCCGGTGGACGACGGCGGCGACCCCGTGTGCGGACGCGAAGCCCAACCAGGTGTAGTCACCCGCCGCCAGCGCGAGAACCGCAGCGTCCAAAGCGGACTCGTCTGTCGGCGGGCCGATGGTGAGCAGCGGGACCGCGTCGGGCGCGAGGCCGGCGTCGGCGAGCAGCGTCACCAGTGCTCCGTGAGGTGCCCTCGGCCCGGGGGACGAGGACACGGCAGCCGGGGCGGACGATGCGGTCACAGCCGGGCCGCTCCGAGCAGCTCGGCGGCGCCGCGGCCGATCAGATCGGCCGCCAGTGCCGCTCCCACCGCAGCGGCGTCGTCGACCGGACCGGTGATCTGCGCACGGATCTCACGGCGGCCGTCGACGCCGATGACCGCGCCGTCGAGGGTCACCTCGTCGCCGCGGACGGTACCCAGGGCGGCCACCGGAGCGCTGCAACCGGCCTCGAGGGTCGCCAGCAGCGCGCGTTCGGCCAACGCCGCGGCGCGGGTGTCGCGGTCGTCCACCGACGCCAGCGCGTCGATGAACCATGCGTCGTCGTCGCGGCACTCCACGGCCAGCGCACCCTGGGCGGGCGCGGGCAGGAAGTCGCCGCCGTCGAAGAGTTCGGTGATCCGGTCGTGCCGGTCCAGCCGTTCGAGGCCGGCCCGGGCCAGCACCACCGCGTCCAGCGCTCCGGACGCGACGAAACCCAGCCGGGTGTCGACGTTCCCGCGGATCGGCGTCACCGTGATGTCGGAACGCAGCCGGCGCAGCTGCGCCACCCGTCGCGGCGACCCGGTGCCGACGGTCGCCCCGGCCGGCAGATCGGCGAGCCGCATCCCGTCGCGGGCGCAGAGCGCGTCGAACGGATTCGCCCGCGGCGGTACGGCGACCAGCCGGACACCGTCGGCGGTCGCCGTCGGGAGGTCCTTGTAGGAGTGCACGATGACGTCGACACGGCCGTCGAGCAGCGCCGTCCGGACCGCGGTGACGAAGACCCCGGTGCCGCCGATGGTCGCCAGCGGGGCGCTGTTGACGTCCCCCTCGGTCTTGATCGAGCACCAGCTCGCAGCCGACCCCGGCGGCGGCCAACCGGTCGGCGACGTGCCCGGACTGGGTGGTCGCCAGCGCGCTGCCGCGGGTGCCCGAGCCGCAGGACCCGGCTCATGCCGGAACGTCGACCGCGCCCGCGATGCCGGACGCGACGAGTCGGTCCGGGGCTGACCGCCAGACCTTCCCAATCGGCGGCCGAGTCGACCGCGCTGGTGGTCGGCTGCGGACGCCCGGAGATTGCGACAGCAGTTGCGGCCACAGCGATCCGGTGACGGTCCGGCGTCGGTGATCGCCACCTTGGGCAGCGCCGGATCGAGCCGCTCGGCGATCAGGTCGACGAGAGCGGCGACGAAACGCGGGTCGACGCCGGGGGTGGCCACCCGGGCGAAGAACAGGTCGTGCTTCGTCCGCGGTCTCCTTGGCCTCGTTGTCCAGATCCCACACCACCTCGACGTGGTCGGAGACGAAGCCGATCGGCACCACGATGACGCCGCGCCGGCCGGCCCCGGCGAGACGGTCGATGACGTCGTTGATGTCGGGTTCCAGCCAGGGCATCGGCGGCGGGCCCGGAGCGGGACTGGTAGGCGAGCTGCCAGGTGACCGCGGCGCCGAGGCCGCGGGACGTCAGTTCGTCGATGACGACACCGCAGGCGGCGAGGTGCTGGCTGACGTAGTTGCCGGGCGGCCGGGGTGCCCTCGGGGCCGGACGACAGGCCATCGCGTCGGGGATCGAGTGGGTGGTGAAGACGATCTCGAGGTCGGCCGGTGCGAGCCCGGCGTCCAGGGCCGCGGCCACCGCGGCCGCCGTGCCGTCGGCGAACGGCATCAGGAAGCCGGGGTGGTTGTAGTAGTGCCGGATCTTGTCGACCCGCACGTCACCGACGAGATCGGTGGCCAGCAGCGCCTTCCCGAAGTCCTCGCGGTACTGCCGGCAGCCGGAGTACGACGAGTAGGCCGAGGTCGCGAGCCCGAGCAGCCGGTCCTGTCCGGCGGCGTGCGCCTCGGTGACGACGTCGGCGACGAACGGCGCCCAGTTGCGGTTACCCCAGAGCACCGGCAGGTCGATCCCGCGCCGGGTCAGCTCGGCCGACAGGGCGTCCCGCAGCGCGCGGTTCTGGTCGTTGATCGGGGACACCCCGCCGAGCGCGAGGTAGTGGTGGGACACCTCGACCAGGCGCTCCTCGGGGATGCCGCGACCGCGGGTGACGTTGCGCAGGAACGGCATCACGTCGTCCGGGCCCTCGGGCCCGCCGAACCCGGCCAGCAGCACCGCATCCCAACCGGGGGTCGGTCGACGTCGCGTCATCGGAGCACCTCGACGGCGCCGGCGGTGTCGACGAGGCGGCCGGTGAAGAACGGGATCTCCTCGCGGACGTGCATTCTCGCCTGGGACGCGCGGAGATGCCGCATCAGGTCGACGATGTCGTGCAGCTCGACGGCCTCCAGAGCCAGGATCCACTCGTAGTCGCCGAGCGCGAACGCGGCGACGGTGTTGGACAGCACCTGGTCGTACTCGCGGCCCATCACGCCGTGCTCGACGAGCATCGAGCGACGCTCCTGCGTCGGGCAGCAGGTACCAGTCGTAGGAGCGGACGAACGGGTAGACCGCGACCCAGCCGCGGGCCTCCATGCCGGCCAGGAACGCCGGCACGTGGCCCTTGTTGAACTCGGCCGGGCGGTGCAGACCGATCGGCCGACCAGGCGGGGGTGGTGGCCCGGCCGATGGCGGTGCGGCGCAACGTGCGGGTGGCGCGCTGCAGCGCCTCGGCGGTCGGCGGCGTGCCACCAGATCATCAGGTCGGCGTCGGAGCGCAGCGCGGAGACGTCGTAGAAGCCGCGGACGATCACGTCATCGGCGGCCAGGTCGGCGACGACGGCGTCGAGTTCGGCGACGGCCTCGTCGCCGCCGACGTCGAGGTCGGCGACGCGGGCCAGCACGTGCCAGCCGGTGTAGCGGATCTGGTCGTTGATCTGGCGTGCAGTGACGCGGGTCGGCGCGTGGCCCGCTGCGGGGGTGTCGCCGCCCGTGGCGGCGGCCGGGGCCTGGGGAGTGCTGGTCATGGATCCATCCTCTCTCACCGCAGGCCCTGCCCGTCGGTGGCCGATCGCACACCGAGCCCGGCATCCAACCGGCGCGCGGTGGCCCTGGCGTGGCCGACGACCGCGGCGAGTCCGGTGCCGGCCACCCAGCCGCCGGTCACCCCGACGCCGTCGGGCAGCTCGGGTGCAGCGGATGCCGCCGCACCACCGACCGGCCAGCGGTCGAGCCGCCAGTCGACGAGCGCCCCGCATCGACAGCGGCACCCCCATCAGATCCGCGGCGTCGCGCAGGGCGAGCCGGGGAAAGGCCGCGGCCCCCGGCAGGGCGCCGTCACCGACCCGGCCGTACGACAGCCGCAGCACGTGCCGGCCGCGACCGGCGGCTGCCGCGAGCCACGCCCATTTGGCGGTCGCATGGGTCATCGCCTTGGCACCGACCTCCGTGACGTCGGACGCGACCAGCACCCCGGTGCCGCGGGGTGCTGCGTCCAGGGCGGGGGAGTCCACGACGAGGGTGCACAGCAGCACCTCGCTTGTCGCCGGGGCCGGGGTCGGCCGGTCGAGCAGCCGACCGCCCGCGGCGGCCGGCACCGCCAGCACCACGGCGTCGGCCGACAGAGCCCCGACCGCGGTGCGCAGGCTCCAGCCCGCGCCGGCGCGGTCCATCGACGTCACCGGACGCTCGGTCCGGACCGTGCCGCCGGCGGCCTGGATACCGGCCACCAGCGCCTCGACGAGGGTGTACATCCCGCCGGTCAGCCCGGCCACCTGTGCCCCGGGAGCAGCTGAGCCACCCCGGATCTCGGTGGCCGCCGCGGTCAGGGTGCGATGCCGGGCAAGGGCGTCGCGGGCCCGCGGGGCGAGCCGCTCGAGCGGCAGTTCGGTGGGTGGCGTCGAGTAGACCCCGCCGACGACGGGCTCGACGAGACGGTCGAGCACCCGGCGCCCCAGCCGGCGGCGGACCGCGGTGCCGATCGACCCGCCGGCCCCGACGCCTCGGGGGAGCACCCGGTCTGCGGCGGCGCGGGCCACCCCGGACCAGCCGACCACCCGGCGCAGGTCCGGTGCCCCCAGCCGCGACGGGACACCGAGCCAGCCGCCGCCCGGCAGCGGAGCCGACCCGGCGCGGTGGCGCACCCAGGCCGGCGTCGGCCGCGGCGCGACGACCGCACCGGTCAGCCCGAGGTCGTCGATCAGCGCGCCCACTGTGCCGCCGGCCAACGCGAAGGACTCCGCGCCGACGTCGACCACCAGGTCCCCGACCCGGGCCCGGGCGACCGTGCCGCCGACCGCGGGCCCGGCCTCGAGCAACGTCACCCGGTGGCCGGCACGCGCGAGCTCCCAGGCCGCGGTCAGCCCGCCGATGCCGCCACCGACCACGACAACCGTTGCCGGCCGGGCGGTCACGGCTGGTCGTGGACGAAGGCCACCAGTTCGGTCAGCACGTCGGGATCGGTGTCCGGCGGTACGCCGTGCCCCAGGTTGACGATGTGGCCGGGGGCGCTGTCGCCCTCGCGGAGCACGTCGAGGGTGTGGCGGTGCAGCGCGTCGCGGCCGGCGAACAGCGCGGCCGGGTCGATGTTGCCCTGCAGTGGAGTGGTCGCCGCCGAGGCGGGCGTTGGCCACGCCCAGCGGGATCCGGTGGTCGACGCCGATGACGGTCGCGCCCGCGTCGCGCATGGCCGGCAGCAGCTCACCGGTGCCGACCCCGAAGTGGATGCGGGGGACCGGCAGGTCGGCGACCGCGGCGAGCACGGTCGCCGAGTGTGCCGCGACGTGCTCCGTGTAGTTGGCCAGGGACAGGCCGCCTGCCCACGAGTCGAAGAGCTGGACGGCCGACGCCCCGGCGAGGACCTGGGCGCGCAGGAAGGCGGCGGTCGTCCGCGCCACCCAGCCGGCCAGCTCCGCCCAAGTCCCGGGTTCGGCGTACATCATCGCCTTGGTGACCAGGTGCTCCCGCGACGGGCCGCCCTCCACCAGGTACGACGCCAGGGTGAACGGGGCACCGGCGAATCCGAGCAGCGGGGTGGCGCCGAGCTCCGCGGTGCAGATCCGGATGGCGGCCTCGACAGGTGCCAGCGCCGCCGGGTCGAGCTCCGGCAGCGCGCGGATGTCGGCCACCGTGCGGATCGGGTTCGCGACGACCGGACCGACCCCGGGGACGATCTCGACGTCGATGCCGGCCAGCCTCAGCGGCACCACGATGTCGCTGAACAGCACCGCGGCGTCCACCCCGTGCCGACGGACCGGCTGCAGGGTGATCTCGGCGGCGAGCTCCGGCAGCAGGCAGGAGTCGAGCATGGCCACCCCGCGGCGGACCTCCCGGTATTCCGGCAGCGAGCGGCCGGCCTGCCGCATGAACCACACCGGCCGCGGTCCTGACCGCTCGCCGCGGCAGGCCTGCGCCAGGCGGGAGCCACCGGTGTCGGAGACGTTGATGGGGTGGTCAGCGGGGAGCAACGAGGTCAGTGTCATGGCCGCTCCAGTGTTCCAGGTGCGGCATGGCGGGTGCGCCGGACGAGGTCACCCACCGGTGTGACGGGATGGACGGTGATGGATCGCGTCGACCCGGTCACAGTGCGCTCTCGGAGCGGCAAAGCCGCAGGTGAGACAGCTACCAGGTTAGGCTTGCCTTAGTGGAGGCGCGGTCCTCCGCGTCGGTACGCTCACTCTGTGCTCATGCTCCTCGGTGTCTCTCACCACGACCTGGAGCTGACCGATCTGCAACGGCTCTCCGCCGGTGCGGAGAACATCGCCGAGACCCTCGTCGCCGCCGGGCCCGTTCCGGGCTCCGCCGCGGAGGCCTCCGGTGATGCCCTCGAGGGCCCGATCCGCGGCGCGATCGCGTTGGCGACCTGCAACCGGGTCGAGATCTACGTGGACGCCCGCCGTTTCCACGACGCCGTCGACACCGTCGCCGACGCGTCTGGCCGATGCCGCCGGGATGCCGGTCGCGGTGGTCGCCGCGCAGCTCAAGGTCCGGGCCGGTGCGCCGGTCGCCGCCCACCTGTTCGCCGTCGCCGCCGGCCTGGACTCGATGGTCGTCGGTGAGGCCGAGATCGCCGGACAGGTCTCGCGGTCACTGCGCCGGGCGCAGCAGCAGGCGACGGTGTCGCCGGTCCTGAACCAGCTGTTCCAGCGGGCATCCCGGACCGCCAAGCTGGTGCAGTCCCGCACCCGCCTCGGCGCCGCCGGACGTTCGGTGGCCTCGGTGGCCCTGGACGTGGTCGAGGCCGACGACGGCGCGCTGGCCGGCCGGTCCGCCCTCATCGTCGGCACCGGGTCCTACGCCCGGGTGGTCGCCGAGTGCCCTGCGGGCGCGTGGCTGCACCGATCTGCGGGTGTTCTCGCCGAGCGGCCGCGCCGCAGCTGTTCGCCGCGACCCACGGTGCCCACCCCGTGACCGCCGACGAGCTGACCACCGCCCTCAAGGAGATCGACCTGCTGGTGGCCTGCAGCGGCACCGCCGGCGGTGCGCTCACCGCCGACCTGATGCGCGACAGCGGGCGCGACCGCCCGCTGACCGTGGTCGATCTCGCGCTGCGGTCCGACATCGGCGAGGACGTCCGCGCGCTGGATTCCGTCCGGGTGGTGGACCTGCACACGGTCGCGGCCAACGCTCCCCGCGGGCAGCTCGACGGCCCTCACCGCCGCACAGGACCTCGTCATCGGCGCGGTCGCGGAGTTCGAGGACAGCCAGGCCGTCCGGGTGCTCGATCCGGCGGTCGTCGCGCTGCGGTCGCACGTCTCCGGGGTGGTCGCCAAGGAGATGGACCGGCTGCGGGTCAAGTTCGACGACGACGGTGGCCGCCGAGGTCGAGCAGGCACTGCACCGGGTGACCCGGTCGATGCTGCACACCCCGACGCTGCGGGCCCAGGAGCTCGCCCGTTCCGGCGACGCCGCCGGATACGTCGCCGCGCTGCACACCCTGTTCGGCATCGAGCTCAAGCCCGCCGCGGACTGAGTCGCCGGCGCGCGTGCGGCAGTGTCGGTGCCGGCTGGGAGGATCGTCGCATGGCCCCCCACCCGCTCCTCGTCCTCGTCTCGGGCGACGAGCCGCTGCTGGTCGACCGGGCGGTGACGGCCGCGGTCCACCGGGTGCTCACGGCGGCGACCCGGACGCCGAGCGCCGTGAATCGCGGTCACCGATCTCACGCCCTTCACGTTCTCCGACCTGGTCGCACCGAGCCTGTTCGCCGAGCCCCGCGTCGTCGTCGTCCGCAACGCGCACGAGGCCGGCAAGGACATGGCCGCCGCGATCGTCGGGTACCTCGCCGAGCCGGTCGACGGGGTGACGCTGGTGGTCCAGCACGCCGGCGGGGCCCGCAACAAGGCCCTCACCGATGCCTGTGTCAAGGCCGGCGCGACCGTCGTGCAGTGCAGCAAGGTCACCAAACCCGCGGAGCGGGTCGACTTCGTCAAGGCCGAGATCCGGTCGGCCGGCGGCACGACGTCGCCGGACGCGGTGGCCGCGCTGATCGACGCGGTCGGCAACGACCTGCGTGAACTCGCGAGTGCGGCCCACCAGCTGGTGTCCGACACCGGTGGACTCGTCGACGAAGCCTCGGTACGGCGCTACCACCGCGGGCGGGCTGAGGTCACCGGGTTCACAGTGGCCGACAAGGCCATCGCCGGCGACGTCCCCGGTGCACTGGAGGCGGCCCGCTGGGCGACGCAGATAGGGGTCGCGCAGGTGCTGGTGGCCGATGCGCTGGCCGACGGGATCCGCACGGTCGCCAAGGTGGCCGGGTCCGGACGGGTCGGCAGCTCCTATCAACTGGCGTCCCAGCTCGGAATGCCGCCCTGGAAGGTGGAGCGCGCCCAGGCGGCGGCGCGACACTGGTCGCCGGTCGGGCTGGCCCGGGCCGTCGCCGTCACCGCGCGGCTGAACGGTGAGGTCAAGGGCCTGGCGGCCGATCCGGACTACGCGATCGAGAAGGCGATCCTGGACGTCGGCCGTGCCCGCCGCATGCGCTGAATCCCACGCTCCGGGGCGGCGACGTTCTCGGCGGGCGACACGACGCTGCCCCATCCCGCGGTGCTCCTGACCAGCCCTTCGATCACGATTCCGCCCGTGCCCGGACACACGTCGAGGGCGGTACCGGTGATGTCCGGTACCGCCCTCGACGGATGGGAAGGGTCGGAGCGGTGGGTGCTCGACGACCCGAGGTGTACAGCCAGACCCTGTTACAGGGACTTGACCCGCAGCGCCATGGCCGACTTGCGGTTCGCGGCCTGGTTGGCGTGGATGACGCCCTTCGAGGCGGCCTTGTCGAGGCTCCGCGACGCGATGGCGAGCTCGCGCTCGGCGGCGACCTTGTCACCGGCGTCGGCGGCGGTACGGAAACGGCGCACGGCCGTCTTCAACGCCGACTTGACCGACTTGTTGCGCAACCGCGCCTTTTCGTTGGTCTTGATGCGCTTGATCTGGGACTTGATGTTCGCCACGCGGATTTCAGCCTTTGTGTCAGGTGGAGCGGGATATGGCAACTGCTGTGCAGGTCTGTGGTGGTGTAGCTCTGTGGTGGTGCAGGTCTGTGGTGGTGCCGGTCAGGCGCGGTGAGCGCAGGTGTCGACCTGCCCAACGCACAAGTGACCAGACTACCAGCCGGGCGGTCGGAGCCTCAAATCGTCGCGGTCACGGCCCGGCCCCGACCGGCCCGGCAGGCGCGCCAGGTCATCCGCACCGCAACGCCGCCGGATCGACCGCACCGCCGGTGTCCAGGGCCGCGACCACCCATCCCACCACGGCCGGCGTGCGCGCCATGTTCTCATGCCGGACGACGAGCCCGGGGCACTGCCGGTCCACGACCACCGACCGCACCCGATCGGCCGGCCCGGCCAGAAGCTGGCTTTCCCACGGGGTCACCACGGCGTCGGACGAGGTCACCGCCACGGCGTACCGGACGGCGCCGTCGAGGTCGCCGCCGCGGTCGAGCTCGGCCAGCAGGTCCGAGCCCGCCGCCTGGTCCGCGCACGCCGGGCACACCGCCGCCGGCACCGCGCTGACCAACGGTGACGTGGTGCCGTGGAAGCTGGGGGAGATGAGCACCACGGTGCCGACGATGCCGGCCACCCCGCCGAGGCGCAGCGCGGTCCGTGCCACCAGGCCGCCCTGGCTGAAGCCGACGACGTCGACCGACGCGGCGGTGCTCGCCGCCTGCACCTGGCGGACGACCGTCGCGGCCTGCGCCGCGGAGTCGCGCACGGCGCCGACCCCGTTCCGTCCGTAGTCGGCGCCCCAGACGCACCGGTCGGCCGCCACCAACGCCGGCACCAGCACCGGGAAGTCGACTGCGATGGTGGAGAGCGTGCCGTGCAGCAGGACCACCGGTGGCTGCTCGGACGCGCACCCCGGGTCGTTGACGCCCGGCACGCCGACCGGGCCGAGCGGTACCTCCGGCGCGGTCGGCGGGGCGACCGTGGTGCGGAGCGTCGGCACACCGGTGGCGAGCGAGGACGCCGTGGCGGTGACCGACGGCGTGACCGACGCCGAGCCGGCCCCCGGTTCCGGCGTGGCGGTGGCACCCGGAGGCGAGCTCGACACCGTCGCCTCACCCGCCGTCGAGCAGCCGGCCAGCAGCAGACCGGCGACCACCAGCACCCGGGCCGCCGCTAGCCTCGGGGAGCACCGCTCACCCCGTCCGAGGAGTCCCATGCGTCCCATGGTGCCGGTCGCCGGCCTCGCGGCGACGTTGGCCGTCCCGGGGTGCTGCACTTCTCGCACCCGGCGCCGTTCGTCTCGATCGTGCCGCGGTCGTTGCCGCAGCCGGAGCTGCTGGTCGCGCTGAGCGGCGTCGCCGAGTTGACCTGCGCGGCGCTGATCGCGCATCCGCGGACGCGGCGCATCGGTGGCCTGGGGGCGGCGGCGCTGTTCGCGGCGGTGTTCCCGGCGAACGTCTCGATGGCGCTGCGCTCGACCCGCCGACCCCGCTGGTACCGGGTCGTCGTATGGGCCCGGCTGCCCCTGCAGGTCCCGTTGGTCGCGTGGGCGTGGCAGGTCTCGAAGCTCTGACCGCCCGCGGGATGCCCGTCGCCCGCCGCGGTCCGTGGGACGATGGACCCCGCGGCGTGCCGTGACCGGAGCCGCGGAACGCGGTCCTCCGGACGCGGCGGCCGACATCCCTGCAGCAGAAAGACGGAAGTGACCCAAGCCTCGCGTGCGCACAGCACCTTCACCGCGCCGGAGCGCATCCGGAACTTCTGCATCATCGCGCACATCGACCACGGCAAGTCCACGCTGGCCGACCGCATGCTGCAGCTGACCGGTGTCGTCGACGCCCGCGCCGCCCGCCCGCAGTACCTCGACCGGATGGACATCGAGCGCGAGCGGGGTATCACCATCAAGTCGCAGAACGTGCGGCTGCCGTGGGCGGTGACCAACGCCGCCGGTGCGGAAGAGGAGTTCATCCTCCATCTCATCGACACCCCCGGCCACGTCGACTTCACCTACGAGGTCAGCCGCTCGCTCGCCGCGTGCGAGGGAGCCGTACTGCTGGTGGACGCCGCGCAGGGGATCGAGGCCCAGACCCTGGCCAACCTGTACCTGGCGATGGAGAACAACCTCACCGTCATCCCGGTGCTGAACAAGATCGACCTGCCGGCCGCGCAGCCCGAGCGCTACGCCGAGGAGATCGCACACATCATCGGCTGCGATCCCGACGACGTGCTGCGCGTCTCGGGCAAGACCGGGATGGGCGTCAAGGAGCTGCTGGACAAGGTCGTCGCCGAGATCCCGGCGCCCACCGGCCGCGCCGAGGGCCCCGCGCGGGCGATGATCTTCGACTCGGTCTACGACATCTACCGCGGCGTCATCACCTACGTCCGGGTCGTCGACGGCCGCATCTCGCCGCGTGAGCGCATCCAGATGATGAGCTCCAAGGCCACCCACGACCTCCTCGAGGTCGGCGTCATCTCACCGGAACCGGTCCCCACCAAGGGACTCGGCGTCGGCGAGGTCGGCTACATCATCACCGGCGTCAAGGACGTCCGACAGTCCCGCGTCGGCGACACCATCACGTCGGCGGCCAAGGGTGCGACCGAGTCGCTCGGCGGCTACCGCGACCCGCAGCCGATGGTCTTCTCCGGCCTGTTCCCGCTGGACGGCTCCGACTTCCCGCTGCTGCGCGACGCGCTGGACAAGCTGCGGCTGAACGACGCAGCGCTCACCTACGAGCCGGAGTCGTCGACCGCGCTCGGCTTCGGTTACCGCTGCGGCTATCTCGGCCTGCTGCACTTGGAGATCACGCGCGATCGCCTCGAGAGAGAGTTCGGTCTCGACCTCATCTCGACCGCGCCCAGCGTGGTCTACAAGGTCACGATGGACACCGGTGCCGAGCACATCGTCACCAATCCCAGCGACTGGCCGGTCGGCAAGATCGCCGAGGTCGAGGAGCCGATCGTGCGCTGCACGATCATCTCGCCGAGTGAGTACATCGGGCCGATCATGGAGCTGTGCCAGGGTCGCCGCGGCAGCCTGCTCGGCATGGACTACCTCTCCGAGACGCGCGTCGAGCTGCGTTACACGATGCCGCTGGGCGAGATCATCTTCGACTTCTTCGACGCCCTCAAGTCCCGCACCCGCGGCTACGCCTCGCTGGACTACGAGGAGATCGGTACCGCCGCAGGCGATCTCGTCAAGGTCGACATCCTGCTGCAGGGCGAGCCGGTGGACGCGTTCTCGGCCATCGTGCACAAGGAATCGGCCTACGCCTACGGGCTGTCCATGACGGAGAAGCTGCAGAAGCTGATCCCCCGGCAGCAGTTCGAGGTGCCGATCCAGGCCGCCATCGGCGCCCGGATCATCGCCCGCGAGAGCATCCGCGCGATGCGCAAGGACGTGCTGGCCAAGTGCTACGGCGGCGACATCACCCGTAAGCGCAAGCTGCTGGAGAAGCAGAAGGAGGGCAAGAAGCGGATGAAGATGGTGGGCCGGGTCGAGGTCCCCCAGGAGGCTTTCATCGCCGCGCTGTCCACCGACGCGCCCACCGGCAAGGAAGCGAAGAAGTAGCGTGCTGCCGGTCGTCGACGCCGTCGAATCCTGGATCGTGCTGCTGCCGCTGCCGTTCCAGATCCTGCTGCTGCTGGCCGTCTTCCTGCCGCTGTGCTGGCTGATCGCGCGCGCCGTCGACCCCGTCGTGGAGTGGGTGCTGCGGCCGCACGCCACCCGCAGCGGGCGGCGACCGGACGCCGACCGGTGAGCCGGCCACTGCCGCAGCAGACCCGGATCCTGATGACCGTGGTGCTGGCCGCGATGCTGCTGCTGGTGCTCGTGTTCGCCGCGCTGTCCTGAACCCGGTCAGCCGCGGAAGCGCTCGGCCAGCCATTCCAGGGTCCGGTCCAGCAGCGCCTGCGCGTCGGCGCCGTCCAGGTCGAACTGGAACTGGTGCGGGAGCTTCGGCAGGTGGTCGTCGGGATAGAAGTGCTCCTCGACCGGCACGCCGAGCCCGGCGAGATGGGCGGCGAACGGCCGTGACTGGTACTGCGTGAGCGGGTCGCCGTTGCCGCCGGCGATCAACGTCGGCGGGAAGCCCGCGGTCACCGCGCCGGCCGCGGTCATCGCGGTCAGCGCTGTGTTGCCGGCGATCGTGCGCACACCGGTGTAGGCCCAGATGACCTGACCGACGCCCCAGCCGATGGGTCCCGGGGCGTGGATCAGGCCGGCCAGGTCGTAGACGCCGCAGTGCAGCAGCATGCCTCGCAGCTGGTCCGGGGCCAGCGCCGGCTCCACCACGGCCGACGCGGCGAACGCGGGATTCGTGATGAGCGCGGCAGTCTCGGTGACGAGTTGCGCGCCCGCCGAATCGCCGGCCAGCACGATGCGTCCTGGATCGATACCGAGCTCATCGGCGTGATCGACGAGATACGCCAGAGCGGCGTCGATCTGGCGCACCGCGGTGGGGTGTACACCCTTCGGCGCGTACCTGTAGTCGACCGAGACGGTGACGACATCGCTGCGGGCGGCGATGATCTCGAGGTACGGGTCGACGTGCGCGCCGGACCCGCTGACCCAGCCGCCGCCGTGCACCCACACCAGCACCGGCGACGCCGCCGCGAGGTCGGAACGCCGGTGCACGCTCAGCATCGCGTCCGGATCGCCCGGCCGGTACGGGATGTCCGGTCCGGCTCACCACCCCGGCCGGTACATGGGCCCGCGTCTTCGCCGCCAGCGCGGTGGCGGCCCACTCGAAGGCCAGCCGGATCAGCGCCACCGCCCAGCGCGGCGACGTGTTCACCGCCACCAGCGTCGATCCGGCCGTCACCGCCAGCCCGCCGACCGTCCACCACGCCGTTCGTGCACCCTTGCCCACTGCCACATCTCCTTCGCCGGACCCGTCCGCAGCAGGCGGCGCCACCGTCCACGACGGTGCCGCACACTGGACGGATGCCTTCCACCCTGCCCGACGGCGACCCGGTGCCGCCGGACGGGTCCCTCCCGGAGCAGGCCGCCGTCGGCCGCGACGCCCGCACGCTGAGCTTCTACGTGCACGTGCCGTTCTGCGCGACCCGGTGCGGCTACTGCGATTTCAACACCTACACGGCCTCCGAGCTCGGCACCTCGGGTGCCTCCGCCGCCGACACCTGGCTGGCGGCCGCGCTGGCCGAGATCGACCTGGCGGCGGTGGTGCTCGACGACCCGCGGCCGGTGTCCACGGTGTTCGTCGGGGGTGGCACGCCGTCGCTGATGGGCGCCGGCCCGCTGGCCGCGGTGCTGGCCCGCATCGAAGACCGGTTCGGGCTCGCCGACGACGTCGAGGTGACGACGGAGGCGAACCCCGAGTCCACCGACCCGGCGCTGCTGGACGGCCTGCGGGCCGCAGGGTACAACCGGATCAGCCTGGGCCTGCAGTCGACCGCGACGACGGTGCTGCGGGTCCTGGAGCGCCGGCACACCCCGGGGCTGGCCTTCGACGTCATCGCGCAGGCGCGCGCCGCCGGGTTCGAGCACCTCAACCTCGACCTGATCTACGGCACGCCGGGGGAGACCGCCGACGACTTCGCCGCCTCACTGGCCGCGGTCATCGCGTCCGAGGTGGACCACGTCAGCGCCTATTCGCTGATCGTCGAGCCGGGCACCCGGCTGGCCCGACAGGTGCGGTCCGGCCTGCTGCCGATGCCCGACGACGACGTCCTCGCCGACCGCTACCTGCAGGCCGAGTCCGCCCTGAGCGCCGCCGGTTTCGACTGGTACGAGGTCAGCAACTGGGCCCGCGCCGGGGCCGCCCGCTGCCGGCACAACCTCGCCTACTGGACCGGCGGCGACTGGTGGGGTGTCGGCCCGGGCGCGCACAGCCACGTCGGCGGCGTCCGCTGGTGGAACGTCAAGCACCCGGCCCGCTACGCCGCGGCGCTCGCGGACGGCCGTTCGCCCGGACACGCCCGGGAGGTGCTGTCCCCGGACTCCCGGGAGCTGGAGGACATCCTGCTGAGGTTGCGACTGGTCGAGGGGCTGCCGCTGGCGGCGCTGCCCGCCGCCGGACGCACCGAGGCCGCGGAGGCGGTCACCGAGGGACTGCTGGACGCCGGAGCGCACGATGCCGGCCGGGCCGCCCTCACCCTGCGCGGCCGGCTGCTGGCCGACGGGCTGGCGCTGCGCCTCCTCGGCTGACCGCCGCACCCGGGAGCGCGCGCGGCACGCGCCGGACCGACACCCCGGCACGCCCTCGAGCTGTCACACTCTGTGACGGACCGTCGGTGGCTCGGGGACCGGCGTGGGGATCCTGCGACGAGGAGGGCGTGCTGTGGAGCTGATCGTCGCCGTACTGATCCTGCTGCTGTTCGCGGTGACGGTCGGGAAGCTCAGCGGCCGGCTGCTCGGCGTCCGGCTCGGCAAGGTCCGCGGCATCGTCGCCGGCATCCTCGGCTGGTCCGTCGGCATCCTCGCTGCGGTCGCCGTCCTCGGCGAAGGTGGCATCGACGGCACCGGTTACAACCTCGAGGTCGAGACCACGCCCGAGATCATCACGCTGATCGCGGTCATCGTGTTCTTCGGGGTGCTCGCCGCGATGCCGATCGCCATCGCGCTGGAGTTGCTCACCCGCCGCGAGCGGCCGGCGGGCCGACGCCGCCGCCGGTGGCTCCGGCCGGTGAAGACGGTCCGGGCCGCGTTCACGCCGTACGGCCGGCTGCGTGAGGTCGTCGGCCATGCCCGGCGGGCGAACCTGCTGCACCTGCGGTTCGCCTCGCGCGCGGCGCTGGGGTCCCCGGAGCTGTCGCAGCGGTTGAAGACGGTGCTGGAGAACTCCGGCGGGATGCTCGTCAAGTTCGGCCAGATCGCCTCCACCCGGACCGACATCCTGCCGGGCACCCTGACCGACGAACTGTCCTCGCTGCGCGGCGACGTCCGGCCGGTGCCGCCCGACGGGGTCCGTCAGGTTCTCGAATCCGAGCTGGGCGAACCGGTGGAGACGGCGTTCTCGAGTTTCGAATGGGAGCCGTTGGCGGCCGCGTCCATCGGCCAGACCCACCGTGCCGTGCTGAAGGACGGCACCCCGGTCGTGGTCAAGGTGCAGCGCCCCGGGATCGGCGAGATCGTCGCCCGGGACGCCGCCGTCCTCAGGCTGGCCGCGCGCCAGGTCGAGCGCCGGGTGAGCGCCGCGCGCTCGCTGGGCCTCGGCGCGCTCTGCGAGGAGCTGATCTCCGGCATCCAGGCCGAGCTGGACTACCTGGTCGAGGCGGGCGTCGGCTCCCGCCTGCGCGACCAGCGTGCCCACGACGTCGGGATCTCGGTGCCCAGGGTGTACCCGGCACTGTCCACGGACCGGGTGCTCGTGATGGAGGAGGTCAAGGGCAAGCCCATCTCGACCGTGATGGCGTCGTCGCCGGTGGACCGGCACGAACTCGCCCGGCGGCTGCTGGCCAGCTTCATCGGCCAGATCCTCGAGGACGGGCTCTTCCACGCCGACCCGCATCCCGGGAACCTGCTGATGGACGCCGAGGGCACCATCTGGATGCTCGATTTCGGCTCCGTCGGGCAGCTCGACTCGGTGGCCCTGAGCGGTCTGCGCGCGGTCGCGGTCGGTATCGCCACCCGGGACGCGGGGGTGCTCGCCCGGGCCACCCGCGAACTGTCCGGCAACGACCTCTCGGTCGACCTGCGCAGCCTGGAGACCGACCTGGCCGGGTCGCTCGCGCAGCTCGACGCCGGCGGTGGCGTCGACCCGAAGATGCTGATCCAGGTGCTGCACGTCATGCAGAAGCACGACATGCGGGTGCCGTCGTCGATCACCCTGCTGGCCCGGGCCCTGCTCACCCTCGAGGGCACACTGACCATCCTGGAACCGACGTTCAGCCTGGCCGAGGAGAGCCGGACGTTGATCGCGGACGCCGGCAACTCGCCGTTCGGGACGCCGACGGAGATGCTGCAACGCGAGGCGCTGCGGTCGCTGCCGGCGCTGCGCACCCTTCCCGAGCATGTCGAGGCCCTCGCCGGGCTGGCCCGGGCGGGCAACCTGACCGTGAAGACCGACCGCTACTCCGGGGCCGACGGCGCGAAGGTCAACGGCTGGGTCGACCAGCTGGTGCTGACCGTGCTCGGCGGTTTCGGCGCCGTGGCGTCGGCGTTGCTGCTGCTCGCAGGCACATCGGCCGGCGACGACCGGCTGCAGACGATCATCTACATCCTGGGCTTCGGCGGCCTCACGGGTACCTCCGTGCTGCTGCTGCGCAGCGCCGCCCGCGCGTTGCGACGCGACTCCGGCCGGCTGAACTGAGCCGGGTCAACCGGCCGTGCCGCGCAGCTCGTCCAGGTCCAGCACCCGGACGTGGATGACGGTCCGCTGTTGCAGCGCCGCCCGCAGTGCCCGGTGCAGTCCGTCCTCCAGGTACAGCTCGTCCTCCCACAGGACGGCGTGCGGGAACAGGTCGCCGTAGAACGTCGAGTCGTCGTCGAGCAGGGTGTCGAGCCGCAGTTCGCGCTTGGTCGCGGTCAGGTCCACCAGGCGTACCTGCCGGGGTGGGATGCGGGCCCAGTCGCGGTGGGAGAAGCCGTGATCCGGATACGGCCGGCCGTCCCGCACGTCCTTGAAGATCATCCGGTCCGGCCCTCCCGTCGGCGTGGGCTCACCCTAGCTGTGCCCCCGGGACCCGACGCCAGGCTGACTACACTTGGCACTCGGCAGGGGCGAGCGCCAGATCCGGCGCGAGACGAACCGTGAGGAGGACGGGCATTGAGTGCCGACGACCGCCGTTTCGAGGTCCTCCGGGCCATCGTCGCGGACTACGTCGCCACCCACGAGCCGGTCGGGTCCAAGGCCCTCGTCGAGCGGCACCAGCTCAACGTCTCCGCAGCCACCATCCGCAACGACATGGCGGTCCTCGAAGAGGACGGCTTCATCGCGCAGCCGCACACCTCGGCCGGCCGGGTTCCCACCGACAAGGGTTACCGGCTCTTCGTCGACCGCCTCGCGCAGGTCAAGCCGCTGTCGGCGGCCGAGCGGCACGCGATCCAGCGGTTCCTGGCCGAGTCCGTCGATCTGGACGACGTGCTCCGGCGCAGCGTCCGGCTGCTGTCCCAGCTGACCCGCCAGGTCGCCGTCGTGCAGTACCCGACGCTGATCCGCGCGATCGTGCGGCACGTCGAGGTGGTGCCGTTGGCACCCGGGCGGCTGCTGATCGTGGTCATCACCGACAGCGGACGCGTCGAGCAGCGGGTGGTCGAACTGCCCGACGACGTCACCGAGGAGTCGGTGGCGCTGCTGCGCATCAAGCTCTCCGAATCGGTCACCGGCCGCCGCATGGTCGAGGCGGCCGCTGCGGTCGAGCAGCTTCCGGCCCAGGTCTCGTCACGCTCGTCGGCCCTGTTCTCCGCGGTCGCTGCGGTGCTGACCCGGACCTTCGTCGACTCGCCGGAGGAGCGCCTGGTGTTGTCGGGCACCTCCAACCTGTCGAGCGCCTGGGTGGACCAGCCGTCCACGCTCCGCGGTGTCCTCGAGGCGCTCGACGAGCAGGTGACCTTGCTCAAACTGCTGGCCCTGGCGACCGCGGATTCGGTCACCGTGCGGATCGGGGAGGAGAATGACGATGCCAACCTCGCCGCGTCCGCTCTGGTCACTGCGGGGTACGGCGCGGGGTCGATGGTGATGGGGGGTCTGGCCGTCGTGGGCCCGACCAGGATGGACTACCCGGGCACGATGGCCGCGGTCCGCGCGGTCGCCCGCTACGTCGGCGAACTGCTCGGCGAACGGTGACCACCGGCCGCGTCGGGCGAGCCGGAGCAAGACCAGCAGGGACATGAAGTGATGCGGGAACTTCCCCGCGGGAAAGGTCAGTGTGCAGAGAGTGGCTCGCGACTATTACGGGTTGCTGGGTGTCCAGAAGGGCGCCTCGCAGGATGAGATCAAACGCGCGTACCGCAAGCTCGCGCGCGAGCTCCATCCGGACGTCAACCCGGATCCGGAATCCCAGCACCGGTTCAAGGACGTCTCCACGGCGTACGAGGTGCTGTCCGACCCGGCCAAGCGGCAGGTCGTCGACCTCGGCGGCGATCCGCTGTCCGCCGGCGGCGGCGGTGGTGCCGGCGGTGGCCAGGACCCGTTCGGCAACATGGGTTTCGGCGACATCATGGACGCCTTCTTCGGCGGCGGGGCGCGGTCCCGCGGACCGCGGTCCCGGGTCCGGCAGGGCGAGGACTCGCTGCTGCCGATCGAGCTGACGCTGGAGGAGTGCGCGACCGGCGTCGCCAAGGACCTCACGGTCGACACCGCCCAGGTCTGCACCCTGTGTCAGGGCGAGGGCACCGCCGAGGGCACCAGCCGGCAGACCTGCGACACCTGCAAGGGAGCCGGCGAGATCCAGCAGGTCCAGCGGTCGCTGCTCGGCCAGGTCGTCACCTCCCGTCCCTGCCCGGTCTGCCGCGGCTACGGCGAGGTCATCCCCGACCCGTGCCGGCAGTGCAACGGCGACGGCCGCATCCGCGCCCGCCGCACCGTCCGGGCGAACATCCCGGCCGGTGTCGGCGACGGCATCCGGGTTCGGCTGCCCGGTCAGGGCGAGGTCGGCCCCGGCGGCGGCGCTCCCGGCGACCTGTATGTCGAGGTGCGCGAGAAGGCGCACGAGATGTTCACCCGCGACGGCGTGGACCTGCACTGCACCGTGCACGTCCCGATGACGGCGGCCGCGCTGGGCACCTCGATGACGCTGGCCACGCTGCTGGACACCGAGGACCTCGACATCAAGCCGGGCACCCAGTCCGGCACCGTGCTGACCCTGCGCAACCAGGGCATGCCGCGGCTGCGGGGGACCGGCAACGGCAACCTCTTCGTGCACATCGAGGTCATGACCCCGACGAAGGTCGAAGGCCGCCAGGTCGAGTTGCTCCGCGAACTGGCCACCCTGCGCGGCGAGGAGCATCCCGAGCTGATGGAGCGCAACCACGGCGGCCTGTTCTCCCGCATCCGGGACTCGTTCGCCGGCGGGCACTGACCGTTGGGTGTCCCGGCCGGCATCGCGCTCTTCGCCGTCGATCTGGTCCCGGCGGCCGGCGCTTTCGTCCTCGACGGACCGGAGGGCCGGCATGCCGCGACCGTGCGGCGGAGCCGCGTCGGTGAGATCCTCGCCGTCACCGACGGGTCCGGCACCTGGGCCGCCGGGCCGGTGGTCACGGTGGCCAGGGACGCGCTCACCCTCGAACTGGGCGAGCCGGTGACCGAGCCGGCGCCGCTGCCCCGGGTGACGGTCGTCCAGGCGCTGCCCAAGGGCGAGCGGTCCGAGCTCGCCGTCGAGCTCGCCACCGAGGCCGGCGCGGATGTCATCGTGCCCTGGTCGGCGTCGCGCTCCGTGGCCCGCTGGGTCGGTGACAAGTCCGGCCGTGGTGTCCGACGCTGGCGTCAGGTCGCCCGGGAGGCCGCGAAACAGTCCCGGCGGACCCGGTTCCCGATCGTCGACGAGCTGCACGACACCCGCGGGCTGACGTCCCGTGTCAGCGCCCTCACCGACGCCGGCGGCACGGTGCTGCTGCTGCACGAGGCCGAGTCGAGCCCACTGTCGGCGCTGGACCTGACCACGGTGAGCGACCTGATGATCGTCATCGGCCCCGAGGGTGGGCTCGCCCCCGAGGAGATCGCCGCGTTCACCCTTGCGGGTGCGGTCGCCGTGCGGTTGGGCCCGGAGGTGCTGCGGACGTCGACCGCGGCAGCCGTCGCGCTCGGCGCGATCGGGGTTCGCACACCCCGCTGGAACTGATCGCACCCGTAAGGACTGTTTCGCCGGTAGCGCCCCACGGTGCGATTCCGGGCGGGTTCCGGGCTCCGACCGGTGGCGAGGGTTTTCGCTCGGAACGGGCAAAGAGTCGTCCGAGCGGGGGCCGACCGACCTCTGCCACACAGCCTGTGACAGGACGGGACCCCCATGGATCTCAGCAGACGGCAATTCCTGGGCGCCGCGGCCGCCACCGCCGCGCCCCTGCTGCTGGCCGGTTGCGGCGGGTTCTCCACCGCCGCCCCCGAGACCTCGGCCGCCGGTGAGAGTCTCACCTTCACCACCTGGGGCACCGACGCCGAGCTGGCCGGGTTCCGATCGGCGATCGAGGGCTTCCAGCAGGCCAACGCCGGCACCACGATCAACCTCAACGCCGTGCCGTACGCGCAGATGTTCACCAACATCGACGCCCAGCTGCAGGCCGGCAACCCGCCGGACATCTTCCGGGTGCCGTACTACACCTTCGGCTCCTACGCCGGACGCGGGCAGCTGCTGGACCTGAGCCCGCACCTGCCCCCGGACTTCAGCAGCCGGTTCACCCCGGCCGCGTGGGCCGCGGTGCAGAACACGGCGAAGCCCTTCGGTGTCCCGCACCACACCGACACGTCGGTGATCCTCTACAACAAGTCGCTGATGGACGCCGCCGGCATCACCGACATCCCGACGAGCATCGAGAACGCCTGGACCTGGGACGAATTCGCGACCGTCGCGCAGCAGCTGCGGGACTCGCTGCCGGAGACGCAGTACCCGCTGGCCTACAACTGGCAGGGCAACGGCGTGACCCGCTGGCTGAGCTGGCTGTTCGAGGCCGACGGCCGGTTCCTGGCCGAAGATCTCGTCACGCCGGCGATCGACTCCGAGGCCGGCCGGGCGGCGATCGACTTCACCAGGGGCTTCTTCGAGAAGAACCTGATCCCGCCGAACGCCTCGGTCAAGTCGACGACGTACGCGCAGGACATCTTCTTCGCGCAGACCTCGGCGATGGCCTGGGGTGGCGCCTTCCTCATCCCGGACGCCACCAGCACCCTGGAGTTCGAGTGGGGCGTGACCTTCCCGCCGCGGAACGTCCGCAGCGCCGGGGACTTCGGCGGCAACGCGCTCGTCGCCACCGCCCAGACCGCGAAACCTGCGCTGGCGGCGAAGTTCCTGGACTTCGTCACACAGACCGAGCCGATGCGACAGTTCTGCGCCGGCGCCTCACTGCTGCCCACCCGGGCAGACCTCGTCGAGCAGGGCATCGAGTTCGCCGTCCGGCCCGAGTTGTCCCCGGTGTTCATCAGTCAGGCGTCCAGCGTGCAGGCGTCGGACTCGGGACAGGTTGCGTCCCCGTCGATGTCGAAGATCATCACGGTACTGCAGGACCAGCTCGAGCAGGCCTTCGTGGGCGGTCGGAGCACCGAGGACACCATCGCCGGCATCACGGCGGGGATCGCCGCCGCGACCGCCCCGTGACGGTGGGCACCGGGGCGCCCGGGGTCGGTGGCGCACCGTCGTCCCCGGTGGCCCTGTTGGAGCCCACCGGTCCGGGCCGCACGGTGCGGACCCGTGGACAACGCGGTGAGAGTCGCGCCGCCTATCTGTTCCTCGCGCCGAACGTGGCGTTGATCGGCCTGTTCGTGCTGATCCCCCTGGTGTGGGCGTTGACCATCAGCCTGCAGCGCACCAACGGGTTCGGCGACGGCAGATTCGTCGGGCTGGACAACTACGGCAGGCTGCTGACCGACCCGCTGTTCTGGCGATCGACGATGAACACCGTGCTGTTCACGGTCCTGGTCACCCCGCTGTCGATGGCGCTGGGCCTGGGCATCGCGGTGCTGTTCAACGCGGTGCTGCCGGCCCGCGCGCTGTTCCGGTCGATCCTCATCCTCCCGATGGCGATCTCCGGGGTGGCCACCGCTCTCATCGGCGTGCTGGTGTTCGACGAGAACACCGGCCTGCTGGACAAGATCCTGCGCAGCCTCGGGCTGCCGGACGTCGACTGGCAGTCCGGCGGTACCGCCGCGTTCGCCTCGGTGGTGCTGGTGACCCTGTGGTGGCGGGTCGGTTTCAACATGCTGATCTACCTGGCCGGTCTGCAGGCCATCAGCCCGGACCTCCACGAGGCGGCGAAGTTGGACGGGGCCAACGCCTGGCAGCGCTTCCGCAACGTCACCGTGCCGCTGGTCGGTCCGTCGTCGTTCTTCCTGCTCATCCTGAACGTCATCTACTCGTTCCAGGTCTTCGACATCATCTTCGTGATGACCGGCGGCGGGCCGCAGAACGCGACCTCGGTACTGGTGACCTACGCCTACGACAACGGGTTCGTGACCCGCGACCAGGGTTACGCCGCCGCCATCGGGATGGTGCTGCTGGTCTTCACCCTCGTCTTCACCGCCGTGCAGTGGCACACCAGCCGAACCCGGGACCTGACCGAATGAGCACCACCGTGCCGACCGCGGCCGAGCCGGATGCCGTGCCGTTGAACCGGCCCCGCACGCACCGGGTGGCCACGGCCGCCCGCCTGGTGCTGGCGGTCGTCATCGCCGGGGTCATCCTGTTCCCGCTGTACTGGATGGTGATCGTTGCGCTGTCCAGCCGGTCCGAGCTGTTCAGCGGGGCGCTGCGGCTGTGGCCGCGAGAGCTCACCTTCGCCAACTTCGACCGGGTGTTCAGCTCGTTCCCGGTGGCGACCTGGTTCGGCAACTCGGTGGCCATCGCGCTGGTGGTCGCCGTGATCACCGTGGTGGTCAGCATGATGGCCGGATACGCGTTCGCGCACCTGCGGTTCCGCGGCTCCGGGGTGCTCTTCCTGCTTGCGCTCTCGACGCTGATGATCCCCATCCAGGTGATCATGGTGGCGCTGTTCGAGTTGGTGACCGACCTCGGCCTGTACGGAAGTTACTGGGCGGTCATCCTGCCGACCGCGGCGTCCGGGTTCGGGGTCTTCCTGGCGCGGCAGTTCATCCTGGCCATCCCGCGGGATCTCATCGAGGCCGCCCGGATCGACGGGGCCGGCCACCTCCGGGTCTTCACCCGGATCGTGCTGCCGCTGTCCAAGCCGCTGCTCGCGGTGCTGTTCTTCATGAGTCTGCTCCAGACCTGGAACGACTTCGCCTGGCCACTGATCGCGCTCAAGCTCAACCAGCTCTTCACGCTGCCCATCGGCCTGCTCTACCTGCAGGGGCAGCTGGGCTCCGACTACGGCGCCACGATGGCGTTCGCGCTGATCAACGTGCTGCCGATGGTGGTGCTGTTCCTGATCTTCCAGCGCTACTTCGTGCAGGGATTCGCCCGCAGCGGCATCAAGTAGCGGGGCGGCACTGCCGGGTCAGCCGACCCGCCGCCGGCAGGTCACCGCCCAGTTCGTGGCGATCAGGGCGGCGGTGAGCCCGAACCACAGCCAGGTGGCAGCCGCGGCGACCGGCCCGGTGACGAAGAAGCCCAGGACCAGCGCCACCGGCCAGCCGAGGGTGGCCAGCAGGACGAACGCCACCACCGTCAGCGCCGGACGCGGGTGGCGGAGCGGGCCGGCACCGTACCCCAGCGGTGCCCGTTCGGCGACGGCGGTCAGCGGGACCACGCCCAGGACGAGCAGCACCGGGACGACCCAGGGGTACACCACCGCGACCGCGCCGACCAGGACGCCCAGCCCGGTGGTCCAACCCAGCAACGCCCCCGACGGGCGTCCGGTCCGGGCGCCGAGCGCGCCGCTTCGCGCGACGGCGACGAGGAAGGCCACCGTGAGCAGCACCGCCGCCGCGCTGACCAGCACCCGTGCGGCGAACGCCCAGGACGTCGTCGCCATCGGATCGCCGAGCACCAGCAGGCCCTGCACCAGGGCGTTCCCGACGACGACGACCGTCCAGGAGCGCCATGTCCGCGCCAGCACCCGGCCGGTCGACGGCTGCACCACCACCGGCGCACTCATCCCGTGGGCCGGGCGGCGGCGTCGAGGACGTCCTGGATCGGGCCCTCGTAGAGGACGTCCGACCCGACGATGACAGTCATCGCGGTGCGGTCGGCCGCGGTGGACCGGACGCGGATCGCCGTTCCGTCGGTGGTGCTGCCCTCGCAGGTGACGTCGTCGCCGACATCGGTGCACACCGGCGCGACCATCACCGCCACCGTCCGGTCGGTCAGCACATCGATGGCGGCGAAGCGGACGACCGTCAGATGGTTGCCGCCCACCGGGGCGAGCGCCGCCGTCTGCGAGCAGCCGGCCGTCAGCAGCCCGACGGCGACGAGGGCGGACAGTCGTTTCACCGCAGGCCCTGCTCGTGTCGGACGAGCCGGGTGCGCTCGGTCATGTGCTGGGCTTGCAGCGCCGCATCGGTGATCGCCGACAGGTCGAACGGCGCCGGCAACAGCAGTTCGGTGTTGCGGTCCAACGGCGAACCGCGTCGCATCAACGGGTTCTCCGCCCAGTCGTTCGCCGCCAGCTCGCGGCTGCGTGACGCGAGATCGGCGACAGAGCCGCTGTTCCCGGGGGTGACGGGGGAGGCATGGTCGACAACGGTGGTGAACAGCGACATCGTGCCGTCCCGGTTGTCGACGAGCTCGACGACCTGCTGCTGTTGCGGGAAGTCGATGCAGGAGGCCGTCGTGATCTCCCACAGCCCACCACCGTCGCCCCGCGGATGCGCCAGGATCTGGTTCAGGTGGGTGTGTCCGTTGAGCCAGCCGACGACGACCGGGAACTCCAGCAGCATCGCGACGAACTCCTCGGCTCCGTGCAGTACCGCGTCGTCACCGGGCCGCTGGGCGCGGTTCTCCAGAGTGACGCTGTTGTGGTGGCTGAAGATCAGCACCAGCTTCTGCTCGGCCTGTGCCCTGCTCAGCTCGCCGCGCAGCCACTGGAACTGCACCTCGGGGACGGCTCCGTCGGGCCCGGCGACCTGGTTGCAGGTGTCCAGCCCGAACGCCCGGACCGTCGGGCTGAGGTCGGCGGACCACCACGTCTCGGCGGTGTCCAGGTTGCGCTGGGTGAAACCGTGGCCGACCGGCCCGGGTCGGTCCGGGGTGTGGAAGTGCTCGACCATGAAATCGCGCTGCTCGAACAGTCGTCGACCGGGGTCGGCCGACACCGACCGCAGGCCCGACCGCAGGCCCGACTGCACGCCCATCGCATCGACCCACCGCTGCAGTGGGCTGCCGGTCGCGGCGTAGCCGGTGAGCGCCGTGGCCGCGGTGCCCTCCAGCGTGAGGGACTTCTGGTCACCGACCGCCAGGGCCCGCCACGGCGCGCTGACGTCGAAGGTGCCCAGCATCAGGGTGTCGTGGTTGCCGTACACCGCGTACCAGGGGACCGGCATCCCGACCGAGGCCACCTCGCGGGTGGCGGCCTGGGTCAACAGGTCCGGCAACCGGGGGAAGCCGTAGTCGCCGAAGCCGCCGCCGCCGGGATCGGCCGGTCGGTAGGCCCAGGTCGCCTCGGGCCAGGCCTGGACCCCGGCGAAACCGCCGCCCGATCCGCTGCTCGGCAGTACCGCGACCCCGTCGAGAATGTCGATGTACCAGCGCAGCTCGCGGTGCGAGTGCATGTCGGCGCTGTCGCCGGTGACGATCGCGGCGCCCATCGGCGCACCCGTCAGCGGGCTGTACCGCAGGTCCGACATCGCTTGCACCATCGCCGCCGTGACGTGCACCGTCAGCGGGTCCTGCGGGTGGAACGCGGAGCCCCACGCGGCGTGGTCCTGCACGATCATCGGCTCGATCCGGCCGGGCGACTGCGCGTCGATGACGTGCAGGTCCGACAGGTGGCCGAGGTAGAACAGCGAGCGACGGGCGCTGGCGCGGTCTGCCGCCGGCAACCGACCGAGCAGATCGAGGCGGGGTAGGTACGGCTCGCCCGGGCCGGTGGTCAGGGTCCGGTAGCGCCCGTTGCCGCCGGTGCCCTGCAGGACGGTGGCGTCCAGCGTGCTGGCCACCTGAACTGGGTCGGCCCGCCGGGCCAGGAGCGTGCCGAGGACGCCCGGGTCGAGGGAGAACGCGCCCGCGAGCGCACTCACCGAGGCCAGGAAACCCCGTCGTGACAGTCCGGCCACATCGTCCTCCCGGGGCGCGGCAGTCGATCGACAACCGGCAGTCGGGTGAATCAGGGCCGGTCGCGCTCGTCGGCGAGGCCGACAGGGGCATGACGCTAGCGGAGTCGATGTGAGATTTGTCGACAATACTGGCGGCGGTACGAAGCGGCGGTACGACGGCGAGAACGGGAGACGGACCGGCCTCGGCGATCCGCCGGCCTGCTCCGCACATTCATCAGGCACAGTGGCAGCGTGACTGCCGAACCCACTGCGCCGATCGCCGGGACCGGCGACCGTCCGGTGCTGGCCATCGACGGCAATTCGATCCTGCATCGCGCTTTCCACGCGCAGGCCGGCACCGGCCTGCGCGCCGCCGACGGCAGCCCGCTGTGGGCCATCCGCGGGTTGATCGGCCAGCTCGTCGAAGCGGTCGACCGGGTCGCGCCGCAGCAGGTCGTGATCGGCTTCGACGACGCGGTCACCAGCCTGCGCCGGGAGCGCTGGACCACCTACAAAGCCCACCGCGCACCCAAGCCCGAGAGCTTGATCAGCCAGCTCGCGCTCGCGGTGGAGATGCTGCGTGACCTCGGGATCCCGGTCGTCGTCCCGACGGGGCTGGAGGCCGACGACGTCCTCGCCGCCGTGGCCGCCCGGGCCGCCGACACCGGCGGTCGGGCCGTCCTGATGACGTCGGACCGGGACGCCTTCGCGCTGATCAGCCCGGCCACGTCGGTGTTGCGGATGCTCAGCGGCGGGGTCGAGGGATCACCGTTGCTGACCCCGGAGCGACTCCACCTGATGACGGGCATCCACCCCGGTCAGTACCTCGACTACGCCGCCCTCCGTGGTGATGCGTCGGACAACCTGCCGGGGGTCCGCGGGGTCGGCCCGAAGACCGCCGCCCGGCTGCTGGCGGCCGTCGGCACCGCGAGAGCCGCGTTCGACGACCTCGACGCCGGCGGCACGCTCGTCGCCGACGCGGTCGGGTCCACGATCGCCCGACGGCTCGCCGAGCCCGGGTCCCGCGCGGCCTGGGAACTCAACTGCCAGGTGATGGCACCCCAGCACGGCGTGGAGCTGCCCGCGCCGGGCGGCTGGCCGCTGGCGGCGGAGTCGGTACGGCAGACGTGCCGGGTGCTGCAGATGCCGGCGACCACGAGCCGGGCCCTGCGGGTGCTGGCCCACCTCGACGCCCCGGTCGCTCCCGACCCGATGGCCTGGACGAGGCAGGCAGTGGCGGAGGTCACCCGGTGGTCGGACGGCGGACGGATGCGGTTCCCGGCGCTCAAGGCGCGGCAGCCGGTGACGGAGTCGGCGCAGCTGTCCCTGTTCGGTGTGTGACCGGCCGTACCGGCACGCGTTAATGTCCCGCTATGCCTGACTGCGTCTTCTGTGCCATCGCCGCTGGTGCCATCCCGGCCGATCTCGTTGCCGAGACCCCCACCACGGTGGCGTTCCGCGACCTCGACCCGAAGGCCGACGTGCACGTGCTGGTGATCCCGCGGGCGCACTTCGCGAACCTGGGCGAGGTGGCGGCCGCGGAGCCCGCCGTCGCGTCGGCGATGATCACCACCGCCGCCGACGTCGCGGCCGCCGAGGGCGTCGCCGACTCCGGGTACCGGCTCATCGCCAACACCGGCGCCGGCGGCGGCCAGACCGTCTTCCACGCCCACCTGCACCTGCTCGCCGGGTCCCGGCTGCCCGGGTTCTGAGGTGGCCGCCCGTGGTGTCCACCCGCGGCCGAAATGCTGTCCGGTCCCGGGGACCCCACCGGTAGAATCGAGATGCTGTGCGGGTACCGGCGTGTCTGGGTACCTCGGCAACGACCACTCCCGTCCACGGGATCCCCGTCATGAAGGCAGGCAATACTCCAGGTGCCGGATCTGAACTCGGCTTCGAACCCCGCTCCCGCCGGCGACCCGGCCGACCGGCCGTTGTCATCCGCCCAGCTCTCCGCCTCACAGGCCGCCTCCCGGGCGGCCGCCGTGCTCAGCGAGCAGACCGAGGCGACCGTCGTCGTCTCCGACGAGCAGGCGATGCTCGGGCTGCTCGGTTTCCGCGACGCGATGCTGCGCCAGCTCGAGGAGTCCCTGGCCGCCGACATCCACGTCCGCGGCAACCGGATCACCCTCCGCGGACCGGCGTCCGACGTCGCCTTCGCCGAGCGGGTGCTGCGTGAGCTGCTGAACCTGCAGGCCGCCGGCTCGCCGATCACCGCGGACGCCATCCGGCACTCGATCGGAATGCTGGCCCAGGGCTCTGCGTCCCCGGCCGAGGTGCTCGGGCTGAACATCGTGTCCCGCCGGGGCCGCACCATCCGGCCCAAGACGCTGAACCAGAAGCGCTACGTGGACGCGATCGACCAGAACACCATCACCTTCGGGATCGGCCCGGCCGGCACCGGCAAGACCTATCTGGCGATGGCCAAGGCCGTCCAGGCGTTGCAGGCCAAGCAGGTCAACCGGATCATCCTGACCCGACCGGCGGTCGAGGCGGGGGAGCGGCTGGGCTACCTGCCCGGCACGCTCAACGACAAGATCGATCCGTACCTGCGCCCGCTGTACGACGCACTGCACGACATGATCGACCCCGAGTCGGTGCCGCGGCTGGTCGCGGCCGGCACCATCGAGGTGGCGCCGCTGGCGTACATGCGTGGCCGGACGCTCAACGACGCGTTCATCATCCTCGACGAGGCGCAGAACACCACCCCCGAGCAGATGAAGATGTTCCTCACCCGGCTCGGCTTCGGATCCAAGATCGTCGTGACGGGTGACGTCACCCAGATCGACCTCCCCGGCGGGCAGAAGTCCGGTCTGCAGGTCGTCCGCGAGATCCTCGCCTCGGTCAAGGACGTGCACTTCTCGCTGCTGACGTCCACCGACGTGGTCCGGCATCAGCTCGTCGGCAAGATCGTCGACGCCTACGAGAGCTGGTCGGCCCTCAACCCGGAACCGAACCCGCTGGTGCAGGACCGGCAGCCCGGCCGGCCGCCGCGCTACGGCGGTCCGGAGACCCGGCGCCCGACCGGTCCGCGGACCGAGCACCGCACCCGCCCGGAGGCGCCCCGCCGTCCGGAGCCCGGCCAACCGACGGGTGACCCCGCCTGATGAGCATCGAGATCGCCAACGAGTCCGGCGTCGCCGTCGACGAGCTGGCGTTGGTGTCGGTGTCCCGTTTCGCGCTCGGTGAGCTCGGGATCAACGCACTCGCGGAGCTGTCGGTGCTGTTGATGGACGTCGAGGCGATGACCGAGCTGCACATCAAGTGGATGGACGAGCCGGGCCCGACCGACGTCATGAGCTTCCCGATGGACGAGCTCGACACCGCCCGTCGTCCGGACGACGCCGGTCCCGGCCCCGCGCTGCTCGGCGACGTCGTGCTGTGCCCGGCGGTCGCCCGGGAGCAGGCTCGCGAGGCCGGTCATTCGCTGGACGACGAGCTGCACCTGCTGACCGTTCACGGCATCCTGCACCTGCTCGGCTACGACCACGTCGAGCCGGCCGAGGAGAAGGCGATGTTCCGCCTGCAGAACGACCTGCTCGATCAGTGGCGGGAGCACCGGGCCACCGCCGCCGCGCGGGCCCGGCTGGAGGCGGTCGACCGCGCGGTGCTCGGCACCGTCGGCCTGCACGCCACCGGGACGTCGGCCGAGGAGGAGACCCGCCCGTGACGCCGCTGGACGGCATGGATGTCTTCCTGCTGTTCTTCGCCGCCGTGCTGGTCCTGATCGGCGGCCTGTGCGCCGCCGGGGACGCCGCCATCACGATGGTGTCCCACGCCCGCGTCGAGGAACTGCGACGCAACGGCACCCGCGGCGCCGAGGCGCTGCTGACCGTTGCCGACGACAAGCCCCGCTACACCAACCTGCTGCTGCTGCTGCGGGTCACCACCGAACTCACCGCCACGGTGCTGGTCACCACCGTCGCCCTGTCCACCTGGGGGTTCAGTCTCTGGGTGCTGCTCGCGGTGGTGGTCGTGATGGTGGTGATCAGCTACGCGGTGATCGGCGTGCTGCCCCGCACGCTCGGCCGTCAGCATCCCTACCGGGTCGGCCTGCTCGCCGCAGGCACCACCCGGGCGGCCGCCGCGGTGCTGTCGCCGGTGGCCAACCTGCTGATCCTCATCGGCAACGCCATCACCCCCGGACGCGGCTTCCGTGAGGGCCCGTTCTCCTCCGAACTCGAGCTCCGCGAACTGGTCGACATGGCCGGCGACCGCGGGGTCGTGGAGGAGACCGAGCGCGAGATGCTGCAGTCCGTCTTCGCTCTCGGCGACACCATCGTCCGCGAGGTGATGGTCCCGCGGACCGAGGTCATCTGGATCGAGTCGACCAAGAAGATGCGGCACGCGCTCAACCTGTGCGACCTGTCCGGGCTGTCCCGGATCCCCGTCATCGGCGAGAACATCGACGACGTCCTGGGCGTGTTGTACCTCAAGGACATGGTCAAGCGGGCGCTGCGACCCGACAGTGCCGTTGCCGCCGCGGATCCCGGGCCGCTGGTCACCGAGCTGATGCGGCCGCCGGTGTTCGTGCCGGAATCGAAGAACGTCGATGCCCTGCTCCGCGAGATGCAGCGCGACCACAGCCATTTCGCGGTGGTCATCGACGAGTACGGCGGGGCCGCCGGCATCGTCACCATCGAGGACATCCTCGAGGAGATCGTCGGTGAGATCACCGACGAGTACGACGCCGACCTCCCGGACCCGATCGTGCATCTGGGCGACGACATGGTCCGGGTCTCGGCCCGGTTGCCCGTCGAGGACCTCGGGGAGGTGTTCGACGTCGAACTGCCCAGCGAGGACGTGGAAACCGTCGGCGGGCTGCTCGCCCAACTGCTGGGACGGGTGCCGTTGGCCGGCGCCGAGGCGGAGGTCGAGGGCCTGCTGCTGCGCGCCGAGGGCGGCACCGACCGCCGGGGCCGGCCCCGGGTACAGACGGTGCTGGTGCACCGAGCGAGCGCCGACGAGGCCCGCGACGACGATCCCACCGACCCCGACCACCCAGCCCCACCCGCCGACACCGATGACGACGTCACCGACGAGGACATCCCGGCCGAGCCGGCACGACGAGGACGGTCATGACAGACACCCCCACCCCCCACCGCTCCGGGTTCGGCTGCTTCGTCGGCCGGCCCAACGTGGGCAAGTCCACGCTGCTGAACGCGCTGGTCGGCCAGAAGATCGCCATCACGTCGGACAAGCCGCAGACCACCCGGCGCGCCATCCGCGGCATCGTCACCCGGTCCGACGCGCAGCTGGTCATCGTCGACACCCCGGGCATGCACAAGCCGCGCACGCTGCTGGGTGAGCGGCTCGGACGACATCGTCCGCGAGGTGTGGAGCGACGTCGACGTGATCGGTTTCTGCGTCCCCGCCGACGAGAAGATCGGCCCCGGTGACCGCCGGATCGCCGCCGAGCTCACCGAGCAGTCCCGGGGCAAGCCGGTGATCGGGATCGTCACCAAGACCGACCGGGTCAAGCCGAACCAGGTCTTCGAGCAGCTCATCGCGCTGGAGAAGGTGCGTCGCGTTCGCGGACATCATCCCGGTCTCGGCGCAGAGCAACTTCCAGGTGGACACGCTCATCGGGCTGATGATCGCGTCGCTGCCGGTCAGCGAGCGGCTCTATCCGGACGCCGAGATCACCGACGAGCCGATCGAGACCAGGATCGCCGAGATCGTCCGCGAGGCCACCCTCGACGGGGCCCGCGAGGAACTCCCGCACTCGCTGGCCGCGCTGGTGCAGGAGATCCTGCCGCACCCCGGCCGGGACGACATGATGGACGTCTACGTGACCATCTACGTCGAACGCGACTCCCAGAAGGCCATCGTCGTGGGCGCCGGCGGATCCAAGATCGCCGCCGTCGGGCGGCGGGCCCGCGGCCAGATCGAGGTGCTGCTGGGCAAGAAGGTGTACCTCGACCTGCACGTCACGGTGGCCAAGGAGTGGCAGCGCGACGCCAAGCAGCTGCGCAAGCTCGGCTTCGACAGCTGAGCGAATCCCCCTGAGGTCGGAACATGACTGCCGCTGACGTCGACCCCGTCCGTTCCACCGTCGTCGCCGGCTTCGACGACTGGCTCGCCGAACTCATGGCGTGGCTGCGCATCCCGTCGGTCAGCGCCGACCCCGCCCACCACGGCGACGTGCTCGCCAGTGCCGATTTCCTGGCCGGCGGCGTTGCGCCGCACCGGCTTCCCGACCGTCGAGGTGTGGACCGACACCCCGGCACTGCCCGCGGTGTACGCGCACTGGCCCTCGGGTGACCCGGACGCGCTGCGTGTCGTGGTCTACGGGCATCACGACGTGCAGCCGGCCGACGGCGAGGAGCGTTGGCACCACCCGCCCTTCGAGCCGCAGATCGTCGACGGTGTGCTGCACGGCCGTGGTGCCAGCGACGACAAGGGCAACATCTTCATGCACCTGCTGGGGGTCCGGGCGCACCTGGCCGCGACCGGCCGCACCGCCCCCGCCGTCGACCTGACCCTGCTCGTCGAGGGCGAGGAGGAGTCCGGCTCGCCGCACATCGGCCGAATTGCTGTCCCGGCACGCGGCACAGACCTCGGCCGATCTGATCGTGGTCACCGACACCGGCATGTTCGACGCCGACACCCCGAGCGTCTGCGTCGGGATGCGCGGTCTGGTCGGCGGCGAGCTCCGCGTCCACGGACCCGACATCGACCTGCACTCGGGCTCTTTCGGCGGCGGCGTGCTGAACCCGCTGACCGAGCTGTGCCGGCTGGTGGCCGCCCTGCACGACGACGATCGGCACATCGCCGTCCCGGGGTTCTACGACGGCGTCATCGAGCCGACCGCGGCCGAGCGGGCCGCCACCGCCGCGCTGCCGTTCGACGAGGCTCGCTGGCTGACCGGACCGGCGCAGTCCCGGGCCGCCTACGGCGAGGCCGGTTGGTCGACCCTGGAGCGCGTCGGCAGCCGGCCGACCGCGGAGGTCAACGGGATGTGGGGTGGGTACACCGGCCCCGGTGGCAAGACCATCGTGCCCACCGACGCCACCGCCAAGCTCACCTTCCGGCTCGTCGGCCACCAGGACCCGGCGGCGGTGATGGCCGCGGTCACGGCGTTCTTCGCCGACCTCGCCGCCCCCGGCGCCCGGGTCGAGATGCACTGGGACGGCGGCGGTGTGCGCCCGCTCCACGTCGACCCGACGCACCCGGCGACGGTCGCGACGGCCGCCGCGCTGAGCCGAGCCTTCGACGGCAACCCGGTGCTGTTCACCCGCGAGGGCGGGTCCGGTCCGGAGGCCGAGCTGGCCGAGTCGATGGACGCGCCGCTGGTGTTCATCGGCGTGATGACCGACGACGACCAGATCCATGCCCCCAACGAGAACGCCCGGGTCGACCTGCTGCGCCGCGGCTGCGAGGCGCTCGGTCACCTGTGGGCGGAACTGGCCGGCCTCGACCGGGACTTCGCGCAGCGCTGAACCCGGGGCCGGTGGGCGCCACCGTCGGCGTGTCGCCGGTGACTAGGGTGGCAGGGTGCCTTCCGCCACCCGCCGGTCCGCCCGTTCCGCACCTGCCACCCGGTCCCGCCGTTCCGGGCCGAAGCTGCCCACCGCCGACTACCCGGTCTCCCGGCTGACTTTGGACAACGGTCTGCGCGTCGTCCTCGCCCCCGACCGCACCGCCGGCGTGATCGGGGTGTCGGTGCACTACGACGTCGGCTTCCGCTCGGAACCACAGGGCCGCACCGGTTTCGCGCACCTCTTCGAGCACCTGATGTTCCAGGGCAGCGAGTCGCTGCCGAAGCTCGAGCACTTCCGCCTGGTGCAGTCCTCCGGTGGCATCTTCAACGGCTCCACCCACACCGACTACACCGACTATTTCGAGGTGCTGCCGGCCGCCGCGCTGGAGCGCGGCCTGTTCCTCGAGGCCGACCGGATGCGCGCCCCCACCATCACCGCGGAGAATCTGGCCAACCAGGTCGACGTGGTCAGTGAGGAGATCCGCCTCAACGTGCTGAGCCGGCCGTACGGCGGCTTCCCGTGGATCCAGCTGCCCCCCGTGCTGTTCGACACCTTCGCCAACGCCCACGACGGGTACGGCGCCTTCGAGGACCTGCAGGCGGCCACCGTCGCCGACTGCGCCGACTTCTTCGAGCGCTACTACACCCCGGCGAACGCGGTGCTCACAGTCGCGGGTGACATCGACCCCGACGAGGCCGCGGATCTCGTCCGCCGGCACTTCGACGACGTTCCGGCGCGGCCGGCGCCCGAGCGGCCGTCCTTCGCCGAGCCGTGGCCCGACGGGGTCCGGGAGGCGGACCGCGAGGACCCGCTGGCCCCGGTGCCGGCGCTGGCCGTCGGCTGGCGGCTGCCCGACCCGGTCGCCGAGCTGCGGGCCTACCTGGCGACCGTGCTGCTGGGAAGCGTCCTGTCGGACGGGGAGTCGTCGCGCCTGCAGTCGCAGATCGTCGCCAAGGGCGAGGTCGCCACCGAGATGTGGGCCGCGCCGGGCCTCGTCGGCGGACCGCTGGACGCGCGTGATCCCGACGTCTTCGTCCTCGGCGCCCTCCATCCGCCGCACGTCCCCTGGGAGGACGTGGTCGCCGCCGCCGACGGGCAGATCGCCCTGCTGGCCGCCGAGGGCCCCACCGACGACGAGATGAGCAGAGCAGCAGCCCGTTTCGTGGTCGGGCTGTACCGCGAGAACGACAGCATCGGCGCCCGCACCCGCAGCCTCGGCTCGCTGGAGCTGCTGCACGGCCGGGCCGAGCTGCTCAGCGAGATCCCCGGCATCGTCGCGGACCTCACCACCGACGAGATCGCCGCCGCGGCGGCCGCCCTGGACCCCGGAAGGCGCGCCGTGCTGCGCATCAACCCGGCCGGAGCCCGCTGATGGCCGGCCGCACGAAGACACCGGCCGACGAGACCGCCGCTCCGGTGGCGACCGCCCGGCCGTCGCGCGCACCGCGGCGGCGCACCGCCGCCCAGATCGGTCGCACCCCGCTCGGGGCCCGCGCGATCCCCGCCCTCACCTCGGCGGTCGGCGCACGCCCGCCACGCACCGTGGACACGGTGCTGGACAACGGATTGCGCGTCATCGCGGTCCGTAAACCCGGCACCCCGCTGATCGAGGCCCGGCTGCGGATCCCGTTCAGTGCGAGCCGGGTTCCCGGCCGGCTGCACAGCGCCCGCGCCGAACTGCTGGCCGCCACCCTGATGCTCGGCACCGGCGCCCGCAACCGCCAGCAGGTCGACGGCGACCTCGCGCTGGTCGGCGGACACCTCGATGCCTCGGTGGACGCACAGCGGCTGGTGATCGCGGGATCGGTGCTGTCGACCGGTCTGCCGACGCTGCTCGCGGTACTGGGCGACTCGCTCACGGATCCGGCCTTCCGGGCCGACGAGATCCGGGTCGAGCGGGCGAGACTGCACGAGCACCTGATGATCTCGCTGTCGCAGCCCTCGTCGGTGGCCCGCCGGCACCTCCAGGAGCGCCGCTTCGGCGACCACGCCGCGGCCTGGGACACCCCGCTGGCCGAGGACGTCGACGCCGTGACCCCGGCGGTGGTCCGATCGCTGTTCCGCCGGCAGGCCGTGCCCACCGGCGCGGTGCTGGTGCTCGTCGGCGACCTGTCACCGGCGCGGGTGATCGCCCAGGTCGCCGAGGCGCTGGGGGAGTGGCGGTCCGAGCGCACCGCCGTCCCGATGTCGACGCCGCCGCCGGTCGAGGCGGCGCCGCTGGCCGCGTTCGACAACCCGGGCGCGGTCCAGTCGCAGGTGCGGCTGTCGGCACCGGCCGTGAGCCGCGATCACGAGGGCTACCCCGCCCAGCAGCTGGCCAACCTCGTCTACGGCGGGTACTTCTCTTCGCGTCTGGTCGAGAACATCCGCGAGGACAAGGGTTTCACCTACAGCGCGTCCTCGTCGGTGTCGTTCTGGCCGGGCCGGGCGGCGATCACCGTCGGCTTCGACACCACCACCGAGTCGACGGCGGCGGCCGTCTGGGAGGCGCAGTACGAGCTCGGCCGGATGGCCCTGACGCCACCGACCGACAACGAGGTCGAGTCGGCCCGGAACTACGCGCTGGGGACGTTGGCGGCCTCGCTGGCCACCCAGTCCGGGTATGCGTCGATGATCGCCCAGCTCGCCGGCTCCGGCCTGGAGCCGGACTGGCTGGACGGCTACCGCGCCGGGATCGCCGCGGTGACCGCGGGCGAGGTGCACGATTTGGCTCGGACGATCTTCGCCCCGGCCGCCTTCATGGGCATCGTCGTCGGCGACCTGTCGACCATCGCCGCCCCGTTGGCGGCCGTCCTCCCGGTCGCGCTGCCGTGACCGAGATGGCCGGCACCGACGGCGTTCTCGGCACCCAGGGGCTCGGCGAGGTGGCGGCGCCGGCGGTGGCCGCCGGCGCGGCGGCCGCGGGCTGGCTCACCGGCGGGCTGGCGCCGACGCTGTCGCGGGGCACCGCCGACCGCGGTGAGGACTTCCGCTCGGCGGCGCACACTGCGGCGGCGTGGCCGACGGCCCGGGTGCTGATCATCGACCCCGAGGGCCGGGTCGCCGCCGACACCGACGGGACACAGGTCCGATTGCGCTACCGGCCGGCGCTGGAGTTCGGCGAGGCCCCGCCGGGGGACGCGGTCCATCTGGGCGTCGTCGCCGGCGGTGACGTCTGGGCCGTCCCCGGCGAGGTCGAGGAACAGCCGGCCGAGCAGACGGACGGCTGGGGGCGGACCGGCGGTGGTCTCCGGCAGTGGGGTGAAGTGCTCGACGACACCGAGGCCGGCCTGCTGACCAGCGCGGTGGCCGTGCTCACGTGGCACCGGCTCGCACCGTTCTGCCCGCGCTGCGGGGAGGCGAACCGGCCCACCACCGTGGGCTGGTCGCGGACCTGCCCGAACGACCACCTCGAGTTCCCGCGGACCGACCCCGCGGTCATCATGCTGGTCCACGACGGCGCCGACGCGTGTGTGCTGGCGCGGCAACCGATCTGGCCGGCGAACCGGTACTCGATCCTGGCCGGCTTCACCGAGGCGGGCGAGTCGCTGGAGGGGACCGTCATCCGGGAGGTGCGCGAGGAGGTCGGACTGGAAGTGACCGAGGTGCGTTACCTCGGGTCGCAGCCGTGGCCGTTCCCGCGGTCGCTGATGATGGGATTCGCGGCCCGCGCGGAACCCGGCGCGGTGCTCTCGCCGCGGGCGGGCGAGATCGAATCGGCGCAGTGGGTCACGCGCGAGCAGGTCCGCGCGGTGCTGGCCGACGAGGCGGGGCACCCCGAGCTGGGGCTGCCGTCGGGCATCTCCATCGCCCGCCAGCTGATCGAGGCCTGGGCCCGGGGCTGACCGGTCCGGGTCCCGGACGCCGTGGCGGACACGTCGTCCGGGCTGTGGACAGACACCCGGAACGGTCGTACGTGTGTGCGACGATGGTCGGGTGAGTGATCCACTGGCCGGTCTGGACGACGAGCAACGCGCTGCGGTGACGGCGCCGTCCGGGCCGCTGTGTGTGCTGGCCGGCGCCGGCACCGGCAAGACCCGCACCATCACGCACCGGATCGCCCAGCTCGTCGCGGCCGACCTGCACCACTCCTCGGAAATCCTCGCCGTCACCTTCACCAACCGGGCCGCCGGTGAGATGCGCGTCCGGTTGCGCGATCTCGGCGTCGGTGGGGTGCAGGCCCGGACGTTCCACGCCGCCGCACTGCGTCAGCTGCGCTACTTCTGGCCCAAGGTCACCGGCGGTGAGCAGGTCCGGCCACTGGTCGAGCAGAAGCTCCGGTTGGTCGGCGGTGCCGCCCGCCGGGTCGGCGCCGGCACCGACGTCGCCACCCTGCGCGACCTGGCCGGCGAGATCGAGTGGGCCAAGGCCACCCTGGTCGGCCCGTCCGGGTACGCCGCCGCGGTGGCCAAGGTCCAGCGGGACACCCCGATGGACGCCGAGCTGATCGCCAAGGCGTTCGAGGCGTACGAGTCGGTGAAGAACGACGCCGAACAGCTCGACTTCGACGACATCCTGCTCAACACCTGCGCCGCGTTGGACGACGACGAGCAGGTCGCCAAGGAGTTCCGGGCCCGGTACCGCTGCTTTCTCGTCGACGAGTACCAGGACGTGACCCCGCTGCAACAGCGGGTGCTGGACGCCTGGCTGGGCGGCCGTGACCAGATCACCGTCGTCGGCGACGCGAACCAGACCATCTACTCCTTCGCCGGTGCCTCGCCGAACTACCTGCTGAACTTCGACCGCCGCTACCCGCACGCGCCGGTGGTCAAGCTGGAGCGGGACTACCGGTCGACGCCGCAGGTGGTGTCGCTGGCCAACCGGGTCATCGCCGGCACCGTCGGCCCGACGACGCGGTTCCGGCTGCGGTTGCGCCCGGTACTGCCCGACGGTCCCGAACCGGTCTACACCGAGTTCCCCGACGAGGCAGCCGAGGCGGCCGCGCTGGCCGAACGGTGCCAGGCGCTGATCGCGGCCGGCACCTCGCCGGCCGAGATCGCCGTGCTGTACCGGATCAACGCCCAGTCCGAGGCGTTCGAGCAGGCGCTGGCCGCCGCCAAGATCGCCTACGTGGTGCGCGGCGGCGAGCGGTTCTTCGCCCGGGCGGAGGTCCGGCAGGCCATGCAGGCCCTCCGGATGGCCGCCCGGTCCGGGGTGGACACGCCGGCCGACGGCCGCGCCGTGGCGCTGGTCCCGGCGACCCGGCGGGTGCTCCGCGACGTCGGGCTCACCGACGCCGCCCCCGCCGCCGGTTCGCTGCGCGACCGCTGGGACGCACTCGTCGCCCTGGTCTCGGTCGCGGAGGATCTCGCCGAGGTCGACAAGGGCGCCGGCCTGGGGGAGCTCGTCACCGAGCTCGAACAGCGTGCCGAGGCTCAGCACGCGCCGACCGTCGAGGGCGTCACCCTCGCCTCGCTGCACGCCGCCAAGGGCCTCGAGTGGGACGTCGTCTTCCTCGTCGGGCTGGTCGACGGCACGATGCCGATCCAGCACGCCGAAACGCCCGAGGAGATCGAGGAAGAACGCCGGCTGCTGTACGTCGGCGTCACCCGGGCCCGCCGGACGCTGCAGCTGTCGTGGGCGCTGGCCCGCGCGGCCGGCGGCCGGAAGAGCCGTCGGCGCAGCCGCTTCCTCAACGGCCTGGCGCCGGACGCGCTGCCGATGAACCGGGCCGGAGGGAAGACCGCACCCGGCCGCTGCCGGTTCTGCGGCGGCCCGGTCCGCACCCCGCTGGAGATCAAGTCCGGCCGCTGCGAGAACTGTCCGTCCACCGCCGATCCGGAGCTGGTCGACGAGCTCAAGGCCTGGCGCAAGGGCCTCGCCACCGAGAAATCGGTGCCGCCCTACGTTGTCTTCACCGACGCGACGCTGTACGCCATCGCGGAGCGCTGTCCCACCGATGATGCTGCGCTGCTGGCGATCCCGGGTATCGGGCGCAGCAAGCTCGATCTCTACGGAGCCGACGTGCAGCGCCTCGTGGTGGCCAGCGTGCAGCGCACCACGACCTCGCCGTCCGGGGCCGCGGGAACAATTGTGAAATCTTCTCGTTAATTCGGTTGCGCAGTTCTGCGACCAGGTTTTACGCTCCTTCCCGAACCGAGGCGATCGCCCGGTACACCGACTGCCTCCCTCCGACGGGGAGTAGCGACAGAGAGGGGGCCCGGAGATGAACGCATTCTTGCTGCAGTACGTCGCCGGGGACCCGTCTGTCGCGGGGATGGCTCGTCACCGGGCCCCGGCGCACGTCATCGTGCCCACGCGCTGGATCGCGCCCAATTCCACCCGTCGGTTCCGGGGAGAGCGTCCCTGCTAGGTCCTACCTGGCAGTAGTTCTCATCTCCGGCCGCGGCCCGCTCACCGAGCGCCGCGGCTGTTGTGTCTCTCCCCCGAGAAACCCGGCATCAACACCACTCCTGGTGTCCGGCTCTCTCCCGGGCACACACAACAACTCTTTCCTGGAGGTGATCGGCAATGGTGAAACTGCTCAGCGTCGCGTTCGGCGCAGACGAGGTGTCGGCAGTCGCCGCCGACCTGCCCTGCCACATCGCCGAACCGGACCTCTTCTTCGCCGAGGCCCCGGCCGACCTGGAACGCGCCAAGGTGCTGTGCCAGATCTGCCCCATGCGGGCGGTCTGTCTCGCCGGTGCGCTCGACCGGCAGGAGCCGTGGGGCGTCTGGGGTGGCGAGATCTTCGACCAGGGCGTCGTGATCGCGCGGAAGCGTCCGCGTGGTCGCCCCCGCAAGGTCGCGGCCTGACCCACGCCGCCCCGGCACGGCACCGTGCAACGCACCCGGACGGGTGCCGGTCCGCCCACCGTCACAGCGGTCGTACCGGCACCGTCCGGGTCGTCGGTGCAGCGAAACGCTTGCGCCAGAGCAGATGTCGTGTCCGACGTCGGCTACACCCCTCAGACTCCACACAGACAAGGCACTGCGATGAATTTCGACCTGGACCCTGAACTACTCCTGCGATGTCACCGTCACGAACAGCTGCAGCGCGAGGCCGAGGTGTACCGGCGGCGTCGGGCGCAGCGGGCGGACCCCCGCACCACGGTGTCGCCCAGCCGCTTCCGGTGGCGGCGCAGCTGATCCGACGTCATCCGTCCGCCCCCGGGGTGGGCCGCACTGCGGCCTACCCTGTGGGCATGAGCGCTGCCACGGACGGCCCGGTTCCGTCGATGTCGGTCACCTGCACGCAGTGCGGCGCGATGGCCGAGACCGCCCCGCTCACCTGGCTTCTCGAGGTCGACCCACAACGGGGCCGGGTGTGGATCTGCGACCGGTGCGCGCGTACCCACCTGCGGGCGATCGAGGCCAAGCTCGAACCGGAGTGGTGGTGACGCTCGGCCGGTGGTGGAGCTCAGTCGGGGGCGAACCCCGGCTGCCACTTCTCGACGATGGCCCGGAACGGTGCCTTCGCGTCCAACTGCGACAAGACACCGATGGAACCCAGGGTGACCCGCTGGATCATCAGGTAGTGGGGCGGCAGGTTCAGCCGGCGCGCGAGTTTCAGTTCCGGACTGGAGAAGTCCGACATCATCGCCCAGAGCTGCTGCATCCATTCGCGGGTGAAGTGGAAGACCTCGTGCCGCAACGGTTCCAGGTAGGGGACCAGATAGTTCATCAGGATCTCGGGATCCGGATCGAGTGAGTCCGGGATGAAACCTTCCGCGCGGAGCCCGGCGATGACGCCGTCGGCGTCCCCTCCGATCGACAGCCGGGCCAGCCGGCCGACGATGGGCAATGCCCCGTCGGGCATCCGCGACACCGACCCGAAGTCGACGATGCCCAGCCGTCCGTCGCTGCGGAGCAGGAAGTTGCCCGGGTGCGGATCGGTGTGCAGCGCACGGGCCCGCTGGGGTGCCGAGAAGTGGAACACGGCCATGATGCGGCCGCAGGTGTCGCGTTGCGCACGGGTGCCGTCGGCGATGATCCTGGCCATCCCGATGCCGTCGACCCACTCGCTGACGATCAGTTGCGGGGCACTGGCCACCACCTTGCCGATGGCGATCTCCGGATCGTCGGCGTAGGCCGCGGCGAACAGCCGTTGGTTGGCGGCCTCGGCGGCATAGTCGATCTCTTCGAGCACCCGCTCGCGCAGCTCGGCCAGCAGCGGCTTGTACTGCAGCCCGGGCATCAGCGGTTGCATCACCCGGCCCAGCCGGCTGAGCTGGTTCAGGTCGGCGGTGAGGGCCTGGGCGGCCCCCGGGTACTGGAGCTTGACCGCCACCTCGCGGCCGTCCCGCCAGACCGCGCGGTGTACCTGCCCGATACTCGCGGCCGCGGCCGCGATCTCGTCGAACTCCCTGAAGTACGTCGGCCACGCGGTGCCGAGCTGCTCGGCCATCAGGCGGCGCACCACGGAAGGATCCATCGGGGGAGCGGCGTTCTGCAGCTTGGTGAGAGCCTCGCGGTACGGCGCCACGGCGTCGTCGGGCATCGCCGCCTCGAACACCGACAGGGCCTGACCGAACTTCATCGCGCCGCCCTTGAGCGTGCCGAGAACCTCGAAGACCTGCTCTGCGGTCCGGCGCGACATCTCGGCGCTGACCTCGTCCTTGGTCCGACCCATCAGTCGCTGGCCGAATCCCAGGCCGACCCGGCCGGCAGCGGAAAGGGGCAGCCCGACCAGCTTCGCGCTGCGGTTGATCGCGCCCTGCGGAATGTCGGTCACCCGTCCATTGTCCCAGCCGCCGCCGCGGGCGGCTGCCGCATCACCGGAGATGGCAGAAGCAGGCCGGGTGCGCCCGCCAGCTCCGTCGCCGCACCCGCCACTCACCGGGGGCGCACTCGAGCGTCCCGTCCAGCGTCGCGGGCCGACGGCCGCCGAGGAACTGCACCGCCTGGTCCGCAGCCAGGGCGGCGACCGAAGTGGCCAGCACGGCCGGCGGCAGCACCACGCTGTGCCGCAGAGCGAGCAGCACCCGGGGCCAGCCGCCATCGGCGTCGCGCCGGTGCAGGTCATGACAGTGCAGGCAGGACGTCCGTCCGGGGAGCACCAACGGCCCGACCACCCCCCGCAGCTCGCCGGCGTGCACCGCGAGGTGCGGCTGGCCCTCGGAGACCAGGCGGCGGACGACCTCCGGCTCCGGCGGTCCGTCGGTGGCCAGCAGGACCAGTCCCGGACGGACGTAGCCCGCCGGCCGGTGCACCGCGACCTGAGGGCGGGCCCGGCGGATCACCGCCGCGAGCGTCGAGCGGTCGGCCGGGGTGGGCGGCCGGTGGTGGGCGAGACCCGCGCGGTGCTCCTCCCGACGCCGACCGGGGTCGAACGCGAGCACTGCGGTCGCGTCGACGAGGTCGTCCGGCGACGGACCGGCGGGGGTCGCGTCGCCCGGCCGCAACGCGCGGTCCGGATCGAGGTGGACGTGTCCGGTGCCGGCGGCGGCGAGCAGGGTCGCCAGCGAGGAGGCCACCCGTCCCGTTCCCACGATGACGGCGACGGCGTCGGCCAGTGACGTCCGGGTCGGGTCACCAGCAGGACCGGCATCGCGAGAACCGGCGGCACGGAGAGCTGCGGCGCCGGCCGCGGGCTCGGAGGTCCGGACCAGGAAGCCGCCGGCCAGCAGGCCGGCCACGACGCCGTCCCAGCTGTCGAGCGGGACGCTGCGGGTCAGGGCCACCCGGCGGGCGGCAACGGCGAGCGGGACGCCCTGCGAGACCAGTCGGAGAACGTCGGTCGTGCCGGGCGGCGGGTCCCGGACCAGGATGCGACGCCCGGGCTCGACACCGATCTGCACGGTCCGGTCGTCGCGCTCCACGACCCGCAGCCCGGCTGCGAGGACGACGGTCCCGGCGCCGGGCAACCGCCTGCGGCGTGTCGTCCGTGGTTCACCTGCGGTCGTTCCGGCTCTGCCGGTCTGCCGCACACTGCTCTCGATGGTCATCCGATCCCCCCGGACGAACCATCGCAGGAGGGACCGGATGAGAGACCGGGTTGTCCACAAACCCCCAAGGACGCCCGGTGGGGAAGACCGGTGGATCAGGCCTTGCCGAGGATCCGGTTCATCTTGGTCCCGCACACCGGGCAGATGCCCTTGGCCATCCGGCGGCCGTTGGTCTCCGCCACCTCACCGTCGAAGTCGCGCTTCTCCTTGCACTTCACGCAGTAGCCGTTGTAGGTCTCAGCCATGGTTCTACCTTTCCGTACCGGTGTCTGGATCGAGGTCACGCTACCGCCCTCGGTGGCTGTTGGTGCTGAACCCGCCGGTCGGCCGCGCCGGACAGCGGCGCCTCGCCGGCCTCGGCAGACGACCTGTCTCGTGGCGGCAGGAGATCACTGTCGGTGCCATGGGTCACAATGTGCCGGTGACCTATACCGCCGCGGACGACCGCTACACCCCGATGCCCTACCGGCGAACCGGTCGGAGCGGACTCCAGCTCCCCGCCGTGTCGCTGGGCCTGTGGCAGAACTTCGGTGACGTCAACCCCTTCGAGACCCAGAAACAGATCCTGCGCCGCGCCTTCGACCTCGGCGTCACCCACTTCGATCTCGCGAACAACTACGGGCCGCCCTACGGCAGTGCCGAGACCAACTTCGGCCGGCACTTCAAGGACGACTTCCGGCCCTACCGCGACGAGCTGGTGATCTCCAGCAAGGCCGGGTACGACATGTGGCCCGGTCCCTACGGCAACTGGGGATCGCGCAAGTACCTGCTCGCGAGCCTCGACCAGTCGCTGGACCGGATGGGACTGGACTACGTCGACATCTTCTACTCCCACCGTTTCGACCCGGAGACGCCGCTGGAAGAGACGATGGGCGCGCTGCACACCGCGGTGGCCTCCGGTCGTGCGCTGTACGCGGGCATCTCGTCGTACTCGCCCGAGCGCACCCGCGAGGCGGCGGCCATCCTGGCCGCACTCGGGACCCCGCTGCTGATCCATCAACCGTCGTACTCGATGTTCAACCGCTGGATCGAGTCGGATCTCGTCGAGACGCTCGGCGAGCTCGGGGTCGGCTGCATCGCCTTCTCCCCGCTGGGGCAGGGTCTGCTGACCACCCGTTACCTGAACGGGATTCCGGCGGGGTCGCGGGCGAGCCGCCCCGGCTCGTTGTCCACCGAGCTGATCACCGACGACGTGCTGGCCCGGATCCGGGCGCTCAACGACATCGCCGACGGCCGGGGCCAGACCCTCGCGCAGCTGGCGCTGTCCTGGGTGCTGCGGGACGAGCGTGTGACCTCGGCGCTGATCGGTGCGTCGTCGGTCCAGCAGCTGGAGGACAACCTGGCCGCGGTCCGGCGTCTGGACTTCACCGCCGAGGAGCTGCAGGAGATCGGCCGGCATGCCTCCGACGTGGGCATCAACCTGTGGGAGAAGTCCAGCACGTCCTGAGATGCCGACCGGCCACCACCCGCCGCAGCGGGTGGTGGCCGGTCGATCAGCGCGCTCAGGCCTTGGCGGGTCCGTCAGTGCCGTCAGTGCCGTCGGTGCCGGTGGCCGGGCCGGTCTCCGGGTCCATCGGGGGGATGTCCTCGAAGTCGGCAGCGGTGAGGCCGTCGACACCGAGGCCGGCGAGCAGCTCGTTGAACTGCTTGTCCCGGGCGACGAACTCGTCCGGCTTGTCGAGATCTTCAGACGTCGGCAGCAGGTCGTAGTCCGACCAGAACGAATCCCGGCCGTCGACCCCGCGCGATGCGGTGAGGTCACGCCACAGCCCGGCCGCCGCGCGCAACTTGCGCGGGCGGAGTTCGATGCCGATGAGCGACGCGAAGGTCTGCTCGGCCGGACCACCGGTCGCGCGGCGACGGCGCAGTGTCTCGCTCAAGGCGCTGCCCCCGGGGAGCCGGTCGCCGATGGCGGCGCCGACCACGGTGTCGACCCAACCCTCGACGAGCGCCAGCAGCGTCTCCAGCCGCTGGGCGATCGCCTCCTGGGTGGGGGTCGGCGCGGGCGCCATCATCCCCTGGGCGAGCTGCTGCTGGAGCGCGGCCATGTCGGTCGGGTCGAAGGACGACGCGAGTTCCTCGGCGGCGGACAGGTCGATGCTGATGTTGGCGGCGTAGTCGGCCACCATCGCGATGATCTTGTCGGCCAGCCACGGGACACCGTGGTACAGCCGGAGGTGGGCGACCTCCCGGGCGGCCAGGAAGAGCCGGACCTGATCCTCCGCCAGGCCGAGGCTGGTGCCGAACTCGGCGACCGCCCGCGGCATCAGGGCGGCGGTCCCGACGGGAGCGAGCGGGAGCCCGATGTCGGTGGAGGTCAGTACCTCGCCGGCGAGCTGGGACAGCGCCGCCCCCAGCTGCGAGCCGAACGCCATCCCGCCCATCTGGCTGAGCATGCCGAGCATCGGGCCGGCCTGCGCCCGCATCTCCGCGGGCAGCGTCTCCACCAGCGCACCGCCCATCCGGTCGGCAATGGGGGCGACCAGCTTCTGCCAGCTCGGCATCGTCTGTTCCACCCACTCGCGCGGCGTCCACGCGGTGACGGTGCGGGAGGCGGCGGGGAACGAGGTCGCCCCTTCGGTCCACACCTCCGCCAGCGCGATCGCGTCGCGGACAGCGGCGACGTCCACACCGGCAACCGGGTGGGTGGACCCGAGCTGTTGGACGGCGAGCTTGCGAGCCAGGTCGTAGTTGACCGGGCCGGCCGACGGGGTGGCTGACGACATCATCGCGCCGAGCTGCGAGAGCATCGCGCCGAGCTGGTTCATGTCGAAGCCGGCCGGCATCCCCGGGACGCCGTCACCCCGCCCGGAACTGTCAGAAGGGTCTTCGTTCGGCAAGCCGAATCCGAATCCGAACGGCGGTTGAGTCATGTCGACAACGGTACCGACAGAGACCCGCCGGTGACCCCGGTTGTGAGCGACTATTGCCGTGGGCCTGCGGTCCGGTGGCGGCGCCGAACCGGGCCGACCGCCGCCTAATGTGGGTCATCATGTCCTGGTTCACGTCGCTCACCGTGCGCGGAAGAGCGCTCCTGGTCGGCCTGTCGCTGACATCAGTGCTGGTCACGATGGGTGCGACGGTCAAGATCCCGTACGTCGCCCTCGGCCCGGGCAGCACCATCAACACCCTGGGCACCTACGACGGCACCCCGGTTTTCACCTTCAGCGGAACCGACATCCCGGCCGCGGCGGACGAGCCCGAGGTCGCCGGCAGCCACCTCAACATGACCACCGTGTCGGTCACCGACGGGATGACGCTGTTCGGCGCACTGGGTCTGTGGGCGACCGGCAACTTCACCCTGGTGCCGCGTGAGGAGCAGTTCCCGCCGGACCAGACGGTCGAGCAGGTCCAGGCGAGAAACGCCAAGGACTTCCAGGAGTCGCAGTCCGCCTCGGAGGTCGCCGCGCTGCGCTACCTGGACTACCCCGAGGTCGTCTACGTGGGCACCATCCCGGAGGGTTCACCCAGCGCCGACGTGCTCGACCCGCAGGACCGGATCGTGGCCGTCGACGACCGGCCGGTGACGACCTTCGACAGCCTCCGGGCGATCCTGCTCACGACCGCCCCCGGCGACGTGGCAACGGTGACGGTCGAGCGGACCGCCGCCGACGGCACCACCGGCGACGTCGACGCCGAGGTCACGCTGGCTTCCAACGCGGAGAGCGGCAGCCAGGGCTTCCTGGGCATCTCGGCGGTCCAGCGGCCGGTGGCCCCGTTCAGCATCGCCAACGCGCTGGCCGACTCCGGCATCGGCGGCCCGTCTGCCGGTCTGATGTTCACCCTGGGCCTGCTGGACCGGCTCACCCCCGGCGACCTCGCGAGCGGGCACTTCATCGCCGGCACCGGCACCATCGACGAGAACGGCACGGTCGGGCCCATCGGCGGGATCGTGCTGAAGTTGATCGCGGCGCGCGACGCCGGCGCCACCGTCTTCCTGGTCCCGGACCAGAACTGCGCCGAGGCGCTCACCCGGGTACCCGACGGGCTCACCCTGGTCAAGGTCGGCAGCCTCGACGACGCGATGTCCGCACTCGACGCGGTGAAGAACGGCAGCCCCACCACCGGCTGCTGACCGCGGCGGTCCCACCGGGCGCCGCCGCGGACCTCACTGGAAGGTGAGTCGCAGGGCCGCCACCAGGTTCGGAGCGAGGTCGGCGCCCCGCAGCGGGGCGTCGGAATGTTCGCCGGCCAGTCGCATCAGGCAGGCGGCGCCGCCGTCGCGCAGGACACCGACGGCGAGCCGGGCCTCGGTGCGGTCCGGGTGCGCGGCCGCCATGACGGCGGCCTCCCCCGCGTCGTCGGGCAGGGCGTCCTGCGCGGACGGCGGTAGCACGACGATCTCCTGGACCAGCACGCAGCCGGCCACGGCCGGCGGCCAGGCGATCTGCTGGAGCTTCGCCGGCAGGTCGGTGGCGGGCAGCGGGTCCTGGGCGATCGGGGTGTAGACGACGTCCGGATCGAGATGCGCGGCCATCTGCGGCTCGGTGGCCAACAGCTCCGCGGTCCGGACCAGTGCGAACAGCTGCGGTTGCTGATCCCAGCCGGCGGTGCCGACGAACTCCTCGGCTTCGGACACGGCGACGGCCAGGAAGGGGTCCTCCAGGAATGAGGGGGCGTCGGGCGGTGGCGGTACGGAGGTCATCCTGGGATGGTCCCACGGCCCGGCCGGGTGGATCAGGTAACGCTTGGGTGTCAGTGCACCGGCTCACGCGTGGGCGAGGAACTCCCCACACCTTCTCTACAGTTAGGTCAGGGTCAGGAGTGCAGACGGTGGGTGACCGGCTGTCCGCATTCCCGCACCCGCACCTCCCGCAGCGGTGGTGGATCCGAACCGGGTCCGTCGTCGCGACGAGCCCACCCAGCTCGACAACCTGATTTGGAGCGCCCCTGTGCAGCGGCCCCCGATAAACCTGCCTTCGATGTCCCGCCGGTCCCGCCGCGTCATCATCGCGTTGGTCAGCATCGCTGTCCTGTTCGTGTTGTGGTTCAACTTCGTCGGCATCTACGTGGACTACCTGTGGTTCTCCGAGGTGGGCTTCCAGGAGGTCTTCACCACACAGATCCTGAGCCGGATCGTGCTGTTCGTGATCACCGGAGTGCTGGCCGGCCTGATCGTCTTCGGGGCGATGGTGCTGGCTTACCGGTCGCGCCCGGTCTTCGTGCCGACCGACGAGATCGACCCGCTGGCGCCGTACCGCATCGCGATCTCGGGCCATCCGAAGCTGATCACCATCGGCATCTCCGCCGTCGTCGGACTCGTCTGCGGACTCTCCGCGCAGGCCAATTGGGAGTTGGTCCAGCTGTGGCTCAACGGCACCAGTTTCGGCACCACCGACGCCCAGTTCGGCAACGACGTCGGCTTCTACGTGTTCGATCTGCCGCTCTACGAGTTGGTGCTGGGGTGGCTGTTCGTCATCACCGCGATCGCGTTCTTCGTCGTGCTGGTCGTCCAGTACCTCTACGGCGGCATCCGGACCACCGGCCCCGGCCGCAAGATCACCTCGGCCGCCAGCCTCCAGCTCTCGCTTCTGGTCGGTGCGTTCGTCCTCGTCAAGGCGGTGCAGTACTGGTTCGACCGGTACGGGTTGCTGTTCAGCAACCGCAGCACGGTGTTCACCGGCGCGTCCTACACCGACGTCAACGCGGTGCTGCCGGCCAAGCTGATCCTGATGTGCATCGCGGCCATCTGCGCCGTCGGCTTCTTCGTCGGGGCCTTCCTGCGCTCGGTGAAGCTGCCGGCCGTCGCGCTGGCGCTGCTGGTGCTCTCCGGCGTCCTCATCGGTGGTGCCTGGCCGCTGATCCTGCAGAGCGTCCGGGTCACCCCCAACGCCATCACGCTGGAGAAGGAGTACATCGAGCGCAACATCGAGGCCACCCGGACGGCGTACGGCATCGGCGGCGACAAGGTCACCTACGTGCCCTACAACCCGTCGAACACCGGCTCGCCCGGCTCGCTGGTCGCGACCAACGCGAGTGTCCCGAACGCCCGGCTGCTCGACCCGACCCTGCTCTCCCCGACGTGGATCCAGCAGCAGCAGAACAAGAACTTCTACAGCTTCGCGCAGCAGCTGGCGGTCGACCGGTACACCGTCGACGGTGACGACCGAGGACTACATCGTCGCCGTCCGCGAGGTCGACATCAGCAAGCTCGCCGAGAACCAGCAGAACTGGATCAACGAGCACCTCGTGTACACCCACGGCGACGGCTTCGTCGCGGCCCCGGCCAGCCAGGTCGCGGGTGCGTCCACCCAGGTCGCCGGGGGAGCGCAGGGCACCGGCTTCCCGGCCTACGCCGTGTCAGACATCTCCAACGAGGGTCAGGGTCCGATCCCCGTGCAGGAGCCCTTCACCCGGATCTACTACGGCCAGCTGGGCGCGAACTACTCCATCGTCGGGGCCGAGCCCGGCCAGGGCGCCCGCGAGTACGACACCGACACGGCCAACTACACCTACGCCGGCAGCGGTGGTGTCGACGTCGGCAACCTGTTCAAGCGGCTGGTCTTCACCACTCAGTACGGGGAGCCGAACTTCCTGTTCTCCTCGGAGCTCAACGACGCGTCGAAGATCATGTACAACCGTGACCCGGTCGAGCGGGTCGAGGCGGCGGCGCCGTTCCTGACCACCGACACCAAGCCCTACCCGGCCGTGGTCGACGGTCGCATCGTGTGGATCGTCGACGGGTACACCACGGCCGCGAACTACCCCTACGCGCAGAACGTCAGTCTGAACACCGCGACCAACAATTCGCAGGTGGCGCAGGGTGCGACCGCCCAGGTCGACGCGCAGGTGAGCTACATCCGCAACTCGGTCAAGGCCACCGTCGACGCCTACGACGGCACCGTGACCCTGTTCGGGGTGGACGACACCGATCCGATCCTGAAGGCCTGGCAGGGCGTCTTCCCCGACCTGATCACCCCCGGTGACGAGGCCAGCCCCGACCTCAAGGCGCACTTCCGCTACCCTCAGGACCTGTTCGAGGTGCAGCGCTCGCTGCTGGCGAAGTACCAGGTCAGCGACGGTCAGGAGTTCTACCAGAGCTCCGGTTTCTGGCAGGTTCCGAACGACCCGACCGCCGACGGCAACGCCGGGAGCGCATCCCAACCGCCGTACTACCTGCAGGTCGCGCTGCCCGGCCAGGAGACGCCCGGGTTCCAGCTCACCAGCGCGCTGACCGGCTTCGAACGGCAGTTCATGGGTGGGTACATCGCGGCGTCCTCGGATCCGGACACCTACGGCGCCATCACCGTTCTCCGGTTCCCGGGCGGCACCACCACACCGGGCCCGGTCCAGGTCCAGCAGGTGCTCCGGAACAACCAGGAGATCTCCCGGAACCTGAACCTGATCGGTATCCAGAACGTCAAGTTCGGCAACCTGCTGCCCCTGCCGTTGGAGAACGGGTTGCTCTACATCGAGCCGGTCTACGCCCAGGCGCAGGCGGCCGGCGGCCAGTCCTACCCCCAGTTGAACCTGGTGCTGGTCTGGTACGGGGGCCGGGTGGGGCTCGGCAACAGCATCGAGACCGCGCTGGAGAACGCCGCGGGTAGTGCGGTGCAGCCGCTGCCGGACGGCGGGGGCACGGGGACCTCCACCCCGCCGACGTCCGACGGCGCCGGCCAGCCGCCGACCACCGCGCAGCCGCTGCCGGCCGACGCGGCGGCGGCGCTGGTCGCGGTGGAGTCGGCGCTGGCCGCGGTCACCTCTGCGCAGTCCGGCGGCTCGTTCGCCGAGGTCGGTGCGGCGCAGGATGCGCTGAATGCGGCGCTGAGCAACTACCTGAACCTGATCGACGCCGGCACCACGGCGCCGGACGCGGGTACCACCGGCGAGACCGCGGTCCCGACGACCACCGGCTGATCGACGTCGGCACCCGCGTCGCGGGTGCCGACGTGGGGAGCGACGACAGCGCGGCCGGGACACATCCCGGCCGCGCTGTCGTCGTCATGGGCGGTGCCGCGACGATGCGGTCCCCTGTCCAGGGTGGTCCGTCCACGGCCGAAAGCCGTTGTGCAGGACCGATTTGGATTCGCAGCAGGGCGTGACATATAGTTGAGGAGCAACGCGGGGTGGAGCAGCTCGGTAGCTCGCTGGGCTCATAACCCAGAGGTCATAGGTTCAAATCCTATCCCCGCTACCACCGACAGGCCCCCGACCAGAGAAATCTGGTCGGGGGCTTTGTTGTGTCCGCTCCATGCTCGCCCCCTCGCCGGGAGTGCGCGGTGGACGACCGTCATCCAGCTTGCGGGCCCACTGTGCCGCACCGATCAGGCGAGCAGGCGTTCCACCAGCGCGGAACCCAGCGCTCGGCCGGACAGGAACGCCGACTCCACCCGGGGCCTGGTCGACCAGGCGTCGCCGCAGACGCCGACGCCGTCCGCGCCGAGGAAGAACGGCTGCTCCCGCTGCCCGGCGGGCTTGCCGAACGTCCACCGGTGCACCTGCGTCACGACGGGCACGGACTCGATGTCGAGCACCCTGCGCAGCGCTGCGGTCATCGCGTCGGCCGCGTCCGCGGGGTGTTCCAGGTAGGGGCGCGCGAAGTCCGGGGTCGAGTGCGCCACCAGCACCGACGCGCCGTCCCCGCGCCGCCGGCCGTCGTCGGCGATCCAGTTGATCACCGGGTCATCGTTGACGAACGCCCCGTCAAGGGGCTTCCAGCAGCGGTCGGCCCAGAAGGCGGTCAGGTTGAGCACCGGCTGGAACGGATCGGTCAACGCCGCCGCCACCTCGTCGAGCGCCGGTGACAGGGCGCGCGCCGCCTGCGGGTCGGGCATCGCCAGCACCACCGCGTCGGCGGCGAGGCCGTCGACGGTCAGCGTCCCGTCAGCCCGGTCGACCGACTCGACGTGGTGCTGCCCGCGGATCTGTAACCCGGACGCCAGATCGGTGACCAGGGTGCGCAGCCCGGCCGGGGCGGCCCACCGGACAGCGCCGGTCTTCCTCTCGTGCCCGTCCCCGGAGAACGCGTCGAAGGTGTCGGTCCACGGCCGGGCCAGGCCGCGCGCCTCCCAGTCGCGGACCACCGCGTCGAAGGCGGGATCGGACACCGTGAAGTAGGACGCACCGATGTCCACCGGCCGGCCGTCGTGGCGCTTGGAGGCCATCCGGCCGCCGACCACCCGGCCCCGGTCGAGCACCGTCACATCGACTCCGGCGGCCACCAGGACCTGCGCGCACGCCACCCCGGAGATCCCGGCTCCCACCACGACGACACCCATGGCATCGATACTGCCAGTCGGATATGAGTCCTCGCCCCGGCTATTCCAGCGCGGCCGGCCGGTCGGGCTCGGCGAGCAACGCCCGGGCGGCCATCCCGATGACCACGCTGTAGGTCGGGTAGGCGAAGCGGACGTTGGCCAGCGTGGACACATCGATTCCGGCGGCCATCGCGGTGGTCACCGACTGGATGACCTCGATCGCGTTCTCTCCGACGGCGTGCGCCCCCAGGATGAGCTCACGGCGGCGGTCGGAGATCAGCTTGAGGAAGCCGGTCTCGCGGTCGTCGATCACGGCGCGGTCCACCTTGGCGAACGGCACCGTCGCCACGACGCACGCGGTGTCGCGCTCCCGGGCCTGCGCCTCCGTGAGGCCGACACCGGCATAGTCGGGATCGGTGAACCCACCGGCCGGAAGCAGGTGGTGCGGGGTCCGGCGGTTCGCTCCCAGCACTGCGTTCTCGGCCGCCGCCTCACCCTCGAACTGGGCGGCCTGCACCAGCATGTCGCGGCCGTTGGCGTCGCCGACCGCGAACACGTGCGGCACGACGGTACGGAAGTACTGGTCGGCGGGAATGGCTGACCGGACCACGTGGATGCCGGCGTTGGCCAACCCGAGATCCTCGACGTCAGCGGGCCAGCCCGTCGCCATGATGACCGCGTCGAACTCCGCCGAGACGGCGGTGTCACTGTCGCGCCACTCGAGCGTGATCGTGCCGTCGTCGGCGCGGGTCAGCCGGTCGACGCCATCGATGCCGGTGCGGACGTCGACACCCTGGTCGATGAACGTCGCGGCAACGACCGCGGAGATGGCGGCGTCCGATGCCATCAGCACCCGGGGGGCGAGGTCGAGCAGCGTGACGTCGGAGCCGAAGGCGTTGAAGACGGTGACCAGCTGCGCGCCGGTGTTGCCGGCGCCGATGACGGCGACGCGGCGGGGGAGCGCGGGCAGGTCCAGGACGTGCTCTGGCACGGTGGCGAACTCCGCCCCGGGAATCGGCAGCCGGCGGGAGTGGCCGCCGACGCAGATCAGGATGGAGTCGGCCGTCACCCGGCGCCCACTGTCCAGCAGCAGGGTGCTGTCGTCGGCGAACCGGGCGCGGCCCTCCTGGATGAGCGTGATGCCGGCGTCGGCGAATCGTCGTGCCTCGCTCTTGATCCCGCGCACGTTGTCGACCCGCTCCCGCACCCGGGCCGCGGTGGCCGGCCAGTCGACCGACGGCGTGCCGAGGTCGATGCCGTACTCGTGGGCGTGGTGGGCGTCGCGGACCAGCCGGGCCGTCTTGGCCAGCACCCTGGTCGGCACGCAACCGGTGTTGACACAGGTACCACCCAGTCGGTCCGCCTCCAGCACGACGACGGACGCGCCCAGCTCGGCGGCCCGCAGCGCCGCGGCGGTGCCGGCGGGCCCGGCCCCGATCACCGCGACGTCGTAGTGGTGGGCGGTGTCGTCCATGGTCGTCCAGACTGTCGGGCGGACGGGCGCGGCGGGTCCGGCGCGACCGGTGTTCCTCTTCTGCTACCCGCATCGTCACCCCGGCGGATGCCGGGTGGGAGGTGACCCGCGCGACGCTCGGTACGACGGTGGCACTGCCGGCCCGAAATTGGGAGGCACACTGTCGGACGAGGCCGTTAGGTTTCCGTCCATGACCGCGCCGACCACCCGCACCCGGACGACGTTCCCGGCGCCGTTCCTGAACGTGCTGGTCAACACGCTCTTCGTGTCGGTCATCGACTTCACGGTCTTCTTCGCCATCACGTTCTTCGTCTACCTGGAGACGCAGTCGGTCTTCGCGACGGCGATGATCGCCGGGCTCTATCTGGTGCTGACCTCGGGCACCGGCATCTGGTTCGGCAGCCTCGTCGACCACCACCGCAAGAAATCGATGATCATGCTGTCGACGGCGGCGTCGTCATTGCTGTACGCCGTCTCGCTGCTGATCGAGCGCACCGCCCCGGCCGGCGCCTTCCGCGACGTCGCCAGCGGCCGACTGTGGGTGTTCGTGGTGGTGTTGATGGTGGGCGTGATCGCCGGCAACATCCGCGGGATCGCCATGCCGACGCTGGTCACCATTCTCATCGACGAGGACCGCCGGGACCGGGCGAACGGCCTCGTCGGGTCCGTCCAGGGGGTGTCGTTCCTGGTCACGTCGGTGCTCAGCGGGGTGCTGGTCGCGGCAGGTGGGATGTTCTACGTCCTCGTCGTCGCGTTGGTCATCAACGTGCTGGCGATGGTGCACCTCGCCCGGGTCGACGTGCCGGAGAGGGAGATCGTCCGGGTCGAAGGCGCGGCGGGCAAAACCGACCTTCGTGGCACGTACCGGATGGTCCGGCGGACACCCGGGTTGCTGGCGTTGATCCTGTTCTCCACGTTCAACAACTTCCTCGGCGGCGCCTTCATGGCGCTGATGGACGCCTACGGGCTGTCGATGATGTCGGTCCGCGCCTGGGGATTCTTGTGGGGCGTCCTCAGTACCGGTCTGATCATCGGCGGGCTGCTGATCGCCCGGATCGGCCTCGGCAGCAACCCGGTGCGCACCCTGCTGGTCACGAATCTGGTGCTGTGGGTGGTCACCGTCGCCTTCCCGCTGCAGCCGTCGGTGCTGATGCTGTCGGTCGGCATGTACGTCTACATGCTGCTGGTTCCGTTCGTGGAGGCGTCCGAACAGACGGTGCTGCAACGGGTCGTGCCGCTCGAGCGGCAGGGCCGGGTCTTCGGCTTCGCGCAAAGCGTCGAGCAATCGGCCTCACCGCTGACCGCGTTCCTGATCGGGCCGATCGCCCAGTTCCTGTTCATCCCGTACATGACCGATGGCGCAGGTGCGGACCTCATCGGCGGCTGGTTCGGCACCGGCCCGGCCCGCGGCCTGGCGCTCGTGTTCATCCTGGTGGCGATCATCGGGCTGGGCGTCACCGGGTGGGCGCTGCGGTCGCGGTTCTACCGGTTGCTGTCGCGGCAGTACCGGCAGGCGCCGGCTCCAGCAGAGCTGCCGACCGCCGGTTGTGGAGACCGCCGGGTGGGCAGCTCGGACAGCGCACACGCCGGCCCGTCGGTGGCCCGTGGCGGCCCGCAGTTCTCGAACTCCGACGCCACTACCGTGAGGAACCCGCACGACCCGGTGTTCGTGGTCGGCGACGTCCGCAGCGAATCGGTGTGAAGCGGGTCGCGTCGGCCATCGATGCGGGCGCGATGGGCCGTCACCCTGGTGCACCACCCTGGCCGAGCTCTGACTCCCAGGTGCCGGTGGCACCCACACCCCCGGCACCGCAGCGGTTCTCAGTGTCCCGGGACGTGAGCGATGTGGCGCCGTCCGGTGGGTTCGGCGGCCTTCTCGGCGTGCGCCCCGGTGAGCGAGCGCACCTCCAACTCGGCCCCACTTGGCCTTGTTCCTCCTTGCTGGTGTTCGTGCCCGGCACGCCGAACAGAAAGCCGAGCGGGATCGAGACCAGGCCGGGGTTGTCCAGCGGGAACCAGGAGAAGTCGGGGACTCAAGGAGCGATCAGGTCTGCGACGGCATCGACGTCCCGGTGCCGCCCCGCGCGATCGGCTGTGTGGAACACCGCGCCCGGACCGACGTCTGGGCCTCGACGGAAGCGGTGGCCCTACCCTCGCCCCCCGGTGCCGTCGAGGTTCTCCGTGTGTACCGCACCGGTGCATCCGGCAGCGTTGGCGAGGTTCGGTCCGCCGACCCGTAGCAACGGGCAAACCGCTCGTGACATGGGGAGGACGCAGCGTCGCGTCCCGAGACGGTGTCGACCGATCCACGGTCGGAGCTGTCCCGTGCTGTCGTGACGGCCTGAATGACGGCCACGCTCGCGGCAGGATGATGCGGATATCGCAGTCCACTGGCGTCGCTCTCCCTTCCTACGGGGGAGGATGGTCCCGACACTCTTCTGTTCGGATCGTCGGGTCCACCCGCCGCGATCGGTACTAGTACCAAGGTCCGATACCGCCACGCCCGTCTCCCGCGAGACAAAGGAGGTTCACGATGAGGAGTACGGATATGAAGCGAATGGCCATTCTGGGCGGGCTGATGGTGGCGGCATGTGTCCCCGCGATCGTGGGCCTCGTCGGCAACGCGTCCTTCGGGGACAGTGTCCCTGTGCGCGTGCCCGAATCGGCGGTGCTGACCACGGGAACGCTCGACGACCGGGGCGGCTTCACGACCCTCGACGATGACGTTTCGGTGACCCTCGACGCGCAACCGGCGACGACCGGGACCACCACGACCTCGGCGACCCCCACGGCGACCGCCACGACGTCGGCGACCACCACGACGACTTCGACCGGAGCGTCGGTGGACGACCACGGCGGGTCCCGGAAGGTCGAGCCGGGTGACGACCACGGCCTGTCCCGGCAGGTCGAGCCGGGTGACGACCACGGCGGCCGCCGCGGTTCCGGGACCGGCGACGATCAGGGCGGCCGCGACTCCGGCCGTGACTTCGACGCCCGCGGTTCCGACGATTCGGGTTCCGACGATTCCGGCTCCGGTGACTCCGGTTCGGATGATTCCGACTCGAGCGGCCGCGCGGACCGCTCCGGTCGCGGTGGAGGGGATGACGGCTCCGGCCATCGATGAGCGACTCCGTTGATGACGGTCCCGCCTGGGTCGTCCTCGCCGCCGGCGTAGCGGCCGTCACCGAGCGGCCGCTGCTGCGGCGGCGCGTCTTCCTCCAGGTGATCACCGGCGCTCTGGTGGTGATCGTCGCCGTCGGAGTCGCCGGGGTCGTCGCGGCCCGGCGGCTGGCCGAAGCAGAAGCGGTGTCCGACGCCGCGAAGACGACCGATCTGATGGCCGACCTCCTGGTGCAGCCGGCCCTCCAGGACAGCATCCTCGAGGGCGACCCGGCCGCGGTGGCAGCGATGGACGACGTGGTGCACAACCATGTACTCGCCGGTCCGCAGCTGGTACGGGTCAAGGTGTGGGACCCGGCCGGGCGCATCCTGTATTCCGACGAGCCCCGCCTCATCGATGCGGTGTTCCCACTCGGTGCGGACGAGCAGGAAGTCTTCCGCGATCCACAGACCCGTGCCGAGGTCTCCGATCTGGACGCCCCGGAGAACGTCTACGAACGGGGCCGCGGTCAACTCCTCGAGACCTACCGTCCGGTGTGGACGCCATCCGGCAGCCCGCTGCTCTTCGAGGCCTACTTCCGCTACGACGAGGTCACCGCACGTAGCGCCCAGCTGTTCCGCAGCTTCGCCGGCATCACCCTCAGCAGCCTGCTCATCCTCGTGGTGTTGCTGCTCCCGGTGCTCTGGCGACTCCTGGATCGCCTCGGGGCGGCGCAGGACCAACGGGAGTTGCTGTTGCAGCGGACGCTCGACGCGTCCACCGACGAACGACGCCGCATCGCCGGCACATTGCACGACGGTGTGGTCCAGGACCTGGTTGCCGCCTCGTTCGCGGTCGCCGGCGCTGCCGAGCAAGCAGAAGCCGACGGTCGCGCCGGGCCTGCGGCCGAACTCCGCCGGGCCGCTGCGACCGTCCGTACCAGCATCGGAGGTCTGCGATCGCTGCTGGTGGACATCTACCCGCCGAGCCTGACCGACGGCGGTATCTCGTCGGCACTGGAGGATCTGGTCGCCGGCCTTCGTGGACGAGGGATTCAGGTGCGTGTCGAGACCGACGCGCCGGACCTGGATCCCGCGTGGCAGCGTCTGGTGTATCGGGTGGCCCGGGAGTGTCTCGGTAACATCAGCCGGCATTCGGCGGCGTCGAGCGCCACCGTCAGATTGGTGCGGGAGGACTCGGACGTCGTGCTCGACATCACTGACGACGGTGTGGGTTTCGATCTCGGACGGGTCCTGTCCCGGCCGCTGGAAGGCCATTTCGGGCTGCGGGTGCTCGGCGACATCGCCGCCGAGGCGGGCGCGACTCTGCGAGTCGCGAGTGCCCCCCAGGCCGGAACCCGTTGGCAATTGAGGTTCGTCGGATGACGGTCCCGGCTCCGGCGACCCGGGTACTACTGGTCGACGACCATCCGCTGGTCCGGGCCGGGCTGGCCGCCCTGATCGGAGCAGCCCCGGATCTCGAGGTCGTGGCGGAGGCGACAGGGGGTGAGACGGCCGCCGCCGTCGCCGCTGCGTCCCTTCCCGACGTCACGCTGATGGACCTCTCGATGCCGGTCGTCGACGGCGTCGAGGCGACCAGACGGGTGCTCGCGGCCTGCCCGAGCACCCGCGTCGTCGTCCTCACGTCATTCCACGACACCGCCAGGGTCACCGAAGCGCTCCGTGCGGGGGCCGTCGGCTATCTCCTCAAGGACAGCGACCCGACGGACATCCTGTCGGGCGTGCGCTCGGCTGCTCGAGGGCATGCCCCGCTGGACCCGCGGATCGCCACCGCCCTCCTGCCCACCGCAGCGGTCCCGCTCAGCGAGCAGCTCAGTGCACGTGAGCGCCAGGTCCTGGTTTTGCTCACGAAAGGCCTGTCCAACCGGCAGATCGGCCGCGACCTGGGTATCAGCGAGCGCACCGTCAAGGTGCACGTGGGCAGTCTGTTCCGGCGCCTCGGCCTCTCCGACCGGACGAGTGCGGCGATGTGGGCCCGGGACAACCTCCCGGGTACGCGGAGCTGAGGTCGGCGGACCGGCGCCCGGCCAGGTACTAGTACCTAGGTCCGATGGCCGAACCGACGTCCGTTGTCCGACAGTAGGTCTGCCGCATAGCGCGGTCCACCGCGGCTCAGGCCGTCCGACACTTCCGGGAGTTTCCGTGTTCAGATCCCGTCCCATCCTCCGAGCCGCCCGTACGGCGCTGCTGGCGGCCGCCGTCGCCGCCTCTGCACTCGCCGCCGGCGGCACCGCCCAGGCGTCCGGGAAGACCTCCGTCGGCGGTGATTTCGCAGTGACCCTCAACGGCACGGTCTACAACCCCGCGGCCGGCCAGTCGGTGTCCGTGAAGTCGGTGAGGCCCACCGGCACCATCACGGTCCGCGGCCGCAACGTCGGTTTCGACATCGACCCGGCTACGCTGGGGGCCTACAACTACACTCTCACCGGCGCACCCGACACCCAGCGCATGGTCACCCGGCCCACCGTGGTGTTCGACTCCAAGGTGCCCACGTTGACGCCCGCCCAGATGGCCGGCGTGACGGTGCAGCGACTCGAGATCAAGGACGGCACCTTCGTTCTCATCATGGAGGTGGCGGGCGGGAAGCTCAAGATCCAGGCCAAGGACGGTGCGCAGGGCGGCATCTTCCAGATGGAGCCCGAGTTCGGCACCCCGGTCGAGATCGTCCACACTCTCGGTGCCGGTCTGTTCTACTTCGTCAACCCGTTCACCGGACGCATCAACTTCGGCGACGGTGTCGCCGCCGTCACCGCCACGCAGGATCCGGTCGGCTACCACGTGATGTTGCTCGGCAGGGACAGCCCCCAGGTGGCGACCAAGACCTTCCAGAGCGCCACGGTCGCCCGGTGGTTGGTGACGTCCGGAGGCCGGATGGGTGGAGTGCTCGGCCATGACGCCATCGAGCTTTCGGCCGGCTCGAGCGACTGCACCAGCCAGTGCCAGGCCCAGAACCGGATCCGCGGATCCGTACCCGTCCCGCCGGATCCGATCAACCCGACTCCGATCGGCGGCTGAGCCGGGTCGCCGGGGCGGGGCCCGAACGGTCGTCGCCCCGGCCCCGACAGCATCGGAGCTCCGGCAGCCGTCGACACCGCCGAACGTCGGGGGTGGTGTCGGCGGCCGACCGGACGCGGGGTCGGTCGCCGACGCCCTTCGCGAGCCACCGTCAAGTCCAGCCGATCCCTCCGGTCACCTTCCAGGGGACCCTGCGCAGGGGGCCGGGCGTCGGACGTTCACAGATGCCGCACCCTCGCCCGGACTGCGCGGCCGGCGAGCGACGTGTCAGGCCTCGGCGCCGCCATCAGCATCAGCATCGACCCGCGCCGGGATCCGTCCGGACCGCGGACCGTGTGAAAGGACAGCAACATGAGCATCACCCCATCCGCCGTTGCGCTCCTCCGCGACCTGTTTCGTGACACCACGAAGAAGCTCGTCCCCGGCGACCGTTACCAGTTCTTCGACGAGGAGTACGGGTTCATGGTGTGCGCGGGCACCATCGTCGGCATCGGCGACGACGAGTTCATCGCGACCCGGGATGGACGGGAGGGGCACTGGAAGGTGCCGGCGAACGGCTGCCGTCCGGCTGTGGTGACGATGCCGCTGGATCCGTCGATCACGGACCCGTTCAGCGTGGGCGAGGGCTGGCAGTCGGATGCATCGCGGGCGTTGCGCGAGCAGTGCAGCGCCTTCGACGAGCGCTCGCGCGACTGGGTGATCCTGAGCGACCTGCGCACCATGCAGGACAAGGCGGACCACGCGGCGCTCGCCGCCCTGGTGCCCGTGACGGCTTGTCCTGAGTGGTGTGATCGGTCCGGGCATCACACCTGGGATCCGGGTGGGCCCGGCAACTACTACCGCACCCACGAGCAGAACTCCGCCGTGTTCGGGTCGTCGATACAGCTGACACTCACCGAGAAAGCCGGCCAAGCCGAGCCGGTCGAGCCGATGCACATCTCCATCGACCGCGGCGCGCTCTACTCCGATGGCGACGGGCTGCTCACGCTGGACAACGTTGCGGTGTTCGTCGCAGAGCTGCAGCGTCTGGCGGTGATCGCGGACGGCGCGCGATGACACTCCCCACCGCGGGTGTGATCAGCAGAGTCAGGCCTTGCCGTCTCTGAGACTCAGTCAGGTCTGCTGTACTGGTCGTCCGGCCTGCGCTGACGCGACGGCTGTACCCGGGGCGGCTCGCCCGGCATCTTCGGGAAGTCGGGCGGGAACGGGAGCTCGCCGAGTCCGCGCTCGGCGACGTCGGCGTCCCACAGGGCCAGCGCGGCCCGGACGTCGCCGGGGGAGTCGTGCATCGTCTCCCAGGCGTCGCCGTCGGCCGCGACGAGGTCGGGCACCGTCCGCACGGTGAAGGCAGCGGGGTCGACGCCGTCCAACTGATCCCATCTCAGTGGCATCGACACGGTCGCCGCGGCCAGCGGTCGCGGACTGTAGGCGGCGGCGATCGTCCGGTCCCGGTTGGCCTGGTTGAAGTCGACGAAGATCCGCTTTCCGCGCTCCTCCTTCCACCACGCCGTCGTCACCAGATCCGGCAGCCGGCGTTCGAGCTCCCGGGCCACCCCGATCACCGCATGCCGCACGTCCAGGAACTCCAGCGTCGGCACGATCGGCACGAAGACGTGGATGCCCCGGTTGCCCGACGTCTTCGGCCACGCCGTCAGCCCGATCCCGGCCAGCAGCTCGCGTAGCGCATGCGCGGCTTCCACGGCTTCGGTCACCCCGACGCCGGGTTGTGGATCGAGGTCGATCCGCATCTCGTCGGGCAGGTCGATGTCGGCCGCCCGGGACGGCCACGGGTGGAACGTCACCGTGTTCATCTGTGCCGCCCACACCGCGGTGGCGATCTCGTCGATGACCAGCTGGGGGTGCTTCCGCCCGGAGGGGTAGGTGCACATCACCGAGCGGGACCACTCCGGTGCGCCCTTCGGTGGGTTCTTGGAGAAGAAGCGTTCTCCGTCGACCCCGCCCGGGAACCGCTCCAGGCTGATCGGCCGATCGCCGGCATTGCGCACGAACGCATCGCCCACCGACACCAGGTAGCGCGCGAGTTCCAGCTTGGTGACGCCGGTCTCGGGCCAGAGCACGCGGCCCGGGCTGCTGATGCGGACGGACCGGACGGAACCGTCGGGCGCGGGGATCTCGAGGATTTCGGCGTCGGCCATGGACTGACCCTAACCGCGGTGCTGCCGCCAGCCCGTTGGGACGGTCCGCACCGGCGAACCCGGCCCGCAGCCCCCTCGCTCCACACTGCTCCGACGGGGGAGACTGACCCGGTGCGCCTACCCGTGATGCCCCCGGTCTCCCCGATGCTCGCCAAGCCCGCCCCGGCGATCCCGGCGGGTCAGCTGTACGAGCCGAAATGGGACGGCTTCCGCTCCATCATCTTCCGCGACGGCGACGAGGTGGAGATCGGCAGCCGCAACGAGAAGCCGATGACCCGCTACTTCCCGGAGGTCGTCGAGGCGGTGCTGGCGAACTTCCCGGAGCGGGCGGTCATCGACGGCGAGATCATCGTCGCCGACTTCGACGGCAATCGGCTGGACTTCGAGGCACTGCAGCAGCGGGTGCACCCGGCGGCCAGTCGGGTGGCGATGCTCAGCAAGGCCACGCCCGCGAGCTTCGTGGCCTTCGACCTCCTCGCCCTCGGTGACGACAACCTGATGAACGAGCCGTTCAGCGTGCGCCGCGAGCGGTTGCAGGCGGCGCTGGCCGATGCACAGCCGCCCGTGCACGTCACGCCGGCGACGACCGACGGGGTCGAGGCCCAGCGGTGGTTCGACGAGTTCGAGGGCGCCGGCCTGGACGGGCTGATCGCCAAGCGACTGGACCTGCGCTATCAGCCCGACAAGCGGGTGATGACGAAGGTCAAGCACGAGCGCACCGCGGACTGCGTCGTCGCCGGCTATCGCACCCACAAGACCGACGACCAGGCCATCGGCTCGGTGCTGCTGGGGCTCTTCGACGACCGGGGTGTGCTCGCCTCGGTCGGCGTGATCGGCGCGTTCCCGATGGCCACCCGGAAGAAGCTGTACGCCGAGTTGCAGCCGCTGGTCACCACTTTCGACGGGCACCCGTGGAACTGGGCCGCGCTGCAGGAGGGTGAGCGCACGCCCCAGAAGAACGCCGGCAGCCGCTGGAACTCCGGCAAGGATCTGTCGTTCACGCCGCTGCGCCCGGAGCGGGTCGTCGAGGTCCGTTACGACTACATGGAGGGTGAGCGGTTCCGGCACACCGGCCAGTTCGTGCGCTGGCGCCCCGACCGCGACCCCGAGTCGTGCACCTATGCGCAGCTGGAGCAGATCGTCCGGTTCAACCTGGCCGACGTCCTGAGCACCTGACGCACCCGAATCCGGCTAACGCCGAACGGCGGCCGACGGGAACTCCCGTCGGCCGCCGTCAGGTCAGGTGAGGGCTCAGGCCTTGGTGGCCGCCGCGGCCAGCGCGGTGACGAAGTCGTCCAGGCCCCAGGGCAGGGACAGGGCGGTCGGCGGCGACACCGACGACACCAGCGACTCCCCGCTGATCGAGGCCACCGTGCCCGCCTTGACCTGCGGCATCGACGCGAGCGTCGGATCCGCGGCGATCTCCGCCGCCCGGTCGGCGTCCGGGGCGTAGCTCAACAGCACGTCGGAGGTCAGCTTGTCGACGTTCTCCAGGCTCAGCGTGTAGTAGAACGACGCTTCCTTGGTGTCGAGCTCGGCGACGCTCGGAGCCACGGTGAACCCCAGGTCCTCGAGGAACTGCACCCGCGGGTCGGCCACCGTGTAGACGTAGAACGCCGCCGGGTCGGCGGCGACTGCGGCGATCGTCTTGCCCGCGAACTCGGGGTGCGCGGCGGCCGCATCGGCGACCTGGCCGTCGATGTCGGCGAGCAGGGCCGCGGCCTCCGTGCTCTTGCCGAGCGCGGTGCCTGCGGTGGTGATGACGTCACGCCACGGGCGTGCTCCACGGGGTCTCCGGGTAGGCGACAGTCGGGGCGATCGCGGCCAGCTTGGCGTAGTCAGCCTCGGTGATGCCCGAATAGGTGGCGAGGATCAGATCGGGATCGGTGGCGATGATCTCCTCGAACGCGGGGGACTCGCCGGTGGTCAGTGCGGCCGGCTTCTCGCCCCCGGCGGCGGTGAGCGCCTCCGCGAACCACGGCATGAACCCGTCGGCGTCGGCGCCGAAGGTCTGCTTGTCCACCCCGACCGGGACGACCCCGAGGGCCAGGGCGGCGTCGGCCGAACCCCAGCCGAGAGCGACGACACGCTGGGGGGCGGCGGTGATCTCGGTGGAACCCAGAGCATGCGTGAGGGTCACCGGGAAGGCGCCCGCAGCGGTCTCCGACGCGCTGCTCGACGGCGTCGCGGTCGAGGTCGCGGCCCCGCTGCCGCTCCCGCAGCCGACGGCGGCGAACAGTACGGCGGCCAGGCCGACCGCGATCGCAGGGCGGTGACGATGGGTGAAGAACACGGGAACTCCTCGGGAATCGAACAGTCACATCCAGTCAGTCAGGCGAGCCTAACCTAACAAAAGTGGGCTTCTCGCCCCGATGGCGTCGATCCGGTCACGCCTGACTGCGTCCGCGCCGCCCCTCCGGGACCACCATCGGGGTACCGGTCACCGGGTCGCTGATGATGCGGCACTCCAGGCCGAACGCCGACCGGACCGTCTCCGCGGTCAGCACCGCCGCCGGACTGCCCTCGCGGACGATCCGGCCGGCGGCCATCACGACGAGGTGGTCGGCGTAGCGGGCCGCCAGGTTGAGGTCGTGCAGCACCATCACCACCGTCGTCCCGCCGACCCGGTTCAGCTCCCCGAGCAGCTCGAGAAGGTCGATCTGATGGGCGATGTCGAGGAAGGTGGTGGGCTCGTCGAGCAACATCACCCGCGGGTCCTGGGCCAGCAGCATGGCGATCCAGACCCGCTGGCGCTGTCCGCCGGACAGCTCCTCGACGCGGCGGCCGATCAGGTCCTGGGTCTCGGTCGCCGCCAGCGCCCGCGCGACGATTTGCTGGTCGGACGCCGACCAGCGCCGGAACACCCGCTGGTGAGGGTGCCGACCGCGGGCCACCAGGTCGCCGACGGTGATCCCCTCCGGGGCGATCGGCTGCTGGGGGAGCAGGCCGAGGACCTCGGCGACCTCACGGGTCGGCATCCTGGCGATGTCGCCGCCACCGAGGCGGACCTCGCCGGCGGTCGGCGAGAGCAGCCGCCCCAGGCCACGCAGCAGGGTGGACTTCCCGCAGCCGTTCGCGCCGACGACCACGGTGACGCGTCCGGTCGGGATCCGCAGATCCACCTCGTGCACCACGGTCCGACCGTCATAGGCCAGGCTCACGCCGTGGGCCGACAGCTGCGGCGGCGCCGAGGGGAGCGTGTCGACGGTCCGTGGGGTCGTGCTGGTCATCCTCAGGTCTCCCGGGTTCGTCGTGCGGTGGCCAGCAGCCAGATCAGGTAGGGCCCGCCGACCACGCCGGTGACCACGCCCACGGGGACGGACATGTCGGCCGGCAGCAGGTGCTGGGCGACGAGGTCGGCCCCGACCACCATCAGAGACCCGACGAGGATGGCGGGCAGCAGCGCGAGCGAGCCGTCCCGCAGCAGCCGGCGGGCGATGGGTGCGGCGGTGAACGCGACGAAGGCGATGGGGCCGGCGGCGGCGGTGGCCAGCGACGCCAGTCCCACCCCGACGGCGATGACCAGCAGCCGGGAGCGGGCCGGCCGCAGGCCGAGCGCGGCGGCGGTGTCGTCGCCCAGCCGCAGTGCCTGGAGGGCGCGTGCCGCCGGGATGGTCAGGATCAGCAGCACCCCGAGCAGCGGGGCCAGCAGCCGGTTCATCGCCGGATCGGCCTGCGCGACGCTGCCCGCCAGCCACTGCAGCGCCGACTGCGCCTGCTGCACCTGGGTCCGGGTCAGCAGGTAGCCGAGCACGCTGCTCGCGAGGTAGGCGACGCCGATCCCGGCGAGGACGAACCGGAACCCGGCGAGCCCACCGCGGGCCGCGACCAGGTAGAGCAACGCGCCGACCAGCAGCCCGCCGGTCAACGCCATCGCGAACACCCACGGACCGGTCAGGCCGAGGCCGAGGATCGCGAACACGGCGCCGACGCTCGCGCCCTGCGAGATGCCGATGATGTCGGGACTCGCCAGCGGATTGCGCAGCACCGTCTGGAACAGCGCGCCGGCCAGACCGAACGCCGCCCCCGCGAGCAGGGCGAGCACCAACCGGGGGAGCCGCAGCCCCTGGACGACGAGCGTCGAGCGGTTGTCGCCGTGGCCGGCCACGGCGCCCAGGACCTGGCCCGGCGACAGGGCCACCGAGCCGAGCATCAACGCGAGCAGGCTCGCGACCAACAGCAGGACCCCCAGCACCACCGACACGATCCATTGCCGGCGACGGCGGGCGGACCGGGCGGCGACGAGCGCCGTGTCGGCGGTACGAACGGCGAGGTCGTGGACGAGGCTCATGCGGCCATGTTCCGACTGCGGCGCACCAGCAGGACGAGCACCGGCGCACCGATGAACGCGACCACCAGGCCGGCCTCCATCTCGCCCGGCGGCGCGATCAACCGGCCGATGATGTCGGCGCCGAGCAGCAGCACCGGCCCGAGCAGCGCCGACAGCGGCAGGATCCACCGGTGGTCGGGCCCGGCGACGAAGCGGGCGACGTGCGGCACCATCAGGCCGACGAAGGCGATCGGTCCGACCATCGAGGTGGCGGCCCCGCACAGCAGGATCACCGAGGCGATGACGACGAGCCGGCCGCGACGCAGGTCCTGACCCAGACCGCGGGCGACGTCGTCGCCGAGCGCCATCGCGTTCAGCGCCGCTGCGGACGCCAGCGCCAACACCGCGCCGACGGCGACCGCCGGTGCCGTCCAGGTCAGCAGATCCAGCGGCCGGTTGACCAGCGAACCGACCTGCCAGAACCGGAACTCGTCCAGCGTGCGCCGGTCGGTGAGCAGCACCAGGGTGATCAGCGAGGTGGCGACCGCGGTGAACGCGGCACCCACCAGCGCGAGCTTCACCGGGGTGACGCCCTCCCAGCCGATCGAGCTGACCCCGTAGACCAGGACCGAGGCGACCCCGGCGCCGGCGAAGGCGAACCACAGATAGCCCTCGACGGTGCTGACCCCGAAGAGGCTGATCGCGGTCACGACGAAGAGCGAGGCGCCCGCGTTGACGCCGAGCAGACCGGGGTCGGCGATCGGGTTCCGGGTGACCCCCTGCATGAGGGCGCCGGCCAGCCCCAGGGCGAGTCCGCCGACGAGACCGATCAGCGTGCGTGGGACGCGCAGCGTCCGGACCACGTCGTGGTCGGCGTTGCCGGCGACAGGATCGACCAGGGCCGCCCAGACCACCGATGGGGCCAGCGTTCTCGCGCCGAGCAGCAGGCTGGCGGCGGCGACCAGGAGGACCGCGAGCACCAGCGCGGACACCCCCATCACGCGGCGGCGGGTGGTCCGCGGCGGCACCACGAGGTCGTCGCCGGGCAGGATCTCGACGGAGTCGACGACAGCGCCCACGCGTGCTCCCGGTGGTCTGACGGAATCGGCGGCACGCCGACGCTCGGTCCTGAGCGTAACTGAGGGTTGGCTAACCTCAGAGTGCCAGTGCTGTCGGGCCGGCCCGCATGCAGCCCGAGACCGGCGGCGCGGCGCGGCCGAGGCGACGCACTCTCGGCACCGCAACGAGCGCCGCCTCGGCGACGCCGACGACGAGCCACCGCACCAGCGACAAGCCCGTTGCGGCAGGCGACGTCTGGCGTTTCCGTGCTGCCGAGGTGGTCCGGGTGAGGTGTCGCGGGGGAGACAGGGAAGCGGCGGGATCGAGCGGGCGGGTGTCGGCACGACCTCGGTTCGCACCCGCCCAACGGACCGGTCGGGTCGGCGGCCAGGCCCGCGCGGCGGTCAGGCCGGGTCGAGGGGCACCAGGTGGCGGTCGTCGATGTCGACGACCTTGGCCACCCGGCGGCGGTACTTCTCGTCGGTCAGCCACTCGGTGCTCATCCAGGCCCGGACGATCTCCAGGGCCAGCGCCGAGCCGATGATCTTCCCGCCCAGGCAGAGCACGTTGGTGTTGGAGTGCGACCTCGCGAGCGTCGCGCAGAACGGGTCCTGACAGACCGCGGCGAACACCCCGTGGACCTTGTTGGCGATCATCGCGCTGCCGTAGCCGACGCCGTCGACGAAGATCCCGCGGTCGAATTCGCCGCGGCCGACCGCCAGCGCCGCCGGGTACACGAAGTCGGGCAGATCGCACGCACTCTCGTCGTGGGGTCCGAAGTCGACGGTCTCGTGTCCGAAGGCGTGCAGCACGCCGGCGATCTCCCGCTTCAGCGGATGTCCGGCGTGGTCTCCGGCGAGTGCGATGCGCATGCGCCCACTATGGACCGCCGTGGGCGTCCCGGCACTTCGGTGTCGTGCCTCGACCCTCGCGATCGCGACGGACACAGACGTAGCGTGGGCACGAGCACCGCCGCCGCACGACCCGCCGCCGCTCTTCCCTCCAGACAGAGGCCCGCCGATGACCATCCTGCGCCCGGTGTCCCGTCCGCCCGCGGCGGGCCCCGACGCCACCACCGAGAGTCTCGTCGCGCTGCGCGTCAACGGCGTCGAGCACGTGCTCACGCTGGACCACCGCACGTCCCTGCTGGACGCGCTCCGCGAACGCCTCGAGCTGACCGGCACCAAGAAGGGCTGCGACCACGGCCAGTGCGGTGCCTGCACGGTGCTGCTGGACGGCGACCGGATCAACGCCTGCCTGCAACTGGCCGTCGCGGTGGGGGACCGCGAGATCACCACCGTCGAGGGTCTGGCCACCGACGACGCCCTGCACCCGGTGCAGCAGGCGTTCCTGGACCACGACGGCTACCAGTGCGGCTATTGCACTCCTGGCCAGATCTGCTCGGCCGTCGGCATGCTGGCCGAGGCCGACCGGGGCTGGCCGAGCCACGTCACCCCACCGAACGACGCGGGACCGGCATCGGCCGTGGATCTCTCGGCCGACGAGATCCGGGAACGGATGTCGGGCAACCTGTGTCGCTGCGGCGCCTACGTCAACATCGTCGCCGCCGTGCAGCAGGCCGCCGCCCCCGTGACCACCCGGTGAAGGCCTTCGCCTACGACCGGGCCGCTTCGCCGGCCGCTGCGGTGGCCACCGTGACCGCCGGCGACACCGACACGGTGTTCCTGGCCGGCGGCACCAATCTGGTCGACCTGATGCGGCTGGGCGTCGCCCGGCCGTCCCGGGTCGTCGACGTCTCGGGGCTGCCGCTGGCCACGGTGCATACGCTCGCCGGCGGTGGCACGCTGATCGGCGCGACGGTGCGCAACAGCGTGTTGGCCGCCGACCCGGGTCTCCGCCGGGACTACCCGGCGCTGTCGGAGGCGCTGCTGGCCGGTGCCTCCGGTCAGATCCGCAACATGGCCACCGTCGGCGGCAACCTGCTGCAGCGCACCCGGTGTGGCTACTTCAACGACATCAGCAAGCCGTGCAACAAGCGCGAGCCCGGCACCGGCTGCCCGGCCCGCACCGGGGTGCACCGCGACCTCGCGATCATCGGCCACAGCGGGTCCTGCATCGCCACCCATCCGTCGGACATGGCGGTGGCGCTGAGCGCGCTGGACGCCACGGTCCACGTCCTCGGTCCGGACGGCCCCCGGGTGCTGGCCCTGGACGACTTCTACCGGCTGCCCGGCAGTACCCCGAAGTGGGACACCACGCTGCGGCACGGCGAGCTCATCACCGGCGTGGAACTACCGTCGCCGTCCGCGCTGACCCGGCGGTCGACCTACCGCAAGGCCCGTGACCGGGCGTCCTACGCCTTCGCCGCCGGCTCCGTGGCCGCCGCGGTGACCGTCGACGACGGCACCGTCACCGACGTCGGAATCTCCTTCGGTGCGATCGCGCACCGGCCGTGGCGGGCCCGCATCGCCGAGGCCGCCCTCGTCGGCGGTCCGGTGGACGCGGCGACGTTGGGAGCCGCCCTGGACCTTGAACTCGACCGGGCCGAACCCTTCCCGGACAACGCCTTCAAGGTGCCGCTGAGTCGGCGGTTGGCGGTCTCGGCGCTGCTCGGGCTGATCGGGGCGGCGCGTTGACCACCACCCTGGGCCGGTCGCTCGGTACCCCGCGGGTGGAAGGGCCGGACAAGGTCACCGGTGCGGCGACCTACGCCGCCGAGTTCCACGTGGACGGGATCTGCCACGGCTGGATCCACGGCGCGCAGATCGCGAAGGGCCGGGTGCTGGCGGTCGATGTGGCCGCGGCTCTCGCGACACCTGGTGTGCTGGCGGTGTTCTGGCACGGCAACGCGCCCAAGCTGTCGAAGTCGCTGGACCCGATGACCGACGTCCTGCAGTCCGACGAGGTGGCGTTCCGCGGGCAGGTGGTCGCCCTGGTGGTGGCCGAGACGCCGGAGGTGGCCCGCGACGTCGCGATGACGCTCGACGTCGAGTACGCGCCGGCGTCGCACGACGTGGTGCTGACCGAGAACCATCCCGGCCTGTACACCCCGAAGCGCGTGAACGGGTTCGAGGAGGGCGACAGCGTGGTCGGGGAGCCTGACGAGGCGCTCGCCGCGGCCCCGGTACTAATCGACGCCCACTACACGACGCCGGCCGAGCACAACAACCCGATGGAGCCGCACGCCACCGTGGCGCAATGGTCCGGGGGCAACCTCACCGTGCACGACAGCACCCAGGGCGGGGTCGCCGTGCAGGCCATCCTCGCCAAGATCTTCCTGATGAAGCCGGGGAAGATCCGGGTGCTGAACCACCACGTCGGCGGCGGCTTCGGTTCCAAGGGCACTCCGCGCCCGGGGACGGTGCTCGCCGCGATGGCGTCCCGTGAGCTCGGCCGCCCGGTGAAGGTGGTACTGACCCGGCAGCAGTTGTTCGACCTGGTCGGTTACCGCACCCCGACCCGGCAGCGGGTCCGGCTGGGGGCCGGTCCGGACGGCCGGTTGCGGGCGATCAGCCACGAGGCGCTCTCCCAGTCCAGCACCCGCTTCGAGTTCGTCGAGCAGTCGGCGTCCGGGACCAGGGTGATGTACGCGGCGCCGCACCGCCGCACCACCCATCAGGTGGTGCGGCTGGACGTCCCGATGCCGTCGTGGCTGCGGGCCCCGGGTCACGCGCCCGGGATGTTCGCGCTCGAGTCGGCGATGGACGAGTTGGCCGTGGAGTTGGGGATGGACCCGGTCGAGCTCCGCCGGGTCAACGAGCCGGCCCGCGACCCGGAGAAGGACATCCCGTTCTCCTCACGGAACCTGTTGGCCTGCATGGACGCCGGCGCGGAGCGCTTCGGTTGGGACCGGCGGGTGCCGGCCGTCGGCGCGCACCGCGACGGTGGCTGGCTCGTCGGCCACGGCATGGCCGCGTCGACCTACCCGGTCCTGACGGTGCCGTCGGTGGCCACGGTGATGGTCGACTCGCACGGCCAGTACGTGCTGGCGATCAACGCGACCGACATCGGCACCGGCGCCCGGACCGCGCTGCGGACCATCGCCGCCGAGGAGCTCGACGTGCCGGCCGACCGCGTCATCGTGATGATCGGCGACACCCGGCTGCCGATCGCCACTGTCGCCGGCGGCTCGATGGGCACCGCATCCTGGGGCTGGGCGGTGGCGAAGGCCTGCCGAAAGCTGCGGGCGAAGATCGAGAAGCGCGGTGTCCCCGAGGGCGGGCTGTCGGCGAAGGGCAACACCACGCTGGACGTGGCGCGGCTGCGGAAGCGCTCCCGGCACGCCTTCGGCGCGCAGTTCGTCGAGGTGCGGGTCAACATCGATACCGGTGAGGTGCGGGTGCCGCGGATGGTCGGCGTGTTCGCGGCCGGGCGCATCATCAACCCGACCACCGCACGCTCCCAGTTCCTCGGCGGGATGACGATGGGCGTCTCGATGGCGCTGCACGAGCACGGGGTGATGGATCCGGGGTTCGGCGACTACGCCAACCACGACCTCGCGACCTACCACGTGGCCGCGAACGCCGACATCGGCGAGATCGACGTCTCCTGGCTCGACGAGGTCGACCCGGATGTCAACGCTCCGGGCGTCAAGGGGATCGGCGAGATCGGCATCGTCGGGACCGCCGCGGCGGTCGCCAACGCGGTGTTCAACGCGACCGGGGTGCGGGTGCGCGACCTCCCGATCACGCTGGACAAGCTGCTGACCTGACGTCGATCGGGAGCAACGGCGGTCCGCTACCGTGCCCCGGTGACGTCCGCCGAACCCGCCGACCTGGGCCCCGCCCGGCTGCGCCGTGCCCGCATCGCGGTGTCCCTGTTGTTCTTCACCAACGGCGCCATCCCCGGCAACCTGATCCCGCGGCTGCCCGCGGTGAAATCCGAGCTGGGCCTGAGCAACGCCGCCTACGGGGTGGCGATCGCGGCCGGACCGATCGGTGCCCTGGTGTCGGCGCTGCTCGCCGGGGTGCTGATCCGCCGGTTCCGCTCGTCCCGGGTGGCCGTGATCGGCATGATCGCCTCGGCCGCGTTCGTCGTCCTCGCGGGCGCGGCACCGGTGTGGGGCGTGCTCGCCGCGGCGATGTTCGCGGCCGGCGCGCTCGATGCGGTGGTCGACGTCGGCCAGAACTCGCACGGGCTGCGGGTGCAGCGGCTGTACGGCCGGTCGATCCTCAACTCCTTCCACGCCGTGTGGAGTGTCGGTGCCCTCACCGGCGGTCTGATGGGCGGCGCCGCGGCCGCCCTCGACCTGCCGCTGACGCTGCACCTGGCGCTCTCCGGGGTGCTGCTGGCCGGGGTCAACGTCCTCTGTTACCGCTTCCTGCTGCCGGGGGCCGAGCCGGCGTCGCCGCGTGCCGATCCGGCTGAGCCCGGAGCGAAGCGCAGTTCCGCGGTCCGGCCGGCGATCTGGGGTGCACTGCTGGCCCTGGGGGTCATCGCCATCGCCGCCTCGATCGTCGAGGACGCCGGCAACACCTGGGCGGCGGTGTACCTGTCCGACTCCCTCGGTGCGGTCCCCGCGGTGGCGGCGTTCGGTTTCGTCTCGCTGGCCGGCGCCCAGTTCGTCGGGCGCCTCATCGGTGACCGGATGGTCGACCGCTTCGGTCAGCGGACGATGGCCCGGGCCGGCGGACTCGTCACCGGGGTCGGCATGGGAGTGGCGCTGGCGTTCCCGAGCGTGCCCGGGTCCGTCGTCGGGTTCGGCCTGGCCGGGTTCGGGATCGCCACCCTCATCCCGGCCGCCATCCACACCGCCGACGAGCTGCCGGGCTTCCGGCCGGGCACCGCGATCGGGCTGCTGAACTGGATGATGCGACTCGGGTTCCTGCTGTCGCCGCCGCTGGTCGGCGTGATGGCCGACGCCACCAGCCTGCGTTGGGGTCTGCTCATCGTGCCGGTGTCCGGGCTGCTCGTGGTGCTGCTGGCCGGAGTCCTGCCCCGCCGCCCGCGACCGACGGAGCGGATCGTCGGGTCGGGCTGACCCGGTGACCGGGTGCTCCTGGTCTCGGCCCCGCGACACGGCGCCGCCGCGATCGACGCCCACCGGGCGGCCGCCGCCGCCCGCGACGCGGGTGTGGGCCGCACCTTCTGCACCAGTCGCGTCGGCGCGGACGCGTTGTCGCCGTTCCCGCCCGCCGTCACCCACATGAGGACGGAGGTGCTGCTGCTCGGCAGTGGGATCCCGTTCACCGCGCTGCGCAACGGCTCCTACGCCGACCCCCCGCTCCGGCTGCTGCGCACCGACGCGGCCACCGGCGAGCTGAGAATGCCGGTGGACGCGCCGGTCTCGGGAGTGCGCACCGCGATCTCGCCCCGGCGATCGCCGCGCTGCTGGTCGACCCGGCGGCCGCCGTCCCGGCAGCGCCATCTCGCTATCGTCGATCCGGCACTCGCCGGGCTCATCGGCCGGCCCGCCACGATCATCGCCGCGTCGTTGACCGAGGAGCCGGACGACGCCGAGGAGCCGGACGACGCAGGGCTTTCCGCGTCCCTGAGACGGTCACAGACAGAAGGTCGATGCCTCGCCGGATCCGAGGACGAGGTGGTCGACGGTGCACGCCGGAAGTCCGGGGCGGTGCTCCGTGACGGTGACGTCCAGCGACAGTGCTGTGTCGTCGGCCAGTCGCACCGTGTCCGCAGGCAGCATCGGCGCGTCCACCGCGGTGAGGTTCACGTCGCCGTCGACACCGCTGGTCGCGATGAGGATCTCGCGCCCGTGGATCCTGATCTCACCGACCTGGGTCCCGCTGACCGTGGTGATCTCGAGGGTGGTGCCCGGGGGGCGGGGGATGCCGGCGGCCGAGGCCGTACCGGTCCCGAGGAGGCTCAGGCCGACGGCGGCCACCCCGAGGGCGACGGCACCGGTGATGCGGCGGAAGGTGGGCTCCATGACGGCTCCTCGGACGGGATCGGGCTGTTGGGCTCGACTCTCGTCCCTGCGGTCGCCGTTGTCCGTCCCGTCGTCGGGGGAACGTGCAGGGGACCTGTACTGTCCACCGACCGGTGGACAGCGGCGGGTCAGTTCTGCTGCTGCTCCTGCTCGTTGCTCCGGCGCCACCGGATACCGGCCTCGACGAAGCCGTCGATGTCACCGTCGAAGACCGCGCCCGGGTTACCGACCTCGAAGTTCGTCCGCAGGTCCTTGACCATCTGGTACGGGTGCAGCACGTAGGAGCGCATCTGGTTGCCCCAGGAGCTGCCGCCGTCCTTGAGGGCGTCCATCGTCGCCTTCTCCTCCTGGCGGCGCCGCTCCAGCAGCTTGGACTGCAGCACGGTCATCGCCGAGGCGCGGTTCTGGATCTGCGAGCGCTCGTTCTGGCAGCTGACCACGATGCCCGTGGGCAGGTGGGTGATGCGGACCGCGGAGTCGGTCGTGTTGACGCCCTGACCGCCGGGGCCGGACGAGCGGTAGACGTCGACGCGGAGTTCCTTCTCGTCGATCTCCACGGCGTCGGTGGACGCGACGACCGGCAGCACCTCGACGCCGGCGAACGACGTCTGGCGGCGGCCCTGGTTGTCGAAGGGGGAGATGCGGACCAGCCGGTGGGTGCCCTGCTCGACCGACAGGGTGCCGTAGGCGTAGGGGGCCTTGACCTCGAAGGTGGTCGACTTGATGCCGGCCTCCTCGGCGTAGGAGGTCTCGTAGACCTCGGTGGCGTAGTGGTGCCGCTCGGCCCAGCGCAGGTACATCCGCTGCAGCATCTCGGCGAAGTCGGCCGCGTCGACGCCGCCGGCCTCGGAGCGGATGGTGACCAGGGCGTCCCGGACGTCGTACTCCCCGGAGAGCAGGGTGCGGACCTCGAGCGCCTCGATGTCGCCGTGCAGGGACCTGGCCTCGACGCGGGCCTCCTCGAGGGTGTCCGGGTCCTCGTCACCGAGCTCGTACATCACCTCGAGGTCCTCGAAGCGGGAGCGGAGGTCCTTGATCCGCTTCAGCTCGGCCTGGGTGTGGGACAGCGCAGACGTGACCTTCTGGGCGTGGTCGACGTCGTTCCACAGGTCCGGTGCGCTGGCCTGATCGGAGAGCTCCTCGATCTGCGCGTTCATCGCGTCGACGTCCAGCGCGTTCTCGATGCTGGTCAGCGTGGTGTCGAGCGCCTTGAGGTCTGCGGAATCGTCGGGATGCACGTCGAGGAAGTCTACGCGTCCGGGCGTCGCGACCCGGCCGGCCGCGTCGGGCGCGGGGACCCCGTTCCTGCTGTCGCCCGTGATCCGTCTCGGTGCTTCCCCCCGCTGGTCGAGGCTGCGTATGGGGTCCAGATGGGTAGGAGAGGAGCAACATCCACTCGAGTCGTAGGAGCACCATGAAGACGGCCGTCTCGGTCACGCTGGGCGCAGTGCTGCTGGTCGCGGGCATCGCCCTGCTGGTGCTCCCCGGCCCGGGCTTCGTGCTCATCGCCGCCGGGCTCGCGTTGCTCGCCACCCGCTTCGACTGGGCCAAGAAACCGCTCGACTACGCCAAGGACAAGGCCCAGCAGGGCATCGACGAGGTGAAGAACTCCAAGGTGAAGGCCGGACTGGCGCTGGCCTGCGCCCTCGGCTTGATCGTCCTCGGCATCCTCGGCGTGGCGGGTGTCGAGATTCCGTTCCTCAACGTGCTGTCCGCCGTCGTACTGATCCTCAGCGGCCTGTTCCTCGTCGGCACCGTGGTCTACGCGCGGAAGCAGCGCGACAAGGCACCCCACTCGCTGATCTGAGCGCGGCCCGGCCCGTTGTCACCGTCGCTCGCGGAACTCGCCGACGTGGAGGGTGAAGACGCCGGTGACGGTGTTGGCGGCGGTGAGGTCCGCGGGCAGCAGCGGTAGGACGAGGGGGACGGTGACGCAGACGTCGTAGACGGCGCCGGGGGCGAGGTCGGGTCGGCGGGCCGGGGCGGTGGCGCAGTCGGCGCCGGCGGCGACGTAGTGCAGCCGGACGCCGGTGCTTTCGAGGTTCTGGTCGGTGAGGGTCTGGCGGGCCGCGCCCAGGGCGCGGGTCTCGCCGGCGGCGGCGCTGGGCGCGTTGTCCAGGAGTCGGGCGGCGTCGCGGGCGGCCTGGGCGGCGGCGAAGGTGGTGGCCTGGACGGTGAGCAGCGACATCGCGATGTAGAGCACCGGAAGCATGACCAGCACACCCAGGACGATGAACTCCAGCACCGCCCGCCCGTCGTCCTGCGGGCCGACGACCCGGTGGCGGCCGGTCATCCGTCGATGCCTTCCCGGGCGGCGTGCCCGACGGCGGTGACGTCGGGGAAGACGCCGTCGAGGAGACCGACGAGGCCGGGGGCGGCGACCGTGCAGCGCACCTCGGTCATCACCGCGGTGCCGGACGGGCGGCAGGCGAGTGAGTCGCGCAGTCCGCTGATGACGCCGTCACCGAGTTGGTCGGCGACCCGGGCGGTGACGTCGAACGGCGATACCTGGGACAGGCCGGCGTAGCGCGCGGCCTCGGCGGCCGCGGAGCTCAGGACGTGCCGGGTGTAGATCCAGAGGCAGCCCTGCACGACGGCGAGGAACAGCAGCAGGACGACCGTGGTGACCATGGCGAACTCGGCCACCGCCGAGCCGCGGTCGGGTGTGGTGGCGTCCGGTGCGGTGGGGTCGGGCTGGGTCCGCACCGGGTCACTTGATGGAGCTGAAGGCGCTGCGCACCGCGTCGGTGACCTCACCACGGAACACCGCGAGCAGCCCGACGACGACGATGGCGGTCATCAGGGTGATCATCACCCAACCGGGGACGTCGCCGCGGTCGCGGTCCTCGTCGTCGGTGCCGATCAGCGCGGTGACGCCGGCGAGCAGCGTGAGAGTGGCTCGGGTGAGGGTGATCTGGGCGCGTGTGAACATCGGGGGTCCTTCCGGGTGGGTGCGATGCGGTGTGGTCATCCCGCCACCGTGGTGATGGCGACGAGGCCGGGGTAGAGGGCGAAGACGATCGTGATGGGCAGCACCAGGAAGACGACCGGCACCATCATCCCGATCTCCTTGCGTCCGCCGGCTTCCATGAGGTGCCGTTTGGACAGGGCGCGGACGTCGGCGGCCTGGGCGCGGAGGACGTCGGCGAGGGGGGTGCCGCGTTCGATGGCGACGGCCATTCCGTCCAGGAAGCGGGCGAACGGTTCGAGCCGGGTGCGGTCACGGACGGCGGTGATGGCCTCGAGGAACGGTGTGCCGGAACGGGTGTCGGCGAGGATGCCGGCGAGTTGCTCGACGAGGGGGCCGTGGGCGAGGCGGGTGATGCGTTCGATGGCGCCGCTGGGTCCTTCGCCGGCGGTGACGGCGAGGGCGAGCATCTCGGCGACGACCGGGAACTCGGCGAGGATCTCGGCGTCGCGGGTGCGGACCTGGCGGGTGAGCCACTGGTCGCGGGCGAGGACACCGACGACGGCGCAGAGCAGCACGAGGATGCCCACCCCGGCGGGGTTGGCGTCGGCGAAGAGCAGGGCGAGGACGCCGAAGCCGAGTCCGCCGAGGAGTCCGACCGCACCCCAGACCACCTGTTCGGCGCGGAAGTCCTCGACCGTGGTGGTCGTGTTGAGGGCGGCGAGCCGTCGCCGGACCGACACCTGGCCGCCGATGATCCGGTCGAGCCGGTTGACGAGGTCACGCAGCAGCGGCACCGAGAGTCGTTGCAGGACAGAGGCGGGCCCGGTGGGGATGGGTGCGGCGAGCAGTCGCGACGGCGGTGGGGCGTCGGCGAGGTAGGGGGCGATCCGGTCGCCGAGGGTGAGCCGGCGCATCGGTGGGGTGGAGGCGACGGCGAGCAGCAGGCCGATGCCGGCGAGTCCACCGAGGATCGCGCCGACCAGGACGAGGTTCATCGGAGCACCCGTCGTTCTTCGGGGAGCCGGCCGATGCGCATCATCAGCCGGTAGGCGAAGACCGAGACGGCGGCGCCGGCGGCGAGGATGACCACGCCGGTGGGGGAGTCGTAGGCGACCAGCGTCTGTTGTTGGGTGGCCAGCAGCAGCAGGATCAGCCAGGGTGCGCTGACCGCGACGCGGGCGGCGTTGACCGACCAGGACTGGCGGGCCATCAGTTCGCTGCGGGTGCGGGCGTCGTCGCGGAGGAACCCGGAGAGGGTGCTCAACAGCCGGCCGAGGTCGGTGCCGCCGACCTCGCGGGCGACCCGGAGTGATTCGCAGACGCGGTCGCCGGTGGGGTCGGAGAGGGCCACCTTGAGGCGGTCGATGGAGTCGTTGAATCGCCCGGTGGCGCGGTAGTCCGACCCGAACTGGCGGAACGGTGCGCGGATGGCTTCGGGCCCGCGGGTGCCGACCGAAGCCAGCGCCTCCGGCAGCGAGAGCCCGGCGCGGACCCCGGAGGTCAGGTTGTCCACGACCTCCGGCCACACCTCGCGCAGCTCGGCCTGCCGGCGGTTGCGGAGCCGGGAGACCATCAGCCGCGGGAGCATCGCGCCGAAAACGGCGAAGACCGCGGACACGGCCAGCGAGTTGGTGACCACGAAGACGACGATCAGCCCGACGATGCCGCCGAGCGCCTGCAGCAGGACGAGCTGGGTGGGCGTGACGCCGGTCAGCCCGGCCTGGGCGAGACGTTCCCGGGTGCGGGAACCGCGTCGCGGCGGCCCGGGCCGGGCCTGTGGCCGGCGGAAGCCGCTGGCGATGAGCAGCAGGCCGATGCCGGCCAGCAGTCCGATGACGGCTCCCACCACGCCCCCCGGGTTCGTCTCGGTACGGCGCGCGTCAGCGCCGCACCTGTTGGTCGTCGGGGTCAGTATCACTCATTCGGCCGGTCGTCGACCGTGGATTCGGCACATGTGGACAACCGTCACACGGCCGAACGGGTGAAGAGCGCCGGCCGTGGCGCGAGACGGTCACGCACTGCGACGGCGACTGCGTCCGTCATCAGTCGTCGACGGATGCCGCGGCCGACCCGTCAGCACGTCCCCAGCCGGCCCGGCCGCAGCGACGACGTCGGGCCCGACGGGTGCGGCTGCGCAGGTGGCAGGCACCGTGGCGGGCCGACCGGTTCGACGGTGTGACGCGCGGACATCGGCGCGGCAGCCGGGAGTGCCGGGTCGGGAGCCATCGGTGGCGCGTGTGACCCGCCCGGGCCCTGGGTAGACCGCGGATGCGCCACGGGACGCCGATGGGGACAGCCCACACCCGTCGCGCACCTCGGAGGACACCATGGAGATCACCCGCGACGAGATCGTCGGCCACCTCGAACAGGACGGCCGCACGGACGACGCCGCCCGCGCCCGCACCGAACTGCCCGAGTCGTTCGACATCGAGAACCCGCCCGCCCTGGTCACCGAACTGGGCGTCGACCCCAAGCAGCTGCTGAGCGACGTGAACAGCGGGGTCGGCGACGTCCCGGACGGCGTCGGCGAACCCGGCGGCCTGCCCGGTATCCGGAACTGAGACGGGTCGGCCGGCCGGCTTGCGACGGCTGCGTCAGCCGGGGAGCAGCGGCCGCAACCGCTCCCACTGCCCGACGGTGACGAACGAGGGATTGGCCACCCGGGGCTGACGCAGCAGCTCCAGGTCGGCCAGGCCGGCGGCGGTGAGCGTGGCGACGTCGATCGAGCTGTCCCACACACCGAGCCGCAGGGGAACGGTGCGGCCCCCCGGTCCCGGCGGGGACGCCGGTCCCGTCAACGCACCCGACCCGCGTAGGCCGCGCGGCCATCGCCGGTCCGTGCCGGTCAGCCACAGCAGGACCGGTTGACCGGGGGCCATCAGGTCGCTGCGGTAGTTGGACGCGACGCACCAACGGTCGACGCCCTCGTCCCGGATCCGCGCCGGGTCGGTCAGCCGGGGGTTGCAGGTCAGCACCCAGGCGCCGAGCGTGGTCGCGTCGACGGCGGGTCGCGTGGCGTTCATGGAGAGCAGATACCCCGACCGTGCGCGGTCTGCCCCCGCCTGCTCCGTGGGTAGCATCGGGCTCGGCCACACCGGATCGAGGAGCCCCGATGACCGATTCGCCGTCCGCCGCCGACACGTCCATCTCGCTGCCCGTCCTGGATCTGTCCCGGCTGGACGCGGGCGACGACGAGGCCGCCGCTTTCCGCACCGAGTTGCGCGACGTCACCCACGACTACGGCTTCTTCTACCTGGTCGGCCACGGCATCGACCCGGCGCTGGTCGACGAGCTGCTCGCGACCGCCGAGGCGTTCTTCGCGCTGCCCGAGGAGGACAAGCGGGCCATCGAGAACGTGCGGTCCCCGCACTTCCGCGGCTGGACCCGCGTCGGTGGTGAAATCACCCGCGGTGCGGTGGACTGGCGGGAACAGATCGACATCGGGGCGGAGCGGCCGGCGATCCCGCCGGGGCCCGGCGTGCCGGACTATCTCCGCCTCGAGGGTCCCAACCAGTGGCCCGCGGCACTGCCGCAGTTGCAGGAGGTCGTCGGCCGCTGGGACCGGACGCTGTCCGAGATCGGGATGAGACTGCTGCGGGCGTGGGCGGTCTCGCTCGGGGCCGCCCCCGACGTGTTCGACGCGGCGTTCGCCGAGAACCCGTCCGTGCTCATCAAGATCGTCAAGTACCCCGGTCGGGACGACCACGAGACCCGGCAGGGCGTCGGCGCCCACAAGGACGCCGGTGTCCTCACGTTGCTGCTCGTCGAGCCGGGCAAGGGCGGCCTGCAGGTCGAGAAGGACGGCGAATGGATCGACGCGCCACCGGTTCCCGGCGCCTTCGTGGTGAACATCGGTGAGCTGCTGGAGGTCGCGACCGACGGGTACCTGAAAGCCACCGTGCACCGGGTCATCTCGCCGCCGGCCGGCAGCACCCGCATCTCGATCCCGTTCTTCTTCAACCCCGCGCTGGACGCCCGGATACCGGTCATCCCGCTGGCCCCGGAACTCGCGGGGGCGGCCACCGGGGTGACCGCCGACCCGGACAACCCCATCTTCGGGACCTACGGCGAGAACGCGCTCAAATCGCGGCTGCGCGCGCACCCGGATGTCGCCGCCCGCCATCACGCCGACCTGCTGTGAGTCCCGGGGTACGTCCGGACCTGACACCATCATCGGTATGACTGACTCCTCGGATCGGGCCACGGACGCGCACGCCGAATCGGCGGACCGGGCCGCGGTGTCGCCGTCGACCGCCGACGAGCAGTACGCACTGCGGTTGGAGCGGCTGCAGGGAAAGTGGTGGAAGAAGCTGCTGCACGTGCAGCTGCCGTGGCAGATGCACCTGCGGGCACTGCGTCTCGGGCGGACCCTGGACGTGGGCTGCGGTACCGGCCGCAACCTCGGCAACCTGCCGCCCGGGAGTGTGGGCGTGGACCACAACCCGCACTCGGTCGCGACCGCCCGGGCTGCCGGCGGTGACGCCTTCACCGACACGGAGTTCTTCGCCGATCCTGCGCTGTCGGCACCGGCCGGTTTCGACGCGCTGCTCGCCGCGCACCTCGTCGAGCATCTGACGCCGGCCGAGGCCCGCACCGTGCTCGGCAGCTACCTGCCGATGCTGAAGCCGGGTGGCCGCCTCGTCCTGTTCACCCCGCAGGAACGCGGCTACGCCTCGGACCCGACGCACGTCGCCTTCACCGGGTTCACCGAGCTCGCCACGCTGTGTGCCGACCTCGGTCTGGACGTCACCCGGCGTTACTCGTTCCCGTTCCCGCGATGGACCGGGAAGCTCTTCATCTACAACGAGTTCGTCGTCATCGCGCAGGCCCCGGTGCACTGAGCCGGTCGGCTGAACCGGTACACCGGACCTCCACGCGCCGGATGACCTGGCGGGCGCCGCGGGGCGGGCGTTCAATGGAGTGATGAACACCGACTGGCACAACGAACACGTCCTCGGCGCCAAGGCCTCGATGGAGGAGCGCGTGCGCTGGCACCTGCAGCACACCGACAAGTGCGGCTGCCGACCGATACCGCGCGACGTCCAGGACGCCATCGACGCCCGAGCCGCACAGGGCGCCTCGGTCTGACCTTGGCGTCGCGCTGCCCGCTGCGCTGATCCCACCCCGGGTCGATGCCCCGGGTCGGCGCAGCGCCCGGGACGGGAATGACCCGCGCCCGGAATCAGGAGCGCCGGAATCAGGAGCGCGACGACGCGAGTTCGGCCATCACCGACGGCAGCCGGTCGACGAGCTCGCCGGCCAGGAACCCCAGCGGCCCCACCTCGATCGCGAGCCGGTCTCCCGCTGTCGCGTGCAGATGGGCTCCCCAACAGGCGGCCTGCTCCAGCGAGGCCCCGCGGGCCAGCAGCCCGCAGATGGCGCCGGCCAGCACGTCGCCGCTACCGGAGGTTCCGAGGCCACCATGTCCGGACGATCCCTCCCAGCGGTCGCCCGCCGGATTGACCATCGACTGCTGGCAGTAGACGACCGCGCCGTAGCGGCGGGCGACGGCAGCCAGGTCGGGTGCGTCGTCACCGTCCGGGTCCTCGCCCAGCAACCGGTGCGCCTCGGCCTGGTTGGGGGTCAGGACGAGCCGGCCGGCCACCGCCGCGACGGCGTCGTCGAGCCGCTCCAGCACGCCCAGTGCATAGGCGTCCAGGACGACCGGGACCGCGGCCGGGATCCGCGGCAGCAGGTTGCGCAGCAGCGTCTCGGCGAGGTCGGCATCGTCCAGGCCGGGTCCGATGAGCATTGCGTCGATTCCGGCCAGGTCCGCGTCCAGCACCTCGAGCCCGTCACCGGTGACGGATCCGGCGGTGTTCTCGGGGAGGCCCACCGCGCCGGCCTCCGGGATGGCCACGGCGACCGGCACGGCCACCGACGCCGCGACCGCGAAGGTCAGGACGCCGGCCCCCACCCGCAGGGCCGCGCGGCCGGCCAGCTGTGCCGCACCCGGCGTCCGGCGGGCCCCGCCGACCACGAGAACGCGGCCGCGGGACCCTTTCGAGTCTCCGGGGTCGGGCAGCGGCCACTCCCGCAGCAGGTGCGGGGTGATGATCGTCGGCGCGCTCATACCGGGTTCACCGGCAGTACGTCGCTGTCCCCGGGGTGGGTGGTGACCGGTGCCCCGGACTCCCGCACGTGCTCCGCCTCGTTGAACGTGACCAGCGTCCACGGTCCGCGCCCGGACGGTCGGCCCAGCCGGGTCACCGACGCGTTGGCGACCGATGAGGTCGCGGCGATCCCCAGCACGTCGGCCTCGGTCATCCGCTCGCACACGTAGCGAACCATCAGGATGAGCGCGTCGTGCGCGACGATCAGGACCCGCCGGTCGGGCTCGTCGTCGTCGATGTCCCGCAGCACCGAACGCAGCCGCAGAGCCATGTCCGCCCACGACTCGCCGCCCGGCGGCCGGTGATAGAACTTGCCCAGCCACCGTCGTCGGACCGCCTCGTCGGGGAAGCGCCGGTCGACGCCGAGGGACGTCAGCAGGTCCAGGATGCCCAGCTCACGATCCCGCAGCCGCTCGTCGATCCGCAGTGGCAGGCCGAGACCGGCGACGGTGAGCGCGGTCTGCGCGGTCTGCACCGCCCGGACGTAGGGCGAGCACCAGACCGCCTGCGGCACCTCGTCCGCGGGCCGCTCGGCCAGCCAGCGGCCGAACGCCTCGGCCTGGGTGACGCCGATCGGGGACAGCGGCACGTCCGCGTCGCGCGCGCCGACCTGGATGACGTCGTCCCCGGCGACGTACGCGGCGGCCGCCGCGACGTTGCCCATGCTCTCGCCGTGACGGACCAGGATCAGCTCGATTGCACCCATTCCCGTAGAGCTACCCACTCACGGACCGCTGACACCAGCCGCGTCGGTCAGCCGGGGCTGGCAACTGCTGCAGCGCCCCGTCGCCGCGGGCGCACTCCCCGGTGGTCAGCGCCTGACCAGCCTCACCAGCGCCAGCTGAGCCAACGGCGCATAGGCCAGTACCACCGGTGCCGGGCCCCGGATCTCGAGAGTGGTGGCGGTCCGGCGGGTGTCGGCATCGAGCGCCCCTGCGGTGACGTCCAGCGGGATGACGGCGTGCTCCAGGTGCAGCGTCACCGGACCGACCGAGACCTTCCACGTCCAGCTGCGCACCACCGCATCCGGATCGACGTCGAGCACCTGGAACGGCACCACGAGGCCCAGTGGGCCGCGGACGGTCCCGCCGAGGCCGGGGGTCAGCACGTCGCCGTCGGTGTCGACCCCGGCGATCTGCGGCGACCACTCCGCCCAGCGCGAGGGGTGCAGGTACCGGTCCCAGACCTCGTCGGGCGCAGCCGTGCCGTCGGCCCGCAACGTCACCTTCACAGGCCCTCCTCGTGGGGGTGGTGCTCCGTGTCCTCGTTGCCTTCGACGGGTTCCCGTTCCTTGCGGCGCAACAACAGTGCCGTGCCGCCGAGCACGATGACCAGTACCCCGAGCACCCCGATCTCCCACAGCGAATCGGAGAACTCGGGGCCCTTACCGATGTCGTCGGCGGCCTTGACCGACAGCACGACGATCTCCTTGATCGACGCGATGATGCCGACGAGCAGGAACGGCTCGGCGATCAGCTCCCGCCGGGTGATGGTGATGCGTACCGCGAACAGCAACTCGACGACGATGAAGACCAGCAGCAGGGTGTCCAGGATGTCGATGGCCAGCTTGCCGCCGCTGCCGTCGGCGCCGAACAGCGGTACGACCTGGCGGGCGGCCTGCACCAGCAGGGACAGTGCCGTCACCACCAGGAAGACGGCGATGCCGACGTAGACGACCATCTCGGCAAGCTCGAGGGCCCGGTTGCCGAAGCGCACAGAGGCCGGTGGCTGCTTCTGATCGGAGGAGGTGGGTCGGCGTCGTTCGCCGGTGGATGGGGCCATCCGGGGGATTCTGCCCGAGCCGGCGGCACGGTGCGGCGTTGCTGCCAGAACGGGCGCTGCACCCGCCGATGCTGGCAGACTGACGGGCATGGAACATCTCTGTGCTCTGGCCGGCGGTCGGTCCCGGTGACGCTCAGCCGCCCCCTGCCCTCCGGTGACGAAGGTGTGCAGGTCAGACTCCTGCTCGACCTGGAGCCGGTCGTCGAGGAGAACCTGAACCGGCACCTGAAGGTGACCAAGGACTGGATGCCCCACGACTACATCCCGTGGAGCCGGGGAAAGGACTTCGCCTTCCTCGGCGGCGAGGACTGGCGCCCGGAGGACTCAGCGCTGGACCCGGTGGCGAAGACGGCGATGATCGTCAATCTGCTCACCGAGGACAACCTGCCCTCCTACCACCGGATCATCCACCAGCAGTTCGGTCAGGACGGGGCCTGGGGCAACTGGGTCGGCCGCTGGACCGCCGAAGAGGGTCGGCACGGCATCGCACTGCGGGACTACCTGGTGGTGACCCGCGGCGTCGACCCGGTCCAGCTCGAGGACCTGCGGATGCAACACATGACCGCCGGCTACGACCGTGAGCAGCAGAGCATGCTGCACACCGTCGTCTACGTCTCGTTCCAGGAGCTGGCGACCCGGGTGTCGCACCGCAACACCGGCAGCTCGGCAGGCTGCCCGGTCGCCGAACAGCTGCTCGCCCGGATCGCCGCGGACGAGAACCTGCACATGATCTTCTACCGCAACCTCGTGCAGGCCGCCTTCGACCACGCCCCCGACGACACCATGGTCGCCATCCGCGACGAGGTGATGAACTTCGCGATGCCCGGGCAGGGCATGCCCGACTTCATGCGCAACTCGGTGATCATGGCCAAGGCAGGCATCTACGATCTGCGGCTGCACCACGATGCGGTCATCATGCCGGTGCTGAAGTACTGGAAGGTCTTCGACCGCACCGATTTCGGCCCGGTCGGTGAGCAGGCGCGTGAGGAGCTGTCGGTCTTCCTCGCCGACCTCGATCTGCAGGCCTCCCGCTTCGTGGAGCGCCGCGACAAGGCCCGCGCACGGCAGACGGCGAACGGCGGCTGACGCCATCCGGCGCCTCGAGAGAATTCCGAGGCCCATCGGGGGCGATGGTCACCCTGTGCGACACCGGTGCGTCCGTCAGGGCCTGGATCGTGCCACGAGGCACCGTAGGGCGGACCGTCCGGACGTAATCTCACGGTCTGCGCGTCGGCGATGTTCTGTTCGGATGTGATGCGCGCCATATACACGCAGCGCAATATTCCGATTACTCTGAGTGAAGGATGCCGGGCACCGCGCCGGCACGATCACCAGAAGGACGGGCCACATGAGCCTCCCGCGCATGCACCACCCGAGCCGCCGCGCAGCCGCCGCCGCTCCTGCCTCGCCGGTCACCGTCGTCCTCCCGATGGTGTCCGTCACGGGCTCCGCCGAGGAGTCCGTGACCACCACGCTGCAGTACTCCGCGGCCGAGCCGTTCCTGGTCCGGGCCAACTTCCGCCTCCGTGGGGGACGCTCCGTCGACTGGGTGCTGTCCCGCGAGCTGATCCGGGAAGGCGTCGTGATGGCGGCCGGCATCGGCGACATCCGTTTCTTCCCCGGTGACGACGGACTGCTCATCGAGCTGCGCTCCCACCAGGGACGTGCGTTCCTCTTCGGCGAGCTGCAGCCGATGGTGGAGTTCGTCGCCCGGATGTACGCGGTGGTACCGGACGGCGCCGAGGACCGGTTCTACTCGATCGACGACGAGCTCGCGGAACTGGACCGGCTGCTCGCCGACCCGGACCGGTTCCGGACCGACTCGGCCTGACCGCATCGTCCGGTCCCGACGGTCGGCCCCTGGCGGGGGACGCCCGGCCGATGATCACCGGGCCCGCGTCGGCCCCGCCACCGTCGACAGCAGCCCATCCCTGACCGTCCCGACCCCCGCCGTTCCGACCCCGTGTTGCGGTCTACTCTTCCGCGCAGGGTGACCCCTCGCCGCCGCAGCAGCGGCCGCGGGACCGGCGTGACGGGCGGAGCGATGACCAGAACGATCGCCGACAACCCGCACGCCGCCCACACCGCCGCGGTCCGCCGGCTGCTCGACAGCTACCGGGAGATCCCGGTCGGCGCGCCCGTGCGGCTGGCCAAGACGTCGTCCAACCTGTTCCGAGCTCGGCAGCCGGTCAGCGGTCCGGGGCTCCGGGTCGGCGGGCTCGACCGGGTGCTGGCGGTGGACCGCCACGCCGCCACCGTCGACGTCGGGGCGATGTGCACCTACGAGACGCTGGTCGCGGCCACCCTGCCGCACGGCCTCGCCCCGACTGTCGTCCCGCAGCTGAAGACCATCACCGTCGGCGGCGCGGTCACCGGTCTGGGAATCGAGTCGTCGTCGTTCCGGGTCGGCCTGGTGCACGAGTCGGTCCTGGAGATGGACGTCCTCACCGGATCCGGGGAGATCGTCACCGCGACGCCGACCAACAGGTACGCCGACCTCTTCCACGGCTTCCCGAACTCGTTCGGCACCCTGGGCTACGCCACCCGGATCCGACTTGCACTGGAGCCGGTGCGGGCCTACGTCGCGCTCCGCCACCTGCGTTGCCACTCGGTCGAAGAACTCCGGGAACGAACCGAGAACCTCATCACTGCCGGCATTCTCGACGGTGTCGCGGTGGACTACCTGGACGGGGTGGTGTTCACGGCCGACGAGGCCTACCTGACGGTGGGGACGAAGACCGATGACCCCGGACCGGTCAGCGACTACACCGGCCGGGACATCTACTACCGCTCCCTCCAGCAGCGCACCGGCGACCGGCTGACCACCGCGGACTACCTCTGGCGGTGGGACACCGACTGGTTCTGGTGCTCGCGCGCCTTCGGAGCCCAGCATCCCGTCGTGCGGAGGCTCTGGCCGCGGCGGTACCGCCGCAGTTCCGTCTACGGCAAGCTCGTCGGGCTGGACCGGCGGTGGGGGATCGCCGACCGGATCGAGCGCCTGCACGGACGGCCGCCGCTGGAGCGTGTCGTGCAGGACGTGGAGGTCCCGCTCGAGCGGTCGGCCGAGTTCGTCGGATGGTTCCTCGGGCACGTGCCCATCGAGCCGCTGTGGTGGTGCCCCCTCCGCGAGAAGCCAGGCGGCGAGCAGGATCCCGGGCCGCGGTACCCGCTGTATCCGCTGACCGCCGGCCGCACCTACGTCAATGTCGGGTTCTGGTCGGCGGTGAGCGGTGACCCGGCCGTGCCGGGGGCCACCAACCGCCGGATCGAGCACGAGGTCAGCCGGGTCGGTGGGCACAAGTCTCTCTACTCGGACAGCTACTACCCCCGTGCCGAGTTCGACGCCCGCTACGGCGGCGACCGCTACCGGGAGCTGAAACAGCGCTACGACCCGCAGGGCCGACTGCTCGATCTCCACGCCAAGGCGGTGCAGCGTCGATGACCACGTTCAAGGCCGCACCGGGGATGTCCGCCCGAGCCTCCCGGCGGCCGGGGGACCGCACCCCGCGCACGGTGGCCGAGCTGGTCACCGCCGTCGTCGCGCCACCGCTGCCGTTCCGCTTCACCGCCTACGACGGCAGCAGCGCCGGCCCGGCGGACGCCCCGCTGGGCCTGCACGTCGCCACGCCGAGGGCCCTCACCTACGTGCTCACCGCCCCGGGCGACCTGGGGATGGCGCGGGCGTACGTGGCCGGTGACCTGACCTTCTCCGGGGTGACGCCGGGTGATCCCTACCCGATGCTGCGGGCGATGGCCGACGGGATGCACCTGACCCGTCCGGCCGCCGGTGAACTCCGGGCCCTGCTGCACTCGCTCGGCTGGCGCGCCCTGCGGCCGGTGCCGCCGCCACCCGAGGAGGCGCCGCCGCGGTGGCGGCGGGCCGTCGACGGCCTCCGTCCGGTGCGCCGGCACTCCAAGCAGCGGGACGCGGACTCCATCAGCAAGCACTACGACATCTCCAACGCCTTCTACGCACACACGCTCGGCCCGTCGATGGCCTACACCTGCGCGGTCTACGAGACCCCCGGGACCTCACTCGAGGACGCGCAGGCGGCCAAGTTCCAGCTCGTGTTCGACAAGCTCGGCCTCCAGCCCGGTCACCGGCTGCTCGACGTGGGGTGCGGCTGGGGATCGATGGTGCGCCACGCCGCGCGCCGCGGGGTGCGGGCGGTCGGCGTCACGCTGTCGGCAGCGCAGGCCGCGTGGGCACAGCAGGCCATCCGCGACGACGGCCTGCAGGGGCTGGCCGAAGTCCGCTTGTGCGACTACCGCGACGTCGCCGACACCGACTTCGACGCCGTCAGCTCGATCGGGCTCACCGAGCACATCGGGGTGGCGAACTACCCGGCCTATTTCGGGTCGCTGCTGGACCGGCTCGCGCCCGGCGGCCGGCTGCTCAACCACTGCATCACCCGCCCCGAGAACACCTCGCGGTACCGGACCGAGGCCTTCATCGACCGTTACGTGTTCCCCGACGGCGAGCTGACCGGTTCCGGGCGCGTCATCACCGCGATGCAGGATGTCGGGTGGGAAGTGCGGGGAAGTGAGAACCTCCGCGAGCACTACGGTTTCACGCTGCGCGACTGGTGCGCCAACCTCGAACGCCACTGGGACGACTGCGTCGCCGAAGTCGGCGAGGGCACCGCCCGGGCGTGGGGTCTCTACATGGCGGCCTGCCGCCTCGGGTTCGAGCGGAACTCCATCCAGCTCCACCAGGTGCTGGCCGTCCGCCCCGGCCCGGACGGGGCGGCCGGGGTGCCGCTGCGGCCCTGGTGGTGACCGGCCGGGCGTGAGCCCACCCGTGGTCCACCTGTGTCAGAGTGGTCGGCGCCATGACCGAGAACCGTGCCACCGCCGCCGCCGCACCTGCCACCTCCGTCGGCGCCGAGGCCGACGTCGTCGGCCTCATCGCCGAGGAGCTGGGTGTCGCCGCCTGGCAGGTCCGGGCCGCCGTCGAGCTGCTCGACGGCGGCGCCACCGTGCCGTTCGTCGCCCGGTACCGGAAGGAGGTCACCGGCACGCTGGACGACACCCAGCTGCGCACCCTGGAGGAGCGGCTCGACTACCTCCGCGAGCTGGCCGACCGTCGCCGCAGCATCCTCGACAGTCTGAGCCAGCAGGGCGTCCTCACCGACGCGTTGGCGGCGGCGGTCGCCGCCGCCACGACCAAGTCCCGCCTCGAGGACATCTACCTGCCGTACAAGCCGAAACGCCGCACCCGCGCCCAGATCGCCCGGGAGGCCGGCCTCGGGCCGCTCGCGGAGGCGCTGCTCGCGCACCCGGAACGGGACCCGGCCGGCCAGGCCGCGCCCTTCGTCGCACCCGACCGGGGCGTCGGCGACACCGCGGCGGCGCTCACCGGGGCCCGCTTCGTCCTGATCGAGAAGTTCGGCGAGGACGCGGATCTCGTCGGTGAGCTGCGTGAGCTGGTGTGGCGCCGCGGGCGACTGGTGAGCACGGTGAAACCCGGGCAGGAGGATTCAGGGGCCCGCTTCGCGGACTACTTCGCCTTCGCCGAGCCGCTGGCCCGGGTGCCGTCGCACCGCGCGCTGGCGGTGTTCCGCGGAGAGAAGGAGGACGTGCTGACCGTCACGGTGCAGCCGGACACGGCCGACCGCGACCCGCTGGACACCAGCCCCGCCGACGCCGAGATCCGGATCGCCGCCCGTTTCGGTGTCGGCGACCGCGGCCGGCCGGGGGACGGCTGGCTGCGCGACACCGTGCGGCTGGCCTGGCGGACCCGGCTGCTGCCGTCCCTGACGTCCGACGTCCGGAGCCGGCTGCGACAGGCGGCCGAGCAGACGGCGGTGACCGTCTTCGCCGACAATCTGCGAGACCTGCTGCTGGCGGCGCCGGCCGGCGACCGGGTCACGATGGGTCTCGACCCCGGACTGCGCACCGGTACCAAGGTCGCCGTCGTCGACGGCACCGGGAAGGTGGTGGCCACCGACACCGTCCACCCGCACCAGCCGCACAACAGATGGGCCGCGGCGCTGGCCACCCTCGGCGCACTGATCAGCGCCCACGGGGTCCGGCTGATCGCCATCGGCAACGGCACCGCCTCGCGCGAGACCGACCGACTGGCCGCCGAACTCGTCGCCGCCCACCCCGGCGTGGTCAAGGTCGTCGTCTCCGAGGCCGGGGCCTCGGTGTACTCGGCGTCGGCCTATGCGGCCGCCGAACTACCCGGGATGGACGTCTCACTGCGGGGCGCGGTCTCGATCGCCCGCCGTCTGCAGGATCCGCTGGCCGAGCTGGTCAAGATCGACCCGAAGTCCATCGGCGTCGGCCAATACCAGCACGACATCGCCGAGGGGCTGCTCGCCCGCTCCCTCGACCGGGTGGTCGAGGACTGCGTGAACGGCGTCGGGGTGGACGTCAACACCGCGTCGGTGCCGCTGCTGGCCCGGGTCTCCGGGATCACCACGACGCTCGCCGAGAGCATCGTCGCGCACCGGGACACCCACGGCCGCTTCGGTTCCCGTCGAGCGCTCAAGAACGTGCCGCGACTCGGGCCGAAGGCGTACGAGCAGTGTGCCGGCTTCCTGCGGATCCCCGGCGGCGACGACCCGCTGGACGCGTCGGCAGTGCACCCCGAGGCGTACCCGGTCGTGCGGCGCATCCTCGCCGACACCGGCGCGCCGCTGTCCGGAGTCATCGGCAACGTCGCCCTGTTGCACGGGCTGCGGCCGCAGCAGTTCGTCGACGACATCTTCGGCGTCCCGACCGTGACCGACATCCTGGCCGAGTTGGAGAAGCCGGGGCGGGACCCGCGGCCGGCCTTCGCCACCGCGACCTTCGCCGACGGCGTCGAGAAGATCGGCGATCTCCGCCCCGGCATGACGCTCGAGGGGGTGGTGACCAACGTGGCGGCGTTCGGTGCTTTCGTCGACATCGGCGTCCATCAGGACGGTCTCGTGCACGTGTCGGCACTGTCGGACACCTTCGTGCGGGACCCGCGGGAGGTGGTGCGCTCAGGGCAGGTGGTGCGGGTCAAGGTGATGGAGGTCGATCCGGCCCGCAAACGCATCGGGTTGTCCCTGCGGCTCACCGACGAGCCCGGTGCGCCCAGGTCCGCTGCCGGTGGCGGCCGCCGCGACGGAGGCCTGCGTCCGGCGCAGCAGCGAGCGACCGGCCGGCCGGCTCGGCGCGCCGAAGCCGGCCACCCCGCCGAAGCCGGCCACCCCGCCGAAGCCGGTCACCTCGCCCAAGCCGTCACCGCGCCGGAGCCGACCGGCTCGCTGGCCGAGGCGCTGAAGAAGGCCGGATTCGGCAGCGGCCACCCCGAACGGCGGCCACGCGGACGCTGACCTCGTGCGACCAGCGGCCCCGTCGCCGCCACCCCGGAGCCACCCAGGACCTCGGTCACCGTCGATCTGGTCGGGGTGCGACAGGACCGGCGCCGGCGAACCGGACGTCGTGAACACCTTCGAGGGCGACCTGCCGCCTCGCTGATCACGTATGAGCCGACGCGGACGGCGTGCTGACCTCCGCGGTCCTGACCGAGCGCTGCGGACCTGCCACTCTCCCGGTGACAGGATGGCCCGTTCGGCGCTGCCGGCCGCTGGTCCGAACGCAGCCGGGTCCTGCGGCACTCACGTCGGCCGCTGGGTGTCGATACTGCGTCGACACGGTTGCAGAGCGGTCTCGGACGTGACGAACACCGCCCGGCGGGTCCTCTGCAAAGGCGTAGGCTGACGCGCGGGAGGCTCCGAAATGACTGCCATGAACACCGCTGACGTAGAAGCGGAACTGCACCGGATCCGCGCTTTCGCCGACACCGACAACCGTCGGCGTCAGTGTATGGCGATGGTCCGGCTGGACGAATTGCACAGCCAGGCAATCGATGTCGCGGCTCAGCCGAACCTGGTCAACCGGATCGTGTCGCTGCGACGCGAGATCAAGGCATCGCTGGAGCGGACCCCGGCGCACTCCTCCCGCCTCTGACGCAACCCCGCTCCTCTTCAACGCACCGACGTCCCGCGTCGGGCGGGCGTGACGCTACCGCCGCCCGACTTCTGGTCCGACGTCGGCAGTGACGCCCTGCACCCACGCGCCCCCGGCTGCGGCCGGGCAGGGGTTCCCGATCCGTCAACCGGGTGATGCACAGGACGCACCCCGTGCCCTGTCGTCACTGTCGGCGGTGGCGTGATGGGGTCAGCAGGTGAATTGGCCCTGTTCTATGCTCTAGGTCACATTGCGACCATCAGGTTCCGCCCGCCACGGGGTCCTTCGGCGTCCGCGACAGTCGGATGCCCGACCTCGACGGAGAGGGGTCGAGCGGTGACCTGAAGCGCCTCGTGACCCGACCGAGCCGGCCCACGACCGATCCCTGTTTGACGAGTGAGCGATGGAGAACGCGATATGACGACGACCACCCTTGACGAACGCGCGACCGCGGAGACCGAGGAACCCCGGCTGTTCAGCCGGATCGCGGTGGTGAACCGGGGTGAGCCGGCGGTCCGGCTGATCAAGGCGGTGCGGGAGCTCAACGCGGAGCGCGGCACCGACATCAAGGTGGTCGCCCTGCACACCGAGTCCGAGCGGGGGGCGTTGTTCGTCCGGGCCGCCGACGAGGGTGTGCTGCTGCGTGACGTCGGGACGGCGGGCATCCCGTATCTGGATCACGCGGAGCTGGAGCGAGCGTTGAAGGCCAGCGGCGCGGACGCCGTCTGGGTGGGGTGGGGGTTCGTCGCGGAGGACGCGGCGTTCGCCGAACTGTGTGCCCGGCTGGACATCACCTTCATCGGGCCGTCGCCGGAGGCGATGCGGCGGCTCGGCGACAAGGTCGAGGCCAAGCTGATGGCCGAGGCTTCCGAACGTGCCGGTCGCGCCGTGGTCGGGCGGTCCGGTGGAGAATTTCACGGACGCGAAGAAGCACGCCGAGGTGATCGGCTACCCGATGATCCTCAAGGCCCGCAGTGGCGGTGGTGGCCGCGGTATCCGGATCGTGCGGGATCCGTCGGAGCTGGACGAGGCGATCGAGCGGACCCAGGGTGAGGCGCTGCGCAGCTTCGGCGATCCGGTCATCTTCATGGAGCACCTGGTCGAGGGCGCGCGCCACATCGAGGTGCAGGTCATCGCCGACAACTACGGCACCGTGTGGGCGCCCGGTGTGCGCGACTGCTCCATCCAGCGCAAGAACCAGAAGCTGATCGAGGAGAGTTCGTCTCCGGCGCTGACCGCGCAGCAGGACTCCGACCTGCGGCAGGGTGCCATCGCGCTGGTGAAGGCGGCCGGGTACCGCGGTGCGGGCACCGTCGAGTTCCTGTACCAGCCGCAGAAGAAGACCTTCGCGTTCCTCGAGGTCAACACCCGGCTCCAGGTGGAGCACCCGATCACCGAGGCCACCACCGGGATCGACCTGGTCAAGCTGCAGATCCTGGTCGCCGCCGGCGAGCCGCTGCCGGCCGAGCAGCCGACTGCGTTCGGCCACGCGATCGAGGCGCGGCTGAACGCCGAGGACGCCGACGCCGGATTCACCCCGGCGCCCGGTGTCGTCGAACTGCTGACGCTGCCCAACGGTCCGGGAATCCGGGTCGACACCGGCATCGCCACCGGTGACGTGATCCCGCCCGACTACGACTCGATGGTCGCCAAGATCATCGCCTGGGGCCGCGACCGCTCCGAGGCGCTGGCCCGGTTGCGCTGCGCGCTGCGGGAGACCACGGTCGTCCTGCGCGGCGGCACCACCACGAAGTCGTTCCTGCTGGAGCTGCTGGACCGGCCGGAGTTGATCGACGGGTCCGCCGACACCGGATGGCTGGACCGGGTCGGGTTGCCGCTGGCCGAGGGGCTGCCCGCGCACGCCGACGTCGCCCTGCTGTCGGTGGCCGTGGACGTCTACGAGGCGGAGGAGCGCCTGGACCGTGACGCCTTCCTGCGGTCCGCCCGTGGCGGTCGCCCGCGGGCCCGCGACGTGCTCGGCCGCACCGTGGAGCTGGGTTATCAGGGACAGTCGTACAGCCTGACGGTGGGTCAGATCAGCCCGCACCGGTACCGGGTGTCGGTGGACGACACCGACAACGCCGCTTCCGGCAGTGTCGCGAGCGCGGTGTCGGTCGACGTTGCGGTGGAACGGCTCTCGGAGTTCGAGAGCCGCGTGACGGTCGGCTCCCGCCGGCATCGCGTGGTCACCATCGAAGGCCCGGCGGACCACCGCGTCGAGGTCGACAGCATCAGCCACCGGGTGACCCGGGACGAAGGCGGCATGGTGCGCTCGCCCGCGCCCGCCGTCGTGGTGGCGATCTCCACCTCGGCCGGTACCGAGGTCGAGGCGGGACAGACCCTCATCGTGCTCGAGAGCATGAAGATGGAGACCCACGTCCGGGCGCCGTACGCCGGCCGGGTGCGCGAGGTGCTGGCCACCGTCAACTCCCAGATCGACGCCGGTGGTGCGCTGCTGCGGTTGGACCGCATCGAGACCGACGGCGTGGCCGAGGCCTCGACGGCCCCGCGGGTGCCGTTCGCGGCCGACGGCGCCGCCGGGGCGCGGGACTTCCGGGCCACCGCCGCCCAGAGCCTCGGGGTGCTGCAGGCGATGATCACCGGCTTCGACGTCACGCCGGCGCAGGCCCGGCAGGCGCTGGCCGCCTACGACAACGCGCTGGCCGACCTCCCCGAGGACGGCGAGCTGCGCCGGGCGGAGTTCCAGCTGCTGACCACGTTCGCAGACCTGTGTGAGCTGTCGCGCAACCGGCCGGCGGGTGCCGAGCAGGGTTCCGACGAGCGGGTGCACAGCCCGCGCGAACACTTCCACGCCTACCTGCACTCGCTGGACCTGGAGCGGGAGGGCCTGCCCGCGTCGTTCCGGCAGCGGTTGAGCCGGGCGCTGCGTCACTACGGGGTGACCGACCTGGAGCCGGGACCGGAGCTGGAGGACGCGGTCTTCCGGGTCTTCCTGGCCCTGGAGCGGGCCGGTGCTCAGACGCCCATCGTCGCAGCGCTTCTCGAGCGCTGGCTGGTCCACGGCGGGGTGCCTGCCGGGGCGACCGAGGAGGACCTCGGCGACGTGCTGTCGCGGCTCATCGTCGCGACCCAGCTGCGCTACCCGGTGATCGGCGACCTCGCCCGTAACGTCCGCTTCCAGGCGTTCGACCGCCCGGTCATCGAGGCCGCCCGGGCCAACGTGTTCACCGGCAGCCGGGAGACCCTGCAATACCTGGGCGAGAACGCGGCCGCTCCCGACTACGCGGAGCGGATGGCCGAGCTGGTCAACGGCCCGCAGCCGCTGATCCGGCTGCTGGCCGAGCAGCTGGTCGGCCAGGGCCCCTACCTGGAGCCGATGCTCGAGGCGATGACGCGCCGCTACTACAAGGTGCGCACGCTGACCGGGGTGTCGAGCTCGCGGGTCGGCGACCGGCCCGTGGTCACCGGCAGCTTCGACCTCGGTGGCCAGGAGATGCGGTTGCTGGTCACCGTGTCCGAGGATGCGGCCGACCTGGAGACGGCGCTGCGGACCGCGGAAGGGCTGGCCGCGGCGAGCACCCAGCCGTGGAACGTGGTCACCGATGTGTACCTGTCGTGGCCGGACCGCCCCGAATCCGACGAGGTGGCCACCCGCCTGCAGGCAACTCTGGCCGGCTTCCCGGGTCTGTTCGCCGGGCGCCGGGTCACCGTCGTCGTGTGTGCCGACGCTGCCCGGATCGACACCCGGACGGTGGAGCAGTTCACCTTCCGGCCCAGCGGCACCGGGCCGGTCGAGGAGCGGGTCATCCGCGGGATGCATCCGTTGACCGGTCAGCGGCTGGACCTGTGGCGGTTGAAGAACTTCGTCGGTACCCGGTTGCCGTCCGCCGAGGACACCTACCTGATGCACCTGGTCGCGCCGGACAACCCGGCCGACGAGCGGCTGGTGGCGATGGCCGAGATCCGCGACGCGCAGCCGGCCCGCGACGCCAACGGCGTGGTGACGAGCTTCCCGGCGGCCGAGCGGGTGCTCGGCGCCTGCCTGGACAGCATCCGCCGGGTGCAGGCGGCCCGCGGGAACAAGGCCCGGCTGGACAAGAACCAGATCTTCCTGCACGTCTGGCCGCCGATCGAGCTGCCGCTGCGGGATCTCACCCAGTTCGCCCGGAACTACGCACCGCTGTCGGTCGGGGCCGGGCTCGAGGAGATCACCGTGCTGGCGACGCTGCAGGAGCCGGGGCAGCGGGCGCGGGCGATCGCGTTGCGGTTCACCGACGCAGCCGGCACCGGGATGACCGTGAAGGTCACCCAGCCGCCGACCGACCCGATCGTGCCGCTGGACGACTACACGCAGAAGGTGCAGCGCTCCGCTGCCCGCGGGCTGGTGTACCCGTACGAGATCGTGCCGCTGCTGACCGGCTCCGACGGCACCTGGGTCGAGTACGACCTCACCCCGGCCGCATCGGGCGAGGTCGCGTTCGGTCCGGTCGACCGGCCCAAGGGTCGCAACAAGGCCGGCGTCATCGTCGGTCTCATCTCCACGCCGACGAAGCGCTACCCGGAGGGCATGGACCGGGTCGCCATCTTCGGTGACCCGACCAAGGCGCTGGGCACCGTGGCGGTCGCCGAGTGCGCGTTGGTGGTGGCGGCGATCGACCTGGCCGAGGCCAAGGGTCTGCCGGTCGAGTGGTTCGCGCTGTCGTCCGGGGCGAAGATCTCGATGGACTCCGGCACCGAGAACATGGACGGGGTGGCCCGCGCATTGCGCCGGATCATCACGTTCACCCAGGGCGGCGGTGAGGTCAACATCGTGGTCGCCGGCATCAACGTCGGTGCCCAGCCGTACTGGAACGCCGAGGCGACGATGCTGCAGCACACCAAGGGGGTGCTGATCATGACGCCGGACAGCGCGATGGTGCTCACCGGCAAGCACTCGCTCGACTACTCGGGCGGTGTGTCCGCGGAGGACAACTTCGGCATCGGCGGCTACGACCGGGTGATGGGCCCGAACGGCGAGGCACAGTACTGGGCACCGAATCTCGCGGGCGCGGTGGACGTGCTGTTCGCCCACTACGACCACGCCTACGTCGCTCCCGGGGAGCGGTTCCCGCGGCGAGCCACCACCGTCGACCCGGTGGAGCGCGACGTGCGGACGTATCCGCACACCCACCCGGACAGCCCGTTCACCACGGTCGGGGAGATCTTCTCCGAGGAGACGAACCGGGACCGCAAGAAGCCGTTCGACATCCGCGCGGTGATCCACGCGGTCGTCGATTCCGACCACGCGGTGCTGGAGCGGTGGGCGGCGATGGCCGACGCCGACACCTCGGTCGTCGTGGACGCGCACCTCGGTGGCTACCCGGTCTCGGTCATCGGCATCGAGTCGCGGCCGATCCCGCGGCGCGGCTACCTGCCGGCCGACGGCCCGGACCAGTTCACCGCCGGCACGCTGTTCCCCAGCTCGTCGAAGAAGACGGCCCGGGCGATCAACGCGGCCAGCGGCAACCGGCCGCTGGTGGTGCTGGCGAACCTGTCCGGCTTCGACGGCTCGCCCGAGTCGCTGCGCAAGATCCAACTCGAGTACGGCGCCGAGATCGGCCGGGCCATCGTCAACTTCGACGGCCCGATCGTGTTCTGCCTGGTGTCGCGCTACCACGGCGGTGCGTTCGTGGTGTTCTCCGGGGCGCTGAACGACAACATGGAGGTGGTCGCGGTCGCTGGTTCGTTCGCGTCGGTCATCGGTGGCGCACCGGCGGCGGCCGTGGTGTTCACCCGCGACGTGAACAACCGGACGGCGGCGGATCCGCGGGTCCAGGAGATCGAGTCCGCGCTCGCCGCGTCGAAGGGCGACGGTGACAAGGCCGAGCTGCGGGTGCGGCTGGCCGAGGTCAAGGCTGCGGTCCGGGCCGAAAAGCTCGGGGAGGTCGCCGCGGAGTTCGAGGCGATCCACAACATCGACCGGGCCAAGGAGGTCGGGTCGGTGCACACCATCATCCCGGCCGAGGACCTGCGGCCGTACCTGGTCAGCGCCATCGAACGCGGCATGGCGAGGACCGCCGGGGCCTGAGCCCCTGCTGTACTCGCGGCTGTTCCACTGCGCCCGCTCTGCCGTCGACGGCAGAGTGGGCGCAGTGTCGTCGGGGTTGCTCCGTCACCATGAACCGGTCTGATCGACGCCGGCGCTGAACCTGGCGTGCGCGTCCGGAGATCGGCCGCGCGACGAAATGCAGACCGCCGTTTAGCGCGTCCAGCGGTCGGGCAGTTCCGGAGTGATCGCGGCGACCCTCGAGGTCGCCGCCGCGGGTCGAACAGCGGGCCCGGTTGAGGGGTGCGATACCCGCCGACGGAAGTGGGACTCCGGATGATCTGTCACGTCGACGATCTCGGCGTGCACGAACGGGGCCGCCGGTGACGGCGACCGACCGCGCGCCGCGCGCGATCGAGGCGGCCCCGGTGCGGGTCAGCTCGGCACCGCGGGGCGCGCGGGCACGCGCGGGTGTGGCGCAGTTGCTGGTGGCCTGGCTGCCGTTGGGATTCCTGCTGCTGGCGTATGCGGCGGCCCAGTTGATCAACCTGCCCATCGCCGACGACCTGGTACCGGGGCGGCCCAACGCGCTGGGTTTCGGCCTGCACGTGGCAGAGCCGGCGACGCTGGATCGGACGGTCTTCGGCACGTTGCCGACCGCCTGGCTGCAGCAACAGCTCTACGGACCGGGTGAGTCGCGCTGGTATGACGCCGTTCTCGGTGTCGTCTACGTCAGCCACTTCGTGGTGATCCCGGTGACGACGGCCTTCCTGTGGTTCCGGGTGCGCGACCGGTTCCGGCCCTGGATCACCGCCGTGCTGGTGATGACGGTCGCCGGGACAGTGACGTACGTGGTGTACCCGATGGCACCGCCGTGGATGGCCGACGAGCTCGGGATCGTCGACGGGGTCGCCAGGATCTCAGACCTCGGCTGGCGCTATCTGCATCTCGAACCGGTGGGGGAGCTACTGACCCGCAGCCAGGGCGCATCGAACCCGGTGGCGGCGATGCCGTCCTTGCACGCCGCCGGCGCGGCGCTGGTGCTGCTGTTCTTCTGGTCGCGGGCCGGGGCCCGGCGTCGGGTGCTGCTGGCGACGTACGCGTCCGCGATGGGTTTCGTCCTCGTCTACACCGGCGAGCACTACGTGGTCGACGTTGTCGCCGGCTGGGTCGCGGCGGTCCTCGGGGTGCTGGCCTGCTGATCGTGGGAGCGGTGGGCTACGCGGCGGGCGGTGTCCGGAACGCCGGCCGCTTCCGGTGTTCGCTGACTGACACCGGCTGACGCAGTGAGGCGTGAGACAGCGGGTGGTCTCGTGGGCAAACCGGTCCGACCAGGGCCGGCGGGGTCGGCCGACCTCCTTGTGCCGATACGTCGTATGACGGCGCCAGCTGTCCAGCATCCACGCCACCCCGCTGGGTGGTCCCATAGCAACGTCGGTGTCATCCGGCGGGATCGCCGTGGGCGAGACGCCTTCGCCCGCTGACGATCTCGTGAGCGAGGTGTTGCAGCGTCCGCTGTTCGCCGAATGCCGTCGCGCACATCCGGGCCACCGCGTCCACCAGGCTGACCCCGAGCTGCACCGACACCATGCCGGCGGCGATGTAGAGGTCGGGGCGGCCGGCGACCTCCGGTTCCCAGCCCTCGAACCCGCCGAGATCATCGCTGAACAGACCGAGAACGGCGTCCTCGAGGGTGCCGATCACGTCTGTGGCGACAGGCGTCAGAGTGATGCCGCGCCGCGTTCGCCCGTACAGCTCGACGTGCCCGAACACGCTGTCCTGCACCGTCAACGGCACGGCCAACACCGCCACCGCCATGGTGGCAGCCGCCTCGTGGGCGAACCCTGGCCAGCGCCCGAGTGCCCCCGGTTCGTTCAGATCCAGCACCTCGACGACGGCTCCGGACGCGTACGCGTCGTGGGCCGGTCCGACGCCGATCACCGACTGGAGCTCTTCCAACGCAGCACTCACGCCGTCCGTGGCGTGGAGGAGATCGCCGACCGTTCCGCCCGTACGCACCGAGACGCTGACGCCGTCAGCACCCGTCTCGTCGATGAGCTGCTGGCAACAGGTCACGATCAGCGCGTCGAACGCCGACTGATCGGGCCTTCTGCATTGGTCCTGATGCGGTTCGCTCACCCCGGCAACAACCCATCTCGCGCGCAAGCACGGTTTCCTGCTGCCCATCTAACGCCTGTCGGGGCCCGCGCGGACGTCGCGGACCCCTTCCGATCTGTCGCCATGCCCTTCGGCGAGGCCAAAGGCGACTAGCGTGGGCTGTGGTTGGTCCTTTCAGGCCGAAGTCGGTGGCCCGGGATCTGGCGCCAGTTGGCGCCTGCCTGCAGGAAAGGACACATCATGGTGCAACCCTGGCCACCCGGTGCGGAAGGTGAGGATGTCCGCACGCCGGCGTTGCTGCGTGCGTTGACCGCGTCGCCGGTGGACGTGGCCACTCTCATCCTCGAACTCCGCGGGCGCGTTCACGACGAAGACAGTCTGCTCGACCTGATGGTGCGCGCGTCCCAGGAAGCGGTCCGGATGATCGCGGACGCGCAATGGGCGGGCGTCACCTCGGTGCTGGCCGGCAAGCCGCTCACCGCTGCGCACACTGATGAGCGCGTCCTCGTCGTCGATGAGGGACAGTACGAGCAGGGCGACGGTCCTTGCCTCACCGCAGCCAGAACAGCTCAGCCGGTGTCGATGACATTGGAGGACGTCCGCGCCCGGTGGCCCGCGCTGGCCGAGGTCGCCGAGGCGGCCGGGGTCCGGTCGTTCCACGCCGAGCCGTTACACGTGCTGGCCGACACGGTGGGTTCGTTGAACATCTACAGCGCACGCGGCGAAGGCCTGCGGGTGCCGAATTCCGACGTGCTGACCGTGCTCGTCGAATATCTGCAACGCGGGCTCGCCACCTATCTGGCCTTGAATCCGCACTTCGACCACTATTTCCGGCTGGCAACGGCACTGCAGCGTCGGAAGGTCACGAGCAGCGCTGTCGGCGTCCTCATGGCGGTACATCGGATCGACCAGCAGCGGGCGCGGGGTGTGATCACCGGCGAAGCGGCCCGGCGCGGTATCTCGACGGAGCGCGTCGCCGTGGAGATCATCGATACCCACTCGCCACCCGGGTAGCTGTCGCCGCCCGGCGATGCGGAGTCGGACGGCCGCCACCTCACCGACCGACAGTCCGTTGTCGACTGAGCGGTCCCGTCACGCTGCCCCTCTACGGAGAGTCGGCGGTCACGTGAACCGGTGACACTGTGCTCACTCTTCGTATACGCTCAGTGTGGATCACGTCTGAGACAGAGAGGACGTGCTGTGCAAGCTGCCAACCCACCGGGTGCAGACGGGGTGGCGATGACCTCGTTGACCGCCGCTTCCGTCGACCACCCCGAGATGGTCACCTCGGTGACTGCGTCATTGGACGACCTGTTGACCAGGGCCGCCCATGGTGATCACGACGCGTACCGCGCCTTCTACACGGCGACGTCGGCCCGCGTCCTGTCTGTCTGCCGTCGGGTGCTCATCGGCGCTGCAGAGTCCGAGGACGCCGCCCAGGACGTCTTCCTCGAGGCGTGGACCAAGGCCGCGACCTTCGATCGTGCACGCGGCTCCGCGTTGGGCTGGGTGTTGCGTATCGCCCACCACCGCTCCGTCGACCGGGTCCGGACCGCCGAGAGCAGCAGACGCCACCACCTCGTCTACACGCAGTTGATCCTTGCTCCGGGGGACCAACCGTCCGACAACATTCTCCGCGACTGCGACTCCGCCGAAGTGCGCGAGGCAATGCGTCGGCTCAGTCCGCTGCGACGGCAGGCCCTGCACTACGCGTTCTTCACCGACCACACGTACCAACAGGCCAGCACCATGCTCGGGATCCCGATGGGCACCTACAAGAGCCGGGTCCGGGACGCGGTCATCGCCGTCCGTGACCTGCTGGCAGCTGCTGCCGCCTGAAACTGGGTCCACCGATCGGTGGGCGGTCTCCTCCGCCCGCTCGCCCGATCGTCGGATACTGCGGACGTCGCCCGGGCGAGACAGTTGTCGTACGCCCCCACCAGGGGGCCCGACCCGAGGAGCACCCGATGTCCACCACCCCGATCTCCACGACCACCCCGACCTCCACGACCACCCCGATCTCCACGACCACCCCGACATCCGCCGGCGACCGGTCGACCTCCACCACACTGCAGCGATCCCGGTTCGACCGCGGACTGCGGTACGGACTGGTGGGTGTGGCCCTGCTGATCGTCGCCTTACCGCAGATGTTCATCGGCAGGACACCCGCGAGCAGCGGCCACTACATCCTCACCGCGATCGGCCTGATGCTGATCGCCGTGGGTGCAGTCATCCGCGCCGCCGGACGTCGCCGCTGACGGCGCAGACCGGCGCTGTGGTCACCGGGCGGCCGGCAGCCATCGATCCGCGAGTCGCGACACCCAGCCTGCTGCCAATGCCTTCTCCGGGGGCGGTGTGTCGACGATGACCAGCTCGTCGACACCGAGGTCGGCCAGGGCGGTGACGTCACCCCGGGCGGGCTCCCGCAGCGCCACCGCGACGCGGAGATCGTCGACGTCACGGTCGACCTCCCGGCACCGCGCCTGCAGGATCGACAGACGTTCCGCGACCGCCGCTACGCCGTCGAGAGCGAAGCCGTACCAACCGTTCCCGAACGCAGCCACCCGGCCGAGTGCGGCGTCGCTGTTGCCGCCGAGGACGATGGGCAGCTGCCGGTCGCGCACCGGCCTGGGATTGACCCGGATGCCGTCGAAAGCGACGAAGTCCCCGGCGAAGGTGGCCACGTCGTCCCGCCAGACGGTGCGCATGGCGCGGACGTATTCCTCGGTGCGGTGGCTGCGCCTCGCGAAAGGCACGCCGAGAGCGTCGAACTCGTCGCGAGACCAACCGATGCCCACGCCGAGCGTCAACCGCCCGCCTGACAGCGTGTCCAGCGTCGCGGCCTGCTTGGCCATGATGACCGGATTGTGCTCCGGCAGCAGCAGTACACCCGTCGCGATTCCGATCGTCGACGTGGCGGCGGCGGCGAAGCTCAGCCCGATCATCGGATCGATCCAGTCCGCGGTCGACGGGACCGCGATGTGACCGTCCCCCGCATAGGGATATCGAGACGACGACCGGTCGACCATGACGACGTGTTCGCCCATCCACAGCGTGGCGAAGCCACAGGACTCCGCAGTGGACGAGACCGCGTCGATGACATCCCGACGAGCACCCGCGCCGATACCCAGCGCGTGCACACCGATCCGCATCTGTCGAGGCTCCCACACGAACCATCCGTGCCGGCGACCCACCCGGATGCCGGAGCAGGTCACGTCCCGTCACCGTTGCGACAGGTGGAGCGACGACAGCGTGGCACCGGCGCCATGAGGTTCGATCTCGCCGGGGTGCGTGCCGGGCATCGGGGACTGGGAGGTGGGCCGATCTGCCCGGACCCGGAACGGCCACGGACGACGACCGTCGTCGGCCTCCCCTCGCGAACGGCGGGGGGCGACCCGGTGCGGGTGCGCCTCGTCCGCGCGAGCCGCTCGGGCTGCGACGTCGAAACGGGTTCTTTTCGACGGGCACAACGTCGTCAGCGCTCCTTCAGTGGCCGATGTGATCCCGTCTGGGGGAAACTGAGGCACCATTCTGGTATGCCCGGGCCGCCGGGGTCACAGTCGGGGGATCCGTGCATGGGTGAACGATCATCAGCACGCCTGCCCTGGGCCATCGGCTGGCTGCTGGCGTTGGAACTCGCAGCGTTCTGTGTCACCACGATCCCGGGAGTACGGAGTGGACCAGGATTCCTGGCGTGGGCCGACGGGTGGCTCCAGGCGTTCATCTACCTCACCGCCGCCGCACTCGCCGCGCTCCGGCCGATGCTGTCGAACGAGGACCGCAAGCTCTGGTCCGCAGTGGCGGCGGCGCTCGGCGCCCGCGCCGTCGGCTTCGTGGTGCAGCTCGCCTGGGTGCGGGCGCAGCACCCGCCGCCCTTCCCGTCGGTGGCCGACGCGGCCTGGCTCCTGACCTATCCGCTGCTCCTGGTCGGACTGGTCAGCCTGGCCGGCACCACCATGCGCCGGTTGACAGTGAGCCTCGCGCTGGACGGAACGATCGGGGCGCTGGCTCTCGGTGCCGTGGCCTACGCGGTACTGGCCGCCACCCTGACCGAACTCAGCCGCCCCGCCGACAACGCGGCCGTCTTCGTCAATCTGGCCTACCCGCTCCTGGACGTCCTGGTGTTGCTGGTCGTCTTCGGAGTCCTCCTGACGTACCGGGTGAACCCCCCGGCCTCGGTGTGGGTTCTCATGGCCGGCGTCGCCGGATTCGCCGTCGTCGATGCGACCTACGTCTTCCAGATCACCAGCGGCACGTTCGTGCCGGGCGGCGCACTCCAGGCTCTGTCCGCGGTCGCCACCGGACTCATCGCCGTCGCCGGGCACATCCCGGGAAAGGTATCCGGTCGCTCGGGTCGGGCGCCCCTGCCGCACCTGCTGTTGCCGACGACGTTCGCTCTCATCGCCCTGGCCGTCATCTCCTGGGAACAGCTCGCACCCCTGCCCACGTTGAGTGTCGCGCTGGCCGTCGCGGCGTTGCTCATCGCGATCCTGCGCACCCATCTGAGTTACCGCCTCGTACAGTCTGCGGCGATCCACCACCGGGAGGCCCGCACCGACGAGCTGACCCACTTGGCCAACCGGCGGGCCTTCAACGAAACCGTCTCCCGCGTACTGCATCTGCGCGCGGACCATCAGAGTCTGGCGCTGCTGATCGTCGACCTCGATGATTTCAAACAGGTCAACGACACCCTCGGACACCACCGTGGGGATGAGCTGCTGATTCAGGTCGCCGACCGCCTCCAACACAGCCTCCGCAGCGGTGACCTCCTTGCCCGCATCGGCGGCGACGAGTTCGCCGTCCTGATCGACGGCGCCACCGAGGCACTCGCCGCCGACGTCGCCGAACGGCTCCGCGCCGGCATCAACACGCCGTACCGCGTGGGCTCGCATGATGTCAGAACGACCGCGAGCGTCGGGATCGCGCTGTTCCCCGACCACGGCCGGGACCCGGACGAACTCTTCCAGAGCGCCGACATCGCGATGTACAACGCGAAGCTCACCCGTGTCGGGCAGAGCCTCTTCACCCGCGAACTCTATCGGTCCAACCGGGCGCGGCTGGAGGCCGTCGCCCGGCTCCACACCGCCATCACCGACCATGAGATGACCCCGTGGTTCCAGCCGCTGATCAGACTGGGCCCGGACACGCCGCTGGGCGTCGAGGCGCTCGTGCGATGGGTACGGCCGGACGGCACTGTGGTGCCCCCGGGTGACTTCCTGACCCAGGTCGAGAATGCCGGGCTGATGACCCAGCTGACCGAGGAGGTGCTCGATCAATCGCTGCGGGCGATCGCCGGCTGGCGCGTTGCGGGCCCGATTGCCACGGTGGCCGTCAACGTCTCGGTGTCCACCCTGCTCGACGCCGGGTTCCCCGGCCGCGTCGCGGACCTGCTCATCCGCCACGGTGTACCGGGCGACGTACTCGAGATCGAGATCACGGAAGACCTCCTGATGGCCGACCCCGCTCGAGCCCGCACCGTCATCGACGCCCTGTGCGCCCTTGATGTGGGGATCGTGGTGGACGATTACGGCACCGGGTACTCCTCACTCGGTTATCTCCGCGACCTCACCGGTATCCGCGGTCTCAAGCTCGACCGGTCATTCGTCCGCGGTGTCGAACAGGACGTACGTGCCCAGGCCATCGTGTCGTCCACCCTCACCCTGGCGCGCGCCCTGGATCTGAACGTCGTGGCGGAAGGAGTCGAAACCCGAGCCGAGCGGGACACTCTCATCGATCTGGGATGCGAGCTGGCTCAGGGATACCACTTCGGGCGACCCATGCCGGCCGAGATGATCTCGTCGCTGTACGGACCGTCGACGGTCGCAGCTGCCGAAGTGCCCGATCTGCTGCACTAGAGACAGCCACCACGGCGCATCATCCCACCGCTGTGCTCCCCGGTGCCCGATTCGACGCTGACCGGTTGGCTGAGCAGCGGTGGACGGACCGCGCACTCATGACCGTCATCCGAAACAGGTTGGTACGGCACCGCTGTGGTGAGAATCGGTGTGGTCAGAGCGGCTTCGTGACGACCAGGACCGCCAGCCGCCAGGCGAACCACGGCTCTGCGGGCTGCGCGGTGATGGCTCGGGCGAGGTGTTCGTCGAAGATCCGGGCGGCGATCAGCTGTCGTCGCTCCGGGTCGAGCCCCTGCAGCAGTGCGGGGCCGAACGACACGCGCAGGGCGGCGGCGACGGCGGTCGGATAATCCTCTCCGCCGTGGGTCTGGTGCCACAGCGGGTCGCCGATGTCGACCACATCCAGCTGCCGCAGCTCGAGGTCCAGGGCCGTGTCGTTCTCGAACGGCGCTCGCCATTCCTCGGGTGTCCGGTACCAGGCGGGAATCACCATCGCCCGCCGGTCGTCATCGGCGAGCACGCCATCCGTGACGAGATCGTCGATCCCGTGGGCGATCTCGCTCATCGCACGTTCCGCGCCCGCGCGTCGCTCGCGGCCGTCACCGGCGGCTGTGCCCACCACGACGACAAGGCTTGCTCCCGGGAGCATCTCCGCGGCGCGGGCCCGGAGGAACGTGTTCCAGTCAGCGGCGGCCGCGGCAGCCCAGGTGGCGTACTGGGCGGCGTCGGCGGTGGTGAACCAGAACCCGTGCAGCGGGCCCGGCACAGCGCTGAGCCAGTGCACCGCGATAGCACTCCAGCCGAGCCCGACGGAGGCGTCGGGCAGCAGTTGCTCGTAGAACGACCGGCCGATCGCGGCGGTGTAGACCCCGGGTCGTCGGTACCCGTCGTCGTCGGCGACGGTGCGGAACAGCGAGCTGAAATCGTTGTCGGGAAGGTCGGTATGGAAGACCCGGATCGGCTGCGTGGCTCCGTGGCGGCGGCGGATGGCCGTCACGGCCGTCGTCATGGGGAGCAGCGAGTTGCGACCCTCCGAAGCTCCGTAGTCGACCACGGTCACCACACCTGCGGCATCGCGAGGGGCAGTCGCCGCCGCCCGGTGGAAAGCGTCGAGTCCGAACCGGGCCGAGGCCGCCTGCGCCGAGGCGTGCCGGTTGTACCGGCCGCCGCCCTCCATCGCGCTGGACATCAGGGCACCCTACTGGGCGTCATTCGGGCCTTCCGGTGAGTGGCTGTCCGATCGGAGGCGGATCGTTCGGAGCGACCTGGACAGCGATCACGGCGACGGTCGCCACCCCAGTTCGGGTTCCACGGCCTGGCCGCGCTGGTGATCAGTTGCCCCCGTTGCCGCGCGGCTTGCTCTGGAAGGGCAACTTCTGCCCGGGCGTCACGACGTCCGCGACGGCGCCGTAGACATCTGTGGCGTAGGCGACGGCGATGTCGCCCGCCGGGCCCATGGTCGCGAAGACGGCTACCGCGATCTTCGAGGCCGGGTGGTAGGCGACGATGCCGGTGTAGCCGTCGATCTGCGGGTTGCTGCCGATCCATCCACCCGCGACAACGAGGCCCATCGCGTAGAAGGCGTCCTCGGTCATGGGGCCGAGACCGGCCGTCTCGGGTGCCAGGTGGAGCTCGTGCGATTCGGGCTGGAGTGCGCTGCCCTCGGCGACTGCTGTTGCCCAGGCCCCCATGTCGTCCACGGTGGATGTCACGTTGGCCGCGCTCCGCACCCAGGACGGGCTCCAATAGGTCGCGTCTTCGAAGAAGCCGCGCTCATCGGTGTAGGCATGGAGCACCGGCGGTGGGATGTCCGATGTGATCGACATGGCCGTGTCGGTCATCCCGAGCTCGTCCCAGATCGCCGCGAGTTGCTCCGGCATCGGCTGCCCTGAGACCTTCTCCAGGATCTGGCCGAGGAGCACGAAGTTGGTGTCGGAGAACGCCCAACTGGTGCCAGGGGGGAACAGCGGAGGCTCGGACATCGCGATCTGGAGGAGTTCGGAGGTGTCCCAGATCCGGAACGGATTCGCGTACTGCGCCTCGCTGAACTCCTGGGTGGTGACGAAGTCGTTGTAGCCAGAAGTGCTGTGGGCCAACATGTTCACGGTCACCGTGTCGGCGTTCGGCAGCGTCGGGAACCATTCCGAGATCGGGTCGCTCAAGGCGAGCTTGCCCTGCTCGACCAGCCGAAGCAGCTGCGTCGTCACCATGGCTTCGGTGACGTTGCCGATCCGCACGCGCATGTCGCGAGCTGCGGGCACGCCGGACTGCCCTTCACCGAGCGCCCCAGTCGCCAACGGCTTGCGGTCCTTCCACACACCGAACACGACGCCGGACTGAACGCCCGGTTGGAACTGGCCGCGGATCGCGTCCACCACCTGCGTGGCCTGCGGATCGGCGCCGTCGACGCAGACCGCGTCCGTCCGGGTCAGGCCCTCGTCGCAAGCGCCGTCGTCCTGGCCACCCGCGTTCGGGCTCGCGGTCGCCGATGCCGAAGCGGTGTCCGACGGGATGCCGGACTCGCCTGGCGTGCACCCGGCGACGGCGAGCGCGCACACCGCAAGAATCAGTGCCCGACTTCGGTGATCCACAAGGCGCATCGGTGCATTGTGGCACTGTCCGCCCGGTGTGTCCCGTTGTCCGAGCCGCTGTGCAGTGGGGCTTGGAGGTCCGCAGCAGGGCGTCGATCATCCTGACGAGCCGCCGCATGTGTGCGACGTGGCGTGGGCACAGGAACCAGGTGCCTGATTCTTCCGTTCCGGGTTCGGATCCCAGCCGCCGCCTGGCGGTGCCGCCACGGCGGCGGCCTCGGTTCCGGCATCGCAGCCGCGCGGTTCGTTGGTGGCGGCTGGTGAAGACGGCGCGGCCGCAGACGTTCACCGAGAAGGTTCGGTACAAGATGCTGCGCGACCACCGTGACATCCTGGTCACGTTCGCCGACAAGTGGGCCGTTCGGCGCTACGTGACCGACACGGTAGGGCCCGGTCACCTCCCTGAACTGCTGGGTGTCTTCGACGACCCGGCGGCACTGGTGGACGCCGAACTGCCCGCGTCGTTCGTGGTGAAGCCCACGCACGGTAGCGGTGCGGTGATCGTCGTGTCGTCGGCGGCCGATCCGGCAGCACGGCTCCCACCCGCCGAACACAGCTGGGTTCATCGGCACGTCCGGAGCGAGGCCGTCGACCGGGTGGAGCTGGCCGCGATCGCGGCGCACTGGCTGGGACAGTTGTACGGGCAGGGACCCAACCGCGAGTGGGTGTACGGGCGGATCCCACCGCGGATCTTGGTGGAGGAGCGGCTCACGGCGCCGGGGGATGCGCTTCCCGATGACTACAAATTCTTCGTCTACCACGGAGCCTGTCACTTCATCCAGGTCGACGGGGGCCGGTTCGGCCGGCGCACCCAGGACTTCTATCGCCGGCCGTGGGAACACATGCCGTTCAGCGGGGGCCCACCCTGGGCCGAACCGCCGCTCTGCCGACCGGACCGGCTCGAGGAGATGATCCGTCTCGCGGAACGTCTCGCCGCCGACACGGACTTCGTCCGGGTGGACCTGTACTCACTGCCCGACCGCATCGTCGTCGGCGAACTGACGAACTACCCGGCCGGCGGCGACAGCCCGTTCGACCCACCGGAGTTCGACGAAGTATTCGGCCGCCCGTGGACCGTGCCGCGCCGTTATCGCTGACCAGGTGCTCCGCGAACCCGGTCGACCGGTTCGCCGAACCAGGGTCCGGCGCTCCGGTTCTCCTCGACCTACCGCTGCGCGGTGCCCGATCGACAGTGCTTCGAGCTTCGCTCGGCAGGGCTTCACCGTGTCCCGGTTGCTCACGGAGCCGCGGTCCGCGCCGCTGTCGTCACGAGACTCGCGCTCGGCGCGCCGGGCGCGAGTCCAGGTCCCACACGGATGCAGGCGTGCGCCGCGGACAGCAACCGCTCCTTTCCCGTTGGACATCGCTGCCGTCCGGTCCGGCCGGATCGGTGTTCTGGAGTGTTCAATGGTGTTCGGAGGGTGACCGCGGGACATGTGTGCCACGGCCCGGGAACACGATGGTCAGGGGATGTCATGGGACTGATGCTGCGGCTGGCTCGTCTGCGAGTGGGTGTGCGCGACTTCGCCCTGGCCACCCGGCCGGTGCATCCGGAAACCCGCACCGCGTTGGAGCGTCGCTGGTCGGAGCTGCCCGCCCGGCGCCCGGACACCGGCGCAGACCCTGGGGCAGCATGCCGTCGGCTGTGAGGGCACCCACGGAGTCTTTCCGAAGTGCAATCTGGCCTGCACCCCGTGCTACCACTCCCGGGACGCGAACCGGGTGGCGGTCAGCGGCGAGCACACCCGCAGCGAGGTCCGCGAGCAGATGGCGTTGCTTCCGTCGCATCCGCGGCCCCCGCGCCCACGCCCAGCTGATCGGCGGCGAGGTGACCCTGCTCCCGGCCGACGACCATGCCGCCACCCTGAAGCTGATGCGGGACGCACGGCCGCGAGCCGATGAGCATGACACACGGCGACTTCGACTCCGACTACCTCACCGAGCGTCGCGCTCGGCCCGGACGGCAGACCGCCGGTTCGACCGGCTGTCCTTCGCCGGGCACTTCGACATGCTGATGTTCGGTCGCCGCGGGATCGAGCGGCCACCGGACGAGGCGTCGCTGAACCCCTACCGCAAGCGCGTTCGTCGACATGTTCGCGCAGCTCGCAGCGCGAGCACGGCGTGCGGTACTTCCTGGCGCACAACATGACCGTCACCCCGCGCAACGTCGACCAGATCGCGGGCGTGGTCGCCGAGATGCCGCGACTACGGCTTCGGCATGTTCTCCTTCCAGCCGGCGGCCTTCGTGGGGGACGACCGGCGCTGGCACGACGGGTACCGGGAGATCGACGGGGACGTCGGTCTGGGCCGAGATCGAACGCGGCGCCGGGACCCGTCTGCCGTATCGGGGTCTTCCAGAACGGCGACGTGCGGTGCAACCGCACCGCCTACGGGTTCTACGTCGGCGACCGCTGGTACCCGGTGCTCGACGACACGCGGCCCCGGCGACCTGCGCGGTGCGCGACGCGTTCTATCGCTACCTCGGCGGCATCAACTTCTCCGGGACGCCGGCCCCGCTGCTGCTGGTCAAACTGGCCCGGGTGGTCGTCCGCCACCCGCGGTGGCGGCGATCTTCCTGGGCTGGCTGTTCCGCACCCTCCGGGGCGTCGGGCTGCGTCGGTTGCTGACCCGACGCATCCGGCCGGTCAGTTTCGTCATGCACTCCTTCATGGACGCCGGCGATGTCGCCCCGGCGTGGGCCGCCATGCAGCGCGGCGAGGCACTGACCGATCCGCGTGCTGCGCGCGACCCAGGAACGCCTGCAGGCCTGCTCGTACGCCATGGCCCACCCCGAGACCGGTGAGCTGGTGCCGGCCTGCGTGCAGCACGGAGTGCTCGACCCGGGGGAGAACGTCGCGCTGCGCGCGCTGCTGCCGCTCGCTCCGGTCACCGACCGGCGGATCCGGCACACCCCGGCCGAGCCGTCGCGGATCGCGGCCCCGGGCGCCGCGGATGCTTGACCGCCCGCGTCCGGCGACTGCTGGCCCCGGGTCTGGACGCCGTCGCCGTGCGGCTCGCCGCCGCTGGGGTGTCCGCCGCTGACGGTCACCGCAGCAGGGCTGGGTCGCGGGCGTCGGGGCGTGCGTCGCGCCGGGCTGCAGGCCTGGTGGCTCGCGCTCCTGCTGTGGATGGTCAACCGGCTGCTGGACGGGCTGGACGGACCGCTGGCCCGTCGCCGCGCGCCCACCGATCTCGGCGGTTTCCTGGACATCGTCGCCGACTTCAGCGTGTACGCCGGGTTCGTCGTCGCGGTGGCGATCGCTGTCCCCGACGCCCGGCGTGGCGTGCCTGGCCCTGCTGGCCGCCTACTACGTCTCCGGAACCGCCTTCCTGGCGCTGTCCTCGTTGCTGGAGCGCCGCGGCGACACCGGCGGTGACGGCCGTTCGCTGCGCTTCGTCGGCGGGCTGGCCGAAGGTACGGAAACCGTGATCGTCTACGTGCTGTTCTGCCTGTTCCCGGATCAGGCCGCCGTCATCGCCTGGATCTTCACCGCAGCTGTCGCCGTCACCGCGGCGCAACGCATCTGGACCGGAGTAGACGTCCTCCGGCGACCCGCCACCCGTCTCACCGACAGACAGGACCTGTGATGCGCCTGCCACCCATGACCCGCCGCCGGCCAACCGTGCCGACCCTCGCGGCCGTGCTGCTGATCGCCGTCACCGCCGGTTGCGCCGCCGGCGATGGAGCCGAGACCCGCACGGGCGCAACGGTATCGCCCGCCACCGCGGCATCCGGTGCCGGTCCCGCCGGCACCGGGTCGACCACCACATCGGGAGCGGGGTCGTCGGTGTCGCCGCCGGAGTCCACCGGGGAGTCGACCGCGACATCGTCCGCCGACTGGGAAGCCGTGCTGGCCGAGGCGGACGGGCAGACGGTCAACTGGTACATGTACGGCGGCGACGACACCCTGAACACCTTCGTCACCGGGTACGTCGCCGACCGGCTGGCGTCGCTCGGGTGTCACCCTGAACCAGGTGAAGATCACCGACACCGCCGACGCGATCAACAAGGTGCTCGGTGACGTACAGGCCGGCGCGGACCGACGACGGTGCGGTGGATCTCGTCTGGGTCAACGGGGAGAACTTCGCCACCGGTGTGCAGGCCGACCTCTGGTACTGCGGCTGGGACACCGTGCTGCCCAACTCCCGGTACGTCGACTTCGCCGACCCGGCGGTCACCAGCGACTTCGGCATCCCGGTCGAACGGCTGCGAGGCGGTGTGGCAGCAGGCCGACTCGGCCCTGGTCTACGACAGTGCCGCGCTCGACCGCGGCCGACGTCGCCTCGGTCGACACACTGTTCGCCTGGGCGCAGGCCAACCCGGGCCGGTTCACCTACCCGGCGCCGCCGGACTTCACCGGGTCGATGGCCGTCCGGACGATCCTCTACGACACCATCGGCGGGCCCGACGTCGCTGGCCGGCCCCTTCGACGAGGCCGCCTACTCCGCGGCGGCGGCCGAGCTGTGGCCGCGGCTGACCGGCGTCGGCCGGATCGCTGTGGCGCGGCGGGCAGACCTACCCGCAGTCCCAGGACGAGGTGGAGAAGCTGTACGCCGACGGCGAGATCAGCGCCTTCCTCACCTACGGCCCGGGCGCGGTCGGCGATCAGGTCGAGAAGGGTCTGTTCCCCGAGTCGCACCCGCGAAGGCCGTGCTGGCCGGCGGCAACATCGCCAACCGCAGCTTCGTGGCCATCCCGGCCAACGCGGCGCACTACGCCGGCGCCATGGTGCTGGCCAACGTGCTGCAGGACCCGGAGACCCAGCTCGGGCTGTACGAGGCCGAGGGCATCTATCCCGGGCATCGACGTGACGCGGACGAGATCCGGACGTGCAGGCCCGCGTTCGCGGCTGTGCCGCTGCATCCGTCGGTGCTGCCGCTGGCCGAGCTGACCCGCAACGCCCAGCCGGAACTGGCGCCGGAATACGTGGCCCGGCTGGAGAAGGACTGGACGGCCACCGTGCTGCAGCGGGGTTGATCAGCTCCGCCGCTCCGGCGGCCGGACCGGCGCGCACCAGGCGTCCGTGGCCCCGCCGACTGCGGATCGCCCTGCTGCTGGCCCCGGCGATGACCGTGGTCGCCGTGTTCTTCGTGGCCGGGGTCGGTCAGGCGGTCGTGCAGAGCCTGGGGTACCAGCCGTTCGTTCCCGGCCCCGGGCTGTCGTTCGACGCCTACCGGGAGCTGTGGAGCGATCCCGGCCGTCCGCGCCTCCCTGGGCTCACCGCGCGGGTGGCCGTGGTGTCGACCGCGATGTCGGCCGTCCTCGGCGTCGCGTGCGCGCTGCTCGTCCGGCGCCTCGGCCGGTCCCGGGCCTGGATCGCGGCCGTCCTGCACGCCAACCTCGCCGTCCCGCACCTCGTCGGCGCCCTGTGCATGGTGCTGCTGCTCTCGCAGGGCGGGTTCCTGTCCCGGTTCGCCCACGCCGTCGGGCCTGACCGACACCCCGGCGGACTTCCCGGCGCTGACCGCCGACGCCTTCGGCTGGGGCATCATCGCCGAGTACGTGTGGAAGGAGACCCCGTTCCTCGCCGTCATCGCGCTGGCCGCGCTGGGGCGCGGGGTCGACGACCTGGAACGGGCCGCACGGGTGCTGGGGGCGGGCGCGTGGCAGCGACTGACCGGGGTCACGCTGCCGCTGCTGGCTCCGGCGGTGGCGGCCGGTTCGGTGCTGGTGTTCGCCTTCACGGCCGGCTCCTACGAGGTTCCCGCGCTGCTCGGCCGGCCGTATCCGGCGACCCTGCCGGTGGTCGCGCTGCAGTACTACCGCGACACCGACCTGCGGGCCCGGCCTCAGGCCATGGCCGTCGCAGTGCTGATCGCCGTGCTGACCGTCGCGGTGGCCGCAGGCTACCTCGCGCTGATCTCCCGGCTCTCCCGGCGGGCGCTGTGACGGCGGCGCCGGTGGCCCCGGTGCGCACCGGGTCGCTGACCCGCAGGCTCGGTGTCGCGCTGCTGCTCGTCGGGGTGGTGCTCCCGCTCGTGCCGCTGGTCATCTGGGCGGTGTCGGCCCGCTGGCGCTATCCCGACCTGCTGCCGGGACAGCTGACGCTGCGCGGAGTACGCACCGTCGTCGATCCGCGGAGCGAGATCCTCGCCGGGCTCGGGACCAGCCTGCTCATCGCCGGGGTGGTCGCCGTGCTGGCCTGCGCCATCGGTCTGCCGGCCGGTCGCGCGGTGGGGCTGCACCGGTTCCGTGGCCGCCGCATCGTGCAGTTCCTGCTGCTGGCACCGGTCATCGTGCCCGGGTTGGCCGTCACGCTGGGGCTGCAGGTGTTCTTCGTCCGGGCCGGGCTCTCGGAGTCCGTACCCGGAGTCGTGCTGGTGCAACTGATGCCGACCGTCCCGTACGCCGCGACCCTGCTCGGTGGGGCGTTCGCGAACCTGGATCCGGACTACGAACGCCAGGCGCGTGCGCTGGGGGCGGGGCCGACGCGGGTGTTCGTGTTCGCCACCCTGCCACTGCTGCGCCCGGCGCTGACGGTGGCCGCGCTGCTCACGTTCCTGATCTCGTGGAGCGAGTACGTGCTGACCCTGCTGATCGGCGGCGGTCAGGTGAAGACGTTGCCGCTGCTGCTGTTCGCGGTCATCGGATCGTCGGACACCACATCGGCGGCCGCGCTCGGCCTGCTGGTGGTGGCGCCCCCGCTGCTCCTGGTGGCCGCCGGTGCCCGGTCGCTGTCCGGCCGGTCGACCGCCGTCATCGGGTTCGGCCGGCTGTGAGCGGGGCCGTCGTCGCCCTGGCCGGGGTGGGCAAGCGCTTCGGCGACACCACCGCGGTGGCCGGACTGGACGTCGTCCTGCCGGCCGGGTCGTTCACCGCCCTTCTCGGCCCGTCCGGCTGCGGCAAGAGCACCACGCTGTCCATGTTGGCTGGGCTGCTGCGGCCGGACACCGGGGACATCACCGTGGACGGGCGGTCCGTCCTCGATGTGCCCGCCGAGCGGAGCGGCACCGGTCTGGTCTTCCAGAAGCCTTTGCTGTTCCCGCATCTCACCGTGGAGCAGAACGTCGCGTTCGGCCTGCGGATGCGCCGTACCGGTCGTGCCGACGCCCGCCGCCGGGTCTCGGCGATGCTGGAACGGATGCAACTGAGCGGGCTCGGCGGCCGGCGGGTCGGTGAGCTCTCCGGCGGTCAGGAGCAGCGGGTGGCCCTCGCCCGGGCGCTGGTGTTGGAGCCCCAGGTGTTGCTGCTCGACGAGCCGTTCTCCCAGCTCGACGCCGCGCTGCGCGCCGAGATGCGCGGCCTCGTCAGACGTCTCCACGTGGAGACGGGCACCACCACGGTGTTCGTCACCCACGACCAGGCCGAGGCCGTGGAGATCGCCGACTCCGTGCTGCTGATGCTCGACGGGCGGATGGCCGGATTCGGGCCGCCTCAGGGGTTCTACACGGCCCCCCCGTCGCTGGCTGCCGCGCGGTTCTTCGGGGTGGGCAACGAGATCTCCGGGACGGTCCGGTCGGGCCGGTTCGCCGCCTCCGGGCTGGAGCTGACGCGGGCCACCGACCTCCCGGACGGCCCGGCCGTCCTGGCCGTCCGGCCGGAATCCCTGGCCCTCCAGCGCGGCCCCGGCGACCCCATCACCGGCGTGCTGCAGGCGGCGCGCTTCGCCGGGACGCATCTCGTCCTCGAGATCGCCGCCGGGTCCTGCGTTCTCACGACGCACGCGCCGGTGGGTACCGCGGTGGAGCCCGGCACGCCCGTGGTCCTCACCCTGCCGCCGCAAGCCGGCACCGTGCTACCCGCCTGAGACCGACCCGGCGGTCATCCGCGGCGCCGGAACACTGCCAGCAGCCGGATCGCCAGCCGCGGCACGGGCCGGGCGAGCTGGGTCCGGACGTGGGCGATGGCCGCCTTCCACACCCCGTCCCCGTAGGTGGGATAGGCGTGGGTGGTCGACGCGATGTCCCTGGCGCGCAGGCCCTTCCGGACGGCCAGCACGACCTCGGCCAACGACTCACCGGCCCGTGGGCCGACGATGGTCGCGCCCACGATGCGGTTCCGTCGGTCGAACACCAGGCGGGTGAACCCGACGGTGCGACGGTCGGCCACCGCACGATCCACCTCGGTGTGGTGCACCGTGCTGACGGTCAGCCCCCGCCCGCCCGCCGTCGACACGCCGACCGCGGCGACCTCGGGTTGGGTGTAGGTGACCCGCGGGACTGCCGAGGTGTCCACCGTGCCGCGCAGGCCGAGCACGGCATGGGTCGCGGCCAGCGTGCCGTGCACGCCGGCCGTGTGGGTGAACGCCGGATGACCGGTCAGATCGCCGGCGGCCCACACCCGCGGGTTCGTCGTCCGCAGATGGCGGTCGACCCGCACGAAACCCCTGTCGTCGAGGGCGATGTCGGCCTGGTCCACGCCGATCGCGGCGGTCTGCGGGCGCCGACCCGCAGCCACCAGCAGCAGGTCGGCCACCACCTCGGTGCCGTCGTCCAGGAGAGCGCGGTGCGCGGCTCCCGCCGGGGTCACCGACGACAGACGCACGCCGGTACGGACGTCGACGCCGTCCCCGGCCAGCGCGGCGGCCACGGCGGCCGCGGCGTCGGGATCCTCCCGGCCCAGCAGGCGCGGCGCCGAACCCACCAGGGTGACCCGGGTGCCGAGCCGGGCGAAGGCCTGACCGAGCTCGCAACCGATGGGGCCGCCGCCGACGACGAGCAACCGGGCGGGCAACTGGGTGATGGACCAGATCGTCTCGCTGGTCCGCGGTCGGGCGGCCCGCAGGCCGGGAACGTCCGGGACGATCGGGGTCGCCCCGGTGGCCAGCAGGGCCCGGCGGAACCGGACGACCGTCCCGTCCACCTCGATCGCCCGGGGACCGGTGAAACGGGCGGTTCCGTGGGCCACCGCAACGCCGGCAGCCCGCAGGGTGGCGGGGGAGTCGTCCGGCTCGATGGCGGCGATCGCGTCCTGGACCCGCCGCAACACCGCCGGGCCGTCCACCGCGATGTCCCGGACACCGATTCCAGGTCCGGGCGCCCGCATCCCGGCGACCGAGTGCGCCGCGGCCAGCATCGCCTTGCTGGGCACGCAGCCGGTCCACAGACAGTCCCCGCCCGGCCGCTCCCGCTCCACCAGCAGCACCCGGCTGCCGAATCCGGCGACGGTCCGCGCGGCCACCAGCCCCGCCGTGCCCCCGCCCACGATCACCAGGTCCCACATGCGGCCCCGGGGCGGGGTCAGCGGATCGGACGCCCAGTCCCGGTCGGTCATCGGTGGGTTGTGGGGCTCGTCGATCATCGGTGGCCGTTCTCCTTGATGGGCGGGTCGACCGGGCCGGGGGCGCCGAGGGTGCCGACCGCGACCCGGACGTGACCGCAGCGCAGGCGCTCGTGGCGGGCGTCGGCGGCGACCGTGTCGACCCGCTGCCAGGGCGCCCGGTACGGGTCGGCGCCGCCGGTCCAGCAGGCCAGCCGGGCCGCCGGCCAGAGGATCCGGCCCCACCCGGTCGGCAGGGCGAGGTCCACCACGGCAATCTGCCCGCCCGGTCGTAACCGGGCCACGGCCCGGTCGAAGGCGGCGGTCCAATCGTCCATCACCGACAGCGCGAAGGTGAACAGGACGGCGTCGAAGGGTGGCTCCACGGTCAGATCGACGACCGCCGCGTCGCTCCTGACCACCGTCACGTTGCGCCAACCCCGACGGGCGATCCGTCGCCGGGCGGCGCTCAGCATCGGGCCGGATGCGTCGACCCCGAGCACCGAGCCGGACGGACCGACGGCGTCCAGCACCGGAGCGAAGTTCAACCCGGTCCCGCATCCGACGTCCAGCACCCGGTCACCGGCGGCCAAGCCCAGCAGCTCGAGCGCCCGTAGCCGCCCGGCGCGGTACACCCAGCGCTCACCGGACAGCACGTCGTAGAACCGGGCAGCCGGCCCGTATCGCGGAAGGTGCGGTCTCATCGTCCCAGGATGCCCGTCGGGCGGGCCCGGCCCCACGGCAGGGTCCCGGCACGCCGGCAGGGACGTCCCTCGGTGCACGCGATCTCGATTCCGATCCGGCGACGACATCGAGTGGTGTCGATGGCTCCCGTCACCGCCCAGGCAAGGCCCGTCCGTCCGACGACGCGTCGACCGATGCGCCGTCACCGTAGCGTGGTCCCCGACGGCGGGGAGCCCGCAGACAGTGGGCAGCGGAGGTGCGGATGCCGGGACAGCGGCGGGTGGTCGTGATGGGCGCCGGGCCGGCGGGGCTGGCGACGGCGGTGGCCTGCGTGCTGCGCGGGCTCGCCGTCGATGTCGTCGCGCCGCACTTCCACTGCTGGGCCCCCACCTACGGCCTGTGGGCGGACGAGGTGCCGGCGCTGACCGCCGTCATCGCCCCCGCCGCCGCGAGACCGGCTCTGCAGCACTACACCTCGACGCTGGTCCGAACGGTCGCCGGCGGGACCGTCGACCTCGGCCGGGGCTACGCCCGGCTCGAGAACGAGGTGGTCCACTCCACCCTGCTGCGGCGGCTGACGGAGTCGGGTGCGCATCTCGTGGTCGGCCGGGTGCGGCAGATCCTGCCCGGACCGCCGGACCGGGTGGAACTCGACGACGGCACCGTCCTGACCGCCGACGTCGTCGTCGACGCCCGCGGCGCCGGCCGCGGGACCGCCCAGCAGCGCGCCTGGGGTGAGCGGGTCACCGGCCCGGTCGCCGACCTGATCCCGCCCGACACCGCGCTGCTGATGGACTGGACCGTGCTGCGCGACCCGCGGGATCCACAACCGCCGGCGTTCCTGTACGGGTTCCCGCTGGCCGACGGCACCACGCTGCTCGAGGCCACCTCACTGGCCGCCCGTCCACCGGTCCCGCTGACCCAGCTCCGGGACCGGTTGGGGCGCCTGATGACGCGGCACGGGCTGACCCGCGTCGGTGACCCCGAGCGCGTGGCGATCCCGCTGGACGCCCCGCGGTCCCGGGACACCGCCGCCGCCGTCGGGGCGGCCGCCGGATGGATCCACCCCGCCACGGGATACAGCCTCGCCGCGGCCGTGCGGCTGGCGCCGGCTGTCGCCGACGTCCTCGTCGAGGAGCGTGACCCCCGACGCGCCGCCCGGGCCGTCGCCAGCCTGCAGTCGCCGCGGACCCGCGCCCTGTTCGGGCTCGGCCGGGAAGTTCTCCTGCGGTTCGACGAGCAGCGCACCGACGAGTTCTTCGCCGGGTTCTTCACCCTGCCGGCGTCGACCTGGACGGCGTACCTGGATCCTGTCGCGCGACCCGGGCCGGTCGCCGCGGCCATGGTCCGTCTCGGCCCCGCGCTCACGCCGGCCACGCGGGCCGCGCTGGGCCGGGCGGTGGTTCGCACCGGGGTACGCCGGGCCATGCGCCGGACGTCGGCCGTGGGTGGATCCGGTGCGCCCTGATATCGGGCGCCGGAGACCACTGGCCGCGATCACGAGAGTGCTTGAGACACCGTCACTCCCGATCCAATGACGGTCGCGGAGTCGCAGGGCCGGCGGTGCCGGTCGGTCAGCGCGGCGGCGAACCGGTCACCGACGACATGGGTGAGGTGGGGATGGGCCGGCGACCGGGTACGGCCGACGTGGCGCACGTCCGCGAGGTCATCGGTAGCCTCGTGACCAACCGGTATCGACCGGATCCGGCGAGGAGTGTGGCGTTGTACCGATGATTCCGCCCGCGGACCCCGCGCCGTCCCTCGAGCCGAGCGGCACTGCCGGTGACGACTTTGCTGCGCTCGCCGCCGCGATCTGTGGCACCCCGATCGGATGGGTGGCGCTGGACGACGGGCCTGGTACGTCGCTGTTCGGACTCGGTGTGGAGCGAGCGGTCGACACCGCCTGGCGTGCCCTCCGACCGTACGGATCAACCGTTGAGGGCGTCCTCGTTCTGGAAGACGTGGCTGCGGACCCCGGGTTCCCGAAGGAGCCATTGGTCCGCGGGGAGCCGGCCGTGCGCTTCTGCGCGATGGCGCCGGTGGTCGGCGGCGACGGTGTCCGGCTGGGCGGACTCTGGGTGTTCGACACCGTCGTGAGGTCGTTGTCCCCGCACCAGCGTGCAGGTCTCGCCGTGGCCGCCCGGCGGCTGGCCGAACATGTGCGGCTGTCGCGATGTCTCAGCGCGACCGAGGCGCGGTCATCCGCGTCCGAGCGGTCGCTCGATGTCGCGCGCCACCGTGAGCGACTGTTGGACGGAATGCTGGCGCACGCCGATGTGCTCGTCTACGCCAAGGATCTCGACGAACGGTTCCTCTACGCCAACGCTGCGTTGGAGGAGGCGGTCCCCGTCGCCGGCGGGCTCGTCGGTCGCGCCAATTACGAAGTCTTCCCGGGGGAATGGGCCGAGGAATACCGTGACAACGACGCCCGGATCGCTGCAACCGGGCTTCGCGAGGTGTTCGACGAGGAGATCGTTCACCCCGACGGCTCGCTGCGGCAACTTCGATCCACCAAGTACCCGCTGCGCGACGGCGGAGGTCGCGTGTACGCGATCGCCGGTGTCTCCACCGATGTGACCGAGCTGGCTGCCGCCCGAGCCGCGCACGAGGAAGCCGAAGCGCGGTGGCGCTCCCTCGTCGAGCATTCATCCGTCGCTGTCGGGGTCGTCGGTGCGAGCGGCCACGTCGCTTACCTCAATCCCACAGGTCTGGCGCTGGCGGGCGCCGCGGGCCACGCCGAGGTCGTCGGGCGGCCCGTCGCCGACTTCCTCCCGTCCGCCGCGCGGGCGCGCGCTGCGGCGTTGATCCGGTGGATTCTCGCGAAGGGTCATCCGGTGCACGCCCGGCGCTGGACCCTTCGACGGCTCGACGGCGCGCCGGTGACCGTCGAGGTCAATGCCTCACCGATCAGCCACCAGGGCCGACCGGCGCTGCAGCTCGAGCTCCAGGACGTCAGCGCGCGAGCCGCCGACGAGGACGCCCTGCGCGAATCCGAGCGCCGGTTCCACGCGGTGTTCGCCGACAGCCCGGTCGCGATGGCCCTGTCCGATGAGCGCGGCCTGTGGGTGGACGTCAACAACGCCTTCTGTGACCTGTACGGCCGGAGCCGTGACCAGCTGCTGGGGGTCGGCGCCGAGGATTTCGCGCACCCCGACGACCGCATCCTGATCGCCGGATCGGAGCAGGGGCAGCTGGCGAGCCCGGACGGCATCCACCGGATGGAGGGGCGGTTTCTCCGGCCCGACGGGGAGCTCCGGTGGTCGTCGATCAGCATCACCGCCACCCCGGGCCCGCAAGGTCAGCCGTGGACACTGGCCGTGGTGCAGGACATCACCCGCCGCAGGGCGGACGAGGAGGCGCTACGCCAGTCCGAGGCCGAACTCGCCGCCATCGCCGACGTCGCCCGCTGCGTGCAGTCCGGAGCGGACCCCCGGCCGGTGATCGCGGCGTCGGTGCGCAGGCTCGCCGGCGCCGACGCCGCCGCCGTCCTGGAGGCGCGCGACGGCACCCTGATCGTCACCGCCGGCGACGGAGCGGTGGCCGGTTCCACCGTAGGCCTTGCGGACACGTCGATGGCCGGCCAGGTCTGGTGCACCGGACAGCGACTGTTCGTCCCCGATGTGGCCCGGCACCCCACGATCGGTCGGCCCATCGAGGTCCCGGACCGGTCCGTCAGTGCACTGTGGGAGCCGGTCATCGTGAGCGGGTCGGTTCAGGCGTTGTTGGTGGTGTCCTGGATGTCTCGGGTCGACGAACCCACGGCGGGGGCGACCCGCGCCCTGCGTCTGATGGCCGAGGAGGCCGCCACCTCGCTGCACGCCACCCGGCTCCGTCGCGATCTCGAGCTGTCGGCCACCACGGACCCGTTGACGGGTGCGCTGAACCGACGCGCGTGGGACACCCGGCTGAGCGAGTGCGCCCGCGCGGCCCGCGTCACCGGAGCACCACTGACGGTCGCCATCGTCGACCTGGACCACTTCAAGGTCTTCAACGACACCTTCGGCCACGCCGAGGGCGATGTGCTGCTCCGTGATTTCGCCGCGTCCGCCCGGGCCTGCCTTCGTAAGAACGACCTCTTCGCCCGTTGGGGCGGCGAGGAATTCAGCATCGCCCTGCCCGACGTCGATCCCGTGACGGCCCGCCGGATCCTCGACCGCATCCGGGTCGGCGTCTCGCGCAACCAGACCTGCTCGATCGGCTACACCACCTGGGATCCCGGGGAGCCGGTCAACGCCAGCATCGCGCGTGCCGACGCGGCGCTCTACGAGGCCAAGCGCAACGGGCGGAACCGACTGGGTCAGCGCCCGCCGACCGCGCGGGACTGACGCCGGGCGTCCGGTTCCCGGATCTCCGACCCAGCCCGCCCCGAGCTGTCACGCCGACCGGCGGTCGGTCACCGGCGGGTGGGAGATCATCGTTGCTGCCCGGTGGACGATCCTCCGCAGCTCGAGGCGGTTCCGCCGGACCGGCCGACGACGGGTCTCAGCTGCTGTCCGGCATCCGGCACATCAGTGATCGGGCGGCCGCCGTCACGGTGGCCCGGTCGTAGGTGAGGACGAACGCGAACTGTCTGTCGGCATCGACCGCGGGCCGGCCGCGGGTCACCTCCCGGGCCAGCAGGGCGGCCGCGAAATGAGGGGTGAGAACGACGATGTCCCACTCCTCGGCCACCGGATCCCCGACGGAGAGTTCGCCTCCCCGCACGCCCTCGACGGGTGCGGCCGCGAGGTCGCGGGCGAAAGCGCCGACGAAGCCGACCGCGACGGCGAGCTCCCGGTACCGGGCGCGGGTGGCGGCGGTGAAGTGATCGTCGTGTTGGAACGTCGCCAGCACCATCGCGCCGACCCCGATGTCGGCGGCCTGTCGTTCCAGGTGCTTGCTGACCTGGACCAGGAGGCGCTTGCTGGAAACACGTGGCTCCGCCGTGTCGGGAAGGCAGTGGAACGGCGACGCCGGCAGTTCGGTGCGGATCGGCGGCGGCAATCTCAAGGCGCCCGCCGGACGGTGGTGCGCCGGGCGGTCCGCGGGGCGGCCGAACAGCCAGCCCTGACCCAGTTGCGCCCCGAGCGCCAGCGCTGCTCTCAGCTGAGACTCGTCCTCGACGCCTTCGGCCAACAGCACGGCACCGGTGCGCTCGGCGTAGGCGTTGAGGGCGTTCATCAACGTCGCGGTGCGTGCATCGGGTTGTCGCTGGACGATGCCCATGTCGATCTTGACGACGTCAGGGGCCAGCAGCGACAGGAACGTCAGCGACATGTCGTCGGCTCCGACGTCGTCCAGTGCGATCCGCCATCCGGCGGCACGCAGCCGTGCCACCGCGGCGAGCAGCTCCGCGGGTCGCGCCGCGAGCTCGCGTTCGGTGATCTCCAGGACCACGTCCAGAGGCCGGGGCGCCGACGCCACCAACTCGACGAGCTGGTCCAGGGCATCAGCGCGTAGCGTCGACGGTTCGATGTTGACGAAAACCGCTGTGGGAGTGGTGATGCCATGGTCGATCGCGGTGCGGACCGCCACCCTGCGGCACAGCGCGTCAAGCTCGGTGACGAGGCCGGCCTGCTGTGCGGCGGCGAACAGGGCGTCCGGGGTGTGCAACGGGCCGACCGGTCCTCGAGCCAGCGCCTCATGAGCGACGACTGCGCCCGTGGCCAGGTCCACGATCGGCTGCAGGAGGCTGGTGACGGACCCGGTTCGCAGGACCTCGTCCAGCCCGGGGTGCACCGGTACGGCACCGTTGCACTCCCGGCCCGCACCGGTCGGGGAGGCCCGTACCCGCCCGCCGGTCGGTGATGCCTGCTGCTCAACAACTGTCGGTGCACCCACCGCACGCTTCCCCTCGCTCCGGGCACCCGGACCAGGTCCCCGTCGCACCTCTCACCTGCGTCCCGCGGCTGTGGTTTCGCCGGCTTCAGCGGTTACCCGCTGGACACCATGACATCACCCTGAGCTGCCGGAATGCGACCGTTGTCGACGATCTCATCCGAATGTCATCGTGAGGCCATCGTCGGCTCGGTTCTGCTCACCGGGCGTTGTCTCCGGTTCGGCCGGGTGCGCGAGCTCTCATACCGCCGATAGCGGCCAACTACGGAGAGTGAGTCACACGGTTCGGACCATCCGAGCGGCACCGGGAGACTCCTTCCCGCCCGGGCTGCCCGAGACTGCCGACGGCTCAGACGAGTCGGAGTGCTCCCGGTCGGACGAGACGGAACCAGCGACTCCCGTAGCGGCCCAGCCTGACCTTCACGGCGCCGTCGTCGGCGACGGTGTCCTGCCGACGCACGTCGACCAGGTCCACCAGCCGGTGACCGGCCCGGTCCGGCAGCTGCAGGGGGACGGTGACCGGGTCGGCCCCGAGGTTGTGCACGAGCAGCAATGTCCCGCCGCGCCAGTCGGACCGATGCGCGAGCACGCCACCGTGCGGCTGGTCCAGCACCGTGGTGGCGCCCCAACCCAGCTCGGGGGACTCGCGGTAGATGCGGATCCGCTCCCGCATCCAGCTCAGCAACGACTCCGGGTCGTGGCGCTGGTCGATCACGTTGACCTGATCCGGACCGAACGGCGCGTCCGGGAACGGGCGGCAGAGCGCGTCGGGGGACTCCGCGGCACTGAAGCCGCCGAAATCACCGGCGTCCCACTGCATCGGTGTCCGCACGGCCATCCGGCCGTCCAGCGACAGCTGCTCGGCCATCCCGATCTCCTCCCCGTAGAACAGGGTCGGGGTACCCGGCAGGGACAGGGTGAGGCTGTACACCAGGCGGATCCGGTCCTGGTCGCCGTCGAGCATGCTGGGCAGCCGACGCCGCAGCCCCCGTCCGTAGACCTGCATCGTCTTCGCGGGCCCGAATGCGTCGAAGACCTCCTGCCGCTCGGCCCGGCTCAGCTTGTCCAAAGTGAGCTCGTCGTGGTTCCGGGCGAAGACCGCCCACTGCGAGTCGTCCGGGGTCGTCGGTCGGCTGCCGAGGGCGGTGCGCACCGGCCCGGCGTCGGCTCGCGCCAGGCCCAGGTACATCGCCTGCATCAGCGGGAAGTCGAAGAGCATCGTCAGCTCGTCGCCGTCCTCGTCACCGAAGAACGCCCGGGCGTCCTGGTACGGCAGGTTGACCTCGCCCAGCAGCACCGCGGTGCCGTCGCGCCGGTTGAGAAAGGCCCGGAGGTCGCGAAGGTAGTCGTGCGGCTGGGACAGGTCCTCCGACGGGCCGGGAGCGCCGTCACCGGACTGGGTCTCGAGGAGGAACGGCACGGCGTCCACCCGGAAGCCGGACAGCCCGAGGGCCATCCAGAAGCCGATGATGCGGGCGATCTCGTCCCGTACCTCCGGGTTCGCCACGTTGAGATCCGGCTGGCTGCGGTAGAAACGGTGTTGGTAGTACTGCCCCGACTGCTCGTCCAACGTCCAGATGCTGTCCTCGCGATCGGGAAAGACGATGTCACCAGGCTTCTCGGGGCCGGGTTCGTCGCGCCAGACGTACCAGTCGCGCCGTGGCGAGTCCCGGGATCCGCGGGAGGAGGCGAACCACGGGTGCTCGCTGCTGGTGTGGTTGACGACGAGGTCGGCGATGACCCGCAGGCCCTTCTCGCCGGCCGTGCGGAGGAACTCCGCGAAATCGCCGAGCGTGCCCAGACGCGGGTCCACGGAGTAGTAGTCGGTGATGTCGTACCCGTCGTCGACGTCCGCCGTCGGGTAGAAGGGCATCAGCCAGACCACGTCCACGCCGAGGTCGACGAGATGGTCGAGCCGCTCGGACAGCCCGGCGAAGTCGCCGATGCCGTCGGCGTTGCTGTCGAAGAACGTCTGGACGTCCAGGCAGTAGACGACGGCGTTCTTCCACCACACGTCACCGGTGATCGTCGCGCGCATGTGGTTGCTCCTCGGTGTCGGGACGGACGAAGGGTGTCACAATGACCGGCTCGGCACCGGAACCGGAGTCACCCGGGGGCGCGCTGTTGCAACGGAGGAAGGACGTGCTCGGCGAACGCATCGATGAACGGGTCGTCGTGCTGACCGACATGGTGCAGCATCAGCTCGTCGAAACCCAGCTCCGCGAACTCGGCCAACCAGGCGGTGTGCTGAGCGAGATCCGCTGAGATCAGCACGTTCTCGGCCACCACCTCCGGCGGTACGTACCTGGTCGCCGCCTCGAACTGCTCGGGATGCTCGAGGTTCCACGCGAGGTCGGTGGGCACACAGTTGCCGCGCCACTGATCGACGGCGATGGCGGTCGCCGCTGCCAGGTCGGGGGCCCAGGAAAGGTGCACCTGCAGGCGCAGCGGCCCCCGGCCGCCGGCGTCACGGTAGGCGCCCACCAGCCGCTTCAACGTGTCGATCGGCTGGTTCACGGTGATCAGCCCGTCGGCCCAACCGGCCGCCCACGCGGCGGTCTCCTCACTGATGGCCCCGGCGACCAGATCGGGCGGCACCTCCGGCAGTGACCACAGCCGGGCCCGGTCGACGGTCACGTGTCCCCGATGGCTGACCTCCTCGCCCCGCCACAACGCTCGCATGATGTCCACGCACTCGCGCAGTCGCTCCATCCGTTCCGGCTTGGACGGCCAACGGTCCCCGGTGACGTGCTCGTTGAGCGCCTCGCCGCTGCCGAGCGCGACCCACGGCAGCCGACCGGGGAACATGGCGGCCAGGGTGGCCATGGCGTGCGCCGAGATGACCGGGTGGTAGCGCTGGCCGGGCGCATGGAACGCCCCCATCGGGATCCGTTGCGTGGCCTGCAGCGCCGCACCCAGCCAGGACCAGGTGAAACCGGAGTGGCCCTGGTTCGACGTCCACGGCGCGAGATGGTCCGAGCACATCACCGAGTCGAAGCCGGCCCGCTCCGCCTGCACCGCGGAGTCACGGAGCACCGCCGGATGGACCTGCTCGTGGGAAGCGTGGAAGCCGATCAGCACCATCCGCCCATCCTGCCCGGTGCCGGTGACTCTCCGCCGCAGACCTCGCCGAACAGGCGAATCGACGTCAGGACCCGGAGGTCTCCCGGTCCTCGCCGTCGCCGGCACCGGACACCTTGTCCTTCAGTCCCTCGGCGAGATCGGTGACCCGATGGCTGACGTTCTCGGCGAGGTCCTTCGTCTTGTCCCACGTCTCCGAGGCCACCACGGCGACGCTGACGCCGACCGTCTCGGCGACGTCCCTGATCTTGTCGACGGCTTCGTCGGCGGTCTCCCGCGCCTTGTCGGTGATGCTCATGGACAGCTCCTTCTCGGACGGCCATACCGCCGACCGTTGATGACATCGACGGGGTGACAACCTACCTCGCAGCAGTCGCGCGCCATGACAGGGGACTGGGCGGTGATGACGACCGTCACGCCGTGCGCTGTGCCGGAGCTGTGAGGGGTGGCACTGCCGATGGTGGCGCGGCGTGTCCAGGGGAAACCGACCGCCCACGGTCGCCGGTCTCAGCTGCCCGTCCCCGGTCCGCCCGCTCAACGTCCACCACAGGGGCGAAACCCGAGCCCCTGTCGCTCGAGTGCGGCGCCCGACCCGGCCCGGTCAGCGACCCGCGTGCCGGACGGCGTCCGGGTGGTCGCCGGGGAGGGCGTGCAGTTCCAGCTCAGGGTGCTTCTGCCGGATGGCGTTCATCCGGAACCGGTCGGTGAACAGTGCCAATCGGGCGCCGTCCGAGCGTTCCAGGACCTCGGCCCCGTGGGCGCTCGTCACGTAGCTCTCGCTGCTGCGCTCGATCCCGCGGACCACCGTGTAGGGCAACCGGTCCAGCGTCACCGGCGAGCTGAACTCGTTGGCCATCCGGTGGGACGCGACGTCGAACTGCATCGGGCCGACGGCGGCGAGCACCGGGGCCTGATCGCCCCGCAGGTCGGACCGCAGCACCTGCACCGCGCCTTCCTGGGCGAGCTGGTCGATGCCCCGGCGGAACTGCTTGGAACGGCTGCTGTCGGTGGCGCGCGCGACGGCGAAGTGCTCGGGCGCGAACAGCGGCATCGCCGGGAACGTGACCTTCCGGTCCGCGTAGAGGGTGTCCCCGACACCGAGGGCGGTGGCGTTGACGAGCCCGACGACGTCGCCGGGGTAGGCGGTGTCCACGGTGGTGCGTTCGCGGCCGAACATGGTCTGCGCGTACTTGGTCGCGAACGGGCGCCCGGTCGCGGCGTTGACGACGACCATCCCGCGTTCGAATCGTCCCGAGCAGACTCGCACGAAGGCGACCCGGTCCCGGTGGTTCGCGTCCATGCCGGCCTGGATCTTGAACACGAAACCGGAGAACGGCTCGGTCACCGGGCGGGGGGTGCCGGCTTCGTCGGGTCGGGCGGCCGGTGCGGGTGCGAGGTCGATGAGGGCGTCCAGCAGCTGGCGGACGCCGAAGTTGATGACCGCCGCTCCGAAGAGCACGGGGGTGGCGGTGCCGGCGCGGTAGGCCTCGGCGTCGAAGTCCATGCCGCTGGCGGACAGCAGGTCGTGTTCGTCGGCCGCCACCGCCCAGGCATCGCCCGCGTCGCCGGCGGCCGCGGCACTGTCCAGCGTCTGCTGCTCGGCGACCGAGGCGCCGCCGGGGGTGCGCGTCAGCTTGACGAAGTCACCGGTCGACCGGTCGAGCAGGCCGCGGAAGTCGCCGGCCACGCCCACCGGCCAGTTCAGCGGCATCGGGTGCAGCCCCAGCTCGGAGGTGAGCTCGTCGATCAGATCGAGCGGTTCGCGGCCGGGTCGGTCCCACTTGTTGATCAGCGTGATGGTGGGGACCCCGCGCAGCCGGCACACCTCGGCGAGTTTGCGGGTCTGCGGCTCCAGGCCTTTGGCCGCGTCGACCAGCATGACCGCGCTGTCGACCGCGGCCAGGACGCGGTAGGTGTCCTCGGAGAAGTCGGCGTGACCGGGGGTGTCGAGGAGGTTGACCACGCAGTCGCGGTAGCTGAACTGCAGCGCCGCCGAGGTGATCGAGATGCCGCGGGCCTTCTCCATCTCCATCCAGTCCGACACCACGCCCTTGCGGCCGGCCTTGCCGTGCACCGCCCCGGCCTCGCCGATGACGTTGGCGTGCAGGGCCAGCGCCTCGGTCAGGGTGGACTTACCGGCGTCGGGGTGGGAGATGACCGCGAAGGTCCGTCGGCGGGCGGCCTGGGTGCGCACCTCGACGGGTGCGGGTCCGGTCTCGGTGCTGGTCATCGCGTGCTCCCGTCGCTGGTGGCGCCGACGGGCAGCAGGGAGGACGCATCCGTCCCGGACCGGTGGATCGTGGCGCTCGCTGCGGTGCGCCGGCGCGGGTGTTCGTACGTGACCATCGGCACCACTCTACTGTGGGGGAAGAGTAGGTTCTCCGGTCGAGCGGCCGCCCGCGGGCACGCGTCGACCTCCAGCTGCGGGGCCCCAGGCAGCGGTCCAGGAAAAGGTGGTGGCGTGTCCCAGCTCCGGATGCAGATCGGCGAGGTCGCAGAACGGACCCGGCTGTCGCTGAACACCCTGCGGCACTACGACCAGACCGGCCTGGTGGTGCCGTCCGCACGCAGTCAGGGCGGCTTCCGGCTGTACACCGACGCCGACGTCGACCGGCTGCTGTCGATCCGCCGGATGAAGCCGTTGGGCTTCACTCTCGAGGAGATGCGCGAACTGCTGGAGACCACCGATCGGCTCGCCCGCCGCCAGGAGCTCGACCCCGACGAGATCGCCCTGCTGACGGCACGTCTCGCCAACTTCCAGGAGTCCGCCGAGCAGCGCCGCCAGAAGCTGGTCTCCCAGCTCGCCGCCGCCGAGGAGTTCATCGGCGACTTGCAGCGGTGGCAGCACGCAACGTCCTGACCGACGGTCGGCTTCTGAGTTTTCAACCGACTGGTTGACATCGACGCCGCCCGTGATTATCGTCGTCAACCAGTCGGTTGAGGCGAGGTGGACCATGACAGACGGGCTGTCGCAGGTGTTCTCGGCACTGGCCGACCCGACCAGGCGGGAGTTGGTGGCGCGGTTGACCGACGGCGACGCCACCGTGGGTGAGCTGGCCGCGCCCTACGAGATCAGCGTGCAGGCGATCTCCAAGCACCTGAAGGTGCTGACGCAGGCCGGTCTCATCAGCCGCACCGACGAGGGACACCGAAGTCCGGTGCACCTCGAGGCACAGGTCCTGGACCTCATGACGGCCTGGATCGAGCGCTACCGACGGCGGGCCGAGTCCCGGTTCCGCCGGCTGGACACGGTGCTCGCGGAGATGGACCACGACGAACAGACCGGGTACGGCCCGGTCCGTGAGGAGACAGCATGAGTACGACGACGAAGACCGCGACGATCGAGGCCGATCCGACGGTCCCGGTCATCCGCATCAGCCGGGTGTTCGCCGCCAGGCCCGACCAGCTGTTCCGGGCGCACACCGACCCGGACCTGTTCGCGCGGTGGGTGGGTCCGGACGGAATGGACACGACGGTGGACCGCTGGGACGCGCGCACCGGCGGGAGCTGGCGGTACGTGGCCTCCCGGGACGGGCGCGAGTTCGGTTTCCACGGCTGCTTCCACGAGGTCCGCCCCGACCGCATCGTGCAGACCTTCACCTGGGAGGGCGAGCCGGACGGTGTGTCGCTGGAGACGCTGACCTTCCACGACCTGGGTGACGGCCGGACCCGGCTGCACGCGCAGTCGGTGTGCGACAGCTTCGAGGCCCGGGACGGTTGGCTCCGCAGCGGGATGGAGGTCGGGGTCGAGCAGGGTTACGCCAAGCTCGACCGCATGCTGGACGCCGACGACATCGATTCCGACGTCGAAGGAGTCGCACTGTGACGCTCCCTACGGCGCCCGCCGAGCGGCACCGGGCGATCGCCGCCGGATTCACCGATCGCGTGCGCGGAGCGCTCGACTGGGACGCCCCGGCCCCGGTGGACGGATGGCGTGCCCGCGATGTCGTCGGTCACCTCGTGGAGTGGTTGCCGGGCTTCCTGGCGAGCGGGTCCGGACTGCAGCTGGACCGTGGCCCGTCGGCGGCGCACGATCCGGTCCGGGCCTGGCAGGTGCACGTCGAGGCGGTGCAGCAGGTCCTCGACGGTCCTGACGCCGCAACGCCTTTCCGGCATCCGATGGTGGGGGAGATGCCGCTGCCCGACGCGATCGACCGGTTTTACACCACCGACGTCTTCCTGCACACCTGGGACCTGGCTCGCGCGACCGGTCAGGATGAGCGCCTGGACGAGGCGACCTGCGCCGACCTGCTCGCCGGGATGACACCCATCGAGGAGCTGCTGCGGTCGTCCGGTCAGTACGGGCCCCGGGTGCCGGTGTCCGACGACGCGGACGTGCAGACCCGGCTGCTCGGCTTCATCGGCCGGGATCCGTCGTTCGGCCGGGGATGACACCGTCCCCGGGCGGCGGAATCGAACAGGGAGGCGGTCAGTCGAACAGCATCAGCCAGATGGCCACGCAGTGGCAGGCCGCGGCGAAAGAGACGCAGGCGTGGAACATCTCGTGGAATCCGAAGACCCCCGGCCACGGGTTCGGCCGGCGGATGGCGAACATCGCCGTCCCCACCGTGTAGACCAGCCCGCCGACGCATATCAGCATGACGGGGACGGCGCCGACGGCGGCGTGCAGGCCCGGGACGATGAACACCGCGACCCAGCCCAGGGTCAGGTAGATCGGCACGCCCAGCCACCGGGGGAAGCGCCCCCAGCTGAGTTTGAGGGTGGCCCCGGTGAGTGCCCCTCCCCACACCACCGGCAACACCCAGCCCGCCGAGCCCGGGGGCAACGCCAGCACGGCGATCGGGGTGTACGTCCCGGCGATGAACAAGAAGATCATCGCGTGATCCAGGCGTCTCATCCGCGCGCGGCTGCGTTCGGTGGGCCAGATCCGCCGGTGGTAGGTGGCGCTCACGGAGAACAGCCCGACGACCGTGACCGCGTAGACGGCGCAGGCAGCCGCGGCCCGGCCGCCGACCCCGGTCGCCGCCGTCGTGGTCAGAGCGACACCCACGACCGCAGCGATCAATGCGGAGTAGAAGTGGATCCACCCTTTGGCCCTCGGGCGCGGTGTCGTCGTCGGCATCGATGTCGAGCGCAGTCGGGCGGGGCTGGTTTGTCAATCACCCGCTGCCGTCCGGCGTGTCGCCGGCGGACACCCGCAACGACGGGCGTCCGTGCGTCTGCGACCTCAGCCGGCCGACCCCGTCGTCCGGCGGGCTGTCTCGACGCCGACGAAGCTGAGGGTCGGCGTCCCGTCGGTGTCGCGACCGAGGCCGGCGGGAGCGCCGGCGATGAAACCCTCGGCGGCCACATAGGTTCCGTCCGTCATCACCCGCAGCGGGAATCGCCGTGGGCCGTTCCAGACCACGAGGTCGCGGCCCACCCGCTCGATGCGGTAGCCGGCCTCGTAGTGACCGAGCCATGGGGCGGTGGCGTCCGGATCCGCTGGGGACGACTGCCGCCGGAGGTCGGCCAAACCCTGGACGGCGGCGTGGCCGGTGGCCAGTGCGCTCGGGGCGACGCCGGCGTTGAGACCCAGCCGCCGGTTCAGCAACGTATTGAGGAGGTAGATGTAGAACCACGCCCCGTTCGGAGTGACGTTGGTGTTGGTCAGCACCGCCAGCCCGAGGTCGTGGCCGGGCAGGAATCCGATGAACGTCGTGAACCCGTCGATACCGCCGGTGTGCCAGGTCAGAACGCTGTCGTCGTTGTACTTCTCGGTGATCCACCCCATGCCGTAGCCCTGGCTGACCGCGTCGGGGTCGTACTCACGGGCGATCGGCACGTCCACATGCGGCTGGTGGCACTCGGCGAGACCTCCTGGTGAGACGACCCGCTCACCGGTGACCGACAGACCGCCGCGCAGCTGCAGGCGGACGTAGGCCGCCATGTCCTCGATCGTCGCCAGCGTGCCGCCGACCGGCGCATAACTGCCGACGGGACCGTAGGGGAGGGCGGTGAGCCTGGTGTGCAGGTTCAGGCCGTAGCCGGTTGCGAAATCGTCGACCACCCCGCGCGGATCGTCGGCGATGGACGCGCCGGTCATGCCGGCCGGCCCGTACACCCGGTCCCGCATCGCGAGGCCGTACGCCGCGGGCAGGTCACGGGCCGCGACGCCGTCGGCCAGGAACGGGAGGTAGCCGCCGACGGCGTAAACGGTGTTGTTGTAGAAGTACTGCTCGTCCGGATTCTGCGCGATGACGGGCAGGTTGACCGTCGCCTGCAGCAGCTGCTCAGCGGTCGGGTCGCCCTGGTGGAAGGTCGAGACCGCCGGCGGCTCGCCGAGACCAGAGGCCATGCCGAGCAGGTCGCGGACCCGGAGATTCCTGGTCATCGCCTCGGTCGGTGCCCGGAAACCCGCCCAGGCGTCGATCACCGGCTGATCCCACTCCAGTCGACCTTCGTCGACATAGGTTGCCACCAGTAGCGACGTCATGGACTTCGTGGTGGAGGCGACGAGGAAGTGGGTGGTGTCGTGCACCCGACGGCGGGGCGCGAGGTGCCGGAAGCCGACCGTCGCGGTGTGCAGCACCCGATCCGCGTTGACCACCGTCAGCGCAGCACCGGCGATCTTCAGGCGGTCGGCTGCGGCCCTGACTTCACGGTCGAACGACGTCCAGTCGTCCCAGCGCAGGTCGGTGGGCGTCGCCGCGGCTCCGGGCGGTACTGCTCCGGCCGCCCGCGCCGGGCCCGCGCCGCTCAGGACGCCGCCGACCATCGCGGCGGCCACTGCACCTTTCAGGACGGTGCGACGCCGGGGTCCCGGCGTGGTCGCGGTCGTCGTCGTGGCCGGTGCGGTCAGATGTCACGACGGACTCCTGTGCTCGCGGACGGCCCCGGTGCCGCCATCGGCACTGTAGGCGCTGCCCTGGATCCCTGGCCAGCGTCCTGGATCGCGCTGGTCGGGCCGACCTGGCTCGTCCGCCGTCCGGATCGCCCGACCCGGAGCGCCCCACCGAAACTCAGGACAGGTGCAGCGGCTGCGGCTCCGACTTGTGCGTCCAGTCGGAACCGACGGCGTCCTGGCCGCCGGCGTGGCCGGCGTGGGGCTGCTGGACCCCGGAACGCAGTAGCTCGATGACGATCGACTTCGAGGTGGGGCAGTTGCTGGCGACCGCGGTGGAGTCCAGCGGCACCAGCGGGTTGGTCTCGGGGTAGTAGGCCGCGGCGCTGCCCCGGGGGGTGTCGTACTCGACGATGCGGAACCGCTCGGCCACCCGCTCCCGGTCGTCATCGTCCCAGCGGGTCTTCAGGTCCACGAACTGGCCGTCGGTGAAGCCGAGGTCGGCGATGTCGTCCCGGTGCAGGAAGACCACCCGGCGACCGCCCTCGATGCCGCGGTAGCGGTCGGACAGCCCGTAGATCGTGGTGTTGAACTGGTCGTGGCTCCGCAATGTCTGCAGGATCAGGTGTTTCGGTGGCACCTGCAGCACGTCGACCGGTGAGACGACGATCTCGCCGCGGCCCGACGCGGTCGGGAACGTCCGGGAATCCCGGGGTGGGTGCGGCATCACGTAGCCGCCGGGTGTGTGGACGTTGACCTCGTAGGCCTCGCACCCCGGAACCACCCGGGAGATGTGCGTGCGGATGACGGAGTAGTTGTCCCGCATGGCTTTCCACTGCAGGCCGTACCGGTCGCCGATGGTGGCCTCGGCGATGCGGGTGATGATCTCCACCTCGGACCTCAGGTGCGCACTCGCCGGCTTCAGCGGTCCCCGGGAGGCGTGCACCACGCAGGTGGAGTCCTCGACGGAGATCCACTGCGGACCCGAGGCCTGCACGTCCTTCTCGGTGCGCCCCTTGGTCGGCAGGATCAGGGCGGTGTGGCCCGGGGTGAGGTGCGAGCGGTTCAGCTTGGTGGAGATGTGCACCGTCATCGCGGTGTGCCGCATCGCCTCGACGATGACGTCGGTGTCGGGGACGGCCTGCACGAAGTTGCCGCCGAGACCGAGGAAGAAGTGCGCCTTCCCGTCGCGCAGCGCCCGGATGCTGTCGACGGTGTCGAGCCCGTGCTCGCGCGGCGGGTCGAAACCGAACTCCTGCTGCAGCGCGTCCAGGAAGTGCGCCGGCGGCCGCTCCCAGATGCCCATCGTCCGGTCACCCTGCACGTTGGAGTGGCCACGGACGGGCAGCACGCCGGCGCCTGGCTTGCCGATGTCGCCGCGGATCAGCGCCAGGTTCACCACCTCTTTGATGGTGGCCACCGCGTTGTGGTGCTGCGTGAGGCCCATCGCCCAGCACCACACGGTGGCGTCGGAATCCCGGATCATCGTCGCCATCTCGGTGATCTGGTCGCGGGTGAGACCGGTGGTGGTGGTGACGAACTCCCAGTCGACGGCGCCGACGTGGGTCTTCCAGGCGTCGAAGCCGGTGGTGTAGCGGTCGATGAAGTCGTGGTCGACGGCGTCCCACTCGGTCAGCAGCGCGCCGACGGCCTGGAACAGCGCGAGGTCGCCGTTGATCCGGACCGGCAGGTGGAGGTCGGACAGCTCGGTGCCGCGACCCGACGACACCTTTGGGGTTCTGCGGGTTCTTGAACCGGACCAGCCCGGCCTCGCGGAGCGGGTTGATCGAGATGATCTTCGCGCCATTGCGTTTCGCCGTCTCCAGGGCCGACAGCATCCGCGGGTGGTTGGTGCCGGGATTCTGCCCGGCGAGGATCAGCAGCTTCGCGTGGTGCACGTCGTCGATGCTGACACTCGCTTTTCCGATGCCGATCGACTCCTGCAGCGCGATGCTCGTCGACTCGTGGCACATGTTCGAGCAGTCGGGCAGGTTGTTGGTGCCGTAGGCGCGGACGAACAGCTGATAGGCGAACGCGGCCTCGTTGGAAGCGCGGCCCGACGTGTAGAAGATCGCCTCGTCGGGATCGAGGGACTTCAGGTGGTCGCCGATGAGGGTGAAGGCCTCGTCCCAGGCGATCTCGGTGTAGTGGGTGGCGCCGGGACGCTTGACCATCGGGTGCGTGATGCGCCCCTGCTGACCCAGCCAGTGCTCGGTGTGGGCGTCGAGCTCGGCGATGCTGTGCGCGGCGAAGAAGTCCGGGGTCGCCCGGGTCGTGGTGGCCTCCTCGGCGACCGCCTTCGCGCCGTTCTCGCAGAACTCGGCGGTGTGTCGGTGCCCGGGGTCCGGATCCGGCCAGGCGCAGCTCATGCAGTCGAAGCCCTCGAGCTGGTTGAGCTTCAGCAGAGTCTGGGCGGTGCGCTTCACCCCCATGTGTCCGAGTGCCCGCTTCAGGGACACCGCCACGGCTGTGGGACCTGCTGCGTGGTCCTTCGGGTGCTCGACCTTCAGGTCGGCCTCGCTGTAGTCGCTGCTGTCGAACGTCATGCCGTGACCCCGTTTCTGTCCTGCTGCCCAGGATGCCCGCTCGCCGCCGCGGGGCAAACCGTGGTGCCCGGCCCTCAGCTCCGCGCGGTGGCGTCCTCGGAAGCGATCGCGGTGGCCACATCCCGCGGATAGCTGCGGCGGGCCGCGATCAGCAGCAGCCCGCCGGCGACGACGAGGACGCCCAGCAGCAGCAGGAAGGCCCGGGTCAGACCGACCGCGCCGTCGCCCTGCACCTCGTTCACATCCACGCCGGCCGGGCCCAGCACCGTGGACAGCCAGCCGAACAGCAGCGGCGCCGACGACTTGAGCAGCGTCTGGACGAACGTCCGTACGCTCTCCGCACGCCCCCAGAGGCGGGAGTGCACGACGTCGAGCCGGGCGGCGTCCAACGGCGGGTTCGCGGCGCCGATCAGGGCCGAGGCGAGGAGCAGCAGCGGCCAGCCGATCAGGAACGTCGGGATGGCGACGCCCGGGACGGCCAGGACGAACGCGAAGAGGCAGGCGATCCCGGCCAGCATCGGCCGGGCGGCGATCCGGCCGCGGCCGATCCAGCGGTCCGACAGCGGGCCGGCGATCAGGGTTCCGGTGACGGTCGCGATGCCGACGGTCACCAGCAGCAGCGTCGCGGTGTTCTGGTCGAAGTCGTAGCGGCCGCGCAGGAAGACCACGATGAACGCCTGCAGCCCGGCGACGTAGAAGTAGACCAGCGCCGACGCCAGGATGATGTAGACGTTCGACCGGATGGTCAGCACGTACTTCACCGCCCACCACATCGAGTGACCGGCCGGGTCGGCGGTGAGCACCGACCGGGCCTCCGGCTCGATGCCCTTCGCGCGCACCAGCGTGGTCAGGCTGCCGGACCGCTCCTGGGTCGGCGCGTCCACGAGAAGCTCCTGCTGCCCGCCGCGGACCGGCTCCGGCAGCGTCCGGACCAGCGCGTACGCGAGCACCGGTCCCGGCACGGCGAGCACCCAGAAGGCTCCCCGCCATGACCACCAGGCGGCCATCTCGCCGGCCAGCAGCAGCGCGGCGGCCGCGCCCGTGAACTCACCGGCGAGGATCAGGGCGTACACCCGACCGCGGCTCGCCGAGGGGAAGAGGTCGCCGGTCAACGACGCGACGATCGGCGTCGCGGCTCCGATCCCGGCGCCCAGCGCGACCTGCGCCCCGAGCAGGGTGAGGTAGTCCGGTGAGAAGCCCGCGATCGTCACCGACACCGACCAGCTCAGCACGCACCACGCCAGCAGCCGGACCCGGCGGGTCCGGTCGGCGAGGATGCCGAACGGCAGCGTCGTCGCCGCCCCGACCAGGCTGGCCGCGGTGATCAGCAGGCCGACGGCGGTGTTGTCGATGTCCAGCGCGACCTTGATGTCCGGCGCCACCGCGCCGACGATGGTCTGGTTGCCGGCGGCCAGCGCGAGCGATCCGGCCAGCAGCATGATGACGCGCAGCTGCGCCCGGCCGCCGGCGGTGTCGACGAGCCGGCCCCAGGGGCTCGGACGAGTGCGGCGCATGGGTCGTCCTCCGGCGGGGGATGAGGTGGGGCGATGCACCACCGGCGCGACCGCGCTGCGAAGAATACGACAGCCGGACTGGTTCCCGGTGCGCCGTTCTGCTCCCCTTCGGACGCATCGGTGCGCGACACGCTGCGTGACGTGTCGCCGATTCCGGTCGCGCGATCGGACCGACTGGGTCCTACTGTGTTGCCTGCACGGCGGGGTTGCCTGCACGGCGGGGTTGCCTGCACGGCGGGGTTGTGCACACATCTGGGCGCGGCACGGTTCGACGACGAACACCACGGTAGGGGAGGCGGTCACCATGGCACCTGACGGCGGCAGCGGATCGAGTCCGGACGAGGGTCGTGATCCGACCCAGTGGCAGAGCGGCCGCGCCGTCGACCGCGAGGAGGGCACCGGCCGCGACGCCGGCAACGCCATCCAGTGGAGCTGGTGGAACCTGCTGCTCGCGCTGCCGCTGCTGATGCTCATCACGCCGATCTTCAACAGGACCGAGCCGCGGTTCCTCGGCCTGCCGCTGTTCTACTGGTTCCAGTTCGCCTTCGTCTTCGTCGGCGTCGCGACGGTGGCGATCGTGTTCGCCGCGACCCGGCACCGCCGCCCCGGCAACACCGAACGGACGGGTGACGACAGATGAGCGGCATCAAGACCACCGAGCTGATCGTCTTCCTGATCCTGTTCCTCGGGGTCGCGGTGATGGGCTTCATGGCCGCGCGTTGGAAGTCCGGCGACACCATGGACCATCTCGACGAGTGGGGTCTCGGCGGCCGCAAGTTCGGCGGCTGGGTGACCTGGTTCCTCGTCGGTGGTGACATCTACACCGCCTACACCTTCGTCGCCGTACCCGCGCTGGTGTTCGGTGCCGGTGCCATCGGCTTCTTCGCCCTGCCGTACACCGTCGTGCTGTACCCGCTGGTGTTCCTGCCGGTCCTGCGGCTGTGGTCGGTCTCGCGGACCCACGGCTACGTGACGCCGGCCGATTTCGTCCGTGGTCGCTCCGGCTCACCGACGCTGGCGCTGCTGATCGCGCTGACCGGCATCGTTGCCACGATGCCCTACATCGCGCTGCAGCTGGTCGGTCTCGAGGCCGTGCTGCGGACGATGGGCATCAACGGCTCCGGGTTCATCGGCCACCTGCCGCTGTTCCTGGCGTTCCTGGTGCTCGCGCTGTACACGTACAAGTCCGGCCTGCGGGCGCCGGCGCTGATCGCGTTCGTCAAGGACTCGCTGATCTACATCGTCATCATCGTCGCGGTGATCTACCTGCCGGCGAAGCTCGGCGGCTGGGGCACCATCTTCGACGCGGCCGAAGCCAAGTTCGACGCCACCCCGGCGCCCGGTGACGGCGTCCTGCTGAACGGCAACAACCAGCTGCAGTACGCCACCCTGGCGCTCGGTTCGGCGCTGGCGCTGTTCCTGTATCCGCATTCGGCGACCGGCATCCTGGCCTCCCGGGGCCGCGACGTCATCAAGAAGAACATGATCGCGCTGCCGGCCTACTCGTTCCTGCTCGGCCTGCTGGCGCTGCTCGGCTTCGCCGCGATCGCCGCCGGAGTCACCCCGCTGACCAACAACGCGACCGGACGGCCGGACAGCAACACGCTGATCCCGCTGCTGTTCGACCAGCAGTTCTCCGGTTGGTTCGCCGGTGTCGCCTACGCCGCGATCGGCATCGGTGCGCTCGTGCCCGCGGCGATCATGAGCATCGCCGCGGCCAACCTGTGGACCCGCAACATCTACAAGGAGTACATCGCCAAGAACGCCACCCCGAAACAGGAGGCGAAGCAGGCGAAGTGGGCCTCGCTGGTGGTGAAGTTCGGCGCGGTGGCGTTCATCCTGTTCATCGATCCGCAGTTCTCCATCGACCTGCAGCTGATCGGTGGCGTGATGATCCTGCAGACGCTCCCGGCGGTCGCGATCGCGCTGTACACCCGCTGGCTGCACTCGAAGGCGGTCATCGCCGGCTGGTGCGTCGGGATGGGGTGGGGCCTCTACCTGCTGTACACGATCCCCAACCCGGCCAACGGCAAGGCCCACTTCGGTGGCTCGGCGCTGACGCTGGACAAGCTGGCGCTGTTCGGCTGGCACCCGTTCGCGGGCTCCACCCTGCAGATCTACGTCGGCATCGTCGCGCTCGTCGCCAACCTGGTGGTCGCCGTGGTGGTCACGGCGATCCTGCGGGCGGCCAAGGTCGCCGACGGCCGGGACGAGACCCGTGGCCGCGACTACCACGCGGACGAGGGCGACACCGACCTGCGGGCCATCGGCGCCCACTGAGGTGACGGCGGGCTCCCGGGACCACCGGGAGTACGCCGGGTCCGCCGCCGCCGCCTGCGCGGAGCGAGAGCCCGGGAGGTGCCGCAGGTTTCAGTCTGCTCGGCCGGCGTCAGGTGCTGGGGTGATGCCGCGCTCGAGGGCGGCCCAGGACGACGTCCAGGCCCGGAGCGGCTCGAGGAGTTGCTCCAGTGACGCCAGGTTCTCGTCGAAGGCCTGCAGCTGGGATTCCAGCGCCGCGATGCTCTGCCGCTGAGCTCGGACGGTGGCGATCATCGCGCCGACCTGCTGCGCGGACAGTGCGCCGACCTGCGGTAGCGCCGGGAAGGTGGGGAACGTGGGCCCGCCGGTCGGCCCGCCGGCGGTGGTCAGGCCCCACATCCGGGCGGTCATCGCCGTCAATTGTCGAATCAGGTCCGCCGGATCGTCCGGCCCGGCCGCCTTCGATTCCGTGCCGTCCATGGTGCCTCCGGGTCGTTGTGCGAAGGGCTCCGGATCGTGTCGCCGGTGTCGGACCGATCGTGCCAGGTGCGCATCAGTCGGGTGGTCGCAGCCCGGCGTCGGCGATGGTGGAGGTGGTCGGACCGCCGGTGACCGGCACCGGCCTGGGCAGGACGGGCGGTGCGACGGCGCTGACCACCGTGGCCGTGGGCCGGCCGGCGACGAAGTTGGACAGCCAGTACCACCGCGGATCCCAGCGCTGCTGCCAGCTCGCGTCGCGGCGACGCGATTTCTGCATCCCCCGCACCCCGTACCACCGGCGGGCCCACCACGAGTTCGGCCGGGCGATCCGGACGGCGCAGACCCACGCCGAGAACGGGAGGAAAGCCCCGATGAGACCGGCCCGGTACTTCCCTTTCAGGACACAGACGAAGACCATGATGCCGTTGAGCGTGTAGTTCGAGATCAGCGTGACGCGCAGGCCGAACTCATGGATGTCCACCTGCTCCACGCCGAGCGGGGAGAAACCGATGGTCACGAAGCCCAGGCAGGCGGCGGCCAGTCCCACCAACTCGACCGACACCCGGCCCTCGGACGACCAGTAGACGTCCTTCAGGTGCAGGATCAGCGCGAATTCGTCCAGCACCAGCGAGGTGCCGGCCCCGACCGCCAGCGCGGCGACGGCGATCCACGGCTCCGACTTCGTGGAGATCGCCATGAATGCCCCGACGACGAGTAGGACGACGCCCGGCACCGCGTGGTGGATGTGCGTGCCGCCCGCCGAGACGTTGTTGCGGAACGGCCCTCGGCCGGCCCGGATGGAACGGGTGATGAGCCGGGTCACCAGGAACGTCAGGATGAAGGCGGAAAGCGCCAGCAGCGGCGGGAGCTTGCCCGGTTCGATGATGTTGCGTTGGAAGAAGTCGCCCACGGGCTGATGGTAGGGCCCGGTCACGCCCCTGATGTCGGTTCGACCGAGGCTGCACGCGCACGTTCGAGACACCGGTGCTCATGGGTCCCTGCCGGATCCCACGTCAGATGCGACTGGATACAGTTTGAACGTGCCGTCGCAGTTCTCGCCGAAGCCGGAGCCTGGTTCATCCACCGGGCCGGCGGACTGCGCCGCGCCCGCGGGAGGGCCGGAAGCGGACGAGACCGCACCGCAACCGCGGGTCGAGAGACCCGCCGGGGGACAACTGACCGGCTCCGGCCCGCATGCGGACGCCGCTGCGGTGTGGGCCGACATGTGGCGGCATGCTCTCCAGGCCGGTCTCTCGTCGATCCGTCCCGAACCGGACTCCCCGGACGAACGGTGAGCCGAACGGGCGGACATCGGTGCCGAACCCGCACTGAGCCTTGACTGCCGTGGGCGGGTGCCCTTGAGTCGTGTTGTGCGGTCGCTGCCTGCCGCCTGATCGCCCTCGACTTCTCCTCGAGCACGGGTGGACGCGATGAAGCGTGTGTCGGCACTGCTGGTCTCCGCGCTGATGATCGCGGGGGTCGTGGTCGCGACCCCGGCGTCCGGGCAGGCGCCGCCACCGAGCAGCCCGGCCGGTCCGGCGGCCTACGTCGGCGACCTGACCGCCGAGCAGCAGGCGCTGGTGTGGGAACTCGGCGTGGATCGCCGGGAGACTCGGCTCGAAGTCGGCGCGACCGTCGGAACCACCCGGGTCGAGGTGGTGCTGACCGACGAGCAGGCCGCCCAGCTGCGCAGAGCCGGACTGGTGCTGGACGAGCGCCCGACGTCCGACTCCTCCGACAACCGGCAGGCTGCCGAGGGACCGGTCTTCCGCCCGTACTCCGGGCCGGGAGGTCTGCTGGCGGAGTACCGGGCGCTCGCCGCTGCGCAGCCGTCGCTGGTGAAGCTGGTGACGATCGGGACGACCGTTCAGGGCACCGATCTCATCGCACTGAAGGTGACCCGCAACGCGAACTCGACCCGCGACGGACGGCGGCCGGCGGTGCTGTACTCGTCCGCCCAGCACGCCCGGGAGTGGATCACCCCGGAGATGAACCGGCGGCTGCTGAACCACTACGTCGACAACTATCGCACCGACCACACCATCCGCCGGCTGCTCGACACGACGGAGCTGTGGTTCATCCCGGTGGCCAACCCGGACGGTTACAACTACAGCTTCACCGAGGGAAACCGGTTGTGGCGCAAGAACCTTCGCGACAACAACGGCGACGGGGTCATCACCGGCGGCGACGGCGTCGACCTGAACCGCAACTTCCCGACCCGGTGGGGTTACGACAACGAGGGCTCCTCGTCGAACTACGGGAACGAGACCTACCGCGGTACGGCACCCGCCTCGGAGCCCGAGACGCAGGCGTTCGACGCCCTTCTCGGCCGGATCGACTTCTCGTTCCTGATCAACTACCACTCCGCGGCGGAGCTGCTGCTCTACGGCTCGGGCTCGCAGGTCGCCACCCGCACGCCCGACGATCTGCTGTACGAGGCGATGGTCGGCGACAACACCGACCCGGCGATCGAGGGGTATGACCCGGACCTCTCGGCCGAGCTCTACACGACCAATGGTGAGACCACCGACCACGCGCAGGCCGTGCACGGCACCCTGGCGTTCACCCCCGAGATGTCGACCTGTCAGACGGCGAGTGCCGTCGACCCCTCCGACCCGTTCGAGCCCGGGGACTGCCAGAGCGTGTTCAACTTCCCGGACTCCGAGCCGCTGATCCAGGCCGAGTTCGAGAAGAACCTGCCCTTCGCGGTGGCCGTGGCGCAATCGGCCCGGCATCCGTCGGATCCGGTCTCGGTCGTCGGCCGCACCGCACCGGACTTCGAGGTCGACGCCTTCGACGTCTCGTACGGGACGCCGCAGACGGTGGCCGTGGTGGCCCGCCGCGATCTGAACAACGTGCACCTGCGCTACCGGATCAACGGCGGCAGGGAGCGCCGTTTGTCCGTCGACGAGTGGCAGGGCGGCGAACGGTACGGCGACACCGGCGACGTCCACTACGCCGAGTACCGCGCGGCGATCACCCGAGCGAAACCCGGTGACACGGTCGAGGTCTGGTTCACCGGACGGCGGAGCGGGTACGGCGACGCCGCGTCGGCGCAGGGGTTCCGCGGGCGAGATCAGCACAGCCGCTGGACACAGAGCGAGCGCTTCACCTACACCGTCGCCGACGCCGGGGACGCGGACGTGCTCGTCGTGGCCAACGAGGACTACGAGGGCGTCAATCCGACCTACCCGGAGTCGGTGACCGCGCCGAAGTATGCCCAGCAGTATGTCGACGAACTCGCCGCCGCGGGTTACAGCGCCGCGGTGTGGGACGTCTCGGCTCAGGGGGTGCCGCACGATTTGGGCGTGCTCGGCCACTTCGGTGCCGTGGTCTGGTACCTGGGTGACAACCGGCTGACCCAGGACCCGGCGGACGAACTGACGGAGGTCGCGGGGAGGGAGTACCGCGATCTCGCGGTGGCCGCCCGCCAGCAGGACCTGACGATCGCCGTCCGGGACTACCTCAACGCCGGCGGCAAGATCGCCTATTCCGGCGAGACCGCCGGTTACTACGGCCCGTACTCCTCGAGCTTCGGCGGCCTGCTGTTCGGGCTGGACGGAGACCCGGAAGCGGACTGCGTGATCCCGGACGACTTCGCCAGTACGTGTCTGGTGCTGTCCGACGACTTCACCCAGTACTACCTCGGCGCGTACGCGCGAGCGTCGAACACCGAGCCGTCCGGGGTCGTGGGGGTGGACGTGCCGTTCACCGGCGGCGCAGCGGCCCTCGGCGGGGCGGCGACGGTGGACAACCCGCTGGACGAAGCCGGCTCGTTCCTGCCGACCAGTGTCGTGCTGCCGGCGGAGCAGTTCCCGCAGTTCCGCAGCTGGGCATCGGCCAGGTACGAGAGTGGTGGAACTGCAGGTCCTTTCGATCCGCTCGCCGGGAACTGGTACGTCGTCACGCCGCATGGCGACAGCTCTTACACCCGGTTGACCCGGGCGGTCGACCTGAGCGCGGTGGCCGGCGAGCAGACACCTACCCTCGGGTTCGGGCTGTCGTTCGATGTGGAGCCGGGGTACGACAACGTCATCGTCGAAGCCCACACCGTGGGCGCGGACGACTGGACCACGCTGCCTGAGATCGGCGGACGGAGCAGTACGGACGTGCCTCTGGAATGTGCGGCCGGCTTCCTGTTGGCCAACCACCCGTTCCTGGCTCGGTACCTGACGCCGGGCGAGGAGACCTGCGCTTCCACCGGCACGACGGGCTCCTGGAACGCGTTGACCGCTTCGTCGGACGGCTGGAAACAGGTGTCGTTCGACCTGTCGGCCTACGCCGGCTCCGAGGTGGAGGTGTCCGTCAGCGTCGTCACCGATCAGTCCTTCGGCGGAATCGGAGTCGCAGTCGACGAGGCCCAACTGCTGGTCGACGGTGCGCCCGTCGAGACGGAGGGCTTCGAGGACGGCCTCGGTGCGTGGAGCGTGACCGGACCGCCGGACGGCAGCGCACCCAACTCCGTCACCTTCGTGCGCAGCCCGGGACTGTTCGGGGCCGCCGTCACCACGCCCGACTCGGTGATGTTCGGCGTCGGCGTCGAGCAGGTCGAGGACCCGGCCACCCGGGCTGCCATCCTCGGAGCGTCGATCGGATACCTGCTGGGACGGTGAGTCAGGCGGCATGGCTGTCCCAGGGTTCGGAGTGTGGTGGGTCGGGTGGTCGGCTGCGGTAGGTGTGGCCGGTGGGGGTGGTGATGGTGATGTCGCCGTCGGGCTGGGTGGTGCTGGTCCAGTCGGGTTGTTGTTTGGTCTGGTTGCAGTCGGCGCAGAGTCCGGCGCCGTTGGTGGTGTGGGTGGGGCCGCCGGTGGCGTAGCTGTGGGTGTGGTCGGCGTGTCGGATGGGTGCGCCGCACCAGGGGGTGCGGCAGGTCTGGTCGCGGGTGATGAGGAACTGCCGCTGGGTGTGGGTGAACAGCCGCCGCCGGGTGTCGGATCTGGCGAGGGTTCTGGTGTCGGGGTCGGTGTAGAGGCGCCGGATCCAGGTGGTGGTGTGTGGATCGGCGCGGGCGAGGTGTCGGGCGAGGGGTGCGGGGATGGGTCCGTAGCCGGTGAGGACCGCGGGTTCCTGGTCGCCGTCGAGCAGGGTGCGGTCGGTCATCACGAGGTGGATCTCGACGGATACGCCGGCCGGGACGCCGGCGAGTCCGTCGGTCAGGTGCTCGACATCATCCGAACCAGCGGCTGTTTCGACGCCCTCGACGCCCTCGACGCCGTGGACGCCCGGGGCGGGCTGCAGCAGCCGGTCCCGGAACTCGTCGGCCATCAGGGCGCCTCGGCCCCGTGGGTCACCGGCGGCGGTGGCGGTGGCGGCGTGCCGGGTGAGGGCGGCGTAGGCGGCGACGCCGTCGACGGCGGGGAGCAGCGCGGTCAGGTAGGTCATGGTGTCCGGTGCCGGTCGGAGGGTGACGCACCGGTCGGCGACGGCTTTGCGGTGGCGGCGGACGGCCTGTTCGGGGTCGAGGCGGTAGCCGATACCCGCGGCGGCGCCGCGGGCCTGCCGTGGCGTCATGGTGCCGTACCGCTGGGCGAGTTCGGCGTCGACGGCCTGCCGGTGTTCCCGGGTCAGGGTCGCTGTTTCGGCGACGACGAGCATCGCCTGGTACTCGTCGAGGACGCCTTCCCGGAGCGCGTTGTTGAGGTGCGGCATCTCCCCGGTGAGGACTTTCGCCAGCCCGACCAGTCGGGTGCCGATGCGGGGGCTGACCCGACGGGCCAGCCCGATCTGCGCCCCGACGTCGCGACGGGCCCGCTCCCGCACCTGCTCGGTGGTGACGCTTGCCAACTGCTGTTCCCGTGACGCCGCGAACCCCGCGGTGAGCTCCGCCTGCACCCCCGACGCCACGTTCTTCAGCGTCTCCAACAGTCCGACCATCGAGACCCGTGCGGCGTCATCGCCGGCGATGCACCCGGCGTCGCGCAACCGACCGACCAGCTCGGTCAGCTCAGCCGCCGACACCGAGACGGCGGAGGCCTCTCGACGGACACAGAGCGACGGTTCGAACATGTGTTTGAGTCTACCAGTCTGGCCAGCTCCAAGACAGAGTTGTACACATGTGCACCTGGCCGGACGGGTAGCACTCTGACGCGTCGATCAGCCGGGTCAGTGGGCTGAGCGTTCAGGTCGAGGGCCGTGCCCGCGGCGGTCGGTCACTCTCGCTCTCTCGCGACCTCGTCGATCAGGTCGCGCGCGGAACGGGAATCGGCGACGGGGTCGATGCCGCCGCCTGTCGCTACCGGGACGGGCGGCAGCGCAACGCTTTGAGGGTGAGGTCGGCCGTCCGGTGGCCGATCGAGTACGCGTCCTCCATCGCATCGCGGAAGTGCAGTCCGCCCCAGATGCGGGCATGGAGCGCTGCGGTCTCGATCGAGGTCAGATCGGGATAGGTGATCTTCCGGTCGACGGTCGACGAGTGCAGGGTGAGCGAGGTCTTCTCGCCCAACGCCTGCCGGATGGTCTGGACGGCCGGTGCGGTCAGGCAGGCGTGGCCGCTCACGTAGTCGGCGTACGGCGGGTTCGGGATCAGCGGGGCCCATTTCGGGTCTGCGACGGTGGCGTCGTTGCCGTCGGTGTCCGCGCCGCGGATGGCCTGGACGGGCCGCCAGAAGCCCACCTCGTACTTCAGCCGCCAACAGGTGATCAGCGTGTCAGTCATCGACGCGTGCATTGCGGCGAACAGCTGGGCTGTCGACAGCAGACTCCGGGGGTGCTTCTCGAGGTGGGCGATCAGAGCCTGCCCGACCATGGTCGCCGAGTTCGAGTTGAAGAACTGCGCGGTGTTGGTCTGTTTCTCCGTGCGGTCCGATCCCGTGGCGCCGCCGTACCGCTTGACCTCGTCGAAGTCGATTGCGTACGCGCTGCTGCCCAGGGGGTCGGGACCGTCGACGGCGACGGATTTATCGACCACCAACGGCCGCACATAACCCAGCCAGGGCGCCAGCATCATTCCCGCCGGCTCAGGTTGCCACACCCCCGGTGCCGCCTTGCGGTCGTAGACGATGCTCTTGTCGTCGCGACCGTCGTGCACCCGGTTCGCGATGAGCTGGGCGGCCACCCGATGACCGGCGTCGGCACCGCGCTGCGTGACCTTCCCCCGGGGCAGCTTCGCGAGGGTCTCTTCAAGCCGGGTGCCGAGCCGCCCGGCCGCCGCCGGGAAGTACTCCGCGAGGACGTCGTGCGCGGCGGCCGCGACCGCTGCCGTCTGCGAGCCACGGATACGTTCGGCCGCCCGCGCGGCGTCGTACATGGCGAGCGAGGTGAAGCCGAGGTACAGAACGCCGATCGGGATCGGCGTCGGTTTCACCGCGGGATAAATGGTGTCCATCGCCTCGTGCTCCCAGGCGAGGACCACCGCCGCGGATGCCCTCCGGTCGGGCCCGGCGGCGGCCGCACCCGGACTGGTGACCAGCCCCGTACCGGCTGCGGTGAGGACGGCGAGCACTGCGGTGACGATGCGGCGGGACGACATGGAGGACTTCCGGCGCGGGGATGACATCCATCGAGTCTTCGCGGCCCGGGTCCCTGGTGACTATTCGCGGATCGGCGTATTTCCGGTCGGGATCGGGTCCTGCGTCGACGATCGGTGAACGCCGCCCGACGAGCGGCCCTCGATCACGGCCAACGCTGCCAACCGGCTACTGACTCCCAGTTTCCGGAAGGCGTGTTCGAGGTGTTTGCGCACGGTGCTCGAAGCGACGAACAGTTCGTCGGCGATCTCGGCGTTGGACCAGCCGGCCGCGACACCTGCCAGTACGCGGCGTTCCTGTGCGGTCAAGCTGGACGTCTCGATCGGCGCGTGATGGGCCATGAGTCCCTGTACCGCCGGGCTGATCATGGCGAGGATGGCGTACTCGTTCGGTGTGAACGGCGCTCCGGACCGGTCCAGCCACACCTGCGCGGACCGGTCGCCCTGGTTGACGTCCACACACAATTCGTGGCGCTCAGCAGCCGTGTCGTGGTGGCGTCGGGCCGTCGTCGGGGAACCCGGCCGGGAAACGGTGGGGTCCGCCTCGGCGGTGCCGGGTGCGACCAGAAACCGATGCTCCCACCGCTCGCCACGGCTCTGCGACCCGGCCCCGACGACCTCACAGGGAATGAGCGCTGCAATGGCCGGCAGGATGTCGCCGTCGCGCACCATCGACGGATGCGGTCCGTGGGCGGCGCTCAGCAACGCGCCCAGTGCGCGTTGCTGGCCTTCGGTGAGCGTCACATCGGGCATGGTTCTCCTCAACCGGCCGATGGGCGCGAGAATAGACCTCTCAGCGGTGTCCCGCTCATTTTGTTCCGTTCGTCCGACCGTTGGTGCACCCCGATCAGGGCATCCGCTCCCCGCTGAGCAGCCCGGCCAGGTCGTACCCGTGCAAGGCGAAGCGTTCGGCGTGGGGTGGGTAGCCGTCTGCGCGCACGAGCGCACCGTCGCGGGTGGTGAACAGGTCGGCGGTCTCGACGACGCCGTTCTCGACCCGGCCGGGGAGGGCGACGATCTCGCGGACGGTGCGGTGCCCGTGGTGGTCCAGGCCGACCTGGACGATGAGGTCCACCGACGCTGCGACGGTGGGGACGACGAACGCGGCGGTGACGTTCTCGCCGGCCAGCAGCGGCAGGGTGCACAGCTTGATGACGGCCTCACGAGCGGAGTTGGCGTGCACCGAGCACATCCCGGGGAGCCCGGAGTTCAGTGCGATCAGCAGGTCCAGCGATTCCTCCTGCCGGACCTCGCCGACGATGATGCGGGACGGCCGCATCCGCAGTGCCTCCTTGATCAGCCGCCGCAGCCGGATCTCGCCGGTCCCTTCGAGGTTCGGCTGCCGGGTCTGCATCGCCACCACGTCGGGGAGGCGCGGCCGCAGCTCGAACACCTCTTCGCAGGTGATCACCCGCTCGGTCGCCGGGATCGAGTTGATCAGCGCGTTGAGCAGCGTCGTCTTCCCGGCCTGCGTCCCGCCCGCCACGATGATGTTCAGCCCGCTGGCCACCGCCGCCTCCAGGAACCGGGCGGCGTGTGCGGTCAGCGAGTGCCGGCCGACCAGGTCGTCCAGCGAGTGCGCCGCGACCACGAACTTGCGGATGTTGAGGGACAGGTGCGTTCGGGTGATGTCGGGGATCACTGCGTGCAGCCGACTGCCGTCCGGCAGCAGCGCGTCCACGAACGGTGAGCTGAGATCCAGCCGCCTGCCGGACGGCTTGAGCATCCGCTCCACGAGGTCGCGCAGTTCGCCGGCGGTGAGGACGGTGGTGGTCAGCTCCGAGCGTCCGGTGCGGGCGACGAAGACCTGGCCGGGTTGGTTGACCCAGATCTCCTCGACCTCGTCGTCGTCCAGGAACCGTTGCAGTGGGCCGAATCCCGCGACGGCGTCGAACACCTCGCGGGTGACCTGGCGGCGCTGGGTCATCGGTGGCAGTGAGGAGGTGCTGACCCGCTCCTCGTAGTGGTCGATGACCTCGCTGATGAGGTCGCGCGCGGAACGTGGGTCGGCGACGGGGTCGATGCCGCGCCGCCGGATCAGCTCCCGCACCTCGAGCTGGATGTGCTCTGCCGCTACCACTGCCGTTGCCATGTCCCCGCCATTCACCCGTTTGCCAGAACAGTACCGAGAACGGCGACGCGCTGTGCCGGTTCCGGCCCAATGGGGATGAACCGGGCCGGGCACCCGGAAAGATCCCGGGCACTGCCGGACATGGGACGAGGTGACGGGTGTGGAGAGAGATCGGTCGACGCGATTCGAGGCGCTGGTGGCGGCCGTCGGTGAGCCGGTCCGGCGGTTCCTGTACCGACGCACCGACGCCGACACCGCCGAGGACGTCCTCGCCGAGACGCTGCTCGTCTGTTGGCGTCGCCTCGACGAGGTCCCGGACGAAGCGTTGCCCTGGGCGTACGTCGTCGCCCGCCACTGCCTGGCCAACGCCGAACGCTCGCAACGTCGGCAGACGCGATTGGTCGGCCGGATCCGGGCGGTTGACCCGCCCGTCGTGTCGACACCCGGACCCGACGCCGGCGACGACACCCTCGACCGCGCCCTCGCCTCACTCGCACCGGACGACGCCGAGGTGCTGCGCCTGTGGGCCTGGGAGGACCTCGGTGCCGGTGCCGTCGGCACGGTTCTCGGTATCAGCCCCAACGCGGCGTCGATCCGCCTGCACCGCGCCAAACAGCGATTGAAGGCCGCCCTCGGAAAGAACGACGGCCCCGACGGACATGGACAGGACACAGAGAGGAGCCGGGGATGACCACCGACCACGACGACGACCCGCTACGGACGCGTCTGCGCGCTGTCGACCCGGCCGCCGCTCTGCCGCCGATGCCCACCGACCGGTGGGACCGACTCCTGGAGGACACCATGACGAGCACGGAACCCACCCCGACCGCGGTCCCGCTGCGCCGACGCCCCACGCCGTGGCTGATCGGCGGCGGCATCGGCATCGCCGCGGCAGCCGCGGGCATCATCGCCCTGACCGCCGGCGGCACGGACATCACCCGCCTCACCCAGGCCGCCTCGGATCCGATGGCGATGTGTGCGCAGGTCACCACCGAGGCGCTGGCCACGAACACCACGGCGTTCGAGGGGACGGTGACCGGCATCGACGGCGCCACCGTGACCCTGCAGGTCGCCGAGCGGTTCCGGGGAGAGGTCGGCGACGAGGTCCAGGTGCAGCAACAGGACGCCACCGCCGACGACTTCTCCGCCGTCCAGTACGTGCCGGGCACGTCGTACCTGATCGCCGCAACCGATGGACGGGTCGCCACCTGCGGCCAGAGCGGCGAAGCCGGTCCTGAGCTGCTCGCTCTCTACCGGTCGGCCTTCGGGGGCTGACCGTCGGACCCGGCGGCTAGGGTCGGTGACCATGCCTGATGCCGCCCCCAGCCCCGCCCACGCCGACGACCTGGCCCTCGCCCTGCGGCTCGCCGACGCCGCCGACACCATCAGCATGGACCGCTTTCAGGCGGCCGACCTGCGGGTCGATTCGAAACCCGACCTGACCCCGGTGTCGGATGCCGACACGGCCGTCGAGCGGGCGCTGCGGGCGGTCATCACCGCCGAGCGGCCCGACGACGTGGTCGTGGGGGAGGAGTACGGCGGCGCGCTGTCCGACACGACCGGCCGGCGCTGGGTCATCGACCCCATCGACGGCACCAAGAACTACGTCCGCGGCGTCCCTGTGTGGGCGACGCTGATCGCGCTACTGGACGACACCGGCGCCATCGTCGTCGGGGTGGTCTCGGCCCCCGCGCTGGCCCGGCGCTGGTGGGCCGCCGTCGGCGGCGGCGCCTTCACCTCGTTCCGGGAGGGCACGCCGCGCCGTTGCCGGGTGTCGGCGGTGGCCGACCCGGCCGACGCCAGCCTGGCCATCTCCGACATCGCCGAGTGGGAGGCGCACGACCGCCTCGAGCAGCTCCTCGGCCTGTCCCGGGCGACCTGGCGGCTCCGCGGCTACGGCGACTTCTACCCGTACATGCTCGTCGCGGAGGGCGCGGTCGACATCGCCGCGGAGCCGGAACTCAATGTCTGGGACATGGCCGCGCTCGTACCCATCGTCACTGAGGCCGGCGGCAGCATGACCGGCCTCGACGGCCACACCTCGGCCACCGACGCCGGCAACGCGCTGGCCACCAACGGGCTCCTGCACACGGCGGTCGTCGCCGCTCTCGCACCCTGACGATGGAGCACGCCGCCCCGGTCCGGACGGCGGCGGCCCGGGGCCCGGTCCTGCTCGCCGCCGCGCTGGTCGCCGTCGCGCTGACGATGACCGGCAACGCCTACGGCTACCACCGCGACGAGCTGTACTTCCGGATGCTGCCACCGGCGTGGGGGTACGTCGACCAGCCACCGTTGCTGCCTGCCCTCGTGCGCACGGTCAGCGGCATCGTCGACCAGCCCTGGGCGATCAGGATCCCCGCCACGCTGTGCGCCGCGCTCACGGTGCTCGTGGTGGTGGCTGTCGTCCGGGAACTCGCCGGCGGCCGCACGGCACAGATTCTGGCCGCGTTCGGCACCGCTTCGACCTCGATCGTGCTGGTGTTCGGGCACACCATGCTGACCGCGTCGCTGGACCTGGTGATCTGGCCGGTCGTGTGCCTGTGCGTGCTGCGGGCGGTGGTCCGCGACCGACCGGGATGGTGGCTGATCGCCGGCCTCGTCACCGGACTGAGCATGTACAACAAGCTGCTGATCGCGATGCTGCTGGCCGGTATCGCGATCGGTCTGCTGGTCGCGGGTCCGCGGAAGGTGCTGGCCACGCGGTGGCCCGTGCTCGGCATCCTGCTGGCGTTGGCGGTGGGCGCCCCGAACCTGATCTACCAGGCGACCCACGACTGGCCACAGCTGCAGATGGGCGCTGCGCTCGCCGCCGGGAACACCGGGCGGGTCCGGACCCAGCTGCCGGTGTTCCTGCCGCTGCTGCTCGGGCCGCCGCTGCTGCCGGTGCTGGTGGCCGGCCTGATCGCCCCGTTCCGGACGCCGACGCTTCGGCAGGCACGCTGGCTGCCGGTGACGCTGATCGTGGTGATTGTCGCCACCTACGTCGGTGGGACGCAGTTCTACTACCCGGCGCCCCTGCTGCTCGTCCTGTTCGGCGTCGGCTGCGTGGCCGTCGGGGCCTGGCTGGCCGACCGCCGCAGTTGGCGGATCGCGATGGTGGTCGGGGTGGCGCTGAACGCCGTTGTGGCGGCGGTCATCTCGCTGCCCGTCGTACCCGAACGGTTGGTCGGGAGCACTCCGCTGCCGGGGATGAACGCGGTGACCGGGGACTCCATCGGCTGGCCGACGTATGTGGACCAGATCGCCGCGGTGTGGTCGACGATCCCACCCGACGAGCGGGCGCGTGCGGTCATCGTCACCGCGAACTACGGAGAGGCCGGGGCCATCGCCCGCTTCGGACCCGAGCGGGGTCTGCCCACCGCGTACAGCGGCCACAACGCCCTCGCCGACGGTCCTGCCCCACCGGACGGTGCGACCACGGCCGTGGTCGTCGGACGTGAGCAGCTCGCCCGGACCTTGTTCGACACCTGCACCGGCGCTGTGCTTCTCGACAACGGACGCGGGGTCGACAACGAGGAGCAGGACCAGCCGGTGGCGGTCTGCCGGTCGCCGATCGGCGGCTGGGCCGCGGTCTGGCCGGCCCTGCGCCAGCAGAGCTGACGTGCGCCGCGGCGCGTCCACCGGGGTGCCCGAGCGCACACCTGCGCCCGTTCTGGCCGGTCACGGACCTGAAGATGTGCGCGTGGCGGGTCGTCGGACAACGATTCCGCAAAGGCGACGGAGGTAGAGTCAGGTCCCGTGATCCACATGTCCCAGATCTCCAAGACGTACAAGACCTCGACGCGTCCCGCGTTGGACGACGTCACGGTCGACGTCGAGAAGGGCGAGTTCGTCTTCCTCATCGGCCCCTCCGGCTCCGGCAAGTCGACCTTCCTGCGGCTGCTGCTCAGCGAGGAGAAGCCCAACACGGGTCAGATCACCGTTGCCGGCAGCGACCTGTTGAAGATGCGTCGGTCGAAGGTCCCGGCGCACCGCCGCAGCCTCGGTTGCGTGTTCCAGGACTTCCGGTTGCTGTCGAACAAGACGGTGGAGAGCAACATCGGCTTCGCGCTCGAGGTCATCGGCAAGTCCCGGCCGCACATCCGCAAGGTCGTGCCCGAGGTGCTCGAACTGGTCGGCCTCGAGGGCAAGGCCAAGCGGTTCCCGCACGAGTTGTCCGGCGGTGAGCAGCAGCGGGTCGCGATCGCCCGGGCGTTCGTCAACCGGCCGTTGCTGCTGCTGGCGGACGAGCCGACGGGCAACCTGGACCCCGACACCAGCGGCGACATCATGCTGCTGCTGGAGCGCATCAACCGCACCGGCACCACCGTGCTGATGGCCACCCACGACAACCACATCGTCGATGCCATGCGTCGTCGCGTCATCGAACTGCAGTCCGGCAAGGTCGTCCGGGACGAGTCCCGCGGCGTGTACGGCGTGGGGCGCTGACACCCCCGCATCCCGCCGGAGCGCTCGCACCGGGCGCACCGATTGCACCGCCGTACCAGTCGTAGAAAGCACGAGGAGAACCCCATGCGAGCCGGAATCATGTTCAGCGAGGTCATGGCTGGGCTCAGACGCAACGTCACGATGACGATCGCGATGATCCTGACCACCGCCATCTCGCTCGGGATGCTCGGTGGCGGTCTGATCATCGCCCGCATGACCGACCAGATGAAGCAGATCTTCGGCAACCGCGTCGAGGTCACCATCTACCTGACGACCGCCCAGTCGCAGGCCGACCCGACCTGCACCGCGGACATCTGCCAGGCCCTGCTGCAGGACCTGGAGGCCGACCCCGAGGTTCTCACCGCGCGCTACGAGTCGCAGGAGCAGGCCCTCCAGCGCTACAACGAGATGTTCGCCGCCCAGCCCGAGCTGCTCGACATCGTTTCCGCGGACGCCCTTCCCGCGTCGTTCCACGTCGCACTGAACAACCCGGAGAACTACCGATCGATCATCACCGACTATTCCGGCCGGCCCGGTGTGGACACCGTCTCCGACCAGAGCGCCTTCCTCGATCGGCTGTTCTCACTGCTCAACGGCCTGCGCAACGCCACCCTGGCAGTCTCCATCGTGCAGGCGATCGCCGCGTTCCTGCTGATCTCCAACATGGTGCAGATCGCCGCGTACACGCGGCGCACGGAAACCGAGATCATGCGGCTGGTCGGCGCTTCCCGGTGGCGGACACAGTTGCCGTTCATCATCGAGGCGGTGGTTGCCGGCGTGGTCGGCGCGATCCTCGCGGTCGCGGGACTGGTCGCGGCGAAGGTGTGGTTCATCGACAGCGCGCTCGAGGCCCCGATCAGAGCCGGCATCATCCCGGCCATCGACCAGGCGGCGTTCTTCTACGTGGCGCCGATCCTCGGCGTCGTCGGCGCCGGCCTCGCCGCCATCTCCGCCTACGTGACGCTGCGGCTCTACGTCCGTACCTGACGTGCTGCGACTGCTGCTGATCTCCGACACCCATCTGCCGGCGCGGGCGAAGGACCTGCCCACCGAGGTCTGGGATGCGGTGGAGGCGGCTGACGTGGTCATTCACGCCGGTGACTGGGTCGACGTGTCGCTGCTGGACCGGCTCGACAGCCGCGCCGCCCGCCTGATCGGGGTGTACGGCAACAACGACCACGGCGCGCTGCGCGAACGGCTGCCCCTCGTCGCCTCGGTCACCCTCGACGGACTGCGGTTCGCTGTCGTCCACGAGACGGGCGCCAAGGACCGACGGGAACTCCGGATGCAGGTCGGCTTCCCGGACACCGATGTGTTGGTGTTCGGGCACAGTCACATCCCGTGGGACAGCGTGGCCCCGAACGGGATGCGGCTGCTCAACCCCGGATCCTGCACCGACCGTCGCCGCGAGCCGTTCCGGACGTACCTGACGGCCACGGTCGACGACGGCCGGCTGACCTCGGTCGAGCTGCACCGCATCGTCTGACCAGGCCGGTCGCACCGCGCACGTAGGGTCCGGATATGGATCGGCGGTCATCGGGGGCAGCGGTGCTGCTCGTTGCCGTCATCGTGTTCGTGGCGATGTCGGGGGTGACTCGCACCGGGGTCCTCGGTCACCCCGCGGTCGACCCGGGCGCCCCTGCACCCGCGGTGGGGACCTGCCTGCTGGATCCGGTCCAGCCCGTTTTCGACGAGGACGGCTGGATGGAACCGCTACCGGACCTGCGGACGGTCGCGTGCGGGCGGTCCCACTGGGGTGAGGTGTTCGCGGTCATCGACACTGCTGCCGGGGCCGGCGCATCCGGCGTGGGCGAGTGCCGGGCGAGCGACGGCCTGCAGACCTACCTCACCGGCAGCGCGTCCACCGCGCCGTGGTCGGCGGCACTGGTCTACGACGTCACGGCCACCGGTCCGGACGCTCAGCAGTTCGCCGGCGGCCAGCGCTGGGCCGCTTGCATCGTGCACGGCGGTGAACCGTTCGTCGGCTCCCTCGCGGGTGTCGCCGCGGACGACGACCCGCCGGCCGCCCTCGGCCGCTGCTACGACGACGAGTTCGCCGCCTTCGACGCCCGGGACACCCCGTGCCGCGTGCCGCACCGCGGGGAGCTGTTCGCCTCGCTGGAGATCGACGTGGCGCGACCGCCGACCCCGCCCGACATCGACGCGTGGTGCGCCGGCATCGTCGAACGGGCCACCGGCCGCGGCGACCTCGCCGGTCTGACCGTCGAGTCCGCGGTCTTCGTCTGGTTCGAGGGCATTCAGTCCCGGTTCGTGCCGCTGCCGCTGCCCGACAACGCCAAGGGCGCCACCGCCCTCTGCGGGGTACGCGCCACCGACGGCCGCTTCCTCACGGTGTCGCTGCGGCAGATCGGCGAGGGTCCGCTGCCCTGGGCGGAGTAGCGGTGCGTCGGGCGGTGCGTCCCCTCACGTTCAGCCGGCGGACAACAGATGAGCTCGCGGCGCCTCGCCGACTACTCTGGAACGGCCATGCCCAGAGAAACCGGACGCAAGCTCATCGCGTCGAACCGCAAAGCACGCCACGACTACACGATCGTCGACACCTACGAAGCAGGGATGCTGCTCAAGGGGACCGAGGTGAAGTCGCTGCGCGACGGTCGGGCGTCCCTGGTGGACGGCTATGCGACGCTCACCGACAACGAGGTGTGGCTGCGCGGCGTGCACATCAACGAGTACCTGCAGGGCACGTGGACCAACCACGAGCCGCGGCGCGCCCGCAAGCTGCTGCTGCACCGCGAGGAGATCGCCAAGCTCGCCGGCATCATGCGCGAGGACGGCTGGGCGCTGGTGCCGTTGAGCCTGTACTTCTCGAACGGCAAGGCCAAGATCGAGCTCGGGCTGGCCAAGGGCAAGAAGACCTACGACAAGCGGCAGAGCCTGGCCAAGCGGGATGCCGAGCGGGAGCTCGCTCGCGTCAGCGGCCGGCATTTCAAGGGCATGGACTGACGGTCCCGTTTCCGGTGCCGGCGATCTTTCCGGCCCGGTCATGTCAAGTGTCCTTGACACCTCGGTGCGCTGACGGCACACTCGGTGTGACAAGGACACGTGACACGTCGAACGCCGGGGGACCCATGCGGAACGACGTCCGGGAGCTGCGGACGGCCGCCGGGACGTCCCAGCGGGAACTGGCCGAAGCGTTGAAAGTGTCGCGCCAGACGGTGAACTCGCTCGAGACCGGGCGGTACGACCCGTCGCTGCCGCTCGCGATCGCCATCGCGCGCCACTTCCACCGCACCGTCGAGGAGATCTTCCATGTGGACTGAGAGCTACTCCACCACCCGCAAGGCCGGCGTCGCGGCTGCGATGGTCGTCGGACTGGCCCTGGTGATCGTCACCGGACTGCTGCTGCGCGAGCACGGCCCCGGCAACATGGGGACGGGCCTGCTCGTCGGCGCCGCCGTGGGGCTGGTCGCGGCCGGGATCGGTGTCTGGCGGGTCACTCGACGCCCGGACGCCGCGACAACCTTCGAGCGCGCCTGGATGCAGACCGGCGACGAGCGTGACGACGCCGTGCTCACCCGGGCGTTGGCCGTGCTGGGGCTGGCGTCGTTCCCGCTGACCGCCGTGACCGCCATCGCGATGGGTTTCGGGACCCCGGCCGAGATGGCGATCGCCCTGCTGCTGTTGGCCGAGATCGGGGTCGGGGCAGTCGCTTTCGCCGTCGCCGACCGCCGGCACTGATGATGCTGCCGTCTGACCTGCAGAGCGTGGTGGACCGCTGGGTCGCCGCCGAGCTGCAGGGCGTCGCCACCGAACTCGAGTCCGTGCTGCATCCGTCGTTCTTGTTCGCCGGCCCCTACGGGTACCTGATGGACCGTGCGGAGTGGTTGTCACGGCTGACTGCGGGAACGCGCTACCACGCCGTGGCCACGGCGCTCACGTTCACTGCGGATGTGCCGGCACGGTTCGTCGGCGACACCGCCCTGGTGGTAGGCACTCTCACGCAGGCCGGCACTGCCCAGGGAGAACCGTACGACGGGCGCTACCGGGCCACGCTCGTCCTGGTTCAGGACGACGGCCGGCGCATCGTCGGGTTGCATCTCAGTCTCCGGGAGCCGCCGTCGGCTCGGTCGTAGCCGGACACCGTCAGGCGGGGACGACGCCTGCCGCAACCGCCGGTTCCCGGTAGGCCGCCGCGAGGCTGGCCGCGGTGTCGTGCGCGTTGAGTCCGCTGGGGTTCGGCACCACCCACAGGATCGACCCGGACAAGGTCTCGGGTTGCCGGCCCGGCTTCGCCTTGTTCCGCCCGAACGCGGCGCGGTAGGCGGTGATGCCGGCCATCGCGACCACTGTCGGCCGAATCTCGGCGACCAGCTGCTCGAGCCGGCTCCGGCCCGCAACGAGCTCCTGGGCGGTCAGCTCGTCGGCCCTGGCCGTGGCGCGGTGTGCCAGGTTGGTGATGCCGATGCCGCGCTCCAGCAGGTAGGTGCGGTCATCGGGCGTCATCCCGTCGACGTAGGTCACCGGCCGTTCGAGGATCCCGGCGGCGACCAACGCGGGGTAGAAGCGGTTGCCGGGCCGGGCGAAGTGGGTCTGCACCGCCGCCGTCCACAACCCCGGGTTGATCCCGACGAACAACAGCTTGACCGTCGGCCCGACCAGGTCGGTGACGGTCGTGCCGCGGAACTCCTCGAGCTGCGCCTTGGTGAAGCCCATGGGCGCACGCTACCGGTCCCTCAGCGAAGCAACTGGTACGCCACCAGTAGGGCGTAGACCAGGTGTCCGAAGCGGTTCGGGTGCAGGCCTCCCTGGCCGTTCGGGTCCGCCGACGACGGAAACGCGCCGACCGGCGGCACCGGCGTGTAGATGAGCGGGGAGTCGCTGCAGACATCGTGACCGGCGAAGGCCCGGTCAGCGGCGGCGAAGCGGAACCCGTGGGCGAGAGCGGCGTTCCGGAGGGCCGCGTTGAGCCGGTCGGTGAAGATCGTGACCGCGGCCAACTCGTCGGCGTTCATGTACTGGCAGCGGGGCCCGCCGGCGGGATCGAACAGATATGGATAGCCGACGACGACGACCGTCGCATCCGGTGCGCGCTCCTCGATCGCGTCGTACAGCGCAGCCAGCAGGGGTGGGGCGTCGTGCGGGATGGCCTCGATCATCTCCTGCAGCAGCGGCAGCCGGCTGCAGTCGCCGAGGATGCAGACCGGCTGGATCTGCCCGACCCGGAAGTCGTTGCCCAGGGCCTGGACGAGGACGACATCGGTGTCCGCGGTGACACTGTCGATCTGGGCCGGCTGGGTCGGATTTCCGCCAGTGCCGAGAACATCGGTCGTCCGGGCGCCCGAGCAGGCGACGAACGCCTGCAGGCGGCCGGCGCCGAATCTCGCCAGCAGCGGACCGAAAGCGGCGTGGGATCGCTTGCAGTTCGCCGACCCCGCCTCGTAGGGCGGGGTGCCGACGCCGCTTGCGAACGAGTCACCCAGGACGACCAGGTCGGGCGGCGTCCGGGCCGGGGCTGCCGCGGCGGCCGGTCCTGCGCTCGCCAGCACAACGGCCATGCCCGCCAGCACCGCCGCACAGCGACGGGTCCGTCGTCGGAACCTGATCGAGGCCATGGCGTTCTCCCAGGGGTTGAGTGGCCCGGCCGACGGGCGGTGTCGGCACCGACGGGCATCGGGTCTGCCCACAGGCCTACTCCGGCACCCCGGGGTGGTCGATCCGCCGAACGGGTCGCTCACCGGCGCTGCGGGTGGCTGCGGCTGGGTAGTGTCGATCGAGTGCCGCCACCACCGTTCGATGAATCCGACCCGGTGGGGAACGCGGCACTTCCCCCGATGTCTGACGAAAAGCCCACGTTGCCACGCGAAGTCATCGTGCTGGTGGCGGCGGCGTTCCTGGTGGCGGTGGGCTACGGGCTGATCGCGCCGGTGCTGCCGGCCTACGCCTCGGGCTTCGGCGTCTCCAACGCTGCGGTCAGCGTCATCATCTCCGCCTTCGCCTTCGCCCGGCTGATCTTCTCGCCGTTCGCGGGCAAGCTGCTGGTCCGGTTGGCCGAGCGGCCGCTGTACCTCGCCGGGCTGCTCATCGTCGCCGCCTCCAGCATCGCCATCGCCTACTCGCCGGGTTACTCCGGACTGCTCATCGCCCGCAGCGCCGGTGGCATCGGCTCGGCGATGTTCACCATCTCCGGTCTGGCGCTCCTGGTGCGGGTGACCCCCGCGCCACTGCGTGGCCGGGCCTCGGCGATGTACGCCTCCGGCTTCCTGATCGGCGGCATCTCCGGACCGCTGATCGGTGGCCTCCTCGCCGGCTGGTCGATCAAGGCCCCGTTCATCTCCTACGGCGTGTTGCTGGTGATCGCCGCTGCCGTGGTGCAGGTCTCGCTCCGCCACATCCCGAACCCGGTGCGCAACAACGCCGTCGTCCAGGTCGACCTGCGGGAAACCCTGCGGCTTCCCGCTTTCCAGGCGGCGCTGTCGTCGAACTTCGCGGTCGGCTGGTCGGTGTTCGGCATCCGGATGGCGCTCATCCCCCTCTTCGTCGTGCAGGTGCTGGACGCCGGGGAGGCGATGGCCGGCTGGGCGCTGACCGTCTTCGCCATCGGCAACGCAGTCGTCCTCACCTTCGTCGGACGCTGGGTGGACAAGGTCGGCCGCAAGACGCCGATGATCCTCGGGCTGGTCGTCTCGGCCGGTTCGCTCGGACTCATCGGGATCAGCACCCAGGTGTGGGAGCTGCTGGCGCTGTGCCTCATCGGCGGCATCGGATCCGGACTCATCACCCCCGCCCAGCAGGCCGTCGTCGCCGACGTGATGGGCGGCCGCCCGGGCGGGTCGGTGCTCGCCGTCTACCAGATGACCGGCGACATCGGCGCGGTCGTCGGACCCGTCGTCGCCGGACTCCTGGTGGACTCCAACGGCTTCGGGGTGGCCCTCGGCGTGGGTGCCGCGGTCGTGCTCGCCACCGTGCCGCTGTGGTTCCGCGCGCCCGAGACGCTGCCCACGTCCGCCGTCCGAGCGACCGACCTCACGTCGCCACGGGACGTCGGTCGCGACCGGTCGCCCTAGGCTCGAACCCGATGAACACCACCGACACCTGGACCCCGCGGCGCCTCTTCCGCACCGTCGCGATCGCCGAAGCGATCACCTGGACGCTGCTGATCCTCGGCATGCTCGGGAAGTACGTCTTCGACCTCGGGGGCCTCGGCGTCAGCATCGGCGGTGGGCTGCACGGCTTCGTCTTCCTGCTGTACCTGGCGGTCGCGATCCTCGTCGGCGTCAATCAGCGGTGGTCGGCCGTGCTGTTGCTCGTGACCCTCGCCACGTCGATCCTGCCCTTCGCCACCATCCCGATGGACCGGTGGCTGGAGAAGCGCGGACGCCTCGACGGTGGCTGGCGGCGGACCGCTGGTGACGATCCCGCCGACTCCGGCGCGGCCGACCGGGCGCTGCGGGCCCTGCTCGCCCATCCCGGACGAATGGCGTTCATCGGTCTCGTCGCGGTCGCGCTCATCTTCGCCGCGCTGCTCGTCGTCGGGCCGCCCGGAAGTCGCGCCTGACGGTCCGGGCACCAATCAGCGCTACCGTTCGTCGGTCCGGTGGGCGCTCCCGCCCCGGACGACGAACGAGAGCAGGACGACGATGACCGCCGCCACTCCCAGGCCCGCCTGGTCCGCGCACGACCTCCACCGGATGGAGGGCCGGACCATCGTCGTCACCGGCGCGTCCAGCGGACTGGGGGAGCAGAACGCGGCCGTGCTGGCCCGGGTCGGCGCCCGCGTCGTCCTCGCCGTCCGGGACACCGTCAAGGGCGAGCGGGCCGCCGAGGCCATGAGTGGGGATCTCGAGGTCCGGTGGCTCGATCTCGCCGATCTCGCCTCGGTGCGGGCCTTCGCCGACCAATGGACCGGACCACTCGACATCCTGATCAACAATGCCGGGATCATGGCCGTCCCCGAGGGCGAGACCGCCGACGGCTTCGAGATGCAGATCGGCACCAACCACCTCGGGCACTTCGCGCTGACCGCGCTGTTGCTCCCGCACATCACCGACCGGGTCGTGACGGTGTCGTCGCAGGCGCACCGGATGGGCCGGATCCACCTCACCGACCTCAACGCCGAGCGCCGGACCTATCACCGCTGGGCCGCCTACGGGCAGTCCAAGCTCGCCAACCTGCTGTTCACCACCGAGCTGCAGCGCCGGCTGGAGCTGGCCGGCAGCCCGGTGCGGGCGGTGGCGTCCCACCCGGGGTTGGCGGCCACCGGGCTCACGGCCCACTTCGGCGGTGTGGTCGGGCGGATGGCGAACTCGGTGGCGGGCCTGCTGGCCAGGAGCGCGTCGGACGGGGCGTTGCCGACGTTGTTCGCGGCGACCGAGGACCTGCCCGGCGACAGCTTCATCGGGCCGGGCAAGAACGGGCCGCGGCTGGAGAGCCGCAGCCGTGCCGCCCGGGACGACGAGATGGCCCGCCAGCTGTTCGACCTGTCGGCCCGGTTGACCGGCGTCGAGGTGCTGCCGGCGGACTGACGGGGCGCGTGGGAACAACCGGCTGGCTTCCACCGTTGATCACCGCGTACGATGACAGGGCTCGAAGAGGTCAGGCATCCCCCAGGGGGTGATTGGTTTCGACAGCGGATGTCGACTGAGGTGAAGCGTGCCGAGGAAGGCGACGATGAGCTCGTTAACCACCCGTCGCAAAAAAATCAAGCGCCGACAACAGTCAGCGCGAGTTCGCCCTCGCCGCCTGAGCGAGTAGCGACTCCGTCAGACCGGGCCTGCCCCCAGCCCGGATCCTGGCGTCGACTAGGGGGATCACCGTTCAGCCGGGTCACGCGGGTGAATGGGACATCAAACAGTGACTGGGCCCGTCACATCGGCATGTTCACGTGATCGGTGGGGTCGAGTAGAGGCTTAGTGGACTACGCACGTAGAAGCCCTCAGAAAGCAACGTTGGACGCGGGTTCGATTCCCGCCACCTCCACAGCGCGCAGCAGCCCCGGACCACGGTCCGGGGCTGCTGTGTTTTCCGGGCCGATCGGGAAGGCCGAGGTGTGCTGTGCCCGCGGACTCTGTCGGAAACGTCTGGGTGCTTGGGATACGCTCGGCGGCGTTGTTCAACCCCGGGCAGGGGAAGCCGGTCGGATCCCGGCACTGTCGCGCAACCGTGGTCGGCCCCAGGGCCGTGAGTCGGATCGCCTTCCCGGATGTGAGTGACGCTCCACCCCTGTCGCGGACTGCAGGGCGGAGCTCGGGTCGCGGCGTCCTGGCCCGGTGCGCAGCTGCGCGCCGCCGACGCTCCCGCTTCGGGCCTGCCGGCGCTCCGCCCGTGCTCGAAAGGCCCGAATGTTCCTCCGCCGGCTCGCAGCCGCCACCCTCGTCACCGCCACCGCCGGACTCAGCTCGCTGATCCTGGTTCAGTCGGCGCACGCCGCCCCTGCCGTCACCGGCACCGCCTGCGGGGTCAACGAGGGCGTGACCGTCGTCGTGGACTTCGAGCCTGCGCGGGACGAGATCGTCGTCGGCTGTGCTCCAGGCGCCCAGGACTCGCTCGGTGACGCCATGGAGGCCGCGGGGTTCGAGGTCACCACCGAGGTCACCGGCTTCGGGCCGTACCTCTGCGCCATCGACGGCATCGCCGCCAACCCGGCGAACTGCCAGGCCTTCCCGGGCGCCTACTGGTCGCCGTGGCTGGCCACCGTCGACGGCACCCCCGGTGGTGCCGCGTCGACGACCTGGTCGTCCGCGCAGGTCGGGGTGGCCGGCGGTCCGCTGGCCGTCGGGAGCGTCGTCGGGTTCGAGCAGAACACCGACGGAGCATTTCCGGGGACCCCGCCCCGTCTGGAACTGACCGCCCTTCCGCCGCGTGACAACACCCCGGTCGAGGTGCCCGCGTACGGCGCTGCAGAGGGAAGCGCGACCGCGGTGGCCGGCTGGATCGGCCGTCAGCTGAACGCCGGGAACGGCCTCATCAACGGCTCGGCGGGACTGACCGTCGACGCCGTCTACGCCCTGGCCGCGGCCGGGGTCGGCGGCGACACCATGGCGCGGTCCGCTGCGGCGCTCGTCGCGTCCGGGTCGGCCTACATCGGCACGTCCGCCGAGTCGACGGCCAAGTACGCACAGATCGCCAAGTTCGCGTTCGCGCTGCAGGTTGCCGGGGTGGACCCGACGACGTTCCCGGACGGTGCCGGCGGCACCCGCGACCTGCTGGCCGAGCTGCGCTCCACGCTGAACGCCGACGGCTCGTTCGGTGCCTCCGACGATCCGTTCCGGCACGCCTACGTGCTCCTCGCGCTCAGTCGCACCGCGGCCGGCGCACCGGAGTCGGCCGTCGACTGGCTCGCCGCCCAGCAGTGCACGACGGGCCCGGCCGCCGGTAGCTTCGGCTACCACGACGACAACGACATCGTCTGCGACACCGCCGATCCCGACTACACCGCGCTCGCGATCGAGGGCCTGCTCGCCGGTGGCGTGGCCGCCGACGACGCGTCCGTGGTTGCGGCCGCCGGCTGGCTCGCCGGCCAGCAGGGCACCGACGGTGATCTCGCCGGCAACACCAACTCCACCGGCTTGAGCGGCAACGCCCTGGACGCGGCTGGTGCCGCCGACGCAGCGGCCGCTGCCGCCGGTTTCATCGGCGGGCTGCAGGTCACCTGCGACACCCTGGCGGGCACCGCGCTCACCCCTGCCGAGGTCGGCGCCATCGCCTGGACCCCGGCCGGGCTGGCCGACGCCGCCGAGTTCGGCCTCGACGAGGGCAGCCTCGGCGAGTGGCAGTACGCGTCCGTCCAGGCCGTGTTCGGTCTCGGTACCCCGGCGTTGGCCGAGCTGACCGCCGCCGGCGCCGACGCCGCCCTGCCCGCCGCCCCGACCTGCGAAGGTCCGGTCACCGACCCGGGCACCACACCGGTCGTGCCGAGCGCCCCGGTCGAGCCGACCAGTGCATCCGCGGTCGTCCCGACGGGCGGCACGACCACGACGACCAGCCGGACCCCGGTCATGTCCGCCGACCCGGCCTTGGCCTCGACCGGCGTCAACGACCGGACCGGCACCGAGCTGAGCATCGCCGTGCTGCTGTTGGTGGCCGGCGCCGGACTCGTCGTCGTCGGCCGTCGCCCGCGGGCCCCACGCGAGCACTGATGACGGCTGTCGTCCGCCGCGCAGGGCGGCGACCCACCCGGGTCGCCGCGCTCGTCGGCGCTCTGTGCGTCGTGCTCGGCGTGCTCGTCCCGGGGATGGCGACCGCCGCCCGGGCCGGCGCCTGTACCTCCGCCGACGGTGTGACCGTCGTGGTCGACTACGGCCGGCTCGGGGGTGGTGTCCAGGTGAGTTGTGCCGCCGGGCTGACGTCGGCCTCGCGCGGCAGCAAGGCGCTGGAGGCCGCCGGGTTTTCGTGGTCGCCGCCGACGACCCAGCCTGGTTTCCTGTGCCGGCTCAACGGTCGCCCCACCATCGACGAGGCCGTCGGCAGCGGCAGCGATCCCGGCTATGTCGTCACCTGCGCCGACACCCCGCCCGGTGATGCCTCGTGGTCGTACTGGCAGTCGAGCGGTGACGGGAACTGGTCCTACAGCAACAACGGGCTCACCTCCAGCCGGGTCAGGCCCGGTGGCTTCGAGGGATGGGTCTTCGGACGGGGAGACGGATCGCCGCCCGGGTACGCCCCGATCACGCCGGTACCGGCGCCCGCGCCGGAACCCGCACCCGCTCCCGCACCCGCTCCCGCTCCCGCTCCGCAGCCCGAGCCGGCCCCCGCTCCCGCCCCAGTGACGACATCGACGTCCCGCAGCGCCGCGGCGGCCACCAGCACACCACCGAAGGCCACTTCGAGCTCCAGTCCGATCACGCCCTCGCCGTCGACGGCGCCGTCCACCACGGCCCCTTCGCTCCCTGAGACCTCGGGTGCGGCAACTGCCGCGCCGTCCGGCGACCCGACCACGGCCGTTCCGACGCTGTCGGCCACGGGAGGCACAGCCGGGACGTCGGCGCCCCAACGTCCGGTAGCACCGAGACCACCGGTGGAACCGACAGTGTTGCCGTCGACACGGCCGCCGCCCCCGCTGACTCCGCCGATTCCCACAGCGCCGCACCGATCGTTCTGGCCGGGGTGACCCTGATCGCGTTCCTGATCGTCGGCAGCGTGCTGATCCACCGGCACCGGACCGCCCGCGACGACGACTGACGTCATGGTCGACAGCTGGACGCTGCGCCGCGCCACCCACGCGGGGGCGTGGTGGCTGTGGGCGCTGGCCCTGGCCGCTGCCGCGAGTCACACCACCAACCCGCTGCTGCTCGGCCTCGTCATCGCGGTGGCCGCACTGGTGGTGGCCGCCCGCCGCAGTAGTGCCCCGTGGGCGGTGGGATTCCGCTGGTATCTCGCCGTCGCCGCGTTGGTGGTCGTCCTCCGGGTGGTGTTCCGGGTGGTCACCGCCGGCGCCGGCCCGACGGTGCTCGTCACCCTCCCGGAGATCCGGCTGCCCGAGGCGGCGGCCGGCATCACCCTGCTCGGTGAGGTGTCGGCGGAAGCGTTGCTGGCCGGTTTCTACGACGGCCTCCGGCTGGCCACGATGATCGTCTGCGTGGGTGCGGCGGCGGCACTGGCCAATCCGAAGCGGCTGCTGGCCGCGATGCCGCCCGCGTTGTACGAGGTGGGAACCGTGCTGGTGGTGAGCATCTCGGTGTTCCCGCAGCTCGTGGAGGCGGTCGGACGGGTCCGCCGGGCGCAGGCGCTCCGGCGCGGGCCACGCACCCGTCGGCACCTGCTGCGCACCGTCGTCGCGCCGGTCCTGGCCGATGCGCTGGACCGGTCGCTGCTGCTCGCGGCGTCGATGGACTCCCGCGGCTACGGGCGCTCCGGTGAGCCGGGCCGCCGGTCGTGGCCGACCTCGGCGTGCCTGCTGGCCGGCGTCGGTGGTCTCGCCGTCGGCGCGTACGGGCTACTGGACGCCACCAGCCCGTGGTGGCTGGGGACCCCGGTGGTTCGTCGGCGGCGTCCTGGTCGGCGCCGTGGGGTTCCGGCTCGCCGGGGCCAGGGTGCACCGGTCCCGGTACCGTCCGGACCCGTGGCGCGCACGGGAATGGCTGGTTGCGGGGGCCGGCGCAGTGGCAGCCATCGCGGTGTTCACGGCGGGCCCGGCACAGCTCTACCCGAGCGCCAATCCGTTGATGTGGCCGGCGCTGCCCCTGCTGACCACCCTCGGCCTGCTGGTGGCGGCGGTGCCGGCGCTGCCGGTGGGGGTGTTCCGGTGGTGATCGCGCTCGCCGACGTCAGCCTGCGCTACGACGAGGACAGCGCCGACGTCCTGCGGCACGTCGATCTGACGATTCCGGAGGGGGAGCTGGTGGTCGTCGCGGGCCCGACGGGTTCCGGCAAGTCCTCGCTGCTCGGGCTGCTCAACGGGCTGGTGCCGCACTTCTCCGGCGGGATCCTGTCGGGCACCGTGTCAGTGGCCGGTGTGCGCACCGCCGACCACCCGCCGCGCGACTTCGCCGCCGTCGTGGGCGTCGTCGGTCAGGACCCGCTGGCCGGCTTCGTCACCGACACCGTCGAGGAGGAGCTCGCCTACGGGATGGAGCAACTCGGGCTGCCGACGGCGACGATGCGCACGCGGGTCGAGGAGACGCTCGACCTGCTGGGCATCGCCGACCTGAGATCCCGAGCGCTGCGGACATTGTCGGGCGGGCAGCAGCAACGGGTGGCGATCGGCGCAGTGCTGGCCGCCGGTCCGCGGGTGCTCGTCCTGGACGAGCCGACCAGTGCCCTCGACCCCACCAGCGCCGAAGAGGTCGTGGCCGCCGTCGTCCGGCTGGTGCACGACCTCGGCGTCACCGTCGTGATGGCCGAGCACCGCCTCGAGCGGGTCCTGCAGCACGCGGACCGGCTGGTGCTGGTGGCGGGTGACGGGACCGTCGTCGACGGTGCACCTGCCACCCTGATGGCCGACGCCGTGGTCGCGCCGCCGCTCGTGGAGCTCGGCCGGTGGGCCGGGTGGTCGCCGCTACTGTTGTCCATCCGGGACGCCCGCCGGGTCGCCGGTCCCCTGCGGGCCGCCCTCTCCGGTCGGCGCCCCGCACCCCGGCCGGCCGTCGAGGGTGCGACCGTCCTGAGCGCCACCGCTCTCGCCGTCCGGTACGGGGACCACGTCGCGGTCCGCGACGTCGCGCTGACCCTGCGGGCGGGTGAGCGGGTGGCCCTGATGGGACGTAACGGATCCGGCAAGTCCAGCCTGCTGTGGGCGCTGACCGCCCACGGCCGACGGACCGCGGGAAAGGTGCTGGTGTCCGGAGTCCCGGTGGATCGCGAGTCGCCGATCGCCCTCGTCCCGCAGACCGCCGCGGACCTGCTGTACCTGGACACCGTGGCGGCCGAGTGCCGGACCGCGGACCACCAGCAGGACGCGGCCGACGGCACCTGCCGCCGCCTGCTGGACCGGCTCGCGCCGGGCATCGAGGACGGCACCCATCCGCGCGACCTCTCGGAGGGGCAACGGCTGGCGCTGGCGCTCGCCGTCCAGCTCACCGGTGCACCGGCCGTCGTCCTGCTGGACGAGCCGACCCGGGGTCTGGACTACCGGGCCAAAACCGCGCTGGTCGCCGTGCTGGCCGAGCTCGCCGCGGGTGGCACCGCAATGCTGGTGGCCACCCACGACGTGGAGTTCGTGGCCCGCTTCGCCGACCGGGCGCTGGTGATGGCCGCCGGCGACATCGTTGCCGACGGGCCCACCGGGGACGTCATCGCCGCGTCCCCGGCGTTCGCCCCGCAGGTGTCGCGGGTGCTCCACCCCGAGCCGTGGCTGACGGTGGACCAGGTTCGGGAGGCGTTGCGGTGACCGAGGCTCGGGCGTGGCCGCTGGGTGTCCGATCGGCGCTGGTGCTGACGGTGGCGACCTTGGCCGGGTTGTTCCTGTTCGCGTGGCCGCTGCTGATCGGGAACGTCCCGGACGGTGCCCAGGATGCGCAGGCGCCGTTCGTCGTGATCGCGCTGCTGCCGGTGCTGGTGCTACTGGTGGTCGCCCAGTTGTCCGACGGGGGACTGAGCGCCAGCTCGCTGGCCATGCTGGGCGTGCTGTCCGCGGTCAACGCCGCGCTTCGCCCGCTCGGCGCCGGCACCGCCGGCATCGAGCTGGTGTTCTTCCTGCTCATCCTGGCCGGCCGGGTCTTCGGACCGGGCTTCGGCTTCATGCTCGGCATCATGTCGCTGTTCGCCTCGGCACTGCTGACCGCCGGCGTCGGGCCGTGGCTGCCGTTCCAGATGCTGGCCGCCGCCTGGGTCGGGATGGGAGCCGGATTGCTGCCGCGCCGGGTGCGCGGGGTCGGCGAGATCGTCATGCTGGCGCTGTACGGCGTGCTCGCGGCCTACGCCTTCGGGCTGCTGATGAACCTGTCGTACTGGCCGTTCAGTGTCAGCGCCGGCTTCGAGACCCCCGGCCTGGCCTACGATCCGGCCGCCGGTCCGGTCGAGAACCTGCGCCACTTCGTGGTCTTCACCCTGATCAGCTCGACCGCAGGCTGGGACACCGGCCGGGCGATCACCAACGCGGTCGCGATCGCCGTGCTCGGTCCGGCGGTGCTGGCGGTGCTGCGCCGGGCCCGGCGCCGGGCCCGCTTCGAGACCTGACCGGCCCCTCAGTCCGAGAGGTACTCCGCCACGACCCGCCGGATCGACGCCGTGGTGTCGTTCAGGGCCGCGTCCTCCCCGACGAAGGAGACGAGCTCCAGCACGGTCAGATCGGGATCGTCGCGCTCCGAGCGCGTCTGTCGCCCGACCACCGCGACCACCGGCACCCCGCGTTGCCGAGCCCGCGCCAGGACTCCGCCGACGACCTTTCCGTCGTAGGAGCCGGCGTCCAGGTGCCCCTCGCCGGTGACGACGAGATCGACGTCGGCCAACGCCGCGTCCAGCCCGGTGATGTCGGCGATCAGGTCGAAGCCGGGCACCAGCCGGGCGCCCAGCACCGCCAGGCCACCGGCCAGCCCGCCGGCTGCACCGGCACCGGTCAGCGTGCGGACGTCCGTGCCGAACTCCTCGAGGTAGCGGTCCTGCAAATCCCGCAGCCGGTCACCGAGACGGGCGACCATCGCGGCGTCGGCGCCCTTCTGTGGGCCGAAGACGGCCGCTGCGTCCACGAAGGCGGTGGTGACGTCGCAGCAGACGACGAGCTCCGGCCGGGTGGCCGGGTCCTGCCAGCGGGGATGCTGCCGCAGCACCTCGACGGCCCCCCGACCGCCGTCGGTGGTGGCGGAGCCGCCGAGCCCGACGATGATCCGCCGTGCTCCGGCTGCGGTGGCCGCGAGGATCAGCTCGCCGGTGCCGGCGGTGGTCGCACCCCAGGGGTCGTTGCGTTCCCGGCCGCCCGCGGCGACCAGGCCCGAGGCCTGCGCCATCTCGAGCACCGCGTCGCCGTCACCGGTGAGCCGCCAACCGGCCCGCACCGGCCGGCCGTTCGGGCCGGCGACCTCGGACCAGCGGTCGGCGCCGCCGAAGGCGTCGACGGTGCCCTCGCCGCCGTCGGCCAGCGGGTGGGTCGTGGCGCTGCCGCCGGCGTCGACGACCCCGGCCGCGATCGCGTCCGCGACCTGCGGGGCGGTCGCGGTCCCGCGGAACTTGTCCGGCGCCGCCAGCACCCGCATCAGCGGACCGCCGCGGCGATGACCCCGGCGAATCGGTCCATCGCACCGTCGACGTAGGTCAGGAACAGGTCGGGTTCGATCAGCTCCAGCTCCATCAGCAGTGGTCCGTCCGGGGTCGTGACGAGGTCGACCCGGGCGTACAGCAGATCGTGGCCGATCTCGGCCAGCGCCGCCTCGGCCACCCGCCGCTCGGCCGACGTCGGGACGTACGCGGTCGTCACGCCACCGTGCTCGACCTGGACGCGGAAGTCACCGCCCGCGGGCACCTTGCGCACCGCGTGCGAGAACGCGCCGCCGAGGTACATCAGCGACCGCTCGCCGTCCTGCACCGATTCCAGGTACGGCTGCACCAGCACGTCACCGCGGGCGTACAACGCTTCCAGATGCGCGGCCGCAGCAGGGTCGTCGGCGTCGAACAGGCCGATACCGTCGGCACCGGCGGCGATCTCGGGTTTGAGCACGATGCGACCCGTTGCGGTGCCCAGGCTGTCGCCGGCGGTGAGCAGCCGGGTGGGGATCACCGGTACCCCCGCGTCGGCCAGCCCGATCAGGTAGCGCTTGGCGACGTTGCCCGCGATCACCGGGAACGGGTTCTGCAGGGTCGATCCCCAGCGCGGCAGGGTGGCCAGGAACCGGTCGGGCTGGACGGTGTAGTCCCAGGTGGTGCGGACCACGACGAGATCCCCGGGATCGGCGATCGCGGCTTCGTCGGACCACGCCGCGATCCGGGCGTCCACCCCCGTGCGCCCGAGAGCGGCAGCCAGGTCAGCGGTCTCGATGTCGGCGACCGGCATGTCGGCTCCGGTCAGCAGCGTGACGCGGGGCGTCATGCGTCGGCCGGCCCGGCGGCGATGGCCGCCCGGTCCCGTTCGCGCCGGCGTTCCCGTTCGCGTTCCCGTTCGCGATCACGTTGCGCGCGTTCCCGCTCCCGGTCGCGGTCGGTGCGGTTCTTCTGCTTGCCGGTCTTCCGGGGCGGCACCGTGGGTGCTTCGGTCGGCTCGCCGGTCACCTTCTCGCTGAGGTCCTCGAGATCGGTCCGCAGTTTCTCCAGCTCGCCGCGCAGGTAGTCACGGGTGGCCACCTCGTTGATGGCGACGCGAAGGGCGGCGATCTCGCGGGCCAGGTACTCGGTACCGGCGCGCGTCTGGAGGGCGCGGTTGCGATCCTCCTCGAGCGAGATCCGGTCGCGGTCGTCCTGCCGGTTCTGCGCGAGCAGGATCAGCGGCGCCGCGTAGGCGGCCTGAGTGGAGAAGGCCAGGTTGAGCAGGATGAACGGATAGGCGTCCCACTGGCCGATCCAGCCGGTGATGTTCAGCGTTATCCAGGCGATCACCATCATCGACTGCCAGAACAGGAACTTCCCGGTGCCGAGGAACCGGGCCAGCCGCTCCGAGGTCCGGCCGAACGAGTCGGGATCGATCTGCGGTCGCCACTTGGTGACGGTGCGCGGCTGGTCGAGGCGCCGCCGGGTCGGTTCAGCCACCGTGCGCTCCGATCACGTCGGCGTCCAGCGAGGTGTCGTCGTCCCGCCAGTTGTCGGGCAGCAGGTGGTCGAGCAGATCGTCCACCGAGACCGCGCCCAGCAGATGGTTCTCGTCGTCGACGACCGGCGCGCAGACGAGGTTGTAGGCGGCGAAGAAGCGCGTCACCTCGGGGATGCGGGCCTGCGGGGCGAGCCGGGCCATGTCGGTGTCCAACGCGCCCGCGACCAGGTCGAAAGGCGACTCCCGCAGCAGCCGTTGGGTGTGCACGCACCCCAGGTAGCGACCGGTCGGGGTGGCCTGCGGCGGGCGGCAGACGAACACCATCGACGCCAGCGCCGGGGTGAGATTGGTGGCCCGCACCCGGGCCAGCGCTTCGGCGATGGTCGCGTCAGGACTCACGATCACCGGCTCCGGGGTCATCAGGCCGCCGGCGGTGTCGAAGGAGTACTGCATCAGCCGCTTGACCGGCGCCGATTCCTCCGGCTCCATCAACTCCAGCAGCCGCTCCGAGACGCCCGTGGGCAGCTCGCTGAGCAGGTCGGCCGCGTCGTCGGGGTCCATCGCCTCCAGGATGTCGGCGGCGCGGGCCTCGTCCAGGTGGGTCAGCACGTCCATCTGGTCGTCCTCGGACAGCTCCTCGATCACGTCGGCGAGCTTCTCGTCGTTGAGTGCGTCAGCGATCTCGTGCCGGCGGGCGTCGTCGAGGTCGCGGAAGACGCCGGCCGCGTCGGCGGCGCGCATGGTCTCGAGGCTGGTCAGCAGCTGGTGGGTGCCCTGTGCGGTCCCGGTGAGGGAGTAGAAGTCGACGCCGCGGACGTCGTTCCAGCCGACGACCGTGACATTGCCACGGCGGCCGAGGAACGGCGTGCGGGCCCGGACGGCCACCCGGTTGACCAACCAGTCGCGGGTGCGGGACTGCTCGAGACCGGCGTCGACGATGACCACCCCGGCCTGGGTGGTGGCGACGGTGACCTTGGTGCCGATCAGCTGGGCGAGCAGCAGCACCTCGGTGGGGCGCTGCTCGAAGCGTCGCAGGGACACCGAGCCGCGCGCGAGCGAGACGGCGTGCGCCTCGATGCTGTTGACCCGCAGCATCGGGACGAAGATGGGCCGCCGGTTGGGCAGCTCGACGACGATGCCGAGCACCCGCGGCGCTTGTTTGTCCACCCGGACGGCGGCGACCAGGTCGCGCACCTTGCCGATCGACTCGCCACCCGGACCGTACACGGGCAGCCCGTCGAGCTGGGCAGCGAAGACCTTGCTGTTGGCGACCACCTGAACAGCCTAGGAGGGCCGGTGGGGTGCGTGTACCACGACAGCTCCGGACACCCCGGTGTTCATGTGCCGGCACTGTGCCGCGGATGCGGTTGCGGTGGGTGACCGGTCCGGCGGCTGCTGTCACACAGCCCCGGCCGGTACGGTGACACGGTCGATCGTCGTCCACCTGAGGAATCCATGCGTATCCGTTCCCTGCTCCTCGCTGTCCCGCTGGTCCTGCTCGGGGCGTGCGGAGGAACCACCGCCACCCCGACGCCGGTGAACACCAGTCCGACCGCCGACATCGTCGGTCCGGCGACCCCCGCGGCCACCGCCGTCGGCACCGCCACCGCCGCCGAGATGCCCACCGCCACCGGCGCATTCGGCGAGAAGCCGACCTTCACCTTCCCCGGCGACACGCCGCCGCCGGCCTTGCAGCGGCAGGTGCTCGTCGAGGGCACCGGTGCCGAGGTGCAGACCGGTGACCAGCTGGTGGCCAACTACCTCGGCGAGGTGTGGGGCGGCACCGAGCCGTTCGACAACTCCTATGACCGTGGCGAGCCCAGCGTCTTCCAGATCGGCGTCGGTGCCGTCGTCAAGGGCTGGGACGTCGGGTTGGTCGGGATGAAGGTCGGCTCGCGCGTGCTGCTGACCCTGTCGCCGTCCGAGGGCTACGGCACCGCCGGTCGCTCGCCGGGAATCAGTGGCACCGACACGCTCGTTTTCGTCATCGACATCGTCGATACGCTGGGCAAGAACAGCTTTGCGCCGACCACCGCCGTGCCGCAGCCGCAGGATCCGGCCGCCCCGCAGGTCGGTGGCGACCTGGGTGCCGCGCCGACGCTGACCATCCCGGCCGGCCTGGCCGAGCCGACCGAGGTCACGACGACGGTCATCGCCCAGGGCACGGGCGCGCCGGTCGTCGCCGGCGACGTCTACGCCCAGTTCGGCGTCTGGGACTGGCAGGGCGCCCAGCAGGTGGCCAGCTGGGCCGAGCAGGGTGTGCAGAAGATCCCCGTCGCCGCCGAGACGCCGCAGTTGGCCGGCCTGATCGGGGTGCCGGTCGGCAGCCGGGTGCTGGTGCAGATCCCGGCCGACGCGGCGTCGGGCAGTCCGTCGTCGGCGATCGTGTTGGATCTGCTGTTCCAGTAGCGATACCGGATCCATCGAGGCCCGGTCGGGTGGCGGAAGGCGCCCGGCCGGGCCTTTTCGTTCCCGCTCCGTTCCCGCTCCGTTCCCGCTCCGCCGTCCGCGGGCGACCAGCCGGTACCGGTGGTGCCGGCGCGGTCGACGGGGGACGATCTGCGGGGAGTGCGGGCCCCGGCGTGGGGCGGGCGCTAGTGGAACGCGGGGACGATGAGATAGATCCCGAACAGCACCGCGAGCCCGGCAATGCCGATGTACAGCCGACCCCGGGCCCGCTGCATCGTCGCCGGTCGACCGGCTTTGGCGTTCTCCGCGGCCGCATCGAAGGCCCGGATGCCGAGGGCGGCGACGCTGACGACGAACACCGTCGCCACCAGCGAGACGACGCTCACCAGGCCGAGGGCCGAGAAGTCGATCTTCACGACGCGCCTCCGTTGTCCACCGATGAGCCCTGCTTCTGCAGCCGGCGCTCCTTGAGGGCCTTCTTGCGTTCCTTCTTCGTCCGGTACTCGCCGAGCAGTTCGACCTCGGGCATCTCGTTCACGTTGTGCCGGTCGACGGCAGTCTTGCGCGAGATCAGCCAGATCGCCGCGGACCCGGCGATCAGCAGGACCAGCACGATGGTGACGCCGACCGGTCCGGTGACGGCGACCCAGGCAGCCAGCCCCCCGACGATGGCGGCGGCGGGGAGGGTGAGCAGCCAGGCGAGTCCCATCCGGCCGGCGGTGCCCCACCGCACGGTGCCGCCGGCGCGCCCGACGCCGGAACCGAGGACCGACCCGGAACAGACGTGCGTGGTGGAGAGCCCGAACCCGAGGTGCGACGACGCCAAAATGGTGGCGGTCGACGAGGCGTTGGCGGCGAAACCCTGGGCGGGCTCGATGTCGGCGAGGCCCTTGCCGAGGGTGCGCATGATGCGCCAGCCGCCGGAGTAGGTACCGAGGCCGATCGCCAGCCCCGCGGTCAGGACGACCCACCACTGCGGGCCGGTACCGGCGGTCTGGTAGTTGGCGGTGATCAGCACCAACGTGATGACCCCCATCGTCTTCTGGCCGTCGGAGGTGCCGTGGGCCAGCGCGACCAGCGACCCGGTGACGGCCTGCCCGGCTTTGAAGCCGCGCCGGGTGCGTTTGTTCTGGTTCCCGGTGATCCGGTAGGCCAGCGCGGTGGCCAGCGCCGCGCCGATGCCCGCGACCAGCGGAGCGACGATGGCCGGCAGCAGGATCTTGGACACCACGACGGAGAAGTTGACGCCGGCAGTCCCGGCGCCGACCAGTACGGCGCCGATCAGTCCGCCGAACAGGGCGTGCGACGAGCTGGACGGCAGCCCGTACAACCACGTCAGCAGGTTCCACAGGATGGCGCCGACGAGACCGCCGAAGACCATTGCCGGGGTGACGAACGACTCGTTGACCAGGCCGCCGGAGATCGTCTTGGCGACCTCGGTGGACAGGAACGCTCCGATGACGTTGAGCACCGCGGCGAGCAGCACGGCGGTGCGTGGCGTGCAGGGCGCCGGTGGCCACCGAGGTCGCCATCGCGTTGGCGCTGTCGTGAAAGCCGTTGGTGAAATCGAACATCAGCGCCGTCACGACCACGACCACGACGACGAACATGGTGGTGTTCATGTGACGCCGCCGCCGTGTCCGACCGACCCGATGACGTGTGAAGTGTTCACCGGGGGTTCGCCGGAATGTCGACCCTCGCCCGGCTGCCAGTTGACCATGTCGGTCACTATGCCGCGCGCGGCGCCGGTCTCCAAGCTGGAGAACGGGACAACCCCCGCGCTCGGCGAACATCCGTGTGTGCGAACGACATCCGTACGGGCGCCGTGTACGGGGCCGTCGGACCGCAGGATTCGGTTCCGAAGTCGGATACTCATGCCTGTCGGACGTCGATAGGGCCGGATCCCCATCGGCACCGATACGTTGGTTCGGTGACTTCCCCCGACGGTCCCCCCGCCGGCCGACTCCGTTGGTTGTCGCTTGCGGTACGGCTCGGGCTGGCCGTGGTGTTCGGGTGGTCCGGTGTCGCCAAAGCTGGTGATCCCTTCGGTACCGAGGTGGCGGTGCGGGCCTACTCGCTGCTGCCCGAGGGACTCGTGGGGCCGGTGGCCCTGGTGCTGCCGTGGTTCGAGATCGCGCTGGCGGTCCTGCTTCTCGTGGGTCTGGCGACCAGGGCGGCGGCGGTGATGTCGGCGCTGCTGATGGCGGCGTTCATCGCGGGCGTGGCGTCGGCCGCGGCCCGGGGGCTGTCCATCGACTGCGGGTGCTTCGGCGGCGGCGGGGCGGTGGCGCCGGGAGAGACCCGGTACACCGAGGAGATCGTGCGCGACGCCGTGTTCCTGCTGATGGCGGTCCACCTGGTGTGGCGCCCGACGTCACCGTTCTCGGTGGACGGCTTCATCCGGAACGGGCCGGCGCGGCAGGCATAGTGGTCGGCAGCGGCCTGACCGGTGCAGAGATACGACACTCCGCGTCGAGCGGCGGTGGGATGACGATCGGAGAGCGGTAGTGGCGCAGCAGGGCAAGAAGAAGCGGCCGTCCGGTGCGACGCCGGCGGGTAAGGCTGTCGCGGGCGGGCACCGCGCCGGGCGGCGGGGCGGGCCGGGTTCCCGCCAGCGCCCAGCGGACGGCGGTGGGTGCGGGTCCCAAGGGCAGTGCGCTCCGGAAGGAGGCGACCATCCGGTCGCAAGCCGGGCAACAACCGCAGTCAGCTGATCATCTGGGGGGCGGCCATCGCGGTGATCGTCATCGTGATCGTCGGCGGCATCGTCGTCAACATCAACAGCAACAAGACCGAGAACGCCGGTTACGGCACCGCGGCGAAGAGCACGGCCACGATGGACGCTCAGGGCACGATCACCATCAGCGCCGGCTCGCCGACCGCCTCGTTCGGGGTGTACGAGGATCCGCTGTGCCCCTACTGCGCCCGATTCGAGCGGCAGTACGGACAGCAGATCGCCCAGGCCGTCGACGAGGGCAAGGTGGCGGTCGACTACCACCTGCTGAACTTCCTCGACCGGGGATCGGGCTCGGGGAGCTATTCGACCCGGGCCACCGCGGCCCTGATGTGCGCGGCCACCGACCTCGGCGCGACGCCGGGTGCCTGGGCCGCTCTGCACTCGAAGCTGTACGAGGAGGACGTCCAGCCGAAGGAGAACTCCGTCGAGGACATGACCAACGCGCAGCTCGCCCAGTACGTGACCGACGCCGGCACCGGTGCCGGTCTGGCCGCTGACGCCGCGCCCATCACCGCAGCGGTGCAGTGCATCAACTCCGGCGAGATGCTGCCCACCGTCACGACCGCGTTCAACGCGAGCAACACCACGCTCACCGCGCTGGTCGGCGGGGTCCGGTCGCCGGTCATCACCCACGACGGCGCCGTCGTCGAGGTCGACCAGGTCAACTGGCTCTCGGCCATCACCGGCTGAACCCGGGCCCGCCGGCAGCCCCGGCTTCCCGCGGGCCCGGTTCCGCCGATTAGGTTTCGCGGCGGAGGTCTTGATAAAGTTGACGGGCAGCATGGGGCTGTGGCGCAGCTGGTAGCGCACCACACTGGCAGTGTGGGGGTCAGGGGTTCGAGTCCCCTCAGCTCCACTCGGATCGGTCCTCGGGCCGCCGGACATCGCAGCAAAGGCCGCGGATCCTCTCGGATCCGCGGCCTTTCGTCTGACCGGGGTCGATGGAGCCTGCCTCTGGGTCAGCGCGTCGCCAGCGTGCGGTCATCGAGTCGCGTGCAGGATCGTCCACCACGTCAAGAGCGAGACCGGCCGGTGATCGTCCTGCCCGGCGCCGGTGTCGACCGCTGCGGGGCCGAGACGTACGTCGAACCCGGCCCCGGCGGGGCCGGCCTGCGCCGCACCACCGCGACCTGCCGCCTCGGGGTCGAGTAGCGACCTGCACGAGCCTGCGGTATCGACCTGGAGAAGTCAGCACCGGCGACGTTGCAACAGGCAGCGGCCAGATACCCGAGCCGGCAGCTCTTCGGTCGGGCGCCCGACCACCTCGACGGGGGGTAGCGATCACCTCAGTGCGAGGCAAGCCTCAGTGTCCGGCCGAGGTGAGCGAGCAGGTGCTCGACATCGAGCGTGGCCGAGCGGTAGCCGACGTAGCCGTCAGGCCGGATCAGGTACGCCGCGAGGCGGGTCGCGTCGGCGAGACCGTAGGCCACGGCCAGTTCTCCGGCGGAGTCGGAAAGGGTCCCGCCCGAGATGTCCTGCACCCCCGCGCGGTCGGCCAGCACGATCCGACAGCGCACCCGCCCGCCGCTGCGCGCCGTGACGGCTGCAGCCGCGTCCACGGCGTCGTCGAGGTCGCTGCCGTCGGGCACCCACAGCAGCAACGTGTGGTCCGGGTGGCGCAGCAGCTCGTGCCAACGGATCGGTGCTGCGACCGGATCCTGGCGCAGGCCCGCCGCGTCCGGCGCCCGATGGCCCGGCGAGGGCCCGTCGCCCAACGCCGCTGCATCGACATCCGTTGCGGACAGGACGCTCTCCGGATAACCGAGCAGCAGCTGCGCCTCCCGCAGGACCAGCGTCTCGAACGGGATCGCCTCGCCGCTACCGATCCCGGTACGGGCAGCGCGCACCGTGCGACCGACGACCTCCTCGCCGATGGGGAGCCGCTCGGCGCTGTAGGTGTCCAGCAGACCGGGACTGGCGGCGCCGTGGACTGCCAACGCCAGCTTCCATCCGAGATTGCAGGCGTCCTGGATGCCGGTGTTCATCCCTTGCGCGCCCGTCGGCGGATGGATGTGGGCGGCGTCGCCGGCCACGAAAACCCTTCCACGGCTGTAGGTGTCGACGATGCGGTGGCTGATCCGGAACACCGAGGACCAGCGCATCGCCGACGCCGTGGTCGGCTGCGGCGACAGCCGGTCGAGGACGGCCTGGATGTGTCGGAGCTCCGGTGCCCGGCCGCCCTCGAGCCCGTGCGCGATGCCGCCGCCCACGGCGGCGGTCCTCAGCTCATCGGGCACCAGCATCGACATCCGGTACCGGTGGCGCCCGGGAAGCGGTATGCAGACCAGGATGTCGTCGGGAGCGCCGTCGACGCGGCGCGAGGCACGCACGCCGTACCCGGTGGGCAGGTCCCAATCGACCTCGACGTCGGCCAGCATGTACTCCTCGTCGAACGCCGCGCCCTCGAAGGACAATCCGAGGCTTTTGCGCACCCGGCTGTGCGCGCCGTCGCAACCGACGAGATATGAGGCACGAAGAGAGGTCTCGCCGTCCGGGCCGCGGACCGAGGCGGTCACCCCGGCGTCATCCTGATCCACGTCGAGGAGTTCCCAGCCGCGGCGGATCTCGACGCCGGTCGCTGCCAGACGTGCGCCGAGGATGCGCTCCGTCTCGTACTGTGGGAGCGCGATGAAGCGGTACGGCACGTCGGGCGGCAGCGTCAGATCCAGCCGCCCGGCCGGCTCGCCGTTCACGAACGTGAGCTGTCCTCGCATGGTGATCCCCGCGTCCAGTGCGTCCCGGGCCACCCCCACCGAATCCCAGATCTCCAGCGTGCGTGGCTGCAGGCCGACGGCCTTCGCCCACGGGGCTACGGTCGTCCGTGGCTCGAGGATGATCACGTCGACGCCCCGCCTCCGCAGCTCCACCGCAGTCATCAGGCCGACCGGGCCCGCGCCGGCGATGAGGACGGACGTGTCCAACGGACCACCAGTCGTCATCCGGGCCTCCTTGTCGCAACGATGGGATCGGCTCGCACCGTAGGCAGGAGTGATCGGACGGATCAAGGGAGATGCGTCTATTGACAGTCCGATTGCGACCGGCACTCGAACACGTGTCCGACCACCGGGTACGCTCGTCGCATGACAGCGGCGTTCCAGGGGTCGGCGTTGCAAAGGTCGGCGCTGCAGGGGTCGCTGTTCGATGCCGGTTGCGACGAGGTGACGGTCGGCGCATTGGGCGCGAGCGTCCGGCGCATCGAGCTGACCGACGGCGCGTGGATCGATGTGCGACCGGGCTGGCTGGCGGGTGCCGATCTGCTGTTCGAGCGGCTGCGCGACGATGTGCCGTGGCAGGCCGAGTCGCGGGTCATGTACGACCGGACGGTCGCGGTTCCCCGACTGCTCTGCTTCTACGGCGAAGGTCGACCGTTGCCCGACCCGTCACTCGTCGAGGCGCGCCAGGCACTGGACACCCACTACGCGGCCGAGCTGGGGGAGCGGTTCGCCACCGCCGGGCTGTGCTTCTACCGGGACGGCCGGGACAGCGTCGCCTGGCACGGGGATCGGGTCGGCCGCGGGCGCACCGACGACACGATGGTGGCCATCCTGTCGCTCGGGGCGCCGCGGTCGCTGCTGCTGCGGCCACACACCGGCGGGCCGTCGAAGAGGTACGAGCTCGGCCACGGCGACCTGCTGGTGATGGGCGGCAGCTGTCAACGGACCTGGGACCACGCGGTGCCCAAGACCACCCGGCCCACCGGTCCACGGATCAGTGTGCAGTTCCGACCGCGCGGGGTGCGCTGAACTCACCGGTCATTTCGGCGGGAGCGTCAGGGCGAAATCGATGCCCACCCGCACCCACCGCTCGAGGTCGGCGTCGTCGCGCAGACTTGCAGCGGGCACGAGGAGCCAGCCGGCCAGCTCCCGACCCTGCATGACCATCCGCGCCGCGGTGCCGTCGGCGATCAACGCGTCGGACTCCCCGGGGTCGACCCGGACCATCAGTCCGCCGTCGCCGCCGGCCGCGATGCCCATCTTGCCGTCGACCATGAATCCGAGGCCGCCGAACATCGCCTTCTCCGTGAGGTCGGCCTGGTCGTCCAGGCACGCCCGGATGCGGTCGGCGAGATCACGGTCGTAGGCCATGGACCGAGTATGCGACGTATCGGTCAGGCCGGCAGGGGCGGCACCACCGGCCGTCCCTGCCCAGGCCTCATGCCTTCTTGGTCGGCGGCACGATGGTCGACGACGGGATCGCCTTCAACTTCTTGTCGGCTTTGGGCTTGCGGACTTCGCGTCCGCCCTTGTTCTTGCTGGCCATCTGGAACCTCCGGAGCGTGGTGGGCGTGCGGGACGTCGCGAAGGTGTTCCCTGTGCTTCGGTCCGGTGACCGAAGCGTACGTCCAGCATCGGGCCGGAACGCCGATGGCCCTCCACCGGAGTGCGAGGGCCATCGGACATCGGTGGCTCAGCGCCCGCCCTGGATCTTCCGTTCGCGCTGCTGGACCCCGAGTTCCCCGTAGGGATAGTCACCCACCGGCGTCTCGCTGGCCGCGGTCAGTGCCGCGGTCTCCTCGGCGTCGAGGTGCAGGTCGGCAGCAGCCAGGTTGTCGTCGAGCTGCTCCAGCGTCCGGGCCCCGAGGATGGTCGACGTGACCGCCGGTCGATCGGTCAGCCAGGACAGCGCCACCTGTGCCATCGACACCCCGCGGGCCTCGGCGACCTTCTGCACCGCGTCGATGACGTTCCACGTGCGGTCCACGTTGCGGCGGTCGTAGGCCTCCACGCCGCGGTTCGGGTCCTCGCCGAGCCGGGTCGCGCCGGTCGGCCGCTGATCACGCTTGTACTTGCCGGACAGCCAGCCCCCGCCGAGCGGCGACCACGGCAGCAGACCGAGGCCGGCGTCCAGCGACGCAGGCACCACCTCCCACTCGATCTCGCGGACCAGCAGGTTGTACTGCGGCTGCAGCGTCACGGGCGCGGCCAGTCCCAGGGCGTGCGCGCGGTGCACGGCCTTGGTCAGCTGCCAGCCGGTGAAGTTGGAGAAGCCGTAGTAGCGGATGAGACCCGCCCGGACGAACCCGTCCATCGTGCGCAGCGTCTCGTCGATCGGGGTGAGGGCGTCCCAGGCGTGCGCCTGGTACAGATCGACAGCGTCGACGCCGAGCCGCTGGAGGGAGGCGTGCAGCGCCCTCGTGAGGTGACGCGCCGAGAGGCCCACGCCGTTCGGGGTCTCGTCCATCGGGAAGCGGCCCTTGGTCGCGAGGACGACGCGGTCCGTGACGTCCGCGGGGCGGTCCTTCAGCCAACGCCCGATGATGGACTCCGACACCCCGGTGGAGTACACGTCGGCGGTGTCGACGAGAGTGCCGCCCGCTTCGATGAAGCGGTCCAGCTGGCCGAACGAGATCTTCTCGTCGGACTCGTCACCGAAGGTCATCGTCCCCAACGCGAGGTTGGAGACGGCGCAGCCACTGTTCCCGAGGTTTCTGTATTCCATGCGATGACTATTGCCCGGTATCGCCCCGGACCGCGCATCGCTGCGCCCAGCGCTGAACCGGGCGGTCCCGCACCGTCAGCGGCGGCCGGAGTCGATCAGCCTGCGCAGCGAGGTACCGGACCGCATCACACCGGTACGAGCTGCCCGCAACGCCGCCACCACCTCGCTGTGCACGGCATGCTCCCGGGCGGGGACCAGCTTGGCGACCTCCCGGCCGTGCAGGGTGATGCTGATCGTCTCGCCGCTCTCGACGTCCTCGAGCAGGCGCGACAGATTGGTTTTCGCCTCGTAGGCACCCACGCTTCGCATACCGCTCACGCTAACCACCTGAACCCGGCGATCCGCGCACCCGACGTCCGTGTCGGGCATGTGGCGGGCCGCACCGATGTGCCGGTGATCCAGGGAGGGTCGGCAGCATCACAAGGGCGGCAGATCGTCTGCTGGTGCATGCTGTACGGGACGTGATCCGCGCGCGCTGAGGGCGGGCTGGGGACGTTGCGTGTCTGGTGCGGGCAGTGTCAGTGGGCCCTCCCGATGCGGGGACTGCTGTACCGGAGCCGTGCACGCGCGGTCACCGGACGGCGGCGACCGGGTGACGCCCGGTGTCGATGTCCACGTTCAGCTGTCGTCTCGGCGCCGCGGGTGCCCTCCGCACGGAGAATGAGACACAGTCGGCTGCCGGGATGAGTAACGTCCGGCCCCCAACGAGCGACGAGACGATCGGTACACCGACGGTGTACCGAGCACAACGCACCCGACATGACCGGGACCGAGCAGAACGGGCATCCCGGTCGACCGGTGCGACCAGCACGTAGCAGTGAAGCGAGCAACGGGCAGCGCGGCCTGGCAGGACCTCGGTCCTTGCGTCTCGGGTGAGACTCCGCCGGTGTCCGACCGGCGGACGGGGTACGACCGTGGAACACGTAAGGGAAGTCATGTCCGCTTCTGAGGTGGTGCAGCGCGCCACGGATCTGGGTGCGCTCGATGTTTTCGTGCTCCAGCACTCCGAGTCGGGCCGGTGGGTCAACCTGGGCGGCGTCGGTCGCGGCGAGGTGTGGATCGGCCCGTTCGGCGTCGAGGATTCCGATCCGGTCGGGTTCGCTGCCATCCCCGTGGCGCCGGGCGAGCAGCGCTGGTTCCGGTACCGGGAGTCGACCCGCATCCTCGGCCCGTACTGGGCGTGGGGAGCAGTGCTGGTCCGGCTGGACGCCGACACGTTGGTCGTGGTGGGTAACCGTCGTGGACAGCTCGCCGGCCACGCCGACAACGGCAACCTGTGGAGCCTTGCCGAGTTGGCCAGGGCCACCTTCGACGTCCCGGGGGCCGGAACGCCGGTCCGCCACAACGACGTCCACCCGGCGGTGCAGGCGATCACGACGAGTGGGCGTTCCGACGTCTGGAGCATCCTGTCGCTGGCCGCGGACGTCGCAGCGGGGGCGTTGCGGTGTGAGGTGGCCATCGTGCAGGACGGCACCGGTCGCTACGGCGCGACGAGCACGTGGGGTTCGGTCGACGTCTGCGACCACGCGACGCTGGACGCCGCGCTCACCGACCTGAAGGAACTCGGCGACGGTCGGATCTGCATCCAGGACACCCGAACGGTGCCGCTGCCCGACCACTTCTCCTGGGAGCAAGGCACCCGATCGCTGCTGGTGGTTCCGCTGCCCGGCCCGGTCGGCGGCCGGTTGGTGGTCGCGCACACCATCAGATCACCCCGGGGGTTCACCGACGAATGTCGGCAGATCGCCGACCAGCTCAGCGAAGCCGTGGGCCTGATGGCCTATGCGGCCATGTTGCGCGAGGCCGGCCTCGAGGTCGCCGACTCCCACGAACTCGCTGCCTGACCCGGGTCGACCACCCGCGCCCCTGCCTGGGCACGGCCGCGGGGGGAAGTCAGGGGTTGGCCAGTCCGCCCGAGAACACCGTGCGCAGGAACTCGAGCACGTTGTTCCACTGGTCGCGGATGAACTCACCCGCCTGGGTGGGCGTCACCCCCATCAGAGCGGTCAGCAGCAGCAGCACCACTGCCAGCCACACGACGCCACGGAGCCCGGTCTTCACCATGCTCGAACCACCTTTCGGAAAGTCTTTCCGGTCACGACCCTGATGTCCTCAGCAGGTTCGGTACTACGTGCAGCTCAGTCGGCCTGGGCTGCGTCCGCCGCTGTGGACGAGGGGACCTTCGGGCGGGAGGCCTCGCGCAACAGCAGTGCCGCCCACTCGTTCGGTTGAGCGATCAACCCGAAATTGTGCAGCATGTCGTCGTTGTCCGACGGTGTGTCTACTGTCACGTACCCAAGTCCCACGAACGGGCCTTTGGTGGTGGCGATCCGGATCGAGGTGAGCGGCGCCGTCACCGTCCGCTTCATCAACCACAGCCCGCGGGTCCGGACCAGCCGGCCGCCCTCGGTGATCAGCTCCATGTCGACCTGCCAGGCGACCACCGTCAGAGCCATCATGCCCAGCGTGGCCAGGATCAGACTCGCGTGCAGCATCCCCTCGGACAGGAAGACGCCGATCAGCAGTCCGAGCAGCAGCTCGGCGCCGCCGATCACCACCCCGGTCTCGCGCTTGACCCCATGACGCAGCGACACGACCCCGCCGTGGGCAGCCGACAGGATCACCAACGCCACGAATGCGGGCGTGATGACGGTGATCACGACGGCCACGAGACCGGCGAGCAGTCGCAGTACGAGTCCTATCCAGTGCCGGTGGACGAGCGCGCGGCGCGAGCCGTCCGGGGTGTCGACCATTCGAACCGTGGAGCCGTCCAGGATGGGTGCCAACCGCCGGGACTCCACCCGGTCCAGCAGCGGACCGAAGCGCGGCGGGCGGGGACGCCACAGGCTGCGATCATGGAAGGGCGGTGGCTCCGGAGCCTGGCGGGTGCTCCGCGACCAGGCGAAGAGCCAGTCCGAATCGTCCTCCGCCGGGCGCGGCGTCCACTCCGCTTCACCGCCGCTCCGCGGACGCTCCGATTCCCTCATCACCACTCCGCGCCACGGGTCTCCGGGTTGCCGCCCGAAGGTCACGGACGCGTCGGACGACACACCCGACCTGAGAGTAGACAGCACCAACTGTGACCAGAGTAGACCCGCCGACTACTCAGGGCGATTCTCTCTGTCACATCATTCACAGAAGTCCCATCGTTCACGACGGTCGTCACCGGAACTCCTCCAGGTACAGCCGGTCCTCGACGACCTGGAGCTGCAACAGGGTCAGCTCCCCCTTCCGCTTGGCCACGGCGCGCACGGCCTTGACCTCCACCATCACCGAAGGGCTCCAGTTCGTCGGGCTGGCATGGTGATGCGCCGCCCGGCCCGGTGGGAGCCGGTGATCAACGAGGTACTGCTCGCCGCCGGCCCCAAGTACCGCACCGACTGGGGCAACACACCCGACGGGACCCACCCGGCGTACGCGCTGACCGCAGCTGACCTGTCACTGAACCCGCAGACGTGGGCCGACCTGGTTGCAGCGCACACGTTCACCGCCATGTCCCAGACGGACGAGGCCGCACTGCGCACAGCGCTGATCGCGCTGGCGGGACAGGCCGTTTCGTGGGTGTTCGACCTCGACGCCCGCCACACCCAAGAAGCCGCATAGGCAGAGGAGACCCGTGACTTACATCGCGAGGTCACTGTCGGACCTCCTGGTCGGAGACCAGGTCCAGTTCGCCATTGACGAAGACATTCACCCACCCACCGAGGTGGCGACGTGGGTGTCCTACGACAGGGACGCCGTGTGCGTCGGCAACAACGTGTTCGAGGAACTGACCACAGCCACCACCCCCGCGGACCACTACCTGTGGTTCGGCGGCGAAGTGCGCTACCGGGGAGAGGATTCCATGCACATCACTCCGGAGCGATGGGAGTACGCACGCGGCCCCAAGGGTTACGCGCTCTACGCCGGGGACGTGATGGAGGTCGACCTCACGGCCACCGACACGTTCGCCGTGATCATCGTGGACAACCGGGACGCCCCCGCCCGCCATGGAGGAGATCCAGGCCCCGCTCTTCCCGTTCCCGCCGGGAACCGTCTTCATGGGACCCACGGGGCCGTACCCCCTGGCAGTGGTCGATCGCCAGGGCATGGTCCACGTGCTGATCACCAGCGAGGGGAAGCCGCGCGACGGGTGGGCCGAGGATTTCGACGCCTCCCTCCTGGACAGCGAGTGGGGTCGCCTGTGGCGACGCGCCGTGGTGACCGACGCCCCGCCCGCCAAGTACCTGGCCCAGGGCCTGGAGCTTCTGGACTACGCCATCAACGTGCCGTCGGCGACGTGGGCGTCGTTGCACTCCTTCATCAGGTGCGCCAGTGCAGCGAACTGGTTGCCGTGGGCAGCCAGACCAGCCGGGTTCCAGCCATCCCCGGTGTTGTCCGGATGTGCCTGCACGCCCCACTTCTTCTGTCGGCGCAGCTCCTGGGATACCAGACCGAGGGTCTGGTCGTCGGTGTGGCGGGCCAGAACCCCGTCGACGATGGTGCTCATTTCTTCTCCTCGAATCGCAGCCCAGCGCCACCGCGCTCCAGGTCCCGGTCTACAGCCCCGGGTGACCCCGGGTGGGACGGCTTCGCCGCGGGCGTCCTGCCGATCACGGAGCGGGTCTACGAGACCCGCGACGCCGCCCAGAAAGCGTTGGAGGACACGATGATCGTCCAGGCCGTCAACGCCGTGCTCGCCCAGTTCCCCAGCGCCGCCTACCTGGAGATGGACGTGTCCGACCAGGGCAGCAACCAGATGTTCGCCTCGCGGGTGCTGGCGCTCGATCTGGGGATGCTCAGCCCCGTCGACTGGGACATGGAGGGCGACCTGTACGACGTGCTGGCCGAGACCATCGGCTGCCTGTACGACGACTCCGGTGCCGCGCGGAAGCGGTTCGAGGTGTTCCCGTTCGGAGCGCCCCGGCGGAACACGACCGGCCGGCCGTGCCTGGACCTCACCAAGATCACGGCCGAGCTGTCGGGCGTGGTCCGCACCGTGCCGGACCCGCGCGTTGCTCACCAGTGAGGATACTGAGCACATGACAGCTGAGCTGATGATCTCGTCGTTTCCGACCCCGCGAGGGGGCGACGGTTGGGCCGTCGCTGACCTCGACCAGTTCCCTGAATCCACCCTGATCGAAGTCCTAGACGGAGCCCTGATTGTGAACCCGCCACCCCTGAACGAACACCGCATGATCCAGGGTGAGGCGTACGCCTGGCTGAGGGAGATGCACCTGGCTCCGGATGTCATCGCCCTGGTGGAACCGGCCATCATGTTCAGCGGGGACAACGGCGTGATCGCCGACGCGGGGCTGGTCCACGGCCCCCTGGCCCGGTCGAGTTGGACGGACCCGGCCGACGTGATCATCGTGATCGAGGTGCTGTCCCCGTCCACCCGTGACCGGGACCTCGGTCGCAAGCGGGAGCTGTATCACGCGGCCGACATCACCTACGTCATCATCGACCCGGTCGAGCACACCATCACCGTGCACGACGACCCGCGCGACCTCGACATCGACGCGCTGGCCGAACTGCTGGGTTGGGCGGCCGGGTGAGCCCCCCGGCGCGGGTATGGACGCCGAACCCGCGCCTGTCGGCGCTGGGTTCGGTGATCCGAGGCGAGTGCGGCAAGCGCAGATGGTCGATCCAGCGGCTCGCCGACGAGTCCGGCATCGCGTTTGGGACATTGAGGCGGTACATCCGTGCCGACACGGCCATGTAGATCGATCAGTTCTGGCGCATCGCAGCCGTGTTCGAGGTGACCGACTCGCGCCTGATCGAGCTGGTCGACGAGGAGCTGGCCGGGTCAGTGGGGGTGTGTCGGATGGGTGACCCGTCGTTCAACAAGCGAGTCGCGATCGTGGCGATCGTGGCGTTCGTGATGTCCCTGTGATTCATCGGCGCGTTCGACGGGTCCGGTGGCGAGGGGTACGCCGTGCCGTGCCACGGACGCGTCATGGAGGGGGACTGCTGATGAGCCGCCGGTATGAGTTCCTGGAGCCGGGAATCGAGATCGTCACTTCGAAAAGGACGGTTACTCAATGGTCGTCGGACCGTCCGGCGACGCTCCGACGAGCGTCGAACCCGAGCCCCGGCCGGCGTTCGTGGTGCACGACCACCGCCGACCCCGCCCGCACTTCGACCTCCGACTCGAGGAGCACGGGGTGCTGAGGTCATGGGCGGTGCCCCGGGGACTGCCGCGGCCGGGCGAGAACCGGCTCGCGATCGCGGTCGGCGACCACGAGCTCGCGCACCTCCGCTACACCGACGAGCACAAGTCCGTCGCCGACATCGGCTGGTGGGAGGAACACGACCGCAACGACCGACGTCTGGTCTTCACGTTGCACGGCGGCGACGACGATGTCCGGTACGTCCTCGTCCACACCGACGGAACGCAGTGGTTGCTGCGTCGCACCCGCACCCAGCCGTCGGGCGTAAACCCGGGGTAGTCGGCTCTCTGCGCGGCCCAGATCGCCCCCGGAGGTCGCGGGATCGACTCAGGTGAGTCGGCTCAGGTGAGTCGCCGGCGACTGGCCGGACCGTGCCGCAGGTCGGTCAGTTCCGACCACACCGAGCGGTGACGCAGCACCGGGCTCGCGGTGCCGCCGCCCTGCACCATCGCCTCGACGACCTGGGCGATCGCGGCCGCGGTGTCCACCCGGGGCGACCAGCCGAGGAGCTCGCGCGCCCGGTCGGTCCGCATCAGGGGTACGGCGAACGCCAGGTCGATCCAGCCGGGGTCCAGCCGTTCCAGGTGCAACATCCAGCCGGCGCCCACGAGGCCGCGGAGGACCGTCCGGGGGAGCGGCCACGGCCGTGCACCCATCGCCGCGGCGATGAGTTCGCGGTCCAGCGGCGTCGGCGCGGCCAGGTTGAACGGCCCGTCCGCCCGGCGTCGGACCATCTCCAGCACGGCGACGGCGACGTCGTCGGCGTGCACCACCGGTACCCGGAACGAGGGGTCCAGCGGCAGCACCGGCAGCAGTCCGACGAGGCGCCCCGGGACCACCGGTGGCAGTCCGTACCGGAGCAGGCTCGAGCCGGCATCCGGGCTCATCACCAGTCCGGGCCGGGCGCGGGTGATCAGCACCCCGGGGTGCTCCCGCTCGAAGACGTCCAGCACCCGCTCGGCGGCGGCCTTGTGTCGGCTGTACGGCGAGGACGGGATGCCCGTGGTCGGGAACGTCTCGTCGACCGGGACCCCGTAGGAGCCGGTGGCGTAGGCGCCCACCGACGACATGTGCACCACGTGCGGCACCCCGGCGGCCACCGCCGCCGACAGCACGGCGCGCAGCCCGCCGACACCGACCGCCTCGAGATAGGCCTCGTCGCGGGCGGGCTGGAAGCCCCACGCCAGGTTGACCACGGCATCGGCGTCGGCGAACACCTGCGACAACTCGTTGGCGGCGGTCGGTGCGGCGACGTCGAGGGTCGACCAGCCCGCCGTGTCGTACGGCGGTTCCGCCGGCGGCCGTCGGCGGCTGACCCCGATGACCCGCAGGTCGGCCGCACGCGCAGCGTGACGCAGCAGCGCCGTCCCGATGTTGCCCGACGCACCGATGATGACCAGTTTCATGTCTGCGCAGCTACCCGATCGGCGGACCCGCGATGCGGCACGGTGGTGTGACGAGCGGGATGGCCGCCGCCCGTACGCTCGACCGGTGCCGACGCTGAGCGTGATCGCCGAGCAGATCCTCGCCCCCGTGCCGGGCGGCACCGGCCGCTACGCGCGCGAGATCGTGCAGGCGCTCGCCGCCGGCGCACCGCGTGGCTGGCACGTGCGTTCGACGACCGCCTGGCACCGCGACACCGGCCCGGCACAGGTTCCCGGGGTGGACGGACCGCACCGGCTGCCCGCCGGATCGCGGGTGCTGAGCCAACTGTGGATGTCCGGCCTGCCGCCGTGGCCCACCGGTGACCGGGTGCACGCGACCACGCCGTTGGTGCCGGCCCGTGCGTCGCTGCGCCGCCGGCCGACGGTCGTCACCGTCCACGACACGGTCCCGTGGTCACACCCGGAGACGCTGACCCCGCGGGGCGTCGGCTGGCATCGGGCGATGATCGGGCGGGCGGCCCGCACGGCCGAGCACCTGGTGGTGCCCACCCGGGCGGTGGCCGACGAACTCTCGGCCCTGTTCCCGTTCGCGGCGGCCCGGATCGCGGTGATCGGTCACGGGGTGACGGCACTGCCGCTCCCTACGGACGCGGATGCCCGCACCGTGGCGTTGCGGCTGCCGGAACGTTTCGTCCTGAGTCTGGCCACGGTCGAACCCCGTAAAGGTCTCGACGTGCTGATCGCGGCAATGCGTGACGTCCCCGCCGACCTGGTCGTCGTCGGCCAGGCCGGTTGGGGGGACGTGGACCTGCGGCGCTGGGCCGCCGACGCCGGTCTCGACGACGCCCGGCTGCACCTGCTGGGGCGCATCCCGGACGCGGACCTCGCCGTGGTGCTGTCCCGGGCGGCGGTGCTCGCGGTGCCCTCGCGTGCAGAAGGGTTCGGTCTGCCGGTCCTGGAAGGGATGGCCGCCGGCGTCCCGGTGGTGCACTCCGATGCGCCGGCGCTGCTCGAGGTGGGCGGCGGGGCCACCCTCTCGTTCACCCGGGAGGACGCCGCCCACCTTGCCGACCGGTTGACCGAGGTGATGGGGGACACGCGGCTGGCCGCCGAGCTGGCGGCCCGGGGTCGGTTGCGGGCGGCGGACTACAGCTGGGAGCGGGCGGCCGAAGCGCTGTGGCGGCTGCACACGGCGTGCGGCGAAGGCCGGAGGATCAGCCGGCCTCGGCGCGGCCCTGACGCCAATAACCCATGAAGGCCACGCACTTCCGGTCGATGCCCCGCTCGCTGACCAGGTGCCGCCGGAGCGTCTTGATCACCGCAGCCTCGCCGGCCAGCCAGGCGTAGAGCCCGGTCCGGTCACGGGCTGGTCCGTCGACGTCGTTGCGGGGCGCCTCCCACAGCAGGCCCGCGTCGATGTCGACGTCCTCGAGCTCTGCGGTGGGCGCGACGCCGTTGCAGCCGCCGGCGCCACACAGCTCGGCTGCTGCGGTCTGGACGGCCGGGATCAGCTGCGAGCCGTGCCGGCCCGGCTCGCGGACCACCAGGCGCAGCTGGACGCCGGCCGGGATCCGGCCGAGAGCGGCCGCGTCGGAGGCGTGCTCGACCTCGACCACCGCGACGCCGCGCGCATGCGGCGGAAGGGCCTCCAGGATGGCCGCGATCGCCGGCATCGCCGTCGGGTCGCCGGCCAGCAAGAACTGATCGGTGTGCGCCGGCGGCAGGAAGTCCACACCGCCGTACGGACCGCCGTGCTCGGCGTTGGGACCGAAGACGAACAGCTCGTCGCCGACCACCGCGTCGGTCGCCCAGCGGGACGCCGGGCCGGTACGGCCGTGCAGAGCGATGTCGATGTCGAGCTCGCCGACCTCGGGGCGCAAGGCCCGGACCGTGTACGTCCGCACCGGGTTGCGCCGCTCGTCGGGCAGCGAGCGCCACTGCAGGTACCAGTCGGCGCCGTCGGGCAGATCGACGAAACCGCGACCGGGCAGCGGCAGGATCAGCTTGACGCGTTGGTCGTACCCACCGCTGTCCAGGCGCGCCACCGACGGCCCGGTGAAGGTGAACCGGCGGAATCCGGAACCGAGATCCACGACCCGGGAGACCGTCGACGACACCAGGTGGTACGGGGTGACCAGAGTGGGGGCGCTCATCTGTCGCTTCCGTCGAGCCCGCGAGGCGGGCTTCGTTCCCGGCGTCGGTTGACCGGCCGGGCGTCCTCTTAGCCCACCCTAACTGAGGATTGCCTAAGCTTGCCAGGACGGCGGCGAGTGGTCGTCGTCACGCGGCCGGACAGTGTGGCGGCGTTCGTTCCCGGTCCGTTCGGGCGCAGTTCAGGGACCGCCGCACACGCGACCCGTGGACGATCGACGAGCGTTCGACCGCTGGGCCTCACGGGCGACCCCACGGCGGTGGGTGCGCCGGGCCCGCGCCCGCGTAGATTGGTGATCGATCCGCTTCACGCCGTACCCGACGCCGACATCGGGTCTTCCCGACAGGTGTCGGGGGTGTGATCGGACTAAGCTCATGGGGTCCCGACACCTGGGACGTCAGTGCGCCGATCAGCTGGAGGAACAGTTCAGTGACCGCCGTCGCTCCTCGCCCCGTGGTGAGCAGGCCGATCCCCGTGCATCGGCCATCCCGAGGTACCAAGTTCCTCGGTCTGCTGAAGACCACGGACCACAAGACCCTCGGTCTGATGTACATCACCACCTGCATGGTCTTCTTCATGATCGGTGGGGTGCTGGCGCTGTTGATGCGCGCCGAGCTGGCCCGGCCCGGCATGCAGTTCCTGTCGTCCGACCAGTACAACCAGCTGTTCACCATGCACGGCACGGTGATGTTGCTGTTCTACGCGACCCCCATCGTGTTCGGCTTCGCGAACTTCGTGATGCCGCTGCAGATCGGCGCTCCGGACGTCGCGTTCCCGCGGTTGAACGCCTTCTCGTACTGGCTCTTCCTGTTCGGCGCCCTGATCGCGATGGCCGGCTTCTTCACCCCGGGTGGTGCGGCAGCCTTCGGCTGGACCGCCTACACGCCGCTGTCCAGCGTCGAACATTCGCCGGGCGTCGGCGGTGACCTGTGGATCATGGGCCTCGCGGTCGGTGGCCTCGGCACCATCCTCGGCGCGGTCAACATGATCACCACGATCATCTGCCTGCGCGCCCCGGGAATGACGATGTGGCGGATGCCGATCTTCACCTGGACGATCCTCGTCACCGCGCTGCTGGTGCTGATCGCTTTCCCGGTGCTGACCGCGGCACTGTTCGGCCTCGCCGCCGACCGGCATTTCGGTTCGCACGTGTTCGACCCGGCCAACGGCGGCGCGATCCTCTTCCAGCATCTGTTCTGGTTCTTCGGTCACCCCGAGGTGTACATCCTGGCGCTACCGTTCTTCGGCATCGTTTCCGAGATCATCCCGGTGTTCGCCCGGAAGCCGATCTTCGGCTACCGCGGCCTGGTGTTCGCGACCATCGCCATCGCCGCGCTGTCGGTGGCGGTCTGGGCGCACCACATGTTCGCCACCGGATCGGTGCTGCTGCCGTTCTTCTCGCTGATGACGTTCCTGATCGCGGTGCCGACAGGCCTGAAGTTCTTCAACTGGATCGGCACCATGTGGAAGGGGCAACTCACGTTCGAGACCCCCATGTTGTTCGTCGCGGGCTTCCTCGTGACGTTCCTCTTCGGCGGTCTGACGGGCATCATCCTGGCGGCGCCGGCGCTGGACTTCCACGTCTCGGACTCCTACTTCGTGGTGGCGCACTTCCACTACGTGCTGTTCGGCGTGATCGTGTTCGCCACCTTCGGCGGGATCTACTTCTGGTTCCCGAAGATGACCGGCCGGTTCCTCGACGAGGGCCTGGGCAAGTGGCACTTCTGGTTGACCTTCATCGGCTTCCACGCCACGTTCCTCATCCAGCACTGGCTGGGCAACGTGGGCATGCCGCGCCGGTACGCCGACTACGTGGCCAGCGACGGGTTCACCTTCATGAACACCTTCTCGACGGTGGGCTCGTTCATCCTGGGCGCCTCGACCCTCCCGTTCATCTGGAACGTGTTCCGCTCCTTCCGGCACGGGGAGATCACCCACGCCGACGACCCGTGGGGCTACGGCAACTCGCTCGAGTGGGCCACCAGTTCCCCGCCGCCGCGGCACAACTTCCTGACGCTGCCCCGGATCCGTTCCGAGCGTCCGGCGTTCGAGCTGCACCACCCGCACATGATCGAGCGGATGCGCAGTGAGGCACACCCGAACCGTGACTGGAAGGGTCTGGAGTCCGCGGAGTCGAGCGAGCACCTGAAGATCCCGGAAGACAACAAGTCCTGAGCTGATCCCGAGTCCCGCTGCCGTTCCGGTAGCGGGACTCGGCATGTCCGGACCCTTGTGCCCGGACCTCACGAGAAGGAGCGCCCATGACGCAGAGCGCCGTGCTCATGACCGTCACCGGCCGCGACCATCCCGGCGTCACCGGCGCGTTGTTCGCAGTGCTGGGCGAGCATCGGGTCGAGGTGCTGGACGTCGAACAGGTCGTCGTCCGCGGCCAGCTGACGCTGGGTGTCCTCGTCGCCGTCGTCGGTTCCGGGACCCGGCTGCAGGCCGACGTCGAGGACGCCATGGCCGCGGTCGATACGGCTGTCACCGTGCGGCTGGATGTCGGCGTCGACGAGCCGCGATCGGACGCGACCCACGTGCTGGTGGTCATCGGGCGTCCGTTGCAGGCATCCGCGGTGGCGCTGCTCGCGGGCCGGCTGGGCGGCCTCGGCGTGAACATCGAGACGATCAAGCGGGTCGCCGACTACCCCGTGACCGGCCTGGAGCTGACCGTTTCGGCCGGCGACGACGAGCTGCTCCGGCAGGCGGTCGCCGAGATCGGGGCCACCGCGGGTGTCGACATCGCCGTGCAGCGCGCCGGCATCGCCCGCCGCTCCAAGCGGCTCATCGTCTTCGACGTCGACTCCACGCTGATCACCGGCGAGGTCATCGAGATCCTCGCCGAGCACACCGGACGCCGGGCGGAGGTCGAGCGGATCACCGAGGCGGCGATGCGCGGCGAACTCGACTTCACCCAGTCGCTGCACCAGCGGGTGGCCATGCTGGCCGGGCTCGACGCCGCCGTCCTGGACGAGGTGGGTCGGACGCTGGAGCTGACCCCGGGCGCCCGCACCACCATCCGGACGCTGAAGCGGTTGGGGTACCGCTGCGGGATCGTGTCCGGCGGCTTCACCCAGGTCGCCCGGCACCTCGTCGACGAGCTGTCCCTGGACTTCGTCGCCGCCAACACGCTCGAGGTCGAGGGTGGCAGGCTCACCGGACGGGTGGTCGGGGACATCGTCGACCGGCAGGGCAAGGCGCGGGCCCTGGCCCGCTTCGCCCTGGAGTCGGGGGTGCCGATGAACCAGACGGTCGCCGTCGGGGACGGGGCCAACGACATCGACATGCTCACCGCGGCGGGTCTCGGTATCGCCTTCAACGCCAAGCCCATCGTCGCCGAATTCGCCGACACCACGCTGAACCAGCCGTTCCTGGACCCGGTGCTGTTCATCCTGGGGATCACCCGTGCCGAGGTCGAGGCCGCCGACGCCGCCGACGGCACGTTGCGCCGGGTGCCCATCGGATGACCGACGGCAGTCCGGGAGCGGTGCTGGCACCGCTGGCCGAGCGGCATGCCCACTGGATGCGGCTGCGCGACGACGAGGTGCTCGACGACCGCGAGGAGGCCGCCGGGGACGTCCGGGCGATGCAGCTGATCCTGCGGATGGAGCGCGACCGGATGCCCTCCTGGAGCGCCGCGATCGAGGCCGCGTGTACCGCGTCGACGGCCGTCTGTCTGGACCGGCGGGCGGCGGCGGGCGGCGAATGGCACGACGCGGTCGCCGACTACGTGCGGGCGCACATCCGCAAGGTCACCCGGCGAGCGCGGGCCGGCCAGTGGGAGGCCGTCCAGGAGCTTCCGGGGATCACCGTCCGGCACCGGGACGCCGAGGTTCGGGCCCTCGTCCCCGGTCCGGTCACCGATCTCGACAAGCGGGTGGCAAAGCTGCAGGTCGGTGGCACCGACGTGCCCCGTCGATCCGGCCGCCGGTCGACGGGGGAGCCGCGGCTCCACAGTGCCTGGTGCTGATGGTCCCCGCCGGCATCCCGATGACCGTCGGCAAGGTGATGGCACAGGCCGGCCACGCCGGAATGATCACCGCGGCCCTGCTGGCCGGCTCCGACCCGGCGGCCCTGCACCGGTGGTACCGCGACGGCCTGCCGGCCGTGGCCTCATCGCTCCGGGACCAGGGCTGGCGGGGCGAGCGGGCGATGGCGGTCGGGCCCCAGGGCTGGGGACGACGCAAGGTCGCGGTCCGCGACGCCGGCTTCACCGAGATCGATCCCGGCACCGTCACGGTGGTGGCGGACGCCGGCTCAGCTCTGACCGTCCCTCAGACGAGGGTGACGCCGGCGTCCCTCATCGCGGCCACGGCGCGCTCGCCCGTCGCCGGACTCGAGCTCGACGAACCGGGTCAGCTCCATCGGCACGGTCACGTCGTAGCCGAGCGTGACCCCGTCGATCGCGGTGGCCTTGACACACCAGTCGCCGGCGAGCCCGACGACGACGACGGACATGATGCCGTTCTCGTCGAGGATCGTGGACAGCTCGGTACCTCGGCTCCGGCCGGAGTCCAGGTCCAGGACGGTGAACCCGGAGTAACCGTCCTCCCGTCCGGAGCCCTTGCGCACCACCGGACCGTCCACCGTCAGGCCGGGGACCAGTGCCGCCCCGGGTGAGCCGATGACGCAGTGCACCGGCCACAGTCCGCCGTCCTTGGCGAAGTGCGGGGTGCTCTCGGGGTGCCAGTCCTGGGTGTAGACGATCGTGGCGCCCGCCGCCTGCGCGGCGCTGATCTCGGCGTTCACGCCGCTCAGGATCTCCTCGCCGCCGCGGACGTACAGGCTTCCGTCGGGATCGGCGAAGTCGTGCTGCATGTCCACGACCACGAGGGCGCTGGACGGGAGGTAGTTCTGCGTCATCGGTGTTCCTGTCAGGGGATCAGGTTGAGCGTCGGGATGGCGGGCTCCCCGCGGGACAGCTTCAGGCCGGACCAGGGGAGCGACACGAGGCCCTTGGCCAGCGCCTTCCGCGACTCCTCGAGGGTGGGCAGGCCGTCGACCGGCACACCGGCACGGAGCAGCGGCTGCGGGAGGTGCCGGTCGTGTTCCTCGGCGGCCGGCGGCTCGCCACCGGCCGGGTAGATGACCTCCTCGGTCGCCGTCCCCGTCGACCTGTACCGCCGCAGTGCGGCTTTGCGACCTCCGTAGGAACGCTTGTTCTCGCTGCGCTTCGCCACCGGCCGCCCGTCGACCTCGACGAGCTTGTACACCATGCTCGCCGTCGGCGCCCCGGAGCCGGTGACCACCGAGGTGCCGACGCCGTAGATGTCGACCGGCTCGGCCCGCAGCGCGGCGATCGCGTACTCGTCGAGGTCACCCGAGAGGACGATTTTGGTGCGGGTGGCGCCGAGGGAGTCCAGCTGCTTGCGGGCCGACCGGGTGAGCACGCCGAGGTCCCCGGAGTCGATCCGGACGGCACCCAGCTCGGGTCCGGCCACCTCGATCGCGGTGGCGATGCCCCGGGTGATGTCGTACGTGTCGACCAGCAGCGTGGTGTCCACGCCCAGTGCGTCGATCTGCGCGCGGAACGCAGCGGCCTCGGTGTCGTGCAGCAGCGTGAACGAGTGCGCCGCGGTGCCCCCGGTGGGGATGCCGTAGCGGCGGCCCGCCTCGAGGTTGGAGGTCGCGGTGAAGCCGGCCAGGTAGGCCGCCCGGGCGGCGGCGACGGCCGACTCCTCGTGGGTGCGCCGGCTGCCCATCTCGATCAGCGGCCGACCCTCGGCCGCGCTGACCATCCGGGCTGCCGCCGACGCCACCGCGCAGTCGTAGTTGAGGATCGACAGGATCAGCGTCTCGAGGATGCCGGCAGCGGCGAAGGTGCCCCGCACGGTCAGGATCGGGGATCCGGGGAAGAACAGCTCACCCTCCGGATAGGCGTCGATGTCGCCGTCGAAACGGTAGCCGGCCAGGTAGTCCAGCGTCGGGTCGTCGAGCACCCCCTGCAGCCGCTCCAGCTCGGCGTCGCCGAACCGGAAGTCCGCAATCGCGTCGACCAGTCGGCCGATGCCCGCGACGACGCCGTAGCGGCGTCCGTCGGGGAGCCGCCGGGTGAAGGCCTCGAAGCTGCACGACCGGTCGGCGGTCCCGTCCCGCAGCGCCGCCTGCAGCATGGTGAGTTCGTAATGATCCGTCATCAACGCGGTCGAACGCGCGGCGATCCGGGAGGGCGTCATAGGTCCAGCACTGTACTGATCCGACGCCGCCGGGTCGCCGCGGAGACCGTCCGGCAGCCCGCCGGAGTGGAACAATGGTCGGCGTGACAGCTCCGACAACCGAGATGGTCCAGCAGACGGACGAGGTCACTGCTGCTCAGCTGCCGTGGGTCACCATCGTCTGGAACGACCCGGTCAACCTGATGTCGTACGTGACGTACGTGTTCATGAAGCTGCTGGGTCACCCCAAGGACAAGGCCGAGAAGCTGATGTCGGACGTGCACCACCTGGGCCGCGCCGCGGTCAGCAGCGGTTCCCGCGAGCAGATGGAGGCCGACGTCGCCAAGCTGCAGGGCGCCGGCCTGTGGGCGACGTTGCAGCAGGACAACTGACGTGGCCGGTTTCCGTCGGCGGCGCGGCAAGCTGGTCGTCACCCTCGATCCGGCCGAGGTGCAGGTGCTGGCCGACGTGGTGGACCAGGTCCGGCAGCTGCTCGCGCAGCGCCGCGCCGAGGCGCCGTCGGACCCGTTGGACGCCATCACCGGCATCCAGACCGCACCGTCGACGCCGCCTGCCGACCCGGCCCTGAACCGTCTGTTGCCCGACTTCTCCCGTGACGACGGCGAGCTCGCCGGTGGGCTGCGGGTGCTGTACGAACCGGAACTGATCACGGCCAAGGACCGGGCCGCGGTGGCGCTGCTCGACTCGCTGCCGTTGGGCGGCGGCACCGTCCGGCTGTCCGAGGACACCGCCGAGGCGTGGCTCACGTCGCTCAACGACGTGCGGCTGGCGCTCGGGGTCCGGCTGGACATCACCGACGACGAGGCCGAGCCGGACCTGGACCGGCCGGACCTCCACGGAACCGGCCCGGCGATGTTCAACGTGTACCGCTGGCTGTCGGCGCTGCAGGACTCGCTGGTCGTCGCGCTGTTGCACTGAGAACCCGGGTGCGGCTTCAGGGTTCACCCCGATGTGCCGTGGGGCGGGCTCGGTAACCTGGAGGTATGACGCTCCCCGTGCCGTCCCCGCAGCCGACCGTCTCGCCGAAGAGCCGCAACAACCTCATCCCGGCTCGTTGGCATCAGGCCGCGATCGTGCCGGGTGTGCTGGTGGGACTGATGATCGTGGTGCAGATCGTCAACTCGGTCCCGGCGCTGAACATCGTCCCGTACGCCGGGATCGACCCGCGCCGGGTCGACGGCCTGATCGGGATCCTGACGGCGCCGTTCGTCCACGGCAGCTGGTCGCACCTGCTGGCCAACGCGGTTCCGCTGCTCATCTTCGGGTTCCTGGTGATGGTCAACGGGGTCAAGCAGTTCATCGCGGTGACCGTGCTGGTCTGGCTGGTCAGCGGACTCGGGGTCTGGCTCACCGGCGCGAGCACCACCACCGTGGTCGGCGCCTCGGGCATCGTCTTCGGCTGGCTGGCCTACCTCGTCGTGCGGGGGGTCTTCACGCGCAATGTCGGCCAGATCCTGGTCGGGCTGGTGCTGCTGGCGCTGTGGGGTGGCATCTTCTGGGGCGTCCTGCCGGGCAGCAACGGCATCTCGTGGCAGGCGCATCTCTTCGGCGCCCTCGGTGGGGTGCTCGCCGCGTTCCTGACCGCGAAAGCCGACGGCCCCCGGCGCACGGCTCCCGCCCTGACCGTCTGACGTAGCGTGGCGGGCGTGAGTACCGCACCGATCGGCGTCTTCGACTCCGGGATGGGCGGGCTGACCGTCGCCCGCGCCCTCATCGACCAGCTGCCGGCCGAGCAGATCCGCTACGTCGGTGACACCGCCAACGGTCCGTACGGGCCGCTGCCGCTCGCGGAGGTCCGGCGGCACGCACTGGCGGTGGCCGACCGTCTCGTCGACAGCGGCGTGAAGATGCTCGTCATCGCGTGCAACACCGCGTCCGCCGCCAGCCTGGCCGACGTTCGCGAGCGGTACGACATCCCGGTCGTGGAAGTGATCCGACCGGCTGTCCGGCGGGCCATCGCCACGTCGCGGACCGGCCAGGTCGGGGTCATCGGCACCTCGGCGACGATCAACTCGCACGCCTACCAGGACGCTTTCTCGGTCGCATCCCACGTCACCGTGCACCCGGCGGCGTGCCCCTCGTTCGTCGACTTCGTCGAGCGCGGTGTCACGTCCGGTCGGCAGATCCTCGGGTTGGCCGAGTCCTACCTCGCCGCACTGCAACACCGCGAGATCGACACCCTGGTGCTCGGTTGCACCCACTACCCACTGCTCACGGGCGTGCTGTCGCTGGTGATGGGGGAGTCGGTGACGCTGGTCAACAGCGCCGAGGAGACGGCCCTGGACGTGTACCGGCTGCTCACCCAGCGCAACCTGCTCGCCCCGGGGGACAGCCCCGCGGAGCCGCACGAGTTCCTCGCCACCGGGGACCCGGAGCCCTTCACCCGGTTGGGCCGCCGGTTCCTCGGTCCGGAGATCGGTGCCGTCGCTCGGCTCGCCGCGGTCGCCGAGGCTGCGCGGCCCTGAAGACGAGACGGGCCCCGCCGATGTCGGGGCCCGCCATGGTGAGGTGAGTCCACCGCGGTGGATGCGGTTCGGATCCCTCTGTAACGCACAGTGATCGTCGTCGATGGATGCTGCGCCGTATGGGTGGCAAAAGCTGGACAAAACCGGACATAGGGTTAATATCCTCTGTGTGACCGTAACTGTGCGCAGTATGTTCCCGCCCATTCGAGGGTGTCCGACCTCGTTCGGACGCCGCAACGGAACGTTGTCCGGTGCGCCGGAGAAGCGCGATGAGCCGCCGATCCGAGTGCCGCCCCGACGACGCTGGGGATCGTGACCAGGGCGCCAGCACGCTCGAGCTCACGGCCGTCGTGGCGGTTCTCGGCGGTGTCGGGGCGCTGGCCATCGTCACCATGTCCCCGTTGACCGCCGACGCCGTCGCCGTGGCCTGCCGGGCGGGGGTGGAAACGGTCCGGATGGCCGCGCTCGCCTTCGAGACGCAGCAGCCCCGGGGCGGGTACGCGCCGGACATGGCCACTCTGGTGGCCGGGGGTTACCTGAACTCGGCCCAGCCCAACGTGTCCTACACCGTCACTGCGACGTCGTTCGAGGTCCGCGGCACCGGACCCTGCGCACGCTGACCGAGTACCGCGCCGCGGTCGGCGTGTGATGACGGACGGCGGGGTGGTCAGACCACGATCGACGCCGTTCGATGGTGGGGCGAGCGTTCTGAATGCCGGCCCGCGGATCTGTCCTCGGCACCGGGACAGTGACACGTCGACGGTGCCTGCGCGGCGCCCCCGTCACCGGTCCCACTGACCCGCCCGGCCCGCCGCCGACGTGGTCGTCGTCTAATCACGACTCTCCACGGTGCCGGCATCCGCCGACGGAGGCGGTCGATGTGGAGTTGCGGGCTCGACGTGGGTTCCCGCCGTCCACCTCTCGCTGCGGTCGACGGCTGCGGGGGGCAACCTGTGTGCTGCGGGCTGAGCGCTGCGAGGCCCAGCGCGCCGGAGGGGCGCCGCCAACACTAGTAACGTCGCCAGTCATGCCTGCCACTGAGAACCCCACCGTCGTCGCCCGGCTGGACGGCCGCGCCGACAGTCAGCTCCGTCCAGTCACGTTCACCCGCGGCTTCCAGCTGCACCCGGCCGGATCGGTCCTCGTCGAGTTCGGCGGCACCAAGGTGCTGTGTGCGGCGTCGGTGACGCAGGGCGTCCCGCGCTGGCGCAAGGGCAGCGGTCTGGGCTGGCTGACCGCCGAGTACGCGATGCTCCCCTCGTCGACCCACGACCGTAACGACCGCGAGTCGGTCAAGGGCCGCGTCGGTGGTCGCACCCAGGAGATCAGCCGGCTCGTGGGCCGATCGCTGCGGGCGTGCATCGACCTGGCGGCGCTGGGCGAGAACACCATCGCCATCGACTGCGACGTCCTGCAGGCCGACGGCGGCACCCGGACCGCGGCCATCACCGGCGCCTACGTGGCGCTGGCCGACGCGGTCACCTGGCTGCGGGGCATCGGGCGCCTTGGCAGACCCTCAGCCGCTGTCCTGCCAGGTCGCGGCGATCTCGGTGGGTGTCGTGGGCGGCCGGGTCCGGCTCGACCTGCCCTACGAGGAGGACTCCCGCGCGGAGGTCGACATGAACGTGGTGGCCACCGACGCCGGCACCATCGTCGAGGTTCAGGGCACCGGCGAAGGGCGCCACGTTCTCCCGGAGCACGATGAACGCCATGATCGACGTCGCGCTGGCCGGCATCGAGGAGCTGACGGCGAAGCAGCGCGACGCACTCACGACCCCGTACCCGAAGCCGCTGCCCGAGAAGAAGCGCCGATGAGCAGCGTCCTGCTGGCCACCCGCAACGCCAAGAAGCTCGCCGAGCTGCAACGCATCCTCGGCGCCGACGTCACCGTGCTCGGGCTGAACGACGTCCCCGCGTTCCCGGAGGAGCCCGAGACCGGCGCCACCTTCGAGGAGAACGCGCTGGACAAGGCGCTGCAGGCGGCCCGCGAGACCGGTGAGATCTCGCTCGCCGACGACTCGGGTTTCTGCGTGGACGCCCTGAACGGGATGCCGGGCGTGCTGTCGGCCCGATGGTCGGGGGTGCACGGCGATGATCCGGCGAACACGGCCCTGCTGCTCGCGCAGCTGCGCGACGTGCCGGACGACCGCCGCGGCGGTGCCTTCGTGTGTGCGCTGGCGCTCGCAGTCCCCGGCGGCGACCACCACCTGGTTCGCGGCGAGTGGCGCGGACGGGTGCTGCGTGAACCACGTGGCACCAACGGTTTCGGCTACGACCCGGTGTTCGCGCCGGATGACGCTGACGGCCGGTCCAGCGCCGAGCTGGCGCCGGCCGAGAAGGACGCGCTGTCGCACCGCGGCCGGGCGACCGCGCTGATGCTGCCGGTGCTGCAGGAAGCGCTCGGGGTTGCCGGGTCCACGGCAGGGGTACCGACCAGAGCTGACGAAGAATGACGTCAGGTTGCCCGAAGCGGCAGCCGCGGTGAGAGGAGTGGTCGATGAGTGAGAACGACACGAACGAGAGTTTCGAGGTCGGCGTTCTGGACGGCACCAACCCCGGGATGACCGACGACCACGGTGGCCAGGACTCTTTCGAGCAGGATCCGGAGGGTGATCCGGTCTACGACGCCACCCAGGACGAGATGCTCGATCAGGGCTACAGTCCGCCCGACTACGAGCCGCAGGACGAAGATCCCGACCGAGGCAGAGGAGGCCGAAGGGCTGAGCCTGGACGAGCTGCTGGCCGCCGAGGAGCCCGACGTCGACGTACTCGCGGAGCGTCAGGACCAGCAGGAGGTCGAGGCCCTCGAGGTCGGGGACCAGCGGGCCGGGCGGCTGGTGGACACCGGGGACGACGGGTTCAACGACACGGAGAAGGCGATGATCGCCGAGGACGACGGCATCGCCGGCGGCGGGGCCAGCGCCGAGGAAGCGGCCATGCACATCTTCGATCCGGAAGGTTCTGAGCGCTACTGACCGGTACTCACCGGTCTGCCGCCCCAGCGGTGAGCAGTGAGTTCCGCCGCCGACCTACCATCTCCCGCAGTCGCCCCGCGGCGTCGGCGCGGCGGCGGACCCCTGACGGCCGGAGCGGGTAGTCAGGTGCCATGACCGCTGACCTGCCCCACCCGTCGGGCGACCCGGAGGACGGCGCCTGGTCGGCCGACCTCTCGCGACGGCTCACGACGTCTGCCGAGCCGACGACCATCGAGGCGGCGCACGCGGCAGGTTGGTCGCATCGGCATCGGGACGTCTCGGGGGGCTGGTTGCGCCCGACGGTGTTCGGTGCCGTCGACGGCCTGGTGACCAACGCGGCGCTGATCGCCGGTGTCGGCGGCGTAGGGGTGTCGACACACACCATCGTGCTGACCGGCCTGGCCGGGCTGGTGGCGGGTGCCTTCTCGATGGGGACCGGCGAGTATGTCTCGGTGACGAACCAGAACGAGCTCGTCCAGGCCGAGGTGGCGGTCGAGCGGCGGATGCACGCCGAATTCCCGGCCGCCGAACAGGCCGAACTGGCCGACACGTTCCGCGGGTTCGGAGCCGATCCCGAGACGGCGGCCCGGATGGCGGCTGCGGTGTCGGCAGACCCCGACACCGCACTGCGGGTGCACACCCAGACCGAGCTGGGCGTCGACCCACAGGACCTGCCGTCCCCGATCGTCGCGGGAAGTGCGTCGCTGGCGGCGTTCTCGGTCGGTGCGCTGCTGCCGCTGATCCCGTACCTCATCGGCGTCCCGAGCCTGCTGATCGCGATGGTGATCACCGCACTGGCCCTGACGGCGGGCGGGACGGCGGTCGGGCGGCTGACCGGGCGGCCGTTGCTGCGGTCCGGGCTGCGGCAGCTCGCGCTCGGGGGGTTCGCCGTCGCAGTCACCTACGGCGTCGGGTTGCTCATCGGATCGCCGGTCGGCTGAGCTGCTGATATCCGGGACCCCTGGGCACTCCGCCTGCCGGACGGCCACGAAACCACCGTCGGTTCCCGCGGCGACCGGTTCTCCGGCGGCGAGAAACAGCGCATCGCGATCGCCCGCACGCTGCTGCGCAACCCGCGGGTCCTGGTGCTCGACGAGGCCAACCGCGCGCTGCGCCCACGCCCCGGAATCCTGGCGGCTGGTTCCCGCGGAAGAGAGCAGAGCGCCAGGATTCGGGTGTGCGGCGGCGGTGTGAGCAGGGTCAGGCGGCCAGCGCGGCGTAGCGGCCGTCGCGGTCCAGGAGTGTGTGGTGCGAACCGATTTCGACGATGCGGCCGTGGTCGACCACGGCGACTGGTCGGGCGACTGTCCGAGTGCTGTATTTACTTGTGCCACCCCTGTTGTATTCCTCAAGAAGCACCGTGCCGTCGCTGTTCACGCGCGCCACCCAGGCGACATGGCCGTATGTGCCGCGGTTCCACTGAGCCACCGCTCCGACCGCCGGCTTCTTGTCGACCCTGACGCCGACTTGGCGGGCGATGTTGTCCCAGTACTTGGCGTGACTCCAACGTGGGCCCTTGTAATAGTTGTGGAAGGGGACACCAAGGCGTTGATTCACGCGCCACGCAGCGAAGGAGGTGCATTGACCCTTGATGAACCTCCAATCGTCTGGGCCGCTGGTCTGCCCGCGGTACGGGTAGTCGTCTTTGACGCCGGTGGTGTCAGCCGGGGCGGACTGGTGATCGTGACCGGTGCGGCCTGTCGGAAACGGTTTGCCGGGTGCGATCGGCCCAGATGTTGCTGCGCCGAGCTGCCGGTGTCGTATGAGCCGGTGGTGGCCGGATTCGACGAGCCTCCGCGGACGGATCCGCGGCGCTGTAGTTGGGCCGGCAGCAGCGGTGCGGGCGATCGCGATGCGCCTTGTTTCTGCGCCGCCGGAGAACTCGGCGCCGGCGGGAGACCGACGGTGGTGTCGTAGCCGTCCGGCAGGCTGGTGATCAGGTCGAGGAGCTGCGCGGCGCGGGCCGCGTCCTCGATGTCGGCGTCGGTCGCGTCGGGCCGGGCGTAGCGGAGGTTCTCCCGCACCGAGGTGTGCAGCAGGTAGGTCTCCTGGTTCACCACACCGACGACGGCGGCGAGTGCAGCGCTGTCGCGCAGCGTCCACCCCGTCGATGCTGCCGCCGGTCGGGTCGTTACAAGCCGGCGACCAGCCCTTCGAACGCTTTCAGGAGTCGGAGCCCCCTGTCGAGAAGGACAGCGCGGCGGGCAGGGCACGGTTGGAGCCGCGGGCATCGGCGACCGCCCATCGGAACCGTGTCGACGTGAACGTCGGAACGAAACCGCCGGTGGTCGATTTCCGAGTGGTCCGGTCCGAACGTGCCGGCCAGGGTGGTGCTCTTCCCCGAACCGGTGACTCACCGACCAGAGCCAGTGTGGTGCCGGCTGGGACATCGATGAGCGATCACCGGCGACGGCCGCCGTCTCGCTGCCCGGGTCAGGCGAAGGTGACGTCGGAGAACAGCACGTGGCCACGGACCGCCGAGGGGTCCATGGCGACGGGATCAGCGGGGTCCTCGATGTCCACCGGCAGGTCCAGATACTCGAAGATCCGGGCGAACAGGGCCAGCGAGCTGGTGATCGACACGCTCACGCCGAGCAGCCCCATCAGCGGCCGGAACAGCCCGGCCTGCAGTGCGGTGAAGGCGACCAGGGTGCCGATGGTCATCGCGCCGGACGTGGCCGGCAGTCCCGCCATCAGGTAGATGACCGCCGGGATGGCGGCGAAGATGACGCTCATCGACGCCATCCGCCAGGGCCGGCCAACTCGAGAGCGCAGCTCCGGTCGGTCAGCCGGGTGGAGGAGGCGGGAGGCGGTTCCGATCCGCACCGGCGCGGTGCCCATGGTCTTGCTGAGCTGGAACCGCTGATCGACACGCCGCTGCGTCCCTTCCGGTGGCGACGGTGACGTCGGCGCAGCTCGCGGCTGCGGACTCGCCGTGATGTCCTTGCGACGCGACCTGCGGGGTCCTCGATGTCCTCCGCCAGGTCCGACCAGTCGAGACGAGCGAGTAGGTGCCAGCGCGAACGCGCTCACGTATCCTGATTCCGTCGTCCGTGGCGCCTCGGAGTCAGCGATCGTCGCGGCGTTCCCTCAGCAACCGTCGACGCGACCAAGGGGTGGCTGATGCCTGACAACTCGGGATCTGAGTGGGGCCGCTGCACGCCCGACACCTACGAATTGGTCACCGAACTCGCTCTGGCCGCGAAGGGCGCGTGTGGATGGCATCTGCCGTTGTCGAGTCGGCGCCGATCGTCGCCGTCGAGGTCACGACCGACCATGCCGCCGATGTCGATGGGTGATGGGCCGGGATGGCATCTGCACCTCGCCGGTGCGGTGTACGGGTGAATACCGCTTACGGCGACGTGGCGCGGGAAGCCGCGGCGGCGACGCCGAGCTGCCGCAACGTGTGCATGACCTGCGTCGAGGGTGCTACCCTGGTGTGGATCATGACGACCCCGAGGGCGCCGCGGTGACCGGCGCGAGCTCCGCGACGTCGCGTCGGCGCTGGACGAGATCCAGTCCAGCAGGTCGACGTCCGGTCACGCAGGGCGTCGTCGATGACGACCTTGAGCGGCCCGACGAGGATCCGTCGGTCGACCTCGGGCTGCCCCGATCGCCGGTGACGGCGGCGAGCTGCCATCGGTACGGGGCCCCGAAGTTCGAGGTTCGCCACCCCGCGACCCGGCCAGCGATCATTCTCCTTCGCCGCCACCGTCGCGCCGCCTCAGCGGCAAGCTGCCCGCCTTGAACGATGACGGTGGACTGGACGCGGCAGGGGTCCGCGAACAACTGCGAAGAGCCTCGCCACCGCTCACCGGCCGGCCGTCATCGACCAGATAGTCACCACGTTAGAACTCGCCGCCGATGACCGGCCGAAACAGCTCGCTCCCTGGCTGAAGGCGGTTGCCTCAACGACGTCCGAAACCACCAACCCGGTACCGGCGACGAGCCCCCCATTGCTTGGGTCGGGTCCACCGCCGGTTCGGCGCCTAGCCCGCTCTCTGTTCCACCACGCGGACCTGCAGGCTCTCGTCTGGGTTGCGGGCTGCCGGGGTGCAGCCGACGCGACGGCGGCGTGGCAACGGTGCGGCGGCCGAGCCGGACGACTGCGAGGTGCTCGTCTGAGGTGACAGCATCCGATGCCGGGTACGGAGGTCCCCGTGCATGACGGAGGCCTGGACCGCCCGACCGGGGCGGCGACTCGCTGCCCGACCTGTTCTGTCGGTGGCCCGGACGATTCACCGGTGGCTTTTCGCTGCGCAGCAGCCGAGGAGCGCACCCCGTGACAGAGTTCCAGTTTGGAGCCGTGAATCAGAGGCCGATCGTGGGTGATTGGGACGGTGACAAGCGTCACGATGTAGGAGTTTTCGATAGCGCCACGCCACCTTCGACCGTCGTGGCACCGAAGGCGCCCCGTTGGATCCGCTGATCTTCGGGGAGCCAGGCGACATTCCAGTTGCCGGCGACTGGGATGCGGACGGGTTGACCGAGGTAGGAACATATCGACTGGGCACCCGGACCTTCTTCGCCGCTGATCAGAAGGGAGGCCTGTTGGCCTTCGTCGGCTACGGAACCATGGATGTCGAACCGATCCCTATGATAGGTGACTGGAACGGCGACGGCGGCGATTCTCAGGGAGTCGTTCAGTGAAAAGCACTCTGGGTACCCTCGCGTCGCTCCGCCAGCGGTTTACACTGCCGGACCTCGGTCGTGCGACGACCCGGCGGAAATCGCTGCTTGCTGCACTCTCCGCTGCCCTCATCGTCGTGCTCGTGGTCACTGCTACCGCCACGCTGACCGGCAATTCCCGCAAACCTGGAGAGGTGTCATCCGAAACTGCCGAATCGGATCGATTCTCCCCACCATCGCAGAGATCCGAACCAACACTCACCGGAGGCGCATCAAGCTCGCCAACCAACCTTGATTCGGAATGGCCGCCCAGCTCGGACGACACTCCGACGGCACGGACGCCGGCAGACGGCAACGGAAGCTCACAACAATCCCCACCCGCCCGTTCCGACGCAGCGAACTCTGCCTCACCAGCAGCGACTCAGCACCGCCCCGAACTACCCTTGCCACATCGACATCATCGACGAACGTCCCTGCCCCCGGTGCCACCCCGTCTATCGATCAGAGCGATGCAGAGCAATCTTCAGGCACTTTCACGGTGGACGAAACATCGACCGTGCAATCCACCGACGAGTCAAGCAGCGGAAGCGTCGGCCCTCCCGCCGACGACTCATCGCTCACCTCAACAACCGACGAGCCCACTACCCCGATGCCGACCAGTACGCCGTTGACGACTACAGACCAGGCGCCGATCGAGCCCGACTTACGCAGCTCCCGGCTTGGCGGCAATTGCCCTGGATCAACTGTGTCAGATGGGCGCCACCGTCACATCGTCGACGGTCGCCTAGTCGCGATGACAACTGTATCCTACGACCGTGCGACAGGCATGAATTGCGCACTGCTGACGAAAGCTATCTTCTACGGCGAGGAAAGCTATTTGAAACTCACACTCTGCAACGAGCGCAATGAGTGTGACTTCGACTGGCACTACTACCCTCGCGAGGCCGGCCCGGTTTCGATCGAAGCCAGGGATAGCTGCGTCAATATCACCGTCGCGGCGCTTAATCCGGAGAGAACCGAGTGGATCCTTCCCGAGACCACCCTGGCGAACCAACATTGCGAATAATAAGCGGCCGCACCGCCGCCCCGGCCGGGGCGGGCCGCTGGCGGCTGCTCCGAGGTTGACCCACCGGTCTCGCCATACTGGACGGATGGTGTTGACCCGGAGACTGTCCCTGTTCCTCGCCCTCGCGGGCCTGTTCAACATGCTCGTGTGGCCGCGCTTCGCCGTGGCCGTCTGGAACGATCCGCGGGCGTTCGCCGGGTCCACCCCGACGGCTTTTCTCTGGGTGCACGCCGTGCTGATCATCAGCGCCACGCTGATCGGGCTGGGAGTCCTGGCCGTCGGCATGCGTGGCTTCCTCGCCGCCCGGAGCGGTCACCCGCAGGCCATGTCCCGCTGAACGTTCGGGCCCGCGGTCGACCCGTCAGACCGGGTACGGCGGCGCCAACCGGGCCCGCAGCTTGACCAGGTGCTGGGCGTGGGCGTCCAGCCGGCGGTCCTCGTCGGTCTGCGGCACCCACGGGCGCACCTTCGTGGTGCGTCCACCCTCGTCCAGCGCGACGAAGACACTGAGGCAGTGGGTCGTCAGCTGCAGGTCCGGCGCCTTGGGATCGCCCGAGCGGACGTGCACCGAGATGTGCATGCTGGAGCGCCCGGTGTAGAGCAGCCGGGCCTGCACCTCGACCAGATGCCCGATGAGAATGGGCCGGTAGAAACGGATCCCGCCGGAGTAGATGGCGATACTGCGCTGCCCGCTCCAGCCGGCGCCGCAGACGTAGGCGGCCTCGTCGATCCAGCGCATCACCGTGCCACCGTGGGTCTTCCCGCCCCAGTTGACATCGGTCGGGGCCGCGAGGAAACGGAGCGTGGCCTGTTCTGCCGCGGTGTCGTCGGTGTAGGTCTGCTCCTTCATCGCCGCCTCGATGTCGGCACGGACGACGATCTTCTCGCGGGCGATCCGACCCCGCCAGCGGTCGTCGTCGGTGACGGGCTCCCACTGCTGGACCGGTACCGGGCGGCCGCCGTCGCCTACGGCGACAAAGATGACCGTGCAGGATGTCGCCAGGTTGTAGACCCCGAGCTGCGGGTCGGCCGACGACACCAGCACCTCGATGTGCATGCTCGACCGGCCGGTGTAGACGAGCCGGGCCAGCACCTCGACCAGCTCGCCGGAATTGATCGGCCGGGTGAAGCTGACGTTCCCGACGTAGGCGGTGACGCAGTAGCCGCCGCTCCAACCCACCGCGCAGGCGTAGGCGGCCTTGTCGATCCACTCGAGGACGCGGCCACCGGCGACGGCGGTGCTGTCCAGCAGCGCGACGTCGGTGGGCGCGGCCAGGAACCGGAGCGTGATCTCCCGCTCGCCGATGCCTCCCCGGTGAGGGATGTCCGTCGCGGTGTCCGTCATGAGTCGCCTTTCCGAGCACGTAGCTCCCGGTTCACCGACCCGCGGCCGTGCGCGGTCGGAACCCGTAGCCTCTCATTCCGTCACGCAGGCCGTGCGGCCACCGGGCCACCCGGTCTCGGCGCCGACCCCGGACTGTCGCCTCACCGGACGATCTGGCTGTCGTGCAGGTGGGGCGATCATCCACCGCGGTTTGGACGCCCCCGCCCCATTCGCCTCGCCACCGGCGTGGTCGAGGCGGCTGGAAGGATGGATCGGTGTCGTTCCTCGAGATGTGCTTCCTGGTGGTCGCCGGTATCGCCGGCGGGCTGACCGGCAGCATCGCGGGACTCGCCTCGCTGGCCACCTATCCGGCGCTGCTGGCGGTCGGGCTCGCCCCGCTGGAGGCCAACGTGACGAACACGGTGGCGCTGGTCCTGTCGACGGTGGGCTCCGTCCTCGGGTCCCGTCCCGAGCTCCGCGGGCAGGGCCCGTTCCTGCGGCGGCTCTTCCCGGTGGCCCTGCTCGGCGGCGCGGTCGGCGCCGCCCTGCTGTTGTCCACCCCTGCGGACGGGTTCGAGAAGATCGTCCCGTTCCTGCTGGGCGCGGCGGCGCTGACCATCCTCATCCCGCGACGGCGGACCGACGGCACACCCGACACCCCGCCGGGAACGGGACACCGGGCCGTGCAGGCGATGGCCCTGGGAGCCATCGCGATCTACGGCGGCTACTTCGGGGCGGCCGCGGGCGTGCTGCTGCTGGCCATGCTGCTGCACACGACGCGGCTGGACCTCCCTCGGGCGAACGCGGCGAAGAACGTGCTGCTCGGCGTGGCGAACCTGGTCGCGGGGGTGGCCTTCCTCGTGTTGGCCCCGGTGCAGTGGGCCGCCGCGATCCCGCTGGGACTGGGGTGTCTGGTCGGCGCCCGGTTCGGACCGGCCGTCGTGCGACGGTCACCGGCGACCCTGCTGCGCTGGCTGATCGGTGCCGCCGGCCTGGCGCTGGCGATCCGGTTGGGTATCCAGGCCTACCGTTGACGGCGCCGCCGGTCAGCGTTCGACGCGGGTGATCCAGTACTCCGCTGTGGTCGGCGCGGCGTTGCCGAAGCGGGCGTTGACCGCGAACAGATTGCGGCCCTTGGACGTCACCGTGGTCGGCACGTCGAACTCGTCGCTGGTGATGAGCCCGTCCAGGGCGCCGCGGGTGCCCGCCTTGTTCAGGCTGAACTCCTGGATCGTGTTGAGCCGGTTCTGCACCACGTACAGCGTGCGCCCCTTGCGCAGGAGGCCGTCACCGTTGATCACGCTGACCCCGCCCAGGTCGACCTGGGTGGTCAGGCCGGTGGCCGGGTCGATGGAGAACAGCAGTCCGGTGTTGGACTGGACGGCCAGCAGCCGCTTCCCGTCGGGCGAGGTCTCGATGCCGTTCAGGTTGATGGGCCCGCCCGGCACCACCCGCAGCGCTCCGCCCAACGGGAGCTTGACGACCTTGCCGAAGCTGCCACGCTTGCCGAGCGGCACGACGTAGAGCACCGGAGAGCGGGAGTCGGTGTAGTACGCGGCGTCCCGGGTCACCACCACGTCGTTGATGAACGCCGTGCCGGGTTTGTCGAATGTGAAGGACGTGAGCTTGGCCCCGCTGCGGGCGTCGTAGACGGTGCCGGTCCCGGTCCCGCCGCCGGCCACCCACAGCCGACCGCGGTTGTCGACCTCCGTGCCCGCCGCGAACCCGCCGCGGGTGCCGCGGACGAGGACGGCGCCCTTGCCGGTCCGCAGGCTGCCGCGGTAGATGGCGCCATCGGTGCGGGACCCGACGAAGAACGTGATGCCCTGGCTCGAGATGCCCTCCGGCTGGAATCCCGTCGGGAGGTCGATCCGTTCGGGGGCGCCGCCGCCGCGTGGGTGCGCGGCGGCCACGGGAGCGGTGGCGACGCCCACACCGAGGGCGAGGAGGGTGGCGAGGAGAACACGGGACAGCCGGCCGGACATACGGATACCTCCACGTCGAGGGGTGATGGCGTCTGGTCCGGTGATGCGTACCGGTCCGCGGCATCGTTCACCTCTACTACGCGTTCCCCCGCGGCGGATGCGCTCAGTGGGCCGGAGTCTGCGCCGTCCTGTGGGCGGCGGTGATCAACCGGGTGATCCGGCCGCTGACGAGCACCGCTACCGACACCGGACGGTTGTGGCGTTCGCGGGCAGACGGTCGGCGGTCGGGGTTCGAACGCAGGTTCGACCGGACGGTCGGTGGGTACTGCGGACAGGGACGGACCGTCCGCCGGACACGGTGGACACGACGAGAAGGACACCCCCATGAGCAAGCCCAGCGACACCGCCGGCGACACCACCACCGGCACCGACAGCTCCGCAGGGAACGTCAGCACGAACCCGGAGAAGGACCCCAAGGAGTGGGTCACCGGTGGTGAGCCGATGACCGGCCCGCAGGAGTCCTACCTGAACACGCTCGCCCAGGAGGCCGACGTCGAGGTCCCCGAGGACCTGACCAAGGCGGACGCCAGCACGATGATCGACGAGCTGCAGAATCAGACCGGTCGCGGCCAGTAGGTCACAACCCGGGACGCAGAACGGCGCCGGCCCCTCCGCGGAGGGACCGGCGCCGTTCTGCGTCTGCGGAGCGCCCGATCAGACCGCGCGCTTCAACAGCAGGATGGAGCGCGCTTCGACCGCGAATGTCTCGCCGGTCTTGATCACCGTGGGATCGGGAACGACGGGGATGCCGCTGGTCGTGATGATGACCTCCTTGACGCCGAGGGCCGTGTCGACCTCGACGATCCAGGACTCGCCGGCGAACGCGTCAGGCAGCGTGAAATCGATCGGCTCGTAGTGCCCGTTGAAGAGCACGAGGAACGAATCGTCGAGCACGCGCTCCCCACGGTCGTCGGGCTCCACGATGCCGTCGCCGTTGAGGAACACGGCGACCGAGCGGATGTGGGCGTTGTCCCAGTCCTCGTTGGACATCTGGTCGCCGGACGGGGTGAACCAGCCGATGTCACCCAGCTCCTGCTCTCGCAGGCCGCGGCCCGTGAAGTGCCGCCGGCGGCGCAGCACCGGGTGGGCGTGGCGCAGCGCCCCGAGGACGCTGACGAAGTCGGTCAGCTCGGAGAACTTGTCCGCCCGCTCCCAGTCGACCCAGGCCAGCTCGTTGTCCTGGGCGTAGACGTTGTTGTTGCCTTGCTGGGTCCGGCCCAGCTCGTCGCCGTGCAGCAGCATCGGCACGCCCTGGGACAGGAACAGGGTGGTCAGCATGTTGCGCTTCTGGCGCTCCCGCAGATCCAGGATCTCGGAATCGTCGGTGTCGCCCTCGGCGCCGCAGTTCCACGACGAGTTGTTGCTCTCGCCGTCGTTGCCGCCCTCACCGTTGGCGTCGTTGTGCTTGTCGTTGTACGACACCAGGTCGTGCATCGTGAATCCGTCGTGCGCGGTGACGAAGTTGATCGAGGCGTGCGGGCGACGGCCGTCGCCCTCGTACAGGTCGGCCGAGCCGGTGAAGCGGGAGGCGAACTCGCCGAGGGTGGCGTCCTGGCCGCGCCAGAAGTCGCGAACCTGGTCGCGGTACTTGCCGTTCCACTCGGTCCACAGCGGGGGGAACCCGCCGACGTTGTAGCCGTTGGAACCGATGTCCCACGGCTCGGCGATGAGCTTGACCTGGCTGACGACCGGATCCTGCTGGACCAGGTCGAAGAACGCCGACAGCCGGTCGACCTCGTGGAACTGGCGGGCCAGCGAGCTGGCCAGGTCGAATCGGAAGCCGTCGACGTGCATCTCGGTGACCCAGTAGCGCAGGGAGTCCATGATGAGCTGCAGCACGTGGGGGTGCCGCATGAGCAGCGAGTTGCCGGTGCCGGTGGTGTCGAAGTAGTGCGCCTGGTCGCCGTCGACGAGCCGGTAGTAGGCGGCGTTGTCGATACCCCGGAAGGAGAGCGTCGGGCCGAGCTGGTTGCCCTCGGCGGTGTGGTTGTAGACGACGTCGAGGATCACCTCGAGGCCCGCCTCGTGCAGCGCCTTGACGGTGGCCTTGAACTCCTGGACCTGCTGGCCGTTCTGGCCCTGCGAGCAGTACTCGGCGTGCGGGGCGAAGAAGCCGATGGTGTTGTAGCCCCAGTAGTTGCGCATCCCGCGGTCGGCCAGGTGGCTGTCGTGGACGAACTGGTGCACCGGCATCAGCTCGATCGCGGTGACCCCGAGCTTCTTGTAGTGGTCGATCATCACCGGGTGGGCCAGCGCCGCGTAGGTCCCGCGGATGTCCTCGGGGATGCCGGGGTGCGTCTTGGTGAGGCCCTTGACGTGTGCCTCGTAGACGATGGTGTCGGCGTAGGGGATGCGGGGCGGCCGATCGTTCTCCCAGTCGAAGAACGGGCTCACCACGACCGACTTGCTCATGTGGGGCGCGGAGTCCTGGTCGTCGAACGAGTTCTCGTCACCCCAGGTGTAGGAGAAGCAGGCCTGGTCCCAGTCGATGTCGCCTTCGATCGCCTTGGCGTAGGGGTCGAGCAGCAGCTTGCTGGGATTGCAGCGGTGGCCGTTCTCCGGCTCGTACGGGCCGTGCACGCGGAAGCCGTACTGCTGGCCGGGGCCGACGTGCGGCAGGTAGCCGTGCCAGACGAAGGCGTCCCGCTCGGTCAGCGGGTAGCGGGTCTCGGTGCCGTCGTGGTCGAAGAGGCACAGCTCCACCCCGGTGGCCACCTCGGAGAACAGCGCGAAGTTGGTGCCGGTGCCGTTGTAGGTGGCACCGAGCGGATAGGGGGCACCTGGCCAGACCCGTTGGGTCGCGGTCATCGTCACTCCATGTCATAGGGCGCAGCGGCGCCGTGGTCGTGGTCTCGGGGATGCTGCAGATGTCACCGCTGGACGGTTCCAATTCAGCACATTTCCGTCGGTACAGCGAATCCGACGTGGCGTCTGGAATCCGGACCGCCTGGTTGGCGGGAACAGCGTCCGGTGGCCACCGGGTACCTTCCGGCCGACCCGGAATCCGGTCACGCTTGCGGGTTCCTATACCCAGGCGGTTCCTGCCGTCCGCGGGATAACCGTTCAAGAGATCGGAATCACCCTGTTGCCCGAGTGCGGCCGCTGTCCGGACCCCGGGCGGTGTCGGTGCTCGAACCCGCCTCGGTAACAGGTCATCCCGGATCATCCCCGTCGGCCCGGGACGGATCCGCACCACGCTCGGCCGGGTGGCGGGTGCCGGGTGGCCCTGGGGGATCGGCGCGCCGATGTGGGTCGCACCGGACCGGCCGACATCACTCCAGCAGACCCTGCCGCATGGCCTCGGCGACGGCGGCCGCCCGATCGGACACCCCGAGCTTCTCGTAGAGCCGCTGCGTGTGGGTCTTGACGGTGCTCGGCGCGAGATAGAGCTCGGCGGCGACAGCGGGGATCGACTTCCCGGCGGCGAAGGCCACCAGGACCTCCCGCTCGCGCTCGGACAGCACCGGCGTGGTGGTCGAAGCGCGGAGCCGGATCTGGCCGGCCAGCCCGGCGGCCAGCGCCGGCGGCACGACGATCCGGCCCTTGGCCGCCTGCTGGACCGCGTCGACGATCTCGGCGCGACGGGCGTCCTTGGACAGGTAACCGGCAGCGCCCTCCTCCAGTGCGCGGTACACGATGGCGCTGTCGGTCGCGGCGGACAGCAGCAGCACCCGCGTGGGCAGGTCGTCCCGGATCACGGCGTGCACCACCGCCAGACCGTCCATGCCAGGCATCTGGTAGTCCACCAGTGCGACCTGGGGGCGGTGCTCGCGGATCAGGTCGAGCGCCTCGCGGCCGTCCTCGGCCTGTGCGACGACGTCGATCACGCCGCTCTGGAGCAGACCCCGGGTCACTCCGTCGCGGAAGAACGGATGGTCGTCCGCCACGAGCACGGTGATCCGGGAGGTGGAGGTCGTCATCAATCCTCGGCTGTCGGCGGCGCGCGATCAACGGCGCGCGATCGGCTCGGTGCGCTGTGGACCCAGCATCGCACGTGCGACCATCGCGGGAACCGGTCTGCGCGCCCGGGCGGCGGGAGGTCGGAATGGTGGTGCACGGTACGGTGCCGGACGCGGTCCCGGAGATGTCGCCGGACCCTCGTGCCGAATCCGACCGACTCATCGGCGCCCACGTCGTCCGCGGTACCGCGGTGCACGTGGCCCTCCGGCCGTTGCTGGTCGCGTTCGCCATCGCGACCCTGTGGTGGGCGCCGCCGGAGTTCTATGCGACACCGTGCCGGCTGCTCGTCGTCGGCTATGCGGTGTGGACCGGACTCGTCGCGCTCTGGTTCCGCCGTGATCCGCTGCACCTGGCCCGGCTCACCTGGGTCGTCCTGATCGTCGATCTGCTGTTGTTCGGGTTGCTGGTGCAGTTGACCGGCGTCTCCGACGAGCAGAGCTGGACGCCCTACATCCTGGTGAACGGGTTCCTGCTGATCCCGCTGCTGGCCGCCACTCAGTTGCGGCCGGGACTGGGCGCGGGCGTCGGCGTCGGCACCACCCTGCTGTACTTCGTCTCCGGCGCCGCGGCCCGCACGTACGGCGAGGACAGCAGTCAGTGGGAGCCGTGGAGTTCGGTGATCCTGCGCACCGCGGTGGTGGCCGCAGTGTCGCTGGCTGCGGTGGCGCTGAGTGCCGTGCAGCGCGGCCGCGTCGCCGAGATCGCCCGGCTGGCCGCGGACCGGGCCGCGTTGCTGACCCAACTCGGCACCCTGGAGGACCGGCAACGCCGGGAACTCGCCGAGGCCCTGCATGACGGCGCACTCCAGTACCTCCTGGGGGCCCGGCTCGAGCTGGAGGAGGCTCGCGAGACCGGTGAGCCCGCCGCGTTCGACCGCATCGACGAAGCCCTGACGCAGTCGACCCGGCTGCTGCGGTCCACCGTCGGCGAGCTGCATCCCGCTGTACTGGCCCAGGCCGGCCTCGCCCAGGCGATCCGCGATCTCGCCGCGGCCACGGCGACCCGCGCACCGCTGACCGTCACCGTCGACGTGCAGCCGCCCGACGACGGGACGGTGCCCCGCGATCCGACGGATCTCCTGGTGTACTCGGCGGTCCGGGAGGCCCTCGCCAACGTCGTCAAACATGCCCGGGCGCAGCACGTCTCGGTCCTGCTCGAACGGACGTCGGACGTGGTCCGAGCCGTGGTGAGTGACGACGGGCACGGCATCGGCGACGGCGTCCTGGGTCGGCAACTGGCGGCCGGGCACATCGGCGTCGCGTCGCACCGGCTGCGGATCGAGGCGGCCGGCGGTCGCTTCACGTTGGCACCGGCCGAGCCGCACGGGACCCGGGTGACCGTCGAACTGCCCCTGCGTGACCTGGCCGGCCGCCGCTGAGCGTTGGTGGACATCACGGTCCACCGGTCGGTGGAACGGTGAACCCCCCGGTGGACCGGCCGGCCGGCCGACGGTGCGGAGCGCGGACCGGGCCGAGTATTGATCTCAGCCGGCCGAGGGAGTGCCGGACACAGAGAAGAAGGTTCCGCAATGTCCACCATCGTCAGCCCCGATCAGCAGTGGAAGTCCCTCACCACCAACGGTTCCGACCGCGGGGGCGACGACCGTTCGCAGCGCGCCACCGCCTGGGACCCCCGCCGTTCCGACGACGCGCGGTCCTGGACCGTGGAGTCGCGGTCGACGCAGGAGTTCCCGGTGGCCGACACTCACGGCCGCCCGATCCCGACGCCGGCCCGTCGCGTCGAGCCTGTCGACGTCACGTCGGGCAGCACCCAGCAGTGGATCGACGCCGCCGAGGTCCGTCGGACCAGCCGCTTCCGCGTCGTGGACCAGGGCCGCTTCTGGGTCGGTGCGGTGCTGACCTCCGGGGTCGCCGCCCTGGCCGGGGTGATCGGGCTGGTGATCGCGCAGGACCTGCTCAAGGTGCCGGTGTCGCTGGCCTCGATCGGTCTGGCCGGGGCCCACGTCACGACCTACGGTCTGCTCGCTGCCGTGGTCGCACTGCTCGCGGCACTGGCCTACGACGGGATGGTGGCGTTCGCGCCGCGGCCGGCGATCTACTACGGCTGGCTCACCGGGCTGCTGGTGGCACTGACGGTGCTGCTGCCCTTCGCCGCCCCGGTGGCCGTCGGCTCCCAGCTGGCGCTGGCCCTGATCAACCTGGTGGTCGGTGTCTCGATCATGGTGCTGGTCCCGGTGGCTGCGTCCAACGCCCGGACCCGGTGACCGGGAGACGTCACCGGGCACCCCGGAACACGGACAGATCAACGCCGCCGACAGGAGATCCTGTCGGCGGCGCTGTCGTCTGGTGCGGGCGCGCGCAGCGTCAGCGACGCCGTCGCCGCCGCAGCTGCTCGATCAGTCCGGTACCGGCCTGCCGCACGAGCTGCACCACCGTGGGGGCGAGCGTGCGCGGCGTGCCGAAGTGCACTGCCGCGCTCCCGGTCGCGATCCGTCCCAGTCGGGACGACACCCGCGCTCCGAGCCGGACGACCTCGCCGGTCGGACCGACCACCGAAACGGCCAGACCCTGGTCGGCCAGCTCATCGGCCAGGCGTCCGACGGCTCGCGGTCCGTTGACCCGGCCGAGGCCGGACGGCAGTTCCGCCTTCGACACCTCCGCCCAGACCGCGGCGGGCGCGTCCGTGCTGATCCGCAGGTCCTGACCGGACCCGGTGAGGTGCGCCGGGTGCCCGTTCAGGACCATGCGGACGTCGGCCTGCACGACGAGCGTGCGGGTCCGACCGGGCATCAGGTTGCCGCGCCCTCTTCGGTGGTGATGCGCAGGGTGCCGTTCAGCTTCCAGGTGGCCCGGGGCGCGTCGGCACCGGTGCTCCGCGGCACCTCGATGTTCAGATCGACGAACTGGTAGTTGATCGCAGCGTGGCGACCGGTCAGGAACGACCACATCTCCTTGCCGATGTCGGCGAAGTTGCTGCCCTGGCCTTCCATCGGAGCGGTTTCGTCAGCCATGGTGGATCCTCTCTCGCGGGTGGGTGACACCGCAGGTCTGCACCGTTCGTCCAGCGGACGTCCGGCGACGGGCAGCTTCCCCGCCGGAGCGGGTGATGAAGCGAAGACCGTTGCAGCGCATCGGTTGTCGGTACATCGCACACGGTACCCGGAGTTCCCGCGAGCCAAACGGGAGCCGTCAGCCGGTGAATGCCGAGGACGGCAACTCCGTCTCGTCGTCGAGAATGGCGCGGACGATGCGGGCGGCGACCGCCTCCGGGGCGAGGCCGGCGGCCAGGTGCGGCGCGGTGCCGGCGATGGGCCGATCGGCCAGTCCGGTCTCGGTGTGCGGCGGCCGGGCGTCGACAACCCGGATCTTGCGGCGGCGGGACTCGATCCGGGCGGCCACCGTGAACGCGCTCAGGGCGGCCTTGCTGGCGGAGTACGCGGACATGCCGGCCGTCGGCATCTCGGCGACGATCGCACTGATGCTGACCAGGAAGCCGCCGGCGGGAAGCCGGTTCAGCGCTGCCCGGATCAGCTGCTGGGGGGCGGTGAAGTTGACTGCCATCAGTTCGTCGGCAGAGGTCATCGGTGACGTCACCGACCGGCCCGAACGCGACCACGCCGGAGGCGATCACCACCCCGTCCAGCCCGTCCGCAGCCACCGCCTCGATCAGCGCGGCGGGACCACCGGGTTCGCGGAGATCGGCCTGGTGCACCTCGGCGCCGTCCAGTCCCACAGCGGCGAGTCGATCGGCATCCCGGCCGTGCAGCACCACCGTCGCCCCGGCCGCGGCCAGGGCCCTGGCGATCGCTCCTCCGAGCCCCCCACTCGCGCCGACGACCAGCACCCGTCTGTTGTTCAGATCAGTCATGCCGGGAACCTGCCCAGTCACCGGCCGTTGCAAGCGGACGACCGCCTGTGGTCGCCCGGCCCGCTCCCGTGGTGCCCCACCCCTGCCAGGTCTTGCTCGGCGATGTGAGTACCGGCCTGGGCATCGCTGGACCGTGCCGCGCATCCACCACCGGATGGCACCCACCGGAAGCTCATCGTCCCGGTGGCGGGGAGCTTCCATCGGAGTCGGCGGATGTCACCGTGGACATGATCCTCACACCAGGAACCGGCTGACCCGCGCGCCCAGATCGGGGGCAGCGTGGACGATCCCGAAGTGCCCGCCGGGGACCACGGCCAGGGTGGCGTGCGGGATGGTCTCGGCCAGCAGGCGCGCGTTGGCCACCGGGATGATCGGGTCGTCGGCGCCACTGATCACCAACGTCGGCTGGGTCAGGAACGGCAGGAACGGCAGGCTGGACCACGCCATCAGGGCGCCGAGCTGCGTGAGGTAGCCCCACCAACCCACACTCCCGCCGTCGCCGGCCGACGCGCCGGCAATCGCGGTCCGGAGGTCGTCGGCGAGGTGGTCGTCCAGCCGGGCAGCCTGGGCGGCGTCGTCCACCCGACGGGGGACGAACATCTTCGCCAGGATCGACGGTTCGGGCAGCACCGAGAGCGACCCGGTGTTGGTGCTCATCAGCACGAGCCGCCGGCAGCGGGTCGGGTGCTGGATCGCGAACTGCTGCGCGAGCGCACCGCCCCAGGAGTAGCCCAGGACGTCCACCGCACCGAACTCCAGGGTGTCCAGCATCCCCGACATCAGGCCGGCGAGCACCGGGATGGGCAGCGGCACGCTGGCCGGTGATCCGCCGATGCCCGGCACGTCGACCCGGATGACCGTCACGTCGGCGTCGATCGCGTCGACCAGTGGGCCGAGAACGTCCAGAGCGGCGCCGATCCCGCCGAACATCAGCAGCGGCACGCGGCCGGGATCGCCACGCCGGACCTCCACCTGCAGGTCCCACCAGCCGACCCGGACGAGACGCCGGGACACCCCGGAAATGGCGCCCCCCGCGGACGTACCGGGCGTGGACGGTGCGAGCCCATCGGTGACGGACGGCTGCGACGGCCTGGACTCGTGGAGCACGTGATCCTCATTCTGATGTCGGAGAGGTCACTTCGGGCCCCCCGCCCAGGGTAGCGATCCCGTTCGGTGGTCGGCCTTGTCCGGCGCCGGTGTGGCGTCGGTGTCGACCAGGGGACGGCGGGCGAGGACGAAGGCCTGCGGCCGGCGTTCCTGTCCTTCCGGTCCCCGCGTCGACCGGACGTGGACGAGCCCGCCCCGGTCCGCGATCGCGTCGGCGATCGCGTCGGCCGTGTACAGGTGCGCCGTGAGGTCGAGGTCGTGTCCGTAGGCGTGCGGGATGTGCCGCGGACCCGCACCGCTCTGGCCGGCGACGAGCAGCCAGCCGCCGGGCCGGAGCACCCGGAGCAGTTCGCCGCACACCACGGGCAGCAGGTCGGGTGCGGTGTGGATGACCGAGTACCAGGCCAGCACCCCGGCGTAGGTGCACTCCGGTGCCGGCAGGTCGTCGAGACTGGCCACGCTGAAGGTGAGGTCCGGGTGGCGCCCGCGGGCGGTGCGGATCATTGCCGGGGACAGGTCCACGCCGGTGGCGTCGACGCCGGAGTCGCTGAGGTGGCGGGTCAGCCGGCCGGCGCCGCAACCGGCATCGAGCACCGGCCCCCGGCCGCGAACGCGGTCGGCGAAGTCGTCGAGGAGTGCTCGGTCCCGGGCAGTCTCGGCCTCGTCCAGGCGGACCAGCTCGGCGTAGTCCGCCGCCACGGTGTCGTACGCGGCGCGGACCGGCGCCCAGTCATGCCGGTGTGTCATGGGATCCGCCGGCAGCTCACGGCGTCCTCACGCCCGCTGGCCGGGCGCGCTGACGAACAGGTTCGCCGCGACCGGCCCGGCCGCGCCGGTCAGCACCGAGCCGTCCGAGCCGGTCGACGACACGGCCGGCGCCGCGACCCGAGCCCGTGTCCGTCGCGTCATGGGCCGGGTTCATCGGGTTCCCGCCGGCCTCGGTGATGCCGTGCCCGCCCATCACATCTCCTTCGATGCCGCACCTGCGAGCCGATGGGCCGCGTGGGTGGCCTCGCCGCTGGTTCACGAGGTCGCGAGGAGCCCGTGCAGCCGGGGCCAGCCGGCCCGGAAACCGGGGTGCAGCGGAAGGCGCTCGACCTCGTCCCAGGGCACCCACCGCACGGCCTCGGTCTCGTCGTTGCCCCTCAGGCTCAACCGGACCCGGGGGTGCGCGAGCACCGTGGTGTAGCTCCACCCGCCGTGATCGTCGACGTCGGTACCGGTGACCGTCACCGCGTCGACCGGCACCGCCAGCTCCTCCGAGGCCTCCCGGAGCGCAGCGGTGACGACGTCCTCGTCACGGTCGCGAGCACCGCCGGGCACGCTCCAGGTCCCGCCGTGATGGGTCCACGGGCTGCGCAACTGCAGCAGCAGGTGGCCTGGGGTGGTCACCATCAGGCCGGCGGCCCCGAAACGGCCCCAGTGGCGGTGTCCGGCCGCGCAGCTCGTCCAGCCGTCCCCCGAACCACCGGTCATGCCGCCACCCACAGTCGCATCCACACCCGTCCGAGCGGTCGGGTGGTCCGGTCCAGTGTGCCGTCCGGAGAAGCGGTCGAGCGCCGGCACGTCGGCGACGGCGCCGGCCCGAGCGAAGGACCCGGGATCCGCCCCGGTCGGCGGTGGTGGTGCGCGGGCTGGGTATAGGACTGCGGTCCGGCCGGGAACCGACGTCGAGCCGCCGCGGGCGGCGGAGGTCGACCCGGGACATCGCGGCGGTGGGAACGGCATGGCGGAACAGGTAGTGGACGCGGTGGTCGTCGGGGCCGGACCCAACGGGCTGGTGGCGGCGAACGCGCTCGCCGACGCCGGCTGGGACGTCCTGCTGCTGGAGGCCAACGACACCACCGGCGGCGCGGTCCGCACGGCCGAGGTGACGGCCCCCGGGTATCTCAACGACCTCTACAGCGCCTTCTACCCGCTGGCGGTGGCCTCACCGGTGATCCGCGATCTCGACCTCGGCGCGCACGGGCTGACCTGGGTGCAGGCGGACGCCGTGTTGGCGCACGCCCTCCCGGACGGCCGGGCGGCCGTGCTGCACCGCGACGTCACCGATACGGCTGCGGGCCTGGACTCGTTCGCGTCCGGTGACGGAGCCGCGTGGATGGCGATGTTCGAGCAGTGGCAGCGGGTGCGCGACCCCTTGCTCGACGCCCTCTTCACCCCGATCCCGCCGGTGCGGGCCGTCGTCGGTCTGCTGCGCCGGCTAGGGGTGGGGGGGCTGCTCGACCTGGCGCGGCTCGCGCTGCTGCCGGTGCGCCGGCTCTCGACGGAGAACTTCGACGGCGCGGGCGCCGCCCTGCTGCTGACCGGGAATGCGATGCACAGCGACGTGCCCCCGGACGCGGCCGGTAGCGGGGTGTTCGGCTGGTTGCTCAGCATGCTGGGCCAGGACGTCGGGTTCCCGGTCCCGCAGGGCGGGGCGCAGAACCTGGCGCGGGCCCTGGAATCCCGCTTCGTGGCCGCCGGCGGCCAGGTACGCACCGGCGCCCGGGTCACCTCGATCCCGGTCGTGGGCGGACGCGCCGTCGGGGTGCGGACCGCGGACGGCGGCTTCGTGCGAGCCCGGCGGGCGGTCCTCGCCGACGTGGCGGCCCCGGTCCTCTACCGGGACCTGGTGGGAGCGGAACGGCTGTCGCCGCAGCTGCGGGCCGACCTCGACCGCTTCCAGTGGGACAACCCGACGCTGAAGGTCAACTGGGCGCTGGCCCGGCCGGTGTCCTGGCGGGCATCCGAGGCCCGGCGGGCCGGAACCGTGCACCTCGGGGTCGATCTGGACGGTTTCGTGGACATGGCCGCGGATCTGTCGGTCGGCCGGATGCCGGCGCACCCGTTCACGCTGTTCGGGCAGATGACCACGGCCGACCCGACCCGTTCACCCGCCGGCACCGAGTCCGCCTGGGCCTACACCCACGTGCCTTCGGGGGCCTCTGCGGACGAGCTCGCCACTCAGGTCGACCGCATCGAGGACCACCTCGAGACGGTCGCGCCCGGGTTTCGCGAGACCGTGATCGCCCGGCACGTCCAGACCCCCGGGGACCTCGAGCACGAGGACGCGAACCTGGTCGGCGGTGCGGTCAACGGCGGCACCTCGGCCCTCCACCAGCAACTGGTGTTCCGGCCGACCATCGGACTCGGCCGACCGGAGACACCGATCGAGGGGCTCTACCTGGCGAGTGCGTCCGCCCATCCCGGCGGCGGCGTGCACGGCGCGTGCGGCTGGAACGCGGCTCGCTCCGCGCTGGGCGCTGCATCACGCACCGGTGCGCTCCGGCGCCGGCTCAGCCGCACCGCCTGGGACCGGCTGCTCACCCGCTGACCGGCGCCGCAGCAGCGCCCCCGCGAGACCGCCGGCCATCGCGACCGAGCCGGCCGTGACGCCACGCAGCCAGTGCCGCCCCCACCTGCCGTGCTCGGCCTCGCCGGCGGGGCGGGGTGCCATCACGTTGCCCGGCCGACGGCTCGACCGCGGTCCGTGAGTGCACGGCCAGCTTGACCAGTGGCGTGACCAGCAGGTCGTAGACGGCGGGCAGCGCCCGGAACCCCAGCACGACCAGCTCGTTGGCCAGGCCCACCGAGCGGTCCCGGTGCTGGCGCCCGACGGCGGCCACGATGGCCCGGGCGACCTTCTCCGGCGGGTCCACCGGCGGCGGCGGCCGGCCCTCCCAGCCGACGTAGTTCGCCGCCTGGGAGTAGACCGGGGTGTTGACGCTGCCGGGTGAGATCAGGCTGACCCGGACGTTGTCCATCTGACGGGCCTCCAGCTGCAGGATGCGGGCCAACCCGTGGACGGCCCACTTCCCGGTCACGTAGCTGCCCATCGTCGGCACCGCGATCTTGCCCAGCAACGATCCGACCAGGATCAGATCACCGCCGCCGCGGCTCTCGAAGTGACGCAGCGCCGCCCGGGCGACATTGGCGGCGCCGGTCAGGTTGGTCTGCAGCACCCGGTCGAAGACCTCCGCAGGGACATCGACGAACCGGCCGTAGGCGATGGTGGCCGCCGAGTTCACGACGACATCGATGCGGCCGAAACGCTCCACTGCGCCCGTGAACGCCGCGTCCACCGCGGATCCCGTCCCGATGTCGGCCGGCACGGTGAGTACGTCGGCCCCCCGGGCTCGGCAGGTCGCTGCGGCCACTGCGAGCGCCTCGGGGGACCGCGACACCAGAACGAGGCGAGCGCCGAGGCCCGCGAACTCGCGTGCGGTGGCCAGGCCGATCCCGCTGGACGCGCCGGTGATCAGCACCGTGGGCGGCGCGGTCATCGTCGGGCCCCGGTCGGGCGGGGGAGGGTCGGGTCATGCAGCATCGGGACGGCCTTCCGGGCAGGAGCACTGGTGCACGTCAGGTACCCCGTTGTGCCCGTCGCCGACCGCATCCCTGCACGGGGCCCGGGTCGGCGGTCGCGACGGTGCTTCACCGGTGGTGCCGGTGCCCCGCCGACGGCCCCAGCGGTTAGCCTCGACCTCGGCGTCGGGACGCACCTGCGCAGGCCCGGCCGAGGCGACGAGGTGGGCGCGTGCGACTTCCCGGACCGGGTGACCTGTTCCGCATCACCGAGCAGGGGTACGAGGCGATCCAGCGGGCGATCGGACTGGTGCCGCAGCTGGTCACCGTCGTCGGGCAGGTCGAGGGCGTGCTGCGCCGGGTGGACCGGGTGATCACCGCGATCGAGGAGACCCAGCGGCAGGCCGCCGCTGCGGTCGCCCGGGTGGACCGTGTCTCCGAGCGGGTCGACGGTGTGCTGGACGCCACCAGCGGCCTCGTCGAGCGCACCGAGGGCGTGATCGACCGCTCGTCGCAGTTGGTGAACCGCGTCGAGCCGCTGGTGGACCGCTACCAGCCGCTGCTGCAGCGGTTGGAGCCGCTGGTGGCCCGCCTGGTCGACACCACGAGTGCGACGGAGGTGGACGCCGTGGTGCAGCTGATCGACGCGCTGCCCGGGATCGTCGACAAGCTCGACGCCGACATCCTTCCCGTCCTGGACACTCTCGCCACCGTGGCGCCGGACCTGCGGGATCTGTTGGACGTGTCGAAGGAGCTCAACGAGCTCATCGGTTCGGTTCCCGGGCTCGGCCGGGTCAAGCGCAAGATCGAGGAGAAGCAGGAACAGCAGGACGCGGCCGCGGAGTACACCGCCGACGAGGTGCCGCCCAGTGCCCCCGACCGGCGCCACGTGGGCTGAGTGGCACCCCGACACGCGGTCACGTCATGCTTCCGTAACGTCGCCGACGCCCCGTCGGTACACGCGGACGGGACCATCGGGCTCCGGACCACGCCCCTCGTCGGGTCCGGTTCCGTCTGGCGCCGCCGGCGGGCAGCAACCGTGGAGGACGTGACCGCACCCGTGCACCCCACACCGATACACCCCGCACCGATGCACCCCGCACCGATGCACCCCGCACCGTGTCCGGCGGGCGGGCTCGGGCGGTGAGCGCCGCCGCCCCCGCACCGGTGGAGCCGCTGACCGGCTTCACCGTCGGCATCACCGCCGCCCGGCGGCGGGAGGAGTTCGGTGCCGCCCTGGAACGGCGTGGCGCCACCGTCCGGTACGGGCCGGCCATCCGCATCGTGCCGCTGGTCGACGACGCCGACCTGCTGGCGGCGACCCGGGCGTGCATCGAGGAGCCGCTCGACCTCGTCGTGGTCACGACCGCGATCGGCTACCGCGGCTGGGTCGAGGCCGCCGACACCTGGGGTCTGCGGGACGGGTTGCTGGGTGCGCTGTCGGCGGCCACCGTGCTCGCCCGGGGACCCAAGGTGCAGGGCGCGATCCGGGCGTCCGGGCTGCGGGAGGAGTGGTCACCGGACTCGGAATCGTCGTCGGAGGTGCTGCAGCACCTGCTCGAGCACCACGAGCTGGCCGGCCGGCGGATCGCGGTGCAGCTCCACGGCGAGCCGCTGCCGGGAATGCTCGAGACGCTGGTCGCCGCCGGCGCCCACGTCATCGAGGTGCCGGTGTACCGCTGGGAACCGCCGGTGGACGTCCAGCCGCTGCGCCGGCTGATCAGTGCGGTGCTCGACCGTGAGCTGCAGGCGGTGGCCTTCACCAGTGCGCCCGCATCGTTGAACTTCCTGCGGACGGCCGACGCCGATGGCCACGGCGCGGCGGTCCGGGAGGCTCTGCACGGCGACGTGCTGGCCGCCTGCGTCGGGACGGTGACGGCGGGACCGCTGGAACGCGAGGGCATCCCGGTGGTGCAGCCCGAGCGGTTCCGGCTCGGCGCGCTCGTCCGCGAGATCGTGCTGCAGCTGCCCCGGCGTGCCGGCCGAGTCGTCCCGGTGGGCTCGGGCGTGCTGGAGATCCGCGGCCACGGGGTCGTCCTGGACGGCGGCTGGATCCCGCTGCCGCCGGTGGGAATGGCGCTGCTGCGGGCACTCTCGGCCCGGCCGGGTCAGGTGCTGACCCGAGCCGAGCTGCTCGGCGTACTGCCCGGCGACGCCCGGGACGAGCATGCGGTGGAGGTCGCCGTGGCCCGGCTGCGGACCACACTCGGCCGGCCGGACGTCATCCGGACCGTCGTCAAGCGCGGTTACCGGCTCGACGTCGCCGACCGCTGACCGGAATCGGTCAGGCGCGACAGCGGTTCCCGGCGGATCTCGAAACGCTTCATCTCCAGGATGTGCTCGAGCTCGTCGGCGCTGCAGGGCTTGGCGTAGAGGAAACCCTGCGCCCGGCGGCACCCCAGCGCCACCAGAGTGGCGGCGGCCAGTTCGGTCTCGACGCCCTCGGCGACGATGTCCAGGCCGAACGAGCCGGCCAGGCCGATGATCGACCGCACGATGGCCAGGTCGTCGGCGTCCAGCCCGAGGTCGCGGACGAAGCCGCGGTCGATCTTGAGCCCGTCCACCGGCAGCGACTTGAGCTGGGCGAGAGAGCTGTAGCCGGTGCCGAAGTCGTCGATGGCGACCTTGACGCCGATCTCCTTGAGCCCGCGCAGGGTCGCGAGCGCCTGCTCGGTGTCGCGCACGATCGCCTTCTCGGTGATCTCCAGGGTCAGGTACTGGCCCTCCAGGTCGGCGTCGGCGAGGATCTGCTGGACCGTGGACGCGAAGTCACGGGTGATGAGCTCGGCGGGGGTGACGTTGATGCTCAGGCCCAGGGGCTTGCTGCTGGGGAACCTGCGGTGCCAGTCGCGCAGCTGCCGGCAGCCGGTCTCCAGCACCCAGCGGCCGAGTTCGCCGGCCAGGTTGGTGGTCTCGATGACGTCGATGAACGCACCCGGCGGCAGCAGACCCAGATTCGGGTGCGGCCACCGGACCAGCGCCTCCATTCCGGTGACGTCGCCGGTCATCATGTCGACCTCGGGCTGGTAGTGCAGGGTCAGCGAGCCGCTGCGGATGGCCGTGACCAGGTGCAGCTCGATGTCGGTGCGGATCTCGTTCTGCCGGCGCATCTCGCCGGTGAACACCGCGATCTCGTTGCCACCCCGGGACTTCGCCTGCAACATCGCCTGGTCGGCCCGGTTCATCAGCTCGGACACGGTGGACACGCCCGGCTCCCCGAGGGCCAGACCCAGGCTGACGGCGCGACTGATCTCCTCGCCGCCCACCTGCACCGGCTCGTTCGCGACCCGGCGGAGGACGTCGGCGTACGCGGTGGCCTCCTCCTCGTCGGCCGGAGCGTCCATGACGGCGACGAACTCATCGCCGCCGAGACGCGCGATCATGTGGTTGCGGGGCGAGGCGTTCGTCAGCCGGTGGGCCAGCGTGGACAGGAACTGGTCGCCGGCGGCGTGCCCGAGGAAGCTGTTCAGCGCCTTGAGGCGGTCCACGTCGATGAAGATGACCGGGACGGGGCCCGGCGCGCCGGCGGCCAGCCGCTCGGCGAGATGGTCGGTCAGGGCCCGGCGGGTCGCCAGACCGGTCAGCTCGTCGTGGTAGGCCAGGTAGCGCAGCCGCTCCTCGGCGGCCACCCGCGCCTGCAGCTGGGCGAGCAGTGCCGCCACGGCGCGCAGCGCGTTGATCTCCTCCGGCGCCCACGCCCGGTCGCCGTACTTGATGAAGCCCAGAGTGCCGGAGGTGATGTTGTGCGTCATCAGCGGGACGGTGGCCAGCGACACGCTGGGGATGCCGGACGCCTGCCGGACCCGGTCCTGGTACTCGGTGTCGCCGGTCGGCCGGACGACGAGGACCGAATCCAGCGTCTCGAGCGAGGCGAACGTCGGATCCGCGGTGGCGAAGAAGATGACACCCAGCGGGTCCGGCACCGGGATCTCCGGCCGCGGCGGCCACTCGGCGACCAGGATGGTCGCCCCGAGATCGTGGTCGTTGCGCCGCAGGAAGCTGAGGTCGACCTCGAAGTAGTCGACCAGCTGGTGCAGGAGCTGCTCCGACGCCGAGTGCAGGCTCGCGGCGGTCACACCCATGAGTTCCGTCGCCACCGACGTCACCAGATCATCGAGGTTGAGTTTCACGGTCATGACTTCCGCCCGTTCGTCACTTCATCGGCCAAGAACTGTGCAGGTGGTTCCGCGGACACCGCGGAGCGGTCGAGTCGCTGGCTGCGCACCGCGGGTGCGGGTGCGTCGTGACTGAGCCGCAGCACCAGGATCGGGACCTCGGACGACCCGAGACCGACAGCGGTGCCGAACTGCTGCTGGAGGCCGGCCAGCGCGGAGGCGAACGGCAGCGACAGCGACCGGCGGTCGGCGTCGTCCCGTGCGTAGAGGAAGACCGGTGACACCGGGTGCACGGCGAGGCCGTGCTCCTCGGCCCTGATCCACAGGTGCTCCATCGCCATTCCACCGCGGACGTAGTCCGCCGGGCCGTCGTCGTCGACCGTGACCACGGCGACGGCGGAGCTCGCGTTGACCCGGTCGCGGGTGTTGTCACCGAGAGCGGCGCCCACCCCGTCACCCCAGGCGGCCAGCTGGGCCATCACGTCGGCGCGGGCGGCCACCTCGAGCTTCGCGAGGTCGGCGGCGTCCAGACCGAGCGCGCCCACCTCGATGCCGTCAGCGGCCCGGTGGCCGGCCGGCCACCGCATCTCGCCCGTCATCTGGCGGTGCAGTTCCGGGGTGAGGAACCGCACCCGGTCGGAGGCGGCGAGCACATCGGCGATCCGCGCCAACCGGTCCCGGTCGGTGACCAGGTGCACGGTGGCCCCGACGGCGGCGGCCTGCGTGCGCAGAGTGTCGGCCAACGCAGGGTCCAACGGCCGGACCCGGCCGAAGTGCCGGTTGGTGATCCGCCGGACCATTGCCGGGTACAGCTCGGCCAGTTCGGGATCGGAGCCGGGGCTGAGGGAGACGCTCACCACGGGTCCGTCGGCGGTGCCGGACGGGAACGGGGTCACGGTCGCCTTGCACCCGAACCGGGCCGCGGCCACGGTCGCGTTGAACGCCGCCGCACCGATGGCGACATAGCTGCCTCTGGACCGGACGTCCATCGCCGAGCTGCGCTCCGGCACGACGTGGATGTCGACGCCACCGTCCTGACCGGGTCGGAGGGTCCACGGCTGGATGTTGCCGCCGGACGGTGCGAGACGCACCGCGTGCACCACCGCGTCGTGCGGACCGGTCGGCTGCTCGGTGGTCAGGTCCACGACCGGCGCGGCCGCGGCCACCGACCCGGCGCCCGAGTTGCGGTCGTCCCGGCCGAGCCCGTCCAGGGCGCTCTCCAGGTCCACCCGCACGCGGCCGGAGGGGAGGTGCTCCCCGCGGCCGAAGCGGCGCACGGCCGCGGCCACGGTGGCCCCGCCGAGCTGTACGTCGCCGGCCAGCTGCGGCCAGGTGGAGACGGTGCGGTCGATCTCGACCATCGAGGCGGCCATCCGGGCGGACAGGTCACCGGTCTGCAGGATTCGCATGACGTGCGGGGCCTTGTCCTGGGTGGACAGGCCACGCAGAGTAGCCGGCGACACGTCACCGAGCAGGCCGTGGAACAGCGCCCGGTCGGGTTCCAGATCGAACCGCTCGACGTCGAAGAGCCCGCGGTCGGACGTTTCCATGAATACCGGCACACCCCGGCGACGGGCTTCTTCCCGGATACGCACCTTCATGTCCAGGGAATCGCACTCCTCGATGACGAGATCGAGCCCTTCGAAGAATTCGTCGATGCATTCTTCGGTGATTCCGCAGGGGAAACACCTCGACGGCGAGGTAGGGATCGAGTTCGGCGACCCGGCGGGCGACGACAACGGCCTTGTTGACGCCGATGTCGCACACCGAGGCCGGGATGCGATTCAGGTTCGACAGCTCGATGGTGTCCGGATCGGCGAGGCGCAGGCTGCCACACAGGCCCTCCTGGGCCAGGGTGTGGGCGATGGCGTGCCCGACGCTGAGGCCGACGACTCCGATGCGCAGCCGGCCGAAGCGGTCCTGCTCGGCCTGGGTGATCTTGTTGCGGTTGCGGTCCAGTCGGAGTTGACGGAAGGCGAACGCCGGTGGCACCGCGACGAGCGTGCGCCGCCACGGGAACCACGCCCACGCGGTACCGGCGGCCCGGTCGGCGTCGCGGAGCGCCGGTCGTACCGCACGCAACTCGGCCCGGAGGGCGTCGCGGCCGTCGAGCACGGTGACGCCGGAGCGGCGGCGTAGGCGCCGCAGGGTGGCGGCGTCCGCCGGCTGCGTCTCGTGCAGGACGACGGCGCGGTAGGTGCCGGCATCGGCGGCCACCGACCGTGGGCGTCTGCCGGTGAGTGCGGCGAGGCGGCCCATCACGCCACCGACGGCAGCGTCGTGACCGTGGCGGCCCGGCCGAAGAGCGTGTGGGATTCCCTGTGCAGAGCGTTCAGCTGGTCCGCGGTGAGGAGTTCGGCGATGCGGGTGCGGTCCCACCAGAGCAGCATCGTCCGGTAGCGCTCGTCGGGGTAGGCGACCGGCGGGACGTCGGAGGCGACCACACCGCCACTGGTCTGCCATCGCGTGACCGCATGGGCCGCGGCGGTGCAGAGCGCGTACCGGACCTGCAGCACGTCCATCGCGTGGACGAAGGCGCGGGCGAGGGCTGCGGTCAGTGCCGTGCGGTGGACGACGTCGTGGCGGACCCACACCGCCTTGACCTCGATGACCCCCGACGGGAGCCGCTGGGTCAGCTGATCGGTGATCTCCTCGGTCCCGGCGCGGCCGTCCCACTCCCGCAACGCATGGGCCTGGTCGGGACGGGTCAGCCGGCCACGGACCCGCAGGCCACCGACCACCCGGAGGTCGTCGTCGAGGGCGACGACGAACAGTGCCGTCGACCGGCCGTCGCGGATGACGCCGTACTCGATGGCGGACTCGACCCCGTGCAGCCGATAACTGTGGAGGGCACCGTCGAGGTAGGCGTCCCACAGGGCCGGCTGGGCCGCGGGCTCGGCGATCACGAAATGATGACCGCTCGCCGGATCGGAATAGGCACCCACCACGGGTCCCCGCGGACGCCCGAGAACGTCGGTCGCCGCAGTGACGGCGGTCGGTGGGAGCGAGGGGAGGAACACCAGACAAATGTATAGCGAAAAGGCAGGAATATGACGCTGAGTTCCCAAAGCCACCGCTACGGGGGGGAAATGATAGACAGAGCGTGACAATGGTTGCCGAGCGTTGTGGGCCGCTCTGCCGTCCGGGCGACGCCGGCTGCAGGTTACGGAAGTCCGTCGCTCTCGGTGACAGCCGCACGCGACCGTGTCGCCGGCCGACGCCTCGGGTCAAGCCATCGGGGCACCGGCCGGTGCCTCGCGTGACCGTCGGCAGCGGCACCCGGAGGCCCCCTGCGAGGTGACCTCACCCCGGAGGAGTGTCGGGCACCTCCGTACATTGGTCGCATGACGAGGATCGTGGCGGTCAACCCGGTTCTGCCGCTCAACAGCTACCCGCAGGACGAGATCACCGAGCTGTTCGCCGAGGTCTGCCTGCCGCCGGACGGCCGGCGGGAGCTGTTACGCCGCCTGCACACCAGCGCGCAGGTCGGGCGTCGTCATCTCGCTCTCGAACTGGACGCCTACCGCCGCCTGGACGACTTCGGGGCGTCCAACGACGCCTTCATCCGGGTCGGGGTCGAACTGGGGGCGCAGGCCGTCGAGGGGGCGCTCAAGGCGGCCGGCCTGGACCCGTCCGACGTCGACCTGATCGTCTCGACCACGGTGACGGGCGTCGCGGTGCCGTCGCTGGAGGCGCGGGTGGCGTCGGAACTCGGGATGCGTCCCGACGTCAAGCGGATCCCGATGCTCGGCCTGGGCTGTCTGGCCGGTGCGGCCGGGATCGCCCGGCTGCACGACTATCTCGACGGTCACCCGGACCAGGTGGCCGTTCTGATGGCGGTCGAACTGTGTTCGCTGACCCTGCAGCGCCGCGACGCGTCGACGGCGAATCTGGTGGCCAGCGGGCTGTTCGGCGACGGCGCGGCGGCCGTGGTCGCGGTCGGCCGGGACCGTCGGCCACCGCCCGGCGTCAGGTGGGTCGCCCCCCGGGTCGTCGACTCGGTGAGCCATCTCTACCCCGACACCGAACGGGCGATGGGCTGGGACATCAGCGCGGACGGGTTCAAGATCGTCCTCGGGTCCGAGGTGCCGGCCCTCGTCGAGCAGTACCTCGGTGACGACGTCCGCGGCTTCCTGGGCCGCCACGGGCTCGGGATCGCTGACGTCGCACACCTGGGTCGCCCATCCCGGCGGCCCCAAGGTCATGCGGGCCGTCGAATCGACCCTCGGACTGGCCGACGACGCGCTCGCCCTGAGCTGGCGGTCGCTGGCCGAGATCGGCAACCTGTCGTCTGCCTCGGTGCTGCACGTGCTGTCGGAGACCATCGCGGCGCACCCACCGGGCGGGCGGGAGCCGGCCGTGCTGATGGCGATGGGACCCGGTTTCTGCGCCGAGCTGGTGCTGCTGGAATGGTGACCGGCGCAGGTCACCGTGGGCGGGGTGACGTGGCATGACTGCCGCCGGGTGGTTCACCGTGCTGATCGGGCTGGTCGGGGTCGAGCGGATCGCCGAGTTGGTCGCTGTCGAAGCGCAACGCGGCCTGGAGCATGGCGCAGGGCGGACGCGAGTACGGCCGCGGGCACTTCCCGCCGATGGTGGTGCTGCACACCGGCCTGCTCGTCGGCGCGCTCGCCGAGGTGTGGGTGGCCGATCGGCCGTTCGTGCCGTGGCTGGGCTGGTCGATGCTCGGCGTCGTCATCGCCGCCCAGGGGCTGCGCTGGTGGTGCATCGGCACCCTCGGGAAGCGCTGGAACACCCGGATCATCATCGTGCCGGGGTTGCCGCTGGTCGGCGGCGGTCCGTACCGCTTCCTGCGGCACCCGAACTACGTGGCAGTGGTACTGGAAGGCGTCGCGTTGCCGCTGGTCGGCGCCGCCTGGATCACCGCGGTGGTGTTCACCGCGCTGAACGCCGCGCTGCTGACGGTGCGTATCCGCGCCGAGAACCGGGCGCTCGAGATGCTCCCCGCGCCGCCGTCGACCCGATGATCGACCTGCTGGTGGCCGGTGGTGGCCCGGCAGGACTGTCGACGGCGTTGATCGCGGCGCGGGCCGGGCTTGCGGTGGCGGTGGTCGAGCCCCGTCCCGGGACGATCGACAAGGCCTGCGGCGAGGGCCTGATGCCCGGCGCCCTCGAGGCGCTGGCCGGGCTCGGGGTCCGGCCGGCCGGCCACCCGATCCGCGGGATCCGCTACACCGACGGTCGCCGCGAGGCGGTGGCGCCCTTCCCGGCGGGAGCAGGGCGGGGCGTGCGCCGGACGGCGCTGCACGACGCGTTGCGGGAAGCGGTGCTCGCTGCGGGGGTGACCATTCACGAGGGTCGGGTCGGTGCCGTCGAGCAGGACGCGGACCGGGTCCGCGCCGGCGGCCTCGTCGCGCGCTACCTGGCTGCCGCCGACGGCCTGCACTCGCCGGTCCGCGCGGCCCTCGGGCTCGACCTGCCGGACGACCGACCCCGGCGGTACGGTCTGCGCCGGCACTACGCGACCGCGCCGTGGACGGACGTCGTGGACGTGCACTGGGCGGCGTCGTCGGAGGCGTACGTGACGCCGGTGGGGCCGGACCTCGTCGGGGTGGCCCTGCTCGGCGGGCGGTCGGCCGGCTTCGAGGAATCGCTGCGGGCGTTCCCCGAGCTGCTCGATCGGCTGCCCGCCGACGCCGTCACCACCACCCGCGGGGCCGGGCCGCTGCGGCAGCGGGTGCGGGCACGGGTGGCCGGCCGGGTGCTGCTGGTCGGCGATGCGGCCGGCTACGTGGACGCCCTCACCGGCGAGGGCATCGCGGTGTCGCTGGGCTGCGCCGCAGCCCTGGTGGACGCCGTGGTCGCCGACCGGCCGGCCGACTACGAGCGGGCCTGGCGGCGGGCGTCCCGGCGGTACCGCTGGCTGACCGGAGCCCTGCTGTGGACCCGGCAGCGCCCGCTGCTGTCCCGGGCGATCGTGCCCGTCGCGGCCGGCCTGCCGCCGGTGTTCCGGGCTGCCGTCGGGCAGCTGGCGCGCGGCTGACCGTCCTCAGGTCAGGCGCGACCCGGAGGCCACCAGCAGCACCACGTCGACCGCCGCGACCGCCAGCGTCAGCAGGAACGGCCAGCGGCTGGCCGGCCGGGTGAGCGCCACCGCCGCCGCGGCCACCGCCGGCCCGACCGCCACGATCAGGCCGATCCAGGCCACGACGCCGGGCGCACCGGGCGGCCCGAACACCACGCAGGCGGTGGCGGCCGCCAGCGCCACCGGCGCCAGCACGGCGGTCCGGGTGCGGCCGAGCCGGTGCGGGAAGCCGCGCACCCCGGTGGACTCGTCGTCGTCGAGGTCGGGCAGCACGTTCGCCAGGTGCGCGCCGAAGCCGAGCAGGGCGCCCGCGGCCATCACCCAGCCCGACGGCCACGCCGGATCGGCGAGCGACAGCGTGACCACTGCCGGCAGCATGCCGAAGCAGACGAGGTAGGGGATCCAGGAGGCCCAGCTCCGCTTGAGACCGACGTTGTAGAGCCACCCGCTGCCGACCACGGCGAACAGATGGACCACCGCGGCGTGTGGACCGAGGAAGCCCGAGAGCACGATCACCGCGGCGAGCCCGGCGAGTGCGGCTCCCCGCACGACCGACACCGGGATCGCACCGGCCGCAACCGGCTTGTCCGTCCGGGCGACCTCGCGGTCGCGGGCCGCGTCGATCCAGTCGTTGCTCCAGCCGATCGAGAGCTGACCGGCCAGCACGGCGAGCAGGATCAGTGCCACGGTGCCGGCACCCGCCCCGGCGCCGACCGCGAGGGCGGTGGTCAGCCCGGTCACCGCCACGGTGGGGGCCGGATGACAGGCCCCCCACAGCCCGCGGACCCGACCGACCGTCGAACCGGTCACACGAGTGTCCGCTCGGGGTGCATCCGTTCCGGCCACCAGACGAGTATGCCCGGGCAGATCGGGCCTCCTCCCGGTCACCTCCGGTGACCGATCGGCCCTGCCGGGCGATACGGCAGCGCCCGGTGGCGCAGCGGTGGAGGAGCAATGGAGAACATCCCGACGACGGTCGGTCCGTCGAGGCAGCTGACGCGGGGCCGAGCCGGAGCGCCGCCGCGGCGACCGGGCGCGGCACCGTCCGGACCGGTGCCGGGACCACAAATGCCGGGTTCGATGGGATCATGGTGTTCCCACCCGGTCATCCGACGTCCGGACGCCGCCCGTGCCACCCGTTCCACCGGAAGGACCGTCCCCATCCTCGCTCCGATCGCGGACCCCCGGACCGCTCTGCTCCCGGTCGATCCCCGATGACCGTCCCGACATCGCGGCGACGCCGTCGAGGAGCTCCTGCAGGCCGCCCTCCAGCGGCTCAGCGAGCCGGGGCGCAGCGGCAGCAGGCGGATCGTCGAGGCGGGTGGCAAGCGGCTCCGGCCCGAGCTCCTGCTCCGGTGTGCCGCGCTGGCCGGCGGTGACGGTCCCGGCGGACTGGCCGACGATCCGGGGCACCGTGCAGCGACGCTGGGTGCGGCCGCCGCGGTGGAACTGCTGCACAGCGCGACCCTGCTGCACGACGACCTGCTCGACGGCTCGGACACCCGACGCGGGGTGGCTGCCGTGCACCGCGCCGAGGGCCTGCCCACCGCGGTGATCGCCGGCGACGCCCTGATCGCCCAGAGCTGGCGCTACGTGGCCCGGTGCGACGCCGCCGACGTCGAGGACCTCGCCGACGCGCTGGCCGACATGTGCACCGGCGAGGAGCTGGAGGCCGCACTGGCCTTCGACCCCACCGCCCGGCCGCTGGACGTGCTCCGGGTCGCGCAACTCAAAACCGGGGCGTTGCTCCGGGCCGCCTGCCGGATCGGCGCCCGCCGGGCGGGGCTTCCCGAGGCGCAGGTCCGGGCCATCGGCACCTTCGGGTCGGACTTCGGGGTGGCGTTGCAGCTGGTCGACGACGTCCTCGATGTCGCATCCGAGCCGTTGCTGCTCGGCAAGCCCTGCGGTGCCGACTTCGTCGCCGGCACCGTGACGATGCCCACGGTCTACGCGTTGGTCGGCGGCCCGCGCGGCGAGCTCGCCCCGTTGCTGCGACCCGGGCTCGACGGCGCCGGGGCGGCGCGCGCCCGGGCGTTGGTGCTGGCGTCCGGTGGTGCCGAACGTACCGCGGAGCTGGCCCGGTCCTTCGCGCGACGGGCGTCGAAGTCGATGACGGCCGTCGCCGCGCTCGCCCCGGTGAACGGCTCGGTGGCGGCGGTCGAGGTGGCCCGCGCGCTGGCTGCGCTGCCGATGGCCTACGTCGAGGCGCAGCTGCGCAGCAAGATCGCCGAGGGCGCCGAACTCGTCGCCCCGCGGTCGGCGACCGAGGACACGGCCCTGCTCGCCGGGCTGGACGTCCACGGGTCTGCAGCCGAGGACACGGCCCTGCTCGCCGGGCTGGACGTCCACGGGTCGGCGGCCGGGTGAGTCCGGTGCCGCGCGCTGCGACCCGGTGGCGCGGCCTCGCCGCCGGGTCGTTGAACACCGGCGCCGAAGGGGCGTTGCGCGGTGGGATCGACCAGCTGGTCCGACGGAACCTGCGTGGCGTCTGGGTCGACGGCGAGCTGCCGTCCCGCGGCTGTGTGTGGGCGTCCAACCACCACAGCTGGTGGGACTTCTTCGCTGCCGCGGCGGCCCTACGGGCGGTCGGCCGGCGTGACGTCGGTGTCCTGATGGAGCGCCGGCAACGTCGGGCGGCAGAGCCTGTTCCAACAGGTCGGGGTGGTCGGCACCGATCAGCTGCGGACCGCCGTCGAGATGCTGCGCGACGGCGTGGTGCTCGTGGTGTTCCCGGAGGGCGTGCTGCTGCCGCCCGGTCCCCTCGGCCCGGTCCGGCCGGGTGCCCGGCTGGCTGGCGGACCGGTCCGGCGCGGAGCTGCGGGCGGTGGCGACCCGGGTGGTGCTGCGCGGTCAGCAGGCTCCGGAGGCCTATCTGCGGCTGTCGGCGCCGCTGGCGCCGGCCGACGACCTGGCGGCAGGTGCTCGGAGGTGCGGCTCGCCGGCGTGGACGCTGTGACTCGCCGCCGCCGATCCGATGGCGCCGCTGCCCGGGTTCCGACCGGTCGTCCCGGGGGTCCGCAGCTGGCACGAGCGGTTCAGCGCGCTGCGGCCCGGCCGATGAGAGGCCCTGCGCCCTCGATGGTCTCGCGCGGGGTGGCGTCCCTGGTGCTGGCCTTCCTGATGGGCAAGCTCGCGACCCTGCTGGCGAATCTGCTGCTCTTTCCCACGCTGCGTCGCCCGACCGTCGGCCGGGCGGTCCCGCAGGCGGCGCTGCTGGTCCCGGTCCGGGACGAGGCACACCGACTGCCGGACACGCTGTCCGGCATGCTGCAGTCCGGCGTGACCGAGATCCTCTTCCTCGACGACGGTTCGACCGACGACACGGCCGCGCTCATCGAGCGCACCGTCACCGCCCTGCGCGAGGCCGGATCGCTACCCGCGGACACCGTCGTCCGGGTGCTGGCCGGGACCGCGCGCCCGGCGGGGTGGGCCGGCAAGACCTGGGCCTGCGCCCAGCTGGCCGACGCCACCGACGCCGAGGTGCTCGTCTACTGCGACGCCGACGTCCGGTTCGCGCCCGGGGCCGTCGCGGCGGTGGTGGCGGAGATGGAACGGCAACAGGCCGACGTCTTCTCCGTATTCCCGCGACAGCTCGTGGGCGGCTGGGCGGAGCGGTTGCTCACCCCGCTGATCACCGACGTGGTGCTGTGTTTCCTGCCGTTCCCGTTGCTGCGGGTGCCGACCCCGGCAGCGCGGTCGGCGGCGTCGGCACAGGGTGCGCTGCTGGCCTTCTCGCGGTCCGCGTACCGTCGGCTGGGTGGATTCGCGTCGGTCCGCGGCGAGGTGGTGGAGGATGTCGCCATCGCCCGCCGTACCCGGCGCCTCGGCCTGCAGCTCGGGTTGGCGCTCGGTGGGGACGCCGTGCGGATCCGGATGTACGAGAGCGGCTCCGAGGTCGTCGTCGGCCTCGGCCGCGGGTTGCTCCCGGTGACCGGCGGCCGTCGGTCGCTGGTCGTGGCGGGACTCGCGTGGCACCTGCTCGCCTACACCGCGCCGGTGCTGCTCGCCCGGTCGCGGCGCTGGCGGCTGGCCGCGGCGCTGGGCATCGCGGAGCGGCTGCTGGTGGAGGGCAAGACCGGGGGCCGCGACTGGACGGCGGCCGCCCTGGTGTCGGCGGCTCCGGTCGCCGCGGTCCCGGTGGTGCGACAGGCGCTGCGGCGGGAACAGATCTGGAAGGGACGTCGGTACTCGTGAACGACCTGGAGACCGCCGCCGGCGGTACGCCCGGCCTGCCCCGGCCGGCCGGCGTGCCCGGCCTGGGCCACCTGCCCCGCTGGACGTCGGATCCGCTGCGGCTGCTCGAGGAGGGTGCGGCGCTGGGACCGGCGTTCGACCTCCGGCTCTGGCGGGGTGTCACCGTCGGGTACACCCCGGAGTGGAACCGTGCCGTGCTCGGCGACCTCGACACCTTCCACAGCAAGGGCAGTCTCAGTCAGCTCTCGCCCTACCTCTCGGCCGGCGTGGTGTCCCAGGACAACCCGGGCCACCGCGAACGCCGGGCCGAGCTCAACCCGACGTTCCACCGCCGCGCCGTCACCACGGCCTTCGGCACCGACTTCGGTGACCTCGTGGGCGAGGCCCTGCCGGTCGGGGAGTTCGATGCGGGCGCCTGGGCGTCGACAGTGGTGCTGGCGATGCTGGCCCGCGCCTTCTTCGGCAGCACCTTCGCGCCGGGTGTGCTGGAGTCCTACGTCGCGCCGCTGGACAGCCCGATGCCCGGGCCGTTGCTGCGTCGCCCGTTCCGCATCCGGAAGATGAACACCGCCCTGGAGTCCGTCTTCGCCGCGCCCGAGAAGGGTTCGCTGGCCGAGCTCTTCGCCACCCTCGACGGCGGCGTCGAGGAGGCCCGCGTGGTCATCGCCGCGGCGTACGACACCACCGCGCACAGCCTGGCTTTCGCCCTGTGGGAGCTCGCCGCCCGGCCCGATCTCAACGACTGCCGACGTCACCCCGCAGGTCGTCGAGGAGACGCTGCGGCTGTATCCCTCGGGGTGGATCGGCAGCCGGATCTGCACCGCCGACACCGAGATCGAGGGCGTGCCGGTGCCCGCCGGCCGGATGGTCCTCTACAGCCCGTACCTGACCCACCGCAGCCCGGACCTCTGGCCGGACGCCACCGCGTTCCGGCCCGAACGCTTCGACGGACCGAAACCGGCCTGGGGCTACATCCCGTTCGCCGCCGGTGAGCGCACCTGCCTGGGGGCGGGCCTGGCGACCCTGATGCTGCGGACGGCGGTCGCGGCGTTCGCCGGGTCCGATCTCAGCCGGGTCAGCGGCGACGGAGCGGTCCGCGGCGGCCTGACGCTGGCTCCCGCCGGATCCTTACGGCTGCGGCGGACCGTCTGAGACGGACTTCGCCACCTCGCCGTGATGCCGGCCCGGGTGTCCGGCACGCACGGCTCCGACTCCGGGTTCGGCCCGGTCACGATGTCGGCCCGGGCGCGCCGCGCCCGCCGCGTCGCAGCGTCGAGCGCGCCGCGTCGGTGACGATCCGGCCGGCGATCTGGGCCCGGCGACGCCGCGACACCCGGATCCGCGGCCCGAAGACCTGGTAGTCGGCCCGCTCCACGGCCGTCATGATGTCGCCGTACAGCTGGTACGCGACCCGCACACATCCCCTCGCTCCGGGGGCGAGCATCGCGATGCCCGGCTCCGCCCGGCGGTAGATGGCCCGGGTGCGGTCGATCTCGGACGCCAGCATGCCGCGGACGTCGTCGTCGACGACCTCGGTCTGCAGGCGGGCCCGGTCCAACCCGAACCGGCGCAACGACTCCAGCGGCAGGTAGATGCGGCCCAGCCGCAGATCCTCACCGACGTCCCGGATGAAGTTGCTGATCTGGAAGGCGACACCCAGATCGGCGGCGTACGGTGACGCCTCCTCGACGCTGGTCACGGTGCCCATCACCGGCGTCACCATCAACCCGATGACGGCGGCGCTGCCCCAGACGTAGCGGTCCAGGTCGGCGTGCGTCTCGTACTCGGTGATCGTCAGGTCCATCCGCATGGACTCCAGGAACGCGGTGAACAGCTCCGGATCCAGGTCGTACCGCTGGGCGGTGTGCAGGGCCGCGCGGACCGTCGGGTGGGCATGCGCCGGATCGGACATGCTCGCCGAGAACTCCCGCAGCTTCGCCGCTTTCAGCTCCGGGGTGGCCGCCGGCGACGGGTCGTCGACGATGTCGTCGGCGGTGCGGGCGAAGCCGTACAACGCGTGCACCGCCGACCGACGTTCCGGCGGCAGGAAGCGGGTGGCCAGGAAGTACGTCCGGCCGTGCTCCTGGGCCAGATCCCGGCTGATCCGGAAGTCGTTGCGCAGCAACGGATCCGTGATGCCGGCGGCGTCGAGCTCGGCGTCGACCCGCTGGCTCAGGCGGGTGCTCAACCGACGGCTCCGGTGATCCTCTCGGCGGCCAACCGCCCCGACAGCAGCACCATCGGCACGCCGACCCCGGGCTGGGTGTTCGCGCCGCAGAAGACGAGGTTCTCGATCGACCGGTCCAGCGTCGGACGCCGCAGCGGTCCGGTCTGGAACAGGCTGTGGCTGGCCGAGAACGGCGCTCCGGCCGCAATTCCCATGTCGCGCCAGTCGGCCGGCGTGACCAGCCGCTCGACCTCGATGCCGGCGTCGAAGCCGGGGAGGCCGCGCTTCTCCATGGTCTCGACCATCTCGTCGCGGTAGCGCGGGCCCAGCTCCGCCCAGTCCAGGTGCGCTCCGCTGACGGTGTTCGGGCACGGGAACAGCGCGTAGTAGGTCTGCTTGCCGTCCGGGGCCAGCGACGGATCGGTCGCGGTCGGGTTGCTGACCAGGAACGACGGATCGCTCATCAGCTCGCCCTTGCGGATGATCTCGTCGAAGGTCGACTCCCAGGCGGTGCCGAAATCGATGGTGTGGTGCAGCAGGTCGTCGTAGCGGGTCTTGCTGCCGACGTGCAGCAGCACGCAGGACGGCGAGTAGTCGAGCCGCTTGACCGCCTTCGGCGTGTACTGCGGCTCGAGCAGCTCCCGGTAGGCGATCGGCAGGTCGGCGTTGACCACGACCACGTCGGCGTCGAACCGCTCGCCGTCGGTGGTGACCACGCCGCGGGCCCGGCCCGCGTGCACGTCGATGTGGGACACCTCGGTGTCGTAACGGAACTGCACGCCGGCGTCGGCCGCGGCGGCGGCCAGTGCGACCGGCAGGGCGTGCATGCCGCCCTTGGGGAAGAACACCCCCTTCACGCAGTCCATGTAGGAGATGACCGAGTAGATGGCCAGCGCGTCCTGCGGGGCGAGCCCGGCGTACATCGCCTGGAACGAGAAGATGCGGCGCAGCCGCTCGTCGGACAGGTAGGAGTTCACCACCGACGACAGCTTGCGCAGCCCGCCCATCGCCAGCAGCTTGACCGCCGGCGCGCCGATCAGGCCGGCGACGCCGTCGAGGTTGGCGTCGATGAACGTCGGGCGCTCCAGCTCGTACATCTTCGTCAGGTAGTCGACGAAGCGTCGGTAGCCGTCGACATCACCGGGGCTGCAGTTCTTCTCGATCTCGGCGGTCATCGCGTCGAAGTCGGTGTGCACGTCCAGCACCGACCCGTCGGCGAAGCGGGCGCGGTAGCCCGGGTCGACCTTGATCAGCTCCAGCCGGTCGGTCAACGTCTCACCGACGCAGTTCAGCGCGTCCTCGATCAGCTCGGGCATGGTCAGCACGGTGGGGCCGGTGTCGAACTGGAAGCCGTCCAGGTCGAGGCGACCGGCGCGGCCGCCCGGAACGGATTCCCGCTCCAGCACGGTGACCGTGCGGCCGGCTCCGGCGAGTCGCAGGGCGGCGGACAGGCCGCCGAGGCCGGCGCCGACGATGACCACCGAGCCGGTGCGTCCAGGAACGGTTCTCATGCTGCGACGGTACCTGTGGCGACGGCCGGCCCGACGCCACAGGGGAGGGTGTGACGACGCTGATACCGCCGTGTCCGGAGGGTCGCGACCGGCTCGTTACTGTAGGGACGGGTCTCCGCGGGGGATGCCCGCGCGACGGTGGAGGAAGAACCGATGGTCGACGATCTCGTGGTGCTGGTCGACCAGGCCGGGACCCCGATCGGCGAGGAACGCAAGTCGCAGGTACACACCGCGTTCACCCCGCTGCACCTCGCGTTCTCGGTGTACCTGTTCGACGGCGCGGGCAACGTCCTGATGACCCGCCGGGCGTTGTCCAAGCTCACCTGGCCCGGGGTGTGGACCAACAGCTGCTGCGGCCATCAGAAGCTGAACGAGCCGCCGGCGCACGGCGTCGGGCGACGCACCCACACCGAGCTCGGGCTGACCATCGCCGACCTGCGCTGCGTGCTGCCCGACTTCGCGTACCAGGCCCGGGACGCCAGCGGCGTCTGTGAGAACGAGATCTGCCCTGTCTTCGTCGGGACCGCCGTCGAGCCCGGCCGCGACCTCAACCCCGACCGCTTCGAGGTGATGGAGTCGTCGTGGGTGCCCTGGAGCCGGCTGGTCGCGGCCGTCGAGGCCACCCCGTTCGCCTTCAGCCCGTGGTGCGTCGAGCAGATCGCCGCCCTGAAGGTCAGCGACGACCCTCAGGTCCGCCTCGTCTGACCGGCTGTACGTCGCGCCGGGCTCGGCTCCGTGCTCGTCGTCGGCGCTGCCGTCTTCCGTTCTCGCGGCCGTCATGTCGGCCGCGTTGACGGATCTCGGCAGCGCAATGCCTCCCGGCGGTGAGCCCTCAGCCCGAACCGTGCTCCCGCGGGACCCGACCGTCAGGTGCAGTGCGGCCCGGGCACCCCGCCCTCGACGGCCGCGCCGCTCGCCCCGTGGCCCGGTGCTGGGGCCACGTCCAGTGACGGGTTGCGGTCGAAGAAGCCGAACGGCTTGAGCCAGAACGACACGGTGTCGGCGGGCATCACCGGCCAGTCCTCGGGCCGGGTCAGGTGGTGCAGCCCGAAGACGTACCAGAGCACGACGTCGGTCCCGACGAGGTTCTCGGCGTCGGACGTCCACCGGGTCATCCCGTCGTCGACCTCGCTCTGTGTCGGGTAGGCCCCGGCCGGCCAGCGTTCGTCGTCGTGGTGGCGGGTCACCCACAGGTTGTGACCGATCACCGGCGCCCGGAGGTACTGCGGCACCCCGGGGTCCATCATGGCCGGGAAGCAGCCGGTCGGCACCAGCTTGTAGGCCGTCGGGGTGCCGAGGCCGTTGCGGCGCTCGGTGTTCTGTACCTTCCAGGCGCGCTGCGTCGCCCAGTTGTAGTCCCGGCCGGCCATCGACTCGTCGGCGATGGTGGTCGCGGTGGTGACCAGGTCCAGACCGTGCGGGTTGGTGGGGCCGAGCGGTGCGCCCATCGAGTCGATCTCGAGCACCTCGTTGGTCGGGCCGTCGATGTCCAGGTCGAGCCGGGCGACCAGGAAGTGCTGGTGGAACGGTGCGTAGGTGCGCTGGTCGACGAGGGTGCCGGTGGCCGGTGTCGCCGCGCCCTCGCGCAGCGGGGTGGTCACCATGATCCCGGTGGCCCGGACCTCACACTCGATGCTGCCGTCCTGGTGGAAGCGCCAGTAGATGAGGTACTCGTAGTTGGCCACCGTGGCGTGGAGGGAGACCACGAGCCGGCGCATCCGGCGGACCTCGGCGCCGGCATACGGGTCGACGTGCTTCCACAGGACGGCGTTGTCCTCCTCGTGGATGCACACCGCGTTCTCGATGACCGACGGCTCGCCGCGGCTGTCGGCGAGAACGGCATCCAGATAACGGATCTCGCCCAGGCAGTCACACCCCAGGGTCAGCGAGGTGGTCATGTTGCCCAGGCCCCACTCGCCGATGTCGTAAGCGGTGCGGCGGTAATGGTCGAACGAGCTGTCCCGGTACGGGACGATCATCTCCGCGAACGACATCCGGTGCGCCACCGGCCGTGTCACGTCCCCGTCGGTCCAGCCGACCTGGTGCAGCACCAGGCCCTCGCGGTCGTTGAAGCCGATCCGCATCGACCAGTTCTGCCAGCGGAGTTCGTTGCCGTCGAGGCTGAACGACACCCCCTCGGGCTGGCTGACCTCCAGCGGCTTCAGGTCGGCCCGCAGCCGCTGCCCGGGGACGAGGGCCGGCACGTACTCGCCCATCACCGGTGCGGGCGGCGCCGCCGGTAACGGGTCGACGTCCAGCTCGAGCAGCTCCATGGTGTTCATGTCCACGATCAGCTTGAGCCCCGACAGCGGTCCCGCGTAGGGGTTGGCGCCGACCGCGGTGCGGACCCAGATGTCAGCCCAGCCCAATCGGCGGTCCCGGTACCGCTCCGGCATCAGCGACAACCCGTAGGTCCAGACGTCGATGACCACGAGAGCGAGGTCGGTCACGCCGCGCTCGGCCAACGCCGCGACCACCCGCGGATCGGCCTTCATCGCGGTTTCGCACTCGTGCCACTCGTCGACCGTGAAGTTGGGGGTGACGCCCGGGACGTGCTCGAACGACACCACCACGCCGGCGTCCTCGGTCAGCTCGACCAGCGCCTCGTGGGCCCGGTTGTCGGCGCGGTCCCACACCACCGCGGCGGCCCGCCGGGGGAGCGTCTTCCCGGGAGTCCAGGCCAGCAGGTCGGCCTTGGCCGGCTCGGCGAGGGTCAGCGAGGCGTACCGGAACGACGGGCCCACCCCGGCGTCGCGGGCGAGGGTGGCGGTGGTCCGACGGATCTCATCGGGGCTGAGCGGATCCAGCGGGTGCGGCATCAGGGGTGATCTCTCCTTCGGTGGGGGTTCATTGTGGCCCGGCGGGCCCCCGGATCGTGGTGTCCCGCAGCGCCGCGCCGAGGACGCGGGTGCGGCGGGGCAGCCGGCAGGTCCCCGGCGGTGCCGGCGGGCACCGCGGCAGCACGGCCATGCCGACGAAATCGACGTCACAGCAGACCGTCAAGCTCGCCCGATCAGGCCGCCAGGTCGGCCTGCCGTCTGGAATGGTGGTCCCATGCCTGACCTGACCCGGGGCGCGAACGCACCGCTGAACTCGACCAGTCTCGACATCTCCGTGGCCGGGGCCCGTCAGGGCGCGGTCGACCTGATGGCCTTCCAGCTGGGAGCCGACCGCAAGGTCCGCAGCGACGACGATTTCATCTTCTTCAACCAGCCGGCCTCTCCGGAGGGCGCGGTCCGGCTGGCCGCCGGCGACCGGCTCACCGTCGACCTGACCAAGGTCCCGGCCGAGATCGAGACCCTTGCGGTCGCGGTGTCGCTGGACGACGCGGTCACCGGATCGCTGGCCGCCATCGCCGGGCTCGGCGTCACCGTGACCGCCGGGACGGACGACCAGCGCGCCGCGGCCACCGGCTTCACCACCGAGCGGGCCGCAGTGCTGGTGGAGGTCTACCGGCGGGCCGGCGCCTGGAAGCTGCGCAACATCTCGGCCGGCTGGGCCCAGGGACTGGCCGCATTGGCCCGCGAGCACGGGGTCAGCGTCGACGATGCCCCCGCGCCGGCACCCGCCCCGACCCCGCAGCCCGCAACAGCGCCCCCGGCGCCGCCTGTCCCGAACGACCCGTGGAACACCGCCGGCTCGCTCCCGACCTCCGTCAGCGTGGTGCCGCCCGCCCCCGGCCAGTGGCCCACGCCCGCCCCCGATCCGCTGTCGCCGCCGCCCTACCAGGCGCCGGTCGCCGGCGGTGGTGGCGGCGGATGGCCGGCCCCGGCCGGAGCACCGCCCGCGACGCCCAGCGGCTGGCCCGCCCCGACGCCGGTCACCGTGCCCCCGACCACCGCGCCCCCGACCACCGCGCCTCCGACCGCCGACGGCCCGCGCTCGGTTCCCGGCGAGCAGCGGTTGTCGATGGAGAAGCGTCAGAAGCTGGATCTGCGCAAGCGCGAGGTGCACAAGGTCCTGAAGACCTTGGGCGCGGCGCAGGAGCGTGCCCGGATCGTGCTGGTGCTGGACAAGACCGGCTCGATGTACGACGAGTACCAGGCCGGCATCGTGCACCGGGTCGTCGAGCGGATGGTGCCGGTCGCCACGCAGCTCGACGACGACGGCTCTCTCGAGTGCTATCTGTACGCCGTCGATTTCGCCAAGCTGCCCGATCTGCGGGTGGAGGATCTCGAGCGCTGGATGGCGGAGTTCATCCACATCGACGGCGTGCACGGTGGTATCGACTACCGGCGCATCGGTGGTTACAACGACGAGATCCCGATCATGAACGAGATCATCCGGACGGTCGAGGGCCAGACCCTGCCGACCCTGGTGCTGTTCTTCACCGACGGCGGCTTCACCAAGAAGCGCGAGATCACCAAGCTGATGCAGCGGGCGGCGAACCTGCCGGCGTTCTGGCAGTTCGTCGGCATCGGTCGTAACAATTTCGGCGTGCTCACCAAGCTCGACGAGATGACCGGCCGGGTCGTCGACAACGTCGGCTTCTTCGCCGTCACCGACATCGACCGCATCGACGACGCCGAGCTGTACCGGCGGCTGCTGTCGGAGTTCCCGGACTGGCTGCGCGCCGCGCGGTCGGCGGGCGTGCTGCGCTGAAGGCGCTTGCTTCGGGGCCGATCGGGGGAAGGTGTCGATCATGACCACTCCCGTTGACCCCACGGTTCCCACCCAGACCGGCACCGACACCGAATCCGCCGCCCTGATCGTGATCGGCGGCGGGCCCGCCGGCCGTTCCGCGGCGGCGGCCTACCGCGAGGCGGGCGGCAGCGGCCGCGTCGTCCTGATCACCGCCGAGGACACCCCGCCCTACCGCCGCCCACCGCTGTCCAAGGGCTTCCTGAGTGGCGACGTCCGCGACGACGAGATGCTGCAGCGTCCGCTCGCCGACTACGACGACCGGGACATCGAGCTGTGGCTGTCCGAGCCGGTGTCCGGCCTCGACACCGGCACCCGTGTCGTCACCACTGCGTCGGGCCGCGAGATCACCTACGAGAAGGTCGTTCTCGCCACCGGGTGCGCAGCGGCTGTGCCGCCCGTCGACGGCGGTGACCACCCCGCGGTGGCCAAGCTGCGGTCCTTGGACGACGGGCGCTTCCTGCGCACCGCGGCCGGCAGCGCGAAGCGGGCCGTCGTCATCGGGTCGGGCTTCATCGGATGCGAGGCGGCAGCCACCATGGCCCGCCGTGGGGTGGACGTCACCATGGTGACCTCGGAGGAGCTGCCCCAGTTGAAGCGGCTGGGCCGCGACGTCGCCGAGCGGATCGCCGGCTGGCTGACGGCCGTCGGCGTCACCATCGTGTCGTCCGAGCCGGTCCGCAGCATCGATCCCGGCGGCGCCGTCGTCACCGACAACGCCAGCTACCAGGGCGATCTCGTCCTCGCCGCGCTCGGCGTGACGCCCAACAGCACGGTTGCCGGCCTGGCCGGACTCGCGCTGTCCGACGACGGCCGGATACTCGTCGACGCCTCGATGGCCACCGCGGTCCCCGGGGTGTTCGCGGCCGGGGACGTGGTGATGGCGGAGAACGCCACCGCCGGACGCCGGCTCCGTGTCGAGCACTGGGGCGAGGCGGACCGGATGGGCACCATCGCGGGCCGCTCCGCGGCCGGGGTGGCCGACTCCTGGACCGACGTCCCGGGGTTCTGGTCGACCATCGGCGAGCACTCGCTGCAGTACAAGTCGTGGGGCGACGGCTACGACGAGGTCGAGGTGGTCGACCACGGTGCGGGTTCCTTCACCGCTTGGTACTCCACGGACGGTGTCGCGGTCGGCGTGCTGACGCACGAGGCCGACGACGACTACGAGAAGGGCAGCCGACTCATCGCCGAGAAGTCGCCCGCCGCCACCGCCTGAGTCGTCCGACGAAAGGCGACCGGCGGCCGCGCCGGCCGTCACGGCGCCCCGAACTGATCACAATGGGTCTCGGCAACCTGCGAGGGGAGGTGTCCGTGGATGTCGTCACGGCGCTGCTTGCTGCCCTGCCGCCCGACGCGGTGGCCACCGACCCGGCCACCATCGCCCGTTGCGCCACCGACTGGACGGGCCTGCACAGTCGCGGACCGGCCGCCGCGGTGGTCCGGCCGGCCGACGTGGCCGACGTACAGGAGACGCTGCGGATCGCGACGGCGCATCGCACCCCGGTCGTCGTCCGCGGCGCGGGTACCGGTCTGAGCGGTGCCGCCATCGCCCCACCGGGTGGGATCGTGCTGTCCACCGAACGTCTCAACCGGATCGTGGCCATCGAGCCGGACGACGAGATCGCCGTGGTGCAGCCGGGAGTGATCACCGCGGACCTCGATCGGGCCGCGGCCGGCGTGGGCCTGCGGTACGCACCGGACCCGGCCAGCTACGCCCTGTCGACCCTCGGCGGGAACATCGCCACCAACGCCGGCGGCCTGCGCTGCGTCAAGTACGGCGTGACCCGGGAATCGGTGTTGGCCCTGGACGTCGTCCTCGCCGACGGTTCGCTGATCAGCACCGGCCACCGGACGATCAAGGGGGTGACCGGGCTCGACCTCGTGGGCCTGTTCGTCGGCAGCGAGGGCACTCTCGGGGTGGTCGTCGGGGCGACGCTGCGGCTACGGCCGCTGCCGGCCCGGACCGAGACGCTGGTCGTTTTCACCGCTTCGCTGGCCGACGCCGGGGCCGCTGTCGAGGCGGTCGTCCGCTCCCGGGTACAGCCGAGCATGGTCGAGTTGATGGACGCCGGGACGATGGCCGACATCGACGCCCATCGCGGTACCGACCTCCTGGCTCACGGCCGGGCTCTGCTGCTGATACAGACCGACGGCCACGGCGCTGACCGGGAGGCCGACGAACTGGTGGACGTCCTCGCGTTTGCCGGTGCCGCCGCCCGCCGGGTGCACGGGGACGAGGCGACCCGGTTCATCGAACTCCGCCGCACCGGACGAGGCCCGCAGCCGGACCGTTGGAAGATCGGTGAGGACGTCGTCGTGCCCCGGTCCCGGCTCGTCGAGATGATCCGGGCGGTCGAGGAGATCGGGGCCCGCCATGGACTTCTCGTGGCCACCCTGGCCCACGCGGGGGATGGCAACCTGCACCCCGCGCTGTCGGCCCCCAAGCGCCCGGGCGAGACGCGGCCGCCTGCGGTCCTCGACCGGGCGGCCGACGAACTGGTCCGGGCCGCCCTCGCTCTGGGCGGCACCATCAGCGGTGAGCACGGTGTCGGCGTGGTGAAGCGGCGCTGGCTCCGCGACGAACTGGGGGACACTCAGTTGTTGCTGCAGCGCGCCGTCAAGGCGGCCTTCGACCCGCTCGGCATCCTGGCACCCGACTCGTTCCTGGCGCCGGACGTCGGAGCGCCGCATTCCCTGGTGCACGTCGTGGAGCGGCCCGAAGGCTGACCGCAAGTGAGCTGTGTACCCGGGTTGGAGTTCGTACGCTCACTCTTGGATCTCACCGGAATCACCCGCTGCGGAGACCGGGAAGAGGGTGCCCTGCTGTGGGGATGGCGGATTCCACCGGTCCCTGGGTCCGTGGTCTTTCCAGAGAGAGCATGCACGTCCGGGTGGCTCAGCGCTGGAATGGCAATGTGACCTGGCATCGACGGCGGTCCTCCCCGGCCGCCTGTCAGAAGCGTGACCTAACCGGTACGAGCATTAACTCGTTCGGATTGCTACACGGTGCACCGTGTGTGAATCTGGCCCGGTGCGCCACGCAACGGTGCCGGCGCCGCGAGTGAGGAGGCGCGATGCTGCGCACCACGAGATGGTCGTCCCGATTCGTGACCGGTTCAGCGGCGGCGGTGGTCGCCGTCGCCGCGTCGGCGGCGGTGGTCGGCTCGTCCGCCCCGACGATGGCCGGAGCCAGCATGAGCGTGGCCACGGCGTCACCGGATCGGACCGTGTACGACGGCACGGAGGCCGGCGACGACGGCGGCCGACACGGCGACCGGAGGGGGCACGGCCACGGGTCCAGGGCACGCAACGTCATCTTCATCCAGGGTGACGGCATGGGGATCGCCGCCCGGGAGCTGATCCGGTTGGCCACCAAGGGCCAGGACGGTGAGCTGGCGATGAACCAGATGGACGTCACCGGCCTCGTTCACACCGACTCCGCCGACCCCGAGGAAGCGATCACCGATTCCGCAGCGGCCGCCACCGCGTACTCCACCGGGGTCCGCACCTACAACGGTGCCATCGGGGTCGATCTGGACGGCAATCCGGTCACCACGCTGCTCGAGAGGGCGGCCCGGGCCGGGAAGGCGACCGGCCTGGTGACCACCTCGCAGGTCACTGACGCCACCCCGGCGGCGTTCGGCGCGCATGTGCTGGACCGCTCGGACCAGAGCGAGATCGCCCGTCAGTACCTCGAGGAGAGCAAGCCCGACGTCATCCTCGGTGGCGGCGAGGACTTCTGGCTGCCGGCGGGCGACGCCGGGGCATGGTCCGACAACCCGGTGACCGACCCGACCGAGCAGAGCAAGGGCACCGCCGGCAATCTCATCAAGCGCGCCCAGGAGCTCGGCTACAGCTACGTGAGCGATGGCGAGAGTCTGGCCGACGTCTCCGAGGGCCGGGTGCTCGGCTTGTTCGCCAACGAGGAGATGTTCGAGCATCGCGACGAGAGCGCGAACGCCATCTACGACCCGTCGGTGCCGCTGAAGACGATGGCCATCAAGGCCCTGGACCTGCTCTCGCATGACCGCGACGGCTTCTTCCTGCTCATCGAGGAGGAGGGGATCGACGAGATGGAGCACCACGGCAACGCCACGCTGACCGTGAAGGCCGGCGAGGCGCTCGACGACACGGTGTCGATGGCCCTGGACTTCGCCGCTCGGACACCGGGCACGCTGGTCCTCGTGGTCGGCGACCACGAGACCGGTGGGCTGGCCATCGAAAATGTCGATCCGGAGGGCAGCGCGGAGGAGAACGGCGTCGGGGAGCAGGCCGAGGACCTCATCCCGATCGCGAACTCGGATCTGGTGATGTCCATCGACTGGAGCACCGGCAACCACACCGGTGCGGCCACCCCGGTCACCGCCGAGGGCCCCGGGGCCGACCGGCTGGCTGGGTTCATCAAGAACACCGACGTCCACGACGCGATCCTGCGGGCGATGCGGCTACCCAGGTCCTGACTCCGGACCGGGATGCCCCGGCCCGGGTGGAGCACGATCTCGTCGTCGGTCCGGCCGTCCTGGCCGGCGACGTCGTCGTCGTTCCATCGGGCACCGGCATCGGGCGTGTGCAGCGGTCCAGACCACTGCCGCCGGATGAAGTCCGGCCCGCCGTGGTCGCCCACGTGCGGGTGACCGCTGGAGGCGACGGCGACCCGGATCAGCGCGCGATCAGCTGATCGACCGGGGCGAAGTCGTCGGTCAGCGGTGCGGCGCCGTCGATCCAGTCGGTGAGCGCCTGATCGGTGAGCATCTCGTCGTCGTCACCGCGCGCGCGGTTGGCGGCCAGGATGGCGGCCCGGTCCAGCGGGGCGTCCGACGCCAGCAGGACGAGGTTGCCGCCGACCGTCCCGCTCAGCCGGTCGGGCGGGCCCAGCACCGCGACGTGGTCGAAGACCTCGCGGAGGGTGGCGGTCTCGGCTCGGGCGAAGTTGCGGTCCGGTCCGTCGATGACGTTGATCAGGTACTGACCGTCGGGCCGCATCACCCGTTCGACCTCGGCCAGCCATTCGACGGTGGTCAGGTGCCACGGCACGGCGAGCCCGCCGAACGCGTCACCCAGCACCACGTCCGCGGAGTCCGCGGGCACTGTTCGCATAGCGGTGCGGGCGTCGCCGGTGCGTACCTGCAATGCGTCGGACAGGGTCAGACCGAGCTGCTCCTCGGCGATCTCGACCAGGGTCGGGTCCAGCTCGAGGACCAGGCTGGTCGATCCTGGGTGGCTCACCTCGAGGTAGCGGGGGAGGCTGAAGCCGCCGCCGCCGACGTGCACGGTGTCCAGAGCGGCACCGTCCGGGCCCGCGGCGACGAGCGTATCGGCGAACAGCTGGGCGTAGGAGAAGTCGAGGCGTCCCGGGTCGTCGGGGTGGATGCAGCTGTGCCGCAACGTGTCCAGATACAGCGTCAGCCCGTCGGGGCAGCCGGCCAGATCGGGAACGACCCGGGCGCAGAAGTAGGCCGACTCCCGCTCGCACGGGTCCAGCGCCTCGTTCAGCCGGTCGATCCCGAAGCCACCGCCGGTTGCCAGCAGCACCGCGGCGGCGGCCAGCGCCGTGGGGAAAGGGAGCGCGCTCCGGCGGCGCACGGAGATCTCGACGGCGATTCCCATCGCGAGAGCCACCACGGCGACGCCGATCAGGATCGGCGTGGTGGGCCAGGCGGCGACCATCACGAACCCGGTGGCGAAGGTGCCGACGATGGCCCCCACGGTGCCCAGTGCCGACAGCCTGCCCACCGTGCGGCCGGTCTTGCCCAGGTCGGCCAGCTGCATCTTGATGATGACAGGGGGCACCGCCGACAGCACTGCGGCGGGCAGGAAGAAGGCCAGGCCGGCGAACACCAGGACGGCCTCGGGCCCCGTGCCCAGCGGGACAGTCCCGACCAGCCGCACGATCGGCACGACCAGCAGCGAGAGCGCACCGCCGAGCAGGAGGATGGGACCGAGCAGCAGTTGCGGATCCCGGCGGTCGGCCAACCGGCCGCCCGACCACGCGCCGAACGCGATCGCCGCCAGGATCGTGCCGATGATGCCCGTGTACGTCTCCAGCGTGACACCGACGTAGGGCGCGAGCAGCCGGGCGGCCAGGATCTCCATCACCAGCACCACCGCCGAGGTGAGGAAGACCAGGGCGCCGGCACGTGTCGGTGTCATCGGGTCAGTATGCCGACCGAGGTCGCCACGACGGACGTCGTGGGCCGCAGCAGGCCGCCGTGGAACGCGCCCGGTCGACCGTGACGGCGGAAGGGGCTTGTGAAGACACCTGCGGTGCAGCGGTTGTGGCGCAACGAATCTGTCGACAGGTGTTCGACCAGAGGCGCCGCGCGTACATCTCACGCCCTCTGCCACTACTTCCTGTGCGACCCGTCCGGCGCCGCGCCTTCACGGGTTTGCCGTCAGTGGGGAGTAGGTTGCTGCGTCATGGGAATCATCATCGGTCTGCTCATCCTCTGGCTCGCCTTCACGTTCATCGGTTTCATCGTCAAGGGCCTCGTCTGGCTCGCCATCATCGGTATCGTGCTGCTGCTCGCGACCGTCGCCTACGGCTTCGTCAAGGGACTGTTCAAGAGCTCCAGCCGCTGACCGGGCGGTGGGCAGCGGTGTTGCCGCGCACCGGTGCCCACCCGCACCGCTGTCGGCGTGACGACGGGACCCAGATCGGCCCGGCCTGCTCGCCGGCCGCGGATTCCGACGGTGATGGCGCCGATGGTCTCGCCGACCGCGGTCACTGACGGATCATTGCGATAGGGGTTCCACCGCAGGGGTTCCGGGGCTGCGGCCGGGGCCCGGGCACCGAGCTTCAGTCGAACAGGATGACCTGCCGGATCGCCTGGGCGTCCGCCAGCTGGTCCATGGCCTCGTTGATGTCGGTGAGCCCGATGCGCGACGAGATGAGCGATTCGACCGGCAGTCTGCCCTCGCGCCAGAGCTGGGCGTAGGTGGGGATGTCGCGGGACGGGACAGCCGACCCGAGGTAGCTGCCGATGATCGTGCGGGCCTCACCGACCAGCGTGGTCGGGGAGATCTGCGCCCGGGCGTCTCGGTGCCGGAAGCCCGACGGTGACGGTCGTGCCGCCCGGTGCGGTGACGGCGACGGCGGTCTCGAAGGCCCGCACATTGCCGGCGGCTTCGATCACCACCGGCGCGACGACACCGCGTTCGACGACCTCCTGCGGGCTGTACGCGGCGACGGCACCGAGGTCCAGCGCCTGCGCACGCTTCTCGGGCACGCCGTCCACTCCGACCACCGCGCCGTGGCCCAGGGACACCGCCGTGATCAGGGCGGCCATCCCGACACCGCCGAGGCCCACGACGATCACGTCCTGGCCGGCGACCGGCCGGCCGGCGTTGATCACCGCGCCGCCACCGGTCAGGACCGCGCACCCGAGTACGGCGGCGATCTCAGGCGGTACGTCATCGCCGACCACCACCGCGGACCGCCGGTCGACCACGGCGTACGTCGCGAACCCGGAGACGCCGAGGTGGTGGCGGATTGGGATGCCGTCGCGGTGCAGCCGGCCGCCGCCGCCGAGCAGTTCGCCGGCGGTGTTGGCGGCGGCCCCGAGGACACACGGCATCCGTCCGTCGGTGGCGCACCCCGGACAGTCGCCGCAGCGCGGCAGAAACGTCATGACCACCCGGTCGCCGTCGGCCAGGTCGTCCACGCCGGCACCACGGCGCTCGACCCGGCCGGCGGCTTCGTGACCCAGCAGCATCGGCACCGGCCGGACCCGGTTCCCGTTCACCACCGACAGGTCGGAATGGCACACCCCGGCCGCCTCCATCCGGACCAGGATCTCGCCGGGTCCCGGCGGCTCGAGGTCGAGCGTGGCGATCGTGAGAGGTCGGGAGCGGGCGTAGGGGCGCTCTCGTCCGATCTCCTCCAGGACGGCTCCGGTGATCTGCATCGTGGACCTCCGACGGTGGTCGTCCGGCCGGGCGGGCGGACGCATACGCAGCACGATAGGTCCCCACGCCAACCCCGGTCGCGACGACGCCGCCGACACGACGACACCGGCAATACGCGTCGACACCGACAAGATCGTCGGCTGCCGACTCGAAGCGCGCCGCGTGGGTATGTCACTGAGGGCCGGATCAGGAGATCGTCCGGTTCGCTCAGGCGCCAACCGTCGTATCCGCCGTTCCGGTGGCGATTCGGCGAACCGGCTGGCATGGTCACGCCACGAAGGCGTGTCCTGAACCCACTCGGGCTGTCCGTCACACCGCCAGGCGCGCCGGTCAGCACGACAGGAACCCGTCCCCGCCCGATCCACGCAGCACCCGCGACAGCAACAGAGGAGCTCACCGATGAGTGATTCCACCGGGTCCCATGTCCCGCCTGTGAAGGGACCGGTCTCTGCGGACGACGTACCGCCCGCCGGGAAGACGAGTCTGAAGAAGGTGGTCGCGGCCTCGATGGCCGGCACCGTGGTCGAGTGGTACGAATTCTTCGTCTACGGCACCGCGGTCGCCCTCGGCGTCTTCAGTGTCGTGTTCTTCCCCGGTGAGACGGCGCGGGCGGGCCTGATCTACGGCTTCTCGACCTATGCCGTCGGTTTCGTCGCTCGACCGCTCGGCGGCCTGGTCTTCGGGCACTTCGGCGACAAGTACGGACGTAAGAAGCTGCTGCAGCTGTCGATCTTCATCGTCGGAATCGCGACCTTCCTGATGGGCTGTATCCCCAGCTACGCCACGATCGGCTTCGGGGCGCCGCTTCTCCTGGTCGTCCTGCGCTTCATCCAGGGCTTCGCCGTGGGTGGCGAGTGGGGCGGTGCGGTGCTGCTGATCTCCGAGCACTCACCGAACAACCGGCGGGCCTTCTGGGGGAGCTTCCCGCAGGTGGGGGTGCCGCTGGGCAACCTGATCGCGACCGTGGTGATGCTCGTCCTGAATACCACCCTTTCCCAGGACGACTTCTTCGCGTGGGGCTGGCGGATCGCGTTCTGGTTGTCCGCGGTGATCGTGTTCGTCGGCTGGTGGATCCGCCGCAGCGTCGAGGACGCCCCGATCTTCAAGCAGGCCAGCGCGCAGGAAGAGGAGATGGTCAGCCACCGGCCGGCATTCATCGACGTCTTCCGGTTGTACCCGCGGGAGATCATCGTCTCGATGCTGTGCCGAGCAGGTGAGAACGTCCTGTACTACACGGTCGTCACGTTCTCCATCACCTACCTGACCGGTATCGGGATCAAGCCGGTGCCGATCCTGGGCTTCATGCTCATCGCCCATGCCGTGGAGATCTTCTGGATTCCGTACGTGGCGGGCTGGGCGGATCGGATCGGCCGACGGCCGATCTACATGACCGGTGCGGTGCTGATGATCGTCTACGCATGGGTGGGCTTCTCGCTCTTCGACGGCAGCCGGGACGGCGGTTCGCCGTTGTGGTTCACCCTCGGGCTGGTCCTCGGCGTACTCGTGCACGGTCTGATGTACGCGGTGCAGCCGGCGTTGATGAGCGAGATGTTCCCGACGAAGATCCGTTACACCGCGGTCTCCATCGGCGCCCAGCTGACCAGCGTGTTCTCCGGCTCGATCGCACCGCTGGTCGGGGTGGCCCTGCTCAGCAACGTGGCCGCCAAGGGCACCCCGGTGACCGAGGCGAACTCCGACTGGTCCAAGGTCGCCATCTACGTCGCGATCATGGGTGTGGTGTCGCTGATCGGCACCATCCTCTACAAGGAGACCAAGGGCACCGACCTGGCCGACGTCGATGCTCTGGACCGGCGGCAGAAGGCCCCGACCGGCAGGTGAACTCCCGCCGGTGGGTGCCGGGTTCTGACCCGGCGCCCACCGGCGCATCAACGAGCATGGCGCAGCCGGCCACGGCGCAGCCGGCCGCAGCGCAGCCGGCCGCAGCGCAGCCGGCCGCACGGCGCAGCCGGCCGCGATTCAGTCGTCCGCAGCGACGTCGGCCATGACGACGATGGCGCGGCCGGTGATCTCGCCCCGCGCCAGCGCCTGGTAGGCCGCGTCCGCGTCGGCCAACGCGTAGCGCCGGGTGACCGCGGTCTCCAGGTCGAACGACCCGTCGGCCGCGAGCCCGACGACCTTGCCGAGGTCTTCTCGGGTCCGGGCCCCGAACGACCCGATGACCCGCTGGCCGCGGCGCACCAGCGGCGTTATCTCCACCTGTGCGCTCTCCACGCCGGCGGCGATGCCCACCGCGACCATCCGGCCGCCGTCGGCGAGCATCCGGAACGCCTGGTTGAACGTGGCCGGCCGGCCCAACGCCTCGAATGCGGCGTCCACTCCCCGTCCTCCGGTCAGCTCCCGGACGGTGGCGACGGCATCGCACGTCATCGAGTTCACGGTTTCGTGGGCTCCCAGAGCTCGTGCAGCTTCCAACTTCTCGTCGCTCACGTCGACGGCGATGATGGGTGCCGCACCAGCCGCGCGGCCGACCTGGATGATCCCGGAACCGACCCCGCCCACCGCCACCACTGCCATCGACTCGCCCGGCCTGATCTCCGCGGCCCGGTGCACGGCGCCGTATGCGGTGAACGCGGCGCAGCCCAGGATGGCGGCCTCCTCGAGCGCAATCCCGGGCGGCAACGCCGCGAGCGCCGCGATGGGCACCACGGCGTACTCGGCGAGGCCCGCCATCGAGTACATGGCCAGCGGCGTCCCGTCCTCCCGGGCCAGCCGGGTGGTGCCGTCGTAGAGCGTCCCGTTGAGGCGGTTCTGGTTGAAGAACGAGGCGCACAGATCGTCCCGGCCGTGCTGACATGCGTCACAGGTCGTGCACGGCATGATGAACGCTCCGGTGACGTCGTCGCCCACCGACAGCCCGCGCCGGTCGGTGGTGCCGTCGCCGAAGGCGGCGACGGTGCCGCTGACCTCGTGCCCCAGGACCGCGGGGCTGGGGAAACGAACCTCGCCTTTCATCACGTGCAGGTCCGTGTGGCACACCCCGCACGAGCGCACCCTGATCAGCACCTCGTCGCGGCGCGGGGTCGGCACCGGGATCCGCTCGATCCGCAGCTCCGGGGCATCGCCCGGCCACACCGCAGCCAGCATCGAGGTGGGCAGTACTGAGGTCATGGGGTACTCCTTCGTCCCTGGCCGGACCGGGCGCATTGTTCGCACCACAGGCGGCCCGAGGCCGCCCACGTGTCCCGCAGATGATGCTGCAGTACCCGCCGGTCCGGCCACCGACGCAGGCAGCACCGGGGTGGTACTACTACCCGGCCTGACCAGCTCGATGCACCTCAGGGGGGCGTCATTCCTCACACCCGGGGACGAGTGCCGACCGGGCACAGTGGACATGAGCACTCTGCTGATGTTCTTCAGCGCCGCACACCCGAACCCGAGGTGAGGAACCGTCCATGGCTGTCGAGCATCCGGGGTATCCCCGTAGTCAACCAGAAGTAGCCGGCGAAGACGTCCGGACCCGCAACTGGGCCCGCAACGCCGTCATCGCCCCGGCAGGTTCGGTAGCCACGCCGACGACCGAGGACGAGCTCTGCGGGTTCCTGGCGTCCACCACCGGTGCCGTCCGGATGATCGGCAGCCGGATGTCGCCGGGCCGGCTGCTCGGACTCGACGACGACGGCGGCACCCTGCTCGACGTCAACGGCCTCCGCGGGCTGATCTCCCTGACCGACGACACCGCCACCTTCGCCGGCGCCACTCCGCTGTCCGACGTATACGCCGTGCTCTCCGCCGAGGGGAAGATGCTGCCGTCCTCGCCCGGGGTGATCGCCGCCCAGACACTGGCCGGGGCCATCTCGACCGGCACCCACGGCCAGGGCCTCCAGCAGAGCTCGATCGCCGACGCCGCGCTGATGATCCGGCTGGTGCTGGCCGACGGCTCTGTGCGGGAGTTCGACCGTGACGACCCGTGGTTCCCCGCGGTACAGCTCGGGCTGGGCTCGCTGGGCGTCATCACCCGCGTCACCCTGCGCACCGAGCCTTCGCCGATCTACACCTGCGTGAAGTCGGCGACGTCCGCCGACTCGCTCGACGGCGAGCTACAGACCTGGAACCGGGACAACGACCTGGTCAAGGCTTGGTGGTTCCCGCAGGAAGGCCAGGTCCAGGTCTGGGCCGCGCAGCGCGCCACCGACGACGAGGTCGCCGAGTACCGGGCCGGCGGGAGCCGGCTCGTGGAGCACCCGACCGTCAGCAACACGATGAACGAGACGATCGACCAGACGCTGCGGCAGCTGCGCGACGACACCAAGGTGGCCGTCGACGACAAGCCGTCCCGCACTGTCACCCGGTTCCGTGACTTCACCGACGTCACCGGCGACATCTATCAGGTGTTCTGTCGCGGGATCGCGACACCGCAGATCAACGTCGAGATCGGCATCCCGCTGGACCTGGCCGGTGGCGTGATCAAGAAGATCAAGGACTGGCACGACGTCACCAAGCCGCGCATGCACTACCCGGTGATCCTGCGCTGCACCGGCGCGTCGGAGGCGTGGCTCAGCCCGTCGAACGGCCAGGACACCTGCTATTTCGGCTTCGTCGTCTACTACTCCGACGACGGTTCGCTGTCGGCGGAGGGCCAGGACTTCCTGCGCGAGGTGGAGAAGCTGCTGGCCGCGGAGGGCGGGCGCCCCCACTGGGGCAAGTACTTCGACGAATCGCTCTACGACTGGGCGACGCTCTACCCGCAGTGGGAGTCCTTCCGGCAGGTCCGCGAGGCGCTGGATCCGGACCACCGGTTCGCCAACGCGTTCACCGCGGGACTGTTCGCGTGAGCGGCAACTTCGCCTGGGTCACGTTGCTGACGCAGCCCGACTACCTGGTGGGGGTCCGCACACTGCGCGCTTCGCTCCTGTCGTCCGGCAGTCCGTACCCATTCGTGGTGATGGTCACCGACGGGATCGACGCCGCCGGCCGGCAGCTCCTGGCCGACGACGGTTGCCTGCTGCGAGAGGTCGAGACCGTCCGCCCCGCCGATGATCTCGAGGACAACTACGCCAACGCCCGGTTCGCCGAGGTCTGGTCCAAGCTGGGTGCCTGGCGCCTCACCGAGTTCGACCGGATCGTCATCCTCGACGCCGACATGTTGGTGACCCGGAACATGGACGAGCTGTTCACCCTGCCACTGGCCGAGGGGCACATCGCCGCCTGCCACGCGTGCCGGTGCAATCCGCGCCGGATCGCCAGCTACCCGGCGAACTGGGTCCCGGAGAACTGCTTCTACAGCTACTGCCGGGGACTGGACCACACCAGCGAGCCGACCGAAGGTCGACAACTACTTCAACGGCGGGTTTCTCGTCGTGGAGCCGGACGAGGCGGTGTTCACCGACCTCATCGCGACGCTGGCCGCCGTCACCGACCTGACGGCGTATCCGTTCGCCGAGCAGGACTTCCTGAACGCGTACTACCTGCACCGCTGGGTGCCGCAGCCCTACGTCTACAACGCGCTCAAGACGCTGCCCTTCCAACACCCGACGATGTGGGACGCCGCAGAGGTCAAGAACATCCACTACATCATCGACAAGCCCTGGGACGCAGCGCCGGATGCCGACGACCGGTACCACGCGGTGAACAAGCTGTGGTGGGATGTCGCCACGGCGGCTTCGACGGCGCCAGTGGGTGTCGGCAGCTGACCGTCGAGCCGCGCGGCCGTCGGCCGCGAGGCCGGCGGCGCACGCCGAAATCGCCCGGCCCGGCCCGGAAGAGTGTCCGAGGTGACCACAGTCGGCGATGGAGGGGTGGCCGACGCAATCCCTGTCAGTCGCGAAAGGCTGGGGGATGGGCTCTCGGCTCGGCTTCGGCGGAATGGTCCTCCTCGGCGACCTGTGCCGCTACTGGTGTTTCGTCGCGGCTTCGGACGATCCCGCTGTCCGGACGCGCCCGCACCCGGGAGGTCGTCGACCTGATGAACGCCGAGCAGATCGACGTCAGCGCCCTGCCGAACAGTCTGCCGAGCACCCGCGCCGACGCCGCAGGCGCGTTCATCGAGCTCAGCGCGCCGGCCGGGATCCTGTTCACCACGGACAACCGTGTACAACTCTCGGGGCACTGTTCGGCGGCCGTCACTACCTCATCGCGGATCACCGTGCTGGACAACGCCTTCCACCCGGTGACCCGTGGCGAGGGTCAGCTGCTCCGCGCCGGTGCAACGACGACACCGGCGCAGTTTTCGGCAAGTTTGCGGCGGCGTCGGCGACCGGTGACAGGCTGGTTCTCTGCTTCTGCTGGCGCAGCGTGCGGACGCCGGCGGCGGCTGAGTCGGTGAGCACACCGGCGGTGCCGGTCAGAAGTCGCGGCTTCGTCCCAGCTCCGGCATGGCGCGGCTGCCGCCACCGAAGCGCGGGGTACAACGGGTTGTGAACATGATCGCGTGGATCTTCGCGGCGAGCGGAGCGGCCACTCTGTTGGCCGCGCTCCTGCCCGGGCTGTTGAGCCGGCTGCCCTTGTCCGAGCCGATGGTTTTCCTGGGCGCCGGGGTGGTGACGTGGCTGCTGCTGCCCGATCTCGCAACTCCCGACCCGCTGAAGTACGGCGTGGCGACGGAACACCTCACCGAGGTCTGCGTGATCATCGCGCTGATGGGGGCCGGGCTGGCCATCGACCGGCCTGTGGGCTGGAAGAGCTGGGGCGCCACCTGGCGGCTGCTGGCCATCACCCTGCCGCTGACCGTCCTCGTGGTCGCCGCGATCGGCTGGTGGGGGCTCGGCCTCGCGCCGGCCGCGGCGATGCTGCTCGGGGCGGCGCTCGCCCCCACCGACCCGGTGCTCGCGTCGGACGTCCAGGTGGGCGAGCCGTCGGACGAGCCCGAGAAGGAGGACGAGGTCCGGTTCGCGCTGACCTCCGAAGCGGGTCTCAACGACGGGTTGGCGTTCCCCTTCACCTACGCCGCGGTGGCGATCGGCCTGGCCGGTCTCGGCCCCGGTGAATGGATCGGGGGGTGGTTCGCTTTCGACCTGGTGTACCGGCTGGCGGCCGGGGTGGCCATGGGGGTCGGCGTCGGGTGGCTGCTCGGCCGGCTGATCTTCCGGCGTGCGTTGGGCTCCGGTACCGCGCTGGCCGAGCGGGGGGACGGCTTCGTGGCGCTGGCCGCGACCTTCCTCGCCTACGGCGTCACGGAGCTCGTGAACGGCTACGGGTTCATCGCCGTGTTCGTGTGCGCCTGCAGCATCCGGGCGTCGGAGCGTCAGCACGGCTACCACGCCGTCCTGCACGGCTTCGTCGAGCAGGTCGAGCGGCTGATCACCGTGCTCGTGCTGGTCCTCTTGGGCGGTGCGATCGCTCGCGGGCTGCTGGCCCCGCTGACCCTGGCCGACTGGGCGCTGGCGGTGGTCCTGCTGTTCGTGTTCCGCCCGATCTTCGGCTGGCTGGCGCTGATCGGATCCGCCGGCACGCGCCGCGAACGCGGTGCGATGGCGTTCTTCGGCGTCCGCGGGATCGGGTCGATCTACTACCTGGCGTTCGGCATCGAAAAGCTCGGTGACTTGGCCGACGCCGCACGGCTGTGGGCGATCGTCGGGCTGGTCGTGACGATGTCCGTGGTGGTGCACGGCATCTCGGCGCACCCTGCCATGCAGCACGTGGACGCCAAGCGCGCGGAGCGCCGGCGGGTCCGTCGGCTCGGCCGGGCCGACGGCGGGGGTACGGACGTCGAATGAAGTCCGCCCGGCGGGGTGGCCGCACACGCCGGAGTGCCCGCGAGCCTCTCGCCGCCGTCGATCCGCCGGGGACCGATGGCGCCGGTAGTTGGCGCACGGTTCCGCGTTGCAGCGGGTCACGCTGTCGCGTCGCCCGAGCTGGTATGAGGGCCGGCAGGGGCTGAGCTGCTGCAGGGCAGCGGGTGAGGGGTTCCGACCAGGATCACCAACGACGTGCCCACCACAGTGGGCGCACGCTGCAGAGTTCCGGTCGTGGCGTCCAGCCGCGACCCGCCTCGGAAGATACCTCAGAGGGGGAGCACACAACACTCCACTGGAGCTTGGGCAGGCCAGGCCCACCTCACCACCGGCGTCGAGCGGTGGGCGTCAGGACGCGGAACCTGCGATCTGGCCGCACGCGATCCGGGCTCCGCCGTCCCCGGTGTTCAGGGTCGCCTGGTCCGGGCCGGGTGTCGATTCGGCGCTGTAGCGGGTCGGGATGTGAGCGAGGTTGTCGGGGCTCGCGTGCACCATCAGTGCGCTGCCGTCCCCGTCCGTGAGGTCTGCGACGGTCATCGAGTCGACGGTCGCGGTCAGGGATCCGGTCCCCGATTCCGTGACGTACAGCGCGGGGAGGTCGCCTGCATGTGCCCCGTGGCCGGCCGCGTCCGCTCCGAGATGCCCACCTGCCGAGAGAAAGTCGCCGGTCTGCGTCCCGTCCGGCGACTGGCTGTTCGGCTCACCAGAGCCCGACGCCGTGAACATGAAACCCGTGGAACCCGGGGGGCAGGCCGTCCACCTGCACCGTGACCTGTACACCGCCCGCGACCTCGGCGAAGGTCGCCGTCCCACGTTCGTCGCCGTCCGGGCCCACCAGCGTGGCACGGAGGCCGTCGCTGTCGGTGGCCGTTGACGGCGCAAGGCTCAGGGACGCCGTACTCGTCGTGGCGACGATCGAGGGGCCAGGCGGTGCTGAGGTGCCGGCGGTGGGACTTGCCGGCGCGTCCGCACACCCCGAGACCGCCGCGAAAACACACAACGAAAGAAACGACGCGCCGAACGTGCGATTCATGGTGGCCTCCTGCCTAGTCTGCTGACCCGGGGTCTTCGAAGTAGCACCCATAGATGCATGCGGTTCCACTATCGTGCTGCGGCGGGCGAGGGGCAAGCCCAGCCGCCTGGCCGGAACGCTGCTCGAGGTGGCGCGCTGCGGGACCCGGAACGAGTTGTCGGTCGGTCAAGCCGGGGAGTGCGCCTCGGAACAGGTGACGGAGCACCCGGCGCCGGATCGGCCGTGCTGATGGTCACCGGTGCTCGCCTCGATGTTCCGACTCGTCGTGCCGGCCCGCCGGTGGAACAGTCCGCCGCGGAAGACTTGAAGCATTCTGGTCCGCCACTCCGAGCCCGGCTGGGGCACGCCGGTTCTGGTCCGTCCGACCGGTCAGTCGCCGAGCGACCAGCTCGGCCGAACGGCTCCGACGTCAGCTCCGTGGTCTCCGTTGGTCCGGACTTCGCGCGCCAGCGTGTCTTTCCGCGTCATCGACGGCATGTGGCTGTCGTGGCACCGGCGCCGACAATCCGAAGTGTCCTGTGATGGGTATGCCTTGCTGCCCCGTTGAGCGCATGGACCGGACGGTCTCGGAGGGCAGTGCCGGCTCAGGCGGTGGTGCGGGCGAGCTGAGCGTGTTGCGGCGTGGCCGGGCTGCGGGGCGTGGGTGGGCCACGACTTCGTCGGGGCGGCCAGAGGTGTTGTTGTTCTGGCCAAGGTGCATTCGTAGGACGTCGTCACGCCGCTGGTGTGTGAAAAGGCCCATGGTGCAACCACTGGGGGCCGGGAGGCCATCGGGCACGAATACGCCATCAGGCCTTCTCAGCGGGCGGTGGTTCTCAGGTCGGACATCAGGGTCTCAGCCACGGCTGAGATGTGGTCGCTCCCGGCGCGGGCGATGAAGTGCCCGGCTTGCATCAGGTATGCGGCGGCGAACCGTTGCGCCGTCGGGATCTCCGGCAGGTCCCGTACCGCCAGCCAGAGCACTGCCCAGATACGCCGGTCAACACTGCCGACAGACGTTTCCAGCGAGCGGATCTCGACCAATCCGATGCCGACGCCCAGCTGGGTCGCGACCATGAGGATGCGGTGTACGTAGGGCTCGTCGGCCGCGGTCACGGCCCCCAATGGGATCACCGGTAGCAGCTCGTCCAGCAGCTTCTCGGCGATCTCGTGGGCGGACGCCTCGACTGCCTCCCGTTGGCCCATCTCGTACAACGCGGACACCTCGAATGTCGGCCGGCCCGCCCGGCGGCGATCGACCCAGGTGGAGCCGTCCAGCCGTGGGGGCTGGAGCGGGAACAGGCCCGGGACGACTGCCGCGGCTCGCTGCCAGATCAATGGTCCAGGGCCTTCCCTTCAGCACCTGCGCCGGTCAGTGAGCGGACCTCCATCTCGGCGGCCTTGTTCTCCAGGTGTTCCTTGCTGGTGACCGTTCCGATGAATCCGAGCAGGAAAGATGCCGGTATCGAGACCAGGCCGGGGTTGGACAACGGGAACCAATCGAAGTTCGCACCGGGGAACATCGCGCTGGGCGCCCCGGAGACCGCCGGAGAGAACACGATCAGCACGATCGTGATGGTGAGACCGCCGTAGATGCTCCACAGGCAGCCGCGGGTGTTGAACCGCTTCCAGAACAGCGAATACAGGATGGTCGGCAGGTTCGCCGAAGCCGCCACCGCGAAGGCCAGCGCCACCAGGAAGGCGATGTTCTGCCCATTGGCGGCGATACCGCCGATGATTGCGACGACCCCCACCACCACCGCGGCGATCCGCGCCACCTTCACTTCAGCGCCCGGTGCAGGCTTGCCACGCTTGATGACGCTGGCGTAGATGTCATGGGCGAAGGACGCCGATGCGGTGATGGTCAGGCCGGCCACCACGGCCAGAATGGTCGCGAACGCCACCGCCGAAATGATCCCGAGCAGCACCGTCCCGCCCAGTTCGAAGGCGAGCAGCGGAGCGGCCGAGTTGGCGCCGCCGGGTGCGGCCTTGATGCGGTCCTGCCCGACGAACGCCGCCGCGCCGTAGCCCAGGACCAGCGTGAAGAGGTAGAACACCCCGATCAGGCCGATGGCCCAGACGACCGATTTGCGCGCCTCTTTTGCGGTCGGCACGGTGTAGAACCGCATCAGGATGTGCGGGAGGCCGGCGGTGCCCAGGACCAACGCGAGCGCCAGTGAGATGAAGTCCAGCTTGGTCAGGTTGGTCAGGCCGTACCTGGCACCGGGGTCCAGCGAAGCGCCGGCAGCGGCGCCCCGACCCAGCAAGTCGGAGAAGTTCATCCCGACGTTGGCCAACACCCAGATGCTCATCACCGCGGCGCCCGCGATCAGCAGGATCGCCTTGATGATCTGAACGTAGGTGGTGCCCTTCATTCCGCCGATCAGGACGTAGGCGATCATCAGGACGCCGACGACGGCGATGACGAGGCCCTGTTGGGCCTTGTCGGTGATGTTCATCAGTAGCGCGACGAGTCCGCCGGCCCCGGCCATCTGGGCCAGCAGGTAGAAGAAGGACACCACCAGCGTCGAGGTGGCCGCGGCCGTCCGGACCGGGCGCTCCCGCATCCTGAACGCCAGCACGTCGGCCATCGTGAACCGGCCGGTGTTGCGCAGCAGCTCGGCGACGAGCAGCAGTGCGACCAACCATGCAACGAGGAAGCCGATGCTGTAGAGGAATCCGTCGTATCCGGAGAGGGCGATCGCTCCGGCGATTCCGAGAAACGAAGCCGCAGAGAGATAGTCGCCGGAGATGGCGATGCCGTTCTGTCGACCGGTGAACGCGCCACCGGCGGTGTACATGTCCGACGCGCTCTTGTTGGTCTTGCTCGCCCGCAGGACGAAGAACATCGTCACCGCAACGAACGCGGCGAAGATGGCGAGATTCAGCCCGGTGTTGCCGATCTTGGTGCCTTCGGCAGCGACAACAGTGGTGATCACAACAGCCCCCCGGCCTTCATCGAATCGCGGATCTTCTCCGATGCCGGGTCGAGTACCCGGCCGGCGTAGCGCACGTACAACCCGGTGACGACGAAGGTTGTCACGAATTGGAGGAGGCCGAGAATGAGTCCCAGGTTGATGTTGCCGAGCACCTTGATGGCCATGAAGCCGGGGGCGTACGCAGCGACCAGAACGTAAGCCAGGTACCAGATCAATGCACCGACCGTGACCGGGATGACCCAGCCCCGGTACCGCCGCCGGAGGTCCTGGAACTCCGGAGACCGTTGCACCGCGAGGTACTTGGCCTCGAGTGGGGTGGGTGGCGGGATGTGGGCGGAATGCTGACCCTGGACGGCACTCATGGATCCTCCGGCTTGGCTACGTCGCGCTCACCTGTGACCTGTGTCAGTAGGCCTTGGGTGGACTGTAGGCCACTTGGGGAACGTTCCTCATCGGGCCGCGCCCAGGGGGTTCGGCCATCACCGAATGGACGTTCCGTGTGCCGACATCTCCAGGTCGGCCGGCGTCGATCCGCCCGCCCCCGTCGCGGCAGCGCGGTGTCGACTCCTCCTGGGGTACGCGGAGTATGAGACAGCACCTGCCTGGGGTGTGCGCAGCTGAGCACCTCGACCGAGGTGGGCTGTCGAGCCCGTACGGAGTCCGGCGTCTGCCCACCAGATCCTTTGCGAACTCTGTCGCGTCGTCGGCGATCGCCGGGTTCTGCACCGTGACCAGGATCGGCAGGGGAGCGACCCCTTCAATGGTGGGGCCTACCGACGTCGAGTACGCCGTCGCCGGCTGGGCCGATCGGTACAGCAGCCGGCGCCTGCCCTCCACCGTCGGAATGGTCCCCGCCCGTTGAGCACCAGCGAGACCACTACGCTGCCCTCGATCGAGAGCGGCAACCACAATGAGGTGCGGTTCAGAACCAGCGGCGGTCGTAGACGTGGGGCCGAAGGGAGTCGAACCCTCACTGGCACGGACCTAAACCGTGTGCCTCTGCCAATTGGGCTACGGCCCCAGAGCCGGGCGGCGAACCGGCCGGCGCCGCCCCACTGTATCGGGGGAGCGCGCCGGCCGGTTCACCTGTCGGCCTCCGACGTCAGGCGGCCAGGCCGAGCTTCGCGAGCACCCGGTCGACATGGCCGGTGGCCTTGACGTTGCGCCAGGCCTCGACGACGGTGCCGTTCTCGTCGATGACGAACGTGGAGCGGATCACGCCCTCCATTTTCTTGCCGTACAGCGACTTCTCGCCCCAGGCTCCCCACACCTCGTGGACGCTGTGGTCCGGGTCGGACAGCAGGGTGATGTCGAGGTTCTCCTTGGTCCGGAACTGCATCAGCCTGTCCGGCGCGTCGGGGGAGACACCCAGCACGACGTAGCCGCCGGTGTCGAGAGTCTCGCGGGCGGCAGTGAACTCACAGGCCTCGGTGGTGCAGCCGGGCGTCATGGCCGCCGGGTAGAAGTACAGGATGACCTTCTTGCCGGCGAAGTCGGTCAGGGAGACCGATGCGCCATCGGCATCGGAGAGCGTGAAGCCGGGGGCGGTGTCGCCCGTTGCGGGGGGTGTCGTGGTCATGGCGTTAGGGTATTGACTTCGAGCGCAGTCGTGCGCCCGGGGAGAGTCTCCCCGGACACACCCGAGGACAAGGAACACCACTGTGGCCCGTGACGCGGACACCATCCAGGCGGAGATCGAACGCGCCCGTGATGCCCTGGCGGTCACCGTCGACGAACTGACCATCCGGGCCAACCCGAAGCGCCTCGCCAACGAGAGCAGGGACAAGGTCCTCTCGAAGGTGCAGCAGCCGCAGATCAAGTTCCCGTTGATCGCGGTGGGCATCGTCATCGGCGCGCTGATCATCCGAAAGCTCATCCGGTGACCCGTCGACGGGTGTCCCGCCCGTCGCCCATGGCAACCCCGACATCAGCCACAGCTGCGTGAACCTGTCGCCGGCCCACGCCGAGGTGTGCCACCCCTCGCCAATGTGGGGTGATCCGGTCGAGGTGACGGGCACCGACGTCGCGTTGTCCACCGAGGACGCCGACATCGACACATGGGCTGTGCCGCGGGACAAGCGGGTCACCACGTCGGGCAAGAACGCCTGACATCGAGATGACCCGCCTGGTCGACGTGACCGTTCTCGCCGAGCCCGGCGTTGTGGTCCGCGGCGCCGCACTCACCATCGACAGTGACGGCACGGTCGCCGATCTCGGACCGTACGACGGCGTCCCGGCCGCCGACGATGTGGATCTCAACGGCCGGGTGGTCATGCCGGGGATGACCAATGGCCACACCCACTCGGCGATGACCCTGCTGCGGGGCTACTCCGACGACGTGCCCCTGCACACCTGGCTGACCCACATCCGCGCTTTCGAACTGCGGATGACCGCGGACGACATCGCCGCCGGCCTCCGGCTCGCGATCGTGGAGATGCTCCTGTCGGGCACCACCGGGTTCATCGACATGTTCCAGTGGGACGACGCACTGCTGGATGTCGTGGCCACATCCGGTATGCGCGCCAACGTGGCCCCCGCGGTGTTCGGCTACGACGCGGTCGCCTTCCCGAACGCTGATGACCGGCCGGGGGCGGCGATCCTCGACGACACCCCGCGGCTCGCCGCCGCGTACGCGGCGAACCCTCTCGTCACCGTGTCCTACGGGTTGCACGCGCCCTACACCTGCCCGCCGGAGCTCATCCGAGACGTCGCCGGCCGCACCCGCGACAACGGTCTCGGGGTGCACATCCACCTCTCGGAGACCCGCCGCGAGGTCGACAACGCCATCGCCGAACATGGCGTGTCACCCGATCCGGCTGGTCGCCGATCTCGGGCTGCTGGAGACTCACGTGCACGTCGCGCACGCGGTGCACCCGGTGGCGGGCGACATCGCGCTGCTCACCCGGCCGAACGTGACCGTTTCGCACAATCCGGTGTCCAACCTCAAGCTCGGCGCCGGCATCGCGCCCGCGCCGCGCTACCGCGATGCCGGCGTCCGGCTCGCGCTCGGCACCGACTCGGTCGCGTCCAACAACACGCTGGATCTGTTCGAAGAGCTCAAGACCGGCGCCATCCTGCACCGCGGTGTCGCCGAGGACCCGTCGGTGCTGACCGGTGCCGAGGTGTTCGGGTGGGCCACCCGTGGCGGCGCGCTGGCTGCCCGGGCCGGTGGCACCGGACGGATCCGGGTCGGCGAGCCGGCGGATCTGGTGGTGCTCGACGTCGCGGGAGCGGTGGGCACCCCGCTCACGGACGTCGAGTCGTACGTCGCCTACGCCGCCACCGGGGCCCAGGTCACGGATGTGTTCGTAGCCGGCCGTCGGCTGGTGGCCGATCGCCGGGTGACCGTGTTCGACCAGGACGCAGTGCGCGCCGATGTCCAGGAGCGGACCGCCCGGATCAGGACGGAGCTCGGCTGAGAGCCGCGATCCGGTCGGCCACCGCCGGCCACCGGTGCTGCAGCGCCACCCGCTCGCCCAGTTCGAACATTGTCCACTCGAACGGCGGCGACACCTGCGTCGTCACCAGCGTCCAGTCCCCGTCGGACGACGACCCCTGCCAGGCGCCTGCCCCGACCCGGTAGGACGGCCGGGCCCGGTCGATCACGACCTCACGTGAGCCGGCGTCGTCGAGCACCAGCAGCCGCAGCGGGGCGCCGGCGAGATGCCGGTAGTCCTCCGGTGCGCTCAGCCGGTGCAACGCCGAGAACTCGCCGGCGCCGACGAGGAACAGGATTGTCGACCTTTGCCGTGTCCAGCGACGTCCGCCGGAACCAGCCGCCTTCCTCGGGCAGCGGCGCCAGGTCGAGGTCGGCGGCCAGTCGGTGCGCGGTGGTCATCGGACCCCTTCGGCGATCAGTGGTGTGGGCTGCCGGTCCAGCCGGTCCATCATCACCCGGGCACCCAGCAGAACCAGGAACAACAGGCAGCACGCCGCCCAACGGGGCTCGGACTCGCGCAGTGGGGGAGGCCGGAAGCCCTGCCGCCAGGAGTTGAACTCGACCGCTTCGGCGAACCCTTCCGCCCAGGCGTGGCAGACGCCGAGCTCGGCCCCGGACCATCCTGACCAGGTGCAGTTGGCGTGCAGCTCGCGCCGGAACATCGCGTCGGCCTGACGTCGTCCGGCCGCCGGCATCGGATGACCGACGGCCGCCGAGTACCGCAAAACGTCATAGGCGAGGTCGTGCTCCATGCACACGTGGCTGAAGCGGTACTGCGTCTCGCCGGCGAACGCGGAGCAGTCACCGGCCGGCTTCACCAGCACCGGATTGCCCTTCCGGCTGGTGACGACGACAGGTTCGTAGCCCATCACCCGCTCGAAGTCCGTCGGGAAGAGGGCGTCCGGGTGGGCCGGGTCGAAGGTCTCGGTGGTGACGGCATCGAGGGCCCGCTGAGTAGCCGGGTCCGCATGGGCGGTCGCGTCGATCGGGGCCACCCCCACCACCAGGAACGCGAGCAGCGCACAGAGCGCTGCGATCCCGAGCGCGCGCACCATCCGCCCAGCCTGTCACGTACCGGGAGTGTGCTGGCCCATCGGGGCGTCGGGCGTTCCCGCGACCACCCTGCGGTCACCCGGCCCGAGCGGTGGGAAGCCGGCATGGTGTCGCGCTGCCGTTCTTCGTCAACGCTTCCGACATGTCGGCCGCGTTGACGGAATTCGGCCGCGCGACCCCCGTGGGGTTCACCCGGCCCAGTGAAGGCTGCTTCTCACGACCGTTTCCGAGCCCCCGCGAACGCTGTTGCGGTCGCCGGACACGACTTCGGTCGCGGAACGCCGGCGGGCGTCCGGGTAGGCGACCGAAACCCCCGGGCAACAGCAGCTTTGTAGGCTGAGCGCGAGCTGGGCGGACGTCGAGGGTCGAAAAGGGGTGACCGGTTGCGCACCGTGGGTATCGAGGAGGAACTTCTCGTCGTCAGCGCCGAGACCCTCCGGCCGGTTCCGGTTGGTGACCTGGTCGTCGCCGACGCCGAGGCCCGGCTCGGCCACGCCCAGTTCGAGGCGGAGTTCAAAAAGGAGCAGGTCGAGCTCGGGTCGGCCCCGGACGTCTCGATTGCGGCCATCGGCGACGAGCTGCACCGGCTGCGCATCCAGATGAGCCAGTCCGCCCGACGCCAGGGTGCGGAAGTGGTGGCGATCGCATCGAGTCCGTTCAAGGTCCGGCCGACGATGAGCCAGGGGGAACGCTACGCCGAGATGACCGAGAAATTCGGGCTTCTCGCGCGTCAGCAGCTGACGTGTGGTCAGCACGTACACGTCTCGATCGAGTCCCCGGAGGAAGGGGTGGCGGTTCTCGACCGGATCCGGCCCTGGCTCGCCGTTCTCACCGCCATCTCGGGCAACTCGCCGTTCTGGCACGGGCAACTCAGCGGGTATGCGAGCTACCGCAGCATGATGTGGGGGCTGTGGCCGACCGCCGGTCCGACCGAGGCCTTCGGCGACGTCGCCGGCTACGAGCGAGCCAAGCTGGAGCGCCTCGCCTCCGGGGCCGCGATGGACGCCGGCATGATGTACTTCGACGCCCGGCTGTCGTCGCACTACCCGACGGTCGAGATCCGGGTTCCTGACGTGTGCACCGACATCGCCGACGCGCTGCTGATCGCCGCGCTGGCGCGGGGGCTGGTCGACACCGCAGCCGCCGAATGGCGGGCCGAAACTCCGCCGGCCCCCGTCAGTGTCGGGTTGCTGCGGGCGGCGGCGTGGCGGGCCGCACGGTCCGGCATGGCCGATGATCTCGTCGATGTGACGGCGACCGCGTCGGTTCCGGCCTTTCAACTGCTGCAGGGCCTGGTCGAGCACGTCGGTGACGCGCTCGCCGACAACGGCGACACCGGCCGGGTGGAGGCGGCCGTCGTGCGGATCCGGAGCACCGGCACCGGTGCCACGTTCCAGACGCGATCCTTCGCCCGCCGTTCCGAGCTGGTCGACGTCGTCCGCGACGCCGCCGCCCGGACGGTCGGCGGTGCCTCCGTGGACGCATGAGCAGGCTTGCAGCTCTCCGACCAGCCGTTTTGATGATCTCCGGGGCGAACCTGTAGAGTCACTCCTCGGTCGTACAGCAACGGAGCAGTACCGATCACCGGCGCCATTAGCTCAATTGGCAGAGCAGCTGACTCTTAATCAGCGGGTTCGGGGTTCAAGTCCCTGATGGCGCACTCCACACCCGACGGCCGGATCCTTCAGGATCCGGCCGTCGTGCGTTCGCCGTCAACCGGTTCTGCTCACCAGCCAGCCCGCTCGGGCTGACGCGTCCGGTGCCGGCGCGGCGGGCGCCGGCCCCATCCGCGGGGCCGACGTGTTCCTGGTCCTCACCCGGGTGACGGTGAGCGTCGGGACGGTCGACTTGAAAAGATCAGCGCCGCTGCGAGTGTCGGTCCTGGCTGATCTGATTTCAGGTCACCGGCGTCCTGCGCCACATTCAAGCCACGGTGATCTGGCTGCTCGAGCGCAGGACCATCGCCGCAGGCGTCGGCGTCGCACACGTGCGATCGGGCTCGTGGGGCGATCTGCTGACCGAATCGGAGCGGTCCGGGATCGTGTCAGTGGCTCGCCCCCGGGCGCAGCGGGCGCCCGGGCGACCTGGTCCGAGACTTGCGCCGGGTGCATGAGCCCACGGCACGCCGCTCAGGAGAGCGGGTCGCTCGGCCGGTCCCGTTGCCTGGGCAACGTCCGGGCCGGGCGTCGGGATCCGGTCGTCGGTGTCGCGTCATCGGCCCAGCCGACACGCTCGGCAGCGGCCGACGGTTCGACGTCAGGCAGCCTGCCCGGGCGGTTGCGATCCGCTGGAGGCGATGCGTTGTCGCCGGGCGATTCGGTCATGGTCGCCTCCCTTCGTCGCGCACCTCTGGACAAGCGGCCGAGCCTGCTGCCGCGGGTCAGACGCCGACCTGCAGTGCGGCCGGCGGCGGTACCTTGGCCGCCTCGCGGCCGATGGCCCGGGTGGACCAGGCGTCGCCGGCACCGCCGATCGCGCCACCCAGCACGGGAATCCGGCGGGCGACGAACTTGGCGATCTGCTTCCCTCCGGTGAGCGCGATCAGCTGGGTGGTGACTGCCTGCGCGATGGCGTCCTGCGTCTCCGGCCGGGGGTCGGCCGTGGCCAGCGCCGCCGGGCTGATGGTGAGGCCCTGCGACTTCGAGAGGGCTTTGCGGGCGTCGTTCTCGAGCAGGCACACCAGCACCGCATCGCGGACGGCGGCCTTGCTCAGGTCGTAGCCGCGCACGTGCAGGATCGATGCCGCCAAGTGGCACTGCAGCAGGACGAGCCCGGCGATGTTCAGCGGGATGGTGGCGGCCATGGTCAGAATGCCGCCCACGTTGGTGAGGAACCCCTGGGCCCCGGACAACTTCACGTGCTGGGCGATCAGCGTGTCGATGGCACGGTCGACGTCCCCGCCGGCCTTGCGCAGCGCTGCGTCACCCGACTTCACGGCACCTGGTACCGGGCCGCCGCCGTCGATCGCCCTCTCGAGGATGGACCGCACCATGCCGCCGCCGGCCGTCGGGACCACCCGCTTGGCCACCTGTCCACTGATCGCGCCGAACACGCCCACACCGACCTCCTGCTGAACCGGTCGTCCGCGACGACACCTGAGCAGCCTGTACCCAATCGGCCGGTGGACGCCGCTGGGCCGGTGGGGTGAGATGGAACCAGCTGAACCCCGCGCGGTCACCCGAGGAGGACTCATGGCGACACCGACCCGGACGACCTGCGCGGTCGTGGGTGGCGGGCCGGCCGGGCTCTTCCTGGGACTGCTGCTGGCGCGGGCGGGCGTGGACGTCACGGTGTTGGAGAAGCACGCCGACTTCCTTCGCGACTTCCGGGGCGACACCGTGCATCCGTCGACGATGACGCTGCTGGACGAGCTCGGGTTGTGGCCGGAGTTCGCGGAGCTGCCGTGGAAGCCCATCGAGCGGGCATCGGTGATCCTGGACGCGGGAGAAGCGCCGGTGGCGGATCTCTCGAGGCTCCGCCAACCGCACCCGTTCATCGCGATGGTGCCGCAGTGGCACCTGTTGGACCTGCTCGCCCGGGCCGCGGCCGCTGAGCCGTCGTTCAGCTTGCTGCGGCGCGCTCGGGTGGACGGAGCGCTGACGGCCGGCGGCCGGGTGACCGGCGTCCGGTGGACCGATGCGGACGGGGGCACCCACGAGCTCACCGCGGATCTCGTGGTCGCCTGCGACGGCCGTGACTCCGTGCTGCGGAACGGCTCCGGCCTTCCAGTGCGCGACTTCCGGGTGCCGATGGACGTCTGGTGGTTCCGGCTCCCACGGGGCGACCAAGCAGGACCCGGCCGGGGCGCTGGCGCGGGTCTCCGGCGGGCGGATGGTCGTCCTGCTGGACCGCGGCGACTACTACCAGGTGGCCTACCTGCTGCCCGCCGGCGACGACGCAGACCGCCGGTCGGTCCCGGTCACCGAGCTGCAGGATGCGCTGCGTGACCTGCACCCGTGGCTCGGAGACCGAGTACAGGGCGTCCGGGAATGGGACGACGTCAAGCTGCTGCGTGTCGTCCTGAACCGGTTGCGACGCTGGTACGCCCCGGGGCTGCTGTGCGTCGGCGATGCGGCGCACGCGATGTCGCCGGTCGGTGGGGTCGGCATCAACCTCGCCGTCCAGGACGCGGTCGCCGCCGCCCGGTTCCTCGCGCCGGTGCTGAGCACCTCAGCTCCCGACCCGGCGGCCATCGACCGGGCCGCCGCCCGCGTGCAGCGACGGCGGTGGTGGCCCACGGCGGTGACCCAGGCCGGACAGCGACTCGCGCACCGCTCGGTGATCCGGGCGGCGTTGGCCGGGCGAGGATCCGGTTCTCGGATGCCGGTCCCGCTGCGGATCCTCTCGAGACTGCCTTTCCTGCAGGTGATCCCGGCCCGGATGGTCGGCGTCGGAGTGCTGCCGGAGCACACCCCGACGTTCGCCCGGCGCACCGCCTGACGCGAAAGACCGGTCAGTCGGCGAAGGTGTCCCGGTAGTCGGTGATCTCACCGGTCAGGCGGATCTTCACCTCGTTCGGGGCGAACGACTGCCGCACCGCGGCCAAGGCCAGGTCCGCGATGCCGGCGTGGTCCAGACCGAGAAGGTCGGCAGCCACGGCGTACTCACGGTTCAGGTCGGTTGAGAACATCGGCGGGTCGTCCGACGAGATGCTGACCGGCACCCCGGCCGCCACCAGTGCGGGCAGCGGGTGGTCGTCGAGCGAGGCGACCGCCCGGGTGGCCAGGTTCGACGTCGGGCACACCTCCAGCGGGATGTCGTGCTCGACGAGGTAGTCGACGAGCCGCGGATCCTGGATCGCGGTGGTGCCGTGGCCGATCCGCTCCGCACCGAGATGGTGGATGGCGTCCCACACGGTCTGCGGCCCGGTCGTCTCGCCGGCGTGCGGCACGCTGTGCAGCCCGACCGCACGTGCCCGGTCGAAGTACGGCTCGAACTGCGGCCGGGCGACACCGATCTCGGGCCCGCCGAGTCCGAAGCTCACGAGACCGTCGGGCCGCAGCCGGGTCGCGACGTCGGCCGTCACCTCGGCGGCGGGAAGCCCGGACTCGCCGGGGATGTCGAAGCACCACCGCAGGACGATGCCGAGATCGCGTTCGGCGGTGAGCCGGGCGTCCTCGATGGCCTCCATGAAAGCCTCGGCCGGAATGCCCCGGCTGATCTGCGAGAACGGCGACACCGTCAGCTCCGCGTAGCGGATGTTCAGTGCCGCCATGTCGGTGGCGACGCCGTGGGTCAGCGTCCAGACATCGGTCGCATCGGTGACGAGATCGGCCACCGACAGGTACACCTCGATGAAGTGCGCGAAATCGGTGAAGGTGAAGTAAGCGGCCAGCGCCGCCGGGTCGGCGGGCACCGGGGAGCCCGGGTGCGCCGCAGCCAGCCGGGCCACCGTCTGTGGCGACGCCGAACCGATGTGGTGGACGTGCAGCTCGGCCTTCGGCAGACCGGCGATGAAGCGCTCACGGGCGGAGCGCGGGGGCGTCGGGAGCACGGTCATCGGGTCATCCTCGCAGACGGGGCCGCTAGGCTCGCCGGATGTCGCTTCCGCCCAGCACCACCCGCCCGTGACCACCCTCGACGAGGTCGGCGACCGCGATGGTTGGCGGTGCTGGCTGTGCGACGAGCCCGTCGACCGGGCGATGTCGGTCAATGACGGTCGCGGGCCGAGCGTCGACACCCGGGGTGCCGCGGCGGCCAAGGCGAAGAAGAACAGCGGCGTCGACCCGGCCGACCGGCTGGCACACCGGGCGTGCAACACCCGGAAAGGCGCCGTCGCCGCCGTCGTGCCGTGGCCGGAGCGGCTGTTCGTGTCCGATCCGGCACCGTTGATCGGGGTGGCGGAGCGGCTGGCGCGCAAGGGCGGCCGCGAGGTCGTCGCGCGCTGCCCGAGCCGTGCTGATGCCGACGACACCGCCGCCTGGTTGGTCGACCGGTTCAGCCGGTTGACCCCGGGGATGCCGACCACGGCGTCGATCGAGTCCGGGGGCGGCCAATTCGTTGTCGCGCTCGAGGTGCCCCGGCGTCGCTGACTCGGGTCAGCCACCCGCGCGGGAGAAGGTGAGCCGTCGGTCGGGCGCCCGCGCCGGACCACCGGCGGTCGAGCAGACAGTTCTGCCGTAGCCGCCACGGGGAGCGAGATCCCTGAAGCGGCGACAGGTGTCGGCTGCGCAGGAGGTGGCCGGACCGGTCCAGAAGCGCCCTCGGCGAGGTTCTCGTCGCAGGACCAGAGCCGGGGTCGTCGGACAGGGTGAGCATGTCGGAGTCCGACCGCACCCTGACAGGCCCGCCCCGACGATGAGCACGTCGACAGGGTCGGCCATGTCGGTGCTCCGTTTTCGTCTCGGCGGGCCGGTGACGGGTCAGCCCAGAGTGACCAGCGTCCGCGGGTCGTCGGACGGCAGGGCGCCGTCCACCGTCGCGGTGACGGTGGCGTTGTTGAACTGGATGCCGCCGCCGAAGTTGTCGAGGAAGGCGGTATCGGCAGCGTCCCGGCCGGTGGCGATGCGCAGCAGCGTCGGACGCGGCGCCAGCAGGGTGCCGTCGACGACCCGCCACTGTCCGTCCACGTACGCCTCGGCGACCGCGTGGAAGTCCATCGGCTCCAGGCCGGGGGCGTACACGGCGACCAGACGGGCCGGGATGTTGCGGCCGCGGAGGAAGGCCACCACGAGGTGCGCGTAGTCGCGGCAGACGCCCTGGCCCAGCAGGTAGGTGTCGACGGAGCCGTCGATGGGGTCGCTGCTGCCGGAGACGTAGCTCAGGTGACCGCCCACCCAGGCAGCGATGCCGCCGAGGAGGTCCTCGGTGCTGGACAGGTGGCCGAACTCGCGGAAGGCGATGGCGGCGAGCTTGTCGGACTCGGCGTAGCGGCTCGGCCTGAGGTATTCGATGAGCTGGGCCTCGTCGGCCTCCGGGGCATCGGCCTGGCCGGTCACGGTCGCGTGGTACGACAGCAGCAGCTTGCCGGTCGTGGTCGGCTCGACCACGTGGAAGCGGGAGCCGGCGACGCCGACGACCTCGTACGCGGTCAGCGGAGCGCCGTCCAGCGTGAGGGTCAGGGTCTCGTCGACGGTCAGGCCCGGGGCCTTTGCGACGGCGATCTGATAGACGATCTTGCCGGGCGCCGTCACGTCCAGGTCGATGTCGGCGGACACGTTGCGCTTCATGGTGGTGGAGGTCATGGGTCAAGCCTGAGGCACGTCACCCGGCCATCGACGCCGTAACCCGGGGGAGGAGAGCCAGCTCACCGCTGTGATCCCGGGCACCCGGAGTTCTTCCGGTCGGAAGCCGCCGCGGCGCCACTACCTGGCCTTCGGGCTGCACAGGCTCAGCGCGGGGCGGGGGTCGCCGGACCGTCCGGAGCCGCGACCTGCTCGCCCGTCTCGTCGGACTCGGCCGCAGGAGCGTCGTCATCGTCGTCCTCATCGTCGTCGGGTGGTCCGATGGCCGACGCGAGCAGGCCGGCGTTGGGCAGACTGACGACCCCGACCTTGGTCTCGATGAACGTGTACAGAAGTCCGGCCCCGACGATGACGCCGATGAACGGGCCTCCGAGGCCACCGCTGTGGACCTTCACACGCTGACCGGGAACGTAGGGGCGGGCGAAGAACAGCACCAGGCCGGCAAAGAAATTGCCCAGCGTCTGCTGCGCCGCGATACCGATCACGATGCCGGTGACGGCACCTCCGACCAACAGATTGCCCAGGTCGACCTGGAGCAGGGCCAGCAGGCCGAGCCCGACGGTGAGGTAGGTCAGGATCAGGCAGATCAACCGGATCGCCGAGCCGGCGGCGACGCCGGCGCGTCCGGTGCTCACCCGGCTCAGCTCACGGGCGACCGCCCGGCCGGCCATGATGCCGAACACGACGAACACGATCGCCAACCCGAGCACCATGACGATGACCCAGCCGGCCGGGACGTTCAGGACCCAGCCGAACAGCGAGACGCCGGCGTCGGCCTGCCGGTTCAGTCCGCCCAGGTTGGAGCCCACGACGAAGGCGAGGATCGCCACCAGCAGCGCCGGGACGGCCCGCTTCAGGTCGGGCCTGGCCTTGATGTCCAGGTTCCGCAGGGCCCCCATCAGGCCGATGCCCGCCGTCTCCTCGACCGGCGGCAGACCGCCACGGGCCGGGTCCGGCGCGGGCGGGGGACTGGCAGGGACATTCGGTGTGTTGCTCATGCGTCCATGCTGGTCGGGTCCGGTGCCCGATCTCAACTTCTCCGGGGCGTGCGGCGGTGTGCGATGTGCCTCAGCGCCGGGACGCAACCTGCCCGCCGGACCATAGAGTGGTCCGGTGTTCCGCGTCGTCTTCTTCCAGCCCGAGATCCCGCCCAACACCGGCAACGCGATCCGGCTCGCCGCCGTCACCGGGTGCGAGCTGCACCTGATCGAGCCGCTGGGCTTCGATCTGAGCGACAGCAAACTCAGGCGGGCCGGGCTGGACTATCACGACCTCGCCAACGTCACGGTGCACCCGGACATCGAGACCGCCTGGGCCGCACTGCGTCCGGAGCGGGTGTTCGGCTACACCGGCCATGCGACCACCCGGTACACCGACATCGCCTATCGGGCGGACGACACGCTGCTGTTCGGGCCGGAATCGGTCGGGCTGCCCGAGTCGGTGTTGTCCATGCCCGAGATCACCGACCGGGTGCGGATTCCGATGATCGCCGGCCGCCGCTCGCTCAACCTGGCCAACAGCGCGTCGATCGTCGTCTACGAGGCGTGGCGGCAACACGACTTCGCCGGCGCGGTCTGAGGGCTGCCGTCGCCCGGGACGTTCCGTCGCCCGGGCCGGGCGACGAACGCTCGGCGGCCGCCCTGGTTGACGCCGTACCGCTTGCTCCGCAGAGAAGCCTGTCGGCAACCACCGAGCGCCCGATGCGGACGGATGTCGGTGCTGTCCGGCCCGGGCGACGGCGAGGAGGCTGAGGGACAGCTTCGGGACGGAGCTCAGCGAGCACCGAGACGCCGTGCGGCGACACCGGACCGTGCGGCGAGTGCTTCGGCGTCGACCCGCTGAAGGGTGTTCTGCTCGACCACCGGGATGCCGTTCACCAGCAACAGCCGCAACGGCTGCCGGGACCCGAAGACCAACGCACAGACCGGGTCGGCGATGTCGACCGAACCCAGGTCGTCGACCCGCCAGACCGCGATGTCCGCGAGTTTGCCGACCTCGAGGGAGCCGAGGTCAGCCGCGCGGCCCAGCACCTGGGCACCGCCGAAGGTGGCCATCCGCAACGCCTGGCGGGCGGTCAGGGCCTCCGGCCCACCCCGGAGCCGGGCGAGCAGCATCGCCTGGTGCGGCTCCTCCGCCAGCCACCCCGACTCGTTGGAGGCGGCGCCGTCGACGCCGAGACCGACCTGGACACCGGCGGCGAGCATGTCGGCGATCGGTGCGATCCCGGAGCCCAGCCGGCCGTTGGACGTGGGGCAGTGGGCCACCGACGTCCCGGTCGCGGCGAAGGTCGCGATGTCACGCTCCGACGGCCAGACACTGTGCGCGAACCACACATCCGGCCCGAGCCACCCGAGGTCGGCGATGTAGTCGACCGGGGTCCGGCCGAAAGTGGCCATGCAGAAGTCGTTCTCGTCGCGCGTCTCGCACAGGTGGGTGTGCAGTCGCACGCCGTGTCGGCGGGCCAGCTCAGCGGCTCCGGTCATCAGTTCGGCGGTCACCGAGAACGGCGAGCAGGGCGCCACGCCGATCTGCAGCATCGAGTCCGGGCTGGGGTCGTGCCAGGTCGTGATCGCGAGTTCGGTGGCCAGCAGTGCCTTCTCGGTGTCTTCGACGACCGAGTCCGGCGGCAGCCCGCCCGACGACTTCCCAAGGTCCATGGATCCGCGCGTCGGGTGGAACCGGATCCCGACGTCGCGGGCACCGCGGATCTCGGCGGCCAGCAGGTCGCCGCCGTCCCGGGGGAACACATAGTGGTGATCGGTGGTCAGCGTGCAGCCCGACAGCGAGAGCCATCCCAGGTTGGCCGCGGACGCCGCGTGCACAGCCTCCTCGTCGAGCCGCTCCCAGACCGGGTAGAGCGTGGTCAGCCAGCCGAACAGGCCGCTGTCCTGGGCGTATCCGCGGGTGATCCACTGATAGAGGTGATGGTGGGTGTTGATCAGCCCGGGGGTGGTCAGGGTTCCGCGGCCGTCGACGGTCCGGGTGGCGACCCGGAGCCATTCGGCGGGCGCCGGCCCGGGGCCGACGGCGACGATCCGGTTGCCGTTGACGACGAGATGCCCGTCGCTGTACTCGGTGTCGGCTCCGTCGACGGTGGCGATCGCCCCACCGGAGACGACGGTGACGTCGGGAGCGGTCTGCATCGGTGGGCCTCTCGACACCCGGCCAGGGCCGGAACGGAAACAGGGCCGTGCCGCGAGGAACCTCGCTGACACGGCCCTGTCGGATACCGCTACTGCCTACCACGACTGCATGGGGCGATCGACGGGACTTGAACCCGCGACCACCGGCACCACAAGCCAGTGCTCTACCAGCTGAGCTACGACCGCCATGCTGGCCGTCGAAACGACCGGGGATCAGCTTACCCGAGCGGAGGCCATGCTCCGAACCGGTTACCCGAGGGGGTTCGCTGCGAGCAGCGACGCGGCGACCGCCTGGGCTTCGTCGCTGGTCGGCCCGGGGGCGGCGACGAACGCCGTCTGCCGGTAGTAGGCCAGCTCCCGGATGGACTCCTTGATGTCGGCCAGCGCCCGGTGCGCCATCCCCTTCGCCGGCTGGGCGTAGTAGATCCGCGGGTACCAGCGCCGGCACAGCTCCTTGATCGAGCTGACGTCGATCATCCGGTAGTGCAGATGCGCGTCCAGCTCGGGCATGTCGCGCGAGATGTAGCCGCGGTCGGTGCCGATGGAGTTGCCCGCGAGCGGCGCGGTACGCGGATCCGGCACGAACTCACGGATGTAGGCCAGCACCTGCTCCTCGGCCTCCCGGACGGTGACCGTCGAACGGCGTACCTCCTCGGTCAGCCCGGACGCGGCATGCATCGCCACCACGACCTCGGGCATCCCGCCGAGCGCCGCCTCGTCGGCGTGGATGACGATGTCGACCCCGTCGCCGAGGATGTTCAGGTCCGAGTCCGTGACCAGCGCGGCGATCTCGATGAGAGCGTCGTTCTTCAGATCGAGCCCGGTCATCTCACAGTCGATCCACACCAGCCTGTCGTTCATGCTGGGAATGCTAGTGCGCCCGCTGACCGGCCTCCGGGACGACGCCCGCGCATTCGGCGGCGCAGACCGTTCTGCGGGTCGCGATGGTTAGGCTGCCCGTGCGGCGGCCGGCCACCTCCCGAACGGCCCCGGGGAGGCGGACGACCATGACCGAGCCCAGCACCGGAGCAGCGCAGGTCGACGTCGGAGCGGCGCTCGGTGCCGAGATCACCGATGTGACCCGACGAATCGCCGACGGCTACCGAAGTGAGGGGGCCGCGGTCACACTCGGCTCGGTCGTGCTGGGTGGGCGGTCCGATCCCGGAGCCCAGGTGTCCATCCCGCTGGCCATGTTCAACCGGCACGGCCTCGTGGCCGGTGCGACCGGTACGGGCAAGACCAAGACGCTCCAGGTGATCGCCGAACAGCTGTCGGCGGCGGGCGTCCCGGTGTTCATGCCCGACGTCAAGGGTGACCTCACCGGTCTCGCGAGCGCCGGCACCGTCAGCGACCGGATCAACGCCCGGGCCGCCGAGACCGGCGACACCTGGTCGGGAGCAGCATGTCCCGGTCGAGTACCTGTCGATCGCCGGGCAGGGCACGGCGACGCCCATCCGGGCCAGCATCGACAGCTTCGGCCCGATCCTGCTCTCCAAGGTGCTCGATCTGAACGACACCCAGGAGTCGACGCTGGGCCTGATCTTCCACTGGGCGGACGACAAGAACCTGCCCCTGCTGGATCTCAAGGATCTCCGGTCGGTCATCGCGCACCTGACCAGCGCGGTTGGCAAGGCCGACCTCGAAGGCCTCGGCGGGGTGTCCAAGGCGACCGCCGGGGTCATCCTGCGGGCCCTGGCCAACCTCGAGGCCGACGGCGGCGACGTCTTCTTCGGCGAGCCCCAACTCGACGTGGCCGACCTGATGCGGCGGATCGACGGCCGCGGCGTCATCTCGCTGCTCGACGCGCGCCTGGTGCAGACCCGGCCGGCGCTGCTCTCGACGTTCCTGATGTGGCTGTTGTCGGAGCTCTTCGAGGACCTCCCCGAGGCGGGCGACCTGGACCGGCCGAAGCTCGTCTTCCTGTTCGACGAAGCGCACCTGCTGTTCGCCGACGGGTCCAAGGCGTTCCTCACCGCGGTCCAGCAGACCGTGAAGCTGATCCGGTCCAAGGGTGTCGGGGTGTTCTTCTGCACCCAGTTGCCGACCGACGTGCCCGCGGGAGTGTTGTCGCAGCTCGGTGCCCGGATCCAGCACGCGCTGCGCGCCTTCACGCCTCAGGACCAGGAGGCGCTGGCCACCACGGTCAAGACGTACCCGACCACCCGGGACTACGACCTCGCGACCGCGCTGACCAGCCTCGGTACCGGCGAGGCCATCGTCACCGTGCTGTCCGAGACCGGGGCACCCACGCCGGTCGCGTGGACCCGGATCCGGGCCCCGCGGTCGCTGATGGGTCCGGCGCCGGCCGAGCAGGTGACCGCCGCCGTCGCGGCGTCCCCGCTGCAGACGAAGTACGCCACCGCGGTCGACCGCGACTCCGCCTACGAGATGCTCACCGCGCGGCTGAGCCCGCCGGTCGCGCCGACGCCCGAGCCGGACCCGTTCCCGACCCCCACCAGCCGACCGGCACCGGCGCCGAGTCCGCGCCGCGCTCCGGAGCCCGCGCCCGAGGAGGGCGGGCTGCTCGGTGAACTGGCGCAGAACCCGGCCGTGAAGGCGTTCTGGAAGTCCCTGGGGACCGCCGTCGGCGGGGCACTCGGGCGGAGCGTGACCGGCACCCGACGGCGGCGACGCTAGCTGCGTCGGGAACCATCGGGCCATGCCGGTTCGTTCACCCGGGTGTCGGCTCACCGTCGTCACGGGTAGGAACGCATCGTCGGGCGGTAGTCGTCGCCCGCATTCCACGAACCGGAGGACCTGACATGACGTTGTTCTGGATCGCCGTGATCGCGGTCATCGTGATCGGCGGCCTGTACCTCGCCCGGTCGCGCAGCTCAGCGAGCAAGAACACCCTGGCCGACGCCGCAGCCGAGGCCCGGCGCTGGGTCGAGCGACTCGGTGGGCAGGTCTACTCGCTGGACGCCGGTGGGAACGCTGCGGCGAAGCAGGCCGTCGCCGACGCCTCCGAGCGTTTCACCGCGGCCGGCTCGCAGGTCGAGCAGGCGACGACCGTGCAGCAGTACCGGCTCGCCCAGCAGACGGCCTACGAGGGTCTGTACTACATCGCTGCCGCCCGCAAGACGCTCGGGCTCGACCCCGGACCGGAGCTGCCGCCCATCCCCGGACAGGCGCAGGCCGGTGCCGTCACCGAGCAGCGGCGGGTCGAGGTCGAGGGTCGCGAGTACGAGGCGTCCCCGGAGGCCACCCCGACCGCGCGCAACTACTACCCGGGCGGGATGGTCGCCGGCCGTCCGGTGCCCCGTGGCTGGTACTCCGAGCCATGGTGGAAGCCGGCGCTGGTGGCCGGCGCCTGGGGCGTCGGCGCCTTCATGCTGACCAGTGCGCTCTTCGGTGGGATGGCCGGAAACGCCTATGCGGACGGATACTCCGACGGCGCCAACGACTTCGGCGGCGACAACGGTGACGGCGGAGGGGGCGAGGGCGGCGACGGGGGCGGCGACGACGGCTCCGGGGACTCCGGTGGGGACGTCGGCGGGTACGGCGACGGCGGTGGCTACGGGGACAGTGGCTACGGCGGCGATGTCGCCGGTGGTGGCGACTTCGGTGGTGGCGATTTCGGGGGCGGCGATTTCGGCGGCGGGATGGACTTCTAGCGCAAGAGGCCCTGACCAGCCGGGACTCAGAAGCCGTCGGCGGCGAGCTTGGCGATGAGTTCGTAGGACCGCACGCGGTCCGCGATGTCGTAGACCTGCGAGGTGATCATCAGCTCGTCGGCCTGGGTGCGCTCGAGCAGCTCGCCGAGCTGGCGGCGCACCGTCTCGGGCGAACCCTGCGCCTGTCCGCTGCGGCGGTCGGCGGCGAACTCCTCTTCGTAGAGGTCGAACTCGTACTCCGCAGCGACCGCGGGGGAGTCCATCGCCTCGGGCCGGCCCGCACGGAGCCGCAGGAAGGCCAGCACACCGGGCTTGGCGAGATGGGCCGCGTGCTCGTCGGTGTCGGCGGCGACCGCGTTGACCGTCACCATCGCGTGCGGCGCCGACAGCCAGCGGGACGGCTGGAAGTTCTGGCGGTACAGCGCCAGCGCGGCCTCGGTGTTGCGGCCGGAGAAGTGGTGGGCGAACGAGAACGGCAGCCCCAGGTAGCCGGCGAGCTGGGCGCTGTACCCGCTCGAACCGAGAAGCCAGACTTGCGGCGGAGTCTCGGCCCGCGGCACGGACATCAACCGGGCCGGATCCCCGTCCAGCATGCCGATCACCTCGGCCAGCTCCTGCGGGAAATCCTCGGCCGACAGCCCCTCCACGGTGCGACGCAGCGCCATCGCGGTGCGCTGGTCGGCGCCCGGGGCGCGGCCGATCCCGAGGTCGATCCGGCCGGGGTGCAGGGCAGCGAGCATGCCGAACTGCTCGGCGATGACCAGCGGGGCATGGTTGGGCAACATGACCCCGCCGGAGCCCAGCGAGATCGTGCTGGTGTGGGCGGCCAGGTGAGCCAACAGCACGGCGGGCGACGAGCTGGCGATACCGGGCATGTTGTGGTGCTCGGCGACCCAGAAACGCCGGTAACCCAGCTGTTCGGTGCGGATGGCCAGCTCGGTGGTGTGCCGCAGCGCCTCGGCGCCTCCGGCAGCGCCGGCGGACTTGGCGACGGGGGACAGCTCGAGAACGGAGAGCGGCACAGTCATAGAGCGCACAACGACCGGCCCGGCAGCCCTATTCCGTCGTCGACGACCCAGCGGCCCGGGAAAACTAGTAGGATGTCCGAATATCGGAACTACTGTCGAACCTGTCGGGTTCAAAGTCCGTCGGAACGCGACAGTCGGATGGGACATCGATGTTCGAGTTGACCGAAGATCAGCAGGCCATCGTGCAGGCCTGTCGCGAATTCACCGACCGCGAAATCGCCCCGCACGCCCTCCGGTGGGACGCCGAGAAGTATTTCCCGGTCGAGACCCTGCGCCGCAGCGCAGATCTCGGACTCGGCGGCATCTACATCGCCGAGGAGCACGGGGGTTCGGCCCTGACCCGCCTGGATGCGGCGCTGATCTTCGAAACGCTGTCGGCCGGTTGCCCGACGATCGCGGCCTATCTGTCCATCCACAACATGGTGGGCTGGATGATCGACGCCTCCGGGACCGCCGAGCAACGTGCGCGGTGGCTGCCCGCGCTGTGTTCGATGGAGCATCTCGGCAGCTACTGCCTCACCGAGCCGGGCGTCGGCTCCGACGCCGGCAATCTGACGACCAGGGCCGTGCCCACGGACGGCGGTTACGCCCTGACCGGGGTCAAGCAGTTCATCTCCGGTGCCGGCTCGACCGACATCTACATCGTGATGGCGCGGACGAGCAACGAGGGCTCCGCACGGCATCTCGGCCTTCGTGGTGGACAAGGACATGCCGGGCCTGTCGTTCGGGCCGAACGAAGCGAAGATGGGGTGGCGCGCGCAGCCCACCCGGCAGGTCATCCTCGACGAGGTGCAGGTCCCGGCCGAGAACCGGCTCGGCGGTGAGGGTGACGGCTTCCGGTTGGCGATGCGTGGGCTCAACGGCGGGCGGATCAACATCGCCGCGTGCTCGCTGGGCGGAGCGCAGACCGCGTTCGACCGCGCGGTGACCTACATGAAGCAGCGACGGGCGTTCGGCGGCGACCTCACGTCGTTCCAGGCGCTGCAGTTCGCGTTGGCGGACATGGCCACCCAGCTGGAGGCGGCCCGGCTGCTGCTGTGGCGGGCGGCGACGGCGCTGGACACCCGGGACCCGCGCCAGGTGGAGCTGGCCGCGATGGCCAAGAAGTACGTCACCGACGTCGGTTTCGACGTCGCCAACCGCGCGCTGCAGTTGCACGGCGGCTACGGCTACCTGTCCGAGTACGGCATCGAGAAGATCGTTCGCGACCTCCGGGTGCACCAGATCCTCGAAGGCACCAACGAGATCATGAGCGTCATCATCGGCCGGACCGTGACCCGCTGAGCCGACCGGGCACGCCTGGTGGGCCGAGCATGGCAGTCGACCGCGGTCGTCAGCGGGGTGTTGCCGCGCCGATCGAGCCGACTGGGTAGAGAATGGCGGGCGCAGCCCGATGTGACCCCGCCGATACTCCGATCGAGTGACTCGGGCCTGAATGGCGTTGACTTCCCACACAACCGGGACTAAACAAAGCCAAGCAGGCATCAAGCGGACGATGGACTGCATACGGAGAATTGATGGCACCTCGGTGCCACGCACGCACAGACGACGGGGTCGGGGTGTACGCAGCGGAGCGGCAGGCACAGATCCTGCACGCCGCACGGTCTGTCCGGCCGTGTCGAAGTACTCGCGCTGGCCACCCAGATGGACGTCACCCCGGAAACGGTCCGCCGCGATCTGACCGCACTCGAACGACTCGGCGTCCTCCGACGCGTCCACGGTGGCGCGATGCCCGTCGAACGGTTCGGTTTCGAGCCGAACGTGGCGATGCGTGAGAACCAGTTCGCTGCCGAGAAGGACCGGATCGCGCAAGGCCGCGCTCGACGAGCTGCCCGACGGCGGCTCGATGATCCTCGACGCCGGGACGACGACCGTGCGGTTGGCGGCGTCTGTTGCCCACCGACCGCAAGTTCACCGTGGTCACTCACTCGTTGCCGGTCGCCTCGGTGCTCGCCGCTCACCCCAACGTCACCCTGCACCTACTGGGCGGCATCGTCCGCGGGCTCACCCTCGCCGCCGTCGGCGACTGGGCGCTGCGCAACATCGCCGACGTCAGCGTCGACGTGGCGTTCCTCGGCATCAACGGCATCACCGTCGAACGTGGTCTCACCACACCGGATCTCGGCGAAGCGCAGGTCAAACGCGCCTTCACCGGAGCCGCTCGGCGCACCGTCGTGCTGGCCGACCACAGCAAGTTCGGTCGGACCGAGTTCGCCCGGGTGTCCGGCCTCGACGAGGTCGACACCATCATCACCGACAGCGATCTCGACGCGGAGACCGCGTCCGAGATCGAGATCGCCGGCCCGAGAGTGGTGCGCGCATGATCCTCACCGTGACCCCCAATCCGAGCGTGGACCGGGCGCTGGACGTCCAGGACCTCGAGGTCGGTGAGGTGAACCGGGCACTCCGGGCGCATCTCGACGCCGGCGGCAAGGGCATCAACATCTCGCGGGCGTTCGTGCTGCACGGCATCGACACGCTGGCCGTGTTTCCCGCCGGCGGTCCCGACGGCAGCCTGCTGACCGCCGAACTGATCAGCGAAGGACGTTGCGGTGGAAGCCGGTCCCGATCGACGGGTCCATCCGCAGCAACATCACCCTGGTCGACGCGGCCGGTGAGACCACCAAGATCAACGCGCCCGGCCCGACGCTGTCGGACGCCGAGCGGGACGCGCTGCTGGCCGCGATCGACACCCACCTGAGCGGCGACGTCGAGCTGGGTCGTCGGAGCCGGCAGCCTGCCCGCCGGGGTCGACGCCGACCTCTACGTTCAGGTCGCAGCCAGAGCCACGGCCAAGGGGGTGCGGTTCGCGTTGGACACCTCCGGTGCGCCGTTCGCCGTCGCTGCCGCGGCCGGCGGCTCGCGCTTGATCAAGCCCAACGAGGAGGAGCTCGGCGACCTCCTGGGCCGCGAACTCACCACCGTCGGTGAGGTCGTCGACGGCGCCCGCGAGGTGATGGCGGGCGGCACGCAGGGCACCATCGACACCGCACTGGTCAGCCTCGGTGCCGCCGGGGCGCTGTTGGTGACCGCCGACCGGACCTGGTGGGCGGCCGGTCCACCGCTGACGCCGCTGTCGACGGTCGGAGCCGGTGACACCACCCTGGCCGGTTACCTGAGCGTGGCCGCCGACCCCGACCACGACCCCGCGGATGCCCTCCGTACAGCCATCGCGTGGGGACGCGCGGCTGTCCTACTACCCGGGAGCGCCGCTCCCGGCCCCGAGCAGATCGACCTGGCCGCGGTGACCGTCGTGGCCGAACCGGACTCAGCCCTACCACTGAAGGAGCTACACGTATGAGCACTCCGCTGATCACCCCCGAGCTCGTGGGCATCGATCTCACGGGCACCGACCGTGACGACGTCACCCGCCAGCTCATCGACCTGATGGCCGCTGCCGGCCGGGTCACCGACGCCGACGGCTTCCACGCCGACGTGCGTGCCCGCGAGGCGCAGATGGCGACCGGCATGCCCGGCGGCGTCGGCCTGCCGCACGCCCGGTCCGAGCACGTCACCGTCCCGAGCCTGGCCGTCGGCCGGGTCCCGGCCGGTGTCGACTTCGGCGCCCCCGACGGCCCCGCCAACCTGATCTTCCTGATCGCGGCGCCCGCCAGCGGCGGCTCCGACCACCTGAAGATCCTGGCGTCGCTGGCGCGCCGGCTCGTGCATGACTCTTTCCGTTCGTCGTTGCTCAACGCTGCCGATGCGACCGAGGTCGCCGACATCGTCACCAGAGAGGTAGTTGTTTCATGAAGTTCGTCGGAGTTTCGTCGTGCCCCACGGGCATTGCGCACACGTACATGGCCGCTGAGGCCCTGGAGCAGGAGGCCAAGGCGCAGGGCCACGAGATGGTCGTGGAGACCCAGGGGTCGGCGGGCACCGTGCCGCTGGATCCCGACATCATCGCCGCCGCTGACGGGGTGATCTTCGCCGCCGACCTCGAGGTCCGCGACAAGGATCGCTTCGCCGGCAAGCCGACGGTCGACGTCGGCGTGAAGAAGGGCGTGCACGACGCGAAAGGCGTCATCGCACAGGCGGTGGCGGCTGTCGAGGCCGCGCGGGCGAACCCGCAGGCTGCTTCGGTCGCCGCAGCCACCCCGCATCCGGCGGCGCGGCCCACCGCGGCGCCCGGAATCGGTAGCCGGATCCGCCAGTACCTGATGACCGGCGTCTCGTACATGATCCCGTTCGTCGCGGCCGGTGGCATCCTGATCGCGCTCGGCTTCATGATCGGTGGCTACGAGATCGCCCTCGATCCCGAGGCCGGCGGCATCACCAACCAGATGCTCGTCGACAACTTCCAGTGGGGCAACATCAACTACTGGGGCGCCCTGCTGTTCCGCATCGGCGTGGCGACCTTCGGGTTCCTGCGTCCCGGTCCTGTCCGGCTTCATCGCCTACGGCATCGCCGACCGGCCGGGCCTCGTCCCCGGGCTTCACCGGCGGTGCGATCGCCGGCGTCGTCGGCGCCGGGCTTCCTCGGCGGTCTGGTGGCCGGCTTCCTGGCCGGCTTCCTGGCGCTGTGGATCTCCGCGCTGGAAGGTGCCGAAGGGCGTCCGCGGTGTCATGCCCGTCGTCGTGACGCCGTTGATCGCGTCACTGATCACCGGCGCGCTGATGATCCTCGTGCTCGGCAAGCCGCTCGCGGCCCTGCTGACCGCGCTCGAGCGACTGGCTGACCGGCCTCAGCGGCGGCAGCGCCGTCGTGCTGGGCCTCATCCTGGGCCTGATGATGTGCTTCGACCTCGGTGGCCCGCTCAACAAGACCGCCTACGTCTTCGCCACCACCGGTCTGGCTGCGGCCGCGACCGGCGTGGAGAACGCGGTCCAGTTCCAGATCATGGCTGCGGTCATGGGTTCGGGCATGGTGCCGCCGCTGGGTATGGCGCTGGCCACCGCGGTCCGCGGCCGGCTGTTCACCCCCGCGGAGCGGGAGAACGGCAAGGCGGCCTGGCTGCTCGGGTTCTCCTTCATCTCCGAAGGGGCGATCCCGTTCGCGGCGGCCCACCCGTTCATCGTCATTCCCGTCGTCGATGGCCGGCGGCGGCGTGACCGGCGCGCTGATCATGGCCTTCGGGTCCGGCGTCCGGGCACCGCACGGCGGCATCTGGGTCACTCCCCTGATCTCCAGCCCGTTCCTGTTCCTGCTGGCCCTGCTGATCGGCACGGTCATCACAGCGGCCCTGGTCGTGCTGATGATGACCGGCAAGCAGCGCAAGATCCTGGCAGCCGACAAGCGCGAGATGGCGACGGCATAGTGTGACGGGCGTCTCCCGGGTGCTGCAGCGCAGCACCCGGGGGCGCCATCGCCGAAGTCCCCACCGGGACTCGGCGGAGTGCTGAGCCCGGCCCCCCACCACCGAAGAAGATCTGCCAGAAAAGAGAACTCATGCCCACGAGAACTGTCGCGATCGGGTCCAGCGTCGGACTGCACGCCCGTCCGGCCTCGCTGTTCACCCAGGCCGTCGCCGCCACCGGCCTCGACGTCACCATCGCCAAGGCCGGTCAGCCGCCGATGGACGCCTCGAGCATCCTGATGGTGATGGCGCTCGGTGTCGGCCACGGCGAAGAGGTCACCCTCGAGGCCGACGGTGACGGCGCCGACGAGGCGCTGGACGGCCTGGTCGACCTGCTGGCCCGAGATCTGGACGCCGAGTAATGACGGCCGGGACGACGGCGGAGGCCGGTGCGACCGCCAGCACCGTGTCTGCAGGGTGTCGGCGTCGGCCGTGGGGCCGTTGCCGGACCGGTCGCCCGTGTCTCGTCGGTGCCGAAGCCGCCGGCGGACGAGAAGCCCGCCGCGGACAAGGACGCAGGCCAAGGCCGAGGTCGAGCGCCGCCTTCGTCGCGGTGGCCACCGGCCTGCGGGAACGGGCCGCGGAGTCCTCCGGGACGCTGTCCACCGTGCTGTCGGCCACTGCGCTGATGGCCGAGGACAAGGCGCTGATCAAGGACATCCTGAAGCGGATCGACGGCGGCGAGCCGACGCTCACCGCCGTCGACCGTTCGGTCGAGGGCTTCTGCGACATGTTCAAGTCGCTCGGTGACTACCTCGCCGAGCGGGTCACCGACCTGCGCAGCGTCCGCGGTCGGGTGCTCGCCCGGTTGATGGGGCACGCCGAGCCGGAGATGCCGGACCTGTCGGTGCCGTCGGTCATCGTCGCCGAGGATCTGGCCCCGGCCGACACGGCGGCGCTGGACCTGGCCAAGGTGCTCGCCGTGGTCACCGAACTCGGTGGCCCGACGTCGCACACCGCGATCATCGCCGGCCAGCACGGCATCCCGTGCGTGGTCCGGGTGACCGGGGTGATGGAGCTCAAGGACGGCCAGCAGGTCGCCGTCGACGCCGCCGCCGGCACCATCGAGCTGGATCCGTCGGACGAGACCAGGCAGCTCTTCACCGACCGCTCCGAGCTGCTGAAGTCGTTGGAGGAGAACACCGTCTCCGGGTGCGACGTCCGACGGGCACCCGGTGCAGCTGCTGGCCAACATCGGGCAGGTCGAGGACGCCCTGCGGGCCGCCAAGCGGGCCAACGAGGGTGTCGGCCTGTTCCGCACCGAGGTGTTGTTCCTGGATTCGCAGGACGCGCCGCCGCGCGAGGGTCAGGCCAAGACCTACGCCGAGGTGCTGCGGGCGTTCGAGGGCCGCAAGGTCGTCGTCCGCACGCTGGACGCGGGCGCGGACAAGCCGCTGGCGTTCGCCACCCAGCCCGACGAGGAGAACCCGGCCCTCGGTGTTCGCGGGTACCGGCTCGGCCGGATCACCCCGGCGCTGATGGAGACCCAGCTGGGGGCGCTGGCCGACGCCCAGGAGGAGACCGGCATCTACCCGTGGGTGATGGCGCCGATGATCGCCACGCAAGGCCGAGGCCCAGGCGTTCGCCGATCAGGCACGCGCCGCCGGCATCAAGACCGTCGGCGTGATGATCGAGGTCCCGTCGGCCGCGGTCCGGGTCGAGCAGATCGTCGAGGTCGTCGACTTCGTGTCGATCGGCACCAACGACCTCGCCCAGTACACGATGGCCGCCGACCGGCTCCGTGGTGAGCTGGCCGACCTGCTGAACCCCTGGCAGCCGGCCGTGCTCGAACTCGTCGCCCGCGTGGCGGCCGCCGGCACCAAGTCCGGTACGCCCGGTCGGCGTCTGTGGTGAATCGGCCGCGGACCCGTTGATGGCGCTGGTGCTGGCCGGGTTCGGGGTGTCGTCGCTGTCGATGTCGCCGGCCGCGGTCGCCACCGCCCGGTACATGCTCAGCAAGCACACGATGGACTGGTGCCGGGCGCTCGCCGCGGCGGCGCTGGAGGCTGATTCCGCGGAAGAGGCGCGGGCCAATGTCGTGGGGCGGATCGATCAGAAGGTGCGTGCTCTGTTGGCGCTGTAGTTGCTGGACGAAATGCGGAAGGCCCGACGGGAGTTTCTCTCGTCGGGCCTTTTCACGTGCGGTGCGAGGTCGATCGACGCCCTCTTCGGCGACAAAGAGAAGCAGCACCTCATCGGGCGTCGATCGACCTCGCGGGGAGTTCCGGGGGTCGCCTCTTCTGTTCTGGATGGGGAGGGGCCGGCTCGGGGTGGCACGACCCTGTTCCCCGGGACACTCCGGGGCTCCAGCTCCGGTGGCGGAGAGGGAGGGGCCGGCGGGGGTGGCAGGACCTGATGCCCCGGAACACTCCCGGGTCCCGCGCCCGGATGGGCGGGGCCGCGGTCAGGCGGGGGCGGCGGCTCTGACGCGGGCGGATTCGCGGTCGGTGTCGGTGGCGTTGAGGACGCCGGCGCGGGAGCCGTTGAGCTTGGCCTGGATGTGGTCGCCGACGGTGACCGGGGCATAGAGCTGCGGGTGGTCGGCGTCCACACAGGACGGCAGGGCCGAGATCACGGCGTCGATGTTGCCGTCGTGGAAGAACGCGGCGGAACGGCGGCGCTTGATCGTGCCGTCGACGATCGGCGGCTTGACCCGGTGCAGCGTCGACTTCCAGCGCTCGTTGGTCCAGCGGTTCGTCAGGTCGCCGAGGTTGACCAGCAGTGCTCCTGGCAGCGGCGAGACGTCGTTCCAGGAGCCGTCCTCGGCAAGGACCTGCAGGCCGCGAACCTGGTCGGCCCACAGCACGGTGACGATGCCGTAGTCGGTGTGCTCGCCCATCCCGATGAGGTCGCCGTCGAGCACGATCTCGCCCGGCGGCAGTGCGTAGTTGTTCATCCGCAGCACGTCCAGCGAGTGATCGGTGAAGGCGGCGAAGAAGTCGGCCGGCAGCTCGAGGGCGTCGGCGAAGATCCGGGTCAGCACCCGGGCGACCTTCCCGGCGGCGTCGAACCACGCTCGGGTGCGCGCCTCGAAACCGTCGATCCCGGCCGGCCAGATGTTGTCGGCGTAGTCGTCGCCGGCCAACACCTCCGGGTCGGCGGCCGGATAGTCGGCGGCCGTCGCACCGATGTTGAAAGCCTCGAAGAAGTCGTTCATCCGGGTCGACGACTCGACGCCCAGGCTGAGACTGAGCTGCTCGGACTTGGGGGCGGTGTAGCCGCGGTTGATCTCGGGCGGCGAGACGTAGGTCTTCTTGGTCTCCAGGGGGAGGTTGAAGAACCCGTCGATCGCCGAGGCGAGGCCGGCTGCGACAGAGTCCGGAATGCCGTGGCCGAGGATCTGGATGAAGCCGACGGTGGAACAGGCCTCGTCGATCTCGCGTGCCACCCGGGCGCGATCGCTGTCGGTGTCGTTGGGGGCGCCGGTACCCGCATCGACGTACGGCGAGATGTCGATCGCCGGGACGACGAAGGGGGAGGTCGATCGCGGGCTGCTCATGAGTGGGGACTCCATTTCTGCGGCGCGGGACGCCTGCGCTGTCGGACAGAAACGAGCAGTGCCCCCGCAGAACGCTGCGGGGGCACTGCTTCTGGCGTCTGCAGGCCGGGCGGCCCGGTGGCCGCGCGACTCACATCCTACGAAGTGCTGATGACGACCTGGTGACGGGTACCGATCCGAGGTCAGCGTCCGGCGCGGGTCTTGCTGCCGAACTTCAAGTACAGCAGCAGCACGATGACCGCGCCGATGAACGAGCCGAGCAGACCCGAAGGCTGCAGGAACCCGTCCTGGCCGTCCTTGCGGAAGATCAGGAAGCCCAGGAAGCCTCCGACGAAGGACCCGATGATGCCGAGGAGGATCGTCATCGGGATCGAGATGTTCTGCTTCCCGGGGACGACGAGCCGAGCGAGGGCGCCGGCGATCGCGCCGATGATGATTGCGCCGATGATGGTGCCGAGCATGGCATTTCCTTTCTGACGGTACGGAGACTGATCCGACCGGCGGTTGTGGCCGGATGCGACCACATCGATTCAGATGCCCCGATCACAATAAGTACTAACAGACCCCGTGCAAGGGCCGGAAGAGGGATTTTCTAGGCTTCGTAGCGGTCGTGCGACGCTCACGCGACCAGGACCTGCTCGATCGACAGACGGAGCCATCGTGACCGACATCGTCAGCACCACCGGTGCAGTGCCGATCCGGATCGGCGGGGTCGACATCGACCGGGCCCGGGCCCGGTCGGCGGCCGTGCAGTACCTGGCCGCCCAGGGCCACCGGTTCGGCTACCCGGCGTACGACGCCTTCGACGCGGGTTCCGGGCCGTTCCGGCTCGGTGACGGGGACCAGTTGACGCCGGTGCTGCTCAATGTCCCGGTGTCGGTCAAAACCTTCTACTCGCTGTCGGACCTGCGGCCCCAGCTCGACGCCTGGCTGACGAAGGTCCCGCCGGACGCCCGGCTGATCGACGCCGGCCCGGGCGAGCTCGCACTGCTGGGCGAGCTGTTCGAGGTGCTCGACGGCGGGCAGCGCCGGCCCCATCTGTCCGGGGCGGTCCTGGCCAAGGTGCTGCACCGCAAGCGTCCGGCGTTCGTGCCGTTGTACGACCGGCACGTCGACCACTGCTACCGGGGGACGCCCGATTCCCCCATCACGCGCGACGTGAAACGGCCGTGGAGTGAGTTCATGCCCCTGCTGGGCGCGGCGATGATCGACGACCTGCGCCGGGAGGCGGACTTCCTCGCGGAGGTGGTCGCGCTGGCCACCAAGCCGGTGATCACCTCGCTGCGCGCGTTGGACATCGTGGCCTGGCAGGCCGGCCGCAGCAGCGGTCCCAAGCCGGGGCTGTGGAGCAACGACGTCCCGGACGAGTTCGAGGACACCGAGGGTGGAGCCGGCGGGGCCTCCGGTGAGCCGGCGGACCTCGACGACAGCGTCTGATCGCGGTCCGGCCCCATCGCGGCCGGGGCTAGACTCTGCGGCGCGCCTCCGTAGCTCAGTTGGATAGAGCACTGGACTTCTAATCCGGCGGTCGTAGGTTCGATTCCTACCGGGGGCACCGCCAGGCCGGGTGCCGGCCCTACCGCCGGGAACGTCCCCTCGGTCGGCCGAACGGGACCCGGCGCGCCGCGGACACGTCCACGTGCGCGCCGCCGACCGGAAACTCCGGCGAAGAAGCGGCGCGGCGCCTCGCCGGTGCCACGATCCGCGCCGACCAGCAGATCGACAGCGAGATCGGTGATGGACGGCAGTCGCCCGGTGCGCGTAGGACGGATCCGCTGTGGTCACCCTCACGGCCAGTGGACGGTCCGACCCACCGTTCGTGACCGGGGAACAAAGCTGCCGGGTACCGTGTTGAGGACGATATCCATGCACACGCATGGAAATCTCCCCGGGGAGCGACCATGCAATTCGGCATCTTCAGCGTCGGCGACGTCACCACCGATCCGACGAACGGCACCACGCCCACCGAGCACGAGCGCCTCAAGGCGCTGCTGACCATCGCGCTGAAGGCGGAGGAGGTCGGCCTCGACGTCTTCGCCACCGGCGAGCACCACAACGAGCCGTTCGTCGTGTCCTCCCCGACGACGCTGCTCGGCTACATCGCGGCCAAGACCGAGAAGATCATCCTGTCCACCGCGACCACCCTGATCACCACGAACGACCCGGTGAAGATCGCCGAGGACTTCGCGCTGCTGCAGCACATCGCCGACGGCCGCGTCGACCTGATGATGGGCCGGGGCAACACCGGCCCCGTCTACCCGTGGTTCGGCAAGGACATCCGGCAGGGCGTCAACCTGGCCTTCGAGAACTACGCGCTGCTGCACCGGTTGTGGCACGAGGACGTCGTCGACTGGTCGGGGAAGTTCCGCACCCCGCTGCAGGGGTTCACCGCCACCCCGCGCCCGCTCGACGGTGTCGCACCGTTCGTCTGGCACGGCTCGATCCGGACCCCGGAGATCGCCGAACAGGCGGCGTACTACGGCGACGGCTTCTTCGCCAACAACATCTTCTGGCCGAAGTCGCATTTCGCCCGGCTGATCCAGCTCTACCGTGAGCGCTACGAGCACTACGGCCACGGCACCGCCGACCAGGCCTACGTCGGCCTCGGCGGCCAGGTGTTCATGCGGAAGAACTCGCAGGACGCGGTCAAGGAGTTCCGTCCGTACTTCGACAACGCCCCGGTCTACGGCCACGGCCCGTCGCTGGAGGACTTCACCGACCAGACGCCGCTGACCGTCGGCAGTCCGCAGCAGGTGATCGACAAGACGCTGACCTTCCGGGACACCTTCGGCGACTACCAGCGCCAGTTGTTCCTGATGGATCACGCCGGCCTGCCGCTGAAGACGGTCCTCGAGCAGCTCGACATCCTCGGCGAAGAGGTCGTCCCGGTGCTCCGCCGCGAGTTCGCCGCCCGCAAGCCCGCGCACGTCCCGGACGGCCCCACCCACGCCGCCCGCGTCGCTGCCAGGACCGCCGATCGGCAGCCCGCGCTGGTCTGACCCGACGCCGGTGATCCGGCGTCCCCGAACCCCAGGGGTGGCACTGCGGGATCGCGGTGCCGTCCCTGGACCCGCACCATCAGCCCGAACGAGGGACACCCATGAACATCCGCCGCCTGGCCGTCGTTGCCGCCGGCCTCGGACAGCCGTCCTCCACCCGGCTGCTCGCCGACCGTCTGACCGCGGCGACCGTCCGCCGGCTCGCCGAGGACGGCATCGACACCGCCGTCACGGTGGTCGAGCTGCGCGACCATGCGCACGCGATCACCGACAACCTGCTCACCGGCTTCGCCGCTCCCGAGCTGGCCGCCGCCGTCGAGACCGTCACCGCCGCCGACGGTCTCATCGCCGTGACGCCCATCTTCACCACCAGCTACAGCGGTCTGTTCAAGTCGTTCGTCGACGTGCTCGACACCACCGCCCTCACCGACCAGCCGGTGTTGCTGGGGGCCACCGGCGGGACACCGCGGCACTCGTTGGCGCTGGACTATGCGGTCCGGCCGCTCTTCAGCTACCTGCACGCCCGGCCGCTCAGCACCACCGTGTTCGCCGCGTCCGAGGACTGGGGGAGCACCGACTCCGAGCTGCCCGCCCGCATCGAACGCGCCGCCGGTGAGCTGGCGACCGAGATCGCCCGGTCGAGTCGGACGACGAAAGACCCGTGGGCGCTGGGTGATTCGTTCGAAAACCTGCTCAAGGGTCGCTGACCGGCAGAGCGCCGGGCATGCAGGATGTCCCGGAGCCGTCGCGATGTCCGGGACCACCGGGCGCGGCCCTCGGAGCGGCACTGAAGGGTCCCGGTGTCTCATCTGTGGAGCCGGACACAGCAGCCCCGGGACGCCGCTGGACCCGACGGCCCGGTACACGGCCCGCTTGTAAGCTCGACAGCGTGTCCGACCAGCCGTTGTCCGCCGACGGCCCTGCTGTCACCACCCGTCCCGCCCCCGTCGGCTGGAGCGTGAGCGGAGTGGTCCTCGCCGCCGCCCTGATCACCGTGTGTGTGGCCGTCGGTGTCTCCGCAGCCCTCCCCGGGAACACCGTCCTGCAGCTCGCCGGCCGGGATCCGGGGCCGCTCGTCACGTTGGGTCTGCCGGCGGTGAAGGGCGTCGTCGACCTCGCAGGTGCCGTCACCGTCGGCTGGCTGATCGCGGCGGTGTTGCTGTCCCCGCCGGCTGTCGGTGGTCGGTTCGACACCAGCGGCTACCGCAGTGCCCAGGCCGCGTCGTTGGCCGCCACCGTGTGGGCGGTCGGTGCGCTGGCCCTCGTCCCACTGGGCTACGCCTCCGCGGCCGGGCAGTCGCTCGGTTCCTCGGTCGGCGCCGACCAGCTCATCAACGCCGTCGCCGATTACGACATCGCCAGGGCCCCGCTGATCACCGCCCTGCTGGCGGCGCTCGTCGCGGTCGCCGCGCGTGTCGTGCTGCGGCCGGCGACCGCCGCGCCGGTGCTCGTCCTGGCCGCGGTCGCGCTGCTGCCGATCGCGCTGGCCGGCCATGCCGCGGCGAGCAGTGACCACGACTACGCGACCGACACGATGATCTACCACCTGGCCGGGATCAGCGTCTGGATCGGCGGTCTGGTCGCCTTCCTCGGGCTCGCCCGGCAGCGGGCCGCCCACCTGCCGCTGATCGCCCGCCGCTACTCCACGATGGCACTCATCGCCTTCGTCCTGGTCGCGGTGTCCGGGGTCGGCAACGCCCTCGTCCGGGTCCCGCGAATGTCCGACCTGGTGGCCACCGACTACGGCCGGCTCGTCGTGCTCAAGGCCGTCCTGCTGACCGTCCTGGGCGTGTTCGGGTATCTGCAGCGCCGCCGCTCGGTGGCCGCCATCCAGCGCGGCGACCGCCGGCCGCTGCTCAGGCTCGCCGTGTTCGAGATCGGTGTGATGGCCGCGACCATCGGAGTGGCCGTGGCGCTGGCCCGGACCGCCCCGCCGCTGCCGCTGCCGATCGCGCTGACCGACACCGTCGCTGGTGCTGGGCTACGACCTGTCCCAGCCGCCGACCCCGATGACGCTGATCTTCGGCGGCCGCTTCGACCTCATCCTCGGCACCGCTGCCCTCGTGTTCGCCGGTCTCTACGCCTGGGGTCTGGTGCGGCTGCGCCGGCGCGGGACCGAGTGGCCGCGGGTGCGGGCGGTGTCGTGGTTCGCCGGCTGCGCGGTGCTGCTGCTGTCCACCTCGAGCGGGCTGGCCGTGTACGCCGACGCCCAGTTCAGCTACCACATGATCGCGCACATGGCCCTGGGCATGCTCGCGCCGATCCTGTTCGTGCTGGGCGCCCCGACCACGCTGGCGCTGCGGGCGCTACCCGCGTCCCGGGGCGACGGGGTGCCCGGTGCGCGGGAGGCCGTCGTCGGCCTGATGCACGCCCGCTGGCTGCAGGTCCTGACGCATCCGCTCGTCGTCTTCCCGCTGTTCGTCGGCAGCTTCTATGCGGTCTACTTCACTTCGCTGTTCGACTCGATGATCGCGTCGCACGCCGGGCACCTGATCATGAACGTGCACTTCCTGACGGTCGGCTACCTCTTCTACTGGGTCATCATCGGCGTCGATCCGGCGCCGCGGCGGCTGACGCCGCTGATCGAAGCTGGCCATGCTGCTCGGTGCGCTGCCGTTCCACGCGTTCTTCGGGCTCGCGCTGATGAACACCCGCACCGTGCTCGGCGACTCCTACTTCCGGTCGCTGGACCTGCCGTGGGTGAGCTCGCTGCTCACCGACCAGCACGTCGGTGGCGGCATCGCCTGGGGCGGCTCGGAGATCCCGCTCGTCGTGGTGATCATCTCGTTGCTCGCGCAGTGGTCCAAGGGCGACGAACGGGAGGCCCGCCGCACCGACCGACGCGCCGACCTGGACGAGGACGCCGACCTGACCGCCTACAACGCGATGCTCTCCCGGTTCGCCGAGAAGGACGGCACCCGGCCGGCTCCGCGGCACGAGAACTGAGCAGCGCCGGTACCGCTCGACCCTGCTGCTGGCGCCCCGGCGATTCTGCCCCCCCGGGGAGTTCCTCAGTTCCGACATCGTGGCGGTTCGTGCCCGCCGGGCGGGAACTGCTTCGAGTCCGCTGAAGTGGTGGATCGGGGGAGGTGTGGGCCGGATCCGACTCAGTCGCCGCGGTGCGCCCGCAGCAGCCAGAACGTCCGGCCCTTGATCGTCAGCTGCACACCCGCCGGTAGCGGTGCGGGGTCAGCGGGCTCCCCGGTGGCGGTGTCGGTGTCGATCACCGGCGAGTACGACACCCCGTACGGCGGGCCGGGCAGCATGATGTCGGCGCTGTCCCAGCCGGCGTGCAGCACCATCAGCCAGGACGAGTCCGAGAGCGGCCGGCCGTCGGGACCGTGCCCGCGGACGTCGTTGCCGTTGATCCACATCTGCACGGTGCTGCGGTAGGAGTCGAACCAGTCCGACATCGTCATCGGCGCGCCGTCGGTGTTGAACCACATCAGGTCCGGGGTGCTGTCGGTGCCGGCCTGGGCGCGCCCCTCGAAGAACTCGCCCTGGTGCAGCGCCGGTGCGTCCAGACGTACCCCCAGCGTGCGGCGGAAGAACTGCCAGCATGTCCCGGCTCTCGGCCGACTCCTCCCAGCTGACCCAGGAGATCTCGTTGTCCTGGCAGTAGGCGTTGTTGTTGCCGCCCTGGGTGCGCCACATCTCGTCGCCCTGGGTGATCAGCGGCGTGCCGGTCGACAGCAGCAGGGTGGCGGCGAGGTTGCGCGCCTGCCGGGCGCGCATCGCGCGGATCGCCGGATCGGTGGTCTCGCCCTCGGTGCCGTAGTTGGCGCTGCGATTGTTGTCGGTGCCGTCCCGGCCGTCCTCGCCGTTCGCCAGGTTGTGCTTGTGCGAGTAGGAGACGGTGTCGCGCAGAGTGAAGCCGTCGTGGGCGGTGATGAAGTTGACCGACGCCCACGGCCGCCGCAGCGCGCCGTACAGGTCCGACGACCCGGACAGTCGGTAACCCAGGTCCTGCACCCCGCCGACCCCGCGCCAGAAGTCGCGGACGGTGTCGCGGAAGCGGTCGTTCCACTCCGCCCACGTCGGGCCGAACCGCCCGACCGCGTAACCCTCACCGGTGGCGTCCCACGGCTCGGCGATCGAGCTTGCGGGTGGACAGCACCGGGTCCGCGGCGATGGCCGACAGCAGCGGCGCGTTCGGGTCGAACGGGCCGCCGCTGGGCCGCCCGAGCACCGAGGCGAGATCGAACCGGAAGCCGTCGACCTGCAGTTCCTCGGCGAAGTAGCGCAGCGAGTCGCACACCATGCGCACCGTGGCCAGCGATCCGCACTGCACGGTGTTGCCGGTGCCGGTGATGTCGTGGCCGTCGGTCAGGTAGTAGGCATCCCGGTCCAGCCCGCGGTGCGAGAGCCAGATCGGGATGTCGATGCCGCCCTCGGTGGTGTGGTTGTAGACCACGTCGAGGATGACCTCGATCCCGGCGGCGTGCAGCGCGTCGACCATCCGGGCGAACTCGGTCGAGCTCCGTGCCCGGCCGGCTCGCGTACTTCGGGTGCACCGCGAAGTAGGACAGCGTCGAGTAACCCCAGTAGTTGGCCCGGCCGGTGGCCAGCAGGCCGGGTTCGGTCGCGGTGGCGTGCACCGGCAGCAGCTCCAGTGATGTCACGTGCAGCGACTGCAGGTGCTCGATGACGGCGGGGTGGGCGACGCCGGCGTAGGTGCCGCGCAGCTCCGGCGGCACGTCGGGATGCAGGTGGGTCAGGCCCTTGACGTGCGCCTCGTAGAAAACCGTGTCCTCCCAGGCGACACCCGGGCCCGGCCGGGGCCGCGGTGGCGGGCCGGTCACGACACCCAACGGGGCGAAGCCGGCGCTGTCCACACCGGGCGTGCGCACGACGTCGAGCTCGTACTCGGTGGTGTCGACCTGCCGGGCGTACGGGTCGAGCAGGAGTTTCGCGGGGTCGACTCCGTGCACCCGGTAGCCGTAGCGCTGGCCCGGTCCGACGCCGGGAACGAACCCGTGCCACACGCCGTAGGTGCGCTCCGACAGCGTCAGCCGTCGCTCCGACCCGCCCGCGCCGATCAGGCACAGCTCGACCGCGCTCGCCCGGTCGGAGACGACCGAGAAGTAAGTGCCGCCGTCGGCCGGGGTGGCACCGAGGGGGAACGGCCGCCCCGGGAAGGGGGTGGGGGCCGCGAAGGTCGACGGCGCGTCGAGGAACATCCGCCGATTCTGTCTGATCAGGAACCCAGGTCTCGCCGTTGGGGGTGACTGCCATCCCTCCGGGCGTGTTCCTGGGGTCCGCGGGTGGGTCCTGCCGCCCCGTCCAGCCGTCCGTACGGGAGAATGCTCGGCGTGAGCGCCAGCGGAGTCAGCATCCAGCCCGGACCGGATTCGGTCGTCCACCTCAACGAGGTCACCGTCCGGCGGGGGAACACCCGACTGCTGGACGCCGTGAGCGTCGACGTCCAGGTCGATCAGCGCTGGGTGGTGCTGGGTCCCAACGGCGCCGGGAAGACCACCCTGCTGCAGATCGCCGCCGCGCAGATGCACCCCACCTCGGGGCGCGCCCACGTCCTCGGCGCCCGGCTCGGAGCGGTCAACCTGTCCGAGATCCGTCCGATGATCGGCATCTCGTCGGCGGCCCTGGCCGCCCGGGTGCCCCCCGACGAGACCGTCCGCGACGTCGTCGTGTCCGCGGGCTACGGCCAGATCGGCCGGTGGCGCGAGGAGTACGACGCCTCGGACTTCGCCCGGGCCGACGAGTTGCTGGAGGCGATGGGGATGGCGTCGTTGAGTGCGCGTCAGTACGGCACGCTCTCGGAAGGTGAGCGCAAACGGGCGCTCGCCGCCGGGCCCTGATGACCGACCCCGAGCTGCTGCTCCTGGACGAGCCGGCCGCCGGCCTCGACCTGGGCGGCCGGGAGGACCTGCTCGCCCGGCTGGACGTGCTCGCGAAGGATCCGGCCTCGCCGACCACCGTGCTCGTCACCCACCACGTCGAGGAGATCCCTTCGGCGTTCACACATCTGATGTTGTTGCGGGAGGGCCGGGTGGTCGCCGCCGGCCCGCTCGCCGACGACGCTGACCGACGAGGCGCTGACGGCGACCTTCGGACTGCCACTCACGGTCACCCAGCGCCAGGGCCGGTGGTTCGCCCATGCCTGACACGACGGGAACCCCGCTGGTCCGGTTGGAGGTCGACGGTCCGGTCGGCGTCATCCGCCTCGACCGGCCGCCGGTCAACGCGATCAACGCGGCGATGCACGCACCGCTGCGGGCGGCCGCCGAAGCCGCCGCCGCCGACCCGGCGATCCGCGCGGTGATCGTCCACGGAGGTGATCGCGCTTTCGCCGCCGGCGCCGACATCAAGGAGATGGCCGGCCAGTCCGCGGCCGAGATCGCCGTCTACGGCCGCAGTCTCATCGAGGCGATCGACGCCGTCGCGCGGATTCCGAAACCGGTCATCGCCGCGGTCACGCGGTACGCGCTGGGCGGCGGTTGCGAGCTGGCGCTGGCGGCCGACTTCCGGGTGATGGGTGACGACGCGCTCATCGGGCTGCCGGAGATCACTCTCGGCGTGATCCCCGGCGGCGGCGGCACCCAACGGCTGCCGCGGCTCGTCGGCGTCACCCGGGCCAAGGAACTCATCTTCGGCGGCCGTCCGGTCCGTGGTGACGAGGCGGTCCGGATCGGGCTCGCCTCCCGTGCGGTGCCGGCCGCCGAGGTGTACGCCACCGCGCTGCAGTGGGCCCGCGAGCTGGCGGCCGGGCCCACTGTCGCGCTGGCGGCGGCGAAGTACGCCATCGACGCCGGGACCGAGATGGACCTGGCCAACGGACTGCGGTTGGAGGCCCAGGTGTTCGGCACGCTGTTCGGCACCGCCGACCAGCGCGCCGGGATGCGCTCGTTCATCGAAGCGGGGCCGGGCAAGGCCGAGTTCACCGGCGCGTGAGCTTCGCCTTCAGCGCCGCCGATCTGGACTTCCTGACCGCCGGCGAGGACGAGCTGTCCGCGCTGGGCGGCGAGTTGCAGCTACGACCGGACAGCGTCCTGCGCGATCTCGCCGTGGCGGGCCGGCGGGTCGGCGCGCATGCCGCGGCGGCGGTCGAGACGCTGACCCTGCGGCGTCGAGCCGTGGTCAAGCTGGGGGAGCGCGCGTCCCGGTGGCTCCTCACCGACGAGGCACTGCAGCAGGCGACCCCCTGGCCGGTCGCCGAGCACCGGGCGCGGCGGTTGTCGGGACTCGCGGTCCATGACGTCACGTGCTCGATCGGGGCCGATCTCGCGGCGCTGGTGGCGGCCGGCAACCGGGTGCTCGGGATCGGACCTCGACCCGGTGCGGACACGGATGGCCCGTCACAACGTCGGCCCGGTGGTGCTGAGAGCCGACGCACTGCAACGGGTGTCGTCGGGAATGGTGCCGTACGCCGACCCGGCCCGTCGGGACGGTGCCGGACGCCGCATCCTGTCGGCGGCCACCGTGCCGAGTCTGGACGCGCTCGACCGGGCCTGGCCGGACCGACCGCCGGTGCTGCGGGTGCCGCCCGGCATCGACTACGACGCGTTGGCCCGGCCGGGCGAGGTGGAGATCGTCTCGCTCGACGGTGCGGCCCGGGAGGCCGTGCTGTGGCCCACGGAGCTGGCCGCGGTCGCCCGCCGGGCGACCCTGCTGAGCACGACCGGACCCACCGTGCAGCTCACCGACGCCGAGCCCGACGACATCCCGGTCGGCGCGGTCGGCGGCTGGCTGGTCGATCCCGACGCGGCCGTCGTCCGGGCACATCTGGTGCGCCACTACGGTTTCCGGCACCGGCTGTGGCAGCTCGATCCGCATCTCGCCTATCTCACCGGGGACGTGCCGCCGCCGACCGGCCGGGCGTTCCGGGTACTCGAGTCGGCCGTGTTCAAGGAGCGCACGGTGGCCGGCTGGCTTCGTACCGCCGGTGTGGGCACGCTCGAGATCAAGGTCCGCGGACTGCCGGTCGTCCCCGACGAGCTGCGGCTGCGGCTGCGCAAGGCCCTCATCGGCCCGCGCACCGTGGAGCGGACGTTGGTGCTGGCCCGGGTCGGTCGGCACCCGATGGCCTACCTCACCCAGGCGGTCGTCGCGGGCTGACGGACGTCAGTCGAGCGGCACCGTCAGCACTGCGCCTGCTGCAGCGCCTGCCAGGTGGCGGTGTCCACGACGCCGACCGCCGGCAGCCCGACGGAGGCCTGGAACTGGGCGACCGCGGTCGCCGTCGAGGCGGTGAAGGTCCCCCAGTTGCCGGCCAGATCCAGGATGGGGATGTTCAGCCGGTTGCCCAGCACGCGCTGCAGTTCGCCGACCCACACGCCGGTCTGGCCGACCGGCGTCGATCGTGGGGACCGCGACCACCTGGGTCGGGCAGAGGCAGGAGACGTACTCGGTGGCGGTCTCCGGGGTGGTGCCCTTGATGAAGGAGTCCGGCGCGCTCGCGAGCCGCGCCTGGCAGCCCTGGTAGCGGTCGGCGAACGGCCCGGCGTAGAGGACGACGCTGTTGCTCTGCCCGGCGAAGATCGCGCAGGAGGTGGCCGTCCGGGCGACCGCGGCATCGGCGGGCAGCTGGTCCGCAGCCCGCAGCTCCGCGACTCGCGTGACGAACCCGGCCTCGTCGCCGGCGGACGCGACCTGCACGACATAACCCGGCGCGCAGGCGATGTCGCGTTGGGGACCGCCCAACGGGTCGACCGGTCCGGCCGCCTCGGTGGTGGTGGTGGTGGAGCTCTGCGTGGCTCGGCGTCGGTCGGCACCGTCGGCGGGGGCGTCGTGGCCACCACCGTCAGCTCGCCGACGGGTGTCGTCGGGGCGTCGCCGGCGACGTCGCTGGTCGCGACGGTCACGGTGGTTGCGGTCTCCGTGGGGATCCCCGGCCCGGGGTCGGCGGTCCGTTGCTCACGCAGCACGAAGAACGTGACGGCAGCGAGGACACAGGCCACCGCGACCACGGCGAGCGCGCCGAGCAACCAGGGCCGACGCCGTTCCGCGGCGACGGCGGCCTCCTGCCCGGTCTCCCACTGGCTGACCCCCATGAAGTCGGCGCCGTCACTGCTGCGGAAGCCGCCCGGTCCCATCGCCCGTGGGTCAGCCGCGGCGTCCAGCCAGCTGGGTTGTTCGAAGGGATGCCAGGGCTGCTCCGACGGTCCGCACCGCGGCCGGATCGCCCTTGTCGTCCTGGACCGGCCGGATCACCGGTGACGCGTCGGCTGCCGGCGGTGCCGCTTCCCACGCCGCGTGGGTCTGGACAGCCCCGCACCGCGAGCAGCTCGCCGACGCCACCGGGGCGCCGCACTCGGGGCACTCGCGCACAGCCAAGCCAGTCCCTCCTCAGGGCCCGCGGGGAATCCGTTCGGCACACGCACTACCCGGTTCGTGGGGGGTGCTACCCGAACAGGGTAGGGCGGCGAGCGCATCCGCGTACGGCGAACGGCGGATGCCGGACCGGTGACGGACACCCGCCCCGTCGGACGGCGTCCGGACGGGGCAACGGCGGGTCCGAGCGGTCATCGGGGCCCACTACTGTGGTCAACCGTGACTTTCGAACTCCTTCCCGCTGTCGACGTCGCCAACGGCCAGGCCGTTCGCCTGGTGCAGGGTAGGGCGGGAACCGAGACCGACTACGGATCCCCGCTGGACGCGGCGCTCGCCTGGCAGCGCGACGGCGCCGAGTGGGTGCACCTCGTCGATCTCGACGCCGCCTTCGGTCGCGGCAGCAACGCCGAGCTGTTGGCGCAGGTCGTCGGCACTCTGGACATCAAGGTCGAGATGAGCGGTGGCATCCGCGACGACGCCTCGCTCGCCGCGGCGCTGGCCACCGGCTGCACGCGGGTGAACATCGGTACGGCAGCGCTGGAGAACCCGGACTGGTGCGCGCGGATCATCGCCGAGCACGGCGACCGGATCGCCATCGGGCTGGACGTCCGTGGCTCGACGCTGGCCGCCCGCGGCTGGACCGAGGACGGCGGCGATCTCTGGGAGGTGCTGGAGCGGCTGGAGTCCCAGGGCTGCTCGCGCTACGTCGTCACCGACGTCACCAAGGACGGCACCCTGCAGGGCCCCAACATCGACCTGCTCCGCCAGGTCTGCGAAGCGGCATCGGCGCCGGTCGTCGCGTCCGGCGGGGTGTCCAGCCTCGACGACCTGCGGGCCCTGGCCGGCTTGTTCGGCGACGGCGTCGAGGGCGCCATCGTCGGCAAGGCGCTCTACGCCGGTGCCTTCACCCTGCCCGACGCGCTGACCGCGGTCGCCGCGGTCGCCGGCTGAGCCTGGCCATGGCGGTCGCGACGCGCGTCATCCCGTGCCTGGACGTCGACAACGGCCGGGTGGTCAAGGGCGTCAACTTCGTCGACCTGGTCGACGCCGGTGACCCGGTCGAGATGGCCCGGCTGTACGACGCCGAGGGCGCCGACGAGTTGACCTTCCTCGACATCACCGCCACCAGTTCCAACCGGGCTTCGGCGTACGAGATGATCCGGCGGACCGCCGAGCAGGTGTTCATCCCGCTGACCGTCGGCGGCGGGGTCCGGCAGGTGTCCGACATCGACGCGCTGCTGCGCGCCGGGGCCGACAAGGTCTCGATCAACTCCGCCGCGGTGGCCCGCCCGGAGTTCCTGGCCGAGGCCGCGCACCGCTTCGGCTCGCAGTGCGTGGTGCATCGCCATCGACGCCCGGCGCAGCTCGCTGGACGTCCCGTCCGGCTACGAGGTCACCACCCACGGCGGCCGGCAGGGCACCGGCATCGACGCCGTCGAGTGGGCGCGGCAGGCCGAGCGCGTCGGGCGCCGGCGAGATCCTGCTGACCTCGATGGACGCCGACGGCACCAAGGCCGGGCTTCGACGTGGACATGCTCGCCGCGGTGCGCAAGGCCGTCTCGGTGCCGCTGATCGCATCCGGTGGGGCCGGTCAGCTGCACCACTTCCCGGAGGCCGTGGCGGCGGGCGCCGACGCGGTGCTCGCGGCGTCGGTGTTCCACTTCGGGACGTTCCGGATCTCCGAGGTCAAGTCCGATCTGGCGGCGGCGGGGGTGAGCGTCCGATGAACTCTCGACGACATCGCCTGGAATGCGGACGGTCTGGTGTGCGCGGTGGCTCAGCAGTACGACACCCTCGAGGTGCTGATGGTGGCGTGGATGGACGACGAGGCGGTCCGCGCGACGCTCGACCACCGGGACGGCGACCTACTTCTCGCGGTCCCGGCAACGGCAGTGGGTCAAGGGGGAGACCTCCGGACACACCCAGCGGGTCGTCGAGGTCCGCTACGACTGCGACGGTGACACCCTGCTGGTGCTCGTCGACCAGACCGGCGCCGCCTGCCACACCGGTTCCCGCACCTGCTTCGACGACCGGGTACTCGCTGTCGACTGACGTCAGGGTCCGTTGCGCTGCCGGTTTCCGTCAACGCGGCCGGCATGTCGGACGCACGGACGGAAACCGGCAGCGCCAACGCCACGCTGGCATCGCGGGCCGCCGCGGCCCCGGGCTCGGGAACCCCGGGCCGGGGCGCCGCGGGCGGTCAACGGGCGATGCCCGACCCGGCACAATGAGGTCCATGTCCGACCAGAACCGTCCCCGGGCGACCGCACTCGGGGAGACGCTGCCGAGCCGCGAGGACTTCGTCGCGCTGGCCCACCGCCGGGTCATCCCGGTGACCCGGGTGCTGCTGGCCGACTCCCTGACCCCGGTCGGGCTGTACGCCACGCTGGCGGCCGACCGGCCCGGCACCTTCCTGTTCGAGTCCGCCGAGACCGGCAAGTCGTGGTCGCGCTGGTCGTTCGTCGGGCGTCAACTCCGCGGCTGTGCTGACGGAGTCCGAGGCGGCAGGCGCGCTGGCTGGGCACCCCGCCGGCAGGGCGTGCCACCAGCGGTGACCCGCTGGCCGTGCTGGACCAGACGCTGGCCTTCCTGCAGACCGAGCCGCTGGCCGGGCTGCCGCCGCTGACCGGCGGCATGGTCGGCTACCTGGGGTACGACATCGTCCGGCGGCTGGAGAAGATCGACGGCGACACGCCGGACGAACTGCACATCCCGGAGCTCGCGATGCTGCTGGCCACCGACATCGCCGCGCTGGACCATCACGAGGGCACCGTCACCCTGATCGCCAACGCGCTGAACTGGGACAACTCGCCGGACCGGGTCGAGCTCGCCTACGAGGACGCCGTCGCCCGGCTGGACGCGATGACCGCGGCGCTGGGGTCGGTCGCGCCGCTCCCCGTCGTGGTCTTCGAACGCACCACCGGTGAGGTCACCCGGCGGACCACCTCCGCGGAGTACCAGCGCTGCGTCGAGGCGGCCAAGGAGCACATCCGGGCCGGTGACGCTTTCCAGATCGTGCTGTCGCAGCGGTTCGACATGGACACCACCGCCGGTCCGCTGGACATCTACCGGACGCTGCGGGCCACCAACCCCAGCCCGTACATGTACCTGCTGCAGCTGCCCGCCGCCGAGGACGGTCCGCACGCCGGGGTGCCCACCGCCATCGTCGGTTCGTCCCCGGAGGCGCTCGTGACGGTGCGCGACGGGCACGTGACCATGCACCCGATCGCCGGCACCCGTCCCCGCGGCGTCACCGACGAGGAGGACGTGCTGCTGGCCAAGGACCTGCTGGCCGACGAGAAGGAGCGCAGCGAGCACGTGATGCTGGTCGACCTCGGCCGCAACGACCTCGGCCGGGTGTGCCGACCCGGCACCGTCAAGGTGGTCGACTTCTTCACCATCGAGCGGTACAGCCACGTCATGCACATCGTCTCGACCGTGACCGGCATGCTGGACGACGGTCGGACGGCCTTCGACGCGCTGACCGCCTGCTTCCCGGCCGGCACGCTGTCCGGGGCGCCGAAGCCGCGGGCCATGCAGATCATCGACGACCTGGAGCCGGCCCGGCGCGGGGTCTACGGCGGGATCGTCGGCTACCTCGACTTCCACGGCGACGCCGACACCGCGATCACCATCCGGACCGCGCTGGTCCGCGGTCGACCGCGTGCACGTTCAGGCCGGTGCCGGCGTGGTCGCCGACTCGGTACCCGCCAACGAGGACGCCGAGTGCCGGAACAAGGCCGCTGCGGTCATCAACGCCGTCGCCGCCGCCGACACGATGCGCCCGGCCGGGGTACCGGTGGCCGCGCGATGAGGACCGGCAAGGGCTACGTCAAGGTGCGCACTCCGATGCGGTTCGGCAGCGTGCTGGTCGCGATTGCCGGCGGCGCCGCGCTGACGGCCGGGTCGGCCGCCATCACCTGGGCCTCGGGCACCGGCAACGACGAGCTGCGAGGTCCGCTGGACATCACCGCGACCGGCGGTGAGGTGGCGCCCGCTCTGGTCCCGGTGGCGGCGGCGGCCTCGCCGCGCTGGGGGCGCTGCTCGCGGCCAAGGGAGTGCTGCGTCGTGGCGTCGGCGGGGTCACGCTGCTGCTCGGCGTCGTGGTCTGCTGGCTGGGCATTCGCGGCTTCCTGCACGAACCGGCCGAGGTGCTCTTCGGTTCGACGTCATCGGTGCGTCTGGCCGACGTCCGGATTCGTCCGCTCGGGCCGTTGGTCGCAACGCTCGGTGGGCTCGCCCTCGTCGTGGCCGGATTCGCGGTTCTCGCCGGCCGGATCCGCACCCGCGGGCTCGGCGCCCGTTACGAACGCGCCGGCGGCTCGCCGGCAGCGACTCCGACCAGCGACGATGCGGCGTTGGAGATGTGGAAGGACCTCGACGACGACCGGGACCCGACCCTCGATCCGCCCGCCCCGGCCGCGCGTGACAGGGTGGACCGCACCTCCGAGGGCGGTTCGTCGCGTGTCGAACCGTCGTCGTGAGGACGGCTAGCATGAGTCCGAAGGTGCGATCGAAGGAGGCGGAGTTGGTGAACCGTGCTCGACTCGATCCTGGACGGAGTACGTCGAGGACCTCGCGGACCGGGAGGCCGCCTGCCGATCGCCGAGGTGAAGGCGCGCAGCGCGCCGCACCGCGCCCGCCGTCGACGTCCTCGCGGCGCTCCGCGAAGCCGGGCGTCGGCGTCATCGCCGAGGTCAAGCGGGCCAGTCCCGTCCCGAGGTGCGCTCGCCGACATCCCCGATCCGGCGGCGCTCGCCGGCATCTACGAGTCCGCCGGGGCCCGGGTGATCTCGGTGCTGACCGAGCAGCGCCGCTTCGGCGGCTCGCTGGCCGACCTGGACGCGGTCCGGGCCACGGTCGACATCCCGGTGCTGCGCAAGGACTTCGTCGTCGGGCCCGTACCAGGTTCACGAGGCCCGCGCGCACGGCGCCGACCTGGTGCTGCTGATCGTCGCCGCGCTCGAGCAGAACGTGCTGCACGGGCTGCTCGACCGGATCGAGAGCCTCGGCATGACCGCCCTCGTCGAGGTGCACACCGAGGAGGAGGCCGACCGGGCGCTGGCGGCCGGCGCCAAGGTCATCGGCGTCAACGCCCGCAACCTCAAGACGCTGGAGGTCGACCGGGACGTCTTCGCCCGGATCGCCCCCGGACTGCCCAGCGACGTCGCTCAAGATCGCCGAGTCCGGCGTCCGCGGCCCGGCCGATCTGATGTCCTACGCCGGCGCCGGTGCTGACGCCATCCTGGTCGGCGAGGGTCTGGTCACCGCACCGACCCGCGGGCCGCGGTCGCCGACCTGGTGACCGCCGGTTCCCACCCGTCGTGTCCGCGGCCCAGCCGCAACCGCTGAACCCGAAACTGACGATGACTCACTTGTCGACCGATGTCCCGCGCGCCCGAGCGAATGTCGTCACCGGCCGGCCCCGTCGCGCCGACGGCCTGCCCCGGCCCTCGGACGGTCTCACCGGCACCCCGCACGACCCGGACGGCCGCGGCTACTTCGGCACCTTCGGCGGCCGCTGGCTGCCGGAAGCGCTGGTGCACGCGCCACGACGAGCTGGCCGAGGCCTACGACAAGGCCCGGTTCGACCCCGAGTTCCTCAACGAGCTCGACCGGCTGCAGGAGACCTACGCAGGTCGGCCCAGTCCGATCACCGACGCCGAACGGCTGACCGAGCAGGTCGGCGGCGCCCGGATCCTGCTCAAGCGCGAGGACCTCAACCACACCGGCTCGCACAAGATCAACAACGTGCATCGGGCAGGCCCTGCTGACCAAGCGGATGGGCAAGTCCCGGGTCATCGCCGAGACCGGCGCCGGCCAGCACGGCGTCGCCACCGCCACCGCGTGTGCGCTGCTCGGGCTCGACTGCGTCATCTACATGGGCCGGGTGGACACCGAGCGGCAGGCGCTCAACGTGGCGCGGATGAAGCTGCTCGGCGCCGAGGTCATCCCGGTCGACTCCGGGTCGGCCACCCTGAAGGACGCGGTCAACGAGGCGTTCCGCGACTGGGTCGCCAACGTCGACAACACGCACTACCTGCTCGGCACCGTCGCCGGCTCGCACCCGTTCCCGATGATGGTGCGCGACTTCCACCGGATCATCGGGCTGGAAGCGCGCCAGCAGGTGCTCAACCTGACCGGCCGGCTGCCGTCCGCGATCGCCGCCTGTGTCGGCGGCGGCTCCAACGCCATCGGCATCTTCCACGCCTTCCTCGACGACGCCGACGTCCGGCTGATCGGTCTCGAGGCCGGCGGCGACGGTGTCGAGACGGGCCGCCACGCGGCCACCATCAGCGGCGGCCAGATCGGTGTGCTGCACGGTGCGCGTACCTACCTGATGCAGGACGACGACGGTCAGATCGTCGAGTCGCACTCGATCTCCGCCGGGCTCGACTACCCGGGTGTCGGCCCCGAGCACTCGCACCTGGCCGAGATCGGCCGCGCCGAGTTCCGGCCGATCACCGACAAGCGCTGCGATGGAGGCGTTCAAGATCCTGTCGCGGACCGAGGGCATCATCCCGGCCATCGAGACCGCGCACGCCATCGCCGGCGGCATCGACCTGGCCCGTGAGGTCGGCCCCGACGGCATCGTGCTGATCAACGTCTCCGGACGCGGCGACAAGGACATGGGCACGGCGATGGAGTACTTCGGGCTCGGCGACCCGCACGCACCGCAGCCGCCGCCCGACATCCGGGCCGAGGGCGAGGGCGAGAAGCTGTGACCGCGCTGAACGCGCCCGCGGTCACGCCACACGCCAGGACGTCCCGGCTGCAGCCGATGTTCGACGAGACCCGCGCCGACGAACCGGGCCGCGCTCGTCGGGTACCTGCCCGGCGGATACCCGACGTCGAGCACTCGAAGGCGCTCTTCGGCGCGATGATCGACGGCGGCTGCGACCTGGTCGAGGTCGGTTTCCCGTACTCCGACCCGGTCATGGACGGGCCGGTCATCCAGAACGCCGCGGAGATCGCCCGCCGCGGCGGCTTCCGGATCCGCCATCTCTTCGAGATCGTCGAGTCGATCGCCGGCCGGGGCGGCCGCGCGGTCGTGATGACCTACTTCAACCCGGTGCTGGCCTACGGGCAGGACCGCTTCGCCCGGGACCTGGCCAACGCCGGCGGCCTGGGGATCATCACCCCGGACGTCATCGTCGACGAGGCCGCCGCGTGGCTGGAAGCCAGCCGTACCCACGGCATCGACTCGATCTTCCTGGTCGCGCCGTCGTCGCCGGCCGCCCGGATCGCCATCACCGCCGCCTCGGCGACCGGGTTCATCTACGCCGCCTCCACCATGGGCGTCACCGGCGCCCGTGAGCAGGTGAGCTCGGCGGCACCCGCGCTCGTCGCCCGTTGCCGCAGCATCACCGACACCCCGATCGGAGTCGGCCTCGGCATCCGTACCGCGGCCCAGGTGAAGGAGATCGGCGCCTACGCCGACGCGGTCATCGTCGGGTCCGCCCTGGTCAGCGCGGCGGGTTCGAGCACCGACCCGACCGAGGCGACCGCCGCGGTCCGTGCCCTCACGGCGGAGCTCGCCACCGGCACCGCCCGATGAGGCTGCGGGCCGACGGGAGCCGTGCGTGACGACGACCGACCTCGCCTTCATCCCCAGTCCCGCGCAGGGCGTCTGGCACCTCGGGCCGCTGCCACTGCGGGCCTACGCCGTCTGCATCATCGTCGGCATCGTGGTGGCGATCTGGTGGGGCAACAAGCGGTTCGTCGCCCGCGGCGGCCGGCCCGGCCTGGTCACCGACATCTCGGTGTGGGCGGTGCCGTTCGGCATCATCGGCGGCCGGATCTACCACGTCGTCACCGACAACCAGCTGTACTTCCGCGAGGGCCGCAACCCCTGGCGGGCGTTCGCCATCTGGGAGGGCGGCCTCGGCATCTGGGGCGCGGTGGCTTTCGGTGCCCTCGGCGCCTACATCGGCTGCCGCCGGTACGGGGTGCCGCTGGCGTCCTACGCCGACAGCATCGCGCCCGGTCTCGTCGTCGCGCAGGCCATCGGCCGCCTCGGCAACTACTGGAACCAGGAGCTGTTCGGCGCCCCCACCACGGTGCCGTGGGCGCTGGAGGTCTTCGTCCGCACGCCGGGCGGCATCGCCGGTACCACCCCGGTCGGCGGCGTCTGCGAGTACGACACCGCCTGGATCAAGGCGACCCCGGAGATCCTCTGCGGCACCTACCACCCGACGTTCCTGTACGAGCTGCTGTGGAACCTCGGCGTCGCCGCCGTGATCGTCTGGGCGGACCGCCGGTGGCGGCTGGGTGGGGGCAGGGTGTTCGCGCTCTACGTGGCCGGCTACACCCTGGGCCGTGGCTGGATCGAGATGCTGCGCATCGACCCGGCCAACCAGGTGTTCGGCCTCCGGATCAACGTGCTGACCTCGATCGTCGTCTTCCTGGCCGCGGTGGTGTTCCTGCTGGTCTCACGACCGAAGCCGGGCGCGGACATGAGGGACGACCCCGCGTTGCTGCAGGGTGGCCCCGGTACCGCACCGGGGTCGGACACGGCATCGGACGATCCGGCGGACGCCCCCTCCGGCGACGCCGGTGACGAACCCGGTGATGCGACATCCGACACCCCGCAGTCGCGTTCCCGCGTGCCGAACCAGGAATGAACTGCTGGTAATCTCAGCACCAACTGGGCCATTGGCGTCCTGGTGCGATACCTGCACATGCTCCCGTACTCGCGCCGACGCTCCCGTCGAAAAGGCTGGACGCAGCGCCATTCGCTTCGCCGCCGCTGAATCCCGAACACCCCTGTGGTTCAGTGCACCGCTTTTCTGCCTGGAAGTGCCGCCGTGTACGAAATGCTGTGTCTGACAACGCAAACGACGGGAGGAATGTCGTGAGCTTCTCGGCAATCCCCGCCCCGCAAGGGCTCTACCACCCCCGCTACGAGCGCGATGCGTGCGGTGTCGCCGCGATCGCCGACCTGAGGGGCCGTCGGTCGCACCGCATCGTCGCCGACGGCATCACGGCGCTCATCAACCTCGACCACCGGGGTGCCGCCGGCGCCGATCCGGCCGTCGGGGACGGCGCCGGCATCCTGGTGCAGCTCCCGGAGGAGCTGTTCCGGGCGGTCTGCGAGTTCGACCTGCCCAAGACGCCGGACGGCGCGGACGGCTGCGCCTTCGCGGCCGGCATCGCCTTCCTCCCGCGGGACGCCCACCAGCGGACCGCCGCCAAGGACCTGATCGCGATGATCGTCGCGCAGGAGGGCCTGCTGCTCCTCGGCTGGCGCACCGTGCCGACCGTGCCGGTGCACGCCGGAGTCGGTCAGATGGCGCTGGACGTGATGCCCGTCTTCGAGCAGCTGTTCGTCGCGGCCGAGGCCGGACCCGACGGCGTCCGTCCCGCCGGCCTTGCGCTGGACCGGCTGGTGTTCCCCGCCCGCAAGCGGATCGAGCACCGGACCGCGGCCGAGGGCTGCGAGGTCTACTTCCCGTCGCTGTCCAGCCGCACCATCACCTACAAGGGGATGTTGACCACCGCGCAGCTGCCCGCGTTCTATCCGGACCTCACCGACGTCCGGATGGAGAGCGCGATCGCCATCGTGCACTCGCGGTTCTCCACCAACACCTTCCCGGCGTGGCCGCTGGCGCACCCGTTCCGCTTCATCGCGCACAACGGTGAGATCAACACGGTGCGCGGCAACCGCAACTGGATGCGGGCCCGCGAGGCCCTGCTGGCGACCGACCTGATCCCGGGCGACCTGTCCCGGGTGTACCCGATCTGCTCGGACGGCGCCTCGGATTCGGCCTCGTTCGACGAGGTCCTGGAGCTGTTGCACCTGGCCGGCCGGTCGCTGCCGCACGCGATCATGATGATGATCCCGGAGGCGTGGGAGAACAACCCGACGCTGGACGAGGGGGTCCGCGGCTTCGCCGAGTTCCACGCGAGCCTGATGGAGCCGTGGGACGGCCCGGCGTGTGTCACGTTCACCGACGGCCGGCTGCTCGGCGCCGTGCTCGACCGCAACGGCCTGCGCCCGGGCCGCTGGTGGCTCACCGACTACGGCACCGTGGTGCTCGCGTCCGAGTCCGGCGTGCTGCCCATTCCGCCGGAGAACGTCGTCGAACGCGGCCGCCTGCAGCCCGGACGGATGTTCCTCGTCGACACGGTCGAGGGACGGGTGCTGGACGACACCGAGGTCAAGGAGTCGCTGGCGGCCGAGCAGCCGTACACCGAGTGGGTCCACGCCGGCACCATCGCGCTCGCCGACCTGCCCCCCCGGGTGCAGACGCACCCGGACCCGGAGGACATCCTCCAACGCCAGCAGGTCTTCGGCTACACCGAGGAGGACCTCCGTGTCCTCATCACCCCGATGGCCGGTACCGCCGCCGAGGGCATCGGGTCGATGGGCACCGACACCCCCGAGGCGGTGTTGTCGGCGCGTCCGCGACTGCTGTTCGACTACTTCAGCCAGCTGTTCGCGCAGGTCACGAACCCGCCGCTGGACGCGGTCCGCGAGCAGGTCGTGACGTCCCTGGCATCGGTGCTCGGTCCTGAGGGCAACCTCCTGGAGCCGACCCCGGCCTCCTGCCGCAGCATCCTGCTGCCGCTTCCGGTGATCGACAACCAGGACCTCGCACGGTTGATCGGGGTCAACTCCGACGGCGATCTGCCCGGCCTGGCCGCCGCGGTCGTCCCCGCCCTGTACGAGGTCGCCGGCGGCGGCGCGGCGCTGGCCGCGGCGATCGAGCAGGCCCGCCGCGACGCCGACACCGCGATCGCGGCCGGCGCCCGGATCATCGTCATCTCCGACCGGGACTCCGACGAGACGTACGCGCCGATCCCGTCGCTGCTGATCACCTCGGCGGTCCACCAGCACCTGGTCCGGCAGAAGACCCGCACCAAGGTCGGTCTCGTCGTCGAGGCCGGCGACGCTCGCGAGGTGCACCACGTGGCGCTGCTGCTGGGCTTCGGCGCGGCTGCGGTCAACCCGTACCTGGCGCTGGAGACCGCCGCCGACCTGGCCGGTCAGGGTGCCTTCGGCCCGAAGGTCTCGCGGTCGAAGGCGGTGAAGAACATCGTCTACGCGCTGAGCAAGGGCGTGCTCAAGGTGATGAGCAAGATGGGCATCTCGACCGTCGCGTCCTACACCGGCGCCCAGGTCTTCGCCGCCTTCGGTCTCGAGCAGGCCGTGCTCGACGAGTACTTCACCGGGACCTTCTCGCCGACCGGCGGGTCCGGACTGGACGTCGTCGCCGCCGACGTGGCGGCCCGGCACACGCTGGCCTTCCCGACCAACGACAGCGCCCTCGAGCACCGCAAGCTGCCGACCGGCGGCGACTACCAGTGGCGGCGCGAGGGCGAGCTGCACCTGTTCAACCCGGAGACCGTCTACCTGCTGCAGCACGCGACCCGGTCCAAGCAGGAGAGCATCTTCCGCCGCTACACCGACACCGTCGACGGCCTGTCCACCAAGGGCGGCACGTTGCGGGGCCTGTTCACGCTGAAGACCGACGTCCGGCCGGCCGTCCCGCTGGACGAGGTCGAACCCGCGACGGAGATCGTCAAGCGCTTCGTCACCGGGGCGATGAGCTACGGCTCGATCTCCGCGGAGGCGCACGAGACGCTGGCCATCGCGATGAACCGCCTCGGTGGCAAGTCGCAACACCGGCGAGGGCGGCGAGGACGTCGAGCGGCTGCTCGACCCCTCACGGCGCTCGTTCATCAAGCAGGTGGCGTCCGGCCGGTTCGGCGTCACCAGCGCCTACCTGGTGAACGCCGGCGAGATCCAGATGAAGATGGCGCAGGGGGCCAAGCCTGGTGAGGGCGGCCAGCTGCCCGGCCAGAAGGTCTACCCCTGGATCGCCAAGACCCGGCACGCCACCACCGGCGTCGGGCTCATCTCGCCGCCGCCGCACCACGACATCTACTCCATCGAGGACCTCAAGCAGCTGATCCACGACGTCCGCAACGCGAACCCCGCGGCGCGGGTTTCGGTGAAGCTGGTGTCCGAGCCCGGCGTCGGCACCGTCGCGGCGGGCGTGACCAAGGCGCACGCCGACGCGGTCATCGTGGCCGGCTACGACGGTGGCACCGGTGCCGCGCCGCTGACCTCGCTGAAGCACACCGGTCAGCCGTGGGAGCTCGGCCTGGCCGAGGCGCAGCAGACGCTGCGGCTCAACCAGCTGCGCGACCAGGTCCGGCTGCAGGTCGACGGCGGGCTCAAGACCGGCCGCGACGTCATCATCGCGATGCTGCTGGGTGCGGAGGAGTTCGGCTTCTCGACCGCGCCGCTGGTCGTGGCCGGCTGCGTGATGATGCGTGTCTGCCATCTCGACACCTGCCCGGTGGGCGTCGCCACCCAGAACCCGGTGCTGCGCGCCCGCTACACCGGGACGCCGGAGTTCGTCGAGACGTTCTTCCTGTTCCTGGCCGCAGCAGATCCGGGAGTACCTGGCGGAGCTCGGGTTCCGCAGCGTCGACGAGGCCGTCGGGCACGCCGAGCTGATCGACATCGAACAGGCGGTGACGCACTTCCGGGCCGGCGGCTTGGACCTGCGGCCGCTGCTGCACGTCCCGGACGTGGACAGCGCGCTGTACTGCACCAAGCCCGCGCGGCACGACCTGTCCCGCACGCTGGACGCCAAGCTGATCGAGCTGGCCGCCCCGGCACTCACCGAGCGGAAGCGGGTCCGGATCGACCTGCCCATCCGCAACGTCGACCGCACCGCCGGCACCATGCTGGGGTATGAGGTGACCAAGCGGTTCGGTCCCGACGGCCTGCCGGACCGCACCCTCGACGTCAAGCTCACCGGCACGGCCGGGCAGTCGCTCGGGGCCTTCCTGCCGCCCGGCATCACCATCACGATGGTCGGTGACGCCAACGACTACATCGGCAAGGGGCTGTCCGGGGGCCGGATCGTGTTGCGGCCCTCGCCGCATGCGCCGCGGACCCAGCCGGGCGTCCGGCAGGTCATCGGCGGCAACACCGTGGCCTACGGCGCGACCTCCGGTGAGATCTTCATCCGCGGGCGGGTGGGGGAGCGCTTCGGTGTCCGCAACTCCGGCGCGCTGCTCGTCGTCGAGGGGACCGGTGACCACGCCTGCGAGTACATGACCGGTGGGCAGGCCGTGATCCTGGGCAAGACCGGGCGCAACGTCGCCGCCGGGATGAGCGGCGGCATCGCCTACCTGCTCGACCACGATGCGTCGAAGGTCAACCCCGAGCTGGTCGAGATCGAGGATCTCGTCGAGAGCGAGATCGACTGGCTGGAGCAGATCCTCACCACCCACGTGGCCCTCACCGGCTCGCGGGTGGCGGCCGATCTGCTCGACGACTTCCCGCGCTCCGCGCTGCGTTTCGTCCGCATCATGCCGCGCGACTACAAGCGCGTGCTGGACCTGCGGGCCGAGGCCGCGTCGCTGGGTGTCGACGCCGACCAGATGATCATGGAGGCGTCGCCGTGGCTGATCCCAGCGGATTCCTGAAGTACCAGCGCCAGACCCCGCATCGTCGGCCGGTGCCGCTGCGGTTGCGGGACTGGAACGAGGTGTACGAGCCGTTCGACAAGGACGCGACCCGCGCACAGGCCGCCCGGTGCATGGACTGCGGCATCCCGTTCTGCCACCAGGGCTGCCCGCTCGGCAACATCATCCCGGAGTGGAACGAGCTGACCCGGCTCGACCGCTGGGACGAGGCATCGGACCGCCTGCACGCGACGAACAACTTCCCGGAGTTCACCGGGCGGCTGTGCCCGGCACCGTGCGAGGGCTCGTGCGTGCTCGGCATCGGCGACGACCCGGTGGCGATCAAGCTGGTCGAGCAGGAGATCGCCGACCGGGCGATCGCCTCCGGGCAGGCGTTGATTCCGCACCCGGCCGAGATCCGCACCGGCCGCAAGGTCGCCGTCGTCGGTTCCGGCCCGGCCGGTCTCGCCGCCGCCCAGCAGCTCGCCCGGGCCGGCCACGACGTCGTCGTGTTCGAGCGTGACCTCCGGATCGGCGGCCTGATGCGGTACGGCATCCCGTGGTTCAAGATGGACCGCGACGTGCTCGACGCGCGGCTGGACCAGTTGCGGGCCGAGGGGGTGCGAGTTCGTCACCGGCGTCAACGTCGGTGCGGCGGACTCCGATGTCACCGTCGCGCAGCTGCGCGAGCGTTTCGACGCCGTCGTGCTTGCCACCGGTTCGACCGTGCCCGCGCGAGATCGACGTCGAAGGACGGCATCTCGACGGCATCCACCTCGCGATGGACTACCTGGTGCAGGCGAACAAGGTGCTCGAGGGCACCCTGGACGCAGACTCACCATCGACGCCAAGGACAAGGACGTCGTCATCATCGGCGGCGGCGACACCGGTGCCGACTGCTACGGCACCGCCCTGCGGCAGGGGGCGAAGTCGGTGCGTCAGCTCGACATCCACGTCGCCCCACCCGCGACCCGGGACGCCGTCCACGCCGTGGCCGGTCTACCCGCTGATGATGCGGACCTCGGCCGCCCACGAAGAGGGCGGCGAGCGCATCTTCGGCGTCAACTCGACCACCTTCGATGCGACCGAGGACGGCAATGTCGCCGGCATCCACCTCGTCGAGGGCACGCGGGTGCCGGGCGGCTTCATCCCGACCGAGGGCACCGACACCTTCGTCAAGGCCGACCTGGTGCTTCATCGCGCTGGGGTTCACCGGCCCGGAGACCCCCGGCCTGCTCGACGGACTCGGCGTCGAGTTGACGAACCGCGGCAACATCAAGCGGGACGACGCCTACATGACCACCGTCGACGGTGTCTTCGTGGCCGGCGACGCCGGCCGCGGACAGTCGCTCATCGTGTGGGCCATCGCCGAGGGCCGCTCCGCCGCGGCCGGTGTCGACGCGTTCCTGATGGGCTCCTCGATGCTGCCGGATCCGGTCCATCCGACCGCGGTGGCGTTGCGCTGAACGTCTCTCGGCACATCGGCGGACGACCCGACCTCCCGCCGAGGTCGGGTCGTCGTGGTTCGGGGTGCGTCAGATAGATCACGCTCAGCTAACTTTTCCCGACTTTCTGTAACTACACGGCTGTGATCGCCGATAGTCCGAGCATGATCAACCGTGCTTCCCGGACCGTCTGATGGCCTCCCCGCTGCGCCACCCCGCCCGCCCTGCGAGGACCGACCGGGACGCCGAGTTCGAGCTGCTCGACTCCCTCGGGGCGCCGGCCCCTGTCACCGGCCGCACCTCGCGGCTGCGCGTCGCCGGTGCGCCGGAGCTGGTCACCGACGACGACCATCCGGACTTCCACACTCTGCGGCGCTACCGCGCGCGTTGACCGTCGGCCGAACGGGCGACCCGACCGCCGTTTCGCGGCCGTGCGGTCGTCCGCCGGGCGGACATCGTCCCGAAGCCGGATGATTCCTGCCGCGCTCACGAGGTGAATCGGTCAAGAAGGCGTTATGGTTCTCCCATGGATCGTCGAGCGAAGATCGTCTGCACACTGGGCCCCGCCACGTACTCCGCGGAGGCCATCGCCAATCTGGTCGAGTCCGGCATGGACGTCGCCCGGATGAACTTCAGCCACGGCGACCACGCCGACCACGAGGTGGTCTACCACCGGGTCCGCGAGGCGTCGAACGCCAGCGGTCGTGCCGTCGGCGTCCTCGCCGACCTGCAGGGCCCCAAGATCCGGCTCGGTCGGTTCGCCGACGGTCCGGTCATGTGGGCCAACGGTGAACAGGTCACGATCACCGTCGACGACCTCGTCGGCGACCACGACCGGGTCTCCACCACCTACAAGGGACTGGCCACCGACGCCCGCCCGGGTGACCGGCTGCTGATCGACGACGGCAAGGTCGGCCTCGTGGTCCACGACGTGCAGGGCAACGACGTCGTCTGCACCGTCGTCGAGGGCGGTGAGGTCTCCAACAACAAGGGCATCTCGCTGCCCGGCATGAACGTCTCCGTCCCCGCGATGTCCGAGAAGGACGTCGCCGACCTGAAGTTCGCGCTGAGCCTCGGCGTCGACTTCATCGCGCTGTCGTTCGTCCGCTCCGCAGCCGACATCGATCTGGTGCACGCCGTGATGGACGAGGTCGGCGTCGCCGCGCATCCCGGTCATCGCCAAGCTCGAGAAGCCGGAGGCGGTCGCCAATCTCGAGGCCATCGTGCTCGCGTTCGACGGCGTCATGGTCGCCCGTGGTGACCTGGGCGTCGAGCTCCCGCTGGAGCAGGTCCCGCTCGTCCAGAAGCGCATCGTCACCATCGCGCGCGAGAACGCCAAGCCGGTCATCGTCGCCACCCAGATGCTCGACTCGATGATCGACCACTCCCGGCCGACCCGCGCCGAGGCGTCCGACGTCGCCAACGCGGTGCTGGACGGCGCCGACGCGGTGATGCTCTCCGGCGAGACCTCGGTCGGGAAGTACCCGTTCATCACGGTCAAGACGATGGCCCGCATCATCCGGGCCGTCGAGGCCGAGTCGGTCGCCGCGCCCGAGCTCAAGCACGTCCCGAAGACCCGGCGTGGCGTGATCTCCTACGCCGCCCGGGACATCGGCGAGCGCCTCGAGGCCAAGGCGCTTGTCGCGTTCACCAAGTCCGGCGACACCATCAAGCGCCTGGCCCGGCTGCACACCGAACTGCCGCTGCTGGCGTTCACCGCCGATGCCGTCCACCCGTTCGCAGCTCGCGCTGACCTGGGGCGTCGAGACGTTCCTGGTGCCGTCGGTGGCGACGACCGACGAGATGATCGACCTGGTCGACGCTGAGCTCAGCAAGATGCTGACCTTCAACAAGGGCGACCTCGTGGTCGTCGTGGCCGGCTCGCCGCCGAACACCTCCGGCTCGACCAACCTGATCCGGGTGCACCGGATCGGCGAGGCAGACTTCGACTGATGGCGGACGGACCGGACGGCCGTCGGGCGGTCCGGCCGGCACGCCACAGCGCGACACCGACGGAGTGCTGCGCGGTCAGGTCGTGCTCGACGCGCTGGTGCAGCTGCTGACGCTCGAACAGACCGGACCGGCATCGTTCCGCGGGTACTCGCCGCCCGGCTCCGGACGGGCCCGCGTGTTCGGCGGTCAGGTGGCGAGCCAGGCCCTGGTGGCCGCGGCCCGCACCGTGCCGGCCGACCGGCAGGTGCACTCGCTGCACGCCTACTTCCTGCGTCCCGGGCGCGTCGGCCATCCCGATCGACTACGAGGTCGACCGCCTGCGCGACGGCACGTCGTTCACCACCCGCCGGGTGCTGGCCCTGCAGAACGGTCAGACGACGTTCGCGATGTCGGCGTCGTTCCAGATCGACGAGCCGGGCCTGGATCACACGGAGTCGATCCCGCACGTCCCGGATCCGGAGTCGCTGCCGACCCTGGCCGAGCGGGTGGCCGGGATCTCGCCGGCGATCGCCGGCTGGCGCAAGGGCCCCGCGCGCCTTCGACGTCCGCTACGTCAGCGAGCCGCCGTGGGTGGTGCAGCCGGCCGCGCCGGGCGAGGAGGCGCACAGCCGGATCTGGTTCAAGGCCGACGGCGCCCTGCCGGACGACCCGGTGCTGCACGTCTGTCTGCTGGCGTACCTCTCCGACGTGACCCTGCTCGAGGGGGTGCTGACCCAGCACGGACTCGCCTACGGCGGCGACGCGGTCCAGCTGGCGTCGCTGGACCACGCGATGTGGTTCCACCGGCCGTTCCGGGCCGACGAGTGGCTGCTCTACGACGTCAGCTCGCCCAGCACCTCAGGCGGCCGCGGGCTCGGGATCGGCAAGTTCTTCGACCGCTCCGGGCAGCTGGTCGCCACCGTGGTCCAGGAAGGTCTGATGCGGCTCCGCTGAGTCGATGGTCAGACCAGCCCGGCCAGCAGCGCCAGCAGGTCGTCGATGTGCGACGCGTCCGTGCTCGGCGTGCCGACGGCCATTCGGATCACCGTGCGGCCGCCGGACGTGGTGTGTGACAGGTAGGCCCGTCCACTGTCGTTGACCTTCTGCATGAGATCCATCGTGGCCGAGCCGGCTCGTCGTCGTCGGTGAGCACGAAGCAGACCAGCGACAGGCACTGGTGGGTGATGGCGAACCGCTCGTCGGTGCGCAGCCCGGCGGCGAACCGCTCGGCCAGCGCCACTCCGTCCCGGATGTGGGTGGCCAGCCCGTCGGCGCCGTAATGCCGCATCACCGCCCACAGCTTGATCGCGCGGAACCGTCGGCCGAGCTGGATGTGCCAGTCCCGGTAGTCGATCACCGCGCCGGCGTCGGACTGGGCGGTGCGCAGGTACTCCGGGTTCTCGGCCAGCGCACTCGTCAGGGCCACCCGGTCGGCGACGTAGAAGGCGTCGCAGTCGAAGTTGGTCAGCAGCCACTTGTGCGGGTTGGTGGCGTAGGAGTCGGCGAGTTCCACACCGGCGTTCAGCAGCCGCCGGAACTCCGGCGCGACGGCGGCGACCCCGGCCCACGCCGCGTCCACGTGCAGCCAGGCGTCGAACCGGCGGGCCAGCGCGCCGAGCGCGACCGTGTCGTCGATCGCACCGGTGCCGGTGGTGCCGACGGCCGAGACGATCAGCGCGGGCCGGCGACCGGCGGCGACGTCGTCGATGAGCGCTTGCTCCAGGGCGGCGACATCCATCGGGCCGCCGGGACCCGTCGTCGGGATCTTCCGCAGCTGCTCCGACCCGACCCCGGCGATCGTCACTGCCTTGGCCACCGACGAGTGCGCCTCCGCGGAGCAGTACACCGTGTAGGGGCGGTCGAAGCCGCGCCGCCGGATCATCCCGTCGCTGGCCCGGTGCAGCGCCGCCACGAGCGCGGTCAACACCGCGCTCGACGCGGTGTCCTGGATGACGCCACCGCCGGCGCCGGTCGACCGGAACCGGTCGGGCAGGTCGAGCAGCTCGGCGAGCCAGTCCATCGTGCGGGTCTCGACCTCGGTGGCCGCCGGGCTCGTGGCCCACACCATGCCCTGGACACCGAGCCCGGAGGCGAGCAGGTCGCCGAGGATGGCCGGGCCTGAGGCGTTGGCCGGGAAGTAGGCGAAGAACGACGGATGCTGCCAGTGGGTGATACCGGGCATCAGCCGGTCGAGGTCTTCGAGCATCGCGGAGAACGGTTCCCCGCCGGGCGGGGGTGAGGTCGGCAGCATCGCGGCGATGTCGCCCGGCTGCACCGAGGAGCGGACCGGCAGCTCGCCGACCGAGGCCTGGTAGTCGGCGATCCAGTCGATGGCGGCATGGCCCTGGCGGCGGAACTCGTCGGGCGTCCAGTGGGGTGCGGGCACGCGCTGCAGACTAGCGGGCGGTCGTCGCCCCCGCCCCGGCCCGGCCGGCTCCGCCCCGGCATCCCGCTCGGTGGGCACCGGCCTCGGATCAGCCCGGCGCCCACCCGCGCCCGGGGCGGTCCGGGGGCGCGCCAGCGGTCGCGAGCTGCCGGACGGCCGGCGCGCTCTTGACGACCGATCGGGTAACGACTGTCCTGGTGACATGAAGATCCAGATCACCCTCGACTGCGACGATCCACACGCGCTGGTGACATTCTGGGCCGCCGCGCTCGGTTACGAGATCGAGGACCACAGCCCGATCGTCGAGGGCCTGCTGGCCGCCGGCCGGTTGCCTGAGCAGGCTGTCGTCCACACCGATCACGGCACCGGCTTCGCCGATCTCGCCGCCTGCCGGGACCCGGCGGGCGGCCGACCCCGGATGTTGCTGCAGCGTGTTCCGGACCGCGCTCCCGGCAAGCTCCGGCAGCACCTCGACCTGCAGGTCGGTGCCGATCGGGCGGACGCCGAGGTCGAGCGGCTGGTCGCTCTCGGGGCGACGCCGGCCTGGTTCTCCGATGACCGCGGTGCCCGGACCACGACCCTGCGGGACCCGGAAGGGAACGAGTTCTGTGTCAGCTGACGTGCGCGGCGTCGGTCACACCCGGGACGCCGGCTGGGAGATCGGCGTCAGCGCCACCCTGGACGCCGAGCCCGGGGAGCTGTGGGAGCTGCTGACGGGGCGTGGGCTGTCGCGCTGGCTCGGCACCGTGGACGGCGGCCTGCCGACCGGCCCGGGGGTCGTCGGATCGACATCCGAAGGTGGCTGGTTCGAGGTCCGGTCGGTGCGGCCGGGGGAGAAGGTGCGGCTGCGCTGGTCGCCCACCGGCGATCCGACAATCGCTACGACGGTGCAGGTGTCGGTCCGCGCTGCCGCCCGCGGCCGGTGCCGCGTCGGGTTCCACGAAGAGAAACTGCCCGATGCGGCCGCCCGGGAACGCCGCCGGGAACACTGGCGCCAGGTGGTCGATGCGCTGGTCGTCGACATCGGTGATACGCGCCGCTGAGCGGCCTTTGGTGCCCCTGGTCAGATTCGAACTGACACTGTACGGATTTTGAGACCGCTTCCTCTGCCGTTGGGATACAGGGGCGCTGTGGTTGCCGGACGTGAGTTTAACGAAGATGTTTCATGCCGTGGACCAGAGCCTCCGGGGCGACCGATACGATTCTCCGCATGACGACGCAACGGCGGGTTCTGATCGCCGAGGACGAAGCCCTCATCCGGTTGGACCTGAAGGAGATGCTGACCGAAGAGGGTTACGACGTCGTCGGTGAGGCCGGTGACGGTGAGCAGGCGGTGGCGCTGGCCACGGAACTCAAGCCCGACCTGGTCATCCTCGACGTGAAGATGCCGAAGAAGGACGGGATCGACGCCGCGAGTGAGATCACCGAGGCGCAGATCGCGCCGGTGGTCATCCTGACCGCGTTCTCCCAGCGGGACCTGATCGAGCGGGCCACCGATGCCGGCGCGATGGCGTACCTGGTCAAGCCGTTCACCAAGTCCGATCTGCTGCCCGCTATCGAGCTGGCCATCGCCCGGTACAGCGAGATGGTGTCGTTGCGGGCCGAGGTCGCCGACATCACCGAGCGGCTCGTCGTCCGCAAGATCATCGACCGCGCGAAGGGTCTGCTGCAGGCCAAGCAGAAGATGACCGAGCCCGAGGCGTTCCGCTGGCTCCAGCGCGCCGCGATGGACCGCCGCACCTCCATGCGGGAGATCTCGCAGGCCGTGATCGACGGCCTCAGCTGACCCGTCCGATCGACCCCACCCGACCCGTCGGACGCCACCGCGTCCGGCGGGTTTTCTCGTGTTCCGACGTGTCGGCCTGCGGACTGGTCGTTGCACATCGTGAGGCGGGCCACGGCTGACGCAACGCCGTGGCCCGCCGGCCGAGATCGAGCCGGTGGGGTTGATATCGGCGTTTCGTCGGTGCGCGACGCCCACGGCGAACGGATCATCGCCCTCGGCGCCCGTCCACCGCGGGACGGCCCGGTCTACCCTGTTGACCGGCGAATCGTTGCCGCGGCTAACATTCCCCCCGAATGGACGCAATTTGGTCACAATCGGTCGTGCCGCTCCGCCGCTCCTCGGCCCCCTTGCCCATGTGGGTTAGTCTCTCGAATCACCACAGCCGGATTGGCGGGAGATTCGTCCGTCACGGCCGACTTCCGCAGTAACCCGTTCGGTCCCTGACGTGTGGATCGAGAAATCTAAGGAGTATCAGTGCGGAGTAGTTACCTGGCGAAATTCGCCGCAGCCGGAGTGGTCGGCGCGCTCGCGCTCACCGCCTGCTCCAACAGCACCACGCCGCCGGCCGCCGGTGGCAGCAGCACCTCCGCCGCGACGTCGGCCGCCGCCGGCGGCGACAGCGGTGTCACCTACAAGATCGGCTTCCAGGGCCCGCTGTCCGGTGACAACCAGCAGCTGGGCATCAACGAGGTCAACGGCGTCGAATTGGCTGTCGAGCAGGCCAACGCCGCCGGTGATCTGGGCTTCACCCTGGAGCTCGTGAAGTCCGACGACGTCGGGCTCCCGGACAAGGCCCCGGCCGCCGCGGCCACCCTGCTGCAGGACACTGCGGTCATGGGTGTCGTCGGGCCGAGCTTCTCCGGTGCGACCAAGGCCGTCGGTGCCACGTACAGCGAGGCTCAGCTCGCGTTGATCAGCCCGTCGGCCACCAACGCCACGCTGACCACCTCCGGCTGGACCGCCTTCCACCGCATCGTGCCGCCGGACTCCGTCGAGGGCCAGCAGGCCGCCGACTGGCTGTCGACCAAGGCCAAGACGGTCTACGTCGTCGACGACCTGTCCGACTACGGCAAGGGTGTCGGCGATGACGTCCAGAAAGAGCTGGAGGCCAAGGGCGTCACCGTCACCCGCGAGGGCGTGGACGCCAAGACGACCGACTACTCGGCCATCGCCCAGACCGTCGCCTCCTCCGGTGTCGAGGGGCTGTTCTACGGCGGCTACGACGCGCAGGCCTCGCTGTTCGCGCAGGCGCTGAAGTCGGCGGGCTTCACCGGCATCACCGTCACCGGTAACGGTGGCAAGTCGGCGGTGTTCACCGAGGGTGCCGGCGATGCGGGCGACGGCTGGTACTTCTCCTGTGGCTGCCTCGACGCGACGGTCGCCCCGGCCGCCGCCGAATTCGAGAAGGCCTACCAGGCGAAGTTCAACACGCCGTCCTCCACCTACTCGCCCGAGGCCTACGACGCCGCCAACGCGATGATCTCGGTCATCAAGGACCTGGCGGCCAAGGGCGAGGTCACCCGCGCCGATGTGCTGGCCGGCGTGAAGGCGCTGGACTACAAGGGCATCACGACGCAGATCAAGTTCACCGAGACCGGTGAGGTCGAGCAGCAGGTCATCAACCTGTACCAGCAGGAGGACGGCAGCATCAAGCTGCTCGGACCGATCGCCGAGCAGAAGTAGTACTACCGCACCACCGCCACGACCCTGCAGAATCGCTGCAGCGGACCGAGCGACGAAGGCGTCGCCGATGTGCAAGCTCGGCATCGGCGGCGCCTTCGGGCGTTCTGCACCACCTCACCACTCGCGAAAGCCCCGCCGGCTCGTTCACGGAAGGCATCCTGCATGCAGGATTTCATGCTGTATCTCTTCTCGGGGCTCACCCGGGGGTCGATGTACGCGCTCATCGCGCTCGGCTACACGCTCGTGTACGGCGTCCTGCAGCTGATCAACTTCGCGCACAGCGAGGTCTTCATGTCCGGCGCGTTCGCCAGCTTCATCGTGGTCTCGGCCGTCGTCGGTGACGGCGAGACGCCCGGCTGGGCGGTGCCGCTGATCTTCGTGCTCGGCCTCGTCACCGGCGGCCTCACCGGCGCCTGTATCGCGTGGGGCCTGGAGCGCATCGCCTACCGGCCACTGCGGCGCCGGGGCGCCCCCAAACTCGCCTTCCTGATCAGCGCCATCGGCATGTCGTTCCTGCTGTCCGCGCTGGCCGGCAAGCTGTTCAACCGCTTCACCAACAACCAGTTCCCGGACTACTTCAACAAGGACTCGGTGGTCTTCACGATCTTCGGGGCTCAGATCCGGCTCATCCAGGTCATCATCATCATCTCGGCGCTGCTGATGATGCTCTTCCTGGACCGGCTGGTGTCGGGTACCAAGCTCGGCCGCAGCATCCGCGGTGTCGCCGAGGACGCACCCACCGCGGCCCTGATGGGCATCAACATCGACAAGACGATCAGTAAGACGTTCGTCATCGGCGGCGCCCTGGGTGGCGCGGCCGGGTTCCTCTTCGGCACCGCCTTCGTCTTCAGCAACATCATGGGCTTCCTGCCCGGCGTGAAGGCGTTCGCCGCCGCCGTGCTCGGCGGTATCGGCAACATCCGCGGCGCCATGATCGGTGGTCTGCTCCTCGGCATCATCGAGGTGCTGATCCCGGCCCTGCCGTTCATCGGCACGAAGTGGACCGACGTCGTGGCGTTCGTGGTGCTGGTCCTGGTGCTGGTCTTCCGGCCCACCGGCATCCTCGGCGAGAAGCTCGGGAGGGCGGCATGAAAACCGGAGTGTTCTCCAACCCGCTGGTCAAGCGGTTCATCGCGTGCCTGGCGCTGGGTCTGGCGCTGGCCATCATGGTCGGTCCGCAGCAGGGCACCCAGCAGGACTACGGGCTGGCCTTCCGTGAGGCGGTCTTCGCCCCCCGGGTGTTCATCTTCCTGGGCATCGGCGTGGCGGTGTTCTTCGTGGTCACCTTCTGGCCGCGGATCACCCCGTACTTCAAGCGACCGGGTGTCTTCCCGCTGGCCGTCGGCGGCATCACCGTGGTCGCGGCGCAGACGCTGCTCAAGTGGCACGACCCGACCGGTGACGGGAAATTCCACACCGTCGCGGACGCGGCCGATGCGATCGTCGGGCTCGCCCCGCTGGCCTCGGTGTTCTTCGGCTGGCTCGCGTGGACCCTGCTGGTCGTCACCGTGCTCGTCGCCGGCGCCGGGATCGTCCTGGACCGCAAGCTCCTCGGCTGGATCGCGGCCGGACTCTCGGTCTTCGGTGTCTTCATCGTGCTGGTGTCCAGCGCCGCGTTCGAAGCCACCTCGACCCGGCCGGACCACTCGCTGGGTGCCGGCGCCGCGGTCGTCGGCTACCTGGTGATCGCCGCGGCGGCCGTGACGATCGCCATGAGCAAGGACGAGATCGCCGACACCAAGGCGTTCTTCGCCCGGGTGCTCGCGTGGCGTCCCGGCCTGCCGCTGACGGTCATCGGCGCGATCGTCGGGATCATCGGGGTCGCCTCGGCGACCTGGTACTCACCGAACCGCGTCAACGCCACCCTGGTGGACACCGCCGCCTTCTTCGGCGAGCGCGGCCTCGCCCCGCTCGCGGAGGCCTACCTCAGCTGGCTGGGGTACGTCCTCTTCGCGGTGGCGCTGATCCTGGCCGCGGCCGCGTCCTACCTGCGCATCACCGTGCTCGGCTGGGCGGCCCTGGTCGTGGGGCTGGCCGGTCTGCTGCTGACGCTGAACACGATGTACCTCTTCTCCTCGGCCGCCGCCGTGCAGAAGCTCGAGGGCGTCTCGGGTCCGTGGCAGAACCTGGGCACCGGCGGGTGGATGACCTCGGCCGCCCTGTTCCTGTTCGCCGGCACCGGCTTCGTCGTCGCCACCGCCGGCCGTCGGTCGCCGAAGACCATCATCGCGGCCGGGATGAAGGTCGCTGCGCCGAAGTCGTCGGACTCCGGGCTCTTCTCCAACCCGGTGGCCACCAAGACGTTGCTGCTCGGTGTGTTCGCCGTCGCCCTGTTCTACCCGCCGACCGCCACCAGCTTCTGGCAGTCGGTGCTGGTCACCCAGATCGGCATCTACGTGCTGCTGGCCGTCGGCCTCAACGTCGTCGTCGGCTGGGCCGGACTGCTCGACCTCGGTTTCATCGCCTTCTACGCGATCGGCTCCTACGTCACGGCCTACCTGGTCGGTTCGCTGCCGATCAAGCCGCCGAGCTGGCTGGAGATGTCACCGCTGTGGGCGATCCCGTTCGCGATCCTGGTCTGTCTGATCGCCGGCGTGCATCCTCGGTGGTCCCACGCTGCGGCTGCGGGGTGACTACCTGGCGATCGTCACGCTCGGCTTCGGCGAGATCGTCCGCATCGTGGCGATCAACGCCGACGGCGTCACCAACTCCACCCGTGGCCCGTCGCCGCAGGTGCCGCACCCGGTCATCAACCTCGGGTTCGTGCGCTTCGAGTTCGGGCTGAACCAGCTGCAGTACTGGTACCTGCTGCTGATCATCATCATCGTCGTGGTCGTGCTGTTCCGGGCGCTGGAGCAGTCCCGCACCGGACGGGCCTGGGCGGCCATCCGCGAGGACGAGATCGCTGCGCAGGCCACCGGCGTCAACACCACCCGGGTCAAGCTGCTGGCGTTCGCCATCGGTGCGTCCACCTCGGGTCTGGCCGGTGTGTTCTTCGCCAGCGACGTCGGGTTCTTCACCCCCGACAACTTCATCCTGAACAACTCGATCCTCGTCGTGGCCTACGTCGTCTTCGGTGGCATGGGCTCGCTGCCCGGCGCGATGGCCGGTGCCGCGGTGCTGACCTGGCTGCCGGAGTTCCTCAAGGACCAGGTGCCGGCCGAGGACCGGCAGATGTGGATCGGCGCCGTCGTGCTGCTGATGATGATCTTCCGTCCGGGTGGCCTGATCCCGGCCAAGCGGCGGGCGGCCGAGCTGCACGGCTTCGACGACGACACGACCGAACGAACCCCGAGCGGTACCCGCGGGCGAGGGAATGGGGGCCCGGTCATGACCGAGACACTCAGCAAGGGAACGGGTTCCAGCCCGGCCGACACCCGCGACGTGGTCTACGACGTGTCCGGGGTGACGCTGCGCTTCGGTGGTGTGACCAGCCTCAACGACGTCACGCTGCAGATGTTCCGTGGCGAGATCCTGGCCATCATCGGTCCGAACGGTGCCGGCAAGACGTCGCTGTTCAACTCGCTGACCGGCGTCTACACCCCGCAGGAGGGCAGCATCCAGCTGGCCGCCCGGGTCGGGCGACTCGCCGGCCAGCGTGCTCGGCAAGAAGACGCACATCATCAACCACCTCGGGGTGGCCCGGACGTTCCAGAACATCCGGCTGTTCCCGGCGCTGACCGCCCTGGAGAACGTCAAGGTCGGGATCGAGACGCGGCAGAAGTCCGGGCCGCTGTCGTCGATGCTGACCCTGCCGCGGGCCCGCCGCGAGGAGCGCGAGAGCACCAAGCGCGCCTACGAGCTGCTCCGCGAGGTCGGCCTGACGAGCCGGGCCAACGACCTGGCCGGCTCGCTGGCCTACGGCGAGCAGCGGCGGCTGGAGATCGCCCGGGCGCTGGGCACCAACCCCGGTGTCATCCTGCTCGACGAGCCGGCGGCCGGCACCAACCCGGCCGAGAAGCGCGACCTGGCCGAGCTGATCGTCAGCGGATCAACGTCAAGGACGGCGTCTCGCGTGCTGCTGATCGAGCACGACATGAAGCTGGTGATGTCGATCGCGCACCGGCTGGTGGTGCTCAACTTCGGTCAGAAGATCGCCGAGGGCACGCCGGACGAGATCCAGAAGAACCCGGCCGTCATCGCGGCGTACCTGGGTACCTCCGACGACGACCCGGCCGCGGCCGAGGCGGCCGCCGCCGGTGGACCGACACCGATGGACACCACCCCCACGGGCAACCTGGACGAGCCGGAAGGAGTGGCGGAATGAGCCTGCTCGAGGTCGACGACATCGAGGTGCGCTACGGCGCCATCAAGGCGATCAAGGGCATCTCCTTCGACGTCGACGAGGGCGAGATCGTCGCCCTGCTCGGTGCCAACGGCGCCGGCAAGACCACCACCCAGAAGACGGTGTCGGGCATGCTCCGGCCGTCGCGCGGGGGAGATCCGCTTCGACGGTCAGCGGATCGACGGCATCCCGGCGCACGAGCTGATCAACCTCGGGATCTGCCACGTTCCCGAGGGCCGGCACGTGTTCCCGCGGATGACCATCCACGAGAACCTGGAGATGGGCGCGTTCCGGTTCAAGAAGCCGGACGAAGCCGTGATGGACCACGTCTTCGAGCTGTTCCCGCGGCTGCAAGGAGCGGATCAAGCAGCAGGCCGGCACGCTGTCCGGCGGCGAGCAGCAGATGCTGGCCATCGGCCGGGCGCTGATGGGCAAGCCGCGGCTGCTGCTGCTGGACGAGCCGTCGATGGGGCTGGCCCCGCTGATCGTCAAGCAGATCTTCGACATCATCAAGGAGATCAACGTCGACGGGGTCACCGTGCTGCTCGTCGAGCAGAACGCCGCGCAGGCGCTCGGGCTGGCCAACCGGGGCTACGTGCTGGAGACCGGCGAGATCGTGCTGTCCGGCAGCGGGCGGGAGCTGCTCGCCGACGACCGGGTGCGTGCGGCCTACCTCGGCGAGGAGATCGCCTCCTGATCAGGACGTGATCGTCCGGGAGCCCCGGGACGGTGTGGTGTTCATCGCCGCGCCGTCCGGGGGCTCTTGTGCGTCCGGGCGTCGAAGGGGTGCCCGGATTGCGCCGATATTCCTCGTCCGTGCCGTGATGGCCATTCTCGACCGCCATTCACCGGCTGGATCTGCACGTCGTCGAAACAATTGGTGATCTGCTGTTCACCTGTTTCAGCTGCGTGTCATCTGGTGGCGCGACGGTTCGTCCGGTGCTCGAAACGCCGGGCTGTGGTGGCACCCCCTCCAAGGCTGCTGGCTGGGAAGACAGACTCGCACGGAGGGTTGACGGCGTCGGCCGTGCGCGGCAGAGTAGGCGTACTACGCAACGCGGAGCGTCAGGCGCAACGATGAGATGTCGTTGGGTGTGTCCTCCGGTATTTCTCTACGGTGACGAAAATGGACCGGGCCATTGCGTTCACACCGCCGCCGGCGTCACAGTGACCGGAGGACATCCGGTTCCGTCGTGGAAGTCGAGTTCCACCGAGTCATTCGATCCGCGGGGCGTTCTGCCCGCTGCAGGCCACCGCCCGATCCAGCCGCCGCTGCGACAAGAAGGCCGACCATGACGACGCAGGACCAGAACCGAGCCGAGCATCATCCCGATCACCCGCACCGTCCCCATCTGCCGCACGTGACCGACACCGGCGTGGCGGCACCCTTCGAACCGCCGTCCCTCGCCGAGGACGCCGAGAAGCGGTCGCCCACCGACAAGATCGTCTTCGGGGTGGCCGCGGGTCTGGTGGTCGCGTTCCTCGCCTGGGGACTGCTGAGCTCCGACACGTTGAGCTCGATGGCGTCCAGCGTGCTGGGCGGGGTGATCAAGGGCGCCGGCTGGGGCTTCGTCCTCGCCGCCAGCGCGTTCGTGGTCTTCGCCATCTGGCTCGCAGTGAGCCGCTACGGCCGGATCCCGCTCGGCCGGGACGACGAGCGTCCCGAGTTCAAGACCGTCTCGTGGGTCGCGATGATGTTCAGCGCCGGCATGGGGATCGGCCTGATGTTCTACGGGGTCGGTGAGCCGCTGTCGCATTTCGCGTCGCCGCCGCCCGGCACCGTGGCCGCCGGCACGCCGGCGGCATTCGACACCGCGATGGCGACCACGCTGTTCCACTGGACGGTGCACCCGTGGGCGATCTACGCGGTCGTCGGCCTCGCGATCGCCTACGGCACCTTCCGCCGCGGCCGCCGTCAGCTGATCAGTTCCACGTTCGCGCCGCTGCTGGGCAAGCGCGGCACCGAGGGCGCCTTCGGCCGCACGATCGACATCCTGGCCATCTTCGCCACGCTGTTCGGCTCGGCGGCCTCGCTGGGCCTCGGCGCCCTGCAGATCGGTGGCGGGCTGGTCGCCGGCGGCTTCATCGATTCCTTCAGTACGACGCTGCTGGTGGCGATCATCGCGATCCTCACCACCGCGTTCATCGCCTCGGCGGTGTCCGGGGTGTCCAAGGGCATCCAGTGGCTGTCCAACATCAACATGGTGCTGGCGGCGGTGCTGGCCGTCGTGGTGTTCATCGGCGGGCCGACGATCGTCATCCTGAACCTCATCCCGGCCACCATCGGCGACTACTTCGGCGACCTGGCCGCGATGGCGTCACGCACTGCGGCCACCGGCGGCGACGCCACCGAGACCTGGTTGTCCGGCTGGACGATCTTCTACTGGGCGTGGTGGATCTCGTGGACGCCGTTCGTCGGGATGTTCATCGCCCGGATCAGCCGCGGCCGCACCATCCGCGGATTCGTCGCCGGCGTCATCCTGATCCCCAGCTCGGTCAGCCTGGTCTGGTTCGCCGTCTTCGGCGGGGCCGCGATCACCGCCGAGCAGAACGGCGCGGACCTCGCGTCGCAGCCGGTGGAGGGCCAGCTGTTCGGTCTGCTGTCCACGCTGCCGTTGGGTGGCGTTCTCGGGGTGCTGGCGATGGTCCTGGTGGCCATCTTCTTCGTCTCCGGGGCCGACGCGGCCTCGATCGTGATGGGGACGCTGTCGCAGCGCGGCACCATTCATCCGTCGAGGAAGCTCGTCGTGTTCTGGGGCACGGTCATGGGCGGCATCGCCGCACTGATGCTCGTCGTCGGCGGGAGTGATGCGCTGTCCGGCATCCAGAACATCACCATCATCATGGCGGCGCCGTTCGTGGTGGTGATGATCGTGATGTGTGTGGCGCTCATCAAGGACCTCAACAGCGACCCGCTGATCCAGCGTTTCCGCAAGGTCACCGAGGCCACCGAACAGGCCGTCGCGTTCGGCACCGAGAACTTCAGCGACGACTTCCACCTGACGGTGAAGCCGAACAGACCCGAGGCGCAGCCGGCATCCGACGGGGTACCCCGAGGTGCGGTCGGGCTCCCCGAGAGCCGGACCTCGGACGCCTCGGAGCAGGGTACTCCGCTCGATCGCGCCGACCGTATCTAGCGCGCCGTCGCGTCACCGTCCACGGCCGGTGTCGTCCCTGCGGGGACGCCACCGGCCGTGGTGCGTTCGGCCTCGCCCATAGAGCCCATAGAGCCCGCGGAGCCCGGGGCGAGGTAGAGGACCGCGACCGAGCCGAGAAGCAGCGTGGCACCGACAACGGTGGGCGCGCCCAGGGGTTCGGACAGCACGGTGACGGCGAGCACGGCGGCGGTCAGCGGCTCGATCAGGGTGAGCACCGCGGCCACACTGCTCTCGGTGGCCTGGAGGCCCCGGTTGAACAGGATGTAGGCGACCGCGGTCGCGAAGACCCCCATCACCGCGATGCCCGCCCAGGCGACGGGCACCGACACGGGGGCGCCGGCCGGCACCAGCTGCGATCCGCTGACCACGGCGAACGGCGCCAGGCACGCGGCCCCCACCACCGAGGTCAGGGTGGTCATCGCGATGGCCGGGGTGTGTTGCGCCAGGTGCCGGCCGAGGATCGCGCTGCCGCCGTAAATGACGCCGGAGCCGAGGGCGGCGACCACGCCCAGCGTCGGGTTCGGGCCGGCCGCGTCGGCCCCGTGGCCGCCGGCCACCAACACCAGGCCGACCACCGCCACGGTGATCACCGCGGTGGCCCGGACGCCGGGCAACCGGCGGCGCCGGAACGCCTCCCACAGGGCGGCGACGACGGGAGCGGTGCCCAGGCTGACCATGGTGGCGATGTTGACGCCGGCCGTGGTGACCGACAGGAAGTACAGGCCCTGGTAGGCGGCGAGCGCGACACCCGCGGCGGTCAACGCCCACGGGTCGCGGCGGGCGGCGCGGACGACGTGTCGGAAGCCGGGGACGGCGATCAGCAGCATCGTCACCGCGGATACGGCCAGCCGCCAGAAGCTGATCTCCAGCGGTCCCATGCCGGTCGACCGGTGGACGAGCTGGGCGATGACGCCCGAGGTGCCCCACAGGACAGCCGCGGCGGTGATCTGGAGGAGGCCGAGGCGGGCGGCGTTTCCGCCGGTGGACCGGGCGCGGGTGGGCGGCGCGGGGATGTCGGACAAGGCAGGACCTTCGGGTGCGGGTGTCGGGGACCGGAGACGCTCGCATCGGCGGGTCACGCCCCGGCGGGCACCGTGCGGTGCTCACCGGGCGGACGCGCGACTACGGGCGCAGGGGTGGCCGGACCGGCGACAGGGTGCTCACCGGCTCAGCATAGGGTTCCGGTCCAGCCGGTTCCGTCGGACGTCTCACGGTCGGCCGGTTCCGTCGCCGGGTGGGGACGGGCGCGACGGCAGCGGCCTCCCTACAGTCGACGGCGGGGCCGTGGCCGCACGGATCCGGTCGACGTGGGAAGGGGCGCGATGGCGGGCCTGAGTGACACGATGGTGCGGGCTCTCGGCCGCGCCGTCGGACCGGACGCCGTCCGCATCCGTGCGACCGATCGGCTCGGGATGGCCCACGACGCCTCCCACTTCCTGCTTGACCCCGGCCGCGGTGGTCACGCCCGCGGACGCCGACGCGGTGGCCCGGCTGTTCGCCGTCAGTGCCGCCCAGGGCGTACCGCTGACCTTCCGGTCCGGCGGCACCAGCCTGTCCGGGCAGGCCGTCAGCGACGGGATCCTGGCCGACACCCGCAAGCACTTCCGGGGCATCGAGGTGCTCGACGGGGGCGCGCGGGTGCGGGTGGGCCCTGGCGCCACCGTGCGGCAGGTGAACCAGCGGTTGTCCCGGTTCGGACGCAAGCTGGGGCCGGACCCGGCCAGCGAGAGTGCTTGCACCATTGGCGGTGTCGTGGCCAACAACTCGAGCGGGATGGCCTGCGGCACCGCCCAGAACACCTACAACACCGTCGAGTCGCTGGTGCTGGTGCTGCCGAGCGGGACCGTGCTGGACACCGCAGCCGCCGACGCGGACGCCCGGCTGCGGGCCCTGGAGCCGGAACTGCACGCCGGCCTGGACCGGCTGCGGGACCGGGTCCGCGGCAACCCGGCGTCGGTGTCGCTGCTGCAGCACCAGTTCTCGATGAAGAACACGATGGGCTACGGGCTCAACAGCTTCCTCGACCATCAGCGCCCGATCGACATCCTGAGCCACCTGGTCGTCGGCAGTGAAGGGACGCTGGCGTTCATCGCCTCGGTCGTGTTCCGGACGGTGCCACTGCTGCCGCACGCGGTGACCGGGCTACTGGTGTTCGACGACCTCAGCCGGGCGACCGCCGCGTTGCCGGCGCTGGTGTCCACCGGGCCGGCCACCGTCGAACTGATGGACGCGTCGTCGCTGCGGGTGGGGCAGCTGGATGCGCAGGCCGATCCGATGCTGCGGGACCTGGCCGTCGATCGGCACGCCGCGCTGCTGGTGGAGTATCAGTCGGAGTCGGTCGGCGACGTGGCGGAGCAGGCGGCAGCCGCGGGCGCGGTGCTGCGCGCGCTGCCGCTGGTCGGGCCGGCCGTGCTGTCCGCCGACCCGCGGACCCGCGCCGGGCTGTGGCACATCCGGAAGGGCCTGTACGCCACGGTCGCCGAGGCGCGGCCGTCCGGGACCACGGCGATGCTCGAGGACATCTCGGTGCCGGTCGCGGCGCTGCTGCCGACCTGTGAGGAGCTGACCCGGCTGTTCGACCGGCACGGCTACACCGACAGCGTCATCTTCGGCCACGCCAAGGACGGCAACATCCACTTCATGCTCACCGAGCGGCTCGGGGCCGGGGCGTCGCTGGACCGCTTCGCCGCTTTCACCGAGGACATGGTCGACCTCGTCCTCGACCAGGGCGGCTCGCTGAAAGCCGAGCACGGCACCGGGCGGGTGATGGCACCGTACGTGCGGCGCCAGTACGGCGACGAGCTGTACGCGGTGATGCGCGAGATCAAGCGGCTGTGCGACCCGCGCGGGGTGCTGAATCCGGGCGTCATCATCACCGACGACGCCACCGCGCACCTGAAGAACCTCAAGACCACGCCCACCGTGGATCCGGAGGTGGACCGTTGCGTCGAGTGCGGATACTGCGAACCTGTCTGTCCCAGCAAGGATCTCACCACCACGCCGCGGCAGCGCATCGTGCTGCGCCGGGAGATGGCCCGGGCCCGGGAGACCGGTGACACCGCCCTGCTCGCCGAGCTCGAGCGGGAATACGGCTACGACGCGATCGACACCTGTGCGGTGGACGGGATGTGCCAGACGGCGTGCCCGGTGCTGATCAACACCGGCGACCTGATGAAACGGTTGCGGTCCGAGGATGCCGGGCGGGTCGCCCGAACCGGCTGGAAGTCAGCCGCCGAGCACTGGAACGGCGCGACCCGGGTGGCCTCGACGGCCCTCGACGTGGCCGCCGCGTTGCCGTCACCCCTGGTGCTGGGACCGAACCGGTTGGCGCGCAGGGTGATCGATCACGACGTGCTGCCGCTGTGGTCGACGGAGCTGCCGGGCGGCGGTGTGGCGCGGCCCCGGCCGGTGTCGGCGCGGGGGAGCCGGCCGGCGGCCGACCGCGACACCGTCGACGCGGTGTACTTCGTCGCCTGCGTGGGGACGATGTTCGGTCCCGCCGAGGGCGGCCCTGGGGTGCGGTCGGCCTTCGAGACCCTTTGCGAGCGAGCAGGTCTCACCCTGCGGTACCCCGAGGGACTGCCCGGTCTGTGCTGCGGGACGCCGTGGCGGTCCAAGGGGATGACCGGCGGGTACGAGGCGATGACGGCGAAGGTGCTGCCGGCGCTGCGGCGAGCCAGCCACGACGGCGACATCCCGATCGTCTGCGACGCGTCGTCGTGCACCGAGGGGCTGCGGCAGATGCTGGAGAACTCCGTCGGCGGCGGCCCGCTGATGTTCGTCGACAGCGTGGCGTTCGTGGCGGCCGAGGTGGTGCCGCGGCTCGAGATCCCGGCTCCGTTGGACTCTCTCGCGCTGCACCCGACCTGCTCGTCGACCCGGCTGGGCCTCGACGCAGAGCTGCTGGCGGTGGCCTCCGCGGTGGCGTCCCAGGTCACGGTGCCGGCGAACTGGGGCTGCTGCGGGTTCGCCGGCGACCGCGGCCTGCTGCACCCCGAGCTGACCGCGTCGGCCACCGCCGCGCAGGGGGCGGAGATCGCCGCGCGGGAGTTCGACGGCTACGCCTCGTGCAACCGGACCTGCGAGCTGGGGATGACCCGGGCCACCGGGCATCCCTACGAGCACATCCTGGAGACGCTGGAGCGGGTCAGTCGGTAGCTTCTCGACGTTGTCAGAGACGACCTCGACCGGGCCCCCGCTCTCGGAAAGCGCCCTACCTCGGCAGCGCGGACGGAGGTCGGGTCGGGTTCGGGGTCAGGCTCAGTAGCGGGTGCGGCGGTGGTGGTGCGGGGCGGGTCAGCGCAGGCGGGACAGCACCGGGCGGCGGGGCTGGAAGGCATCGCCGGACGAGGTCCGGGTGAGACGGCGCTTGAGCCACGGGCCGAGGTGGGTCCGGGCCCACGCGAGATCCGCGGCCCGCTTCTCGCGCGCCGACCGGACATGAACCGGCGCCCACGGGACCGGCTGCAGATCGTGGGCGACACCCAGCGCGTCCAACACGGCGATGGCGACGAGTTGGTGCCCGGCCGGCGCCAGGTGCAGACGGTCCACGTCCCACATCCGCGGGTCGTCCAGCGCGCGCATTCGCCAGACGTCGACCAGCGTCGCGTGGTGGCGGTCGGCGATCTCCCGGACCAGCTCGTTGTAGATGGCGAACCGGCCGCGGAGCGCGGCGAAGAGCCCTGACGCACTGGGCCCGCCGGTGTCGTAGGCGGTGAAGAGCACCAGCCGGGCACCGGTCGCCGCCAGTCTGTCGATGCCTTCGGCGTACGTCGCGACGAGGGCGTCGATGTCGACCCGCGGGCGGAGAACGTCGTTCACGCCGGCGTAGATGGTGATCAGGTCCGGCGCCAACGACACGGCCGGCTCGACCTGCTCGGCGATGATCTGGCCGAGCTTGCGGCCGCGGATGGCGAGGTTCGCGTAGGTGACGTCGTCCTGCTCCGCGGCGAGGGATTCGGCGACCCGGTCGGCCCAGCCACGTACTCCGTTGGGTCGGGTGTCGTCGGGATCGCCGACGCCCTCGGTGAACGAGTCGCCCAGTGCCACGAAGCGGTGGAAGCTCACCCCGACAGGCTAGTGCGCGTCGATCGACACCCCGACGTGGGAGGCACGAACCGGCACGCAGCCGACAGTGGGAGAGGGCCCGGACGATTCCCACGTCCTCAGCCGGCGGGCGCCGCCGGCCGGGCGCGGCCGGCGTCGATGTAGGCGCAGGTGAGGCGGGCGGTGCAGATCCGGCGGTGGTTCTCGTCGGAGATGACGATCTCGAAGCTGGCCATCGCCCGCCCTACGTGAGCGGGGACGCTGACCCCGAACACGGTGCCCGAGCTCATCGCGCGGTGGTGGGTGCAGTTCAGGTCGGTGCCGACGGCCACCCGGCCCGCGGGTGCCACCAGCGCCGCGTGGACACTGCCCAGCGTCTCGGCCAGCACCGCGGAGGCCCCGCCGTGCAGCAGGCCGTACGGCTGCCGGTTGCCCGCCACCGGCATCGTCCCGGAGGTCCGCGCGGCACTGTGCTCGGTGATGACGATGCCCATCTTCCCGGCCAGCTCGCCGGTGCCCATGCTGGTGAAGTCGGTCATCGTCGGTCCTCGCTGGTCGGGGCGGGCGGTGCCCGGGTGCTGGTCCGTGAGCTGCGGAGTGGTCGTGTCGGCGTCGGAGCTCCGACCACCGCGACGGCGGGGCTCAGTGTCGGACCCCGACCCTAGACTCGTCCCCGTGAGTGCCCCCACCCTGAAGCCCGGTCCCGTCGGCCCCTACGGCGGTGCCGCGGGCAGACCGACGCTGTTGCTGCTCGACGGTCACTCGCTGGCCTACCGCGCCTTCTACGCGCTGCCGGCGGAGAAGTTCGCCACCAGCAGCGGCCAGCACACCAACGCCGTCTACGGGTTCACGTCGATGCTGCTCAACCTGCTGCGCGACGAGCGCCCCACGCACGTCGCGGTGGCCTTCGACCTCTCCCGGCAGACGTGGCGCAGCGAGGAGTTCGTGGCGTACAAGGCGAACCGGTCCAGCGCCCCGAACGAGTTCAAGGGTCAGGTCGAGCTGGTCCGTGAAGTGCTCGGCGCGCTGCGCATTCCGGCGCTGACCGCAGTGAACTTCGAGGCCGACGACGTCATCGCCACTCTCACCACCCAGGCCACCGCGCAGGGCATGACGGTGCGCATCTGTACCGGCGACCGCGACGCGATCCAGCTGGTCACCCCGGACGTGACGGTGCTGTACCCGGTCAAGGGCGTCTCCGACATGACCCGCTTCACTCCGGACTCCGTACAGGCCAAGTACGCACTGAGTCCCGCGCAGTACCCGGATTTCGCCGCCCTGCGCGGCGACCCGTCGGACAACCTGCCCGAACATCCCCGGGGTGGGGGAGAAGACCGCGGCGAAATGGGTCGGTGAGTTCGGATCCCTGGCGAACCTGGTGGACCGGGTGGACGAGGTCCCCGGCAAGGCGGGCGGCCTGCTGCGCGCGGCGCTGCCCCAGGTGCTGATGAACCGACGCCTGACCGAGCTGGTCCGCGACGTCCCGCTGGACGTCGATCCGCTGGTCGACCTCGAGGCCCAGCCGTACGACCGCGACGCGGTGCACGACATCTTCGACCAGTTGCAGTTCCGTGTCCTGCGTGAGCGTCTCCTGGAGTACTTCCAGCAGACCGACGTGACCAGCGACGAGAAGTTCCAGCTCGACGGCGGGCTGCTCGAACCGGGCGCGGTCCGCGACTGGCTGACTGCGAACGCCGTCGGCCGCAAGGTGGGCATCTGGGTCAGCGGCACCTGGATCCGCGGCGACGGCGACGCCCGGATGCTCTCCATCGCCGCCCCCGGCGGGGTCGCCGCGGCCATCGACCCGATCCGGGTGGACCCCGACGACGACGCTGCTCTGGCCGCGTGGCTGGCCGACGAGAAGTCCGAGAAGGTGGGCCACGACGTCAAACTCGCGGCCAACATCCTCGCCGGCCGCGGCTGGGAGTTGCGTGGCGTCGTCAGCGACACCGCGCTCGCGGCGTACCTCGCGCTGCCGGGGCAGCGCACCTTCGACCTGTCCGACCTGGTTCAGCGGTACCTGCACCGCACCCTCACCGCCGAGACCCCGGTCGTCACGCCGGAGGCCCAGCTGTCCTTCGAGCTCGAACCCGACGCCGCGCCGGATTCCGCCGCCGACGCGGCGGCCGCCGAGGACATGCTGCGCGCGCTGGCCGTGCTCGACCTGGACACCGCACTCACCACGCAGCTCACCACTGCGGGCCAGCTCGACCTGATGCAGAAGTTGGAGCTGCCGCTGACCGTCGTTCTCGGCGCCGTCGAACGCACCGGAATCGCTGTCGACATCGAGGGGCTGCAGACGTTGCAGCGCGATTTCGCCGCGGAGGCGGCGACGGCCGCGCAGGCGGCGTACGACGCGATCGGCCACGAGGTCAACCTCGGGTCGCCCAAGCAGCTCCAGGTCGTGCTCTTCGACGAGCTGCAGATGCCCAAGACCAAGCGCACCAAGACCGGCTACACCACCGACGCCGACGCGCTGGCGGCGCTGCACGAGCAGGCGCCGCACCCGTTCCTGTCGTCGCTGCTGCGCCACCGGGACGTCTCGAAGCTCCGCACCACGGTCGACGGCCTGATCAAGGCGACCGGCGACGACGGCCGTATCCACACGACGTACCAACAGACGATCGCCATCACCGGCCGGCTGTCCTCCACCGAGCCCAACCTGCAGAACATCCCGGTCCGCACCGACGAAGGCCGCCGGATCCGCGGCGTGTTCGTCGCCGTCCGACGGCTACGAGAGCGTCATGACCGCCGACTACTCACAGATCGAGATGCGCATCATGGCGCACCTGTCCAAGGACGCCGGGTCTGATCGAGGCCTTCCATTCCGGGCGAGGACCTGCACTCGTTCGTCGCGGCGCAGGCGTTCGGCATCCCCATCGAGCAGGTTCACGGCGAGATGCGGCGCCGGATCAAGGCGATGACCTACGGCCTGGTGTACGGCCTCTCGGCCTTCGGCCTGTCCCACCAGCTCAAGATCAGCCGCGAGGAGGCGCAGGCCCAGATGGACCTGTACTTCTCCCGGTTCGGCGGGGTCCGCGAGTACCTGCGCCGCGTGGTGGACACCGCACGCATCGAGGGGTACACCGAGACCCTGCTCGGCCGACGTCGCTACATCCCCGACCTGACCAGCGACAACCGGCAGCGCCGTGAGCTCGCCGAGCGCAATGCCCTCAATGCCCCGATCCAGGGCAGCGCCGCCGACCTGATCAAGGTGGCGATGCTCAAAGTGGACGCCCGGATCACCGCCGAGGGGCTCCGGTCCCGTCTGCTGCTGCAGGTCCACGACGAACTCGTCGCGGAGGTCGCGCCGGGGGAGCAGGACGCCATCGCCACCGTGTTGCGCGAGGAAATGGGCAACGCCTACCAGCTGGATGTTCCCCTCGACGTGTCGATCGGGATCGGTACGAGCTGGGAGGCGGCCGCTCACTGATTCCATTCGTGACAAGTGCGTCCGGCTGATGTCTGGCCGCTGTCGTGGCGCTGTACAACCGCCCGGCGCCGGGGGCTCCGGCGTCCGAGGTCATCGGCACCGAGCAGACCACGACCCATCAACCGAGCATGGCGCGAGCGGGGTAGTCGCGTGGCTGGAACCTGGTCCCGGTGGTCGACGTCGTCTTCCTGCTGATGTTCGGCGTCAAGGAGTGGCCGGTGCAGCGTGGACTGGCGGAGGTCCGGGCGCGTGCCGGCGGCAGCTACGGCCGGCCGGGACTCCCGCTGCAGTGAAGATCTCTCAAGACGACGCGAATTGATCGGTAGCGTCGGAACGTGACCCCGACCGCCCTCACCCCCCGGGCCGCTGACCGGTTACGCCGACGGCGGCCGATCCGTGGCGTGCCCCGGCTCGCCCTCCGGATCTACGAGCGCAGCGCCGTGGTCGGTCGCGGGGCGGCCGACCACGAACGTGCCGCCGACATCCTGCTGGCCTGGGGTGTGCAGGAACACGCCGGCCTGCGCGTGGTCGCCAGCTCGCCGCAGGTGGAGGTGGGCGGGATCGTCAGGCAGGGGTTCGGCCGCGGGCTCTTGACCCTGTGGGCACCCTGCGAGGTCACCGACGTTCGTCGCAGCGTCGACGGCGTAGCGTTCACCTACCGCACGCTGGCCGGCCACCCGGAGCTGGGTCACGAGACGTTCGCGCTGACCCTCGACGCGGACGGCAGGGTGTGGTTCCGGGTCACCGCGGTCTCCCGGCCCGGGACCTGGCTGACCGTCATCGGGCTCCCGGTGATGCGCGTGGTGCAGCATCGGATCATCGATCGCTACCTTCGGGCCTTCGACCGCTGACGGCCCAGGCCGGCGCACCAGTTCCGGCCGGTGCCCACGAGGCGGCCGACGCGGGAGATCAGGTCGGACCGCCCCCGACGGACGGTCCGACCGCTGCCCCGTGTCAGTTCAGAGCCGACCGGCCGCCAGCTCCGACGCCACATGGTCGGCCTGCCGGATGGCCAGCGCGACGATGGTCAGTGTCGGGTTCGCCGCAGCGCCGGTGGTCATCTGCGAGCCGTCGCTGACGAACAGGTTGGGTACGTCGTGCGCCCGGCCGTGGCTGTCGACGACACCGTCCTCGGCCCGGGCGCTCATCCGGCAGCTGCCGAGGTTGTGGGTGGACGGGTACGGCGGCGTGTGGTGCACGTGCACCGCCCCGACCGCGTCGTACACCGCGTCCGCCGAGGCGTAGGCGTGGTTGCGCATCGCGACGTCGTTCGGGTGGTCGTCGAAGTGCACGTGCGGCACCGGCAGCCCCCACTGGTCCTTGACCTCGGAATCCAGGGTGATCCGGTTGCTCTCCTGCGGCATGTCCTCGCCGACGAGCCACATGCCGGCGGTGCGCTCATATGCCTCCATCTTGGCGGTGAAGCTGCGGCCCCATTCGCCCGGCTCGACGAAGCTGGCCAGGAACGCGGGCCCGAGCGACAGCGTCTCCATGTAGTAGCCGCCGACGAACCCACGCGACGGGTCGTGCTTCGCCTCGTCGGCGATCAGACCGGCCATCGTCTCGCCGCGGTACATCCGGACCGGGTTCTCGAACTGGGCGTACGCGGATCCCGTCATGTGGCGCATGTAGTTGCGGCCGACCTGGCCGGAGCTGTTCGCGAGCCCGTCGGGGTGCATCGACGACGCGCTCATCAGCAGCAGCCGGGGCGTCTCGATCGAGTTGCCGGCCACGCACACCACCCGCGCGGCCTGCCGGTGCAGGTTGCCGGCCGCATCGAGGTACTCGACCGCATCGACCTTGCCGGTCGCGTCGTGGGTGATCGTCGTGGCGTGACACTCCGGCCGGAGGTCGAGCAGCCCGGTGGCCAGCGCCCGCGGGATCTCCCGGATCAGGGTCGACCACTTGGAGCCCTGCTTGTCGCCCTGGAAGTTGAAGCCGTCCTGAACGGTGGCGGGGCGGCCGTCGTACGGCGTCGCGTTCGTGGCGTAGGGGCCGGTCGCGTAGTAGCGGTACCCGACCTTGTCGGCGCCGTTGGCCAACACCTTGTAGTTGTTGTTCGCCGGCAGCGGCGGCCGGCCGTGTCGGTGCGTCGAGCCCATCGCGATCTCGGCCCGGTCGTACCAGGGCGCCATCTCCTCCAGCGTCACCGGCCAGTCCAGCAGGTTCGCGCCCGCGACGGGGCCGTAGGTCGAGAGCGCCTTGAACTCGTGCGCCATGAAACGGGGGGTCGCCCCTGACCAGTGGGTGGTGGTGCCGCCGACCGCCTTGACGATCCAGGCCGGCAGGTTGGGGAAGTCGGTGGCGACCCGCCACGAACCGCTGGTGGTCCGCATGTCCAACCAGGCCATCTGGCTGAACGCGCGCCACTCGTCGTTCTCGTAGTCGTCGTGGGTCAGGTGCGGGCCGGCCTCGAGGACGACGCAGGGAATGCCCTTCGCGGTGAGTTCGTAGGCGAGGGTGCCGCCGCCGGCGCCGGACCCGATGATGACGACGGCCGGTTCGCCGTGTTCGATGCTGGTCATCGCTGTGCTCCCTGGGCGGTGTGGTCGGGGACGAGTTCGATGCGTGGTTCGCCGGCGTACTCCTCGACGCGGGGGTCGGGTAGCCAGTCGAGGTCGTCGAAGCCGCGGTGCAGATAACCGCCCTTGTCGAACGACGCCCCCTCGTAGCCGAGGAGCTCCCAGACCTCGTGGTCGTCGTACAGCGCGACGACGGTGGTCGAGTGGATCAGCTTGAAGAACGCGCTGTCCGCGATCCTCTCGACCGCGGCGGTGGCGGCGTCGTCATCGAGTGCGGCGAAGTCACCGCCGGCGGTCGCGTCGAGGGCGGCGAGGCCGGCCGGGATGAGATCGCCGCTGTCGGCGTCGCGGACGGCACGGGCGGTGCGTTCGTACGGCCCGTCGGGGAAGGTCGGGTGCGGATACGCGACCCTGATCAACCGGACGAGGGTGGCGGTGCGGGCCGCGGTCAGCCCCGATCCGTCGTCGTCTGCGACTACCGCGGTATCCAACTGCAGCTCGATCGGCTCCTGCGGGGACTGACCGGCCTGGCTGTCGGGCATCGTTCCTCCTCGTCCGCACACTGCGATGTGTGAGGTCTGCGTCACACCGTAGGCAGGGCCGATGTGGTCGTGCCAGTGCCCTTCTCACCGGATGAGAACGTCACCGGCCCCGCAGGTGGGCGCCCACCCGCGAGGCCACCTGTCGGAGTCGGCCGGTCAACCTGGCGTCGTACAGCGGGAACCGGTCGACCTGGGCGCTGACCGCCACCGCGCCGACCAGCGCGACGTCGGGGCCGCGGACCGGGACGGCGGCACACGCCCAGCCGGGGGCGAACTCCTCGTTCTCCCAGGCCACCCCGGCGCGGGCGACCTCGTCGAGGTGCACGTTGAGCGCGTCCTTCTCGGTCATCGTGCGGGCGGCCAGGGCACGCAGCCCATGGCGGTCGAGGTAGGCGTCACGGGCCGGCGCGTCCAGGTCGGCCAGCAGGATCTTGCCGAAGGCGGTCGCGTGCGGCGCCTCGTGGAAGCCGAAGCGCATCGGTTGCAGTCGCGGGCAGTCGGGGGCGTCGACGGTGTGCACCACCACCAGCTCGGAACCGCGGAGCACGGCCAGATACGACGCGAACCCGGTGGACTCGTGCAGCAGTGCGATCTCCCGGATCACCGGCCGGGACAGCCCGAGCTGGCGGTGCAGCGACATGCCGAGCTGGTGGACCTGATGGCCGAGTTCGTAACGTCCCTCGCTGCGGATGTGCACGAGGTAGTCCGCGTCGGACAGCTCGGTGCACAGCCGGTAGACCGTCGGCCGCGGCAACCCGGTGGCGTCGGAGATGTCCTTCGCGGTGGCTCCGCCGCGCTCGGCGACGACCTCGAGGATCTGCAGCGCACGGGCCACCGGCCCGGTCCGAACAGCATTGGTCACGGGTCCAGTGTGCCCGGGCCGGATCCCGGCGGGTGTCCCGTGACAGGTGGGGCGATCGCCGCCTCCCGGGTTGACGTCGCCGGTCGGATCAGCCCACGATCACCCTGCCCGCGACCGCCGGGGGCAGGAAGCGAGGCGACGCATGTACCTGATCGTGGTCAAGTTCGAGGTCAAGCCGGAGTGGACCGACCGCTGGATGGATCTGGTCGGGGACTTCACCCGCTCGACCCGCCAGGAGCAAGGGAACCTCTGGTTCGAGTGGTCCCGCAGCATCGACGAGCCCGACACGTTCGTCCTGGTGGAAGCGTTCACCGACGACGGCGCCGGGCCGCACGTCAACAGCGCCCACTTCCAGCAGGCCATGAAGGACATGCCGCAGGCACTGGTGGCCGACCCCGAAGATCGTCAGCCGTCAGGTGGAGGGTGATGGTTGGGGTGAGATGGGTGAGCTAACTGTCAAGTAGAGGTTGAGCTCCGCAGCCGGACGGGTGAACGAGGCAGGTGGTCGGGCCGCCCGAGCAGAGCGTCGAACGGCACCGGGGCTTGTCTCACTGCTTCCGTCAGGTGACGTAGCGGGACGGGGCTACCGACGCGCCGGATGTCGCACCCGAGGGTTCGCGGCGGATCACGCGGCGGGGTCAACGCTTCTCGCACACGAAGATCGCCGTCCCCGGGAACACCTCGCCCCGGGTCCGTGACCACTGCCCCCACGTGTCGTCGAGATCGTCCGGCCAGGCCGGCTCGATCAGGTCCACCAACGTGAACCCGGCGCCGACGAGGTCCCGCACCCGGTCGCCCAGCGTCCGGTGGTGTTCGACGTAAGCAGGGGTGCCGTCGTCGTCGACCTCGACATAGGGGCGCCGGTCGAAATATGACTGCACCGCGGTCAGGCCACGCTCGCCCGGGTCGTCGAGGAAGATCCAGCGCATCGGGTGGGTCACCGAGAACACCCACCGACCGCCGGGCCGCAGCACCCGGACGACCTCGGCCATCACCGCCCCGGCATCGGCGACGAACGGGATCGCCCCGAACGCCGAGCAGGCGATGTCGAACGCGCCGTCCCGGAACGGCAGTGCCGCGGCGTCCGCCTGCACCAGCGGGACGTCGATCCCGGTGCGGTCGTTGGCCGCACTGCCGTGGCGCAACATCCCGGCGGACAGGTCGAAGGCGACCACCTGTGCGCCCCGGGTCGACAGCCACCGGGCGCACGGGGCCGACCCGCAGCCGACCTCCAGCACCCGCCGGCCCCCGACGTCGCCCAGCAGCCCGATGTCGGCCTCCCGGACCCGTTCCGGGCACCACACGAAGTCGGCGTCCCCGAGGAAGCCACCGTGTGCGGCGTGGTAGTCGTCGGCGTCGGCGTCCCACCAGCGGCGGTTCGCCCGGCGGGAGTCGTCCGGCCCGGCCGGCTGCTTCACGGGCCGGGTCGGTCCGAGGACAGACTCGGCGGTCGGGTGCGGATCGGACACGACTGCGAGGCTAGTGGCCCGACCACCCGGTTCACGCCGGTCACCGACTTTGAGCTGACTGTGCAGCGGGGTACGCTGGACGACGCGCTGTGGGTCTGTGCTGCCCTGTCGTCGTCGGTGCGGTCGGATCGGAGAGCCCAGCGGGCTCGTCGTCCGGACGCCCGGAGTGGGCCGCCTCATCCGGGTCCCTTTTCGGCGGACACCACTCATCTGCGCGTGCCGCCCGGAGCGCTCCCGCGATCCGGTCGACGCAGTCCACCTGTCCACAGTCACCCCGTCCCCATGGCGCGGCGACCACACCCCACGTCCCTCCGGAGCAACCCCACACATGTCCGCACCTACCCGCACCGCCCCGCAAGTTGCCATCAACGACATCGGGACGGCCGAGGATTTCCTCGCAGCAGTAGACAAGACGATCAAGTACTTCAACGACGGCGACATCGTCGAGGGCATCATCGTCAAGGTCGATCGGGACGAAGTCCTGCTGGACATCGGCTACAAGACCGAGGGTGTCATTCCCTCCCGCGAACTCTCCATCAAGCACGACGTCGACCCCAGTGAGGTCGTCGAGGTCGGCGAGCACGTCGAGGCCCTGGTTCTCCAGAAGGAGGACAAGGAAGGCCGTCTCATCCTGTCCAAGAAGCGGGCTCAGTACGAGCGCGCGTGGGGCACGATCGAGAAGATCAAGGAAGAGGACGGTGTCGTCTCCGGCACCGTCATCGAGGTCGTCAAGGGCGGCCTGATCCTGGACATCGGTCTCCGTGGCTTCCTGCCCGCGTCGCTGGTCGAGATGCGCCGCGTGCGCGACCTGATGCCGTACGTCGGCCGGGTGCTGGACGCGAAGATCATCGAGCTCGACAAGAACCGCAACAACGTGGTCCTGTCCCGCCGTCAGTGGCTGGAGCAGACCCAGTCCGAGGTTCGCAGCGAGTTCCTCAACCAGCTCGGCAAGGGCCAGGTCCGCAAGGGCGTCGTGTCCTCCATCGTCAACTTCGGTGCATTCGTCGATCTGGGTGGCGTGGACGGTCTGGTGCACGTCTCCGAGCTGTCCTGGAAGCACATCGACCACCCGTCCGAGGTCGTCGAGGTCGGCCAGGAGGTCACCGTCGAGGTCCTGGACGTCGACATGGACCGCGAGCGGGTCTCGCTGTCGCTCAAGGCGACCCAGGAAGATCCGTGGCGTCACTTCGCCCGGACCCACGCCATCGGGCAGGTCGTGCCGGGTCGGGTCACCAAGCTGGTGCCGTTCGGTGCGTTCGTCCGGGTCTACGACGGCATCGAGGGCCTGGTCCACATCTCCGAGCTGGCCGGTCGTCACGTGGAGATCCCGGAGCAGGTCGTGTCGGTGGAGGACGAGATCTTCGTCCGTGTCATCGACATCGATCTCGAGCGTCGCCGGATCTCGCTGTCGCTGAAGCAGGCCAACGAAGGCATCACCCCGGACACCGAGTTCGACGAGGTGCGCGCCCAGTACGGCGTCGTGGACCATTACGACGAGCAGGGCAACTTCGTACCGCCGGAGGGCTTCGACGTCACCACCGGCGAATGGCTCGACGGCTTCGACACGCAGCGTGAGGCGTGGGAGAAGCAGTACGCCGATGCCCAGGAGACCTACGCCGCGCACCTCAAGCAGGTCGCCGCGGCGCAGGCCGCCGACGCCGCTGCGGCGGAGCCGAGCAACTACTCGTCCTCCACCGGCGACTCCGACGCGGCCGACGGTGACGAGGTCGCCGACGGTGCGTCGTACTCCTCGAGTGCCCCGGCCGGTTCGCTGGTCAACGACGAGCAGCTGGCCGCTCTCAAGGAGCGTCTGGCCGGGAACTGACCTTCCCCGTCCTGTCCCGGAAGCCCCGGGTCGGTCCACCTGCGGGTGGCCGGCCCGGGGCTTCCGGCATCCTGGACACGCGTTCCCGGCTCCGGTCCCGATGACTCCGGTGCGGGCAACGCGCGGTGTCCGGCCTCCGCCGTTCGGGGTCCCAGCTTCATTACCGTGGTCGTCATGCGAACCACCAGGCTCCAGTCCTTTTCCGCCGCCGTCCTCGTGGGTGGCGCGCTGCTCGCCGGCTGCGGATCGTCCTCGGCCGACCGCCCGACCATCCTCGTGACCGAGACCGCGTCGGCCCCCGCCGGCTCGTCGGGCGCCGGGTCCGAGGCGCCGGCCGGCACCACGGCAGCGTCCACCGAGGTGTCGGCGTCCACCGAGTCGTCGGAGCCCACCGCTGCGGAGTCGTCGGAGAGCGAGTCGGCGAGTGAGCCGTCGTCGACCGAGTCGGCGGCGCCGGTCGTCACCGTCGATCCGCTCAAGGCCGACTGCACCAAGGTGATGAACCCGACACAGCTCGGCACCTCGTTCGGCCAGCTGCCTGCGGGCACGAACCGCCTTCTCGAGGCGGCGAACCCGGAACGCGAGATCACCGGCCGACTGAAGTGCCAGTACGGCGTGGAAGGCGAATCCATCGCGGTGCAGGTCGTCCTCGCCCAGTTCGCCTCCGCTGCCGCCGCCGACGCCCAGCGTGAGCTGACCGCCACGTCCGAGCGGCAGGCGGGCGCCGACGACTCGACCACCACGGTGCTCGGCTACCCCGCCGACGTCCTGCTGCGCGACGGCGGGCTGATCGCGGTGGGCTACGACACCTGGACGCTGTCGGTGGTGGTCGCCGACGGGATCGTCGCCGAGGACCAGCTGCCCGCGGCGCTCGAATCGGCGGCGGAATACGCGCTCAACCAGGTCATCACGACCGCCTGATCGAAGTCCGGCCGGCCGGCGGACCGGGCAGCGGCGGTGGCCGGTGCTGCCCGCCCCGGCGACGGGGTGGGTCGCTCAGGCGGTGGCGGGTGCCAGCCGCGGAACGCGCGGCGCGACCGTGGCGGCGCGGTGCCGACCGGGCCGGAACCAGCTGAACAGGCTGCGCCGGACCCCGACGAGGCTGCGCGCCGGAATCAGGCCGGGCGTGCCGAGCCGGTGCCGGCCGGTCGCGGTGGCGCTCATCGTGCTCCTCGGGTGCAGGTGTCGTGCCCAGCCCGGAGTGGGCCACACTCAACGCTAGATGGCCGGACCGCACAGTTCCGGTTACGACACGGCACGGCGGGCGTGTAGGCCACGAACGGAGCGGGGGACGGCGTGCTGAGAGTGGCGGTCACCGGAGGTATCGGTTCCGGGAAGAGCACGGTCTCGGCGCGGTTGGCCGAACGCGGAGCAGTCGTGGTCGACTCCGACGGCCTGGCCCGCGAGGTGGTCGCGGTCGGTACGCCGGGACTCGCTGCCGTTGCCGAGCGCTTCGGGCCCGGTGTGCTGGCCGCCGACGGTTCGCTGAACCGGCCGGCGCTGGCCGCGATCGTCTTCAGTGACCCGGACGCCCGCAAGGCGCTGGAGGGCATCACCCACCCCCGGGTGCGGGCGCGCTTCGACGTCCTGGCCGCAGCGGCACCGCCCGACGCCGTCGTGGTCAACGACATCCCGCTGCTGGTGGCGATGCCGGTGGCGGCCTCGTTCCACCTCGTCATCGGGGTCGGTGCGGACTCCGAACTGCGGGTCCGCCGGTTGATCGGCCGTGGTCTCGCCGAAACCGACGCGCGGGCCCGCATCGCCGCCCAGATCGACGACGACGCCCGGCGCCCACTGACCGACGAGTGGCTCGACAACAGCGGCACCACGGACGGGCTGCGGGATCTGGTGGACCAGCTGTGGGACGAGCGGCTGCAGCCGTTCGAGCAGTTCCTGTCGCGGGGCGCGCGGGCACCACGCGGCGGCCCGGTGCTGCGGCCGCCCGACCCGGCGTGGTCTGTCGACGCGGCCCGGCTGATCGCCAGGGTCGGCCGCGCGGCGGGGGAGCACGCGCTGCGCGTCGACCACATCGGCTCGACCGCCGTCCCCGGGTCGGCGGCCCGTGACGTGATCGACCTGCAACTCGTGGTCGCCGATCTCGCCGCGGCCGACCGCGTCGGACCCGCCCTGGCGGGGGCGGGGTTCGTGCCGGTACCTGCGGCCGGCGACGACCGGCCGCACCCGGCCGACGACGACCCGGTCCGTTGGCGGAGGACGTTCCACGCCAACGCCGATCCCGGCCGGGCGGTGGATCTGAACGTCCGCCCGGTGGACGGACCGGCGTGGCGGTGGGCGCTGGCCTTCCGTGACTGGCTCGCCGCCGACGCCGCGGAACGGGACGCCTACCTGGCGGTGAAGGCGGGCCTCGCCGACCGAACACGCCGGTTCTGCCGGTGCCGATGGCTACGCATCGGCGAAACTGGCCTGGTTCGGTGCCGCGGACGCGCCGCTGCGCCGCTGGATCGACCGCACCGGTTGGGACGCCTCCACCGCCCCCGCACAGCTCTGACCTGCAGGAACAGTCGCTGTCGGTGGTGCCGCGTAACCTGTGGACCGTGGCATTCGCAGCAGAGAAACCCGTCCTGGCAACCTCGGAGTTCCGGACCGTCAGCGAGCTCCCGCGTACTGGCGGGCGTTTCGAGGTCGTGTCCGAGTTCAAGCCCTCCGGCGATCAACCCGCGGCGATCACCGAGCTCGAGAAGCGGCTGAAGGCCGGCGAGAAGGACGTGGTGCTGCTCGGCGCGACCGGCACCGGTAAGTCCGCCACCACGGCCTGGCTGATCGAGAAGGTGCAGCGCCCCACCCTGGTGATGGCGCCCAACAAGACCCTCGCCGCCCAGCTCGCCAACGAGTTCCGCGAGCTGTTCCCGCACAACGCCGTCGAATATTTCGTCTCCTACTACGACTACTACCAGCCCGAGGCGTACGTCCCGCAGACCGACACCTTCATCGAGAAGGACTCGTCGATCAACTCCGACGTCGAACGGCTCAGGCACTCGGCGACGCGGTCGCTGCTGTCCCGTCGCGATGTCATCGTGGTGTCCTCGGTGTCCTGCATCTACGGTCTCGGCACCCCGCAGTCCTACCTCGACCGGTCGCTGCCGGTGCACACCGGGATGGACCTCGACCGCGACAAGCTGCTCCGCGCCCTCGTCGACATCCAGTACACGCGCAACGATCTCGCGTTCACCCGCGGCTCGTTCCGCGTCCGCGGCGACACCGTCGAGATCATCCCGGCGTACGAGGAGCTGGCGCTGCGCATCGAGTTCTTCGGTGACGAGGTCGAGCGGCTCTACTACCTGCACCCGCTCACCGGTGACGTCCAGCGCGAGGTCGACGAGCTCCGCATCTTCCCGGCGACCCACTACGTCGCCGGGCCGGAGCGCATGGAGAAGGCGATCAGCGACATCGAGAACGAGCTGGCCGACCGGCTGGCCGAGCTCGAAGGGCAGAACAAGCTGCTCGAGGCCCAGCGCCTGCGGATGCGGACCAATTACGACCTCGAGATGATGCGGCAGGTCGGTTTCACGTCCGGAATCGAGAACTACTCCCGGCACATCGACGGCCGCGCACCGGGCACCGCCCCGGCCACCCTGATCGACTACTTCCCGGACGACTTCCTGCTGGTGATCGACGAGTCCCACGTGACGGTGCCGCAGATCGGCGGCATGCACGAGGGTGACGCCGCCCGCAAGCGGACGCTGGTCGAGCACGGCTTCCGGCTGCCGAGCGCGTTGGACAACCGACCGCTGACCTGGGAGGAGTTCTCCGACCGGATCGGCCAGACGGTCTACCTGTCGGCGACGCCGGGCAACTACGAGCTGGGCCGGGCCCAGGGCGAGTTCGTCGAGCAGGTCATCCGCCCGACCGGGCTGATCGATCCGGAGGTCGTCATCAAGCCCACCCAGGGCCAGATCGACGACCTGGTGGGGGAGATCCGCGCCCGCGCCGAGCGCGACGAACGCGTGCTGGTCACCACGCTGACCAAGAAGATGAGCGAGGACCTCACCGACTACCTGCTCGAGTTGGGGATCCGGGTGCGCTACCTGCACTCCGAGGTCGACACCCTCCGCCGGGTGGAACTGCTGCGCGAGCTGCGGATGGGCGAGTACGACGTCCTCATCGGCATCAACCTGCTCCGTGAGGGTCTCGACCTGCCCGAGGTGTCGCTGGTCGCCATCCTGGACGCCGACAAGGAGGGGTTCCTGCGGTCCGGCACCTCGTTGATCCAGACGATCGGCCGTGCCGCCCGGAACGTCAACGGCCAGGTGCACATGTATGCGGACCGGATCACCGCGTCCATGGCCACGGCCATCGAGGAGACCAACCGCCGCCGCGAGAAGCAGGTGGCCTACAACCTCGAGATGGGTCTGGATCCGCAGCCGCTGCGCAAGAAGATCAACGACATCCTGGAGCGGGTCTACGCCGAGGCGGAGGACTCGATCGCGCTCGGCGGCTCCGGGCGCAACATGTCGCGCGGCCGCAAGGCACAGAGCGAGCCCGGCGGTTCGTCGGCGGGAATCTACGCCGGTCACCAGACGGCCGGCATGGCCCGCGGCGAGATGGCCAGCCTCGTCCAGCAACTCACCGATCAGATGTTGGCCGCGGCCAAGGACCTGCAGTTCGAGCTGGCCGGCCGGCTGCGCGACGAGATCTCGGAGCTGAAGAAGGAGTTGCGGCACATGGACGCCGCGATGGCCTGACGGCCACCGAGCCTCGAGGTTCATCGCGGTCGATCGAGCAAGATCCGTGGATCGAGCAGCAGTCGTCGATCGAGCAGCAGTCAGTGAGGCCAGCTCCGCCGACAGCTTCCGCTCGCTCCGCCGAAGCTCGTCAGGTCCCGTCGCTGGGACGACCGGGGCCGGACGTGACCATCACGCGGGCCGGTTTACGGCCCGGCCCCGGGATCAGCTGGTGATGTCCTTGCGCCGGAACTTCAGAATGCCGAGTGAGAAGAACACCAGCGCGTAGCCGACGCCGGCGAAACCGCCGCGCACCATGTCGTCCCACCGGATCGGGTCCGACAGCGTCCCCGTCCACGCGAACGAGTAGTGCGTGGGCAGGAAGTTGCGGATGTTCTCGAGCGCATCGATCTGGTCCAGGATCTGGCTGAGGATGGTCAGCAGTACCGCTCCGCCGACGGCGCCGAGCGGCGCGTCGGTGGACACGCTGAGGAAGAAGGCGAGTCCGGCCACCCAGGACAGCTGCAGGATCATGAAGACCACGACGACGACCAACCGGAACACGGTGGCCGCGAAGTCCAGCTGATCTCCGACCGGTGTCGACAGCGGACCGAACCCGTACAGGATGCCGCCCAGGATCATCGCCGTCAGCGGCAGCAGCAGGATCGCCAGGATCGACAGCGCGCCGGCGACGAGCACCTTCTGCCGGACCAGACGCATCCGGGGGATCGGCATCGCCAGCAGGTAACGCAGCGACGACCACGACGCCTCCGACGCGATGGTGTCGCCGAAGAACAACGAGATCACCACGATCAGCAGGAAGCTGGCCGAGAAGATCATCGTCACCATGGCGAAGTTGCCGGCGCCGTTCTGCGCGAGATCGACGATCGACGCCCGGGTGCTGCCCGACCGGCTACCGCGGCCGTCGTCGTCGCCGACCGCGAACGCGATGGCGAGGATGACGGGCAGCAGCACCATGAAGCCGAGCGTCAACTGGGTCCGGCGGCGCTTCAGCTGCCGCCGGATCTCGACCCCGAAGCGCAGGGTGCGACCGGGTCGGTAACCGACGGCCACGCCTGACTTCTCGGCCGCCCCGGGTGCAGGCAGCGACTCCAGTGCAGCGACCGCGGCGTCGGCCGAGCGGTCGTGATGAACGGGGCTCATTCGGAACTCCCTCTACCGGTGGCACCCACGAGATCGAGGAAGACGTCCTCGAGGCGGTTGCGGGGCGCCGCCGACGAGACGGCGATGCCGGCCTCGAGGAGCGCCGCGATGGCGACGGTCGGAGCGACCCCGGCCAGGTCGACGTGGACCTGTTGATCCTCGACTTCGGTACCGTCCACCCCGGGCAGCGCCTGCAGGACGGCGCGGGCGCGCTCGGTGTCGTCGACCGTGAAGCTCATCTCGCCGGACAGCGCGACCAGCTCGGCCACCGTCCCGGAGGCGATGACCTCGCCCTGATTGACCACGACCACGTCGGTGCAGGTCTGCTCCACCTCGGCCAGCAGGTGCGAGGAGACCAGCACGGTGCGGCCGGTGGCGGCGTAGCGCCGCAGCACCTCGCGCATCGCGTGGATCTGGGGCGGGTCGAGACCGTTGGTCGGCTCGTCGAGGATGAGCAGGTCCGGCAGCCCGAGCATCGCCTGGGCGATGGCGAGGCGCTGCCGCATGCCCTGTGAGTAGGTCCGGACCCGCCGGTTGACGGCACTCCCGAGACCGGCGATGGCCAGAGCCTCCTCGAGGTGGGCCAGCTCCTTCGGACGGCCGGTGGCTCCCCAGTACAGGTTGAGGTTGTCGATACCGGTGAGGTGCGGCAGGAAGCCGGAACCCTCGACGAAGGAGCCGATCCGGGACAGCACCGGGGCACCCGGGACGACCTTCTGGCCGAACACGGTGATCTCGCCGGCGCTCGGGTTGATCAGGCCCATCACCATCCGCAGTGACGTCGTCTTACCGGCCCCGTTCGGGCCCAGCAGACCGACGACCTGACCGGGCCGGACGTCGAAGCTGACGTCCTTGACGGCCACCACGCCGCCCGGGTACTCCTTGCGGAGACCGGTGATCCGCAGCGGGATCCGGGTCAGCTCCGGATCGGACGGCGGCGTGCGCCTGCGCACCAGGCCGGCCAGCACCAGACCGACGACGGCCAGCACGATGAGCACGATGAGGGCGATCAGCAGTCCGACCGGCACCTCGGAGGTCGAGATGTTGCTGCCGCCGGCCACGGGCATGGTCAACACGCCGTCACCCGCGAGCCCCACGAGGTTCACCGATGCCTGCGAGGGCAGCGCGTAGCCCTGGTCGGTGCTGGACACGACGAGCTGTACCGACGAGCCGGCGTCCACCTGCAGCGCGAAGCCGCTCAGCGACACCGGAACCTCGACGGGCTGTCCCGGGACCAACCCGGTGACCCGGATCGGTGACACGGCACTGCCGGCCAGCGTGCGGACCCCGCTCGCGGTCACCTTGTACAGCTTGAGGAACAGCGTCGCGACGCCGGTCGCGTCCGCGCGGCCCGAGAGGGGCGGGCCGGCGGTCACGGACAACGTGGTCGTGGCCGAGCCGGTCAGCAGCAGCTGCGAGGTCAGCGGGTCGGAGGTGAAGGTCGCCGACTGGCCGGGGACGTCCAGCGCGAGGGTGGCCAGCGCCGTGGAGGCCGTACCGCCGAGTCCGGGCAGCGAGGACACCGCCGCCGGCGTGCCGCCGGGCGGGTTCACCACCGGGGCCGTCCGCCCCTTCAGCGTGACCGGGACCTCCGAGATGGTGGCGCCGTCGACGCCCGGGTAGCCGTCCGCCTGCAGGGTCCGGCTGCGGACCGAACCGGTGTCGGAGATGGCGCCGTCGATGGAGTACCTGAAGCCCAGCTCCGGGGCCGGGGAGCCGTCCTGTTTCAGATAGTGGTCGAACCAGCGGTGGATCGCGGTCCGGGTCTGGTTGTCGATCCCGCCGCCGTCGTGACCGCCGGCGAACCAGATGACCGAGACGGTGGTGCCGTTGGCGGCGATCGCCTTCGCGTTCGCATCGGCCTGGTCGAGACCGAAAAGGGTGTCGCGCTCGCCCTGCACCAGCAGGGTCGGCGCAGTGATGTCGCCGGCCACCTGATCCGGCGACGACCGGTCCAGCAACGACTTCAGCTCGGGCGTGAGCTGCCCGGTCTCGGCGACCTCGAGGTAGGCCGCACACAGATCGCCGGCGAGCCGGCCGCAGAGGGCACCGGCGGCAGACGGGAGGTCGCCGTTGGTGCTGGTCGCGCCGTTGCTTCCGGCGGTGCCGTCAGCAGATGGCTCGGCGGACGCGCTGGACTCGGCGACGCTCGACCCGGGGGCCGAGGTGGCGGCACCGTTGGCCCCGCGCAGCAACCCGCTGATTCCCCCGGCGCCGCCGCCGGACAGGCTGATGGAGGTGATCAGGACCGAGGCCCAGTACTTCTTGAACACCCCGCCGAGGCCGTCCGAGCCGGCCGCGTCGTCGGCGAAGTTGGGGAACAGGGCGTCGGACAGGTTGTTCCAGGTGATCAGCGGGACCACCGCGTCGACCCGGTCGTCGACCCCGGCCACCATCAGCGAGAGGGCACCGCCGTACGAGCCGCCCATCACACCGACCCGCGGGTTGTCGGCGCCGTCCTGCGTGACGATGTCGGCGCGGGTGGCCAGGTAGTCGATTGCGGCCCGGCCGTCCTGGACCTCGTAGTCCAGCGAGTCGAGGTGCACGTGCCCGGTCGAGGCGCCGAAGCCGCGGGCCGTGTAGGCGAGCACGACGTACCCGGCCGCCGCGAGGTCCTGGGCGTCCTCGGCGACGGACGCCTTCGTGCCGCCGAGCCCGTGGGCCAGGATGACGGCCGGCGCCGGCAGCTCGTCGGGGAGGTAGAGGGTGGCGTCCAGGGTGACCGTCGGATCCTCACCGCACCGCCCGGTGCGGTGAAGGTGATGTCGTTCGTGGCTGCGGTCGCTGTGCTTCCCTTCGGCCACACCACGATCGCCACGACGGCGACGAGCGCCACAGCCAACCCGATCAGCAGCCCGCGGCGCCGTTTCCACATGCGGTCCAGAGTGCCAGAGAGTGAACGCCACCCCGACTGTCGGTGATGGCGGTGTCCGTGGGTTCGCTCCCGGCACAATGTCGGCCGGTCAGCCCGGGACGTCACCACGTCGACTCCGGCGGAGCACCAGAAAACCCAGCGCGGCGGCCAGGAAGCACGCCGCCGCCCCCATCAGCAGGCCCACGCGGCCGCCGAAGTACTCGCTCACCGCACCGGCGACGGGACCACCGATCGGCGTGGAGCCGAGGAACGCGACACTCCACAACGCCATCACCCGGCCGCGCATCTGCGGCGCCGCCGAGAGCTGGAGGGTGCTGTTCCCCGTGGACAGGAAGCCGATGCTGACCCCGCCGACGAGCGCCAGCGCCAGGTACACCAGCGCAAGGTTCGGGGCCAGCGCGGCGCCGGCGATCACCACCCCGAAAGCCACCGACGTGCGGATCATCGCCCGGGTGCCGGTGCGGCCGCGGGCCGCGACCCGGAGCCCGCCGATGACCGCACCGACCCCCATCGCCGCGGTCATGAAGCCGTAGGTGCGGGCGTCGGCACCGAAGGTGTCGGCGGCCAGGATCGGCAGCACGACCTGGAACTCGTAGGCCAGGCAGCCGACCAGGGCCATCATCAGCAGCGGGATGAGCAGGTCCGGTTCGTGCCGGACGTACGAGAGTCCTTCGCGCAATTGGCCTTTCGCTCGCGAGACGGGGGTGGGCGTGGTGAGGGCGGCCAGGTCGAGCCGGTGCAGCGACCAGACGACCGCGGCGAAACTGACCGCGTTGAGCAGAAAGCAGATACCGAGGCCGCCCCAGGCGATGATGAGGCCGGCGGCCGCCGGCCCGACCGCCCGGGCGACGTTGACCAGGACGGAGTTGAGGCTGACCGCGTTGCGCAGGTCCTTCGGGCCGACCATCTCGAGGATGAACGTCTGCCGGGCGGGGTTCTCGAAGGCGTTGTTGAGCCCCAGCAGTGCGGCGAGGACGAGAACGTGCCACAACTCGACGACCCCGGTGACGGTCAGCATGCCCAGAACGGCCGCGAGCACGCCCATCGTGGACTGCAGTCGGATCATCAGCCGCCGCTTGTCCAGCCGGTCGGCGACCACCCCGGCGTAAGGCCCGAGCAGCAGTACCGGCAGCGTCTGCAGCGCGACGAGGACACCGACCGCGGTACCGGAGTTCGTCAGCTGGAGGACGAGCCAGCCCTGGGCCACCGTCTGCATCCAGGTGCCGACCAGCGACACCGACTGGCCGGCGAAGTAGGTGCGGAAGTTCGGGTTGCCCAGCGCGGCGAACGTGTCGTGACGGAGGTTCCGGAGGCCCTGCGTTCGACCGGCTGGACGGTCGGTCACCAGCCGCGCTCGCGCCACTCCGCCAGTTGCGGACGCTCCGCGCCGAGCGTGGTGTCGTCCCCGTGGCCCGGGTACACCCAGGTGTCGTCGGGCAGGACGCCGAACACGCGCTCCTCGAGGTCGTCCATCAGCGAGGTGAAGGCCGCAGGTGATCCGGTCCGGCCCGGTCCGCCGGGGAACAGCGAGTCGCCGGTGAACAGGTGCGCGCTGCCGGCCGGGTCGCGGTAGAGCACAGCCAGCGAGCCCGGGGTGTGCCCGCGGAGGTGGATGAACTCGATCGGGCACTCGCCGACGGCGTAGGGCGTGCCCTGTTCGGGGAAGACCGCGGTCGGCACCGGCAGCGCGCCGGCATCGTCGCGGTGGGCCACCAGGTCGGCGCCGGTCTGACCGGCGATCGCGCCGAGTGCCTGCCAGTGGTCCTCGTGCTGATGGGTGGTCACGATGGTCCGCAGTCGCAGGCGGTCGAGGCCGAGATCCAGACAATCGGCGAGTCGTTCGGGCTCGGCGGCCGCGTCGATCAGCAGGGCGTCGCCGGTGGCCCGGCAGACCAACAGGTAGGCGTTGTTGTCCATCGGCCCGACCGACAGCTTGGTGATGGAGAGGTGCTCGAGGGTGCGGGTCGAGGGGGCCCCGCCGGGGTCGACGTGACCGCTGTATTCCGACATGGCGCACACCTTAGTCAGCCGTGCCGACAGTCCCGTCGGAGCCGAGCCGCGGGGGTCATGGGGAGCGTCCGTGACGGGCCGCCCGGGACCGGCACTGCGGTCGCCGAACCCACCTTGTCGCCCGGCGCGCGGGCCGGGTGGGAGGTGCGCTGCCGCTGATCCGGTGGCACCCGTCGGGATCGGTCCCGCCGGACACGAGTTCGATCGCTCACATCCGGCACTGCGGAGGGGCCCCGGAGGGCAGGAGAACGATCACTGTCGGTGCCTCGGCCTAGCATGGGATCCCGTGATGGAACGCTTGATCGTCCGTGGTGCCCGTGAACACAATCTGCGCAATGTCGACCTCGATCTGCCGCGTGACGCGCTGATCGTCTTCACCGGTCTGTCCGGTTCGGGAAAGTCCTCGCTGGCGTTCGACACGATCTTCGCCGAGGGCCAGCGGCGGTACGTGGAGTCGCTGTCGTCCTACGCGCGCCAGTTCCTGGGGCAGATGGACAAGCCCGACGTCGACTTCATCGAGGGTCTGTCGCCGGCGGTCTCCATCGACCAGAAGTCGACCTCGCGCAACCCGCGCTCGACGGTCGGCACCATCACCGAGATCTCGGACTACCTCCGGCTGCTCTTCGCCCGGATCGGTCGCCCGCACTGCCCGGTCTGCGGCGAGTTCGTCACCAAGCAGACGCCGCAGGCGATCGTCGACCGCGTGCTCGAGATGCCCGACAGCACGCGCTTCCAGGTGCTCGCGCCGATCGTCCGGGAGCGCAAGGGCGAATTCGTCGACCTGCTGTCCTCGTTGACCAGCCAGGGCTACTCCCGGGTGCGCGTGGACGGCACGGTCAGCCTCATCGGCGACGTCCCCGCCTTGAAGAAGCAGGAGAAGCACTCGATCGACGTCGTCATCGACCGCCTCACGGCGAAGATGTCGGCCCGGCAGCGCATCACCGACTCGGTCGAGACCGCGCTGCGGCTGGCCGAGGGCATCGTCGTCCTGGAGTTCGTCGACGAGCCCGAGGACGACCCGAAGGCCAGGTTCCGCCGGTACTCGGAGAAGATGGCCTGCCCGAACGACCACCCGCTGGCGCTGGACGAGCTCGAGCCCCGGTCGTTCTCCTTCAATTCGCCGTTCGGGGCCTGCCCGGTCTGTTCCGGTCTCGGCACCCGCAAGGAGGTCGACCCCGAGCTGGTCGTGCCCGACGTCGAGCTGACCCTGCGCGAGGGTGCGGTGCACCCGTGGTCCGGCGGTCAGACCAGCGAGTACTTCGGCCGGCTGCTCGAGGGTCTCGGTACCGCGATGGGCTTCTCGGTCGACATCCCCTGGCACCGGCTGCCGGAGAAGGCCCGCTCCGCGGTGCTGACCGGCTCCAAGGACCAGGTCCACGTCAGCTACAAGAACCGGTACGGCCGGCAGCGGTCCTACTACTCCGAGTACGAGGGCGTCATCCCGTTCCTGGAGCGGCGAGCGGCCCAGACCGAGTCCGACTATTCCCGGGAGAAGTACGAGGGCTACATGCGGGAGGTGCCCTGTCCCACCTGCAAGGGCAGCCGGCTGCGGCCGGAGATCCTCGCCGTCACCGTCCGGGTGCAGACCGACGGCGACCCGCGAGAGGTGAACCTCGCGGAGATCTCTGCGATGTCCATCGGTGAGGCGGAGAAGTTCTTCCCCAGCCTCGTGCTGTCCGAGCGCGACCGGATGATCGCCGAACCGGTGCTCAAAGAGGTCAGCGCCCGGCTGGGCTTCCTGCTCGACGTCGGGCTCGAGTACCTGTCGCTGTCCCGGCCGGCGGCCACGCTGTCCGGTGGTGAGGCCCAACGGATCCGGCTGGCCACCCAGATCGGTTCCGGCCTGGTCGGCGTGCTCTACGTGCTCGACGAGCCGTCCATCGGGCTGCACCAGCGTGACAACCACCGGCTCATCCAGACCCTGACCCGGCTCCGCGACCTCGGCAACACGCTCATCGTCGTCGAGCACGACGAGGACACCATCCGGATCGCCGACTGGGTCGTCGACATCGGCCCGGGTGCGGGGGAGCACGGCGGCAACGTCGTGGTCAGCGGGTCGGTCGCCGATCTCGAAGCCTCCGAGGAATCGCTGACCGGCGCCTACATCTCCGGCCGGCGCGAGATCCCGGTGCCGCTGACGCGCCGCCCGGTCGACAGGGAGCGGCTGCTCACCGTCGTCGGCGCCAAGGAGAACAACCTCCAGAACCTGACGGTGAAGTTCCCGCTGGGGACGTTGCTGGCCGTCACCGGTGTGTCGGGTTCCGGTAAGTCGACGCTGGTCAACGACATCCTGCACGCGGTGCTGGCGAATCGGATCAACCGGGCGCAGCTCATCCCGGGACGACACGTCCGGGTCACCGGTCTGGACCAGGTCGACAAGGTCGTCGGCGTCGACCAGTCGCCGATCGGCCGGACGCCGCGGTCGAACCCCGCCACCTACACCGGGGTGTTCGACCACGTCCGCAAGCTGTTCACGTCGACCTCGGAGGCGAAGGTCCGGGGGTACCAGGCGGGGCGGTTCTCCTTCAACGTCAAGGGCGGCCGCTGCGAGGCGTGCGCGGGCGACGGCACCCTGAAGATCGAGATGAACTTCCTGCCGGACATCTACGTCCCGTGCGAGGTCTGCAAGGGTGCCCGGTTCAACCGGGAGACCCTCGAGGTGCACTACAAGGGCAAGAACATCGCCGAGGTCCTCAACATGACGATCGAGGAGGCGGCGGTCTTCTTCGAGGCCATCGGTCCGATCCACCGTCACCTGAAGACGCTGGTCGAGGTCGGCCTCGGCTACGTCCGGCTGGGCCAGCCGGCGACGACGCTGTCCGGCGGTGAGGCGCAACGGGTCAAGCTCGCGTCCGAGCTGCAGAAGCGCTCGACCGGCCGCACCGTCTACGTCCTCGACGAGCCGACCACCGGGCTGCACTTCGCCGACGTCGAGAAGCTGCTCGGCGTCATCCACGGGCTGGTGGACAAGGGCAACACGGTCATCGTCATCGAGCACAACCTGGACGTCATCAAGACCGCCGACTGGATCATCGACATGGGCCCCGAGGGTGGGTCCGGGGGTGGCCGGGTGATGGCCGAGGGCACCCCGGAAACCATCGCCAGCACCGTGGGCTCGCACACCGGGACGTTCCTGCGGCCGGTGCTGCGCGGACGCGAGCCCAGTGCCCCCTCCCGCAAGACGGTGATCAAGCCCACCCGCAAGGCCGAGGTCGCCACCGCGGCCAAGGCGGCCGGCCGCGCACGGTCGAAGGCGGCCCGCCTCACCTGAGAGCCCGAAGAGCCGTGCGGAGCCGCTTCCGCGACGGAACGGCAGCGCAGGCGGTGGGCCGCGTCCGGCGTCGCTGCACCACCGGCGACGCTGTACCACTGAGACGCTGCCCACCGGCGACGCTGCACCACCGGCGACGCTGCACCACCGGCGACGGCGTCCGTCGAGCGGGCGGCGGAGCCGTCGGAGTCTGGGAGAATTGCGCCCCGTGAAGACTTTCGACTCCCTGTTCGCCGAGCTCCTCGACCGGGCGGCCACCCGGCCGGACGGATCCGGCACCGTCGCCGCGCTCGACGCCGGCGTCCACGCCCAGGGCAAGAAGCTCATCGAGGAGGCCGGCGAGGTGTGGCTGGCCGCCGAGCACGAGGGCGACGACGCCCTCGCGCTGGAGATCTCGCAGCTGCATCTACCGGGCGCAGGTCATCATGGTCGGTCGCGGCATCACTCTGGAGCAGGTCTACCGACATCTGTAGCGGTGGAACAGATCCCGGTCGACCGACGACCCGACACCGACCCCGCCGATCCGCCGTCGAGCTGACGCCGACCACCGCCGCGGCGCCCCGGCGCCGTCCTCGACCGCTGACCTCCCGCCCCGCCGATCACCGCCGGCGCCGGGCGACCCGACGAAAGGGACCTCCCATGCTCCGCCTCGCCGTGCCCAACAAGGGCACCCTCAGCGAACCTGCCTCCGCGATGCTCCGCGAAGCCGGCTACCGGCAACGCACGGACGCGCGCGACCTCACCGTCATCGACGTCGCCAACGACGTCGAGTTCTTCTTCCTGCGCCCCAAGGACATCGCGATCTACGTCGGCTCCGGTGAGCTCGATCTGGGCCTGACCGGCCGCGACCTGGCCGCCGAGTCGCAGTCGGCGGTCAAGGAGGAGCTCGGTCTCGGCTTCGGGCACTCGTCCTTCCGCTACGCCGCCCCCGGCGGCCGGGACTGGACGGTCGCCGACCTCGCCGGGATCCGGGTCGCCACCGCCTATCCGAACCTCGTCCGCGCCGACCTGGCCGCCCGCGGAGTCACCGCCGACGTGATCCGGCTGGACGGTGCCGTCGAGATCTCCATCCAGCTCGGTGTCGCCGACGCCATCGCCGACGTCGTCGGGTCCGGTCGGACGCTGCGCCAGCACGGCCTCGTCGCCTTCGGGGACACCATCTGCAGCTCCGAGGCCGTCGTCATCGCGCAGTCCGAGCGGGAGATCTCGTCGGCCGCCCGGCAGGTCGTGAACCGGCTGCGCGGTGTCGTCCTCGCCCAGCAGTACCTGATGCTGGACTACGACTGCCCGCGTGCGCTTCTCGATCAGGCCATGCGCGTCACCCCCGGCCTCGAGTCACCCACGGTGGCCCCGCTGGCCGACGCCGACTGGGCCGCGGTCCGCGCGATGGTGCCCCGGCAGGACGCCAACCCGGTGATGGACGCACTCGTCGCGTTGGGGGCGAAGGCGATCCTCGCCTCCGACATCCGGTCCTGCCGCCTCTGAGCCGTCCCTGAGCCTGTCCACGGGTCCGGCCCGGCTGCCCCGAGCCGCCGGTGTGTCATCGGCGGTTACGCTCGGTGCATGAGCGGACCTGGGGCGGCCTACGCCCGCTGGACGCGGGGCGTTCCGGTCGGTCGGCTGCTCGGCGTGCCGGTCGCTGTCACCCCGTCCTGGTTCGTGTCCGTGGCGGTGATCGCGGTGATGGCCGGACCGGTCGTCGGCGGCCTGGCGCCGTCGCTGTCGTCGATCGGGGCGTACCTGGTCGCGGTCCTGCTGGCGGCGCTGCTCGGGCCTCAGCGTGCTGCTGCACGAGCTCGGCCATTGTGTGATGGCGCAGCGCTTCGGCGTGGGGGTCGTCCGCGTCCAGCTGTTCCTGCTGGGCGGGGTCTCCGAGATCGACCGCATCCCGCGGACCGCCCGCGAGGAGGCGCTGGTGGCCGGCGCCGGGCCGGTGGTGTCGGCGCTGCTCACCGGCGTGTTCGCCGCGGCGACCACCCTGCTCGCGCCGTACACGGTGCTGTGGCTGATCACCATCGAGATGGCCGTCGCCAACGGCATCATCACCGTCTTCAACCTGCTGCCCGCGTTGCCGCTGGACGGCGGCCGGGTGCTGCGGGCGGGCATCTGGCAGCGGTCCGGCAACCGTCGCACCGGCACGACCGCCGCCGTGGCCGGGGGGTTCGTCGTCGCTCTGTTGCTGTTCGTCTGGGGCGTTTACCGGCTGACCGACGGCTCCCGGCCGGCCATCGTCCAGGGGGCGATCGCCATCGCGATGGCGCTGTACATCGCCGTCGGCGCCCGGGACGAGCAGTCCGACCGGGAGCCGGCGGGCTGGCCCGCGTCCTTCGAGCCGCTCAGCGTCGCCCGGCCGGTCGTGCCTGTTGCCGGCCGAGACGCCGGTGGACCTCGCCTTGGCGGCGGCCGTGGATCGAGAGGTGCTGCTGCTGGGCGCCGAGGGCGTCGTCGAGGCCATCCTGGACCCGCCCGCCGCCCGCTCGCTGGCGGCCCGGTCGCCGGCCACCCCGGCCGTCCGTGCGGGGCAGCGGGTCGGCCCGGACACGGTCGTGCTGTTCAGCGACGAGAGCACCGAGATCCGGGAGCAGCTGCGCCGGACCGCCGCGCTGTACTTCCTGCTGATTGGTCAAGACGGCCGGCCGCAGGGTGTACTTCGTCGCGAGGATCTGCCGGGCTGAGACCGGCCGGGCGGCCTTCCGGGCGACACACAACGCCGACGCAGCAGGGGCGACACGCAGCGGCGACACACAGCGGCGACACACAGCAGAGCAAGAGGACAGTGACATGACGGCGTTCACAGCCGGTGACCGGGTGCAGTTGACCGACCCGAAGGGCCGCAAGTACACGGTGGTCCTGGAGGCGGGAGCCACCTACCACACCCACCGGGGCGCGCTGCAGCACGACGATCTGATCGGGCAGCCGGAGGGCAGCGTCATCGCCTCCGCCGCCGGTACCAGCTACCTGGCGCTGCGGCCGCTGCTCACCGACTACGTGCTGTCGATGCCGCGCGGTGCCGCGGTGATCTACCCCAAGGACTCCGCCCAGATCGTCGCCTGGGGCGACATCTTCCCTGGCGCACGGGTTCTCGAGGCGGGCGCCGGCTCGGGGGCCCTGACCTGCTCGCTGCTGCGGGCCGTCGGACCAGAGGGCGAGGTCATCTCGTACGAGGTCCGCGAGGATCACGCGGTGCACGCCGAGCGCAATGTCGCCACGTTCTTCCGTGAGCGTCCGTCCAACTGGTCGCTGCGGATCGGTGACGCCGCGGGCCATGTCGGAGAGGTCGACCGCATCGTGCTGGACATGGCCGAGCCGTGGGAGATGCTGCCGATGGTGGCGGCCAACCTGGTCCCCGGCGGCGTCCTCACCGTCTACGTCTCGAGCACCACCCAGCTGTCCCGGATGGCCGAGGAGATCCGCGAGGACACCGGCTACACCGAGCCCTACGGCTGGGAGACCATGCAGCGCGGCTGGCATCTCGTCGGTGCCGCGGTCCGCCCGGAGCACCGGATGATCGGCCACACCGCGTTCCTGCTGACCGCCCGGCGGCTCGCCCCCGGAGTCGTGGCGCCGAAGCCCCAGCGACGCACCACGGCGACCGGAACCGACCACCCGAAGGACCGCGCCGCCGCTGCCGCCGCTGCCGCTGCCGCCGCGGTGGCCGTCGAGGTGCCGGAAGCGCCTTCGGTGAGCTGACCGCAACTCCCCGTACACGAGAGGTGCACTCGCCGCACGCGTCACAGTCGGGCCGAACTGGCTGTTGGGTAGGGTGAGGAAGCGGCCAGTGATCCGTGCCGCCAGGTGAAGGGGGCCCCGATGCCCGATATGGGACCAGCTGGGTCACAGAACGACGCGACCCAGGCAACCACCGACGAGTTGCGCGCACACATCCGCGCACTCAACGAAGAACTCACCGTCGCCCGCCGCCGGTTGGCCGGCTCGAGTTCCGACACCCGCCCGCTCGAACGGCGTCTCACCGAGGCGCACGCCCAGGTCGAGGCGCTCTCCGAGCGTAACGAGAAGCTCATCACCACCCTGCGCGATGCGCGCGGACAGCTCCTGCAGCTCAAGGAGGAGGTGGATCGGCTCGCCCAGCCGCCGAGTGGTTATGGCGTCTTCATCGAGGCCGGTCCCGAAGGGACGGTCGAGGTCTACACCTCCGGCCGTCGGATGCGGCTCGCCGTCTCTCCGTCGGTCATCCCGGCGGATCTGACCCCGGGTCAGCAGCTCCGGCTCAACGAAGCGCTCACCGTCGTCGAGGGTGGCACCTTCGAACTGGTCGGCGAGGTCAGCAGCCTGCGCGAGGTGCTCGGCGGTGACCGCGCTCTCGTCGTCGGGCACGCCGACGAGGAGCGGGTCGTGCGGCTCGCGGCACCGTTGCTCGCGGAGTCCCTCAAGCCCGGCGACTCGCTGCTGGTCGATTCCAAGGCCGGCTACGCCTACGAGAAGGTGCCCAAGGCCGAGGTCGAGGACCTCGTCCTGGAGGAGGTGCCGGACGTCGACTACAGCGACATCGGTGGCCTGCAGCGCCAGATCGAGCAGATCCGCGATGCGGTCGAGCTGCCGTTCCTGCACAAGGAACTGTTCCGCGAGTACGAGCTGCGGCCGCCGAAGGGCGTGCTGCTCTACGGCCCGCCCGGTTGCGGCAAGACCCTGATCGCCAAGGCCGTCGCGAACTCGCTGGCCAAGAAGATCGCGGCCGCCCGGGGTCTCGAGCACATGACGAGCTACTTCCTGAACATCAAGGGCCCGGAGCTGCTCAACAAGTACGTCGGCGAGACGGAGCGGACCATCCGGCTGATCTTCCAGCGGGCCCGCGAGAAGGCCTCCGACGGCACCCCCGTCATCGTGTTCTTCGACGAGATGGACTCGATCTTCCGGACCCGTGGGTCCGGCGTGTCCAGCGACGTCGAGACGACGATCGTCCCGCAGCTGCTCAGCGAGATCGACGGCGTCGAGGGCCTGGAGAACGTCATCGTCATCGGTGCCTCGAACCGCGAGGACATGATCGACCCGGCGATCCTGCGGCCGGGCCGGCTGGACGTGAAGATCAAGATCGAACGGCCGGACGCCGAGTCCGCCCGGGACATCTTCTCCAAGTACCTGACGGCGAGCCTGCCCATCAACGCCGAGGATCTCGCCGAGTTCGGCGGCGATCGTCAGGGCACCATCTCGGCGATGATCCAGACCACGGTCGAGCGGATGTACGCCGAGACCGAGGACAACCGCTTCCTCGAGGTGACCTACGCCAACGGCGACAAGGAGGTCCTGTACTTCAAGGACTTCAATTCGGGCGCGATGATCCAGAACATCGTCGACCGGGCCAAGAAGGCGGCGATCAAATCGAAGATCGAATACGGCACCAGCGGTCTCCGGGTGTCGCAGTTGATGGACGCGATCGTCGACGAGTTCGCCGAGAACGAGGATCTGCCCAACACCACCAACCCGGACGACTGGGCTCGGATCTCGGGCAAGAAGGGGGAGCGGATCGTCTACATCCGCACCCTGGTGTCGGGGAAGAACTCCGAGGGCTCGCGGTCGATCGACACCGCGGCCAACACCGGCCAGTACCTGTAGCTCCGTGCGTCCACCGCCCGGTCCGCCACGCGGGCCGGGCGGTGGCGCCCTGGAGTCCGCGGAGCTGACGCGCCATCTCTCCACCCACTCCCACGGACGCTGGGTGGCCGCTGTGTCCGGCGCCCACGCGGGTGGCTGCGGTGCCCGTTGGTCCGGCCGTCGACCGCGGCGCAATCACCCCCGGGGAGCCAGGACGATCAGGCCACCCGACGGCAGCGGAAGGCCCACGACGGCGTCTTGACCGGCCCGCTGCCGGCGCGGCCCTGGGCTGGTCCGCGCCCTCAGCGCACCGTCCGGTCCGCGATCCGCGGGCCGGACTGTCGAGGGTGTCCGGCGATCAGCAGCGCCACCACCGGCAGCCACACGTAGGCGGGCCACACCGCCAGCCGCTCGAACAGGCCGGCACCGACGGCGTTCGACGGGCGGGAGAGGTACCCGACGGCGCCGACCACCGAAACCAGCCCGACGACGACCGTCGACCACCGCCACCGGCCGGTCATCACCGCAGCCAGCAGCATCAGAGCCACCGGCTGCAGCAGCAGGGCCGAGGCCGACAGTGCGACGTGGGCCTCCTCGTCGAGGTTGAGCGGTACCGCGCCGGCGGCGGCGGAAGTAATCCCGACCGTCACCCAGAGCGCCGTCACCACCCGCGGCAACGACGACCGCAGCAAGACCGCGCCGGCAGCCAGCATGATCCCGAACATCACGAACGCGACGTCCATCGCGAACCACGCCGGCGACAGCACCGGCACCGGCCCGCCGTAGATGGTCCAGCTGGTGCGGTCGGCCCCGAGCTCGCTGATCGACCGGTCACGGAGGAGTTGCTCCAACGGCAGGGCCGCGGAGGCGGCCACCAGCGCGACCACGAGTTCCACCACGATCAGCACCGGCTGTGCCGCCCACATCACCATCCCGACCCGGCGTCCATCTGTCATCAGCCCACCCCCTCCGGCCATCCTCGCCCATGCGGACCTGAACGGCGGAAAGGGCGCGGCGTGTCGGCGGCCGCCCCTTCGGACCCCGACTCAGACGGTGGGTGGGGCGCCGTCACCGGCGCCGTTGCCGGCGGTCGCCGACCCAGGCCGGCGTCGCCGGCCGAGCCCCAGGAGCAGGGCGCCCAGGATCAGCAGGCCGGTGCCGATCGTCCCCGGCACCCTGGCGTCGAGCCCGGTGTAGGCCAGATCAGCGGTTCCGTTCGACACCCCCGGCGGCAGGTCGACCAGCGGCCCCCCGTCGGTCGGGGTCGGCGTGTCCGGCGTCATCGGTGCCGGGGTGGCCACCGTCAGTTCCTGCGTCACGGTGCCGGTGACCCCGAGAACCGTGATGGCGACCACGACCTCGTACTCACCGTCCGGCAGGGCGGCCGGCGTGACACTCCAGAAGCCGTCGGGCCCGACGGTGGTGGTCAGCACCTGACCGTTCACCGTGACGGTGACCGGGGATCCGGTCGGGGCGTCGGGTGCGTAACCGCTGATCACGGGGGTGCTGGTGGTGGTGGTGACCGTGTCACCGCCGGTCAGCTCGACCTCCGGGGTGGCCGGTGCCACACCGGCGGCGCGGGCCGACGTGTCGGTGTCCCCGACCCGGGCCGCGGTGACGGTCAGCAGGGCCGCTTCGCCCGGCGCCAGTCCGGTCACCGTGATGAGGCCGTCGACGATGCTGACGGTGCCCGCCGAGGTGATGGCGGTGTAGACGGTGCCCGGGACCGGTTCGACGATGGTGACCTCGAAGCCACCGACCATCGGGGTGGGTGCGGTGAGGACTACCGGGGTGCCGCGGCGCAGCGCAATGCCGGTGGCTGAGGCGTTCGGGGTGGTGTATCCGGTGCGGGTGGCGGTGACGGTGATGGTGGCGGTTTCACCGGGTTCGAGTCCGGTGACGGTGACGACACCGTCGACGACGGTGGCGTTGCCGGCGGTGGTGACTGCGGTGTAGGTGACATCCGGGTCGGGTTCGGTGATCTCGACGGTGAACCCGTCGGCGGTCCCGACCGGCTCGGACAGCACCGGTGCCGTCCCGGTTTCCAGCGCGGTGCCGGAGGTCGAGGCGTTCTCGGTGGTGTATCCGGTGCGGGTGGCGGTGACGGTGATGGTGGCGGTCTCACCGGGTTCGAGTCCGGTGACGGTGACGACACCGTCGACGACGGTGGCGTTGCCGGCGGTGGTGACTGCGGTGTAGGTGACATCCGGGTCGGGTTCGGTGATCTCGACGGTGAACCCGTCGGCGGTCCCGACCGGCTCGGACAGCACCGGTGCGGTCCCGGTTTCCAGCGCGGTGCCGGAGGTCGAGGCGTTCTCGGTGGTGTATCCGGTGCGGGTGGCGGTGACGGTGATGGTGGCGGTTTCACCGGGTTCGAGTCCGGTGACGGTGACGACACCGTCGACGACGGTGGCGTTGCCGGCGGTGGTGACTGCGGTGTAGGTGACATCCGGGTCGGGTTCGGTGATCTCGACGGTGAACCCGTCGGCGGTCCCGACCGGCTCGGACAGCACCGGTGCCGTCCCGGTTTCCAGCGCGGTGCCGGAGGTCGAGGCGTTCTCGGTGGTGTATCCGGTGCGGGTGGCGGTGACGGTGATGGTGGCGGTTTCACCGGGTTCGAGTCCGGTGACGGTGACGACACCGTCGACGACGGTGGCGTTGCCGGCGGTGCTGACTGCGGTGTAGGTGACATCCGGGTCGGGTTCGGTGATCTCGACGGTGAACCCGTCGGCGGTCCCGACCGGCTCGGACAGCACCGGTGCCGTCCCGGTTTCCAGCGCGGTGCCGCTGACCGCAGCGGAGGCCACGGCCGAACCTGGCTTGGTGGCGACCACGGTGACCGTCGCGGACGCACCCGGCGCGACGCCGGTGATGGTCAGGGTGGCGCCGCCGCGAGTGGCCGAGGCCGTGCCCGACGTCGTCAGCGCATAGCTCGTGGTCGCGTCGAAGTTGGTGATGTCGACGGTGTAGCCGTTCGGCGTGCGGGTCACCGGCCCGAAGGTCGGTGTGACTCCGGCCTCGAGCGCGGTACCGGCGACCGAGGCGCTGGTGATGGTGTACCCGGCCCGGGTCGCGGTCACGGTGACCTCGGATCCGGCGCCCGGCGCGAGAGCCGCTGACGGTGACGGTGTTCCCGGTGATCCTGCTGGTACCGGCGGTGCCGGTCACGGCGTAGGTGACGGCGGGGTCGTAGTTGCCGACGACCACCGACCAACCGGCGGCCGTACGGGTGACCTGGCCGAAGGTCGGGACGGTCCCGGCCTGCAGCGAGGTGCCCGACACGGTGCCGGAGACGGTGGTGTACCCGGGGCGGGTCGCGGTCACCGTGACCGTCGACGACGTGTTCGCGGCCAACCCGGTGACGGTGACCGTGGCGTCGGTGACCGTCGCGGTGCCGCCGTTGGTCGCGGCGGCGCTGTAGGTGACGGCCGGGTTGCTGTTCGTGATCGGGGTGGTGAAACCGGTCGGGGTGCGGGTGACGGCGCCGAAGGTCGGCACCGTTCCGGGAACGCCGGGGGTCACCGCGGCCGAGGCCGCACTGACCGGGCTGGTGCCGCTCGACGACAGCGCCTGGACCCGGAAGGTGTACGCGGTGCCGTTGGTCAGGCCGGTCACGGTGGCGGTACGGCTGGTGGAGACACCGTCGTTGAAGGGCGTCCAGCTGGTCCCGTCGGTCGAGTACGAGACCGCGTAGTCGGTGGTGGCCGCGCCGGTGCCGGCGGCACCGGCCGTCCAGGTCAGTGCCACCTGGCCGTCACCGGCGGTGCCGGTCACGCCGGTGGGGGCTCCGGCGGCCGTGCCGGCGGCGACCAGCACCCGCGGATTGGATCGCGCGGTGGTGCCGGCGAGGTTGGTGGCGTCGACGGTGGCGTAGTAGACGACGCCGTTCGCCGGGCCGTTGATGGTGCAGCTCAGCGCGCCGGTCGTGCTGCAGGAGTACACCTGCGAGCCCACGCTCGCGGCGTTCCACAGCACGACGTTGTAGGCGGTGATCGGACGCCCGTTGGCGTTGGATGCGGCCCAGCTGACGCTGACCTGGTTGTTCGCACCCGTGCCGACGATGGTTGCCGCGTTGGGCACGTCCGGCAGCGTGTACGGCGTGGCCTGAAGCACGTTGGAGGCCGCACCCGGGCCGGCCGCGGAGACCGCCCGCAGCGCCACGTCGTAGGCGGTGCCGTTGGTGAGCCCGGACAGGGTGATCGGGGTGGTGGTGCCGCTGGCGTTGACCCAGGCACCGCCGTTGAGCTGGTACTGGTAGCCGGTGATGGGCGAGCTACCCGCGGAGCCGGCAGTGAAGTTCACCGTGACGAAGGTGTTGTTCGGGGTCACCGAGGTCAACACCGGGGCGGACGGCCGGGCCAGCGGGGTGACCGCGACCCGGGGTGCCGACGCGGGACCGGTGCCGGCCACGTTGGTCGCGACGACCGAGACGTAGTACGGGGTGCCGTTCGTCAGGCCGGCGATGCTGCAGGTCGGCGTCGCGCCGGTGCAGGTGCCCGCCACGGTGCCGCCGTTCGGAGCGGTCCAGGCGGTGGCGGTGTAGCCGCTGATCGCGGCACCACCGTTGTCCGCCGGTGCGGTCCAGGAGGCCGTCGCGGAACCGGTTTCCGACACCGTTGCCACCGCTGTCGGGGCGCCCGGAACGGTGCGCGGGGTGCTCGAGGCGGACAGTGAGACCGCGCCGTCGCCGCGGCTGTTGACGCCGCGCAGGGTCACGGCGTAGGGGGTGCCGTTGGTCAGTCCGGAGATGGTGAACGGGCTGGTGATGGTGCCGGCGTTGGTCCAGTCGCCGTTGTCGAGGCGGTACTGCACATCGGTCAACGGCGAGCCGCCGTCACTGCCGATGGTGTACGCGACCTGGATCCGCCCGTTGCCCGGGGTCACGGTGATCACCGGGGCCGACGGGGTGGCGCTGGGGGCGGCGGACACGGTGGCCGAGGAGCCGCCGGGTCCGACCGCGTTGCGTGCGCGGACCGCGACCGCGTAGCTGGTGGCGTTGTCCAGCAGGGTGGCGGTGTCGCTCGACAGACGGGTGACGGTGAACGGGCTGGCCGTGCCGGTCGCGGCGGCCCAGGTGGCACCGCCGTCGGTGGTGTACTCCCAGTCGGTGACGGCGGAGCCGCCGTCGTCGGTCACCGAGGCGGTGATCCGCAGCGCCCGGTCGATCGGGGCGACGTCGGTGATGACGGCGGCTCCGGGGACTGCGACCGGGGTTCCGGAGACCGTGGTGGACGGGCCGCTCGCGCCGAGCGTGTTGACCGCCCGGACCTGCACGCCGTAAGGCGGTGCCGTTGGTGAGACCGCCGATGAGGAAGACCGGGCCGGCGCTGCCGGTGGCGGTCCAGGTCCCACCGTCGAGGCGGTACTCGTAGCCGGTGATCTCGTCACCCCCGTTGGCCGGCGGGGTGACGGTGACCAGCAGCGAGGACGGGCGGCCGGTGACGGCGGCGACGACCGGCGCGCTCGGGGTGGTGCGCTCGGACGTGGACAGGACGCTCGATGCGGCACCCGGGCCGGCGATGTTCACCGCGCGGAGCTCGATCGGGTACTCGGTGCCGCTCGTGAGTGGGGTGGTGCCGTCGCTGGACAGGGTCGAGACGGTCAGCGGGCTCTCGGTGGCACCGGTGGCCCGGTCGCGCCAGGTGGCGCCGCCGTCGGTGGAGTACTCGTAGCCGGTGATGGTCGCGCCGCCGTTCGAGACGGGTGCGGTGAACGCGATCTCGAGATCGGCGCCGACGACGGTGCTCGAGGTCAGCGCCGGAGCGCCGGGGACGGTGCGCGGGGTGCCGTCGGCGGGGGCGGAAGCGGTGCCGGTACCGACGGTGTTGACCGCCCGGACCCGGACACTGTGCGTGGTTCCGTTGGTGAGACCGGTGACGAGCAGCGGGCTCGCAGTGCCGGTCGGCACCCAGGCGCCGTCGCCGTCGATGTCGTACTCGAAGCCGGTGATGGCCAGGCCGCCGGTGCTGGACGGGGTGAACGCGACCGAGAGGGCGCCGTCGAACGGGGTCACGGTGTCGATGACGGGGGCACCGGGGACGTCGGAGGTGGTGAGGTCGACCGGGTTCGACGCGGCACCGGCGCCGAGTGCGTTGATCGCGCGGATGCGGGCGGCGTACAGGGTGCCGTCCGTCAGCCCGGTGACGGTGATCGGGCTCGTGGTGGTGCCTGCGGAGGTCCAGGCGCCGCCGTCGAGCTGGTACTCGTAGCCCGTGATCGCCGAGCCGCCGGTGGCGCCGCCGCTGAAGGCCAGGACGGCGCTGGTCGGGCCGGTGGTGGCGGTGGTGATGGACAGCGCACCCGGGGTGGTGGCCGGTACGCCGGTGACGGGCGTGGCGGCGGGGCCGGCACCGATGGCGTTGACCGCACGGACCGTGATGTCGTACGACGTGCCGTTGGTGAGCCCGGTGACGGTGATCGGCGACGCGGTGCCACCGGTGGCGGTCCAGGGGCCACCGTCAACGGCGTACTCGTAGCCGGTGATCGGGCTGACCGCGGTGGCGCCGCTGAACGGCACGGTCAGGGAGCCGTTGCCGCGGACGACGGCGCCGAGCGTCGGCGCGGTGGGGACGTCGCTGGGGGTGACGGGACCGGAGACTGTGGAGGCCGTGCCGGCGCCGAAGCTGTTGACCGCGCTGACCCGGAACACGTAGGTGGTGCCGTTGGTCAGGCCGGTGACGGTGGTGCCGGTGGTCGCGGACGTGCCGTCGGTGAAGGTGGACCAGCTGGCGCCGTTGTTCGAGGAGTACTCGACGACGTAATCGGTGACGGCGCCGCCGCCGGCAGCAGTGGGTGCCGTCCAGGTCAGATCGACGGCGGCGTTGTCGGCGGTGCCGGCGACGGAGGTCGGTGCGGCGGGGGAGCCGGTGACGTAGGAGACGGTCACTGAGCCGTTGGTGTTGTTGCCCGCGTAGTTCTGGTAGACGGCGCTGACCCCCGCCAGGCCGCCGGTGGCACTGGTGCCGGGGTAGCCGCCGTAGCCGAAGTACTCGGTGTTGGCGCCGGCGCCGAACTCGACGAGACCGCGGGCACCGCCGATCGCGCCGCCGCCGCCGCCGCCGCTGGCGCCGCCGTCACAACGCCCGGTACACAGGGGTTGGGTGTTGGCGCCGGGCTGTCCGGAGGTGCTCACGGTGTCGGTCCGGGCCGTCGGGGTGGCCTCCCCCGGTCGGCCGGTGATGGGGAGGAACTGGCCGCTACCGCCGCCGCCGCCCGCACCACCGGCGACCAGGACGGTCCCGCCGAAGGTCACCACGGTGGCCGCGCCGCCGCCACCTCCGTTGCCGGACGCGCCGTCGGGGCCGGCGGTGCCACCGACTCCACCCGCGTACCCACCGATCGGGTTGGTGCCGGCCGGGGTGGTGACGTTGTTGGACGCTCCCGAGCGCTGCAGTCCGTTCGTGCCACCGCTGCCGACACCGATGGACAGCACTGTCCCCGGGGTGACCGTGACCGTTCCGGAGACGACGCCCTTGTAGCCGCCGGGTGCTCCGACCGCGCCGTCCGCCCCACCGTGGCCGCCCTCGGCTCCGGTCAGGGACAGGGTCAGCTCGGTGATCCCGGTGGGCACCGTGAAGTTCTGCACGGAGCCGGTGTAGGTGAAGGTCTGCGTCACCGGGGTCGGGGCCGCGGCCGCCGTCCCGCCGGTGCCGACCATCGTGGCGGTCGACGCCACCAGGGCGGTGACCGCTGTCAGTACCCGAACGTGTAACCGAGCCATTGCCGTCCTCGACTGTGCTGGACCGCGCGGTCCCTGGAATGGGTGTGGTGGTGCGCACTCCGGTGATCACCAAGGACGCACGTCCTGGTGACGGAGAGGCGAAAGGGGGTGAACAGGCTGCTGCGAATCTGACACTCGGTGTAGAAGTTATCACTAAGAGTAAAGAATGCACAGGTGATCCCGGCCGGTGCATTCGGACTATTCAGGCGTCCGGCGACGCGCCCGATCGGACCTGGAACGGAGATGCCCGGGGGCTGTCGGTCGCCACTTGCGGCAATGTCGGCTGGGCCGTCCGGTGAGGATGTTCACGAAGGGGTGGTGGCGAGCTCTTCCAGGCGTCCGAGGGACGATTGTCTGTCGACCAGGGATCGGGTGGCCCCGGGAACACCGGATGGAACCCGACCGGCCGGCTGTCCCGCGACAGGTCCGCCACCGCCGTCGCCGCTCCCCGGTCCCGGCGACCCGTCCGTCCCGAGGGGGCCGACCGATAGGTTTGGGGCATGACCGTGCAACGCATCATGGGTACCGAGGTCGAGTACGGGATCTCCATCCCGACGGAGCCCGCGGTGAACCCGGTGATCTCCTCGACCCACGTCGTTCTCGCCTATGCCGCATCGGTCGCAGCGCCGCGGGCCCGCCGCCCGCGATGGGACTACGAGGTCGAGTCGCCGTCCCGGGACGCCCGCGGCTACGACATGGCCGGCCTGTTCGGCAGCGCCGCACCGGACCCGGACGACATCGGCGCCGCGAACGTCATCCTGTCGCAACGGCGCGCGGCTGTACGTCGACCACGCGCACCCCGAGTTCTCGGCGCCGGAGGTCACCAACCCGCGGGACGCCGTGATCTTCGACAAGGCCGGCGAACGCGTGATGGAGACCGCGGCCCGGCTGGCCGGCGCCGTTCCTGGGGCCAAGCCCGTGCACATGTACAAGAACAACGTGGACGGCAAGGGCGCTTCGTACGGCACCCACGAGAACTACCTCTGCTCCCGGGACACACCATTTCCGGCGATCGTCAGCGGTCTGCTGCCGTTCTTCGCCTCCCGCCAGGTCTTCGCCGGGTCCGGCCGGGTCGGCATCGGCCCGCAGGGGGAGCGGGACGGCTACCAGCTCGCGCAGCGCAGCGACTACATCGAGGTCGAGGTCGGGCTGGAGACCACCCTCAAGCGGGGCATCATCAACACCCGCGACGAGCCGCACGCCGACGCCGACAAGTACCGGCGGCTGCACGTGATCATCGGCGACGCCAACCTGGCCGAGATCGGCCACCTACCTCAAGGTCGGCACCACGGCGCTGGTGCTCAGCATGATCGAGTCCGGCTGGCCGATGCCCGACGTCGAGATGGCCTCCCCGGTCACCGCCGTCCATCAGATCTCCCACGACCCCGGGCTGCAACGCGACGGTGCCGCTGGCCGACGGACGGCAGTTCACCGGCCTGGACGTCCAGCGCGCCTACGCCGAGTCGGCCGCCGCCTACGTCGAGGCAACCTACGGCGACGACGTCGACGACGCAGACCGCCGGACGTGCTGCGGCGCTGGCTCGACGTGCTCGACCGGCTCGCCGTGCGACCCGATGCAGCTCGCCGGTGAGCTGGACTGGCCGGCGAAACTGCGCCTGCTGGAGGGCTTCCGGGAACGGGACGGCCTGGGCTGGGCGGCGCCGCGGCTGGCCATGGTCGATCTGCAGTACTCCGACGTGCGGCTGGACAAGGGCCTCTACAACCGGCTGGTCTCGCGCGGCTCGATGCAACGGCTGGTCACCGAGAACGAGGTGCTGGCCGCCGTCACCGAGCCGCCGGAGGACACCCGGGCCTACTTCCGCGGACGCTGCGTGTCCCAGTACGCCGACCGGCTGGCGGCGGCGTCCTGGGACTCGGTCATCTTCGACGTCGGCCGGGAGTCGCTGGTGCGGATCCCGACCCTGGAGCCGACGCGCGGGACCAAGGCGCACGTCGGCTCGCTGCTCGACGAGGCCGAGGACGCCGTCGAGCTGGTCGAGGCGCTCACCCGGCGCTGACGGCACCCGGCTCCGGCGGCTGCGTGCCACCGTCGGTGACCGGAGCTGTCGGTGCTGCTGGGTACTGTTCAACGTCATCTCGCGGAAAGGTCAGCACATGGCACAGGAACAGACCACCAGGCAGGGCGGCGGCGGCGCCGAGGAGGGCGACGACGCCGGCCAGGCTGCGGCCGGTCAGGAGCGTCGCGACAAGCTCGCCGTCGACACCACCGACATCCTCGACGAGATCGACGACGTCCTGGAGACCAACGCCGAGGACTTCGTACGCGCGTACGTGCAGAAGGGCGGCCAGTGATCTCCTGGCGTCATCGTGTCGTGACCGCCGGGAGCCCGGTGTGACGAGTCCCTGGCCGGTCGCGGCCGTCCCGGCTCGCTACCTCACCCCGGGCACCGGTTCCTTCACCGATTTCATCGCCGAGGCCGAGCCGCACCTGCTGCCCGGCCGGGCCGCGACGGGCGCCGCCGGCGTGGTCCCCGACCTGCCGCACGGCACCACGATCGTCGCGCTCACCTTTGCCGACGGCGTCGTGATGGCCGGCGACCGCCGCGCCACCATGGGCGCCGATGATCGCGCAGCGCGACATCGAGAAGGTGTTCGTCACCGACACCTTCTCCGCGGTCGGCATCGCCGGTACGGCCGGTATCGCGGTCGAGATGGTGCGGCTGTTCCAGCTGGAGCTCGAGCACTACGAGAAGATCGAGGGCGTCCGGCTGTCGCTCGACGGCAAGTCGAACCGGCTCGCCGCGATGATCCGCGGGAACCTCGGCGCCGCCATGCAGGGGCTGGCCGTGGTGCCGCTGTTCGCCGGGTACGACACCGACCGGGCCGCGGCCCGGATCGCCCAGAACGACGAGACCCTCCGGGCCGGCCGCATCTACTCCTACGACGTCGCCGGTGGCCGCTACGAAGAGCACGACTACCACGCGGTCGGATCCGGGTCGGTGTTCGCGCGGTCGGCGCTGAAGAAGCGGCACGACGCGCAGGCCGACGAAGCCGGCGCGGTGCGGGCCGCCGTCGAGGCGCTCTACGACGCCGCCGACGACGATTCCGCCACCGGCGGACCGGATCTGGCCCGCCGCATCTACCCGAGCGTGGTCGTGATGACCGCGGTCGGGGCGGTCAAGTTGCCCGCCGCCGAGGTGGGTGCGGTGTCCGAGGCCGTCGTCGCCGGTCGCATGCTGCGGCCGGGTGGCTGAGACCCGCCCGTGCCGACCGTGAGAACGTCCCTGGGGGGCCGCTGAATGTCCATGCCGATCTACGCGTCACCCGAACAGTTCATGCGGGACCGCTCCGAGTACGCCCGCAAGGGCATCGCCCGGGGCCGCAGCGTCATCGTCACCACCTTCGCCGACGGGGTGCTGTTCGTCGCCGAGAACCACTCACCCAGCCTGCACAAGGTCAGTGAGATCTACGACCGCCTCGGCTTCGCCGCGGTCGGCCGGTACAACGAGTTCGAGAACCTGCGCACGGCCGGCATCCGGCTTGCCGACGTCCGCGGCTACTCCTACGACCGCCGGGACGTCACCGGGCGATGGCTGGCCAACGCCTACGCGCAGACGCTGGGCTCGATCTTCTCCGAGCACCAGAAGCCGTTCGAGGTCGGGATCTGTGCGTGGGTGAGGTCGCCGAGAACGGCGGCGTCGACCAGCTCTACCAGATCTCCTACGACGGCTCGATCTCCGACGAGACGACCTTCCTGGTCATGGGCGGCACCACGGAACCGGTGGTCGCCTCGATGCGCGACTCGTTCGTCGCGGGTTGGCCGCTGGGCGACGCGCTGCGTGCGGCGACCGCCGCTCTCGGGACCGTCGGCGACAGCGCGCCCCGCACACTGACCGGCGCCCAGTTGGAGGTCGCGGTGTTGGACCGGCGCCGCAGTGGCCGGACGTTCCGCCGGCTCGTCGGTGCCGAGCTGGACCTGCTGCTGTCCGAACCGGTCGAGGAGGTCGCCGCGGCACCGGTGGAGCCGGCCGGCGAGCGCGGTCCGGACGACGCCCCGTTCGAGGGCTGAGCACGTCGCCCGGCCCGGCGGACCTCAGGTCTGCAGGTCAGGCCGCCGAGCTCAGGCCGATCCGGAGCGCAGCGTCAGCAGCGTGATCTCGTTGGGCGCGAAGATGCGGAACGGCGGTCCCCAGAAGCCGGAGCCCCGGCTGGTGTAGAGCTGGGTCCGGTCACCGTGTCGGGTCAAGCCCTGCAGCGCACCCTGCTCGGCGCGGACCAGCAGATGGAACGGCCACATCTGGCCGCCGTGGGTGTGACCCGACAGCTGCAGGTCCACCCCGGCCGCCAGGGCCAGCGAGACCTGCTTGGGCTGGTGCGACAGCAGCAGCACCGGGTGGTCCGGATCGGTGCCGGCCAGCGCCCGGGCCAGGTCGGTGCCGTGTCCCTCGACCCCGGAACCGGCCGCGGTGCGGTCGTCGACGCCGGCCACCACCAGGGCCGCGTCGCCGCGGCGGATCAGCAGGTGCCGGTTGCGCAGCACCGTCCAGCCGAGCTCCTCCAGGTGCGCCGTCCACTCCGTGGCGCCGCTCATGTACTCGTGGTTGCCGGTGATGTAGACCTTGCCCTCGCGGGCGCGCACCCCGGCCAGCGGCGCCGCCTGCTCGTGGCGGGCGGCCACGCTGCCGTCGGCCATGTCGCCGGCGTGGGCGACCAGATCGGCGTCGAGCCCGGTCAGCACCGCCGCGACCCCGGCCGACCACCGGCGGCGGTCCAGCGGCCCGAAATGGGTGTCGGCGATCATCGCGACCCGGAACCCGTCCAGATCGGCGCCGAGCCGCGGGAGGTGCACGTCGATCCGGCGCACCGGCGGCACCCGCATCGCCTGCCGGTGTCCCCAGAGCAGCAGCGACACCGTCCACACCAGTGCGACCACCGCGACCCAGCGGCGGGCGTCCCGGTCGGCCCCGGCGATCGCCAGGACAAGGTCGACGATGCCGGCGAGGAGGCTCCAGGTGAACAGCTGCCAGACGATTCCGAGCCAGACGTCGCCGGCCACCGCCATCGGATCGGAGTGTCGGCGGCCGTGGCCGCGCATCATCACGAACGGGAACGCGACGGCGACGACCACCAGGACCGCGGTCGCTGCGATGAAGACGGGGCCGGGCCACCCGGGCAGCGCCACCAGCACCAGCCACGGAACACCGTGAAGCAGCGCCAGGACCGCGACCAGCACGCCCGTGAAGAGAAGTCGTCGTCGTACCGGCATCATTCGTCCCCCAGGTGCCCGCACGCTGCCGGCCCCCCACCCGAACGCGCGCGGTGCTGGCGGTGTTCCCGGAGCGGCCGGACCGCGACGGGACAGAGCCGCACCGTCGGCTCGTCCGGTGCAGCCATCCGACTCAGAGCCGTCCCACACCGCGCCATCTCATTCAGCGCCGTCCCACTCAGCCGTCTCACTCAGAGCCGTCCACGACGTCAGCGCCATCCCACCCTGCGCCCGCGAGCCGTGACCGTCCGAGAGCGGCCACGGTGGAGGTCGTTTCGGGTGTGGACCGTCCCACGATCGGGCCGGGTCGGCATCGGGCCGGACGACGCCTTTGGTAGGTTGAGGCTTCCGTGTCGCACATCCCGCAGTACAGACCCTGGAGTACCCGAGCGCATGATCACGCCCAGATGATCAAGCCGAGATGATCACCGCATGGATCGGACTGGGCGTCGGCCTCGTCCTGATCGCCTTCACCGCGTTGTATGTCGCCGCCGAGTTCAGTCTCATCACCGTCGATCGCGCCACCGTCTCGCGGCAAGCTTCGGACGGCGATGCCGGGGCCCAGTCCCTGCTGGCCGGCCTCCGTTCGCTGTCCACCCAGCTGTCCGGGGCGCAGGTCGGCATCAGCCTCACCACGCTCGCCCTCGGCTTCGTGATGCAACCCGCTCTCGCCGACCTGATCGGGGCGCCGCTCAGCGCCATCGGCCTCGGTGACGGAGCGTCGGTCACCGCCGCCGTCGTCATCGCCCTCGTGATCACCAATGTGCTGTCGATGGTGTTCGGCGAACTGGTGCCCAAGAACCTGGCCATCGCCGAGCCGATGGGCACGGCGAAAGCCGTCGTCGGTGCCTCCCGGATCTCGGCCACGGTCTTCAAGCCGCTCATCTGGGCGCTCAACGGCGCGGCCAACGCTGTGCTGCGGATGTTCTCGATCGAACCGCAGGAAGAGCTGCGCTCCGCCCGATCGCCCGACGAACTCTCCAGCCTGGTCCGCCGCTCCGCCGAGCAGGGCACCCTGGAGAACCGCACCGCCGGTCTGCTGGCCCGCTCCATCTCGTTCTCCGACAAGACCGCGGCCGACGTGCTGACGCCGCGCCCCCGCGTCCGGTTCATCAAGTCCGTCGAGTCCGCGGACGAGATCATCGCCGCTGCTGCCGAGACCGGGCACTCCCGGTTCCCGGTGATCGGTGAGGACTCCGACGACGTCCTCGGACTGGTCCATCTCAAGCGCGCGGTGTCCATCCCACGGGAGCAGCGCGCCCATGTCCCGGTGTCGGCGCTGGTCTCCGAGCTGCCGGTGGTGCCCGAGACGATGCCGCTGGACGCGCTGCTCGACCTGCTCCGCGAGCGCGGGTTCCAGATGGCGGTCGTCGCCGACGAGTACGGCGGCACCGCCGGGGTGCTCACCCTGGAGGACGTCGTCGAGGAACTCGTCGGCGAGATCACCGACGAGCACGACCCCAAGGCCAAGCGGGCCGAACGGCTGCCCGACCGCACGTGGTTGCTGCCCGGAATCCTGCGACCCGACGAGGTCGCCGAGATCACCGGGGTGATGCTGCCCGAGGCCGGCGAGTACGAGACGATCGCCGGCCTGGTGCTGGCACGCCTCGGCCGGCTCGCGACCGACGGTGACTTCACCGTCGTCGAGGCGACCGTCCGGCACAGCGCCGCCCTCGGCACGCTCGCCGCCGCCCGCGACGCGGCCCTGGCCCCCGACGAGCTGCTGCTCGAGGCCGGCCTTGCGCCGGCCGCCGCGGTGTCCAGCACGCTACATCGCGGGAGCCGGGCTCACCTCCGTCGACGGCACCGCCGGCGTCGAGGAGGACAACGACGAGGACCGCCGGTCGCCGGCGGAACGGGCCGAGGACCGGGCCGAATCACGCCGGACCCATCCCGCCGCGCAGACCGCCCAGGACATCGAGCCCGACGCGGAGGACGACCTCCCGCGGGCGGCGTGGGTGCGGCTGGACGTCGTCGCCCGGGCCGGTCACCGCATCGAGACGATGCAGCTGTCGGCCATCGGCCTGCGGCACGGTTGGGACGGTGAGGGCGAATGAGTCCCTGGGTGCTGGTCCTGTTCTCGGTGCTGCTGCTGTTCGCCAGCGCGTTCTTCGTCGCCGCCGAGTTCTCCCTGGTGTCGTCCCGCCGCAGCCTCATCGAGCCGTTGGCGGTGAACAGCAAGAGCGCGCGCTCCACGCTCAAGGCGATGGAGGACGTGTCGCTGATGATGGCGTGCGCCCAGCTCGGCATCACCGTCTGCGCCGTGCTGCTCGGCGCGCTCGGCGAGCCGGCCGTGGCGACCCTGCTGGAGCCCGTGTTCCACTCGCTCGGCGTCCCCGACTCGTGGCTGCACCCGGTGGCCCTTTCGTTGGCGTTGCTGATCGTGGTCTCGCTGCACGTGTCGCTGGGTGAGATGGTGCCGAAGAACATCGCCATCGCCAGTCCGGAGCGCGTCGCCATGACGCTGGCGCCCGCGCTGCGGATGATCGCGAAGCTGCTCGGCCCGGTGCTGCGTGGCCTCAACCACCTGGCCAACGCGATCGTCCGGATGCTGGGCTTCGAACCCAAGGACGAGGTCGGTTCGACCTTCACCCGCGAAGAGGTGGCGGGCCTGATCAGCGAGTCCTCGGAGGAGGGTCTGCTGGACGAGGACGAGAGCGGCCGGCTGACCAGCGCGCTCGACTTCGAGACCGCCACGTTGACCGGCATCGTGGTGCCGGACCGGCAGGTCGTCACGGTTCCGCAGGGCGCCACCCCGGCAGAGGTCGAGCTGGCCTGCGCGCGCACCGGGTTCTCCCGCTTCCCGGTGCAGGCCCCGGACGGCCGGTACCTCGGCTACCTGCACATCCGCGACGTCGTCGGGTTCGACGAGCACGAGCGGGACGTCCCCGTCCCGCGGGAGCGCATCCGCGAGCTGCCGGTGCTGCCGCAGGACATCCCGCTGCGGGCGGCGCTGGACCAGATGCGCCGGGTCGGTGCGCACCTCGCGCAGGTGTCGCTGGCCGGCACCGGCACCCCGGTCTCGGCCGAGCGCACGGGTGTCGTGATGCTGGAGGACGCCATCGAGACGTTGATCGGTGAGGTCCGCGACGCCACCCGCAAGCACCGGGCCTGATCGCCGGCTCGTCACTTTCGGCGTGATCAGCTCCGGATGCCGGTTGTTTCCGCGCCGAGAACGGAGGTCCAGGGCGGAGCGCCGGCCCACCCCTACCGCCGGGTCTGCTCCGATCCGGTCGATCGATCCGCACCGGGCGGCGGGTACCGTGCTGCGCTTCCCGGTGCCTGCGGGAACGGCTGGCTGCCGCAGCGTTGACGGGAGCGCCGCTTGACGGGCGGACGCTCACACCTGCCCGTGGACGACCCAGGTGCTCTCCTCGCCGTCGGCTGAGCCGGCTGCCGGGAGCCGCCGGGCAGGCCCGCCGCGACGACGAACCCGCGGGCGGTCCCCGGGCCCGCGCGCGGGACGCATAGGGTTTGGGTCATGCAGCGCCGAATCATGGGTATCGAGACCGAGTTCGGGATCACCTGCACCTTCAAGGGGCAACGCCGACTGAGCCCCGACGAGGTCGCCCGGTATCTCTTCCGCCGCGTCGTGTCATGGGGGCGTTCGTCGAACGTGTTCCTCCGCAACGGCAGCCGGTTGTACCTGGACGTCGGCTCGCACCCGGAGTACGCGACCGCCGAGTGCGACGACCTCTACTCGCTGATCGCCCACGACAAGGCGGGCGAGCGCATCCTGCAGGACCTCGTCGTGGACGCCGAGGCACGGCTCCAGGAGGAGGGTGTCGGCGGCGACATCTACCTGTTCAAGAACAACACCGACTCGGCCGGCAATTCCTACGGCTGCCACGAGAATTTCCTGATCGCCCGGCAGGGCGAGTTCTCCCGTATCTCCGACGGGCTGATCCCGTTCCTGGTCACCCGGCAGCTCATCGTGGGCGCGGGCAAGGTGCTGCAGACACCTCGTGGCGCGACGTACTGCCTGTCCCAGCGCGCCGAGCACATCTGGGAGGGCGTCTCGTCGGCGACCACCCGCTCCCGGCCGATCATCAACACCCGGGACGAACCGCACGCCGACGCCGAGCGCTTTCGCCGGCTGCACGTCATCGTGGGCGACTCGAACATGAGCCAGACGACGACGCTGCTCAAGGTCGGCGCCGCCGCGCTGGTGCTGGAGATGATCGAGGCCGGGGTGGCGCTGCGCGACTTCACCTTCGAGAACCCGATCCGCGCCATCCGCGAGATCTCGAACGACCTGACCGGCCGCAAGGAGGTCAAGCTGGCCGGCGGCGGCGTCATCAGCGCGCTGGACGCCCAGCTCGACTACTACCAGCGGGCGGTCGATTTCGTCGCCGTCCGCGGCAGCGACCCGGTCACCGACCAGGTGATGGACCTCTGGGGACGCACGCTGCGCGCGGTGGAGACCGGCGACCTGTCCGGGGTCGACACCGAGATCGACTGGGTGATCAAGAAGAAGCTGATCGACCGGTACGCGGCGAAGAACCAGCTCGAGCTGACCAGCCCGCGGGTGGCCCAGATCGACCTCGCCTACCACGACGTCCGTCCCGGCCGCGGGCTCTACTCCCTGCTGGCCGCCCGGGGGATGGCCCGCACCGTCGTCGACGAGGACCGGATCGAGGAGGCCATGACGGTCCCGCCTCAGACGACCCGGGCCAAGCTGCGCGGCAAGTTCGTCGCAGCCGCCCAGGACGCCGGCCGCGACTACACCGTCGACTGGGTGCACCTGAAGCTCAACGACCAGGCGCAGCGCACGGTGTTGCTCAAGGACCCGTTCAAGTACATCGACGACCGTGTCGACAAGCTGATCGAGTCGATCTAGTGGTCGCTGCCGTCCCCGGTTCCGTCGGGGGTCGTCGTGCCGTCGGGTAAATCCGCGGCCAAGGCGGAGCGACTCCTCAACCTGGTGATCGCGCTGCTCAACTCCGAGCGGTTCCGCGACGTCACCTGGATCCGGGACAAGGTCGAGGGCTACCGCGACGCCGTCAACGACGACGCGTTCTTCCGGATGTTCGAGCGCGACAAGGTCGAACTCCGCGACCTCGGCATCCCGCTCCAGACGTCCGAGGACGGGGCCTACCGGATCCCGCCCGGTGAGTACGCGCTGCCCGAGATGTCGTTCACCGCGGGGGAGAAGGCCGCGCTCGCGCTCGCCGGAAGGCTCTGGGAGACCAGTGTTCTCGGTGAGGCCGGGTCGGGTGCGCTGCGGAAGCTGGCCGACGCCAGCGGGGACCAGCTGGTCGTTCCACGGTTGTCCCTGCAGCCCCGGGTGCGCACCTCGGACCCGGCGTTCGGACCGCTGTACGCCGCGGTCCAGGCCCGCCAGGCGGTCACCTTCCCGTACCGCAAGGACCCGGCCGGGTCGGTCGAGCACCGGCGCCTGCAGCCCTGGGGGCTGGTCAGCTGGAAGGGTCGCTGGTACGTCGTCGGTCGTGATGCCGCCCGCGACGGGCAGCGCACCTTCCGGCTGTCCCGGATCGCCGGCGACGTGGCCCGCGTCGGCCGTGCCGGCACCGTCGTCATCCCGCCCGACGTCGACCTGCTGTCCGCCGTCGCGAGGTCGCAGGGCATCCCGGAGCAGCGGAACGCGGTCGTCCAGCTCGCCGTCGGCGCCGGCGCCGGGTTGCGCCGTCGGGCCACCGCCGCTTCCGAGACTGCGGGCACGCTGCCGGGTTTCGAGCGGTTGACCGTGCCCGTCGACCACCTCTGGGACACCGCCCGCACGGTGGCGGCCCTCGGCCCGGACGCCGTCGTCGAATCGCCCGCCGACCTCCGTGACGCGGTGATCCGGTTGCTCACCGACGCAGCGGCCACCGCCGCTCCCGGCGCCTCGGTCATCACACCGTTGGACGGCGTCGACGAGGAGCTCTCGTGATCGGCGAGTCCGCCACCGAACGGCTGGCCCGGGTGTTGGCCCTGGTGCCCTACATCTCCCGTCGTCCCGGGATCGCCATCGCCGACCTCGCGGCCGAGTTCGGGGTGGCCGACCAGCAGATACAGAAGGACCTGGACCTGCTGATGGTCTGTGGGCTGCCCGGCTACTACCCGGACGACCTGATCGACGTCGTGCTGTCCGAGGACTCGGCAACGGTGTCCATCACCTTCGACGCCGGTCTGGAACGGCCGGTGCGGTTGACCCACGACGAAGCCGTCGCGCTCACCGTGGCGCTGCGCGCGCTGGCCGGGCTGCCCGGGCTCGTCGACGCCGACAGCGTCAATTCGGCGTTGGCCAAACTCGAGCAGGTGGGCGCCGCCGACACCGCCGGGGTGCAGGTCGAGGCGGCAGCGCCGGCGGCTGCGCTCGGCGCGGTGCGGCAGGCCCTCGAGGAGGGCCGTCAGCTGTGGATGCGGTACTACACGGCGTCCCGGGACGCGGTCAGCGAGCGCACCGTCGACCCGCTGCGGCTGCTGGTCACCGACGGTCAGACCTACCTGGAGGCGTACTGCCATCTGGTGTCGGCGATCCGGCACTTCCGGGTCGACCGGATCGAGGACATCCGGCTGCTCGACGAGCCGGCCCAGCAGCCGCTGCTGGTCATCGACGAGGTGCCCGAGCAGATGTTCCACCCCGACCCGGCGGTGCCGTCGGTGATCGTGACGCTCGAGCCGGAGCTGCGCTGGTTCGCGGAGTACTACCAGGCGGAGGAGCTGCCCGGGCCGGCCGGCGGGCTGCTGCGGGTGCGGATGCGGCCGTCCAGCGACGAGTGGCTGGTGCGCCAGGTGCTGTCCCTCGGCGGGGGCGCAATCATCCAGGACCGGCCGGATCTCGCTGCGGAGGTGGGTCGCCGGGCGCGGGCCGGGCTGGCCCTCTACACCGGAGGGCCGGCGCTCGATCGTTGAACCACGCACGCCACGTCCGGTGCGGGCATCGACCGGGCCGACCCGGGCGCCACCTGGTGTCGACAACCTGCCGTGACGTAGCGCGGACAAGCCGGTGGAGCTCGCTGTCTCGACGCTGGGTGGTCGGCCGGCGGGGCACGACGTGAGTTGCCCCAGGTCGCTGCACACCCGACGCCGGTTCGATGTCGAGGCTCCTACATCGAGCAGGTGACCCAGCTTCGCGAGCCGACGGCTACGACCGGTCAGGGCCGGCGCCACACCGCACGCACGTGGCGGTGACAGAGCTCGTTTGGCTGCCTGGTAACTCTCTGTTATTTCTCAGCGCTCTCATTCCCCCTCACGTGTCGGCCACTCGACGAAGCGGTCATTCGATCGGCTAATTCGACACTATGGGGCAATGAGTTCGTGCGCTTGCGTGATCGTTCGGACGATCGCGCGTCTTCGTATTGAACCCAAGTCGCAGGGACCTGAAGTTCGAACTGACCGAGGAGCAGCGTGTTTCCGTCTTCCTACCGGGCGAGTGCCCCCCCGCCCCCCGCCGGCATCCGCTGGCGTCTTGTTGTACCGGCAGTGGCCGCACTGGTCATGTGCACCTCCGGATCCACCGTGTCGGCCATCGCCGAGGTCACCGACGCGCGTTCGAGCGCCTCCGTGGTCAAGGTGGCCGGCACCGGAGCTCCGTGTGGTCCGACGGCACCTGGGGTGACCCGGCCGCCGACAAGATCTCGAAGGACCTCTACGGCAAGAACGCCGCGGAACGGGACCCCGGCTCGCTCTACACGTCAGTGAGACGATCGGCGCCCGCAAGGCGTGGAAGAACAAGGACCTCAAGGGCCGCCAGTTCACCGGCCTCGGCGTGGGCGTGGCAGTGCTGGACTCGGGGATCAACCAGGTCCCCGGTCTGGACAGCCCGGGCAAGGTGACCTACGGCCCCGACCTGTCGATCGAGGCCAACGGAGTCCTCGCGCAGAAGGACACCTACGGCCACGGGACGTACCTGGCGGGCATCATCGCCGGCCGCGGCGTCGCGAATCCGTCCGCCGACCTGGCGGGTGCGCCGGCCCAGGTGCAGCTCGGCGTGGCGCCGGATGCCAAGCTGCTGGCCGTCAAGCTCGCCACCACCGACGGCAGCACCGACGTCAGCCAGGTCATCGCCGCACTGGACTGGGTGGTCGAGCACCCCGTGATGCCGGACGGCACCCCCATCCGGGTGATCAACCTGTCGTACGGCACGAACTCGGCGCAGCACCACACCGCTCGATCCGCTCGCCGCCGCCGCGGAGAACGCCTGGAAGCACGGCATCGTCGTGGTCACCTCGGCCGGCAACGACGGAACCACCGACGGGCGCCTCACCAACCCGGCGATCGACCCGTACGTGCTGGCGATCGCCGCCACCGACAGCGGCGTCAAGACCGACGGGTGGAAGGGTGGCCGCGGCGGTCAAGGCCAGCTACTCCAGCGTGGGCAACGCCGAGCGCCGGCCCGATCTGGCCGCACCCGGAACCTCGATCGTGTCCGTCCGCCCGGTCGGTTCCGCCCTCGACACCGAGCACCCCGAGGGCCGGGTCGCCGGTGACACCACCGGGACGCTGTTCCGCGGCAGCGGCACCAGCCAGGCTGCGGCAGTCGTGTCCGGAGCCGTGGCCGCTGCTGCTGCAGGCCTACCCGACGCTGACACCGGACCAGGTGAAGTACCTCCTGACGCATTCCGCCGATCCGGTCAAGAAGGCCGAAGCCGAGGGCGTGGGTGCGGGCACCCTCGACATCGACGCCGCCTACGATCTGGCCGAAGATCTGCTGGCCGACGACCGGCGACGGCCGGGGTGCCGCGCATGCGGGCGGCTGCCGTCCAGACCTTCGCGCCGGGCACCGGGCAGGGTTCGATCGACGCCTCACGCGGCGGCTATGCGCTCCGCGACCCCGACGGCGACCCGCTGACCGGCGAGATCGACGTCCAGGGCAACCCGTGGAACGCGGCCGCCTGGTGGCAGGCAGCCTCGGCCGGGACGACCTGGTCCGGGGGCTCCTACCTCGGCGCCGTCTGGACCGGAAACGGCTGGACCGCGGGTGCGGCCGGCGCGACGACCGCCGTCTGGTCGGGAGCCCGCTGGTCCGGCGCCCGCTGGAGCAGCGACAGCTGGTCCGGTGCGCGTTGGTCCGGCGCCCGCTGGTCCGGTGCGCGCTGGTCGGGCGCCCGGTGGTCGGGCCACGGCTGGGGGTGATCGCCCGGCCGGGCACGGTCTGCGGTCGGTGACCGCAGCTCATCCTGCCCGTCGGTGATTCATGGAGCGACAGCAGGCCCACGACCCCAAGGGGGTGGTGGGCCTGCTGTCGTCTGGGTAGGTCGGCCGGTCCGGTGCCCGCTGGTCCGGTCTCCGGTGGTCAGGACCGGCCGGCCACAGCCGACGTCCCAGAGTGGCATCACCCGCGAGGCAGCAGGTCGAGTGCCGGTAGTGGGCTGGACCTGCCGTCGTGCTCGGAGTCAGCCGAAGGACGCCGGGCGGTCGGTGCGACCTGGGCCCCCGTCACCGGGCCGGAGGCGGCCCGCTGGTCTGCCGGACGACAAGCCGCGGCGGGACGACCTGCTCGCGGCTGAGAACGGTCTCGTCCTGCGCCCGGGCGATCGCCCGGTCCACAGCCAACCGGCTCAGCAGCGCCACATCCTGCGCGATCGTGGTCAGGTCGACGAACGACAGCCGGGCGAGCCGCGAGTCGTCGAAGCCGACCACGCTGACGTCGCCGGGGACGTCCACTCCGGAGGTCCGGAGCACCTCGAGCAGCCCGGTGGCGCAGCGGTCGTTGAACACCGTCACTGCGGTCGGCAGGCCCTCGGAGATCAGCAGCCGGGCGGCGGCCGCCCCGTCGTCCTCGTCCGGACCGCCCGGGACGAAGCGGGCCTCGGCCTGCAGGCCGTGCCGCTGCATCGCCTGGGTGTAACCCCGGCGCCGCTCCGCCGCCCCGGCCGAGCGGCCGCCCTCCACGTGCACGATCCGCCGGTGACCCAAGGTCACGAGGTGGTCGACGGCCTGGTGCACTCCCTGGTCGTCCGCCGTCCGCACCACGTCGACGAGGTGGTGGCGCACGTTGCGGGTCACGGCGACCACGGGTGTGCGAGCGGCGATCTCGGCGAGGAACGCCCGCGGAGATTCCGGTCCGAGCAGGATGACCGCCTTGCAGCGGTCCTGCAGCAGGTCGTTGACCGCGGCCCGCTCGTCGCGGCCGGGTGTGACCGCGCTGAGCGTGATCTGGTGGTCGACCGCGCCCGCAGCGGCGTACAGGCCGGTCAGCAGACTGCCGTGGAAGTCCTGCTCGACGTCGAAAACGACGCCGAGAAGCCGGCTGTTGGTGCTGCGGAGGAGCCGGGCCCGGCTGTCCGGCCGGTAGCCCAGTTCCTCCGCTGTGCGCAGCACCCGCTCCCGGGTGGCGACGCTGGCGCCGGGGACATCACGCATGACGATGGAGACCAGCGCGGTGGACACCCCGGCCGCGGCGGCGACATCGGCCATCGTCGGTCGGCGGCCGATCGGTGCCCGGGTCATGCCCCACCTTAACCGGCCCCGCTAGCACGTTCTAGGCACCCCGGAAGGCGGCGTCTCGGCCCGTTCACGGCCCGACCATCACCGGGATCAGTAGGATCACGGCTGCACTGTCCGATCCGATATCGCCTGCTGGGAGCACAGTCCGTGGTCTGGTTCCGCCGTACCAAGGTCGAACGTCCGGCCGACGGCTCGATGTCGCTGATGGAGCACCTGTACGAGCTGCGGAAGCGGCTGATGTGGGCGGCCATCTTCATCTTCCTGGGTGTGGTGCTCGGTTTCATCTGGTTCACCAAGCGCGTCGGCCCGATCCCGTCGTTGGGTGACCTCCTCGTCGAGCCCTACCGCGTCGCATCCGGCGACGAAGCTGCCCGGTTGCTGGCGACGAACCCGTTCTCGGGTCTGCAGCTGCAGCTCAAGGCCGCCCTGATGGCGGGTCTGGTGTTCTCCTCACCCGGTTGGATCTATCAGATCTGGGCGTTCGTCACGCCCGCGCTGTTCGCGAAGGAGCGCCGGTACGCGGTCGCGTTCACCACGCTGGCGGCGCTGCTGTTCACCGCGGGGGCCTACCTCGCCTACCTCGTCATCCCCGAGGGCCTGAAGGTCCTGTTCAACTTCGCCGACACCAGCGTCGTCAACATGACCGGCCCGAACGAGTACTACTCGTTCCTGATGACGCTGCTCATCGTCTTCGGCATCAGCTTCCTGCTGCCGTTGTTCCTGGTCGCGCTGAACTTCATCGGTGTGCTCAAGGGCCGTCAGCTGGCCAAGTGGCGTCGCTACGCCATCTTCGCGATCTTCGTGTTCGCCGCTCTCGTCGTCCCCGGCAACGACCCGATCAGCATGTTGGCGCTGGCCCTCTCGATGTGTCTGCTGTACGAGATCAGCACCCAGATCGCCAAGTTCAACGACAAGCGCAAGGGCCGCAACGACCCCGAGGGCGAGGTATTGGCCGGCCTGTCCGACGATCAGGCGTCCGCGATCTGAGCCCGCCGGCGCTGCCGCCGACCTCCCACTCCGGCGTGTGACACCCTGGTCAGGTGAGTACTGAGCCGGAAATGGAGCTGTCCCCGGCCGAGCGGTTCGTGAAGTCGCGACACCGCGCCCGGTTCGCCGACCTGACCGAGTTCACCGCCGGACTCTCCTTCAGCCTCGACCCGTTCCAGCGGTCCGCGTGCGAGGCCCTCGAGCAAGGTCAGGGCGTCCTGGTCTGCGCACCGACCGGGGCCGGCAAGACGATCGTGGGTGAGTTCGCGGTATTCCGCGCGTTGCGGCACGGCGGCAAGTGCTTCTACACGACGCCCATCAAGGCGCTGTCGAACCAGAAGTACGCCGATCTGGTGGCCCGCCACGGCGCTCAGCACGTCGGCCTGCTCACCGGCGACACCTCGGTGAACTCGCACGCACCGATCGTGGTGATGACCACCGAGGTGCTGCGCAACATGCTCTACGCCGACTCGCCCGATCTGGACGGTCTGACGTCGGTCGTGATGGACGAGATCCACTACCTGGCCGACAAGTTCCGCGGGGCGGTGTGGGAGGAGGTCATCCTGCACACCGACCTGTCCGTGCAGCTCATCGGCCTGTCGGCCACCGTCAGCAACGCCGAGGAGTTCGGGGCCTGGCTGCAGGAGGTCCGCGGCCACACCACCGTCGTCGTCGACGAGCACCGGCCGGTTCCGCTGTTCCAGCACATGATGGTCGGCCGCCGGATGTATGACCTCTTCGCGTCGATGAACACGGCCGAGGACAGCGATCTGCTCCGCCAGCAGACCCGCATCGACCCGGCGCTGGCCCGGGCGGCGTCGGAGGCGGAGTCCCGGCACGGCCGGTTCAGCGGCGGCGGCGGGCCCGGGCGCCGGTACGAGCCGCGACGGCAGAGCTTCCGGCCGGTGTCGCGCGCCGACGTCATCGAGCGGCTCGACGGCAACGGACTGCTGCCCGCCATCACGTTCATCTTCTCCCGAGCCGGCTGCGACGCCGCCGTCCAGCAGTGCCTGCACGCGGGTCTGCGGCTGACCACCGAGGCCCAACGGGCCGAGATCCGTGCCGTCGTCGACCGGCGGACGGCGGAGCTGCCGGAAGCCGACCTCGCCGTTCTCGGCTACTGGGAATGGCGTGACGGACTCGAGCGCGGCATCGCCGCCCATCACGCCGGGTTGCTGCCGGCGTTCAAGGAGACCGTCGAGGAGCTGTTCGTCGCCGGCCTGGTCAAGGCCGTGTTCGCCACCGAGACGCTGGCGCTGGGCATCAACATGCCGGCCCGCACCGTCGTCCTGGAGCGGCTGGTCAAATACAACGGGGAAGGCCACGTCGACCTGACCGCGGGGGAGTACACCCAGCTCACCGGCCGGGCCGGCCGTCGCGGCATCGACGTCGAGGGCCATGCGGTCGTGATGTGGACGCCGGGCATGGACCCGCGGGCGGTCGCCGGCCTCGCCTCCAAACGCCTCTACCCGCTGCGGTCGTCGTTCCGGCCCAGCTACAACATGGCCGTCAACCTGCTCGACCGGATGGGTCCCCAGCAGGCCCGCGAACTGCTGGAACAGTCCTTCGCGCAGTATCAGGCCAACGCCGCCGTGGTCGGGGTGGCCCGGCAACTCCGCCGCAACGAAGAGGCCATTGCCAAGCACAGCGACTCGATGGCCTGCCACCTCGGTGACGTCGAGGAGTACTACGGGCTGGTCAACGACCTGACCCGGCTGGAGAAGGACGCCGCCCGCGGCGGCGCGGCGCGGCGCCGCGACCAGACCCACGACGACCTCGCCCGGCTGCGCAAGGGCGACGTCGTCGCAGTCCCCGGTGGCCGGCGTGCCGGTCTCGCTGTGGTCCTCGATCCCGGCGTCAGCTCGGACGGGAGCGCACGGCCGTTGGTGGTCACCGAGAAGCGCTGGGCGGGGCGGCTGTCCAACGCCGACTTCCGCGGACCGGTGCCGACTCTGGGTCACGTCCGGCTGCCGAAACACGTCGACCACGGATCCGCCGAGGTCCGGCGTCAGATCGCCGCGACGCTCCTGGCCCAGGGGATCGCGATGCCGCGTGGTGGGTCCCGTCGCGACCATTCCGATGACGCCGAGATCGGTGTCCTCCGGGTCGCCATCCGCACCCATCCGGTGCACGGCTGCGCCGACCGGGACGCACACCTCCAGTGGGCCCGGCGGCGCGACCAACTGCTCACCGAGAACCGGGCGCTGACGGCGAAGGTGTCGTCGGCGAAGGACTCGCTCGGCAACGCCCTCGACCGGATCGTCGGACTCCTGCGGTCGCTCGGCTACCTGCAGGGGTCGCGGCTGACCGACGCCGGCCGTCAGCTGTCCAGGATCTGGTCGGAGAGCGACCTGGTCGTCGCCGAGTGCCTGCGCTCGGACGCCTGGTCGGGCCTGGGTCCCGCCGACCTCGCAGCAACCGTCTCGGTGCTGGTGTTCGAGGCGCGGCAGGACGTCTCCGTCGCCCCGCGGATGCCCAGCAGCGCCGCTGCCGCCGCCATCGCCGACACCGTCCGCATCTGGTCGCGGATCGCCGGGCTCGAACGCGAGGCGAGCCTGCCGGCGACCCGTGAGCCCGACATCGGGTTCGCGTCGGCCGTCGCGGCCTGGGCCGACGGGTCCACGCTGACCCAGGCGCTGGCCACCGCCTCGTCGTCGGGGTCCGAGCTGTCCGCCGGCGACTTCGTGCGGTGGTGCCGGCAGGTCATCGACCTGCTCGACCAGTTGCAGGGCGTGGACGACGGCACCGTCGGCCAGGTTGCCGGTGAGGCCGTCAAGGAGCTGCGTCGCGGCGTTGTCGCGCTCGGCGCCGGGTGACGACGGCAGCGCTCCGGCTGGGTGCCGCGTCGTCTGTTTCTGCCCGTTGCGCCGCGACCGGCGGAGGCCGCGTGATTGGATCAACGTCGATGACGACGCCGCGGGACTGCGCCCGCCCGGTTCTCGTACGAGGTGAGGAGTCCGCGATGAGCACGCCACACGACCCGAGTCCATCCGACCAGGAACAGCAGCCGGACGGGACTCAGCAGTGGGCGGCTCCGTGGTCCACGCCGGCCGACGGTCCGGATCAGCCGAGCTCGGACGAGCCGGCCACCGGCGGCCAGCCGAGCGCGCCGCCCTACGGCGACCAGGGCCCGGGGACCGGCGCCCCACCGGCCGCACCGCAGTACGGCTCGCCCGACCAAGGCTCCAGCCAGCAGGGTGACGGCCAGCAGGGTGACGACCAGCAGGGTTCCGGCCAGGCCTACGGGCAGCAGGGCTCCGGGCAGCAGGGCTGGAGTCCGCAGAGCTACGGCCAGGGCGACGCCTCGACCGGTGCGCAGCCGGCGGCCAACCGGTACGGGCCACCCACGACCGGCAGCCAGGCCGCGTACGGCGGGTCCGATGCCGGGCAACCGGTCTCGGGTCAGCCGGGCTCGGGTCAGCAGGGGTACGGGCAGCCGCAGTACGGCCCGCCGTCGTACGGTCCACCCGGATACGGGCCGCCGGGCCCCGGGCAGCAGGGCCCCGGGCAGCAGGGCGGGGGTCAGCAGGGCTACGACCCATCGGCCGGTCGACCGACCACAGTGCAGCCTGCGGTCCCGGGTCAGTACGGCCAGGATCAGCCGACCGGCTACGGTCCGGCCACCGGCTACGGTCAGCAGCCGACCTACGGCCAGACCGGGTACGGCCAGCAGCCGACCTACGGCCAGACCGGGTACGGCCAGCAGCCGACCTACGGCCAGAACACCGGGTACGGCCAGAACACCGGTGCCACCGGGTACGGCCAGGCGGGGTACACCCAGCCGGCACACCCCTACGCCCAGCCGGCACAGCCATACGGGCAGCCCGCGCGGCCCTACGGTCAGCAGCCCGGCGACTCCAAGCCGGCCGGCAGCAAGACCCCGATCATCGTCGCGGCGGTGGTCGCGGTGGTCATCGCGCTGGCTGCGGTGGCCGCGTTCCTGTGGCCGGGCTTCCTCAACAAGGAAACTTTCAACGCTGATTCGGTGGCCGACGGGGTCCGCGAGATCCTCACCCAGCCGAGCCCGCAGGGGTACGGCTTTGCCGACGTCAGCAACCCGTCCTGCCCCGCCGACCAGCCCGTCGTCAAGGGCACCACGTTCACCTGCGAGGTCGACGTCAAGGGCGAGCGGAAGACGGTGACCATCGAGGTCACCGGTGACGAGAAGAACGACGCAGAGAAGGGCAACTACACCGTCGGTCTGCCCAACTGACAACGGCACCGCCAGCTGACCGCTGATCGCCGACGGCAGTCACCGCCGCCGCCGGAACCCTTCCGATGGCGGCGGTGGCGTTTGCCCCGGGCCCGGCTCAGCGCCCCAGATCGCCCAGCGTCTGCAGTAGCCGCTCGACGCTGTTCCCGACGCCGTACTCCGCCGCCAACTCCGCGAGCCGGTCCGGCTCGGCCGGGGCGGCCGGCGCCACCGGGTCCGGCCGGTCCATGATCACGGCGGTGTCCCGCGCGACCCGGACCACGATCTTCGCCGCTTCCAGGTACTCGAGCGACGGCGTCAGCTTGTGGCGCATGGAGGCGGTCAGCCCCGACCCGGGGTCGGCGACAGCGGCGACGAGCCCCTCGAGGTGACCGAACCGGGCGATCAGCGACGCAGCCGTCTTGTCGCCGATTCCGGGGACCCCCGGGAGGCCGTCGGACGGGTCCCCGCGGAGCGCCGCGAAGTCGGCGTACCCCGCAGCGGGGATGCCGTACTTGGTCGCCACCGCCGCGCCGGTGAGCACCTCGGTCTTCGCCATCCCGGCGCCGATGTAGCGGATCCGGACGGGCGGATCGTCGTCGGTGGCGAGCTGCATCAGGTCCCGGTCGCCGGTGACCACCTCGACCGGCCGGCTGCGGTGCTCGGCGAGCGTGCCGATGACGTCGTCCGCCTCGTACCCCTGGGCGCCGGCCAGCGCGATCCCCATCGCACCGAGGATCTCCAGCAGCACCGGTACCTGCGGTGACAGCTCGTCCGGCACCACCTCCTGGGCGACCCCGCGCACCGGGGGCGCGCTGACCAGCACCCGGTGCGTCTTGTACGACGGGATCGCAGCGACCCGGAAGGCGGGCCGCCAGTCGAGGTCCAGGCAGGCCACGAGATGGGTGGGCCGACAGTCGTCGACCACCCGCCGGATGATGTCGAGCGACCCGCGGATCGCATTGACCGGCTTCCCGGTCGGCGACTTCACCGACCCGGGCACCGCGAAGAACGCGCGGAAGTAGATGCCGGCAAGGTCCAGGAGCTGCAACATGGCTGCACGCTATCCCGCAGCCCCGACACCGACCCGGCCGACGCTGCGGCCGGGTCGGTGTCGGGGCTCCGGACGGCCGACTGCCGCCGGTTAGGGTGATCCCCATGCCGACCGCGACCCTCCCGTACGTCGACCGGCTCGACCGGCTCCGGACCGCCGTCAAGGACCTCGGTGCCGAGGTCGCCGTCCTGACGCCGGGACCGGACGTCGAATACCTGCTCGGCCATTCGGTGGCCTCGCACGAGCGGCTCAGCTGCCTCATCGTGCCCATCGCCGGTGCGGCGACGCTGCTGGTGCCACAGCTCGAGCGGCTGGGCTGGGCGGGCACCTCCGCCGAGGACGCCGTGCAGGTCGCGACCTGGCTCGACGGTCAGGACGCCTACGCGCTGGTGGCCGATCTGCTGCCGGCCGGCACCGCCCGGATCGCCGTCGGCGACTCCATGCCGGCCGGGCACGCCCTGAAGATCCGGGCCGCCGTGCCGGGTTCGGAGTTGTCGCTGGCCGGTCATGCCGTCGCCGCGCTGCGGACCCTGAAGTCCGCGGGGGAGATCGACGAGCTCGCGGCCGCCGGTGCCGCGATCGACCGGGTCCAGGAGCGGATCGGGGAGTGGCTGCGCGCGGGGCGCACCGAGCACGAGATCGCCGCCGACGTGGCCGCCGCCATCATCGCCGAGGGGCACCAGCGGGCCGACTTCGTCATCGTCGGCTCCGGCCCGAACGGGGCCAGCCCGCACCACGAGGCGTCCGACCGGGTCGTCCGGGCCGGGGACGCTGTCGTCGTCGACATCGGCGGACCCCATCGCGGCGGCTACTTCTCCGACTGCACCCGGACCTACCAGGTCGCCGGTGACGCAGATCCCGAGTTCGCGGCGGTGTACGAGATCGTCCAGCGCGCCCAGCAGGCCGGCGTGGACGCGGCCGTGGTCGGGGCGCCCTGCGAGGCGGTCGACGCCGCCGCCCGCCAGGTGATCGTGGACGCCGGGTACGGCGAGTACTTCATCACCCGCACCGGCCACGGCATCGGCCTGGAGGTGCACGAGGACCCGTACATGGTCGCCGGCAACACCCGGCCGCTCGTCGCCGGGATGGCGTTCTCGGTGGAGCCCGGCATCTACCTCCCGGGCCGTTTCGGGATCCGCATCGAGGACATCGTCGTCGCCACCGACGACGGCCCGCTGCGGATCAACAACTGCACCCGCGACCTCACGGTCGTCTGATCCCGGCCTTGTCAGTACGGCCCCGTCATCCGAATCCGGTGGTGGGCAAGTGTTGTCGCCGTTCCAATGCCCGGCGTGAAGTGAGAGGTTGACATGCTCGAGGACATCGACGCGCGGATCGCGAACGAGCTGGCCGCCGACGGCCGGTGCTCCTACACCGACCTCGCCGAGCGGGTCGGGCTGTCGGTGTCGGCCGTCCATCAGCGGGTGCGGCGGCTCGAGCAGCGCGGCGTCATCAAGGGTTACGCGGCGCGCATCGGCGGCGAGGAGATCGGCCTGCCGCTGACGGCCTTCGTCTCCCTGACGCCGATCGACCCGGCCGCCGCGGACGATTACCCGAGTCGCGTCGCGCACCTCCGGCAGGTCGAGGCCTGCTACTCCGTCGCCGGCGTCGAGTCCTACATCCTCAAGGTGCGGGTGCCGACGCCCGGTGCCCTGGAGGCGTTGCTCGCCCAGATCCGGGCGGCCGCGCACGTGTCGACCCGGACCACCGTCGTCCTCTCGACCCCCTTCGAGGACCGGCCGCCGTTGGTGGAGACGCAGGCCTGACCCCGCGCCCGCCGCCGCGCCGGCGGGTTCTCGGCAGGCCGCCCCCGGGCAGCACCGCCGTCACCGGCTCAGTGCGTCGCGGAGCCCGCCGCGCCGTGACCGGCCTTCTTGCCGATCGGCAGCACGTGCAGCAGGGTCACGATGATCGCACCCACGACCATCCCGAGCACCGCCGAGAAGAACGTGTTGGTGATCCATCCGAGGACGGCACCGGCGCCACCGGTGGCGTCGTGCACGGCGACCTCGAGGTGGTGGACCACGTCGTACGGCGCGTGCAGGCCGAGCTCGTCGGCACCGACCAGCAGGATGTGACCACCGACCCAGAGCATCGCGACCATGCCGACCCACGACAGCACCGAGAGCACGATCGGCATCGCGGTCACCAGGCCACGGCCGAACCCCGCGACGGCCTTGCCCTTCTTCCTGGCCAACGCGAGGCCGACGTCGTCCATCTTGACGATCAGGCCGACAGCGCCATAGACCAGCGCGGTGATCAGCACCGCCACCACGATCAGGATGAGGGCCCGGGCCACCAGCCCCTGGTCGGCCACCTCGTTGAGGGCGATGACCATGATCTCCGCGGACAGGATGAAGTCGGTCCGGGTGGCGGCCGAGACGACCTCCTTCTCGTGGTCGACCGGATCGCCGGTTCTCTCTGCCGGGTCCTGCGCCTCGGCTTCGTGCCCGGAGAACTTCTCCCACAGCTTCTCGGCACCCTCGTAACAGAGGTAGGTGCCGCCGAGCATCAGGATCGGCGTCAGCAGGAACGGCGCGAACTGACTCAGCAGCAGTGCCACCGGCAGGATGATCAGCAGCTTGTTGCGGAGCGACCCCTTGGCGATCCGCCAGATGATCGAGAGCTCACGCTCGGGCTTGAGGCCTTGCACGTACCGCGGGGTGACAGCTGCGTCGTCGACGACCACACCGGCCGCCTTGACGCCGGCCCGGCCGGCACCGGCGGCGATGTCGTCCAGCGACGAGGCGGTGAGTTTGACGAAGGCCGCGACATCGTCGAGAAGGGCAAAGATTCCGCTCATGGGTTCATCTTCGCCTACCGGGGCCGCGCGTCACACCTGAACGCGCTCGTGGCGCTCAGTGCACCGATGCCTGCGGCTTGCCGAAGGTCCGGTAGACGATCTCGACCAGGGCCGCCCCTACTGCGCCGATCAGCAGCGCCCACCCGACGAACTCGCCGGTCAGTTCGAACTCGAAGGACCGACGGCCGGCCGGGAGCATGAACGCCAGCACCACGATGCCGATCATCGAACCGATCAGCACCGCCTTCCAGAGCACGAACGGCCGGGCCAGGCAGATCAGGATCCACAGGAACACGACGACCAGCGCCAAGGTGGCGGCGGTGCCGGTCTGCTCCCGGCCGTCCCGGCCGGGGAAGCTGCCGTGCGTGACGAGGTACGCCGCGATCACCGAGATCCCGGCGATGACCCCCACCGGTATCGCGAAGCGCAGCACGCGGTCGAGGAAGCCGGGGATGTAGCGGCGCTTGTTCGGGCCCAGCGCGAGGAAGAACGCCGGGATGCCGATCGTCACGGTGGACACCAGCGTGAGGTGCCGGGGGAGGAAGGGGAACGGCAGGAAGAACACCGCCGCGCTGACGATGGCGATCAGGCTCATCACGTTCTTGGCGACGAACAGGTTGGCCACCCGCTCGACGTTGCCGATCACCCGGCGGCCCTCGGCCAGCACGCTCGGCAGGTGCGAGAACTTGCCGTCCAGCAGCACCAGCTGGGCGACCGCCTTGGTCGCCTGCGCGCCGTTGCCCATGGCCACCCCGATGTCGGCGTCCTTGAGGGCGAGCGCGTCGTTGACCCCGTCGCCGGTCATCGCCACGACGTGGCCGTTCTTCTGCAGCGCCTGCACCAGCATCCGCTTCTGCAGCGGCGACACCCGCCCGAAAACGGTGGTCTGCTCGGCGATCTCGCGAAGCTCCTCCGCGTCCTCGCCGATGGTGCGGGCGTCGACGACGTGGGTGGTGTCCAGACCGACGCGGCGGGCGATGGCGGCCACCGTGTCCGGGTTGTCGCCGGAGATGACCTTGATGGCGACGCCCTGTGCGGCGAAGAAGCTCAGCGTCTCGGCGGCGTCCGGGCGGACCTGCTCGCCCAGGATGACCAGCGCCTTCCACACCAGGCCGTCCGGCAGCACCGGCCCGGTGAGCGGGTGGCGGGTCTGGCCGGCGACGAGCACCCGGCGGCCGGTGGCGGCGAGTTCCCGCACCCGGTCGCGGATCGGGTCGTCGGCGCGCAGCAGGACGTCGGGGGCGCCGAAGACCCAGCAGCCCTGACCCTGGAACTCCGCGGCCGACCACTTGCGGGCCGAGTTGAACGCGACCGTCTGGGTGCGGTGCCAGCCCTCGGGCGCGGCCAGCTTCGCGGCCACCGCGACCAGGGTGCCGTTGGCGTTGGGGTCGTCGGCGAGCGCTCCGAGGGCGGCCTCGACGTAGGCGTCGTCGTGTTCCGGTTCGAGGTGTTCGAGTCCCTCGTAGACGATGTCGCCGACGGTGAGCGTGCCGGTCTTGTCCAGGCAGACGACGTCGACCCGGGCCAGGCCCTCGACGGCGGGGAGCTCCTGGACCAGCACCTGCTGCTTGGTCAGGGTCACCGCGGCGAGCAGGAACGCGACCGACGTCAGCAGCACCAGGCCTTCCGGCACCAGCCCGACGAGCCCGGCGGACGACCGGATGATGACCTGCTGCCAGCCCTGGTCGCCGATCGTGCGCCACTGCGACCAGATCTGCAGCGGCAGGGCGACGACGATGACCCAGGTGATGTATTTGAGCAACGTGTTGATGGAGTCCTGGATCTCCGACCGCGTCCTGGTGAACTTGCGTGCCTCGGCGGCGATCCGGTTGGCGTAGGCGTCGGGGCCGACGGCGGCGGCGTGGAAGCGGCCGGCGCCCGCGACGACCGTGGTGCCCGAGAGACATTCGTCGCCGGGGCCTTTCGGGACCGCGTCGGACTCACCGGTCAGGTTCGACTCGTCGATCTCCAGGCCGGCGCTGGTCATCAGCTTCCCGTCGGCCGGGACCTGGTCGCCCGCGCGCAGCTCGATGAGGTCGTCGAGCACGACGTCACCGGTCGGGATGGTCGAGACGACACCGCCTCGGACCACCTTGGTGGTGGGCGCGTTCAGCAGCGCCAATCGGTCGAGCTTCCGCTTGGCCGCCAGCTCCTGGACGATGCCGATACCGGAGTTGACGATCAAGGCCACGCCGAACAGACCGTCGATGGGGCTGCCGGCGATCAGGATCAGCACGAACAACGCACCCAGGATCGCGTTGAACCGCGTCATCACGTTGGTCCGGATGATCTCCCAGACGGACCGGGTCGACGTGCGGTCGGTGGTGTTCAGCAGGCCGCGCGCGACCCGGTCCGCGACCTGGGCGTCGGACAGGCCGTCCTCGGTCCTGGGATGGTCGAGGTCGTCGAGGCGCGTGGTTGCAGTACTCACCGGGTCATCGTCGCAGATCGAGGCGACCCACAGGGGTGATCCGATCCGGGACGACGGCCGCCGCCCACTCGAATCTCGGCCGGAGTACCCGGCCGTGACGCCGGCGTGCTCCACTGGACGGCGATGACCACGACACTGTTGCGCGGCGGCCGCATCCACAATCCCGCTGAACCTGCTGCCACCTGCCTGGCGATCACCGACGGGGTGGTCAGCTGGATCGGCCCCGACACCGGGGTCGAGCAGGCCGGTCACATCGACGAGACGATCGACCTGGACGGGCTTTTCGTCGCACCCGCGTTCGTCGACGCCCACGTGCACTGCACGGACGCGGGGCTCGCGCTCGTGGGGCTGGACCTGCGTGGCGCCCGCAGCCTGACCGAGGCGCTGGACCAGCTGCGCGCCCACGCCGCCGCGTCCGCCGCCGCACTCATCTGGGGGCACGGTTGGGACGACGCCGGCTGGCCGGAGCGGCGGCCCCCGAGCCGCCACGAGATCGATGCCGCGGTCGGCAACCGCCCGGCCTACCTGTCTCGCATCGACGTGCACTCCGCAGTGGTGTCCACCGCCATCGGCGACCGGCTGGACCCGGGCCGGGTCGGCTTCACCTTGGACGGCCCGCTGACCCAGGACAGCCACCACGAGGCCCGCCGGCTGGCCCGTTCACTGCTGACCGACGCCGACCGCTCCGCCGCACAACACGCGTTCCTGACCCATGCCGCGTCCCGCGGCATCGTCGAGGTGCACGAGTGTGCCTTCTCCGACCCGCAGGCCCTGGCCGACCTGGCCGGGCTGCTGACCCTCGACACCCCGCTGTCGGTGCTCGCCTATCTCGGGCAGGCGGTCGGGGACCCCGTGGAGGCCGCCGAGCTGCTGGCCCGCACCGGCGCGCACGCCCTCGGCGGCGACCTGTCCGTCGACGGCGCCCTCGGCTCCCGGACGGCGTCCCTGCACGAGACCTACGCCGACCATCCGGGTCGGGGAGTGCGCTACCTGACCGACGACCAGATCGCCGATCACCTCGTCGCCTGCGCGCGGGCCGGCATCCAGCCCGGCTTCCACGCCATCGGGGACGACGCCGTGGCCGCGGTCGCGGGGGGCCTCCGACGAGCCGCCGAGATCCTCGGCGGCACCTTGCCTCTCGCGGCGGTGGTGCCGAGGATCGAGCACGCCGAGATGATCTCGGCCGACGACATCGAGATCCTCTCCCGCTGCGGCGCTGTCGCCAGCGTCCAGCCGCTGTTCGACGCGCTGTGGGGCGGCGACGACGGGCTCTACACCGAGCGACTCGGCGTCGGCCGGGCCCGACCGATGAACCCGTTCGCGGCCATCGCCGCTGCCGGGGTCACCCTCGCCTTCGGCTCCGACGCCCCGGTCACCGCGGCCGAGCCGTGGGCGGCTGTCCGGGCGGCGGTCAACCACCGCACGCCCGGCTCGTCGGTGACGCCACGGGCCGCGTTCACCGCGCACACCCGCGGTGCCCACCGGGCTGCCCGGCGGATCGGACCGGGGAGTGCTGACGGTCGGGTCGGTGGCCGACCTCGCCGTCTGGAACACCGGTCCGCTGGTCCGGCCGGAAGCCGCCGAGATGGCACAGCGCTGGTCGACCGACCCGCGTTCCCGGGTACCGCTGCTGCCCGACCTCGGGCCGGACGCGGCGAACCCGGAGTGCGTGGCCACCGTGGCGGCCGGCCGGGTCGCCTACGACACGGGCCTGCTGATCAGCTCGATGCTTCCCCGGTGATCCCGCCGGCGGCCTCGTCCGCGGCAGCCTCGCGCTGCACCACATCGGCGTAGGACACCTCGACGGCGCGACAGAACTCGGCGTCGTCGATCTCGGCCGACAGGCGGAAGGTGTTCCAGCCGTAATGGCCGATGTACGGGGCGATGAGCACGTCGTCGGGGTAGGCGTCGCGCCACCACTGCGCCTCGTCGGCGTCCCGGCCGCACTTGAGCGTGACGGTGCCGATCTCGGGGCCGAACACGGCGAACGCCTGGCCGTCGACCCTGACCTCGTCGTGCCCGTGCTTCGTTTTGGTGGCCTCGGCGCCCGGCCGGCCGGTGCAGTAGGCGAGCAACAGGTGGTGGTCCATGGTCAGGCTCCGCTCGGTCCGGCGGCCGTGCCCGGCCCCCCGCTGGCACTCCGGAGCCACGGCCCCGGTCGTCGGCGTCACCCTACCGTCGCGCTCCGCAACCGGGGCCGGGGCGTCGTCGCCGACACGCGTCCGGGCCGGCGGGCCGTCGTCTCCCGCACGCGGCCGTTCCCCGCTGATCCGGCCACTACGCTGGTCGGATGGCCTTCCCGACCCTGCACGCCCCGCCGGGCGACGGTGCCGGCGCTGCAGGCACCCCCGCCTTCCGCGACACGGTGATCGGTCGGCGCTGGCGCTCGGTGCGCGGCGCCGGCGGACTGCGGATCGTCGGGGCCCTGGCCGGCGGTGGCGGGCTGTATCTGGGTACGGCTCCGCGGACGTGGTGGTGGTCGGCGATCCTCGGCCTGATGCTGCTCGGCCTCGTCCTGCACGGGCGCCGACTGCGGGTGGCGGCCGGGCTGTCGCTGCTGGCGGGCGCGGCCTACTTCATCCCGTTGCTGAGCTGGTCGGGCGTCTACGTCGGGGCGGTGCCGTGGCTCGCACTCGCCGTCGCCGAGGCGCTGTTGGTGGTCCCGGCCGGGATGCTGATCGCCGCGACGACCCGACGCCTGCCGGCGTGGCCGGTGTTCGGCGCGGCCGCCTGGGTGCTCGGGGAGGCGCTGCGCGCCCGGTTCCCGTTCGGCGGCTTCCCGTGGGGCGGCATCGCCTTCACGCAGCCGGACGGCCCCCTGCTCCCGGCCGCGTCGCTGCTCGGTTCGTCCGGGCTCGCGTTCCTCACCGCACTGGCCGGTTTCGCGCTGTCCGAGCTGGTGCGGCGGCTGGGCTCCGACCGAGCCGACCGGCGGCGGTGGACGGCGGCTGCCGTCGTCGCCGCGCTGCCGTTCGCGGCCGGTCTCGCCGGCCTGCTGACCGAGCACGACACCGCGGCCGACCCGCAGCAGACGGTCGCCGTCATCCAGGGGAACGTCCCGCGGGCCGGCCTGGACTTCAACGCCCAGCGTCGGGCCGTCCTGGACAACCACGCTGCGCGCACCCACGAGCTCGCCGAGGAGGTCCGGGCCGGTACAGCGCCCCAGCCGGCACTGGTCATCTGGCCGGAGAACTCCTCCGACATCGACCCGTACCGCAACAACGACGCCGCGGCCGTCATCGCCGACGCGGCCGCCGACATCGGGGTGCCGATCCTGGTCGGCGCGGTGGTCGGCACCGACGACCCGACGCGGAACCTCAACCAGGGCATCGTCTGGGACCCGGTCACCGGACCCGGTCAGTCGTACACCAAGCGGCACCCGGTGCCCTTCGCCGAATACATGCCGTGGCGCAGCTTCTTCCGGGTCTTCTCCGACAAGGTCGATCTGCTGCGCGGCGAGTTCCTCCCCGGCACGACCGCCGGCAATCTCGACATCGCCGGGGTGAACGTCGGTGACGTCATCTGCTTCGAGATCGTCGAGGACGGGCTGGTCCGGGACGTCGTCGACGGCGGCGCCCAGCTGCTCGTCGTCCAGACCAACAACGCGACCTTCGGCTACACCGACGAGACGTACCAGCAGCAGGCGATGAGCCGGGTTCGTGCGGTCGAGCACGGCCGGGACGTGCTGATCGCCGCGACCAGCGGGGTGTCGGCGGTGATCCGGTCCGACGGCAGCGTCGATTCCACCATCGGACTCTTCACCCCCGGCTACCTCACGCCGGGTGTGGGCCTGGCGTCGACGACCACGCCCGGTACTCTGCTCGGCGGACCGGTCGAGTGGCTGCTCACCCTGTCGACGCCACTCGCTCTCGCACTGGCGCTGTCCCGTCCGCAGAAGTTCCGACCCGACGCCGCTGCCCGTCCTCGAACTCAGGAAGGTGTGTTGTAGACATGCCCGAAAGCTCCGCCCCGACTCCCGGCCGTGTGTTGGTGATCGTCCCCACCTACAACGAGATCGAGAACCTGCCGCTCATCCTCGACCGGATCTGCGCCGCGGCCCCCGAGGTCGACGTCCTCGTGGTCGACGACAACAGCCCCGACGGCACCGGCGCCCTGGCCGATCACCGCGCCGCGGCGGACGATCACCTGCACGTGCTGCACCGGACCGCCAAGAACGGGCTCGGCAAGGCCTACATCGCCGGGTTCCAGTGGGGTCTCGAGCGTGGGTACGACACCCTCGTCGAGATGGACGCGGACGGCTCGCACGCCCCGGAGAACCTGCCCCGGATCCTGGCCGCGACCAGCGTCGGCGACCTGGTGATCGGATCCCGCTACGTCGCCGGTGGCCACGTCGTGAACTGGCCGCTGCGGCGGATGGTGCTGTCCAAGGCCGCGAACCTGTACGCGCGGCTGGCCCTGGGGGTCGGCCTGCACGACATCACCGCCGGCTACCGCGCCTACAAGGCCGGTGTGCTGCGCGCCCTGCCGCTGGACACCATCGAGTCCCACGGCTATTGCTTCCAGGTCGATCTGGCCTGGCGCACGGTGCAGGAGGGCTTCATCGTCATCGAGGTCCCGATCACCTTCACCGAGCGGTCCATCGGCGCATCGAAGATGAGCGGCAGCATCATCCGCGAGGCACTGTTCAAGATCACCTACTGGGGGCTGAAGCAGCGCTTCGCGCAGGCCACCCGCAGGAAGACGGAGTCCCGCCGCAACCCGGTGATCCGGGCAGACGTGCCCTGATCCCGGGACGCCCCGGACGCGCGAAGGCCCGCCCCGGGTGCCGGGGCGGGCCTTCGGACGCTCTGAAGTCGACGGAGCTCTCGGGTCAGCTGACGATGCCCCGCCGGCTGTGGAGCTCGGTCAGCCGCTCGGTCAGGATCTCCTCGAGCTCCTCGACGGAGCGACGCTCCAGCAGCATGTCCCAGTGGGTGCGCGGCGGCTTGACGTTCTTCATCTCGGGAACCGAGCCGTCGACCAGCTTGGACTCCTGGCCGTGCATCCGGCAGTCCCAGGATCCGGGGACCTCGGCGTCGTCGGCCAGCGGCACGGTGAAGTCGTGGTCGCGCGGGCAGTGGTAGGTGGCGGTGCGCCGGGGTGCGAGGTCGTGGTTGCGGTCGGCCTCGTAGCTGGTCGCTCCGAGACGGCTGCCGCGCAGGACGCGATCTGCCATGTCGGTTCCTCTCATTTCAGGTGGTGCGTGACGTGCGGGGTGCGCGCGGGTCGTCTGCGGGCACAAGGGGTTCAACGCCGACCGGGTCCGGTTCGTTCCCGCCGGTCGGGCGGGCGGGTCGGACATCGGACGAGGTCCGCTCAACCGCTCGAGTCTAGCGGATCGCGGGCGACCGGCTCCTGCCCTCGCGTCGGCGGGACGGCAGCATCGTGTGCAGCTCACCCCCGTGCCCGATGTCGCCGGACGGCGGCCCGGTTGGCACACCGGACCGAGCAGTACCGCTGCCGGCCGTTGCGGGTGACGTCCACGACCACGGCCTCGCAGTCGGCGGCGCAGCGCGCCAGCCGGTGCATCCCGCGGGTGGAGAGGTGCAGGGCCGTGCCGACGCCGAACACAGCGGCAAGGACCTCCGGCAGGGCCTGGTTCTCGTCGCGGTAGTGCAGATGCCAGCCCTCGTCGTCGTGGTCGGTCAGTCGCGGGTAGGCGGCGACCGCAGCCATCTGGGCATTCAGCAGCGTGGCCCGACGGCGCGGGTCATCGGCGTCGACGACGGCGAGCCACCGGTCGATCACCTCGCGGGTACGGCGGTGGTCGTCCGCGGCCGCCGGGAAGGTCATCGTCATGCCGAAGTCGCGGGCCCGTCCGACGAGGCCGGCCCGGGCGTCGGGCCAGTCGTTCGCCAAGGACGCCGCCAGCAGCACGGCGTATTCGCCGTAAGGGTTGAGATGCACAACGCCATTACAGCACGATCGTCTCGTGACCCAGATCCTCGCCGTCCCGACACCCGTTTCCGCCCCGAGCCACGAGCACGCCTGGTTCACCCGGTCGGCGCACCGCACCTCCCAGGGAATGGTGTGCTACGTCCGCTGCGACTGCGGAATCCAGCGGATCGACCTGCAGTCGTCTCCGCTGGCGCCGCCGTCCGCACTCAGCCGCGAGGTCGGCGCGGCCGCCCGTCAGCTCAGGTGATCGGGTCGTGACGCAGGGGGGCCCAGCTCACCGTTGCGGTGGTGGCTGCGGCACAGCACCTGGTAGCGGACCCGGTCCTGGACGTCGGGCTCGTCCAGCGTCGCCGGTGCGGCCGTGTCGGCGACGAGCACGGTCGAGCCGGTGCGGACGATCTCCCCGTGGACGACCCGGGCGTTGAACCGGCCGGGCCGGCCGCACCAGCACAGCACCTCCACCTGCAGCAGCTGCACCTCGTCGGCCAGCTCGAACCAGCGGCACGAGCCCGGGAACAGGCGGCCACGGAAGTCGGTGGCGATCCCGAACCCGTAGACGTCGACCTGGAAGTCGTCGGCCATCCGGCAGAGCTGTTCCACCTGCTCCGGGGTGAAGAACTGCGCCTCGTCGACGATCACGTAGTCCACCGGCAGACCGCGCGACCACTGGGCGCGGATGACCGTGGCGAGGTCCATGTCGTCGGCGACCTCGACCGCGGGGCGGACGAAACCCATCCGCGACGAGATGACCCCGGGTGAGGTGCGGTCCAGCTTGATCAGCAGCAGACCGTGTCGGCCCTGACGGGCGAAGTTGTGGTCCATCTGCAGCGCGAGCGTGGATTTACCGCAGTCCATCGGACCGTGGAAGTACTTGACCACGCCGCGCAGGGGCAGCCCCCGTCGGGACCCCGAAGCCGGCACCGCCGACAGCGCCCCTGGATGTTCCTCGGTACGGCGCGTCGGGGCTGCGGGGTCGGCAGGCACCGGCGGGTCGGAGGGAGCAGGCGCGGACACGCGGGACACCCTACGGGCCGTCAGCCGGCGGTGGGCCAGTTGCCGCGCCGCTGCAGCACGCCGCGCAGCAGGTCCGGCCGGTCGGTCACCAGGCCCTCGACCCCGAGATCCAGTAGCCGGTCCATCTCGGTGGTGTCGTCGATCGTCCACACATGGACCTCGAGACCGAGTCGCTGTGCCGTGCGGATGAAGCCGGGTGTCGCCACCGGCAGCCGATTCAGCTGCACCGGCACCTGGGCGGCGATCGCCCCACTGAAGCGGACCGGCACCGGCAGGTGCCGGGAGCGCGCGACGAGCCGCACGACCTGGCGGGTGCCCAGCGACAGCACGGCCGTCGGGCCGAGCCGCCGGCGCAGGGCCCGCAGCCGGGCGCTGGAGAACGACGCCAGGCACACCCGGTCGAGGGCGCCCGTCCGTTCCAGGACTCGGGCGAGCGGCTCCACCGCCGCATCGCTCTTGGCGTCGATGTTGAACAGCGCGTCCGGGAAGTCGGTGAGCAGGTCGTCCATCCGCGGGATGGGTTCGCGCCCGCCGATCCGGGCCCGTCGCACCTCGTCCCAGGTCATCTGCCCGATCACCCCCCGGCGGTCGGTCACGCGGTCGAGCAGGACGTCGTGGAAGGCGACGAGCACGCCGTCGGCGGTGGCGTGCACATCCGTCTCGAGGTAGCGGATCCCCTCCCGCAGCGCCCGTTCGAAAGCGGCGGCGGTGTTCTCCAGGCCGGCGAGCTCGCCGGTGTGCCATCCGCGGTGGGCGAAGGCCCGCGGGCGTGGACCGTCCAGGAATCCGCTCACCGGGCCAGTCTGCACGGCAGTGGACGTGTGTCGGTGCGACCGCGCGCCGACGGTGCGCCCTAGCGTGGCGGACATGCGCCGGACCGCCCCCACCCGCTGCGAATGGTGCGGTCGTGAGCTGCCCCTGCAGGAGGGCCTGGGACGCCGCCGCCGGTACTGCGCCCACGCCTGCCGTCAGCGTGCCTACGAGAACCGCAACGCCCACAACCGGGGTGATCTTCCGGTGGACGCCGTCGTGCTGACCGCGGCCGAGGCCTCCGACCTGGCCGACCGGCTGTACCAGATGCGCTGTGCGGCCGAGGATGTCGCGACCGCGGTGGGTGAGAAGGTGACCGGTCGAGAGCTGGTCGGGTTGGTCGAGGCGATGATGGACGCCGCCCGCGCGGCTGAGCGGCTGCGCTGATCCGTCGATCCGGCGGCGGGGGAGCCGCTCGTTCGGGTGGCGGAATCACCCGGTTCCCGATCAGCGTGACGCAGGTCACGGGGTTATGGTCGATCCGGTTGGGCGCCGGTATGTCCCCGGGCTCCAAGCAATAACTGCTCTCGCAGAACACCGGACCTCACGGTTCTGGGAGCTGCGTTGAGCCGCCGGTTCGAGGCGACTCGGCGCCCGACCCTCACTTGCGCCGGCGCGCCCTCGATCCGCTCCACGTCGACCTCCCGGGTCCTGTGCGCGCGTGCCCGACGCCTGCGTGCGACGCTGTGAGCCGGTAGTTCGCAACGACGGGACGTGGGAGTGGCAGTGACGCAGAACGGGACCCTGACCGGCCGGAAGGCCCTCATCACCGGCGCGGGCAGCGGCATCGGCGCCGCCTGCGCGCGGACGCTGGGCGCCCGGGGCGCGACGGTCGTGGTGGCCGATGTGAACGGCGAGGCGGCCCGGGCGGTCGCCGACGAGGTCGGCGGGCAAGCCTGGACCGTCGATCTCTCGGACTCCGCCGCGCTCGAGTCGCTGACGCTGGACGTCGACATCCTGATCAACAACGCGGGCCTGCAACGGGTCCGCCCGCTGCACGAGTTCCTGCCGGCGGACTTCCGACAGATCATGCGGGTCATGGTCGAGGCGCCGTTCCTGCTGATCCGGGCGGCCCTGCCGCACATGTACGAGCACGGCTTCGGCCGCGTCGTCAACGTCTCGTCGGTTCATGGTCTGCGGGCCTCGCCCTTCAAATCCGCCTACGTCACCGCCAAGCACGGTCTCGAGGGTCTGTCGAAGGTCACCGCTCTCGAAGGCGGGCCGCACGGGGTGACCAGCAACTGCGTCAACCCCGGGTACGTGCGGACCCCGCTGGTCGAGAAGCAGATCGCCGACCAGGCCCGGATCCACGACCTCCCCCCGGAGGAGGTGGTGCAGAAGGTGATGCTCGCCGAGTCGGCCATCAAGGAGCTCGTGGAGCCCTCCGACGTGGCGTCGCTCGTCGCCTGGCTGGTGTCCGACGACGCCCGGATGGTCACCGGCGCCTCCTACACGATGGACGGTGGCTGGAGCGCGCGGTGACGGATCCGGACGCCACCGGTGCCTACGACGCCGACGAGCGCGTCCGCTGTGACTACGACAGTGCTGCACAGGCCTACGACGACCTCGTCCGCTCCGACGACAGCTCCACGCACACGCTGTCGACGGCCGTCATCACCGCCTTCGCCCGCCTCGTGCTCGACCACGGGTCGGGTTCGGCGGTGCTGGACGCCGGTTGCGGGCCGGGCCAGTGGACGGAGCTGCTCAACGGGCTCGGGGTCCGGGCGCACGGGGTGGACCTCTCGCCCGGGATGGTGCGGATCGCCCGCCGCCACCGGCCGGACCTTCGGTTCGACGTGGGTTCGTTGCTGCGGACGGGAGCGCCCGACCACTCGCTCGCCGGCATCCTGGCCCACTTCTCCTTGATCCACCTGCCGCCGCCGCAGGTCCCGGCCGCGCTGGCCGAGTTCGCCCGGATGATCGAGCCCGGTGCGCCCCTGCTGATCGGGGTCCAGGTCGCGGTAGAGCCGGGTCCTGGGGGCTGGGCGACCTATGGCGGTCACCGGGCCTCGCCGGCGTACGTGTGGGATCTGGATGCGCTGATGGCGCAGCTCGCCCGGCTGGGGTTCACGGAGGTGGCCCGACTGCGCATCGAGCCGCTGTTCGCCGATCGCCCGCCGGCCGGCTACCTGCTGACCCGCTACGGCAGTTCGGAACCCGAGAGCGACTGAGCTGTCGACGATGTGATCAGAGTGCGGCGGCCGGTTCGAGGTTCCGGGCCCGGTACCGCACGAGGGCCGCGGCCGTGTCGGCCTGGATGAGGTCCATGTGCATCATCGCGCCGGTCAGGGCGCCGGCGGCGGCCGCGGCCCCGACCTGCGCCTGCAGATCGGTGATGTTGCCGGCCACGAAGACCCCGGGCACGCTGGTCCGGCCCATCGGCTCGCTGGGGATGTACTCGCCGATCGCCGCTCCCATCGGATGTGGCACCGGGGTCAGCCCCAGGTTCGCCAGCACGGCGCCGCGGGCCACCATCCGCGACGCGGTGGCCACGGTGGTGCGGGCGACGACGGTGCCGTCGGTCAACCGGACACCGACGAGACGTCCGGAACCGGAGTCGGTCTCGAGGGCGGCGACCGGGCCGGCGATGATGCGCACGCCGATCGCGGCGAGCTGCTCACGGTCGTCGTCGGTCAGGGTGGCGGTGTGCTCGAACAGCACGACGTCGTCGCTGAGCTGACGGAACAGCAGCGCCTGATGCGCTGCCATCGGACCGGTGGCCAGGACTCCGATGGCGGTGTCGCGGACCTCCCAGCCGTGGCAGAACGGGCAGTGCACGACGTCGCCGCCCCAGTGTTCGCGCAGCCCGGGGATGTCGGCGAGCTCGTCGGTGAGGCCGGTGGTCACCAGCAGACGCCGGGCCAGGACGGTCCGGCCGTCGGCGAGCGAGACGCTGAAGTCGTCGCCGTCGCGAACCGCACCGGTGACCTCACCGTCCACGACATGGGCGCCGTACGAGCGGATCTCGCTCCGGCCGACGGCAAGGAGTTCTCTCGGTGGGATGCCGTCGCGACTGAGAAAGCCGTGCACTCCTTTCGCGGGCGCGTTGCGCGGAGTGCCGGCGTCGACCACCAGCACCGAGCGGCGGGAGCGGGCGAGCATCAGCGCACCGTTGAGGCCGGCGGCGCCGCCGCCGACCACCAGCACGTCGTAACGGGCGAGGAGTTGATCGGTCATGGTGCCACCGTGCGGCTTCGGGGGCCTTGCTGGCAAGCGCCCTTGCTGTTCTGGCAAGCTGTGGGAATGGACGACGACCTGGATCAGATCATGACCGCGGTGGGCCCCCGACTGCGCGCGCTGCGCCGGCACCGCGAGATCACTCTCGCCGACCTGTCGGAGGACACCGGCATCTCGGTCAGCACGCTGTCCCGGCTGGAGTCCGGCCAGCGGAAGGCGACCCTGGAACTGCTCCTGCCGCTGGCGAAGTCGTACGGAGTCCCGCTGGACGAACTGGTCGGCGCGCCCGACACCGGGGATCCGCGGATCCATCTGCGACCCATCCGGCGGCACGGGCGCATCTTCATCCCGCTGACCCGACGGCCCGGCGGGATGCAGGCGTTCAAGGTGATCATCCCGCGCGGCGGCGGGACGCCGGACCCCCGGACGCACGAGGGCTACGAGTGGTTGTACGTGCTCAACGGCCGGCTGCGCCTGGTGTTGGGGGAGCAGGACCTGATCCTCGAACCCGGTGAGGCGGCCGAGTTCGACACCCGCGAACCACACTGGCTGGACGCCGCCGGACCCGGCCCGGTCGAGGTGCTTTGCCTGTTCGGCCGGCAGGGCGAGCGGGCGCACCTGCGGGCCGGCGCGGCCTGACCCGGGCGTGCCGCGGCCGGTTCCGGAGCACCAGGAACGGGCGGCGTGCGCCGAGATGTAAGCCGTGCGCAGCTGTTCTCGTCCTGATGGGAGCCCGCTGCGCAGCGGATCAGCACGTGGTCCCGGGTCGGCAGCACGAGACCGACGGCGACATCGAGGTCCATCGGCGTCGTGGTCGGCGTGTCGGGGCTGTGGCTGCTTACGTCACAGTGACGGAACGAGGCGGGGTGGCCGGGACGGCGGATTCCGGGGGCTGCGGGTGTTAGTGCGACAGGTGCTCGTATGCAAAGGATCTCGGGTCCGTCGAGCGAGGTTCGGGGCGGTTATTCTCGGGTCGTGTTGTTCCCGGACGACGCGTCGCCGGCGTTCTTCGGACAGGACGTCCAGCGTCCTGCCCGGACGGCGTGGACGTGGCGTGCACATCGCCATCGACGACTTCGGCACCGGCTACTCCTCGCCGTCCTACCTGCCCTGGCTTCCGGTGTCGGAGCCGAAGATCGACCGGTCGTTCATCAGCCGACTCGACGCCGACCCGGCGAGCCGCACTGGTCAACCCGATCACCGCCATGGCCGCAGCGCTCGCGTTGACCGTCGTCGCTGAGGGAGTCAAAACACCCTGAGCAGCTGGAAGCCGTGGCCGAGCTACGGTGCGACCTCGCCCAGGGGCACCCCCTCCGCGATTCAGCTGGCTCAACAACACCTCCCGCGCTTTCGGAAGGCACAACGATCACCCGCCCAGCTTCCGCGGATGCGGACGCCGGCAACGTCGTGATCACCGCGAGACAGCGATAGTGCCGACAGGGCCAAGCGCCACCGTTCAGACGGCCTCCGCTGAGCCCTGTGCGTGCACTCAGCGGAGGCTGAACCGTCCGAAACGCAATTCAGTTGATGAGCGTCGACCCAGAGGAGAGCCACGGAGATACCAGCCCATCGATGTGGTTCGCGTCGTAGACCGTCACCTGCACCCGCTGCATAACCCACTCCGACCCTGGGGAGTTGGGTACGTCGACGCTCAGCGTGTCATTCTGCGTTCCGCTGCTGACGAAGACGTTGATGTGCCCCTTTTTACCCAACGGGGTGCGCCCGGCCGATGTCGTCTCATATGCACGCTGGTCGACATGGATGACACGGCCTGCAGGGCACGACACAGTAACGGTGAACTTGGCCCGGTTCACGCCGGTCCAGAAATTATCGGCTACTTGTACTGGCGCCTTCGGTGTAACGGTGCAGCCCAGCGGAACCGTGGCGGCATTCGCAGACGTGGCCATCGCGACCGGGATTGCCGCAGCTAGCGCCGCTAGCGTCACGGCCCTCCGAATGGGGAGGAAATTCAATTTGACCTTCATTGTTCCGTTCCTTTGCATGAGCAGTTGATTTCGGACGGTGACGCTGCGGCACTTCTTGCGTTCGAGCGGGCACGGCCGTACTCACTCGACGCTCACGGTCCGATAACTGAACCGCGATCCGGGCGGCTTGCCCGTCAAGAAGGTGACGCTTACGAGGTTGCGCGGGTGCGCGTATTCGAAATTCACCCGGCAGGCTGGGTTGTGATTGCTTTCCTGTCATGCGCATAGCGAACTCTGTCGCCGACGCTGGATGGTGGGCTCTCACGGACTACGGGCTGCTGGGGTGGTCACACCAATCAACCAACCAGGATCTGCCTTGCAAATACCTGAAAGACCCCTGAAGCAGGGCTGAAACCTTGTGCGACACGATGCGAGACTCGCGATCCGGCGGGTTCGAACCCGTCTCGCACCGTCGATCGCGACAGCCATCCACGCCGAGAGGCGAAGTGCCGTCCAGGTCAGGCACCCGACCAATGAGCCCGCCGGGCGATGCCGGTGCCGCGACTGCGAATCGTCGGCGGCGGCGCCGTTCACGAAGCTGCTGGCCGTTTCGGGCGAGCCACCGCTGCGGGCGTGTCGGTGCAGACCATCGTGGACCTGCTCGTCGCGCCCGCCACGTCGCTGATGCCGGGTGCTGCCGCCGCCACGCCCGTGGTGCTGCCCGGCACGGACGCGTATCCGTTGGCGGCGAACCGGTCCGTCGTCGCGGCAGCTACCTGCAACGGACAGACGCTCACCCGAGGAGTCCGTCGGTCGCAATGTCGGCCGTCACAGCATTGCGCGGTCGCTACCAGCCAAGCAGCGCGCGTCGCTTCCAGCGGAGACAAGCGAAGCTGATTTCGTCACGGTGACGGAGGTAGGTCGCACGCCAATTCGTTTCGGGTCACCGTCACTCCCGACGCCGACGCCGATAATGCACATTATGTAAAGCGGATCTCTCCGTCGGTCGCTACCGGCGGGTGATCTGGGCCCGAGGTCACTTCCCGACCGAGCAGGCCGCTCTGACGTGCCTGTACCTGGTCACCCGGTCACCGGACCCGACCGGCTGTGGTCGGACCCGCTGGGTGGTGCGGCTGCACCCGCTCTGAACGCATTCGTGAGCACCTATGAAGGACGTATCGTTCCATCACCACCAACTGAGCCATGGTCATTTGCAGCGGAGATCTGAGACTCCCGCCCGCCGCCGTGACCCCGCGCGTTTTCCTGACAGGCGGTGTGATCCGGCCGACGGTGGGGAGGAACGACGCGGTCGTCGAGGTTCCTTGAACCCTTCGTGCCGGTGGTGGCGCTTGTGGTCCGAGGTGGGCGCAGCCGGCGGCGACCCGGGCGGCTGGTGTGCCGTCCGGGTCGCCTGTGGGTGTGAGTGTCAGTTCTGGTGGGCGGGGTCGAGGGGGTAGAGCTTGTTGGGGCCTACGTTCCAGCTGGTTCCGGGGGCGCCGTCGGGGTCGGGGGTGTCGAAGTGGACTCCGTGGAGTTTCCAGGTGGTCTGGCCCATGGTGACGGTGACGGTGCCGTTATAGCGCAGCACCGGGGTGACGGACCAGAAGTAGCCGGTCTGGCCGGGGTCGAGCGGGATGTCGTCGCCGACTTTGTAGCCGTGCTTGACCGACCATTCGTGGCCGTAGGCGGTTTTGATCTCCAGCGCGATTTTCTCCCCGAAAGCGGAGAACTCGGAACCGGCGGACACGCTGACGTCGACGCTGTTGCTCTCCTCCTGCTCGTCGATGGTGTCGACGTGCCACTCATCGGTCTTGTCGCCGGAGTTCTCGTGCCAGGAGACGAGGTGTCGGGGTCCGGTGGTGTGTTGCACGGGCCCTTCATGGGTGAAACTGCAGGTGGCGTTGCTGTTGTTGGCGCACAGCCGTTGGGCGATGTCGGCTTCGGCCTGAGCCTGGGTTCCGCTCAGTTCGTGAACGGTTCCGGCAGGGTCGGCGATGGTGATGTATTTCTGGTGGAAGAAGGCGCGGGTGCAGTCGTAGCCGCCGGATGAGGTACACCGCGATTCGGGGATGGTGCCGCCTTCGACGCCGATGTCGATGATGACGGTGTGGCCTTGGGCGTTCGTGTAGTAGATGGTGTCGGCGTCCCAGGCGCTGGCGTAGGCGATTTCGAAGTCGGCGTCCTGGCCGGGCTGCAGCACTGATCCGACGGCCGGTGCGGAGTCCAGGTGGGCGCCGGTGACGCGGGACAGGGTGAGTGGGTCGCCGCTCATGTTGGTGATGTGGAAACCCTGGGTCGATCCCACCTGGGTGGTGGTCGCGGCGGCGGCAGGAGCATCGGCGAAAGCGGTGGATCCGAGTGAGCCGAGGCCGATGAACACGGCGGTGGCGGCAAGGACGGACACGGTCTTCGTGGCGACGGACATGGTGTGGGTTCCCTCTGGTAGTGGCGGTCGGTCCGGGCTGTGCGGACCGTGTGCCGGACTCGCTGTCCGACAACACCAACCCTCGTCGCTGGACCGTCCTGGCACCGTCCACCGACCCGACGGCAACCTGGACCACATCGGTGTCCACCGATCGGTGGACCTGCACGCGGACCCGTGCCGGCACCCGCCTGCCACAAGCACCAGAGCCAGCTTCTCTCGGTCGAAGCCCGCCAGGCTCTCGTTGGGCAGTCCGCCGTCGGCGCCCAGCGACGCTGCGAGAGACAAAGAGGAGCCCGACCCAGACCAATAACGGCCCAGAGGACGTGATGGCTCGGCGCGACGCGGCGTGCGAAGCCGCCGCCGCCCGAGGCTTCAGGATGACCGGAAACCGCCTGTTCACCGGGTGTTGGAAGAGCATTCCCCAGGGCAACACGGTGACTGGTGATGATGGACCCATGAACCACGCGACAGCTGTCAACGAGCCTTCAAGCACCCGGTGCGCCTGTGGCGACCCGCACACGTTGCACACGCACTTCCGCCGCGGCACCGATTGCAGCCGGCCGGAGTGCTCCTGCTCCCGCTTCCGCAGCCCGCGACGGAGGTGGTTCCCACGACGCCCGCATCGCACCGCGGCTCCCGGCCCGACAGCTCCGACACCGGAATCGATCTCACCGGTTACGGGATCGGCACGACCACCGCTTCAGCTGGTGCGGTCGTGCTCCACAGATCCGGTACGCCGTGGCGCCGGTCGACCTGCACGCCCCGACGCCGGAGCCCGGCACTTGACGCTGATTGTTTCCTGAGTTGCGTTCCATTTGTGCAACACCGAGCGCAAGATTCGCAGCCGCGCGATCAGAGATCAGCGCCGCCGCGGCCGCGACACTGCGCACCATCGTCATGAAGAGACACCGGTGATTCGCCCCCAGCGATCGGGGCTGTCTGCTTGACCCAGGCTTCCATCACCGGATAGTGCCGGCGCAGCAGGCCGAGTGCGCCGTCACGCTGCAACAGCATCCAGGGCACGACCACCGCGGCGTCCCCCAGGCCGCGACCGGTGCCGACTCGAAGATGTCGGCCGCACTGACGCCGAGCGCCTCCCGGGTGGTGCTGAAGGTGGACTGTGTGAATCTGCACCGACACAGCGACCCCCGGCTTGGCAATGCTGAACACCCTGCGGCGGCGAGGGTAGCGGCAGGGCCCGGAACGGGCGCGATCAGTCCGGTACCGGCACCGAGGACGCGCCGGGGTCGGCGAGCAGCGGCGCGAACGCGAGCTCGGCGGCCCCGATCAGCAGCAGGTCGGCGCCCAGTTCGGCCTCGACGATACGGACGGTTTCGAACGGCCCGGCCAGCGCACCTTCGCTGACCAGTCGGCGAAAGCCGGTCGGATCCGCTGCGTGCAGTGAGGCGAGAAACCCACCGAGCACGACCATTCCGGGATTGAAGATGTTGATGGCCTGGGCGAGTGCGAAGCTCAGGACGGTGCGCTGTCGGGCCAGCTCGTCGAGGACCTCTCCCGCGGCCGTCGAACGCAACGCGTCGTCCAACTCGTCCGGGGTGGCCGAGGTCAGGCCGAGGGTGGCGAGCAACCGGGCCCGGCTGACGATCCCCTCCAGCTCCCGGTTCTCCCGACCATCGGGCGGGTGGACGCCGACCAACAGATGGCCGAACTCGCCCGCGTAGCCGTCCACCCCGGTGAGCGGGCGGCCGGCCACGATGATGCCGCCACCGATGCCACTGGCGCCTCCGTTGAGGTAGACCAGGTCGTCCACCCCGCGGGCTGCCCCGAAGGTGCGTTCGGCGATGGCCCCCAGGGTCGCGTCGTTACCGGCGAAGGCCGGCGCCGTGGTGGACGCCGTCATGAGTTCGGCCAGGGGTGCGTCATGCCAGCCGAGATGCGGGGCCCAGCGGACCAGCCCGTCGCCCGCTCGCACCAGACCGGGGACGGCGATGCCGACGCCGACCACCCGGCGGCCGGGTTCGGCCGCACGGAGGTCGGCGATCAACTCCGCCGCCAACCGTGCGGCGGTCACCGCGTCGACCACCCGATCCAGTGGCAGTCGGCGTCGGGCGACCACCTGGCCGAACAGACCGACCATCCCGACGGTGATCGCGTCGAGTTCCGGATTCACGGCAAAGGCCACCACGTCGGGATGCGGTCGCACGACCGGCGACGGCCGACCCACCGTTCTGGTCGGCTCGGGTCCGGATTCGATCACCAGCTGACGCTCGACCAGTTCGCCGACCAGGGCGCCGACGGTCGACCGGTTCAGGCCGGTCGTCCGGGTCAGGTGGGAACGAGTGACCGAGCCTGCGTGGTGGGCCTGGGTCAGGATCGAGGACAGGTTGCCACGGCGGACCGTCTCGGTATTGGACCCCCGCATCGTCATAGCCTTCGCCTTCCGGTGGGCAGACGCCACATCGTCGCGAGGCAGGTTCGTGCCCTTGACATTCGTCATGCGTCGTTCATAGTATGTTGCGCAATCCAACAAATCACCAGTGTTGTTGATCGGAGTCTTCCATGACCGTCACACCCACCATTGCTGACAGGTTCTCCTTCGGGCTCTGGACGATCGGCTACAACGGCACCGATCCGTTCGGCGGACCGACCCGGGCGCCGCTGGATGTGGTCCACGCGGTCGAGAAGCTCGCCGAACTCGGCGCCTACGGCCTCACTTTCCACGACGATGATCTGTTCGCCTTCGGCTCGACCGACGCCGCGCGCCAGAATCAGATCGACCGGCTCAAGCAGGCCCTGGTCGATACCGGGCTGATCGTGCCCATGGTCACGACCAACCTGTTCAGCGCGCCGGTGTTCAAGGACGGCGGCTTCACCTCCAACGATCGCGCCGTCCGGCGCTTCGCGCTCCGAAAGGTCCTGCGGAACCTGGATCTCGCCGCGGAACTGGGCGCCAAGACGTTCGTCATGTGGGGCGGCCGCGAGGGCGCCGAGTACGACGCGGCGAAGGACATCCGGGCCGCCCTGGAGCGCTACCGCGAAGCGGTGAACCTGCTCGGCGACTACGTGACCGACAAGGGTTACGACATCCGCTTCGCGATCGAGCCCAAGCCCAACGAGCCCCGTGGCGACATCCTGCTGCCGACCCTGGGTCACGCCATCGCGTTCATCGACAGCCTGGAGCGCCCCGAACTGGTGGGCGTCAACCCCGAGGTCGGTCACGAGCAGATGGCCGGGCTGAACTTCGCCGCCGGCATCGCCCAGGCGCTGTACCACGGCAAGCTCTTCCACATCGACCTGAACGGTCAGCGCGGGATCAAGTACGACCAGGATCTCGTTTTCGGGCACGGCGACCTGCAGAACGCGTTCGCTCTCGTCGATCTGCTCGAGAACGGTTCTCCCACCGGCGGTCCCACCTACGACGGTCCGCGCCACTTCGACTACAAGCCCAGCCGCACCGAGGACGAGAAGGGTGTGTGGGAGTCCGCCGCCGCCAACATGCGTTCCTACCTGTTGCTCAAGGAGCGTGCCGTCGCGTTCCGCGCCGATCCCGAGGTGATCGAGGCGCTTGCCGCCGCCCGGGTCGACGAGCTGAGCCAGCCGACGCTGAGCCCCGGCGAGACCTACGACGATTTCCTCGCCGATCGCAGTGCCTACGAGGACTTCGATCCGACCACCTACTTCAACGGGAAGGGCTTCGGCTTCGTGCGATTGCAGCAGCTGGCTCTCGAGCACCTCATCGGCGCCCGTGGCTGAGCAGGGTTCGGCAGGCTCGCGGACAGCGACATGACACTGATCGCCGGCGTCGACTCCTCGACCCAGAGCTGCAAGGTCGTCATCCTCGACGCGGTGACCGGTGACGTGGTGCGCTCGGGACGGGCGCCCCACCCTGACGGCACCGAGGTCCCGCCGGCGGCATGGTGGGACGCGTTGCAACACGCGATCGCCGACGCCGGTGGTATCGACGACGTCGCCGCCATCAGCATCGCCGGTCAGCAGCACGGCATGGTGGCGCTCGCCGCTGACGGCACCGTCATCCGAGATGCACTGCTGTGGAACGACACCCGCAGCTCGGCGGCGGCGATGACGTTGACCGCGGAGGTCGGGGCGGCGGCGTACGCGGAACGCGCCGGGGTTGTTCCGGTGGCATCGTTCACTGCGTCGAAGGTCCGCTGGTTGCGCGACCACGAGCCGGAAAACGCGGACCGGGTTGCCGCGGTGGCGCTCCCCCACGACTGGCTGACCTGGCGGTTGCGCGGGTACGGACCGGCCGGTGAGAGCCAACTCGGCCCCGATCTCGACCAGTTGGCCACTGACCGGTCCGATGCCAGCGGCACCGCCTACTGGTCACCGGTCACCGGCGAGTACGACCTCGAACTGTTCGAGCGGGCGCTCGGCCGCCCGGCCGTCCTGCCCAGAGTGCTCGGCCCCGGACAGCTCGCCGGCCACACCCGGCAGGGTGTGCTCGTCGGGCCGGGTGCCGGTGACAATGCCGCGGGGGCATTGGGTCTCGGCGCCGCCGACGGAGATGTCGTGGTGTCGATCGGGACCAGCGGAACGGTCTTCGCGGTGACCTCGGCCCCCGCCAACGACCCGTCCGGGACCGTTGCCGGGTTCGCCGACGCCAGCGGGTTGTTCCTCCCGCTGGTGGCGACGATGAACGCCGCGCGGGTGATCGATGCCTTCGCCGGCCTGCTCGGGGTGACCCACCAGGAGTTGGGTGAGCTCGCGCTGACCGCGCCTGCCGGTGCCGGCGGGGTGGTGCTGCTGCCCTACCTCGCCGGAGAACGGACGCCGAACCTGCCCGACTCCACCGGCACACTGAGCGGATTGACGGTCGCTTCGACCGGGCGGGCGAATATCGCGCGAGCGGCGATCGAGGGGCTGTTGTGTGGGCTCGCTGACGGTCTCGACGCGCTGGTCCGGTGCGGCGTCAGGCCGCAGCGGATCCTGCTCATCGGCGGCGCTGCCCTCAACCCCGCCGTTCAGCAGAGCGCCGCGCAGATATTCGATGCTCCGGTGTTCGTGCCGGACCCCGCCGAGTACGTGGCCCGCGGCGCGGCGGCCCAGGCCGCCTGGGCCCTGACCGGCGACCGGCCCGAATGGCCGTTGATGATGTCGGCATCTCCGGAGCCCGACGTGCAGCCGGTGATCCGGGCGCAGTACGCCCGGGCTTTCGGCACTACGCACGGCGGGGTGGGCGCCCACAGCTGACGGCGCTCACGCTCGACACAGCGATGCAGGACAACCTGGCATCACCGGAGACCGCTCAGGACACACAACTGACCGGCGGTAGGGCCGCCGAACGGCTGATGGCCGTGCCTGGGAACGGTGCAGACTCCAGCGGGAGATACATCCCCGGTCGTGGGGCTCATCACTCGTGGGTCCGGGGAGCTCCCCGTCCAGCCTCGGTGGGCTTGCCCCGGCTCACTGCATCGGCGAGAGCGTTTCGCCGCCGGCCTTCTTCGACGAAACGGGCTTGGCACGGAACGCCATTCGCACAACCCGGATGGCTGCCGCACAGCACGACTCGGTCAGCGCCACAGCCAACCAGCGAGTGCCGAGGAACTCGCGTTCCGCGAAAGCCTGCCTCACGGAGCATGCGAACGTCCTGATGAACGGGCTGCCCGCACTCACGACCGCAGCGGTGGGTTGCACCGAGCAGACCGTTCCCACTCGAGCAGGGCGCGGATCGAACTGGTCGGAGAGGCCGTACACCGTCAGATAGGCGCCGATGAAATCGAGACCGGCCCGTTGTAGTCCGATCCACGAACCGAAGATGCGACTGTTGAAGTCGAGGAAGTGAGGCTCTCCCCCAGCGCCACGTGCGAAGTCCATTCCGAACGATCCGGTGTAGCCCAACCCAGCGACGATTCGTGCCCCGACAGCGAGAAGGTGGCTGTCGTCGATGATCTCGATCGAGGTCGCCGGGCCGACGCCATGGCGGCCCGACCGAGACCGATAGGCCGCACATGCGTAGATGACCCCGTCGCGTGCAACCCCGCCGACGTGAACCGTCTCACCCGTGATCACTTCCTGGAGGAAGATGGCCTCAGGCTGTGGGGACATGTCGATCTGTGCGCGCCTGATGGCGTCCACGGTTGCCGGCACGATCCGCACGCCATGCCCGCCGAAACCAAGGCGATGCTTGACCACCACCTCGTCCTGATCGCCGATCACTGACAGGTCTTCCCAGGTCTTCGGAACGTGCACCCCGTGGGAGCGGACCAATTCGGTCATCTCGAACTTGTCGTACAGCACATGCTCATCGACGGCTCCGCTGCATCGTTTCATCGCGGCGCTTGCACCTGTCGACAACATGGCGTCAGCCAAATCGTCCGACGCTTCGACGACAACTGTCGAGGGTTCCCCGGCCTTGTCCACGAGGACGCGGGCGGCCGCACCATGGCCGGACGACTCCGGGAGCCACCCCATCTCGGGAAACAGCAGCTTGTGCAGGCCGAATCGGGACCTGTCGGCGGTGTCCTTAGAAGAACCGGTGTAACGCACGACCGGTATCCCACGCTTGATCAGCGCTGCCCCGAATCGCGCGAAGGCTTCCCAATAGAACGAATCGGCCAGCACGATCGTCCCGGTTCGCGTCGATCGCCGCTGCTCTGGGTCTTGCTGCGGGGCGGGGTGGTGATGCGTCGTGCGGCGTTTCGGCGCGCGGCGATGCGGCGCGGCGCGGCGCTCCCTGACGGTGGTCGCCACGATCGGCATTCTCACATCTCCTTCGACATCGTTAGCTCGGGTCGTGACCCGGCTGCGGCTCTCTGGTGCGCTGCGTTGTGCTGCGAACGCTCCGCTGTTCGGGCGAGCCCGACCTTCGTTCCACTCATACGGACCATGCGAAGTTACACCAGGTAACGGCGCTGTTTCGTCGAAGCCCGAGGCAATCACCCATCGGGGTCTCTCTGTCGAAACCGAAAATGTTTGCATCCGAAGTTCATCGAACGTGTGAGCCGGGTTCGTGGAACCGGGAGCTGCAGTCGGCAGCAGGCGCAGTACTCAGATGACGAGGTCCCGCGAAACGACGACCGTGTCACCGGCGGCGAACCTCACCGGAGATCGCCGCCGGCACCCCGCAGGGTCGATCCTGTCTCCGTTGTCGAGCAGCGTGGAACCTTCTGTCGCGGACGGGGGCATCGCTGCGCGCTCCTGCGTCCGACGATCACGGCGCTGTGTGCACTCGCACGACACGCAGCGGCTCCAGTTGTCGATCCCAACGTCCGGCCGCCGGGTGATGGCGATAGCCGGCCGTTGCGGGAGAACGGATCCGGCGCGCACCGGACGCACCGGACTGCGCCGCGTCCCTGGTCCCGGTGATGGCGGACTCCGCCGGTCGGCGGTTCTGACGTCGGTCCCGTCCTGTTCGGCTACGGCTGTGGCGGGCTCGGACCGGCTCTGGCCGGCCACTTCGTCAGCCGGCAAGTCTGGTTCTGGCGGCGGCGCCCTCATCGTTGCGATCGAAGTGCCCGATCGGTGGGGCGGGGGCAGCTCTCGCCGCCGCATCGCTGGTCGTCCACCTGGTCGCCGTGCGGCGGAACGGCCGGTACGCAACCTTCGACCCGTCACCTGAGTGCCCGACTCTGGGTACGGTCGGAGGATCGGCGGACGAGGGAGGACAGTGTGGACGACAGCGGGATCGCCGAGCGGCTGCAGACCGCCCTGGTCAACCCCGATGCCTCGGTCCGCCTCCGGGTCGCGATGGCCGCCGGCACGCACCCGGACCCGGACCAGGTCGAGGTGCTGGTGCAGCGGTGTGCCGTCGAGCCCGACCTCTCCGTTCGCGAGATGCTCACCTGGGCGTTGATCCGCCACGATCCGGAGGTGACCGTCGACCGCCTGGTGCAGGAGCTTCGTTCGGACGTCGCTCAGGCCAGAAGTCAGGCGCTGCACACGCTGTCGAAGATCGGTGACCGACGCGCCTGGCCGGCCATCACCCGCGACCTCCTGGTCGGTCCCGACGAGGCGGTGGCCCGTGCCGCCTGGCGGACCGCAGCGGGACTCGCGCCGCCGGAGGAGCGGCCGACGCTCGCCGAGCTCCTGTCGACCCAGTTCGGGCGCGGTGGTCGCGACGTCCAACTCAGTCTCTGCCGGGCACTGGCGATGCTCGGCGACGTCGCGCTGCCCGTGGTCCGGCGGGCCAGGGTCGACCCACGCCCGGAGATCCGCGCACACGCCATCGCCACCGAGCGGCTCATCCGGGACCCCGAGGAACCGCCGTTCGCCTTCCTCGACGTCGCGGGCCGGTGATGTCGGCCGGTCAGCGTCGACAGTCGTGCGTCACGAACCGATCTCGGTCCGCACCGCGAACAGCTCGGGGAAGAACGTCAGGCTCAGCGCCCGCTGCAGGAAGTCGACCCCGGTCGATCCCCCGGTGCCGGTCTTCATGCCGATGGTGCGCCGCACGGTGCGCAGGTGCCGGAACCGCCAGAGCTGGAAGTTGTCCTCCAGGTCGACGAGTTCCTCGCACGCCTCGTAGACGCCCCAGTTGCTGTTCGCGTCCTCGTAGAGGGCGGCGAACACCGGCACCAGCTCGGGAGTGAACACGTGCGCCTTAGTGACGTCTCTGTCCAGGACGAACGCTGGGATGTCGAAACCCTGCCGCGCCAGGTAGCGCAGGAATTCGTCGTAAAGACTCGGCTCGTCGAGCAGCGTCTGCAGGAGCTCCCGCGCCACCGGCTCGGTGTCGAACACCGCCAGCATCTTCGCGTTCTTGTTGCCCAGGACGAACTCCAACGCCCGGTACTGGTAGGACTGGAACCCCGACGAGCTCGCGAGGAACCCCCGGAACTGCGCGTACTCGGTGGGTGTCAGGGTCGCCAGGACCGACCACTGCTGCGTCATCGTCTCCTGGATGTGCTTGCAGCGGGCGATGCGCTTCAGCGCCGTCGGCAGGTCGTCCAGTCGGATCGACTCCTTGGCGGCGCGCAGCTCGTGCAACAGCAGCTTGATCCACAGCTCGCTGGTCTGGTGCTGGATGATGAACAGCATCTCGTCGTGGTGGACCGGCACACTCTGCGGTCGCTGCGCCGCCAGCAGCTCGTCCAGTGCGAGGTAGGAGCTGTAGCTCATGCGTCGCGAGAAGTCGGTGACGATCCCGTCTTCGAGCGCTCGGGTGTTGCCGTCAACGGTCATGCGCGGGTCTCCTCGGATCGCACGACGACGCTGTCGCCGCCCGGTCACGCTATCCCCCATCAGATCACCACGTCACGCCCGACGACGACGGTCCGATCCGTCGGCAGGCCGAGAGCGTCGATGCGGTCGGGGGCGATCCGATCGAGACCGATGTACACCCGCTGCCGCCAGGTCGCCACGACCGTCTGTGGCTGTCGATGCGGCGTGACCTCGGAGAGGAAGTAGATGGCCGCGTCGACCTCCGCCGCACTCAGCGCGTCGGACTCCGCACACGCCCGCCGGAGCAGCTCGGGCACCGAGAACCGCTCCTGATAGCCCACGGTGAAACCGATCTCGAAGACGCCGCGCCCGTGGTCGACCATCTCGACCCGCTGCGCATCCGGAACCACGGCGAGGTCGGACACCGTGGTGTGCATGACGAGCACCCGCTCGTGCAGGACCTGGGTGAAGTCCAGCATCGCGCGCAGGGCCAGCGGGGCGATGTCGGCCACCCGGGCCAGGTACACCGCCGTGCCCGGCACCCGGGTCGCGCCGGCGTGCTGGTCGATCTCGGTGTCGATCCGGAAGTCGGCGGTGCCGACGTCGTCCTGCAGTCGCTTCCGCATCCGTGCCGTCCCCCACCGCCAGATGCTCATCAGAGTGGCCAGCACGAACCCGATGGACAGCGGTAGCCAGCCCCCGGTGGGGATCTTCAACGCGTTGGACCCGAGGAAGAACAGCATCAGCACGAGGATGACCGCTCCGACGACGAACTCCCCGCTCCACGGTCTCGTGAGGTGCCGCAGCACCAGGTAGATGGTCGTGGTGATGACGATGGTGATCGTCACGGCCAGGCCGTACGCGTCGGTCAGGGCCTCGGAACTGCGGAAGGTGACGACCAGGCTCAGCACTGTCACCGCAAGGAGCAGGTTCACCGCCGGAAGGTAGATCTGACGTGGGTTCTCGTCCGAGGTGTGGGTGACCCGCAGCTTCGGCAGCAGCCCGAGTCGGCCCGCCTGGTGGACGACGCTGAAGCTGCCGGAGATGACCGCCTGCGAGGCGATGACGGTGGCCAGGGTCGCGATCACGACGGTGGGGATGGTTGCCCAGCGCGGGATGAGGTCCCAGAACGGGTCTTCGACTGTCGTCGCGTTCCGCAGCACCTCAGCGCCCTGCCCGAGGTAGTTGCACAGCAGGGCCGGGAAGACGACGGCAAGCCAGGCCAGCGCGATCGGCCGGCGGCCGAAGTGGCCCATGTCGGCGTACAGCGCTTCCGCGCCGGTGATGGCCAGCACCACTCCGCCCAGAGCGACGAAGGCCACCCAGGGCTGCTCGGCGACCAGCAGCACGATCCAGTGCGGCGACAGCGCCTGCAGCACCTCGGGACTCCGCACCAGCGACCCGAGCCCGACCACCAGGATGATCAGGAACCAGACCACCATCACGGGTCCGAACAGTCCCTCCGATGCGCTCGGTGCCGAACCGCTGGAGCAGGAACAGCCCGGCGAGGATCACCACCGCGATCGGCACCACGACGCCACCGAGATCCTCGTCGTACGCCTCGAGCCCCTCGACCGCGGAGAGCACCGAGACGGCGGGCGTGATCACCGAGTCGCCGAGGAAGGTGGCGGCCCCGACCATTGCCAGCACCGCACACACACGGCTCACTCGCGGTCCCGCGCCACCCAGCCGCAGCAAGCCGAACAGCGCGAGAAGACCGCCTTCACCGGCGTTGTCGGTGCGCATCAGCAGTCGGACGTACAGCACGGTCACCACCAGGGTCAGCGACCAGATCAGCATCGAGACGGTGCCCAGCACCATGACCTTGTCCAGCCGGCTGCCCGGCGTGGTGACCACCTGTTGGTACGTGTAGAGCCCGCTGGTGCCGATGTCGCCGAAGACGATGCCGAGCGCACCGATGGCCGCGGCCGCGCCGACCGGTGCCGCGTGCGCCGCGTCCCCGGCGTGCAGCGCCGACCTGGATCCTTGTCCTCCGCTGTCACTCACAGTCGGGGTCTACCACAGAGGGCTCGCCGCCGGTGCGAGCCGACGGTCGGATCGCGCCGAGCGACCCGTGCGATTCCCCGGCGGATCCCGTACTGCACCGACGCGTCTCCATGGTCGGCACGGTGCCACCCCGAAGCCCGCCCGCCGGTGCCCCGACCTTGTGTCCCACCCGTCGCACGGGCGGCCGGGCACCCGGCCGTACCCCCGCGACGGCTAGCCTGGGGTCGTGCCTCGACGTTCATCCGGCTCCATCCGCCGCGGGCAGACACCGGCGGCCGGCCCCGCACCCACGGGCGGCTGGGAAGAACACCAGCAGCTCCCCGAGGGCACCTTCATGGTCCGCAAGGTCAGCGGCGCAGCGGCGGCCAAGACCTACCGGTGCCCGGGCTGCCAGCACGAGATCCTCGCGGGCGTTGCTCATGTCGTCGTGTGGCCGGCCGACGGTGGCGTCACCGAGCGCCGGCATTGGCACAGCTCGTGCTGGCACCGGCGCTCCACCCGCGGCGGGCCGGGGCCCTTGCCCTGGACGTGAACCGCAGCCCGCGGCGCCGGCCCACATCGGTTCAGCGACAGCGGTTCTCGATCTGGGTGCACGACGATCAGCACGAGCCAGGGCGGCGATCAGGCCCAGAGGCCAGCAGGACCAGGATCCCGCCACCGGTGTTCGGCTCAGCGACGCCCGCACCGGCTGAGGAAGACCGCGAGATCGGTCCGGGTCCGCAGGCCGAGCTTGTGCAGGGCGCCGGTCACGTGGTGCTCGACGGTGCGGGCGCTGATGAACACCGTCGCGGCGACCTCCCGGTTCGACATCCCCTGCGCCACCAGGAGTCCCGCCTGGGTCTCGCGGGACGTGAGCCGGCCGCCGCCCGCTGACCGCTGGTTCTCGCCGAAGGCCGCCAGCTCGTCGTCGGTGCGACCGATCCAACCGTCGAGCCCCATCGCCGCGAAACCGTCCCTGGCCGCCCGCAGCCGGGTCCGGGTCGCTGTCCGTCGACCCGCGCGCCGCAGCCGCGCCCCGTGCAACAGCTGCGTTCGGGCGATATCGAACGGGTTGGTGCCGGCGTCGGCGGCCGCTGCGAACTGCGCGTCAGCCTCGTCGTCGTCGCCGGTCATCAGGCCGGCGAGCCGATGTGCGTGACCGCGAACGTCGGGATCCGGTTGCCAGCGGATGCATCTCGATGTGGCGCCGGGCCAGGACGGTCGCTCGATACCGTTCGGCCAACCCCAGCAGCGCCTCCACCAGATCGGGCGCCGTGCCGAACACGCACGACCGGCAGCAAGAAAGGCGGACCGTCCCCCCAGCCGCTCGGTGCGCCGAGGCTCGCCATCCCCTCAGCCCAGCGGGTCACCTCGTGGGTCACCCCCAATTCCTCGCCAGATCCTGGCGGCTTCCTACCGCGGGGCGGGAGCAATGCGCCACGATTCGGAGTCGGGGCGAGGGCGGCCGCTGCGATGACGGCGGCGACAACCAGGACCTGCGCCAGCGGATGTCCCTTCCCGGGTGCCGGTCGGCGGGAGCCGGTCTGGACCGGCGACTCACAGTGCTGCCACAACTCTCGGTCGACACCGGCAGGCCGTTTCCCCCGACGGCCTGCCTCGATGAAAGACGGTGTGTCCCCGATCGGCAGCCGCACGGTCCCATGTCCTGCGTCGGATCCCGGATGGGCTGCGGGCAACGGGTCCGCGTTGCCCTTGCGCGGGCGGTCAGCCTGCCGTCAGCGTCAGCACGGTGACGTCCGGCGGTGCGCCCACCCGCACCGGCGGACCCCAGAACCCGGCGCCGCGGCTGGTGAACACCTGGGTGTCACCGACCCGGCTGAGGCCGGCGAGCGTCTTCTGCTGGGCCAGCACGGCGTAGTGGAACGGCCAGACCTGGCCGCCGTGGGTGTGTCCCGAGAGCTGCAGGTCGATCCCGGCCGCGGCGGCCATCTCGGCCTGCCGCGGCTGGTGCGCGAGCAGCACCACCGTGTCGTCCGGCCGGCGGTCGGACAGGGCCGACGCGAGATCCGCGGGATCGCCGAACTCCTCGCCGGTGAAGTCGTTGATGCCGGCGAAGAACAGTCGGCCGTCCCCGCGGGTGACCACGTGGGATGCGTTGTGCAGCACCTCGATCCGGAGCTCGGGCAGCGCCTGCCGCCAGGCCGCCGCATCGGAGTAGTACTCATGGTTGCCGGTGGTGAACAGGATGCCGTCCGGTGCCCGCAGCTCGGTCAGCGGTGCGGTCGCGTCGACCAGCGTGCTGGGCAGCCCGTCGGAGAGGTCACCGACCAGTGCGACAACGTCCACCTGCTCGGCGTTGACCAGGTCGACCACGTCCTGCGTACGGGCCCGGCCCGAAATGGCCCCGAGGTGCAGATCGGTGGCCAGCGCGATGCGATAGCCCTCGAAGTCCGGTGGCAATCCGGGCAGTGCGATGGTCTGCCGCACGACGCGGATGCGGCCGTGCGCCTGGGTGAGCCCGTAGCCGACCACGCCGGCCGCGACGACGCCGGCGGAGATCGCCACCGCACGGGACAGCAGCAGCCGACGGCTCGGGTCCGTCGGCTGCCGCCGGGCCCGGCGGATCCCGAGCAGACCGAGCCGCACGACCTCGCCGACGAGCAGCGCCAGCGTCAGGTACAGGACCCCGGCCAGCCAGGTGTTGCCGGTGAAGTGGAGGGGCGTCCACTGCTGCAACGGCCCGGACCGCTGGGTCGCGAGCGCGGTGAACAGCACCACGAACAACACTCCGAGCACCACCGCGCCGGTCACCCGCCAGCGCCGCGACCGGCCGGTACCGGCGACGAGCCGCCAGTAGAGATAGACGTGGACGACCAACACGAGGCCGCCGAGACCGAGCAGGAAACCCACCGATCAGCCGCGCACGTCAGCAGAGAGGAATCGGGTCAGGGTCACGAAATCGTCGAACGTCACGATCCGAGTGTCCCAGAAGCGGTGTGGGCGGCCCGTCTCCCCGCACGCGGGCCCGCAGAACCGGACGGAGGTCACCACTTCCCCCTCTACCGTATAGCGGACCGGTGGTCTTGCGGCAAGACCCCGTCCGTCGCGCAGAATCGCCGATCGACGTCAGCTGCGATGGGAGTGCACCACACGATGAAGTCGTCTCCGGACAACACCGACGGCCCCGCCGCCGTGAACACGCCACGAGGTTCCCAGAAGCCGGAAGCCCCGTCCCGCAGCGTGTTCGACCTACCCGACCGGCTCCGCCAGAAAGCCGCACCCGTCCTCATCGCCGTCGACGAGGCGTTCTTCACCGACCTCGCCGACAGCATGCAGCGCGTCGTCGACGATCTGACCGAGCGGCTGCGGTCGCTGCGCCGGCAGCACGGCGACGGCGGCAACAACGAGGCACTCGAACGGGACATGCGGATCCACCGGCTGACCGACCGGCTCCGGGCGGCGCGGCGGTTCGGACTCGAGGTCTGCCTGGGCCACTACACCCGTGAGGCTGGCGGTGATCCGGTCTTCATCGGCCGCCGCGGTCTGACCGACGGCGACGGGCGGCAGCTGCTCGTTGACTGGCGCTCCCCCGCCGCCGAGCCGTTCTTCGGTGCGACCCACGGAACCCCGATGGGCATCGCGCGGCGCCGCCGCTACCGCTGGAACCGGGGGCGCATCACCGACTACTGGGACGAGGTGTTCACCCCGGACGGGCTCGACGAACGGGCCGCGCTCGACGACCAGTCGGCCTTCATCGCGAGCCTCGGCAGCACCAGGTCGGACCGGATGCGTGACGTCCTCGGTACCATCCAGGCCGACCAGGACGCCGTGATCCGCACCGGGTCACAGGGTGCCCTCGTCGTGGACGGTGGCCCGGGTACCGGCAAGACCGTCGTGGCCCTGCACCGCGCCGCCTACCTGCTCTACGCCGACCCCCGGCTGCGTGCCGAGCGCGGCGGCGTCCTCGTGGTCGGCCCGAGCCGGCCGTACCTGTCCTACGTGGCCGACGTGCTGCCCAGCCTCGGCGAGGAGGGGGTGCGGACCTGCACGTTGCGCGACCTGGTCCCGCAGGGCGCCACCGTGACCACCGAGACCGATCCCGAGGTGGCCGGACTGAAGGCGTCCGCCGATCTGGTGGCGGCGATCGAGCCGGCGGTCCGCTTCCACGAACAGCCCCCGACGACGACCCTCACGGTGAGCACACCGTGGACGGAGCTGCAGCTGACCGCCGCCGACTGGGGGCAGGCCTTCGACGTCGTGGAACCCGGCACCCCGCACAACGAGGCCCGGGACCGCATCTGGGAGGAGCTGCTCACCCTGCTGCTCGAGAAGTACGACGGCAAAGCCGATCCCGAGGCGCTGCGGGCCGCTCTGGTGGTCAACCGGGACCTGCGGGCGGCCTTGACCGCGGCGTGGCCGCTGGTGTCTGCGGACGATCTGGTGTCCGACCTCTGGTCGGTGCCCGCCTACCTGCGGCGGTGCGCGCCGGGCCTGGACCGCGACGAAGTGCGCCGCCTGCAGCGGTCGGACCCGAAAGCCTGGACGGTGTCGGACCTTCCGATGCTCGACGCGGCCCGACGGCGGCTCGGTGACCCGGTGGCCGCCCGTCGGCGCCGCGAACGACTGTCCGCGGTCACTGCCGAGCGGTCCTACCGCTCGACCGTCATCGACGATCTGATCCGAGGGGAGGACTACGACGACGGCGAGGGCGTCATGCGGATGCTGCGGGGCGAGGACATGAAGGTCGCGCTGGCCGATCAGGACGTGCTGACCGATGCCGATCCCGACGAGCTCGCCGGTCCGTTCGCCCACATCATCGTCGACGAGGCCCAGGAGCTGACCGACGCGGAGTGGCAGATGCTCCTGGAGCGTTGCCCGTCGCGCAGCTTCACCATCGTCGGGGACCGCGCGCAGGCCCGCCACGGGTTCACGGAGTCCTGGCGGGAACGCTTGCAGCGCCTCGGTTTCGACCGCGTCGCGATCGCCACCCTCAGCGTCAACTACCGCACGCCGGCGGAGGTGATGGCGGTGGCGGAACCGGTCATCCGGGCGGTCCTGCCGGACGTCAACGTGCCGACCTCCATCCGGCAGAGCGGTGTCCCGGTCGGGTACGGCGCAGCGGCGTCCCGCGACGCGGTCCTGACCGGGTGGCTCGACGACCACGAGGACGGGATCGCCTGTGTCATCGGCGATCCGACGTTCGAGGCCACGCCACGGGTGCGGTCGCTGACCCCGGAGCTGTCGAAGGGCCTCGAGTTCGACCTGGTCGTCCTGGTCGACCCGGACGCGTTCGGCGTCGGCATCGAGGGAGCAGTCGACCGCTACGTGGCCATGACCCGGGCCACCGGGCAGCTCGTGGTGCTGACATCCCCGTGACGACCGGCGCCGGCGGCCCTGGGCAAGGGCGCCGGCCCATGGCAGCATCGCACCCGTGACAACGTCCCCGGCCGAGCAGCGCCTGCGCGACCTGGCGCTGTTGCGGCGGGTCCGGGACCGCATCGACCGCGACTACGCGCAGCCACTGGACGTCGAGGCGCTGGCCCGGGACGTGCACGTGTCGGCCGGCCACCTGAGCCGGTCGTTCCGGGCCGCCTACGGCGAGTCCCCGTACTCCTACCTGATGACCCGTCGCATCGAACGGGCGATGGCGCTGCTCCGCCGCGGCGACCTCTCCGTCACCCAGGTGTGCTTCGCGGTCGGCTGCGCATCGCTGGGGACCTTCAGCACCCGCTTCACCGAACTCGTCGGCGTGCCGCCGAGCGCCTACCGGCGTGACGCCGCCCGGAGCACCGCCGGTATCCCGCCCTGTCTGGCCAAGCAGGTGAGCAGACCGATCAGGAATCGAGAAGCTTCCGCAGTGTCTGCGGATCTACGGTCGACTCCGTGAACATCACCATCCGCTCCAGTTTCCTGCCCCACGACGACGCGGCGGCCGCCCTCACGTTCTACTGCGACCTCCTCGGATTCGAGCTGCGTCTGGACGTCGGGTTCGGTGGGATGCGGTGGCTCACCGTCGGTCCCGTGGACCAGCCGGACGTGTCGATCGTGCTGACACCACCAGCCGTGGACCCCGGTATCACCGATGCCGAGCGCGCCACCATCGTCGAGATGATGGCCAAGGGCACGTACGGCGGCATCCTCCTCGGCACGCACGATCTCGCGGCGGCCTTCGAACGACTGCAGGCTGCCGACGCCGACATCGTCCAGGAGCCCATCGACCAGCCCTACGGCATCCGGGACTGCGCCGTCCGTGACCCCGCCGGCAATCTGATCCGCATCCAGCAGTTGACCTGACGGGCCCGTCCGGCCGGACCTGAGAACGATCAGGGGCCGGGGACGGTGAGCGACGCCTCGATCGTGGTGGCCAGGTGCTCGGCCTGCGCCTGACCCGCTGGGTCGAGCCGTCGGGCCGCCACCAGACCGCGGAGCTCCTCCGCCAGCAGCAACTTCTGCTGATCGGGGGCGGTCTCCCACCGCCGGCCTATGTCCTCGAGCCTGTGGACGGTGTCCTGGTCGTTGTCCGTCGCCATCGTCGGTCCTCCTGCCGGTCACGTGCGTGGTCCGCTGTCAGGAAGATTCCCCGGAGTGTCCCCCGGTGAAACCACCCTCACCCGGTCGGCATCACCTGGGCCGTCGGGTCGGTGGCCGGCGTAGGGACCGCGAGTTCTGTCTCACCCCAGGCGGTGCAGACCCAGCCGATCGTCGGATCGCCGTCGAGTCGGACCACCGCGGTGTTGACCAGCGGGTGGTCGGCGCCGAATCGCGCGTCCAGGTTGGCCGACCGCAAGCATGCCCAGGTACGGATGACGGCGCCGTGCGCCACCACGACCTGCGCCGCGCCGGCCTCGTCGGAACCGGCCGGCCGGTCCGCCCACACCGCCGCGACCGCGCGGTCGAAACGCTGGAGGCACCGGTGCCCACTCTCGCCGGCCGGGCCCGGGGTGGCCGCGTCCAGATCTCCGTCCATCCACGCCCCGATGATCCCGAGCCACCCGCGAACGGCGTCCGGCTCGCCGGACATCTCGCCGTCGCCGGCGGCGATCTCCTTCAGTCCCTCGCGAACCACGACCGGCAGTCCCCGGGAGGCGGCGATCGGGGCGGCGGTCTGCTGAGCCCGGACGGCTTGCGAGGCCGACACCGAGGCGATCGCGTCGGATGCGAAGAGATCGACCAGTGCCCGCGTCTGCTGGTGACCGAGTTCCGTGAGCGGCGCCCCGGGGAGTTCGGTGTCGAGCAGACCGCCGACGTTGGAGGAGGTCTGGCCGTGCCGTACGAGGATGAGCTTCACGCCTGCCATCCTGCCGGTCCGCCGCCCCGGTTCCCGGAACGGGCGGCCAGGGTACGTCTGCTCTGTCACCGCACGCTGCTCCGGTGGCGGCGGTCGGGACGGCGTGAGAACGATGCGCTGATCATCGTCGAGAGGACCTACCATGCCCGCACACCTGCCCGACGGCGACCGTGGCCGTCCTGGTCGTACGGCCCTGGCGGGTCTCGCCCTCGGTGCGGTGCTGGTCGCCGCCGCCTGCACTGACCGGCCCGTTGAACCCACCTCGACCCCGTCCACGCTCTCTATCCGAGTGACCGACGCACCGACCGCCGCCTCCGACGCCGGCGCGCACCCCGGTCCGGCGACAACTTCCGCGCCGGACGCGGACACGGCGGCGGGCCTGGAGGACGTGCCAGAGGTGGCGCGACGGGGCTAGCCGTCGGTGGTGACCGTGCTGGTCTCCGGCGGGACCGGCAGTGGCGTCGTTTACTCCGAGGACGGGTTGATCCTGACCAACGAGCACGTCGTCCGTGGCAGCCCCGCGGTTGAGATCCAGTTCGCGGACGGGCGTGTGGTGGACGGGACCGTGACGGCCACCGACGCCGTCACCGACCTGGCGCTGGTCCGCGCCGAGCGCACCGGGCTGGTGCCGGCCGTCTTCGCCGAGGAGCTGCCCGAGGTGGGCAGCTTGGCCGTGGTCATCGGCAGCCCGCTCGGCTTCCAGAACACGGTGACCGCGGGCATCGTGTCCGGTCTGCACCGCGAGATCCCCGGCAGCGCGTCGCAGGGCCAGTCGCTGGTCGACCTGATCCAGACGGACGCACCGATCAGCCCGGGCAACTCCGGGGGTGCTGTCCTCAACGGCGACGCTGAGGTGATCGGCATCAGCGAGGCCTACATCCCGCCCCAGCAGGGGTCCGTCGCGCTCGGCTTCGCCATTCCGTCGGCGACCGCCGTCGACATCGCCGGACAGCTCGCCACCACCGGGCGGGCGACCCACGCATTCGCTGGGCTGGTGCCGGCCCGGATCACCCCCGACATCGCCACCCGCTTCGACCTGCCCGACACGGACGGCGTCATCGTCCCCGATGTCGCCGCCGGCGGGCCTGCCGCCGCTGCCGGCCTGCAGCCCGGTGACGTGATCACCGCGATCGACGGCGTACCGACGCCGACCCCGGAGGACTTCCTGGCGGAACTGCGGCCGCACGAACCGGGAGACACACTGAGCCTCGGCGTGCTCCGTCCCGGGGCGGCGGAGCGCGAGGTGTCCCTGACCGTCACCGACCGGCCCGCAAGCGGCTGACCCGGTCGACCCCCGTCGTCGTGTGGGGCTGGCGTCACCACGGCGTCGGTGTTCCTGATCGTCGTCGCTATCGTCGTCGCGCTCCTGAGTACCTGCCATGACCCGGCACGCACTGCGGGTACTGCATCAGAAGCGTCGGTGTCCGAGGTGTCGCCATCGGTCGCCGGTGACGCGATCGGCCGATTTCGCGTTCGGCGACCACACGCGGGGCCGATCTGCCAGAGCGGGTCCCGACGACCACTTCAGGAGTTGAATCATTATTCAGGGCGTGCCTGGATAGCCAAACTGGCTCCGTTCTGCCTACGATCGGCTCTGCGGGACCCCTCGACGAAACGGGCGCGTCCTGCATTGAGCAGTTCTTCGACAGTCAGGAGACACCGTGGTCACCGCTCTGGACAAGTACGCAGACATGAAGCCCACGTGGGATTCCCCCGTGGTCATCGAGTCCCACATCAACGGCATCCGCACCAAGGAGATGAACCCGAACACCCCGATCGGGTACGAGGAGATCGCCGAGGACGCCATCCGCTGTTGGGAAGCCGGCGCCGGCGCGATCCACGCGCACAACACCAGCTTCGACCTGTTGGGCGAGAACGCCTACAAGGACTACATGCGGACCTGGGACAAGGTGCTCGCCAAGCACCCGGACATCACCTGGTACCCGACCACCTGCAACAACCTGCGCCTGCTCCCCGAGGAGAACGGGCTGGAGCACGTGATGTTCCTCAACGAGCACGCCAACGCCCGGATCGCCTGCGTGGACACCGGTCTCACCCTCTTCGCCACCGACGTCGACGAGGAGGGCTACCTGTCGGGCCCGGAGTTCGGCTTCAACTACGCCCGGGTGGCCAGCCAGTGGAAGATGCTTCGCGAGCGCAACATCCCGATGGTCTACGGGGTCTACGAACCCGGCCACCTGCGCCATGCGATGCACTACGTGAACCGTGGGCTGTCCACTCCCGGCTCGATGTGGGACTTCTATCTGATCGGTGACTACGGCCTGACCGCCACCGAGCCCATCGGCACCAACGGCATGAAGCCGAGCCTGGAGAGCCTGTACTACTACCTGCACATGATCGAGGAAGCCAAGGTCACGCACCCCTGGTACATCTCCATCTGGGGCCAGGGCGCGCTGGACGACACCACGATCCTGCGCCGGGCCATCGAGCTGGGCGGCCACATCAAGACCGGCCTGGAGCTCTTCTACGACCCGGCCCGCAACCCCACCAACCTCGAGCTGCTCCAGCAGGCCCAGGACATCGCCCGCGAGGTCGGCCGGCCGATCGCCACCCACGACGAAGCCCGCGCGCTCTACCAGCTGCGCTGAATTCTCTCCCCTCACAGGAAGGTCGACGATGACCGAGTACGACGTCCAGAAATTCGAGATCTCGATTCCCGAGGCCGATCTCGCCGACATGAACGAGCGGCTGCGCCGGACCCGTTTCCCGCAGGATTTCGCCAACGACGACTGGCGGTACGGCTACAACACCGCCTACCACAAGCAGATGGTCGACTACTGGATCAACGAGTACGACTGGCGCGACGTCGAGCGGCGGATGAACGAGCTGCCCCACTACAAGGTCGACCTGATGGGCGTGCCGCTGCACTTCATCCACGTCAAGGGCACGCGCGCCGAGGGCGCTCCCGCGCCCATGCCGTTGCTGATCCACCACGGCTGGCCGTGGACGTTCTGGGACCTGCGCAAGGTCATCGGCCCGCTGACCGACCCGGCCGCCCACGGCGGGGACGCCGCGGACGCCTTCGACGTGGTGCTGATCTCGCTGCCCGGGTACGGCTTCTCGTCCCCGCTGACCGAGACCGGCTGGAACTGGTGGAAGACCGCGGATCTCGAGAACACCCTGATGAAGGAGGTTCTCGGCTACGAGAAGTACGCCGTCGCCGGCGGTGACTGGGGTGCGCTGGTCACCCAACAGCACGGCCACAAGTACGAGGCCGACGTCTACGGCATCTACACCCACTTCGCCGCCCAGATGAGCCACTACCTCTTCGAGCACCCCGACAAGCCGGCCGACGTCGATTTCGACCCGGTACTGGGCCTGCCCGCCGAGTCCGAGTACGGCGAGGGCGAGGAGGGCTGGTTCGAACGCGGCAAGCTGTTCGTCGAGAACGAGAGCGGCTACGGCGAGATGCAGCTGACCAAGCCGCAGACACTGGCCTCGCTGTTCGCCGACTCGCCGGCCGGCCAGCTCGCCTGGATCACCGAGAAGCGCTACTTCTGGGGCCTGGCCGAGCGCGGCACCGGCACCGAGGCGTTCGAGAAAGTCTGGCCCAGGGAGGATCTCGTCACCACGGCGGCGGTGTACTTCCTGACCAACACGGGCGGGACCTCGTCGCGGTACTACTGGGAATGCCGGAACAACCCGTGGACGCCCTCGCACGACCGGTTCCCGGTGGTCGGTGCCCCGACCGCGGTGGCCATCTACCCCGGCGAGATCTACAAGCCCCCGCTCAAGTGGACCGAGCGCTACTTCAACCTGCAGCAGTACCGGGTGCACGACGAGGGCGGTCACTTCGCTCCGCTCGAGGTGCCGAACATCTACGTGGACGACGTCCGGACGTTCTTCCGTTCCTTCCGCTGACCATGGCCAGTCCGCGCGACTGATCGCGCCACGCATCGAGAGGGCCTGCCACAACGGGTTTCTCCTGTTGTGGCACGCCCTGTTCGGGGTGCGCGTCGACGACCCCGCCGAGCCGCACAAGGCCCATGAACCACATCCAAAATTCGACTCTTGACGGCGCCGTCGATGTGATCCAGACTATCAACATCAAGATGCACGTTGTGAATATCCATTCACCACCGTCTTCCGCCCCCTGAGGGGCGTCCCCCGACATTTGACAAAGGAGTCAGGATGTTCCGCACCAAGAGTTTCCGCCAGCGCGTTGCCGCCGTTCTCGCAGCTGCCGTGCTGGCCACCACGGCGGCCTGCACCACCACCGCCGCCGGCGGTGGCGGCTCCAGCCAGGCCCCGGTCACCAACGACAACCTCGTCCTGGTCGCCTCGGTCATCAACACCACCAACCCCTACATGGCCTCGATGATCGAGGGCGCCCAGGCGCTGGGCAAGAAGCTCGGCGTCGAGGTGCAGATCGTCGACTCCAACGGCAGCAGCCAGACCGAGATCTCCAAGATCCAGGCCATTCTCGCCCAGGGCAAGAAGGTCGCCCTGATGGTGAACACCGTCGCCAGCTCCGATGCCCCGACCATCGTCAACGCGGTCAAGGCCGCCGGCGGCTTCGTCGTCGTGTGGTGGAACAAGCCGGACAACCTGAAGCCCGCGGACGTCGGCAACAACTTCGTCGCCTTCCAGAAGTACTCCGGTGTCGAGAGTGGGCAGTGCAACGCCAAGGCGCTGGGCGAGAGCCTCGGCGGCAAGGGCAACGTCATCGCGTTGGCGGGCGTGGAGGACAGCACCACCTCGCAGACCCGCGTGGCCGGCTTCAAGGACGGGCTGAAGGCCTTCCCCGACATCAAACTGCTCGAGGTCCAGTCGGCGAACTGGGATCCGCAGCAGGGCCTCTCGGTCACCCAGAGCCTGCTGACCAAGTACCCGGACCAGATCGACGGCATCTGGGCGGCCGACGACGCGATGATCATCGGCGCCACCAACGCGGCCAAGAACGCCGGCCTCTACAACGACATCAAGTTCGTGTCCGACGGCCTGTACCCGCCGGTCGTCGACATGATGAAGGAGCCCAACTCCCCCATCGTCGGTGAGACCTTCCACCGCGGCTTCATGGCCGCCTCCATCGGCCTCTACACCGCCTACCTCGCGGCCACCGGCAAGATCGATCCGTCGACCCTGCCGCCCGAGAAGCGCGACAGCCTCTTCAAGCTGGCCTGCGTGACGCCCTCGAACTACCAGGAATTCACCAAGTGGGACAACGACGTCGCCGGTTGGGTCGACACCCTGGTCGCCAAGGGTGACCCGTGGAGCGTGGACCCGACGCCGCTGGTCGGCCAGGGCCCGGAGCAGCTGCCCGCTTCCTGACGCACGGACGGTCGAGGTCGACAAGGACGTCCCTCGCACCAGGTCCGGGCTGCGGGTCGGTGGTGATCACCGACCCGCAGCCGGGGCCGAAACCCCCATCTGAGACACAGATCCGGAGAATGCCGTGACGAACCAGGTCACCCGAGTTCCCCCGAACAGAGTCCGGCCGCCGCCGCGCCGGCCTCGGGGAAGCACCGTCGCTTCGAACTGCGGAGCCTGGGCGAGGTCGGCGCCCTGGTCGTCCTGATCGTCGTGTTCGCGATGATCAACCCCGACACGTTCCTGACCATCGGCAACATCCGGACCATCCTCGACCAGTCGGCCACGCCGCTGATCGTGGGCGTCGGGGCCACCCTGGTCGTCCTGATGGGGTCGATCGACCTGTCGGTCGAGGGTCTGATGGGCGCGGCCGGGATGGCCTTCATCCTGACCACCGCCAACAGCCGCGCCTCGGCCGATCTCGGCCCGGCGGCGTTCGTCATCGGCATCGCCCTCGGAGCCGTCCTGGGGATGATCTCCGGTCTGATCCACACCAAGCTCAAGGTGCCGTCATTCATCGTGACGCTGGGTTTCTGGTTCGTCGGCCTGGGCATCGGCACCGTGCTGTTCGGCACCGAGTCGATCCCCCAGCTCCCGGACAACGCCATCAAGGGCTGGGCCAACACCAACCTGCTCGGGCTCCCGCAGTCGTTCTGGCTCGCGGTGGTCGCGGTCGCGGTGGGCTGGGTCATCACCCGCTACACGAAGCTGGGCCGGTCCGCCTACGCCATCGGCAACAACGAGGACGTGGCTCGCAGCAACGGCATCGCAGTCAACCGCATCAAGTTGTACATCTTCGCCCTGGCCGGCGCGTTCACCGGGCTGGCCGGCATCCTCGCCACCATGCGGCTGGGCCTCGGATCCCCCACGGTCGGCGGTGGCGTGCTCTTCGTGACCGTCGCCGCGGTCGTCATCGGCGGGACCTCGCTCGGCGGCGGCAAGGGCGGCGTCCTGCGCACCATGCTGGGCGTGCTGCTGCTGACCGTGCTGACCAACGGACTGATCCTGAGCGGGGTCGACTCCAGCATCCAGTCCGGTGTCTCCGGCGCCGTCCTGATCGTCGCCATCGTCGTCGCGGCCTGGCCGCAGCGGAACCGACTGAGGATCATGAAATGACCAAGGCCACCAACTCGACCGCCGGCCCGTCCGTGACGTCGAACGCGCCGGCGCTCAAGCTCACCGGCATCACCAAGTCGTTCGGCCCCGTCAAGGCGGTCAAGAACGTCACCTTCGAAATTCCCCGCAACCAGGTCGTCGGCCTCATCGGTGAGAACGGCGCCGGGAAGTCGACGCTGCTCAAGATCCTGTCCGGCCTGCACGAGCCCGACGCGGGCACCATCGAGGTCGGCGGGAAGCAGGTCCGCTTCCGGCGGCCCCAGGATGCCGCCGCCGCCGGTTTCGGTGTCGTGCACCAGGAGCAGTCGCTGCTGACCAACCTCTCCGTGGCCGAGAACATCGCGATGAGCGCGTCCTCGTCCGGCGACCACGCGACCCGCTTCGGCTGGTACCGCTGGGGTCAGCTCAACCGGGAGGCCACCGAAGTCCTCGCCCGGGTCGGCGCCACCGTCGACCCCCGTGCCATCGTCGGCGACCTGAGCTTCGTCGACCGGCAGATGGTCGAGATCGCCCGTGCCCTGCGCACCGACGAACGCAGCCTCTTCGCCCCGCTGGTCATCCTGGACGAGCCGACATCGGTGCTCGAGCGCAACGAGACCGCCATCCTGGAGCGGGAGATCGCCAACCTGAAGTCCATCGGGTCCGTCATCTTCGTGTCCCACCGGCTGGACGAGGTCCGCCGCATCTGCGACCGCATCATCGTCATGCGGCACGGCGAGGTGGTCGCGGATCGTCCGACCGCCGACGTCACCGAGGACGACCTGTTCAAGCTGATGATCGGCCACGCGGCCAAGGCGAAGAAGCACAACGACGCCGGTCGGCCGGGCGGCTCGGAGACCCTGCTCGAGGTGTCCCATCTGACCCGTAAGGGCGAGTACAAGGACGTCTCTTTCACGCTGCGGGCCGCGCACTGCGTCGCCATGGTCGGCACCCTCGGTTCCGGCCGGGAGTCGTTGGTACGCGCCCTCTTCGGCGCCGAGCCGTTCGACTCCGGCAGCATCACCTACCGCGGCAAGTCGGTCACCAGCTGGTCCGCGGCGCAGGCCACCCGCAGTGGGATGGCCTACGTCCCGGCCGAGCGCAAGATCGAGGGCATGGTCGGTGGGTTCAACTCCGCCGAGAACATCACCCTCGCCCGGACCGGGCAGGGCTCCAAGGTCCTGCTCGACCGGCGGGGCCAGGCGAAGCTGGCCCGCGAGTGGTTCGACAAGCTCGACGTCCGCCCGAACGACATCAAGCTCCAACTGGGCCGGTTCTCGGGAGGTAACCAGCAGAAGGTCGTGATGGCCAAGTGGCTGCAGTCCGAGAGCCTGCAGTTGCTGATCCTGGACCATCCGCTGCGCGGTCTGGACCCGGGCGCGGCCGAGACGGTGAACGAGCAGATCCGGCAGGCCCGGGACGACGGAGCCGCGGTGATCCTGCTCGCCGACACCCTCGAGGAAGCCCTCGAGATGGGTGACGACGTCCTCGTGCTCCGCGACGGTGAGGTCACCGCCCGGTTCGACCTCACCAAGGAGACCCCGACAACCCTCGACCTGCTCGAGAAGATGGTGTGACATGACTCAGCCCAACCTGGCACAGAAGACCCCGGCTGTCGCCACTCCGGCCGCGCCGGCCCCGGAACGCCAACGCCGTTGGCGTTTGATCGATCTGTGGGCCTCTGCCGGCCCGCTGGCCGTCTTCGTCGTGCTGTTCGTCCTCGTCGTCGTGCTGCGGCCGGCGTTCCTCGGTGGTGGCGGCCTCGCCATCGTGGCCACTCAGGCCACCGCCATCCTCCTGGTCGCTCTCGGCCAGGGGTTGGTCCTGCACGTGGGCTCCATCGACCTGTCCAACGCCGCGATCGCGCTGCTGTCGGCGATCGTGCTCGCCAAGACCATCGGACCGATGGGTGCGGCCGGCATCGTCTTCGTCCTCGTGATCGGCACCCTGATCGGCGCCGTGAACGGCTTCCTGGTGGCCTACTTCCAGGTTCCGAGCTTCGCCCTGACCCTGGGCACCCTGGGCATCCTGCAAGCGGCCTCGCTGATCGTGAGCGACAAGACGACCGTCTACGCCACCGACACCACCCTGCTGACACCGCTTTTCGGTTCGGCCATCGGCACATTGGCCACCGCCTTCTGGGTGGGCGTCGTGCTCGCTGTCGTCATGTGGGCGCTGCTCCGCTTCACGGTGCTGGGCCAGAGCCTCACCGCGGTGGGCCTCAACGAGACCGGCGCGCTGTTCTCCGGCGTCCGGACCAGGGCCGCCAAGATCACCGCGTTCGCCTTCTCCGGGTTCTTCGCCTCGATCGCCGGGGTGATGATCATCGCCCAGGCGGGCTCGGCGTCCTCCACCGGTCTGGGCAGCGATCTGCTGCTCCCCGGCATCACCGCGGCGATCGTCGGCGGCACCGCCATCACCGGCGGCATCACGAATCCGATCAACATCGTGTTCGGCGCCCTGACCGTCACGCTCATCCCGATCGGCGCGGCCGCACTCGGGATGCCGTCCGAGGCGCAGAGCCTCGTCTACGGCCTCGTCATCATCATCGCCGTGGCCCTGACCATCAGCCGCAAGCGCGTCGGCGTGGTCAAGTAGTCCCGAACGGCCTGCGCCACCGGTCCCGACACTTTCGACATCCGAACACATCTCACCGAGGAGACCTCACATGCCCGTCCTGGAATCGTTGCAGCCACAGGAAGTACTGCGGTTCTTCGAGACCCTGTCCGACATGCCCCGCGGCTCGGAGAACGAGAAGCAGGCCGCCGACTGGGTGGTGAACTTCGCCCACGAGCGTGGACTGGAGGCCTTCCAGGACGCGAAACACTGCGTCGTCGTCCGCAAGCCCGGCCAGGGCGGTCTGGAGAACGCCCCGGCGTTGATCCTGCACGGGCACCTGGACATGGTCTGCGCCAAGAACGAGGGCGTCGAGATCGACTTCCTGACCGAGCCGATCAAACTGGTGGTCGACGGTGACTTCATCCGGGCCGACGGCACCTCGCTGGGCGCGGACAACGGTATCGGTTGCTCCTACATCCTGGCCCTGCTCGACTCGACAGACCTGCCGCACCCGCCGCTGGAAGCCGTCATGACGGCCATGGAGGAGAAGGGCAAGGTGGGAGCGGGCCAGTTCGACACCTCGGTGCTCAAAGGCACCCGCATGATCGATTTCAACTGGATCACCGACCACGAGATCCTGGCCGGCTGCAGCGGTGACGTCACCTTCCTGGTCGACATCCCCGGCGAGTACGAGGCCGTCCCGGCCGAGCTGTCGGCCACCCGCTCGCTGAAGGTCCGGGGGCTCCTGGGCGGGCATTGCGAATTCGACATCCACCTGGAGCGGGCCAACGCCATCCTGGTGCTGGCCCGGGTGCTCAACACCATCCAGGCCTCCTACGACATCCGGGTCAGCGGCCTGCTCGGCGGGGCCCAGAACAGCGCCATCCCGGCCGACGCCGAGGCCGTGCTGTCACTGCGCCCCGAGGATGTCGCCGCCGTCGAGGCCCTGGTGGCTGAGCTCTCGGACACCCTGCACGGCGAGTACGAGCGCGCCGGTGACACCATCCGTCTCGAGTTCGACGAGACCACCGCGCCCGCCGAGGCTTTCAGCGCCGACGCCACCGCCCGGTTCTCCCGACTCACCGCCCTGGTCCCGAACGGCGTGCTCAGCTGGAGCCTGCTCACCCCGGGCGTGGTCGAGACCTCCAACAACGTCGGCACCCTGCGACCGATCGACCGGGGTGTCCGGTTGGCGTCCACCATCACCGCCCAGGTCACCTCCCGTAAGGACGAGATCTTCGACCGGGTGCGGATTCTCGCCGCCCTGGCCGGTGGCGGCGTGACCGTGGAGCAGTTCGGCCTGGACGCACCGGAGTTTCCCTACCAGGAGAACTCGATCCTGCTCAAGACCGCCGCGGACGCCTACCGCGACGTCATCGGCTCCGAGCCGGACATCCACGTCTCGCAGTGCAGTCTCGAGCTCGGCATGTTCAGCCGCAAGATCCCGGGCCTGGAGATCATCTCCATCGGCACCGAGCTGCACGCCCTGCACTCCCCGCTGGAGTCGGTCAATCACACCTCGGTGGCCAAGGTCTGGCCGCTGGTCCGCGCCGTCGTCAGCCGCCTGAGCTGACGCCGGCCGAGCGAGCAGACGACGATGCCCCGCAGCCGGTTCCGAGTGCGGGGCATCGTGTATTCCGACCTCAGCCGGTCAGCGCCAGCGGTGCTCCAGCAACCACTGCGCGGTGGTGGAGTCGGTGACCAGGATGTTGATCCAGCCACCACAGAGCGCTGCCCGGACGGCGCGGTGCTTGGACGGTCCGCCACCCACCCCCAGTCGGCGCTCGGCGCGCCGCAGCTGGTCGAGGGTGGCCCCGACCACGAGCTCGTCGAGCTCGGAGCGGATCGGCTCACCGTCCTCGGCGATGTAGCGCAGGTTGACCTCGGCCACCGCCCCCAGCTTCTTGACCGTCGCCACCTGGGCGTCGGTGAAGAAGTTGTCGCCGGCCCGCAGCGGCGGCACGATGTCGCCGGATCCGAAGCCGGTGATGGCCAGGTCCATCGCGTCCAGCGTCGACAGCGCCTGTCGCGCGTGGCCGTCGTGCTCGAGCAGCGTCCGCTTGACGTCGGGATTGAGCACCACCCCCGGGATGCGCAGGAACTGCGGCTCCGCTCCGGTCAGCGACGCGAGCTGCTGCGTGTTCTGGGCGGCCAGGTGCTGCAGGACGGGAGGCCCGAGATCACCGAGCATCTCGACCACGAACCGGGTGCCGGAGTTGCGCAGCGGACGCAGGTGACGGATGGTCTCCTGCAGGGTGCGGCTCCACGACGTCAAGCCGATGACCTCGGCGTCCAGCGGGGCGCTCTGCAGCTGCAGGGCGAGCAGCTGACCGAGCTCCCGGACCAGTTGGGTCTCGTCGAGCACCTCGCCGATGTCGTACACATGGGCGCTGCGCAGGTCGTAGGCGGACTCCAGCTCGCGCTCCAGCACCGACTGTTCGTCGGTGGGCAGGACCACCGTGGTCCGCACGATGTCCAGATCCACAGCCTGTTCCAGCAGCCGGGACACCCGGGACTGGGAGATGTTCAGCCGTTCGGCAATCGCGTTCTGACGCAGGCCCCTGGTGTGGTACAGCCACGCCACGGTCGCGATCATCCTTTGGGCGCTGGGAGCCGGCGTTGTTTTCACCATGTGCTCGATCTTCCCTCTTCTGGAGGTTTCCGTCGATGCCGCATCGCGGATTCATCTGGGTAGTTATTCAGTCGTTGACAGCATATCCCACAGCCCTTAAGGTGAACGAGTATTGATGCACACGGGAGATAAATATTCACTCCCCCGCCGACGACGACGTCGGCCGACCCGAGGAGAGGCAATGTCAGCCTTCAAGCGCAGCCGGATGATCGTCGCCCTGGCCACCGCCGGAGCACTGGCCCTGGCCGGTTGCGGAGGGTCGGACAGCACCGGCTCGTCCGCCGCCGCCACCGGGTCAGGATCCGCCGCCGCCGCCGGCAACAACGCGGACTACACGATCGGCATCTCCGTCGCCGACCAGAAGTCGCTGTTCTACATCGCCGCGGTCGACGGCATGAAGAAGGCCGCCGAGGAACTGGGCGTGAAGGTGGTCGTGCTCTCGGCCGACAACAACTCCACCCAGCAGGTCAACCAGGTCAACGACCTCATCACCCAGCAGGTCAACGCGCTGGTCTTCATCGCCCAGGACGCCACCGCCGCCGCCGCCGGCGTGCGGGCCGCCAACAAAGCCGACATCCCCGTCATCGCGGTGGACCAGAAGCCGGAGAGCGGTGACGGCAAGCTCGCCACCTATATCGCGACCGACAGCGTCAAGGCCGCCGATGCGCTGTGCACCTGGATGTTCGAGCAGATGGGCGGATCCGGTGAGATCGGCATCCTGCAGGGTGTTCTCGGTGCCACTGCTGAGCTCCAGCGGAGCCAGGGCTGTCAGCAGGCGCTGGACAAGAACCCTGACATCAAGGTCGTGGCCACCCAGTCGGCGAACTGGGACGAGACCGAGGGTTACAAGGCGGCGCAGAACATGTTGCAGGCCAACCCCGACATCAAGGCGATCTTCGGCGAGAGCGACGCGATGGCCATGGGCGCCGCGAAGGCCGCCAAGGACGACGGCAAGACCATCATGACGGTCGGCATCGATGGGTTCCCGACGATGATCACCGCCATCCAGCAGAAGCTGACCAACGCCACCCAGGCCCAAGTCCCCTACGTCATGGGACAGCAGTCCATCAAGGACGCCCTGACCATCATCGGCGGCGGCTCAGTCCCGGCCGAGCAGTACCAGGACACCGTCCTGGTCACCCAGGACAACGCCGCGACCATCGACCCGGTCCAGTTCTACGGCCCCAACGTCAAGTAGTCGGTCATCCGATCGATCGGCCCGACCACCCTCACCCGCGACACCCTCGGAAAGGAGACGCGCATGTCCGACGACGCACCTGCGACCACCGGCTCGGGCGGCCGGGCACTGACCGGTGCGGCGCTGCGGAAGTCCTACGCCGGGGTCGAGGTCGTCAAGGGCGTCGACTTTCGCATCCCCGCCGGCGCGGTGGTCGGGCTGATCGGCGAGAACGGCGCCGGCAAGTCCACTCTCAGCTCCATGATCGCCGGCATCGTCACCCCGACCGCCGGTGAGATGTTCCTGGACGGTGAGACGTACGCGCCGACGTCGCCGTCGGACGCCCTGGAACGTGGCGTCGCGATCATCCACCAGGAGATCCGGATGGTCCCGTCACTGTCGGTGGCGGAGAACATCTTCCTGGGCCGGCTGCCGGTCCGCGGTGGCAAGGTGGACACCGCCTCCATGGTCCACCAGTCCCGCGAGGTGCTGGACGTGCTCGGCATCGACCTGGATCCGCGACGACCCGTCACCGGGCTGTCGATGGCGGTGCAGCAGAGCATCGAGATCGCCAAGGCCATCGCCCGCAAGCCCCGGTACGTCATCTTCGACGAACCCTCGGCCTCCCTGACCGGTCACGAGACCGATCGGGTCCTGGACCAGATCCGTCGGATGGCCGAGCGCGGGGTCGGCGTCGTCTACATCTCGCACCGCCTCGAGGAGGTGCGCGACGTGTGCTCGCAGGTCATCTGCCTGCGGGACGGGTCCTTGGTGCGCACCTGGGACCGGGGCGACGTCCCGGCGCCGGAGATGGTGTCGGCGATGGTGGGGCGCGAGTTCTCCTTCCAGCACCACGCCCCTGAACCGCACCTGGAGGACGTGGTCCTCGAAGTCCGCGACCTGGGCCGCAAGGGCACCTTCTCCGGTATCGACTTCACCGTCTCCCGCGGTGAGATCCTCGGCGTGGCCGGCCTTGTCGGCGCTGGGCGGACCGAGATGGTCCGCACCATCGCTGGGGTGGACCGCTACGACCAGGGTGAGATCCTGCTCGAGGGCGCGCCGGTGCGGCTGCACTCCCCGTCGGCCGCGATCGGTGCCGGCATCGTCATGGTGCCCGAGGACCGCAAGGGCCAAGGCCTCAACCTGGGATTGTCCAGCGCGGTGAACATCCTGCAGCCGTGGGAGAAGAAACTCGGTCGCGGGAAGCTGATCACCAACCGGCTGCTGAAGCGGGCGGCGGCCAAGAGCCGGCACGACTTCGACATCCGTGGCTCGATGGACCTCCCGGTGGTGCGGCTGTCCGGCGGCAACCAGCAGAAGGTGCTGCTCGCCAAGTGGCTCGTCAACGAGCCCAAGGTGCTCATCCTCGACGAGCCGACCCGCGGCGTCGACGTCGGCGCCAAGATGGCGATCTACCAGATCATTCGGGACTGCGCCGCCCGAGGTGTCGCGGTCGTGGTGGTCTCCTCCGAGCTGGAGGAGGTGCTGGGCCTCTCGCACCGGGTGATGGTGATGTCCAGCGGGCGCCAGCGCGGGATCCTCGCGCGTGAGGACGCCGGCGCCGAAGCCGTCATGCAGCTGGCGGTCCCGGTGGGTCAGACGTGAGTCGGCCGACACCTGAGCCCAGCAGTGTCTCAACCTCAGTAACAGTGCGCGGAGCAAAGGAGCTCGAGCCGGCATGACCACCACCTCACAGCCCCGGAAGACCCCCGAGTCCCCGCGGGACACCCCGTCCAACGGCAGCCTCGGCGGCCTCGGCGCGAAACTGCTGACCCGCGTCCGCGGCCTCGGAGGCCCGGTCGTCGGGCTTGTCGCGATGGTGGTGGCGATGTCGTTCCTGTCGCCGTTCTTCCTCACCTCTCGCAATTTGAGCAACATCATCTCGCAGGTCTCCGACATCGGGATCATGGCCGCGGGAGCCACTCTCGTCATCCTCATCGGCGGGATCGACCTGTCGGTCGCTGCGAACCTGGCCCTGACGATGATGTTCAGCGCCTGGCTGTTCCGCGCCGTCGAGGTGCCCTGGCCGGTCGCGATGGTGCTGGGTCTGCTGCTCGGGATGGCGGTCGGGCTGCTCAACGGCGTCCTCACCTCCTACGGCAAGGTGCAGGCTTTCGCCGCCACCCTGGCCACGATGTCCGCGGCCGCCGGCATGGCCCTGTTCATCACCAAGGGCAACACCATCAACGGCTTCCCGGGCTGGTTCAGCGCACTTACCGATGACGTGCTCGGCTCCATCCCGGTGCAGGGGATCCTGCTGGTGGCGATCTACCTGCTCATCGGGGCCTGGCTGCGCTACCGGCCGGGCGGCCGGGCGCTGTACGCCATCGGCGGGAACGAGGAGGCCGCCCGGCTCTCCGGACTCCCCGTCCGGTGGGCCAAGACCCGGGTCTACATGATCGCCGGCGGACTCGCCGCGGTGGCCGGCTGGGTGAACATCTCACTGCTGGACTCGGCCCAGCCGACGGCCGGCGCGGGGTACCTGCTCAACGTCATCGCCGTGGTCGTGATCGGCGGCGCCAGCCTGGCCGGCGGCGTCGGCTCGATGGGCGGCACCTTCATCGGCCTGCTCATCATCGGCGTGCTCAACAACGGCCTGTCGTTGCTGCACGTGAACCCCAACCTGCAGCAGGTGGTCATCGGTGCCGTCATCCTCGCCGCGGTCCTCACCGACCGGGTCGGGAACCGACTCCGCGCCCCCTGATCCGGGCCACCCGGCGGCCGTTCGATCGACACCCCCGTGCAGCAACATGTCCCGCTACCACAGAAAGGCAGAACAGTGACTTCCAGTGCTACCGAAGCACTCTCGAACGAGACATTGGTCGAGATGCAACGCCGGATGATCCGCATCCGACGGTTCGACGAACGCGCCTCCAAGATGGTCAAGCGTGGCCAGATCCCCGGCACCGTGCACACCAGCATCGGCCAGGAGGCCCAGGTCGTGGGGGCCTGCATGGCGCTCGGTGACTCCGACTACATGACCGGCAACCACCGCAGCCACGGTCACCCGATCGGCAAGGGTGCGCCACTCGGCCCGCTGATGGCCGAGCTCGTCGGCAAGTCCGGCGGCGTCTGCGGCGGCAAGGGCGGCTCCCTGCACCTGGCCGACTTCGCCGTCGGCAGCCTCGGCGAGTCCGGCATCGTCGGTGGCTCCATCCCGATCGCCGTCGGCGCCGGCCTGTCGTCCAAGGTGCTGGACAACGGCCGCGTCTCGTTGGCCTTTTTCGGTGACGGTGCGGCCAACCAGGGCTGCCTCTACGAGGGAATGAACATGTCCGGCGTCTGGAAGCTGCCGGTCATCTTCCTGTGCGAGAACAACCAGTACGCGCTGTCCACCCCGGCGCACACCGTCACTTCCGGCGTGATCGCCGACCGTGCCGCCGGCTTCGGCATGCCCGGCATCCGGGTCGAGAACGGCCAGGACGTGCTGGCGGTCTACGAAGCGGTCGCCGCCGCCGTGGAGCGGGCCCGCAGCGGCGAGGGCCCGTCCCTCGTCGAGGTCGTCACCTACCGCTTCAACGAGCACTCCGAGGGCCTCAAGCTCGGCGTGGACTACCGCAACTCCGACGAGAAGGCCGAGTGGGTCGCCAAAGACCCGATCGTGCTGTTCCGTGCGGAGCTCATCCGTCGGGGTGCGGCCACCGCCGAGGAGATGGACGCCCTGGAGGCCGACATCCTGCGCGAGGTCGAGGAAGCGTTCGTCTTCACCAACGAGAGCCCCTACCCCGACGCATCTGTCGCCTTCGACGACCTCTACACGGATTCGAAGTTCGCCGTACACACCTACAACGACAGCTCTTTCGGCACCCTGGAGAACGCGCGATGACGATCATGAGTTACCTCGGCGCGATCGGCGCCGCACAGAAGGAGGCCATGCAGGCCGACGAGCGCGTGGTCATCATCGGTGAGGACGTGGAGGCCAACGTCTACGGCACCACCGGTGGCGCCGGCAAGTCCCGCGCCGTGGAGGGTGACTTCCTGCAGCAGTTCGGCAAGAACCGGATCCGCAACACCCCGATCTCGGAGGAGGTGATCGTCGGCGCCGCGATCGGTGCCGCGATGACCGGCCTGCGCCCGATCGTGGACCTGTCGTACTCGAGCTTCCTGTACATGGCGATGGACCAGTTCGTGAACCAGGCGGCCAAGAACCGCTACATGTTCGGCGGCCAGGCCAGCGTCCCGGTGGTGTTCCGCTCGGCCATGTTCTACGGGCTCAACACCGGCGCCCACCACTCGGACCGCCCGTACCCGATGTTCATGAACGTGCCTGGTCTGAAGATCATCACGCCGTCGTACCCCAGCGACGCAAAGGGCCTGCTGCGCACCGCCGTCGACTCCGACGACCCCTGCCTCATCTTCGAGGCCTGCGTGCTGTGGGGCAGCAAGGAGGAGGTCGACGAGAACGAGTACAAGATCCCGTTCGGCGTCGGACGCACCCAGCGCACCGGCACCGACGCGACGATCATCGCCGTCTCCGGCGCGGTGCCGGAAGCCGTCGCTGCGGCCGACACGCTGGCCGAGGAGGGCATCTCGGTAGAGGTGTTCGACCCGCGCACGCTGGTGCCGCTGGACGTCGAGGGCATTCTGAACGCCGCGTCCAAGACCGGCCGGGTGGTCGTCGCCGATCCGGCCCACCGCACCTGCGGTGCCGCGGCCGAGATCTCCGCGCTGATCTCCGAGCACGTCTTCGACTCGCTGAAGGCACCGGTCCGCCGGGTCACCACTCCGGACATTCAGATCCCCTTCAGCCCCGCGCTGGAGAAGCAGCTCTACCCGAACCGCGTCTCCATCGCCGACGCCGTCCGTAGATCGCTCGGCGTCGTCGCCCCGGGAACCACCACCAACGGTGGCTCGATCTCCACCCCGGGCGCCAACGGCGAGGCGCTCTCGACCGGCGCCGCGCGCTAGTCCCCGCACCACATCGAACAGAAACCACTCCGAACAGAAACCAGAAAGAGGACCAGACATGGCACGCGTTGAGGTATTGCTCCCGCAGTGGGGAATGGGCATGAGCGAGGGCGCCATCACGGCCTGGCTCAAGGCCGTCGGTGACGAGGTCACCGAGGACGAGGCGCTGGCCGAGGTCGAGGCCGAGAAGGTCGAGGAGACCCTCGAGTCCCCCGCCACCGGCACGCTCGTCGAGATCCTGGTCCCGGAGGGCGACACCGTCGAGGTGCGCACCGTGGTCGCCGTCATCGAGACGACGGACTGACCCACCTGTTCCATCCGGCAGGGCCGCCGGTTCCGTGACGTCGATGTCCGGAACGGCGGCGAGCCGGCCCGCGCCGCCGGCCGACGGCGCGACCCATCGTGAAAGGAACCAGCCATGGTCAGGCCCGAGCTCACCGGGGGTCCGTTCGACGTCATCGTCGTCGGCGCCGGGATCAACGGGGTCGGTATCGCCCAGGACGCCGCGCTGCGCGGCTTGCGGGTGGTCCTCGTCGAGCAGGACGATCTGTGCAGCGGGGTCTCGGCCTGGTCGGGACGGCTGGTTCACGGCGGGCTGCGCTACCTCGAGCAGTACGACGTCCCGTTGGTCTACGAATCGCTCAACGAGCGCGAGCGCTTGTTCAAGCTGGCTCCGCACCTGGTCAAGCCCAAGCCGCTGATGGTGCCGGTCTACAAGCACAACCGCCGGCCCGGCTGGATGGTCGAGCTCGGGATGATCGCCTACGACGCGCTGTCGCTGATCAAGACCCCGCCGTACCACCGCCGCTACTCGAAGAAGCGCACTGTGGAGCGCTTCAGCGGTGTCGGCACCGACGGCCTGTCCGGCTCGGTGGTCTTCTACGACGGTCAGGTCGAGAACGCCGAGCGCCTCTGCGTCGAGCTTGCAGTCGACGCCGCCGCCGCCGGTGCGGTCATCGCCACGAAGACCCGCGTCGACGCCCCGCTGGTCGAGCGTGGCCGGGTGGTCGGCGTCCGCGCCACCGACACCCTCACCGGCGAGCAGCTCGACATCCGGGGCTTCGTCACCTACAACGTGGCCGGGGCCGCCATAGACCGCCTGGTCGCCGACCCGTCGCTGCCGAAGCAGCCGCGACTCAACGGTGGCACCAAGGGGTCTCACCTCATCGTGAATCCGTTCCCGGGCGCGCCCACCGATGTCGTCTACTACGAGTCCCGCCAGGACGGCCGACTCGTGCTGATCATCCCTTGGCGCGGCCGCTACATGATCGGCACCACCGACATCCGCTTCGACGGCGACCCCGACGACGCCCGCTGCGACATCGGGGAGGTCGACTACCTCCTCGGTGAAGTCAACAGCCTCATTCCGGAGGCCGGCCTGACCCTGGACGACGTCCTCTACACGTTCAGCGGCGTCCGCCCCCTGCCCTATGTGCCGGACAAGGCCGAGTCCTCGGTGCCGCGCAGCCATGTACTGCACGACCACGCCCCCGACGGCCTGCCCGGCCTGGTCACCATCGTGGGCGGCAAGCTCACCACGTATCGGCAGCTGGCCGAGGACACCGTCGACGACGCGTTCGCCCGGCTCCGCCGGAAGGCCCCGTCGGTGCCCACCAAGGACCGCCGCTATCCGGGCGCGCAGTTCGTCGACCTGGACACTCTCAAGGCGTCCGTCGCGAGCCGCACCGGCCTGCCGGCCGTCCAGGTCACCCGCCTCGTCGACCTGTACGGCAGCCGCGCGTTCGCCGTGTGGCAGCTGGTGGAGCAGCGCCCGGAGCTCAACCGGGTGGTGCACCCCAGCGGTGTGCTGGCCGCCGAGCTGGTCTACGCCATCGACGAGGACCTGGCCCGTTCGCTCACCGACGTGCTCGCCCGCCGGGTGCTGCTGGCCTTCGAGCCGGGGCACGCGCTGGAGCAGATCGACGACATCGCCAAGACCCTCGCCGACCACCAGGACTGGGACGACGAGCAGGTCCGGGCCCAGATCGCCGAGTACAAGGGCTGGCTGGACAAGCTCAAGGTCCCCGATCCCGACGGCCCCCGCTCGGAGAGCTTCGGCGCGGGCGTCGTCGTGGACACGACGTCGTGACCGGGCCGCTGGTGCTGGCTCTCGACGAGGGGTCGAGCAGTTGCCGGTCGATCCTCGTCGACGGCACCGGCGCGATGCACGGGGAGTCGCGGGCCAACGTGATCTGGCAGAACCCGCGGCCGGGCTGGGTCGAACTCGACCCGGTCCGGCTGTGGGCCGATCAGCTCTCCACCATCGAGCGGTCGATGGCGTCGGAGGGCGTCACCGGCAAGGACCTGTCAGCCGTCGCCATCACCACGCACCGCGAGACCGCGATGCTGTGGGACCGGGCGACCGGTGAGCCGGTGCACAACGCGCTGGTGTGGATCTCCAAGCAGACCGACGAGATCGTGCAGCGGTGGTCGGCCGAGGGGCTGGACGACGTGTTCCGGCAGCGCACCGGGCTGCGCAACGACTCGTTCTTCTCCGCGGCCAAGGTCGTCTGGATGCTGGAGAACGTGCCGGATGCGCGTCGTCGCGCCGAGGCCGGCGAACTCGCGTTCGGCACCCCGGACACCTGGCTGCTGTGGAACCTCACCGGCGGGCGGTCGCACCTGACCGACCACACCTGCGCCTCGCGCACCGCCCTGTTCAACCTCGAGTCGTTGACCTGGGACGCCGAACTGTGCGCGACGCTCGGCATCCCGCTGGAGATCTTCCCCGAAGCCGTCGCCTCCGACAGCGACTTCGGACTCAGCTCGGCGACCGTCCTCGGCGCCGAGGTGCCGGTCCGGGCCGTGCTGGCCGACCAGCAGGCCGGCCTGTTCGGGCAGGCCTGTTTCGCCCCCGGGTCGGTGAAGAACACCTTCGGCACCGCCGGGGTGCTCACCGTCAACGCGGGCGAGAAGGCAGTTCTCGTCGACGGTCTCACGTCCAGTGTCGGCTGGACCATCGGCGGCGTGACCGACTACGAGCTGGAGGGCGTGGTCTTCCACTCCGGGCAGACGTTGTCGTGGATGAAGGACAACCTGCGGCTGTTCGAATCCAACGACGAGATCGAGTACCTGGCCAGGCTCGTCCCCGATTCCGCCGGGGTCTACGTGGTGCCCGCCTTCGGTGGCATGTGCGCTCCGCACTGGGATCGCGAGGCCAAGGCCGCCCTCGTCGGGCTCACCCTGGAATCGACCTCGGCGCACGTGGTCCGGGCAGGGATGGACAGCATGGCCTTCCAGACTGCCGACATCATCGACGCTCTCGAAGCCGGTGGCATCGCCGTGGACACCGTCAAGGTCGACGGTGGCTCGGCCCGGAGCGACCTGTTGTGTCAGCTCACCGCGGACCTGTCCGGCAAGGTCATCCAGCGCCCCACCTCGCTGGAACGCACCGCACTCGGTGCCGCCTTCGTGGCGGGGCTCGGTGTCGGCATGTGGGACACCGTCGCCGAACTCGAGCAGACCTGGATCTGTGAACACGAGTTCACCCCGCAGATCGACGATTCCACCCGCGAGGAGCGACACGCCGGCTGGCGCGACGCCCTCGACCGCACCCTCCCCAGTCGTTTCCGCAACACCCCCTGACGTCCGCACCATCCCCGACTTCACCTCACAGAGAGGCAAAACCATGCGAGACCCCAACCCCATGCGGTGGGTGGAGGCTGCCCAGGCCGGCGGCTACGCCCTCGGCGGCTTCAACATGCACAACGACGAGACCACTCAGGCGCTGCTGCAGGCGGCCGAGCAGGCCGACGCCCCCGTCTTCATGCAGATCGGGCGGGCCATCATCCCGCACATGGGTGTCAAGAAGGCCTACGAGCTCACCGTCCGCAACGCCGAGGGCACCGGCGCCCTCTACGCCATCCACCTGGACCACGGCACCTGGGACGAGGTGCTCGAGGCGGTACGGCTCGGCTTCGACTCGATCATGTTCGACGCGGCCCACCTCCCGTTCGAGGAGAACATCGCCATCACCCGCCGGGTGGTCGAGCTGTGCCACGGCTACGGCATCCCGGTCGAGGCGGAGCTGGGCAAGATCCCCGACGCGGGCGCGCCCGTCGAGTGGGCCTCGTACTACACCGACGTCCACGAGGCCGAGCGCTTCGTCGCCGAGACCGGCGTCGACCTGCTCGCGATCTCGGCCGGTGTCGTGCACGGCGTCATCCCGGGCCTGGCCCAGGAGCCGCTGGCCGTCGACCTGATCGACCGGATCCGTGCCGTGGTCCCGGTACCGCTCGTGCTGCACGGAATCTCGGGTGTCCCCGACGCCGAGGTCAAAGAAGCCATCGCGCACGGCGTGCACAAGATGAACGGCGACACCGACCTGCGTCACGCCTTCCGGGCCGGCCTCGAGGAGGCCTGGACCCAGGGTGACCTGCAACTCGAGGAGGTGCTGGACGCCGGGCGCCTGCGGATGATCGACGCCACCATCGCCAAGTTCGAGGCCATGGGCAGTGCCGGTACCGCGACCACCTTGAAGGGTTCGTCATGACGCAGACCGCCCAGCCGGAGACCGCACTGGAAGGCGTCTCCACGCCGCTGGCCGGGATGCGCAAGGTCGCGGCCCGCCGGATGGTCGAGGCCTGGGCCGCGCCGGTGTTCCACCTCGGGGTGGACGTGGACATGACCCGCGTGCTCGCGGCCGACCTGAAGGCCGTCGGCGGCACCGTCACGGACGCGATCCTGCAGGCCTGCGCCACCGCGCTCGTCGAGACTCCCGCCCTCAACGCGCATTTCGCCGACAACGTGATCACCACCTACGACCGGGTCAACATCGGTCTCGCGGTGGCCACCGAGAAGGGCCTGACCGTCCCGGTGCTCGCGGACCTGCAGGGCCTTGACCTCGCCGGCATCGCCGGCAAGCGCAAGGAAGTCGTCAGCCGGGCCCGCGCCGGCAAACTGGGGATGGCCGACGTGACCGGTGGGACGTTCACCGTGTCAAACCTGGGGATGCTGGGCATCGACCGCTTCGACGCCATCCTGAACCCACCGCAGATCGCGATCCTCGCGGTCGGCAGCACGGTCCAAACACCGGTCGTGCGCGACGGCCAGGTGGTCGTCGCACCGATTGCCGCGTTCACCCTCACCTGCGACCACCGGGCGGTCGACGGAGCCGGCGGCGCCGCCCTGTTGGCCGGTATCCGCCGGTTCATGGAGCAGGGCACGTGACCGCGGTGGCCGAAGTGGGCACAGGTGCCGGTCTGCGCGAACAGCTCTCGACGTTGTTCGGGCAGACGTCGGTGCTCCGGATCGTTCCCGACTCCGAGCTCGCTTCGGCCACCGCTGATCTCGCCGTCGGCCCGGCACTGTTGCGCGGGGTCGCCGCCGACGGGTCCCAGGCCTGGTTGCGGGCCTACTGCCCCACACCGACCGTCGGTTTCAGCCGCGTCGACTCCCGTTCCCCGGGATTCGCTGCGGCCACGGACGCAGCCTCTTCACGCGGTTTCGCGCCCGCGGTACGGGCACCCGGCGGTCGGGCCGCCGCCTACCACCGCTCCACGGTCTGTTTCGACCTGGTGTTACCCGACCGGGGCGACGACCCGGTTCGCCGGCTGGCCGCCCTGGGCGCCGTCATCACCGCGGCGCTGGTGAAGTGCGGAGTGGACGCCCGCCTCGGACCGGTACCCGACGAGTACTGTCCCGGCAGGTACAGCGTCAACGGCGGTGGGACCGGCAAGCTCGTCGGGACCGCCGGGCGACGGATCCGCGGAGCGCTGCTGCTCGGCGGCAGCATCGTCGTGGACGACGCCGAGCCCCTTCGCGACGTGATCGCCGCCGTGTACCGATCGCTCGGGGTGACCTGTGACCCCCGGACCGTCGCGGCGGCCACCGATTTCGGTTACGCCGGCACCCCCGGTTCCATGCTGGACGAGCTGCTCGGGCTGTTCACCGGATCGGTGGCCCTCCGGCCGGCTGTGCTCCCGGACGACGTACTCGCCGCCGCCGACCGGGCCGCGGCTGCCTGTCCAGTCCTCCTGCGACGCCCGACTCACCACTCATCGAGGAGTTCACCGTGACCATCCCGAATCCCCTGGCCCGACGGCGAGCCGCCGCATCGGGGTCGGCGCCGGCCTTCCGGTCCACCGACGACCCGGTGGCCGCTGCGCAGCAGGTGTTGGCCGTCGCCGATCCCGAAGGTGTGCTGCCCCGCTGTGGCCTGCGGTCGGTGCGGATCGGAACCTTCGACTGGTCCGCGGTCGCCGAAGCAGTCACCGAGATGCTCGGCGACGGGGCCGGCAGCGGTACGCGTCCGGTCGTCGGGCTGATGATGGACCGCACGCCCATCCGACGGAACTCCGTCCCGATCAAGCCGGTCATCGCCCGCCACCTGGCGCAGCGCTACACGGTGCGCGAGATCGTCCTGGACGACGGACATCCCGAGCTGCACGCGTCCGAGCCGGTGATCCAGGTCGCCCGCGAGCAGGCGAACGGGGTCGACGTCGTGGTGTCCATCGGCGGCGGCACGATCACCGACATCGGCAAGGTCGCCTCGGCCGCGGTCGGGGTACCGCTGATCGTGGTCCAGACTGCAGCCTCGGTCGACGGCTTCACCGACGATGTCTCCGTCCTGCTGCGCAACGGCGTCAAGCGCACCACACCGTCGCGCTGGCCCGACATCGTGCTGGCCGATGTCGACACCGTGCACGGCGCACCGCGGGCGATGAACGTGGCCGGCTTCGGCGAACTCACCTCCATGTTCACCGCACCCGCGGACTGGCTGCTGGCGTCCATGGTCGGCATCGACACCTCCTTCCACCCCGCCACCATGGAGGTGCTCGCGGAAGCGGGTCGTGACGTGGCGGCATGGTCCGGCGACCTGGGGGACGACCCGGACGCCACCGGCCGTCTCGCACGTGCGTTGGCCGTCCGCGGGATCGCCACCGGCATCTCCGGCGGGACCGCCTGCCTGTCCGGGGTCGAACACCTCGTCAGCCACATGCTCGACATGTCCAACGGTGCCGCCCACCGGCCTCTCGGGCTGCACGGTGAACAGGTGGGCGCCGCCGGAGTCATCGCGGCAGCCGCCTGGCAGCTGCTGTTCGACCGGCTGGAAACCGCGGACTGTGCGGTCCTCGCCGAGCACCTGCGATCGGCGCAGCTGACCGCATCACGCGACACTGTCCTGGCCGCGTTCGCCGACGTCGACCCGACCGGCGCCATCGGCGCCGAGTGCTGGTCGGACTACAGCCGGAAAGCCCTTGCACTGGACGCACTGCGTGACAGGCTCGCCGACCTGATCACCGAATGGCCGACCGCCGCGGCGCGGTTGCGTCCGCTGATCTGGTCGCCGGGCGCTCTGACCGCGGCTCTCACCGCCGCCGGCGCCACTGCGCGGCTCGCCGACGTCCCCTCTGTCGTCGACGCCGACCACGCGACGTGGGCGGTGTCCAACTGCGCCTACATGCGCAACCGCTTGACCGTCGTCGATCTGCTCATCGCGCTCGGCTGGTGGGAATCCGTCGACGTGGCCGCGGTGCTGGCGACGGCTGAACACTTCGCCGCTGCAGCACAGGACCCACGCACGGAGGTGTCCCATGCCGCGCGGTGACCTGGTGATCGGCGTGGACTGCTCCACCACGGCAGCGAAGGCCGTGGTCTGGAACGCGCACGGTGTCGCGCTGTCGGAAGCGCGCTCGGCGTTCGAGCTCTCCCATCCGCGACCGACCTGGGCCGAGCAGAACCCGGAGGACTGGTGGTCAGCCACCCGGACCGCCATCCGGCGCGCCGTGCAGACGGTCGACCGGGAACGGATCGCCGCCATCTGCATCACGCACCAACGGGAGACGTTCGCCTGTCTGGACCGCACCGGGCAGCCTCTGCGGCCGGCGATGATCTGGGCCGACACCAGGGCCACCGATGAGGTGCAGAAGTACGGCACCCCGGAGGTGCACACGGTCACCGGGAAGCCGCCGAACCCCACTCCCGCCTGGTACAAGCTGCTGTGGCTCGCCACCCACGAACCCGAGACCCTCTCCCATACCGCGAGTGTCGCGGATGTCGGGGGTTTCCTGGTGAACCGGCTCACCGGGGAGTTCCGCACCAGCTGGGCCAGCGCCGATCCGCTCGGAGTGGTGGACCTGCGCACCTTCGACTACGCCGACGACCTGTTGGCCACGGCCGGCCTGCACCGCGACCAGTTCGCCGATCTGGCGGCCCCCGGCGACATCGTCGGTGCCGTCACCGAGGCAGCCGCCCGCGAGACCGGCCTCCCGCCGGGGCTTCCCGTGGTCGCCGGCGTGGGCGACGGTCAGTCGGCCCAATTGGGCTGCGGTATCACCGCTCCCGGTACCGCCTACCTGAACCTGGGGACCGGCATCGTCTCGGGCACCTTCAGCCGCACCTACGCCAGCGACGTCCGCTTCCGGACGCTGGCCGCGGGCCTCCCCGGCGGGTACACGCTGGAGACGTTCATCGGCGGCGGCACCTACAACATCCGCTGGTTCGTCGAGAAGTTCGCCGGCGTGAACACCCAGATGCTCGGTCTGGACCTCTCGCCCGAGCAGGTGCTGGAGGCCGCGGCCGAGATGCTGCCACCAGGTAGCGAGGGGCTTGTCGCGCTGCCGTACTGGACGGGCGCGCTCACCCCCTACTGGGACCACCACGCCCGCGGCGCTCTCATCGGCCTGACCGGGGTGCACGGCAAGAGCCATGTATACCGGGCCATCCTGGAAAGCCTCGCGTTCGAGCAGCGTTTCCTCACCACCGGCGCGGAAGACGCACTGGGGCAGCAGGTCTCGCGCATCGTCGCACTGGGTGGCGGCTCCCGCAGCCGCATCTGGTGTCAGATCCTCGCCGACGTCATGCAGCGTCGCGTCGAGGTGGTCAGGGAACCGGAGAGCACCTGCCTGGGATCCGGGGTGCTCGCCGCGGCCGCGGTCGGCATCCACTCGTCCATCGAGCAGGCGGCAGCCGCGATGACCGGCACCGCACGGGCGTTCGAGCCCGGGGGGACCGACGTCGAGACCTACGACCGGCTCTACAGCGTCTACACGACGATCTACCCGGCGCTGCGAAAGCTCTTCGGCGCCATGGCGGAGGCCCGGTGAGCGTCGACACCCCCGTCGGCCTGCGGACGCTGCTGGCCGCCCCGGACCGCACCTACGACGGCTACATCTTCGACCTCGACGGCACCGTCTACCTCGGTAAGGAACTCTTGCCGGGCGCCCGTGAACTGATCGGAGAACTACGACGGCGGGAAGCCCGCATCGTCTACCTCAGCAACAACCCGACCCGCGACCCGCAGATGTACCTCGACAAACTTGCGGGGCTCGGCATCCCCGCCCGACCGGAGGAGATCCTCAACACGGTCGTGACGATGACGGCGTGGCTCACCGAGCACGCGGCCGACAGCAAGATCTTCGTCATCGGCGAGGAGCCGCTGCAACGGGCGCTCCGCGACGCGGGGCTCACCCTGTCCGAGGACGCCTCCGAGATCGACGTGATCGTGGCCAGCTACGACCGGCGATTCGACTACCGCAAGCTCCAGATCGCCTTCGATGCGTTGGCCGTCCACAAGCGGGCGATCCTGGTGACGACCAACCCGGATGTCTACTGCCCGTTCCCGAACGGGGCCGGGGAACCGGACGCCGGCGCCATCGTCGCCGCCATCGAGACCTGTACCGGGGTGCGCTGTCAGGTCAACGCGGGTAAGCCCGATCGGCTGATGGTCGAAACCGCCATGCGCCGCATCGGGCTGCGCGCCGATCAATGCCTGATGGTCGGTGACCGGCTCAGCACCGACATCGCGATGGGTCTCGCCGCCGGGATGGATTCGGCGCTCGTGCTGACCGGCGAGACGACGCTACCCATGCTGGCGGCGGCGGACATCAGGCCCACCTGGGTGGTCGAACGCATCGACCACCTGCTGCCCGCCGCCGGATGACGCCCCGCTCGTACCCGCAGTCCCAGACACCGCGGCTTCCCCCAAGCCCGGCCGGTCTACCGCACCCCCCCGGCCGGCTCAGCCAATAGTCACCACCCCGGAACTGGGCATGCCGCTCACCATCAGGTCCCGGAGCGGACAGCCGCCCCGCCGCCGGCCACGGCGTCAGGCGACCTGCGGTGCAACCTCGGTGCCGAGCAACTCGATGCCGCGCAACAGGTCTCCGTGCGCGAGCCGCGGGTTGGTCATCTGGATCGACACCCGGTCGACACCCCCGAGCTGGTCGGCGACCCGGCGGAGCTTCGTCGCCACGGTGTCCGGGTCACCCATGAAGAACGCGCCGTCCGGCCCGCTGGTGGCGTCGAACTGGCCCCGCGTCGGAGCCCGGAAGCCGCGCTCGCGCGAGACCTTGGTGAACATCTCGTGCCAGCCGGGGTAGATGGTGTCCGAGGCCTTCTGCACACTGTCGCTGACGTAACCGAACACGTGCAGGCCGACCTGCAGCTTCTCCGGCGCGTGGCCGGCCTCGGCGCCGGCCCGCCGGTACAGATCGACGAGCGGCGCGAACTGCCGCGGCTCGCCACCGATGATCGCCACCATCAGCGGCAGCCCGAGAAGTCCGGCCCGGACGAAGGACTCGGGGGTACCGCCGACGCCGACCCAGATGGGCAACGGGTTCTGCGCGGGCCGCGGGTAGACGCCCTGGCCGGTCAGCGTGGGACGGTGCCGGCCCGACCACGTCACGTGGGTCTCGTCGCGGATCTTCAGCAGCAGCTCGAGCTTCTCGGCGAACAACGTGTCGTAATCCCGCAGCTCGAGCCCGAAGAGCGGGAAGGCTTCGGTGAAGGAGCCGCGTCCGACGACGAGGTCGATGCGGCCCTTGGCGATGAGGTCCAGGGTGGCGAACTGCTGGAACACCCGGACCGGATCGGCGGCGCTCAGCACGGTCACCGCACTGCCCAGCCGGATGCGCGAGGTCCGGGCGGCCGCCGCCCCCAGGATGACCGGCGGCGCGGAGTCGTAGTACTCCTCGCGGTGGTGCTCACCGATGCCGAAGGAGTACAGCCCGGAGCGGTCCGCGAGCTCGATCTCCTCCAGCAGGTGCTCGATCCGCTGTTCCGGGCCGATCACCTCGCCGGTCGTGGGGTCGGTGACCGTGGAGACGAAACTGTCGATTCCGACGTGCATGCTGTCCTCCTTGTCGTTCGACGACCGTCGACCGGCCGTCACCGCGCTCAACCGTCGCGGCGGGTGAATCCATACCGCCGACGACCAAAGTCCATGCGCGTACATGGATTCTCTCAGGTCGCGGGAGTGGCGGCGGGCGGCGGTGGGAACACCGATCGGACCGCCCCCCGGCCCGGCATCCCGCGCTCCTGCAACCGGAGACGCCAGACTGGCCTGGTGACCGACCCCGAAGACCGCCGACTGACGGGCGCGGACGATCCCAGCGCGCCGGACGGCGCCGAGACGCCCGCGGATGCCGCGCCGCCGCGCAAGAGCCGGCCGTTCTGGGTGGAACTGCCAATTCTGCTCGTCATCGCTTTCGTGATGACGTTCCTGATCCAGACGTTCCTCGTCAAGGTCTACTACATCCCGTCGGGGTCGATGGAGCCGACGCTGCACGGGGTCTCGTCCGGTGGCGACCGGGTCCTCGTGAACAAGGTCGTCTACCAGTTCGCGGACCCCGAGCCGGGCGAGGTCGTGGTGTTCAGGGGTCCGGTGAGCTGGGCTCCGGAGGCGGCCGTCCCCGGACCGTCGAGCTGGTACGGCCGGCTGTTCCAGTCCGTCGGGTCGGTGGTCGGCATCGCCCCGCCGAACGAGAAGGACTTCGTCAAGCGGGTCATCGCGACCGGTGGACAAACCGTCCAGTGCTGTGACGCGCAGGGTCGGGTGACCGTGAACGGCGTCCCGCTGGACGAGCCGTACCTCTACGAGGACTGGCCCTTCCAGCCCGGCACCGACGACTGCACCACCCCTGAGAAGTCGGAACGGTGCTTCGGGCCGGTCACGGTGCCGGCGGACACGGTGTGGGTGATGGGTGACCACCGCAGCGACTCGGCCGACTCCGCCTGGGGCTGCCGGCGGTCGGTGCCGGTGAGCGGATGCCAGGGGCCCGTCCCGATCGAGGACGTCATCGGTCATGCGGTGCTGATCGTCGCGCCGGTCTCCCGGTGGGACTGGATCTCCTCCCCCGACATCCAGTCCGGCGGCTGAGCTGCCTCCGCACCGGATCGACGTCGGGGGTACGCGCAGGCACACTGGAGGAAGGCCGCAGGTGATGCGGTACCGGGCGCGGGAGGACGGCATGGCCAACAACGAAGGATTCGGCATCGACCCCGAGGACCTGGATCGCATGCTGCGGGGAGCCGGTGAACAACTCCGCGGTGCGTTCGGACAGTTCGGCACCATGTTCGGCGGCGGCGACCGGGCCGGCTGGGGCGGCGAGGGTTTCCGCACCCGCAGTGCGCCGCAGCCAGAGACGGCCGGTGAGACCGGCGACGGCGTCTGGGCCGTCTACAGCGTCGACGCTGACGGCGACGCCCGCGTGGAGCAGGTGTTCGCCACCGAGTTGGACGCGCTGCGGGCCAACAAGCACAACACGGACAGCAACCGGAAGGTCCGCTTCCTGCCCTACGGCATCGCCGTCAGCGTCCTCGACGCGACCGACGAGCCGGGTGACCCTGCGAGCCCCGACGAGAGCTGACCGGCGTCAGGCCCGCACCAGGTCGAGCACGGTGATGTCCATCGGCGCGCCCGACCGGGCCACGGGTCCCCAGAAGCGGCAGCCGTTGGTGACGAACACCTGGGTGCCGCCGAAGGTGTAGTGACCGCTCAATGTCGGTGTGGTGAGTCCGACGATCCAGACTCCGGGGATGAACTGGCCGCCGTGGGTGTGTCCGGCCAGCAGCAGATCGACGTCGGCGGCGATCGCGTCGTCCAGGACGGCCGGGTTGTGGCTCAGCAGCAGTACGGGCTGACCGGCGGCGCGCCCCCGGAGGGCCGCGGTCACATCCGGCCCCCTCCCCTGGTCAGCGCCCTGGATGTCGTGCGTGCCGGCCAGCAGGACTCCCCGAATCTGCGTGCTCTCATTGGCGAGCACCTGCACCCCGATAGACGGGAAGAACTGCAGCCAGCTGTCGACGTCGAAGTAGAACTCGTGGTTGCCGGTCACGAAGAAGGTGCCCGCGGTCGACCGCAGATCCGCGAGCGGCAGCAGGTCCACCCCCAGCGTGGCCGCGTCGCCGTCGCTGAAGTCGCCGGCGAGGCAGATGATGTCGGGCTGCTGGGCGTTGACGAGGTCCACGATGCGGCGGGTGTCGGCAGCCGTCGTGAGGCTTCCGACATGCAGGTCGGAGATCAGCGCGATGCGGGTGCCGACGGCTTCGTCGGGCAACGACCGGATGGCGATCGTCTGCCGGCGGACCCGCGGCCGGCCCAGGGCCCCGACCACGCCGAGTCCGGTCAGCGACGTCCCGACGACCAGGATCCCGCCGGCGAGGAGCCGTCGCGCCAGCGTTCGCCGGGACACCTGGCCCGCCATGTCGCCATCCGGCGCTGCTCCCGTCCCGGAGTCCCCGGCCGCCCGCCGCCGCCGGAGCCACGACACCAGCCGCACCGGCTCGACGAGGACCGCAACGAAGCCGGCGCAGATGAGAAACGCGTAGCCGGTCCACGCCGGCCAGCCGACGACCCGTTGGAACCCCATCGGCATCAGGAACTGGCTCAGCAGGGCGACGGGGGTCGCGGCGGCGACCAGGACGGCGAGCACCGTGCCGAGCCGGCGCAGCGCCGTCCCCTTCACCGTGGTCTGGGCGACCAGCCGCCACCACAGGTACACCCCGGCGGCCGCGAAGGTCGCGGAGTTGAACCACACCCACACGGGGACGGACGTCATCCGGCGAGCGTAGGCGCCGCCCGCCCGCGTGCCGTCAGTCGTCGACCCATTCCAGCAGGTCACCCGGCTGACAGCCGAGCACCCGGCACATCGATTCCAGCGTGCTGAACCGCACCGCCTTGGCCCGGCCGTTCTTCAGGACCGCGACGTTGGCCGGCGTCAGACCGACCCGCTCCGCGAACTCACCCACGCTCATCTTCCGCTTGGCGAGTTCCAGGTCGATACGCACGACGATCGGCATCAGATGACCGCTTCCATGTCCGTCCGCAGCGTGGTGGCCTGTCGCAGCAGCGCCCGCATCACCAGCATGAGCAGGCCCACCACGGTCACCCCCACGGTCAGCAGGAACAGCAGGAGCGGCAGGCCGGGGTCGTCGGCATTGAACCCCACGAGCCCCAGGACGACGACCAGCACCAGCCAGCCGGCCCCGATCGCCCAGACGATCACGTCGACCCACACCAGCGACTCCTCGGTGAAGATCCGGTCGTCACGCACCCGGGTCAGCAGCTTCCAGACGCAGACCACGACCACCTGGACGCAGAGGACCCAGAACACGGTGACGGCGGTGAGTGGCCATCGCAGGTGGGCGTCGTCAGGTGACTGCTCGGCCATGTACCGGAACTGTCCCGGTAGCGACATCACCTGGAACAGCACGAGGACGCCGAACAGCACCGCGAGGAACACCTTGAGCAGGGCGACCGCCCGTCGAGTCGTCAACATGCATCGAGTTTCGCTTGATGTCTATCGAAAGTCAATCGGTAGGCTAACCCCGATCACATCTTCCGAGCCACCACCGCAAACAGTGGATCACCGCGATAGCGGCCTCCCGCCGTCCGCAACGAGGCCTCGGCCTCGGTGAAACCGCCGGCCAGCCGCAGGTACTCCATGACGATGGCGCAGTGTGTCGCGTCGTCGGTTCCGAGCCACCCGCGGATCGCCTTGCTCGGGAAGCACCGGTTGGAGAAGGTGATGGCCACCGGGGCGCCCGGCCGCAACACCCGCGCCGCTTCGGCCAGCACCTCGACCGGTCGGGTCAGGTAGTCGATCGAGACGCAGCACAGCACGCCGTCCACCGACGCGTCCGGCAGCGGCAGCCGCGGGTTGTCGTTGAGGTCCTGCACGATGCGTTCGGTGGCCATCGGGTTGGCGTCCAGTTCGGCGGCGTTCATACCCAGCACGATCAGCTCCGCGGGCGGTGACGCCAGATGGGAGATCCACGACGACATCAGATCCAGAACGCGCTGCGGCCGGTTGCCGGCGCCGTCGAGACCCAGCTCGGCGTAGAGCTTTCCGACCGCCGCGATCGCCCCGTCGTCGATGTGGGTCACCAGTCGGGTCGGCTCGTAGAACTCCGCGTCCGGCGACGGGTCGGCGCGGTCGAAGAAGCCGGCGGGGAACGGGTCGGGGGCAGGAGTGGTCACCTGTCCAGGGTGCCCGAGTCGGCGGTGTCCGCATCGAGGCGGACGCCGGCATTCAGTCTGCGCGCGGCGGTCGGCAGACGAGCACCTCACCCTGGCCGGCGAAGGCCAGCGGACCCGCGCCGTGCGGCGCGACCGCGGTCGTCCCGGCAGGTAGCGCCGGACCGCCGTCGAGCGTCACCGCACCCGACAGCGTGACCAACACCGCGAAACCGGGGTCGGTAGTGGCCCGGCCGGCGACGTCGATCCGCTCCACCCGGAAGTACGGGTCGGCGGCACGGGGCAGTACGGACGGGCCGAAGCCGGCGGGGCGTACCAGGTCGGCCATCTCGGCACCGCTGCGGGCCCGCCGCTCGACGGCCCGCAGAGCGAGGTCGAACCCCAGGCCCAGATGTCCGTCGCGGCTCCCGTCCAGGTCGAAACCGCGCCACTCCAACAGGATCGAGAGATCCTCGGGCTCCTGCACCTCGACGATGAACACCCCCTCCCCGATCGCGTGCAGCACGCCCGGCGGCACGAACACGACATCCCCGGGCGTCACCGGGATCCGGTGCAGCAGGCCGAGAAGCGCAGCACTGTCCTGTCGGTCGACGAGTCGTCGGAGGTTGCCGGCATCCACGTCCGCGGTGAGGCCCAGATGCACCACGCCGCTGGTCAGGATGAACCAGGCCTCCGCCTTGCCGTGCGCACGACCGAGATGGGTTCCGGCGAAGGCGACATCGGGATGCGCATGCACCGGTAGCCGCTGACCGGCGTCGAGAAGCTTGACCAGCAGCCGCGTGTCGGCGCCGTAGCGGGCGACGTGGGAGGCGCCGAGCCAGCCTTCGGGATCCGACCGGACGGCGCCGTCGAGCAGCCGGCCGTCCGGGAGCGTCGTCCGGCCCAGCACCGGCTCACCGAACAGCGTGGTCGTCGACGCCACCCAGTCCTCGGGCTCATGATCGCCGGCCGGGTCGACGCGGCGGAAGTCGGTGATATGTCGGCCACCCCGGTAGAACCGATCGGGCGGGCAGTTGGACGGCAGCACGACAACGTCCACGGCAGGATCCTTCTTCCTCACGACATCAGCGGCAGGGACGGCGAGGTCCGCTGTCCCCTTGGTCGCTCCAGGCTCGCCCCGATCACTCCGGCACAACACCACCACCACCCATGTGCAGCTGTGCAGACCCGGTGCACGCTACCGGCGCACCGCACCCGACCGTCGGGCCGGTGCGGAGGTGAGCGCCCTCCCCGGGCTGGACGGGGTCGACGAGCTCGTCGGCAACAGCCTGGAGCGGATGGTGCGCCGGCACCACCGCCGCCGTATCGACAAGCTCGGCGACGGTTCGGTCTTCGATCCGGCGGCCGACGGACCGTGGGTGCCGGGGGCGCCGGAGCCGCGGCCGGGGAATGCGGTCGACGTCCTGGTGGACGGGGACGACGCGCTCCGGGCGCTCGACGACGCGCTGTTTGTCGCGCGCACCTCTGTCCACATCGCCGGGTGGCATCTGGCCCCGGACTTCCGGTTGCACCGCGACGAGGGCTCGCCGCCGGTCGTCACCCTGCTCGAGCAGCTCGCCGAGCGGGTCGAGGTGCGGGTGCTGTTGTGGGCCGGTCCCCCGGTGCCGGTCTTCCAGCCCACCCGCGGGTCGGTGAAGAAGATCCGTGCCGCCCTGATCTCGACCGGGGCCGTCCGCTGCGAACTGGACACCCGGGAGCGCCCGCTGCACTGCCATCACGAGAAAATCGTGGTCATCGACGACGAGATCGCGTTCGTCCACGGGATCGACCGACGGTCCCCGGATCACGCGGCTCGGCGCGGTCTCCCGGCGCTCGGAGCGGCTGATCGGACCGCTGCGTGGCCTGGTCGTCGACGGCTGACGACGGGCCGTTCACTGGGTCTGCGGGTGTCGCACTCACCGCAGCTTCCGGACGGTCGGGGCGGTGTCCCCCGCCGGGTCACCGGACCCGCGGGCGAGGCCGACGGTCAGCCTTCGAAGACGGCGACCGTGCGGGCCGGCACGGTGACGCCGGACGGCCCGACCTCGGACTGCTTGACCACCGCGTCGGACCCGGCGGCCTGCACCGCACTCAGGGCCATCCCGTCGGTGTCCTCGAGGGCAACCTGCTGGACGGTGGCCGAGGCGTTGAAAACCACGACGATGCGGTCTCGGGCGGGATCGACGTCGGGCCCGACGGTGTCGTCGATCACCATCACGATGACGCCGGCCGGCTGGTCGGGCCCGCCGGTCGGGAACGACACCTTCTGACGGATGAGCTCCGCGGAGCCGAGCCGGAACAGCGGCGACGAGAAGCGCAGGCGCAGCAGGTCCTGGGCGCCCGCGGTCGCCGCGGCCATGTCCGCGGGAGCCGGCTTCAGCGCCGGATCCGCCAGCAGCGGCTGCATGAACGGCCACTTGGCCTCGTTGTCGGGCGCTGGTGGCAGTCCGGACCCGAAGGTGTTCTGCTGACCGGTCCAATCGATGCGGTTGAACCAGTCGCCACTGTCGTAGCTGTTGCGGTCCAACGACTTCGACCGCAACAGATCCACCCCGGCGTGCCAGAGCATCGGGCCCTGACTCAATGCGGTCGTCGACAGGGACAGGGTGTTCATCCGCACCCGGTCGCTCATCGTGGTGGCCACCGGCAACTTCAGGGTCAGCGAGTCGTACAACGTCTCGTTGTCGTGGGCGTCGACGTAGGTGACCACCTCCGACGGATCGGCCGTGTAGCCGACCGGAGCCGAACCCGGTTCGCCGTAGGGGATGTCGCCGCCGGTGACGGTGGCGCCCGTCCGGTCGACGAGCTCGTAGTCGCGCAGGTTGCCGGTCAGGCCCACCTTGATCCAGTCCTGGTACTGCAGCAGCGTCCGGCGGGCGGCATCGCCGGTGTTGCCCGCCAGCGCGTTGGGATCGGTGAAGAGCCCGGAACCGAAGCCTTGCACCCGCGGGTCCTTGTCGAAGGGCCCGCCACCGCGGACGCCGTCGCGCAACCGGTCGTTGAAGGTGCCGATGCCGGTGCCGGCCATGTTGAGCTGGGTGGCCTGCTCGAAGCGGGCGTTGTCGGCGACCTCACCGAAGTTCCAGCCTTCGCCGTACAGGTAGATCTGCCGGCCGTCCACGCCGTTCCGGCGCACCGTGAGCCCATCGAGCGCCGCCCGCAGCTTCTGCATCGTCGCCTTGCTGTGGTGACCCATCAGGTCGAAGCGGAACCCGTCGACCTTGTACTGCACGGCCCAGGTCAGCACCGAGTCGACGAGCAGCTTCTCCATCATCACGTGCTCGGACGCGGTGTTGGCGCAGCAGGTGGAGGTCTCCAGCGCCCCCGTGGCCGAGAGCCGCTGGTAGTAGCCGGGAACCACCTTGTCCAGGACGGACGTCGCCGCCTGGCCGGAGGCCGCGGTGTGGTTGTAGACGACGTCCATCACCACCCGCAGTCCGGCTCTGTTGAGTCCGGTGACCATCTCCCGGAACTCCAGGGTCCGCGCCGGTCCTGCGGAATCGGTCGCGTAGGACCCCTCGGGCGTCGTGTAGTGGAACGGGTCGTAACCCCAGTTGTAGCCGTCGGCACCCGCTACCGCGGAGACGCACTGCTGCTGCGCGGTGCCGGCCGGGTCGGCTGCGGACAATGCCGGCAGGTCGCACGCCGGCGTGCGCTGAGCGAGCCGGTCCTCCTGGATGGTGGCGATGTCGAACGCCGGCAGCAGGTGGACGGTGTTCAGCCCGGCGTCGGCAAGCTGTGACAGGTGCGTCATACCGGCCGATTCAGGATGGGTGAACGCCCGGTACGTGCCGCGCTCCGCCGCCGGCACCGTGGTGTCGGAGATGGAGAAGTCGCGGATGTGCAGTTCGTAGATGCTGGAGTCCGCCGGCTGTGCCAGATCCGGCTTCGAGAGCTCGCTCCAGCCCTGCGGTTTCAGCGCGGGGCTGTCCAGATCGACGACGACCGACCGGGCCGAGTTGGTCGTCAGCGCCACGCTGTACGGATCGGTCACCGTGGTGGTCTGCACCTCCCCGGCGGACGGCACGTACACCGTGACGTCGAAGGCGTAGGACGCGCCGGCGAACCACGGCGGCAGCAGCGGGGACGACCACACCCCGTTCCGGTCGCGCCGCATCGGCAGCACCCGGTCGCGGCCCGTCACCGGCTCCAGGCGCAGCGCGACCGCCGTGGCGGTCGGCGCCCACACCCTCATCGACGGCAGGTCGAACTGCAGCGGTCCGAAGCGCAGCCTCGCGAACGAGGGTCCGAGCTTGGCTGACGTGGCACCGCGATAGAGATCGTCCAGCACACCGGGGATCTGGACCCCGGTCCCGTCCACCAGCCGGCCCAGGTCGTCGAAGGCCGCCACCGCCAGCTGCCCGGTCAGGATGTCGCTCAGCAGTTGGCGGTCGCCCGCGTCGGCGTCGCGCAGCCGGAGCGCGCCGTACCCGGCCAGCTGCGGCCAGCTGGCCACGGTGTCGGCGGGCAGACCGGCCGGATCGAGGGTCAACGGGATGCTGTCGCCGCCGGTGACGGCCTCCGAGTCCAGCGCCAGCCCGCCCGCGGGTGCGCTGTAGAGGCGGAAGCTCCAACCGGCTGCCTCGGCCGGCAGGTCCCAGGCCAGCAGGCCGCGCTGGATCCACTGTGCCTTGCCGGCCGACAGATCGGCGGCGGTCGAGGCTTCACTCGTCACGGTCAGAGCATGACTGACCGAGTCGTAGCTGAAGCGGGTGACCGCCCCGGACGGCACCGTGAACGGGATGTCCGCCCCGCCGGCCGCCCCACCGGCGCCGTAGTTCTCGTCGTAGCTGAGCCCGACAGTCGCCTTGGCCGCGTAGCTGCCGGCCGGGATGGACGCCGTCGCAAAGGTGTACACACCATTGCCGTCGGGATCCTGCAACCAGCTCCGTAGGCAGTCCGGCGACCCGTCGGCCGGGCAACCCAGCTCGGACTGGAAGCTCCCGACCGCGGTGACGATGGGCGTCGGTGGGTTCGCGGTGACCCAGTGCGTCCCGTGGTCGTACCAGAAGGTCACCTCGTTCGCCCCCTCGGTCACCCGCAAGGAGATGTTGCCGCCGTTGAGAGCGCCACCGGCGCCGTAGTTCTCGGGCTCCCAGGCGTCGTTCATGGCGACCTTGTACTGGTAGTCGCCGGCCGGGAGGGTGAATGTCCCCGACCAGACGCCGTCCGGACGGAGGGCGAGGTGCGCGATCCGGCAGTTCGGCTGCCAGTCGGTGGCGCAGCCCATCTCGGAGTTCAGCGTCGCCGGCCACCGTGACGCTGCCGGGTTGGACGACAGGCCCGCCGGGCCGGCCGGGAACAACCGGAGGCGCCACCGGATCACCGACCACCGCCGAGGTGGCCGCGACCGCGAGATGGCCGGCGTTGTCCTCGAGCACCGCGCGGTACTCGAGCACGGTGCCCGTGGCGAGATCCTGCACGTCGTGAAACACCCGGTAAGGGGCATTGTCGTCAGTGCCCAACGGGGTCCACGCCAGGCTGCCGGCCGGCCGCCAGACGAAGGACACCTGGTTGAAGCCGCCGGCGGGGACAGCCACGCCGACCTCGGCGCGACCGCCGACCGTGCTGCCCGGAGCGTTGCGGAAGGTCATCGCCGGCGCGGCCGACGACGCCGGGATCGGCGCAGCACCCTTCCACACCGCGACCGACAGCGGCGGCACGGTGACGGTGACCCTGCCCTCCTCGTCGCTGGTGAGCGCGGCCGCACCGGTCGGGTACAGGCCGCCGAAAGTGCCGTCCGAGGTGAAGGTGTCGAACGTCGCGGTGGCCGGCGCCTCGGAATTGTTGGCGGCGACGACGTACTCGATCTGTTCCGTCGCGTCGATGCGGCTGAAGGCGTAGACACCGGCGTTCTCCGACGAGTACCGGTGGATCTGCGCACCGTCGGCCAGTGCGGGGTTGGTCGTGCGCAGCGCCGACACCGCCTTGATGTGCTGGAACACCGGGTTGCCGGTGCCGTAGTTGTCCTGGGCGGTGGTCGCGTCAGTGCCGATCAAATCGTCGTCGTTGTACGTGGCCACCTGGCTGGCGAACATGTCCTGCCGGGCGTTCTGGTCGTTGCCGTCACCGACGAAGCCCTGCTCGTCGCCGTAGTAGACGACGGGCTGGCCGCGGGTGAGGTACATCAGCGAGTGGGCGAGCCGGTCGCGCTCGAGCAGCTCCGCGTTGTCGACGGGGTTCTCGGCGGTGGCGCCCGACTTGAGGAAGTAGCCGATGCGCCCCATGTCGTGGTTCCCGAGGAACGTCGGCGTCGAGTAGACGTTGGAGTCCGCGTCGGTGTAGAAGTCGTCACCGGCGAAGAGGTCGCGCAGCACGTTGGTGCCCCGGCCGTTCGCGAAGTTCTTGGCCTGCTCCTGGAATCCGAAGTCCAGGGTGGCCTGCAGGCCGCCCTCGGTGGTGAAGCGCGACATGTCGACCGGGTCGACGTCGTACACCTCGCCGAACATGAAGAACTTGTCCTTGCCGACTGTCGCGGCGGCCTCCCGCATGGCCGGCCCGAACTTCTGCCAGAACTCGATGTTGACGTGCTTGACGGTGTCGATCCGGAAGCCGTCGATGCCGAACTCCGCCCAGTACCGGTACGTCTCGATGAGTTTGTCGGCGACGTCGGAGTTCTCGGTGAACAGGTCGTCGAGTCCGACGAAGTCGCCGTAGATGTCGCTCTCGCCGCCGTTGAACGCGGCGTTCCCACGGTTGTGGTAGTAGGTCGGATCGTTGAGCCAGGCCGGAACCTTCACCGTCGCGTCGGTCGGGGTCGGGAACGTCGGTTCGTACGGGAACGACATCGCCGGGTCCAGCACCGGGAAGGTGTCGCCGCGGGCGTAGTCCCGATCGTCGAACTCGACGCCGTCAGCGTCCCGGTACGGCACCGTCTCCTTGGTGATGTAGGTGCTCGGGGTCGAGATCACGTCCGCCGTGTGGTTGGCGATGATGTCGAAGAAGACCTTCATCCCGCGTGCGTGCGCGGCGTCGATCAGTGCGGTCAGGTCCTCGTTGGTGCCCAGATGCGGGATCGATCTGCGTGAAGTCGGTGATCCAGTAGCCGTGGTACCCGGCGCTGAGGCCCGCACCCTCTCCCTGCACCGGCTTGTTCTTGAACGACGGCGTCATCCACACCGCGGTGATCCCGAGATCCTTGAGGTAATCGAGCTTCCCGGTGATGCCGTTGATGTCCCCGCCGTGGTAGAAGCCCTTGGCGGTCGGGTCGAAACCGGTGGTCAGCCGCTCGTCGCCGGCCGGTGTGCCGGGCGGGATGTCGTAGCCGCCGGTGTCGTTGGCCGGGTCCGAGTTCGCGAAGCGGTCCGCCATCACGAAGTAGAACTGCTCGCGGCTGAGGTCGTCGCGCAGGCTGCCGCGGGCCAGGTCGGCGTCGGCGTCCTGGAGCCCGGGCTGCTGCTCGGTCGGGTGTCATCGACGACCAGGCGCGAGGTGTGGTCGAACGCGAAGGTGATCGCGGTCGAGGCCTCCAGAACGACCGGGATGTTGCCGCCGTCGAGCGTTCCGCCCGCACCGTAGTTCTCGTCCCACGTCGTCGTTGATGGCGATCTTGAACTCGTAGCTGCCCGCCGGGCAGCGTGAACGACGCGCTCGACGTGCCGTCGCCGTTGTCCACCAGGTCCGTTGCGTCGCAGGAGGGATCCCAGTCGGCGGCGCAGCCGAGTTCGCTCTGCAGGCTGCCGGCCACCGACGCCACGAGCGGCGCCGCAGCCGCCGCCGCCGGGCGCCGCCGCCGCCGGGAGCGACGCGACCGATCGATCCGGCGAGGACGACGCGCCATGCGCGGCCGACGGCACGCGACGGCGTCGCCGAGCCTGTCCGCTGACCGACGGTCCGAGGGTGGGGACGACCGACATGCACACGCTCCCGACGCTGGGGCTCCTTGAACGGCCCGCTGTGAGGTTAGCCACCCCGGTCGGAGGGGGCAATCGGTCCGGTGATCGGCGCCGCGCGGACCTCTGGCCGACCGGACGCGAAAGGGGCAGCCCGGACGATCGCCGGGGTGGCCCGGGCTGCGCTGCGGCATCGACCACGCGGCTCAGCGGGGCCCCGTCGTCTCGAACCCGCCGGTGGCCTCGTGTCCCGGTTCGAGCCGCGAGGGTTGCGTCACCAGCCCGAGGACCTGCGCCGTCGGCGTGCGCGGCCGACCGGGAAGCCGGACCGGCCCGGGCATCGACAGGGGCACACCACGGGCGTCCCCGGCCTCCGGCCGGGGGTGCGCCGGCCGGCCGGATCCAGGGGCGGTGGCCGGCCCTGTTGCCGGCATGCTGGGCAGGGTGCCGGTGAGACACACCTCGTCGGCCAGATCGGCGATCTTGCGGTTGAGCGCCTGGCTGACCTCACCGAGCGCGGTGAACGCCTCGTCCTCGCTCCACTGGTGGTGAGCCATCAGGATCCCGACACTGACCCCGATCCGCCGGTTGCTGACCAGGGCGCGAGCCAGATTCTGAGCGCGATGACGTTGCCGGAGCCCGGCCAGGGCGATGTCGGCCGAGGCGACCGCGAGCGGCAGCACCTCGATGGCCGTGCCGTGGAAGGCGTCGCTGGTGTCCCCGTAGAAGCTCAGCGAGGCATCCTTGCCGCGGACGCCGCGCAGCGGCACGGACAGGACCGACCGGATCTGCAGCTGCGAGCACACCGACATGGCGAACCGGGGCCACCGGGGATCGCGGGAGGCATCGCCGACCACGACCGGCTGCCGTCGATCCATCGCCTGCAGGGTCGGACCTTCGCCGAGGTGGTACTGCGCGGCGTCGGCCAACCACGCCGGCTCGCCGGTCGAGGCGATGGTCTGCGGTCGGACCCGTCGCTTTCGTTCGCCCAGGGTCGCCCATCGGGCGCCGGGCACGATCTCGACGAGCACTTCGAGAGTCTCGACGAATCGGTCGCCGACCTCCTCCGCGGGCACCGCCACCAAGGCGGTCAGAGCGGCCAGGCTTTCGGCCATGCCCTGTTCGGCAGCCCTGGCGCTCATGACCCGTCACCGCCGCGACGGTGGGTACGGCTACGACCGGACGACGAGACGGTGGGCGATGAGAGAACCCGGAACATGAGCGCAACCTCACGACAGACGGTGCCCGACCTGAGGCCCGTCGAACACAGCGGGGGATCTTGTTTGAACCCGTGACGAATCTACCCGGCCGCCGCTCCGACGAACCCCGGGGAAGATCACCCCTCGCACGCCGGGTCCAGGGCCCTCACCGCGATGCAGCGTTCGACGACCCGCCGGGCAGTCTCGTCGACGGTGGTGTCGATGGCGAAAGCGTTGCCACACAGCGGGACGGGTGTCTGCTCGGCGGTCACGCCCGGTCGTCGGTCGCCGGTGCCCTGATCGGGACCGGCTCGGCGTCGATGCGGGCGGGAGACCCATGCCGGTTACCGTTCGAGCGGCAGCGGGTGGGAAACGTGAGGACCACCTCGCCGACACGGTCGACAGCCCCCGCGATCGGCGACGGGTGGATAGTGGAGCATTCAGTCCTGCCCGTGACCCCCTTGAGGGCCATCGGCGACGCCACCCAGAACGCTGCCGCTCGACGAACGAGGAGATGTCCGATGCCGGTGCCCGAGCGACGGCCGCTGCGGCCCCGGCTGATCGGGATGGCACTCAGCGGTGTGCTGGTGGTGCCGTCCGTGGCCTCGTGCAGCAGCTCCGGGGGTGAGGATCAGACCGCGTACTGCGTCGACGCGAACAACCAGGTCGTCGACGACTCGAACTGCGACGAGAGCCGCGGTTACGGGGGCGGGCTGTTCTTCCTGTTCCTGGCCACCGGCGGCTTCGGGCGCGGGTCGGTCATCCCCGCCGCCGGCGGCTCCCGGATCAACCCGGCGGACTCCGCCGCCCGTGTCCGGGCCGGTCTGCCCGGTACCGGCAAGGCCGCCGGCACCACCATCCGGTCCGGCGGCATCGGTAAGGGTGCCGGTGGCAAGGTCGGCGGCACCGGGTTCGGCAGCTGATGCGCCGGCACGAGGACGGGGTGCTGCGGCCGGGCTGGGAGGCCCAGATCGCCACCGACGGGCTGGTCTACAACGAGACCCTGACCGGTCGTGGTGCGATGTCGTACTGGCGGGAAGCGCAGTACTACTCGTTGACCACCGCGGAGACCGAACTGCTGGCGTCCGCGGCCGACACCCTGTTGGGGCGGATGCTGGTGAACGCCGGCGACCACATCATCGAGCACAAGCTGTACGACAAGTTGGCCATTCCGGCGTGGGCGGTACCGGCCATCGAGCGCTCCTGGTTCGACGAGGCGCCCAGCGTGTACGGGCGTCTCGATCTGCGGTACGGCCAACCCGACGGCGCGCCGCCGGATCCCGGGCTCGCGGTGCCCAAGCTCCTCGAGTTCAACGCCGACACTCCTACCAGTCTGCTGGAATCGGCGGTGGTGCAGTGGAACTGGCTACTCGGCAACGCCGCGGCGGCCTCCCGCGACCAGTGGAACAACATCTACGACGCGCTGGTGTCGGCCTGGCGCCGCAACCTCACCGCGTTCGCGAACCGCACCGGACGCACCGTCCGGACCGTGCACTTCGCCTGGAGCTCGCTGGACGAGTCCGGCGAGGACAAGTTCACCACGCTGTGCCTGGCCGACGCGGCCCGCGAGGCCGGCTACGAGGTGGCGTTCGTGCACACCGAGGACATCAAGCTGGCGCAGAGTGAGGAGCTGCTCCCTCTCAACGGGACGGCCGTGCACCCGGGCCGCGTCCTCGATCAGGACGGCCGTCGCATCGACGTCATCTTCAAGCTCTACCCGTGGGAGAACCTGGCCCGGGATCCGTTCGGCAAGTCCATCCTGTGGAACACCCTGCAGGTCGAGGGCACCGTGTGGATCCAACCGCCGTACGCGATGTTGTGGAGCAACAAGGGCGTTCTCGCGGTCCTGTGGGAGCTGTTCGGCCACGACCCGGAGCTGTCCCGCTTCCTGCTGCCGACGTACTTCACCGGTGAGGAACCCTCCGGATTCACGAGTTTCGCCGAGAAGCCGCTGCTGAGCCGCGAAGGGGCCAACGTCCGGCTGGTGCGCGACGGCGTCACGATCGCCTCCCGCGGCGGGCCGTACGGCAGCGAGGGCACCATCCGCCAGCAGCTGGCGCCGCTACCGGACTTCGCCGGGGTCGACGGCCCCCACCATCCCGTTCTGGGTGTGTGGCTGATCGACGGGGAGGCCGCCGGGCTCGGCATCCGGGAGAGTGACGGCCTCATCACCGACAATCTCAGCTGCTTCGTGCCCCACTGCATCATCGATCCCCCGACCTCCGGCCGACAGGACACCTGATGACCACCGACACCGTGCCGACCTGGGGTGAGTACGGCTTCGCCGCACTCGAGGTCGTGCTGTTCGTCCTGCTGCTGGCCGGGTTGTGGGAGCTGATCAACGTGCTCACCCGGTTCGACGACGAGAAGGAGCTGTTCGATCGCCGCAACGTGCCCTACGCGTTGGTGCGCAGCGCGATCGTGGCGGCGCAGGCGGTGGCAATGCTGCCGCTGCTGCAGGTGACGAACGGGGGGTGGGACGACGTCTGGTCGCTGCTCGGCTGGGGTGTCGCCATCCTGGTCGTGATGCTCGGCGTCAACGCCGTCGTCGACCTGCTGATCGCCCATCCCGGCGGGCTCTCCGCGCTGGACCGCACCTCGCTGTCGGCGGCCGTGCTCAAGGCCGGCGTCTATCTCGCGTCGGGGCTGGTCTTCCACGCCGCCCTGAGCGGGACCGCGCCGACCCTCGCCCAAGCGATCGCGTCCACCGCCGTGTTCGCCGCGCTCGGGCTGGTGGCCCTCGTCGTCGCCTTCCGGCTGCTCGGCCTGCTCGGGCTGTTCGGCCGCCGGGGCCGGGCGGTGGGTGAAGTGTCGCTGGCCGGTTCCATCGTCAGCGCGGGAGTGCTGATCGGGCTGGGTCTGGTGCTGCGCAGCGCGATCGCCGGCGACTTCACCGGCTGGGGCAGCGGTCTGCTCGGGTTCGCGGTGACGTTCGTCGCCGGCCTCGTCGGGCTGGCGCTCGTCGTGCTGCTGGTGGATCTGCTCATCGTCCGGAGCCGCCGGTTGCGCCGGATCGTGGAGAACGACGAGGTATTGCCGGCCGTGGTGATGGCCGTGATGGTGATCGCGGTGGCGCTCGGGGCGAGCACCGTGGTCGTGGTCTGACGGTTCCCGCTCACTCGCCGTGGGGCGCGCGGCAACCGGTTGTGGACGGTCGTGGACGGCGAGCACACCCTGCGGACAGCGTGCGCCGGCACCGCGGACCGGAGGCCAGGCATCCTGGAGCGGTGCACACGGTCGACGAGCTGTTCCGCCGAACACCCGAGGGATGGTCGGTGATGACCTTCGGCGGCCGCCGCTACGGGGTCACCCGGACCGTGTCTGCAGGCGGCCGCATCCAGAAGCTGTACGCCGAGGAGCTGGGCGGCACGGACGTGATCAGCGCGAATCTGTACGCCTCGACAATGCTGCGACCGTGCGAGATGCCGGCCGCGAAGGTGCTCGCCTTCGTGTCCGGCGCGGTCCCGACGGGGCCAACCCGCGACGGTCGCGTCGTGCGCCCTCCCTCGCGGCGCCGCTCCCGCCGCCCGGCCCATCGCGACCCGGAGGCCGATACCGGGCTGTCCGACAACCTGGAGACGCTCCCGTGATGCTGCCCCCCGGACTCCTGACGCTGCTGCGCGGCGCCAGCCCCTGCTACCTCGCCACCCTGATGCCGGACGGGTCGCCGCAGATGACGCAGACCTGGGTCGACACCGACGGCGAGAGCGTGGTCATCAACACCGTTGTCGGCTATCAGAAGGACCGCAACGTGGCCCGGGATCCGCGGGTCGCGGTGAACATCTCCGATCCGGACAACCCGTCGCGCTACTTCGAGGTCCGCGGGCGGGTCACCCGGGCGACCACGGAGGGCGGTGCCGAGCACATCGAGGCCCTGGCCCAGCGCTACACGGGTCGTCCGTACCCGTGGTTCGGCGGACGCGACCAGCAACGCCTCGTCCTGACCATCACGCCGGACAGGATCAGGTCCATGGGCTGACGGCCTCACCACCCGCCCAGGAGCACACCGGCCGCCGCGCCGACGGCTCCCACACCAGGCCTCCGGGGGGAAATCAGCCAGATCGGTCCAGTGGCGCCCCGGGACACCGCCGCCGCCCCAGCGTCACGTCCGTCCGCGTCCGATTCCGACCGACGGCCCAAGGAGCCCGCCGAGGCGCCGGGTGCAGCCGTCGACGTCGGATGGGTCGGCCGATCTTCCCCGGGGTCCGCCGCCCCCGTTGTTGCCGCCGAAGCGGGCGATCAGATCCGCCGTGGTCGATGCCCCACGCCCCGACAAGCCCTGCGTCCCGGGCGGTGTCGGGCAAACCTCGCGGTGCCTGATCATGATGACCGTCCTGTCCTTGTGAGCTCGGCAGCGGCAGGATGGTGCCCTCGCCGATGTTCACATCCCGCTCCTCTCGGAGTCGGCGAGCGGCCGGCGTCTCCCCGTCTCCCCCAGTCCGGTAGCGGAAATCGCGGCGCGAAGCACCCACTCCGGGGAACGAGCCGCCCGGATCCAGGGGAAGGGTGGGGAGCCGCCACGCAGGCAGCGGATGATCCGGTCCGTCATCTCGTCCCGGTTGAGCAGCGCGACGTGCTGTGCCCAGGTGAGGGGAAGGTCGGAGGCGTCGAACTCGTCGGTGCCGAGCCGGATGTCGATCGGGGCCGGGACGGATCGTCATCCGGGTGTCACCATCGACGGCGGGTCGCAGGACCCGCCCCTCCGGAAGGAACACGCCATGCGCTACACCCTGTTGCTGCACTACCCCGAGATGTCGCCCGAAGAGCTCGGCCCCGAGGGCCAGGAGTACGGCCAGCGCGCGTTCGCCGCGTACGCCGACGCCCTGTCCGCCGCCGGCGTGCTGTTGTCGGCCGAGGTGCTGCAGCCATCCCCCAGCACCACCACCGTCCGCCACCGCGACGGCCGGCTGCAGATACAGGACGGTCCCTTCGCCGACACGAAGGACCAGCTCGGCGGCAGCTTCGTCATCGACGTCCCCGACCTCGACGCGGCCCTCGGATGGGCGCAGCAAGCACCGTCCGTGGAGTGGGGCGCGGTCGAGGTCCGCCCGGGTGCGGTCTTCTACGCCGACGGCGCGTGGCGCCCCAACACGTGACCGCTGCCGAGGCGCGCGCGGCGGCGGCCCACGCCGCGCGCACCTCCTACGGCCGGCTCGTCGCCGTCGTCGCGGCCGGCGGTGGCGACCTGCAGTCGGCCGAGGACGCGCTGTCCGCTGCCTTCGAGCAGGCACTCCGCAGCTGGCCCGAGACCGGTGTCCCGGTGAATCCCGAGGGGTGGTTGGTGACGGTGGCCCGCAACCGGCAGCGCGACCGGTGGAAGTCGGTTGCCCATCGGCGCACCGTGCCGCTGGCCCCGGACGAGGTGCACGCGGCCCCCTCCGTGGATCTCCTGGGCGGGATCGACCCGGACCGCATTCCCGACCGGCGGCTGGCGTTGCTGTTCGTGTGCGCGCACCCGGCGATCGACGAGGCGGTCCGGACCCCGTTGATGCTGCAGACCGTGTTGGGCTTCGAGGCGGCCCAGATCGCCGCCGCGTTCGCGGTCCCGCCGACGGCCATGGCCCAGCGGCTGGTGCGCGCCAAGCGTCGGATCCGCGACACCCGGATCCCGTTCGTCGTGCCGTCGCGGGATGTCCTGCCGGCCCGTCTCGGTCCGGTGCTCGAGGCGGTGTACGGAGCGTTCGCGATCGCCCACGGGCGGCCCGGCACGAACGACATCGCCGACGAGGCGCATGTCTCTCGCGGCCACGCTGGCCGGACTGCTGCCCTGGGAGCCGGAGGTGTGGGGGCTGGCCGCGCTGATCACGCTGGCCCGGTCGCGCGGCACGGGGCGACCGGACGAGATCTTCGTGCCCCTCGAGGAGCAGGATCCGGCGGGGTGGGACGCCACGCTGATCGCCGAGGGCGAGGCCTACCTGCGGCGGGCCGGCGGCGGGCGGCCGGGACGGTTCCAGCTGGAGGCGGCGATCCAGGCCGTGCACTGTGCGCGGGCGACGACCGGGCGCACCGACTGGCCGGCGCTGCTCCCGCTGTACGCGGCGCTGTGCGTCGTGGCCCCGACCCTCGGGGCGCGGGTGGCCCATGCCTCGGCGGTCGGGCAGGTGGCGGGACCTGGTGACGGGCTCCGGGTGCTCGCCGAGCTCGGCCGGGACGCCGACGAGTTCCAACCGGCGTGGGCGGTGCGGGCCCACCTGCTGGCCGCGGCCGGTCGACCGGCCGACGCCAGGGCTGCGTACGTCCGTGCCGCGGAGCTGACGCCGGACCGCGCGGTACGGGAGTTCCTGCTGGGGCGGGCGGGTGCGCTGCGGGGCTGACCCGCTCCGGGTCACAGGTTGGGCAGCATCCCATCGCTGTAACGTTCGCCGTCGACGTAGAGCTCCGCCCGCTCTGACCAGAAGGCAACCAGGTGGCGGACTCTCGCCGCATCGTCGAGCGGATCCTCGTAGTACCAGGCGATGTCGGCCCCGCCCGGCCGGTCAGCGCTGAAGTACCCGGCCACACCTTTGTAGGCGCAGGTGGTCCGGGTGGACGACGGCACGAGGAGGTGCATTCGGACATCCGCGCGTGGGAGGTAGTAGCGCACCGGCAGATCGGTCTCGAACAACGCGACCGGTCGCCGCGACTCGGCCAGCACCTGGCCGCCCAGCTCGACCCGGACGTGCCGTTCGCTGTCCAGGACGTCGATGCGGGCGTAGGGGTCGTGCGGATGACTGACCACCCGCTGGTTCTCCTCGATCCAGTCGAAGCGGCCGAAGTCGAGCAGCACCCAGCCGTCGAGGTCGGGGTCATCGGGCCGGAACGCGACCTCGACGTCCGTCGGCCCGTCTGCGGCGGCGAACACCCGGCCGGGTGTGGTGTGCCAGGCGAACCGGCCTGGTGGCAACAGCGACGGGAGGTTCGGCGGCAGCGGTGTCGGTGCGGCCGGCACCAGCGGCAGGGTGAGATCGGCCGCCGGCACGGCGTACTGGGGTGTGACCCGACCCGGCTCCCAGACCAGGAGGGCACGCACGGTGTCGACGACGGTCCGCCCGCCGTACTGCGCGCGGACACGCTTCAGGGTGGCTGCGGTGCGGAGTTCGGGGAGCCGCTCCAGGGCGGCCCGCTGCAGGTCGGTGGCCATGGTGTCCAGCCTGCGCCGCCGGGGCGTCGTCTGCACGCCGGCCACCGTCGACTCGGTAACGGAGCCGTGACCACCCGGGCGGTGGTCGAGCGAGAGGGTGGGGGCGCCGGGAGGAGCGCGGTGCGCCGGCCGCGCAGTGCCCCCTGGGGCCGGTGCGTCCGGCGTGCGACGAAAGCGCCGGCCGGACCCACCCCGAAGTGAACGCTCCCCACCAGTCGTCGAGGTCGGGGAACGGCACCGTCACACGCCAGCGACGATCCGATCCACAGACGCCCCCAGCTCCGCCGGGCTTTTCCGTCGGCGGTGCCAGGTGGCGATCGGCTCCGAGAAACGTCCCTGTGAACCGCTGGTAGGCCTGGGCCGGGACGGCGAAACTCAGCGGATCACGGTATTCCGGAGTCGGGCCCGGAACCCGGGCCTGCACCTCGTCGATGCCGGCGCGACCTGCAGCACCTGACACGCCACGGACGGTGCGCGGGTTGCGGTGGAACGCCTCGCCGAGGTGACCACGGACATGAGTCCCGACGACGATCGGCGTGATGTGGTCGGCCGCCCCGCGGGGCTACTCCCAGATCGACAGCGGCGCTCGCGACCGTCGCACCACCGGGAACAGTCACCGGGCCACGATCTCGACCGGAGCCCGGGACACACCGCCGGCTCAGCCGGCGCTGACGGACGCCCGCGGGAACTTCGGCGGGTTGACCGCGGCCATTTCCTCGAGGACGCGGATGACCTGGCAGCTGTAGCCGAATTCGTTGTCGTACCAGACGTAGAGGACGAGGTTGAGACCGTCGCTGATGGTGGCCAGGCCGTCCACGACGCCGGCGTGGCGGGAGCCGAGGAAGTCGCTGGAGACGACCTCGGGTGACTCGATGTAGTCGATCTGCTGGTGCAGGTCGGAGTCCAGCGACACCGTTCGGAGGTGCGCGTTGACCTCCTCTTTGGTGGTCGGCCGCTCGAGGCTGAGGTTGAGGATGGCCATCGAGACGTCCGCGGTGGGCACCCGGATCGCGCTGCCGGTGAGCTTGCCGGTCAGCTCGGGGAGGGCCTTGGACACCGCTTTGGCTGCACCGGTCTCGGTGATGACCATGTTCAGCGCGGCGGACCGGCCGCGGCGGTCACCGGCGTGGAAGTTGTCGACGAGGTTCTGATCGTTGGTGAAGGAGTGCACGGTTTCGACGTGACCGTGGACGATGCCCCACCGGTCGTTGATCACCTTCAGGACCGGGGTGATCGCGTTGGTGGTGCACGACGCGGCGGTGATCATGGTGTCGTCCGGGGCGATGTCGGTGTGGTTGATGCCGTGGACGACGTTTTTCAGGCCGCCGCTGCCGGGCGAGGTGAGCAGCACCCGGGACACCCCGGGCGACTGCAGATGGCGGGAGAGCGTCTCGGGTTTGCGCCACTTACCGGTGTTGTCGATGACGATGGCGTTGTCGATCCCGTACGAGGGGTAGTCGACGGAGGCCGGGTCGTCGGAGTAGATGACCTGGATGAGGGTTCCGTTGGCGAGGATGGTGTTGTTCTCGGCGTCGACGGTGATGGTGCCGTCGAACGGGCCGTGGATGGTGTCGCGGCGGAGCAGGCTGGCCCGTTTGACGATGTCGTTGGAGGTGGGGACGCCGCTCCTGCGGACGACGATCGCGCGGAGCCGCAGGTTCTGGCCGCCGCCGGCGTGTTCGATGAGAATGCGGGCCAGCAAGCGGCCGATCCGGCCGAAGCCGTACAGCACGACATCGGTTCCGCGGGAGCCGTTCTCGCCCTGCCGGCCGATGACCGGCGCCAGTTCGTCGCGGAGGTACTGCTCGAGGGACCGTCCGGCACCGGCGTTGCGGTACGCGGCGGACAACCGTGCCAGGTCGATGGACGCCGCGCCCAGGTCCAGCGTCGCGAGGGTCTGCAGCACCGGCAGGGTGTCCTCGAGGGGCAGTTCCACGTCGTCGATCTGGCGGGCGAAGCGGTGCGCCTTGAGCAGCCCGATGACCGACTGGTTGACCAGACTTCGGCCGTACACCGACGTCACCACGTCGTTGCGCCGGTACAACCGGCCGATCAGCGGGATCATCTGCTCCGCCAACTCCTCCCGGTGGATCCAGCTCGATCGCTGGGCGTCGAACCGGGTGCCTCCGGGGGCCGCCGCTACGGGGGCGTGATCGGACAGCAGGGTGGTCAGCGAATCCGTCATCAGTGGGTGGCTCCTCGTCGAGTCCGCGTTGCCGCGATGGGATCAGTGATGATGCAACAGATGTCGCCGTCGGCAGTGCTGTGGTGCGTCCGCGCCGGGGCGACCACCGGCCGCTCTCCTGCGCCGCCACCGCTCCGGCCGGTCGAAAGTACCGCGGTGGTCAGACCCGCAGCACCGCTGTTCCGGGGATCACACGCGACGCCCGGCGACCCCGACCCCGGGACAGCGAGATCCTCGACACAGACTGTGGCGTGGACGGTGTCGACCGGTGCGTGACCAGGCCTCGACGGGCGCCAGCCACCGGGGCCGGCCGTTCCGTCCCTTACCGCAACATGAACGATTCAGAGTGCAACGGGTGAGAAGGATCGCAGCGGAGCGACTCTCGGCGCACCCGGGTGACCGGCGGCACACGATCGGGCCTGTGGTTCCTCACCGCCGTCGGTGCGCCCACCAGGCGGCCACGGCCGTGAGCACCCCGATCGCGAACAGCGGACCCGGTGACGCACGCCCGCTGGTCCCGGTCCAGACGGCGGCCGACAACAGCAACAGGGCGGCCAGCGCGAGTCCCAGCCGGGTCCGCCGGGACGGTCGCCGTCGGCGGGGGCTCACCGCGGACGCCGGAGCCGGCGGCGCAGGTGGCCGGTGAGGTTGTCGGTGATGCCGATCGAGAACGTCACCAGGGACGTCGTGAAGTCCTGGTCGGCCATCCCGATGATCGTCTCCGCGTGCACCGCGCGGGCCACCGCCGGGTCCTGGATCGACACCCCACACTCCGCGGCGAGGGTCGCCACCAGTACGGTCTGGCTCCCCTCCCCGGTCCCGGCCGGTCCCGCCGCCGGCGCGACGGCAGCCGGGGTCGTCAGACCGAACTGCCGCCACCGGCGGGCCCGGGCGGGCAGCTCCTGGGTGTCGAGCAGACCCAGCACCCGCGCCGCCTCGGCCGCCCGCAGGTCCTGGCGGGCGGCAGTCCGCGCCGTGTCGAGGTCGTCCACCGGCTCATTCTGCCCGGGGCCGGCCGGGTTCAGAGCCGCTCCGCCAGCAACGCGGCACCCGGGCCGGACAGGCCGGGCAGGGTCGCCCGCCGTCCACACACCGCCATCATCAGGTCCGCCATCGTGCCGCGGACCTCGGCGCCGGTGCCCCACCCGTCCGGGCCGTCGACCGCGACGAGCCGCAGACCGCGGAGGCGGCGGCGGGGCACGAAGCCGGGGGCGGGGCCGGTCAGGAATCCCAGCGCCACCGCCGCTGCCCGCGGGTCCGGCCGAAGCGGCAGCCCCAGCGGAATCCGCATGTCACCGTCGTGGACCAGCAGATCGGTGAGGGGACCACGGGCCCCCACACCGGGTGGCCGCAAGTGGGTGTCGGCAGCGGCCCGCAGCCGCGACGTCATCACGTGTACCGGCCGCCGCGCCTCGGCCGTGGCGAGATCGGCGTTGGCGCGGTGCAGGTCGCCGCGCCGGCGCAGCACCCGACGGAGCAGGGCACCGTTGGTCATCGTCACGACCGCGGTCAGGTGTCCGGCGACATCGCGCACCGTCCAACGGTCGCACAACGATGGTGCGGCGAGCTGCTGGTCGTCGAGAGTGTCGATCCAGTCGGCGATCTCGTGGCGGAGACGGGTGCACATCAGGTAGACGTCCGCTTCCGCCCACGGGGTCGACGTCACGGTGGCGGATCCTCGCCGGACAGCAACTTCACAAGAGGCTCACCTGCTCCACGAAGGTGAGGTGGACCAGGCCCCCGGCGTCACCGTCGACGGCCCGAGCGCGCGGCGCATGGCGTCCGCGTCGAGCCCGGTGCACTTCCGGACGAAGGTGCCGCAGATCCGGTTCAGCGCTCCGGTCAGGTTCGCCACCTCGGCGCGCGAACGGGAACTCCCCCCGCGCATCGGATGTCGTCACCGGTGCACCGTAGGCGCCGGGAGTGCCAGCGGAGAAGGCCCGGACGGGTGGAGATGGGCGGCGGGCGGAAGACCCGTCCGCCTCAGACGATGCTGACGATCACGTGCTTCTTGGCGGCCGCGGCCCGCTCGTAGAAGTCGATGAGGGATTCCAGTGCGACGAACAGTCGGCTCACCAGATCATCGCGGTCGCCGTCGAACACCCCGTCCGGGTAGGCCTCCACCCGTTGCTTGGGTGTCGGCTCGAAGGCGCGGCCACGGGTCGGCAGGTCGACCGCCTTGAGCCCGGCGATCAATGACGGCAGGTCGGGTGCGGGGGTGAAGGCGATGAAGTCGGCGTCGTCGTCCTCGAAGAACAGCTGGACGCCGACGATGGCGTCGCTGATCGGGTCGTCGTTCAACGGCTCGGATCCGCTGACCCCGGTTATCACGAAATGCAGTGCATCCCAGGAGGAGCCGATGTCGAGGACCTCGTGGGCGCCGTCGCGTTCCAGGGTACGGACGTCGTCGAGCAGGTCGACACCGGCGTCCAGAAGGGCGGTCATCTCCCGCTGGCTGATCATCAGGTACCGCGCTGTGACCGACATGCTCCGATGATCCCACGGACGGGTCGACGGGTGGCCACCGCATCGCCGCTGACGTGGCCGGACTGGGCCGAGGCGCGGTGCACGTAGGCGGCGCCAGCTCGGCCGCCTGCCCGGCCAAAAGGTCTCGGCGCCGAGTTCGGGGAGCTTCCCGGTGGGCCGGCCGTCCGAGGCCTGCGGTGCGGACCGGTCTGCGGGGCAGCTCTGCTCACCGTGGTCGGAGACGGCGACGTCGGTCGCACCCTGCTCGGCGCCCCGCCGGCAGCCCCGGCGGCCGGGTCGTGACAGGCTTGGAGAATGAGTCCGGCGCGATGACCGTTCCCGGCGGCGGTGACCTGACAGCACCACGGCCGTGGCCGACCGAGGCCGACCGGTTGGCCCACGAGGCGGTGAAGGCCGGCGATCCCACGGGCTGGTTCGACCGGCTCTGGACGCAGGCCCGTGACGGTGGGACCACGATGCCGTGGGACTCGCGGGACCCGCAGCCGTTGCTCGCCCACTGGACGGCCGGGTGGCCACCGGGCCCGATGCCGGATTCGGCGATCGTCGTCGGCTGCGGTCTGGGTGCCGACGCCGAGCACGTCGCGGCGCTGGGCATCCGCACCGTCGCGTTCGACATCTCCCCCACGGCCGTCGCGCTGGTGCGCGAGCGCTATCCAGGGTCTCCGGTGGACTACCGGCAGGCCGACCTGCTCGCACCGCCGGCCGCCTGGCACCGCGCGTTCGATCTCGTCGTGGACGTCTACACGGTCCAGGCGCTGCCCCGCGAGCTGCGGTCGGCCGCCACCGCGGCGGTGGCCGGCTTGGTCGCACCGGGCGGTCGGGTGGTGCTGGTGATGGCGGCCCTGGACGCCGCAGCGGAGCCGTCCGCAGGGCCTCCCTGGCCGCTCACGCGGACCGAGATCGATGCGTTCGGTGAGGATCTCGAGATGCTGTCGGTCGAGCTGCTGACGTCGGCCCGCACGCCCGGCCGGCCCTTCTGGCGCGCGGTGTTCCGGCGTGCTCCGTGATGACGACAGTCACCCGGGGGCGGGGCCGGTGTCGGCCCCGCCCCCGGAAATGGCCTCAGTCAGTTCCACACCCCGTTGGGCGTGCTCTGCCAGGTGTGCCACAGGGCGCCGTCGCCGCCCCGGACGAACGCCTCGAGCCGGCCGTCGGCGTTGCGCCCCACCGTCGGTCCCTCCGTCTGGAAGCCGCCGAGTGACGACCAGCCACCCCAGTTGCCGTTCGGCACCACCTGCCAGATGTGCCACAGGGCGCCGTCGCCGCCCCGGACGAACACCTCCAGCCGGCCGTCGGCGTTGTTGCGCACGGCCGGCCGGGTGATGCCACCGCCCAGGGAGGCCCAGCCGCTCCAGGTGCTGTTGGGTGCGACCTGCCAGATGTGCCACAGGGCGCCGTCCGTGCCGCGGGCGAAGACCTCCAACCGGCCGTCGGCGTTACGGCCGACGACGGGGGCTTCGGTGATCACCCCGCCCAGTGCCGACCAACCGCTCCAGGTTCCGTTGGGGGCCACCTGCCATTGATGGAACAGGCCGCCGTCGGTCCCCCGGACGAAGACCTCCAGGCGCCCGTCCTGGTTGCGGTCGACGCTGACCTTGCTGCCGAGGCCGCCGCCGAGGGACTGCCAGCCGCTCCACGTGCCGTTCGGGCGGACCTGCCAGATGTGCCAGAGGGCGCCGTCCAGCCCCTTGACGAACACCTCGAGCCGGCCGTCGGCGTTGCTCGCCACCACCGGATCGAAGATGCCGCCGCCGAGAGACTGCCAACCGCTCCAGTTGCCGTTCGGGGTGGTCTGCCAGCGGTGCCAGAGGGCCCCATCCGTGCCGCGGGCGAAGACCTCCAGCCGACCGTCGGCGTTGCGACCGACGGTGGGGGCGCCCTGGATGACCCCGCCGAGGGAGTTCCAGCCGCTCCAGCCGTTGTTCGGAGCGGTCTGCCAGAGGTGCCAGAGTGCGTTGTCGGTGCCGCGGACGAAAACCTCCATGCGGCCGTCGGCGTTGGCGGCCACCTGTGCGTCGGAGATGATGCCGCCGAGCGATGCCCACCGCAGGCGGGCGCCGTAGATGGACTGGATGCCCGCGATGTCGTCGGCCTGCAGCTCGCGCCGGGGACCCCCGTAGTAGGCGTACATGACGGCGTTCGGGTCGGCGGAGTGGTTCAGGCCGAGACCGTGGCCGAGCTCGTGCAGTGACACCGTCGGGAGATCGATGCCACCGGGCGGCAGGTTGACCGACCAGGTCTCGGCGTCGTCGAAGTGGCAGTCGCCGGCGATGTCGCCACCGTTCGGCGGCGGGTAGAAGCAGTGCGCGAGGACACCGCTCGGTCCGTCGAACGACGAGCCGTCACCGTGGTCGCCGCTGACCCAGCTGATGCGGATGTCGCCGGCGCCCGGGTTCTCGGTGAAGTTCAACGGGGTGACCGCCGCCCAACGGTCGAACGCACCGCGCAGCGCGGACCGCTGGTCGGCCTGGCTGAGGTCGGGCGAGAAGCTGTCGAAGTGGAAGGAGACCTGGTGGGACGCCCACCGGTTTCCCTGCGCCACGAAAGGCGCGATCCCGTCGCCGCCGACGACGGGCTGGTCGGGGAACCCACAGCGGGGTCGGGCCATCAGGGCAACCGTCGCCTCGTCGACCGCACCCGTGACCGGGAGGCCGTGCTGCTGCTGGAACTGCTCGACGGCCGTCACCATCGTGTCGTCGTAGGTCGTGGTGTCCGCGGGGTCGAAGGCCATCACTGACCGGAACAGCACGTTGCCGGTCCGGAGCCCGGGGCTGGGGAAGTAGCCGAAGCGCTTGAGGTAGGCGTAGAGGGTGCCCACCTGGTCGCCGCTGTCGCCCTTACCGAGAGATCCGGTGGGAGCGTCGGTGTGGCGCGCCGGTCGCATCAGCTCGCGGTCGGCCACGGAGGCGTCCGCAGCGGCGGGAGCGGTCGGCCGAGAGGTGGTGGAGGTGTCGGGTCGGTGCGGTGACGTCATCGTCATGGTCGGTCCTCGGGTCGGGGGCAACGGTTCCAGGGGACGTGCGGGCCGGCGTCGCGCTCGTCATCCGGGCAGAGCATGACGGTGGGTCGCGCTGATACCGGGTGGGCCGCACATCGCCCGAACGGGCAGACATCGTCCTCCGAGCCGTACCCGAAGGAATGACGGCGTCCCGCCACTCACCGCCTGGCAGAGCCGGCCGAAGCTCTGGCACCACCGAGATCCCGCTGCAGTAGGCGCCACTCACCGTCCCGGGCGCCTCCGACAGCTCGCACCCCACGGGCCTGCTCGAAGCCCGCGGCGACGCCGGTGGTGGACGACCGGCTCGACCGCGCTGACCGAGGAGCGTCCGCGGCCTACCCTCAGCCGGTGCGGCGCTCGTACACCCCGACCTCGGTGCCGGTCCAGAAGTCCCCGATGCCGCTGAACGCGGCGAGCACCTTGTCGTGGTCCCAGTCGTCGACGACGTGGTGCTCGTGCTCGTTGCCCTCGATCTCGCCCTGCGGGTAGTGCACGATCGGGATCGACAGGTACACGGCACGCCGGGCGGCCGCCGCGGCCCGATCCCACAGGTCCAGCGCGGCTTCCTCGGTCATGTGCTCGGCGACATCGCCGAGGATGACGACATCGCAGGCAGGGAGGTCGATCTCGCGGGCATCACCGACCACGATCTCGTCGTAGTAGTCGCGCAGCCGGTAGGTGTGCACGTACGGCTCGTAGATCTCCACCCCGGTCAACCGCGAGACCGACGGCCCGGCGAGCAGTTTCGCGTAGGTGCCGACGCCGGGTCCGATGTCGAGCACGTCGAGCGGGCCCACCTCGCCGGCGATCTCGTCGATGCGTCCCTTGGTCCAGGACTTTCCCTCAGCAGAACTCAGTGGCATGAGGATCTCACTGCCCGGCCGGAGCGACCGGCAACCCTCATCTCAGGGCGGCCCACCTCAGGCGGGGACCGGCACGTGAGTCGGCCCGCCCGGCTCGTCGGGATCGTCCGGGTTGAGCGGGTCGTTGGGGTGCAGCGGATGCACCGGCTCCTCCGGCAGCGGCTCGACCGGAGCCGGCGGCAGGGTGTCCGGGGTGTCGGGCAGCAACTCCCCCGGGTCGTCCGGGATCGGCTCCGACGGATCGAGGGCCGGATACTCCGGCGTGTCACCGGCGGGAAGATCAACGGGGTTCAACCCTGGTTCGGTCATCCGTCCACTGTGGCACAGCCGTCCGGGGGCGCTCAGAGCGCCGTCCAGCGGTATTCGATCTCGGGCCGTCCGCTCCGTCCGTGCCGCTGGTGCCGCTGTACCGGCCCGCTGTCCACCAGGTGCTCCAGGTACCGCCGGGCGGTCACCCGGGACAGGTTGGTGCGGGTGGCCACCTCCAACGCCGACAACCCGGTGTCGGCGGCCGTCATCCGTTGCTCCTGCAGCACCCGGGAGACGTCCTGCAGCGTCGCGCCGGTCAGCCCGGACGGGAGGGTCTCGCCGCCGCTGCGCCGCAGCGTGGCCAGCGCCCGGTCGATGTCGAGCTGTCCGGAGATGCTGCCGCCGTCACGCAGCTGCTCCCGGAACTCCCGGTACTGCACGAGCTTGTCCTGCAGGGAGCGGAAGGTGAAGGGCTTGAGGATGTACTGGACCACGCCCAACGACACCGCCGCGCGCACCGACGGGAGGTCCCGGTTCGCCGTCACCGCGATGACGTCGACGTCGGCCCGGGCCATCCGCAGCGCCCGGCAGATCTCCAGACCGTGGGCGTCGGGCAGGTTGAAGTCCAGCAGCACCATGTCGACCTGGTTCTGCTTGAGGAACGCCATCGCCGCCTGGGCGTTGTTCACCGTGCCGACCACCCGGAAACCCGGTACCCGGCCGACGAACTCGGCGTGCGCGTGCGCGGTCAACGGTTCGTCCTCGACCACCAGGACGGCGATGACGGTGTGCGAGGCGCGGTCCGCGGCCGGGAAGCTCACGGGGACACCGCGGCGACGGTCCGCTGCTCCTGGTCCGGAGCTCCGGCCCGGGCGACCGCGCCACCGCGGGGCAGCCGGACGCTGAAGTGCGCGCCGCCGAGCGGACCGTCGGCGATCTCGATGACGCCGCGGTGCCGTCGGACGACCTGGTTCACCAGCGCGAGGCCCAGTCCCCGGCCACCCGTTGTGGTCACCACCTTGGTCGACCATCCCCGGGTGAACGCCGACTCCTGCATCTCCGGCGGCAGTCCCGGTCCGGAGTCGCCCACCTCGATCACCAGGTCATCGTCCTCGGGCAGCACCGCCACCTCCACGACGCGGACCCCGTCCAGCGGGCCCTCAGCGGTTGCGTCGAGTGCGTTGTCGATCAGGTTGCCGAGGACGGTGATCAGGTCGCCGACCGGCACCGCGCCGGCGGGAATCCTGGTGTCGTCGGTGATCCGGAGCTCGACGCCGCGCTCAGCGGCCTGCGACGTCTTGCCGAGCAGCAGGGCAGCCAGCACCGGCTCCTCGACGGACTCCACGACCCGGTCGGTGAGCCATTGCGACAGTTCGAGTTCCGAGGTCGCGTACTCGACAGCCGCGTCGTAGCGGCCGGTCTCGACCAGGGTCACCACGGTGTGCAGCTTGTTGGAGGCCTCGTGGGCCTGCGACCGCAGCGACTCGGCGAAAGCCCGTACGGTGTCGAGCTCGCCGGTGAGCGACTCCATCTCGGTCCGGTCCCGCAGCGTGGCCACCGTCCCGTAGGTACGGCCGTGGAAGGTGGCGTCGCTCTGATTGACCACCAGCACACGATCGTTGGCCAGGTGCATCTCGTCCCGGGCTCCGACCCCGGAGCCCAGCAGGTCCAGCAGGGTCTCGGGCAGCGGGAGATCGGCGATCCGGGCCCCGGCGCGGGCCCCGGGGACCCCCAGCAGCCGCACCGCCTCGTCGTTGATCATCGCGATGGTGCGCTTGTCGTCCACGACCAGCAGCCCCTCGCGGATGGAGTGCAACACGGCGTCGTGGGAGGCGTAGAGCTCTTCGAGCCCCTTCGCGTCCAGGCCGCTGGTCTGCCGCCGCAGCCGCCGGCTGACCAGCGTCGCCCCCACCAGCGCGGTCAGCAGGGCCACCAGCAGGCCGATCAGCAGGACCGGCAGCTGCGCGACGAACTGGGTGTGGATGGCGTCGGTCGTCACGCCCACGCTGACCAGTGCGACCACGGTTCCCGCGGCGTTCCGGATCGGCGCGACCGCCCGCACCGACGGTCCCAGCGTCCCCGTGTAGGTCTCGGTGAACGTCTGGCCGGCCAGCGCCCGGTCGATGTTGCCCAGGAACAGACCACCGATCTGGGTCACGTCGGTGTGGGTGAAGCGGGTCCGGTCGGGGTCCATGATCACGACGAAGTCGGCGCCCGACGCCGACCGGAGCCGCTCGGCGTAGGGCTGCAGGGTGCTCGTCGGGTCGGGGTTGCTGACCTGTTCGGCCACCCAGGGGTCCGAGGCGATGGCGCCGGCGACCCGGATCACCTCGGCCGTCGTGTCCTGGTCCTCGCGGTTGGCGGCCAGCAGCACGCTGGTGACACCGGCCGCACCGAGGACGAACAGCAGCAACAGGGTCTGCAGGATGAGCAGCTGGCTCGCCACGCTGACCCGGCGGACCCGGGCCCTGGCTGTCATCATCGTCACATTCTCCCCCCTCGCCACGGCCGGATGAACACAACGAACACAACCGGGACCGCTCGTCGCCGGTGCCGCACAGTTCTCCCAGCGCCGGTCAATGGATTGCCCGGGCTCAGAACCTCGGAGGTTGCTATGGCAGGAACCGTCACCATTCCGGAAGCGAAGCCGAAGAAGAAGGTCGGCACGCACTGGCTCTACATCGCGGTGATCATCGCGGTGGTCCTCGGCATCGCCGTCGGCCTCATCTTCAAGAAGGACGCGGCCGGCCTGGCCACCATCGGCACCGCCTTCGTCAACCTCATCAAGATGATGATCGGCCCGATCATCTTCTGCACCATCGTGCTGGGCATCGGCTCCATCCGGAAGGCGTCCCAGGTGGGCCGGGTCGGCGGCATCGCCCTCCTGTACTTCATCGTCATGTCGACCTTCGCGCTGGGCCTCGGTCTGCTGGTCGGCAACTTCCTGCACCCGGGTGACGGCCTCCAGGCGGCGGGCGCCACCTACGAGGCGCCGAAGACCCCGGGCTCCGGCAACTTCCTGCTCGACATCATCCCGACCAGCCTGCTCTCCTCGCTGACCTCCGGTTCGGTGCTGCAGGCCCTGTTCGTCGCGCTGATCGTCGGCTTCGCGCTGCAGGCCATGGGCAAGAAGGGCGAGCCGATCCTCAACGGCATCGCCGGCATCCAGCGACTGGTCTTCAAGATCCTGGCGGGCATCATGTGGCTCGCCCCGATCGGCGCCTTCGGCGCCATCGCCGGCGTCGTCGGCAACACCGGCTGGTCCGCCATCGCCGCTCTCGGCCTGCTCGTCGGCGCCTTCTACGCCACCTGTGCGGTGTTCGTCGTCGTCATCCTCGGCGCGCTGCTCAAGTTCACCACCGGCTACAGCATCTTCAGCCTGATGTACTACCTGCGCCAGGAGTACCTGCTGATCGTGGCGACCTCGTCGTCCGAGACCGCACTGCCCCGCCTGATCGCCAAGATGGAGCACCTGGGTGTCTCCCGCCCGGTCGTCGGCATCGTCGTCCCGACCGGCTACTCGTTCAACCTCGACGGCACCGCCATGTACCTGACGATGGCCTCGCTGTTCATCGGCAACGCGCTCGGTACGCCCCTCTCCGGCTCCGAGCAGGTCTCCCTGCTGCTGTTCATGATCATCGCCTCCAAGGGTGCCGCCGGTGTCACCGGCGCCGGCCTGGCCACCCTCGGTGGCGGCCTCGCCTCGCACCGCCCCGACCTCCTGCCCGGCGTCGGACTCATCGTCGCCATCGATCGCTTCATGTCCGAAGCCCGTGCGCTGACGAACTTCTCGGGCAACGCGGTCGCCACGCTGATCATCGGCCACTGGGTCCGCGAGGTCGACAACGACCAGGCCAAGCGGGTCTTCACCCACGAGGACCCGTTCGACGACACCGACATGCTCGACGAGCACCACCACGCTCCGTCCGACGAGCAGGCGGCGCCGAAGAAGGTCCTGGCCGCTGACGAGTCCACCCCGCGCCCGCACGCCGCAGTCTGACGCACACCGTCACCCGCCGGCCTGACCGTCCCGTTCAAGATCCGCAGAGGAAGCTCACCGTGAAAGACGTCTCGTACCAATTGGTCACCAAGGACGGCGGGGTGGTCGCCCAGATCGCCTCCCGTGGCACCGCGGTCCTCGCGGCGCCGACGATCAACCGGGGCACCGCCTTCACGCTGGCGGAGCGCGATGCGCTCGGGCTCACCGGCCTCCTCCCCACCGGCGTCTCGACTTTGGACGGTCAGGTCCGGCGGGTGTACGCGCAGTACCTGGAGCAGTCCAGCGACCTGCGCAAGTGGGTCTACCTGGCCAACCTCCGCGACCGCAACGAAGTGCTGTTCTACCGGCTCCTCACCGAGCACATCTCGGAGATGCTGCCCGTCGTCTACACCCCCACCGTGGGGCTGGCGATCGAGCGGTTCAGCCACGAGTTCCGCCGCCCTCGGGGTGTCTACCTGTCGGTGGACCACCCCGAGGACGTCGAGACCGCCCTGCGCAACACCGGTCTCGGCGAGGACGACGTCGACCTGCTGGTCGCCACCGACTCCGAGGGCATCCTCGGCATCGGCGACCAGGGGGTCGGCGGGATCGAGATCTCCATCGGCAAGCTCGCCGTGTACACCGCGGCCGCCGGCATCCACCCGCGCCGGGTGCTGCCGGTGGTGCTCGACATGGGCACCGACAACCTGGCCCTGCTCAACGACGAGATGTACCTCGGCGAGCGGCACGCCCGGGTCCGCGGGCAACGCTACGACGACCTCATCGAGGCCTACGTCGCCGCCTGCACCAAGCTCTTCCCGAACGCGATGCTGCACTGGGAGGACTTCGGGGCCAGCAACGCCCGCCGCATCCTCGACAAATATGCCGACACCTGCTGCACCTTCAACGACGACATGCAGGGCACCGCCGCGGTGGTTCTCGCCGCCGCGTTCTCGGCGGTCAAGGCCGCGGGGTCCCGGATCAGCGACCAGCGGGTCGTCATCTACGGGGCCGGAACCGCGGGCCTGGGAATCGCCGACATGATGCGCGACCAGATGATCCGCGAGGGGCTGTCCTTCGAGGAGGCCACTTCGCGCTTCTACCCGCTGACCCGCAGCGGGCTGCTGCTGGACGACATGAAGCTGCTCGACTTCCAGGTCCCCTACGCCCGTTCGCGTTCCGACGTGGCCGACTGGGTCGGGGCCGACGGAAAGGTCAGCCTGGCGTCGGTCGTGGCCCACGCCCACCCGACGATGATGATCGGCACCTCCACTCAGACCGGCGCCTTCACCGAGGCGATCGTGCGCGACATGGCCGCCCACACCGAGCGCCCGATCATCATGCCGCTGTCGAACCCGACGTCGAAATGTGAGGCGCTGCCGGCCGACCTGATCGCCTGGACGGACGGCGCGGTGCTCACCGCCACCGGCAGCCCGTTCGAGCCGGTGGTGCACGACGGTCGCACCTATGCCATCGCCCAGGCCAACAACGCCCTGGTGTTCCCCGGGCTCGGGCTCGGCGTCACGGTGGCCAAGGCCAGCCGGATCAGCGACCGGATGATCGCCGCGGCCGCCGACGCGGTGGCCGGCATGAGCGACGCCACCACCCTCGGCGCTCCACTGCTGCCCTCGATGGACAACCTCCGCCGGGCGTCGGCGGCCGTGGCCATCGCGGTCGCCAAGGAAGCCGCCGACGAGGGCTTCGCCCGCACCGGACTCGACGATGCGATCCAGCAGGTGCACCAGGCCATGTGGCGGCCGGTGTACCCCACGATCGAAGCCGTCTGACCCACCCGGACCCGCGCCGTCCGTCCCCGATCCATCCGGGACGGGCGGCGCGTCCGTGTCCGGGTTGTCGTCGCGGTCGGTCGGCGTGACAATGCGGTGCTCCGGTCCGCGTCGATGGAAAGGCCTCCCCATGCCCAGCCTCCTCAATCCCTACTTCAGCTTCCAGGGCTCCGCGCGGGACGCTCTCGGGTTCTACCGGTCGGTGTTCGGCGGTGAACTGAACATCAGCACGTTCGGCGAGTCCGGAATGTCGGACGACCCGGCGCTGGCCGACCACGTCATGCACGGCCAGCTGAGCACCGCGCAGGGCTTCACCCTGATGGCGTCCGACACCCCACCGTCGATGCCGTTGACCGTCGGCGACTCGGTGTCGGTGTCACTCAGCGGCGACGACCTCGCCGAGCTCAGCGGCTACTGGGACAAGCTCATCGACGGCGGGACGGTCACTTTCCCGATGGAGCCCGCCCCCTGGGGCGACATCTTCGGCATGTGCGTCGACCGGTTCGGGATCAACTGGCTGGTGAACGTGGCGGCCGGCGGCCAGGGCGGCTGACCGACGGCACCGCCACGGTCGGGTGGAGTGACCCGATGATCGCAACGCAGGTTGCCCGGGTCAGTGCAGGGGTAGGAAATCGGCATGCCCATCCCGAGCAGTGGTTACGCCCATGTCCGCATCACCGTCACCGACATCGAGCGGTCGAAGTCGTTCTACGACAGGCTGTTCGGTTGGCCTACCGCCGTCGACAACTCCGACCGGGTCGACGAGCCCGGCGTCACGTCCTCGCCCCGGGACTTCTTCGGCGGCGTGGTCTACCAGACGCCGAGCGGTGCGCTGTTCGGGTTGCGGCCGAGCGCTCCTGGCGGCCAGCGGTTCGACTCCGAGCACGTCGGACTCGACCACGTCAGCTTCCTCGTGGAGTCTCGGCAGGTGCTCGCCGACGCCGCCGCCTGGTTCGCCGAGAATGACGTGGAGCACGGCGAGATCATGGACCTGACGGACTCCGGGTTGGCCATTCTGTCCTTCACCGACCCGGACGGCATCCACGGCGAACTGACCGCCCCGCTCGGCTGAGCCGGCGTGACACCGGCGCTTCGACGGGGAGAACACGTCCATGCCCGAAGGTGACACGGTGTTCCAGCTGGCGCGACGGCTGCGCCCCTCCCTCGACGGACGCACGCTGACGCACGGGGAGCTCCGGGTGCCCGCGCATTCCGACGTCCGGATGGCCGGGCTGACGATCCTGAACCACGACACCCACGGGAAGCACCTGCTGACCCGGCTGTCCGAGAGCGTCACGCTGCACACGCATCTGAAGATGACCGGGTCCTGGACCGTGACACGTCCGGGCCGGCAACTCCCCCGCCGGCTGATGCCCGACGTCCGGGTGCTGATGGCCCTGGACAACGGGCCACCGCCTACGGCGTCAGCCTGCCGGTCGTGGACCTGGTAGCCACCGACCGCGAGTCCGACCTCATCGGTCATCTCGGGCCGGATCCGTTGCGGGCCGACTGGGACGCCGCCGAGGCGATCCGCCGGCTCGGATCCGAGCCGGACCGCCCACTCGCGGCGGCCCTGCTCGATCAACGGCTGATGGCCGGGCTCGGGAACCTCTGGGCCAACGAGCTGTGCTTCCTCCGCGGCTACAGCCCGTGGACGCCCGTCGCCGACGTCGATCTGGCCGCGACGGTGCGGCTGGCAGCCCGGGCCCTGAAGCAGTCCGCGACGGTGCCGGGTGCGATGCAGGTGACCACCGGCAACACCCGGCCCGGCGAGCAGCACTGGGTGTCCGGCCGGGCCGGGGACCCCTGTCGGCGCTGCGGTACGACCATCCGCGTGGTCGCCGAGGTTCCCGGTGACCCCGGACGCCGAAGGACCTGGTGGTGCCCGAACTGCCAACCCGGCCCCGGCCCCGACCGCTGACTGCACCCTCAGGGCAGCCGGTCCCCGCTGTCCCGAACGTCCCGCTCCGATCCCGTCCGCTCCGCTCTCTCTGCTCCGCTCTGCTCCGAAATCGTGGCGAGTTGTGCTCGATGAGCGGGCGTGAACCGCCAGGATCTGCGGCAGGGGTGGGATTGGGGCGACCGGCCAGGGTCAGGGAAGTTCGGCGGCGAGGCGGTCGACGGCGCGTTCGGCGTCGGCGCGGCTCCGGTCGGCCTGACCGGTGAGCGGCGCCATCGCCGCGATCCGTCCGGCCAGCGTCAGCTCGGCGGTCACGACGTGCACCGTCATCCCCAGCGCGGCGCCGAGAACCTGCTGCAGTGCGGGGATCTCGTGATCCGCGGTGGCGTTCGCGGTGTCCGGCCCGTACTGGTCGCCGCGGCTGGAGACGATCACGACCGGCCGCCCGGCGAGGGGTTGGGTGGTGTCGCCGAACGGCGCCGTGGTCCCCGGTACATGGATGTAGTCGATCCACGCCTTGAGGGTGGACGGGATCGACCAGTTGTACATCGGGGCGCCGATCACCACCACGTCGGCGGCCAGCAACTCGTCGATCAGGACCTGCTGCCGGTCCTCGGCGTCGGCCGGCACGGTCTCGTCCGCGGCCCGCAACCGCGGCGCCCAGTGCAGGACGTGACTCGGCAGGTGCGGCAACGGGTCGGTGTGCAGATCCCGCCGCACCACCACGTGGTCGGCACCCCGGGCCAGCCAGCCCGCGACGAAGCGGGCGGTCAGCTCGCGGCTGACCGAGCCGGTCAGGTCGGCGGACGAATCGAGGTGCAGCAGGGTGGGCACGGGCGGCCTCCGGACGTGGGTGATCGGGCGACGGCAGGGGCGGCCGTCGGGAACCGGGCACTCGAGCCGGTCCCCGATCGGTCACCGTACGCGGGGGCGCAGCGGCGTCGGCAACAGCTGGCGGCCGACGCCGACCGCCATGCCGGGGCGCAACGTCCCGTCGGACAGGCTGAGCCGGACCAGGTCGTCGAAGGTGTCCTGCCGGGCCGCGGCTGCCCGGATGCCGGCGTCCAGCAGCAGCGGCCGGCGCAGCAGCCGGTCGAGCGCGTCGGTGGTGCGCAGGTGGCGGTGCAGGGCGGTGTCCATGGTCGCGCGGTGGGCAGCGCCGGCGTCGGCGTCACCGGCGGTGGCGGCGGCCCGGCCGGCCGACGCTCCCGAGGTCACGGCGTAGAAGATGCCCTCCCCGCTCAGCGGATTGATCAACGACAGCGCATCCCCGACGAGCAGCACCCGACCGTCGGCGATCCGCGGCCGTCCCGGCGACAGCGGCAGTCGGTGCGCCCGTAGCCTTCGGGGTTCCGGGTGCAGCCCGGGCAGCAAGCGGTGCATCCCGGCCAGCAGCGACGCCCGGGTGACCGTGCGGCCGGCGAGCAGCTCGCCGTAGCCGACGTTGGCCCGGCCGTCGCCGATCGGGAAGCTCCAGGCGTAGGCGGGCCAGTGCCGGGCGGACATCGTGATCTGTTGGGCGCCGTCCTGTCCCGGCAGCTCCGGTGCGTAACCGCGGATGGCCAACGCGATCCGTCCGGGAGCTCCGGTTCCCGGAACCACCTGCCGCAGCACCGATTCCGCACCATCGGCGCCGATGACCACACCGGCGGTGAACCGGCCGTCGAGCGACACCCGGTCGCCGTCGACCACCACCGATCGCACGGTGTGCCGCCGGAACACAGCACCTCGGCCGACGACGTCGGCCAGCAGTCGCGCGTCGAACACCTCACGGGGGATGACCCGGACCGGGCGGGCCATGGGGCGGTCGGCGACCGTGCCGCCGGGAGCGGTCAGTCGCAACCGTCCGACGGGCGGGCAGCCGTCGAGCAGCGCCTCGAGGTCGAAGCCCAGTGCGCCGATCACGTCGAGCGCCTCAGCGGCGATGCCGTCGCCGCAGACCTTGTCACGGGGGAAGTCCTGCCGGTCCAGGATGAGCACGCGCAAGCCGGGTCGGGTGGCCAGCGCGGCGGCCGCGGCGGCACTGCCCGCGGGTCCGCCGCCGACGATCACCACATCCCAGTCCGGTCGATCCACCCGGCCGACGGTACCCAGCGGTGTCACCGGTCGTCGGGCAGCGTGTCGACCAGCGCCGACCACCGGTTCCGGCGCTCGGCCGCGGTCTGCTCCCACCACGGTGTGCCGCGCTCGCCGAGCGCGACCTTGGCGGCCTGTACCCGGTCCCGCGCCGCCCGCTCGGCCGTCGGGTCCGTGGCCTTCAAGGCCGCGCCGACCGCCCGCCGGGCGCTCATCAGCTCGCGGCGCAACCGACCGGCGGCGTCCTCGGGGATGTCCGGATCGGTGGCCCGCCACCGGCGACCGTCGATGATGACGTGGTGCCCGTCCGGCGTGCGCTCCGGATCGTTCGCTGTCGTGGCCATGGTCTCCCCGTCGTGACCGGTCCGGACGTGGTCCCGGCCTACGGTGTGTACCCATGCCACCGAACACTGATCCAGCGCCCGCCGCTCCCGCAGGTGTCCGGGCCGCCGTCCCCGCCACCGCGATCGTCACCGGTGGCGAGTCGGGCATCGGCCGGGCGACCGCCCTCGCGCTGGCCGGCGCCGGAATGGACGTCGGCATCACCTGGTTCACCGACGCCGCGTCTGCGGCCTCCGTGGTCGTCGAGATCGAGGAGCTGGGACGTCGCGGCATCGCGGCCCGGATGGACGCCACCCTGGTCCCCGCCTGCGGTGACGTCATCGACGGACTGGCCACCCAGCTCGGCGGCGTCGACGTCTACGTGCACAACGCCGGTGGTGGACCCGGTGGTCGACTGGTCGAACTGGATCTCGAGAGCTGGCGCACCACGATCGCTCTCAACCTGGATGCGGCTTTCGTCGGGATCCAGCGGGCCGCCCGCCGGATGATCGCCGCCGGTCGCGGCGGACGGATCGTGGCCGTCACCAGCGTGCACGCCGAGCTCCCCGGGATGGGTGCCGCCGCCTACTCCGCGGCCAAGCACGGCGTGACCGGGCTGATCCGCACCGCGGCGCTGGAGCTGGCGGTGCACGGCATCACCGCCAACACCGTCGCACCGGGCGAGATCGCCACGCCCATGACACGTCTCGACGGTGTGGACCCCTACGCGGTGGCCCGGCCAGGGGTGCCCGCCGGGCGTCCCGGCGATCCGCGGGAGGTCGCCGCGGTCATCGCCTTCCTGGCGTCACCCGCCGCCGCCTACGTCACCGGCGCCGACTGGACGGTGGACGGCGGGATGCGGCTGATGGGACCGCAGGCGGCACCATTGCTCGCCTCCGACGACTGGCGGCGCTGAACCTTCGGCCCAGGTGCCTCGCTGCACCGGCTCCGCAGTGAGGGGCGGCCGGAGATGGGTCGCCGATCAGGGGCCTGGTCGCTGCGGATGCGGCCGGAGTCTGCGACTCGAGGAGTGCCTGCCCGGCGACGGCGGCGTAGGAAGCGCCGGCCCGGGCGTGGCGGCGTCCGATAGGGTGAAGTCCAAGGCCGGGGAGGGCTGATGGACGCGATGACGTTGACCTTTCTGGTGGTCGGGGGCCTGAGTCTGGTCCTGCTGCTCGTCTCCGTCGTCATCGGCGACATCGGGCATCTCGCGGCCGATGCGGACGGCCCGTTCTCGTTGCCGGCGCTGGCGGCGTTCCTCGGTGGTGGAGGCTTCGCCGGCGGTGCCGCGGTCTCGCTGCTCGAGGATTCGATGCGCGACACCCCGCGTCTGCTCGCGGGTCTCGGCGTCGGCACGGTGGTGGCACTGCCGTTGGCCTACGGCGCGGTCCGGCTGACGTCGGGCCTGATGCGGATGCGAACCGACGAGACGCTGACCGGCGCCGGGCTGCTCGGCAGCCACGGCGTGGTGATCACCGCCATCGGCTCGCCGACCAGCTTCGGCGAGGTCCGGCTGACGCTCGGCGGGCACACCCTGAAGTACTACGCGCGCAGTCAGCACCCGTTGCCGGTGGGCACCCCGGTGTATGTGGTCGACGTGCCGACCGAGACCTCGGTCGAGGTGGTCTCGACCGCCTTCGACCCGCCGGCCGCGTTGCCGCCCGCACCGTTGTCCGAGTCACCCGGCAACACCGAAGCAGAGCGAGGGAACACCTCATGAGCCCCGTCATCATCGCCGTCATCGGCAGTGCCGTCCTGGTCGTCCTGGTCGTCCTGCTGATCCTGCGCCGCATCAAGGTCGCCGGGCCCAACCAGGCCTTCCTGGTCACCGGCGCGAAGGGCCGGTCGATCACCAACGCCGCCGGCCAGGTCAGCACCGACATGTCCGGGCAGAAGGTCGTGATGGGCGCCAGCGTCTTCGTGCTGCCGGTCGTGCAGAAGCTGCACACGATCGACCTGTCCAGCCGGCGCATCCCGGTCGGGATCCGTGGCGCGGTCTCCAAGCAGGGCGTCAAGTGCGACCTCGAGGGCGTCGCGATCGTCAAGGTCGGTGGCACCGAGGACTCGATCCGCGCTGCGGCGCAACGGTTCCTCAACCAGCAGAGCGGCATCGACATCTTCACCTCCGAGGTGCTCGCCGGCGCGCTGCGCTCCATCGTCGGCCGGCTGACGCATCGAGGAGATCATCCGGGACCGCGCGGCTTTCGCCTCCGCCGTCGCCGAGGAGGCCGAGTCCTCCCTCACCGGCCAGGGTCTGGTGCTGGACACCTTCCAGCTGCAGGACATCCTGGCCGAGGGCTCCTACCTCGCCGACCTCGGCCGTCCCGAGGCCGCGCGCGTGGTCAAGGAGGCCGCGCATCGCAGAGGCCCGCGCCCAGCAGGCCGCCCAGCAGGAGCAGCCTGCTCGCCGCAGGAGGCGATCGCCATCTCGCAGCGGCAGCTGGCGCTGAAGCAGGCCGAGATCAACGCCGAGATCGACGCGGCGAAGGCCGCTGCGGCCGCGGCCGGCCCGCTCGCCAAGGCCGCGCAGGACCAGCGGGTGCTGCTCGAGCAGGAGAAGGTCGCGCAGCGCGACGTCGGCGCTGACCGAGCGCCAGCTGGACACCCAGGTCCGCCGTCCGGCCGACGCCGAGCGGTACCGGATCGAGCAGCAGGCCGAGGGCTCGCAAGAACGCCGTGATCGCCAACGCCGAGGCCGACCGGCAGGCGACCATCGCCGCCGCCCAGGCGGCCGCGGAACAGGCCCGGTTGTCCGGTGAGGGCGAGCGGGCCCGCCGGTCGGCACTGGCGGACGCCGAGGCCATCGAGGGTGCCAAGAAGGGCGAGGCCGAGCAGCGTCGCCGCACGGCCATCGCCGACGCGGTCGAGGCCGAGGGTGCCGCGGAGGCGAGCGCCATCCTGGCCCGCGGTACCGGCCGAGGCCGAGGCCATGGACAAGCGGGCGAAGGCGTTCGCGACCTACGGCGAAGCCGCCGTCCTCGACCTGCTGGTGAAGGTGCTGCCCGAGATCGTCCGGTCGGCGTCGGAGCCGCTGTCGAACGTGGACAAGATCTCCATCATCTCCACCGAGGGCGCCAGCGACCTGTCCAGGACCGTCGCCGCGAACGTCGCCCAGGGGCTCGAGATGGGCAGCGACCTCACCGGCGTCGACATCCGCGCCCTGCTGGGCAAGCTCGGTGGCGCGGCGGGTGCGGGCACGGTCGAGAAGCCGGCCCCGGCCGCGCCCGGCAACGGGCGGCCGGCTCCGATCGACATCAACCGCTGACCGCGGTGGACGGCGCGCCGACCTCACGATCCGCGGGGTCGTCGCGTCTTCCCGACATGACGACAGCACTCGATGCCGCACGGGCCGCCTCCGGGGCGACTGACCTCCGGCACACCACGATCGACTCACCCGTCGGTCCCCTCACCGTGGTCGGCGGCACGACCCCGGACGGTTTCGCGCTGTCCGGCGTCTATTTCCCGGCGCACCGCCACGGCCCGACCCCCGAGCTGCTCGGCCGACCGGACCGGACGAGTGTCGACTTCGAAGCGGCGCGGGACCAGCTGGGCGGCTATTTCGCCGGCGACCGGACGTCCTTCTCGTTGCCGTTGGCCCCGGTCGGACCGGCGTTCCGGCAGCGGGTGTGGGCGCTGCTGCGAACCATCCCGTACGGCGACACCCGCAGCTACGGCGCACTGGCCGCCGACCTCGGCGACATCCGCCTGGCCCGCGCGGTCGGCACCGCCAACGCCCGGAACCCGCTGTCCATCCTGGTGCCGTGTCATCGGGTCGTCGGGTCCTCCGGGACGCTCACCGGCTACGCCGGCGGCCTCGAACGCAAGGCGTTCCTGCTGGCCTGGGAGCGCCGCGCGACCGCGCTGTTCTGACCGCCGCACGCAGCAGGCGGCAACGCAGAGCCCGGGACGCCGGCACGGAACACAACGAGGCCGAGCGGAGGATCTCCGCTCGGCCCCGTCCCCGCCATTCGGTCGGTCAGCCGGTGAAGTCCAGCCGGTCGTCGGCGACCGCGACGACGGTCCACGCGGAACCACTGTCGTCGGTCATCGTGTAAGCCGGCAGCAGCAGCACGCTGCCGTTGTCGCCGTACTGGCTGGTCAACCCGAGGCTTGCAGCGGTGAGGGTGATCTCGGTCACCGGCCAGGCGATCGCAGCGCCCGGCGTCGGCGCCACCGGGGTCGGCACCGTGTTCGGGTCAGGCGCGGCCGGCTCGGTGCGTGCGACGGTCATGATGTCCACCGGCATCGCCCCCGGCGAGGCGCCGTAGCGGGGATCGTTCATCCGCGTCACCGCCTCGGCCGGACCGATCACGGGGTACCCACCCAGGTCCACCAAAGGCGCCAGCGCGCCGTAGAAGCCCGACAGGCGGTCGCCGGCGAAACTGAACGACCACTGCTGACCGAAGCCGCCGGGCGGGACGTTCGCCGCCACGTCGTCGAGGATCGGGACCGCCTGCACCGTACGGAACCCGCTGCCGGCCTGATCCTCGGGCGCGGACACCGTGAACGCGGCCGGGTCCAACCCGATCCGGGCCAGCAGCTCGGTGCTGCGGGCGACGGCGTCGTCGGCGGAGATGTCGGCCAACACCGGGAGGGTGCAGGACGCGGCCACGTCGCCGCCGGCGGCCGGGCCCTCGGCGGGGGCACTCAGCTGATCGCACGACGGCGACGCCTGCGGGTCGTAGTAGCTGACGGACGCGGTGCCGTCGCCCATCACGCTGACCGTCGGGCCGGTGCCGTCCAGCGGACCGACCGTCCAGGCCTGGTACTGCACGACAGCGCTGCCCTCGATGCCCATCGCGGCAGCGATCCGCTCGGCGGTCGCCGCGCTCGCGATTCCGGAGGGGTCGTAACCCCACGCCTGCGCGGTGCCGCCCTCGACGGCGAGACCCCCGTCGTTGAAGTGTGTCCGACCTCCGCCCCAGCCGACCAGGGAACCGGCAGCGGCCTTCGCGTCCGCACCCTCCGGTACCGGCGAGCCCTGCACCATCGGCCCACCCGCCGTAGCGGGAACCCGGTCCACGACCCCTGCCGAGGCTGCAGAGCTCGCCGTGTCGGTGACCGCGTTCTCGGCGACCGCGGCCACGGTCGGGTCCGTCCCGGAGCCGGTCTGCCGGCCGACGACGAAGGCCGCACTGCCGACCAGCGCGACCGTGGCGGCCACCGCGGCCACCTGCAACCACCGCGGGGCACGTCGGGCCGACGCCGCGGTCACCGGGGCGTCGGCGAGGCGATGATCGACCTCCCGACGGAGAGCAGTCACATCGACGGCGGCGTCCGCGGCCGGGTCGGCGGCCTGCAGCCGCGCGAAGGTGTCGTCCGGACCTTCGGCCGGGCGGTCGTTCTCGTCGTCGGACATGATGCTTCTCCCCGGATGTGTTGCAGCAGTGTGGCTCTGGGCTGTATGTGTCGCGGTGTCGACGGAACTTGCAGTGGGGTGAGCGATGCGGACTCAGGCGGTGGCCGTGTCCACCCGGCTCCACGCGTCGCGCAGCCGCGCCCGTGCGCGGGACAGCGCCGCGTCCGCACCGCCCCGGCTGATCCCCAACACCTCGGCGAGGGCGTCTCCCCCGAGGCCGTCCCAGGCCGACAGCAGCAGGATGCGCTGATCGCGGGCGGACAACGCGGCCAGGACCTGCCGGACGTCGTCGGTACCGTCCTGCCACTGCGCGGTCTCCGGGTCGCCGTCCTCGGGCACCGCGTGCAGCAGCACGGGCCGGCGCTTGCGATGATGGTTGGCCACGACGAAACCCGCGGTGCGGTAGAGCCACGGCAGCTCGGCACCCTCCGGGATGTCATCCCGGCGGCGCCAGGCGGTGGCGAAGACGTCTGCGGTCAGGTCGTCGGCGTCCGAGCGGGCCGCCCGACGAAGGACGAACCGGTGGATCGCGGTGGCGTGCGTGGTGAACAGCCCGTCGAACCAGCTGTCGTCCTGCGTGCGCACCGCGTCCTCCGATCCGTCCGTCACCCTCACCCGATACCTGGATTGTGTCGTCAGACCGCCGGTTCTTGCGTCGTTCGCGAAAAGTCTCGCGTGGCGCCGATCAGGGCGGGCATGGTCGAGCGGTCAGCCGACGGTGAGCCCCCGGAAGGCGGCCACCCCGTCACACGACGCTCGGCCGAGGTGCAGGTATCCCCCACGGACGGTGGCGTCGGCGACGCTCACCGCGTCGCCGGTGTCGATGCGCCGGACGGTGATGTCCGACGGCGTCACGTCGATGCGCAGCCGCACCCACCGGCGCGCCGCCGGCGCCGGTGTGCCGACCTGCGCCAGCCGCACCCCGGTGACCTGCCGGTCGTGGTGCAGGAACAGGCCGAGGGTGCCGTCGGCACCGAAGGTGGCGTGGTAGCCGGTGCCGGCCCCGCTGCCGTCCTCGTACGAGCGGTCGTCCTCATGCCCGAATGCGACGGACAGCGCGTCCTCGCCCCGTGAGGGCAGCTGCGCCCATCGGAGCTCGACCTCGATCGACCACCGTCCCGCGGCTGCGCCCGCCACCGGACAGAACTGACCGGGCATCACGAAGTGCGGCCGCCCGTCGAGGTCGAGCACCAGTTCGCCGTCGGCGGTCCACGTCGGCGGGGAGGTGCCGGCCGATGACAGCTCGCCGGGCGCCACCCGCTCGTCGGCCCAGTCGTCGTGCGTCACCGGCGGGACCGCGCCGGCCAGGTAGCCGTACCCCGCACACACGGCACCCTCGACACCCAGGTCGAGGAAGTGCTGCAGCTCCGAGCGCCGATGCAACGGGAACACCCACACCGGGATGCCGGTGGCAACCGCGGCACGCACCAGCTCGTCCGGCACGAACGGGCGCTCCGGCGGCCCGAAGCCGGCGGAGATGACCATGACGTCGCGGGACGGATCCAGCGCCCGCTCGAGGATGTCGATGTTCTTGCGCGTCACCTCGCTCAACGCCCCCAGGTAGGCGAAGCGGGGATAGCCGTCCTCGGCGGCCAGCTCCATCACGTCGCTGCTGTAGTGCACCTTGACCATCACCGAGCGCTGCAGCCCGCGACGGACGACCGCCGCCATCATCGGCTCGTAGGCGTCCCGGTCCTTCGCCTCGAGGCAGAGCACGATCCGGCCGCCGAAGCGTTCCAGCACGTCCTCGAACAGCGGCACCCGGGGCGCGTTGGCGACCCAGTACGCGCCCAGCTGCGGCTGCCGGACCCGGACGGTCTCCAGCACGGCGACCGGTTGTGAGTCCAGGCGTCCGTGGCCGGTCGTCGTGCGGTCGTAGGTGGCGTCGTGCATGCAGATCAGGACGCCGTCGGACGTGATCCCGACGCTGATCTCCATGGCGGTGGCACCCCAATCGGCGGCCGCCTGGTAGGCCTCCATGGTGTGCTCGGGCAGGGTGTCGCCGGATCCGCGGTGCGCCACCAGGACGGGCCGGGACCGCTCCGCCCGCCATCGGTCCACCGTCAGCGCCCCGGGTTCCGCACGGACGGCCTCCGGGCCGTCGGTCAGAACCACCGCGGCGCCCCCGCCGACCCCGACCACGCCGAGCCCCGCGAACGCCAGCAGCACCCTTCGACGTGTCACCGGCCGCCCTGATCCGTCGATCTCCATGTCGAGACGGTAGCCACCCCGCTCAGTGACGAAGCTGCGGGCTGTCCGGAGTCGCACCAAGCTGGAACGGCTCACGTCGGAGGTCCGGGTGCCCGGTCCGCGGTCACCGACGGTGCTGGGGTCTGCCCACTCGGGTGAACCTCCAGCGGCTCGCGTGACCGTGACGGTCTGTATGGCTCTCATCAGCAATAAGTGAGAATGACGCCGCGGACCCTGCGGTACGCCACGGACGGAGCCTTCGATGTCGGATGTCACGCCTGCAGTCGACAACGACCGCACCCGCTCCGCCGACCGCTGGGCCGATGTCCTGGACGTGGCGCGGACCGCCCGGTTCACCGCCGTGTTCTCTCGTCCGGCTGTCGCCGCACCGATGGCGGTCCGACGCTCCATGGAGTGGTCAGACCTGCCGTCGGGCGCGGGCGGTTTGTCCGAGGTGCGGCGCCGACTCCGGGAGCTGCAGGTCCAGCGCGCCGGCCTGGGTCGCGGTCTGGCCGCCTGAGCGCTCCACAGCCGGCGCCTCAGCGCTGCTCGCGCTCCCCCTCGACGAGGCGCAGCAACGCGAAGCCGTAGGACTCCTCGGCGTCGACGTGCACCACCGTCGAGGGCACTCCGTTGATCTCCAGCTCCACCTGCCAGCCGTCCGCGACCGGGCGTAGTGCCCGGAACGTCCGTCCCAACAGATCCCGCAGCTGACTCTCGCGCGGCAGCCACAGCGTTTCGGACGCATCGACGGAATCCATCGCCCATTCGGTGGTCCCGTTGAACCCGATGATGTCCCCGTCGCTGCGGGAGATGACCTCGACGACCATGGTGCTGACCACGAACACCTCGTCGAGATCCTGCTGGAGGACGACGAAGCGGTCGCCGGCCGCGGGCGACCACCGGACGCCGCCGTCGCGCAGCCGCCGGGCGGTCGGCACACTGATCATGCCGCCAGTATCACCGTTGGAGCCGGGCGCCGAACCGGCCGGTCATGGCGCACTAGGCTTGACCCTCATGCAGCAGTACCTGGACCTGATGAACCGCGTCCTGACCGAGGGCCATCCGAAGTCCGACCGCACCGGCACCGGCACCCTGTCCGTCTTCGGCCACCAGATGCGGTTCGACCTCAGCGAGGGCTTCCCGGTCGTCACGACCAAGAAGATCCACATGCGATCCGTCGTCGTCGAGCTGCTCTGGTTCCTCCGCGGCGCGACGAACGTGCGGTGGCTCCAAGAGCGTGGCGTGTCCATCTGGGACGAGTGGGCCGACCCCGAGGGTGAGCTCGGGCCGGTGTACGGCCATCAGTGGCGTTCCTGGCCGACGCCTGACGGCGGCTCGATCGACCAGATCGCCAACGTGGTCGAGGCCATCAGGACCAACCCGGACTCCCGGCGGCACCTCGTGTCGGCGTGGAACGTGGCCGAGGTCGACTCGATGGCGCTGCCGCCGTGTCACACGATGTTCCAGTTCTACGTCGCGGACGGGAAGCTGTCCTGTCAGCTCTACCAGCGGTCGGCCGACGTGTTCCTGGGGGTCCCGTTCAACATCGCTTCGTATGCGCTGCTGACGATGATGGTGGCCAAGGTGACCGGACTGCAGCCGGGCGACTTCGTCCACACTCTGGGCGATGCGCATCTCTACGCCAACCACCTCGACCAGGCACGGCTGCAACTGACCCGGACCCCGAAGCCGCTGCCCCGCATGGTCATCGCCGACGGCGTCGATTCCCTCGACCGGTTCGAGTACGAGCACTTCACGCTGGTCGACTACGTCAGCGATCCCTCGATCAAGGCGCCGATCGCGGTATGAGCCTGACGGTGGTGGCGGCCGTGACGGCCAACGGTGTGATCGGGCGGGACAACGGCATGCCGTGGCATCTGCCCGAGGATCTGAAGCACTTCAAGGAACTCACCATGGGACGGCCGATGGTCATGGGCCGACGCACCTTCGACTCGATCGGCCGGCCCCTACCGGGTCGGCGGACCGTCGTGGTGACCCGGGATGCGTCGTGGAGTCACCCAGGTGTCGAGGTGGTGACGTCGCCCGCAGCTGCGCTGGAACTGCTCGCGGGCGCAGGACGTCGTACTCGCCGGCGGGGGTGACCTGTACCGGCAGCTGTGGGACCTGGTCGACACGCTCGAGATCACCCATATCGACCGGGTGATCGACGGCGACACGACGCTGCCGCCGATCGACCCGGACCGATGGGTGGAAACCGCCCGGGACGACCGCGACGGCTTCTCCTGGGTCAGCTACCGACGCCGCTGACCGACTGGCGACCGGCGTCGTAGGGCACCACGATCCGCAGCTGCGGCTTGAGCGCCGAGGCGCCGACCCGCCGGGTGCCGGCTGGCGCGACAGCGAGGACGTCGATCTGTGCGCCCGCCTTGGCCTTGGCGGCTTCGTGCTTCGAGGTGCCCGTCTGGATGGCGCGGGACACCGTGGTCAGGACGTCGGACAGATCCACGTCCAGTGCGTCGCAGATCGACGCGAGCAGCTCACTCGAGGCTTCCTTGCGTCCGCGTTCCACCTCGGACAGGTAGCCCAGGGAGACGTTGGCCGCTGTCGACACATCGCGCAGCGTGCGGTTCTGGCGAGTGCGGGCATCCCGCAGCGTCTCGCCCAGTGCATCTCGGAGCAGCACCGGTACCTCCCCTTGTTTCTCTCGAACCCTGATACCCACCTGGACGATGTCGCGAGCAGCTCCCGGAACCGCGGGCGAGACCTGGAATGTCGTCACCGTACTCGGCGGCCCGGCGCCCTCGCGGGGCCGGCCGACGGGTGGCGGTGACTGTTGGTGCAACGTCGGAGCACCCGTTCCGTGTTCCCGGCACCCGCTGCCCGGTCGGACGGCGTCCCGTTCACCCAGCGTGCGGGGCGCCGAGCACCGCGCTGAGCAGATCGAGTGCCCGGCGGACAGCGGCTGCCCGAACGGTGGATCTTCCGCCGTCGAATCGCTCGGCATCCTCCCAGCGGCCGGTCGCTGCGTCCACACAGACGAAGACGGTCCCCACCGCCACACCGTCCTGCGGGTGCGGTCCCGCGACGCCGGTGATGCCGACGCCGAGCGTGGCGCCGCAGCGGCGCCGGGCGCCGGCGGCGAGTTGCCGGGCCACCTCGGGGTGGACCGCCCCCGTCTGGCGGAGCAGCGCGGCGTCGACGCCGGCGAGCGTGTGCTTGAGCTCCGTCGCGTAGACGACCAGACCGCCCCGGACGACGGCGCTCGATCCGGGCACTGCCGTGAGGACCGCAGCTGATGAGTCCCCCGGTGAGCGATTCCGCCGTGGCCACCGTGTGACCGGCGGCGCGGAGACCGGCGACGAGACGGGCGACCGCGGCCGGGTCGAGCCCGCATGCGGCGAGCAGCGGATCCGTCACGCCGGAGTGGTCGTCGACCGCCCGGCGCCGCCCATGATGCGAGCCGCCTTGATCAGGTAATCGACGCCGGTGACCACCGTCAGGACGACCGCGGCGGCCATCATCCCGATCCGGAACCAGTCGAGGAAGCCGGGCAGCGGCATCAGGTAGAGCCCGATGGCGAAGATCTGGATCAGCGTCTTGAGCTTGCCGCCGTTGCTGGCCGGCATCACATGACGTCGCAGCAGCGCGAAACGCAGGATGGTGATGCCGATCTCGCGGACCAGGATGACGACGGTCACCCAGGTCGGCACGTCGCCCAGGATCGACAGCGAGATGAGCACGCTGCCGGTGAGGGCCTTGTCGGCGATGGGGTCGGCGACCTTGCCGAAAGTGGTGACCAGGCCACGCTTGCGGGCGATGTGTCCGTCGTAGCGATCGGTGATCGCGGCGACCGCGAAGACGAGGAACGACAGCCAACGCCAGCCGGCGTCGTGACCGTCGCCCTGGAACAGGAACAGCAGGCACAGCGGAACCAACAGCAACCGGGTGACCGTGAGGACGTTCGCGACGTTGAGCACCGGCACGGCGCGCTGTTGGGTCATCGGCGTACCAGGTCGGCGTCGGGGCGCGGCAGCCGCTCGATCGGGGTGGCGATGAGATCGACGCCGTCGGTGCCCACCACGGTGGCGCGGACCAGATCGCCGAGCAGCAGCCCGGTGCCGTCGGTCAGCGTGGTGCTGCCGTCGACCTCCGGCGCCTGATGCCCGGACCGGCCGATCGGCTGCTCGCCCGGGCCCTCCACCAGCACGACGACCTCGGTGCCGATGCGGTCCTCGGCGCGCTGGGCGACCAGCTCGTCGACGAGAGTCGTCAACCGCTCCACGCGGTCGGCGACGACGTCGGGGTCCAGGTGGTCGGGCAGGTCCTCGGCGGCGGTGCCGTCCTCGTCGGAATAGCCGAACACCCCGACCGCGTCCAGCCGGGCGGCGATCAGGAACGCGGTCAGCTCCTCGAAGTCCGACTCGGTCTCGCCGGGGAAGCCGACGATGAAGTTCGACCGGATACCGGCCTCGGGGGCGACGGTGCGGATCTGGTCGATCAGGGCCAGGAACGACGACCGGTTGCCGAAACGGCGCATCCGGCGCAGGACCGGCTCGGAGGCGTGCTGGAAGCTCATGTCGTAATAGTCGGCGACCCCGTCGATGCCGGCGATGGCGTGCACGAGGCTGGGCCTCGTTTCCGCTGGCTGCAGGTAGGACAGCCGCACCCGGGTCAACCCGTGGACGGCGGCCAGATCGGCCAGCAGCTGCTCGAGCTGCTGCTCGCCCGGCAGGTCCTTGCCGTAGGACGTCGAGTTCTCGCTGACCAGCACGATCTCGCGGACACCCTGCCCGGCGAGCCATACCGCCTCCTCGACGATCTCGGCCGGGCGCCGGGAGACGAACGAACCGCGGAAGGCCGGGATCGCGCAGAAGGTGCAGCGCCGGTCGCAGCCGGACGCGATCTTCAGTGGCGCCACCGGACCGGAGTGCAGCAGCTTGCGCACCAGCGTCGGACCGGACGCCGGCTGCGGGCCGACCGGCGCGTGGGTGTGACCCGGTACCGAGACGGCCCCGGCTGCGCCCTGCCGGGCCACCGGGCTGATCGGCAGCAGGGTCCGGCGGTCGACCGGGGTGTGCGACGGCGGGCGGTGCCCGTCGATGACGTCACCGAGGAGCGCCGCGAGGTCGGGGTAGGCGTCGAAGCCGAGGACAGCGTCGGCCTCGGGCAGCGCGGTGGCCAGTTCGTTGCCGTAGCGCTCCGCCATGCACCCGACCGCCACCACCTTGGCGCCGGTGTCGGCGGCGGCCAACAACGTGTCGATCGAGTCCTTCTTGGCGCTGGCCACGAACGCGCACGTGTTGACGACCACGACGTCGGCCGGGGCGTCGTCGGCGACCAGCTGGTAGCCGCCACCGGCGAGCCGGCCGGCGATCTCGGACGAATCGACCTCATTGCGCGCGCAGCCCAGGGTCAGCAGGGACACACGGGGAGCGGCAGGCACCCGTCCAGAGTAGTCGCCCGCATAGCACGCTCCGGCCCAACTTCGGCTGCGGATGCCGCGCGTGCGGCGACGGCGAGGCGGCGGACGCCACTCGGTAGGCTCACCGACCGTGGAACCGGCCGTTGCTCCCCCACTGACCGTACGGCGGGCCCGGCCGGCCGATGTGCGCGGCATCAAGCGGCTCGTCGACGCCTACGCCGGTCCGGTCCTGCTGGAGAAGAGCCTCGCCAACCTCTACGAGGACGTCACCGAGTTCTGGGTCGCCGAACTCGACGGCGACGTCGTGGGCTGCGCGCGCGCTGCACGTGCTGTGGGAGGACCTGGCGGAGCTGCGCACGGTCGCGACGGACCCCCGGCGCCGCAAGCACGGAATCGGGCACGCGCGTCTGTCGGCGGGTCATCGAGGAGGCCCGCGCACTGGGGCTGCGCCGGCTCTTCTGTCTCACCTTCGAGACCCAGTTCTTCACCTACCTCGGGTTCGTCCCGATCGGCGAGCTCGAGCTGTCCCGGGAGGCCCTGGCCGAGCTGCAGGCGTCCTACGACGCCGGCGTCGCCGAGTTCCTCGACCTGCCGTTCGTCAAGCCGAACACCCTGGGCAACACCCGGATGCTGATGCAACTGTGAGGCCGGCCCGCGCGGGCCCGCAGACGCCGACGGCGCCACCGGGCTCGGCGGAGCCGGGTGACGCCGGAGTGGACGGGAGAGGTCAGGCGGCCTGGACGGCCAGGATCGTGCCGACGCCGATGATCGAGACGGTCCAGACCATGGCCACGAACAGGGTCAGCCGGTCCAGGTTCTTCTCGACCACGCTGGAGCCGGACAGCGACGACTGCATGCCGCCGCCGAACATGGACGACAGACCGCCACCCTTGCCGCGGTGCAGCAGCACCAGCAGGATCATCCCGATGCTCGTGATCAGCAGCAGGATGGAGAGCACCGTCTTGAGAACGTCCATGGTTCGCTTCAGTACCTAGATCTGTCGTGGCGGCCGACCCCGCGTGGGGCCGTTGAAGACTCTACCGGTAACTGTCCGTGGATCCGGTGTCGCGAGGACACGACAGACGCGTGGTAGCGGCCCGTCGCCACCCCGGCCGGGGTGACGACGGGCCGGGACGCGGCCTCAGGCGACGACACCCGACCGAGTTGGCGGCGATCGTGGCGAACTCGGTGGCGTCCAGGCTGGCGCCACCGACCAGAGCTCCGTCGACGTCCGGCTGGGCGACGATCGTGGCGACGTTGCCGGACTTGACCGACCCGCCGTAGAGGACCCGAACGCCGTCGGCCAGCTCTGTGGTGTAGAGCTCGGCCAGCGCGGCCCGCAGCGCACCGCAGACCTCCTGGGCGTCCTCGGGGGTGGCGACCCGGCCGGTGCCGATGGCCCAGACCGGCTCGTAGGCCAGCACGATGGTCGCGGCCTGCTCGGCGGGGACACCGTCGAGCGCGGCCTTGAGCTGGTCGACCGAGTGCTGGACCTGGTTGCCGGCCTCGCGGACCGACAGGCCCTCGCCGACGCAGAGGATCGGGATGATGCCGTTCTTGAAGGCGGCCTTCACCTTCGCGTTGACGACGGCGTCGTCCTCCTCGTGGATCTCCCGGCGCTCCGAGTGACCGACCGCGACGTAGCTGCAGCCGAGCTTGGCCAGCATCGCGGCCGGAGATGTCGCCGGTGTAGGCGCCGGAGTCGAACGGCGAGAGGTCCTGCGCGCCGTAGACGATGCCCAGCTTGTCGCCGTCGACGAGGGTCTGTACCGAGCGGATGTCGGTGAACGGCGGCAGCACCGACCACCTCGACCTTGCCGAAGTACTTCTCCGGCAGCGTGAAGCCGAGCTTCTGCACCATCGCGATGGCCTCGAGGTGGTTGAGGTTCATCTTCCAGTTGCCGGCGATGAGGGTCTTGCGGGCCATGGTCAGGACTCCAGGATCGAGATGCCGGGGAGGTCCTTGCCCTCCAGGAATTCCAGCGACGCACCGCCGCCGGTCGAGATGTGCGAGAACGCGGCCTCGTCGACGCCGAGGGTGCGCACGGCCGCGGCCGAGTCACCGCCGCCGACCACGGAGAACGCGTCGCTCGCGGCGATGGCCTCGGCCACCGCCTTGGTGCCGTTCGCGAAGGCCGTCCATCTCGAACACGCCCACCGGGCCGTTCCAGAAGATCGTCTTCGCGTCCGTCGATGACGTCGGCGAACGCGGCGCGGCGAATCCGGACCGATGTCCAGACCCATCCAGCCGTCGGGGATGGCGTCGGCGGCGACGATCTCGGTCGTCGCGTCCGCGGCGAAGGCGTCGGCGATGACGAAGTCGGCTGGGCAGCACGATCTTGTCGCCGTTCTCGGCCAGCAGCTTCGTCACCGTGTCGATCTGGTCGGCCTGCAGCAGCGAGTCGCCGACGCCGTAACCCTGCGCCGCCAGGAAGGTGTAGGCCATTCCGCCGCCGATCAGGATCCGGTCGGTGGTCGGCAGCAGCGAGGTGATGACGCCGAGCTTGTCCGACACCTTGGAGCCGCCGAGGATGACGACGTAGGGCCGCTCCGGGTCGGTGGTCAGCTTGCGCAGCACCTCGGTCTCGGTGCTGACCAGGTAGCCGCCGTAAGCGCGGCAGCAGAGTGGCGACGTCGTAGACCGACGCCTGCTTGCGGTGCACGACACCGAAACCGTCGGAGACGAAGGCGGCGTCCGTCGCCGACCAGCGACGGCCAGTTCGGCGGCGAGGGCCGCCGCGCTCGGCGGCGTCCTTGGAGGTCTCACGGGCGTCGAAGCGGACGTTCTCCAACAGCGCGACCTTGCCGTTCCCGAGACCGGTGACGACCTCCTTCGCGGAGTCGCCGACCAGGTCGGCGGCGAAGGCGACGTCGTCGCCGAGCAGCTCGGACAGCCGGGCGGCCACCGGGGCCAGGCTGTACCTGGCCTCCGGGGTGCCGGACGGGCGGCCCAGGTGCGCGGTGACGACGACCCTCGCGCCGGCGCCGGTCAGCGCCTGCAGCGTCGGCAGCGAGGCACGGATGCGGCCGTCGTCGGTGATGGTGGTGCCGTCCAGCGGCACGTTGAGGTCGGCGCGGACCAGCACGGTCCGGCCGGTGAGATCCGTGGCCAGCAGATCGTCGAGGGTGTTCACGGGAGATGCTCCTTGACTTGGAGGGACCGGGCGGAACGACGCCCGGGGACCGGAGCAGCGGTGCTGCCGGTCGGTGTGCGGGCGGTGCCGGGTCCCCACAGACAGCAGCGGGTGGGGCCGGGAATGCTCCCGCTCCCACCCGCTGACGGTCCGTCGGTCACCGTCCGCCGAGCTCCGCCCGGCGTACTGAGGCACCACCAACGACTACTGGGGAGGGCACAGTGGGTCGCCCCACGGTGCGCCAGCGGTCAGAGCTTGGAGGCGACCAGAGCGGTGAAGTCGGCGAGGCGGTTGGAGTAGCCCCACTCGTTGTCGTACCAACCGACGACCTTGACCAGGTTGTCGTCGAGTACCAGCGTCAGCGGCGAGTCGAAGGTGACCGAGACCGGCGCACCCACGATGTCGCTGGAGACGATCGGATCGGTCGAGTACGCGATGTAGTTCGACAGCGGGCCCGACGACGCAGCGGCCTTGAACGCGTCGTTGACCTCGTCGACGGTGACCCCGCGGGACAGCTCGACGGTGAGGTCGGTGACCGAACCGTCCATCACCGGGACGCGCAGCGCGTAGCCGTGCAGCTTGCCCTTGAGCTCCGGCAGCACCAGCGCGGTGGCCTTGGCGGCACCGGTGGAGGTCGGGATGATGTTCTGCGCGGCGGCGCGGGCGCGACGCAGGTCGGAGTGCGGGAAGTCCAGGATGACCTGGTCGTTGGTGTAGGCGTGGATCGTGGTCATCAGACCCTTGACGATGCCGAAGTTCTCGTGGAGGACCTTGGCCATCGGGGCCACGCAGTTGGTGGTGCAGGAGGCGTTGGACAGGATCGTCTGGCTGCCGTCGTACTTGTCGTCGTTGACGCCCATGACGACGGTGAGGTCCTCACCGGTGGCCGGCGCCGAGATGATGACCTTCTTGGCGCCACCTTCGAGGTGCTTGCGGGCGGCCTCGGCCTTGGTGAAATGACCGGTCGACTCGATGACGATGTCGACACCCAGCTCGGCCCACGGCAGCTTCGACGGGTCGCGCTCGGCCAGCGCCTTGATGGACTTGCCGTCGACGATGATCTCGCCCTCGGTGAAGCTGACGTCGTAGGGCAGTTTGCCCAGGATGGTGTCGTACTTGAGCAGATGCGCCAGCGTCTTGTTGTCGGTCAGGTCGTTGACCGCGACGATCTCGACGTCGTGGTCCAGCTTGTCCAGCGCCCGCCAGAAGTTACGTCCGATACGGCCGAAGCCATTGACACCAATCTTCACAGTCACGTGCAGTCCTGCCCTTCGGTTGCGCCGGCGATACGAAGAAGGTGCCGGCTCTGAGCTCACAGGTGAATCGGTCCAGAAGCACTCCGGCGTGCCTGGCAAGGGCACTCTACCCACAGAACCGGGGTACCGGCTCGACCGGAGGGTGTCCTGGGTCACTGTTGCGCCGAACGGGCGGTCAGCTGTCCAGCATGTCGGGGGTGACCACCGATTCGGTGTCCGGGATGCCGTCCTCGTGGGCCCGTTTGTCGGCCATCGTGAGCAGCCGGCGGATGCGGCCGGCGATGGCGTCCTTGGTCATCGGCGGGTTCGCCAGCTGGCCCAGCTCCTCCAGCGAAGCCTGGCCGTGCTCGATGCGCAGCTTCCCCGCCTCCGCCAGATGATCGGGAGCGTCGTCGGCGAGGATCTCCAGCGCCCGCTCGACCCGGGCGGACGCGGCCACCGCAGCGCGCGCCGAGCGCCGCAGGTTGGCGTCGTCGAAATTGGCCAGCCGGTTCGCGGTCGCTCGCACCTCGCGGCGGAGCCGGCGGTCCTCCCAGGTCAGGACGCAGCTGTGCGCCCCGAGCCGGGTGAGCATGATGGCGATGGCGTCGCCGTCGCGCACGACCACGCGGTCGGCGCCGCGGACCTCGCGGGCCTTGGCCACCACCCCCAGCCGCCGGGCGGCGCCGACCAGCGCCAGCGCGGCCTCCGGACCGGGGCAGGTCACCTCGAGCGACGCCGAGCGGCCGGGTTCGGTCAGCGATCCGTGCGCCAGGAACGCGCCGCGCCACGCAGCCTCGGCGTCGCTGACCGAGCCGGACACGATCTGCGACGGCAGCCCGCGGACGGGCCGGCCACGGAGATCGAGCAGCCCGGTCTGGCGGGCCAGCGAGTCGCCACCGGCGACCACCCGCACCACGTACCGGGTGCCCTTGCGGATGCCGGACGCGGCCAGCACCTGGACGTCGACCTGGTGGCCGTACAGCTCGGCGATCTCCTTGCGGACACGCCGGGCCACCGCACCGGTGTCGAGCTCGGCCTCGACGACGACCCGGCCGCCGACGATGTGCAGCCCGCCGGCGAACCGCAGCACGGTCGACACCTCGGCCTTGCGGGCGGCGACCTTGGTGATCACCACCCGGCTCAGCTCGTCCTTGACATCGGCGGTCATCGCCATGCCTGGCCCCCTTCGTGATCACTGGTCATCTGTCCCACCCGCCGGCTGCCGGTGCCGGGGACCCGGTCTGCGCTGATGTCCCGCCCGCCGGACGCCGGTCCACCGCGGCCGCGATCACCGGTGCCATCGCCGCGGCCAGCGCGACCGGGTCGTGGCGCGGCGCACCCGACGGATCGGCGACCGGTGCCACCACCAGCTCGGCGCCGGCGCGACGCACCGCCCGGGCGAGGCGCTGCGGGAGGACAACCGCTCCAGTGTGGGCCAGCACGGTGTCGATACGAAAATCCGGGGCGTAGCGAACGAGCACGTCGAGGTGCTGTTCCTGGGAGAAGTCGTCGGTCTCGCCCGGCTGGGGCTCGAGGTTGAGCACCACCACCCGACTCGCCGGGGTCTGACTCAGCGCCGACGCCAGGTCGTGCAGCAAGAGGTGCGGGAGCACGCTGGTCATCCACGACCCGGGGCCGAGGGTCACCACGTCGGCGTCCCGGATGGCGGCCACCGCCTCGACACACGCGGGCGCCAGCGCAGGCTCGATGAAGATGCGTTGCACGGTGCCCGGGGTGGTGGCCACCGCGACCTGCCCGCGGATCTGCCGGACGGCGGCCGGGTCCTCGTCGAGACCCGTGACGTCGGCGACGATGTCGAGCGGGTGGCGGGACATCGGCAGCACCCGGCCACGCGCGTGCAGCAGTGTCGCCGCGGTGTCCAGCGCCTCGACCGGATCGCCGGTCACCTCCATCAGCCCGACCAGCAGCAGGTTCCCCACCGGGTGGCCGGCGAGCACGCCCGATCCGGCGAAGCGGTGCTGGAAGGTGCGCCCCCAGAGCTGCCCGTCCTCGTCGTCGCGGCTCAGCGCCCCCAGCGCCATCCGCAGATCACCCGGCGGCACCATCGACGGCATCTCGCGGCGCAGCCGACCCGAGGAGCCGCCGTCGTCGGCGACGGTGACGATCGCGGTGATGTCGACATCCAGCCGCACGAGCGCGCGGAGCATCGCGTAGAGGCCGTGGCCGCCGCCGAGGGCGACCACCCGCGGGCGTCCCGGACGACGCGGTGCCGGCGTCGCCGTGGTCATTCGCGGCCCAGGTCGCGGTGCACGACCTTGACCGCGAGGTCGGAGGTGGACAGCCGCCGGCCCAGCTCCTCGGCGGTGGCGACGCTGCGGTGCTTGCCACCGGTGCAGCCCACCGCCAGGGTGAGGTACTTCTTGCCCTCGCGGAGATAGCCACCGGAGATCAGGTCGAACATCTCGACATAGCGGCCGAGGAAGTCCGAGGCACCTTCCTGGGTCAGCACGTAGTCGCTCACGTCGGCGTCCAGCCCGGTGTGCTCGCGCAGCTCCGGGATCCAGAACGGGTTGGGCAGGAAGCGCATGTCGATCACGAGGTCGGCGTCCAGCGGCAGGCCGTACTTGTAGCCGAAGGACACCACCGTCAGCGTCGTGCGCCGCGGGGCGGTGGTGAACTGCTTCTCGACGACTGCGCGGAGATCGTGCACGGAGAGCTCGGAGGTGTCCACGATGACCTCCGCGACCTCCCGGAGCGGCCCGAGCAGGGCCCGCTCCGCGGCGAGCCCGTCGGTCAGCCGCCCGCCGCGCTGGAGCGGATGCTCGCGACGGTTCGCCTCGTACCGCCGGATCAGCACCGGGTCGGACGCCTCCAGATACAGCACTCGCGGCCGGTAGCCACGGCTGTCCAGGTCGCGCACCACCGCGGCGAGATCCTCGGTGAACGCGCGCGAGCGCACGTCGACGACGACAGCGATCCGGGTCACCGAGCCGTGGGACTTCGCCCCCAGCTTGACCATCGTGGCGATGAGCTCGGGCGGCAGGTTGTCGACCACGAACCAGCCGAGGTCCTCGAGGCACTTGGCGGCGGTGGACCGGCCGGCACCCGAGAGTCCGGAGACGATGGCCACCTCGATGCCGGTGGGTGGGTCGAGCGGGAGACCGGGCACGTCGTCAGACGCGTCAGGGGTGTCGGCGGTGGCACCGGGCGCCGACGTGCCAGTTCCCGGATCCGGACGAGGTGATGAGGTCACGTCACTCCTCTCGGCCGTGGATGTCGGCCACTCCTGCCATCGCCCGCTCATTCTCACGACGGTCGGTGACAGCCCGGACACCGGGGGTGGTGTCGGGAAGGACCCTACGGACGACGTCCACTCGACGTGCGTCGCCGGTCGGCTCGGCAATGGCTGCGGAACCGGTCGGGTCCGCCGGGCCGGCGGCGGGCCGGGCGGGCGCAGCGGTCCCGGTCGCCACGAGCTCACCGGCGAGCGCGGCGGCGATGGACGCAGCCGTCGCAGCCCCGATGCCGGGCACCTCCGTCAGCTCCGCCACGGACGCGGCCCGCAGCTTCGCGACCGACCCGAAGTGCTTGAGCAGCGCCGTCCGTCGCGTCGCGCCCAGGCCGGGGATGTCGTCCAGGGCGGACACCGTCATGGCCTTCGAGCGCTTCTCGCGGTGGTAGGTGATGGCGAATCGATGGGCCTCGTCGCGGAGCCGCTGCAGCAGGTAGAGCGCCTCGCTGGTCCGCGGCAGGATGACCGGCTCGTCGTCGCCGGGCAACCAGACCTCCTCCAGCCGCTTGGCCAGGCCGACGACGGTCACGTCGACGATCCCCCACTCGGTCATCGCTGCCGCCGCCGCGTTGACCTGCGGCTGACCACCGTCGACGACCAGCAGCTGGGGCGGGTACGCGAACCGGCGCACCCGGCCGGTCTCGGGATCGATGCCGGGCGGCAGTGCCGGCCCGTCGACCTCCCGCGCCTGCTCGTCCTTGACCTGGCGGGCGAAACGCCGGCGCACCACCTCGGCGATGGAGGCGACGTCGTCACCGGGGGCGTCCCGGATCGCGAAACGCCGGTAGTCCGACCGCTTGGCCAGCCCGTCCTCGAACACCACCAGCGACGCCACCACGTTGGTCCCCTGGACGTGCGAGATGTCGATGCACTCGATCCGCAGTGGGGAGTTGTCCATCCCGAGCGCGTCGGCGAGCTCGGTGAGCGCGGCCGAGCGGGAGGTGATGTCGCTGGCGCGCTTGAGCCGGTGCCGGGCCAGCGCGTCCTTGGCGTTGCGGGCCGCCGTCTCCGCCAGGTCCTTCTTGTCGCCGCGCTGCGGGATGCGCAACGAGACCCGCGATCCGCGGAGCCCGGACAGCCAGTCGGCCATCTGGTCGGGCTCCGGCGGCAGCGCGGGCACCAGGATCTCCCTGGGCACCGGGGACATGTCGGGGGCGTACTCGTCACGGCTACGGGCCGAGCGGGGGGTGAGCCGGGTGGCGACGGTCTTCGCCTCGGCGGCGGACTCGGTGGCCCGGTTGCCGTAGTACTGCACCAGGAAGTTCTCCACCTGGACCGACAGCCCTCGCTGAGCGGAGCCGGTGGCGTCCGTCGCGCTGTCGACGTCGACGTCGACGATCCAGCCGCGCTGGCCACGCATCCGGCCGCCGCGGACGTGGAAGATCTGCACCGACGCCTCGAGGTCGTCGCCGACGATGCCGATCAGGTCCGCGTCCGTGCCGTTGGCCAGCACGACGGACTGCTTCTCCAGGGCCCGCCGGAGCGCCGACAGGTCGTCGCGGAGGCGCGCGGCCCGCTCGAAGTCGAGGTCGTCCGAGGCGGCGCGCATCTCGCGCTCCATCCGCTTCACCATCGGCTCGGCACGACCGGCGAGGAAGTCGCAGAAGTCCTCGACGATGTCGCGGTGCTGCTCGGGGCTGACCCGGCCGACACACGGGGCCGAGCACTTGCCGATGTAGCCGAGCAGGCACGGCCGGTCGATCTGCTGGGCACGTTTGAAGACGCCGGACGAGCAGGTGCGGGCCGGGAAGACCCGGAGCAGCAGGTCGAGTGTCTCCCTGATGGCCCAGGCATGGGCGTACGGGCCGAAGTAGCGGACCCCCTTGCGGTGGGGCCCGCGCATCACCTGGAAGCGGGGGAACTCCTCGTGCAGCGTCACCGCGAGCTCGGGGTAGGACTTGTCGTCGCGGTACCGGACGTTGAACCTCGGGTCGAACTCCTTGATCCAGTTGTATTCCAGCTGCAGCGCCTCGACCTCGGTGCCGACGACGGTCCATTCGACGGACGCCGCGCTGGTCACCATCGACGCGGTCCGCGGATGCAGGCCGCCGATGTCGGCGAAGTAGGAGTTCAGCCGCTGGCGGAGGCTCTTGGCCTTGCCCACATAGATGACGCGGCCGTCCTTGTCACGCCAGCGGTACACCCCCGGCGAATCCGGGATGGTGCCCGGAGCGGGGCGGAAGGACGACGGATCGGGCACTCACACGAGGGTAGTCGGCACCTCCGACACAGACCGGCGTCCCAGGTGAGGACCATCTCACGGCCGCCGTGGTCGCAGGTCGCTGTCGGTCCACTCCCCTAGGGTGAGAGCCCAGTGCGGCCGCCCGCCGTCGGCCTTGACGCCCCTGACGAGGAACACGAGACCCGATGACCACGCATCCCCATGCCGCTCCGCCCGCCCTCGAGACCTGGCCCGGGTCGGCCTATCCGCTGGGCGCCACCTTCGACGGCACCGGTACCAACTTCGCACTGTTCAGCGAGATCGCCGAGAGCGTGGAGCTGTGTCTGTTCGACGAGCACCGCCACGAGACCCGGATCCGGATGCACGAGATGGACGGCTACGTCTGGCACGCCTACCTGCCGAACGTGCAGCCCGGCCAGCGGTACGGCTATCGCGTGCACGGGCCGTACAACCCGCACGGCGGCCAGCGGTGCAACCCGGCCAAGCTGCTGCTCGACCCGTACGCGAAGGCCGTCGCCGGTGAGATCGACTGGGACCCGTCGCTGTTCTCCTACGAGATCGGCGACCCGGACAGCGTCAACGACGCCGACTCCGCGCAGCACATGATGTACGGCGTCGTCATCAACCCGTTCTTCGACTGGGCCGGCGACCGCGCGCCGAAGACCCCGTACCACCGGACGGTGATCTACGAGGCGCACGTCAAGGGCCTGACCCAGCTGCACCCCGAGGTCCCGGAATGGCAGCGCGGCACCTACGCGGGCATTGCGCACCCGTCCGTGATCGCGCACCTGCAGAAGCTCGGCGTCACCGCCCTGGAGCTGATGCCGGTACACCAGTTCGTGCAGGATTCGCACGCTGGTCGAGAAGGGCCTGAACAACTACTGGGGGTACAACACCATCGGCTTCTTCGCCCCGCACAACTCCTACTCCGCGGCCAACACCGACACCGGCCAGCAGGTCCAGGAGTTCAAGGGGATGGTCCGCCAGCTGCACCTGGCCGGCATCGAGGTGATCCTCGACGTCGTCTACAACCACACCGCCGAGGGGAACCACCTCGGGCCGACGCTGTCGTTCCGCGGGATCGACAACGCGAGCTATTACCGGCTCGTGGAGGACCAGCCGCAGTACTACATGGACTACACCGGCACCGGCAACTCGCTGAACGTCCGGCAGCCGCACTCGCTCCAGCTGCTGATGGACTCGCTTCGCTACTGGGTGCTCGAGATGCACGTCGACGGATTCCGTTTCGACCTCGCCGCGACGCTCGCCCGCGAGTTCTACGAGGTCGACCGGTTGTCGACGTTCTTCGAGCTGGTCCAGCAGGACCCGGTGGTCAGCCAGGTGAAGCTGATCGCCGAGCCGTGGGACGTCGGGCCGGGCGGCTACCAGGTCGGCAACTTCCCGCCGCAGTGGACGGAGTGGAACGGCAAGTACCGGGACACCGTGCGGGATCTCTGGCGCGGCGAGTCCGGCGCCGTCGGCGAGTTCGCCTCCCGCCTGACCGGGTCGTCCGACCTGTACGAGAACTCCGGCCGGCGCCCGGTCGCGTCGATCAACTTCGTCACCGCCCACGACGGCTTCACGATGCTGGACCTCGTCTCGTACAACGAGAAACGCAACATCGCGAACGGCGAGAACAACCAGGACGGCGAGTCGCACAACCGCTCGTGGAACTGCGGGATCGAGGGCCCGACGGACGACGAGAAGGTGCTGGCGTTGCGTCGCCGACAGCAGCGCAATTTCATCACCACCCTGCTGTTGTCGCAGGGCGTGCCGATGTTGCTGGGCGGCGACGAGCTCGGACGGACCCAGCAGGGCAACAACAACACCTACTGCCAGGACTCGGAACTGACGTGGACCCACTGGGACACCGCCGACCACGAGCTCGTCGAGTTCACCGCCCACGTCTCGGCGCTGCGCCGCGACCATCCGACATTCCGTCGACGACGGTTCTTCGAGGGCAAACCGGTACCACGCAGCGAGGGCGATCCCGTCCAGGACATCGTCTGGTTGCGTCCTTCGGGTGACGAGATGACCGACGCCGACTGGGGCAGCGGCTTCGGCCGGTCCATCGGGGTGTTCCTCAACGGCAACGGCATCCGCGGCCGTGACGAACGTGGTCAGGTGGTCTGGGACGACAACTTCCTGCTGCTGTTCAACGCCCACGACGACGTCATCGAGTTCACCGTGCCGGGAGCCGAGTACGGCCGGGAGTGGACGGTCGTCGTCGACACCGCCGGCCGAGGTGCTGCGGGCCGACACCGTGGCCGCCGGCGATCCGGTACCGGTGCCCAGCCAAGGCGATGGTCGTCCTGCAGACCCCGCGGGTGATCGCGCCGGAGGTGCCGCCGGTGGTGAAGACGAAGCCCCGGCGGACGGCGACGAAGGCCGCGGCGAAATCGACGGCGACGACGTCCACACGGTCGGGGGCGAAGACAGCGGCAACGAAGAAGGCGACCGCCGGCCGGAGTGGGACGAAGACCACGTCCGCGGGTGCGTCGGCGACGGCGGATCCGGGTAGCAGTAGCGACGCCACGGCGACCGGGAAGCCCCGGACCGGCCGGGCGAGAACGCGCAAGGCCCCGACCGCGCCGGCCGCGTCGACATCGACGCCGGCACCGGATGACGACTCCGATCACCCCTCACCTGGAGCAGCTCTGTGACCGCTGGACCTGACCTCACCCACCCGACGAGCGGCCGGGTGCCACCGTCGACCTACCGGCTGCAGATCACTGCGAACTTCACCCTCGACGACGCCGCCGCCCAGGTCGACTACCTGGCCGATCTCGGCGTCGGCTGGATCTACCTGTCCCCCGTGCTCGAGGCCGAGAAGGGCTCCGACCACGGCTACGACGTGATCGACCACGGCCGGGTCGACCCGGCCCGCGGTGGCCCGGACGCGCTCCGACGGGTCTGCGACGCGGCCCACGCCGCCGGACTCGGTGTGCTGATCGACATCGTGCCCAACCACGTCGGGGTGGCCACGGCGGCCGCCTCGGTGTGGTGGTGGGACCTGCTCGCCAACGGACCGGAGTCGCGCTACCACGAGGCGTTCGACGTGGACTGGGCCGCCGGTGGCGGCAAGTTGCTGATGCCGATCCTGGGCAGTGCCGACGACATCGCCAAGCTCGAGGTGGACGGCGACGAGCTGGTCTACTTCGACAACCGGCTGCCGATCGCCCCCGGCACCGGCGGCGGCACCCCGCAGCAGGTGCACGCCCGCCAGCACTACGAGCTGATCGACTGGCGTCGCGGTGACAGCGAACTCAACTACCGCCGCTTCTTCGCGGTGACCACGCTGGCCGCGATCCGCGTCGAGCTGCCGGCGGTCTTCGACGAGTCGCACGCGGAGATCAGCCGGTGGATCCACGACGGCCTCGCCGACGGACTCCGGGTGGACCATCCGGACGGCGTCTTCGATCCGTCGGACTACCTCGACCGGCTCGCCGCGGCGACCGGCGGCACCTACGTCCTGGTCGAGAAGATCCTCGAACCGGGCGAGAACCTGCCGACGCACTGGCGGTGCGACGGCACCACCGGCTACGACGCGATGGGCGTCATCGACCGGCTGTTTGTCGATCCCGCCGGGGAGCCCGGGTCTGACCGCGCTGGACACCGAACTGCGGGGCGGGGTGCCGGTGGACTGGGAGGACCTCATCCACGACACCAAGCGCACCGTCGCCGACGTCTCGCTGCGCGCCGAGGTCAATCGGCTGGGCCGGCTGGCCCGGGCCGTCGACCCGTCGCTGGCCGACCCGGAGGACGCGATCGCCGAGCTGCTGGCCTGCTTCCCGGTGTACCGGACGTACCTCGTGCCTTCAGAAGGCGGGGCCGGCAGGGACAACCCGCCCACCGCCGACGATGTCGCCCGCGACGAGAAGCTCCTCACCGAGAACGCCGCGCGCGCCAAGCACTTCCGCCCGGACCTGGCCGAGAGCATCGATGCGGTCACGCGCTCTGCTGCGGGATGCCTCCCTGGAGGTGGCCCGTCGCTTCCAGCAGACCTCGGGCATGGTGATGGCCAAGGGCGTCGAGGACTGCGCCTTCTACCGCTACACCCGACTGACCTCGCTCACCGAGGTCGGCGCCGATCCCGAGCGATTTCGCGGTCGACGTCGACGAGTTCCACGAGATCCAGGCCGACCGGCAGGCCCGGCTGACCAGCTCGATGATCGCGATGTCGACCCACGACACCAAGCGCAGCGAGGACACCCGGGCCCGGATCAATGTGCTCGCCGAGCTGCCCGACCACTGGATGACCTTCGTCCGCGACGTGGTCGCCCGCATCCAGGACCTGCCGCTGGTGCTCGCGGACGGGCCGGTGCTCAACCTGGTCCTGCAGGCCGCGATCGGTGCCTGGCCGATTTCCACCGAGCGGCTGGACGCGTACGCGCAGAAGGCGGCCCGGGAGGCCGGCAGCTCCACCAACTACCTCGACCCGAACGAGGCCTACGAGACGCAGTTGTCGACCCTGGTCGGGAAACTGCTGCCCGGCGGCGATCTCGCCGAGGCGGTGGCGGCGGTGGTCGCCGAGCTGGAGGCCCCCGGCTGGACCAACAGCCTGTCGGCCAAGCTGATCGCGCTCACCCTGCCGGGCGTCCCGGACACCTACCAGGGCACCGAGCTGTGGGACTTCTCGTTGGTCGATCCCGACAACCGCCGCCCGGTGGACTACTCCGTGCGCAGGTCGCTGCTGTCCGGACTGGCGGACGCCCCGACGCCCCCGGTCGACGCGACCGCCGCGGCCAAGCTGCTCGTGACGCACCGCGCGCTGATGTTGCGGCGGGACCAGCCGGAGCGTTTCGACCGGTACGTGGCGCTGTCCGCCCACGGCCCGGCTGCGGCCCACCTCGTCGGCTACGACCGGGGCGGGGTCGTCGTCCTGGCCACCCGGCTGCCGGTCGCGCTGACCGCCGTCGGCGGCTGGGCCGCTACCACCGTCAGCCTGCCGCCCGGCGTGTACACCGACGCGCTCACCGGGGCCCGCCACGAGATCGACGGCGATGCCACCGTGTCCGACCTGCTCACCGCACTGCCGGTGGCACTGCTCGTCCGAGGAGACCAGTGAGTCACGGAGAAGGCCTGGAGCCGGTCAAGGCCGGTCATCGTTCGTTCGAGGTGTGGGCGCCCGCCGCGACCACCGTCTCGGTGCAGGTCGACGGCGAGGTGGTGCCGATGTCGGCCCGCGCCGACGGCTGGTGGGGAGCCGAAGTGCCGCACACCGGCGCCGAGGTCGATTACGGCTTCCTCCTCGACGACGCCACCGAGCCGCTGGTCGACCCGCGATCGCGTCGCCAGCCGACCGGGGTGCACGGGTTGTCCCGGACGTTCGACCCGTCGGCCTACACCTGGACCGATCAGCGGTGGGGCGGCCGGCAGCTGGCCGGCGGCATCGTCTACGAGCTGCACATCGGCACGTTCACGCCGGAGGGCACGTTCGCCGCGGCGATCGACAAGCTCGACCACCTCGTCGACATCGGCGTCAGCCTGGTGGAGGTGCTGCCGGTGAACGGGTTCAACGGCGAACACAACTGGGGCTACGACGGCGTGCTCTGGTACACCGTGCAGGAGTCCTACGGCGGGCCTGCGGAGTACCAGCGGTTCGTCGACGCCTGCCACGAGCGGGGCCTGGGTGTCATCCAGGACGTGGTCTACAACCACCTCGGACCGAGCGGCAACGTCCTCCCCCAGTTCGGCCCGTACCTGCACGACGCGGGCGAGAGCACCTGGGGCAGCCTGCTCAACCTGGACGGGCCCGATTCTGACCCGGTGCGCGAGTACATCATCGACAACGCGGTGATGTGGCTGTGTGACTACCACGTCGACGGGCTGCGGCTGGATGCGGTGCACGCACTGGTCGATCACCGCGCCGAGCACCTGCTCGAGGAGCTCAGCAGCGAGGTCGACGCACTGTCGGCGCATCTCGGCCGGCCGCTGACGCTGATCGCCGAGTCCGACCTCAACGACCCGAAGCTCATCACGCCGCGGGCCGCGGGTGGGTACGGCCTGACCGCCCAGTGGAGCGACGACTTCCACCACGTGCTGCACGTCGCCCTCACCGGCGAGAGGATCGGCTACTACGGCGATTTCGGCTCGATGGAGTCGATCGCGAAGGTCTACACCCGCGCCTACTACCACGACGGCACCTGGTCGAGCTTCCGCGGCCGGGCACACGGCCGGCCGATCGACACCCGGACCACCGAGAGCTGGCGGTTCGTCGTCTACGCGCAGGATCACGACCAGATCGGCAACCGGGCAGCCGGCGACCGGCTGACCGATGCGCTGGGGCCCGCGGACCTGGCCATCGCCGCGGTGATGGTGCTGACCGCGCCGTTCACCCCCATGCTGTTCATGGGGGAGGAGTGGGCCGCGTCGACACCGTGGCAGTTCTTCACGTCGCACCCGGACCAGGAGCTCGGCGAGGCCACGGCGAAGGGCCGGTTCAAGGAGTTCTCCAGGATGGGCTGGGACGAGGCGATCGTGCCGCACCCCCAGGATCCGGAGACCTTCCAGCGGTCCAAGCTCGACTGGTCGGAGACCGCGAAGGGCCACCACAGCGACGTTCTCGCGTTGTACCGGTCGCTGGCGAAGATCCGTCGTGAGCACCCGGAGCTGACCGACCCGCGGTTCGCGCGGACGAAGGTCAGCTTCGACGAGAGCGAGCGCTGGCTGTTGCTGGACCGCTCCGGCGTGCAGATCGCCTTCAACTTCTCCGACGACGAGCACCGGGTGCCGTTCCTGGCCAACGCGCCAGAGCTGCTGCTCGGCACCTTGGACGGTATCGCCGTCGAGGACTTCGGGATGGGCGCCTGCTCGGTCACGCTGCCGCCGCACAGCGCCGCCGTGATCAAGGGCTGAAATGAGCGTCCGGTTGCCCGCAACCGGCTTCGCATGACGAGATCGTCGGCGGCACTGCGAGCGGCGCCCGGCCCGGTGCGATGCACCGGGCCGGGCGACCACGTTCTCAGCCGAGCTTGACGACCGCGCCCGTCCGCATGCTCTCGTTCGCCGCGTCGGCCAGCAGTAGCGCGGCACGGCCGTCGGCGAAGCTCGGTGACGGCGCGGTGCCGTCCTCGATGGCCCCGATGAAGTGGTCCAGCTCGGCGCGATAGGCGGGCAGATAGCGCTCGAGGAAGAAGTTCATGTACGGCGCGGCGGCCTCGGTGCGCTCGGCACCGGAGTACCGGACGCTGGTCGGCAGCAGGTTGTCGGCGGTCAGCATCCCCGTGGCGCCGAACGCCTCCAGCCGCTGGTCGTACCCGAAGGTGCAGCGGCGGCTGTTGGTGATGGTGGCGACCGCGCCGGAGGTGCCGCGCAGCACGATCACGGCGCCGTCGATGTCCCCGGCCTCCTTCACGAAGTCGGCGACCAGGTTGGTGCCGGTGGCCTGGACCTCGACGATGTCGCCGAGGAAGAACCGCGCCATGTCGAAGTCGTGGATCGTCATGTCGCGGAACAGGCCGCCGGAGGCGCCGAGGTAGGCGGCGGGCGGCGGCTCCGGGTCCCGGCTGATGATGATGAGCTGCTCGAGCGACCCGACCTCACCGGCCTCGACGCGTCCCTGGATGTCGGCGAAGGACGGGTCGAACCGGCGGTTGAAGCCGATCATCACGGTGTGGTCGACGTCCTTGATCTGCTCCCAGCAGGCGTCCACCCGGGCGATGTCCAGATCGATCGGCTTTTCGCACAGGACGGCCTTACCGGCCAGCACCGCGCGCGAGATCAGGTCGACGTGGGTCGGGGTCGGAGATCCGATGACGACCGCGTCGATCGTCTCGTCGGCGAGCACGGCGTCGACGTCGGAGGTCGCCACCGCCCCGTGCTTCTCGGCCAGCTGACCGGCGAACTCGAGCATCGGGTCGCACACGACCACCAGCTCGGCCCGCGGGTGCGCGGCCAACGTAGCGGCATGTACCTGCCCGATCCGACCGGCTCCGAACAACGCGAAACGCACCACCGTCAACTCCTTTGTCGCGGGCTGAGCCGCAGCCGGCGGGACGACAGCCCCGCACCTAGAACGATTCAAGTCCCAGTATGGGAGCCAGCCGTCGGCGCGTCAACGGGTAACGCCTAGAACGTTCTAGGCCTTTTGAACGCACGCGACACTCGAGCCCGCACCACCGAACGCGCGGGACCTGTCGGGCCCGCCGTCGGATCAGGATCGTCGTGCTGCTCAGGCGAGCCGACGTGGTCGGTCGGCTGCGGGACGTCGCCAGGGAACGGGTCGATCTGCCCGGGCAGCAGGCCCACGTGGCCGACCCGACGGTAACGGCCGACGAACAGCGCACCGGCCCTCACGTATCCCGCGCAGCGCAATCAGATCCGGGACGCGTGCACCCGTCGGAGCCGGTCCAGGTCGACGCCGTGCAGGGTCTGCAGGAAGACCCGCCGCTCCCCCGCGGGCACCGGCACCTCGCACGGCACAACGAGCACCACCAGGCCCGCGCCGACCGCAGACGCCACGCCGGTCGGCGAATCCTCCACTGCTACGGCGGATGTCGCGTCGACATCAAGGAGTTCGAGCGCCCGGCGGTACGGCTCCGGGTCGGGTTTGCCTCTCGACGACGTCGTCCCCGGAGACGACCACGTCGAAGTTGTCACGCCCCAGCGTCTCCAGCGCCATCTCCACGAGGGAGCGCTCGGTGGCCGTGACCAGGGCGGTCGGCAGGCCGGCCGCGCGCACCGCGGCGAGCAGCTCGGCCGCCCCCGGCCGCCACGGCAGCTCCCGCTGGTAGTAGTGCGCCGCCCGGACCGAGAGCGCCGATGCGGTCAGCTCCCAGTCCTGCTCGAGGCCCAGCTCGGCGTGCATCCGGTCGACCGTCGCCCGTACCGGGAGCCCGACCATCGATGAGCGGCAGGCCGGCGAGATGACGCCGCCGAAATCCGCGGCGACGTCGTCGAGCGCCAGGCTCCACAGCTTCTCGGAGTCGGTCAGCGTCCCGTCCATGTCGAACAGGACCGCACGCAGCCGGGCCGGAGAGTCACTTGGCGGCAAAGTACTTCGCCTCCGGGTGGTGGGCGACCAGCGCCGACGTCGACTGCTCGGGATGCAGCTGGTACTCCTCGGACAGCTCCACCCCGATACGGCCGGGATCGAGCATCTCCATCACCATCGTCTGGTCGGTCAGGTCCGGACAGGCCGGATAGCCGAAGGAGAATCGGGCCCCGCGGTAGGCGAGGTCGAAGAACTTCTCGACGTCGTCGGGATCCTCGTCGGCGGCGGTGGAGCCGTCGGGGAACACCATCTCCGACCGGATCCGCTGGTGCCAGAGTTCCGCGAGCGCCTCGGTCAGTTGCACCGAGAGCCCGTGCACCTCGAGGTACTCGCGGTAGTTGTTGTCGGCGAACAGCACATTGGCGTACTCGCTGATCCGCTGACCCATGGTGACCACGGTGAAGGCGATGACGTCCACCTGGCCCGACGACCGGGGCCGGTAGAAGTCGGCCAGACACAGGTGCCGGTCGCGGGCCTGCCGCGGGAACGTGAAACGGTGTCGCTCCGGCGCATCGATCCGCGGCTCGGTGAGGATGACGACCGAGTCCCCCTCGGAGACGCACGGGAAGTACCCGTACACCACGGCCGCCTCGAGAACCTTGTCGGTGTGCAGCTTGTCGAGCCAGTAGCGCAGCCGGGGCCGGCCCTCGGTCTCGACGAGTGCCTCGTAGGACGGTCCCTGGCCGGCGCGGGCGCCGCGCAGCCCCCACTGCCCCATGAACGTGGCGCGCTCGTCGAGCAGCTTCGAGTATTCGGCCAGCGCCACGCCCTTGACCACCCGGGAGCCCCAGAACGGCGGCGTCGGCACGGGGTTGTCCAGCGCCACGTCGGAACGTTCGGGGATGACGACGGTCTCCAGCGCCGCGGCGGCCTTGCGGGCCTCGGCGATCCGGGCCGACCGCTCGTGCCGGGCCCGACGCTCGGCCGCCTTCTGCCGTTCGGCGGCGTCCTCGGCCGGCGCGAGGCCGCGCTTGCGGGCCATCACCCCGTCCATGAGCCGCAGGCCCTCGAAGGCGTCCCGCGCGTAGCGGACGTCGCCGCCGAACATCGCCGACAGGTCGTTCTCGACGTAGGAGCGGGTCAACGCGGCCCCGCCGAGCAGCACCGGGTACTTCTCGGCGATGCCCCGGGAGTTCATCTCCTCGAGGTTCTCCTTCATGATCACCGTCGACTTGACGAGCAGCCCGCTCATCCCGATGGCGTCGGCGCCGTGTTCCTCGGCTGCCGCCAGGATCGCCGAGATCGGTTGCTTGATACCGATGTTCACGACGGAGTAACCGTTGTTGCTCAGGATGATGTCGACGAGGTTCTTGCCGATGTCGTGGACGTCGCCCTTGACGGTGGCGAGCACGATGGTGCCCTTCCCCTCGCCGTCGGCCTTGCGCCATGTGCGGCTCGAGGTGGGCCACCGACTTCTTCATCACCTCGGCGGACTGCAGCACGAACGGCAGCTGCATCGCCCCGGACCCGAACAGCTCTCCGACGGTCTTCATCCCGTCCAGCAGGATGTCGTTGATGATCTCCAGAGCGGGTCGCGCCACCAGTGCTTCATCCAGATCGGCCTCCAGGCCGTTCTTGTCGCCGTCGATGATGCGTTGCTTGAGCCGCTGCTCCAACGGCATCGCCGCCAGCTCGGCGGCGCGGGTCTCCTTGCCTGCGGCCGCGGTCACCCCGTCGAACATGTTGAGCAGCTTCTCGAGCGGGTCGTAGCCCTCACGGCGCCGGTCGTAGACCATGTCGAGAGCGACAGTGCGCTGCTCGTCGGGGATCCGCGCCATCGGCAGGATCTTGGAGGCGTGCACGATCGCCGAGTCCAACCCGGCCTCCACACACTCCGCCAGGAAGACCGAGTTCAGCACCTGGCGGGCCGCCGGGTTCAGCCCGAACGAGACGTTCGAGAGTCCCAGCGTGGTCAGCACGTCGGGGTGGCGCCGCTTGAGTTCCCTGATGGCCTCGATGGTCTCGATGCCGTCGCGGCGGGTCTCCTCCTGGCCGGTGGCGATCGGGAACGTGAGACAGTCCATCACGATGGAACTCTCGGCGAGCCCGTACTCGGAGGTGATCTTGCTGATCAGCCGCTCGGCGATGGCCAGCTTGGTGTCCTTGGTGCGGGCCTGCCCCTCCTCGTCGATGGTCAGTGCGACCACGGCAGCGCCGTGCTCGCGGACCAGCTCCATGGTCGTGGCGTAGCGCGAGGTCGGGCCGTCACCGTCCTCGAAGTTGACCGAGTTGACGATGGAGCGTCCGCCGAGGTGCTCCAGACCTGCCTGCAGCACGGCCGGCTCGGTCGAGTCGAGCATGATCGGCAGCGTCGATGCGGTGGCGAAACGCGAAGCGAGCTCGCGCATGTCGGCGACACCGTCGCGACCGACGTAGTCGATGCACAGGTCCAGCAGGTGGGCGCCGTCGCGGGTCTGCGAGCGGGCGATCTCCACGCAGCGGTCCCAGTGCTCGGCGAGCATGGCCTCGCGGAACGCCTTGCTGCCGTTGGCGTTCGTGCGCTCGCCGATCATCAGCACCGACGCGTCCTGTTCGAACGGGACCGCCTGGTAGAGCGACGACAGGCCCGGTTCCGTCCGCGGTCGCCGCTGGGCCGGCTGCACCGTGCGGACCGCCTCGACGACCTGACGCATGTGCTCCGGGGTGGTGCCGCAGCAGCCGCCGACGAGGCCGAGACCGAACTCGGTGACGAAGCCGGTGAGCGCCTCGGCCAGCTCCTCCGGCCCGAGCGGGTACACCGCGCCCTTGGGGCCCAGCTGCGGCAGCCCGGCGTTGGGCATCACCGAGACCGGAGTCCGGGCGTGCCGGGAGAGGTAGCGCAGGTGCTCGCTCATCTCGGCCGGCCCGGTGGCGCAGTTCAGGCCGATGAGGTCGATGCCGAGCGGCTCCAGCGCGGTCAGCGCCGCACCGATCTCGCTGCCGAGGAGCATGGTGCCGGTGGTCTCGACCGTGACGTGGCAGATGATCGGTACCTGCTGGCCGCGGTCGGCCATCGCGCGCTGCGCGCCGATGATCGCCGACTTCGCCTGCAGCAGGTCCTGGCAGGTCTCGACCACGACGGCGTCGATGCCGCCGTCGAGCATTCCGGTGACCTGCTGCTGGTAGGCGTCGCGCAACAGCGCGTAGGGCGCGTGCCCGAGAGTGGGCAGTTTGGTGCCCGGCCCGACGGAGCCCAGCACCCAGCGGGGCCGGTCGGAGGTGGCGAAGGCGTCGGCCTCGGCACGGGCCAGCGTGGCCGCGGCCAGCGCGAGCTCCTGGATCCGGTCGACGATGTCGTACTCGGCGAAGTTCGCCCAGTTGGTGCCGAAGGTGTTGGTCTCGATCGCGTCGACACCGACCTCGAGATACTCCCGGTGCACGGCGCGGACGATGTCCGGCCGGGTGACGGACAGGATCTCGTTGCAGCCGTCGAGGCCGGCGTAATCGTCCAGCGTGGGGTCGTAGGCCTGCAGCATGGTGCCCATCGCGCCGTCCGCCACGACCACCTGGGTGGAGAGCGCAGCAAGCAGCGGGTGGTTCGGTGAAGAAGGCACGAGCGAAGTTTACGGGGGCCGGCGCACCGGGCCGCGCCGTCGCGCGCGCCGGACGGCAAGGGCGCGCGTCGTAGGCTGTCGAGGTGATGGAACTACCTGCACTCCGCGACCCGGTGATGATCGCCGCGTTCGAAGGCTGGAACGACGCAGGTGATGCGGCGACGTCGGTCATCGAGCATCTGGCCCTCACCTGGGACGCCGAGGAACTGATCGAGGTCGACCCGGAGAGCTTCTACGACTTCCAGGTCTCGCGCCCGGAGACCAAGTTGATCGACGGCGTCACCCGGCGGATCGAATGGCCGACCACGAGACTCACCTTCTGCCGGATGCCGGCGGCCGCGCGCGACATCGTGCTGGTGCACGGAATCGAGCCGAACTTCCGGTGGAAGGCGTTCTGTCGAGAGCTCATCGAGATCGCCCGAGCGCTCGACGTGAGCAGCCTGGTCAGCCTCGGCGCGTTGCTCGCCGACGTCCCGCACACCCGTCCGGTGCAGGTCAGCGGCTCGGCGGTGGACGCGGAGACGGCCGAGCGGTACGGGCTGGCCCGATCCACCTACGAGGGCCCGACCGGTATCACCGGGGTGTTCCAGGACGCCTGCCTGCAGGCCGGCATCCCCGCTGTGTCGTTCTGGGCGTCGGTGCCGCACTACGTCTCGCAGGCCCCGTCGCCGAAGGCGACCCTGGCCCTGTTGCACCGGGTCGAGGAGTTCCTCGACATCGAGGTCGACCTCGGCAGTTACCCGGAGCAGTCCGAGGAGTGGGAGGCCGAGGTCACCCAGATCGCCGCCGACGACGACGAGATCGCCGAGTACATCGCCCGGCTGGAGGAGCGCGACTCGGAGACCGAGCCGCTCACCCCGGCCAGCGGCGAGATGCTCGCCGAGGAGTTCGAGCGCTACCTGCGTCGCCGCAATTCACCCAAGGGCGACAAGCGCGACGGCCGCTGACGCTTCGGCGTTGCGCTCTCAGCTGAGCAACAACCGCCCGAAGTCGGGGAGGCTTCCTCCCGCTGAGCGGGAACTTTCCTTCCCGACTTCGGCAGGTTTCTGCTCAGACCAGCCGGACGCCCAGCAGTGCGTCGACCGCGGCGGCCACCTGGGCGCCGCCGAGCGAGGTGTTCTGCGCCCACTGGTCGACGACCTTGACCGCCTTCGCGGTGTCCAGGTCGTTGCCCAGCGCGGTCCGCAGCTTGGCCACCACCTCCGTGGTGTCGAAACCGAAGCGCTGCGCGGCCGCGCGCCAGCGGACCAGCCGGTCGGACGCCTCGGTGAGGCTGTCGGCGGTCCAGGAGCGGTCCTCCCGGTAGTGCCGGGACAGCAGCGCCAGCCGGATGGCCATCGGGTCCACGCCGTCGCGGCGCAGCGCCGAGACGAACACCAGGTTGCCGCGGGACTTGCTCATCTTCTCGCCATCGAGCCCGATCATTCCGGCGTGCGTGTAGTGCCGGGCGAACGGCGGCCGACCGGAGAGGGCCTCGGCGTGCGCGGCGGAACACTCGTGGTGCGGGTAGATCAGGTCGCTGCCGCCACCCTGCAGGTCGATGTTGTAGCCCAGCCGGTTGCCGGCGATGGCCGCGCACTCGATGTGCCAGCCGGGACGGCCCGGCCCCATCGGCGAGTCCCAGGCCGGCTCCCCCGGCCGCTCCATCCGCCACAACAGTGCGTCCAGCGCGTCCCGCTTGCCGGGACGGTCCGGGTCGCCGCCACGCTCGGCGAACAGTCGCAGCATGGTGCCCCGGTCGTACCCGGACTCGTAGCCGAAGGCGTCGGTGCTGCGGACGTCGTAGTAGACGTCGGCGTAGAGGTCTCCGTCGGCGTCCGGGGCTTCGATGCGGTACGCCGCACCGGAGGCCATCAGTTGTCTGACCGCCCGGATGATCTCCGGCATCGCCTCGACCGCGCCGATGTAGTCGCGCGGCGGTAGCACCCGCAGCGCTTCCATGTCCTCACGGAACAGCTGGATCTGCGTGGCGGCGAGGTCCTGCCAGTCGACGCCGTCGCGGGTGGCCCGCTCGAGCAGCGGGTCGTCGATGTCGGTCGCGTTCTGCACGTAGTGCACATCGTGTCGGTTGTCCCGCCACACCCGCTGGACGAGGTCGAACGTCAGGTAGGTGGCGGCGTGCCCGAGATGGGTGGCGTCGTACGGGGTGATGCCACACACGTAGAGGGTGGCCTCGGCACGGGGCTCGGTGAGCCGGACCGCGCGGGTGGCCGAGTCGTAGAGCCGGAGCGGGACGGGAACGCCGGGAACCACCGGGAGCTTCGGAGCTGGCCATGACTGCACCTCACGACCCTAACGAAGTCCGACGCTCAGCGACGAACTCCCGGAACCACGTGGCGGTTGGCGTTGACCACGGTGCGCTGGACGACGTTGAGCCGGGTGCCGCGAAGGTGTTCGGGCGGGCTGGACGAGTAGTACATGAGGTTGTCACGGGACGGATGGTGCGGCAGGTTCAGCGCGTGGCCGAGCTCGTGAACCAGGACGGTCTCGTCGTACTCGTGGGGACGGCCGGCGTCGAACAGGCCGGCCTGGACGACGACCCAGTCGGCGGAGATGCCGAGAGAGCACCCCGTCGTCCGGCCGGCGATGTCGCGGACGACGATGGCGGTGATGGGGCGGCCGACGACATCGGTGACGCTGCCGGTGTCCCCGACGTACTTCAGCTGCCGGTGGTAGAACTCGGTGCGGCCCAGCGCCTCGTCGAGCAGCAGCAGCTTGTTCGGCCCGCGGATTCAGCGCGGTGGTGGGCGCCGGTTCGGTGACGACGTGCGTCGCCGACGTGGCGGACCCGGACGTCGGCACCGGCCGACAGGACCTCGTCGGCGCGGGCCAGCGCCGGCTCGAGCTGCGCCGGGTGCAGCAGCGGCACCCCGCGCTCGTCGGACAGGATGAGCACCGTGAGCCGGACGGTCCCCGGCGTCGCCTCCGTGCCCGCCACCAGACCACCGACGACCTCCCCGGTGCGGACCGCGGCGCTGGCGAGGTCGGCGGCCATCGAACCGGCGGTCCGGGCGAGGTACCGGCCGGCGCCGACGACACTGCGACTCCACGACGGGGGCGTCACAGCGGCGGCCACGGGATCGGTGTCCGGTGCTCCGGCGGCCGGTCGAAGAACGGCCGGTCCAACAGCCGGTCGACGCGGCGCTGCAGCGCACCGACCTCGGTGATCGTCAGCAGCTCGGACAGCAGCTCGCCGAGGTCGCCGGCCGACCGCCGTCTGCAGTCGCCGAAGACCCTCGACGCCCTGCTCGGGCAGCGGATCGCCCGCCCAGCCCCACAGCACGGTGCGGAGCTTGTTGTCGGCGTGCAGCGTCAGCCCGTGGTCGACGCCGTAGACGGGCCCGTCGACGACCGGCAGCACGTGTGGCCCCTTCCGGTCGGCGTTGTTGACCACCAGGTCGAAGGTCGCGAGCAGCTGCAGCCGGGGGTCGTCGGCGTGGGCGAGCACCGCCGGCGAACCGGTCGCGTCGGTCGCCCGCAGCACCGGTAGCCAGCCGGCCGGCAGCTTCTTCCGTGAGAACAGGTCGACCATCGACTCGGAGTCGGTGTCGTCGATCCACAGCTGGACCATCCCGGTGCCGACCGGCCCGTCGCGCAGGAACGTGGGCGGCACGCACTCCCAGCCGGCGGCGTGGGCGACCAGCGCGGCCGCGACCTCGCGGCCGGCCAGGCTGCCGTCCGGGAAGTCCCAGAGCGGGCGCTCGCCGCGGATCGGCTTGTAGACGCAGTCGGCCCGGAGGCCGTTGTAGGAGACCTCGGCCAGCAGCGTCACGTTCGAGGCGTCGGACAGCCGGCCGGCGATCTCCAGCTCACCGTTGACCAGCAGTTCGGCCAGGTCGTCGGGGGCGAGGGCGGCGACGTCGCGGCGGCGTCCGGTCCCGTCCCCGGCGTCAGCCGAGGTCACCGCGGTGGTAGCCGTTCAGCCGCGGGCAGATGTGGCCCTCGGGGTCGAGTGGGTTGTTGCACAGCGGGCACGGCGGGCGGCCGGACGACACGACCCGGCCGGCCTGCGCCGCGAACTCATCGCCTCGTCCAGAGACAGGAAGACGCGCAGCGCGTCCGGCCCGTCGGCGCTGTCGTCGAGGACGGTCTCCTCGCTGACCTCGGCCTCGGTGATGGCGAGCAGTTCGACGACGATGCGGGAGCCGTCGCCGTCCCAGGCCAGACCCATGGTGCCGACGCGGAACTCGGCGTCGACCGGGGTCTCCAGCGAGGGCTCGGTGGTGTCGACGGTCGGGCTCGCGCTCGCCGAAGCGCCGGACGACCTCGCCGATGAGCGATCCGAGCTTCTCGGCCAGGATCGGCGACCTGCTGCTTCTCGCAGGCGACCGAGACGACACGCTTGCCGTCGACGGCCTGCAGGTAGAACTCGCGTTCCCCGGGACGGCCGACCGTCCCGACGAGGAAGCGGTCGGGTGAGCGGAAGATGTGCACCTGGCGATCCATGACGTCCCCGATCCTATGCGTGCACGCGGCGGGCCCGGGAATCCGTCAGCCGGTGGATCCGCCGACGACCGCGTCACCCGTGGGCACCGGGGCGGTTGCGTCGGTCGTCGCCGGTGGCGGCAGCAGCGCCGCTGAGGTCGGCGGTGTCGTTGATGCGGTCGACCATCGGCCGCATCGAGGAGTAGCGCACCACCGACAGCGACGCCGGGTTGACGTTGATCCGCTGGAAGCCGTCCAGGTGCATACCCAGCGCGTCGGCCAGGATCGCCTTGATCACGTCGCCGTGCGAGCAGACCAGCACCGGCCCACCGCCCTCGGCGACCAGCTCCGCGACGGCGGCGACCGCCCGGGCGGACACCTCGGCGAGCCCCTCGCCCCGCGGGGAAGACGGCGGCACTCGGCCGGGCCTGCACGATCCGCCACAGGTCCTCACCGGCCAGGTCGCGTCAGCGGCCGGCCGGTCCAGGTGCCGTAGTCGACCTCGGAGAACCGTTCGTCGATCTCGACCGGCAGTCCGAGGGCGGCGGCCACCGGGGCCAGCGTCTGCTGACAGCGGGTCAGCGGTGACGAAACGATCCGGGTGACGTGCACGCCGGCCATCCGCTGCGCCGAGGTCGGTCGCCTGGCCGGCGCCCGTCTCGTCCAGCTACGACCCCGGTGCTGCGGCCGGCGAGCACGCCGGCGACGTTGGCGGTCGACCGGGCGTGCCGCAGCAGGATGACCGTGCGGCCGTCCTGGCGGGGCGGCGGGGTCGCGGCCTCGGCCGGCGCCGCAGTCACGGGTGCCGCGGCGCCAGGTGGGACGTCGGCGGTGGTCACTGGACGGCCTCGATCCAGCCGGCGGCGAGTGCGACGATCAGCAGCCACGCCGAGCGCCCAGCGGTACCAGACGAAGACGGTGATCTTGTGGCCGGAGACGTACTTCATCAGCCAGGCGACGCTGGCGTAGGCGACGACGAAGCTGACCACGGTGCCGACGACGGTCGGCACGGCGCCGACGCCCTCACCGAGCGCCGACGGCAGCTCGTAGACACCGGCACCGAGCAGCGCCGGGATGCCGAGGAAGAAGGCCAGCCGGGTGGCGGCGACGCGGTCCAGACCGCGCATCAGGCCGACCGAGATCGTGGCGCCCGAGCGGGACACACCGGGGATCAGGGCCAGGCTCTGGGCGAAGCCGATCAGCAGCGCGTCGGTGAGGTTGAGGTCGGACTCGGGGCGGTTCTGCTTGGCCACCTTCTCGGCGTAGAGCATCACCGCACCCCAGACGATCAGCGCGACGGCGACCACCCACAGCGACCGCAGCGGCCCCTTGATCAGCTCTTTCGCCGGCGAACCCGATGACCACGATCGGCAGCGAGCCGATGATGACCAGCCACGCCATCCGGTAGTCCGGGTCGCGCCGCTGGACCGGGTTGATCAGGCCGCGGACCCAGGCCAGGAACAGCCGGGGATGTCGGACCAGAAGTAGATGAGCACCGCGGCGATGGCGCCGACCTGGATCACCGCCGTGTACGCGGTGACCGCCGGGTCGGCGATGTCCAGGCCGAGCAGGTCCGACGCGATGGTGATGTGGCCGGTGGAGGACACCGGCAGGAACTCGGTGAGACCCTCCACGATGCCCAGGACGATGGACTGCCAGACGTTCATGCGGAGCCCGCGTTCGTCGGTGCGCGCAGCGCGTCGGAGGGGCGGTTCGGCAAGGGGCGACCTACGTTCGTCGGGGGCACGGTCCGACGCCGGAGTGCCGGGGTGTGCTCAGCGGATCAGCTCGTGCGCATGCGCGACGGCCTCGAGGATCGTAAGGCGGTCGTGCGTCGATCGGGCGTAAGGGGCGACGTTCACCGATGTGATCCCTGCGTCCCGCAGTCTGATCAGCGCAGCCGCCATGTCATCGGCAGTGCCGAGAAGACTCGTCCGGGTCAGGAATTCGACCGGGACGGCGGCGGCGGCCTCGTCGTAGCGACGGGACAGGAACAGTTGCTGGACCTCGTCCGCCGCCTCGTCGGAAGCCCATCGCGCTGGCGATCCCGTGGTAGAAGTTCGTCGTCGTCGAGCCCATGCCGCCGATGTAGAGCGCGGCGTTCGGCGCGGACCGCGTCGGCCGCGGTGGCCGGGTCCGGTCCGACGGCGGCGGCCACGGTCGCGGCGCAGTCGATCGCCGACGGGTCCCGGCCGGCGGCGGTCGCGGCGCCGCGGACAGCCCGCACCTGGGCGCCGCCGGTGGCGGGATCGAAGAAGATCGCGTGCCAGCCGTCGGCGATCCGGCCGGTCAGGGCGAGGTTCTTCGGGCCGACCGCGGCCAGGTACACCGGCAGCGACCGGCGGTGCGGGCTCATCCCGAGCATCAGGGTCTTGCCGGGGCCGTCCGGCAGCGGCAGCGTGAAGTGCTCACCGGCGAACTGCACCCGCTGCCGCGCGATGGCCTGCCGGACGATGGCGACGTACTCCTCGGTGCGGCCCAGCGGGTCGGCGTAGCGGACGCCGTGCCATCCCTCGCTGACCTGTGGCCCGGAGACGCCGAGGCCGAGTCGGAAACGGCCGTCGCTCATCCCGTCCAGGGTGGCGGCGGTCATCGCGGTCATGGCCGGGGTGCGGGCCGGGATCTGCATGACGGCGGACCCGATGTCGATGCCGGTGGTCTGGCCGGCGATCGCCGCGAGCACGGTCGGGGCGTCGCTGCCGTAGGCCTCGGCGACCCAGGCACAGTCGTAGCCGAGCTCCTCGGCGCCGCGGGCGACCTCGACGGCCTCCCGAACCTGGTCGCCGCTGCTGAAGTAACCCAGGCTGACGCCCAGCCTCATGTCGCCTCCCTGCCGGCGCCCCGCGTCGGGCTCCGCTGCGGACACCGTACCGAGGCCGCGGACGCGGTCCGGCACGGGAACTCGGCCATAGGGTGGCCGGATGGACGGTCTCACCGCGCTGCGCCGCATCGCGTTCCTGCTCGAGCGCTCGCTGGCGCCCGACCTACCGCGTCAAGGCCTTCCGGACGGCGGCGCTGGCCATCGCGACGCTGCCCCCGGACGAGCTCGCCACGCGCATCCGGGAGCACTCACTGACCGAGCTGCCCGGGGTGGGCCCGAAGACCGCCGCGGTGGTCGCGGAGGCCTCGACCGGCGTCGTGCCCGCGTACCTCGCCGACCTGGAGGCGTCGGCCGGCCCGCTGGACCCGGCGGGGCGCGGACCTGCGGACGCCGGCTGCGCGGCGACCTGCACTCGCACAGCGACTGGAGCGACGGCGGCAGTCCCATCGAGGAGATGGCGATCACCGGACTCGAACTCGGCCACGACTACCTCGCGCTGACCGACCACTCCCCGCGGCTCACCGTCGCCCACGGGCTGACCGCGAAGCGGCTGGAGAAGCAGTTGACGCTGGTGGCGGCGATGAACCGGCAGCTCGGCGACGGCTTCCGGCTGCTCTCCGGCATCGAGTGCGACATCAACGAGGACGGCACCCTCGACCAGACCGACGAGCTGCTGGGCCGGGTCGACATCGTCGTCGGGTCGGTGCACTCCAAGCTGCGGGCGGATTCCGCGACGATGACGAAGCGGATGCTGGCCGGCGATCGAGAACCCGTACATCGACGTCCTCGGGCACTGCACCGGCCGGCTGGTCACCGGTGGCCGCGGCACCCGGCCGCCCAGCTCGTTCGACGCGAAGAAGGTGTTCGCCGCCTGCGCCGAGCGCGGCGTGGCCGTCGAGATCAACAGCCGTCCGGAACGGCTCGACCCGCCGCGGGCGCTGCTGCAAGCAGGCCGTCGCCGCCGGCTGTCTGTTCAGCATCGACACCGACGCGCACGCCCCCGGGCAGCTCGACTTCCAGACCTACGGCTGCGCCCGGGCCGTCGGAGTGCGGGGTGCCGGAGGACCGGATCGTCAACACCTGGCCGCTGGCGAAGCTGCTGGCCTGGACGACGCGGGACCGCTGACCCCGGCTGGTACCGCCGGGTACGCGCCCTGCCGCCGCGCCTTGTTCGACCGTGTGGCGGAGAAGCTGGCGCTCGCCCGCCGCCGGTCAGACCACCGCGTTCGCGCGGCCGTTTTCCGTCCACGCGGCCGACATCGCGGCAGCGTTGACGGAAGTCGTCAGCGGGAACCGACCGCCGCAGCCGGCACCTCCGCAGCCGGCACCTCCGCAGCCGGCACCTCCGCAGCCGGACCACCGCAGCCCGGACCGCCGCCGCCGGCACCGCCTGGTCGCCGAACCAGCGGACGATCTCCTCGCCGCCGAGCACCCCGGCCCGCTCGGTGACGGTGACGTGCGGCCGGGTCCAGCCCAGGCCTTCGAGCTCGCCGTGGCACGGCCGGATCGCCGCGTCCGCGAGTTCCAGCATCTCGGCGTCCAACAGGCCGTCGCCGGCGGCCAGCATCCGGGTGGTCCCGACGCGGGCGGCCACCTCGGCGATCGCCGCCGACTTCCGCAACCCGATCGGCGTCGAATAGACCTTGCGGCCCTGGACGGACAGCAGCCAGCCGTGGTCGGCGCACCACTGGCCCCACTCGGCGAGGAAGCCGTCCGGCACCGCGGCGAGGTCGACGACGAGGTAGGTGAACAGGTCGTCGGCGGAGCGCCGCTTGAGCACCCAGTCGCCGTGCGCGCAGTCCTTCAGCGCCGCCACCACCTCCGCCAGCGGACTCGCCGTCTCACGGAGCCGCTGGTCCAGGCCCTGCCGCCAGTCGACGTCGGGGCGGCCGTTCACCAGCAGGGTGCCGCCGTTACTGGCCACCGCGTACTGCGGGCGACCGGTCGTCGCCGGCGGCAGCCGGATCCGCAGGAACTGCTCGACCGTGCGGGTGGTGCACGGCACCACGGTGTGGGCCGCCGACAGCGCCTCGAAGCCGCGGTGTGCGGTGGCCGTCATGAACGCGGACGGCCGGCCGTCGAGCACCTCCACCGAGATGAACGTCGGGGCGTCCCGGTCCGGGCCGGGCAACCGCAGCGCACCCGGCGAGTAGATCATCGTCTGGTCGAGGTCGGTGGCGATCAGGGTGCCGCTCACTGGCTGTCCCCGGTGACCTGCTCGATGAGGCCGACGCAGGCGTAGGCCAGGTCAGGCACCACCTCGACCGGAACGCCACGTTGGACGGCGAGCAGCCGGATGTGGGCGTGGTCGGGGTTGTCGAGGTCGCGGACGAGCACCCGGTCGGGTGTGCGGCGCAGCAGCACCCGGGTCGTCTCCCCCACGCCGGGCTTGACGAAGTTCACCGACGAGACGCCGTAGCGGCGCCGGATCTCCTCCACCGCCGTCCAGCCGGCCCAGGTCGGTGACCGGTCGGCCGCCTGCAGGGCCGGCAGCTCGGCGTCGACGGCGGACGTCACCTCGGCGAACCGTGCGGTGACCGCGTCCAGCAGCTCGTTCGAGCGGTCGGCCGGCGGCGAGCTCGGCGTAGAACTTCGCCCCGTGGAAGTCGTCCGGGCCGATGTAGGCGTCGTTGAGGACGGTCCGCGAGACCAGGCCGGACACCGTCGAGTTCAGGCAGGCAGAGGCGATGAGGAAGTCGTCCCGGGTGCCGTAGTGCGACACGCACGAGCCCGGGTCGGCCAGCACCGCCAGCGCCGGGTCGAACACCGGCCCACCGGCGGCGGCGATGCCGACGACCGCCGCGTGCAGCTCCCGGGCGATGGCACCCTTGCCGGTCCAGCCGTCGACGAACACCACCGACGCGGGGTCGTGATGGCGGGCCAGGTAGTCCAGTGCGACCTCGTCGATGCCGCGGCCGCGCACGATGCTGATCGCGTAGTGCGGCAGGTCGAGTCCGTGCCGGTGCGCCGCCCAGCGCTTCATCAGGATGCCGACCGGGGTGCCGGCCCGGGCCAGCGACACCAGGGTGACGTCGTCGCCGCGCTCGGCGAGCACCAGATCGGTCACCAGGCCGACGGCCGACGCCAGCCGGGCGGCGCTGTCGGCCAGCACGGTGGCGAAGAGCTGCTGGTAGGCCTCGTCGGGCTGGAACTCGATCGGCAGCGACTCGGCGTAGTGCGCCCGCCCGGACTGGATGCGCTGCTCCCGCGAGGCGGTGTCGGCCTCCAGACTCACCGCGGACAGGTCCTTGAGCAGCCAGCTCACCTCGTCGGGTCGGTAGGAGCCGAACGCCGGCCCGACCAGCGGCGCGGGCAACGTACGGATCAGGCGGGTCATGAGCGGGCTCCCAGGATCTGCGGGTCGGCGCCGGGGACGACGGCCAGCACCAGCGGCACCCCGAGGCCGGCGAGGGCGGCGAACAGCCCGTCCGGTGCGGTCAGGGCGGCCGTGTCGGCGGCGGCGTCGACCACCACCACGAGTGCGTCGGGCTCGGTGCCGTCGTCCCACGCGGCGTTGTACAGGTAGCGCGGCACCCCGTCCGGGTCCGGCTCCGGGCTCGTGAACCGGAACGCCCGGCGAACCGGATAGCCGGCGATCGGGCTCCGGGTGCACCGGCGACCGGGTGGTGGTCTGGAAGCGCACCGCGCGGTCCGGAGTCGCCAGCGTCGCCGCCAACCGCAGCGGCAGGTACATCAGCTCCTCGGTCCCGACGACCAGCACCCGACGGGCCGTGGCGGGGACGGCGGCGCCGAGAGCGGTCGCGGCGGCGCCGACGGCGTCGTCGAACGCTGCCGTCTCGACCGCCCGGATCGCCGTGCCGACCACCTTCGGGCAGCTCCGCGGGCCAGGGCAGCACGACGCGGGTCACTTCCGGCACCGGGGCGGGCGCGGCGGGCACCGCCGGATGGGCGGTGATGTGGGCCGCGGCGTCCGCGGCCAACCCGGCGGGAAGGTCCGACCCGGCCGGCGGCCAACGCCACCACGGAGATGTCGAGCCCCTCGGCGGCCGCGAAGGCGTCCAGCCTCGCCACGTCCGCAGCACTGCGCAGGTCGATCAGACGCGGCAACGACGTACCGCCGCCGTGGCGCCACGGTCTGCAGGGCTCGGATCGCCGCCATCGCCGTCGTGCCGGTGGACAGCTCGTCGTCGACGAGGACCAGGACGTCCGCGCCGATCAGCAGCTCGGCCGGGTAGGGCAGAACCAGATGGGCGGTCGCGTGCGAGTGCCCCTCCTCGAATCTCAGTCGCCACTGGTACCCCGTCGATCTCGCGGCGGGTCGAGTGCACGTACACCTCGGTGTGCAGCGCCTCGGCCACACAGTGCCCGAGGCCGGTGGCGGTCTCGGCGAAGCCGAAGACGGCGGTGCGGGTCGTGGGGCGGTGCCGCTCGGACAGGGCCAGGACCGGACCGGCGTCCCCGTCGTGCAGCGCGGTCGCCGCCGGCCGGATGTCGTCCACGGCCACCTCGCCCAGCGCCGACCCCACCAGCAGGCCGAGCAGTGCACCCGCCCCGCGAACGAGCTCCGGGTCGACGGGGATGTGTTTGCCCAGCAACGTCGACACCAGCAGGTGGGCCCGTCGCGGGTTGCGCCGCAGCGCGAGTCCGACCAGGTCGGACAGATCCCAGCCGACGACCGAGGTGTCGGTGTGCAGCCGGACGCCGAAACGGTCGCCGACCCAGCCGTCGGTCCGGGGCGGGGCGGCGGTCACGCGCGCACCAGGGCGGCGAGGAAGTCGACGAAGTTCGTGTCGGGGCCGGCGACGCCGAACGCCTTCGCCCGCAGCATGATCTGCTCCGCCCAGAAGCGGTGCGGGCGCGCCTCGTTCATCTTGTCGCGGTAGCCCGACGCCTTGACGCCGGTCCCGCTGGCCAGGATGTCGGTCGCGTCGCTGTACTCCTCGAAGCTGACCACCGACAACGCGTGCACCGGGGCGGCGTGCGACGGGTGGATCACCGTCTTCCCGTGCAGTCCGTTCGCGCGGTCCAGGACGACCTCCCGGATGAGGTCGTCGAAGTCCCGGGTGATGAGCCGGTGCCGCAGCTGGGTCTCGTCGGATTCGACGAACGGCGTGGTGCGCAGCTGCGGACGGAACATCCGTTCGTGGTTGGAGAAGTACTCCCACACAGGTCCGGTGATGGTGAAGTTCTCGGCACCCTCGCGACCGAACTGGTTCACCGCATCCGAAATGAGATCGGCGACCACCCGCACGTCATAGATCGTCAGGTCGCGGTCACGGCGGATACCGAAGAGTCCGCACAGGTCGGTGGCGCCGAAACGGACAGCCAGCACTTCGTCGCGGTATTCGCCGCAGAATGGCACTGATCTGCGCGAGCGTCTCGATGCGCGTTTCCCGGAAGATGACGTCCGGCGTTTCGATGACCGGCATGCCGAGAATGCGTCGTCCGAGCACGTTGCCGCTCTCGCGTACCGCTTCCAGATATTTCCGTCCGGAGACGGGCGAGAATTTCGGCATGACGAATCCGGCCAGTGCCGACAATTGCCCCGCGTCTCCGTCGCGAGGTGATCTCGGCGATGTGATCGACCGTGCGGACGCGGACGAAGATCAACGCCTCGACCCCGTCCGCCGACAGCTCGGCCAGGCTCTGCCGGGCCTGCCGGAGGGCGTCGCCGACCCGGCCGTCCTCGACGGCGTCCTCCAGGTCGATGACCATGGAGCGGACCCCGCCGGCGATGGCCTTGCGCACCGCGGTGGACAGGTCCTCACGCGTGCCGGGGACGTACAGGGTCGCGCCGAGGGCGCGGGACAGCAACGGGATGTCGGTGTCGAGCCCGAACTCGGCGGGCTCGTGGGCGAAGAGCTGTGCCCGGACATCCGGGGACAGCTGGTCGAAATGGCGCACGATGATCTTTCTCGCAGTCTCTACTCGGCCGGTTCACGGCGCGGGCGGTCGTCGCGGAATGCGCGACTCCCTGCCGGGGGCGAGGCGCCGGGTCGGCTTTCCCCTGATCATCCCAGACCCTGGTGGAGGGCCCACCGTCTCTGCGGGGTGAACCCGGACCTACACTCTGCGGTGTCACCGCCGGACCCCCGGGAACTGGCACACTTTTCCGTTCGTTGCGAAGTGTGGAGTCCGGAGCATCCCGGCACCCCCGTTCACGGTGAACGGTGGACGAAGATCAGGAGAATTGTTCATGGCATTCTGGGACCAGCTCAAGTCGAAGACCGCGGACATGAGCTCACAGCTGAAGACCAAGACCGGTCAGTTCAAGAACAAGGAATTCGCCAACGGCACGATGGCGATGTGCGCGTTGATCGCCGCCGCCGACGGGAGCATCGATCCGGAGGAGCGTCGCAAGACCGCCGCCCTGATCACCAGCAACGACGTTCTGGCGATCTTCCCGCCGTCGGAGCTGCGTGACAAGTTCGACTGGTACTGCGACAAGCTGGCCAAGGACTTCGACTTCGGCAAGGTCGAGGCCATCGCGACCGTCGCGAAGCTGAAGTCCAAGCCCGATCAGGCCCGGGCCGTCATCCAGATCGGCATCATCATCGGCGGCGCGGACGGCAACTTCGACGCGCACGAGCGGGCGGCCGTGAAGGACGCCTGCTTCGCCGTGGGCATCGCGCCGGCCGAGTTCGACCTCTGACCCCTCAGCGGTATCCAGGACCCACTCCGGCATCGCCGGGGTGGGTCCTGCCGTGTCGGCCTATTTGCTGCCGGGGGCCCAGTTCAGGCCCCAGCCGTAGGCCTCGTCCAGGGTCCGCTGGCTGCCGGTGACGTACCGGACCTCGCGGCTGACCACGAGCTCGCCGCCCCGGTTCTCCAGCAACGCGATGCCGCACACCCGGGCTCCGGGGGCTTCGCCGTCCAGCCGCACCTCGACCTCGGGACCGGCGGTCGGGTACAGCGTGACGACGCCGTTGGCCTCGCCCCACTTCGTCGCACCCTGGTAGATCATCGCGAAGATGAGGATCCGCTTGAAGCGGTGGGGCTGCTCCAGGTTGATCAGCAGGTTCTCCCCGCCGGTCGACGCGCCGCTGCGGTCGTCGCCGTCGAGCAGGATGTACGGCGCCCGCTGCAGGTTGCCGAACTGCTTGCCCAACGCCTGGACGCCGCCCTTCTGCCCGTCACTGAGCTCGTAGAGGCAGCCGAGGTCGAGGTCGATCTGGTCGCTGCCGGCGAGCTTGGCCAGGAAGCCCTTCCCCGGCGCCTTCGACGTCCAGTTCAAGTTCACCCGCATGATGCCCTGGCTCTGACCGCGCTTGGTCAGGCTGATCGTCGGCGCCGACTTGGTCAGCGTGATCTTGCTGAGTGAGATCGGCGGCCCGGCCGGTGCGGGTGGTGCCACCGGGGCGGGTGGTGCCGCGGGGGCGGGTGGCGCTGCCGGAGCGGGGGCTGTCGGGGCCGGCGCGGGGGGTGCCGCCGGGGCACCGGACTGTCGGCCGGGCCGACTGAAGTCGATGCCCCCGGAGAGCCCGGACGACGCAGGCGCCGCCGGGGCCGGCGGTGCGGCCGGCTCCGGGGTGGCCGGTCGCTTGGGCGGACGGGTGTAGTCGATGGCCATGGGTCGACCCTTCTCTCCGGGGCGGACCCGTCGGGCCTGCCGCGTGACGCCGGGAGGCGCCGGAATCAGTGGGCGGGCTGCAGGGGCTTGTCGGCCCCTTCGCGGGCGATCCGCTTGTTGCGCCTGATGCTCGAGGCGAAGGACGCCCCGATGAAGGCGACACCGAGCAGGCCGGTGACGATCTCGTTGATGTGCACCCCGATGGAAACCATCAGGATGGCAGCCAGCGCGCCGATCGCCCAGTGGGCGCCGTGCTCCAGATACACGTAGTCCTGCAGGGTCCCCTTGCGGACGAAGAAGATCGTCAGCGACCGGACGTACATCGCGCCGATGAGGCCCAGGCCCAGCGCGATGATGATCGGGATCCGAGGTGATCGCGAAGGCGCCGATGACGCCGTCGAAGGAGAACGACGCGTCCAGCACCTCCAGGTACAGGAACAGGAAGAACGCCGCCTTGCCGGTGGCCTTGACCACCTTGTTCTGGCCGCGGGCCGGCTTGACCGCTGCGCTGGCGGGATCGGCGATCGAAAGACCGTCGGTCTCGTCGGTGTCGTCCGCTGTCTCGACCTCCTCGGGAACATGGAACAGGTTCCCGAGGCCGTTGACCGCCAGATAGGTGATGAGGCCGAGCATGCCCGACAGCAGCACGATGCCCGGATCCTCCGCGAGGAACTCCGCCGACAGCACCAGGGCGACGACGGCGACGATGACCGAGAGCTGGTCCAGCTTGCCGATCCGGGCGAGCGGGCGCTCCAGCCAGGTCAACCACGTGATGTCGCGGTCCTCGAAGATGTAGTCGAGGAACAGCATCAGCAGGAACATGCCACCGAACGCCGCGATCTGCGGGTGCGCCGCGGTCAGCAGGGCCGCGTAACTCGTCGGGTCCTCCACCGGCCGCTGCTCCATCGCCAGCTGGATCGCTTCGATCGGCCCGAGGTTGGCGGTGACGCCGACGATCAGCAGCGGGAAGACCAGGCGCATGCCGAAGACCGCGATGACGATGCCGATGGTGAGGAAGATCTTCTGCCAGAACTCGCTCATCCGCTGCAGGATCGTCGCGTTCACCACCGCGTTGTCGAACGACAGGGACACCTCGAGGATGCCGAGGATGACGCAGAGGAACAGGGCCGTCCAGCCGCCGTAGAGCACGGCGATCACCAACGACACGACCGTGACCCCGTAGGACCAGCCGAAAATCTTCAACACAGTGGGAAACGCCTTTCGGAGAACGACGGGGTCCGGCCGGGAAAGCCGGAAAGGACATTCTCCGTCCCGCCGCGGCCCGGGAGCCGCAATGGGACGGAGAACACCCGGATGCTCGAGGTGGCTAGAGGTTCACGCCGAAGTCACGGGCGATGCCCGCGAGCCCGGAGGCGTACCCCTGACCGGTGGCCCGGAACTTCCACTCCGCACCGTTGCGGTACAGCTCACCGAAGACCATGGCGGTCTCGGTGGAGGCGTCCTCGGTGAGGTCGTAGCGGGCCAGTTCGTTGTTGGTGGCCTGGTCGACGACGCGGATGAACGCGTTACGGACCTGACCGAAGCTCTGCCCGCGGGACTCCGCGTCGTAGACCGAGACCGGGAAGACGACGGAGGCGACGGTGGCCGGGATGGCGGCGAGATCGACCTTGATGACCTCGTCGTCGCCGTCGCCCTGACCGGTGAGGTTGTCACCGACGTGCTCGATGGCGCCGTCCGGCGAGCGCAGGTTGTTGAAGTAGACGAAGTGCTGGTCGGAGACGATCTTGCCGGTCGCGTCCAGCGCGAGCGCGCTCGCGTCCAGGTCGAAGTCCACGCCCGTGGTGGTACGCACGTCCCAGCCGAGTCCGACGTTGACCGCCGTCAACTGGGGTGCCTGCTTCGTCAGGGAGACGTTGCCGCCCTTGGTCAAGCTGACGCCCATGGCGTGTTCCTCCTGGATTCGTGGCGCACCGGAGGGCGCGCCGGTTGTGAACTTTAACTGCTGTCGACCGGAACGGCGGCGGCCGTCGATTCGTTCCCCTCGGGGTGTCCCGCCGTGCCGATCGCCGCTGGCCGGCCTGGGTACTGTGACGCTCGATGGCCGGTCGATGGTTCGGGCGAGTCCGCAGGAGCCCGCAGCAGACAGCGGCCGCCACTGCGGCCCGCGATGGTGCCGTGGCCGCCTTCCTCGACCTGGACACCCGGCAGCGCTTCGTCGACGAGGCCGTCCGAGCACTCGCCCAGCTGGATTCGCGCTCGCCACTGGTGCGGGCCTGGGAGAAGGTCGAGCAGCAGTGCTTCGCCGCGTCGGCGGCCTACGTGTCGGTCAGCGAGCAGCACGACCTCGACCGGACCGCGGTGCCCGCCGGTGCACCGCCGGTGGACCTGTTCGGGGCGACGACCTCCTACCAGCAGGTGCACACCACCCTCGCCGACGCCGCGACCGCCGTCGACACGTTCTATCAACGCCACCGCGGCGAGCTCGACCAGGCCCGAGCCGCGATCGCCGCGACGCCGCGCATCGCCGAGGAGGCCGCTGCCGCCGCAGCCGCCGCCCGCGCGCGGCTCCGGGCGGAGCCCGCCCTGGCCGCCTTCCGGTCGGTGCGCCGCGCGGAGGCCGACCTGACGTCGGCGGTGACGGACCTGGACCAGGGGCTGGCCGCCGCCTCTGCCCAGCGCATCCGAGCGGCCGCGACCCGGGTGCACGGCGCCGCGGGTGAGATCGAGAAGGCGCTGCAGACGGCGGCGGCGGCCGGCGATCGGGCCGACACCACACTGACCAGCGTCCGGACCCGGATCGACACCGTGCAGAGCCGGCTGGACCGGCTGCCCCCGGTGCGTTCGGCCCTGCTGCGCGAGTTCAGCGAGCCGAACTCGGTGGATCTGGTCGGAAACGTCGACCTCGCCGTCCGGGAGCTGGCCGTCGGTCGGGAGCAATGGCAGGCGGCGGGGATCGCTGTCCGGGAGCACCGCCCGGAGGACGCCCTCGAGCTGCTGGGCGGCGCCCGCGAGCACCTCACCACCGCCGCCGACGCGTGCGACGCGCTGACCGCCCGGCTGACGCAGTTGCGGGCGGTGCGTGCGGATCCGTCGAAGGTCGAGCGCGAGACCCGGTTCCGGATCCGGGACGCGCAGCGACTGGTCGTCGACCGGGACAAGGTCGGGCAGTGGGGTTCGGTGCTGGACGCGCAGTCGCGCCGCGTCGACGTCGCGCGCGAGCGGCTGGCCGGCGCCCACCCCGACTACTGGGCTTACGTCAGCGAGCTCGCATCGGTGACCGCCTTCGTCCGCAACGTCGTGGACCGGGTGCGCGGCGAGGTGGAAAAGGGGCGTTAGGCCCGCCGGCCGCAGGTCGGTCCCGGCGAGACCGGTCTCGAGCAGTGGGTGTGTGTCGTCGTGCGGAAGAGCGCTGACGGTGCACACGATGGCGGGGTCGGCTCCGCCGGCGCGATGGTGGCGGCCACGTCACTGGGCCGAACGATCAGCCCTCATCAGGGGACGGCGGCGGTGATGTCGGTCGGGGAACTTCCAGCGCCGCCGGCGCGCTGACCCTAGGGTGACTGCGGCGGGTTCTGAAGCCTGCCGCATCCTGAACCGCACCCTGATCCGCACATCCTGAGGAGGAGACAGCAATGAGCGTAAGTCTGACCAAGGGTGGGAACGTCTCGCTGACGAAGCAGGCGCCGAACCTCACCGCGGTCAACGTCGGCCTCGGCTGGGACGTCCGGTCCACCACCGGCGTCGACTTCGATCTGGACGCCAGCGCGCTGGGTCTCAACGGCGAGAAGAAGATCGTCAACGATCAGTACTTCGTCTTCTTCAACAACCTCCGGTCGCCGGACGGCTCCATCGAGCACACCGGTGACAACCTGACCGGCGAGGGCGAGGGCGACGACGAGGTCATCAAGGTCAACCTTCCCGCGGTGCCGCCGGAGGTCGCGTCCATCACCTTCCCCGTGTCGATCTACGACGCAGACTCCCGCGGTCAGAGCTTCGGGCAGGTCCGCAACGCCTTCATCCGCGTCGTCGATTCGTCCAACGGCACGGAGCTGGCCCGCTACGACCTCTCCGAGGACGCCTCCACCGAGACCGCCATGGTCTTCGGCGAGCTGTACCGCAACGGTGCCGAGTGGAAGTTCCGGGCCATCGGCCAGGGCTACGCCTCGGGTCTCGCGGGTATCGCCCGCGACTTCGGCGTCAACATCTGATCCGGCTCGCACCCGGCGCCGCGGCGGTGACCCGCCGTGGCGCCGGGTGTCGGGATCGTCCCTGCGGCCGACGTAGGTTGCTGGCATGGAGATGCGCCCGGTCGGAGCAAGTGGTCTGAAGGTGTCCCGGCTGGGGCTCGGCACGATGACCTGGGGACGCGACACCGACGCCGACGAGTCGGCCGGTCAGCTGGAGGCGTTCGTCGCCGCCGGTGGAACCCTCATCGACACCTCGAACATCTACGGCGACGGCGACGCCGAGACCATCCTGGGCACCCTGGTGCCCGACGTGGTCACCCGTGAACAGATCCGGATCGCCTCGACGACGGTCGGCACCGGCGGGGGCCGCGGCGCCCTGATCGGCGCGCTGGACGCCACGCTGAAGCGGCTGCGCACCGATCATCTGGACCTCTGGCAGGTGCACACCTGGGACGCGACCGTCCCGTGGCGCGAGACCTGCGCGGCACTGGCCTGGGCCGTCACCTCCGGACGCACCCGCTACGTCGGGGTCTCCGGCTATCAGGGCTGGCAGCTCGCCACCGTCGCCACCGAGCTGGCCCACCTCGGCGTGCCGCTCACCTCCGTCGAGGTCGAGTACTCCCTCGTCGACCGCGAACCCGAGAAATCCCTGCTGCCTGCGGCCGCCGCCCACGGCGTCGGCGTGCTGGGCTGGGCGCCGCTCGGCCGCGGCGTGCTGACGGGCAAGTACCGCCACGGCACCCCGGCCGACTCCCGCGGCGCCTCACCACATTTCGCCCGCTACGTCGGCCGGCACCGGACCGACGCCGCCGCCCGCGTGGTCGAAGCGGTCGCCACCGCCGCGGACGGGCTGGGCACCTCACCCGCTCGCGGTGGCCGCGGCCTGGGCGCGCGACCGCCCCGGTGTCTCGTCGGTGATCGTCGGCGCCCGGGACTGCGCCCAGCTGCTCGGTGGCCTCGCGTCGGAGAACATCACGCTGCCTGCCGAGATCACTGCCGCCCTGGACGACGTCAGTTCGGCCGACACCACCGGTGACTGATCGACGTCTTCGCCGAGTTCTGTGCCGCGGGCCTCTGGCCGGGCGCGGGAAAGGCGCTGCTGCAGGCGTTCCCGGACGCCGGCATCCACGGGGCCCGCGATGTCACGCAAGCCCGGCTGCGCACCCTCCCCCGCGTCACCGACACCCGGGCGGCCCGGCTCTTCACCAGCTGGATCGGCGCCGGCCAGGCCTACGCCCTCGCGGAACTGCTGATCCCCGAGGAGATCCCGGCCCGCTGGGTGTCGCGGTTGATCGATGCGCTGGGCGACAGCGCGCCGACCATCCTGCGCAGCGATCCGTGGCGCCTGCTGGTGCTGCCGGACGCCACCGTGGGCCAGGCGGACCGGCTGGCCAGGTCGGTTGAGCCCGGTGTGCGTCGTGATGACCCGCGCCGGGGGCGGGCGCTGATCGCCTGGACGTTGAACCGTTTCGCCCGGGACGGTCACACCATATCGGCCGCAACGGATCTCGCGGCCGGCCTGCGACCGTTCGGGATGGACGGCGACGCCGTGACGTCCGCCGTCGCCTCCGCGGTGGCCGGTGGTGAGGTCGTGGAGGTGGCCGGTCCCGAGGATCCGGAGTCGCCGCGCTGGGTCGCGACCACCGTCCTCGCCACCGCCGAGACCGAGGTCGCCGACGCGGTTCTCCGACTGGAGCACACCGCCAAGCCTCTCGTGAAGGACATCGGCAGAGCCGGCGCGGTCCTCGACGAGGTGCAGCGACGCGCCGTCTCCCATGCGGCCGAGCACGGCGTCAGCATCCTCACGGGCGGTCCGGGCACCGGGAAGTCCCGGACGGTCGCCGCGATCGTCGAGATGTGCCGGACCGCGAAGATCAGCATGGCGCTTGCCGCACCCACGGGCCGGGCGGCCAAGCGGCTGGAGGAGCTGACCGGGGCCGAGGCCACCACCATCCACCGGCTGCTCGGTGCCCGCGGTGGGCCCGTCGCCGACGGCGACCGCTTCGAGCACGACGCCGACAATCCCGTCGAGGCGAAACTCGTCGTCATCGACGAAGCCTCGATGCTGGACGTGGAGTTGGCGGCGGCCCTGGTGTCGGCCCTGCAGGACGGCACCCACCTGGTGATCGTCGGTGATCCGGCCCAGCTGCCGTCGATCGGTCCCGGGCGGGTCCTGGGCGATCTGATCGACGCCGGCACACTGCCGGTCGTCGAGCTCGAGACGCTGTACCGGCAGAGCGCCGGCGGCAGCATCGCGCGGCTGGCCACCGCGGTACGCGCCGGTGAGCTGCCACCGGTGGACGATCCGACCCGTGAGGTGGTCGTGGTGCCGGCCCGCGGATCCGGCGAGGCGGCGCACCGGGTCGTGCAGCTGGTCACGCAGTCGATCCCGCGGGCCTTCGGTACCGCCGGCGACCAGCTGCAGGTGGTCACTCCGGTGCACCGCGGGGACGCCGGCACCCAGGCCCTGAACCGGGCGCTGAAGGCCGCGCTGAACCCGGGCAAGGGCACCGTGCGCGGCTTCGACGTCGGCGACCGGGTGGTCGCGACCGCCAACCACGCGGAGGCCACGCCGGTCGGCTACGCCAACGGCGAGGTGGGCACCGTCACCCGGGCCGCCGACAACTCGGTGACCGTGGAGTTCACCGGCGGCCGCTCCGACATCAGCGGCAAGGCACTCGGTGACCTGCTGCACGGCTGGGCCATCACCGTGCACCGCGCGCAGGGGTCGGAGTGGGAGGCGGTCGTCGCCGTGATGCCGCCCGAGGCCGGTGCGATGCTCTCACGGCCGCTGGTCTACACCGCGCTGACCCGGGCCCGCCTGCACCTGTCGGTCGTGCACTCCGCCGGTCCGGCGCTGGCCCGCGCGGTCGAACAGATCGGCCAGCAGCCCCGGCGGACCCGGCTGCGGGCGTTGCTGCAGGCAGCGCCGTCGAGCTGACGGTCGTGGTCGTTGCCGTCCCGCCGTTTTCGGGCACTCTGGTGGCATGAGCCTGTCGAGTGTGTTCCCGGTACCGCTGGTGCGACGGGCCCTCAGCGACGCGCTGCGCGGCCGGGTGGCCGGTGACGACGCCGCCGAGGTGGGCCGTCGTATCTGGACCGACCCGGGCGAGCGGTGGTTCACCCCCGGTTCGGCGATCCACATCCTGCACCAGGACGCCTCGATGTTCGTCGGCGGCCTGCGCTCCCTGCTGATGCAGATGCTGCACCCGGCGGCGATGGCCGGCGTCGCCGGCCACTCCGGGTACCGCAGCGATCCGTGGGGGCGGCTGCAGCGCACCTCGACGTTCCTGGCCATGACCACCTACGGGCCGGTCGACCAGGCCGAAGAGCTGATCACCAAGATCCGCAGCATCCACGAGCGGGTCCGTGGCAAGACCTTCGACGGTCGGCCGTACGCGGCCAGCGATCCGCACCTGCTCCGGTGGGTGCACCTGGCCGAGATCGACAGTTTCCTCACCGCCTACGAGCGCTACGGGGCAGCGCCTGCGAGCCGCGACTTCTGCGACGAGTACGTCGCCCAGACCGGGCTGGTGGCCGCCAAGCTCGGCGTCATCGACCCGCCGCAGACGCACCACGAGTTGCAGAGGGCGCTGCAGGTCTACCGACCGGAGCTCGGTGGATCCCCGTTGGCCTGGGACGCGGCGAGGTTCCTGCTGCTGAACCCGCCGTTGCCGCTGCCGGCCCGTCCCGGATACGGAATGCTCGCCGCAGCCGCCGTGTCGTCGCTGCCGGGGTGGGCCCGCCGGGAGTTGCGGCTTCCCCGGCTCCCGCTCGTCGACACCCTCGTGTCCGACCCGCTGGGCAAGGTCGCCACCGCGACCATCCGCTGGGCGATGGTGCCGCCGGGGCGCGAGACGCGGACCGCCTGACCCTGGTGGTGAGCATGGGCACACGGACGGTACGGGTACGGAGGCATCGTTGATCGACGGTGAGAACGGATCTGACGGGTCACCCCGCTGGACGGCCGCGGCCGCCGGCGTCGCCGGCATCACCGACGACGACGAGTACGAGTACCAGCCGCTCCGGATAGACCCGCATCTGTCACGGGGCGCTGCGGCGACCATGTTGGCGGTGCGGGCGGAGTTCTCGGGCTGGGAGCTCGCCCGGACGCTGAAGTTCACCGACGGATCTCGCACGGTGTGGTTGCGCCGCAAGCGCTCCCGGCACATGCTGCCCGGTCTGAGCATCTGACCGGCAGACCTGATCGACGAGGTGTCCCGTCTGCGGTACGCTACTCGGGCAACGCCGGGGTGCTCTGGACAGCAGGGCTGAGATAGCGGCCGCGTCAACGTCTTTCGCCCGACCTCACGGGTCGGCGGGAGACTGACAGCGTCGCTGACCCGCACACCTGAACTGGGTAATGCCAGCGGAGGGACGCGACGCTTTCTCGCCTCTTCCGTCGTACGGTGCCGTCCTCCCGACGCCGCCCGCGACGGGACCGGCATGTCCCGGTCCTGACGTCAGCCGCCCGGTTCCCACCGGAAGGCGCTCACCATGCTCGTCGAGATCCAGGTCCTGCCCAGCCCTGTCGGTACCGACACCACCCGCTACGCCCACGTGGACGCTGCCATCGCCCGCATCCAGGCGTCCGGCCTGACCTACGAGGTCGGCCCGCTGGGTACCAGCGTCCAGGGCACTCCCGACCAGCTCTGGCCGCTGCTGCGGGAAGTACACGAGGCCACCCTGGAATCCGGTGCCTCGTCAGTGATGTCGGTCATCAAGGTCGGCCAGGCGGCCGACGATCGCGGTCCGACGATGACCGACCTGACGGGCAAGTTCCGCCCGTGAATGTTCGGCGCTTCGCCTTTCCGGTCGTCGGAATCGTTGCGCTGCTGCTGATCTGGGACATCGCCGTCCGGGTGTCCGGAGTCGCGCCGTACGTGCTGCCCGCGCCCACCCGGGTGTGGGACGCAGCGGTGCGCACCGCGCCGGTCCTCGGCCCACACATCGTCACCACACTGACCGAGGCCGGCCTCGGACTCGTCCTCGGCGCCGCCGCCGGCGTCACGCTCGCGGTGGTCGATCGTCGCGTCCCCGACGCTGCGGCTGCTGCTCTATCCGCTCGTCACGTTCAGTCAGACGGTGCCGATGGTCGTGCTGGCTCCGCTGCTCATCATCTGGACCGGCTTCGGGCTCACCCCGAAGGTCATCGTCGTGATGCTGACGGTGTTCTTCCCGGTGCTGATCGCGGCGGTGGCCGGCGCGGCGGCAGCGTCGGACGACCTCATCGACATGGTTCACGGGCTCGGCGGCCGCCGCGTCCAAGCGCTCTGGTTGGTCCGGATCCCGGCCGCACTGCCGGCCGCCCTGGGCGGCCTCCGGATCGCCGCCACCTACACCGTCGGTGCCGCCGTGGTCTCGGAGTACATGGCCGGCGAGAGCGGACTCGGTGTCTTCATCCAACGCTCCCGCAAGGCCTTCGCCATCGACCAGATCTTCGTCGCCATGGCGGTCATCGCCCTGGTCACCGCCGCGCTGTTCCTGCTCGTCGACCATCTGTGCACCCTGGCCACCCCATGGCAGCGCACCACCACCACCAAGGAGTCTTCCGCCTCATGACGTCCCGACTGCCCTCCCGCCGTGCCGCGCTGCTCGGTGGCGCCGCGGTACTGCTCACTTCCTGCATGACGAACGCCACCCCGACCGCGCCATCGACTCCTTCGGCGGCCGGCAGCGTTGCGCTCAGACCGGTCTCGGTGATCCTGGACTGGACGCCGAACACCAACCATTCCGGCCTCTACATCGCCCAGGCAGCCGGCTACTACGCCGACTCCGGGTTGGACGTGAGGCTCATCGAGCCCGGCGACACCAGCGGTCTGCAGCTGCTCGCCGCCGGCCAGGCCGACTTCGCCCTCTCGGTCGCGGAGTCACTCGTCCCGGCCCGCGCCGAGGGCATCCCCGCCGTCTCGGTCGCCGCGGTCATCCAGCACAACACCTCCAGCCTGGTCTCACTCTCCGCGTCCCGGATCACCTCCCCCAAGGACCTGCAGGGCAAGACCTACGGCGGTTACGACAGCGTCCTGGAGAAGGCGCTGATCTCGAAGCTGGTCGCCTGCGACGGGGGCGATCCCTCGACGGTCACCTTCACCTCGCTGCCCGGTGACGACTTCCGCATCGGGCTCACCGAGAAGTACTACGACACCGCATGGATCTTCAACGGCTGGGACGCGATCCGGCTGCGCGAGGTCGACGCGCTCGACATCACCACCCTCGATTTCAGCGACTGGTCCGACTGCATCCCCAACTGGTACACCCCGCTGATCGCCACCGCCCAGGCCACCATCGACGGTGATCCAGAGCTGGTCCGGTCGTTCCTGGCCGCCACCGCAAAGGGATATGCCGACGCGATGACCGACCCGTCCCGCGCCGTCGAAGCGCTGATGGCGGCCGCCCCGGAGCTCGACCGCGATCTCGTCACCCGCAGCGCGGACTACCTGTCCACCCGGTACGCCGACTCTCCTGCGGTCTGGGGTGCGCAGACCGCCGACACCTGGGCGACGTTCGTCGACTTCCTGGTCGAGAACCGACTCGTCCCGGATGGATTCGACACCGCAGCGACGTGGGACGGGACCCTGCTGCCCTCGTGATCACCGCTGTCGACGTCCGCGTCGATTTTCGCGCCGCCGGATCCAGGGATCCGCTGACCGCGTTGGAAGGCTTCTCGCTCGACGTGGCCGGCGGCGAGTTCGTCTCGCTCGTCGGCTCGTCGGGGTGCGGCAAGTCGACCGCGCTGCGGGTGCTGGCCGGGCTGCAACCGCTGACCGCCGGGACCGTCGCGGTCGCGGTCGGTGCCAGGACCGCGTGGATGCCGCAGGTGGACGGCCTCCTGCCGTGGCGACGGGCGATGGCCAACGCGCTGCTCGGCGCCCGGCTCGCCGGCCGGGACACTCCGGACGTGGTGGAGGAGGCCCACCGGCTGTTCGTCGAGTTCGGACTGGCGGGCTTCGAGCGCGCGTGGCCGGCGCAGCTCTCGGGCGGTATGCGGCAGCGGTTGGCGCTGCTTCGCACCTACCTCACGGGTGCGGAGCTCCTGCTGCTGGACGAGCCTTTCGGGGCCTTGGACCCGATCCGGCGACGGCGGATGAACAGCTGGTTGGCCGGGATCTGGGCGTCGCACCCGAGGACCGCGGTCCTGGTCACGCACGACGTCGACGAGGCACTGTTGCTGTCGGACCGGGTGCTGGTCATGTCGGACCGGCCCGGACGGGTGGTGGGCGAATTCCCGACCGCCGGCGCGTCGAACGGCGGCCTGCGTGAGCAGATCCTGGACCTGCTCGAAGCTGGGTAGCCTGACCGGTCGTGACCACCTGCGAACCGTCGTCGGGGCCCGCGAACCGGCGGGCGGTACTGCGGAACGCAATCGGCATCGGTGTGGCGACCGGCGCGTACGGGGTTTCCTTCGGCGCCATCTCCACCGCCGCCGGGTTGTCGTTCTGGCAGACGATGGCGCTGAGCCTGCTGATGTTCACCGGCGGCTCCCAATTCGCCCTGGTCGGGGTGATCGCGGGTGGCGGCAGCCCGCTCGCCGGGGCGGCGACCGCCGTGCTGCTGGGGACGCGCAACGCGCTGTACGGACTGCGGCTGGCCCCGATGCTGCAGGCGCGCGGCTGGCGCCGCTTCGCCGGCGCCCAGTTGGTCATCGACGAGTCCACCGCGATGGCAATCGGCCCCGACGACGAGCGCACGGCCCGGTACGCCTTCTACGCAACCGGGTTGTCGGTGTTCGGGCTGTGGAACCTCGGGACCGCCGTCGGCGCCCTCGGTGCGAACGCCCTGCAGGACCCGAGCGTGCTCGGACTGGACGCCGCCGCGGCCGCCGCGTTCGTGGCTCTGCTGGCACCCCGGCTGCGGGGGCGCGAACCGTGGGCGGTGGCCGTCGTGGCCGCACTCGTCGCGGTCATCGCCGTCCCGCTGGTACCGCCCGGGGTACCGGTGCTGGTGGCGGCGCTCGTCGCGGTGGTGGCCGCCTACCTGCCGGCGCGCGCATGATCTGGTGGGGGGTGCTGCTGGGCTGCGCGGGCTGCTACCTGCTCAAGCTCGCCGGCCTGTCGTTGCCGGCGTCGTGGCTGGAGAAGCAACGGCTGCAACGGATCTCGACGGTGATGCCGGTGGCGTTGCTGGCTGCGCTCATCGGGGTGCAGACGTTCGCCGCCGGCCGGCGTGTCGTGTTCGACGCCCGGCTGGTCGGCCTGGCGGTCGCCGGATTCGCCGTCTGGCGGCGGTGGCCGTTCCTGGTGGTCGTCGGTCTGGCGGCGGCGGCGACCGCGGGTGTGCGCTGGGTGGCGCGGTGACCGGCCGCCGTCCGGCCGCTGCGTCGGACTCCGCCAGGTTTCGGGTCGAGGAGCTCCGGTCTGCGATCGATCACCCCGACATGGGCGGTCCCGCCCGGCCAGAGCTGTCGCACGGCTGTAGTAAAGTCGGTGACTAAGGCTAGCCTTACCTGGCTACCTGCCCTTCGCTGAAGGGGCCCGCCGCGTACCGTCCGACGAGCTAACGGAGCCTCATGTCCCTGTCTTTCCCCGCCGGCCTGCGCCTGGCCGCGATCGCTGCTGCGGCCGCCGTGCTGCTGAGCGCGTGCGGCTCCGACGCCGCGACCGGCACGAGCGCCAGCACCAGCACCAGCACGAATACCGTCGACAGCATCTCTGCGGCATCGACTCCGGCATCTGCCGCCACGTCGGCCGCACCGTCGGACACCGACGCATCAGGCTCGATCACCGTCTACTCCGGCCGCAACGAGGAACTCGTCGGACCGCTGCTCGAGCAGTTCACCACCGACACCGGCATCCAGGTCGAGGTCCGGTACGCCGGTTCCGGCGAGCTCGGCGCCCAGCTGCTGACCGAGGGTGATCGCTCCCCTGCCGACGTGTTCCTGTCCCAGGACGCCGGCGCGCTCGGCGCTGTGGCCGCCGCCGGTTTGTTCGCTCCCGTCGACGCCGACGCGCTCGCCGCCATCCCGGCGCGGTTCTCCGCCGCCGACGGCAGCTGGCTCGGGGTGTCCGGCCGGGCGCGGGTCGTGCTGTACCAGCCGTCACTGGTGCCCACCGCCCCCGACACCATCGACGCCCTGCTGGCACCCGAATGGAAGGGCAGGATCGCCTACGCCCCCAGCAACGCCTCCTGGCAGTCGTTCGTCACCGGCCTGCGGGTGCTCCGCGGTGACGACGGCGCCCGCAGCTGGCTGACCGCGTTCAAGGCGCAGGAGCCGGTCGCCTACGAGGGCAACGGCGCCATCCGGGACGCCGTCAACGCCGGCGAGATCGCGATGGGCCTGGTGAACCACTACTACCTGGTGGAACTGGCCGGTAAGGCAGGCGCCGCCGCCGTCACCGCCCGCAACCAATTCATGGCCGCCGGTGACGCCGGTGGGCTGATCAACGTCGCCGGGGTCGGCGTCCTCGCGACCGCCGCCAACCCGGCGGCGGCGCAGGCGTTCGCGGCGTACCTGGTCAGCGAGTCGGCGCAGCGGTACTTCGCCACCGAGACCGGTGAGTTCCCGCTGGTGGCCGGCATTCCCGGACCGGCCGACACCCCGTCGCTGACCGAGCTGTCGCCGCCGGCGATCGACCTGTCCGACCTCGCCGACCTGGAGGCCACGCAGGAGCTCCTCGTCGAGACCGGACTGCTGACCACCTGATGGATTCTGCGTGATCCGACCCGCCGACCGCGAGGCCGACGTCCGACACCCGTCCGGGGTGCGGCGTCGGCCTCCGGTCGTCCTGCTCGTCGCGGCGGCGCGGTCGCCGCGGTGACGGTGCTCCCCTTGTATTACCTGGTCGAGCGATCGGCGGCGCGCGGTTGGTCGTTCGTGATCAGCGAGGTCACCGACGATCGCACCCTGACCCTGATCGGCCGTTCCCTCGCCCTGGTCGGCACCGTCACCATCGCCTGCGTGATCATCGGCACCGGGCTGGCCGTCCTCGTCACCCGCACGACGCTGCCCGGGCGGCGCGTGGTCGGGCTGGTGCTCGCCCTGCCGTTGGCCCTGCCGAGCTACGTGGTGTCCTACCTCTGGATCTCGGAATGGCCCGGCCTGGCCGGGTTCTGGGGCGCCTGCCTCATGTTGACGCTCGTCAGCTACCCCTACGTGCTGATGCCCGCGGTCGCCGCCATCACCCGGGTCGACCCCTCGCACGAGGAGGTGGCCCGCTCGCTCGGATTCGGGGCGTTCACCGTGCTCGTCAGGGTCACCCTGCGGCAGGCGCGCGCGGCGATCGCGGCCGGTGGCCTGCTGGTCGCGCTGTACGTACTCAGCGACTTCGGGGCCATCGCGGCGATGCGCTACGAGGCCTTCACCTGGGTCATCTACGGGGCCTACCGGTCGGGCTTCAACCCGTCCCGGGCGGCGGTGCTGTCGCTGGTGCTGCTGGCCTTCGCCGCGCTGCTGGTGGTGGCCGAGTCGCGGGCCCGGGGCCGGGCCGCCGCCTACCGCGTCGGGGGCGGCACACCGCGGCCGGCTCCGCTGCTGGAGTTGGGACGCCGCTGGCCGCTCGCCGCGATCCCCGTGCTGGTGGTGGCCGTGGTCGCATTGGTCTTCCCGCTGGTCGGGCTGGTGCGTTGGATGCAGCGGTCGCTGTCCGCCGCCGTCGAGTGGCAGGCGATCGGCGCCGCTCTCGGCACCTCGCTGACGCTGTCCGTCGTGACCGCCGTTCTCTGCGTCGTGCTGGGTTTGCCCGTCGGCATCCTGGCGGCCCGTCACCGCGATCCGCTCTCACGCTCCGTCGAGCGGATCACCTACGTCGCCCACGGGTTGCCCGGCATCGTCATCGGGATCTCGATGGTGTCCGTCGGGGTGCTGCTGCTGCGGCCTGTCTACCTCGAGACGCCGCTGCTGCTGCTGGCTTACGTCGTGCTGTTGACGCCGCTGGTGGTCGGATCGATCCGGTCGGCGGTGGAGGCCAGCCCGGTCCGCTGGGAGGAGGTCGGCCGGTCGTTGGGCGGCGGCCCCGTCCGGTCGTTCGTCGGGATCACCGGCCGACTGGCCGGCCCCGGTATCGCCGCCGGCGGCGCCCTCGTCTTCCTCGCCTGCATGAAGGAGCTCCCGATGACCCTGCTGCTGCACCCGACCGGCACCAGCACGCTGGCCACCGAGCTGTGGCAGTACGCGTCGGTCAGCGACTACGGCACCGCAGCCCCGTACGCCGCGGCCCTGGTGCTCTTCGCCGCGGTGCCGACGGCCGTTCTCGGCTGGTGGAGCGGCCGGGCGGGGGACGTCCGTGGGATCTGACCGCGAGCAGCTGCTGGACCATCCCGCGGTGGCCCGGGTCGTGCCGGACAACTCCGACGACGGCCTTCACATCGCCGGGGTCCACAAGCGCTTCGGCCGCAAGCCGGTCCTGGTCGGGGCCGATCTGGTGGTCCCGGCCGGGACGGTCGCCGCCGTCCTGGGGCCGTCGGGCTGCGGCAAGACGACCCTGCTGCGCATCATCGCCGGCTTCGAGGTCCCCGACCGCGGCACCGTCCGGCTCGCCGGTCGCGCCCTCGTGGGCGGCGGCGCCCCGGTGCCGTCGCAGCGGCGCCGCATCGGGCTGATGCCCCAGGAGGGTGCGCTGTTCCCGCACCTGACGGTGGGCGGGAACGTGGCGTTCGGGCTCCGGCAGCGGTACGACCGGCGCACCGCGGTCGAGCAATGGCTCGACATCGTCGGGCTGGCCGGTGCCATCGATCAGCGGCCGCACGAACTCTCCGGTGGTCAGCAGCAGCGGGTGGCGTTGGCCCGTGCCCTGGCCGCCGACCCGCAGGCGCTGCTGCTCGACGAGCCGTTCGCCGCGCTGGACGCCGGACTGCGGACCCGGGTCCGGGAGGAGATCGCCTGCATCCTCCGCGACGCCGGGACGACCGCCGTGCTGGTCACCCACGACCAGGCCGAGGCGCTGTCTCTGGCCGACGTCGTCGCCGTGATGCTCGACGGGACCGTGGTCCAGTCGGGGACGCCGCACGAGGTCTACGAGCGGCCGGTGAGCCTGGCCGCCGCCCGATTCGTCGGGGCGGCGGTCGAGCTGACCGGCGAGGCGACCGGCGGGGTGACCGACACCGTCATGGGGCGGCTGCCGTCGCGGGTCCCGGTCGCGGACGGCCCGGTCACCGTGGTGCTGCGTCCGGAGCAGCTGTGGCTGCATCCGGAGGCGGGGGTCACGGCCACGGTCGTCACCCAGCGCTTCTACGGGCCGGACGGCACCGTGTCGGTCCGACTGGCCGACGGCACCCCGCTGGTGCTGCGCTACCGCGGCGCCGGGGTCCGGATGACGCCCGGTGACGCAGTGTCGGTGATGGTGGCCGGGGACGTTCTCGCCTACGCCCGCTGAGCCCGGTCAACAGGTTCGGAGCAGCCGCTCCAGCACCCGGACACCGAAGGTCAGCGCGTCCACCGGTACCCGCTCGTCGACGCCGTGGAAGAGGCCGGAGAAGTCGAGATCCGCGGGCAGCCGCAGCGGCGAGAACCCGTAGCCGTTGATGCCGAGCTCGGCGAACACCTTGTTGTCGGTGCCGCCGGAGAGCATGTACGGGATGGCGGTGCCGTCCTCGTCCTCGGCGGAAAGGGCGGCTTTCATGTTGTCGACGAGATCGCCCTCGAACGGCACCTCCAGTGGCGGCTGCCACACCCAGTCGATGGTGATGCCCTCACCGACGATCTCGGCGACCTGCTCACGGAAGGTGTCCTCGCTGCCGGGCAGGATGCGGCAGTCGACGGTGGCGGATGCCTCCGACGGGATGACGTTGGACTTGTAGCCGGCCTTGAGCATCGTCGGGTTGGCCGTGTTGCGCAGCGTCGAGAGCAGGATGCGCGAGACCGGGCCGATCTTGGCGATGGACCCCTCGAGGTCGTCCGCCGGGAACTCCATGCCGGTCAGCTGGGTGATGGAGGTGAGGAAGGCGTCGACGGTCCTGGTCCGGGTCAGCGGGAACTCGTACGCCCCGAGCCGCGCGACGGCGCCGGCGATCCGGGTGACGGCGTTGTCGTGGTTGATCATCGAGCCGTGGCCTGCGGTACCGGTGGCCTTGAGAGTGGCCCAGGCGACACCCTTCTCGGCGGCGGCGACCAGGTAGGCCCGGCGGGTGTCGTCGACGGTGATGGAGAAACCGCCGACCTCGCTGATCGCCTCGGTGGCGCCCGCGAAGTGCTCGGGGTGGTGCTCGACCAGCCAGCGGGCGCCGTAATAGCCGCCGGCCTCCTCGTCGGCCATGAAGGCGAAGATCAGATCGCGGGCGGGGACGATGCCGGCGGTCTTGAAGTGCCGGGCGACGGCCAGGGTCATCGCGACCATGTCCTTCATGTCCACCGCACCGCGGCCCCAGACGTAGCCGTCCTGGACCGCGCCGGAGAACGGGTCCACGGTCCACTCGGCAGGGTTGGCCGGGACGACGTCGACGTGCCCGTGGATGAGCAGCGCCCCGCGGGACGGATCCGACCCGGCGAGCCGGCAACCGACGCTGCCACGCCCGGGAACCGACTCGTGGAACCATGTCTCGTACCCGACCTCCGTCAGCTTCTGCTGGATGTAGCGGGCGGCGCGGGTCTCCCCGTCACCGATGCTGTCGAGTTCGCCGGTGTTCACCGAGTCGATCTGGATCAGCTCGCTGCAGAGCTGGACGACCTCGTCCTCGGCGGGCGACGGGCTGGCTTCAGGGGCGTCGGTCATGGGGTCGTTCCTACCATCCGGCGGCGCACGAAACACTCCCGGTGCAGGTCGTGAGGCTGCGGGTCGCGGCATTTGGGTTCCGCCCGCCTGACCGACTATCGTTGTCGAGTCGCCGCACTTCGGTGCGAGGCACACCTGTCCGGGTGGCGGAATGGCAGACGCGCTAGCTTGAGGTGCTAGTGCCCGCAAGGGCGTGGGGGTTCAAGTCCCCCCTCGGACACCACATCGCAAGGCTGTGAGCAGCGGAAACCAACCGCTGTGGACCTCGAAACGGGGTCAGTGATACCGCGGTGATACCACGGTCGCGAACCTGCGCGGTGGACAAGGCTGCCGCCGGGGGCGTTCTCGGCATCGCTCCGCATCGTGGGCACCCCCCCGCTCACAGTCGCCCCGCCGCCACCCAAGCTACTAACTATCCTCGTACCTGGAGCCGGAGCAGGGGTCGAACATGTCGTCTCGGCGTGCCCGGCGCGGGAGGGGAACCGATGCGGGGACTGGGCTCACTGGAAGCCGCCGTGATGGACGTGCTGTGGTCCACCGAGACGCCCCTGCCGGTCCGCGGGGTGATGGAACGGCTGGTCACGCCCCGGCCGCTGGCCCACACCGCCGTCATGACCATCCTGGACAACCTGCACACCAAACACTTCGCGGAGCGGGAAGGGGAAGGGCGCGGCTACTCCTACCGGCCGGCGATGACCCGCGAACAGGCCGCCGCCGACGCCATGCGCCAGGTCCTCACCGAAGCCGGCAACCCGGAAGCGGTGCTGCTGCACTCCGCCCGGACCGCCACCGACGGCGAATCCAAGGTGCTGCGCACCGGGCTCAACCGCCGCGGGCGCTCACCGTGGTCGTCGGCGTCGCGTTCCTCCTCGGCGCGCTCATCATGTGCACCCAGGCGCACCGGCCGCTGCGGCGGCTGGTGGGCGGCAACCGGGATCCGCGGGTCGTCATCGCCTGCTGGCTGTTCGCGCTCGCGGGTGTCGTGCTCACCAGCACCGCCGCGGTGTACCTGCTCAGCCACATCGGACACGGCGGGTTCGAGACGCTGCTCACAGAGCTCGGCCGTTGCTGGGTGACCGTGGAACACGCCGACGTGCCTCTCGCTGAACGGATCGCCACCGTCACCGGGGCTGCGCTGCTCCTCTATCTGGGCAGCCGCCTCACCCTCAGCGCCGTCCGGCAGATCCGGGTCCGCAGGAAATGCGGCGACACTGTCCGTTTCCTGCTGTCGGTGATCGGCGAACCCGGCGACGACAACATCCGCTGGATCGACCACCCCGACCCCGTGGCGTTCAGCGTCGCCGGCCGGCCCGGCGCCCACCACGTGGCTGACGCCCTCCGGGCGCTGGCGACCACCACACCCCCCGGCGGCGGACTCGCCATGGCCGACACCGCCGTCACCCGCCGGCTCGCCGACACCACACCCCGGGCGACTCCGCGCCCGCCGCAACCTCTGGTGCGCCGCCGCCGCCCTCACCATCCCGGCGATCCCCGCCGTGCTGGGCGCCGGGCTCCTGCTCAGCGTCGGATGCGCATGAACAGCCCGTCCGCATTCCACGTTCCGCCTGCGCCGTCTCAATGAACCGAGCAATCCCGCCGCACGTTCAACCCGATCTGGAGCACAGATGCCGAACTCGAGAACACGCTCACCCTGGGGATGGCGGCCCGCAACGGTGGTCGTCCTGACCGTCTTCCTGGCCGCCTGCGGGTCCGACACCCCGCAGACGCCGCCGAGCTTTTCACCGTCGACCGCCGCGGCACCCAGCGTCCAACCATCCAGCACCCAGCCACCAGACGTCCAGACGCCCAGCGGGCAAACACCCGCCGAAGCACCGAGTGACCCGCCGTCGAGTGCCCCGGCGCAGTCAGACGCCCCGCCGGCCGACACCGGAACCACTGCGGGTGAGTCGCCGCAGGGGTGGGCGGCCCAGGTGAGCGAGCCGTCAGCGTTCGTGCACCTGGAGGCGTTGCAGCGGATCGCCGATCAGAACGGCGGAAACCGGGCCTCGCCCAGTGCCGGGTACGACGGGAGCGTCGACTACGTGGTCGGAGTCCTGCGTGATGCCGGCTACCAGGTCGACACCCCGACGTACACAGACGACGGTGCGGAGATGCGGAACGTCATCACACAGACCAACAGCGGCGACCCCGCAACCGTGGTGATGATCGGCGCTCACCTGGATTCGGTGGAAGAGGGACCGGGGATCGTCGACGACGGTTCCGGTGTGGCGGTCCTACTGGAAATCGCCACCAGAATGGCAGCCTCCCCGCCCACCCAGAACGCGGTCCGCTTCGCCTTCTTCGGCTCCGAGGAGCAAGGGGCCGTCGGCTCCACCGCCTACGTGGAAAACCTGTCAACCGAAGAACGCAGCAAGATCACGCTGTACCTCAACGTGGACATGGTCGCCTCGCCCAACGCCGGGTACCTCATCCAGGGCGGGCAAGGCAGCGACCTGTCCGAAGCCGGCCCACCCGGATCGGCAACAGTCGCCCAGGCCCTCGCCGACGAGCTCGCCAAGACCGGGGTCACCGCCGAGACCATCGAGTTCGTGGGCGACGACGAGACCCCGTTCATCGCAGCCGGGATACCCAGCGGCGGAGCTGAGAACGGCGACGCCGACGAAAAATCCAGCGAACAGGCCCTCGCCTCGGGCGGTCAGGCCGGCGAGGTGTTCGACCCCTGCTACCACGAAGCGTGCGACACACTGAACAACGTCAACCGGGACGTGCTCGACCACTACCTGCGCGCCATCGCCGGCACCATCGCACACTTCGCGGCCTCAACCGAGAGCCTCCCGGACCGGTGAAGCCCGGGCAGCCGACACGTTGACCCACGGTGCCTGGTGAGCACAGCGGGTCTCACGTGCGCTGCATCGCTGGTGCCCGGGCAGTCTGCTCGCCGCAGCTCAGCGCCAGTTCCGTACGTCCTCTGTCGTCCTGATCTGCAGCCACCCACAAACCCCAAGGTGGCTCTGACGTGCGGAAAGGTTCCTGAGCGTCCATACCTGCACACCGGGGACGGTGGGTTCAAGTCCCCCCTCGGACACCGATACGACGTGCAGATCAACACCATGTGGGCGCGAGTGGGCCACAAATGGGCGTCTTGACGATCGCGTCCACGACGACCGTGTGGCTCAGCGGGCGAACGCTTCGGAGCCACACCTGTTGTAGCCCCACCTGAGCACCGGGTCTATGAGACGAAGCCCGTTGCTGCAGCTCGCGGGAACCCTCGGGCGGCGGAACGGTCACCCGTGAACTCCATCGGCACGTCGTGGCGTTTACACGAAGGGCGAACGGGATCAACTTGATGCCGGTGGGCGGAGCAGGGTCGCAAATGTGCCCAGAGTCTGCTGCAGGCCCACCGCCGGGTCGAGCAGCCACTGGATCTGCAGGCCGTCGGACGCCCCGACCAGTAGCGCGGCGATCTCATCGGCGTCGACATCCCCACGTATCGCGCCCCTTGCCTGGTCCGCGCGCAGGCGATCGGCGAGCTCGCCACGAACGCGCTCGAACCGCTCCGTGAAGTACGTCTTCCCGATGGCATTGCCCGATTCCAGCGATGTCGCGACGAGCGCCGAGTAGAGCTCGACGAGTCCCGGCACCTCCACGTTGGCGGTTGCCGCCAGCACCATGACGTCGACCGCGCTGGCCGTCTCGGCCGCCCCGCCGTCGGCGTTCCGCCTGACCTCGGCATGCTCGTACACGGCGACCAGCAGTTGTTCCCGCGAATCGAAATAGTGCAGCAGCGCCGCGTGCGAGATCCCCATGGCTTGCGCGATGCTGCGCAGTGAGGTCCCGTATCCGCCGCGCTCGGCGAACACCCCGATGGCCCGGTCGAGAATCTCCTGCCTACGGGCCACGCCCTTGGCGTAGGAGCCTCGGCGTCCGATCACGGTGGGAGCGTCGGTGGGGGTCACGTGGTCGGGGGCCATGGTGTCACCCTAGTCACAGAAAACCTCCACGCGGATATTTTGCGTTAGCGTGGCCTCATCGCGGCTCCGGCGCGACGCCACCCGACAACGACGACGTGGAAGAAGGCTTTCGTGGCCCTGCCGCAGGCATCAGTCCAGCTCTATTCGCTCGCGAATCAGTTCGCCGCCGACATGCGCGGCTCACTCGACAAGCTGGCGGCCGCCGGCCTGAAGAACGTCGAGGCGTTCGACTTCGTGGGCCGCGCGCCCCAGCTGAAAGAGGCGCTGGACGCGAGCGGGCTCGCCTCCCCGACGGGTCATGCTCCCCTGCTGTCGGACGAGCTGTGGACTCCCGACGGGTCCATCCCGACACCCGCGCCCGAAGCCGTCTTCGAGGCCGCCGCGACCATCGGAATCCGCACCGTCATCGATCCCTTCGTCGCCCCCGACCGCTGGCTGACCGAGGACGGGGTCGCCGACATCGCCGAGCGGCTCAACGCCGCTGCCGAGACGGCCGCGGATTACGGCCTCACGGTCGGCTACCACAACCACGCCCAGGAATTCATCGCCGACTTCGGCGGCATCAGCGCCTACGAGCGGTTTGTCGCGCTCACCGACGACCGCGTCGCGCTGGAACTCGACCTGTTCTGGGCGCAGACCGGCGGGCAGGACGTTCCGGCCCTCGTCGAGCGGCTGGGGTCGCGCCTACTCGCGGTGCACGTCAAGGACGGCATCGTGCCGACCAGCAATCCGTGGGCGCCCGGCGCCCCGGCGTTCGGATCCGACACTCTCGACCAGCGGCACGCCGGCGCTGGCGAGGTGCCGCTCGAGGCCGCCCTGCGCGCAGCGACCTTCGTGCGGTACGCGGTGATCGAGTACGACCACGCGCCGGGAGAAGTGTTCACCGACATCGCCGCCAGTCTGGCGTTCCTGCGTGACGGCGGGTTCGCCGCATGAGCGCCGTCGGAATCGGATTCATCGGGGTCGGCGTCATCAGCGACACCTACCTGGAGAACCTCACCTCCTTCCCCGATGTCGAGGTGGTGATCCTCGGCGATCTCGACACCGAGCGCGCCCGCGCGCAGGCGCAGAAGTACGGTGTGCCCGCCGCTGGCACGCCGGCGGAGGTGATCGCCCACCCCGGCGTCGAGCTCGTCGTCAACCTGACGGTTCCCGCTGTGCACGTGCGTGTCTCCGCCGCGGCGGTGGCCGCCGGCAAGCACGTGTGGACCGAGAAGCCGCTCGGCCTCGACCGCGAGAGCACCGCGGCGCTGCTGCGGGACGCCACTGCCGCGGGCGTGCGCATCGGTTCGGCGCCGGACACCGTGTTGGGTCCCGGTTTTCAGACGGCCAAGCGGGCGATCGCCGACGGTGTCATCGGGCAGCCGCTTTTCGCCCAGACGTCGTTCCAGACCCAGGGTCCGGATCTCTGGCATCCGAACCCCGGGTTCCTGTTCGCCGGCGGCGCCGGCCCCCTACTGGACATGGGCCCCTACTACTTCTCCGCGCTCGTCAGCCTCTTCGGGTCGGTCGACCGCGTCGCCGCCTTCGGCCTGAAGCCCCAAGCGGAACGGCGGATCCACACCGGCCCGAATGCGGGGACCGTCGTCCCGGTCGAGGTGCCCTCGACGGTGCAGGTGCTCACGTCCTTCGCCGCCGGCCAGCAGGCGCAGACCCTGCTCAGCTTCGATTCGGCGCTCGAGCGTCACGGGATCGTCGAGATCCACGGCACGGACGGCAGTATCGTGCTTCCCGACCCGAACAAGTTCGAAGGACGCACCGCGTACGTGAAGCCGCTCGGCGTGCTGACCGACGACATGGAGATCGAGCAGCCCTGGCACGAGCTCGAACAGCAGGGCGTGGTCGTCGGCCGCGGCCTGGGCGTCCTCGACATGGTGCGCGCCATTGCCGAGGACCGGCCGCACGTCGCGACCGGCGAGCTCGGCTTCCATGTGCTCGACATCATGCTGTCCGCCGAGGAATCCGCAGAGCACGGTCGATTCGTGACCCTCGGCAGCACGGTCGCACCGGTACCCGCGGTGCCGGCCGATTTCGACCCGTACGCCAAGACGTTGTAGGCCGCCGAGCCGAGCTGTTGCCGCACGCACCCGCAGTACCGGCGGTCGGCGGTCAGCCCGTCGGGCGAGATCGCCGACCGTGCGGCCAATCCAGCGCGCCGGTGGCAATGGCGCGAGCCCGGGAGGCCTGAGTCCGCATCGCATGCGCCTGTGACGGCCGCCACCGATCCGAGCTCGCACACGGTCGAGCGGGCGAACGTCCCGCCGGGGCGGTTCGCCAGGGGTGACGTTCACGGTGACGACCGATGGCCCGACGGGGAGAAGCATGTGCACGAGGTGGGCCTCGATGGGTTCGACATCGACGCGACCTCGCTGACCAACGACGGCTTCGCCCGATTCGTCAATGCCAGGTCTATGCATCGACGGGATGGATGATCGGGCCGGATCGCCGGCCCGGGCTTCTCAGGGCCGGGGCCGATGGAGCAACTGGCACCGCCGAATATGCGAACACGGTCGTCCTCGACCCCGGAATGCGCAAGATCCGGGCGCCGCCGAACGGGCGACGTCGCAATCGGCACTGCCCGCATCACGTGTTGCGCGTCAGTGCTCGCCCAGCACGAGCTCGTACCCCTCGAACGGGTCGGACCCGAATTCCTCGGTCCAGCGGTAGGCGATCTCGCCGTCGGACGTCCCCCAGCGCGCCGGGGTGGTGGTGTGGAGCCAGTCGAGAGGTTCGATGCCGCCGGGCGAGCCGCCGTCCAATGCGCGGCGCAGCGCCACCGACAGTTCGGCGTCGACGGCGTCGGTCCGGGTGGCGGGATCGATCGAGACGAACAGTGCGGTTCCAGACCGAGACAGCAGGTCCAGCCACTGCCGGTTGTGGGCCCACGGGGTCTGGGGGGTGCTCGGCACGCAATCGGCGTCGACGGCGAAGAACCGACCGTGCTGGGCGAGCCGGAACGCCAGCGCGTTGACGCCGGTCCGCCGGGTCCGGCTCCAGATCCGCCCCGAGGTGTCGTCTCCGACGCGTTGCGCGTGTACGAGCCCGGCGGCCAGGTGCCCGACGACGTTGCACGCCAGGATGCTGGCCGAGCCGGCCGCGTCCCGGATGGTCCGGTACAGCCGCCCCAGCGCTTCGGCGGTGGTGACGCTGGGGTCAGCCAGCGCCCAACCGTCCCGGCTCGGGAAGGCGCCCATGCCCACACCCCACTGGCCCACGACGTCGAACGTGCTGAAGTCGTGCTTGATCAACTCGAAGCCCCAGTCGACGAACCGGGCGGTGTCCTCGGCGACCTTGTCCAGAGTGGCCGGCGAGGAGGGGTCGAGCACGTGCCCGCCGAAGATGTCACTACGCCGCCGCTGCAGCTCGTGGCCGCCCGGCGGAACCCGGGACAACAGCGGACGGAACCAGATGCCCGGCCGCACACCGAGCTCCGCGATCGCCTGAGCCGTGTCCGGCATCCCGTCGGGGAAGCCGGCCGTGCGCGCGCCGTCCCACGGCCCTCCCGACCCGGGACGGCCGTCGGCGGTGCCGTCCACACTCCAACCGTCGTCGACCACCGCGAACGGCCGGACCGGGTGGTCGCCGACGAGATCGGCCACGTCCGCGCATCCCGCAGCACCGCGGCCGCATCGAAATCGAGACCGTAGGCGTAGTACCAGTTGTTGGCTCCGACGAGCGGACCGGTCGGCAGCGCGTCGGCGCACAGCGCCGCACACAGCAGCTGATGCACCGCGAACGGTGACCCGGTCCCCGACACCGCCCGCACCACGGCGGCGTCGATGACACGGCCGGCCGGACGGACCGCCACTCCGCCGCAGCGCAGGTCGAGCCACAGCGACACCCCCTCAGGGTCGACCGTCCAGCCGGCGAAAGCGCCACCGCGTACCTCCACGCCGACCCCGGTCGTCGACCCCGACGCGGCGTGATGCCACAACGCCGTCCACGGCAGCACCCGCTCCGGCTGCATCACCCGCCACTGCAGGTCCCCGTAGGCCCGCTCCCACGCATCGCCCAGGATCACGACGTCCTCCGGGATCGAACGGCGCCACCGCAGCAGCACCCGGCTGATCCGATCCGTGGCCGCCACCCGGACCTCGACACCCCCGTCCCCCCGCACTGTCCGCGCGACCTCGACACCGACCTGCTCCGCAGCAGACCAGCCGCCGTCCGGGTCGAGCTGCACCAGGACCAGGTCCGGATCACCGAAAGACATGTTCGACATCAGAGTGGGGCGCCTTCTTCGGGGGGACTGGGAAGCGCACAGATCGGTCGCTCGCGCTGGTCTGTGGAAGGTCCACCGTGTCACCGGTGGAAGCGCTTCCATGCACGGATTGTGAGGCGCCTTCAAGCACGATGTCAAGCTCCCCGGCGCGGGTGTCAGCGACCCTGCACCGCATACTCTCTGCGGATGGCGGGCGCGAAGGACACCATCACGTTGGACGACATCGCCAGACTTGCCGGTGTCGGTGTCGGGACGGCTTCCCGCGCGCTGTCCAATGCTCCTCGAGTCGCGCCGGGTACCCGGCAACGTGTTCGGGACGTCGCCGACGCGCTCGGCTACGTGGTGTCGCCGGCGGCGGCGAGCCTGGCCAGAGGCACCACCGGCCGGGTCGCGCTCGTCGTGCCGCACCTCTCCCGATGGTTCTTCGGCACGGTCGTCGAAGGCCTCGACTCGGTCCTACGGAGCGCCGATCTCGACGTCCTGCTGTACCAGGTCCGGAACGTCCAGGATCGTCGAGAGTTCTTCGAGCGGTTGCCGGCTCGCCGGAAGGTGGACGCCGTCGTCGTCGTCGCGTTCACCGTCGAGGAGTTCGAGCAGGAACGATTGAAACTCATGGGGGTGCACATTGTCTCGGCCGGCGGGCGGTCGGCGGTGTACCCGTACGTCGGTACCGACGACCGCGCGGCCGGCAAGCAGGCCGTCGACCACCTGTTGTCCCTGGGCCACCGCCGCATCGCGATGGTGGAGGCGGTCGACCCGGCCGAGCCGCACCTGGAGTCCGGCCGATCGGCCGCGTACTACAGCGCGCTGTCCGAACACGGGATATCCGTCGATCCGTCGCTCGTGGTCACCGACGATTGGGGTGGTGAGCAGGGCGCCCGGTCGATGGAAAGACTGCTCCGCCTGCCGGACCGTCCGACCGCGGTGTTCGCCCATTCCGACGAGGTGGCACTCGGCGCCATCCGAACCCTCCGGCGGGCCGGACTGCGGGTGCCGCAGGACATGTCGGTCGTCGGTCTCGACGACCATCCGTTGGCGCAGTTGACCGACCTCACGACGGTCCGCCAGCAGCCACGACAACAGGGCGCCCTCGCTGCGACCATGCTGCTGCACCTGCTCGGCGGCACCGAGAACAACGACGCCGTCGAACGTTTCGTCACCGTACCCACCGAACTGGTCGTCCGGGGAACGACCGCCCACTGCTCCGGATGACAATCGCGTCGTCGCCGTCGTAGCCGTCACCAGAGGTTGCGAGCCGTTCATGAAATCGCCCAGCCGTGTACCCCATGACGCGACAGTGTTTTCTGACGTCAGCGTTCGCTGTACCATCAGCGTCGTGGACACGCTGACGCACATCGAGGTTCTGGCCCGCTTCGGGCATGCGCTCTCCGACCCGACCCGGGCCCGAGTCCTCGTCGCCCTCCGCTCGGCGGGCGCCTATCCGACGGAGTTGGCCGAGCAGCTCGGCGTGACCCGCACGAGCCTGTCCAACCACCTGGCCTGCCTGCGCGGCTGCGGCCTGGTCGTCGCCGTGCCGGAGGGCAAGCGGATGCGGTACGAGCTGGCCGACGGGGGGCTGCGCAAAGCGCTCGACGACTTACTGGGGACCGTCCTCGCGGTCGACGCCGACGCCTGCGACGCCGCCCGGAGCGGCGAGGACTGCTGCTGATGACCGGGACCCGCTCGACCCCGGGCCGCACCCGGTCCGGCCCGGCACGATCCGATGAGAAGCGTTCACGGCACGAGGTTCTCATCCGACGTGTCCGCATCCTCGTCGCCGCCACCATCGCCTACAACGTCGTCGAAGCTGCGGTTGCCCTGACCGCCGGGGCCCGCGCGGACTCGACGGCGCTGATCGGGTTCGGCCTCGACTCGATCATCGAGGTCTCCTCCGCCGCGGCCGTCGCGTGGCAGTTCTCGGCCCGGGACCGCGCCCGCCGCGACGCCCGGGAGCGCCGTGCGTTGCGCATCATCGCGTGCTCGTTCTTCGCTCTTGCTGCCTACGTCGTGGTGGCGTCCGTCCGGTCGCTCCTCGGCAGCGGCGAGGCGGATGCCTCGACCGTGGGCATCGTGCTGGCCGCCGCGAGCCTGCTGATCATGCCGCTGCTGTCGTCGGCGCAGCGCCGGGCTGGTCGCGAGCTGGGGTCTGCCAGCGCCGTCGCGGACTCCCGGCAGACCCTTCTCTGCACCTACCTCTCGGCTGTGCTGCTGGTCGGCCTGGCACTGAACGCGGCGTTCGGCTGGTCGTGGGCCGACCCCCTCGCCGGGTTGATCATCGCCGTCATCGCCGTCCGCGAAGGTCTGCAGGCCTGGCGTGGCGACAATTGCTGTGCCTCACTGGGACTGGCGGTCACCCAGGACGAAGTCGAGGCGGACGGCGGTCCGGCCGCCGCGGTGAGCGGCGGTTGTCAGGGCGGCGACTCCTGCTGCCGCTGACACGATCTGCCGGCCCCCGCTACAGCTCCCAGCGCACCTCGACCTCCGGCCGGTAGCTGCAGCGGTGACCGGTCCGGACGGCCCCGGCGAGATGGTCGGCCATGCCGCAGCCACCCGCCGCTCCTCCGATGAGCACTGACGTTGACTTCCTCCGGTTCGAGGCGCATGGTCCTCACCATGACAGGTTCACCTAATCGCGATAGGCTAGCCGAACGGCGGGAGGCGACCCGGGCGGAGATTGTGGACGCGGCATGGGACATCGCCCGGGCCGGCGGCCTACCTGCGGTCACGCTGCGGGAGGTGGCCGATCGGGTGGGGATGCGGGCCCCATCGCTCTACAGCCACTTCGCGTCGAAGAACGCCATCTACGACGCGATGTTCGGGCAGGCTTGGTCTGACTTCTTGACGGTCTGCCAGGAGACGGCGGCGGGAATACCGGAGCCACCCCGCACAGCGCTGTTGCACATAGCGACCACATTCGTGGACTTCGCTCTCGCCGACCCGGTGCGCTTTCAATTGATGAACCAACGCATGGTTGTTGATTTCGTGCCCTCCGCCGGGGCGTACGCGCCGTCGGTGCAGGTCTTGGCCCTGTTCCGTGAGCAGCTGACCCGAATCGGCGTCACTGCTGACGCCGACGCCGACCTGTGTGTCGCCATCATCGGCGGGCTGGTGGACGCCCAACTGGCCAACGACCCCGGCGGTCAGCGCTGGACCGCGCAGTTGCCGCGCGCTATCGACATGTTCGCCGACGACATCACCCTGCCCGGCCCGAGACTGAGGAGCAAGAAATGACCGCCACCACCAAGGCACCGTCCGCGCCCAGGAAATCAGCGATCGCCCGTCCGACGGCGATGCGACTGGCCGCTGACGAATATCAGCGGTTCATCGACGTCCTCGCTTCGTTGAACCCGGGCGAGTGGAGCACACCCACGGAGTGCCCAGACTGGGATGTCAAGGCGATGGCCGCGCACGCACTGGGGATGGCCGAGATGGCCGCGTCCATCCGGGAGCAGATGCGGCAGATGCAGGCGGCGACGAAGCGGGGTGGGGTGTTCATCGACGCCTTGACCAGCCTGCAGGTCGAAGAGCACCGTCACCTGACACCCGCCGACATCCTGGCCAGGTTCCGCCAGGTCGCCCCCGGAGCCGGCCGAGGGCGCCGGCGCACGCCCGGCCTCATCCGGCGTCTGACCGTGCCGCAATCCCAGATCGTCGGCGACCACGAGGAACGCTGGACCATCGGCTACTTGACCGATGTGATCCTGACCCGCGATCCGTGGATGCACCGCATCGACATCACCCGAGCCACCGGCGCGGACCTCGTTCTCACACCCGAACACGACGGGGTCCTCGTCGCGGACGTCGTACAAGAATGGGCCCAGCGGCACGGCCAACCCTGCGTACTACATCTCGGCGGCGCGGCGGGTGGCTCCTGGTCGTTCGGCACCGGCGCTCCGAGCATCGACATCGACGCCGTCGAGTTCTGCCGCACCGTGTCCGGGCGCGCAGCCGGAGCAAGCCTCCTCCAGACGCAGGTTCCCTTCTGAACTCCTACTCAGCCGAGCGACCCGTCCGCTGGGCCGAGCCGTCGATCGCGAGCATGACCGCCTCGTGGGATCCGTTCGTCGACGTCAGACAAGTTCGGCGGGCTCGGACGCCCAGCCCGGAGGCCGCCTGAGCTCTGCGACCAAGGACTCACGCCCCAGCTGGGTGGCGCGGCGCGGGCCGTGTCGCCGGCCACTGCCGCGGCGTCGATGGACGTCGAGTTTCTCGGAGCGGCGCCGGTGATCACCACACCGTCGTCGCCGAAGGCGGTCTCGACCTCGGTGACGAACAGGACGGTGCGCAGCTCGTGAAAGGGTTCGCCGATCGCCGCCCCGCCCAGCACACAGGGCGTGACGACATCCGGCAGGGCGAACGATGCCACCAGGACTCCGAGCGGGACGGCATGGGTCCGGGCGGGCGGGGGTCCAGGACGGCACCTCCGGGCAGCCGTGGACGGGCTGATCGTCGAACGGCGTCAGGGCCCAGCGAAAGCGCGTGCGGCTGGTGACCACTGGTTGCGCACAGCGCTGATGAGTCCGACACAGTAAAACGTGGGCGTTCCGCCCCGGTGGAGTCCTGGAAACCTCCGAGCCCGGTCAGTGCAGCAGGCCTGGAACCTACGCCGGGAAACCGCTGTCGATGCAGAGGATGTTGTCCTCGCTGTCCTTGAACCAGGCGGCCTGGCCCATCTCGCCCATCGAGGCGACGTCGTCCTCCCAGTCCACGCCGGGCATGTCGTCGTACCGCTCGAACACCACACCGCGGCTCTTCAGGTCGGTAACCGCCGCGGCGACGTCGTCGACGTGCCACTGCGCGATGGTGTGACCGGCCTGCCCGGCGAAGTCGGTCTGGTAGACGCTGAACATGGAGCCGCCGCCAGTGCGGTACACCAGCATGGCGCCCATCAGGTCCTGCACGGGGGTCAGTCCCAGCTTGTCGGCGTAAAAGGCCCGCGCACGGGCCAGGTCGGCGGCCGGGATGTTGGCGGTGACGGTTGCGCTGTTCAGCATGGCTCGAGCTCCTTTGCCGCGAGACTGCAGGTGGCGGAGATCGGGGCCGTCCGCCCCACGTCCGGAGACGTGACGAGCCGTATTGTGCTCGCCTCGGTCGTCGTACTCAACAGGCAATTTCCAGAGGTCGCCGACCGGACCCGTGGGCTCCTGCGGCGCCGATTCAGGGGCCTCGGCACCGGGCCTGCATCCGTTGACAGCGGCGGACAAGCGGAGCACCGTCAGCGACAGAACGGAGGACGCGATGACCGCACACGACCGGTTCACCCCCCGCAACATCTACCTCTACCTGGTCTGCCTGATCGCGTTGGTGATCGCACTCTTCGCGGCGGTCAACCTGGTGCGCGCCGTGGTCGAGCTGATCTATCCCGATCCCGGGTACTTCGGCTACATCGGCCACGAACCGGGCGCTCCGGTCGATTCCGCCGAGACCAAGCGTCAGCTGGACGCCGCCGCCGACTCGCAGCGCCGCCAGGCGGTGCTGAGCCTGGTCGGCTCGGCGACCACGCTGCTCGTCGCCGTGCCGGTGTGGGTGTTCCACTGGCGCCGGATCCAGCGGGAGCAGCCGACCGCCACGCCGGTTGCCGACGGGCCTGCCTGACAGGCGCCGGCGGGCCGACCGTGCGCGGGCGTCGGGGGCCCCGGCCCGCGGTCGGTTCGGTTGAGCACCTTGAGCAGAGAACGCTCTGGCCCCAGCAGCGGTACGTCCGGTCAACGCGCAGGTAGCGTCGCTAGTCCGTTGGGCCCTCCAGGATCGTTCTCACCTGTCGCAGGAGTTCCCGCACCTCGGGCGTCGACGGTTGAAACTCATACGCGTGCTGGTGAGCGGCGTGACTGAGGCCGTCCCACGCCGCTCTGGCCCGTTCCCCGATACCTCGGTCGACGCATTCCCGGACGATCACGAGTTTCGAGCGCATGCTCGGCCGGCCCACCGGCGGAGCGATCGTCGCGTACAGCCGGTCGACTTCCGCCTCCAGTGCCTGTCGACCGATCACCACGGCTGCCCGCACAGCGCGATCGGCCGGCACGTACGCCGTGCGTTCGAGCACGTCCTGGGCGAGCCTGATCAGCGCAGCGGGGTCCGCGGCCGCGGGCACTGTCATCAGGACGCCACCGCCCGGAGGTCCTTGACCGCGGTGCGCACCGAATTGACGCAGTCGGCGTAGTCGACCAGGGCCACTCCGGTATGGACAGCGGCGTTGCACAGGTCGAAGGCTCTCCGGCGCCTCGTGCCCTGGTCGAGCCACCCGTCGATCTTCGCGTCGGCGTCCAGGTGCACGGCGAGCGCCAGCCGGTCCCGCAGCTTCTTGGCCTTCTGCCATTCCACCTCGACGTCGGTGTGCTTCGATCCGGCTCTGAGCCGGCGGGTGCGGAAGACGTCCAGCGCAGCCGATTCCAGGCCGAGTCGACACAGCACCGGGATCACCCTGCGTGCTATTTCAGCGGAGACCCCGTTGTCCTTCGCAACCGCGAAGGCGTCAGCCAGGTGTCGCTCGGCCGGGTCGGAGGCCGACCGCACGGTGACCACCGAGCCCGCTCCTCGGCTCACCTCCAGCAGTCGGGCGTCGATCGTCGACCGGCGGACCGCCGACGCCAGCCGGTCGTCATGGGACAGCACCACCACCTGCCGGGTCCTGGCCAACTCGCCGAGCACGTCGACGAAGCCGTCCACTTTGGACGGATCCATGGCCTGGATCGGATCGTCCAGAACGATGAACCGGAACGGGCTTTCCGGCATGGTCGCGCGTGGGATGAACAGCGCCAGCGACAGCGCATGCAACTCCCCCTGGCTCATCACTCCGAGCGCACCCGCCTGCTGACCGTCGACCTGCGCTGTGAGGACCACCCTGCGGCTCGTGTTCTGCCCGACCAGGCTGATCGCTCCCAGCTCGACGTTGCTCTCCTGACGCAGTCGGGACCAGATCTGGCGAGCCTGCTCCGAGATCGGTGCGAGCCGCTGGTGCCGTAGCTCGTCGGTACAGCCGCGCAGCCACGCCAGCGCACGTTTGACGGCACCCGCCTGCGCCGCTACGTCGCGGGACTTCCGCTCGGCCGCCACCCAGGCGGCGAGCTGGGTCGCAATCGGCGCCCAGCGGTCCTCACGGTCCATCACCGCCGCAGCGGCTTCCTCCATCAGTGCGGTGAGCGTGTCGACAAGCGGAGTGATCGTGCGTCGCAGGTGATCCGCCAGTTCGATCGGCGACGCCGGAGCGGCCCCGAACGCGGCCACGAGTCGCCCGGCCTCAGCGGCCTGTCGGAGGCCCGGTACCGCGGCAATCTCGAGATGCGACACCCTCGACAGCAAGCTGGATGCGGCGTCTCGGACTGCAGCCAGCCGGATCTCTGCGGTCCGGATGTCCGCCGACGACCGACGCGCCGACCCGACAGTAGCGGCTGCCTCGACCGCCCAACCTGCGTCCAGGTGCCCGACACCGCAGACCGGACAGGTCATGTCGCCGGTCACGTCATGGAGCTCGACAGCGCGAGCGAGCAGTTCGAACGCCGCCGTCCGGTCGTGTTCGTGTCGGTCGGCGACCTCGTCGGAGAACGCGGCGGCATCGACGAGTTCGGTGGCGATCGCCATCACCTCCGGTACCTCCGGAACCCGCAGTGATGCCAGCCGGCGCAAACAGGCCAGCTCAGCGGCTTCCTCGTGGCCCGATCCGGCGATCAGGTGCTCGACCTTCGCCAGGTCGACGACCTTGGGCTTGAGCAGCGCGAACGCCCCCGGCGCTCGCTCGTCGACCGAAACCGTCAGCGCCTGGCGCGCTGCCGCGAGAAGCTTCTTCGCTTCGTCGAGCACGACGCCGAAGTCTTTCTGCGCGGCCGTCAGGCGTTGTTGCGCTCCGGTGATGGGCTCGAGACCCAGGAGGATGTGGAGCTTGTCGAACAGGTCGCTCGGGCGCCCCTCCAGCACTCCACCCAGCTCGTCGTAGGACAGCAGCGGCCGGTAGAGCTCGAGGCCGGCGGTCCAGCCCAGCGACGCCCGGCCGGGTTCTCGCTTCTTCCCCTTGCGCTGCACCCAGCTGGTCGGCGCGTCGATCGTCGTCCCAGCCGGCCATTCGACTCCGACATCGGTACTGCCCGAGCCTTCCTCGGCAAGGGTGAGCCGCGCGTCGGTGGAGGTGGAATCGTGCAGATTTCGCCAACTCTCGGTCCACAGTGGCCCCGAGTGCTTGGTCGAGCGGGCGCTCGTCCCGGTCAGCGCGAATTCGAGAGCCTCGGCGACGCTGGACTTCCCGCTTCCGTTCCGGCCGGAGATCACCGTCAACCCGGGCCCCGGTGTGAAGACCACCTTCAGCTCGGGGCCGATGCCGCGGAATCCGCGCACCGCGATCGAACTCAGGAAAGCACCGATCGGCGTGGTGTCCGCCTCGCGGACCCTCGCGCGGACCTCATCCATCGACAGGGCCGCACCGCCCAGTACCTCGGCGAGCATCTCGTCGCCCTCCAGAGCAGCGAAGATGAGCAGCTCGGCGTCGTCGGCGAGCGAGCCGTCCGCCTCCGCCAACCTGAGCACCGTCTCGGCGAGCGTTTGCGTCGATTCACCCGAATCGACGTCGCTGATGGTCGTTGTCATACATCCCCCCAGATGACCGAAAAGGTGAAGCCCATTCCGCGCGGACCCTACCGACCGGCCGACTGACCTGCACCCGGCGTGGTAGGCACGTCGTCCCGGCGTCGCCCGGTGGGCCGGGCGGTGGTCGTGAGAGAGATTGTGTCAGCGAGGGTTCCGGGCGGCCGTGCCCCGATTCCAGGCTCGGAGTTCGCCACCCGCCGGCGGACCTACGAGACCCCGCCGGCGCGATCGGTGACCAGAACGGCATTTCACCCGGAGGGCTGCGTGACGCCGGCCGCACCCCGCTCGTCCCATCTGCAGCGTTCGCGGGTCCACGACGGCTCTCGCATACTGACCCGACCCGCTCCCGAGGAGTTCTTCATGCGTCCGTCCGTTCGTCTCGCCGGAATCGCCGCCCTGGTGGGCCTGGTCCTCGCCGGGTGCGGCACGAAGATCGACGGCGCTGCGCGCGCCGCCTCGCCGGGCGCCGATGCGACATCGAGCTCGCCGACATCGCCCACGACCACATCGGAATCCTCGCCGCCGGCGACCTCGACCAGCTCGACGACCAGCACGCCCACCACGGACGAAACGTCGCCGGAATCGTCCGTCCCCGCTGCGGGAACCGACGACGCTGCCATCGTCCTGTTCGGCGAGACCTACGCCTGGGAGGACGGTCTCGAGGTGACGATCGCTGCGCCGACACCGTTCACGCCCAGCGAGTACGCGGCTGCGTCCGAGGCGGCGGCCCACGTCAGCGTCGCGATCACCATCGCCAACCGCACCGGGACGACCTATGACCCGACCATGTTCTCTTCGCGCGCCCGCAGCGGCACTTCGGAGGCCGACGAGGTCTATGACTCGGAGAACGGCTTCTCAGGCGCACCGGACACCGGCCTCCTCGACGGGCGCGACGTGACCTTCTCGATCGGATTCGGTGTCAGCGACCCGGACGACCTGGTGCTCGAGGTGCGCCCCGGGTTCGACTACAACGAGATGTACTACCTCACCGAAGCAGCGGCCGCGGCGCCGCCTGTGGAGCCCCCGGCCGCCACACCTGTCGACGGCGACCCCGTGCCGTTCGACGGAACATTCGCCTGGGAGGACGGACTCTCGGTCACCGTCTCGGCACCTACACCGTTCACCCCGAGCGAGTACGCGACGACCGCGGCACCGGCCCACCTCGGCTTCACCGTGACCATCACCAACAACACCGGAACGATCTACGAACCGGCGATGTTCTCGATGGGCGGCCAGAGCGGCAGCACCGAGGCCGAGGAGGTGTACGACTCCGAGAGCGGCTTGACCGGCACCCCGTATGTCGGCCTGCTGGACGGCCGGCAGGCGGTCTTCACCGTCGGCTTCGGCGTCGCCGACCCCGCTGACGTCGTGCTGGAGGTCCGGCCGGGGTTCGAGTACGACGAGGCGTACTTCACCGGCTGAGTCCCGCGGAGGTCACACCCGGGGCGGCGTGGGTGCGCAGCTCCTCCTCGTCCTCGGTGGGCCGGTGGGCAGCGTCGACGGCGCTCGAGGTCAGAAGCGTCGCCGGCAGGCCGGTGCAGTTCGGTGCCGGATTCCGCCCAGACATCACATCCGGTCAGAGCGCTCCGACGGTGACCTCCGCCGGCACCAGGATCCGGGTCTGCGGCGCACCCGTGAGGGCCGGCGAGTTCTCCCGCGAGGCCCACACGTTCACCTTGAGGAAGTCGAGAAATGACGCCGCTCGGTCGATGTCGTCGAACGAGAGATCGATGACCAGGTACAGCGGGTCGTCAACCCGGTGTCGGACCATGTGCGCCCGGACGCCGGCCCGAGCCCGGACGGCCGCGAATCCGTCGAATGCCGCCTGCCATCGCGGGAAGTCGGAGATCGAGTGCTCGATCTGCAGGGTGATCATCGGATCCTCCATCGTCTCGGGGGTGCCGCGGCTGTTCAGCACGGGCGGCGTGGAGCAGCCGCAACGACAGCGGCTCCACATGTCAACGGTATGACCGCCCGTGAACGGAACACACCCCGGAAATCTGGGGTATCGACCGGGATACGCTGCGGCAGTGAGTGATGCCGACCGCGCGCGGGACCGGATCCGGCGGGTCGCCGCGCGTTCGCTGGACGCCCGCACGCTGCGGGAGCAACTGCTCACGGAAATCAGGCAGGCCGTCGGGTTCGACGCCTATGCCTGGCTCCTGACCGATCCGGAGACGGCGGTCGGCATCTCCCCGCTCGCCGAGGCCCCCTGCCTGTCGGAGCTGCCCAGCCTGATCCGGCTGAAGTACCTGACCGAGGTGAACCGATGGACCACGCTGCCAGGGCCGGTCGCCCGGCTGTCGGCGGTCACCGGCGGGAACCTGTCCCGCAGCCTGGTCTGGCGGGAGCTGCTGAGCCGGTTCGGAGTCACCGACGTCGCATCGGCGGTCTACCGAGACCACTTCGGCTGCTGGGGGTTTCTGGATCTGTGGCGGATCGGCGGCAGCTTCACTCCGGCTGAGGCGGCGTTCCTCGCTGACATCGCCGGTCCCGTCACGACCGCACTGCGCCGGTCCCAGGCGACCACCTTCGCGATCCCCCACGAACGCACCGCCCGCGGTCCAGGTGTGATGATCCTGTCCCCGGATCTGGAGGTGCGGGCTCAGACCCCGCAGACCGCGGAATACCTGCGGGCGCTGGTGCCGGACCCCGGCCAACGCTCCCCCATTCCCGCCGGCGCATACAACATCGCCGCTCAGCTACTGGCCAACGAAGCGGGTGTGGACGCCGCTGCCCCGTGGGCGCGGGTCCATCTGACCGGCGGACACTGGCTCACCCTGCGAGGCGCCAGACTCGGATCGGCAGCCGCCCCGGCCGGCGGTGACATCGCCATCAGCATCGAAGAATCCACTGCGGTGGAACGGGTTTCGTTGTTCGGCCGGGCGTGTGGGCTGAGCGTCCGGGAGCGCGAGCTGCTCGATCACCTCGCCACGGGATGCGACACCCGCCAGCTCGGCCAGCGCATGTTCCTGTCCCCGCACACGGTTCAGGACCACCTCAAGTCGGTCTTTCACAAGACCGGAGTGAACAGTCGGGCTGCGTTGCTGGCCCGGGCTGTCGGGCACGGCGCGACCGCTGACCACTGACTTGCCGGCGCCGGCTCCCTGCCAAGGGTCGCGGCACCATGCCCGACATGCGGCGGGCGCCACGTGCAACTGGAACCCCTGTGCCTCTGCGGCTCGCGACGACCGACGCCGACGGTCGTCGTGGTGTGATCGATCGATGACAGGCAAAGGCCGGGTCGCGCTGGGCGTGCTGGGGTTGGTCGTCGTCCTGGTGGGCCTGCTCACCTGGAGCCTGGAGAGCGAGTACGGCTCCGGTCTGAACTTCTCGATGAGCAACACCGCCGGCGGAGAGTGGGTGGTGTCCGAGATCGATGAGCATGGGGGCACTTCTGAAGTCGTTTTCACCGGTTCGCAGGAGGAGGCTTCCGCCTACACCGACCAGCGACGATCGGATGGGGTGAGCCTGCTGCTGCCCGGCCTGATGATCGGCGCCGGGGCGCTGATGGTCGTGATCGCCGGCCTATGGCCGGCGTTGCTCCGGTTACGTCGCCGTGACGGTGCCGCCCGACAAGGGCGCGGTGATCGGCGCAGGCTCGCTCATGATCGTCGTCGCCATCGCGTCGTCGGTATCTCTTCAATTTCCCAACGGAGCAGGTGAGAAGCGCGGCCACCGGCGGATGGACGGGTGAGCGAACGCGCGGAACAGCAGCGTGCTGCCGGTCGGCCGGCCCCAGCCGGCGACTGCCGGAGACGCGGTCAACCCGGCGCTACTACTCAGCCGGGTACGCCGGGCGGTGTTCGTCTGGGTGCGAGTTGATCCTCCGGCGCATGGCCAATCGTGGCCGACCCTGGCTGCTACCACGATCACCGTGCAGGCATTGGAAGACACCTACGCCAGTGTCGGCGCGGCAAGCACCACACACGGCACAATTGCGTATGTCGCATCGGCAGGTCCGACGAAGGACAAACGCCCGTGTTTGAAGTTCAATGTGATGGGCATTCCTTCCGGAGCGTCGTCGGTGACTGCGACACTCCGATTGTGGGGGGAAAGCACCTCGACGGCGACCTTTTCCGTCCGCCAGGCTTCCACCAGTTGGTCAGCCAGCTCACTCACCTGGAACAATCAGCCCGCACTTGGTGCCACCATCACCACGCGGAACGGGATCTCATCGGGCGCGTACAACTCATTCGACGTCTCCAGTGCGGTCCAGTCGAATGGACTGTTTGCTTTTGCCCTGACGAAGTCGTCCGCTGCACAGCTGAACTTCACGTCCAACGAAGGAGCGGCAGGGCGCAGGCCGACCTTGTCGGTGACCTACACCCCACCGACGAGCAGCAGTTCTACGGCGACACCCAGTTCCTCCACGGCGACATCGACGGCATCGACAACGCAGACGACGACATCGACGCCGACGACGCCTCCGCCGGCCTCGCCCTATGCAACGGTCGAAACGGCGTCGTTTCCCGGATCCGGCGACATCGCCGACGACAGTGCTATCTGGGTGGACCGGCGAACCCGTCCCGCAGCGTGGTGATCGCCGACAACAAGGCGACGAACGGCGGCCTCGGAGTTTTCGACATGCAGGGCAGAAGCCTCCAGTTCTACAGCGACGGCCAGATGGGCAACGTCGACCTGCGCGAGGGTTTCCGATTTGGTGGCTCAGAGAAGGTGTTGGTGGGCTCCAACAGCCGGTCCGTCAACACCCTGAATCTGTACTTCTTCGATCCGGACACACGAACACTGTCGGTGGCCCCCGGCATCCGGACGGCACTCGGTGCGAACAATTACGGTTTTTGCATGTACCGCAGTCCCGTCAGTGGAAAACTCTACGGGTTCGTCACCCCTATTTCGTCGGGCGGCGTCCGACAGTTCGAGATCCTCGACAGCGGAAACGGCGAGGTGGTGACCAACCTGGTCCGCACCTTGCCCATGGACAGCATCACAGAAAGTTGTGTCGCCGATGACCGGTTGGGTCATGTGTATTTCGGCCAGGAGGATGTCGCCGTTTGGAAGTACGATGCAGAACCGACCGGCGGCACTGCGCGCACGTCTGTCGCAGTGGTGGGCACCGGGCAGCTGGTACCTGATATCGAAGGAATGGGCATCGCCTACGGCGGCGGTACTGACGGATATCTGTTCGTCGCGAGCCAAGGTGACTCAAAAGTCGCAATGTATGAGCGTAGTTCACAAGCATTCGTCCGTCGGTTCAGCGTACTGGGGAGCGGCACGGTCGATGCAGTGACCGGTACTGACGGGCTCGATGTGACCAGCAACAGTGTCGGGCTGGGCTTCGAGGGCGGACTGTTGGTGGTCCATGACGAGACCAACACGGGTGGTTCGACGTCGAACATGAAGTTCGTCCCCCTGGCTCACATCGTTCGGCTGGTGCCACCGTCGTGATGGCCGAGCCCAGTCAATCCCGGAGGCTCCTGACCGGCGATTGCGGCCTGGCCCGCGCTCGGACACTGGCATGGTCCTCTGGGCGGGCTCTCCGGAACTGCCTGGACGCGACATCTTTAACTCGGTGCTGTCGATGAGCCACGTGCCCATGACCGGGATCCGGTGCGCTCATCGAAGCGGCTGTGAGTGTCCTTCTGTATTCGCAGTCTCGCCAGAAGAGCGACACGGTCCTCGTCCGCCCTGGCCAGCACTTCGTCAGCACGATCCGTGCGGGTGCTCCTCGGCGCGATGCGAAGACGTCGCCTGCTGAGCGGTGACCACACATCACACTGAGCATCTTGGTGACGCTGCTGCCAGGATGCCGCTCGTATGACCGACCCCGCCGAACCCGCCGGCGGCTCCGCCTCCGCGACTCCCCCGGTGATGCTCGATCTGGTTCGGCCGACCCCGCCGGCACCGACCTGTCCCGCCCGACGACCTGGCGAGAGCGGGCGGACGACCAGCTGCGCTACCAGGGGGCGTCCGGGCTGCTCGCGCTCACCGTGCTGGTGCTCGTCCTGCTGCGCTGGACCGGCCTGGCCGACCCCGGCGCTCAGGGCGTCCCGGGTTGCGACTTCCGGTTCAACCAGCTGACGCCGTTCGACGCCGGCGATGCGCTGGCCGCGGCCGACTGCCGCACCGGCGGTCTGCTCGGCGCCTACCTGGCGCGCGACTGGTGGCTGATCGCGGCGTACTCGGTGCTGTTCGTGCTCACCGTCCGCTGGCTCGGCGCGATCGTGTTCCGGTCGGGGATCTCCCGCGCCCAGGCGGGTGCAGGGCTGATCCCGGGCGCCGCCGACGTGACCGAGAACCTGCTGCTGGCAAGCGGTTCCGCGGGCTCCGCCGGCCTGCTGGCTGCGGCTACGGGCATCAAGCTCGTCACGTTCGTCGGCGCGTCGGTGCTGACCCTGGGGGCCCTGGCGGTCGGACTGCGCGGCCTTCGCTTCATTTTCACCCGGGTCCCGCCTGCCGACGACGATTCCGGAGCGGGCGTGTTCGAGGCCGAGCCGACCGTGTCCTCGACATCCCGGGACGACTGGTACCGGATCCAGGACTCCGACACGCAGGATCTGCTGCCACCGGACCGCACGACCTCGCTGGTCGGCGGCCCGGTCGGCCGCTACGGCATCGGGCTCTCCGGCGGCGGGATCCGGTCGGCGGCCTTCAGTCTGGGCTTCCTCACTGGGCTCACCCAGTCAGGCCCACAAGGTCCCACCCACCCGTGGCGGCTGACGACGGCGAAGCACCTCGCGACCGTCTCCGGCGGCGGGTTCGTCGGGGTGTCCGCTCAACTGCTCAGCCGCAGCCGGGCGCCGGAACCGGTCTCCCCGGACCCGTATTCTGCCGACGCGCCGGAGCTGGAGTTCGTGGCCGAGCACGCGAAGTACCTGGGGCGCGGCGTGCTCGGCGGCCTCCGCCTGGTGCTCATCTGGGTGCTCGGGGTGGCCTTCAACCTGTTCGTGGTGGGCGGCCTGCTGTTCCTGATGGGTGCGCTGATCGGCTGGCCGGCCGGCGTCCACCCGCGGCCGCCGGGGCAGCTGTCGGTGTGCGGCTGGGGTGCGCTTATGACGCTGGCGGTGTCGGCGGTGGTCTGGCAGGTGGCGACACCCGAGTCCGACCTCCAGCCGAGGGCGGGATTTCTCGCTCCCCGGCTGGCCCGGATCGGCCGGATCGTCGCGCCGATCCTGCTGGCGGTCGGCAGCGTGACCGCGATCGCCTCGGTGGACCTGCACGCCCCGGTCGACATCCGGCCGGTCACCTCCTGGCTGCCCGTGGTCCGGGGTTGGACGACAACTCCGCTCTGGGCCGCGTTCTCGCTCATCGCGCTGTCGGTGGTGCTGGTCGGGCTCGTCGCGCAGCGGCTGTTGCCGACTGCCAACGAGATCGGCGGCCCGCCGCCGCGACTCGCGGTGTTCCTGCGGATGGTGGTGAACGCGGCGTCGTCGGCGGCGCTGTTCGCGGTGGCCGGCGCGGTCGCCCAGCTCCCGATCCTGGTGCCTGCCTTCGATCCGGCCGGCGCTCCGCGCTGGTGGATCGGTGTCGGCGTCGTTCTCACCGCGGTGATGCTCACCTTGGACCAGACCAACTACTCGCCGCACCGCTTCTACAAGCGGCAGATCGCCGCGACATTCGCCTTGAAACGGGAGTCGCCGTCGAAGGTTCGGCGGTGGCCCCCGAAGGTTTTCAGCTACCTCGATCCCTTTGCGGTGCCGGTCGGCGGTCCCGAGCTGCTGGTGTGCGCCACCGCCAACACCTACGACAAGTCGCTGCCGCCGGCCGGTTCGCGCGCGGTGCCGTTCGTGTTCTCCGCGACGTCCGTCGGCTCGCCGGAGCTCGGCTCGTGGACGGCAGCGGACTTCCGGCGTTGCCTCGGTCGACGGCTGGCCGGTGACGGCACGCTGCAGGCGGCCTGCGCCATCTCGGGCGCCGCAGTCGCTTCCGGGCTCGGCCGCTACGGTCGCCTGCGGTCCACCGGTCCGCTGCTCGCCCTGGTCAACGCCCGTCTCGGGGTCTGGCTACCGAACCCCAACGCGCGACCGGCGGCCCGCACCTGGCCGGCCTGGGGCAGCCGGTGGGGAGTGCGGACCCGGCGTCCGACCTGGTTGCTCCGGGAAGTGCTGGGCGCGCTGCCGAGCCGGGCGCGGTACGTCTACGTCAGCGACGGGGGGCATCTGGACAACCTCGGCCTGCTCGAACTGGTGCGCCGCCGCTGCGACACCATCGTGCTGGTCGACGCGACCACCGACCGCGCCCTCACCACCGGCACGTTCGACGCCTCGTGCCGACTGGCCACCGACCACCTGGGCGTCACGATCACGGCGCCCGACCGGCGTCTCGTCGGACCGGACGGCAGGACGCGATCCCCGCTGCAGTGGACCGACTGCGTCTGGGTGTCGACCGTGCACTACCCGCAGCTGGGTGCGGCACCGGCCAAGCACGGCGTGATCATCCTGGCCAAGGCGGTGTTCGCCGAGACGATCGCCGACGATCCCGACGCGCGGGAGGCGGCTGCGATCGCGACGAGCGGCTGGCCCCGGATCTTCCCGTGGAGCGCACGCAGCGTCCCCCGCGTCAGCACCGTCAACCAGTTCCTGACCGAGCGTCAGTACCGCGGACTCCGGCTGCTGGGGCAGGCGGTGGCCCACCGGCTGCCGGTTGCGGCCGCCGACCGCCGTCCGGCCTGTGGAGTGCGGGGTTGCGAACCGGATCAGACCCGCAGGTAGGCCAGCACCGCCAGCACCCGGCGGTTGCTGGCGGGGTCGGTGTGCAACTCCAGTTTGCTGAAGATCGCGCTGACGATCGGCTCGACGGTCTTGACGCTGAGGTTCAACTCCGCGCAGATCGCCGCGTTGGACAACCCGCGCGCCATCAGTTCGAGCACCTGCTGCTCGCGGGGCCGCAACCCGTCCAGGCTGCCGGCCCGCCGCTGCCCGGCGATGAGGTCGGCCAGGCTCAGGTGCTCGATCACCAGCGCCGCCTGCGCGGCCAGATCGTCGAAGAGCCGCTCCTGCGCCAGGGAGAGACGGTCGCTCCGGGGGCGCGACACGGCCAGGGCGCCGGTGAGCTGACCGGACCGGACCGTGCTGCGCACGTGACAATCTCTGGAGGCGGACAACGCGGTGAGGTCGGTCGGCTCGATCCGGTCGGCCGTCGGCGGCCATACGCCCACCGCGAGCAGCGTGTCCGGAGTGCCCATCCACAACGTGGCGCCGCCGGCTGCCAGCGCCTCCGCCGCCGCCCGGGCCGCGTCGTTCGGCAGATCCGCGGTCCGGGCGTCGCTGCGGGACAGCCACGTCAGCGCGGAGTACGCCGCAGCGTGCTGACCGTGCACGATCGCCCACCCGGCCGCGACCGGGACGAGCGCGGCCGCCAGGATGCCGGCCCGGGGAGATCCGGCGACAACGAGCCCGATCACCAGTGCCGCTGCCGACAGTCCCGCCGCCGACAGCAGCCACCGCAGCTGCCGCCGGACCTGGCCGTCCGCATTCCGCCAGCGCGCGACGAGCGCCAGCACCCAGAGCAGCTGGAAGCCGATGTAGGCGGGGTGGGCGATGCTCGACCACACGGCCGACACCAGCTCCGGCGCGTCTGCGTTGATCGGGTGCCCGGTCAGCACCCCCGCTGCGGCGTACTCCACCGGCCACCCGGCCGACAGCGTCGCGCACACGACCGTCACGGCAACCATGACGGCGACCACCGCCCGCCAACCCCGGGTCGGTAGCCGTCCGTCGGGGAAGCACAGCACCGACAGGGTGGTGAGGGCCAACGCGACCACCAGGGGCCAGACGCCGAGCCAGCCCCACCACCGGCTGGTGTCCGAGGTCGGCGAGTGCCCGATCTGCCGACCGAAGAACAACACCGCTTCAGCGCCGCCGGTCGCCAGGAACAGAAGGCCCTCACGGTGCCCCGGCCGCTGATACAGCACGTATGCGCCGACCGCGGTGAACGAGACCGCGAGCAGCCCGTTGTGCGCGTTGGACAGCCACCACCCCCGGGCGAATCCCGCCGAGACGAGGCTGACGACCGCGCTGACCGCGAGCAGCGGGAGCAGTCCGCGAGTGGAGAGTCGGCCGGTGCTGATCACCGGGTCATCGTGACATGCCCGGCCCCCGGTTCGGCCCAGGGATTTCCCTGTCGTTCCAGGTCCAGGGTCTGCCCTGTACCGGAGACGGCACCCTCGGCGCGACGGTGGTCCGGCCATCCGACGAGAGGACCCCCGATGACTGCCACTCCGTTCCCAGCACGCAGCGACGACACCCCGACCCCGACCCGGTCCGTGCTGCGGGCGTCGCTGATCGTCGCGCCGCTGATCTACCTCGCCGCCGACACGATGTACGCCGTCAGTGGCTGGTCCGATCCCACCGCCGGGGTGCTGCACGTCCTCGGCGCCATTGCCTACGGGTTCGTCGTGTTGGCCGTGGCGTCCTGGGTGCCCGCCACCTCGAAGCTGGCCGCCGCCCTGATCGTCACCGGGCTGATCGGGATGGCGGGCAACGTCGCGTACGGGTTCGAGACCATCCACCTGTCGCTCGGCGACGTCGCCCTGGTCGATCAACCCGGTGCGGCGAACCTCATCAAGCCGCTCGGCCTGTTCTTCCCGCTGTCGTTCGCGCTGGTCGCGTGGGCGCTCGTCACGCTGGGGCACCGCTGGCAGGGGGCCGTCGTCCTACTGGCGATCCTCGCCTGGCCGATCGCCCACATCGGCAACGTCGCCGGCGTCGCCGTCCCGGTCAACATCGCGCTGGTGCTGGCCTTCGGCAGCGTGCTCTGGACGCGGCGGTCGGTCGAGACGTCGGCCTCGGCACCGGCTCCGTCCGCCGAGACCGCGATCGGTGCCGGGCCCCGGGGGCGGTGACGACCCAGGTCTATTCCGGGCCGTCCGTACACCCTGCGACACTGCCACTGGTCGGGGTGCGTCCGTTGCTCGCCGGCATCTCCGAGAGGAGTACGACAAGGTGGCAGCCGTCCGTCCTGCCCGCCGACTGCTGGCGGGATTCGTTGCGCTGGTCGCCCTCTCGGCGTGCACCGCCGATGCCGGCGGGGACACCTCGAGCACGAGCTCGCCGTCCCCCGTGGGTCCGGCTCCGGCGACGGGGTCCACTGCTTCCGGCTCGCCCACGACCCCGAGCCCGACACCGACCGCGGTGCCCGGCCTGCCGGCGGACGCGGCCGCGGTGATGGCGAAACCGCCGTACGCCGGCGGGCAGTGGGCGATCTCGGTCCGCGACATGGACACCGGCGAGCAGATCATCTCGCTCAACGCGGACTCGCTCTTCGAGCCCGGGTCGGTGGTCAAGACCTACAGCACCGGCGCGGCGTGGCAGCACTTCGGACCGGACTCGACGGTGGTGACGCCGGTCAAGCTGTCCGGCGAGGTCGTCGACGGGGAGTTGCGCGGCGATCTGATCCTGGTCGGCAAGGGCGATCTGACCATGGGCGGGCGTACCCGGCCGGACGGCACGGTCGACTTCACCAACCTCGACCACAACGACGCGAACGCTCTCCCGGGCGCGACCCTGACGACCGAGGACCCGCTCACCGGACTGAACCAGCTGGCCGCCGACATCAAGGCGTCCGGCATCACCGCCGTCAGTGGCGACGTCCTCGTCGACGACCGGCTGTGGGAGCCGCACCGCCTGGAGAACGGGCCGATCTCCCCGATCGTGGTGAACCAGAACGTTCTCGACCTGACGACCTCGCCCACCACCCCCGGTGCGCCCGCGACCAGCGTGTTGAGTCCGCAGGTGGCGCCGTGGACGGTGCAGGTCGATGTGCAGACCGTGGAAGCAGGTGGCGAGACCGACATCTCGGTCAGCTCTCCCGACGAGGCGACCGTGGTGCTGTCCGGAACCATCGCCGCCGACTCCGCGCCGGTGGTCAAGATCTGGGCGTTCGCCGACCCGGCCACCTTCGCCCGGACCGCGTTCATCGAGGCCCTCGGACGGGCCGGGGTGTCCGTGACCGCCGACCCCGTCGCGGACAATCCGGCCGGCTCCCTGCCCGACCCGGCCGCGGTGGAGGCGCTGCCGTCGGTCGCCGAACTCGAGTCGTTGCCGCTCGAGGAGGAGGCCACCTACGTCCTCAAGATCAGCTACAACCGGGGTGCCGAGACCTTCATCTGTCGGCTCGCGGTCGCCGCCGGTAGTTCCGACTGCCCCGCGGCCGGCCAGGCGAAGGCGGCGGAGATCTGGCGCGCAGTCGGTCTCGACACCCGCGGCGCCGCGCTCAACGACGGCTCAGGGCTGCCCGGCAGCCTGATCACCGCCGACAACCAGGTGCAGCTGCAGACGCTGATGGCCGAGCGCCCCGACGCCGAGCGGTGGCGGTCGGCGTTGCCGTTGCTCGGGGTCGACGGAAGCCTGTCGATGGTCCAGGCGGACGGGCCGGCCGCCGGGAAGGTCTCCGCCAAGACCGGAACCCTGGCTGACCAGGACCGGTTCAACCAGCGGTTCCGGTTGCCGTCCAAGGCGTTGGGGGGCTACATCGACACTGCAGGCGGCCGGCGGTTCGCGTTCGCCGTGATCGCGACCAACAGCGTGTTCGACGACCTCCAGGGGGTCTTCGCCGCCAACGACGACGTCGGTGCCGTCGTCGCGGCCATCCAGCAGGCCTACTGAGCCACCCCCGACGGGCGTGGCAGTGACGATCCGACCGAGAGGGTCACCCGTGAACCGACGCCACTCCTCCTCCGCACCCTGGGCTGCGGCCACCGCGCTACTGCTGGCGGCCCTCGCCGGCTGCACCGACACCGGCATCGAACCCGCCGCGGGCACCGGCACCGGAACCTCGGCGACCGCCACCGGAACGTCCGGGACCGGGCCGGCCGGGACCTCGACCGCGGCGACCGGGACCCCACCCGCTGATTCCGCGGACGCAGCCGTGGACCTGGACCGCGCGCTGGCCGAGTTGGTCGCGATGCCCGGCGGGCCGCCCGGAGCGATCGCCGTGGTCCAGATCGGCGACGACCGCACCGTGCACACCGCCGGGGTGAGCGACGTCGCCACCGGTGCGGCACCCTCCCCCGACCAGCACATGCGGATCGCTTCGACCGCGAAGGCCTTCAGCGGTGCCGCTGCGCTCGCCCTCGTCGACCAGGGTCGGCTCTCGCTGGACGACACCATCGGTGAGCGGCTGCCGGCCCTGCCGGCGGCCTGGGCCGAAGTGACGTTGCGCCAGTTGCTGAGCCACACCAGTGGACTGCCGGACTTCACCCGTGACCCGGACTTCGGTGCAGCGGTGCAGGCGGCGTTCGAGACCCCGGTGCCGCCGGTCGAGCTGCTCTCGTTCGTCGCGGACGAACCGCTGGTGTTCCCACCGGGCACCCGCTATGAGTACGACAACTCGGACAACATCGTCGTCGGGCTGATGGTCGAGGCCGTCACCGGCGGCACCTACGCGGAGGCGCTGGCCGAGCTGGTCTGGGAGCCTCTCGGCCTGACCCAGACCTCGTTGCCCGTCGGCACCGAGATGCCGGAGCCGGTGCTGCGCGGGTACGACCTCGGCCCGTCCGGCGAACCCGAGGACCTCACCCAGCTGATGGCGGCCGGGTGGGCGTGGGCGTCCGGTGGGATCGTCAGTACGCCGTCGGACATGAACTCGTTCATCCGGGGCTACGTCGGTGGCGAGCTGTTCGGACCCGAGACCCGTGCGCTGCAGCGTGACCTGTTCATTCCGGGTGGTGAGTCCGGGCCGCCGGGACCGGGCGCGAACGCGGCCGCGCCGGGGCTCTTCCGCTACGAGACCAGCTGTGGCGTCGTGTACGGGCACACCGGCAACACCCCCGGGTACACCCAGTTCATCGCGGCCCGCCCGGACGGCGAGCGTTCGGTGACGATGACGATGACGCTGGCCCGCAACGCCGACAGCGACCCGGCCGGGCTGCAGGTGCTGCACGCCCTGCAGCGGGCCGAGCTGGCAGGCGTCTGCCTGGCGCTGGGCGGCGACTGAGCGGCGGGCCCGGGGCGAGGCCTGGCGACGGAGCGGCGCGGTCGGGCCGGTGCAGAGAATCCACACTGCTGACCACGCCGAGCGCTCTTCACCCAGGATCAGCAACTGTGGGTGAGGCAGTTACAGGTGGCAGCGCGTGTTCCGGCCGGGTCCCCGCCGTCCCGCTGGTCCAGGAGTGGTGGTCGGTGGCCCGACGTCAACCACGGCGCGTCACCGTACCCAGCGCCCCCGGTACAGCACGGCAGCGACGGCCAGCTCCGCATCCAGCACGACGAGATCGGCCGCGGCCCCGGCGTGCAGGCCGACAGCCGGCAGGCCCAGTGCCCGCGCCGGCGTGGTCGAGGTCTGGCGGACCGCGGTCACCAGCGCCGTGTCGCGAGGCTGCCCGCTGTGCTGCACCGCGTGCCGGAAGATCGCATCCATCGTCGCGGTACTGCCGGCGATGGTGTCGGTCCCCTCGACCCGGGCCACCGCGTCGGTGACGGTGACCGCCAGCGACCCGAGAAGGTAATCCCCGTCGGCCATCCCGGCCGCGGCCATCGCATCGGTCACCAGCGCGACCCGGTCGCCGCCCACGCTGTGAGTGACGTCGCGGTACAGCGCCGGGTGCAGGTGCACCCCGTCGGTGATGAGCTCGACCGTGACGCGCGGGTCCCCCAGCAGCGCCATCACCGGACCGGGCTCCCGATGGTGGACCGGCCGCATCGCGTTGAACAGATGGGTCCCGACGGTCGCACCGGCGTCGATCGCGTCGCGGACCTGGTCGTAGACCGCGTCGGTGTGGCCGATGGCGGCGACCACCCCGGCATCCACCAGGTGCCGGATCGCGGCGATACCGCCGGTCCGTTCCGGGGCGAGGGTGACCATCCGGATGGTCCCCCGGCCTGCGGCCAGCACCCGGTCGAGTTCGGCGATGTCGGGGTCGCGCAGGGCTGCGGGATCGTGGGCACCGCAGCGGCGCGCCGACAGCCACGGCCCCTCCAGGTGGACGCCGAGCAGCTCGCCGTCCTGGACCTGCTCGGCCAGGGCGGCGACCTGTCGCAGCAGCTCGTCCGGAGCGGTGGTGACCAGGGACGCGATCATCGCGGTCGTCCCGTGCCGACGGTGCAGATCGACCGCCGCCCGGGTCGCCTCGGGGGTGGCCTCGGCGAAGGCTCCCCCGCCCCCACCGTGTACGTGCATGTCGACGAACCCCGGCACGACCGTGACCGCACCCAGGGCCCGGTCGGCGGGGCGCGCCGGTGCGCCGTCGCCGACCGCGACGATCCGGTCGTCGAGCACCTCGATCCACCCCGGCCGCAGCACCGCGTCGGCGGTGACGACCGTGTCAGCGGTGATGAGCACGGTCACAGGCCCTGCCAGCCCGGCTTCGATCGGTAGGTCTCCCGGTAGTACTCAGCCAGCTGGAGCCGGCTCGCGGCCGCCCGGTCGAGCAGCACGGTCACGTGCGGGTGGTGTTGCAGGACGGTGCCCGGCCACAGTGCACTCACCGGCCCCTCGACCATCTGGTGGACGGCCTCGGCCTTGCCGGCGCCGGTGGCGATCAGTACGGCGTGCCGGGCCGACATGATGGTGCCCAGGCCCTGGGTCAGGCAGTGGGTGGGCACCGCGTCGAGAACACCGTCGAAGAACCGGGCGTTGTCCAGCCGGGTCTGCTTCGTCAGGGTCTTGATCCGGGTACGCGAGGCGAGCGACGAACCCGGCTCGTTGAAGCCGATGTGGCCGTCGGTGCCGATGCCCAGGATCTGCAGATCGATGCCGCCGGCCTCGGTGATGGCCGCCTCGTAGCCGGCACACGCCGCGGGGATGTCGGCGGCGAGGCCGTCGGGGCTCTGTACCGCTCCCGGTGCGAAGTCGACCCGTGAGACGACGGCGGCGTCGATGACGTTGCGGTAGCTCTCCGGATGGTCGGCGGCGAGTCCGACGTACTCGTCCAGGGTGAACCCGCGGGCCCGGGCGAACGACACCTCACCCGCCGCACACCGGGCCGCCAACTCGTCGTACACGGCCAGCGGGGACGAGCCGGTGGCCAGACCCAGGACAGCGTCGGGCTTGCGCTGCAACAGCGCGCCGATCGCGTCGGCGCCGAGGCGGCCGATCGCGCCGGCGTCATCCAGGATGACGATTTCCATGGTGGTTCTCCTCGGGAGGTGGGTGACGGACGGCCGGGCCGGCGGGTGTGGCCCGCCGACCCGGCCGGATGCTCAAGAGGCGACGGTGAAGAGCCGGTCGCCGGTGTGGGCGAGAGTGTCGGTGGTGACCTCGATCTCGAGGTCGGTGACCGGCCGCTCCAGCACCACGACGGGCACGACGGTCGGCCGGCCGGTGGCGGCGACCGCGGGCACGTCGTAGCGCATGACCGGCTGGCCGGCCTCGACCCGCTCGCCCTTGGCCACGTGGGCGGTGAAGCCCTCGCCCTTGAGCTGGACCGTGTTGAGCCCGAGGTGCACCAGCACACCGACGTTGTCGTCGGTCATGACCACGTAGGCGTGCGGTAGCAGGGTGTGGATCCAACCGCTCACCGGAGCAACCGCTTCGACGACCTCCAGCGGCGGCTGCACGGCCACCCCGAACCCGACCAGACCCTGGGCGAAGACCTGGTCCGGGACGTCGATCAGCGCGATCGTCCGACCGGGCAGCGGCGACCGCACCACCGTGGTGGCGGTGCGCGCCTCGGCAGGGGCGGAGGCGGCCGGAGCGGCCACCACCGCGGCGGTCGCGGAGCCCGCTCCGACGAGGACCGGGTTGGCCGCGAGCGCGTCCTTGATCTGGTTCTTCAGGGTGTCGGCCTGGGTGCCGAAGACGGCCTGCACATTGGAGCCGACGTCGATCACGCCGGCGGCACCGAGGGCCTTGAGCCGGCGGCGGTCGACCTTCGCCGGATCGGCGACCTCCATCCGGAGCCGGGTCATGCAGGCGTCGACGTTGACCAGGTTCTCCCGGCCGCCGAAGGCGGCGATCAGCCGCTCGGCGTGGCTGTCCACGGCGGCGCCACCGGTGGCTCCGGCGTCGGACGCGGCGGCGTCGGTCAGGTTGGCGGCCTGCTCGGCCTCGAACTCGTCGTCGGGCTGCCGGCCCGGGGTGCGCATGTTCCACCGCTTGATAGCGAACCGGAACAGCAAGTAGTAGACGGCGAAGAAGACGACGCCCATGCCGATCAGCAGCGGGATGTTCTTGGCCGCGGGGGCGGTGCCGTACAGCAGCAGGTCGATCAGGCCGGCGGAGAACGAGAACCCTAGGTGGATGTCCAACAGGTAGGCGATGGCCAGCGACAGTCCGGTGAGCAGGGCGTGCACCACGTACAGCGGGAACGCCACGAACATGAACGAGAACTCGAGCGGCTCGGTGACGCCGGTCAGGAACGCGGTGAGGCCGGCGGCGGACAGGATGCCCAGCGCGACTTTGCGCTGCTTCTTGTTGGCGACGTGGATCATGGCCAGGGCCGCTGCCGGCAGGCCGAACATCAAGATCGGGTAGAAGCCGGCGGTGAGCAGACCGGCGGTGGTGTCGCCCGCGGCGAAACGGGTCAGTTCACCGGTGGCCACCTTGCCGCCACCGGGTGGCAGGTAGTCGCCGTAGATGAACCAGACGTAGGTGTTGAGGATGTGGTGCAGGCCGATCGGGATCAGCATCCGGTTCGCGAACCCGTAGGCGAAGGCACCGAGAGCGCCGGAACCGCCGATCAACTGCCCGACCGACGTCAGGCCGGCATCGAACAGCGGATACAGGTAGCTGAGCGCGAACCCGAGGAACAGGGTGCTGACGGACACCACGATGGGCACGAAGCGGCGGCCGCCGAAGAAGCCGAGGTAGGGCGGCAGCTCGATGTTGTGGAAGCGGTCGAACAGGACGGCGGTGATCAGCCCGACCAGGATGCCGGCGAAGACGCTGTAGTTGATGGTCTCCTCACCCTCGAGAACCACCGGCGACATCGTGCTGAACACCGCCTCGATGACGAGGTAGCCGGCGACCGCGGACAGCGCGGTGGAGCCGTCAGCCTTCCTGGCGAAGCCGATGGCCACACCGACGGCGAACAACAACGGCAGGTTGGTGAAGATCGCCCCGCCGGCGGCGCTCATCGCGTCGAAGAACGGGCCGATCACCGGCGTCGACATCCCGCCCAGCACATCCGGCTGGCCGAGCCGCAGCAGGATGCCGGCCGCCGGCAGCAGCGCGATGGGCAGCATCAGGCTCTTGCCGAGGCGCTGCAGTTGCGCGAAGCCGGGGATTCTCAACCTCGACTTCTTCCGGGGTGGCGGCGCCGCGGCGGTGCGGGTGGTGGCAGTACTCATGCCGTCTTCCTCTGCTGACGATGGATCCGACGTCGGGATGCGGCCGTCGGGGTGATGCGGATGGCGAGTGCGGTGTCCGCCGGAGGCGTCCGCGGGACCTGCCGGACGTCCGCTCGCGTGATTGACACACCGTGTCGCCCGGGCCGAATTGGTCTGGACCAATTGCTCACAGAAGATTGGCATAGACCTATGTCAGGGGTCAAGGTCGGGATCATTGTGACGTGGGTCATATTGATCACTCACGGCGACACGCAGGAAGCTCGCGGGGTTTGCTGGTCCAGGCCAACAGCCGCCACCATCGAGGCCGGTCATCCGCGTCCCACCACCGAAAGGCGTCCCTGTTGCGAGCCCAGGTGGTGAAGGTCCCCAAGTACTTCCAGGTGAAGCAGGAGATTCTCGAGCTGATCGCCGGGCTCACCCCGGGCACCGGCGTACCGACGGAACGCGAACTCGCCGAACGTTTCTCGACCTCTCGGACGACGGTCCGGCAGGCTCTCACCGAGCTGGTGATCGACGGCAGGCTGGAGCGGACGCAGGGCCGGGGCACCTTCATCGCACAGCCCCGGCTGATGCAACTGCGTCAGCTGACGTCGTTCTCGCAGGACACCCACGACGAGGGTCGACTGCCGGGCAGCATCGTGCTGTCGATCGACGAACGGCCCGCGGACGCCGACGTCGCCGGCCACCTCGGGGTGGCGCCGGGAACGCTGGTGCACCGGGTGGAACGGCTGCGGACCGCTGCGGACGAGCCGATCGCGCACGAGATCGCCCATCTCCCGGGCCCGCTCCCCGACCTGGCCGCCGAGCTGGACCACCGCGGCTCGTTGTACCGGACCATGCGGGAGGCCTACGGCATCGAGCTGGCCGGCGTCGAGGACATGGTCGAGACGGCACTCGCCGATCCGATCCAGGCCGCACTGCTCCGGGTGGACCCCGGCCTGCCGCTGCTGTTCGTGCACCGCACCGGATGGGACGCCGACGGCACCGTCGTCGAATGGACGGAATCGGTCTTCCGCGGCGACCGCTTCCGGTTCGTGGCCCGTAGTCGCCCCGACCGCACCCACCCGCAGCGCTGAGCGGTGCTCGCGGCGCACCGCGAGCTCGATCCCTCGTCCCGAACCCCGGCAGATGACACCATGGGGCGATGCCGACCAGGACCCTCCCGACACACCGCCGGGCCGCCGTCATCGACCGGGTCGGGCCGGCGGACAGCATCCGGATCACCGAGCTGCCGGTGCCGGAGCTGGGCCCCACGGACGTGCTGGTGTCGGTCACCGCGGCGACGGTGAACCCGGTGGACGGCTACGTCCGCAGCGGTCGCTACGACACGCCGATCCCCTTCCCGTTCATCGTCGGCCGTGACCTGGTGGGAACCGTGGCCGCCGTCGGCGACGCCGTGCGCGGCGTGCGGACCGGAGACCCGGTGTGGACGAACAGCCTCGGTCACGCCGGTCGGCAGGGGTCCTTCACCGACCTCGCGGTGGTGTCGGCGGACCGGGTGTACCCGGTGCCGGCCGGCGCGGATCCGGAGACCGTGGTCGCGGTCGCGCACCCGGCGATCACGGCCTACCTGGCCTGGTTCGTGCATGCCGCGCTGCGTCCCGGATGGACGGTGTTCGTCGGCGGCGGCGCCGGCAACGTGGGTGTCGCCGCCATCCAGCTCGCGCGTCGAGCGGGTGTCCGGGTGGTGGCGGGTTGCCGGCCCGACAAGGCATCCCGTTGCCTGGCCGCCGGCGCGGACGCGGTGGTCGACGACCGCGCGGCAGACCTGGCGGGGCAGCTCCGAACTGCCGCACCGGGCGGTGTCGACGTCTTCTGGGACACGTCCGGCGGCAACGACTTCCGCGTCGCCGCCGCCGTGATGGTCGACGGCGGAAGGGTTCTCGTGACGGCCGCCCGCACGCCGTCGCCGGAGATGAGCTGGGCACCCCTCTACACCCACGACGTGACCGTGCAGGGATTCGTCCTCAGCCGCGCGACGGTTCCCCAGCTGGCGGCCGGCGCCGCGCTGATCAATCGATTGACGACGGACGGCACCCTCACCACGCGCATCGCCGAGCGGTACCCGCTCGCGGACGCGGCCGCCGCCCATCGGCGGATCGAGACCGGGCCGGTGGACGGTCGCGTGCTGGTCCTGCCCTGACGCGCCGGTGGGGCTTGCGGGCGGCCGGACGTGCCGCGATTGCGGATTGGCGAACGGGGTGCGGCCGACGTCACCTCACTACGGCGAACCTCCACCCTGAGCTGGCGTGGGTGGCCGCCGCCGGCCGCCGTGGTCAGCCGCCGGCCGGACCACGGTGTCAGCCGACCGGCCAGACCACCGGGTACAGCGGATGATCCATCGGGGCCCCCGGCGGCAGGGTGACCTCGTCGAACGGTGGCGAGGTGCGCCAGTCCCGCGGTGCGTGGCGGGCGTCGTCGGCCAGGTACCGCAGCGACAGCACCCGCCGACGGCCCGGGAACGGGAACCCGGGCGCTCCGTGCACGGTCAGGAAGTCGAAGAAGATGGCGTCGCCCGGCTGCATGTCGAAACGGCGGATGTCGAAAGCGTCACGGTCACCGTCGATGTCGGGCAGCTCGTCCAGGGTGCCGTCGGGGAACCACCTGGCTTTTCCGTCGAGGAAGGTACGGGGCATCAGCCACGGCCCGTCGTGCGTGCCCGCGACCAGTTCCAGGCATCCCTGCGCCTGCACCGGATCGACCGGGATCCAGGCGCTCACGCCGTGCCCGTCGACGTTGTAGTACGGCTGGTCCTGGTGCCACGGCGTGCGCTGCCGGGTGCGACTCTCCTTGACCAGGGTGTGGTCGTGGTAGAAGCGGACCTGTTCGGTGGCCAACAGTTCCGCAGCGTACTGCGGCAATCGCGAGCCCGTGGCGAGGTCCTCGATGTCGTCGATGTCCTGCCAGCGCCGGAAGTCCTCGAAGAACGAGCCGGGGTCGTCGACCCCGCTGGCGACCTGCGCGAGCGGACCGGGCGCGGCGAGCACCTGGTCGATCGCCCGCTCGGCCTGGGCCACCTCGTCCGGGCGCAGCACCCCGGGAACGAAAAGCACTCCGGTACGGGCGAACTCGGCCGTCTGTGCGGCGCTGATGAGTCGGGTCACCCGCTCACGCTAGACCGGCGGGCCGATCAGGACGGTGTTCGTCTCGGCAGCAAGCCCGATGTGGCCGGCACGCTGCCGGATCCTCGCCGAGCCCGAGGTCCGTCCAATCGGTGTCGTGGGCGAGCCGGTGGCGGTGCCGGTGGCGGCCTGACCTGCCCGATCAGACCTGGGCGCCGGCCTGGGCCTGCTGAGCCTTCGCGACCTGCGCTCGGACATCGTCCATGTCGAGTCCACGAACGCCCTCGATGACCTGCTCCAGACCCTTGGCCGGCAGTGCGCCGGGCTGGGAGAAGACGAGGATCCCGTCGCGGAAGGCCATCAGGGTGGGGATGGAACGGATGTTGGCGGCGGCCGCAAGACCCTGCTCGGCCTCGGTGTCGACCTTGCCGAAGACGATGTCGGGGTGCTTCTCCGACGCCGCGTCGTAGGTCGGTGCGAAGGCGCGGCACGGGCCGCACCACGACGCCCAGAAGTCCACGAGCACGATGCCGTTGTCGCTGAGGGTGCTCTCGAAGGTGGTGCCGGTCAGGTCGGTGGTGGCCATGAAGATTTCCTCTCGGTGGGGCTGTCGGGGTCCAACGGGACGGTGCGCCGGCCTATTCCCCACCCGGGGACGGTCGGGAGCACCCGCCGCACGGAGGAAAATGAACGGGTGCCGCTCGACATCCGCCCCGTGCCCTACCACCACACGGACGCCCAACGCCTCATCGCGGAGGTCCAGCAGGAGTACGTCATCCGCTACGGCGGTCCCGACGAGACCCCGGTCGACCACGACGAGTTCAGCCCACCGCTCGGGCGCTTCTTCCTGCTGTACGCGTCCGCGGACCTGCCGGCCGCGATGGGCGGCTGGCGGATGCTCGGCGCCGCCGCCCCGCAGGTTCCCGATCCCGCCGGGTCGGTGGCCGAGCTCAAGCGGATGTACGTGGTGCCCGGACAGCGTGGGCGCGGCTTCGCCCGGGCGATGCTCTCCCACCTGGAGAGCACCGCGGCCGCCGCGGGCGCCGGCTGGCTGGTGCTCGAGACCGGGCTGATGCAGCCGGAGGCGATCGCGCTGTACGCCGATTCGGGGTACCGCTCGGTCCCGGCGTTCGGCCATTACGCGGCGGAGGCGAACTCCGTCCACCTCGGCAAGGCCCTCCGGGTCGGTCAACCCGGCACGTGACCGGCGTGCCGAAAGATACGATCGAAAGCGCTCAAACCATGGGTGCGTGCAGGCCGCGTGAGCAGGAGTACGGATGAGGTTCGCCGGGTGACCGACAGGCGTGACTCGCACTCGACCGCAGAGGTCACGAGACCGGAGGTGACCGGCAGCGGTCTGCCCTTCGGCAGGTTCTCGCACGACGTCCGGTCCCGCAAGACGGTCTGGACGGACCGGACGTACGGAATCTTCGGATTCGCGCCGGCTGACGTGCTGCCGACGCTGGATGTGATGTCGCGTCATGTGCACCCGGAGGACCGGCCCCGGTGGGATCGAGCGGTCGCGGACGCCCTGTCCGCCGGCACGACGTTCTGTGAGTGGCTCCGGCTGGTCGATGCCCGTAAGAAGGTCAAGACCGTCCTCACCGTGGGTTACGCGGCCGGTGACGCCGGCGGTGTCTCGACCCTCAGCGGCTTCGTCGTCGACATCACCGTCAGCCTCCGACGGCACCGTGAGCAGGAGACCACCCGCGCGGTGATCGATGCCGCCGCTACCCGGGACCTGATCGAGCAGGCCAAGGGCATGATGATGGTGATCTTCGACCTCGCCGAGGGGCAGGCATTCGACCTGCTCCGATGGCACTCCTCCCACAACAACATGAAACTCCGCGACGTCGCGGCGACCCTCGTCGAGCGCCTCATCGCTCCCGAACTCGCCGGCACCCGCCCGCGGGAACGGCTGACAGCCATCCTGGCGGGGCTGAAGAAGAGCGGCGGTGCGGTCCGTCCGCAGCTGCCCGCGTCCGTCGCGACCCACAGCCCCGACCCGGGGACTGCGCCGACCGGCGGCACGACGCCGGCCGGTCGCCGCATCTCGAACGCCGACCTGCCCCGGACGATGGTCAGGGCGGTGTCGGTGGCGGCGGTGAGCATCACCATCGCCGACTGGCTCGACCCGGAACAGCCCCTGGTCTACGTCAACGACGCCTTCGCCACCCTCACGGGGTACTCCTCCGACGACATCCTGGGCCGCAACTGTCGGTTCCTGCAGGGTCCGGACTCCGATCAGCAGGCGGTGAAGGAGATGCGGGCGGCCCTGGACGCGGGCCGCGACATCCGCAGCGTGCTGCGCAACTACCGCAAGGACGGCACCCCCTTCTGGAACGAGGTCCACCTGTCGGCGGTGCGCGACGAGACCGGCCGCATCACCCACTACATCGGTTATCAGAGCGACGTCAGCGAGCGGGTGGAGCGCGAGGAGCAGCTGCGCAGCCTGGCCTACCGCGACGCCGGGACCGATCTGCCGAACGCGGCGGCCGGCCTGGCCGATCTCGAGTCGGCGGTCCTGACCAGCCGGGGCCGCAGCTTCGACCTGCTGTGCGTGGTGTCCGGCGACGTCGACTCCACCGGGTCGCCGACCGTCCCACGGTCGGCTGTCGACCGGCTGCGCACGGTGCTGCCGGCCGACGCTTGCCTGTCGATCCGGGACGACCGGTCGCTGCTGCTCCGGATGCCTGTCGGCGGCGACGGGACCGACGCGGTGCTGGCCGCCATCCACGACGTGATGAGCACGCCCGAGACCGTCGGCGGCTTCCCGACCGGGCTGCGCACCGGATCCACCGTGCGCGTCGGCCGGGTCCGTTTCCCCCGGGACGGGGCCGACGCCGCGTCGTTGGTCGGCGCGGCCACCGCCGCGACGCAGGATTGACCCCACCGCCGGCTGCTTGCCGGCGGCGGCCATCACCTCAGGAGGACGCGTGACCAGCATCAGCGACCAGCCCCGCCAGAACACCACCTTCACCAGCGGCGGGCGGACGGCGCACGGCTACCTCGCGCTGCCCCCCGGCGGCACCGGGCCCGGCCTCATCGTCATCCAGGAGTGGTGGGGTCTGGACGACAGCCTGGCCGCCTACGTCGACCGGTTCGCCGCCGAGGGTTTCGTGGCGCTGGCCCCGGACCTCTACGGCGGCAAGGTGTCCCACGAGGCGTCCACCGCCGGTGAGCTGATGAACCAACTGCCGGTGGAGCAGGCCGCCCGGGATCTGTCGGGCGCGGTGGATTTCCTGCTCGGCCACGAGGCCGTGACGTCGGCGGAGATCGGCGCCGTCGGCTTCTGCATGGGCGGCGGCTTCGTGCTGATGCTGGCGGCTCAGGAAGGCGACCGGATCGCTGCCGCCGTGCCGTTCTACGGGGTCGGCCCGGGTGTCCCGGACTCCTACCGCACGCTCACCGCGCCGGTGCAGGGCCACTACGGACAGACCGACCAGATGTATCCCCTCGAGGAGGCGATGAAGCTGGACGAGCAGCTGCAGCGCGAGTCCGGCGTGGAGACCGACATCCACTACTACCCGGCCGGTCACGCCTTCATGAACCCCGACAACCACATGGGGACCTACGATCCCGAGCTGGCCGCCGTGGCGTGGCAGCGGACCGTCGACTTCCTGCACGCGAAGCTGGGCTGAGCCACCACGGTGATGGCGACGTTCGTGCTGATTCCCGGAGCGGGCGGCGACCCGGGGTACTGGTACCGGGTCGCACCACTGCTGGTGGACGCCGGGCATGTCGCCCTCCCCGTGGATCTGCCCAACCACGACGGCGTCACCCTGGACGACCAGGTGGACGCCGTCGTGCGGGCGGCTGCGGTCGCAGCGCCGCCGGTGGTGCTGGTCGCCCAGTCCATGGGTGGGCAGTTGGCGCCGGCGGTCTGCGATCGGGTACCGGTGGACCTGCTGGTCTACCTCAACGCCATGATCCCGGAGCCGGGCGAGACGGCCGGCGAGTGGTGGGCGGCGGTCGGTCAGGAGGATGCCCGGCGCGCCGCGGACCGGCGGGACGGCCGCGATCCGGACGCGCCGTTCGAACCGTTCACCGGCTTCTTCCACGACCTGCCCGACGACGTCGTCGCCCGGGTGCTGGCCGGCGACGACCGGTCGCCGCCGCAGTCGCTGTTCGGGTCGCCGCAGCCGACCCGGGCCCACCCGGCGGTGCCGACCCGGGTGCTCGCCGGACGCGACGATCGGCTCTTCCCGGCCGACATGCAGCAGCGCGTCAGCCGGGAGCGACTCGGAATCGAGGCGGAGCTGGTGCCCGGTGGTCACCTGTTGGCGTTGTCGCAGCCCGGGGTCCTGGCGGAACGGTTACTGACCCTGGTCGACGAACTCGGGTTCTCGTGGCCCGAACCCGAAGAAGGTTGACAGTGCGTGACGATCAGCTGGTCCGAGGCCACAGCGGCGGCTGAAGCGAATCCCGTTGTTGGATGTGCGAAGTCGGCAACGAAGGCATCGGGCCAGCTGGCGGCGCGAACGTCGAGTTACTTCGGGCGCGGGCCACTAACGATCCAGCAACGGACGGAGAAAGCCGACCACGTCGGCGATCTCGGGCATCGACAGGCTGTGCCCCATCCCGGGGTAGGTGCGTTCGGTCAACCGGGTGTGGTCGCGCAGGTAGTCCGCAGCCCACGCACTCGCACAGCCCGGGATGGCCGGGTCGGCGGGGTCGCGGCCGTAGAACGCCGGGATGCCGCCGCCGGCGCGCACCGCGGCGGCCATCTCGGGATCGCCGGGCTGCGGATTTGGCCAGCTGAAGCCGCTGAGGGCGATCAGCCCGCTGCACACGTCGGGGCGGCGCCGCACCGCGGTGATCGCAGCGCACATGCCCTGGGAGAAGCCGAGCCACACCGCGCGGTCGGTGTGCTCGGTGACCATGCCGATGATGCGGTCCCCGACGGCGGCGATCTCGTCGTCCGGCGGTGGGGTGGCGACAGGCCCCGGGAACCAGGAGTGTCCGGAACGGCCCCGGTGGGTGACGTCGTAGAAACCCCGGATGCCGAGCACCTCGGCGTCGACGCCGGGCAGCATCATGCCCAGCACCGGCAGCATGGTCATCAGGTCGCGCTCATCAGCGCCGTAGCCGTGCAGCACGACGAGGGTCGCGGCGCCCGGGGCCGGCCGGCCGATGCGGCCGACCTGGACGGTTCCGGCGGAAGTGCTCATGTGTTCCATGGTGCCGCGCGTGCCGCTTCCCGGTGGTTCCGCTCAGAGCTGATGTCGCGCGTCGGAAGTGGGGACGGACGCCTGCCAGTGCGCCTCTCGGCAGCGTGGTCGCTCGTAGCGACTTTTCAACAGTTGGTACCCGGGGCATGTCCAGGCGTCCGTCGATGGGTTCCAACCACCGGGCCCTCCGGTTCATTCCCCGGCTGCGCAGGGTGACGCCGCTCACCGGCTTCAGGCGGTGTAAGACGCAGCCAGCCGGCGGAAGCCCTCGTCCATCCCGACCGCGGGCGTCCACCGCAAGGCGTCCCGGGTGCGGCGCTGGTCGAACCAGTGGGCGGTGCTCAGCTGCTCGGCGAGGAACCGGGTCAGCGGCGGCTCCGAAGTGAAGACGCCGGTGGCCCAGACCTTCTCGAACGCCGCGCCGGCCGCGGCGGCCAGCGCGGCCGGCACCCGTCCGCGCGGTCCGGGGACACCGGCGGCCGCACAGATGCGGCGGAGGACCTCCCCGACCGGCCGCGGTTCGCCGTTGGAGACGACCAGGGCCTCGCCGTGGACGCGGCCGACGGCGTCGACGGCCGCGACCATCGCGTCAGCCGCGTTGTCGACGTAGGTGGTGTCGATCAGCGCCGCTCCGTTGCCGATCAGCGGCAGCCGGCCGGACCGGGCGCGGTTCACGATGCGGGCGATCAGCTGCGTGTCCCCCGGCCCCCAGACCAGGTGCGGCCGGATCGACAGCACGGCCAGATCCGGGCCGTCGGCGGCCAGCGCCGCCACTTCGGCCATCGCCTTGGACCGCGAGTAGTGACTGCGGGCGCCGTCGGGGTCGGCGGGCTGCGCCCCCACCCCGACGAGGTCGCCACCGGCGTGCGCCACCGACGGCGACGAGACGTTCACCAGCCGCGGCACCCCGGCGGCCCGGCACCCGGCCACGATCGCGGCGGTACCGCCGACGTTGACCCGTTCGAAATCCGGCCAGCTGCCGAAGGCGTCGACCTTGGCGGCCAGGTGCAGCACGACATCCTGGCCTTGGCAGGCTCTCTCGGCGAGAGTGAGATCGGTGACGTCGCCGAGGACCTCGCGGGTGTGCAGGCCGGCGGGGCGGCGCTGCAGAACGGTGACGTCGTCCCCGCGGGCCAGCAACTTCTGCGCCGTCAACCGGCCCATCAGGCCGGTGGCGCCGGTCAGCAGGATCCTCACCGGCCGGCCAGCGTCCGGGCCGCCCACACCGACAGCGCGGTGCGGTCGATCTTGGAGTTGTGCCTGATGTCCACCGGCAGCGCCGTCCGGACGAGGACCGCGGCCACCGGCACCGGCGCGGCCGCCGCCCGGACCGCGTCGCTGACAGCGAGGCCGGCCAGCACCGGGCCGGTGCCGGTCAGCACCACGACGACCTGCTGCGCCCCGGCCGGCCCGACACCGACGACGGCGGCGGTGGTGTCGGATCCGAGGGCCCGCTGCACCCGCTGTTCGACGCCGACCGGGGTGACCGGCCCGTCGGCCGTCAGCACCAGGTGCGCGGTCCGGCCTTCGATCCACCAGCGGCCCTGCGCGTCACGATGTCCGACGTCACCGGTGCGGTGCCACCCGGGATGCGCGGCCGCGGCCCGGTTCGTCACCCACAGCGCGTCGTAGGAATCGCGCAGATGCGGTGCCCGCGCCCAGATCTCGCCGGTGACGTCGGGCGCGTCGGACAGCTCGCCCGCGGCGGTGCCGGCGACATCCAGCGCCACCACGGCCAATTCGACGCCGTCCAGCGGCCGGCCCACGCAGACCCCGTCCCCGTCACCGGCGGCGAGGATCTGCGGCAGCGAGATGTCGGTCAGCGGCAGGGCTTCGGTCATCCCGTACGGGGTGTGCATCGCCGCCTGTGGCAGCACCCGCTGCAGCTTCCGCAGCAGGTCGGCCGGAACCGGTGCCCCGGCGCTCATCAGCAGCCGCACGCCGGCCAGCGTCAGTCGCTGGGCGTCGCTGAGATCCGCCGCGGTGGCCAGCACGTTGCGCAGCGCGGCCGGGGAGGCGAAGACGACCGTGCCGCCGATCCGGGCGGCGGCCTCGGCGAGCGCGACCGCGGTCAGCGTGCCGGGCTTGGTCACGTCGGTGTCCGGCACCGCGCTCGGGATGCCCAGCGCCGGCCCGTAGAGCGCGAACGGGGCGAAGGCGGCGACGATGCGATCGTCCGGCGTCAGTCCGTAGGTGCGGCCGATCAGGCGGAGCTGGGCCCGGACCTGGCCGTCGCGGTAGCGGACACCCTTGGCCGGCCCGGTGGCACCGGAGGTGAACAGGATGGCGGCTTCGGCGTCGGGTCCCGGCTCGGCCGGCCCCGGCAGCGCGGCGCCACGACGTTCGAGCTCGACCAACGACGTGCGGGTGCCGGACAGCCGCGCCACGATCGCCGATGGCGGTCGGACGGCGATCCTGGTGCCCGGCAGCCGCAACGGTCCGGCCGCCAGCAGTCCGGCGGTGTCGGCGATGAGGTGGTCCAGCTGGGCGCTGCGCAGCGCCCGGCCCATCCCGCGCACTCCCAGACCCTTGTCGGCGACGACGATGACCGCGCCGGCCCGCCAGACGGCGTACAGCGCCACGGTCAGGTCGATCGACGGCGGCACCAGCAGCGCGACCCGGTGGCCGGGCCGGACGCCGGCGTCCGCGAGGCCGGCGGCGATGGCCTCGACCCGGCGGTGCAGGTCGGCCCAGCTGATCGAGACGCCGCCGGCCCCGACCACGGCCGGCGTCGCGTCGTGCCGCCGTTCGTGCAGCCTGGTGAGCGTCGGCGGCAGGTCGGAGAGCACCGGCCGGACCGGCGGGGGCGCGTCGAGCGCGGACAGCCAGTCCGCGATGACGGCGGGGTATCCGGGGGCATCTTCGGGCAGCAGGTGGTTGGCCCGTTCGTAGCGGTGCAGGTCCGCCTGCGGCAGCCGTTCGCGCAGGTCCCGGAGGTGTTCTTCGAGGAACACCGGGTCCTTCGGGCCCCACAGGATCAACGCCGGGACGTCGAGGGTGGTGACGCCGTCGGCGATCCGGTCGAGCGCGGGGCGGCTCGGATGACCGGCGTCGAACGGGATGTCGGCGACGAACTCCGAGACCGCGGCGCGGGCGGCGGTGTCCCGGTAAGGCCCGGAGAACGCATCGCGGACGTCCGCCGGCAGCGTCGGCCGGCTCAGTCCGGTGGTGGTGCGAACGAACAGCGACGTCCGCCGCACGGTGAGCTCGTTGAGCAATCGGCGGTGAGCCAGCCGGATCAGCACCGGCCCCTGGGATGATGCCGGCTGGTGCACGGCGGTGTTGGTGAGCACCACGCCGCGGAGCTGGTCGCGGTGCCGGTCCGCCCAGCCCAGCGACAGGATGCCGCCCCAGTCGTGGGCGACGGTCACCACCGGTCCGGTGATGCCGAGCGCTTCGGTGAGCCGCCCGAGGTCGTCGACCCGCTGGGCCAGCGTGCGAGCGGTCGGCAGCCGCTCGGAGTACCCCATCCCGAGGTGGTCCATGGCGACGACCCGCCAGCCCGCCGGCGGATCCGCCAGCAGCCGGCGCCAGAGGTAGCTCCAGGTGGGATTGCCGTGCACGCACAGCAGCGTGCCGACGGTGGCCTCGGGATCACCGGCGTCCAGGACGTGGAACGTCCGGGTGATCCCGTCGGCGTCCACGACGTCGGCGAGCCGTGACCACGACGGTTCGAGGCCGGGCAGACCCGGCGGCGGCAGCGTCGCCGGGGCGGTGCGGGAACGTGGGCGGAAGGGCCGGCGCGTCACCAGACGATCTCGGAGATCGAGGCGTTGAGCCCCGATCCGATCCCCATCAGGAGCACCCTGTCCCCCTGAGACAACTCGCCCGAGACGCTGGCCAGGGTCAGCGGGATGGCCGCCGGCCCGAGATTGCCGCGGGTCGGGAAGGTCAGCGGGACGAGGTCGGTGTCGATGTCCAGGACCTTGGCGATCGCCTTCGTGTGCACGTTGCTGACCTGGTGGATGATGTAGCGGCTGATGCCGTGCTCCCAGCCGAACTCGGCCGCGGACTCACCCCACATCTCCAGGGTCAGCTCGATGCCGGCGTTCATCAGGCCGGTCGAGTCGGTCCGCATGTCGTCCATGTCCCCGACGCACAGCTCGTTGTGCTGGCTCGCCGACCGGGTCGCGCCACCCAGGTAGCGGTGGCCCTCCGGGTGCAGGTCGGCCCGGCCGAGCACCATGGCCGCCGCTCCCGACCCCAACGTCAGGGACGCGAAGTTGTCGAAGATGTGCTTGGCGGTCGCGGCGCGCTCCTCGAGCCGGGCGATCGTCGCCTCGTGCAGCTCCTCGGCGTCCTCGCCGTTGACGATGAGCGCGTAGTCGATCTGGCCGCTGTCGATCATCGCCGAGGCGAGCTGCATCCCGTTGACGAAGCCGAGGCAGGCATTGGTGACGTCGAAGTTGTGACACGAGCTGGGCAGGCCCAATTGGTGGTGCACGGTGATGGCGGTGGACGGCTCCAGATGTGCGCGGCTGACCGAGGTGTTGATCATCAACCCGATCTGACCGGGCTGGACCCCCGCCTCGGCCATCGCTTTCGCGCCGGCCATCGCGGCCCCGTCGACGAACGTCGTGCCCTTGTTCCACCAGCGTCGCTCGCTGATCCCGGCGAGCCGCTGCATCATCCCGGGCCGCAGGCCCACCCGCTGGTAGACCCCTGCGAGACGCGCGTCCAACGCATCGGAGGTGATGACCCGGGGTGCCTCGATCGCGCAGACGGCGAGAACGGCGGTGTTACGGAACCTGTGGATGGCGTTCCCGGCCATACGACCCTTCCTGCGGGCATGCGACGAACCCGTCGATCGGCAGGGTCGCCCGCGGTGCCCAAGACTGTCCCACTGCGGGGCTCGTAGGCTTGACCGTTCCACGGTAACGGATCGTGACCCGGAGTCGGATCCAGTCCGCACCCAGCGTCACCTCGCGGCGGGTGCCGACGCTCGTGTCCGGTGCGACTGTCGTCACACCGAACGGACGTGGACGCCGGTGTCGATGGGCCGGTGGACCCGATCACGCTGACGCTCTCGGGCACGGGCACGGGCACGGGCACGGGCACGGGCACGGGGCCGGCGCGGCAGCCCCGTGCCCGAGAGTCGCTGCCGCTGCCGCTGCCGGTGCCGCTGCCGTGGCGCTGCCGCGTTCCGTCAACGCGTCCGACATGTTGGAAGCGTTGACGGAAGCAGGCAGCGCGAAGTCGGCCCCGGAGATGACTCTCGGGGCACGGGGCCGGCACGGGCAGCCCGCCTACGGTGGCCCCGACCCCCGGTCGGCCTCCTGCTCGAGCAGCGCCGCCAGGTCCTTGAGCCGGTCCAGTCCACGGACGGCCTGGGCCATCCGGTGGTTGCGGGCGAAGTCGTCCTTGTGGCGATGCAGGAACGCCCAGTAGCCCGCGGTGTAGGGGCACGCCTTCTCCCCCACCCGGACCTTCGGGTCGTAGCGGCAGCTCTTGCAGAAGTCGGTCATCCGGTCGATGTAGGCGCCACCGGAGGCGTAGGGCTTGGTCGCCATCACACCGCCGTCGGCGTGCTGGCTCATCCCCACCACGTTGGGCACCATCACCCAGTCGTAGCCGTCGACGAATGAGCGGTGGAACCAGTCGGTCACCTCGGCCGGCTGCCAGCCGTGCTGCATCGCGTAGTTGCCCAGGATCATCAGCCGCGGGATGTGGTGCACCCAGCCGTGGTCGCGCAGGTTGCCCAGCACCGTCGACAGGCAGCGGGCCTGCACCGCGTCGCCGTCGAGCTCGGTGAACCACTCCGGTAGCGAGGTGGTCGCCCGGAGCGCGTTGCGGTTGCGGTAGTCCTCGTCCTGCTGCCAGTACAGGTGCCAGACGTAGTCGCGCCAGCCGACGATCTGCCGGATGAAACCCTCGACGGAGGCCAGCCGGGCGTTCCCGGCCCGGTACGCCTCCTCCGCCGCGTGGGCGATCTCCAGCGGATCCAGCAGCCCGAGGTTCAGCGGCGCGGAGAGCAGGGAGTGCGACATCCACGGGTCGTCGGCGAGGACGGCATCCTCGGTGGGACCGAACCGGTCCAGCCGGTGCTCGACGAAGTGGGCGAGGGCCCGCCGGGCCTCGTCCGCGGTCGCGGCGAAACGGCGCGGGCCGTCGACGCCGACGAACGACACGTCGCCGTCGGCCTCCCAGCGGTCGAGGTCGGCCCGCACCTGCTCGTCGATCTCGTCCTCGGTCGGCCACCACGGCTCGGGCACCCCGACCCCACCGGAACGGGGCGGCGGCTCCCGGTTGTCGGCGTCGTAGTTCCACTGCCCGCCGACCGGTTCGTCACCGTCGAGCAGCAGGTCGAAACGCCGTCGCGCCTCCCGGTAGAAGTCCTCCAGCAGCAGCCGTCGCCGACCCCGCGACTGCACCCACGCGGCGAACTGCTCCATCGACGTCGCGTACCCCCGCGCCGGCAGCATCTCGACCCCGGGCAGGCGGCCGACCATGCGTAGCGCCGACCGGCTCGTCGGGTGACACACCGACACCGGCTCGCCGAAGTCGCGCACCGCGTCGGCGTAGCGGTCGGTCCGGATGTAGGTGCAGGCGTCTCCCAGCTCGACGGCGCGATGTCGCAGCGCCGACAGCACGAGGTGGGCTTTCTGCCGGTGGAAGCGGCGGCGGGCGAAGACCTTTCGCGATTCGACCAGCAGCACCCGCTGATCGGGGCGGTCGAGGAAGGACGGTCCCAGCTGGTCGGCGAACAGCCAGCGGACGGTGTCCGGGGAGGTCGCGGCAGTCGCGCTGTCGGACGCGGGAGCGGGTGTGGTCACACCGGAGCAGTGCCCAGCCTCATCCACCCGGACGCGCGGTTGCGCGGACGGCCGGATGGATAGAGATGCACTGCGGACGCAGGCCGGGTCACCCCGGTCGCGTCCCGCGCCAGACCCCGCGCCCGACGTCCGGCGCACACCCCACCGGAGGATCTCGTGACCGACCCGCAGCCCGTGACCGGCGACCAGCGCGCCATCGTCGACCAGGACGTCGCCGACCGCGATCCGGCCGACGACTCCGACGAGTTGAACGACCCGACCGCGATGACCGACACCTACCCCAAGGCCTTCGACGACAAGATCGCCGAGGCCGAGAAGGCCATCGAGTCCGAGACCGGTGCCGACCTCACCGACGACGAGACCACCGGCGTGAACCGGCTCACCGACCGCGCCTGATCGGCCGTCACGACAGCAGCGCCGTTCGGGACACGATCAACCGAGTTCTCAGGGCCGGGCGACGACCCGGACGGCCGCCAGGACCCGCTCCCGGTACAGCAGGAACGCCGGCACCGCGAAGGCCATCGCGATGAGCAGCCCGGTGATCAGGAACAGGATCGGGACCAGCATCCGCATCGCCAGCCGCCGGGCCTCGGCGACGGGCGACGACGAACACGGTCACCGCCGCCGACACCACCAGCAGGTCGGCCGCCGCCGACGACGCGGCGTCGTTGGCGAGCCTGGCGGCGAGGTACCCGACGTCGCCGTCGTAGCGGAGGTTGAAGAACCACGTGAGCACGCCGCCGACGACGTTGGCGATGCCGTAGACGATCTGGCGGATCCCGGACGGGGTCATGATCGTCGATCCCGCACGACGACCCCGGCGGCCGCCGCGAAGCGCACCGCGAGTCCGGCCAGGGCCAGTGCGGTGTCCGTCAAGTCGGGGGCCGGCAGCGGCAGGCCACGCTCGGCCCGGATCGCGAGCACCACGACCTCGGCCGGCGGCGCGCTGCGCGCACGGGCCGTCACCGCCCGGACGGGAATGGCTCGCCGACCAGCTCGCCGACGGGGCGGCGTCCGACGTGGTGCGGTTCGGACAGTTGCTGCAGCGTTACGCCGATCGGATCCACCGGGCCGACTGACGCCGACGGGAACCGCAGTTGCCGTGAACCGGCGGACTGGGGTTATGATCGCCCTGCTCGTGGTTCACCCCGGTCCGCCCAGGCGGTGCCGGAGGTGTCGAAGCTTTCCCCGACGTCCGCAGAGGCGGGTCGGAGTGGCGAGAGGGAATCCGGTGTGACTCCGGAACTGCCCCGCAGCGGTCAGTGGGAACGACCGCCGTCATCCGCACTGGGAAGCCTCCCGGGAAGCGACGGCCAGTAGGAACACCCGGATGTCCGGGGCCGCCCACGAGTCCGAAGACCTGCCACGCGTACCGGGGACGTCCGTCCCCGGTGGTCCGCTGCCCCGAGGGAGGGCGGGTGTACCTGCGCGCGACGCGCCCCGGTGGAGATCCACCGTGGCCCGGCGTCGGTCGGGTGTACCCGCACGAAGGGCGCGGTCCGTCCCCCCGCGTCCGAAGGACCCGTCATGTCGACCTCTGCTGTCGCTGTCCCCCGATTCACCCGCACCGTCCTGGGCCGTCCCCGGATCGGACCGCACCGCGAGCTCAAACGGGCGCTCGAGCGGTACTGGTCCAACACCACCGACCGCGCCGAGTTGCTGCGAGGTGGCTGCCGATCTCGCCCGCGCCGACCGGGCCGCGATGGTCGCCGCCGGTCTGGACTCGGTGCCCGTCGGCACCCCGCTCTATGACCACGTTCTCGACACGGCGGTGTTGTTCGGCGCCGTCCCGGAGCGGTTCGCCGGCATCGCCGACGACCTCGACCGCGCCTTTGCAATGGCCCGCGGGACCGTCGACGCACCGCCGCTGGAGATGACCAAGTGGTTCGACACCAACTACCACTACCTGGTGCCGGAGATCAGCCCGTCGACGGCGTTCTCGCTGCACACCGGAGCGCTGCTGGCCGAGGTGGCGGCGGCGGTCGCCGAGGGCGTCCCGGCCCGGCCGGTGGTCCTCGGCCCGGTCAGCTTCCTGCTGCTGGCCAAGGCGCCGCTGGGTGCGACCGCCGCGCCCCTGGCCCGGCTGGACGACCTGCTGCCGCAGTACGCCGCCCTGCTGTCCGCGCTGGCCGCGGCCGGCGCGACCTGGGTGCAGCTGGACGAGCCGGCGCTCACGCTGGACGTCGATGACGCCGTGCGGTCGGCGACACGTCGGGCGTACGACCGGCTGACCTCGACCGACGATCGCCCCGCGGTGCTGGTGGCGACCTATTTCGGTGACGCCGGCCCGGTGCTCCCGGACCTGCTGGCGACCCGGATCGACGGCCTGGCGCTGGATCTCGTGAACGGCGCGATGCCGGACGCCGGCCTCGACTGGGCCGGGCGGCTCGTCGTCGCCGGGGTTGTCGACGGGCGCAACGTCTGGCGAACCGACCCGGACCGGGCACTGGAGCTGCTGGCCACCGTGCGGGACCGGGTGGGCACGTCGGTGGTCGTTTCCAGCTCGTGCTCGTTGCTGCACGTCCCCTACACCCTGACCGGCGAGACCGGGCTGGATCCGCAGCTGCGGTCGTGGTTGGCCTTCGCCGACGAGAAGGTCGTCGAGGTCGTCGATCTCGCCACCGCGCTGGCCGGGACCGCGGTCCCCGCGCTGGACGAGGCCCGGGTGGCGCTGGCCGATCGCCGGTCGGCAGCCCGGGTGCACCAGCCGCAGGTGGGGTCGCGGGTGGCCGGCCTGCGCGAGGAGGCCTTCCGGCGCGGCGACGAGGCGCACCGGCGGATGGTGCAGGGCACCCGGTGGGAGCTGCCGCCGTTGCCCACCACCACGATCGGCTCGTTCCCGCAGACCGCCGCGGTGCGCACGGCCCGGGCCGAGCTGCGGGCCGGAACGCTGGACCGGCGTGGGTACGAGTCCCGGATGAAGGCCGAGATCGCGGCGGTCATCGCGCTGCAGGAGGACATCGGGCTGGACGTGCTGGTGCACGGCGAGCCCGAGCGCAACGACATGGTGCAGTACTTCGCCGAGCAGCTCGGCGGTTTCGCCACCACGGCGCAGGGCTGGGTGCAGTCGTACGGTTCCCGCTGCGTGCGGCCGCCGGTGCTCTACGGCGACGTGCACCGGACCCGGGCGATGACGGTGACCTGGGCGGCGTACGCGCAGAGCCTCACCTCCAAGCCGGTGAAGGGGATGCTGACCGGCCCGGTGACGATCCTGGCGTGGTCGTTCGTCCGGGACGACCAGCCGCCGGCCACCACCGCCTTCCAGGTGGCGCTGGCCATCCGCGACGAGACCGTCGACCTGCAGAACGCGGGCATCGGCATCATCCAGGTCGACGAGCCGGCGCTGCGGGAGCTGTTGCCGCCGAGGCGTTCCGACCGGGCCGCGTATCTGGACTGGGCGGTGCGGGCGTTCCGGCTGGCCACCTCGGGGGTGAGCGCCGCGACCTCGGTGCACACCCACCTGTGCTACTCGGAGTTCGGCGAGGTCATCGACGCCATCGCCGATCTCGGTGCCGACGTGACCTCGGTGGAGGCGGCCCGGTCGGCGATGGAGCTGCTCGACGACCTCGCTCGGGTCGGCTACACCCGCGGTATCGGGCCGGGCGTGTACGACATCCACTCGCCGCGGGTGCCGTCGGTGGCGGAGATCCGGGCCTTGATCGACCGGGCGATGGCCGCCGTCGACCCGCGCCGGCTGTGGGTCAACCCGGACTGCGGCCTGAAGACCCGGACGCCGGTCGAGGTCGAGTCAGCGCTCCGCAACATGGTGGCGGCGGCGGTGGCGGCCCGGGCGGAGCTCACGATCCGTCGGTGAGAGGCGTGGTGGGCCGGGGACCCGGCCCACCACCGCCTCAACTGCGCTGCCGGAGATAGTCCGCGATCACCTCCGCGCCGAGGCCGTCCAGGTCGGGCGCGACGACCCGGCCGTGGCAGCGCCGGGCCAATGCGTCCATGAACACGGCCAGCCGCGGGTCGTCGCCGAGCACGAAGAACGTGATCGCCGCCCGCCGGGCGGTCAGGTTGTCCAGCTCGCGCACGGTGACCTGCAGCGTCTCGGGGTCGGGCGGGTATGAGAAGTACGGCCCCACACCGGGTTCCAGGTGTGCGGTGGGCTCGCCGTCGGTGACCACGAGCACCACCGGTACCGCGTCCGGATGCCGGTGCAGGTGCCGGGAGGCCAGCATCAGCGCGTGGTGCAGGTTGGTGCCCTGCACGTAGGCGCCCTCCAGCCCGATCAGTTCCGCCAGCTCGACCTCGTCGGCCTGCCGGCCGAAGGTGATGAGCTGCAGGTCATCGGTGCGGAAACGGGTCGAGATCAGCTGGTGCAGCGCGAGTGCGGTGCGCTTCATCGGCACCCACCGGCCGTCCTGGACCATCGACCAGGAGGTGTCCACGCACAGTGCCACCACCGCCCGTGAGCGGTGCTCGGTCTCGATGACCTCGACATCACTGACGTCCAAGGTGCGTTCGTCGCCGCCGGCCCGCCGGAGCTCGGCGTTCAGCAGCGTACGGGGCACGTTCCACGACTCGGTGTCGCCGAACGCCCACGGCCGGCTGGCCCCGGTCGGCTCCCCCGCCGCACCCGAGCGTCGGGTCTGCCGGTCACCCCGGCGGGAGCCGATGGTGTCCACGACGTCCTTCAGCGCAGCCTGGCCGAGACGCCGGAGGGCCTTCGGCGACAGCCGCAGTGACCCGTCGGGAGCACGCTCGAACAGACCCTGGTCACGCAGTTCCCGCTCCAGCGCGGCCAGGTCGCGGACGTCGGCCACCGCCTTGTCCCCCAGGGCCGCGGCGAGTTCGTCGAGGTCGATGTCGTCCAGCCGGGCACCGGGATAGCTCTGGCCCAACTGGTCGCCCAGCCCTTCGAGCTGGGCGAGCTCCTCCATCGCGCGGGTGGCCTCGCCCATTCCCATCGGGTTGTCGCCGCGGAACCGCTCCGCACCGGACCAGTCCTCGCCGGGCCGCATGCCCTGCAGCTGCGCGTCCAACTGCGCGAGCGCCTGGGCCAGCGCCGGGTCGCCGAACGCCTGCCGGCTCAGCTCGGCGAGCTCGGCCCGCTGCTCGGGGCTGAGCGAGTTCATCATCCGTTGCGCGGCCGCCGCTCTCGCAGCGAGAAGGTCGACGAGCTCCTCGGTGTTCTTCGGGTTCTCCGGGAAGTACTCGCCGTGCCGTGCCATGAAATCGCCGAACTGCTGCGGGTTCTCGGTCCCCGCGGCGTGGTCGGCGAGCAGCTGGTTGAGGTCGGCGAGCATCTCCCGGACGCGGGCGACGTCCTCCGGGGTGGCCTGCTGCAGTGTTTCCTTCATCCCGGCGAAGCGCTGGTCGAGCATCTCCCGGCCCAGCAGGTCCTTGATCTCCTGGTAGGCCTCCCGGCCGTCCGAGGACTGCCACTGGTAGTCGTTCAGCGCGGCGACCGCGCGACCGGTGTTGTCCGGCAACGTGTCCAGGTCCATCTCGCGGAACCGGGCGTCGTCGGAGTCCTGCCGGGCCAAGGCCTGCCGTTCGGCGCTCAGCGCCTTCTCGAGCAGCTCGCGGACCTCCTGCAGGGTGCCGTCGACGCGGTTGTCCCGCTGCAGTTCCCGTCGCCGTTCCCACAGCCGGCGGGTGAGATCGTCCAGGCCACGGCGGTTCTGCAGGCCCTGCCGGAGCAACTCGCGCAACGCCTGCTGCGGCGAGCTGCCTTCCATGACGTCGCGGCCGATCTTGTCCAACGCCGCGGTCAGGTCGAACGGCGGCGCCAGCGGATCGGGCCCGTCGAGGTACGGGCCGTAGGAGTATCCCCGCCGGCGGGCGTAGGGGCCGGGGCGCCTGCCGGGGAGATCAGCCATAGCTGATGGTGTCGCCGTCGTCGCTGGGCTCCTTGGTGAGCTTTCGGGTGAGGAACAGCAGCTCCAGTGCCAGCTCGGCCGCCGAGGCCATCGGGCCGGGGTCCTCCGTGCCGGTGACGCCGAGCCGCTGGGCGACCGTCGTCAGGGTGTCGACCTCCGGCAGCGACGCGACGAGCTCGGTGGCCGTCACGCGATCTCCGGTGCGCAGCGGGTGCCGGGTGACGGCCTCGGCCAGCGGCGTCAGGTCGACCCCACGGAGCAGGTGGCGCGCGGTGTCGGCGGTGGCGCGGCGCAGCAGGTGCTCCAGCACCTCCTCCTCGCGGCCCTCCTGGCCGGTGACGAACTCGAGCTTGCCGCGGAGCACCGGGATGGTCGCCTCGAGGTCGATCGGCCGTGCAGTGGGCGACTTCTCGCCGGCGATGGCGGCCCGGCGCATGGCCGCGGCGGCGACGGTCTCGGTGGCGGCCACGGCGAACCGGGCGGACACCCCGGAGCCCTGGTCGACCGCGTTGGACTCACGCAGCAGCCGGGTGAAGCGGGCGATGATCTGCAGCAGGTGGTCGGGGACGTCGGCGGTCAGCGCCGCCTCCTGCCGGATGACGGCGATCTCGTCCGCGAGTTCCAGCGGGTAGTGGGTCCGGATCTCAGCGCCGAAGCGGTCCTTGAGCGGCGTGATGATCCTCCCCCGGTTGGTGTAGTCCTCGGGGTTCGCCGAGGCGACGAGCAGCACGTCCAGCGGCAACCGCACGGTGTAGCCGCGCACCTGGATGTCGCGCTCCTCCATCACGTTGAGCAGGGCGACCTGGATCCGCTCGGCGAGGTCGGGCAGCTCGTTGATGGCCATCACGCCACGGTGGGCGCGCGGGACCAGCCCGAAATGGATGGTTTCCGGATCGCCCAGCGAGCGGCCCTCGCTGACCTTGACCGGGTCGATGTCGCCGATCAGGTCGGCCACCGCGGTGTCGGGGGTGGCCAGCTTCTCCGTGTAGCGGTCGCTGCGGTGCCGCCAGGTGACGGGCAGCTCGTCCCCCAGTTCCGCGGCCCGCCGCCGGCCGCCGACGGTGATGGGATCGTAGGGATGCTCGCCGATCTCGGAGCCCTCGATGACCGGGGTCCACTCGTCGAGCAGCCCGGTCAGCGTGCGCAGCAGCCGCGTCTTGCCCTGGCCGCGTTCACCCAGCAGGACGAGGTCGTGGCCGGCGATGATCGCCCGCTCGAGCTGCGGTACGACGGTGCTCTCGAAGCCGACGATGCCGGGCCACGGGTCGGTCCCGGCGCGCAACGCGTCGAGGAGGTTGCCGCGGAGCTCGGCCTTGACCGAGCGGAGCTGATGGCCGGACGCGCGCAGCGCGCCGAGGGTGGTGGGCAGCTCAGCAGGAGGGGTGATTCGCATGCCCGCCAACGGTACCCGCGGCATTCCGGACCACTCCGGCGATGGGTGTCGTTCAGCGGCCGGCGCAGACCCCTTGCGCACGAGTCGGTTCCGGCGAAGGATGCGGCGCTGTCAGGAGCTCAGATGCCGGCGGAACCAGTCGGCGGCGTAGCGGTCGACCGTCGCGGCGTGCGTGGTCTGCGGCGCGGCCTCGATCCCCGGCTCGTCGGCGAGCGCGTGCCCCATGCCGGCGACCAGGAGGCTGTCGACGGTGGCTCCGCGCGCAGTCAGCGCCGCGACGAGAGCCGCAGCAGGTTCGCGCGTCTCGGGGTCGTCGCGCTCGCCGGTGACCACCGCCACGGCCGCTCCGGTGGCGGCCACGGCATCGGCCCGGGCGATGAAGTCCAGCTGGTCGGCGATCCGGTCCGCGCCCCCCGACCACGGGTACGGGACGCCGAAGCCGGCCGCCATGGCGTCGACCAGCCGCCGGAGCTGCACCACCGGGCTGATCAGCACCGCAGCTCGCACCGGCCGTTCCGTCTCGGTCAGGACGAGCTGCGCGACGGCGGCGCCGAGCGAACCACCCATCACCCCGAGCGGACCGTCGACGAAGCCGAGCTGCTCCTGGAGCGCGCGGAAGGCCGGTTCGAACTCGTCGGCCGCCTGTCGGCTGATCGGCCCGAAAACGAGCTGGACGGCGTCCCGTGCCGCCAGGCCCCACAGCTCCTCCGGTCCACCCACCCCCATCCGGCCGCCCGTCATCGGCAACCCGAGGTGGATGCGCCACACGTCGAGGTCGGCCAGCGGCAGCGCCGCCGCCATCGCCACCTCGGTGCGCGGCGGATCCATCAGGTGCCAGCTGATGACCACCGGCGCCTCGGGTCGTTCGGAGCCGGGCGGTAGGGCGACGAACGGGACTCCGGCGGCGGTACCGGATCGGGACTCGGACATGACATCTCCTCGCGAGGGGAACTGTACGACGTACAACTCGACTGTACGCTGTACAGTAGGCGGGTGGAAGAGCCACGCACACCCGGGCACCGGGCCGGTCTGGACCGGGACCGAGTGGTGGCCGCGGCCCGGACCCTGGTCGCTGATCGGGGTGTTGCCGCCCTCAGCATGCGCGGCCTGGCCGCGGTCCTGGGGGTGGCCCCCAACGCGCTCTACAGCCACGTCTCCGACAAGGACGAGCTGATCGACCTGCTGCTCGACGACGCGCTGGCCGGGATCGAGGTGCCGGCGGCCGGGTCCGAGGCGGTCGACGGGTTGCGACAGGTGATGACGTCGACCTACCGGATGCTGTCGATCCGGCCCGACCTGGTGCCGCTCTACCTGTCGAGGCAGGGCTCCCGCGGGCCCCACGCCCAACGCCTCGGCGGCATCATGACCGCCCTGCTGGCCGAAGCCGGCGTGCCCGACACCGGCCGGCAATCCGCGATCCGGGTGCTGTTGATCCACACCATCGGGTCGGCGGCGTTCGCCGCCCCCGGCGGATCGGGAGCCCTGTCCCCCGAGCTGCTGGACCGCACGTTCGACGACGGCCTGCGCTGGCTGCTGACCGGCATCACCACCGCCCGCTGAGCCGACGCCACCGGCACTGTCGGTGGTCGATGCGAACATGTGTTCGTGTCCGATTCCGCCCGCCTTCCCGGCTCGCGCGCCGCCCCCGGTGACGCAGCGATCCTGCACGCCGACCTCGACGCGTTCTACGCGTCGGTCGAGCAGCGCGACGACCCCAGCCTGCGTGGACGACCGGTGGTCGTCGGCGGTGGGGTGATCCTGGCCGCCAGCTACGAGGCCAAGGCCCGTGGGGTGAAGACGGCGATGTCCGGGACGCAGGCCCGGCGGCTGTGCCCGGATCTGGTGGTGGCCGAGCCACGTTTCGAGGCGTACGTCACGGCCAGCCGGGCGGTGTTCGACATCTTCCGTGACACCACCCCCCTGGTCGAAGGGATCTCGATCGACGAGGCCTTCCTGGACGTGGGCGGGTTGCGTCGGCTGGTCGGGGACCCGGCGTCGATCGCAACGGCCCTGCGGTCCCGGGTCGCGCGGGACGTCGGACTGAACATCACGGTCGGGGTGGCCCGGACGAAGTTCCTGGCCAAGGTGGCCAGCGGGGTCGCCAAGCCGGACGGGCTGCTGATCGTCGCGCCGGGTCACGAGCTGTCGTTCCTGCACCCACTACCGGTGGAGCGGTTGTGGGGCGTCGGAGCGGTCACCGCGGGCAAGCTGCACGCGGTCGGGCTGTCCACGGTCGGGGACGTCGCCGACGCCGGCGAGTCGATGTTGGTGTCGCTGCTGGGCCGCGGCGCCGGCCACCACCTCCACCGGCTCGCGCACAACCGGGACCCGCGCCCGGTGGTGGTGGGCCGCCGGCGCGGGTCGATCGGCTCCCAGCGGGCGCTCGGCCGGGCCCGCCGGACCGCCGACGACATCGACACGATCGCCGTCGCACTGGTCGACCGGGTGACCCGGCGGATGCGCGCGGCGCACCGCATCGGCCGCACCGTCGTGGTCCGGTTCCGCTTCGACGACTACACCCGGGCGACCCGCTCCCGCACGCTCACCGAGGCGACCGCCCAGACGGCCGATGTGCTCACCGCGGTCCGCCTGCTGCTGGCATCGGCGATGCCGATGATCCGCGAGCGTGGGCTGACGCTGCTCGGACTGTCGGTCGGCAACCTCGACGGCGATGGCGCGACCCAACTCGAGCTGCCGTTCGACGGTCAGCCCGGGCTCGGCCTCGACCTCGCCCTGGACGACGTCCGGACGAAGTTCGGCGCCGCGGCGGTCACCCGGGCCGTGATGCTGGGCCGCGACGAAGGGATGTCGGTGCCGATGCTGCCGGACTGAGCCCGCCCGCCCCCACCCCGGTGGTACTGCGGCTCAAGCCTGGTACCCCGCCGCTCAGTAGGGCGCCGAACCCCAGACGTACACCGTGTCGCCCACCGAGAGGTCGTCGAAGAACGTGGCCGAGGCCTTGGAACCGAGATGGATGCATCCGTGGGACTGCTCCGACAGACTGCCCTGATGAAAGGCGATGCCGCCGTTGAAGAACACCGAGTTCGGCATCGGGGCGTCGTCGTAGATGCTCGACTTGTGGTCCTTGTCGAACCAGTAGGCCGAGTAGGTGCCGGCCGGGGTGCGGTAGCCCGAACGCCCGGAGGTGATGGCGACCGGCCCGAAGGTGACCGCCCCACCGCTCTGCAGCCACGCCTTCTCGTTGGCCAGATCGACGCAGGCCGCGGCCTTCGCCGGGCACGGATTGCTCGCGTTGATCGCGGCAGCGCCGTCGGCGTTCGGGTTGACGATCGGCTCCTTGACCTTGAGCGTGCTCGACGCCGTCGGACCCGTCGAAGCGGACATCGCCGCTGTAGGTGACGGCGATGACGTGACTGCCCGGGGCGACGGCAGTCAACGGAGCGCTGATGCGGCCGTCGGCGTCCAACGCCCTGTCGGCGATCACGGCGCCGTCGTAGGTCACCGTGGCCGTGCCGGTCGGCTTCTGCGGTGTGCCGATGACAGACACGGTCACCGTGCCACTGGCGCCGGGTTTGAGGGTGGGTGTGTCGATACCGATGTCGACATTGGTGCGGGACGACTCGACGGTGAAGTCCGCCGAGGACGCCTCGACGCGGTCGTTACCGGCGTAGGCGACGGTGTACGTGCGCGTCCCCGGGTCGGCGGTGTTGCGGAACTCCAACGCTGCGGTGCCGCTCGCGTCAGTCGTGCCCTCGGCGATCGTCGTGCCGTCCGCGCTGACGGTGACGGCTCCGGTCAGATCGGCGGGCGCCCCGGTGGGGGTCACGGCCACCGTGAAGGCGGACCTGTCCCCGTAGCGGACGGACCCGGCACCGCCATTGGCCATCACGGCCGTGGCGGTCTTGTCGACGGTCACCGCGGTGCCACCCGAACTCTTCGCGACCTGGGCGGCAACGGATGGGGTGAACACGGCGTCGAGCTGGTGGTTGCCGATGGCGAGGCCGGCCGGGACCTCCATCGACGCAAGACCGTCGGCAACAGGCACCTCGGCGACCGGAGCGCCGTCGACGGCGAAGGCGACGGTGCCGGCGGCCGGGACCCCGGTGGCGGTCCGGACGGCCGCGGCGGCGGTGATCGCCCCCGTGGGGAGCGGGGTCGCGGTGAGGACGACGGTGCTGGCGGTGGCGCCGACGGTGATGGTGGTCCGGCCACTCGCCGCGGTGAAAGCGGTGTCACCGGCGAAGTCGACCGTCACCACGTGCGAGCCGGGCGTCAGGTGGGCCGCATCCAGCTCGACGGATCCGGAGCCGTCGGTGGCGATGGCGACCCTGCGCTCGACGACGTTCGATCCGATGCTCACCGTGGCCACCGCGGTGGTCGGCAGCGGGGCGCCGTCCGCGACCAGCCGGAAGCTCACCTCGACCCCGGAGCCGAACGACAGTGACGTGTCGGCGGCGTGAACGGCCATCGTCGTGGCCCGGACGACGGGCGTCGTGACCGCCGGTGCGCCGTCGGTGGACGTCGGCCCGCAGCCCGCGATCCCGACCAGCACGGCGACCCCCGCCGCGGCCATCCAGGCTCGTGCGCCGAGCACCGGCTTCGTCATGACGTCCCCCACCTAGAATCTCCCCGGGCGCCGGCGGCGCGGCGACGTCGGGTCGACGTCCGCACCCCTGCCGCCCGATCATGTCATCGGCTTCCGTCCGCCCAGGCGATCCGGTGCCGTTCCGACGCCACCTCGTGACCTCAGCGACGCCTGACACGGCCGCCCCCGCCGACGGACAGTGTTCGGCCCGTGATCGTCCGACGGTGTCCGACGAAGAGTAACCGGCCATCACGTTCCGTGGAAGTGACCTACGTCGCCCCGGTGGGCCCGGCAACCCACGTCCGGGGCGGCACCGTGCTGCCGCCGGCCGGCCGGGACTTCGTGTCCCGGTCGGGCCTCCCCGGAGTTGTGCACGCCGGTGGTCCCGCCGTGCCGCGTTCACCGGCATGGGCTGGACCTGGGGTGGCACCGGCACGAGTCCGACCGATCAGCAACACTTCTCGCTCAGCGGACGGTGGGCCGACGGACGCCGCCACCGACAGCGAGGGCTCTGTCGGTGCCACCGGATAGATTCTGCAGACATGGACGACAGGAATCTCAGCCGCATCGCAGCCCTGCTGCGCAAGGCCGAGGGCACGGACAACGAGCACGAGGCGGACGCCTATCTGCAGGCCGCGCAGCGGCTGGCGACGCTGGCCTCGGTCGACCTCGCGGTGGCCCGGGCGCACACCGCTCAGCGTGAGCGGCGGGTCGCGCCGACCCAGCGCACGATCGAGATCGGCGCGGCCGGCAAGCGCGGTCTGCGCACCTACGTGCACTTGTTCCTGGCCATCGGCCGCGCCAACGACCTGATCTGCGACGTGGCCCGCAACTCCACCCGCGTCTTCGCCTACGGCTTCGACGCCGACATCGACGCCACCGAGGCGCTGTACGCGTCGCTGGTGGTGCAGATGGTGCGGGCATCCGACGGCTTCATCAAGACCGGCGCCCACGCCGCCGAGACGGTCGTCCGGCCGGTCCGGGTGGAGGTGCCGACCCGGCGGGGGCGCATCGTGACCGCTGTCGTGCACGAGCGGCGCCCGGTGCACGCGACCACCGCCCGGATCAACTTCCAGGAGGCGTTCGCCGCGCGCATCGGTCAGCGGCTGCAGGAGGCCCGCTCCGCCGCCCGCGAAGAGGCGGTCGCGGCCGACACCGCCGCCGGACCGCGCAGCACGGGTGTGGCGCTGGCCCTGCGGAATCGCGAGATCGAATTGACCGACCACTACAGCGCGCACAGCAAGGCCCGTGGAAGCTGGGCGGGGAACCGGGCCTCGGCCGGTTATTCCGAGGCGTCCCGGCGAGCCGGCGACCGGGCGGGCCGCACCGCCCGGCTCGGCGCCGAGCAGGCCCTCGGGGGACGGCGTCCGGCCTTGGAGACCTGACCGGTGCCCGAGATCCGTGACGGTCAGCGCAGTCTGGTGTACGACGCCGAACACCTGGTGCACCGGCTGCTCGACCGGTCGGCGGACTTCCCGGTGATCGACCTGGCCGGCTCGCGCATCACGTTGCCGGTCGAGCGGCGCTTCGCGTCCTTGGACGCGGTGCAGCACTACCTCGACCGGGTTCGGGCGTCACCGGCGGTCGCCGGTCGGTGGCCCCGCGCCGCCGTGCCGGTGACGGCCCGCGAACGCCAGGGTGGGGGTCGCGCCCACTACGAACGCGTCGGTGGCGTGATCGCAGTTCCCGGCACCACCCACGGCGACCAATGGGCGCTGCGGGAACTGGTCCTGCTGCACGAACTCGCACACCACCTCGCCGGAGACGACGAGGCGGCCCACGGGGGCGCCTTTGTGGCCCGGCTGGTGGACCTCGCCGACATCGTGATGGGCCCGGAGGCGGCATTGCTGCTGCGGATCACGTTCCTGGAGAACGGCGTCCGGGTCGGCTGACCGGTCCGGTCCATCGACCGGCCGGCGTCAGCCGGAGTGCGCGGCCGACATCGAACCGCTCAGCGGGCGCTGAACCTGGGGGCGCCGAGATCCTTCGCGGAGATCTGCGACGGGTCGCTCTCGTCGATGGGCAGCGGCCACTCGATGCCGAGCTCCGGGTCGATCGGGCAGAAGGCGGTGCCGGCCATGCCGGGAACCCACTCGGCGGTGAAGCAGTAGACGTACTGGGTGCCACCGTCGGAGACCGACTGGAAGGCATTGCACACCCCGGCCGGCACCAGCACCTGCGTGCCGGGCACCAACGGCACCGTCACCACGGCGCCGAAGGTCGCCGACTCCTCGCGGGCGTCCAGATAGACCCCGTGAGCCTCGCCGGAGACACAGCTGACGAGCTTGACCATGGCCTCGCCGTGCAGGCCGCGGACCGCGCCCTGCTTGGTCTCGGTGACGTTGATCTGCTGCCACCCGCCCAGGCCGGCGAACGGCCCCTCGGCGTAGCTCGACGCCCGGAAGAACTCTCGGACGGTGCCTCGATCGTCCGTCACCTGCTTGAGCGTCACCACCACCAGATCGTCGATAGCGGTGTGCTGCACGTCCATGTCGGTGATTGAGAAGGCCACCGGCGGATTCTGTCACACGTCGTCACCGGTTGCTCACGACGACACCGCGGCCTCACGCCGGCGGCAGGTCCAGTCCCCGCCGCGTCTCGAACCGCCGTTCCCGGCCCGACAGCGGATCGGTGAACGACATCGACCGGGCCAGCAGCTGCAACGGCGCGGTGTAGTCGTCGTGTGCGGTGTCGAGCAGGTCGGGATAGAAGTTGTCGTTGCGGATCGGCAGCCCGAGCGCGTTCATGTGCAGCCGCAGTTGATGGGTCTTGCCGGTGGCCGGCCGCAGCCGGTAGCGCGCCCACGGCCCGCTGCGGTCGACCAGGTCGATCCAGCTCTGCGCGTTCACCTCCCCCGCCACCTCCTCGGCCCGCGGCACGCCCCGGTTCTTCACGATCCGGCTGCGGACCGTCACCGGCCACTCCCGATCCGCGCCCACCGGCGCGATCGCCTCGTACTCCTTGCGCACCGTGCCGGCCGCGAACATCATCTGGTACGCGCCCCGGACCGCCGGGTCGACGGTGAACATCAGGACCCCCGCGGTGACCCGGTCCAGCCGGTGCGCCGGGCTCAGCGTCGGCAGGTCCAGGTCCCGCCGCAGCCGCACCAGGGCGGACTCCACGACGTAGCGGCCGCGCGGCATCGTCGACAGGAAGTGCGGCTTGTCCACCACGAGCAGCTGATCGTCGCGGTGCAGGACGTCGATCTCGAACGGCACCCGCTGCTCGATCTGCGGATCGCGGTACAGATAGACGAAAGTGCGCTGCCGGTAGGGGGTCTCCCGGGTCACCGGCACGCCGTCACCGTCGACGACCTCGGCGGCGTCCAGCTTCTCCAGCAGCCGCACCTCATCGGCCGGGAAGCGGTGCAGCAGGTAGCTCAGCACCGTCGGCCAGGGCGCGTCGGGCGGCAGGTGCAGCCGGGTCGGGTTGAGCCCGTCCCGGATCGGCAGCGGCGGGGCCGGCACCTATCTCCAGGCCGCGAACAGCTCGCCCGCGTACGCGCCCAGCGCACCCTGCAGCCGCGGTCCGAAGCTGATCCGGCCCACCCCGAGCGACGCGAAGTCGGCGAGGCGCTGCTTCTCCGGGAAGGCGATCGCGTTGACCGGCAGCGGCAGTGCGTCGGCGAGCCGGGCCCAGGTCGCGGCGTCGTGGCCACCGACCGGGTACAGCACGTCGGCGCCGGCCTGTGCCGCGAGCGTCAGCCGCTGCACCGCCAGGTCGACCCGGCTCTCGGCCGGTCCGGTCTGCCTCTTGAAAACGTCGGTGCGTGCGTTGATGACCAGATGCACACCCGCGGCGTCGGAGGCCGTACGCAGCGCCGCCACCAGGTCGGCGTGCTCCTCCGCCGACCGCAACCGGCCGCCCTCCCCGTGCACCGTGTCCTCGATGTTGCACCCGACGGCTCCGACCGAGAGCAGACCCTCGACGAGCCGCGCCGGTTCCGCCCCGTAGCCGGACTCGATGTCCACCGACACCGGCAGGTCGACGGTCGCGGTGATGCGACTGACCTGGGCGAGCACTTCGTCGAAGGTGAGGCCCTCGTTGTCCGACCGGCCGAGCGCATCGGCCACCGGATGGCTGCCGACGGTCAGGCCGCCGAAGCCGGCATCGGCGGCGACCTTCGCGCTCCAGGCGTCCCAGACGGTGGGCAGCACGACCGGGTCGCCCTTGCGGTGCAGCTCGAGGAACGCGGTGGCCTTGTCCTGCAGTGACACGGGAACTCCCGGAGGTTGCGGCGCCGTCGGCGCGGTCGGTGGTCACCATAACGACAGCCCGGGGCGCCGCGGCATTCCCGCATGCGGCGACGGGTGGTCCGTTGTGCTGGAATGTCTCGGGCCTTGACGGGTCGACACCCGCCGCACCGACTTCCTGAGGACCTCTCATGTCACACCTCGATCCCGCCGTGCAGGAGCTGGCCGACGCGCTCGGCATCGCCACCGAGTACTGGGACTGGCAGGGTCGCCACCAGCCGGTTCCCGAGCAGACCGTCACCGCCGTCCTCGCTGCGATGGACCTCGACGCGTCGACCCCGGACACCGCCCGTGCCGCCCTCCATGAGCACCACCGCAGCGCGTGGCGCCGGATGCTGCCCCCGTGCCTGGTGACGCGTCAGGGGCACCGGCCCGACTTCCCCGTGCACGTTGCGGCGGGCGCGCCGGTCCAGGTCTGGATCGACCTCGAGACCGGCGGCTCCCGCAGCGATGTCGAACAGACCGAGGACAACTCCGCGGCGCAGGAGATCGACGGTCGGTGGACCGGGCGGGCCCGGTTCCGGCTTCCCCCCGACCTGCCTCTCGGTTACCACACGCTGCGCGCCCGCAGCGGGGACCGGGAGGCCGCCGCCGCGGTCGTCGTCACCCCGCCGTGGCTGGGCTTTCCGGAGCGGATGGGTGACCGCCGCGCCTGGGGGCTCGCCGCCCAGTTGTACAGCGTCCGGTCCGAGCGGTCGTGGGGCGTCGGCGACGTCACCGATCTCACCGACCTCGCTGTGTGGGCCGCCGCCGAGCAGGGTGCGGCCTACGTGCTGGTCAACCCGCTGCACGCCGGCGAGCCGGTGGCGCCACTGGAGCCGTCCCCCTATCTTCCGACGAGCCGCCGCTTCGCCAACCCGATCTATCTGCGGGTCGAGCGGATCCCGGAGTACGCCGACCTCGACGACGCCGGCCGCGGCGAGGTCGCCGCGTTGCGGTCGGACCTGCTGGCCGCTCTGGACGGCGTCGACGCGATCGACCGCGACACGTCGTGGACGGCGAAACGCGCTGCGCTGCAGCTCGTCCACCGCGTCGAGCGCACCGCGGGCCGGGAGATCGCCTACCGGGCGTACCGACAGCGCGAGGGTTCCGGACTCGTGGACTACGCGACCTGGGCCGCCATCGCCGAGGTCCACGGACCCGACTGGCGGGCATGGCCCGCCGAGTTCCGCTCCCCCGCCGATCCGGCCGTCGTCGCCTTCCGCGAGGCCCACGGCGACGAGATCGACTTCCACTGCTGGTTGCAGTGGGTGCTCGACGACCAGCTCGACGCCGCGCAGCGAGCCGCCACCACCGCCGGCGCGACGCTGGGCATCGTGCACGATCTCGCCGTCGGGGTGCATCCGGGCGGCGCGGACGCCTGGGGCCTGCAGGACGTCTTCGCGCAGGGGGTGTCGGTCGGCGCACCGCCGGACCCGTTCAACCAGAACGGCCAGGACTGGACCCAGCCGCCGTGGCGGCCGGACCGGCTCGCCGAGGTCGCCTACACCCCGTTCCGGCAGCTCGTCGCCACCGTCCTGCGGCACTCCGGTGGCGTCCGGGTCGACCACATCATCGGCCTGTTCCGGCTGTGGTGGACCCCGGCCGGCCAACTGCCGACCACCGGCACCTACGTCCGCTACGACCACGAGGCGATGATCGGGATCCTGGCGCTGGAGGCGCACCGTGCCGGGGCGCTCGTCGTCGGCGAGGACCTCGGGGTCGTGGAGCCGTCCGCCCGCACCTACCTGCGGGAGCGCGGCATCCTGGGGACGTCCATCCTGTGGTTCGAGTTCGACGAGAGTGGCGCCCCGCTGCCGCCCGAGCGCTGGCGCGAGTACTGCCTGGCCTCGGTGACCACCCACGACCTGCCGCCGACCGCGGGGTACCTGGCCGGGGAGCATGTCCGGCTGCGTCACGAGTTGGGGCTGCTGACCCGCTCCCTGGCCGAGGAGCTCGCGGCCGACGCGGCCGAGCGCGACGCCTGGCTCGGGACGCTGCGCAGCCGCGGCTCACTGCCCGAGAACGCCGACGTCGAGGCGGTTGTCGCCGAGCTGCACCGCTACCTGACCTGGACGCCGTCGAGGCTGCTGTGCGTCTCGCTGACCGACGCGGTCGGCGACCGCCGCACCCAGAACCAGCCCGGCACCACCGACGAGTACCCGAACTGGCGGGTGCCGCTGACCGGCCCGGACGGCACCGTGATGGCGCTCGAGGACGTGTTCACCAGCGCGCGGGTGGCGGCACTGGCGGCGGTGGTCCGCGGCTGACGTCTCTCAGCCCGTGGGACCGAACCGCTCCACCCGGATGCGCTCCACCGGGAGACCGGTGCCGATCAGGGTGGTGCTGACTGCCTCGGCGAAACGGGCGGAACCGCACACGAAGCCGATCTCGGCGCCGTCGACCAGTGGCCGGAGGTCGTCGGCGGACAGCCGGCGCCCCGCGCCGGTCATCGCGACAGTGGCTCCCGCGGCCCGCATCTCGTCGACATACGGGATGTGGCCGGCGGTGCGGCCGGAGACGGCCAGCCGCAGCCGGTCGGTCACCCCGAGCCGCTGCGCCTGCCGCAGCATCGCCACCAGCGGCACCACCCCGGTGCCGCCGCCGACGGCGACGGCCGGACAACTGCCGTCCCAGACGAACCAGCCGCCGATCGGACCTCGGACTTCCAGCGTGTCCCCCGGCTCGACGACGTCGTAGAGGTAGCCCGACACCTCACCGTCGTGCAACTTCTCGACGCAGATCTCCAGGAGTTCGTCGTCGGGGTCGGAGGACACCGAGTACGACCGGGTGGCGGTGTAGCCGTCGTCCGCGGTCAGCCGGACCACGAAGTGCTGGCCGGCGTACTGCGGCCGGCGGTGGGTGAGCTCCATCCGGATCACCACCAGACGGCCGGTCGGGCGGCTCACCTCGCGCACCGTCGCCTGCTGCCACGCGGTCGGCCCGGATCCCGCGTCGGCCGGGAAACAGTGTGAGCCGTCCACGATCTCAGTCACCCTGGTACCGCTGCTCGGTCCACGGATCGCCGTGGTCGTGGTAGCCGTTGCGCTCCCAGAAGCCGGGCTCGTCAGCGTGCAGCAGAGTGATCCGGTTGACCCACTTGGCGCTCTTCCAGAAGTACAGGTGCGGCACGAGGAGCCGGATCGGCCCGCCGTGCTCGCGGGCCAGCGGCTTGCCGTCGAATTCCCAGGCGAGCCAGGCCTTTCCGCCACGGATGTCGTCCAGCCCCATGTTGGTGGTGTAGCCGGTGGTCGAGGTGGCGAGGATGAACGTCGCCGCCGGCTGGATCGTCACCTGGTCGAGCAGGACGTCGAGACTGACGCCGTGGAAATGGGTGTCGAACTTCGACCAGGTGGTGACGCAGTGGATGTCGCCGTTGTAGTCCGAGGCCGGCAGGGCCTGGATGTCGGCCCAGCTCCAGGTCTTCGCCTGGTCGACGAGGCCGTCGAGGGTGAAGCTCCAGCGGTCGAGGGTGAAGTGCGGCGTGACCTCCGCGGTCAGCACCGGCCAGTCGTTGCCGGTGTCGTACTGGCCGGGGGGCAGCCGCGGATCACGCTCGCGCCGGGCGCGGCCGCCGAAGCCACGGGTGAACGACGACATGGGGTTCCTTCCGCCGGGGTGATCGTCCGAGCTTCCCACCGTGCGGCGGGATCGCCTACGGGGGGTCGGACCCGCGGGGGCCACGCGGGGCCCGACGGGCCGGCGGCGGGGGGACCGGCTTGGCCGCGACGATCACGGCCAGCGCGATGACCACCTCGCCCCGACGGGTGCGCACCGTGCAGCGGTCGTCGGTGACCTCCAGCAAATCGCCCAGGGCATCCGTGGCGCCACCCTCGATCAGGTACCGGACGACCACCCGGCTGCCCGTCGGCAGGGCTCGCAGCCGTTCACCCCAGCTCACCGCAGCGCTCCGTCCATGAGCAGGAATCCTGCCGTGACGGCGGCGGTTCCGGCGACGATGCTGCCGGCCGCGTTGGCCAGGGCGACGAGGCGTGCCCGCTGTCGGGCCGACCGGACGGTCTCCCAGGCGAAGCTCGAGTAGGTGGTGAGGGCTCCGCAGAAGCCGGTACCGACGACCAGCAGCCAGGCATCGTCGCCGGCCAGTCCGGCACCGGCGACCAGGCCGAGGATCAGCGATCCCCCCACGTTGACGGTGAACGTGCCCCAGGGGAAGCGGCTGTCGACGCGGACGGTCACGAAACGGTCGGTCAGGTAGCGCAGTGGCGCGCCGATCGCCGCGCCGAGTGCCACCCACAGGTAGGTCATCGCGCCACCCGGCGGCCGAGTCGCACTCCGAACGCGGTGGCGGCGAGCGCTGCGGCGAGCGTCCCGGCCAGGTACAGCGCGGCCGTGCCGGGGTGTCCGGTGGTGGCCAACCGGTGCAGATCGACCGTGTAGGCGGAGAACGTGGTGTAACCGCCGAGCACCCCGGTGGCCAGGAACGGCCGGATCAGCGGGTGCGCGCCGGGTCGGTCCGCCAGGACGGTCAGCAGCACCCCGATGAGCAGGCATCCCGAGACGTTGACCATCAGTGTCGACCACGGGAAGCCGGCCGGCGGCACCGGCCAGGTCCGACCCACCTGGTAGCGGCAGAGTGCGCCGATGACCCCGCCGGCCGAGATGACCGCGACGGTCGGAACTGTCGGGGAGGTGCGGGGAGCGCGGTCGGGGTGGACGGGCCGCTCCCGGTCGCCGGGAGCCGGGGATGGCTGCCGGGTCATGGGGGGAACCTACGCTGGGAGCCGCACGGCACGGCGGACCACCCGCTGCCCGGTCGGAGGAACGCGTTGAGCAATCTGGAGAGCGCACCACAGGAGCACGACATCGACCGGGCGACCTGCGGCAGCCGGCTGCTCGAGGCTCGCGAGGTACCACTGGGCGGGGTCCGGGCGATGACCGTGCGCCGGACCCTGCCGTCGCGCGAGATCCCGCTGGTCGGCGCCTGGTGCTTCCTGGACGAGATGGGCCCGGAGTCGGCCGGGATGACCGTGCTGCCGCACCCGCACATCGGGCTGCAGACGGTGACGTGGCCGCTCAGCGGCGAGATCCGGCACCGGGACGCCCTGGGCAGCGACGTCGTGCTGCGTCCGGGTGAGCTCAACATCATGACCAGCGGCCGCGGTGTCGCGCACTCGGAGGTGACCGCCCCGGGTGTGGTGCTGCACGGCCTGCAGCTGTGGGTCGCACTGCCGGCCGACGCCGCCACCGGGGCGTCGCTGTTCGAGCAGCACCGCGAGCTGCCGGTGTTCACCGCCGACGGCGTGCACGGGGTGGTCTTCGTCGGCGAACTCGGCGGCGTGCGCTCCCCCGCGACGATCTTCAGCCCGCTGGTCGGCGCGGACCTGGAGGTGGAGCCGGGGACGGCGTCGTTGCCGTTGCGCGCCGACTTCGAGTACGGGGTGCTGATCGTGGACGGCACCGTCGAGGTCGACGGGCGGACGCTGGCGCCGGGGCCGCTGCTGTACCTGGCGCCGGGACGGTCGTCGCTGGTCGTGTCGAGCCCCGGCGGGGCCCGGCTGGTGCTGCTCGGTGGTGAGCCGTTCGCCGACGAGCTGGTGATGTGGTGGAACTTCGTCGGCCGTACGCACGAGGAGATCGTGGCGGCGCGGGAGGACTGGGAGAACCGGGACCCGCGGTTCGGCGCCGTGGCGGGGCATGGGGCCGACCGCATCCCGGCGCCACCGCTCCCGCCACTGCGGTTGACGCCGCGTCGACGGGGCTGACGGATGGGCGTGCTACGCACGATCGTGCTGTTCGCGGTGGCGGCACTGTTCGAGATCGGCGGTGCGTGGCTGGTCTGGCAGTCGGTCCGCGAGTCCCGCGGCTGGCTGTGGGCCGGCGCCGGCGTGGTCGCACTCGGCCTGTACGGCTTCGTGGCGGCGTTCCAGTCGGACCCGAACTTCGGCCGGATCCTCGCCGCCTACGGCGGGGTGTTCGTCGCCGGCTCGCTCCTCTGGGGTGTCGTGCTCGACGGCTTCCGCCCCGACCGCTGGGACCTCATCGGCGCCCTGGTGTGCCTGGCCGGCGTGGGGGTCATCATCTTCGCGCCGCGTGGGGCGTGAAGCGCGGCGGGCGCGACAGCAGTCCATGACTTCCGCCCGCTCATGAGGCCCTGCGAAGCTGTGGCGTGCCAGATAGCAGCGCCGCCAACGCCTACGGTCTCGTGGGCGCGAGTGATGCCACGGAAGAGGAGCCGCGCTGAGCCAAGATCGTCGCCCCTCAAAGTATGTGGTGCTGTTCCCGCCGGGTGAAGAACACCTTGGCTGTGGACTCTTCGACGCGGGACGGTGTTGCGGGTCGCGGTGGCCGGCACAGAGGTGAACCCACTTGGTGTCGGGCGCAGATCAGCGGGTGGCCGTACTACGAACCCATGTTCGACAGGGCCGCTCGGAAGCTAGGTCGACTTGACAGTTCCGATCATTATCGGCGATGGGCTGGCTTGACGGGGACTGTGGCTCGAACTGCGTTTCCGGCCTGACGCGGTGGACGGGCGCTCGGCCGAAAGAGTCCGTGATGGTGACACTGGAGGTTGCGAGCACAGAGCCGGAGCCAACCTCTGCGCGGACCATGCTGCGCGAGAGCTGGTGCGGTTGGCCCGGAGTGTTCACCCTCCTCGGTTGCTCCGTGCCGGTGGAGCATCCGGCGTGCGGGTTTTCTCGCTGGCCGAGCTGCACTCCAAAGCCATGGCCGACGCGTCGGGTTCCGCAAAAGTCAATTCGGTTGACTGGTTGACCAATCGACCAGTGGACTCTAGGGTCTGATGAGTCGCAGTGCACCGAAGAGCTTTGGCCGGCGACGTCCACGAGCTCGGCCTTCACAGGTCAACCGGTGTCAGTAAGCGCAATCGGTACTCACCCAGGAGTCAATGTGGACAACTCACCCGTCGAACGCTCGGGTTTGGGGCGACGACACCGGAGCCAGCGCCAAGGCTCTCCGACCACAGCGGGTGCGCTGGGACGAGGACGCCTCGGCATCCGCAGACTTGTGCGCGGCATCTCGGCGATCGTCCTGGTGGCAGTGTTGACCGGCTGTTCCGTTCCGGCCCTCTGGACCTTCGACGACAGCGAAACCGGCGCTGCTGGCGGCGCTTTCGATGCCCCCGCATATGCCGCTACCGCCTGGACCGAGAAGGTGCTTCCTGCGGTGCAGAGCAAGGCTGTCGACGCCGCCGAGTTGCTGACCGCGCTCGCCGCGGATTCGGCGGGGGCAGCTACTCAGTATGGCGTGCTGGCCGCCGGCAGCAGCACGCCTGCCTTCGCGATCAAGGGCACCGGCACCGTCACCAAGGTAGATACAACGCAGCCAACCGGACCCGTGACCGTCGACATCGGCGGTGGAAAGACTGTCAACATCGCCAGCGGGCCGGTAATTCTCGGTACCGCCCTCCGTGACGTCGCCGCGATCTCCTTCGGAGACTTCACTAATCAGATCGACTACCAGGATGTGGCAACACAGCTGAACGCCAAGGCGAAGACCGACGTGATTGGCGCCGTCGACAAGGCCACCTTGACCGGCAAGACTGTCGAATTCCAGGGCGCCTTCACCGCGCTGTCCCCGACGCAGATCAGCGTGGTCCCCACCGAATTGACGGTGAGCGGATGACTGACCTGCATCCGGCCGCAGATCAGCCGGACGACATCATCCTGGTCGCGGCGAACATCAGTAAGAACTACGGCGGCGCGCAGGCTCTGCGCGATGTCAACTTCGTGGCGCACCGCGGCAAGGTCAACGTGCTTGTCGGCGAGAACGGGGCCGGTAAATCGACTCTGATGAAGATCCTGTCCGGATCAGTCCAGCCGACGAGCGGCCGGATCACCATCGACGGCGCCGAGGTCGATCTGAGCAGCCCCCGGGCGGCGCAAGAGCTGGGCATCGGCATCATTCACCAGGAGCTCAGCCTCTTCCCAAACCTGTCCATTGCCGAGAACATGTTCGCCGGCCGGGAACCACGTAGGGCGGCAGGCCGGTTCGTCGACTTCGCCGCAGAACGCCGCCGGGCCACGGAGGTGATGACCCGGCTCGGGCAAAACCTCAAACCGTCCACCTTGGTCGCCGACCTGCCCATCGGTCAACAGCAATTGGTGGAGATCGGCAAGGTCCTGCTCGAAGACGTCAAGATCCTGATCATGGACGAGCCGACCTCGGCGCTGTCCAACCACGAGGTCGACGTGCTGTTCTCAGTCATGGACGATCTGCGCAGAGCGAATGTCACGATCATCTACATCAGTCACAAGCTCGATGAATTCCGGCGCATCGGCGATTACGTGACCGTGTTTCGCGACGGCCGCCTCGTGACGACCGAATCGATGACGAACACCGACACCGCCTGGATCGTGCGCCAGATGGTCGGCCGCGACCCCAACTCGCTGTTTCAACGCGCCGACGGCACCCCGGGCGACGTTCTGCTGGACGTCCGCAACCTCACCGCTCCGGGTCCGGCGCGCCCCCTCGTGCAGGACGTGTCGTTTTCCGTCCGGGCCGGCGAGGTCGTCGGGATCTACGGACTGATGGGGGCCGGCCGCACCGAACTCATGGAATGTCTGATGGGCAGCCGAACCGCCATCGCCGGTGAGGTGCACATCAACGGCAAGTTGGAGCCGAAGGCGACAGTGCAGAGCCGGATCAAGGCTGGGTTGGCGCTCGTCCCGGAAGACCGTCAGCGTGACGGCCTGGTGCAGAGCCTGTCCGTCAAGGACAACATTGTGTTGTCCATCCTCAGCAAGTTGGCTCGGTCCGGGGTGCTCAGCGCCACGAAGCCTCACAAGGTTGCCGAGAAGCAGGTCGAGAGACTCAAGATCAAGATCCCCGGACTGTCGGCAGCGGTCACCTCGCTGTCCGGCGGCAACCAGCAGAAAGTCGTGCTCGGCCGGGCGCTGCTCACCGAGCCGAAATTACTGCTGCTCGACGAACCGACTCGCGGCATCGATGTCGGAGCCAAGTCGCAGATCGCCGGCATCATGGCCGATCTCGCCCGGTCCGGGTTCGGCGTGCTGTTCATTTCGTCGGAGCTCGCCGAGGTCATCGCAATGGCCGACCGGGTGCTGGTGATGGCCAAAGGTCGGATTACCGCTGAATTCACCGCTGCTGAAGTGTCCGAGGAAGCCCTCGTCCGCGCTTCGGCGTCTGACACCGTCCTGGAGGAACTCTCATGACTGCCGAGATCGGAACCGCACCACCTGCGGCTCCCCCGCCCGCGCCCGCGCCCGACCCTCGAGCGTCGATGTCCGCCGGCCAGGTGGCGTTGTGGTTGCTACGCGGCAGGACTCTCATCGTGCTGGTCCTGTTGATCATCGTCTTCAGCGTGATCTCATCGGACTACCTCACCCAGAGCAACCTGATCAGCATGACCAAGCACGTGTCGGTCAACGCGATCCTGGCCATCGGCGTCACCTTCGTCATCCTGACCGGCGGAATCGACCTGTCGGTCGGATCCATCGCCGGCTTCTCCAGCATGGTCGCCGGATCCCTGCTCTACAAAGGGGTCCCGATGTTCGGGGGCACGCTCTGGTTCTCCGTGCTCATCGTCATCCTGATCAGCATCGCCGTCGGCGCCGGGGTCGGGGCGCTGAACGGCCTGATCATCACCCGGTTCCGGGTGGCACCGTTCATCGCCACCCTCGGTATGCTTTACGTGGCACGTGGTTTCGCCCAGATCCTGTCCAACGGCGGCACTTTCCCCGATCTCGCCGGTACACCGGAGCACGGCAATCAGGGATTCCGCTTCCTGGGAGTGGACAGCTGGCTGGGCATCCCGATGTCGGTCTGGATCATGATCCTGGTTGCCGCCGCAGCGATCATCGTGACCACCCGGACACCGTTTGGACGACAGGTCTACGCCGTCGGCGGCAACGAGCGGGCGGCAGTGCTGTCCGGCATCCGGGTGACCCGCATCATCATCGCCGTCTACGTGATCTCCGGCGCCTGTTCGGCGCTGGCCGGCCTGCTGCTCACCTCCGAACTCGGCGCCGCCTACCCCGACACCGCCACCACCTACGAACTCAACGCCATCGCCGCGGCGGTGCTCGGTGGCACCGCCCTGGCCGGTGGACGCGGCACCATCATCGGCACCGTGATGGGCGCCTTCGTCATCGGATTCCTGTCCGACGGCCTGGTGCTGATTGGGGTCTCCACCTTCTGGCAGTCCGTCGTCAAGGGCGCGGTCATCATCTTCGCTGTCGTGACCGAACAGGCACAGCAGCGCCTTCAGACCGCCCTGGCCGCCAGAGCACAAGCAGTCACCTGACGTTCGGGTGTCATGCGGTCGAACATCTGCTCGGCCGTTCCAACCACGAAAGGCGTTCAACCATGACCAACCAACGGCAATGGGGCCGAATCCTGTTCGGCACCGGCACCGCAGCGCTTCTGGCCCTGACCGCAGCTTGCGGCAGCAGCGGCACCTCGTCCACCTCGACGGCCTCGACGGCCTCGACCTCATCTGCGCCGGCGTCGGCGTCGGCGTCGTCCAGTGCGGCCCCGTCCTCGACATCGTCCAGCGCCGAGTCGACCCCAGCGGAGTCCGAGTCCAGCGCGCCCGCATCCGGCGGTAACGGCGCCGGAAAGCTGATTGTCATCATCACCCCTTCGCCCGACAACGTCTTCTTCAAAGCCGAGCAGGACGCTGCCGACGCGGAGGCGAAGAAGCTGGGCTACGAGACCCTCGTGATCAGCCACGATGACGACCCGACCAAGCAAAGCCAGGCGTTCGACACCGCCATTTCCCGCAAGGCTGCGGCGATCATCGTCGACAACGCCGGTGCCGACGTTACTGTCACGGCCGTGCAGAAGGCCAAGGACGCCGGTATCCCGTCGTTCCTGATCGACCGAGAGATCAACCAGACGGGTGTGGCAGTCGCGCAGATCGTGTCCAACAACGCCCAGGGCGCGGCTCTCGGGGGCCAGCAGTTCGCCACCGCGATGGGCGGCACCGGTGAGTACGCCGAACTCACCGGCAAGGAGACCGACACCAACGCCGGCGTCCGCTCGCAGGGCTACCACAGCGTTCTCGACCAGTACACCGACATGAAGATGGTGGCTCAACAGAGCGCCAACTGGGATCAGGCCGAGGCACTGGCCAAAACTCAGACCATCCTGCAGGCGAACCCCAACATCAAGGGCATCATCGCCGGTAACGACACCATGGCGCTCGGCGCCCAGGCCGCGCTCAACGCAGCCGGTCGCACCGACGTCGTGATCGTCGGCTTTGACGGCAGCCCGGATGTCGTCTCTTCCATCCTCAAGGACGAGATCAACGCCACCGTGCTGCAACCCGCCAGCCAGATCGCCGAACTGGCGGTCCAGCAGGCGGACCAGTACATCGGCACCGGCACCGCAACCCAGCCGGAAAAGCAGTCCATCGACTGCGTGCTGGTGACCAAGGACAACGCCAACACGATCACCAACTTCGCGATCACCCCCTGAACGCCGGCTCGGGGTGGTTGCTGGGACCGCCCCGAGCGGTGTCGCGTCGGGCCCGGCCCGCAGTAGTCCAGCTGGCATCAGGGATAGGCATCTGTTCGCCCTACCAACTTCCTCGGTCGAGTATCTGCGTGGACCGGCGTCGTGTCGAAACGGCGACGCGCTTCGCGCCGCGTTCCTTGACCCAATCGCGTGCCCGCGTGTCTTCGATAGTGCAGATCGCCGGCGATAGCACTTTCACCGCGGCGAGGTCATCGGGATATGACCGGGTTTTGGCGATCTTGCTCAGCTGATAGTCCGAAGAACTCGATTCCTCTCTGATGTTATTGACCCGGCGTAGCGGCGGCGTGAACTCCAGGAGCGAGGTGAACCGGCCCCGGCCCTCTCGAACCTCGCCACCGGCCTCGGAAGCGCTGCCACCCAGTTTCTTCGCGGCAACGTGTCGAGAGCGGCTCGGGTCCGTTCGGCGTTCACTGCCCGGTAAGTCGGCTTCAGCCGCTACGGTGACGGCCTTTCGGTCCTTGTAGGACACGAGATTGGACGGCTTCCCGGGTCCGGTGCGCCACGCGGGCCGGACCGTCGCGGCGAACGTCGTGCACGCCGTCCAGCCCGTCGCATCACACCACCAGGACGTCCTTCACGCCGCGGTTGGCCAGTTCAGCACACATCGAGGCATAGAACTCCGCGCCTTCGCCGGCCAGCACCCAGATTCCGAGAACCCTATTGACGCTTGTCCAGTCGACACCGGCAGCAATGTGGACGGCCTTGTTCGCCATCGCGGACCTTGATGACCATCGCGTCGAGGTAGACCACTGGGTACGGCGGTTACAGGGGCCCGCCGCTGCACCCGAGCACCGCGTCGATGAGCTCGTCGCACATCTTGAGGATCGTCTCGCCGAACAGGACGGTGCCCACCGTGGGAGCCAGATGTTGCTGGTTGTCACGGATGGTCGTCCTGCCCGCGTGCAGCGAGATGGTCACATCGTCGACCCCGCCCCCCCTTCAGGACCGGCCGCGGTATGAACGCCCCGTGCCGGTCGCGTGTGACGGCTGAGGGACCGGGCTTACCTCGCTCGTCATTGTCTTGGGCGTAGATCCGTCATGGGAGTTCGGGACCGATCGGCGTGCGCGTCGGCCTTCTCATCAACCCAGATGATCAGACAGCTCGGCCCGCGGATCGGCTCCAGAGCGACCCTGATCTGCCCGGCAGAGGACCAACCTCCCCCGGTCAACGGTGTCTCCCGGGAATCGGCCCGGGCGGGCGAACAGATCGTTCAACGCAGCTGGCCGGCGGAACTCCTCAACCACTTCAGCCATCGATACCTCGGTCGACCGATCAATCTCGTCGTCGTCGTCGATCATGGTGACAGTCGTAGTCCTTCGAGCGGAATCGGCCTGGCCGCAAACCATCTGACACCGCGGTCGGGACCCTGGTGGAGCGCACTACCAGTTCGTGATGCAGTTTCACCTGCCTGTGGTCACACCGCCGAGGATGTCGAGAAGGCCATGATCAGCACCGCCCGGCGATGCCGGCGTGGCGGCGGGGAAGCGACGAGGACACCAACGGTTTGCTGCGGCGGTACTTCCTGAAGCGCAGCGGTCTCGCTGCTGATGAATCCAGGTGCCTGGATTTCGTCGTCGACGAGCTCGACAATGGAGCATGGAGGCCTCGGCTGGAGAACGCCAGCCGAGGCCTTCGACGCCGATCTCCGGCCCGACGAACATGGTTGCGACGACGACCGAATCCGCCTGGGTTCAGCGAGCCGCACCGCTCGACGGACAACATACAGTCACCGAGGTTGCCGGCGGCTTTGTCGGACATACCGTCGGCTGTCGGTGCGCCCGCTGGTCAGCTGCAGATCAGCGATTTCTGGATATGTCGGTCGGACGGGCCGGGGCGTTTTCAGCTCGTCGTACCGGGCGGCGGGAACTCCTCGCTGTCCACGACCAGCACCCAGTCATTGCCACGCCCAGAGGTCGGGGGCTTGAAAGACTGGCCGGCGCTGTTGGTGACCGACACGTCGTGCACCTCGCCATCGACCGGAGAGAACCACCAGCCGCGCCGTTCCGTGCCGCTTAGCTGGGGTCTGTCGGAATAACGGTGGATCTGGATCTGGTTCATGGTCAGTTACTGGCCTGGGGTGATGCGGCCTTCGAAGGTGATCGCGAACGCGTTCAGCGCGGGCTTCCACCGCATCGCCCATCGTGCCCTGCCCTTCCCGGTCGGGTCCAGCGATCGGGTGACCAGGTAGAGACACTTCAGGGCGGCCTGCTCGTTCGGGAAGTGGCCGCGGGCCCGGACCGCCCGGCGGTAGCGGGCGTTCAGCGACTCGATCGCGTTCGTGGAGCAGATGATCCGGCGGATCTCGACGTCGTAGTCCAGGAACGGGACGAACTCCGACCAGGCGTTGTGCCACAGCCGGGTGATCGCCGGATACGGGTTGCCCCACTTCTCGCTGAACTCCTCGAACCGCGGCCAGGCCTCGGCTCTCCGACGCGGCGGTGTAGACCGGGTCGGAGGTCGTGGGCGATCTGGTCCCAGTACTTCCGCGACGCGTACCGGAACGTGTTGCGGATCAGGTGGATGATGCACTGCTGCACCATGGCGAGTTCCCACACGGTGTTGATCGCGTCCGGGAGGCCTTTCAGGCCGTCGCAGACGGCGATGCACACGTCGGCGACGCCGCGGTTCTTCATCTCGGTGAGCACCTGCAGCCAGAACTTCGCGCCCTCGCCGCCGTCGCCGGCCCACAGCCGAGGATGTCGCGTTCGCCGTCTGACGGTGACGCCGATGACGACGTAGATCGGTTTGTTGCGGACCTGCCCGTCGCGGACCTTGACCACGATCGCGTCGATGAAGATCACCGGGTAGACCGCGGTCCAACGGCCGGTTGAACCACTCGGTCATCTCCTCGACGACCTTGTCGGTGATCTTGGAGATCGTGTCCTTGGAGACCGACGCCCCGTAGACCTCGGCGAAGTGCGCCGAGATCTCCCCGGTCGTCAAACCCCTCGCCGTCAGCGACAACACGATCTCATCGACCCCGGTCAGCCGGCGCTGCCGCTTCTTCACGATCTGCGGATCGAACGACGCGTCGGTGTCGCGGGGCACGTCGATCTCGACCGGCCCGATCTCGGTCAGCACCGTCTTGGACCGCACCCCGTTGCGGGAGTTGCCGCCGTCCCGGCCCGCGGAGTCGTGCTTGTCGTAGCCGAGATGCTCCGACATCTCCGCCTCGAGGGCGGTCTCCAACACCCGCTTCGTGATCTGGTTCAACAGCCCACCCGGGCCCACCAGATCGATGCCCTGCGCCCTCGCCTGCGCCAGGAGCTGCTCCGCCAGCTGCTGCTGGTCCACCAGTTCATCGGCCGCCACGGCGTCGATGGTGTCAGTCATGGTCTGCTACCTCTCAGTCAGACCAGATCCAGATCCACCGTTAATCCGACAGTCCCCAACGTCGCGCCGAACGGCACCGACTCGTTGTCTGAGCAGAAGTCGGCCGCCGGCGCGACCTGAGTCGCCTGTGCCAGTCCCTCGAGCAGAAACCAGGAACATGACGACATCACCATCGAAGCCGCGCGTCCAGCGAGACCATCGAAGAACGGGTCGAGGAGCTGCTCGACCGACTCACGCTGGAGGAGAAGGCCGGCCTGCTGTTCCAAGCCATAACGCTCACCGAACCGCAATGCGTTCCTGAGCAGGACGGCGATCCGCTTCTGCCGGGAATGTTGTACGACCTGGTGGTCAACCGGCGCATCACCCACGTGAACCTGTTGAACGTCGCCGACCCGGCGACGCAGGCCCGCTGGAAAAACGCACTGGACGTGCTCGCGGCGCGGACCGGAGCCGGTATCCCGGTCACGGTGTCGAGCGATCCGCGGAGCGGCGTAGCCCAGCGCGAGGGCGCGTCCCACTCGGCCGGTGATTTCTCGGCGTGGCCGGAACCCATGGGTGTCGCTGCGGTACGGGACCCGGAGCTTGGCGGGGCAGTTCGGTGACACCGTCCGGCAGGAGTTCGGCGCGGTCGGCATCCGGATGTTCCTCGGGCCGCAGATCGACATCGCCACCGAACCCCGCTGGGCTCGGATCAGCGGCACCTGGGGCGGAGACCCGGCCACCACCTCGGTTCTGGGGTCTGCGTTCATCCGGGGACTCCAGGGAGAGGTGATCGGTCCGGAGTCCGTCGGGTCGATGGTCAAGCACTTCCCTGGCGGCGGCCCGCAGAAGGACGGCGAGGACCCCCATTTTCCGCACGGCAAAGACCAGATCTACCCCGGCGGCCACCTCGACGTGCATGTCGAGCCGTTCCGGGCGGCACTCGCGGCCGGTGCGCTGCAGGTGATGTCGTACTACGGGCGGCCGATCGGCACCGACCTGGAGGAGGTGGCGTTCGCCTTCAACAAGCAGGTGCTGACTGGAATGCTGCGTGGTGACTTGGGCTTCACCGGGGTGATCTCCAGCGACTGGGCGGTGCTGACCGATCACGAGATCATGGGCGAGCCGCACGAGGCCAGGGCCTGGGGCGTCGAGCATCTCGATGTGGATTCCCGGGCGCTGAAGGCGCTGGAAGCCGGCACCGACCAGTTCGGTGGCGAGTACCAGCCGGATGTCGTCGTCCGACTGGTGCGAGACGGCCGGCTCAGCGAATCGAGGCTGAACGAGTCGGCGCGTCGAATCCTGCACGACAAGTTCCTCCTCGGCGTTTTCGACGCCGCACCGCTCGACCCGGCGCACGCCCAGAAAACCGTCGGGCGAGCCGACTTCGTCGAGGCCGGGTTGGCGGCACAGCGCCGCTCACTCACCCTGCTGACCAACGGGAACGGCACATCACCGATCCTGCCGCTGGCACCCGGTCTCAAGGTGTACTCGACGACGATCGACCGGACGCTTCTCAATTCGTTCGCGACGGTTGTGAACGACCCGGCGGAGGCCGACTTCGCCATCCTCCGGCTCGCCACCCCCTACGAGGTGCGACCCGGGAAATTCGAGTCCTTCTTCCACAGCGGCGCGCTTGACTTCCCGGCCGACCGGCTCAGCGAGATCCTTGTGCTCCTGGCCACTGTGCCCACGGTGGTCGTGATCAACCTGGAACGGCCGGCGGTGATGCCCGAGATCGCCGAACACGCAGCTGCTCTTGTCGCCGACTACGGTTCGACCGACACTGCGGTGCTCGACGTGCTCTTCGGTCGGGCGAAGCCCGAAGGCAGACTGCCGTTCCAGCTGGCCCGCAGCATGGCCGACGTGCTCACCGGCGACATCGATCAGCCGCACCGGTTCACCGACCCGCTCTTCGACTTCGGCCACGGGCTCGAGTACCTGTAGTGCGCGAACTCTTCCGCACTTGCAGGCACAGAGGCACGCAGAGAAAGGGACCACGTTGTGGTGACCACAACACAGTGGACCCGCACACCGCCCGCGGATCAAGACCCTTCAAATCGCCCTCGGCGCCAACGCCTGCTCGACCAGCTCACCCTCGAGGAGGAAGTACTGGTGCTCACAGGTGCCATCGCCAACTCCGTGGACGAGATCCGTGGCATCGGCCACGATCTGAACTGGGACGGTGATGGCGTCGCACACGGCACCCGCTATGGGTCGAGCTGTCACACCGTGGCGCCTCTTGCGGCCCGACCTGCCATCGGCGAGACCACACCTTCTACAGGATCAGGCGACACCACCGCGCCTACCCGGCTGGGCACGTTCACGAACTTCGAAGATTTGAAGGGCAACGGTTCCGGCGCGGTTGGTTTAGGCACTGGCCCAAACCGTGAGGCCACAACCTCACTGGAACGGCGACCGCGACTGATTGTGTGCACCTCTCAAACCCGGGATCACCTCGGAATTGCAGTCATACTGACGTCAACACTGAAAGGTTGAGAATGTCCAATCGAACCCATCCCAGCGGGGTATTTCCCGCGATCCCGGCCAGGACGAGCTTGAAACGTACGGCAAAGCTATTACTTCCTGCAGTTCTTTGCCTCTCGGCAGCAGTGGGGATGGCAGCACAGGCGTCCGCGTCGGTCGCGCCGCGTACTGGCAAGTACGTGGCGCTCGGAAGCTCGTTCGCTGCAGGCGGCGGGACCAGCGATCCTTCTGACGTGATCGACCTCGGCTGCGGCAGGCTGTCGACGAATTACGCACACCGTGTCGCCGTGGCGTTGGGTATGGATCTCACCGACGTAACCTGCGGGGGGGCCACCATCGACAATATCGTCGGCACTCCGCAAGTGACGCCGAGCGACAACCTCACGCGACCGCCACAGATCGATGCAGTCACCGCCGATACAAGTCTCGTGACGATCACTGCCGGCGGCAACGACGTCCGACTGATCAGCTCGCTCTGGTATTACGCCTGTCAGGCGGATCCCGCCGTGGTGGACAACATCGCCGGGATTCCCGGCCCGTTGAAACCCATCATCAAGGGCGCCCTCTGCGGAGGAGTTGTCGACGAGGCCGCCATCGCCACTGCGCAAGCGGGCGTGCAACAAGAGATGATCGATCTGATCAAGAAGGTCAAGGCGCGAGCACCCAGCGCCCGAGTCATTATCGTCGATTACGCCACCATTCTGCCCCAGTCGGGCAACTCGTGCGAAGGTGTTCCCCTGACGAAGGCCCAGCTCAAGTACATCAGCGGTATCGCCACGGAACTCCAACATGCGACCAAAGCGGCCGCCAAGGCGGCAGGTGCAGAGCTCGTCGAACTTTCGAAGGCCAGCGCCCGCCACGATGCCTGCTCCGGCGATCCCTGGGTCAGCGCGTGGGAATTCGGGCCTGTACTCTCCGGTGGAACATCGGCCTTCCACCCGACGTCAGAAGGCATGCAAGCAGCTGCTGACCTCGTTGTTCGACAGTTTCTCAAAGGTCGCCAATCTCATCCGTAGTTCAATCTGAAAGGTCTGCGCGGGGGGCGAGCGTCTTGTTGCCCCCCGCGCGGGCCGGCGACATCGGGACGGTGTCGGCGACAAGCCGGAGATCGCGGCGACCGCCCGGACATCTACGCTCCCCCACAGCCTGCGCACCGTCCGATCGCCTCTGCGGCCGGACATTGCGTATGGCGGGTACCATTCAGGTGTGGCTCAGGAACACAGGTCCTGTATTTCACTATCCGGAACCGGGCAACCGCACGCTCCGAGAGCCGAAAACTGCGATATGCCGAATTCACGATAGCGGCGGATCTGCGCGCTGTCGCCGACTTTGCAGTCAATTCCTGAGGCGCGTGTGGCCGGGGCCGGTACAAACCAGCCACGGACCATGGAATCTGGGGTTGTCATGGGTTGCTCCCGGCATTCTTCCGGCTGACCAGGGTCCGAATATCAGGCGCAGTGCGTCGCGGAAATGAATCCTACTCCGGGTTGTCCGGCGTCCGCCGTAGACCTGGGCCGTCCAGAAAGTGACGTGCTCGCGCAGGCGTGCCGTCCGCATGGTGTTGTCACTGCCCCGAAGCAGCTTCCGGATCTATGAACCAATTACAAGTTGGAGCAGGATCAGCACATGAGAGACACGGATAGCGCCCGGCTGACGAGCGATCTTGAGAACCACTGTGAGGACTTTCGATATCGACATCCCACGGCGTCGGAGCTGATTGCACGAACGGCGGCGTCGGGGAACAACACCTTGCCCAGGGCCGGCCGCAGCGAAGGCTAGGTCCGAGTTGTAGCCGCATCGCCTCGGCCGGCAACTCACCTGGCTTGCTGACCCGTGAACCTCACCCTCCGTCGTCGTTCGTGTGCCACCGCACAGCCGTGAACGGTGGCACGTCCATGATGAGCAGATCGCCGGTCAGTCGAACCCCAGGGTCGGCGGTCGGCGGCGAAGCGTCTGAGCATCCGGACTGCTGGAGCTGCCCGGGTATCCGGATCTGGACCGACCACGGTTCAACGTCGACATTGGCAGCGAGCACCACCAGCTCGCGGTTGCCGCGGCGGACGAGCAGAACCGTCCGCGCGCGGCTCGAAACGACGGTGGCCAACACTTCCCAGCCGACAATGGTGCGCAGCCAGGCGAAGGCTTCCGCGACCGGATGGGGCGTGCCGTTGCCGTCGGCGGACCGCACACCGCGTGGCCCCCATGCCTCGAAATAGCTCAGGCTGGCTACCCCGGGAACGGTCAATGCGGTTGCGCTGGCGATCAACCATGCGCCGACCGCGGTCGAAACCTGGCGGGGATCGGTGGCATCCGGGACGAATCGCGGACCGTAGCCGGCGGCGATGTCGTGTGCCTCGATGGGCACCGGCTGCGAGGTCGCCACAGCGTTGAACCTGGGGCGAAGGGTCACCGGTCCGATGTGCACGTCGGCGCCGGCTGCCAGCCGCACTGCCTGTTCGGCGACGAGGCGCTGCATCGGGATGGATTCGATGACCTGCCGGCGGCTGCGGTCGTGCATCTGCGGCGTGATGCTGAAAGCGACGGGGTGCTCGGCCGTCCGCAGGCGAGCAGCGTTGCGATTCAGTTCGGTGAAGTGCGCCCGGGTTCCGGTGAGCAACGGTACTTCGACTCCGGTCTCGGCAAGAGCCGCCCGCAGGGCGTCCCGCAGTGACTGCTCTGCGAGATGGGTCCTGCTGTCGAAAGCGCCGATCCGGAGCAGCGGATACTCAGCGAGAGCGGTTACCGCAGGACGGATCTGCTGCTCTTCCGAGGTGATGAGCCGGGCGTCCAGTGCGCCACCGCCGGCGTCTCGAGCGGCTCGTATCAGTGCGGCCCGCCAATTCTTCGACCTCAGGTCGAGTTCGACGAGTACCGGTCCGGGAGCGACGGTGGTGTGCGACGGGGGCGCGGGCTCGGCAGCCGTCGACGCTCCGAGCACCACGTCAGGAAAGAAGCCCAGCGAGGCCTGTCCGAGCTCCAGCCTGGACGTGTCACCCTCCTCTGCAATGGGATCGAACCGCAGACGCGGAAAGCAGCGCAACCGGACCGATTGCTCCACCCTGTCTCCTGGACGCAGGAGTACGGGGAACGGCTGGCTGAGTGGGGTGCTGTAGGTCTTGAACGACGCGTCGGTCCAATTGCGCTGATCCTCCATCTCGAATACGTCTCCGGCGAAGGAGAGTGCTGCGTCGACGGCCCCGTCGGCCCACTCCAAGTGGGCGATATCCACCGCTGGCTGATGCGGTGAGATGGCTGTGGGGAAGACATGTTCAGCGACGGTTCCTGCCGGATTTCGTACGGAGAAGGGCTTCCCGGCCAAGTCTGGTCGGTGCAGCACGATGATGCCGATCCGATTGCGCTGAAACGCTGTGTCAGCGGTCGCAGACACGTCGAAGGCCAGCTCGTCGCCGGTCAGCACCACCCGGGCGGTCCACTGCAACTGGACAGCCTGATCAGCGGTATGGCCTTCGAGCCGGAACACCGGGGATCCTGCCTCGTCGTCGATGCTGAGCGTGCAGCTGCTGGCAACTGTTCGCCAGTCGTGGTCGCGGACCACAAACCGGATCGCTCGCAGCACCGGCGAACCGGCGAAGGCGATGTCGTCGATCGTGTCGCCGCTGATCGCGAACGACCATGGTCCGCGCTCGAACGCATGGGACACCGGCTCGTCATCGCGCCATGCCTCTTGTTCGCCTGGATTCACAGCGTCGTCATACCTCCATCCACCCGGAACAGGCTTCCGGTAGCGAAAGTCGATTCGTCGCTGGCCAGGTAGACCATGATGCCCTCGACATCCTCCGGCCGGCCCGGCCCGTCCGAGAGGGATCCTCGACACGATGGCGGCCCGGTCTTCGGGATTACCCGAGATCGCCGTCACCAATGGCGTTTCGGTGTAGCCGGGAACGACGGTGTTCACCCTGATTCGTTCTTTGGCGTAGGCAGCAGCCACGGTGCGAGCCATCCCATGGATGCCGGCTTTGGTGCTGCTGTAGGCGGTGAAGTCCGCGCCCTCGCCGTTCAGGCCGGTCGGGCTGCCGGTGAGGATGATCGACCCGCCCGGCGTCGGTCGGCCGGCTGCCCGCATCGCCCGCACGGCGTGCTTCACGGTCAGGAACGTGCCGGTCAGGTTCACAGCGACCGTCCGGTTCCACACCTCGAGGTCGAGGTCCGCGATCGGCGCGTCCTGCCCGAACAACTGCACGCCGGCGTTGGCGACCACCACGTCGACGTGGAATCCACGCTCGATCAGTGCGGCGAACCCCGCCGCGACGCTGACCTCATCGGCGATGTCCATCTCGAGCGCCTGGGCACCGGGGAAGGCTGCGGCGGCACCTTCGGCGGCAGCATAGTTCCGATCGCTGAAGATCACCTTCGCGCCCTCACGGGCGAAGCGCGCGGCTACCCGTTCGCCGATCCCGGATCCGGCGCCGGTGATCAAAGCCGATTTTCCAAGCAATCTGTCAGACACCGAACATCCTTCTGTCGAACGGGTGCAGACCTCGTGTTCGGGATCGCGGGAACCCACTGGATCATTAGATCGGGAGGGAGCGGCGACACCCAGCGAGGCCTGCAGGTCGGCGTCCGCTGCGCCGATCGGGTCGACTCATCCTAGGTCCGGCGTGTCGGTTGGTCAACCAATTGACCACATCCGCGCACCAGCTAGGCGGACAACTCGGATTCCTGCCGTGAGTCCGGGGCCAGAGTCTGTTTCAACCGCAGATCAGCGGCATCCATCAGCTTTTTCATCGCCGCCTCGGCGCGCTCCGGCGACCGGGCTTCGATGGCCGCGAAGACCGCCTCGTGTTCGGTCAACGTCGCCTCGATGGTTCCCTCGACCCGGAGGGTGCGATCGAACCAGACCAGCAGCAGCGACCGGACGCTGTGAAGAATTCCGGACAGAACGGAATTTCTTGCGATGACCGCGGTCTCGAGGTGGAACGCGAGGTCCGCCTCGACGAACTCTTCGATGTGCTGGCCGGCCGTGCGCATGCCGTCTACGTGCTGGCGCAGGCGATCGATATCCTCGTCGGTCGCTCTGCGATGCTGCCAAGGCAGCGGCGAAAACCTCCAGATACTCCCGCACCTCGATCAGATCCTGGGTGCCTGGCTGCCCGAGCATCAGTCCCCATTTCAACGCCTGGGGCAACAGCTCGGCACTGTCAGCCTTGAGGTAGGACCCTGAACCCGGGCGAATCTCGATGATGCCGAGGACGTCGAGCGCAGCCATTGCTTCACGAAGCGTCGAGCGCCCCACCTGCAGCGTGGCGGCCAGCTCGCGCTCGGCCGGCAGCCTGGTCCCGAGCTCGAAACCGCCGGACCCCAGTTCATCCAGCAACATCTTGGCGACGCTGCTCACCGCCGACGTCCGCTCTATCGGGGTCAGCTTCGTCCGGGCGAAGGGCTTCCCGCCTGGTGCCGTTGCGTCCGGTCCTGCCATGACGGGGTCTCCTCGGTCTCGGGAGTCAGGCAACTCCTGACCCAGGTTATCGGCCCACCTGTCAACCACATGTCCCGCCAGGCTGAACCAATCCGGTCCAAGATGCGGAATTGGTTGACCAATTGACCGGTTGACCGTAAGGTCGGTGCATCGACGAGCGGCGGCCGCGAACCAGGCGGCCGTGTCGACGAGTTGCCGGGGGTCGCCCGGGACTTCGCGAGACCGCTCTGGCGCGGAGCGCCACTGATCACCACGTCGACGCAGAAGGGGCCCGACGTCGGAACACCGCGGATGCCGGTGATCCTTCGCGACCAGACAGTGAAAATTTCAGTTCTCTCGAGCAGGAGTCAACGTGGACCCAGCAGCCCTCGTAGCCGTGGAAAAATCGACGATCAAAAAGATCTCGATCCGGTTGGTGCCGTTTGTCGCACTGATGTTCTTCATCAACTATCTCGATCGAACCGCGATCTCGTTCGCCGGCCCCAACGGCATGAACACCGACCTCGCGTTGTCTGCAGCGCAGTTCGGCTTCGCATCCGGCGTCTTCTTCATCGGGTACATCCTGCTGGAAGTACCTAGCAACATGGCTCTGCACAAGTTCGGTGCCCGCCGGTGGTTGGCCCGGATCATGGTCAGCTGGGGCGCCGTAGCCCTGCTGTTCACCTGGGTCAACAGCTCCGGGGGCCTGTACTTCCTCCGGTTCCTGCTCGGTGTCGCTGAGGCCGGGTTCTTCCCGGGTGCGATCCTGTTCCTCTCGATGTGGGTGCCGGCGAAGCATCGCGGTAAGACCCTTGCGCTGTTCTACCTGGCACAGCCGCTGACCACCGTCCTCGGCGCCCCGCTCGCTGGCTGGCTCATCACGCACGACGGGTTGTTCGGCCTCGAGGGCTGGCGGTTCATGTTCATGGCGGTCGCCATTCCGGCCATCGTCGTCGGGGTCATCGCCTGGTATTACCTGCCGAACTCACCGTCCGACGCCCGTTGGCTCGATGACACCGAGAGAAGGCTGGCTGACAACGGCTCTCGCCGAGGAAGCAGCAACCAAGTCGAATGGTCACGGACACGGGTTGAAGACGGTGCTGAAGAACGGCCGCGTGTGGACGCTGTGTTTCATCTACTTCGGTTTCATCTACGGCCTCTACGCGCTCGCCTTCTTCCTGCCAACGATCATCGGCGGCTTCGAAGCTCAGTTCGGTTCCAAGTTCGGTCTGGTCGAGAAGGGGCTGATCACCGCGATTCCGTACCTGCCGGCCGCCATCGCACTCACCCTCTGGTCACGCCATGCGGCCAAGCGCGGCGTGCAGACCTACCACATCGTGATCCCTGCCGTCCTCGGCGGGATCAGCATCCCGCTGGCTCTGTTCATGGGGTCGCCGACGGCGACCATCGCCGTCATCACGATCACCGCCTGCGCGATCTTCGCCGCATTGCCGAACTTCTGGACCATTCCGTCACGGTTCTTGACCGGCGCGGCGGCCGCAGCCGGCATCGCGTTGATCAACACGCTCGGCAACGTCGCCGGATTCGCAGCCGGGTATGCCACCGGTGGGCTTAAGAACCTCTCCGGCTCGTACACCCTGCCCATGTTCGTGGTCGGCGGGCTGATGCTGTTGTCCGCTGTGCTCATGGTGATGTTGGATCGCAACAGCCGCAGAACCGACGCCAGTACGCCGATGAGTGCCAATCCCACGGGAGTGCTGTCCCCATGACCAGACTCTTCAACGATCCCGCCGATTTCGCCGACGAGTCGGCCGCCGGATTCGCCGTCGCGTACTCCCGCTGGGTCCGGCAGGTTCCCGGCGGGATGGTCCGGGCGACCCGCGGCGCTACGCCCACAGTCGCCGTCGTGATCGGCGGCGGGTCCGGCCACTACCCGGCTTTCGCGGGTTACGTCGGCCAGGGAATTGCCCACGGTGCTGTGATGGGCAATCTGTTCGCCTCACCGTCCGCTCAACAGGTCCAGTCGGTGGTCAGAGCTGCCGATCAAGGCCGAGGTGTGTTGCTCGGCTTCGGGAACTACGCCGGCGACGTCCTGCACTTCAGTCAGGCGCTGGAGGCGCTGAACGCGGCCGGGATCCCGACCAGGATGATCGCGGTCACCGACGACATCTCCAGCGCTTCGGTCGACGAGATGTCCAAGCGCCGCGGCATCGCCGGGGACGTCGTGGTGTTCAAGATCGCGGGCGCGGCCGCTGAGGCCGGTGCCGATCTGGACGAGGTCGAAGCGCTTGCGGTCCGGGCGAACGACCGCACCCGCTCCTACGGCGTCGCGTTCAGCGGTTGCACCCTGCCCGGCGCACCGGCGCCGTTGTTCGAAGTGCCGGCAGGCACGGTCGCTCTCGGCCTGGGTATCCACGGCGAACCCGGAATCGGGGAACAACCGATGCCCTCCGCCGACGAACTGGCGACGCTACTGGTCGATGACCTGCTGGCGGAACTGCCGGCAGGCGTACCTGCCGCATCCGGGCAGCGAGTCGCACTGATCCTCAACGGCCTCGGCTCGGTGAAGTACGAGGAGATGTTCGTGGTGTTCCGCAAGGTCGCCGCGCTGCTCGCTGACGCCGGCGTGACGGTCGTCGACCCGGAGGTGGGCGAGCTCGTCACCAGCTTCGACATGGCCGGCTTGTCGCTGACCCTGTGCTGGCTCGACGACGAACTCGAGACGCTGTGGAAGGCGCCTGCTGACACCCCTGCGGTGCGCAAGGGCAACGCCGCTGCCGACCAGGCTGTCGTCGATGTCGACGATGAGATGGGTGCGGCCTCCGAGATCCCGCCGGCCGGTGCGGACTCCCGTCGGTTGGCAGCCCAGGTTGCCACGGTGCTGGCCGACATCGCGCAGACAATGCAGGAGCAGTGCCGACGAGCTGGGCCGGATCGACGCGGTGGCCGGCGACGGCGACCACGGCATCGGGATGCAGCGGGGTTCGAAAGCTGCTGCGGCGGCGGCCGCCGAGGTGGCCGCCGCCGGTGCCGGTGCGGGAACTGCGTTGGGCATTGCCGCGGACGCCTGGGCGAACCGCGCCGGCGGCACCTCGGGCGCGTTGTGGGGTCTCATCCTGAAGACCATCGGATCGCGGACTGGGCGACGACGCAACACCGGATGCCGCCACCGTCGCGCAAGCGGTCACCGACGCCGTCACCGCGGTGCGCGCATTCGGCAAGGCGCAGGTCGGTGACAAGACGATGGTCGACGTACTCGTTCCGTTCGCACAGGTGCTGACCGATCTGGCGGCCGCCGGTGACCTCGCCGCGGCGTGGCTAGGCGCCACCACCCGCGCCGAAGAAGCCGCCCAGCAGACGGCCGCACTCGTTCCCAAGATCGGCCGCGCCCGCCCGCATGCCGAGCGAAGCGTCGGAACCCCTGATGCGGGTGCGGTTTCCGCTGCACTGATCGCCCGAACGGTCGCCGAGGCGCTGTTCATTTCCACCACCACCGAGGAGAACCCCGAATGACGGACAAGCTGCGCCTGGTCGTTGGTTGCGATGACGCGGGATACCAGTACAAGGAGGCTCTGAAGGCAGACCTGCAGGGCAGCGATCTCGTCGAGTCGGTGGTGGACGTCGGAGTCGATGCAGATGGCCACACCGGCTATCCCAAGGTGGCCATCGCGGCCGCCGAGCTGATCGCCGCCGGCGAGGCCGACCGGGCCTTGCTGGTCTGCGGAACCGGCTTGGGCGTCGCCATCGCGGCCAACAAGGTCTCGGGAATTCGAGCGGTCACCGCACACGACAGTTTCTCGGTCGAGCGATCGGTGTTGTCCAACAACGCTCAGGTGCTGACCTTCGGTCAGCGGGTGGTCGGGCTGGAGCTGGCACGCCGGCTTGCCCGGGAATGGCTGACCTACCGATTCGACACTTCCTCGGCGTCGGCCGACAAGGTGCAGCAGATCCTGGACTACGAGAACTGCTGATGGGGGGATCAGTCCTGATCGGGGTCAGCCTGAAGATGTATTTCGGGTACGGCCAGACCCTTCAATGGTGCCGGCAGGTGGCTTCGATCGCCGCGGCTCATCCTGCCGTCAAATCGCACCAAGCCGAGGTGTTCGTGATGCCAACGTTTCCGGCCCTCGCACCGGTACTCGAGATCTTCGGAGGCGGGCCGGTGGCTGTGGGCGCGCAGGATCTCTTCTGGGAGCCCAGTGGCGCGTTCACCGGCGAGGTCGGAGCCCCATTCCTGGCTGAGATGGGTTGCCGGTACGTGGAAATCGGACACGCCGAGCGCCGTCGGATCTTCGGCGAGAGCCTCGAAACCATCGCGGCGAAGACCGCCGCAGCGCTGGCGGGCGGTCTCACCCCGGTGATCTGCCTGGGCGAGGTCGAGCGGCTCGAACCTTCGGCCGCAGCGACCCAGTGCCTCACCGAGCTCACCGAGATCCTCCGTGGCCGAACGGATCCGGCCAGGGTGGTGATCGCCTATGAACCGGTCTGGGCCATCGGGGCGCCGGAACCGGCTGCGGCAGAGCACATCTCGGCCGTGTGCCGGACGATCTCAGCAGGCCTCGGCACAGCAGGTGCAACTGTCACCAGTTCGGTGATCTACGGCGGAAGCGCGAAGCCCGGATTGCTCAGAACCCTGGGGAATGACGTCGGAGGCCTCTTCCTCGGAAGGTTCGCCCACGATCCCGCGGCGCTGGAGCTCATCCTGGACGAGGTGATCCGGTGACCGCCTCGCCGATCGGGCTCTCGACCTACGCGTTCTTCTGGCAGTGGTCCGGCCAGACCGCCCACCCACTGACGCTGGCCGAGATGATCGCGTCGACCGCCGAGCAGGGCGCCGAAGTATTCCAGATCTGCGACTACCCCATGGTGGCCGAGTTCAGCGACGACGAACTCGATGCGGTCCGTGAGCTGTCAGTTGCCAGTGGCGTGCAGTTGGAGCTGGGAACGCGCGGCCTGCAGCCCGATCACCTGCAGCGCTATCTCGCCATCGCCCGACGTCTCGACGTCCGGCTCGTCCGCAGCATGTTCAACACCGCTGATCACCGGCCCACCAAGGACGAGGCGACATCGCTGCTCACGCAATCCCTGCCGGCCTATGAGGCGGCCGGGGTGACGCTGGCGCTGGAGACCTACGAGCAGGTGCCCACCGCCACCCTGGTTGATGTGGTCGCCGGGTTCGGGAGCGCCAGTCTCGGCATCTGCCTGGATCCGGGAAACTGTATTGCCGCTCTCGAAACTCCGGCGTCGGTCATCGATCTCGTCGCCCCGTACGTCAAGAACCTGCACGTCAAGGATTTCCACTTCACCAGACAGGACGGCTGGGTCGGGTTCAGCCTGATCGGCACCCCGATGGGTACCGGCCAGCTCGACTACCCGCTGCTGATCGAGCGGTCCCGAGCCGCTGAACGGGGACTCAGCCGAATAATCGAGCACTGGCTGCCCTGGCAGGGAGATCCCGCCACCACCATCGATACCGAAAAACGCTGGACCGCCCACAATCTCGAGTACCTGAGGAGCAACTGACATGACCAGCACCACCACCCTCTCCCTCTCCATCGCCGTCATCGGTGCCGGCGGCAAAATGGGGATGCGAATCTCCAACAATCTTGCCAAGACCGAGCACCAGGTGTCGTACAGCGAGAATTCGCCCGCTGGGCAGGAGCGCACCATCGCGGCCGGCCGCACGATCAGTGACGCCGCCGACTCGGTACCTACCGCCGACGTGGTCATCCTGGCGGTTCCCGACGTCATCCTCGGCAAGGTCTCCGAGTCGGTCGTCCCGCAGATGAAGTCCGGAGCGATCGTGCTCACGCTGGACCCTGCAGCTGCCTACGCCGGGCTGCTGAGGCGTCGCGACGACATCGTCTACGCGGTTGCCCATCCGTGCCATCCCTCGATCTTCCTGGAGCGGATGACTATCGAGGAACATGCCGACACCTTTGGTGGGATCGCCGCTCCGCAGGAAGTGGTTGCGGCCCTGGAAACCGACGACCCAGCCGCCCAAGTCAACGCCGAGGCTGTCATCCGGGCGATCTACGCGCCGGTCGTCGACGTGCACTGGGTCACCGTCAAGCAGCTCGCGGTGCTCGAGCCCACGCTCGTCGAGACGGTGGCCTGCATGATCGGCGCGCTCCTCAAGGAGGCGCTTGACGAAACTGTCAACACCGTCGGTGTCCCGGAGAAGGCCGCCAAGGCAATGCTTTTCGGTCATGTTCAGGTGGCGTTGGCGAATGCGCTCAAGGGCTCCAACCCGTTCTCCGAGGCCTGCCTGATCGCCATGGACTACGGCCGCGAGACCCTGATCAAGGAAGACTGGAAGAAGATCTTCCGCGACGACGAGCTCGACTCGGTGATCGCGAGGATGCTCAAGCTCGACAACACCATCCAGCGGTGACGAGTCGGTCCTGGCTCAAACCATGAAAGCTCGTGGCTGGACATCATGGTGGCAGCCCGGGCGGGAGATCGGAATGCTGCCGCCGTCGGTGCGTCCACTGGGTGGTTCTGTCGGTGGTCAGGAGCAAGGTCGAGGTGCACGGTGAACGATGTTGGCAGGGGCGTCGCCGCCACTCCGTGGCGTCGCCACGGCAAGCGGACCGGCTGCCACAACGGGTTTAGTAGGCAACGGCTTACGGTTTTGGCCGGCACGTAGCCGACGAACGCGATGAACGCGTTCAGTACTGCAGGTCGCCAGAGCGGTGCTGGTTAACAAGATGCTCACCGCCCGCGAGCTGACCACCCGGATCGCCGGGCGCTACCTGCTGGCACGGGCGGCCGAGGCGCACCGGCGGATCGAGTCGAGGCCCGGTGGGCCTCCTGTCCGAACCCGAGATGGTGGTCGCGGCCGGATCCTGGTCACCGTTTCACCCTGACCTGACAGTCGCGTTCAAACCGCGACCGCCCCCAGGTGGTCCAGGGTGTCGCTGACCCGGTCGAAGACCTCCTCGGCCGTGCCCCGCCCGTCGATGTCGACGAGAAGCGAACGGCGGCAGTAGCTTTCGAGCAACGGCTCAGTCTGGTCACGGTAGATGCCATGACGCAGGGCGATGGTCTTTTCGGTGTCATCGGCGCGGCCGTCGACCTGGGCTCGCGCCGTGAGCCGGCGCACGACCTGCTGCGGTACCGCCAGGTCCTCATCCGGAGCACCCCACCGCGGAGGGAGGGTTGCTGCCCAGCAAGCCGGAGCTGATCGCTGGAACTCGTGACCGAGGATGACCATACGACGACACATCTGACATTTACAACTGGACTAATGGGAATTGGGATGAGGCCTGTCTCACTACACGAGGGCGTCGATTCGGGTTGCACACGGAGGCGATCGCGCCAGGCCGGGCTTGCCCGACATCGACTACCGGGGCTACCGCAGCCGCCTGACGGGCTCGTCGGAGTGTCCGATTGCGACCGCCACCCCGTTGACCCCACGCACGCATCGACGGTCGTGCGGCGCGTACATCACCTGACGCGGAGGGCACGAGGGTCACCTTCGCCTGGCGCAGCTCTGGTTCTGCGTCCTGCCCCACGGCTTGTCTAGTCGCCCAGCAGGTCAAGAGCCGGCTCGGGCGCACCCGGATCCCTGCAGGTTGTCATGCGGCCTGATTAGCATAAGGTTCCATTATCCGGGGTTAGATATTCGTCCGGACAGTGACCACACCGAGTATTTTCCGCTCGGCAGTCACTCCCCTACCTGCACTCCTGAAGTCCGGAGCTCGCGCCTCACACTCAGCGACCCGATGGGGAGTACGGACACTGCAAGGGTGATGGTCGAGGACGACAAAGCCTTACCTGTTGACCAGACGCTTCAGACGTCACCCAGCACCACCACCGTCATCCCGTCGGCCTGCGGCGCGTCCATCGCCGCCAGCGCGAAACCGGCGTCGTCCAGGGTGATCTCGCGGCCCACCAGCCGTTTCGGGTCGAGCCGGCCGTCCTCGATCAGCGCGAGCATCGCCGGATAGTCGGCGGCGGCCATCCCGTGGGAGCCGTGCAGCGACAGCTCCCAGGCGATGACCCGGTCCATCGGCAGGGCGGGGCGCGACCGGTCGCCGAGCAGCAGCCCGATCTGCACGTGCCGGCCGCGTCGGCGCAGTCCGAGCACCGACGCCACCGCGGTCGCTTCGGAGCCGAGCGCGTCGACCGACACCTCGGCGCCACCGGTGAGCCGTTGGATCTCTTCACCGACGGCCTCGGCGCCGCCGAGACCTGTGCTGTCGAGGATGATCTCGGCCCCGAGATCGGTGGCGCGGGCCAGCGCCGCCGCCGAGATGTCGACCGCCAGCACCCGGCAGCCCAGCGCGACCGCGATCATCACCGCGGACAGGCCCACTCCGCCGCAACCGTGCACCGCGACCCAGCTGCCGGGCGCCGGATGTCCGTGCACCGTCAGCCCCCGGAACGCCGTGGCGAACCGGCACCCCAGGGCCGCCGCGGTGACCACGTCGACCGCGTCCGGCAGCCGCACCACGTTGGAGTCGGCAGCATGCAGCGCCACCAGCTCGGCGAACGACCCGGCGTCGGTGAAGCCCGGCTGCCGCTGGTGCGGGCAGACCTGCGGGTCGCCGGCGAGGCACACGTCGCACCGCCCGCAGCCGCAGACGAACGGCACCGTGACCCGGTCCCCCACCGCGAGACGCTCCACCGCCGGCCCGATCTCGACGATGGTGCCGGCGAGCTCGTGGCCCGGGATGTGCGGCATCGTCACCGGGTCGTGCCCACGCCAGGCATGCCAGTCCGACCGGCAGACGCCGGTCGCGCCGACCGCCACCAGCACCCCGTCGGCCGGGCACGCCGGCGGCGCGACGTCACGCACCGAAGGTGTCTCGCCGTAGGCGTCGAACACCACCGCCCGCATCAGTGGTCCCGCCAGGCGGCCCGGACCGCGTCATCGGCGAACGCCACCTCGACCGACGTCGCCTCGACGGCGGCCAGATCCGCCGTGTCGAGCCCGAGAACTGTCTGCAGCAGAGCACTTTCGGCGGCGAGTGACGAGCGGGTCTGGCGGGGGTTGTCGTCGCCGAGCACGATGGGCACCCCGTGGTCGAGGAACGTGCGGGCCGGATGATCGGTGATGCGGGCGATCCCGCCGGTGTACCAGTTCGACGTCGGGCACACCTCGATGACGACGCCGTGGTCGGAGATCCAGTCGAGGGTGTCCGGGTCGTCCGGCACGTGGGTGCCGTGACCGATGCGGCGGACGCCGAACCGCTCGACCGCGTCACGGGCGGCCGAGCCGGGAGCGGCCTCGGCCGCGTGGCAGGTGAGCCCGAGGTCGGCGGCCGCGGCGATCGCGAAGGCCTCCTCGTAGGGCGCGAGGTCGCGGAACAGCAGCTCGTCGCCGGCCAGGTCGAAGCCGACCACACCGTCGCCGGCCGCCCGCGCGGCAGCGGCGGCGACCGCGGTGTTCGTCGCCTCGTCGTGGTGCCGCAACGCGGCGACGACGATGCCGGCCGGCATCCCGCTGCGGGCGGTTCCGTCACGGACACCGTCACAGGCCGCCCGGATGACCGCGTCGAGGTCGAACCCCGGCCGGACGTGGGTGGCCGGACCGAACCGCAGCTCCAGGTAGGACACCCCGTCGGCGGCCGCGTCCTGCACGGCTTCGGACGTGATGCGCGCCAGTGCTTCCGGGCCGCCGAAGAACGGATAGGTGCTCGCCACCTTGGCCAGGTAGACGGTGAGATCGGCGGGGCCGTCGAGTTCCAGGGCGTCCGCCCAACCGCCGGGCGGATCCGGTAGGCCGAGGCGCGGGCCGAGCTCCGCGGCGGTCGCGGGACGCACCCGACCCTCCAGGTGGCTGTGCAGGTTGAACAGCAGCGCCATCTACAGCTCCAGTTCGACGGCGGTGTTCAGCGCGGCCTCGATACTGGCGGTCCAGCCGCGCTGCAGGGCCGGCTTGATGCCGGAGTACAGGCTGGCGCCGGACACCAGGTTCGACGAGGCGGCGCAGATCATCCCGGCGCGCAGTCCGCGGAGCCGGGCGACCACGAACATCGCCGAGCTCTCCATCTCGACGTTCAGGACGCCGATCTTGTTGAGTTGAGCGATCCACTCGGGGGTTTCGGCGTAGAAGGCGTCGTCGCTGGCGTTGATGCCGGCGTGCACGGTCATCCCCTGCGCCGCGGCGATCAGATCCGCCTGCCGGCGCAGCGACATCGTGATGGCCAGATCGGGGACGGCGGGATAGCCGGGGTGCACGTAGGCCGCGGTGGTGCCGTCGTTGCGCAGACTGCCCTCGCTGACCAGCAGGTCGCCGGGCTGCACCTGCTCCTGCAGGCCGGCCGAACTGCCGACCCGGATGAACGACGTGACCCCGACCCGGGCGAGCTCCTCGACCGCGATCGCCGTCGACGGGCACCCCATCCCGGTGGAGGTGGCGGTGATGTGCCGGCCCCGGTACCAGCCGGTCATCGTCCGGTGCTCGCGCTGGTGGGCGACCTCGACGCACGTCGGAGAGGAACTCGGCGATCATCGGCACCCGGAACGGGTCACCGGGCAGCAGCGCCACCGTGCTGACCTCGCCGGGCGCGATGCCGATGTGGTACTGCCGCTCGTTGCGCCCCACGGTGTCCTTGTCGACGGGGCTGCTGGGCTGGGTCACGGTGCTCCTCGGTGTCGGACGGCCGCACCAGTATCAGTGGGGCGGCGGCGGCCGTCCGGCGGCGGGTCGGACGGGTGGCCTCAGGCCCGCTTCATCAGCCGCCGGCCGATCCAGCCCGACGGTACGTGGCGGCCGGTCAGCACGTAGGTCACGAGCGAGTCGTCGAACGGCAGCGCCTCCATCACTCGACGTGCCGCGGGACGGCCGGCCATCAGCAACTGGTCACCGAGGGACGAGGACGAAATCCGGGCCGGGCGTCGCCGTCGTCCCGCCGTCGCGCAGCACCATCAGGGTAACGACCTTCAGCGGCTCGTCCCGGTCCTCCGGACTGCGCAGCAGCTCGCCGAGGGTCGCCGTGCCAGTGCGGAGCCAGGCGGCCAGCGCGGGGGCGGCCGCCGCACCCAGATCGGTACGCCACAGCGGCGGCAGATCCGGCCCGCACTCGACCCGCAACCGCTCGATGAGGGCGGCCGCGCCGTCGTCCCCTTGCGCGGGCATCTCCTGGAGGAAGCGCCACAGCAGCGGCGTGGAGAGCTGCGCGTACACCTCGTGGGCGATGACCTCGGTCGGGATGAGCAGCGAGTCGACCGCGAGCGCGGCGTAGAGCGGCCCGTTCTCCGGCCGGTTCTGCCGGGCCGCGAGGAACAGGTCCGGATTGCGTTCCCGGGCCGACGCCAGGAGCGAGAGATTGGCGAGGTCGTTGCTGGTGCCGGCGACGAGACCGACAGCGGACGCCAGGTCGACGTCGTCCAGCGCCGACTCCTCGGGACCTTCGCCGGCCGCCGCGACCGGCTTGGTCGACTCGATGACGGTCACCGCCAGCCCCTCGGCCTCCAGGTCGGCGGTCAGCTCGCGACCGAAGCGGCCGTACCCGCACATCACCCAGCGGCCGCGCTGTGGCGGGTCGGCGCGTTCCGGCAGCGGCGCGCCCGGCCCGGCCTGCAGCCACGAGAGAAGTTGGTAGGCCGCGGGTGTCCGCAGCGCGAGGCGCAGGTGGTCGCCGAAGCGGTCGAAGGGGTTCACCACCGTCGGCGTGCCGAACTCGTGCATCCGGGCGGCGGTCATCCGCGACAGCGTCCGGGTGATGACGGGCAGTTCCGGCCGCAGCAGCGCCGCGGTCATCGCGATGGCGAGGTTCGCCTCGTCGTCGTCGGTGAGCGCGAGAACGCCCGTGCAGTAAGGATGATCGAGGCCGCCGAGGCCCAGCTGGTGGGGATTGCGGGCGTCGGCAGTCAGGCCGGGAGCCGTTGCCCGATAGGCGGCCAGGTTCAGTGCGTCGATCCGGTCCGGGTTCTTGTCGATGACCACCAACTGCTGGCCCAGACCGTCGAATGCCCGCCCGAGCAGCTCGCCGGTGCGGCCGTACCCGGCGAGCAGCAGGAACGGCTCCCGCATCCGGGCGACCTGCCGGACGAAACGCCGCACCGCCAGCGCCTGCCGGAACGCCCGGTCCTGCAGCAGCGTGAGCAGCGACCCGATCGCGTAGGCCCAGCCGACGACCGTCAGGTAGATGGTGACCGTCGCCCAGAGCCGCTGGGCGGCGGTGAAGGCGTTCGGCAGCTCGCCGAAACCGATGGTGGTCGCCGTGTAGCTCATGAAGTAGAACGCGTCGAAGAGGTCCATCCGCGACGGGTTGCCGTCCGCGTCCTGCCCGGGCAGGAAGGTGAATCCGACGACGCTGATCGCGAAGATGGTGATGAGGGTGATCAGGGGGGCACGCATCCGCCGCATGATCAGGAAGAAGCTGGTCGACGTCGCCGCTCCCGGCGCGATCGAGGTCTGCCAGCGGCGCGTCCCGCGGGCCCGCTCGTCCCGGCCGAACAGCTGGCGCCAGAAGACCTGCAGCAGAGTCCGCACGCCGGGCCGGTTCAGCTCCGCCGGAACGAGGCGGTCTCGACGACGAGCAACACGACCGACACCAGGTTGGCGATCAGCGCACCCCCGGACAGCGACACCATGGCCGCGGTCGCGCCCTCCGTCAGCCCGTGTTCGGTCATCTTCGTGGCCACCGCCCACACCACGCCCGCCGCGATGAGCTGCAGGTCGGCGACCAGGCTGGTCGCCAGGTGGACCGCACCCAGCTGAGTACGGTCGCCGAACTTGAGCACCGTCGCGATCAGGCTGACGACGATGGCCGCGGCGAGCTCGTAGATGTTGTGCAGCTCCGGATCGGAGATGTCGCCGATGAAGAAACCGAAGTTCAACGTGGCCGCGAGCAGCACGAAGAACCCGAACACGACCTTCTCGAGGTTCACCGGACTCCTTACCTGGCCGACCACCGGTGATCCGGCGCGACGACAGTATGCGGATACCCGCGGGGTGACGGGCGCACGCAACCCCGGGGGCCGCTCAGATCAGTGTCGACCGGCCGAACTGGGTCCGCACGCCCGGGGTCCACAGCGGGCGCAGCGTCGGCGGGCCGTCGAGCGGAAACCCGGCGGCCGCGCCGAGGTGGTCGTCCAGGTGGCGCAGGGTGGCGTCGTGCAGCACCCAGGGGTCGTGGCGGTTCGGCGTCCACATCGTGCGGCGGCCGAGCCGGCTGTGCATCCCCCATCGCCGGGTCAGGAACTCCTCGACCGGGGTGGCCTCGGTCGGGTCGCCGATCTCGATGGCGACGTCGCTGGTGACCCGCGGTCGGGGCCAGCGGCGCTCGGTGCGGTAGACCCGCACCGGCCCGGCGGCGGCCAGCGAGATCCGCGACCACTGGTACGGGATGCGGATCCCCCAGCGGGCCAGCAGGACGACGGCGAGGCGGTCGGCGTCCAGCGAACGGAACACCACACCGTGACGGCCGGCGTCGTCGACCGAGTACAGCCGGATGTTGGTCTCCAGGAACCGGCCGAAGTACGGCACCGGCAGGCCGGTCCCCGGGCCGGCCGAGGCCATCAGGAACGGGACCAGCCCGACGTAGGTGGCGCCGTCGGTGAAGACGTCGGGACGGGTGCCGGGCGGGAGGAACGGGGCGACGTCCGCGGGGTCGACCGCCCAGTGCAGGAACGTCAGATCGGCCCAGACCTGGTCGAAGACGACCGGTCGGGGTAGCCGGGGCGGGACATGCGGGAACGTCATGCCTCTCACCTGCCCGAACGGTGCCGGCGGGTCACCCCGCCGGCGCCGTGGGACACGTGGGTTACTTCACGCCCAACAGGTCGATGACGAAGATCAGGGTCTGGCCGGACAGCGCGTGTCCGCCGCCCTTGGGGCCGTAGGCGAGGTGCGGCGGGCAGACCAGCTGGCGGCGGCCGCCGACCTTCATGCCGGGGATGCCCTGCTGCCAGCCGGCGATCAGGCTGCGCAGCGGGAAGTTGATGGACTGGTTACGGCTCCAGGACGAGTCGAACTCCTCGCCGGAGTCGAACGAGACGCCGAGGTAGTGCACATCGACGGTCGAACCGGCCTGGGCCTCGGCGCCGTCACCGACGGTGATGTCGGTGATCTCGAGGTCGGTCGGGGCCGGGCCGGTGGGGGCGTCGACGGTGGGCTTCTGCAGTGAGGTCATGTCCTCATTCAACCGCATGGGTACCGACGGGGGGCTGACGACGCCGCGTGCTCTCCGGAGCGGTCCACGTCGTGGACCGGCTGGCCGCTTCGTGGACCGCCGCCATCGCCGTCTCTGACATCGTTTCGTCCCGGTTGCGGAGCCACGTCGCCAACCGCCGCCGGTTCACGACGTGCACATCGTCGTCGAGCTCCTTGACCACGAGGCCGGCCGCTCCGACGGGGACGACCAGTCCTACGACGGGGACTCGGAAACTGCAGGCGGCGGTCAGCAGCGCGCCCGCCCGGGCGGCTTCGTGCCGACTGTTGCGGAGGTACGGACGACGCTGCCCGTTGACCATGAAGACAGATCCCGCCGCCCAGATTTTCGCCCCGGGATGGTGTTTGGCATTCAGAGAGAAGACACCACCCGGGCCGATCACGAGGTGATCGATGTCGGCGCCGCGGGTGCCCACCGGGATGGCATGGAGGAATCGCCAACGCGGATCCTTCCGGCTCAGACCGGTCAGGACGGCCGCCACCTTCTCCTCCCCGTCGGCGCCGATGCGCCACGCGCGCTCCTCGGTGTGCACGCCGAGAAGGCGGGCCAGCAAGGTGCGCACCGGTGCTGCGGTCCGGGCAGCTACCGCCTGTTCCCGCGCTCCGGCACCCGCCCTCCGCGAGGCGAGGTCCAGAGGTGCGATGGGAGGTGGGGCATCCATGGCGTCATTGTCGACCCCCCGCTTGACTCCGCGCAGGTGTTCGGTTGCCGACTACCGCGAACGGGTGATGGTGTGCGCGCGGCTCACTTCAGCAGCCGCGACATCGCCCGGTCGGCGAGCGTGCGTCCCCCGGTCTGGCAAGTCGGGCAGTACTGGAACGTCCGGTCGGCGAACTCGACCTGGGCGATGGTGTCCCCGCAGACCGGGCACTGCTGGCCGAACCGTGCGTGCACCCGCAGACCGGTGCGTTTCTCGCCCTTGAGCCGGGCCGCCTGCTGTCCCACGGACCGCTCGGTCGCGGCGGTGAGCACCGACCGCATGGAGTCGTAGAGCCGGTGCGCCTCCTCCTCGGACAGCCGCTTGCCGGCCTGGTAGGGCGACAACCTGGCTGTGTGCAGGATTTCGTCGGAGTAGGCGTTACCGATCCCGGCGATCAGGTTCTGATCCCGCAGGAACGATTTCAGCTGCGCCCCGGACGCCGCGGCCAGCGCCGCGAACTCGTCGAAGGTCATCTCCAGTGCATCCGGCCCGAGCCGGGCCACCCCGGGGACCGTCATCGGGTCCGCCACCACCCAGGCGGTCACCGACTTCTTCGTCCCCGCCTCGGTCACGTCGAAGCCCGACCCGGACGTCAGCCGCACCCGCAGCGCGATGGGCCCACCCAGCTTGATCATCGCCGTGGACATGGCGTCCGACCAACGCAGCCAGCCGGCTCGCGCCAGGTGCAGGACGAGGTGCAGCGGTTCCGGCGTCGCCCCGCCGGTCACCGTGATGTCGAGGAATTTGCCGTGCCGGCCCACCGTGGTGATGGTCCCGCCGACCAGGGCACTGATCGGCGGCTGCACCGTGGCCAGCAGCCCCATGGCGGCAGGTTGCACGAAAGCGATCGGGTCACCGGCGGCGTGCTCCGTCAGAAAGGCGCCCAGCGCGGTGATCTCGGGAAGCTCCGGCATCCGGTCAGTATGGACCGGAGCCGCCGCCGACGCCCCGCCGAATCCGCGTCACGATCGTCGGAGCCGATGACGTCGGCGATCCGTTCGGGTGTCCTTCCGCCGTGCCCAGCGGTCCGATCGGCGCGCTCGTCACGCGCAGTCATGATGATTCGTCCATAACGGGGACACCGTCGGCGACGCTGTCTACAATCCGGGAATGCGGATGGCGGCGTTGAGCAAGGCCTCCGGCGTGCCTGTGCCCACGATCAAGTTCTATCTTCGCGAGGGTCTGCTGCCGCCCGGTCACCGCACCAGCCCCAACCAGTCGCAGTACGACGACGAGCACGTCCGCCGGCTCGCCCTCATCCGCAGCCTCACCGAGATCGGCGGCTACTCGCTGGCCACTGTGGCCGACGTCCTGCACGTCGCCGAGGATGCCGACGCCCCGCTCGCCCGGCTGTTCGCCATCCTGTCCTCGACGGTGACCGCGAAGGTCGTCTCACGGCCCGCGGCCGGGGTGCAGCCCCGCTTCCAGCTCGTCGACGCCGTCATGCGCGAGCGTGGCTGGCGGCTCACCGGCAACGACGAACACCGGCTGACCGCGGCGACACTGCTGGGCATCATGCACAGCCTCGACCTGCACCACACCGCGGCGTCGATGCGTGCCTACGGTGCAGCCGCCACCCTCGCCGCCGACGCCGAGCCCGCACGGCAGGACCTGCAGCTGGACACCGAGCGCACCGTCGTCGCCGGCGTCCTCGACGATGCCCTGATGGCTTCGCTGCGGCGGATGGCGCAGGTGTCGGCGACGACCGACGACCCGCACCGTCCGCCGGTACGGGGCCGTCAGCCGGCGACGATCCAGCGGAACCCGAAGGGCGGCAGCCACAGGTTGCCGTCGTCGCCGTAGGACAACCGCTCGCCGCTCACCGTGTCCAGCCCTCCGGCCAGCCCGAGCGCGGCCAGCATGTCCCACGGGTAGGGACGCCAGTCGTTGCTGACGTTGTACAAGCCGAGCAACGGCCCCAGCGGGTGCTCACGCAACACCGGCAGCACGCCGGTGTCGAAGACCTCGGTGATCCGGGCCGGCACCGACGCATGGAACTGCGGCTGAGCGGCCCGGACCCGTTGCAGGTGCACGAGCGCATCGAACACCCGCTGCTGGATGCTGTACGGCTCGTGCCGGCGCTCGGCCAGCTCCCAGTCCAGCCGCGGCCGGTGCGCCCAGCGGTTGTCCGCCTCGTGCCCGGGCTCGGTGTCCCACTCCGGGTCGTTGAGCTGGGCGAGTTCGTCGCCGGACCAGATCACCGGGATGCCACCCCAGCCCATGATCAGGGCGTACGTCAGGGCGATCCGGGCGATCGCGGTGTCCACGGCCGCTCCGTCGCCCGCGGCCAGCGCGGCCTCCAGTCCGAGGAGACTGGCGGTGGTGCCGCTGATCCGGCGGTCACCGGTGGCCGGATTGCTCTGGAACACCAGACCCCGTGCGGGTGTCCCCGGGTACCCGCCGCTGTAGAAGTCGGACAGGAACTTGCGGTGGTCCCAGCCGTTGAGACCGGACCGCCACGCGTCGGTGTCGTCGATCGCCCAACCGATGTCGTCGTGACAGCGCACGTAGGTCACCCAGGACGTCGTCGGCGGGACCGGCGGCAGCCCGCGCAGCGCCTCCACCGCCAACCGGACGTCGCCGGCGGCCAGCATCGACCAGATCTGCACCATCAGCGAGTTGTGGTAGGCGATGTCGCTGACCTTGCCGTAGTGCCGGCCCTGGCCGAGGTACTGCACCAGGTCAGCCGGCGCGACGATCGCCTCGGCCTTGAAAGCCAGTGCAGGACAGGCGATCCGAGCCAGCGCCCGGAGGGTGCGGGCGATCGCGTGCACCTCGGGCTGGTTCTGCGAGTTCGTGTCCAGCCGCTTCCACATGAACGCGATGGCGTCCATCCGGAGTACCTCGACGCCGAGGTTGGCCAGGAACAGCACGATGCCGGCGTACTCGCACAGCACGTCGGGGTTGCCCCAGTTGACGTCCCACTGGAACTCGTTGAACGTCGTCCAGACCCAGCCCTGCAATTCGTCGTCCCAGGTGAAGTTGCCCGGGGCGAAGTCCGGGAAGACCTCCGGCAGGGTCGCCTCGAAGGCGTCGACATCGTCGCGGTCGGTGAACACGTAGAAGTAGTCGCGGTACTTCGGGTCGCCTTGGCGGGCCTTCACCGCCCACTCGTGTTCGCGGGCGACGTGGTTGAGCACCAGGTCCAGCACCAGGCTGATGTCGGCGTGCCGCAGCGCGGTGGCCAGCGCCCGGAGGTCCTCGGTGGTCCCGAGATCGGCGCGGACACTGCGGTAGTCGGCGACGGCGTAGCCGCCGTCGGAGTCGCCCGCACGTGGGGTGAGAAGGGGCATCAGGTGCAGATAGGTGACGCCGAGCTCGTGCAGGTAGTCGATGCGGCGGGCGACGCCGGCGAGATCACCGGCGAACCGTTCGGCGTAGGCGGCGTAGCCGAGCATCGACTGACTCTGGAACCAGTCGGGGCTCAGCGCGCGGACGAGGTCCAGGTGCTGCAGCTCCGGATCGCGCTCGGCGAACGAGGTCGCGGCGAGCGTCACCAGCCGGTGGCCGAGTTCCTCGGCGGCATCGGCCGGGTACAGCTCGGCGATACCCTCCCACAGGTCGGGCCACCACTTGGTCAGCCGGACGTCGAACAGCTCGCGCTGGTGCTCCGGCGCCGCGGCCAGCACCTCGGCGGCCACCCGGCGCATCCGCCGCAGCCGATCGGCGTCCGGGCGCGCGTCGTCGGAGTCGGCGCTGATCGCGGGCATGGAACTGGGCGACGGTCCGATGCCGACCGGGGCGTCACCGGCCGGCGCGGCGGGGAACGGAGCGTTCATCATGGCCACATCCTTGCGTACCCCGTCGCGAGTCGCCGCCCGGCACGTGCGGTGCCGGGGCCGTTGGATGCGCGTTCCGGGGACCCGGTGTGGTGGGGTGGAGGGCGTGTTCACCGTGACGTCGGAACTGGACGGCGGCCGCGGCGGCCGGTCCGGAGTGATCGCCACGCCGCACGGCGAGATCCGCACCCCCGCGTTCGTCGCGGTCGGGACCAAGGCGACCGTCAAGACGCTGTTGCCGGAGTCGGTCCGCGAGCTGGGCGCACAGGCCGTGCTGGCCAACGCCTATCACCTGTTCCTGCAACCCGGCGCCGACATCGTCGACGAGGCAGGCGGTCTCGGCGCGTTCATGCACTGGGACGGGCCGACCTTCACCGACAGTGGCGGCTTCCAGGTGCTGTCGCTCGGTGCCGGGTTCAAGAAGGTGCTGTCGATGGACTCGACCACCGCGCGGGCCGACGACGTGATCGCCGAGGGCAAGACCCGGCTGGCGCACGTCGACGACGACGGCGTCACCTTCAAGTCCCACCTGAACGGCGACGTGCACCGCTTCACCCCCGAGGTGTCGATGCAGATCCAGCACCAGCTGGGGGCCGACATCATCTTCGCCTTCGACGAACTCACCACCCTGATGAACACCCGCAGCTACCAGGAGCGCTCGCTGGAGCGGACCCGACGCTGGGCGGAGCGCTGTGTGAGCGAGCACCAACGGCTCGCCGCCGACCGCACCCATCGGCCGCCGCAGGCACTGTTCGGGGTGCTGCAGGGCGCCCAGTACGAGGACCTGCGGCGCAAGGCCGCCCGCGACCTGGGTGCGATGGAGTTCGACGGGTTCGGGATCGGGGGGGCGCTGGAGAAGCAGCACCTCGGCACCATCGTGTCCTGGGTCGCCGAGGAACTCCCCCGCGACAAGCCGCGGCACCTGCTCGGCATCAGTGAGCCCGACGACATGTTCGCCGCCATCGAGCACGGCGTGGACACCTTCGACTGCGTGTCCCCGTCCCGGGTCGCGCGCAACGCCGCGATCTATTCCCCCGACGGCCGCTACAACCTCACCGGTGCCCGCTACAAGCGTGACTTCGGCCCGCTCGCCGACGGCTGCGACTGCTACACCTGCGCGCACTACAGCCGGGCCTACCTGCACCACCTGTTCAAGGCCAAGGAGATGACCGGCTTCACCCTCGCGACCATCCACAACGAGCGGTTCGTCGTGCGGATGGTCGACGACATCCGGGCCAGCATCGACGGCGGGTACTTCGACGAGCTGCGCGCCGAGACCCTGCGGCGGTACTACCCCACGCGCTGAGAGGTCAGTGGACCCGGGAGGCCTTCCTGGTGCTTGATCGATGCGATCACCCGGTAGGTGACGGGCAGCATCACGATCTCCACGACTGTCTTGTAGACGAACCCGATGATCACGAACTTCGCGAGCTCGGGCGCGGCCAGCACGCCGATCCAGGCGACCAGCCCGAACACCAGCGTGTCGGCGAACTCGCCGACCACCGTGGACCCGAGGAGTCGGGCCCACAGCGCCTTCTCGCCCGTCCGCTGCTTGATCGCGACCAGCACCCAGGCGTTGAGGAACTGGCCCACGAGGTAGCCGCAGAGGCTGGCGAGCACGATCCGGGGCACGAAGCCGAGTACCGACTCGAACGCCGCCTGGTTCGGCCAGTCCGCCGCCGCCGGGGCGATCTGCACCAGCCAGAACGTCAACGACGCCAGGATCGACACCGCGAAGCCGGCGATGATCGCCCGGCGGGCGCCCCGCAGCCCGTAGACCTCGGTGAGGACGTCGCCGAGGATGTAGGTGAGCGGGAAGAGGAGGGCGCCGCCGTCGGTGAGGATCGGGCCGAACTCGATGAGTTTGGTGGCGCCGATGTTGCTCAGCAGCAGGAACACGCAGAACGCCATGATGACGAGGTCGTAGATGCCGCGCCGGCGGTGTCCGGCGATGGCGTCGATTCCATCCAGCGGGGCCGGCGGTGTGGTGCGGGGATCTGTCACGGGTCGCCATCCTCCCAGCTCCACGGCCGGCGACGAAATCCGGCTCTGGCAGGATCGACAGCCCCCGACCCCAGGAGATGCCCATGACCGAGACCACCGGCCGAGTGCTGCACCTGGCCCACGTCGACGAGTGGAACCGGACGCTGCTGACCGGCTGGTTCGACCGCTCGACCCGCGGCCGCACGCTGGCCGAGGAGGGCTTCATCCACACCAGCACCGCCGCGCAGTTGCCCGTGGTCGCGCAGCGGTTCTACGCCGACGACCCGGAACCCCTGTTGCTGCTGGTGATCGACATCGCCGCCACCGAGGCGGCCGGCTCCCCGGTGCGCTGGGATGCCGCCGACGACCAGCTCTTCCCGCACGTCTACGGGCCCGTTCCGAAAGACGCAGTGGTGGCCGCGATTCCGGTCGAGTTCGACGGGAACCGGTTGGTGCTGCCCGATCTCGACGGGTTCGGTGTGGTGGCCGGACCGCCGGACTGACGCATGCGAAAGGCGGTGCCGTTCCGGGGAACGGCACCGCCTCCGACAATCGGGAAGGACTACTGCTACTTCTTCTTGACGGCCTCGCGGTCGAACACCGGCACATCGCCGACGATCGGGTTGGTCCGCCGTGACGGCGCCAGGTACTTGGTCACCAGGTTGACGAACGTCGCCAACCGGTTCCGGTTGCTCAGCAGCGTCGCAATGTGGACGTACAGCCAGATGAGCCAGGCCAGCGTGCCGGTCAGCTTGATCGACTTGCCGAACGGGAGCGCGATGTCGGCGATGGCGGCCCGGCGGCCGATGGTGGCCATCGTGCCCTTGTCCTTGTAGTGGAAGTCGTTGGTCGGCTCGCCGGCGACCAGGTGCGTGATGTTCTTGCCGGCCTGCTTGCCACCCTGCAGGGCGGGCTGGGCCAGCTGCGGAAGAGCGTCGGGGGTGACCGCGACGTCGCCGGCGGCGAAGATGTTGGAGAAGCCGTGGACGCGCATGTCGGCGTCGACGGTGATCCGGCCGCCCCGACCCTGCGGCACGCCCCACTTGGCGACGACCTTCGGCGCGGTGACGCCGGTGGCCCAGATGACGACGCGGGCCGGCAGGAACTCGCCGTTGCCCAGGGTCACACCTTCGGGGCTGACTTCCTTGACGGAGGTGTTCAACCGCAGCTCGACACCGCGCTCCCGCAGCTCCTTGGCCGCATACTCGCGCAGCGCGTTGTCGAACGGGGGCAACACGACGCTGCCCATCTCGACGAGCACGATGTGCGTGCGGCGGGGGTCCAGCTCCGGGTACACGACGGCCATCGCGTCGTTGCGCATCTCGGCGAGCGCACCGGCCGTCTCGACTCCGGTGGCACCGGCACCGACGACGACCATGGTGAGCTCGGGCGAGCCGATGAAGTCCCCGGAGGCCGCGGCGTGCTCGAGCTGCGTGAAGATGCGGTCGCGCAGGGTCAGGGCCTGGGCGCGGGAGTAGATCGCGAGGGTGTTCTCCTCGGCGCCGGGGGTGTTGAAGTAGTTGGTCGTGACACCGGTGCAGATCACCAGGTAGTCGTAGGCCAGCGTGCTGCCGTCGGTGAAGTGGACGGAGTTGCCCTCGCTGTCGATGCTGTCGACCTCGCCGTGACGGAACGCCAGGTTCAGCTGCTTCATCCGGGTGGCGCGCAGGAAGAACGTGACGTCGCCGGCGTTGAGGCCGGCCGTCGCGACCTGGTACAGCAGCGGCTGGAAGGTGTTGTACGTGCGCTGATCGACCAGGGTGACGTCGACGTCGGTGTTGCGCAGCGCGCGAACGGCTCCCAGACCGGCGAAGCCGCCGCCCAGGATGACGACGTGCGGACGTCGACGGCCGGCGGCCGGTCGGGGCGCGGCGGCGGGCTGAACGCTCATGGAGAATCCTCGCGGTCTCGAAGGGAGAACACCGTCACCAAGGTTCGGGACGGGACAGTGGAACAGCAGGGCAATCAGGTCGGTCCTGAACTCGCGTCACACCTTAACGCCTACCGGGACACCCCGGCATGCGCGGGCGGAAGCGCCGCCGGTTCGGACACGCACACCCGGCGGGACCGCTTGCCCCGGTCGACGAGCAGTGAGGCGATGAACATCGACAGGCCGAGCGAACCGAGCAGCACGGCGACGTGGGACGGGCCGAGATAGCCCCAGCCGGCCGCGATCACCGTGCCGCCCAGCCAGGCGCCGACGGCGTTGGCCAGGTTGAATGCGGAGTGGCTCATCGAGGCGGCCAGCGACTGGGCGCCCTCCGCCAGGATCATCAACCGGGTCTGCACCGACGGAATCAGCATCGAGCCGGAGAAGCCCAGGAAGAAGACGTTGACGAACGACGCCCACACCGAGGTGGAGGTGATCGAGAACGCGGCGAAGGTCAGGATGGTCAGCACGAAGCCGACCAGGATGCCGCGGGTCGGGCTGCGATCGGCGAGCCGGCCACCGAAGGCGATGCCGACGGTCCCGCCCACCCCGAAGCTGGCCAGCACCCACGGCATCGAGCTCTCGGCGATGCCCGCCAGGTTGGTCATGATCGGCGAGATGAACGTGTAGACGGCGAACATGCCGCCGAACCCGATCGCGCCCAGCAGCAGGATGAACCAGATCCGGCCGTTGCGCATCGCGCCGAGCTCGGTCCTGATGCCGGCGCCGTCCTCGACGGGCACCGCGGGGACGAACCGCCACACCAGCAGCACGGTCAACAGGCCCAGTACCGCCACCAGCAGGTAGGCCGAGCGCCAGCCCATCGCCTGCCCGATCGCGGTGGTCAACGGGACACCGGCGATGTTGGCGACCGACAGGCCCATCATGATGCCCGCCACGGCGCTGCCGCGTCTGTCGGCCGGCACCAGCGACGCGGCCAGCACCGAGGCGACGCCGAAATAAGCGCCGTGCGGCAGGCCGGAGACGAAGCGCGCGGCGAAGAGGCTGCCGAAGCCGGGTGCGAACGCGGAGAACAGGTGGCCCGCCACGATGATGCCCATCAGGGCCAGCAGCAGGTTGCGCTTCTGCATCCGGCTGCCCAGGACAGCCAGGATCGGCGCACCGACGACGACACCGAGGGCGTAGGCCGTGATCAGATGGCCTGTCTCGACCTCGGTGACGCCGAGGGAACGGCTGATGTTGGGCAGCAGGCCCATCGAGGCGAACTCGGTGGTGCCGATGGCGAAGCCGCCGAGGGCCATCGCAAGGATGGCGACGGTGGTGTTCTTGGCGGTGACCACCGGTGCGGCACCGGAGTTCCCGGCGGCGGCGGGTGCGGCGGCAGCGGGTGGTGGAGCCAGGGAGGAGTCAGTGCGGCCAGCCAATCTGGCGCCTCGATTCGGGTCAGGGGTGTCGATGATCCACAGGCAACGCCCTTGTCGCGACGATCATTCCTGTACCAGTATAGAAGGGCCTTCACCGGACGGCGTGGCCGTCGGGGTGTGATTCTCCCGTGGCCCGTGACCGGCGTTTCGCGACGGATCGGCCCTCCCTGACGTCATCAGCACCGCCGCCATCGTCAGCACCATCACGATGCAGGCCACCGAGGCGACCGCCTGCCAGAAGGCCCACGACCGGGCCGCCCCCAGGCCGGCCGTGTCGAATCCGGAGGCGGCCGCCAGCAGCAGCCCGATCGACACCTCGACGAGCGCGATCTCGAGCAACCCCACGACCCGGGCGGCCCGGCCACACATCCACAACACCATCAGAATCCCCAACGGAACGAACGCCAGGCTCACGATCGAGCCGACCATGTGCACCTTGGCGTTGACGCTGGCCTGGGCGCCGCCGCTGTCGGTGCGCACCACGGCCATCACGAGCGCGCCGAGGAAGCCGATCCACAGAACGGTCCGGACGATCCGGGGCCGCCGGGGCGAACATCGTTCGAGCACCAGCGGGGCCGCCGCCATGGTCACCACGAAGACGCTGAACATCCAGCCCCAGGGACCCACGCCGTACTGGCTGACCGAGACCGGCGGCGGGAACCACTCACCCGCGACGGCCTGCATCGCCACCGCTGCGACGATGCTGACCGCTGTCAGCATCGCGCCGGTCCGCCAGCACCTGTCCACGCCCGCATTCTGCCCCGACCGACGACACCCGCACGCGCCGCCGTGCCCCGGCCGGCCGCGCCGCGACCCGGTTCGGGATCACCTACCCGGCGCCGCCGGCGACCCCTTGCGACCACGGCGACGTCAATGCGGCGACCGCGTCACTCGTCGACGACACTGCCGGTGTGGTGGGTGGCTGCGTGCGCGACACGGTCATCGATGCGACTGCTCTGCTGCTGCCCTCCGGTTTCGTCACCGGTGCCGCCGACGTCGTCCGCCACGCGGCCGAGGACGGCGTGACCTGCGGAAACCCTGGTACCGGGCGCGTCTTCCAGGTCGCCCGCAACATTCACCGGACCTTCTGACGCCCGCCCCGTCCGTGGCCGGGCCGGTCGCCCGTCCGGCGCCTACTGTGCGCCGACGACCGCCCGTAACATGTTCGGGTGACACCGATTCCCATGCAGACCGCCGCCCGTCCGACCGAGTTGTTGGCGGCGCCGCCGGTCACCGGGCCGGTGCACGATCCGGCGGCGGACGCGGCCACCCGCCGCAACGACCGGGGTCACGTCTTCCACTCCTGGTCAGCCCAGGACGGCATCGACCCGCTACCGGTCGCGGGTGGCCGTGGGTCCTACTTCTTCGACTACGCCGGTCACCGCTATCTGGACTTCAGCTCCCAGCTGGTGAACCTCAACCTCGGGCACGGCCACCCCGACCTGATCGCCGCCATCACCGCACAGGCCGCCCGACTGGCCACCGTCCAGCCCGCCTTCGCCAACGACGTCCGGGGTCGGCTGGCCGAGCTCATCGTCGAACGGGCGGGCGACCGCTTCAGCCACGTCTTCTTCACCAACGGCGGCACCGACGCAGTCGAACACGCGGTCCGGATGGCCAAGCTGCACACCGGGCGTCAGAAGGTGCTGTCGGCCTACCGCTCCTACCACGGCTCCACGGCGGGCTCGGCGATGCTGACCGGCGACCCGCGGCGCTGGGGGGCCGAGCCGGGCATGCCGGGCACCGTGCACTTCCTCGGGCCGTACCTCTACCGGTCGGCGTTCGGCGCCACGACGCCCGCGGAGGAGACGGCGCGCTGCCTGGCCCATCTGCGGCAGATCGTCGAGTTCGAGGGGCCGCACACGATCGCCGCGATCACTCTGGAGTCGATGGTCGGCGGCTCCGGGGTGCTGCCGCCGCCGCCCGGCTACCTGGCCGGGGTCCGAGCGCTGTGCGACGAGTTCGGCATCCTGTGGATCGCGGACGAGGTGATGGTCGGCTTCGGCCGGCTCGGCGACTGGTTCGGCTACCAGGCCTGCAGCGACATCCCCGTCCAGCCCGATCTCGTCACCTTCGCCAAGGGCTCGACCTGCGGTTACGTCCCGCTCGGTGGCGTCGTCATCAGCGCCGAGGTGGTCGACTCGTTCCGCACCCGGCCGTATCCCGGCGGGCTCACCTACTCCGGGCACCCGCTGGCCTGTGCCGTCGGGCTGGCCGCCATCGAGGTCATCGAACGGGACGGGATCCTCGGCGCAGTCGGCGATCTCGCTGACGAGGTGCTGCGGCCGGGGCTCGAGCGGATCGCCGCCCGGCACGCCGTGGTCGGTGAGGTCCGTGGGGTCGGCGCCTTCTGGGCGGTCGAGCTGGTGCGCGATCCCGACACCCGCGAGCCGCTGGTGCCGTTCAACGCCGCCGGCGCGGCGATGGCCCCGATGAACGCCATCGGCGCCGGCTGCAAGCAGGCCGGGGTGTGGCCGCTGATCGCCGGCAACCGCATCCACATCGCGCCGCCGCTGACCGCCACCGCCGACGAGATCCAGGAAGGTCTCTCGGTGCTGGACCACGTGCTCGACGACGCGGACCTCGCGCTGCTGCGCTGACGGGCCGCGACGCGGTCAGGCCTCGAGCGTCGTCAGGACCCGCGGCCCGTCAGCGGTGATGGCCACCGTGTGCTCGGTGTGCGCGGTCGTCGAACCGTCGGCGGATCGTAAGGTCCAGCCGTCGGCGTCCACGACGAGCCGGTCGGAGCCGCGGGCCCACCACGGTTCCAGCGCCAGGGTCAGCCCCGGGCGCAGTCGCATCCCGCGACCGGCGCGGCCGGTGTTGGAGACGTGCGGGTCCTCGTGCATGGTCCGGCCGAGGCCGTGCCCGCCGAACTCGGTGTTGACCCCGAACCCGGCGGCGGCGGCAACCGCTCCGATGGCGCTGGAGATGTCACCGAGCCGACCGCCCGAAACGGCCGCCGCGATACCCGCCGTGAGGGCTTCCCGGGTCGAGGCGACCAGCGCGACGTCCTCGGCGCTGCGGGGCTCGCCCACGATCACCGTCAGGGCGGCGTCGGCCACCCAGCCGTCGATCGACACCGCGAAGTCCAGGCTCAACACGTCGCCGTCGGCGAGCACGGCGTCGTGCGGCATCCCGTGCAGAACGGCGTCGTTGAGCGAGAGGCAGATGACGTTGCGGAACGGGCCACGGCCGAACGTCGACGGCGTGTAGTCCCAGTAACAGGAGGTGGCCCCACGGTCGGCGACCATCGTGCGGGCGCGGTGCTCGAGGTCCATCAGGTTGACCCCGGGTTCGGCACGTGCCGCGAGGGTGCTGAGCACCTCGGCGACGAACCGCCCGGTGACCGCCATCTGATCGATCTCGTGCGGCGTCTTCAGTTCGATCATGTGCGGGCCTCCACCGGTATTTCTGTACCGCGCCACGCTACCAGCGCCGGTATATCAATACCGCTACCGTGGCGACATGGTCCGTGAGCCGCTGTCGCCCGAGCAGGTCCGTGCCGGTCGACGGCTCGGCGGGACGCTTCGCGCCGCCCGCGCCGGGCGCGACCCGGTGGAGGTCGCCCGGGCCGCGGGAATCTCGCCGGAGACGCTCCGCAAGATCGAGGTGGGCCGGATCCCGAGCCCGAGCTTCGGCACCGTGGTCGGCTTGTGCGACGCCCTGCGGCTGGACCTCACCGAGGTCGCCGAGGTGTGGCGGGGCGACACGGAGCTGTCGGCCGCGGGCTGAGAAGTCCTCACTTCGACAGGATGTCGGCGACCCACAGGGTCGTCAGCCAGGTCGCGTAGCGCTCCGCCGACCAACCGCGGCGCCGGACGGCCAGGTCCCAGACCTCGGGGGCGTTGAGCGTCCAGACCGCGTCGCGGGCCGCCTCCGGGGAGATCCGCAGTGCCGCCTTGCCCGCCAGGTTGGCGGTGACCGCGGTGGCCGCACCCAGCCGCTGCGACTCGGCGGTCGCGACCACGACGGCGAGGTCCGCGTCGGCCGGTGCGGCGGCCGCCATCGCCAGCAGCAACGGCGCCGAGCGCGCGTTGACCTCGGCACAGCGGGCCGCGTAGAGCGCGAGCACGACGCGGGCGTCCGGCTCGGCGATCATCGCCTGCACCGCCGCCCGGCGGTCGACCGCCACCGGGTCGTCGTCGCCGGCCAGCACGAAGTCGAGCAGCTGCCGCGCCAGCCGCGGCTTGTCGCCGAAGGTCTTGTAGAGGTATTCGACCGACACGCCGGACCGCTCCGCCAGGCCCGCCATCGTGGTGGCGACGTAACCGGCGGTACTGATGACCTGGACGGCGCTCGCGAGAACCCGCCGGCGGCGCTCGCCGGCCGCGCGGCGACGACCGTCGCCGTCGTACCGACGGGGCTTGACGACCGGCTCCACCACGCGCATCCTTTCGTTACACACTCACTGTATCGAATATTCGGACGGTTCCCGTGACCCTGCTGCTGCTCGCCGTCGCCGCCCTGCTGCTGACCGGTCTGCTGGCCGGGGTGCACCTCGCCGGCATCCTGGGGATCAACCCGGCGATGCGATCGCTGGACGGACCCACCTACCTGGCGGTCAAGACGGCGGCCGACCGGGAGTTTCCCGCGGCTCGCCCGGCCGCTGATGCTGGCGTCGCTGGCGGTCGTGATCGCCGTCCTGGTGACCGGTGTCGTGGTCGGCGCGCCGGGCGTGACCGTCGCCGCCGGGGTGTCCACCGCCGCGCTCGTCGCGACCCTGGTGGCCATCCTGCGCGGCGACCTGCCGATCAACGTCCAGATGGCCCGCTGGCCGGCGGACGGGTTGCCGACCGATTGGCAGGCGGTCCGCACGCAGTGGGAGCGGTACTTCGCGGTGCGGGTGGTGACCACCCTGCTGGCCGTGGTCGCCCTCGGGGTCGCCGTGGTGCTGGCGCGCTGACGGCGAGAGGTCAGCGCGGCGCGAACGGGTCGAAACGGCCGTCGACGGCGGTCCAGCCACCGTCCACGGTGACCACGCTGCCGGTCATGTACGACGCCGCGTCAGAGGCGAGAAAGACGGCAGCGCCGACCATCTCGGACGGATCCGCCCACCGGGCGAGTGCCCCCTTGCGGGCGTAGGCGTCCGACCAGGCGGTGTCGGCCCGGATCGGTCCGGTCAGGTCGGTGGCCACCACGCCGGGCGCCACGGCGTTGAACCGGACGTTGTCGGGACCGTACTCGGCGGCCGCGGTGCGCAGCAGTTGGATCAACCCGGCCTTGGTCGCGGCGTACAGGCCCTGCCCGGGCTCCACCGTCTGGGCCCGGATCGACGCGAAGGCCAGCACACTCCCCCGGCGACGCTGCGGCCATCCCCGGCGCGAAGGCCTGGATCATCCGAAAGACGCTGCGCAGGTTGACGTCGAGCACCCGGTCGTAGTCGGCGTCGGTGAGGTCGGCCAGCTTCTTGCGGACGTTGACACCCACGGTGGTGACGGCGATGTCGGCGGGCCGCTGGGCGGCCAACGCGTCGACCGCGGCCTTGTCGACCACGTCCAGCGCGGTCGCGGTGGCGGCGTCGCCGATCAGTGTGGCGGTGGCGGTGGCCGCGTCGCCGTTCACGTCGGCGACGGTCACGGTGGCGCCGGCGGCCGCGAGCCCGCGGGCCACCTCACGGCCGATGCCGCTGCCGCCGCCGACGACGACCGCGTGGCGTCCGGCGAGGGAGAACAGGTCGGCGTAGGACGGGGGGTTCTGAGCGGCATCGGTCATGGCCGCAGACTAACCCGCGGCCGGCAGCGCGGACGGAGCCACGTCCCGGTAGGACGGCCAGCTGCCACCGGGTGTGCTCACCGACTCCGCGGCCAGCACCGCCCGTCCCATCGCGCGGGTGACGACGTCGGCCGTCCCGGCCAGCAGGTTGAACAGACCCATCGCGTCGAGGTCCGGACCGGTGCCGGTGCTGACGCCGAAGAACAGGTCACCGTCGAACATGGTGTGCACCGGGTTGACCGCCCGAGCCAGACCGTCGTGCGCGATGGCGGCCAGCTTGGTGCACTGTGCCTTGGTCAGTACCGCGTCGGTGGCGACGACGCCCAGCGTCGTGTGCCGGATCCCGGCCGAGGCGTCGTCGGGGACGGTCGGTGCCGAGCGGCCCAGCAGCGCCTCGGCGACCGAGGCCGGCGCGTCGTCGTGCGCGGACTCCAGGCCGGCGCCGATCCGCGCGGCGATCGTCGCCAGGGCATCCCGTTCCACGGCCGCGGGCGGTCCGGGCACCGGGCCGTCGGCGTCGGTCCACCACCGGCTCGACCAGAGCTCCCCGGTGCGGGGGTCGTAGGGCGAGCCGGTGGCGTTGGCGACGACCAGCGCGGAGACCGTCGCGCCGGACGGCAGCATCGCCGACGCCTGGCCGATACCGCCCTTGAGCCGACCGGTGCATGCCCCGGTGCCGGCCCCGATCGAACCCTCGGCGGCCATCGACGCCGGCGCGGCGGCGAGCGCGTCGACCACCGCCGCCCGCCCGAACCCGGCATCCGGCCGCGACGTGAAACGGCCACCGCGCGCCAGGTCGAAGACCACTGCGGCGGGCACGATGGGCACGACGAAGGCCGGGTCCGGTCCGACCTGGACGCCGATGCCGCGCTCGCCGAGGGCGGCCATCACGCCGTCGGCGGCGGCCAGCCCGTAGGCCGAGCCGCCGGTGAACATCAGCGCGTGCACCCGGCCCACGGTGGCGGTCGGATCGAGCAGCGCGGTCTCGCGGGTCCCGGGGGCGCCACCCCGGATGTCGACGCCGGCCACCATCCCGCCGGCCGGCGCGAGGACCACGGTGGTGCCGGTGAGCCAGCCCCCGGTGTCGGCGGTGTGGTGCCCGATCCGCAACCCCGCGACGTCGGCCAGCCCGCCGGACCGCGTCACGGGGCCGCCAGGAACGCGGCCGCGGCAACTGCGAAGACCCTGGCGCAGCGGATGATGTCGTCGACCTCGGCGAACTCGTCGGCCTGGTGGGCGATCCACTTGCCGCCCGGGCCGTAGACCACCGTCTCGAGCCCCGCGTCGCGGGTCAGGACGGTGCCGTCGGTGCTGCCGGGCACGCCGCCGAAGACGACCGGGGACACCCCGACCGCCCGGTGGGCGCCGACCAGCGCCTGGACGACGAGGGCGTTCCGGTCGGTGTCGACCGGCGGCCGGTCGTCGATGACGGTGACCCGGGCGAGGACCCCGCACTCGCCCGCGACCTGGTCGGCCAGCATCCCGATGACGTCGACGAGGCCGGCGTGGTCCATCCCGGGCAGGGTCCGGAGGTCCAGGTACACCGACGCGAGCGCCGGGATGACGTTGACCTGCTCGGCGCTGCCGGCCGACAGCACGGTCGGGGTCAGGTAGAACGGCCCGAGGTCCGGGTGGGCCGGGTAGCGTTCGCCGAGCTGCTCCTCGAGTTCGGCCAGGCCCAGGATCAGCCGGGCCACCACGGGCACCGGGTTGCGGCCCATCTGCGGCATCGCGCCGTGCGCCATCCGGCCGTGCAGGTCGACCCGCAACCGGATCGCCCCCTTGGTCACCGGGCAGATCTCGCCGCCCTCCGGCTCGCAGACGATCACCCCGTCGATCGGGGTGTCGACGCCGGCGGCCGCCGGGGAGGCGGCGAAGTGCTTGGCGCCGAGCATCATGCCCTCTTCGTCGGCCAGCACCCCGACGACGAGGCGGCCGGTGAAGCCGGCCAGCTCGACGGCCCGGGCGGCGTGGATCATCGCCGCCACCCCGGACTTCATGTCCGCCGAGCCACGTCCCCGCAGGTGCCCGTCGACGATGTCGCCGGCGAACGGGTCGAAGGTCCAGTCGGCGTCGTCGCCCGGGGTGACCACGTCGCTGTGGCCCTCGAACATCAGTGTCCGGCCCGGTCGCGACCCGTCGACGACGGCGACGACGTTCGGCCGGCCGGGGGCGACCTCGGTGACCGTGACCTTCCAGCCGAAACCGCGCATCAGGTCGGCGACGACGGCGGCCACCGGCGCCTCGACGACGGTCGCGCCGTGGTCGTTGACCGACCGGATCCGCACCAGCTGCTGGGTGAGGGCGAGGACGGCGTCGGTGTCGAGGTGGTCCAGCACGGCGGTGTTCACGGCGGTCATGTCTGCGATCCTGCCGGACGGGCGTCGGAGGCCCCCGGCTGGTGCCGCCGCCGGGCCGCCGCCAGCCCGCGCTCCAGCGTCGGCACCGCGGCGAGCAGCTCACGGGTGTAGGCGTGCTGCGGGTCGGCGTAGACCTGGGCGGTCGGCCCGGTCTCGACGACCCTGCCCTCCCGGAGGACGGCGACGGAGTCGCAGACCCGGCGGATGACCGACAGGTCGTGCGAGACGAAGATCAGCGTGAAGTCCTCGGTCGCGGCCAACCGGTCCAGCAGGTCGAGCACCTGCCCCCGGCTGGAGACGTCCAGCGCCGACACCGCCTCGTCGGCCAGCAGGATGCTGGGCCGGGGTGCGATCGCCCGGGCGATGGAGATGCGTTGCCGCTGGCCGCCGGAGAACTGGTGCGGGTAGCGCCGCAGCACGCCGTCGTCCAGTCCGACCTCGGCGAGCACTTCCCGGACGCGGGCGTCCACGCCGGCGGCGCCTCGGGCGTGCAGCGGCTCGGCGACGATGTCGCTGATCCGCATCCGCGGGTCCAACGAGCCCATCGGGTCCTGGAAGACGAGCTGCAGCCGCCGCCGCAGCGGCCGCAGCCCGCTCTCCGGCAGCGCGCTGATGTCGGTGCCGTCGACGGTGACGGTGCCGCTGCTGGGCCGGTCCAGCGCCGCGACCAACCGCACCAGGGTGGTCTTCCCGGAGCCGCTCTCACCGACGATCCCGAACCGGGACCGCCGCGGGATGGTCAACGAGACGTGGTCCAGCGCCCGGGTTTCCGACGGCGGCCGAAAGGGGGCGGACCGTCGGCGGAAGACCCGGCTGACGTCGTCGACCACCACCGCGGGCTGGTCGGTCACGTCGCGCTCAATTCGGCGTCAGCCAGCAGGGACCGGGTGTGCGGATGCTGCGGGTCGGTCAGCACCTGCTCGACGGTGCCGGCCTCGACGATGCGGCCCTCGAACATCACCAGCACCCGGTCGCAGACCTCGGCGACGACGGCCAGGTTGTGCGAGATGAACAGCAGCGCGGCGTTCTCCTCGCGGACCCGCCGGTCGATCAGCGCCAGCACGGTGGCCTGCACGGTGACGTCCAGGGCGGTGGTCGGCTCGTCGCAGATCAGCAGGTCGGGCGAGTTCGCGAGCGCGATGGCCAGCATGATCCGCTGCCGCTGGCCGCCGGACAGCTGGTGCGGGTAGCTGCGGGCGATCCGCTCCGGCTCGGGCAGGCCGGTGGAGTCCAGCAGCTGCAGCGTCGCGGCCGCGGCCGCCCGGCGGCCGATCGGGGTGTGCAGCCGCATCACCTCGGCGACCTGCCGGCCGATGCGCATCGTCGGGTTCAGCGCGGTCATCGGCTCCTGGAAGACCATCCCGACCCGGTTGCCCCGGAGCTTCGCAAGGCGCCCCTCGCCCGCGCCGACCAGGTCGAAGTCGACGCCGTCCATCCGGATGGAGCCGCCGACCCGCAGCTCCGGCGGCAGCAGCCCGGCGATCGCCAGGCAGGTCAGGGTCTTGCCCGAGCCGGACGCGCCGATGATGCCGACCCGCTCGCCGGCCGCGAGCTCGACGTCCACCCCGTGCACCAATTCGATGCCGGCGGTGACGGTCAGCCCGGAGACGGACAGCAGGGAGCCCATCAGCGACCCAGCAACCGGGGATCGAGACGGTCGCGGAGTCCGTCGCCGAGCAGGTTGAAACCGAGGACCGCCAGCGCGATGGCCAACCCGGGCCACACCGCGGTGAGCGGCGCGGTGGTCAGCTGCGACTGCGCCTCCGACAGCATCCGCCCCCACGACGGCACGCTGGCCGGCGCACCCAGCCCGAGGAAGCTCAGCCCGGCCTCGGCCAGGATGGCGATCGCGTACGCCGACGAGGCCTGCACGATGATCAGTCCGCTGACGTTGGGCAGCACGTGCCGGACGGCGATCGCCGGCCCGCTGCGGCCGGCGACCCGGGCGGCCCGGACGTAGTCGGTGCTCATCACCTGCATCGTCCCGGCCCGGATGACCCTGACGAAGCCGGGGATCGACGCGACCCCGATCGCGACCATCGCGGTGGTCACCGAGCCGCCGTACTTCGCGGCCAGGATGATCGCCACCAGCAGCGCCGGGAACGCCAGCAGGATGTCGTTGGCCCGCATCACGAACTCCGACACCCCGGGCCGGACCATGCCGGCGAGGATGCCGATCGGGGTCCCGATGACGGCCGCGATACCGACCGCGACGATGCCGACGTAGAGGGTCGTCCGGGCGCCGACCATCAGTCGGGTGGCGATGTCCCGGCCACGGAGATCGGTGCCGAGCCAGTGGCCATTGACACCGGGACCGGCGCTGCGGTGCCGGTAGTCGAGGTTCAGCAGGTCGAACGGCGTCCAGAAGAATGACACCACCGCGGCGACGGCGATCGACGCGACGAGCGCCGCCCCGACGACGATCAGCGGCCCGACCGCGGCGGCGCGGACCGGCCGCGACGAGCGCCGGCAACAGGTCGGTCATGACGCCGACCGGGTCCGCAGCCGCGGGTCGATGAGGCTGTACGCGACGTCGACCAGGAACGAGATCAGCAGGGCGACGAGCACCAGCGTCACCACGATGGCCTGCACGGTGAGCAGGTCGCGGCGCTCGGCGGCGTCGGCCAGGCCCTTGCCGATCCCCGGCACGGTGAAGATCCGCTCGATGATGACCGCCCCGACCAGCACCGTCACCAGGTTGACCCCGATGACCGTGAGCACCGGGATGGAGGCGTTGCGCAGTCCGTGCCGGGTCAGCGCCCGGAACGGGGTGAGGCCCTTGGCGCGGGCCGTGCGCAGGTAGTCCTGGCCGAGCTCGTCGAGGACGGCGCTGCGGACGTAGCGGGCCAGCACCGCCCCCTGGACCACCCCGAGCGACACCCACGGCAGCACCATGTGGCGGAGGAACTGCACCGGGTCGGCGGCCGGCACCACGTAGCCGTTGGCGGGCAGCCAGCCGAGCCGCACCGCGAACACCAGCACCAGCAGGATGGCGGCGAGGAAGGCCGGCACCGCGACGCCGAGCTGCGAGATGCCGGACAGCAGGTAGCCCAGCGGGCGGCCGTTGCGCAGCGCCGCGAGCATGCCCAGCGGGACCGCGATCAGCAGCGCCACGACCATGCTGCCGGCCACCAGCCAGAGCGTGACGGTGAGCTGGTCGAACAGCGGCGGGCCGATCGGCGAGTTGCTGACGTAGGAGACCCCGAAGTCGCCCCGCACGGCGCCGCCGAGCCAGTCGAGGTACTGGACGACGAGCGACCGGTCCAGACCCATCTCGCTGCAGAGCGCTGCGACCGATTCGGGGGTGCCACTGACCCCGAGGGCGTTCCGCGCCGGCTCGCAACCGTTGTCGAGAACCCAGAACACGATCAGCGACGCGACGAACGCACTCGTGACGAAGATCAGGGCCCGGCGGAGCAGCGACCAGACCATCAGCCCTGCGAGATCGTGGCGAGCTCGAAGGCGGCGCTGATCTGGTTCGCCACGATGCCCCGCACGTTCGCGTCGGCGACGATCAGGTTCGGGAACGACCACAGCCAGACCACCGGGGCATCGGTGGCGATCTGGTCCAGCGCCTGCTGGTAGTCGGTGTTCGCGGCCTCGTCGGTCAGCTCGCCGTCGGCCTTGGTGAACAGGTCGCGGACCGCCGGGTTGTCGTAGCCGATGTAGTAGTCGGGGTTGCCGAACAGGGTCGGGGCGTCCCGGGGCTCGACGTGATTGATGATCGTCAGGTCGAAGTCGTGGTTGGTGAAGACGGTGCTGATCCACGTCGCGAAGTCGACATTGCTGTCCTGGACGGTGATCCCGACCTCGGCGAGCTGCGAGATGATCACCGGCGCGGCGGCGGCGGCGTACCCGACCGGCGGCAGCGTGAGCCGCAACGTGAGGTCCGACTGCCCGGCCTCGGTCAGCAGGTCCCGTGCCTTCTGCTGGTCGTACGGGTACTTGTCGACGTCGGTGAACCAGGGGTCGGTCGGTGCCTCGTGGGTGCCGATCAGGGTCCCGTAACCGCTCCACGCGGCGTCCAGGACGGTCTGCCGGTCCAACGCGTGGGAGATCGCCTGCCGCACCTTCGGATCGGCCAGCGGACCGGTGCGGTTGTTCATGCTCAGCAGCACCTCGCCGGTGCTGCTGCCGTCGATGAGCTGGTACTTCGCGGTGTCGCCGAACTGGGACAGCGCCTCCGGCGTCTGCACGGTCGAGACGACCTGGATGCCGCCGGTGAGCAGCGCGTTGTTCATCGCGTTCGGATCGGCGAAGTACTTCAGCGTCATCGTCTTCACCGCGGGCGGGGTCCCCCAGTAGTCGGCGTTGCGCTCCATCACGATCGAGTCGCCCTTGTTCCACGCCTGCAGCGTGTAGGGGCCGGTGCCGATCGGGGTGGTGGCCAGGTCGTCGACGCCGGTGCGGGAGAACATCGCGCCGATCCGGGTGGTCATGTTGAACAGCCACGACCGTGAGGGCCGGCTGAGCACCACGGTCAGCTCGGTGGGCGAGGTCGGCGGTGGCGCTGGCGACGATGTCCATCCCGGCCTTGACCGACGGCTTCCAGTCGGTCTTGACCCGCTCGATGGAGAACACCGCGTCCTCGGCGGTGAACGGGGTGCCGTTGGAGAACGACACGCCGTCGCGCAGCTGGAAGGTGTAGGTGAGGCCGTCGTCGGAGACGTCGTAGCTCTCGGCGAGCAACGGCACGATCTCGCCGTTCTGCGTCGGTCTTCACGAGCGTCTCGTAGACGTTGAGCAGCAGCGCCTGGGTGATCGGCGGCACCGTCGGTCTGGGTGAAGTCGAGGCTGGTCGGCTCGAGGACGAAACCGATGGCCAGCGCGCCGTCACCCGGCGGGGCCGGCGTCGGAGTCACCGGTCGACGACGCGGCGGCGGCGGCGCTGTCGGTGGTCGAGCCGGGCGTCGCCGACGTCGATCCCGAGGTCGGCGCAGTGGTGCGAACCCGCGGAACACGCGGCGAGCGCGGTCACCAGCAGGCCGATCGACAACACCGCGAATCGCTTGCCCCTCATCGGATCTCCCTCAGTTGAACGAAGTGGGGAAACTGTAGGCCCGGCCCCGGCGGGTGACCCGCCGGTAACCCGGCGCACGGTGTGAGGTCGGTCGCTCGGACGATTCAGCTCTGCTCGGGGCCCGACGGCCGGCCCGTCGGCGGCTGCTGGGGGTAGCCGGGCGGCGGACCCTGCTGGTATCCGCCCTGCTCGCGCTGCTGGTCGGGACGCTGCTGGTCGGGACGCTGCTGCCCCGGACGGCGGTCGTCCGGACGAGCCGCGATCTGCGGTGTGGTGCGCGGATTGTCGTGGCTCAGCGACGGGAGGCTGATCGGCGAGGCCGCGCTCAGCTGCGCGGCGGCCAGCATCTCGGCGGCCTGCTCGGCCGCTTCGGCGGCACGCCGGCGGTCCATCTCGGCAAGATCGGAGCTGGAATCGCCCTCGAACCAGTCCTTGACGTCGTCGTCCATCGCGCCGGCCGGCGTGGTGTTCGTCCTCGACGGGGCTGCGGCTCGTAGCGGAACACCCCGTCCTCGCCCTTCTCGCCGAACATCGTGGCGAACTGTTCGAGCGCCTTGTCGAAGCCGCTCGGGATCATCCACACCTTGTTGGCGTCGCCCTGAGCGAGCTGCGGCAGCGTCTGCAGGTACTGGTAGGCCAGCAGCTCCGGGGTCGGCTTGCCGTTCTTCACCGCGGTGAAGACCTTCTCGATCGCCTTGGCCTGGCCCTGCGCCTGCAGGTAGCGGGCGGCCCGGTCGCCCTCGGCGCGCAGGATGGCCGACTGCCGCTCGCCCTCGGCGGACAGGATCGCTCGCCTGCTTCTGGCCCTCGGCCGACAGCACCGCGGCCTGCTTCTGGCCCTCGGCGGTGGTGATCGCCGCGGTCCGCTGGCCCTCGGCGGTCAGGATGATGGCCCGCTTGTCACGGTCGGCGCGCATCTGCTTCTCCATCGAGTCCTGGATGGAGGGCGGCGGGTCGATCGACTTCAGCTCGACCCGGGCGACCCGGATGCCCCACTTGCCGGTGGCCTCGTCGAGCACGCCGCGCAGCTGGCCGTTGATCGAGTCGCGCGAGGTCAGCGTCTGCTCCAGGCGTCATGCCACCGACGACGTTGCGCAGGGTGGTGGTGGTCAGCTGCTCGACCGCGACGATGTAGTTGGCGATCTCGTAGACCGCGGCCCGCGGCTCGTTGACCTGGAAGTACACGACGGTGTCGATGGACACCGTCAGGTTGTCCTGGGTGATCACCGGCTGCGGCGGGAACGAGACGACCTGCTCGCGCATGTCGATCCGGGCCCGGATCCGGTCCAGGAACGGCATCAGCCAGACCAGGCCGGCCGAGCTCGTCTTGTTGTAGCGGCCGAGCCGTTCGATGACCGCGGCCTGCGCCTGCGGGATCACCTTGACCGACCGCAGCACGATGACGACCGCGAGAACCGCGATGACGATGGCGATGATGGCGAGTGGATCCACTGCGATACCCCCGAGAATGACTGCTCCGGATTGGGGTGTCAGCCCCAGATGACGACAGCGGTGGCGCCACGGACCTCGACGACCGTGACGGGTGTTCCCGGCGGCAACGGCCGGTGGCCGTCCACGCCGGTGGCGGACCAGATCTCGCCGCCGATCTTGACCTGCCCGCCGTGGGAGTCGACGGTCGAGATGACGGTGGCTTTCGACCCGACGATGGCGTCGACCCCACTCTTGATCTGGTGGGCCTGGTTGTGGAACCGCTTCAGCAGCGCCGGCCGGGCGACCATCACCAGCGCGACCGAGGAGATCGCGAACACCAGCAACTGCAGCCACAGGATGTCCGGCAGGAACAGTGCGGTGCCGGCCGTGATCAGCGCGCCGCCACCCAGCATGAGCAGCACGAACTCCCCGCCGAGCGCCTCGGCGATCGACAGGACGACGGCGGCGCTGAGCCAGATCCAACCGGGCATGACCTCATCCTGCCAGAGCGCACCGGTCGTCCCTGGCCGCCCACCGCCGCTCGCGGCATACCGATACCAGTCCGTGACCAGCATGAACGCACGTCAGGCCGCCGTCGGAGCGGTCATCCGGGCACGGCGGTCACGAAGTCGATCAGCCGCTCGACCGCGGTGATCAACGGGGTCTGCACGTCGCGGAAGGTGCGTGACCGAGCCGTTCACCCGGCCCCACATGACGGCGGGATCGGAGATCCCCAGCCGGGCGCAGACGCCGTGTTTCCAGTCCTCGCCGCGGGGCACGTCGGGCCAGGCCGGGATGCGGACCGCAGTCGGCCGGACCGCCTGCCAGATGTCGATGTAGGGATGGCCGGTGATCAGCACCGCTGCGGCGTCGCGGCGGCGGCCGATGGTGTCGGCGATCCGCGACTCCTTGGAGCCGGGCACCAGGTGGTCGCACAGCACGCCCGACCCGGCGGTGCTGCGGCCGGCCCGAACTCGTCGAGCCGCTCGGCCAGGTTGTCCAGGCCGTCGATCGGCTCGACGACGATGCCCTCGACCCGGAGGTCGTGGCCCCACACCCGCTCGACGAGGGCGGCGTCGTGGATGCCCTCGACCCAGATCCGGGCCGCGCGGGCGGTGCGGGCGCGTGTGGCCCCTCGACGGTGACCGACCCGGACGCGGAGATCTGCGGACCGGTGGCGGTGCGGCGGCCTGCGGCCGGACCAGCGTCACGACCTCGCCGTCGATGGCGAACGACGCCGGGTCCAGCGGGAAGGTGCGGGTCCGGCCTTTGAAGTCCTCCAGCGTCACGGTGCTGGCGGTGCACGCGGTCACCGCGCCGCAGAACCCGGAGGCGATGTCCTCGGCGACCAGGTCCGGGGTGGCCGGCACGGTCGGTATCGGCTTGCCGAACCCGGGGCGCAGCTGCGCCGCCGTAGCGGCCGGCACCGTCCAGGTCGACGGTGCGGGGACGAATCCTCGGGGCAGGTGCCGCGGCGTTGAGGTCGATGGTGCGGGCGCGGGACTTCGGCCCGGGGTCGGGTCCGGGCAGCGGACGGCGGTGGTTCGACACCCGGCGAGGCTACGACCCGCAGGAAGCAGACGCGGGGAGGCGTCGCCGGGTGTCGGCGCCCGTGCCGGGCCGGGCGGGTCCGCCACGGATCTGCCGCACCAGGGCCGACCTCCCGGACCAGCAGCGATGGGATGGACCGACGGCGAGCCGCGCCTCCTGCCGGGTCGGCCGACGAGCATCGGTGCGGGGGATCGCGTCTCCCGGCGCAACGGGCGGCGCGACGTGGCGCCCGCCACATCCCGAGGCCAGGGTTCGGGATCGCCCGGTTCCCGCGGGCCCCGGTCGCGTACCGTGACGCCATGTCTGGAGTACGGGCCGCCACGGTGCTGGCGCTGTGGGGTGCGGCCTACCGCGCCGCCGCCGCGGCACCCGACGAGGTGCTCGACGAGATCGCCGGTGCCGGCCGGACCGCCGGGGTCCGAGCCGCCGACGCGGCCACCGCCGACCGCACCGGATTGCCCGGACCGGGCGAGGCCGGGGCCGGCACCGTCGCCCTGCTGGACCTGCTCCGCCGTGGCGGCCGCCCGCAGCTGGTGCTGCCGGTGGCCGGCGACGTCCGCGGCCTCCCGCCCCGGTCACCCGCGCTGGTGCCCGCCCTGGACGCCGGGGCAGCGGTCGTGTTGGCCGATCAGCAGGTCGCGGTCGTCCCCGACGACGGTCACTGGCGGGTCTTCGGCCTCGACCGGGCGGACGCCGTGGCGGAGCCCGCCGTGCAGCCGCCGAGCGGCTCCCCCAGCCTCTTCGAGGCCGAGCGGGACCTGGACGCCGCCATCCGCAGCGCGACCCTGCAACTGACCCGCCTCGATGTCGCCCGCGACGCCGACGGGGTCCGGGAACGGATCGCCGACAGCATGCGGGCCGGCGCGGTCAGCGTGCCCCGCGGCTCGGGGCCGTCCCACCGGCACGGTTCGATGCTGCTGGCCAAGGTCGTCTCCCTGGAGGCCCTGCTGCACGTCGCGGCCGACCACCAGACCGCCGCCGCCACCCGGCACCAGCTCGCCACCCTGGATGACGCGTTGCGGCCGCTCGCCTCGGCCGTCCGCTTCGGCCGACTGGCCGCAGTGAACGAGCTGATCGGAGTACTGAGCGCGGCTCAGCCGGCCTGACCGACTGAGCCGCGCCCAGTACTGCTCACCAGCGTCAGACCGTCTGGTTGATCTCGCCGGCCGAGAAGCCCAGCGAGTGGAAACCGCCGTCGACCATGACCATCGAACCGCTGGTGGCCGGGAACCAGTCCGACAGCAGCGCGACGACGGCCTTGGCGACCGGGGTCGGGTCGCTGGTGTCCCAGCCCAGCGGCGCGCGCGACGTCCAGGCGGCCTCCAGATCGGCGAAGCCCGGGATCGACTTGGCGGCCATCGTGCGCACCGGGCCGGCCGAGACCAGGTTGACCCTGATGCCCTGAGCGCCGAGGTCACGGGCCAGGTAGCGCGAGCACGCCTCGAGGCCCGCCTTGGCCACGCCCATCCAGTCGTAGGCCGGCCACGCCTGGCGGGCGTCGAAGTCCAGACCGACGATGCTGCCGCCGTTCGTCATCAGCGGCAGGCAGCCGACGGCGAGGGCCTTCAGCGAGAAGGTGGACGCGTTGACCGCGGTGGAGACGTCCTCCCACGGGGTGTTCAGGAAGTTGTTGCCCAGCGCCGAGGCGGGAGCGAAACCGATGGCGTGCAGCACGCCGTCGAGGCGGTCGACGTGCTCGCCGACGCGCGCGGCCAGCGACTCGACCTGCGCCGGGTCGGTGACGTCGAGCTCGACGACCGGCGCGGGCGTGGGCAGTCGCTTGGCGATGCGCTCGACCAGTGACAGCCGGCCGAAGCCGGTCAGCACCACGGTCGCGCCCTGTTCCTGCGCCATCCGTGCGGCGTGGAAGGCCATCGACGCCTCCGTGATCACCCCGGTGATCAGCACGTTCTTGCCTTCGAGGAGTCCGGTCATGTCAGTTGTGCTTCTTCCTGGGTCTGCGGGGGTGAATGCGTGGTGGGTGCGGAGCAGGTGCGGCGGAGAAGGTCAGCGGATCAGTGGCCCATCCCGAGGCCGCCGTCGACGGGGATCACCGCGCCGGTGATGTAGGCGGCCCCGTCGGACGCGAGAAAGGCGACGACGGAGGCGATCTCGGCGGTGTTGGCGTACCGGCCGAGCGGTACCTGCTTGACGATGTCGGCGCGCCGGGTCTCGGAGAGCTCGCGGGTCATGTCGGTGTCGACGAAGCCCGGGGCGACGACGTTGGCGGTGATGTTGCGGGAGCCGAGCTCGCGGGCGATGGAGCGGGCGACGCCGACCAGGCCGGCCTTGGAGGCGGCGTAGTTGACCTGGCCCGCGCCGCCGGACAACCCGACGACCGAGGAGATGAAGATGATCCGGCCGAACCGCTTGCGCAGCATCTGGCTCGCGGCCCGCTTGGCGACCCGGTAGGAGCCGGTCAGGTTGGCGTCCAGCACGCCGGTGAACTGATCCTCCGACATCCGCAGCAGCAGGGTGTCGTCGGTGATCCCGGCGTTGGCGACCAGCACCTCGACCGGACCCTGGTTCGCCTCGACCTCGGTGAAGGCGGCGTCCACGGACGCGGCATCGGTGACGTCGCAGCGCACCGCGGTGAGCCCGTCCGGGGCCTCGCCGCTGCGGGAGGTCACGGTGACCCGGTGGCCGGCAGCCACCAGCTCCTTCGCGATGGCCAATCCGATGCCCCGGTTGCCGCCGGTCACCAGGACCGATCGGCCGGTCTGCTCGCTCACGGGTGGGCCTCCTGGTTGGTCGGCCGCGGCGGTGCGGGCGTCGACCGTGGTCGTGGGATGCGGTGGGGTGCGCGACGGGCGGGTGACCCGGGCGGCGCGGCCTCTCACGTTAGTGCCGCGGGCGCTCCCCCGCCGACGGGCTCGCCGCCGGGCGCGGTGTGGACACGCCGATCAACGAGGAGGCTCGTGCACTGACCCGCGGCTGGTGGGCGACCGGGAAGTTCAGCGAGCGGGCGATGAAGCAGCGCGCCCCGACGTCACCGTGGAGCCCTCCGCGGCGAGGACCATCTGCGGGTCGCGGACGGTGACCGTCGGGCGCAGCGTGATCCCGACGAACCGACCGCCGCCGCCGCACCTCGTCGTCGGCGACCATCACGCCGATCGGATCGTCCCGGTACCCGGTGACGACGACACCGGCCACCGCACACAGGTGCAGGTACCACAGCATGTGGCACTGCGCGACCGCCGCGACCAGCAGATCCTCCGGGGTCCAGCGGCTCAGGTCCCCGCGGAAGGCCGGGTCGGACGAGCCCAGGATGTCGGGCTTGTGCTCCGCACTGACCGTGTGGTTCCGGCTGAACGCGCGGTAGTTGCTGGTGCCGCTGCCCTGGTTGCCGGTCCACTCCAGACCCAGCCGGTACTGGTGCTCTCGACTCACCGGAGCAGTCTCCCAGCTCAGGGGATCCGCTGCGTCACGACCAGGGACGCCGCGGCGGCGAGCAGCACCAGGATGGTGCCGGCGATCAGCCACGGCCGGGAGTTGTCCTGCTCCTTGGTCTCGTAGCCGATCTGCTCGCCCAGTTCGGCGTACACCGTGCGCAGCTCCGCCGACGTGGCCGCGGAGTGGAAGTCGCCGCCGGAGATCGCGGCGATCTGGCGCATCGAGGCCTCGTCGATGGCCACCGACTGCTCGGCTGCCCCGGATCTCGACGGTGCCGTGGGCGGTGCCGAAGGAGATCGTGGAGATCGGCACGCCGGCGTCCTTGGCCGCCTGCGCCGCGTCCAGCGCGGACCGGCCGGTGGTCTCCTTGCCGTCCGACATCAGCACGATGCGGGCGGGCGGCGGCCCCTCCGCGCCGGCGATCGTCGTGGTGAAGCTCTCGATGCTCTTGCAGCGCCGAGGTGATCGCCTCACCGGTCGCGGTCCGCTCGTCCAACGTCGAGGTCGTCGATGGCCTGCACGGCGACGCCGCGGTCGGTGGTCGGCGACACCATCACGTTGACCACGCCGGCGAAGGAGATGATGCCGAGGTTGACCCCGGGCGTGAGGTCGCGGACGAACTGGGCGGCGGCCTCCTGCGCGGCGGCCAGCCGGCTCGGTGCCACGTCGGTGGCCATCATCGACAGCGAGACGTCGATGGCCAGCACCACCGTGGCCCGGTTCCGCGGGACCTTGACGTCCTGGGTCGGTCCGGTGACCGCCATCGTCAGCAGCACCATCGCGACCAGCATCAAGCGCGGTCGGGACGTGCCGGATCCGGCCCGGCCGGGTGCGGTGCGACCCGCTCCAGCAGGTCGAGCGAGGCGAATCGCAGCAGGTAGCGCTGCCGGCGCCGGTTGACGAGCAGGTAGCCGACCAGCAGCGCGACCACGACGAGGCCGAGCAGGAACCAGAGCGGATGGGCGAACGTCACCAGGCCTCCCCTTCGTGCTGGACCGGGGTCGTCGCGGCGGTGGCACCGGTCCAGCCGCGTTTACGGCCCATCACGAAACGCAGCACGTCGGCGATCCAGTCACGGTCGGTGCGCAGCGTCAGCTGGCCGGCGCCGGACCGCCGAAGCGCCGACGCCACCTCGGTGCGGTGGGCGTGCGCCTGCGCGGCGAAGCTCGTCCGGAGCGCGGGGGTCGTCCGGACCTCGCGGGTGCGGCCGCGTTTCCGGGTCGAGCAGCGTCGCCAGCCCGATGTCGGGCAGCGTCAGATCCAGCGGGTCGAGCACCTCGACGCCGATCAGTTCGTGCCGCCCGGACAGCGCCCGCAGCGAGCGCTGCCAGTCGACCGGTCCGACGAAGTCGGAGATGACCACGGCCAGGCCGCGTCGGCGGGGCGGCCGGCGGAGCTGCTCGATCGCCGCAGCTCAGGTCTCCCCGCTGGCCGACCGCCGCCCGTGGGGTGGTCGCCAGGGTGCGCAGCAGGTACTGCAGGTGGGCGCGGCCGCCGCGGGCCGGGATCCTGGTGATGCCCGTGCCGGTCGCGAGCACGGCACCGACGCGGTTGCCGCCGCCCTGGCTCAGGTGGGTGATCGCCGCGGTGGCGGCGATGACCAGATCCCGCTTCTCGCAACGGGTGGAGCCGAAGTCCAGCGAGGCCGACAGGTCGGCGACGATCCAGGTCTCCAGCTCACGGTCGGCGACGGTCTGCCGGATGTGCGCCTCGGTGGTGCGGGCGGTCACCGACCAGTCCATCCGCCGGACGTCGTCCCCCGGGTGGTACGGCCGGGCGTCGCCCGGTTCCGACCCCGGTCCCGGCACCAGACCGAGGTGGTTGCCCTGCAGCAGGCCGTCCAGCCGGCGGCGGACGGTGAGCTCGAGGTTGGCCAGCGCACTGTCGATGCGCGCCGGGTCGGCGAACCGTGGTGGTGCCCCCGACGGGGCCCGCCCGGCGCGGATCGCCGTCGCGTTGTCGTCCATCGGGTCGGTTGCCGGTCCGCTCAGTGTGCGACCGCGTAGGGGCTGACCTGCGGCAGCGGAATCGCCTGGAGCAATGCGGTCAGGATGGTCTCGACCTGGACGCCGTCGGCGAGGGCGTCGTAGGACAGCACCAGCCGGTGCCGCAGCACGTCGGCGGCGACGTCGAGGACGTCCTGCGGGATGACGAAGTCGCGGCCCCGGACCAGCGCCAGCGCCCGGGAGGCGGCGATCATCCCGAGGCTGGCCCGCGGCGACGCCCCGTACGCGAGCCAGGACGCGACGTCGGTCAGGCCGTGCTCGGCGGGGGTCCGGGTGGCGAAGACGAGGCGGACGACGTAGTCGACCAGCGCGTGGTGCACGAACACGTTCGCAGCCACGGCCTGCAACCGGCTGAGCTCGGCGATGGGCAGCACCTGGGTCGCCGTCGGCGGGGTCACACCCATCCGGTAGACGATCTCGCGCTCCTCGTCGGGCTCCGGGTAGCCGACGAGCAGCTTGAACAGGAAGCGGTCGCGCTGGGCCTCGGGGAGCGGGTAGACGCCCTCGTTCTCGATCGGGTTCTGGGTGGCGAGCACGAGGAACGGGTCGGGCATCTTGTAGGTGGTGCCGCCGATGGACACCTGCCGCTCGGCCATCACCTCCAGCAGGGCCGACTGCACCTTCGCCGGCGCGCGGTTGATCTCGTCGGCCAGCACGAAGTTGGCCACCACCGGGCCGAGTTCGGTGTCGAACTCCTCGCGGCCGGCCCGGTAGATGCGGGTGCCGAGCAGGTCGGACGGGCACCAGGTCCGGGGTGAACTGGATGCGGGAGAAGGTGCCGCCGACGGTCCGTGCGAAGGACTCGACGGCAAGCGTCTTCGCGACCCCGGGCACGCCCTCGATGAGCAGGTGGCCCTTGGCCAGCAATCCCGACCAGGATCCGCTCCACCAGCCGGTCCTGACCGACGATGACCCGCTTGACCTCGAACACCGTTCGCTCCAGCAGCGCCGCATCGGATCCGGGCGGCGCGGTCGGGACGTGGCCGTTCGTCGATTCCGGGGTCACCGGCATCTCTCCTTCAGGTTGCTGCGGGCGCGGTGCGGCGCGATGCCGCCAACGGTACGTGACGACCCCGACACGGTGACCCGGTCAGGACGGTGACCAGCGACGCCACTGCTCCGGGGTGTCGACGTCGGCCGCTTCGTCACCGACGGCGGGAACGACGAGCCGGCGCAGTGGCGCGAGCAGCGATCTGATGGACGCCCCGCCCCAGGATGTCCGGCGCGCGGCGGCGTCGGTCAACGCACTCAGCCGCCACACCCCGAGCAGCAGCTGCTCGCGCCCGTCGGTGTCGACCAGGACCGCGCCGTCGGCCTCGGGCGCGGCGCCCAGCGCAGTCACCAGCCGGCCGACGGTGGCCGCCGAGAGCGCCGGCAGGTCGGCGGCGAGCACTGCGATCACGGCCCCGGCGGACAGCGTCGGCAGCGCGACGAGGCCGGTCTGCAGCGCGGCCGCCGGCCCGGAGCCGGGTGGGTCCTCCGTGACGTGCACGACCGGCCGCTCGGTGTCGCGCACCGGCCCGACGACGACCGTGGGCACGTCGCCCACCGCCGACACCGCTCGGTCCAGCAGCGACCGGCCGGCGAGCACCAGGCCGGGCTTGTCGACGCCACCCAGACGACGACCGGCCCCGCCGGCGAGCACGATGGCTGCCGATGGGGCCGGTCGCCCGGCCGGGGCGTGGTCGGTGCTCAGCGGATCGCCTCAGGCGTAGGGACGGGACGCGCCGATGTACTCGTTGGTCCGCAGCGGGACGATCCGCACCCAGGAGCCGGTGTAGGGAGCCTCGATCATCTGACCGTCGCCGATGTACATGGCGACGTGGTGGATGGTTTTGGGATCCGAGGTGTTGTGGGCGAAGAAGACGAGATCACCGGGCCGTAGATCCGACTTCGCCACCCGGGGGCCCTCGTAGTACTGGTACCCGGAGTAGTGCGGCATGTTGATGCCGACCTGTGCGTAGGCGTAGAGCATCAGCCCTGAGCAGTCGAAACCGCCGCCGGTCGGACCCTTCGCGTTGCCGCCGGCCCAGACGTACTTGGTGCCCAGCCACTTCTTGGCCGCCGCGACGACCTGTTCTCCGATGCTGCCGCTGTAGGCGGGTGTGGGTGGGCTCGCCGCGGGTGGGGCGGCCGGCCTGGGCGGGGCCGGCTTGGTTGCAGCCGATCGCGCCGCGGCGGCCTGCGCGGCGGCGGCCTGCGCGGCGGCGGCCTGCGCGGCCTGCCGCGCCGCGGCCGCCTGCGCGTCCCGGGCGGCCTGGCGCTGGGCGGCGGCGGCAGCTTCGGCGGCTGCGGCGGCGGCCCGCCGCTGACTCTCCTGCTCGGCGGCGACCCGGGCGGCCTCGGCGGCGGCGGCGGCCGCGGCGGCGGCCTGCCGGGCGGCCTCCTCCTCGGCGGCCTTGCGGGCGGCCTCCTCGGCCTCCTTGCGGAGCCGCTCCTCCTCGGCGGCCTTGAGGACCAGCCACTCCTCGTACGCCTGCCGCTGACCCTGCAGAGAATTCACCGTGTTGACGGCCGCCTGGTAGGCGATCTGCTGGTTCGACAGGTCGTCCTGCAGGGTCGCGAGCTGGGCCTGCCCGACCTCCAGCGCGTCTGCGGCGGCAGCGGCAGCCCGGTCGGCGGTCTGCTTGGCGACGTCGGCGGCCGCAGAAGCGTCCTCGGCGTTCTGCAGCGCCTGGCGGGCGGCGGCGTCGAGGTTGCTCTTCGTGACCTGGGCCCGCTGCAGGTTGCCGATGACGTCGAGCTGGCTGCCCGAGATCGACTCCAGCAGCTGATTCCGCTGCAGCAGCTCGTCGGCGCTGGCGGCGTCCCACAGTGCGGTCATCGACCCGAGGGTCGAGCCCTGCCGGAAGGACGCGGCGGCGAAGGTGTCCGCCTGCTGCTGGGCCCCGGCGATGTCGTCCTGGGCCGCGGTGGCGACGGCGGCCGCCTCGTCCGCGGCGGTCGCGGCCTCGGCCGCGTCCGCGACGGCGATGTCGAGGTCGATCGCCGCCTTCTGCGAGAGTTCCTGCTTGAGCTGCATGTCGTTGCGCAGCCCGTCGATCTGCTGCTGGGTGCCGGCGACCTGGGCGGAGAGCTGACCGACCGCAGTGTTGATCTCGGCCGCCTGGTTCTGGCTGGCGGCGATCTGGTCGTCGGTGGGGTTCTCGGGCGGGGGCGGTAACGCGCCCGCGGGCGCGGCGAGACCTACCACCAGAGCGGCGATCACGGTGGCGCAGAAGCCGACGGTGCGCCCGGACGCCGGGCGGCCGGACCGCCAGGTGTCACGCAGCGCGGGGATGCCGCCGGTCCGGGTTCGTGCGTGCGCCACAAGCTCTCCTGACAACGGGGACACGGAGCGGAAGCAACGACGGGAGGTTTGTCAATGCGACACGCTTGAGCCTCAGGATGCCACTTCGCTCCCCTCATTAGCCAGCCGTCTCGTTCATAACTTCTGTCGCTTTGTTCCCAAAACGGACAAACGTCACCCGATCGCGTTCGGATGCCCTCCAGTGACGGCCTGTGATCGTCGTGGGTGCACCCATCCGGACCTTCACGCCGGGGGCCGCGCTGGGGCCGTGGTGCTGCGCGGTGCCGTGACGCTGCCGGTGCGTTGGCGCCGCCGGTGCCCTCGCGTTGCCGGTGCCGGTGCTGCCGTGCCCGGTGACGTGGCGCTGCCGCTGCCCGGTGCTGTGGCGCTGCCGAGTTCCGTCAACGCGTCCGACATGTCGGAAGCGCGAACGGAAACAGGCAGCGCGAAGTCGGCCCGGAGGTGACCAGCCTGCCCGGGACGTCGATCGCGATGCGCTCCGGCGACCCGGACCGCTTCCGACCGGCGCAGCCGGCGGCGACAATGGTCGGATGACCGCACCACAGCCGCACCCGGTCCCACCGGTCGCGCCGCCGGTTCGGACGACCTCCCCGGCCCGCTGGACCGTCGTCGGCGGGGTGGCAATCCTGGTGCTGGTCGCGGGCACCTTCCTGCCCTGGATCCGGTCCGGACGGGCCACCCGCAACAGCTACGAACTCGCCGGTGTCGGGGTCCGACGCCTCGACGCGGGTGCCGCCGTCGATGCGGTGCTCCAGGCCTGGCCGTTCCTCGGGCCGCTGTGGGCGGTGGTCATCGTGCTGGCGATCCTGGGTCACCGACGGTCGGCGGCGGTCGCCACTGCCGTGCTCGCGGTTCTCGCCGGCCTGGTAGCCGTGGGCGGCGTCGCGCTCGCAGTCCGCGTGGATTCGACCGCCATCAGCGGCGTGCTGGTGGGACCGGCGGTCACCTTGGTCGGAGCGGTGGTGGCCACCGTCGCGGCCGTGGCGGTCCTGCGCTCCCGCCCGCGGTCGGCCGACGTTTCGCTCAGCGGTCCGTTCGAGAACATCTGGTGACGGAAACGTCACGGTCCACCGACAAATCACGATCAGCCGGGCGAAAGCACGGACACCACTACGTCAGATGAGCGAAACTGTACGAGCGACGGTGGCACCGAACGTGGCGGCAGCGCAGCGGGTGGGGGCCCGAACACTCGCAGTGCGGGCCACATCGGGTTGACCTGCGCGGCGCGACCGTAGACAACAGGACAGCCGGCACAAGGCAGCCAGTTCAGCAGTGATCGCAGAGCCCGGTACGACAGCAACAGCAACGCAGCGTCCACCTGGTGGACGAGGGGAGCAGAGATGAGTTCACCGCACGATCCGCGGAACGGCACCGGTCCGGACGGCACCCCGCCCGCCGGCGACCGACCGGCCTGGGGCGGACCCGACCAGGGGCAGCCCCGGCTTCAGGACCAACCCTGGCAGCAGGACCAGCCCTGGCAGCAGGGTGCGCCGCAGCAGGGCCAGTCGTGGGGCAATCAGCCACCGCCGGCCCAGCCCTGGGGGGACCACCCGCAGCAGGGCCAGCCGTACGGCACCCAGCCACATCAGGACCAGCCGTGGCAGCAGGGCGCACCGCAGCAGGGTCAGCCATGGGGCGGTCAGCCCCAGCAGGGCTGGCCGCAGCCGCACCAGCCATGGCAACAGGGCCAGCAGCCGACCCAGCAGTGGCACCCCGCCGGTGACCAGTCGTGGCAGCAGGGCACGCCGCAGGGGGGCGCGTGGGACCAGCAGCCCGGTCAGCCGCCGCAGGGACCCGGCTACCCGGCCGGCCCCCAGCCGGGACAGCCCGGAGGGCAGCCGACGAAGAAGAACAGGGCCGCACTGATCACCGCGGTCGCGGTCGTCATCGCTCTGCTCGCCGGGGCCGGCATCTACTTCTTCGCCGTCAAGGGCAGCTCGGGCGGCAAGGACACCCCGGTGGCCGCGGCACGGCAGCTGTTCGCCGACGTCGACAACGGCGATCTGATCGGCCTGACCGACACCTTCGACCCGGTCGAGGCGCAGTTCGTCAACGATCTCGCCACCGACGTCATCGAGCAGTTCAAGCGGCTCGGCCTGCTCACCGACAGCGCCACCGTCGACAACGCGACCGGCACCAACATCTCCATCAAGGGCATCACCTTCGACGACGCCGCCGCGGAGAAGCCGCTGCCCGACCTGACCATCGTCAAGCTCACCGGTGGCACCATCACCATCAACCCGGTGCAGGACAGCGGCGTCGAGACCGACCTCTACCGCCGGCTTGTCGACGCGATCGAGAAGAGGGCCGCCGACGAGGACGTCCCGATGACGTCGACGTCCGAGCCGACCGTCATCGACATCGCCCAGGTCATCCGGGACGAGAACGACGGCGAGCCGATCCGCATCTCGACCGTCGAGCGCGACGGCTCCTGGTACCCCAGCCTGTTCTACACCGCCGCCGACTACTGGGCGAAGACCGCGGAAGTCGGCGCGGTGACCGCCGCCGACGCCATTCCAGGTGCAGGTAGAGGCTCCCCCGAGGAAGCCCTGAACGCGATGGTCCAGGCGCTCATCGACCAGGACGCCGCCGCCGCGATCGCCCTGCTGCCCCCGGACGAGATGTCCGCGGTGCACTCCTACGGCAAGAAGATCGTCGACGCGATCGGTGAGGGCACCTCCGACACCGGCGACGTGACCGTCGACGCGCAGTGGAACAAGAGCGAGGTGACCGGCGGCACGTTGCTGTCGATCTCGTCGCTGCGGTTCACCTCCGGTTCGGAGAGCGGCTCCATCGAGATCGACCGGTCCGCCGGCTCGATCACGGTCACCAACGGCTCGGACACGCAGACCTTCGACGCAGACAGCATCAGTGAGCTGATCGGCGCGGGCGAGCTCGAATCGATCCATCCGAACATGCCCGGTTTCGTGCAGCGGATGCTGAAGGCGGCCCTGGGCCTGGGCGTGGTGACCACCGAGGTGGACGGCCAGTGGTACGTCAGCCCGCTGCGCAGCTACAGCGCGATCTTCACCGTGCTGCTCGGCGGCATGGAGCAGACCGACATCGAGATGTTCATCGACCTGCTGAAGCAGTAGTCCGCAGCACATCCCGGAGGCCCGGTTCCCGTGCGGGAGCCGGGCCTCCGGCGTCTCCCGGGTCAGGCCGGCGCCACCCACTCACCGGTCTCGTGGAAGCGGTCCAGCGTCGCCCGGTACGGCGCCAGGTCCAGCCCGGCCGCGGCCACCCAGGCGTCGTCGTAGTAGGTGCCGGCGTAGCGGTCACCGGCGTCGCAGATCAGCGTGACGATGCTCCCCCGGTTGCCGACCGCGTGCATCCGCGCGGCCAGCCCGAGGGCCGCCCACAGGTTGGTCCCGGTCGACCCACCGGCGCGACGCCCGGTCTGCGCCAGCAGGAACCGCATCGCCGCGATGGAGGCGGCGTCGGGCACCTGCTCCATCCGGTCGATCACCGACGGCATGAACGACGGCTCCACGCGGGGCCGCCCGATGCCCTCGATCCGGGAGCCGACGCCGGTGCTGAAACCGGGATCCCCGGTCCGCCAGCCCTCGTAGAAGGACGAGTTCTCCGGGTCGACGACGACCAGTTGAGTGCGGTGCCGCCGGTAGCGCAGGAACCGCCCGATGGTCGCACTGGTCCCGCCGGTGCCGGCCCCGACGACGATCCAGCTCGGGATCGGATGCCGCTCCAGGGCGAGCTGTCCGAAGATCGACTCGGCGATGTTGTTGTTGCCACGCCAGTCGGTCGCCCGCTCGGAGTAGGTGAACTGGTCCATGTAATGGCCGCCGGCGGCGTCGGCGACCCGTCGGGCCTCGTCGTAGATGGCGCCCGGGTCGTCGATGAAGTGACAGGTTCCGCCGGCCGCCTCGATCAGCGCGATCTTTGCCACGCTGGTCCGCCGCGGCATCACCGCGACGAACGGCAGCCCCAGCATCCGCGCGAAGTAGGCCTCGGACACCGCGGTCGACCCCGAGGACGCCTCGACGACCGTGGTGCCCTCGGTGATCCAGCCGTTCACCAGCGCGTACAGGAACAGCGAACGGGCCAACCGGTGCTTCAGGCTGCCGGTGGGGTGCACCGACTCGTCCTTGAGGTAGAGGTCGACGCCCCACTGCGCCGGCAGCGGGTAGACGTGCAGGTGGGTGTCGGCGCTTCGGTTGGCGTCGGCCTCGACCGTGCGGATCGCGTCGTCCACCCACGCGCGGGTGGTGCGGGGAGTGCCGGTCATCGGGGCGGTCATGGACCGACACGCTACGACCCGCCGACGTCCCGTCGGTGCGCCGACTTGCCGCCCTTACAGGACAAGCGTACGGTTTTGATCCATCAGGTCTGTCGCGCCGCTGCGACCCCGCCGCTCCGCCGGTCCGGGTCCCGAGCACCATGGGACGACCCGCCTGGCAGAATTCCCCTCCGGTGGCCTGCCGCTGCCGCCGGAACGCCGCCGACCGAGGGACACCGACGTGACTGCACCCACCAACCCGAACACCTACGACGCCAAGGCCACCCTGGTCGTCGCCGGCGAAGCCGGCGAGGAGTCGTACGAGTACTTCAAGATCTCCGGGGTCGAGGGCCTCGAGAACGCCGCGAAGTTGCCCTACTCGCTGAAGGTGCTGCTGGAGAACCTCCTCCGCACCGAGGACGGCGCCAACATCACCGCCGAGCACATCCGGGCGCTGGCGAACTGGGATCCGTCGGCCGAGCCCGACGTCGAGATCCAGTTCACCCCGGCCCGGGTGATCATGCAGGACTTCACCGGCGTGCCGTGTGTGGTCGACCTCGCCACCATGCGTGAGGCGATGGCCGACCTGGGCGGCGACGCCGACAAGATCAACCCGCTCGCCCCTGCCGAGCTGGTCATCGACCACTCCGTGATCGCCGATGTCTTCGGCCGCGAGGACGCCTTCGAGCGGAACGTGAACCTGGAGTACGAGCGCAACTTCGAGCGCTACCAGTTCCTCCGCTGGGGCCAGACCGCGTTCGACGAGTTCAAGGTCGTCCCGCCCGGGACCGGCATCGTCCACCAGGTCAACATCGAGCACCTGGCCCGCGTCGTGATGGCCCGCACGGTCAAGGGCACCCTGCAGGCCTACCCGGACACCTGCGTCGGCACCGACTCACACACCACCATGGTCAACGGCATCGGCGTCCTCGGCTGGGGCGTCGGCGGTATCGAGGCCGAGGCGGCCATGCTGGGCCAGCCCGTCTCGATGCTCATCCCCCGCGTCGTCGGCTTCAAGCTCACCGGCACGATCCCGGCCGGCACCACCGCCACCGACGTGGTGCTGACCATCACCGAGATGCTCCGCAAGCACGGTGTCGTCGGCAAGTTCGTCGAGTTCTACGGCGACGGTGTCGGCGTGGTCCCGCTGGCCAACCGCGCCACCATCGGCAACATGAGCCCCGAGTTCGGCTCCACCGCCGCGATGTTCCCCATCGACGAGGAGACCGTCGGCTACCTGCGCCTGACCGGCCGCAGCGAGGCGCAGCTCGCCCTCGTCGAGCAGTACGCCAAGGCCCAGGGCCTGTGGCACGACCCGTCGAGCCCCGACTACGTCGAGCCGGTGTTCTCCGAGTACCTGGAGCTGGACCTGTCGACCGTGGTGCCGTCCATCGCCGGCCCGAAGCGCCCGCAGGACCGCATCGAGCTGACCGACGCCAAGCTGTCGTTCCGCAAGGCGCTGCACGACTACGTCGGGCTGCACGCGGCCACCCCGGAGACCAGCCTCGACGAGACCCTCGAGGAGACGTTCCCGGCCAGTGATCCGCCGTCGATGAACCCGCGGTTCGCCGACGACGACGCCGATCCGGCCGTGGTCGAGGCCCTCACCTCGGCGGCGGAGGGCTCCAACGGCCGGCCGACGAAACCGACCCGCGTCGAGTCCGCCGAATACGGCACCTTCGAGCTCGACCACGGCGCGGTGGTGATCGCGGCGATCACCTCGTGCACCAACACCTCCAACCCGTCGGTCATGCTGGGCGCCGCCCTGCTCGCCCGCAACGCCGTCAACCGCGGACTGTCGGTCAAGCCCTGGGTCAAGACCACGATGGCCCCCGGCTCCCAGGTCGTCACCGACTACTACGAGAAGGCGGGCCTCTGGCCGTATCTGGAGAAGCTCGGCTACAACCTGGTCGGCTACGGCTGCACCACCTGCATCGGCAACTCGGGCCCGCTGCCCGACGAGATCTCCGCCGCGGTCAACGAGGCCGACCTCACCGTCGTCTCCGTGCTCTCGGGCAACCGCAACTTCGAGGGCCGCATCAACCCGGACGTCAAGATGAACTACCTGGCGTCCCCGCCGCTGGTCATCGCCTACGCGCTGGCCGGCACGATGGACTTCGACTTCGACGAGACCCCGCTGGGAACCGACGAGCAGGGCGTCGACGTCTACCTGAAGGACATCTGGCCGGCCCCCCAGGAGATCGCCGACACCATCGCGAGCTCCATCAACCGCGAGATGTTCACCGCCAGCTATGCCGACGTCTTCGACGGCGGCGACCGCTGGAAGTCGCTACCGACCCCCACCGGCAAGACCTTCGAGTGGGCCGAGGACTCCACCTACGTCCGCAAGCCCCCCTACTTCGACAACATGCCGGCCGATCCGTCCCCGGTGACCGACATCAGCGGCGCCCGCGTGCTGGCGCTGCTGGGTGACTCGGTCACCACCGACCACATCTCGCCGGCCGGTGCGATCAAGGCCGGCACCCCGGCCGCGGAGTACCTCACCGAGCACGGTGTCACGCGCAAGGACTTCAACTCCTACGGTTCCCGTCGCGGCAACCACGAGGTGATGATCCGCGGCACCTTCGCCAACATCCGGCTGCGCAACCAGCTGCTGGACTCGCTGGTACCGGGTGGTGTGCAGGGCGGCTACACCCGTGACTTCACCGGTCGAGGGTGCCCCGCAGGCGTTCATCTACGACGCGGCGCAGAACTACGCCGCAGCCGGCACCCCGCTGGTCGTGCTGGGCGGCAAGGAGTACGGCTCCGGGTCGTCGCGTGACTGGGCAGCCAAAGGCACCGCGCTGCTCGGCGTCAAGGCCGTCATCACCGAGTCCTTCGAGCGCATCCACCGCTCGAACCTGATCGGCATGGGCGTCATCCCGCTGCAGTTCCCCGAGGGTGAGTCGGTCAAGACCCTCGGCCTGGACGGCACCGAGACGTTCGACTTCACCGGGATCACCGCCCTCAACCACGGCGGCATCCCGCGGACCGTGCACGTCACGGCGACCAAGCCCTCGGGTGACGTCGTCGAGTTCGACGCCAAGGTCCGCATCGACACCCCCGGTGAGGCCGACTACTACCGCAACGGCGGCATCATGCAGTACGTGCTGCGCTCGCTGCTGGCAAGCGCAAGATAGTCCGCAGGACGTAGGGAGCGGGATCCACGGTGCCCCGGGTCAGCCAGGAGCACCTGCAGTCCCGCCGGCAGCAGATCCTCGACGGTGCCCGTGCCGCGTTCGCGCGGCACGGGTACGAGGGGGCCACGGTCCGCGTCCTGGAGGACGAGGTCGGGCTGTCGCGCGGGGCGATCTTCCACCACTTCACCGACAAGCCGGCGCTGTTCCTGGCGCTGGCCGAGCAGGACGCGGCCGAGATGGTCCGCATCGTCACCGATCAGGGGCTCGTGCAGGTGATGCGCGACCTGCTGACCGAGCGCGACGCCGGCTGGCTCGGCACCCAGCTGGAGATCACCCGGCGGCTGCGCACCGACCCGGCCTTCCGGGGTGCCTGGGCGGAGCGGGAGGCGACGATCAGGGCGGCCACCCGGGCTCGCCTCCGGCGGCAGCGGGACCTCGGTGTGCTGCGGTCGGACGTCGACGTCGACGTGCTCGCCGACTACCTCGAACTGGTGCTCGACGGCCTCGTCTCCCGGCTCGCCTCCGGGCGGGCGGTGGACGGGCTGGGTCCGGTGCTGGACCTGATCGAGGACTCGGTGCGGGTGCGGCACTGACCCGGCGGTGCCGCCGGCCCGCCGCTACCTGCCCGGCTACCCCTCGGTGATCCGCCGTCCCTGACGTGCGGACGGCCGCCGGGGTACGGAACAATGTCGAGGATGGTGGACTGGGACGGGGCCGGGTACGAGAAGGTCAGTGACCTGCAACGAGCGTTCGCGAGCAGGTCGCTGGAGCGACTCGACGTCCGGGGCGACGAGGACTGCCTCGACGTCGGATGCGGCGACGGATACCTGACGCGGCTGCTCGCGCTGCGGCTGCCCGAGGGGTCGGTTCTCGGGCTGGACGCTTCGCCGCGGATGATCGAGGTGGCCCGCCGCGCCCCGGTCCCCGAGGGCGCCTACGTGCGGTTCGAACTGGGTGACGCTTTGGCGATGCCGTTCGAGCAGGAGTTCGACCTGGTGACCTCGTTCAACGTGCTGCACTGGATCCCCGATCAGCAGACGGCGCTGTCCGGCATCGCCCGGGCCCTGGTGCCCGACGGGCGGGCGTTGCTGCAGCAGGTGTGCGCCGGATCGCGGGCCAGCGTCGAGCAGGTCGCGATGGAGGTCTGCGCCGAGCCGCGCTGGCAAGCCGCGTTCGACGGCTTCGCGGCCCCGTTCGTGCAACTCGACCCGGACCGCTATCCGGAGCTCGTCGCCGGCGCCGGGCTGCGGGTCGAGAAGCTCACGGTGACCGACGAGGAGTGGGACTTCGGTTCCGCCGAGGCGTTTGCGGCGTGGTGCGCTGTCGGCTTCTCGGCGTGGACGGTCCGGCTCGACCCGGCACTGGTGTCGAGTTGGGTGGACGACGTGGTCGAGCGTTACGCGACGGTGGCGGGCCGCCCGGGCCTGATCCGGTTCATGCAGCTGGTCGCCGAGCTGGCCCCGGCGATCGACGAGGAATGACCCAGGGTCCGGTCAGCGGCCGGATGGCGCCGGCATCGTCACCGGTATCCCGATCGACGGGTCGTCCCAGGCAGCGGGCCCGCTGCTGCCCGCCGGGTAGTCCTCGATCGGGACGTCGCCCGCGCGCCACGCCGCGAGCACCGGATCGATGATGCGCCAGCACTCCTCGGCGGTGTCGCCGCGCACCGACAGCGTCGGGTCGCCACGGAACACCGCGTCCAGGACTTCGCCGTACGCCGGCAGCCGACCGGCGTTGAACTCGGCGACCAGGTGCTCGCGCTCGAGTTCGAACGGCTCGTCGGGACCGTTGACGTTGATGTCCAGCGAGATCTTCTCCGGACCCAGCGAGATCACCAGCTGGGCGGGCACGGCGGAGCCGAAAAGTCCCGGAATCCGCCGCGGCACCGGCTTGAAACTGATCACGATCTCCTTGCGACGGTTGCTGAGCGCCTTGCCCGACCGCAGCCGGAACGGCACCCCCGGCCACCGCCAGCTGTCGATCTCCAGGGTGACCTCGGCCAGCGTCTCGGTGTTCCGGGCGGGGTCGACCCCGGGCTCGTCCACGTAGGCCGGCAGTTCACGGCCGTCGATGGTGCCGGCGATGTAGCGCGCCCGTCGGCCGGCCCGCACCGGGTCGCCGCCCCAGACCCGCGCCGACCGCATCACCTCCGACTTGCGGTCGCGCAGGTCGCGCGCGTCGATGCTCATCGGCGGGTCCATCGCCACGATCGCCATGACCTGCAACAGGTGGCTCTGCACCATGTCGACCATCGCGCCCGCGCCGTCGTAATAGCGGGCCCGGTCCTCCAGCGCGAGCGGCTCGTCGTAGAAGATGTCCACCCGTTCGATGTGGTCGGCGTTCCACAGCGGCTCGAAGATCCGGTTGGCGAAGCGCAGCCCCAGGATGTTGAGCACCGTGGTCTTGGCGAGGAAGTGGTCGACCCGGTGGATCCGGGACTCGGGCACCAGCGCGGTCAGCAGCTCGTTCAGCGCCTGGGCGCTTGCCCGATCGGTGCCGAACGGCTTCTCCAGGACCAGCGCGGTCCCGGCGGGCAGGTCGAGCCCGCGCATGGTGACGCAGGAGCGCGCGGTCACGGCGGGCGGCAGCGCGAAGTAGATCGCGGGCGGTCCCTCACAGATGGACAGCAGGCGCCGCAGGTCATCGGCGTTCGTGACGTCCGCCGGCTCGTAGCGGGTTCCGGCGAGGACGGCGTCCACCCGCGGTCCGGTCGCGCCCACGGCGGCGAACGCGTTGCGGACCCGGTCGCGCCAGGTGGCGTCGTCCCAGGCCTCGGTGCCGGATCCGATGACGGTCACCGACCGCGGCCCCTCCGGGCTGGACAGCAACTGTCCCAGTGCGGGCAGCAGCAGCCGACCCGTCAGATCCCCGCTGGCCCCGAAGATCAGCAGTGTCCCGATCGCGTCCGTCACGACGTCGCTCCCTCCTCCGACGACGGCCGTCCGTCGTCGCGATGTCGTGCAGCACGGTACGGCGGCGCCGGGCGGACCGCCACGTCCGGTCAGGGTCCGCCGCGACTGGGTACTGGTTTTCCCGCGCGGGTGGACAGCAGATCTCGCCGCCGCCCGGAAACAACCAGCCCGAGAGCAGCACTCAGGAAAGGATTCCCATGACCGTCGTCGTCGTCGGTACCGTCCACCCCAAGCCGGACACCGTTGACCAGGTGATCGACCTGTTCGAGAAGACCATTCAGCGCGTCCAGCAGGAGGACGACGGGTGCGAGTTGTACGCGATGCACACCGAGGCCGACACCATCGTCGTCATCGAGAAGTGGGCTGACGCGTCCGCCCACCAGGCCCACCTGAACAGCCCCGCGATGAACGAGATGAACGCCGCCGTGGCGGAGTTGCTCGCCGAGAAGACGGTGATCACCGTGCTGCAGCCGCACCCGGCCGGGGACGAACGGGGCGCCCTCTGAGTCGCGCCGCCCGCTGACCCGCGCGGCCGCCCGCCGGCGGGTCCGGCCTCCCCGTGCCAGTGTGCGGAGCCGGGAACCCGGTCGCCGTCAGGCTTTCGGCCGGCGGCGGGTCGGCCCGCCGCGGCTGCGCAGCGGGACATGGGCGTCCACCAGCAGGCCGTGCACGAAGCCGTAGGAACGACCGGTGCCGGCGGCGAGCGTCCGGATCGACTCGCCGTTCTGATAGCGGCGGCATACCTCGGCGGTCAGGGCCGTCCGGTCCGGTCCGGTGATCCTGGCACCCTTCAGTGCTGGTCCGTTCGTCATCGAGCGCCCCCGGCGGGTGGTTGGAGAGTTCCATCCTCGCCCCCGGTCCGGGGTCGCGCATGCCGAGATCAGCCCCGGGCGGGTCGGCCCTCGCTCTGGAGGGCCCGCCCCGAAGGACTGGGCGGGACGCGTCGACACCTCATGGTCGGGGTCAGCTGCGGGCCCGCCGTACGGACCGACGCGTCAGGAGGGAGTGTTCGACGGTCAGCGGTGGATGACGGTGGTACCCGGCGACGAACTCGCCGCCACGCAACCCCAGATGATCGACGCCACCCAGACGGCCGGCCACCACACCAGCCAGCCGAAGCCGAAGGTGAGGATGCCGAACACCAGCCCACCGAAGAAGCCGCCGATCGTCAGCACCAGACCGCCGGTGACGCTGGAGTAGAAGACGCCGAGCGGCCCGAAGAAGAGGGTGAGCACGAAGGCGAGACCTACCGACTTCGGCGGCCGGGCGTTGACGATGACCGTGGTGCCGCCGGGTTGCCCGACCGGAGCGACATGCGGAGTCCAGGCCGCACCGTCGAAGTACCGCTGGAAGTGCGGGCTACCCGGATCCGGGAACCAGCCGGCGCGCGGCGCTCCGCCCGGAACGGGCCCGGTCGCCCGACCGGGGGTCGCTGCCGGGAAGGCGACGGTGTCCTGCGGTGCCGGCTGGGTCAGCTGCGTCCATTCCGTGCCGTCCCACCAGCGCGACTGCGCGGCACTGAGTGGGTCGGAGTACCAACCGGCCGTCCGCGTCTCGTCCATCGCCGCCATGTGGACCCCCGCATTCATCGCCGGCGGGCCGGACGCCCGTGCGTGTCCGCCGATTCTGACAGCCGCGGCGACCCGATCGCGAGCGGTATGTCCGGTTGCCCACCGTTCGGCGCAGTGCCCCGAGAAACGCTCACGCGAGTTCGACCAGGTCCAAATACTCGTCGTTCCAGTGGTCCTCGGTGCCGTCGGGCAGCAGGATCACCCGCTCCGGGTGCAGCGCCGCCACGGCTCCCGCGTCGTGGGTGACCAGCACGACGGCCCCCGCATAGCTGCGGATCGCGTCGAGGACCTGCTCGCGACTCGCCGGATCGAGGTTGTTGGTCGGCTCGTCCAGCAGCAGCACGTTCGCCGCCGACGACACGAGACCGGCCAGCGCCAGCCGGGTCTTCTCGCCGCCCGACAACGTGCCGGCCTTCTGCTCGAGTTGCTCCCCCTTGAACATGAAGGTGCCCAGCAGCGTTCGCAGCTCCTGCGCGCCGGTGTCGGGTGAGGCGTGCCGGATGTTCTCCCACACGGTCGCGTCCGGGTCGAGCGTCTCGTGCTCCTGCGCGTAGTAGCCGAGCTTGAGCCCGTGGCCGGCCTCGATCTTCCCGGTGTCGGGCTTCTCGCGGCCGCCCAGGATCTTCAGCAGCGTCGTCTTGCCGGCGCCGTTGAACCCGAGAACCACGACCCTGGACCCCTTGTCGATGGCCAGGTCGACGCCGGCGAAGATCTCCAGCGAGCCGTAGGCCTTGGACAGGTTGTTGCCCATCAGCGGGGTGCGGCCGCAGGCGGCGGGTTGCGGGAACCGGATCTTGGCCACCTTGTCGGCCACCCGCACCTCGTCCAGCGAACCCAGCATCTTCTCGGCACGCTTCACCATCGAGTGCGCCTGCGCGGCCTTGGTCGCCTTCGCACCGATCTTGGCGGCCTGCGCGACCAGCGCGGACGCCTTCTTCTCGGCGTTGGCGCGCTCGCGGCGGCGCCGCTGTTCGTCGGTGCTGCGCGCATCGAGGTAGCGCTGCCACGTCATGTTGTACGTGTCCAGCTCACCGCGGACGGCGTCCAGGAACCACACCTTGTTGACCACCGCGGCCAGCAGTTCGACGTCGTGGGAGATGATCACCAGGCCGCCGGAGAACGTCCTGAGGTAGTCGCGCAGCCAGACGATCGAGTCGTGGTCCAGGTGGTTGGTCGGCTCGTCGAGCAGCAGCAGGACGCCACCGGCGGACGTGTTGTCCGCAGCGGCGAAGAGGATCCGCGCGAGCTCGACGCGGCGCCGCTGGCCGCCCGACAGCTCGTGCATCGGCTGCGCCAGAATCCGGTCGGGCAGGCCGAGGTTCGAGCAGATCCGGGCCGCCTCCGACTCCGCGGCGTAGCCGCCGAGATCGGCGAAACGCTCCTCGATCCGGCCGTAACGCTTGACCGCGGCATCGGCGTCCGGTCCCTCGACCAGCTCCGCCATCTCGATCTGCACCTTGGCGAGCTCGTGCGCGAGGACGTCCAGCCCCCGCGCCGACAGCACCCGGTCGCGGGCGGTGATGGTGAGGTCACCCTCGCGGGGATCCTGCGGGAGGTAACCGAGCGGGCCGTTGGTGACCACGGAACCGCCGTACGGCTGGCCCTCACCGGCCAGGACCCGCAACGTGGTGGTTTTGCCCGCGCCGTTGCGCCCGACGAAGGCGATGCGGTCGCCGGGTTGGACGCGGAGGTTGACGTCGGAGAGCAGGATCCGCGAGGCGGCCCGCAGTTCAAGGCCGGTAGCGGTGATCACGTGTGCCCATTCTACCGGGGCGCCGCGGCGCATCCGCGGTGACGGGACGGAGTGGTTGATCACCCCTCTCGGGAGGGGTGCGACAAACGCGCGGGCTGAGGTCCGGCGACGCCCAGAACGGGCGCCGGATCTCGCGGCTCCCGCCTGTTCCGCGGGGATGAGCGCCGGAGCTGCCACCGAGTGGCCGCATCGGTGGGGTCGCGAGGCTCGATCTCACAGGCCACGATGCGACCCAGAACCGCGGCCCCGGCAACGCAGGGGTGGCCTCTCCGCCGTCAGGTCTCGTGGCGTGGTCCGAACCTGGCTCCGGTCAGCAGTCGGCAGGTGTCGTGAGCGGCCCGTCGATCCTGCGCTTGCGGGACATCCGTCTGCCGAGGAAACGGCGACCGCGCTCGTCCGACACGTGGTCAGCTGTGGTCACCGCCTCGAAGGTCAGTCGCAGTCGCGCCCCCCCGGACGGGCTGCTCTCGACGTGCACCGTGCCGTGGTGGGCGCTCACCACCCCCGACACGATGGCCAGCCCCAGGCCGCTCCCGCCGGCATCCCGATTCCGGGCGTCGTCGAGACGGACGAAACGCTCCAGAACCCGGCTCCGGTCCGCCGGCGGGATTCCCTCGCCATCGTCGTCGACCGTCAGTTCGACGATCGACCCATTGGTGGTGAGAGCGAAGCTGACGACCGATCGGGCATGCCGCACCGCATTCTCCGCGAGGTTCCCCACCGCCCGCTGGAGCGAACGGGCATCACCGATGATCCGGCCGCCGCCCACCCGTGAGGTGTCGATGCGGCACCCCGCCGTGTGACGGAGGCGTTGAGCCTCGACGAAGACCAGATCGTCCAGGTCCACCGGTCGATAGCTCGGTGCCGAACGGTGCTCGTCCAGACGGGCCAGCAGCAGCAGGTCCTCCACGAGCATCTGCAGCCGAACGCTCTCACTCTTCATGACGCTTGCGAAGTCGACCATCACGACCCGATCCGGATGGAGCACGGCTACCTCCGCATGCTGCCGGATTGCCGCAACCGGCGACCGGAGCTCGTGTGAGGCATCCGAGATGAACTGGCGCTGCCGGAGCTGTGAGTGTTCCAGTCGGTCCAGCATCAGGTTCATCGTCCGGGACAGGCGCGCGATCTCGTCACTGCCGTCAGCACCCGGCACCCGTCGGTGCATGGCTGACGACGAGACCTCTTCGACGGCCCGGGTGATCGCGTCGACCGGGCGTAGTGCTCGGCCGACGAGCTTCCAGGTCAGCAGACCGACGATCAACCACAGTCCCGGCAGTCCGATGGCCAGCAGCAGGATCACCAGCCGCATCGCGTCCTCCCGCTGATCGAGTGAGCGCGCCACCAGCAGATAGGTGCCGTCCTCCAGACGATGGGAGATCGCGATCATCGGATCGCCGTCGAGGGGCCCGACAACCTCCACCGCGTCGTCGAGATCCGGCGCGGCGATCGGTGGCAGATCTGCGGCGTTGGGGCTGGCGGCGAGCAAGCTGCCGTCCTCGCTGACGTGTTGAGCCAGATCCTCCTCGAAATCACCGTCGGGCAGTTGAACCGGATCGGGTCCGGCCAGCAGGGCGGAGGCGATGTGTTCGGCCCGCACCCTGGTCGCGTCAGCCAATTCCGCGGTCAGCAGCGTCGCGTACAACTGACCGCCCAGTACCGCGCCGACCGTCGTGGCCAGTGCCACCACGGTCACCGCTGCCAGGGTGATCCGGACCCGGACCGAGCGGACCCGGGGTCGATGGTTCAGCGCCTCGTCAGGTGTTCTCATCGCCGCCGATCCGGTAGCCGGCGCCCCGGATGGTTTGGATCGACTCGGCGCCGAACGGCCGGTCCAGCTTGTTACGAAGGTGCGCGACGTAGACCTCGACGATGTTCGGGTCCCCTTCGAAGTCCTCGCCCCAGACGTGGTCGAGAATCTGACGTTTGGACACCACCTCGCCGCTGCGGCGCAGGAAGAACTCCAGCAGGGCCATCTCGCGCGCGGTGAGCGCCACCTCCACTTCTCCGCGCCAGGCTCGCCGTGAAGCAGGGTCCATCCTGATGCCGTGCGCTTCCATGACGGTCGGGCGCTCGGGAGCCCCGCGTCGCATCAGCGACCGCAACCGGGCGAGCAGCACGGCAAAGGAGAACGGCTTGGTCAGGTAATCGTCGGCACCGATGTCCAACGCCCGGACCTCAGCGGTTTCGTCGTCGAGGGCGGTGAGGATCAGCACGGGCGTCCAGATCTGCGCCTTGCGCAACTCGCAGCACAGTGCGTGACCGCTGAGTCCAGGCAGCATGAGGTCGAGAATGATTGCGTCGTAGGAACGTTCACGGGCCATCCAGAGACCGTCGATGCCGTTGGACGCCACATCCACCGCGAAGCTCTCCGCTTCCAGCCCGGTCTTGAGCCCGGCCGCCATCACCGCCTCGTCCTCCACCACCATGAGCCGCATCAGGTCCTCCGGGTCCAGCGGTGTCGACGATCGGTGAACTGCGTCGTGCGCCCGCGAGGTATCTCGGGAGCCATCGGTGACCTCGTGGCCCGAGCTGGACCGACCGAGCCCGATAGCCAACGGTGACCGAACGGCTACGTTCAGACTCTATTCAGCGGTCTCTGTGCACTATCGATTCTAGTACGCAGGTGAGCTGAAGGACTGACGAATCGAGTCGGCTGATGGCAACTCAACCGCTCCCGGCGAGCCGCCGTGTCGGCTGTGCCGAATTGACCGCGCGTGCAGAGTCCGAAGCGCTGGCGGAATTGTTGTCGATCGCGAACATGAGGAGACCGCGGGGAACAGCCCTCGGGGCATCACGCGGCCGCACGGCCCATGATTTGTGCAGTTGGGCCGTTGTCGGCCTCGCGATCGGCGGGGTGATCGGGATCTACGTGGTGGTGGTGTTGATGCTCTTCGGCGCCTGGCAGTACTGAGCAGCCCACCCGTGCGAGCGCGCGATCGGCGGTTCTGAAGCCTGCCGAGAATCCTTGCCCGTCCCCCCTTTCAGGGCTCGGTCTCAGCGCCCGTCCTGCAGCGGTTCTCCAACCCGGGCCGATCTCAAACATCTGGCAAAACGGGGGCCGGCACGTCCAGATGACACTCTGAAACCGTTTGGCGGGACCGATGGAGGACGTTGGTTCTCTAATGCCCACTTGTGCGCAGCGCTCATTAACTGTCGACGCACGGCTCGTTACTCAAAGCGATTCTTCTCACCGAATGTGACAGGCTGCATCAGTTTCTCCTACTCCGGAGATTTCGCCGAAATCACCCAACAGCTTCGAAATCGACGCCTTCCCATGCCCTAACCTGAACGCGCCCTGAATTTTCCCCCCAACCGTCGTCGGGGAAGGTCGTACCAATGTTGCGCTGGGTCATCGAATCCTGCCTGAAGTTCCGACTGCTGGTCGCGGTCATCGCGTCCGGCTTGTTGGTTGTCGGCTTCCTCGAAGTGAAGAACGCCGACATCGATGTGCTGCCCGAGTTCAGTCCCCCCTACGTCGAGATCCAGACGGAGGCGTTGGGTCTGTCTGCCGCCGAGGTGGAGCAACTCATCACCGTGCCGTTGGAAGCAGATCTGCTCAACGGCGTCGCGTTCCTGGACGAGATCCGCTCGGATTCCATTCCCGGCCTGTCGTCCGTGGTGATGGTCTTCGAACCCGGAACCGACCTCTACCAGGCGCGACAACTGGTGGCAGAGCGCATGACTCAGGCGCACGCGCTGCCCAACGTGTCCAAACCGCCGGTCATGCTGGAACCGGTGTCATCCTCCAGTCGGACCATGGTGCTCGAGCTCTCCTCGGACAGTGTGTCCCTGATCGACCAGTCCGTGTTGGCCCGCTGGACCATCCGGCCACGTCTGATGGGCGTGCCGGGAGTGTCCAACGTCGCCGTCTTCGGCGAGCGGGACCGTCAGTTGCAGGTGCAGGTGGATCCCGCCGCGCTGTCGCAGCAGGGCGTGGAGTTGATGGACGTCATCCGGACGGCCGGCAACGCCACCTGGGTGTCACCGCTGACCTTCCTGGAAGCGTCCACGCCTGGCACCGGGGGATTCATCGACACCCCCAACCAGCGCCTCGGTGTGCAGAACATCTCCCCCATCGTCGATGCCGACACCCTGAGCCAGGTTGCCGTCGAAGGAAAGCCCGGACTCCAACTGGGTGATGTCGCAACGGTTGTCGAGGATCATCAGACCTTGATCGGGGACGGCGTCATCGGCAGCCAGAGCGGGTTGCTGGTCGTCGTCGAGAAGTTCCCGGACGCCAGCACCGTCGAGGTGACCCGAGGCGTCGAGGCAGCGCTGCAGGAACTGCTCCCCGGCCTCGGCGACCTGAAGGTCGATTCGACGGTGTACCGCCCGGCCACCTACGTCGAAGCGGGCATCAGCAATCTTTCGCTCACCCTGGGCATCGGCGGCCTGCTCGCGCTGCTGCTGATGTGCCTGCTGCTCTACTCGTGGCGGGCGGCGATCGTCGTCCTGGTCACCGTGCCGGTGGCTGTCGCCACCGCCGTGCTGGCTCTCGGTCAGTTCGGCATCGGCATCAACATGCTGGTGATCCTGGGCCTGACTGCAGGCCTGCTGGTGGTGATCGACGACGCCGTGCGTGACACCCGGGCGGTCGGCAGGGGCGTCCTGAGCAAGCGGCCAGTGGCGTCGAACGTGGGCCGGCTGCAGTACACCGTCTCCATCGTGCTCCCACTGCGTCGGTCTGCCATGTACGCGACCCTCATCGTTGCGCTGGTCACCGTGCCTGTCCTGTTCATCGACGGGCCGATGGGGCGGGTGGTCAGACCTGCCGCCCTGGCGTTCCTGATCGGGATCACGATCGCCATGGCCGTCGCGGTCATGCTCGTCCCGTCGCTGACATCCCTGGTTGCCCGGGTGGCACCGAAACCTCGGGCCACCAACGGTGAAAAGCCGGTTGCCACGCATCACGCCAAGGGTCCGCTCGACGGGCTCGCCGACCGGATCGCACCGAGGGCGCGAACCGCGGTGCTGGTCGGCATCGCAGGTCTGCTGGTCGCCGCCGCCGTGCTGCCCTTCGTGCGCGTGTCAGCCATCCCGCCGCTACAGGAGCGGGAACTGCTGATCTCGTTCGACGGTGCGGCCGGAGTGGGACGGACAGAGATGATCCGGATCACCGCCGCCGCCGGCAACGAGCTGCAGGCTCTGCCGGGTGTGACACAGGTGGGAGCCCAGGTCGGCCGCGCCCTGCTCTCCGATCAGATCGAGAACGTGAACGCCGGCGAGATCTGGGTCCGGATGAGCCCCGACGCTGATTACGACAGCACGTTCGCCGCCATCGAAGAGGTGGTCGACGGGTATCCCGGCGTGGACGGAACGGTCACGACCTACCTGGACGGCCGGCGGAACCTGGCGATCGAGCCGAATGCTTCGGAACTCGTGGTCCGGGTCTACGGCGAGAGCAGTCTCGTCCTCGCCGAGAAGGCCGCCGAGGTTCAGCGGTTGCTCAGCTCCGTCGACGGGCTCACCGATGTGACGGTGCAGCAGAACCCCCTCCAGCCGACCCTGCAGGTCCAGGTCGACCTGGCCCGGGCCGAAGAGTTCAACATCAAACCGGGTGACGTCCGCCGCACCATGGCGGTGCTGCTGTCCGGAATGGTGGTCGGCTCGTTGTTCGACGAGCAGAAGGTCTTCGAGGTCGTGGTGTGGGGCACCAGCGAACTGCGCAACAGTGTGACCGCCGTCGAGAACCTGATGGTCGACCGGCCTGACGGCAGCGGACAGGTGCGGGTCGGTGATGTCGCCGACGTCCAGGTGGCGGCGGCGCCGGCGGTGATCCAGCGCGACGCATCGTCACGGTTCATCGATGTCGTCGGCGTGCCGCAGGGCCGCGGCTACACCGAGATCAGTGACGACGTGCGACTGCAGCTGGCGACGGTGGACTTCCCGTTCGAGCACCGCGCGGAGATTGTCGGGGCGGACACCCGGTCCGATGCAAACCAGACGTTGGTGATCGTGATGGCGCTGGTCGCGTTGGTGCTGGCTTTCCTGCTGCTGGAAGTGGCGCTGGGCAGCTGGATTCTGTCACTGGTCGTGCTGTTCTCGGTTCCGGTCGCGCTGGCCGGCGGACTGCTGGCATCACTCATCACCGACCGGGTGGTCTCGCTCGGCACCCTGGCCGGGCTGCTCACGGTCAGTGCGATCTTCTTGAAGCAGTCGGTCTCCCTCGTCGGCCACGCCCGCGAGATCGACCCGATCCGACCGGGAGTGGGGTCACCGCAGGGGTTCCGCGAGGAGACCCGGCGCCAGCTGCCCGCGGTGCTGTACACCGCCGCGGTCGTGGCTGTGCTGGTGCTGCCGGTCGTCATTGCCGGCCCCATTGCCGGGCTCGAGTTGCTGTTCCCGTTCGCCGTGACCGTGCTGTGCGGTCTCGTCAGTGCGGCGATCACCGTCCTGGTGGTCATCCCCGGACTCGGCAGCGCCGCTGCCGAGCACCGCAAGGCGACGGCACACCTCGACTCCACTGAAGACGTTCAAGCCGACGACGATCTCGTCAGCAGCGGATCACTGGCCTGAGACGCTCTGGCGTCGGATCAAAGGAAACGAAGATGAACCAGGTTTCTCGTTGGATCGCTGCGGCCACCCTCGCCTGCGGTGTGTTTCTGTCGGTTGCCGGGTGCGCAGACGCCCCCGCTGCAACAGCGAAGAAGGTGGAGCCGGCGACCGTGGAGGCGATCGACGGCACCGCGGTCAAGAAGCTGACCCTCACCGACAAGGCAGTCGAGCGACTCGCTCTGACGACCGTTGCGGTGGCGAATGTCGCTGCCGCGGACAACGCCGCAGCCGGTGCCCAGTTGACGATGCCGTACAGCGCCCTGCTCTACCTGCCGGACGGCACCACCTTCGCCTACACCAATCCCGAAGGACACGTCTACATCCGCGAAACGGTCGAGGTCGCGGAGATCGCCGGGGATCAGGCGCTACTGGTCAGCGGCCCGGCGGCCGGCACCAATGTCGTGACGACGGGCGGCACCGAGCTCTGGGGCCTGGAGTTCGGCATCAAATGACAATGATCCGGCGATAGAACGAGGGCAGCACGATGATGCGCTGGATTGTCAGTCAGAGTCTGAAGTTCCGTTATCTGGTGGTGGCGGCGGCATCCGCGTCGATGCTGTTCGGGTTCCTGCTGCTGCCGAACACACCGGTGGATGCGTTCCCGGAGTTCGCCCCGCCGAGGGTCGAGGTACAGGTGCCGTGCCTCGGCCTGTCCGCGACCGAGGTCGAGGAACTGGTCACCGTCCCGATCGAGCACGCGATGGCCGGGATCCCGGACCTTCAGGTGATGCGTTCCAAGTCGGTGTCCGACCTGGCCAAGATCGAACTGCGGTTCGAGCCCGGGACGGATCTGCTCCGTGCCCGCCAGTTGGTCGCCGAGCGGGTGGGACTGGTCACCCCCAGCCTGCCGCGGTGGGCCGCCCCGCCCACGATGATCCAGCCGCTGTCATCCACCAGCCGGACCATGAAGATCGGGCTGACGTCGGACACCGTGTCGATGATGGACATGTCGATGACGTCCTACTGGAACATCCGGGCCCGGCTGCTCCGGGTTCCGGGCGTCGCCAACGTCGCCATCTGGGGTGAGCGGCTCAAGATGTACCAGGTGCAGACCGATCCGGATCGGTTGGCGAACAATCAGGTCACGCTCGACCAGGTGATGAACGCGACCGCCAATGCCCTCGACTCGGGTCTGCTGCAGTACTCGGAAGGCGGATTCATCGGTACCGGCGGCTTCGTCGAGACACCGAACCAGCGGCTCGGGGTGCAGAGTGTCCTGCCGATCGTGACGCCGGAAGAGCTCGCCAATGTCACCGTCGCCTCCCGCGACGGCCGCGTCCTACGACTGTCCGACGTGGCCCAGGTGGTCGAGGATCACCAGCCGCTGTCCGGTGACGCGGTGATCAACGACGGTCCTGGACTGATGCTCATCGTGGAGAAGTTCCCCTGGGCCAACACCGTCGACGTCACGTCCGGGGTCGAGTCAGCCATCGAGGAACTCCGACCCGGCCTCACGGACATCAGTATCGACACGTCGATCTTCCGGCCGGCGACGTTCATCGAACTCGCTATCGACAACCTGACGCTGGCACTGCTGGTCGGCTGTCTGCTGGTCATTCTGATCATCGGACTCTTCCTGTTCGAGTGGCGTACCGCGCTGATCAGCGTGACCGCGATCCCCATATCGCTGGTGACCGCAGGCCTCATCCTGTACTGGTCGGGCGCGGTGGTGAACACCATGATCCTGGCCGGCCTGGTCGTGGCCGTCGGAGTGGTGGTCGACGATGCCATCATCGACGTGGAGAACATCCTGCGGCGGCTCCGACAACATCGCCTCGCAGGTAGTCCGACGTCCACTGCCAGGGTGGTACTCAAAGCCTCCCTGGAGGTGCGCGGCGCCATTCTGTACGCCACCCTCATCACGCTTGTGGCCGTGGTGCCGGTCTTCTTCATCGGCGGGCTGTCGGGATCGTTCTTCCGCCCGCTCATCGGGGCCTACGCACTGGCCGTCGGCGTCTCGCTGCTGGTCGCACTGACACTCACCCCGGCGATGGCGTTGATCCTGCTTCGCAAGGCACCGATCGAGCGGCGGACCTCACCGGTCACCGCGGTCCTGCAGCGCGGTTACACCGCTCTGCTGTCCAAGTCGGTGGACCGACGCAAGCGGTCCTACGCCGTGGTCGGGGCCATCGCCGCTATCGGCATCACCATCCTGCCGCTCCTCGGGCAGTCCCTGCTGCCGTCGTTCAAGGAACGCGACTTCCTCATGCACTGGCTGCTCCGGCCCGGCGCCGGCCATCCGGAGATGGTGCGCATCACCGAGGAGGTCAGCAAGGAGTTGCGTGCCATCCCCGGGGTGCGGAACTTCGGTGCGCACCTCGGGCAAGCCCTCCTGGCGGACGAGCCGTACGGCATCGACTTCACCGAGAACTGGATCAGCATCGATCCCGAGGTCGACTACGACTCCACCCTGCAGCAGGTCCAGGAGGTGGTCGACGGCTACCCCGGTCTGCAGCGCGACGTGCAGACGTACCTGAAGGAGCGCGTCAAGGAGGTCCTGACCGGTTCGAGTGACTCCATCGTCGTGCGTATCTTCGGCCCGGACCTGGTCGAACTCCGCGCGAAGGCGGCCGAGGTCCAGGCAGCGATCTCCGGGGTCGACGGAGCGGTGGACGTCAAGACCGAGCGACTGGTCGACATCCCGCAGGTCCAGGTCACCGTCGATCTGGAAGCCGCCCAGAGATACGGGCTCAAGCCGGGCGATGTCCGTCGCGCGGGCGCGACGCTTCTCGCGGGCGAGGAGGTCGGCGACATCTTCCGTGAGGGTCGCGCCTACGACGTCCAGGTCTGGAGCACCCCCGCCAGTCGGACCAACCTGGAGGATGTCCGCGGTCTGCAGATCGACACCCCGGCCGGTGAACGCATCCGACTGGACCAGGTCGCGGACGTCACGATCCGGCCCACGCCCAACCACGTCGACCACGAGGACACGTATCGCAAGATCGATGTCACCGCCAACGTGAAGGGCCGGGATCTGGGGTCGGTGGCCACTGACATCCAGGAAATCGTCAGCACCATTCCGTTGAACACGGAGTACCACCTGGAGATCGTCGGGGAATACGCCGAGCGGGAGGCCGCGAGCGCCCGCCTCGCATGGCTCGCCGTGGTTGCCGCGCTGGTGATCTTCTTCCTGCTCGTCACGTCGTTCCGGAGCACCAGGTTGGCCGCGATCTCCTTCATCACCCTGCCGTCGGCATTGGTGGGCGGAATCATGGCCGCGTGGCTCGGGGACGGGGTGCTGTCACTGGGGTCGTTGGTGGGATTCCTGGCGGTGCTCGGTATCGCGTCTCGCAACGGAATCATGATGATCAGCCACTTCCAGCACCTGGAGTCGCAGGAGGGGCAACCGTTCGGACGGGAGCTGGTCATCCGCGGGGCCCGGGAACGCCTGGCACCGATCCTGATGACGACGCTGGCCACCGCGTTGGCGCTGGTGCCGTTGGTCGTGGCCGGCTCCATCCCGGGCAACGAGATCGAGCATCCGATGGCGATCGTCATCCTGGGTGGCCTGGTCACGTCGACCTTGCTGAACCTCTTCGTGGTTCCCACGCTCTACCTGCAGTTCGGGAAGTCGAAGACACACGCCCAGGGGCACGACACGAACCACGCACCGGTGGTGACGGTCGGGTAACTGCCCGGGGTCACCGGGATGTGTGGCGGATGTTCACAGGTCACGTCCCCAACGCACCGCGCCTGACGGAGGCCATCACCGGGATCACCACCCCGGCGGTGGCCTCCGTTGCGTCATCCAGTGAGGCTGGTGCGCTGCGGGCCGGCCCTTACGGCCCGGATGCTCACCACTCCGGTTTCGTGCGGGTACGCACCCCGCGCCGGCCGCACCCGGTCGAGCGCTGCTTCGCAGCTCGCCCTCGGCGGATCGTGTGGACGCCGGCGGGCCGGCCGGATGGGCGGTGTAGCCGAACGGGCCGCTGCCGTCCGCCGACCGGCCTGATGATGGCTCCTCGCCCGCCGACACGCGCGGCGTGGCTGTCTTCCCGGCCCGGTGTGCGCCCGCGGCTACGGCTGATGCCGTCGCCGGGCTTGCCCCGGAGGGGTCACGCTGGAATCCAGATCTGCGAGGCGGCCTGCAGTTCGGGGCCGGGCCGGGATCCCATTCAACGGCCGGCCGGTGACAGCCGTCGCCCCCGGCGGCGCCCGGTCGAGTTGGTCACCCTCGGACCCGGCGCCGGCGGCGGGATCAGTGCTTGTCGACCATCTCGATCTCACCCGAGCGGACCCGCGACCAGTAGCCGTTGATCTCTTTCCGGAGCACACGAGCGAGCAGGTACAGCCCGATCACGTTCGGAACGGACATCAGGAAGATCATCGAGTCGGAGAATCCGATCACCGGTCCCAGGGACAGCGTGGCGCCGATGAGCGTGAAGACGCAGAAGATGCCCTTGAAGATGTTCTCCGCCTTCCGGCTGTCGCCGAAGAGGTACCCGCTGGCCTTCATCCCGTAGTAGGACCACGCGATCATCGTCGAGAACGCGAAGAGCACCACCGCGACGACCAGGATGTACTGGAACCAGGGCAGCACGCTCTGGAACGCGGCGGTGGTGAGACCGACACCGCCCAGGGCCGTGGCGTCAGGCTCGTCCCAGACCCCGGTGATCACGATGACGAGCGCGGTCATCGTGCAGATGACGATCGTGTCGATGAACGGCTCGAGCAGCGAGACGAAGCCCTCGGTGGCCGGCTCCTTGGTGCGGACCGCGGAGTGCGCGATGGATGCGGAGCCGACGCCGGCCTCGTTGGAGAACGCCGCCCGCTGGAAGCCGACGATCAGGACACCGACGAATCCGCCGGTGATCCCCTCCGGCGAGAACGCGCCGGCGATGATCTGCCCGAACGCCGCAGGAATCGCGCTGACGTTGGCGAAGATGACCACCAGCGACGCGGTGATGTACAGCACCGCCATGAACGGCACGATCTTGTCGGTCACCCGGGCGATGGACTTGATGCCACCGATGATGACCAGACCGACCAGTACCGCGAAGACCAGCCCGAACGCCCAGCGGTAGTCGTCGCCGCCGAACACCCCGACGATCAACGCCGTCGCCTGGTTGGACTGGAACATGTTGCCGCCGCCGAGCGATCCACCGATGCAGCAGACGGCGAAGAACGCGGCCATGAACTTCCCCAGGCCCGGTCGCTTCAGTTCCTTCCCGATGCCGTCGCGCAGGTAGTACATCGGTCCGCCGGACACCGAGCCGTCCGGGTGTTCCTTGCGGTATTTGACCCCCAGGGTGCACTCGGCCATTTTGAGGCTCATGCCGAAGAACCCGGCGACGATCATCCAGAAGGTCGCGCCCGGCCCGCCCAGGCTGATGGCGACCGCCACACCGGCGATGTTGCCGAGCCCGACGGTGCCGGACACCGCGGTGGCCAGGGCCTGGAAATGCGAGACCTCACCGGCGTCGCCGGGGTGGGAGTACCTCCCGCGCACCAGATCGATCGCGTGCTTGAAGCCCGTGACGTTCTTGAACCCGAGTAACACGGTGAACAGGATCGCCGCGAAGACCAGCCACAACACGATGACCGGGATGCCCACACCGAACAGCTGGAAGCGGTAGAACACGATGCCTTCGATCCAGCTGGCGATCGGCCCCACCGCGTCGTTGACGGCCGCGTCGATGCCCGTCTGCTCCTCGGCCTCCGCCGCGTACAGCGCGGTGATCACGGGACCACCGTCACGGTGACGGGCGAGCTGAGGATGAGCCGCCCGGGGATGCCGCCGTAGAGGACCTTCTTCATCCGACTCTCTCCCGTTCTGCCGACCACGATGTGGTCGATACCGCGCTCGGACGTCAGATCGACGAGGACTTCGACCGGGTGGCCGTGCCGGGTCAGGCCTTCGGCCTCGACCCCGGCTGCCCGGGCCTTGGACAGGGCGGGCTCGAGAAGCTGGTCGGTCGCCGCCGCGATCTCGGTCTCGCGCTCGGCGGAACGGACTGCGTTCTCCTCGTTGGTCTGGAACGAGTACGGCGACCACGGGATCGCGTGCACGATGAGCACGCGGGCGCCCGCCGCGCGGGCGAGTCGCAGACCCAGGGCCACCGCCCGGTCACTGGCCTCGCTGCTGTCGATCCCGATCATGATGCTGGTCATGACACCTCCGGTGACGATCGATACTGACGTCGGTGCGGTCGTGTGAGGTGCTGGTTGTCACGTCAGCGGCGCCATCGCGCCGTTCCGGGTGACCCGGGGTGCGCTGAACATACTCGGACCCGATGCGATCGGACAGGTCGGGTCGACCCGGGGGTGCGAGGGGGTGTCGCACCGCGTTGCTGCGCGGGACGGGCCGGGCCGGTCAGGGCTCGCGGACGGTGACCTCGACGACGGTGATGCGCTCGGCGAGGTCGTCCAGCACGGAGCGGCGGGGCTCCGGAATGTCGCGGAACTCGCGCCTCGGCAGCCCGGCCAGGACCGCGAGCCGCCGATCGGCCATCACGGTCCGCAGCGCCGACGCGTCGCCGGCCAGGACCAGCGCATCCAGCATCCCCACCGAGGGCAGCAGCACCCGGTTCACCGCGTCCGCCGCGTCGGTCAGCGAGGCGGTCAGCTGGTTGCCCCGTCGCCGTGCGTAGCGCTGCTGCGACCAGCCGCCGGCGGCGGTGCGTCCCTGCACGTAGGCACGGTCGGTCTTGGACGACACGACGACCCCGGCCCGGGCGATGCCCACCGAGTGCGCACCGGCCCGGACGGCCACGATACCCACCGCGCCGATCCCGGCGACGTGGGACAGCAACGCCTCCAACGGTTCCCGCTCCCCCACGCTCATCGGGGGGAACGGCACCGCGAACGTCGCGGTGGTGCCGTCACCGGCGGTGAGCACCACCTCGTCCGGGGTCGCGGTCACCGAGCGGAGGCCGTCGTTGCGGCCGCTGAACCGGTTGACCCACCCCGGTAGTTGCGCTGTCGTCACCTCGACGACGCGTCCGCCGCCGGCGGCGTCCCGGGTCTTCACGCGGGCACCGGGCGGACCGCCGGGACGAGCACGGTGCGGGCCCGGCCGACCGCCCAGAACAGGTAGCCGATGACGACGACCGCGGCGAGCAGGGTGGCCACCCAGCCGGTGAAGTCGCCCCGGGCCGGATCGAGAAAACCGTAGAGCGGCCGGAAGGCGTTGCTGCGCACCACGTACACCGGGAGGTACAGCAGCGGCATGATCAGCCAGAGGAACGGTCCGAACCAGCGGACACCGGCCTGGTTCCGGCCGACGACGACCCAGTCGGTGATGGCCATCACCGGGACGACCAGATGCATCAGCTGCCCGTCGAGGTCGTCGTAGGTGCCCGACAGCAGCAGCGGGAACACCACCAGGGTGAGAGTCGTGTACGTCGTCGCGGCCCCGCGCAGGTAGCCGTGCGGACGTTCGACCCGGCGGCGCGAGATCAGCGGCACGAGCAACGAACCGGTCGCCGTCAGCGCCACCAGTAGCGTCGAGAACTGTGACCAGTACGCCAGATTCGGCCACCGCCAGATGTCACCCCGGGTCATCCCGAGGACGAATCCGCTCCAGGCGGTGCCGGCCAGCACCAGCCGCCACACGGTGACGGTCATCAGCGCGGCCGGCGACCACCGGCCGGCCGACGTCAGTGTGCCCGCCTGCTGTGCACCGCTGTCCGTGTCCATCGCCCGTCGACATTAGTGCGCAGGATGTCGGGTCCCGCTGCCGACAGGTGGCCCGTCGGTTGACATCAGGGCGACCCGACCTTTTTGGGTGTGACTGTGCTGGGTCGCGCGCCGACGCGGCCGCCGGCGAGGGGCGGGCCGCCGCGTCATGCCTGTTCCGGGGCCTGGCCGATCCGGCGCGGCCGGCGATCCTGGCAGCACCTGACGCTGGGTGCGCACCGGGTGGTCGATCTGACCGCCCACCTCGGCCTGCATCGGAGTGCTTCACGAGCCGGCCGGGCACGATCGGCCGACCCTGCCGGTGACGTTCCCAGATCGCGATCCGCAGCGGCACCTCGACCAGATCGACGGTCTTGCGGGTGGACGCGTGCCAGGACACGATCAGCTGGGCGTAGACGTCGACGATGAACGCGACGTAGACGAACCCGGTCCAGGTCCGGCAATACGTGAAGTCGGTGACCCATAATTCGTTCGGCGCCGCCGCGGTGAAGTTGCGTTCCACCAGGTCAGGTGCTCTCGAAGCGGTCTTGTCCGACACGGTCGTGAAGACCCTGCTGCCGCGGCGAACCCCTTGCAGACCGAGGGTGCGCATGCCCCGGTCGACCGCCCCTGCGGACACCTGATGGCCGAGTCTGCGCAGGTAGGCGGTCATCTTCCGCCGCCCGTACAGCCCCTCCGGGGTGCGTCGGCGCCGCCCGGTGGTGGTGTCGGCGGTGTAGGCGACCTGCCGGATCAGGTCCTCCGCGGTCGCGTCGGACACCGCCCGGGCCGACCAACCCCTCGTGCCGGCCTTGACCGCTCGGTAGGTCCGCGCAGCGATCTGGCAGCCCTGCTCCCGCAGGACCGCGCAGACCGACGGAGCCGCCTGATCTCCGCGTTCTCCGCCGACGTCACACCCGGCCGGCCACCGGTGTCGACCTCGTCCTGGGCCACCCAGCGACGCACCGACTCCCTCGACACGTCCAACTGCTTGGCCACCGCGATCACCGCCGCGGTGAAGTTCGCGTACTGACCTTGGTGCTCCCGCACCAGCCGCACAGCCCGGACCCGGACTTCCGGGTCGATCTTCTTCCGCACGGTTGTACATCCTCCTGGACTCACAGCGAGGCGGTACAGAACCATGGGCGGTTCAAACCCCGGATGGTCCTCACGCGGATGATTTTTGTTTCCCCGTTTGTCCCCTAGGCAATGGGTGAGGCTGGACGTACCTTTCACTGGGCGTGTGTCCGGATGTTCAGCTCGGTTCTGAGGGGTCATGGATGACCGTATTCAGCGTGCGCAGTCGTATCCGCCCGCTCGCCGCGGTGCTTGCCATTACCACCGCCACGGCGATGTTCACCGGCCAGCCGGTGGCGGCGGCGGCACCGGTCGGCAGTGAGATTGTCGCCGTTCAAAATATTGCTCCAGCGGCTGTTCCGGTCCTCGAGTGGACGCCCTGCCGAGACGGATTCGAATGCGCCACGGCGACACTCCCGCTGGACTACGACCGACCCGCTGCGACGCAGATCGCGCTGTCCGTCATCAGACTCCCCGCGGCGGACCCCACCCAGCGGATCGGGTCGATTTTCGCGAATCCGGGTGGGCCCGGCGGCTCCGGGGTGGAATTCGTGCGTGGCGTGGCCAAGTCGCTGCCGTTGGAGCTGCGGGGCCGATTCGATCTGGTCGGGTTTGATCCCCGCGGCGTCGGCCGGAGCACCCCGTTGCGGTGTTTCACCAGTCTGGACGAAGCCCTGTCCGTCCTCCCGCCGATCGGGTTCCCGGTCGGCCCCGAAGAAGCGGCGATGTGGCGCGCCAGTGATGAAGCGCTCAGCGCCGCCTGCACGAATCGGGCCGGAGCCATCCTGGACCACATGTCCACCGCCAACGTAGCCCGGGACATGGACCAGCTCCGCCGTGCCGTCGGCGACGCGAAGCTCTCCTACCTCGGGCTGTCCTACGGCAGCTTCCTCGGCGTCACCTACGCCAACCTGTTCCCGGACACCGTCGGTGCGTTGGTCGTCGACGGGGTGCTCGACCCGATCGCCTGGTCAACCGGCGCCGACGGACAGAGCACCACCGTTCCGTTCTCAACCCGACTGGGCAGCGACGTCGGCTCGGCCGCCACCCTGGGCGAGTTCTTCCGGCTCTGCGACGAAGCGGGAGCCGACTGCGATTTCGCAGGTGACTCGAAAGCACGCTTCGAAACCCTCGCGCAACGGCTTCTGGAAAAACCCCTCGTCTCCGACGACCCCGCCCTGCCCCCCCGGTTCACCTACGCCAATCTGATCGCCCTCACCGTCGGCGCTCTGTACGCGCCCATCATCTGGCCGGACCTGGCGCACCTGTACTCGGTATTGGAAACAGCAACGTCGGCAACGGAAGTGCAATACGCCAGGCAACAAGTCCTGACCGGCCTGACCCTGGGAGCGCCGGATCCGCAGGAATACCCGAACTTCGTCGAAGCCTTCCCCGGGGTGGCCTGCTCGGAGACCGACAACCCCGCGGAGTACGACGCATGGACCGAGGCGGCTGACGCCGCCGAGGAGCGGACTCGCCACTTCGGGGCGTTCTGGACGTGGATCAGCAGCGTCTGCCAGCTATGGCCCGGCCAGGACAACGACAGTTACACCGGGCCCTGGACCGCCACTACCGCTACCCCCGTACTCGTCGTCGGGAACCACTTCGACCCGGCAACCCCCTACCACGGGGCCACCACCGTAGCCGACCTGCTACCGAACTCAACTCTGCTGACCTACCAAGGATGGGGACACACCGCTTTGGGGTCCGGCAACTACTGCGCACAGAACACCATCGTGCAATACCTCATCAGCGGCCAACCCCCAACGCAGGACGTCACCTGCGCCCCCGAAGGGTCACCCTTCGGACCACTGGCCGCCCAACGCACGTCCCTTCCCAACACAGCCATCCAAGCCGCACTCATCCCAGAGCACGTCCAACGCGCCATCAGAACCGACTGAAAACAGGCCCCGACACCCTGGAGGGCTGGCGGGCCGCCGTGCACCAACGGGATGACGACGCCCCGGCGCCCCGGTCTCAGCTGCTGGTGGTCGCCCATCGCGACCAGTTGCCGCCTGAGGTCCATCGGGTGTACATCGGGGCACCCTTGGTGGTGCGGCCGAGGACGACGATGCTGTTGGCGTCGGGGGCGATGACCTCCGGGCCGCTGCCCAGATTGGAAACGCCGGCTGAGCCCACGGGCGCGAGCGCGGGAGTGGCCAGCTCGCTCCATGCGCTCTGAGCGCCTGTGCTCGCCGTGAGGACCCATTTCAGCAGTCTGTCCGAGCCGTTGGCCATCATGACCACGATCCGACCAGGATCGGTCACGGCGGCGTGCGGGCCCGAGGTGAAGCCCCCGCCCAGCGCTAGCCACTTCGACCACCCGTCGAGGATTGACTCCGCGTGTACAGGGTCCCGGCCGTTCTGGAAGCCTGCCCAAGCTTTGTCGAGGACCATGCTGACTGAATAGCACGAGGGTTCCACTATCCGGGGTTGAATATCAGCACAGAAGGTTACCTTGGACCCCGCCCGAGGCGGATGGCTCCCATTTGTGTAGCCGGCCGCGGCGAGATTTCTCAAAAACATCTGGATGCGAATTCAACCTCAGCATGCATGTGGTTCTGGCAACGGCATTGCCGAGCCTCTGGACCTCCCGCCAACGAAAGCTTCCCGCGACTGCTGTTGCAGTCGCGGGAAGCAGAATCAGTCGCGGGAAGCGAGAAGTGCAAACCCCGGATCAGATGTTGAAGCCGAGGGCCCGCAGCTGGTCGCGGCCGTCGTCGGTGATCCGCTCCGGACCCCACGGCGGCAGCCACACCCAGTTGATGGTGAAGTCCTTCACCAGGCTGGTCGTGGAATCCGGGCCGGTCAGCGCGGCAGTGATCTGGTCCTCGATCATGTCGGTCAGCGGGCAGGCCGCGCTGGTCAGCGTCATGTCGATGGTCAGTTTCTCGTCGGCCAGCGCCAGGTCGTAGACCAGCCCCAGGTCGACGATGTTGACGCCGAGCTCGGGATCCACCACGTCACGCAGCGCCTCCTCGACCTCGTCGACCTGCTCGTCGGTCATCCCGCGGGCGGGACCGGCGGCCAGGGCGTCGGTGTCGGTGCTCACGGCATCCAGATCGGCGGCGCCACGGCCGCTCCGGTCGGTGCCGGTGTCGACGACAGATTCGGTCATGATTCCGCCGCTGAACGGCGCTGCGCGGCAGCGTGATCGCTGCTGCTGCGCGGCAGCGTGTCGCTGCCGCCTGCGCGGCAGCGGTGTCGTCTGCTGCCGCCTGCGCGGCAGCGGTGTCGTCTGCTGCCGCCTGCGCGGCAGCGTCCTTGAAAGCCATCCAGCCCAGCAACGCGCACTTCACCCGCGCCGGGTACTTCGACACCCCGGCGAACGCGATGCCGTCGCCGATCACGTCCTCGTCACCCTCCAGGGTGCCGCGCGACGTCATCATCGTGGTGAACTCACCCAGCACGTCCAGCGCCTCGCCGAGGGTCCGGTCGATCACCAGGTCGGTCATCACCGACGTCGACGCCTGCGAGATCGAGCAACCCAGCGCGTCGTAGGACACGTCGAGACACCTTCGCCTCCAGCCCGTCGCCCTCGAGCCGGACCCGCAGCGTCACCTCGTCGCCGCAGGTCGGGTTGACGTGGTGCACCTCGGCGCCGAACGGGTCCCGCAGGCCGGCGTGATGCGGGTGTTTGTGGTGGTCCAGGATGATCTCCTGGTAGAGCTGCTGCATCTGCACGGGCGTCAGCTCCCGGTCCCGAAGAAGCGCTGCGCTTCGCGAACGGCCGCGACCAACGCATCGAACCTCGTCCGACGTGTTGTAGACCGCGAACGACGCCCGCACGCTCGCCTGCACCCCGAACCTGCGGTGCAGCGGCCACGCGCAGTGGTGACCGACCCGGACGGCGATGCCGCTGTCGTCCAGGATCTGTCCGACGTCGTGCGCGTGCACCCCGTCCACCAGGAACGACACGGCGCCACCGCGGTCGGTGGTGTCAGCCGGGCCGATGATGCGGACCCCGTCGACGGCCGCGAGTTCCTGCAGCGCCAGCGCAGTCAGCCGGTGCTCCCAGTCGGCGACGGCGTCCATCCCGAGGTGCGACAGGTAGTCCGCCGCCGCCCCGAGACCGACGGCCTGGCTGGTCATCGGGACCCCGGCCTCGAAGCGGGCCGGCGGCAGCGCATACGTGGAGTGGTCGATGAAGACCTGCTCGATCATCGAGCCGCCGGTGAGGAACGGCGGCATCGCCGACAGCAGCTCGAAACGGCCGTACAGGCACACCGATCCCGGACGGGCCGAGCATCTTGTGCCCGGAGAATGCGGCGAAGTCCACACCGAGCTCGTAGAAGTCGACCGGCATGTGCGGCACCGACTGGCAGGCGTCCAGCACGACCAGCGCACCGACCGCGTGCGCGGCGTCGACGAGCCGACGGACCGGGTTGACCGTGCCGAGCACGTTGGACTGGTGGGTGAACGCCACGACCCGGGTGCGCTCGTTCAGCAGCGTCCCGAGATCGGTGAGGTCGAGCCGGAAGTCGTCGCCGACCGGGATCCACCGCAGCGTCGCCCCGGTCCGGCGGCAGAGTTCCTGCCAGGGCACGAGGTTCGCGTGGTGCTCCATCTCGGTCACCAGGATCTCGTCACCGACGCCGAGCGCGAACTTCCGTCCCGACGAGGTGTCCGGGACGAACGACGCGTTGCCGAAGGCGTAGGCGACCAGGTTGATCGCCTCGGTGGCGTTCTTGGTGAAGATCAACTCCGACGGGTTGGTCACGCCCGACGAAAGCAGCGAGGCGGCGTCGAGCTGGACTCGAACGCGTCGGTGGCCTCCTCCGAGAGCTGGTGCGCCCCACGGTGCACCGCCGCATTGCAGGTGGTGACGTACTCCTGCTCGGCGTCGATGACCCCGATCGGCCGCTGGCTGGTCGCGCCGGAGTCCAGATAGATCAACGGCTTCCCGTCCCGGACCGTGCGCTCCAGGATCGGGAAGTCGGCGCGGATGGCCGCGATGTCGAGCTCGAGGTCCGCCACCGTGTCACCGGCGGCCGACGACGGAGGCTGGACGGCGACCCCATCGACCGCCGGGTCACGGTAGGCGACGGTCATGCGGACGCACCAGCTCCGGTGAACCGCACGTAGCCGTTGGTCTCCAGCTCGTCCGCGAGCTCGGCCCCGCCGGACTCGACGATGCGGCCGGCGGCGAAGACGTGCACGAAGTCGGGGGTGATGTAACGCAGGATGCGCGTGTAGTGGGTGATGAGCAGAACGCCCACCCCATCACCGTTCTCGGCCGACAGCGCCTTGTAGCGGTTGACGCCCTCGGAGACGATGCGCAGCGCGTCGACGTCGAGACCGGAGTCGGTCTCGTCGAGGACGGCGAACTTCGGGCGCAGCAGACCGAGCTGCAGAATCTCGTGGCGCTTCTTCTCGCCGCCGGAGAACCCCTCGTTGACGCTGCGATCGGCGAACTCGCTGTCGATGCCGAGGTCGCCCATCGCGCCCTTGACCTCCTTGACCCACTTGCGGATCGGCGGCGCCTCACCGCGGACGGCGGTGGCGGCGGCGCGCAGGAAGTTGCTCATCGAGACACCGGGCACCTCGACCGGGTACTGCATGGCCAGGAAGAGGCCGGCCCGCGCGCGGGCGTCGACGCTCAGCTCGAGGAGGTCGACACCGTCCAGAGTGACCGAACCCGAGGTGATCTCGTACTTCGGGTGACCGGCGAGCGAGTACGCCAGGGTCGACTTGCCGGAGCCGTTGGGGCCCATGATCGCGTGCGTCTCACCGCTGTTGATGGTGAGGTCGACGCCGCGCAGGATCTCCTTCGGCGCCTCGTCGGTGAGAACCGAGACGTGCAGGTCGCGAATTTCCAGTGTGGCCATGTGCGGTGTACTCCCAGGAAGTGGTTCGAAAGCGGGTGTCGGGCCGTCAGGCCCGGATGACGGTCAGATACCGGCGATCTCGAGCTCGCGCTCGACGATCTCGTTGACATGCTCGACGACGGACGGAATCCCGACCCGGCCCAGCACCTCGGAGAAGAAGCCGCGCACCACGAGGCGCCGGGCGACCTCCTCGGGGATACCGCGCGACAGCAGGTAGAACAGCTGCTCGTCGTCGAAACGCCCGGTGGCGCTGGCGTGCCCGGCGCCGACGATCTCGCCGGTCTCGATCTCCAGGTTCGGGATCGAGTCGGCGCGGCAGCCGTCGGTCAGCAACAGGTTGCGGTTCATCTCGTAGGTGTCGGTGGCCACGGCGTCCGGCCGGATCACCACGTCACCGACCCACACGGTGTGCGCGCTCGCGCCCTGCAACGCGCCCTTGTAGTAGGCGCGGCGACTTGCAGTGCGGGGCGGTGTGGTCGAGGACCAGCCGGTGCTCAAGGTGCTGACCGGCGTCGGCGAAGTACAGGCCGAGCAGCTCGACGTCGCCGCCGGGGCCGTCGTAGGAGCCGGTGGCGAAGATGCGGACCAGGTCGCCGCCGAAGGTCAGCACGCTGTGCGTGAGCGGCCGCGTCGCGACCGACCCGCAGCCGGTGGTGGCTCAGGTGCACGGCGTCCGCCGCCCACTCCTGCACCGAGGCGTAGGTCAGCTTCGCGCCGTCGCCGACGACGATCTCGACGTTCTCGGTCAGTGTGGCGCTGCCTTCGTAGGTCACCGTGACCTGTGCGGACGCATGGTGCCCGATGCGGACGACGAGATGCGCCGCAGCGGCGTTCTCGGCGGACAGACCCCGGAACACGACCGAGATCGGCTCGGTGACCGTGACCTCGGCGGGGATGTCGACGAGGAAGACGTCCGGGGAGGCGTTCCAGGCCCGGGCGGCCGGCCGGTCGACGGGGTGCTCGCCCGACGAGCCGCGGACCCAGTCCGCGGCGGCGCCGGCGAGCGACACCGCCGACACCTCCTCGGGGGCGTCGATCTCGACCTCGAAGTCCACGCCTGCGCGGCCGGTCAGCGGGGCCTGGTCGTGCAGGCCACGCAGCCGGCGCAGCGGGGTGAACCGCCAGGCCTCGAACTTGGTCGTCGGGACCGGGTGGTCCGCGAGGTCGGTGGACACGACTCGGGTCATGTGGGCGCCGGGGGTCGCCGACGGGGTGACCGTGCGGCCACCGACGTGGCTGTGCTCGGTCAGGCCGTGTGGCGCGCCGATCACGGCGGACGCCGCCGCTGGGTCAGAACCCTCGGGTTCGACGACAAGGGAACCGCCGAGAACGCTCTCGGTACTGGTGCTCACGCTGGGGACATCCTCGATCTCGGGTACTACGACGTCGGTGGATCCGGGGTACGCGGCCACGATCAGCCCACGGACCCTTCCATCTGCAGCTCGATCAGCCGGTTCAGCTCCAGGGCGTACTCCATCGGCAGCTCGCGGGCGATCGGCTCGACGAAGCCGCGGACGATCATCGCCATCGCCTCCTCCTCGGTCAGGCCGCGCGACATCAGGTAGAACATCTGCTCCTCGCTGACCCGGCTGACCTTGGCCTCGTGACCCAGCTGCACGTCGTCCTCGCGGACGTCGACGTAGGGGTAGGTGTCGGAACGGGAGATGTTGTCGACCAGCAGCGCGTCGCACTGCACCGACGACTTCGAGTGGTGCGCACCGGGGTTGACCCGGACGAGGCCGCGGTAGGACGTACGCCCACCGCCGCGCGACACCGACTTGGAGATGATCGTCGAGGACGTGTGCGGCGCGAGGTGCAGCATCTTGGCGCCGGTGTCCTGGTGCTGGCCGGCACCGGCGAACGCGATCGACAGCACCTCACCCTTGGCGTGCTCGCCGGTCAGCCAGACCGACGGGTACTTCATGGTGACCTTGGAGCCGATGTTGCCGTCGACCCACTCCATGGTCGCGCCCTCTTCGGCCTTGGCGCGCTTGGTCACCAGGTTGTAGACGTTGTTCGACCAGTTCTGGATGGTCGTGTAGCGGCAGCGGCCGCCCTTCTTGACGATGATCTCCACGACCGCGGAGTGCAGCGAGTCGGACTTGTAGATCGGCGCGGTGCAGCCCTCGACGTAGTGCACGTAGGCGCCCTCGTCGACGATGATCAGCGTCCGCTCGAACTGGCCCATGTTCTCGGTGTTGATCCGGAAGTAGGCCTGCAGCGGGATGTCGACATGGACCCCCGGCGGCACGTAGACGAACGAGCCACCCGACCAGGCAGCCGCGTTCAGCGCGGAGAACTTGTTGTCACCGGCCGGGATGACCGAGCCGAAGTACTCCTCGAAGAACTCCGGGTGCTCGCGCAGCGCGGTGTCGGTGTCGAGGAAGATGACGCCCTGCTTCTCGAGGTCCTCACGGATCTGGTGGTAGACCACCTCGGACTCGTACTGGGCCGCGACACCGGAGACGAGCCGCTGCTTCTCCGCTTCCGGGATGCCCAGCTTGTCGTAGGTGTTCTTGATGTCCTCGGGGAGGTCCTCCCACGTCGCCGCCTGCTTCTCGGTCGACCGGACGAAGTACTTGATGGTGTCGAAGTAGATGCCCGACAGATCGCTGCCCCAGGTCGGCATCGGCAGCTTCTCGAACAGCTCCAGGCCCTTGAGCCGCTTGGCCAGCATCCACTCCGGCTCGCTCTTGAGCGCGGAGATGTTGCGGACCACGTCGGAGTCGATGCCACGACGCGCGTTGGTGCCGGCCGCGTCGGAATCCGACCAGCCGAAGGCGTAGTTGCCCAGCGAGTCGATCGTCTCGTCCTGGGTCATCTTGGCGGGCACTGCGGTATCGGACACGGCGGCAACGGGAGCTGCGATGTCCAAGGTGAGATCGGCGGTCATCAGGTGATCCTCCATCTGTGGTCACCGGGCATGGCGGCGGCGTGGCCCGGTACTGCGGGTGGTGCTGGACTGCGGGGAGAAACTGGTCAGGAGTCCGGGGGAACCGGCGGGTGGCGGACGACCTCCGGCATGGGCAGCGCCGCGACGGTGCGGGCGCCCTGCGTGGGGACGAAGGTCGTGCAGAACGAGTCGCCGCGGGCGATGGTGGCCAGCCGCTGCGCATAGGTACCCAACGCCTCGGTGAACACGTTCATTTCCGCTTCGCACAGTTGCGGGAACTTCTCCGCGACGTGGGCCACCGGGCAGTGGTGCTGGCAGAGCTGGTGCCCGGTGCCGACCTTTTCGATCGAGGCGGCGTAACCGGAGTCGGTGAGGGCGCCGGCGAGCACCCGGACCCGGCCGGCCACGTCGGGGGCGGCGTCGAGTTCAGCGCGACGGCTGGCCACGATCTGCTCCGCGCGACGACGGGCGAAGGCACTGACGGCATCGGCACCGCCCTGCTCGGCGAGGAACTCCAGCGCCTGCACGGCGAGGTCGTCGTAGGCGTGCGGCAGCCGGGCGCGGCCGGCCTCGGTGAGGACGTACACCCGGGCCGGACGCCCGCGACCGCGGGGGTTGAAGGTCTGCTGGAGACGGGAGCTGATGGCGCCCTCGGCCTCGAGGGCGTCGAGGTGACGGCGGACACCGGCGACGGAGAGGTGCAGGGTGTCGGCCAACGCCGCGGCGGTGACCGGGCCCTGGGACAGCACGAGTTGGACGACGGCGTCGCGGGTGCCGAGCGCGCCGACCCCGGATCCGTCGGACGCGACGGCGACACCGGTGCGGGCAGCACCTGGTCGGGTCGTCGCGGCGATATTCACAACACCAGTGTGACGTATTTCCCGGCGGACTTCAAAGCCCACCGCCGCCGATCGGTGTTCCGTTCACCACGACTGGTCTTGCGGATGGCGTCACGGCCGGTCAGGGCACACCTGTGCGCCGACCGAGCAGCCGGCGCCGCGACCATAGACTGCAGCCGTGAGCACCCAGGGCGCCGAGGCCGCCGCCGGCCCCGGCGTGCCCCGCCCCGGCGACCGGCGCCCACGGGTCGCGAACCGGGCCGACGAGACCCACCTCGACCCGCAGGAGCTTCGCCAACTACGGACGCTCCGGCAACTCGGCACCACCGGCGCCCTGCTCATCGCGATCGGCTCGGTGTCCTCCTACGGAGCCGCGACGCCCATCCCGAACCCGGTCGACGGCCTGCGGATCATCGGCCTGCTGTCGCGGATCGGTCCGGCGTCGCTGGCGGTCTCGTACTCCGGGATCGGCCTGGTCGTGCTGGCCTGGTTCCTGCTGGGGCGGCTCACCACCCCGGGTCGGATCCGCCGGCTGACCCGCGCCCAGCTGACCCACACACTCGCGATGTGGGCGGTCCCGTTCCTGCTCACGCCGCCGCTGTTCTCCCGGGACGTCTACTCCTACCTGGCCGTCGGCAAGATGATGGCGCTGGGCTTCAACCCCTACGACTCGGGCCCGCTCGACGTCCTCGGCGACGCCGACGTGTTCGCCCACCAGGTCGACGCCAAGTGGCAGCACACCGCCACCCCGTACGGGCCGGCCTTCCTGCTGATCGCCCGCGGCATCGTCACCGTCAGCGGCTCGCACATCATCCTCGCGGTGCTGCTGCAGCGCCTGGTCGAACTGATCGGCGTCGCCCTGATCGTCTGGGCGCTGCCCCGGCTGGCCCGCCGCAGTCGGATCGACCCGATCTCGGCGCTGTGGCTCGGAGCGCTCAACCCGTTGGTGCTGTTCCACCTGGTCGCCGGCGGCCACAACGAAGCCCTGATGATCGGGATGATGATGGCCGGCCTGGTCATCGCGCTGGACCGGTCGGTGATCCTGGGCACGGTCCTGCTGACCGGAGCGGTCGGGGTCAAGGCCACCGCCGGACTGGCGCTGGCCTTCCTGGTCGTCGCGCTGGCGCTGCGGGCCGGCGGCGCCTGGCGGGACCTGTGGCGCTCGGGCGTCCGGGTCGGGGCCGTCTTCGTCGGGACGTTCGCGCTGCTCACGCTGCTGGCCGGGGTCGGCGTCGGCTGGCTGGCCGCGCTCAACACGCCGGGTCTGATCCGTTCCTTCCTGTCGGTCACCACCGCCGTCAGTGTGGTCACCGGCGCGGTCGGCACTCTGCTGGGCGTCGGCGACCAGACCGAAGGCGTGCTCGACGTCCTGCACCCGCTGGGCACGGTGGTGGGTACCGTCCTGGCCGGATACGTGCTCTGGCGGTGCTGGCGCCACGCGTTCGACCCGGTGCTCGGACTCGGGGTGGCCATCGGCCTGTTCGTCATCTTCTCGCCCGTGGTGCAACCCTGGTACCTGCTGTGGGCGGCACTGCCGCTGGCCGCGTCGACCGCGGTGTCGCGCTACCGCACCGTCACGGTTGCGATCACCGTGGCGCTGTCGGTGATGATCATGCCGAGCGGCTCGGTCATCCGGCCGCTGATCATCGCGCAGGCGGTGCTTGCCGCGGCGCTGGTCACGGCAGGAGCCTGGTACCTGCTGCGACAGCGGCGGCTGATACCGACAAGCGAGTGGGACCGGTGGGTGATGGCGTCGGCGAAATTGGCCAGGTTGCGCCATCCCAGCGCCGCCGCGCGACGAATCTCCCCACCGGCAACGGTGACCGCCGACCCCGGTCCGGGGACCCCGGGTGGCGACAGACCGGGTCAGGACAGCCCGCCCCACCACCGCCCGCACCACGACAGCCCGCACCACGACAGCCCGCACCACGACAGAGCAGACGCACCACCATCTCGAGGACAGACATGACAGCGGCGGTACAGGTGCGGGGTCTGGTGCGCCGTTACGGCACGGTGACCGCCGTCGACGGTCTCGACCTCACCGTCGAGGCCGGGACGATGCTGGCGCTGCTCGGGCCCAACGGCGCCGGCAAGACGACCACCGTGGAGCTCTGCGAAGGGTTCGCCCGGCCCGACGCCGGCACCGTCCGGGTGCTCGGGCTGGATCCGTGGGCCGACGCCGCGACGTTGCGGCCGCGGATGGGCGTGATGCTGCAGAGCGCGGGCGCCCACCTGTCGGCCCGCACCGGCGAGATGCTGCGGCTCGTCGCCGCCTGCGCCATCGACCCGCACGACCCGGACTGGCTGCTCGACACCCTCGGTCTGACCCCCGCCGCGCGCACTCCGGTCCGCCGGCTCTCCGGCGGTCAGGCGCAGCGGCTGAACCTGGCGATGGCCCTGGTCGGACGGCCGGAACTGCTGTTCCTGGACGAGCCGACCGCCGGCCTCGACCCGCAGGCACGGCACCTGGTCTGGGATCTGCTGCGCACCGCCCGCGCCGACGGTGTCTCCATCCTGCTGACCACCCACCTGCTCGACGAGGCGGAGCTGCTCGCCGACCAGGTCGTCATCGTCGACGCCGGCCGGGTGGTCGCCCAGGGCTCGGTGTCGGAGCTGGTGGCCGGCGACGAGCACCTCACCTTCAGCGCCACCGGCGGGCTCGACCTCGGCCGGCTGCGCAACGCCCTCCCCGACGGCTACCGGCTCGGCGAGCCGCGACCCGGCCGCTACCGGATCGACGGTCCCGTGACGCCGGCGATGATGGCCACCGTGACCGCGTGGTGCGCCCAGTCCGGCATCCTCGCCACCGAGCTGGCCATCGGCCGGCGCGGTCTCGAGGACGTCTATCTGGCGGCGACCGGACGGCAGGTGCGGTCATGACGCACCTCGCCCCCGGCACCTTCACCCCGCGCCCCGGCCCGGCCCCGGTCCGCCGGATGCTGCGTGCGCAGACCGTTTTCGAGCTGCGCCTGCTGATCCGCAACGGCGAACAGCTGCTCCTGGCGCTGGTCATCCCGATCGCCGCGCTGGTCGGGTTGTCGCTGGTCACCCTGGTCGAGCTGCCCGAACCGCGAGTCGGCACCGTGGTCGCCGGGGTCGTCACCCTGGCCGTGCTGTGCACCGGCTTCACCTCACTGGCGATCTCCACCGCGTTCGACCGCCGCTACGCCGTGATCAAGCGGATGGTCGGCGCCGGCGTGCCCCGCGGTGCGCTGCTGGCCGGCAAGTCCGCCGCCGTCGGATCCGTCGTCGCCGGCCAGGTCGTCGTCCTGGGTCTGATCGCGCTGGCCCTGGGCTGGCGGCCGACCGCGTCGGCGGTCCTTGCCCTGCCGATCATCGTGCTCGGCGCGGCGGTCTTCACCGGCGTCGGTCTGCTGCTCGGCGGGCTCCTCAAGGCCGAACTCGTCCTCGCGCTGGCCAACCTGCTGTGGATCGTCCAGGTCGCCTTCGGCGGGGTCGTGGTCCCGCTGACCACCGGACCGGACTGGCTCGCGGTCGTCGGCGAGGCGACGCCGGCGGGTGCGCTGTCGTCGGCGCTGCACGCCGTGCTGACCGGTGGCACCGCACCGTCAGCAGTGTCACTGCTCGTGCTCGTCGCGTGGGGGGCGGCCGCGTGGGCGGCGACCCTACAGTGGTTCAAGTGGCAGTGATCCTTTGCAGCTGCCGCCCCGATCCCGCACGGAAGGCAGCCCGAACCGCATGGCAGTGAGAGACGCCCCGCCGCTCCCCCGCATCACCGGGATCGGCGGCTGGCGGCCGTCGCACCGGCTGCAGCGTGGTTTCGCGCTGGCGGCCGTCATCACCAACGGAGCCATCGCCGTCACCGGCGCCGTCGTGCGGGTCACGGGGTCGGGGCTCGGCTGCCCGACCTGGCCGGAGTGCCACCCCGGCTCGGTGGTGCCGGTCCTCCGCGAGGAGAACTCGACGTTCCACCAGCTCATCGAGTTCGGCAACCGGACCCTCACCGGTGTCGTCCTGATCGCCTCCCTCGGCACCTTCCTGCTGATCTGGCGGGCCGAGCCCCGGCGCCGCTCGCTGGTGTGGCTGGCCGCCGCGCTCCCTGCCCTGGTGCTCTTCCAGGCCGTGTGGGGCGGCATGACCGTGCTGTTCGGGCTGGTCTGGTGGACGGTCGCGCCGCACATGCTGATCTCCCTCGGCCTGCTCTCGGTGGCCGTCTGGGTGCACCAGCGGCTCGGCGAAGACGGCGACGGGCCGGCCACCCCGACGGTGCCGCGCCCGCTCGCTCTGCTGGCCTGGGCGACGTCGGGCGTGCTGTTGCTGCTCTGCGTGGCCGGCACCCTGGTGACCGCCGCGGGCCCGCACGCCGGCGACAGCACCACCCCGCGGCTCGACCTCTCCGTTCGTGGTCTGGCCCAGGTACACGCCGACCTGATGTTCACCTACCTGGGGCTGCTCGTCGCCTTCGGCGTCGCCTTGGTCGCGGTGCACGCGCCCGCACTGCTGCGTCGCCGCATGTGGGTTCTGGTCGGCGTCACCCTCGGTCAGGGCGTGCTGGGCATCGTCCAGTACCAACTCGGCGTCCCCGAGGTGCTCGTCGTGCTGCACGTGACCGGCGCCGTGCTGCTGGTCACCGCCGCGGTCCGGATGCTGTTCGCCACCCGCACCCGCACCGCCGTCACCACCTCCTGACGGCGGCCCGGCCCGCCCGTCGTCATCCGACGGAAATGCGGGCGGGGCACACTCCCCCGCACCGGGTCCCCACCCGTGTACCCCTCGCCGGAAGGCCCTGCCGCAGTGCCGCTGATCCGCCATGTCGCCGCCGCGCTCGACGCGACCGTCCAGGAGCCCTCCGACGTCGCCCTCCAGCTGGCGGTCGCCCCGTTCCCCGGTGCCACCGTCCGCGACGAGCTCGTGGTCACCCTGGACGACAAACCGCTGCCGGTCGGCGAGGCGCGCACCCGTACCGGCTCCCGGATGCACCTGCTGCACGCGCCGATCGGCCGGCTCAGCGTCCGCTACGAGGCCACCGTCACCGGACGCTTCGAGCTGGAGCCGGTCAGCGCCACCGAGCTGTGGGAGTACCTGCGGCCCAGCCGCTTCGTCGACTCGGACCGCTTCAACGACGTGGCCGGTGAGCTGTTCGGCGGCATCCGCGATCCGGCCCAGCTGTTGTTCTCGGTGACCTCGTGGGTGGGCAGTGTGCTGTCCTACGTTCCCGGCAGCAGTGGCCCGATGGACGGCGCCGGCCAGACGATGGATCTCGGCGCCGGCGTCTGCCGGGACTATGCGCACCTGGTCGCGGCGATGCTGCGGGCCCGCGGGGTCGCCGCCCGGGTGGTGGCCGTCTACGCGCCCGGCTGTTATCCGATGGACTTCCACGCTGTGGTCGAGGCGAACCTCAAGGGCAGCTGGCAGGTGCTGGACGCCACGCTGCTGGCCCCCCGGCAGACGCTGGTCCGGATCGCCACCGGCCGGGACGCGGCCGACACCGCCTTCATGTCCAACAACGGCGGGGTGGTCGTGCTCGACCAGTCCAGCGTGTTCGCGGTGGTCGACGGCGCGCTACCGGTGGACGACGTGGACACCCTCGTCCAGCTGCACTGAGCCGGTCGGTCAGCGCCCGCTGCCGGCCATCCGACGGCGGTCCGCGGCCGACGGCTCGATCCGGTTGACGGTGGCGGAATCCCAGCCGCTGATGGTCCAGCCGCCCTCGGCGCACACCTGGTCAGCGGCGGCCGCGTTCGGCACCACCACGTCACCCCAGGTGCCGTCACCGGCGACGTAGACCATCCGGACCCCGCGCGAGCCCATGTTGGCCAGCGCGACGCTGCCCTCCCCGTGCCGCTGCGACAGCGCGTGCAGTCGCTTGGACGCCCGCGTCATCGCCCGCTGGACCTGCGCCTCGTGGCGGGCCAGCGCATCGTCGACGTCCTCACCGGGAGCCGGCGGCGGCAGCGCAGGGTCGAGACCCATCAGTGCCAGGGCCAGCCGAGGACCGGCAGCGAGACCGCCGCGTCGACGGCCCACGCCACCGAGATCAGCGTCAGGTAGGCGTTGGAGATGTGGAACAGCACCATCGGCTTGGCTTCCTGGCCGGTGGCGACCCGCTGGTGCAGGGTGTGCGCGGTGGCGAGGAACCAGAGTCCCGTGGGAACGGCGACCGCCAGGTAGATCCAGCTGGAGGCCGGGATCAGCAGCAACGAGCAGACCACCATGGCCCAGCTGTACAGCACGATCTGGCGGACGACCTCGGCGTGCGGGCGCACCACCGGCAGCATCGGTACCCCGGCGGCGGCGTAGTCGGCCTTGTAGCGCATCGCCAGCGCCCAGGTGTGCGGCGGCGTCCAGAAGAAGATGACCCCGAAGAAGACCCACGCCGGCCAGCCGATGCCACCGGTGATGGCCGACCAGCCGATGATCACCGGCATGCAGCCGGCCAGGCCACCCCAGACGATGTTCTGGCTGGTGCGGCGCTTGAGCCACATCGAGTAGACGAAGACGTAGAACAGGATGGCCACCAGGGCCAGCACCGCGGCCTGCCAGGTGGTGGTCGCAGCGAGGAACCCGACGGCGGCCAGGCCGAGCAGGATGCCGAAGATCAGCGCATTGCGGGTGGGCACCAGATGCCGGGCGAGCGTCCGGCCGCGGGTGCGCCGCATGATCGCGTCGATGTCGGCGTCGACCACGCAGTTGAGCGCGTTGGCCGAACCGGCGGCCAGCGTGCCGCCGACCAGGGTGGCCAGGGCCAGTCCCAGCGACGGGACCTCGCGCTGCGCGGCGATCATCGCGGGCACCGTGGTGATCAGCAGCAGCTCGATGATGCGCGGCTTGGTGAGCCCGACGTACGCCCCGACGGTCGCCTTCCAGCCGCCCTTGGCGGTGGCCGCGATGCTCACGTCGTCGGTGCCGCCGACCGGGTCCGCGCCGGTGACGGTGCCGACCGCGGCGCCTGCGGTACGGCTGTCGACCGGGTCCTGGGTCTCGGACTCTGCTACCGGACGCACGCTGGCCGCTCCTCGTGTGACATGGGGTATTGCCGTGGTCGGGGGCCGCTGGCAAGCCCCGGACGTCCATCCTAGGTCGTGACGGCCTGCGGGGCCGGGCGCGCCCGCACGGGTCGTCGCTGGCGGCGGCGCGACGGCTCGGGCCGGTGGGCATGTTAACGCTCACTCAGGAGGGCCCGCCGCGACCGGTAGTTCGCATGCGTCTAGGCTCAGCACGCAAGATTCGCGCGCGCTGCTCGGGAAGCCGGCCCGGGAGTGCCCTGTTGTTGAGGAGCATGACACCCGATGGCTGCAGCCAACTACACCGCTGAGCAGATCGTCGAGCTGACGACGCCGCACTATCCGGCCGACTGGACCGACCTGGACACCCGCGCGGTGGACACCGTCCGGGTGCTGGCCATGGACGCCGTCCAGAAGGTCGGCAACGGCCATCCCGGGACGGCGATGTCGCTCGCGCCGCTGGCCTACACGTTGTACTCGAAGGTGATGGACATCGATCCGGAGGACGACCAGTGGGTCGGTCGGGACCGTTTCGTGTTGTCGTGTGGGCATTCCAGCCTGACGTTGTACATCCAGCTGTACCTGCACGGTCTCGGTCTGGAGCTCGACGACCTGAAGGCGCTGCGCACCTGGGGCTCGCTGACGCCGGGTCACCCGGAGCACATGCACACCCGGGGGGTGGAGATCACCACCGGCCCGTTGGGGCAGGGGTTGTCGTCGGCGGTGGGGATGGCGATGGCCGCCCGCCGGGAACGTGGCCTGTTCGATCCGGAGGCCGCCCCGGGTGAGTCGCCGTTCGACCATTTCATCTACGTGATCGCCTCCGACGGTGACATCGAGGAGGGGGTGACCTCGGAGGCGTCGCAGATCGCCGGCCGGCAGGCGCTGGGCAACCTGATCGTGTTCTACGACTCGAACCGGATCTCCATCGAGGACGACACCAACATCGCGTTGTCCGAGGACACCGTCGCCCGGTACGCGGCCTACGGCTGGCACACCCAGGTGGTGGACGGGGCGGAGAACGTGGAGGCGCTGGTCGCCGCGATCGACGAGGCGAAGAAGGTCACCGACCGGGCGTCGTTCATCGAGGTCCGCTCGGTGATCGGGTTCCCGGCCCCGACCAAGCAGAACACCGGCAAGATCCACGGCTCCGCGTTGGGTGCCGACGAGGTCGCCGCGACCAAGGTCGTGCTGGGCTTCGACCCGGAGAAGACGTTCGAGGTCAGCGACGAGGTCCTTGCGCACACCCGCGCCACCGTCGACAAGGGCATCAAGAACAAGGCCGGCTGGCAGGAACGCTTCGATGCGTGGGCCGAGGCCAACCCGGCGAACAAGCAGCTCTGGGACCGGCTGCACTCCCGCCGGCTCCCCGAGGGCTGGGAGTCCGCACTGCCGTCGTTCGAGCCCGACGCGAAGGGCATCGCCACCCGCGCCGCGTCCGGCCAGATCCTGGCCGCGCTGGCCGACACGCTCCCCGAGTTGTGGGGCGGCTCCGCCGATCTCGCCGAGAGCAACAACACCACGATGAAGGGCGCCGACTCGTTCGGCCCGACCGACGCCGCCACCCACGAGTGGAACGCCAACCCGTACGGCCGGACGTTGCACTTCGGGATCCGCGAGCACGCGATGGGCGCCATCCTGACCGGCATCGCGGTGCACGGCCCGACCCGCCCGTACGGCGGCACGTTCCTCGTCTTCTCCGACTACATGCGTGGCGCGGTGCGTCTCGCGTCGGTGATGAAGGCGCCGGCCACCTACGTGTGGACCCACGACTCCATCGGCCTCGGCGAGGACGGACCCACCCATCAGCCGGTCGAGCACCTCGCCGCGCTGCGGGCCATCCCGAACCTGACCATCTTCCGGCCGGCCGACGCCAACGAGACCGCCTTCGTCTGGAAGGCCACCCTGGAGCGGCACGTCGATCCGCAGGGCGGCCCGGTCGGTATCTGCCTGACCCGGCAGAACGTGCCGACCTTCGAGGGCACCTCCGCCGAGGGCGTCGCCAAGGGCGGATACGTGCTGTACGAGGCCGAGGGTGACCTGCAGGTCGTCCTCATCGGCACCGGCTCCGAGCTGCAGATCGCCGTCGAGGCCCGGAAGGCGCTGCAGGAGGAGGGCATCGGCACGCGTGTCGTCTCGATGCCGTCGATGGACCTGTTCGCCGAGCAGGACCAGGCCTACCGCGACGCGGTGCTGCCGCCGGCCGTCCGGGCCCGCGTCTCCGTCGAGGCCGGTATCGCGCAGCCGTGGTACCGCTGGATCGGCGACGCCGGACAGCACGTCGGTATCGAACACTTCGGGGCGTCGGCCGACCAGGCCACGCTCTTCCGCGAATTCGGCATCACCACCGAGGCCGCCGTCGCGGCGGCCCGGACCTCCCTCGCGGCCGTCGGCTGAGCGCCAGCCCCCACGCCGCGGCAACGCAGAAGAGAGAAGAAGAAAATGAGCACTGACACCAATCAACCCCTGGCCGACCTCACCGCTGCCGGGGTGTCCCTGTGGCTGGACGACCTGTCCCGCGACCGGATCACCTCGGGCAACCTGGCGGAACTGATCACCAGCAAGCACATCTCGGGCGTGACGACGAACCCGTCGATCTTCGCCGCGGCGCTGTCCAAGGGCGAGGCCTACGACCCGCAGGTCGCGGAGCTCGCCAAGCAGGGATCCACCCTGGACGACACCATCCGCACCCTGACCACCGACGACGTGCGCAACGCCGCCGACCTGTTCAAGGGCGTCTTCGAGGCCAGCGGTGGCATCGACGGCCGGGTCTCCATCGAGGTCGAGCCCGGCATCGCCCGCGACTCGGTCAAGACCTCCGCCCAGGCGCAGGAGCTGTACAAGATCGTCGACCGGCCGAACCTGCTGGTCAAGATCCCGGCGACCGTCGAGGGCCTGTCCTCCATCACCGAGACCCTCAAGGGCGGCATCAGCGTCAACGTCACGCTGATCTTCTCCCTCGAGCGCTACGAGGCCGTCATCGACGCCTACATCGAGGGCGTCGAAGCAGGCCAAGGACAACGGCGAGGACATCTCCAAGCTGCACTCGGTGGCCTCGTTCTTCGTCTCCCGCGTCGACGCCGAGATCGACAAGCGCCTGGACGCCATCGGCACCGACGAGGCCACGGCCCTCAAGGGCAAGGCCGCGATCGCCAACGCCCGGCTGGCCTACCAGCTGTTCGAGCAGAAGTTCGCGTCCGACGAGTGGAAAGCGCTCGAGTCCGCCGGCGGCAACAAGCAGCGGCCGCTGTGGGCCTCCACCGGCGTCAAGGACCCGGCCTACGACGACACCCGCTACGTCGTCGAGCTCGTCGTCCCCGAGTCGGTCAACACCGCCCCCGAGAAGACCATCGACGCCGTCGCCGACCACGGCGTGGTCCGCGGCGACACCGTCCACGGCACCTACGAGGAGTCGGCGCAGGTCTTCGCCGACCTCGACCGCCGTCGGCGTCGACCTCGACGACGTCTTCACCGTCCTGGAGACCGAAGGCGTCGACAAGTTCGTCGTCTCCTGGGACGAGCTCGTCGAGACCGTCCGCGCCTCCCTCGCCAAAGCGTCCACCAGCTCCTGACCCGACAGCTCCACCCGGTGGCCCGGCGATCTTCCCGCCGGGCCACCGGCAGCTTCACCCGCGCCGCGCAGCGGCACTGTGTCGCGGACCCAGCGGCCCGACCCGAGAGGACACCCCAGACCCGCCATGCCGGTGACCAAGAACCCGTTGCGCGACCCGCGCGACAAGCGCCTGCCACGAATCGCCGGCCCGTCCGGCATCGTCATCTTCGGGGTCACCGGCGACCTCTCCCGCAAGAAGCTGATGCCCGCGATCTACGATCTGGCCAACCGCGGGCTGCTGCCGCCGGGCTTCTCGCTGGTCGGCTTCGCGCGGCGCGACTGGGACCACGAGGACTTCGCGAAGATCGTCCACGACGCGGTGAAGAAGTACGCGCGGACTCCGTTCTCGGAGCCGGTCTGGCGACACCTGGCCGAGGGCTTCCGCTTCGTCCAGGGCACCTTCGACGATGACGACGCCTTCGACAATCTCAAGGCCACGCTGGCCGACCTGGACGCCACCCGCGGCACCGGCGGCAACCACGCCTTCTACTTCTCCATCCCGCCGGGGGCGTTCCCGGTGGTCTGCAACCAGCTCAACCGTTCGGGCCTGTCGCAGCACTCCCCCGAGGAATGGCGCCGCGTCGTCATCGAGAAGCCGTTCGGCCACGACCTCAAGAGCGCACGTGAGCTCAACGACGTCGTCAACTCGGTGTTCCCGCCCGGAGTCGGTCTTCCGCATCGACCACTACCTGGGCAAGGAGACCGTCCAGAACCTGCTGGCGCTGCGGTTCGCCAACCAGCTGTACGAGCCGATCTGGAACTCGCACTACGTCGACCATGTGCAGATCACCATGGCCGAGGACATCGGCGTCGGCGGGCGGGCCGGCTACTACGACGGCATCGGCGCCGCCCGTGACGTGATCCAGAACCACCTGCTGCAGCTGCTCGCGCTGACCGCCATGGAAGAGCCCCGCGCCTTCGACCCGGTGTCCATCCGGGCCGAGAAGGCCAAGATCCTCGCCTCGGTCCAGCTGCCCAAGGACCTGCTCGCCGCCACCGCCCGCGGCCAGTACGCCGGCGGCTGGCAGGGCGGCGAGAAGGTGCTGGGTTACCTCGAGGAGGACGGCATCGCGCCCGACTCCACCACCGAGACCTACGCCGCCATCAAGGTTCTCGTCGAGACCCGACGCTGGGCCGGGGTGCCGTTCTACCTGCGGCACGGCAAGCGGCTGGGCCGCCGGGTCACCGAGATCGCGGTGGTGTTCAAGCGCGCCCCGTACCTGCCGTTCTCGTCCAACGACACCGAGGAGCTCGGCGCCAACGCGCTGGTCATCCGGGTGCAGCCCGACGAGGGCATCACCATCCGGTTCGGCTCCAAGGTGCCCGGACCGTCGATGGAGGTCCGCGACGTGAACATGGACTTCTCCTACGGCCAGTCGTTCACCGAGGCGTCCCCGGAGGCCTACGAGCGGCTCATCCTCGATGTGCTGCTCGGCGAGCCGTCGCTGTTCCCGCAGGACGAGGAGGTCGAGCTGTCCTGGAAGATCCTGGACCCGATCGAGAAGGCCTGGGCCCGGACGAAGAAGCAGCCCGAGCAGTACCCCGCCGGCACCTGGGGCCCGCCCTCGGCCGACGCCATGATGGCCCGCGAGGGCCGCGTCTGGCGTCGTCCGTGATCGCGTCCGCCCGCCCCGTCCCGCGCCCGAGAGGATCCCGCCCGTGATCATCGACATCCCCGCGACGACGACCGGCGCGATCAACAAGAAGCTCGTCGACCTGCGCGAATCGGGCGGCATGGTGTCCACCAGCCGGGTGCTGACGATGGTCATCGTGACCGACGAGAGCGTGTCCGAGGACGCCATCAAGGCAGCCAACGAGGCGTCCTTCGAGCACCCCTGCCGGGTCATCGTGATCGCCCGCGGCGGCCGTCGCGGCGCCCCCCGGCTGGACGGCCAGATCCGGGTCGGCGGTGACGCCGGGGCCAGCGAGGTGATCGTGCTGCGGCTGTTCGGCGAGCTCGTCGACCACGGCGCCTCGGTGATGCTGCCGCTGCTGCTGCCCGACGCCCCCGTCGTCGTCTGGTGGCCGGTGGCCGAGCCCACGGTGCCCGCCGAGGACCCGATCGGCCGGCTCGCCCAACGCCGGATCACCGACGCCGCGTCGGCCAGGCGACCGCACGCCGCGCTGCTGGAGCGCGAGAAGTCCTACCAGCCGGGTGACACCGACCTGGCCTGGACCCGACTGACGCTGTGGCGCGGCCTGCTCGCCTCGACCCTGGACCAGCCGCCGTACGAGACCATCACCTCGGCTGTCGTCGAGGGCGCCTCGGACTCGCCGTCCACCGACCTGATGGCCGGGTGGCTGGCGATGCGCCTCAAGTGCCCGGTCACCCGCCGCAAGACCAAGGCGGGCGCGGGCATGCAGAGCGTGACGCTGACCCGGAAATCCGGTGACATCAAGCTCAGTCGCGACGCCGACAGCACCGCGACGCTGGCCACCCCGGACCAGCCGGACCGCCAGCTCTCGCTGCCGCGACGTGGTCTGCGGGACTGCATCGCCGAGGAATTGCGCCGGCTGGACGCCGACGAGGTCTATTACGAGGTGCTCGTGCAAGGGCATCCCGCTGGTGCAGGACACCGACCGCAACGCCACCAGGCGGACGGCGCGGAAGCCCGACGGCAGTCCCGCTCTGCCGGCTCCGCTGGAGACCGACGGCGCCGACCCGGAGTCGACGAGCAAGCCGAAACGCGCCCGGGCCCGCAAGTCCGGCACCACCGCGGCCGCCTCATGACCCCACAGCTGGTCCTGCTGCCGACGTCGGACGACGTGGCCGCGGACGCCGCCGCCCGGCTCGTCACCAAGCTGGTGGACCTGCAGGCCGCCGGCCGGATCCCGTCGGTGGTGCTCACCGGCGGCACCATCGGGATCGGGCTGCTGACCAAGATCCGGGAGTCCGGCAGCCGCGACGCCGTCGACTGGCGGCAGGTCGAGATCTTCTGGGGGGACGAACGTTTCGTGCCCGCCGGGGATCCCGAGCGGAACGAGCTGCAGGCCCGCGAGGCGCTGCTGGACCACGTGCCGGTGGACCCCTCGCGGGTGCACGCGATGGCGGCGTCGGACGGCCCGTTCGGCGACGACGTCGACACCGCCGCGGCCGCCTACGCCGACCTGGTCGACCTGCACGGCAGCTTCGACATCACCCTGCTGGGGATGGGCCCGGACGGGCACGTCGCCTCGATCTTCCCGGAGCACCCGGGGGTGTACGACACCCGTACGGCGCTCCCGGTGCGCAACTCCCCCAAGCCGCCGCCGACCCGGATCTCGTTGAGCCTGCCCACCATCCGGACCTCCCGCGAGGTCTGGGTGGTCACCGGCGGGTCGGCCAAGGCCGACGCGGTGGCGATGGCCGTCGGGGGCGCCGGTGAGGTGGCGATCCCGGCGGTCGGTGCGGTCGGCACGGCCCGGACGCTGTGGCTGATGGACCGGGAGTCCGCTGTGAGGTTGCCCTCGTCGGTTTTTCGGGCCCCCATCGCCTGACATGCTGGTCGGTACCACGGTAGGTCGAACACCACCGGACGCTCCGGCGTACGGAACATCCGTGGCGACTCCCGTTGCGGTGCATCACCATTCGCGAACCAGGCAACATCGTATTGCCTCAAGGAGGAGGACCATGAGCAAGGCCCCGGTCAAGGTCACCGTCACCGGCGCAGCCGGCCAGATCGGCTACGCACTGCTGTTCCGTATCGCGTCCGGGCAGATGCTCGGCCCGGACACCCCGGTCAAGCTCAGCCTGCTGGAGATCACCCCCGCGCTGAAGGCCGCCGAGGGCACGGCCATGGAGCTCGACGACTGCGCCTTCCCGCTGCTGGACAGCATCGAGATCACCGACAACGCGACGAAGGCCTTCGACGGCACCGGGGTGGCCCTGCTCGTCGGTGCCCGTCCCCGTGGCCCGGGCATGGAACGCGGCGATCTGCTGTCGGCCAACGGCGGCATCTTCAAGCCGCAGGGTGAGGCGCTGAACGCGGGCGCCGCCGACGACGTCAAGATCCTCGTGGTCGGTAACCCGGCCAACACCAACGCGCTGATCGCGCAGCAGAACGCCCCCGACATCCCCGCGTCGCGTTTCAGCGCGATGATGCGGCTGGACCACAACCGGGCGCTGTCGATGGCCGCCAAGAAGCTCGGCGTCTCGGTCGAGGACATCACCAACATGGTGGTGTGGGGCAACCACTCCGCGACCCAGTACCCGGATCTGTTCCGCGCGCAGTTCGGCGGCAGGCCGGTGGCCGAGCAGGTGGAGCTCGAGTGGATCGAGAACACCTTCATCCCGACCGTCGCCAAGCGCGGCGCGGCGATCATCGAGGCCCGCGGGGCGTCGTCGGCGGCGTCGGCGGCCAACGCGGCGGTCGACCACATCCACACCTGGGTGCACGGCACCCCGGAGGGTGACTGGACCTCGGCCGCCGTCGTCTCCGACGGTTCCTACGGTGTCCCCGAGGGCCTGATCTCCTCGTTCCCGGTCACCAGCGACGGCGACACACTGGTCGATCGTCGAGGGTCTCGACCTGGACGAGTACTCCAAGGGCCGGATCGCCACCTCGGTGGCCGAGCTCGAGGACGAGCGCAAGGCCGTCCGCGAGCTGGGCCTGGTCTGACGTGTCGCGGCGGTAGGGTCGGTCACTCCGTCGTGACCGTCCCTACCGCCGAGAATCCACCGGAGTTCGCCGATGACCGCCCGCCACCGGATGCCCACCCAGCTGACCGCCGTCGTGGTGCGCCGCGGCAAGGTGCTGCTGGCCCGGCGGGTGCACGACCAGCAGTGGGAGCTGCCCGGTGGCGTCGCCGATCTCGATGCGACCGACGTCGCGGTGGAACTGGCCCGTCTCGTCCGTGCGTCCACCGGGCAGGCCGTCGTCGTCGGCCCAGAGGTGTACGACACCGAGATCCGTGCCGACGGCCAGGATCCCAGTCCAGCTCATCGCCTTCGGCTGCCACCTCGAAGGCCGGCGGCCGCTGCAGATCTCCGAGCGGTACCGCCAGGTCGCCTGGCTCCCGGTCGACGAACTGCCGTTGCCCAACCTCGCGCCCGGCTCCGCGGACGCCCTGCACGCCTGGCTCGCGCATCCGGCGGCGGACGGTGCCCTGACGTCCTGACTGTGCGACCGGCGCCGCAGCCGGAACGGCCGCGGAGTGGTGGGAGCGGTCGCTGAGTCGACCGTCGAATCGAAGACGCCCGCAGCGCAGCAGCTCCGGCACCGAGTTCTCGACCACCGGAGTGGCCGCCAGCAACGCGGTCCGAGACGTGGCCCGACGGTGCCGGGCCGACAACCGCCCGATACCCCGATAGGGCCGCGGTGAGTCCCGCCGCGGCTCAGTCCTCGGTGGGCTCGTCGCTGCCCTTGATCAGGAACAGCACGGAGTCGAGCTCCTCCGGACGCACCAACACCTCGCGCGCCTTCGAGCCCTCCGAGGGTCCGACGATGCCGCGGTTCTCCATCAGGTCCATCAGGCGGCCGGCCTTGGCGAAACCGACCCGGAGCTTGCGCTGCAGCATCGACGTCGATCCGAGCTGCGAGGTGACGACCTGCTCGACGGCCAGCAGCAGGACCTCGAGGTCGTCGCCGATGTCGGGGTCGACGGCCTTGGACGGGTCCTGCTTCACCACCGTGACGCCCTCGGTGTAGTCCGGTTCGGCCTGCGTCTTGGCGAACGCCACGACCTCGGCGATCTCCTCGTCGGAGACGTAGGCGCCCTGGATGCGGACCGGCCGGCCGGCACCCATCGGCAGGTACAGCCCGTCGCCCATTCCGATCAGCTTCTCGGCCCCCGGCTGGTCCAGGATGACCCGCGAGTCGGTCAGCGACGACGTCGCGAAGGCCAGCCGCGACGGCACGTTGGTCTTGATCAGACCGGTGACGACGTCGACCGACGGCCGCTGCGTGGCGAGCACCAGGTGGATGCCGGCGGCCCGGGCCTTCTGGGTGATCCGGACGATCGCGTCCTCGACGTCGCGCGGCGCGGTCATCATCAGGTCGGCGAGCTCGTCGATGATGCCGAGGATGTACGGGTACGGCCGGTACACCCGCTGCGATCCGGGCGGGGTGGTGATGTCGCCGTTGCGCACCTTGCGGTTGAAGTCGTCGATGTGGCGCACCCCGTGCGCCAGCATGTCCATGTACCGCTGCTCCATCTCCTCCACCAGCCACGCCAGCGCCGCGGCGGCCTTCTTCGGCTGGGTGATGATGGGGGTGATCAGGTGCGGGATGCCCTCGTAGGGCGTCAGTTCCACCATCTTCGGGTCGATCAGGATCATCCGGACGTCGGCCGGCGAGGCCCGCTGCAGCAGCGACACCAGCATCGAGTTGACGAAGGACGACTTGCCGGATCCGGTGGCGCCGGCGACCAGCAGGTGCGGGGTCTTGGCGAGGTTGGCGGTGACGAAGCCACCCTCGACGTCCTTGCCGAGGCCGATGACCAGCGGGTGGTGGTCGCGGCGGGCGCTCGGGTCGGCTGAGGACGTCGCCGAGGCGGACCATCTCGCGGTCGAGGTTGGGCACCTCGATGCCGACCGCGGACTTGCCGGGGATCGGGGCGAGCAACCGCACCGACTCCGACGCCACCGCGTAGGCGATGTTGCGGGTCAGGTTGGTGATCTTCTCGACCTTCACACCGGGGCCGAGCTCGACCTCGTAGCGGGTGACGGTCGGGCCGCGCATGTAGCCGGAGACGGTCGCGTCGATGTTGAACTGCTCGAACACCGTCATCAGGCGTTCGATCATCTGGTCGTTGCCGGCGGACTGCAGCTTCGGCGGCGCACCGAGCTTGAGGATCGTCTCGGGCGGCAGCTGGTAGCCGCTCGCGGTCATCCGGTCCAGGCTCAGCTGGGTCGGCTCGACGATCGGCGGCATCCCCGACGGGGCCGGGTCGGGACGGGCCGGCTTGAGTACCCGCGGTCGGCCGGGCGGCGGGGCGTCGGGGTCGGCGACGGGTCGCGACAGCGGCGGCGCGGGCGGCATCGTGGCCGGCGGGGTGAACGCGGTGGCCGGGTCGGGAGCGCCGGGCGCGAAACCCATTCCGTTGTCGGCGTTGTCGGCAAGCGCCTCACCACGGCGGGGCCGGCGGAACCGGGGTGCGGCCTGATCAATGTGGGGATCGGTGTGAGGGGCACGGTCGCGCAGGTCCAGTGCGGCGGTGTCCGCGGCGGACGTCGCCGGCTCGTCCCAACCCGGGTCGGACGCCGGATGGCCCTCGTCCGCCGGCTCGCCACGGTATCCGCGAACCCAGTCCCAGGCGTCGAGCACCCGGTAGGGCACATCGCGGATGGGGGTGCCGGTGAACAGCAACAGCCCGAAAGCAGCGAGCAGCACCAGCACCAGCACCGCCGGGACCACGGTCAGGCCCGCGTACAACGGTGCGCCGACGAGCCAGCCCAGGACACCGCCCGCCGAGGTCCGGATGGCGGCCGCGTCCACGTCGAGGCCGGCCACCCGCACGACGTGCAGGATGCCGACCACACCGAGCGTGATGGCCAGGCCGCCGAAGACCCGCCGAGCCCGGTGAGTCGGATCGGGAAGGGTGCGCATCAGGACGACAGCGACGACGAGCAGCAGGACGGGCACGACCACCGCGGCGCTGCCCACCCAGACCCGGACGGCCTGGTCGGCGATGTGGCCCACCGGCCCGGCCCCGGCGAACCAGGTGCCGATCGCGGTGATCAGGGCGGCGGCGACGAGACCGAGACCGAGACCGTCGCGACGGTGGGCGGGGTCCACATCGCGGGCGGAGGCCGCTCCGCGGCCCACGGCGCGGGTCAGGGAGCCGACCCCCTTGGCCAGCGTCCGCCACATCGCGGCGATCGCCCGACCGAGGGCCGATGTCGCTCTCGCCACCGCGGACGGCGTGCCGGCCGGGCGCTGCGGGCGGGTGGCGGCGGTGCGCGGCGCGCGACCGCTGCCGGCCCCCCGGGTACCGCCCGAGCTGCTGCGGGCACCCGCGGCGCCCGGGGCAGCCGGGCGGCTCCGGGTCGACGCGGCTCGCGGCTTCGGCACGGCGGACGACCGGGCCCCTCCGCGGCTCCCGCCGGACTTCGGCGCCGAGGCGGTGGAGGCACGCGCGCGCGCAGGAGCTGGGGTCTTTCCGGCCATGCAGGAAACCCTAGTCTCAGCAGTCACAGCTGCCCCGGCTGCCACACCGAACCGGACCCGACCGGGCTCAGCCCCGGGCGGCCAGCCAGGCGGTCCGGGCCCGGACGCCGGCCCGGGACAGCCAGGCTTCCTCGACGACCTCGATCAGCACGTCACGCGGCAGTTGCGCCAGCTGCGACGCCCTGACCAGCACCGACGGGTGACCGTCGAAGTGCGGCGTGGTGAAGAACGGTGTCGATCCGTCCTGGAGCAGTGACCGCCGGTCCGACTCCGAGCCGACCCACAGCACGATCACGTCGGTCAGCCGCTCCCCGGTGGCCGGATCCACGGCGTCCGGCCGCGGACCACGGAAGAACACGAACGACTTCCGTCCCACCTGGTAGACGGGACCACCGGTGCTCTGCTCGACGGTGACCCCGGGCAACGACAGCGCGGTGTCGTGGACGTCCTGCACGGTTGCCGGTCGGTCGGCCATGGCAGCAGCCTAGGCCGGTGCGGACCGCGGGCTCGATCCCAGCAGCTGCGTGCGGCCGCCGCCCACCATCGTCCCGGCGATGGAGATCCACTCCGTCGCCGGTCCCGTCGCCGGCCCTGATCCCGCCGCGGGTCACCGTGTCCGGTCGGGCGCGCTCGGGATGGACGTCGATGAGGCTGCGTCCGGCCACGACCGACTCCCTCCGGCGCCAGGGTCTTCGCCGTGTGGCCGCCGGACCCCGCGGCAAGTGGCCTTCCGGCTGAACCCAGCCGACCGTCAGCCGGACCATCGACCGGCGGCTGAGATGCGGTGGATTCCAGCTCCCGCACCTCAGGCACCGAGTTCGCACATCGCTACTGCATCGCCCCCGTCATCGCGTCACCCGCGTCACCTGCGTCGACCACCCGACCGACGACGATCACCGCCGGAGATTGCACCCCTCGGGTCAGTGCGGCCGACGCGATGTCCGCCAGACCGGCACGGGTCACCCGTTGAGTGGGCGTACAGCCGTTCTCGATGACGGCCACCGGCACATCGACCGGTGCGCCGGCGGCCAGCAGGGCGGCACTGATGGACGGCAGGTGCTTCACCCCCATGAGGACGATCAGGGTGTTGCCCTCGGCGGCTGCGGTCGCCAACGCGGGCCAGTCCGCTTTCACCACGCCGTCGGCATCATGACCGGCGAGCACGGTGACCTGCCGTGCCAGGCCCCGGGACGTCACCGGGATCCCGGCGGCGGCGGGTACTGCGAAGGCGCTGGTCACGCCGGGGATCACCGACACCTCCAGCCCGGCCGCCCGACAGGCGGCGACCTCCTCACTACCGCGTCCGAAGACGTACGGGTCGCCGCCCTTGAGCCGCACCACGTGGCGGCCGGCCCGGGCGTGCTCGACGAGCAGGTCGTTGATGGCGTGCTGCGGCACCGGGTGCTTGCCGGGAGCCTTCCCCACCTCGAGCACGAGCACGTCGGCGCCGAGTTCGCCGAGCACCTCGCGGGGTCCGAGCCGGTCGACCACGACCACGTCCGCCTCGGCCAGCGCCCGACGGCCGGCCAGGGTGAGCAGATCCACACTGCCGGGACCGCCGCCGACCAGGGTCACCCGGCCGGCTCCCCCGCGGACCCGGCGCAGCGGCAGCCGCCCGGAATCCAGCGCCAGTCCGATGGCGTCCCGGACGGCGACGGCCCGCCGGGGGTCGGCACCGTCGACCGAGGACACGCTCACCGTGACCGCGTCACGCCGCAGCACCGCCGGTGAGCGGGTGCCGTTGCGGACCCCGGCCCCCGACGACGCCCGGACGCAGAAGATCCGGGCGACATCCGCGGCGGCCTCGACCGCGTCGTCGGTGTCGACATCCCCGGTGGCCGCGAACACGAGCCAGGCTCCGTCGAGATCCCCGTCGCCGTACTCGCGCTGCTCCCAGCGCACCTCCCCCGCGGCGACCGCCATGGCCAGCTCGTCGCACGCCCAGGGGGCGACGACGGTGACCACCGCACCGGACTCCAGCGCCGACCGCACCTTGCGCCAGGCCACCGGACCGCCGCCGACCGCCACCACGCGCCGGCCGGCCAGCGACAGGTGCAGGGGCAGCAGCGGAGCGGATGCCGGATCGGGATGCATGGGTGTCAGACGCCTTCGAGAGAGTGCTTCGACTTGCGAATGTAGACGGCCCAGGTCACGGCGAAGCAGATCGCGTAGAAGACGATGAACGACACGTAGGCCGCGTTCGCGCTCTTGGTCTCGATGAACGACTGCCGGAATGCCAGGTTCACCAGCACGCCACCCAGCGCACCGATCGCTCCGGCGACACCGATCAGCGCCCCCGACAGCCGCTGCGACTCCTGGGCGGCGGCCTTGAGATCCATCCCGCCCTCGACCTTCGTCGCGGCCTTGGCCTGGAAGATCGCCGGGATCATCTTGTAGACCGAACCGTTGCCGATGCCGGAGAACACGAAGAGCAGGATGAAGCCGGCCAGGTACAGCGGCATCGCCTGGTTCAGCGCGGCGATGAGCACCACGGTCGCACCGACGGCCATCGCGACGAAGTTGAAGAAGGTCACGCGGGAGCCGCCGAGCCGGTCGGCGAGCATCCCGCCGTACGGCCGCACCAGCGAGCCCAGCAGCGGGCCGAGGAACGTCAGGTACGCGGCTTCCACCGGCTTGCGGTTGAACTGGACCTGCAGCACCTGGCCGAAGGCGAACCCGAAGCCGATGAACGAGCCGAACGTGCCGATGTAGAGCAGCGCGATGACCCAGCTGTGCTTGTCCTTGATGACCTGCCGGATGGCGCCCTTGGCGTTGCTCGCGACGGTCAGGTTGTCCATCCGCAGGGCCGAGCCCAGGGTGGCCAGCACGATCAGCGGGATGTAGACGGCGACCATCAGGCGCGGGTGCGCGGCACCGGCGGTGGCCAGCACCAGCAGACCGACCAGCTGCACGACGGCCACGCCGAGGTTGCCGCCACCGGCGTTGAGGCCCAGCGCCCAGCCCTTGAGCCGCTGCGGGTAGAAGGCGTTGATGTTGGTCATCGACGACGCGAAGTTGCCGCCGCCGACACCGGCAGTGGACGCCGCGATCAGCAGCATCGTGTACGACACCCCGGGCTCCAGGATGATCGCGATGAAGATCGTCGGGAGCAGCAGCAGCAGGGCGGCCGACGATGGTGAAGTTGCGGCCGCCGAACTTGGCCACGGCGAACGTGTACGGCAACCGCAGGGCGGCGCCGACCAGCGTCGGCAGCGCGGTGAGCAGGAACTTGCCGGCGGCGTCGATGCCGTACTCCGGCCCGAGGAACAGCACCATCACCGACCAGATGCTCCAGACGGAGAAGCCGATGTGCTCGGAGGTGACCGACCAGAACAGGTTGCGCTTGGCGACCTTGTCGCCGCCACCGTTCCAGAACGTGGTGTCCTCCGGACGCCAGTCGTCGATCCACCGGCCCTGCCGCCCGGGCCTGCTGACGGCCGCGCCGGGGGTGAGAGTGCCGGTGGTGGTGCTGGTCTCGCTGACTTCAGAACTCATGGGGTACTCCCGTGTCCAGGAAGGGAGAGGTACGTCGGTGGACCTCGGGGTGGGTGCTGCGGTAACGCGGCGGGGGTCGTACGACAGGGCCGGAGGTCAGGCGGTGCGGGCCTCGAGGACGAGGTCGCCGGCGTCGTCGACGCTGACCGGCCAGGAGCCGAGACCGGGCTGACCGGTCAACGAGCAGCCGGTCGCCAGTTCGAACGTGTTCAGATGCAGCGGGCAGACGACGATCGATCCGTCGATCTGCCCGTCGGCGATCGGACCGCCCTTGTGCGGGCAGACCGCACCGACCGCGTACAGCCGGCCGCTACGCAGCCGGAACACCGCCACCTGCTCGCCGTGGACGTCGAACGTGCGCCCCTCGCCGAACGGGATCTGGTCCACCGGACCGAGGTTCATCACCACCGGGGTGCTCATGCGCCGGCCCGGACCGGTACCTGCGGGAGAACCTCGAGCGGCAGCGCGGTCCGGAACTGACCAGGCGTGGCCGGCTCGACACCCTCCTTCCACGGGTCCTTGTAGGCGGCAACGGATTTCGCCATCCGCTCGTCGAGACCGGCGGCAAGACCCTCGCTGTCGTCGACGACGATGGCCTTGATCTTCTCGATGCCGATGCGGGGCACGAACGCGTAGGTGCGCTCCAGCCACTTGGCGTTCTCCCGGTAGTACTGCATGAAGCGACCGGTCAGCGTGATGACCTCGTCGTGGCTGTCGACGGTGGCCAGCAGGTCACCCTTGCGGATGTGGGCACCGGCCGCGCCGCCGACGTAGATCTCCCAGCGGCCGCCGTCGATGGCGACCACCCCGACGTCCTTGACCAGGGACTCGGCGCAGTTGCGGGGGCAGCCGGTGACGGCGAGCTTCAGCTTCGCCGGCGACTCCAGACCCTGGAACCGCGACTCGATGTCGATGCCCAGCTTGGTGGAGTCGCCCACGCCGAACCGGCAGAACTCCTGTCCCACACAGGTCTTCACCGTGCGGAAGCTCTTGCCGTAGGCGTAGCCGGACGGCATGTCCAGGTCCGCCCACACCTTGGGCAGGTCCTCCTTGGGGACGCCGAGCAGGTCGATGCGCTGGCCGCCGGTGAGCTTGATCATCGGGATCTTGTGCTTCTCGGCCACGTCGGCGATCGCGCCGCAGCTGCTCGACCGAGGTGACGCCGCCCTTCATCTGCGGGACGACCGAGAACGTGCCGTCCTTCTGGATGTTGGCGTGCACGCGGTCGTTGATGAACTTCGCGTCCTTCTCGTCGATGTACTCGTCGGCCCACATCATCTTCAGCAGCGAGGCGAGACCCATCTTCGACTTCGCGTCCTCCGCGCCCGTCCGGCGCGAGCGCGGCGAACACCGGCGACACCGACTTCAGCTGCTGCTCGCAGGATGGCGAGCATCAGCGCCGGCTTGTCCATCGGGATGCCGGGGACGTACCAGTTCGCCGACGGGTCCTCCTGGACCGCACCACCGGCGGCCCACTCGACGATCTGGCAGACCATCGTCTTGCAGGAGCCGCAGCCCTTGCCGGCCCGGGTCTTGTCCATCACCGCGGCGACGGTCTTGCAGCCGCCCTCGACGGCGTGCACGATGCGCGGCCTTGCTGACGCCGTTGCAGTTGCAGACCTGGGCGTCGTCGGCGAGTTCCTCGACGCTCGCCTCGGCCGCCGGGGCGCCGAGGTCGAACATCATCTCCAGCCGCTCGTCCGGCAGCGGCAGCCCGCGGTCGAACGCCTGCATCAGGAACGCGACCTTGGAGGTGTCCCCGAGAACGGTGGCGCCGACCAGCTTCTCGTCCCGGATGACGAGCGACTTGAACACCCCGCGCTTGGGCTCGGAGAACACCAGCACCTCGTCGGTGTCACGTTCGGGACCCTGCAGCCCCATCGACGCGACGTCGACGCCGGCCACCTTGAGCTTCGTGGCGGTGCGCGAGCCGTGATAGGCCGCGTCCGGGTCGGCGCCGGTGATGTGGTCGGCCAGCACCGACGGCCTGCTCCCACAGCGGCGCGACCAGCCCGTAGACCTCGCCGCGGTGCTGCACGCACTCGCCGACGGCGTACACGTCGTCGCTCGTCGGCGGTGCGCATCTGGTCGTCGACGACGATGGCCCGCTCGACGGTGAAGCCGCTGCGGACCGCGAGGTCGACGTTCGGCCGGATGCCGGCGGCGACCACGACCATGTCGCAGGGGATCTGTGGCTTCTCGAGAAGCCAGATGCCCTCGACCTTCTCGTCGCCCATGATGGCGGTGGTGCGCGCCTTCGTGTGCACGACGATGCCGAGCTTCTCCACGCTCTGGCGGAGGATCTCGCCGGCCTGCGGACCGACCTGGGCGTTCATCAGGTGCGCGCCGGCGTGCACGACGTCGACGGTGAGGCCGTACGCCTGCAGGCCGCGGGCGGCCTCCAGCCCGAGCAGCCCGCCGCCGATGACGACGGCCCGGGTGTGGTGCTCGTGGTTCGCGTACTCGATCATGCCGCGGGTGTCGTCGATGGTGCGGAAGGCGAACACGCCGGGCTTGAGCGACCCGTCGTCCATCCGCAGCCCCTCCATCGGTCGGCATGAAGGAATTGCTGCCGGTGGCGATGATCAGCTGGTCGTACGGGGTGATGCGGCCGTCGTCGGAGAACACCAGCTTGGCGTGCCGGTCGATCTTGGTGACCCGGATGCCGGCGTGCAGGGTGATGCCGTTCTCCGCGTACCACGGCAGCGAGTTGAGGAAGATGTCCTTGTCGCTCTCCTCGCCGGACAGCACGTGGGACAGCATGATGCGGTTGTAGTTGCCGTACGGCTCGTCGCCGAACATGGTGACCTGGAACATGTCCCGGTCGCCGCGATGCAGGATCTCCTCGACGGCGCGGGCGCCGGCCATGCCGTTGCCGATCACCACCAGCCGACGCCGGGTGTCCGCCGGTCGGCCGGCGTCCGCCGGTCGCTCGAGAGTCGCCGTCATCAGACCTCGACCATTCCGAGGTCGACCACGACGTGGCCGGTCAGCCCCTGCGGTGCGGCCAGGTACAGCTCGACGGCGCTACCGCCCTCGAGGTCCTCGACCACGCGCAGCGGTACGTGCACGTCGCTCCTGGCGCCGATCGGGAAGTAGCGCATCGGGACGCCGTCGCGCATCAGCACCACGGTGACCAGCTCGTCGGAGGTGTTGCCGCCGCGGAAGTAGAGCGCCTGCGCGACGACGCCGTCCGGCACCAGGCGGACCAGGTCGGCGGCCAGCGGTGCGGGCTTGTCCACGCCCGATCCGGTGAAGGGGTAGATGCCCTGCAGGAAACGGTTCTGGGAGGCCATGAAGACGTCCTTTCGGTGGTGTGTCGGCGGTCGGCGGCGGGTCTCGGTGGTGGTGACGCCCGCCTGGTCGGCGGGGCGGGCGGCGGCATGCGACGGGCGGACCGCCGGGGCGGTGAGCAGGTGGTCGTCGTCGACCCCGCCGACCCGGGTGGCGTTGGCCGCGCACACCTTGAAGGCGGGCATCTTCGAGTGCGGGTCCAGGGCGGTGTCGGTCAGCAGGTTGGCCGACGACACGCCACCCCAGTGGAACGGGATGAACATGGTGTCGGCGCGGATGCTGTCGTCCACCACGGCCCGGAAGGTCGCCCGACCGCGGCGGGTCTCGAGCTCGACGAGGTCACCGGCGGCGACCCCGGCGGCGCGCGCCAGGTTGGGATGCAGCGTGACGCTCGGGTCGGCGTGGCTGAGGGTGCGCACCCGCCGGGTCTGGGTGCCGCTCTGGTACTGGGCGGCCAGCCGGCCGGTGGTGAGCAGGTAGGGGTAGCGCAGGTCCGTCGACTCGTTCGCGGCCCGGTAGTCCACGGCCAGGAACGCCGCCCGACCGGTGGCGGTCGGGAAGCGGTCGGCGAAGAGCCGCGGTGTGCCGGGATGGCTGACGTCCGGACAGGGCCAGAACACGCCCTTCTCCTCGTCGATGCGGTCCCAGGTGATCCCGGAGTAGTCGGCGATGCCACCGGCGGAGGCCCGCCGCAGCTCGTCGAACACCACCGCCGGGTCGCTGCTGAAGTACTGCCCACGGCCCAGCCGGGCGGCGAGCTCGGCCATCAGCTCCAGGTCGGTGAGCACGCCGACGGGCGGCGGCAGCGCCCGGACCCGGTGCAGCACACGGCCTTCCAGGTTGGTCATGGTGCCCTCCTCCTCCGCCCACTGGGCGGTCGGGAGGACCACGTCGGCCATCGCCGCGGTCTCGGACAGGAAGATGTCGCTGACCACCAGGAAGTCCAGCGCCTCGAGCCGGTCCTTGATCCGATTCACGTCGGGTGCGGAGACCACGATGTTGGAGGCGAGCACCAGCAGCGCCCGGACGCCGCCGTCGGCGCCCATCCGGTCGAGCATCTCGAAGGCGGACTTCCCCGGCATCGGCAGCTCGTCGGCGTCGATACCCCACACCGCGGCGACGTGGGCCCGGTCGGCCGGGTCGGCGAGTTTGCGGTACCCGGGGAGCTGGTCCGCCTTCTGGCCGTGCTCGCGGCCGCCCTGCCCGTTGCCCTGGCCGGTGATGGTGCCGTAGCCGGAGAACGGCCGTCCCGGCAGGCCCAGTGCGAGCGCGAGATTGATGAAGGCCTGGGCGATGTCGGTGCCGGAGCTGTGCTGCTCGGCGCCGCGGGCGGTCAGGATCATCGCCGACGAGGCGCGGGCCAGCGTGCGCACCGTCTGCTGCAACTGAGCGACCGGGATGCCGGTGATCCGCTCCACCCGGTCCGGCCAGTACGCCGAGACCCGGGCCCGGAGCGCCTCGAAGCCGGTGGTGCGCTCGGCGATGAAGGCGCGGTCGATCAACTGCTCGCGGATCGCGATGTGCAACAGCCCGTTGGCCAGCGCCATGTCGGTGCCGGGGATGGGCGCGAGGTGCAGGGCGGCGCCGTTGGCGGTCGCGGTGCGACGCGGGTCGACGACGATGTGGGTGGCCCCGTTGGCCCGGCCCTCGTCGAAGTACTGCATGGCCGGCGGCATGGTGTCGGCCGGATTCGAACCCACCAGCAGGATCGCCTGCGCCTGCGCGATGTCGGCGAGCGGGAACGGCAGCCCCCGGTCGATACCGAACGCCCGGTTGGACGCGGTCGCCGCGGACGACATGCAGAACCGGCCGTTGTAGTCGATGGCGCTGGTCCGCAGCGCCACCCGGGCGAACTTGCCGAACTGGTAGGCCTTCTCGTTGGTCAGGCCGCCGCCCCCGAAGCAGCCCACACCGTCCGGCCCGTACCGGAGCTGCGCCTCGCCGATGGCCTCGACGATGCGGCCCAGCGCTTCATCCCAGCTCGCCGGCCGCAACGCCGAGGTGCGGTCACCGCGGACCTCCCGGACCAGCGGGGTCAGCAGCCGGTCCGGGTGGTCGAGAAGGTTGGCTGCGGTCCAGCCCTTGGAGCACAGCCCGCCACGGTTGGTCGGGAAGTCCTCCTGCGGCTGCAGGGTGGCCGGGCGGCCGCCCGCGACCATGGAGATACCGCACTGGAGGCTGCAGTAGGGGCAGTGCGTCAGGGTGCCACGTGCGCCGGCCGGCCGGCCGAGGCCAGGGGTACCGAGGGAGGTGGTCACATCGAGAAGTCTGGTGGCCGTGCGTGACGGGACTGCACCCGTCGTGTTACCGGGAGAGGTCGGGGGCCGGGCGTTGATGACGCTTCGTTGACGGCGACCTCACCATCACCCGGCTCCGACGGTGAGGTCAGACGGTGATGACGGTGGGCACGATCATCGGGCGGCGCCGGTAGACCTCGCCCACCCACTTGCCGACGATGCGGCGGACGGACTGGGCGATCCGGTGCGGATCGGTGATCCCGTCGGCCTCGGTGACCGACAGCTCCATCTCGATCAGGGGCAGCACCGCGTCGAGCGCCTTCGGATCGTCGGAGAACCCACGACCCGAGATCTGCGGCGACTGCACCGCCCGGCCGGTCAGACCGTCGATGGCGATGGTGATGGAGATGAACCCGCCTTCGCCGAGCACCAGCCGGTCGGAAAGGGTGGAGGTGCCGACGTCACCGACGGCGTTGCCGTCGACGTAGACGTGACCGACCTCGTATCCGCCGACGATGGAGGCCTTGCCCTCGACCAGGTCCACGACCACGCCGTCGGGCGCGAGCAGGATCCGCGACTCCGGGACACCCGTGAGGTTCGCGAGCTTGGCGTTGGCGCGCAGATGGCGCCACTCGCCGTGCACCGGCATCACGTTCTTCGGCTTGACGGCGTTGTAGAGGTACAGCAGCTCACCGGCCGAGGCGTGTCCGGAGACGTGCACCTTGGCGTTGGCCTGGTGGATCACCTGGGCGCCGATCCGGGCCAGCTCGTTGACCACGGTGAACACCGAGGTCTCGTTGCCGGGGATCATCGAGGACGCCAGGATGACGGTGTCGCCGGCCTCCAGGTTGACCTGGCGGTGGTCGCCGCGAGCCATCCGGGACAACGCCGACAGCGGCTCGCCCTGCGAACCGGTGGAGATCAGCACCACCTGGCTCGGGGGCAGGTCGAGCAGCTTGTCCAGCGACCGGACGAGCCCGTCGGGCACGTGCAGGTAGCCCAGGTCCTGGGCGATCTGCATGTTGCGCACCATGGACCGGCCGACGAAGGCGATCTTGCGCTTGTGCTTGTAGGCAGCGTCGATGACCTGCTGGATGCGGTGCACGTGGGAGGCGAACGACGCCACGATGACGCGCTGGCGGGCGGCGCCGATGTACTGATCGAGCACCGGGCCGATGTCGCGCTCCGACGGCACGAAGCCGGGGACCTCGGCGTTGGTGGAGTCGACCAGGAAGAGGTCGACGCCCTCGTCGCCGAACCGGCTGAAGCCGCCCAGGTCGGTGAGCCGGCCGTCGAGCGGCAGCTGGTCGAGCTTGATGTCACCGGTGTGCAGCACGGTGCCGGCCTCGGTGCGGATACCGACGGCCAGCGCGTCCGGGATGGAGTGGTTGACCGCGAAGAACTCGAGGTCGAAGTCGCCGGTGGAGCGGAGCTCGCCCTCCGCGACCATCTGCAGGTTCGGCTTCAGGTGGTGCTCACGGCACTTCGCCTCGATGAGCGCGAGCGAGAACTTCGCGCCGAGCACCGGGATGTCGTGCCGCAGCCGCAACAGCCAGGGCAGCGCGCCGATGTGGTCCTCATGGCCGTGGGTGATGACGACGGCCTCGATGTCCTCGACCCGGTCCTCGATGAGGCGCAGGTCGGGCAGGATCAGGTCGACGCCGGGCTCGGTGGCCTCGGGGAACAGCACACCGCAGTCCACGACCAGCAGTTTCCCGCGGAATTCGTAGACCGTCATGTTGCGGCCGATCTCGCCGATCCCGCCGAGGGCGACGACGCGCAGGGCGTTGTCGGCCAGCTTCGCCGGTGGGATCAGCTGCGGCTTGGGCGCGGGCGTCTGCGCCCGGTAGCCGCCCTGTCCGCCCTGGCCCTGGTTGGACCCGCGCTGCGAATTGTTCTGGTTGCGATTCTGATTGGCACTGCTCACGTGTCAGTTACTCAGCTCTTGGATTCGGTCCAGATCGCCGGCGATCAGCTCGATCTGGGAAGGAGTGGCCGGCAGCTGCGGGAGCCGCGGATCGCCCACTTCGAGACCCTGCAGACGCAGGGCGGCTTTGGCGAAGACGAGACCGGCGCCGCCGCCGGTCCGTCCCATGGCGGTGTGCGCCGGCATCAGCAGGTTGTGGATGCGGCGGGCCTCGACCAGGTCCCCGGCGTTGGCGGCGTCGACCAGCGCCCGGACGTGCGGTCCGACGACGTGGGCGATGATGCTGACGATGCCGACCGCGCCGATGGACATCCACGGGAGGGTCAGCGGGTCGTCGCCCGAGTAGAAGGCGAGATCACTCTCGTTCATCACCCGGGCACCGGCGAGCAGGTCGCCCTTGGCGTCCTTCACCGCGGTGATCCGCGGGTGCTCGGCCAACCGGAGCATCGTTTCCACCTCGATGGCCACCACCGAGCGGGCCGGGATGTCGTAGAGCATCACGGGCAGGTCGGTGGCGTCGGCGACGGCGGTGAAGTGCGCCAGCAACCCGGCCTGCTGTGGCCGGGAGTAGTACGGGGTGACCAGCAGTGTGCCGTGGGCGCCGGCCTTCTCGGCGTCCCGGGCCTGCTGGATGGAGTGTGCGGTGTCGTAGGTGCTGGCGCCGGCGACGATGGTGCACCGGTCGCCGACCGCGTCGACGACGGCCCGGATGAGGTCCGCCTTCTCGGCGTCGGTGGTGGTGGGGCACTCGCCCGTGGTGCCGTTGAGGACCAGCCCGTCGTGTCCGCCGTGGTCGACCAACCGCGTCGCGAGCTCCGCCGCCACGTTCAGGTCGAGCCTGCCGTCGGCGTCGAAGGGGGTGATCATCGCCGACAGAACGGTCCCGAAAGGCCGCCCGGGGCGACCGGCCGGTCCTGCGAACAGGGTTGTCATGCGCTCAACCTACCGTCGGGAGGCCCGCTCAACCATTTCCAGCGCGGCCGGAGAGCCCTCGACTTCGACCTGGCACGCGGTCCGGCGACCGCTGATCCACAGCAGCAGCTCGCTGGGCTCCCCGACGAGGGTGATCGCCGGGTCGCCGAGACGGATCTGGAAGGTCCGCTGGTCCGGCAGCCGGGCCTGCACGCCGACGCCCAGCTGTTTCAGCTGCAGGCCCGACAGCCGGCTCCGAACCTGGTCGAGCACCGCCTGGTCGGTCTCGGGGTCCAGGGCGCGGACGGTCCAGCCGGGCACACCCCGCCGGACGTCCTCGTGGTGGATGAAGTGCTCCGCGGTGTTCATCAGCTCGTCGACCTTGCCGATCCGGGCCGGGCTGAGACCGGACGGGCCCTGCCGCCAGCGGTCGACCCGGGACGCCCACGGCATCTTCCGGAAGCCGTCGACGACCCGGTTCGCCCAGAAGTTCAACGGACCGACCAGCTGTGCGACGCGCCGCGTCCGGGCGTTCCTCCCGGATCAGCAGGTGGTGCAACAGGTCGGCCGTCAGCCAGCCCTCGTCCAGGGTCGGCTGGTCGGGACCGACCTCGTCGAAGAGGTCGGCGAGGGCGGCCCGCTCACGCTGGGCGACGGTCTTGCTGGGGTCCGGCACAGACGCGACGGTACCCACCGGGACCGACGGTGACGCACCGGGTCGCCGGATCCCCGAGCCTGCAGGGCGTCCGGTCCTGGTCAGCCTTCGCCGATCAGGGGACTCGCCGCCGTCTCCGAGCCGTCCGGCAGCTGTGACACCCGGAAGTCGGCGAACGCGTGCGGGGCGACCTGTTGCAGCTCCCGCAGTACGGTCACCGCCAGCGCCCGGATCTCGGTGTCGGCGGCGTCCGAGGCGCGCATCCCGACGAAATGCCGCCAGGCGCGCAGGTTCCCGGTGACCACCAGGGTGGTCGGGGTGGCGTGGGTGAGCACCGACCGCGCGGCCTGCCGGGCCTGCTTGCGGTTCAACGTCCCGGCCGGGGCGCTCTCCAGCTTGGCCTCCAGGGCGGCGAGCACCGTGGCGTAGGTCTCGCGCGCCGCGGTGGTCGCCGTGAGGAACAGCTCCCGCAGCTCGGGGTCGCTCGCGATCGCGGGCGGCACCACGACGTGTTCGGCCGGCTGGTGCCGCTGCGACAGTTCCGACACCGACAGGTGCCGGTGTCGGATCAGCTCGTGCGACAGCCCGCGCGAGACGCCGGTGAGGTAGAACGTCGCGCTCGCGTGTTCGAGCACCGACAGGTGCCCCACCTGCAGGATGTGGCGTAGGTAGCCGGCGTTGGTGGCGGTCGCGGGCACCGGCTTGGACCACGACTGGTAGCAGGCGCGACCGGCGAACTCGGCCAAGGCCTGGCCGCCGTCCGCGTCGGTCTCCCAGGGGACGTCCGCGGGCGGGATGAACGCGGTCGCTCCGACGAGCTGGACGCGGAGCACGGCCTTACAGCACCCCACCCGCAGCGGTGGGAGCGTCGGTGTCGGCACCACTGTCCCCCACGACCTCGCGGGCCAGGAACGTCTCGATCTCGAACCAGTCGTGGCCGGCGCGCTGCGCGATGGTCAGGAGCGTGCTCATCGACGCCACCTCCTCCACCTGCTCCTTGAGGAACCACAGCATGAACTGCTCACCCAGCGCGTCGTTCTCCTCGCGGGCGGTGGCGAACAGGGCGCGGATCTGGTCGGTGACCTGCTTCTCCTGGCTCAGCGCCAACGCGATCGGCTCGGTGACGTCGGTGAACTCGTTGCGGACCTCGGGGATCGACGGGATCGTCACGGCGATGTCCCGGTCGAGCATCCACTGCACCATCATCATCCCGTGGTTGCGCTCCTCGACCGACTGGCGGTAGAAGTGCCGCGCCAACTGCGGCAGGTCGTGGGAGTCGAACCAGACGGCGATGGCCAGGTACTGCTGGCTGGCGGCGAGCTCGTTGCGCACCTGGTCGGACAGCAGGGAGACGTAACGGCTGGGACTTGCGTGGCTCATTCCCGATACCCTAGTGGGACAGTCATCGCAGGTCCGAAGCGTGACGGGACCACGCGGAGTGAATCTTGGGGACGTCGGGGGATGCGGGGCGACGGCGGTTCGAGCTGGACCCGGTGGTCGTGGGCCACCGGGAATGTGAAGCGTGGGCGGCCTACTACCGGCGCGACTGGCCCCGGTTCCTGGTCAGCGCGGTGGGGATGGTGCACGCCGGTTTCGGGATGCGCCGCGGTTCGACCGTCCGCGGCGCGTGGTACGTGTTGCGCGCGAACCAGTCCTGGGCGGCGGGTGACCCCACGGGAGCGCGCCGTTCGATGGCGCAGTTCTATGCGTTGATCGTCGACTGGGAGCGGATGTCGATCGATCCCGCGGTCGCCGCCGGGCTCGAGGTCGCGTGGTGGCACGCCCACCGCTTCCGCACCGTCGGTGAGCAGAAGTCCTCCGATGTCCTCATCGAGCGGATGGCCGCTCTCTACGACTACCTGTACGCGGCCGACCCGACGGCGACCCGGCGGGCGGCCGAACACCGCGTCGAGGCGATGGACTTCTCCGATCGTTGGGTCGCGGCTGGTCGGCGCCGGTTCGACCCGTTGCTGGTCAAGGAGCGGCGGGCGTTGGTGGAGTGTTACACCGCCCTGGGTCGGGTGGCCGGCGCCCGCTGATGGGTTCGGCAACGCGGCGACACCACGCTGACGCCACCTGCCCCTTGCGTGGTGTCAGATGTGGTGTCACAGTGGTGTCATGGAACTCTCCACGTACACCGCCGAACTGCGCGAGAACCTCGCGGCCGCCGCCTCCCTGGGAGACGAGTCCACCCAGCGGGCCGCTGCCGCACTCGCCGCCGCACTGGAGCCGGCCGCCCGGCTCGCCCTGATGCACGCCCTGTCCGACCTCGCCGCCGAGGTCACCCGCCAGCTGGCCGACGGCGGCGAGCCGGTCTCGGTCGACGTCCGGATCGAGGGCCGCGACCTCACGGTCGTCACCCACCGCGCGGCCACCGCGGCCGGCGCCGGCGCGTCCGCCGCGGCGTCGTCGACCGCGTCCTCCTGGGACACCGGGACCGATGCGTCCGCCGAGGCCGGCGCCGGCCACGAGCGCACCTTCGCCGAGGCCGGCGGCGATCTCACGCGCACCACCGTGCGGATGTTCAACGAGCTCAAGGGCCGGGCCGAGAAGGCCGCCGCCGAACAGGGTGTCTCGCTGAACTCCTTCATCAGCAAGGCCGTCGCCGAGTCGATCAAGACCGACCTGCCGCGGAAGTGGAAGGACAAGACGGAGCGCCACGACCGCGACACCCCGCGCGGCGAGACGATCAGCGGCTACGTCCAGGGCTGACCTCTGCGACCCCACGTCCCGCTCCCACCCCGTTCCCGGAGGTCCCCCGTGCACAACTACCTGACGCCCGAACCGATCACCTGTGAGGTGCGCAACGCCGCCGGCGCCGTCACCGTCGATCTCACCGAGACGAGCATGACCACGGTCGAGGTGATCACCGCCGACGACGCTCCGGGCGGCTTCCTGGACGACGTCATCCGGTCGGTGTCGGGATGGACCCCGGCTGCCGAGCCCGCCCCCGGCCTCTCCGACGACGCCACCGAGGACGTGCTCGTCTCGTTCGAGAACGGAAAGCTCATCGTGGACAGCGAGGCGGCCCGCCGTCGCTGGCACACCGGCTTCATCATCCGCATCACCGCACCGGCCGGATCGGGCATCCGCGCCCGCACCGAGTCCGCCGGTGTCGGCATCACCGGACCGGCCGACCGCATCGAGGTCAAGACCGCGTCCGGCGCCGTCAACGTCGGCACCACGGCCGGAAAGGCCATGGTGCGCACGGTCTCCGGTGACATCGACATCCGGGACGCAGCCCGCGGCACGGTGGACCTCGCCGCGGTGTCCGGCTCGCTGCACGTCGGCGTCCACGCCGGCGTCGCCGCCAAGGTCGAGCTGACCACGGTGTCCGGCACGGCCCGCAGCAGCCTGCCCGTGGTCGAGCGCATCGAAGGCAGCGCACTGACCATCAAGGGCCGCACCGTCTCCGGCGCCGTCTCGCTCGCCTCGGCCGACGCCTGACCCGTCGGCTGTCCGCCGTCCCGCCGCCGCCCGCCGCCCGCCCCGCAGATCCGAAGGTCAGGGCCGGGGGTTCGAGCAGGCCAGGGGTGGGTCAGAGGCGGATGGCGAAGCCACCGCGCCGGGGGTCGGCGGCGAGCCCGGAACGGCCGGCCATCGACACCCCGCCGAAGTACGGGGCCCGGTTGGCCCAGTCCAGGATCTGGTAGCCGTCGGCGGCCAGTGCCGTCGCGGTCTCGGGCGGGAAGCCCGGTTCGAGGTGGACCAGCGTGCCGCCGAAGGCCATCCGCGGGCGGGTGATCGCGTCCGCGACGTCGGCGCCCTCCAGCAGCACCGCGGTCATCACCTGCAGCAACGACGACCGGATCCGGCTGCCGCCCGCGGCTCCGCCGGCCAGTACCAGGTCGCCGTCGGCGTCCAGCGCGACGAGCGGCGTCATCATCGAGCCCATCCGCTCGCCGGGGACCAGCGGTCCGCGCAGCAGCTCCCCCTCGCCGAGCATCGAGTTGCCGTGCACACCCCGCACCCAGACCCCGGAGCCGAGTCCGAGTGAATGCGTTGCCGCACAGGCGTTCCCGGCGGCGTCGACAACGACACACGACGTCGTGTCCGACCGTTTCGGAACGCCGGCCAAGGCCGCGATCAATGCCCGGGAGCGCGCCGTCCCACCGGCTCTGACCGCATCCACGTCGAGACGGGCCAGCGTCGCGCCCATGTCGTCGAGGTCGTCGCCGCGCAGGTGGACCACGGTGTCACCGAACGGGGTGGCCTTCGCAGCGGCCGAGAGCGCCCGGTAGGCCTGCAGGTCCCGGTGCGACATCGCGCCGCCGTCGGCCCGCACCGCGTCGATGAGTTCGTCGGCGAACGCGCCGGTCATCAGGTGCGCGGAGCCCTCGGCGGCGTACCCGTCGAGCGTTTCGGCCAGCCCTTCGTGGAAGAGCCGCTCCAGCGGCAGCAGCAGCCGCCGCTCCCCCGCCAGCTCCGTCGAATAGGCCGCGACCCCGGCGCCGAGCATGAACGCCGGGTACACCTCGGTCAGCAGGGCGGCATGCTGCCGGGGGAACTCGGTGCCGGCGGCGGCGAGATCGCGGGCCGGCCGGACGATGTCGGCCCAGTCCAGGGAGCCGTGCCGCCGATGCAGCGTCTCGACGCCGACCGGAGTGCCGGGGACGGCGACCGTCGGGCCGCCCACGTCGTACGGCACCGGGACACCACCGCCGAAAGTGACCGCGATGCCGGTGCCCTTACCGGGGACGGTGCCGTCGAGACCCGGTACCACGACGAAGAAGTCGTGGCAGGTGACGGTTCCGGTCGCCGCGTCGAAGTAGGTGGCGTACCCGCCACCACCGAGGCCGGTGAAGATGGTCTCGGCCACACAGCCGGCCAACACCATCGCGCAGGCCGCGTCGGCGGCGTTGCCACCTGCAGCGAGGACCTGGTGGCCGGCCGTCGCGGTGGCCGGATGACCGGCGGCGACACCGGCGGGGATGCGACTCGTCACCCGTCCAACGCTAGTGCCAGATCACCGCGCGGCCTGACCACCACGGCGGGCAGGCCGAGCCAGTCGGCCAGCCGGCGGAGCTCGGTGCGGGCGGCCGGGACCACCTGGTCGGCGGAGCGGCCGGGCTCGAGCCACGACGCCTGCACGAGCAGCGCACCGGCCTGCCGGTCGGCCTTGAGGTCGAAGCGCGCCACCAGGGCGTCACCGAGCAACAGCGGGAAGACGTAGTAGCCGTACGTCCGCTTCTCCTGCGGGGTGTAGATCTCGATGCGGTAGTGGAAGTCGAAAAGCCGCTCGGTGCGGCGGCGGAACCAGATCATCGGGTCGAAGGGGCAGATCAACGCGGCCGCGTCGACCGATCGCGGGATCGTGAGGTCGACGTGGCGCCAGGCGGTGTCCCGCCAGCCGTCGACGCGCACCGGCTCGAGGACACCCTCGTCGGTCAGCGCGGCGACGGCAACCGCGGCGTCGGCGGTCTTCATCCGGTAGTAGTCGGCGATGTCGGCCAGGGTGCCGACACCGCAACGGCGGGCGGCGATCTCGACCAGTGCGCGCTTCGCGTCGGCCTCGTCGGGCAGCGGTGCGGACAGGACGTCGGCCGGCACCACGCGCTCCGTCAGATCGTAGTACCGCTCGAAACCGCGGCGGTGTGCGGTGGCGATGGCACCGGCGGCGAACAGCACCTCGCACGCGGTCTTGGTCGCCGACCACCCCCACCAGCCACCGGGACCGCGGCCCCTCTCGAGATACTCCTCGACCTGACCGGCCGACAGCGGGCCGCGCTCGCTGATGACGGCGAGGACGTCCTCGACGGCCCCGGGATGGTCTCGGGCCAGGCCGTTGGCCGAGCCCCACCGGCCGAGTGCGTGGTCGCGACGGCGCCACCACAGGTTGGTCCAGACGTCGACCGGCACCATCGACGCCTCGTGCGCCCACGCCTCGACGAGCAGTCGCGGCCGGCGACGCGAGGTCGGGGTCCGGGCGGCCATACCGCCTCGTCGAGGTGCCTGGTGTCGTAACAGCCGAGCCGGGAGAACAACGGCATGTAGTGAGCGCGGGCCAGTACGTTGACCGAGTCGATCTGCAGCAGTCCTTGCGCGACCGCAGCGCGGTCGACCTGTGCCCGGCTCGCGGGCGGCGCATCCAGCGACAGGCTCGCGTCCGAGACCCTGCGCCGCGATCGCCGATCGTCGCGCCTGAGCAGGGGTCGAGGGTGCGAACACCGACGACACCGGAGTGGCCATCACTGGGATGGTCTCAGACACCACCGACAGTGCGCCGCGGTGGGTCCGGGATCGCCCGGGTCGGCCGAATCCCTGCCGGATGCCATCATCGACGCATGGCACAGGCACAGGTACGTCCGGGCCGTCGCCGGCGACGGGCTGGCGATGGCGTGGATCCAGCTCGAGGTCTGGCAGACCGCGTTCGGCGCGCTGCTGCCGCCCGAGGTGCTGGCCACCCCGCCGGCCGATCTGGCCGAGTCGTGGACGGCCGCGCTGAACGCGGCGAGCCAGATCGTGCTGGTCGCCACCGAGGGCGCGGAGATCGTCGGGTTCGCGCACGCCGCGCGCGATCCGTGACGACCCGCTCACCGGCGCGATCCTGGTCCTGCACGTGCGTCCCGCCTGGGCCCGCCGCGGTCACGGTGGCCGGCTTGCTGGCCGACCGCGGCGGCCGCACTGCGCGACGCCGGCGCCGCCGCCGGTGAGTGGTGGATCCCGGAGACCGACACCGCCACCCAGCGATTCGCGGGGTCGATCGGCTGGGAGAGCACCGGCGGGGCGCGGGTGCTCGACACCGGCCGGGCGATGATGACCGAGCGCCGTTGGACCGGCACGCTGGACCTGCAGCTCAGCGGCTGAGCGTCACGCCTCGTCGGGCCGGTTCCTCCCGCGGCAGGGCGCCGGACCGCGGCGGAGCTGCGCCCCGCTCACGCCGCACCGCTCTCCAGCTCGATCGCCTTCCGCATCGCAGCGCGGGCCCGCTCGCGGTCGCCGGCCAGGTCGTAGGCGTCGGCCAGCCGGAACCAGACCCGCCAGTTCTCCGGATCCTTCTCGGCCTCGGCCCGGGCGGTCTCGAAATGCGGCAGAGCGGCGGTCTTGTCGACCCGGCCGGACGGCCGCGTGGGCAGGTCCGGCTGCTCCGGCAGTCCACCCTCGTCGGCCAGCCGGCGGCCGAGTTGCTGGGTACGCCAGCCGAAGCGGAGCTCGAAGAACAGCAGGATGGCGCCGACGCAGCGGCATCAGCAGGGCCGCGACGCCGAGGCCGATGGTCGCGGGGGTGCCGTCCTCGAACAGGATGAGCGCTTTGTCGCCGATGCAGCACGAAGTAGGCGATCAGCGCCGCGGAGAGCAGCGCGACGACGAGCCGCGGGTTCACAGGCCCAGCAGGGGTTCGAGGCCGACCGTGAGGCCGGGCCGATCCGCTGCGGCGCGGACAGCGGTCAGCACGCCCGGCATGAAGGACGAACGGTGCATGCGAGTCGTGCTTGATGGTGAGCAGCTCACCGTCGTTGCCGAGCAGCACCTCCTGGTGCGCCACCAGTCCCGGGCAGCCGGACGGAGTGCACGTGCACCCCCCCGTCGAGGACCGCGCCGCGGGCGCCGTACGGGTCGCTCTCGGTGGCGTCCGGGATCGGCGCGCAGCCGGCGGCCGCGCGGGCCTCGGCGACGCCCTGCGACGGTGGCTGCCGCGGCACCGGAGGGCGCGTCGACCTTGCCGGCGTGGTGCAGTTCGATGATCTCCACGCCCTCGAAGAACCGGGCCGCCTCGCGGGCGAAGCGCATCGCGAGCACCGCGCCGATGGCGAAGTTGGGGACGACGAGCACGGCGACGCCGGGCTTGTCGGCCAGCCATCCGGCCATCTGCCGCTGTCGCTCGACGCTGATCCCGGACGTGCCGACGACGACCGAGATGCCCTGCGCCACCAGGAATTCGACGTTGTCCATCACGACGTCGGGATGGGTGAACTCGACGACGACGCGGGCACCGGCCCGGACCAGTTCGTCGAGCGCCGCCTGTCCCGCGGCCGACTGCGGCGACCAGCTCGAGATCGTCTGCGTGCAGCGATGGTCTCGCAGGTGAGCGAGCCCATCCGGCCGCCGGCGCCGAGGACGCCGACCGGAAGGGGGGTCGATGAGGTCATGTCAGGATCCGATCCCGCCGGCGATGAGCGCGCGCAGCGCCCCCGGCGTGTCCGTGTCGCGGGCGTACGGGCCGACCAGCCCGGCGCTGACCGGGCGGGCCGAGCAGGTCCAGCGAGATGGCGAGGACGTCGTCGGCGGTGACCGCGGTGATGGCGTCCAGCTCGTCCTGGACGGAGCGGTAGTGGCCGCGGACCAGCTCGTTCTTGCCGATCCGGCTCATCTTGGACTCGCTGTCCTCCAGCCCCAGGATGGTCGAGCCGATCAGCTGTCCCTTGGCCCGGGTGATCTCCTCGTGCGGTCAGGCCGTCACGGGCGACGGTCAGTTCGTGCCGGACCACATCGACCGCCTCGGCGAGGTTCTCGGGCTGGCAGCCGACGTAGACCGAGAACGACCCGGTGCCGGCGTAGGCCGAGGTCGAGGTGTAACAGGAGTACGCCAGGCCGCGTTCCTCGCGGATCTCCCGGAACAACCGCGAGCTCATCCCGCCGCCCAGCGCGGTCGACCACACGCGCCAGCGCGTGGCGACGCGGGTCGGTGCGCCCGAGGGCCCGGACGCCGACGCACAGGTGGGCCTGCTCGGTGTCGCGTTCGATGACGGTCAGCGCACCGGCCCGGGGGTTCCCGCGGACGGCGCCGAGACGCGGTGCGACGGGCCCGGTCCCGGCCGACAGGTAGCGGCGCGAAGGCCCTGCGGACCCAGCGCAGCACGTCCGGGTGCCGGATGCCGCCGGCCACCGAGACGACCATCCGCGACGGGTCGTAGCGGCGCCGGTAGTACCCGGCGATCTGGCTGCGGGACAGTCGCTCGATGCGTCTCGACGGTGCCGATGACCGGGCGCTCGAGACAGCTCACCGGTGAAGACGGTCTGGGAGAACATGTCGTTGAGGATGTCCTCGGGATCGTCGTCGCGCATGGCGATCTCCTCGAGGATCACCTGCCGCTCGACGTCGACGTCCGCACTGGTGATGCTGGCGTCCAGCACGACGTCGCAGACCAGCTCGACGGCCATCTGCGCTTCGGCGGCGAGCACGTGCGCGTAGTAGCAGGTGTACTCGTGCGAGGTGAACGCGTTGAGGTCGCCGCCGACAGCGTCGATCGCGATGGAGATGTCGCGGCCCGAGCGGGTCGAGGTGCCCTTGAAGAGCAGGTGTTCCAGGAAGTGCGACGCCCCGGACAGCCGGGGCGTCTCGTCGATCGAACCGACGCCCACCCAGATCCCCGACCGAGGCGCTGCGTGAACCGGGGACGCTCTCGGTGATCACCCGTAGACCGCCGGGGACCTCTGAGAACATGACAACGCCACCATCGGCGCGAGCGTTCGAGGACCTTGGTCCGGGTACGCGGCGTCACGATGGTGGCGTTGTCGATGTCAGTACGAGGTGCGGGGTGTCTCAGTTGGCCGACACCGCGTCGGCATCACCGGTTGCGGCAGCGTCGGCTTCAGGGGCGACCGGCACCAGGCTGATCTTGCCGCGGGCGTCGATCTCGGCGATCTCGACCTGCAGCTTGTCGCCGACGTTGACCACGTCCTCGACCTTGGAGATCCGCTTGCCGCTGCCGAGCTTCGAGATGTGCACCAGGCCATCGCGTCCCGGGAGCAGCGACACGAACGCACCGAAGGCGGTGGTCTTGACGACGGTGCCGAGGAAGCGCTCGCCGACCTTGGGCAGCTGCGGGTTCGCGATCGAGTTGATGATGTCGATCGCGGCCTGCGCGGACTCCGCCCGATGCCGCGGAGACGTAGACGGTGCCGTCGTCCTCGATGGCGATGTCGGCGCCGGTCTGCTCGGTGATCGAGTTGATCATCTTGCCCTTCGGCCCGATGAGCTCGCCGATCTTGTCGACCGGGATCTTGACCGAGGTGATGCGCGGCGCGTGGACGCTCATCTCGTCGGGCTCGTCGATCGCCTCGTTCATGACGTCGAGGATGGTCAGCCGCGCGTCCTTGGCCTGTGACAGGGCGGCCTTCAGGACATCCGAGGGGATGCCGTCGAGCTTGGTGTCGAGCTGCAGAGCAGTGACGAACTGGCGGGTGCCGGCGACCTTGAAGTCCATGTCACCGAACGCGTCCTCGGCGCCGAGGATGTCGGTCAGCGCGACGTACTTGGTCTCGCCATCGATCTCGGCCGACACCAGACCCATGGCGATACCGGCGACCGGGGCCTTCAGCGGCACACCGGCGTTGAGCAACGACAGGGTCGAGGCACAGACCGAGCCCATCGACGTGGAACCGTTGGAGCCCAACGCCTCCGACACCTGGCGGATGGCGTACGGGAACTCCTGCTTGGACGGCAGCACCGGCACCAGGGCGCGCTCCGCGAGCGCTCCGTGGCCGATCTCGCGCCGCTTCGGCGAGCCGACGCGACCGGTCTCACCGGTCGAGTACGGCGGGAAGTTGTAGTTGTGCATGTAGCGCTTGCGCGTCTCCGGGGACAGCGTGTCGAGCTGCTGCTCCATGCGCAGCATGTTCAGCGTGGTGACACCCAGGATCTGGGTCTCGCCGCGCTCGAACAGCGCCGAACCGTGGACCCGGGGCAGGTAGCCGACCTCGGCGGACAGGGTCCGGATGTCGGACAGGCCACGACCGTCGATGCGGACCTGCTCGGTGATGATGCGGTTGCGGACGGTCTTCTTGTTGACCGCCTGGTAGGCCTTGCCGATCTCGGCCTCGCGACCGGCGAACCGGTCCCCGAGCTGGACGAGCAGGTCACCCTTGATCTCGTCGACGCGGGCCTCGCGGTCGTGCTTGCCGGCGATGGCCTGGGCCTCGGCGACCGAGGCCCCGACGATCTCGTTGACGGCGTCGAAGACGTCGGACTGGTACGGCGGGAACAGCTTGAAGTCGCCGGTCTCCTTGGAGGACTGGGCGGCCAGCTCCTGCTGGGCCTCGCCAGTTGGCGCAGGAACGGCTTGGCCGCCTCGAGGCCCTGGGCGACGACCTCCTCGGTGGGAGCGGTGGCGCCCTCGCCGATCAGGGTGTAGGCGTCGGCGGTCGCCTCGGCCTCGACCATCATGATCGCGACGTCGTCCTCGCCGGCCGCGTTCTTCACCGCACGGCCGGCGACGACCATGTCGAACACGGCCTTCTCCAGCTGCGAGTGCGTCGGGAAGGCGACCCACTGGGAGCCGATGAGGGCGACGCGGACACCGGCGACCGGGCCCGAGAACGGCAGGCCGGCGATCTGGGTGGACGCGGACGCGGCGTTGATGGCCAGCACGTCGTAGAGCACGTCGGGGTTGAGGGCCATGACCGTGATGACGACCTGGATCTCGTTGCGCAGGCCGTCGGCGAAGGACGGGCGCAACGGTCGGTCGATGAGCCGGCAGGTGAGGATGGCGTCCTCGGAGGGGCGACCCTCACGACGGAAGAACGAGCCCGGGATGCGACCCGCGGCGTACATCCGCTCCTCGACGTCGATGGTCAGCGGGAAGAAGTCGAACTGCTCCTTCGGGTGCTTGCCGGCGCTGGTGGCGCTCAGCAGCATGGTGTCCTCGTCGAGGAACGCGGCGACGGAGCCGGCGGCCTGCTGGGCGAGGCGCCCGGTCTCGAAGCGGATGGTGCGGGTGCCGTGAGCACCGTTGTCCAGGACAGCGGTGGCGCTCAGAGCGGTGTCGTCTGACATGTATCTCCTTGGGCGTACGGGGTTTCCGTGTCCGTTCGCACCGGGTGCCGCATCAAGGTCGCCGATCATCGATCGAAGCCGCCGGAAGGTGCTTCCGGGGGCCACTACCGAGGACCGGGCGGCGCTGTCCGCGACACGCGATGCGCGACGGAGCCGGCGGCTGGGCGGCGGGATGCCGCCCAGCCGGAGGTGAGCTAGCGGCGCAGGCCGAGTCGCTCGATGAGGCTGCGGTAACGCGCGATGTCGACGGTCTGCAGGTAGCGCAGCAGGCGACGACGCTTACCCACGAGGCCCAGCAGGCCCCGACGGGTGTGGTGGTCGTGCTTGTGCTCCTTCAGGTGCTCCGTCAGGTCGGCGATGCGCTTGGTCAGCAGGGCCACCTGGGCCTCGGCCGAACCGGTGTCGGTGTCATGCAGGCCGTACTCGGCGAGAATGCCCTTTTTCTGGTCGGTGGTCAGTGCCACGCCAACTCCTTGTGTTTCTGTACCGTGATCGTCCCGCTCCGGACGGGTGCCGGGGGGTGGACGGTGTCGGCAGCCACGGACTGCAGCCGAACCCAACCGCTGAGTCTACCAGCGGGTACCCGGCCGGCCGTACCGGGTGTACCGCCTTCGGCGCGGTGCGTGACGACATCTCCCGGCCGGCGCCCACACTCCGCCACCCCGGAATCCGCCGGGGGGCTGGATGTGGTCGGTGCCGACGGCCTACCGGAAGACCGACGCCCTCAGTTCGTCGCCGACGGCGCGCATCCGGGCGAGCACCTCGGGGAGCCGGTCCGGCTCGGCCGGGTCCCAGTTGGCGAGCACCGCGTAGGCGACGGTGCGCCACGGGCCGATGACAACACCGACGTCACAGCGGACGCCGTCGTCGGTGCCGGTTCTGTGGTGCAGCCGCACCGGAGCACCAGGAGCGTTGTGCGCCAGCGGATCCCAGCCCCAGCCGGAAGCAACCATCGACAGGTCGAGCCCGTCGGCCAGCCAGCCCAGCACCAGCTGCGAGACGTCGAAGTCCACCAGCCGCCGGACCGCCGTCGCCGCCATGACGCCGGCCAGCTCGGCCGCGGTGCCGGTGGACAGCGTCCACGGGTCGTCCGGCCCGCGGGAGTCGCGGACCCGGTCGAGCAGGGCGGTGTCACGGAGCTCCAGGAGCGCCGCGGTCTCGCGTACCGCGTCGAGACCGACCCGGCGCAGCAGCACGTTCGTGGCGAGGTTGTCGCCGGCCGTGCCGATCAACTGACACAGGTCCCGCACGGCGAGCTCGTCGACGGCCAGATGCTGCCAGATCCCGGAGTCGGCCACCGCGTCCGCCGCAGTCCGCCGCAGCCGCTCCGCCGGCGACAACCGACCGGCCACGATCAGCCGGGCGGCGGTCACCAGCAGCAGCAGCTTGCCGACGCCGGCCGTCCGGAGAACGAGATCACGCCTCTCCGAACGAATCTCGACGCCGGTGTCCGCGTCGGTGAGCACCACGGACCACTGCAGATCGGTCATCGACCGAGCCTAGCCAGCCGCTTCGGGGTGGATGCCGTGCGAGTGTGGCCTCGGCCTGCGCTGAGGGCGATCCACGGCACGGCTCACTCCGCTCGCCCGGAGCCCGTCTACCGGCTGCCGGTCGACCACCGCGAGATCAACAGCCGCCGCGTCGTTCTCACCTGTCCCTGACCGCTCACCGGAGGGTGATCGACGGCATCACCAGCTGCGCGCCCGTCGGCATCCGCAACGCGGTCCGGAGCTCCGGCAGACCGCCGAGCACCGCGCGCGGGTCCTCGCTGTTCGTCGGCCGCCCGAGCCGGGCCACCGGGCTGATCCGGCCGGCGCGGCGCACCGGTGCGTCCTCGGGGAGACCGGCACGCTCGCGGGCGATCCGGACCGCGTCGCGCAGGCCGCCGAGTTCGTCGACGAGCCCGACCCCGAGCGCGTCGCTCCCGGACCAGACCCGGCCGCGGGCGATCTCGTCGACCTCGGCGACCGTGCGGCCGCGGCCGTGCGCGACCTTGCCGACGAAGTCGTCGTAGATGGCGTCGACGGTGGCCGCGAAGCGCTCCCGTTCGCCGTCGGAGAAGCTGCGGCGGGACGAGAACATCAGCGACCGCGACCCGTGCGCGACCGACCCGGTGGTGACCCCGAGGCGGTCGAGAAGGGCGCTCACCACGAGCTTCCCGCCGAACACGCCGATCGATCCGGTCAGCGTCGCCGGCAGCGCGACGATGACGTCGGCCGGGCAGGCGACGTAGTAGCCACCCGACGCGGCGGCCGCGCCCATCGAGACGACCACCGGCTTGCCGGCTTCCCGTACCCGGCACACCTCGCGCCAGATGGTGTCGGAGGCGACCGCGGACCCACCGGGTGAGTCGACATGCAACACGACCGCCGCGACGTGTGCGTTCTCGGTGGCGGCGCGGAGGGCGGCGGACACCGAGTCGCTGCCGACCTGGCGACCCATCGGGGTGCGGCGGGAGCGACCCGAGACGATGCCGCCGCGGATCTCCACCAACGCCACGTGCTTCCGCGACCGGGCCGGCAGCCGGAGCTTCCGGCGCGGCCGCCAACGGTCGGCGAACAGCAGGTCGGTCGGTGTCCCGATGGTCGCCCGGATCGCCGCGTAGGCCTGGTCGCGGTACCCCAACTCGTCGACCAGCCGGACGTCCAGCGCCTCGGCGGCTGACCGCGGGCCGGTGTCGGCCAGCTCCCGCACCCGCGAGGGCGCGATCCCACGGCCGGCGGCGATCATCGCGACGCCTTCGTCGAACAACGATTCCGCGAGCCGGTCGGTCGCCAGGTGATGCGCCTCGGTGAACCCGGTCCGCATCACCCGGTCGGCGGCGTTCTTGAACTCCCGGCGCTGCTCGAGCTGCGGTTCGACGCCGAGCCGGTCCAGCGCTCCACGGACGAAGGTCGTCTCGATCCCGACCCCGAGCAGGCCCAGACCGCCGCCCGGCTGCAGCCAGATCCGGTCGAACGCGGTCGCCAACACGTAGCCGGCGGTGTCGCCGGTGCCCTCACCGAAGCTCTCGGACCACGCCACCGTCGGCTTCCCGCCGGCGGCGAACGCCCGGACGCCGAGCCTCAGCTCCTGCATCACCGCCCACGGCAGCGTGCCCCCGACCTTGACGATCAGTCCACCGACGCGGGGGTCGTCGGCCGCCTCGTGGAGCGCCCGCAGGGTGGGGCGCAACTGGTGGCCGGTCCGACCACCGAGTCGGCTCAACAGCCCGTCGCTACCGGACTCGGCCGGCGCGTGGGTGAGGTCGAGCTCGAGCAGCAGCAGGGGTCGTCGACCCGGCAGGAGGGACATCACTCCACCGTAGCCAGCACGCCACCGGGCGGGTCAGGCCTCGACCGGAGACGTACCGAGAATGGCGTGGGTGCGGGAGATGTCGCGGTCGATCTCGGTCATCATCAGCGCCGACGACTCGAACTTCCACATCCCGCGGAGCCGCTCGACGAAGTCGACGGCCACCCGGCGGCCGTAGAAGTTGCCGCCGCCGTCCAGCGCGAACGCCTCGATCCGGCGCTCCTTGCCCTCGAAGGTCGGGTTGGTGCCCACCGACACGGCGGCCGGGGACCGGCGGGTGCCGACCTGCAGCCAGGCGGCGTAGACCCCATCGGCCGGGATGGCGGCGTGCGGGGTGGTGTCCAGGTTGGCGGTGGGGATGCCGAGGCCGGTGCCGCGCCCGTCGCCGTGCACGACGACGCCCTCGACCCGGTGTGGCCGGCCGAGAGCGGCGGCCGCGGCGGTGACGTCGCCGGCGGCGACGCAGGCCCGCACGTAGGTGGACGAGATCTTGGACGTGCCCTCGGACAGCAGTTCCACGCCCTCGGCCCGGAACCCCCAGCGCTCCCCCAGGTCGTGCAGCAGTCCCACCGTGCCGGCGCCCTTGTGTCCGAACCGGAAGTCGTGTCCGACGATGACGTCGGAGACGAACAGCTTCTCGACCAGCACCTCGTGGACGAAGCTCTCCGGTGAGGTCGCGGCGACCGCGCGGGTGAACGGGAACGCGCAGAACACGTCGACGCCGAGCCCTTCGGCGAGGTCGGCGCGGCGGCGCAACGGCGTCAGCTCGGCCGGATGGCTCCCGGGGCGGATGACCTCAGCCGGATGCGGGTCGAACGTCATCATGACCGCCGGGAGGCCCAGCTTCCGGGCCCGGTCCACGGCGGCACCGACGATCTTCTGGTGGCCCCGGTGCAGCCCGTCGAACACGCCGACGGTGAGCACACAGCGCCCCCATCCGGTGGGTACCTCGTCCACGCCTCGCCAGCGCTGCACCGTCGACTCCTCCTCAGCTCGCCGCGTGCCAGACCAGCACGGGCTTCGCCCGCTCGCCGTCCTCGGCGAGCAGTGCGAGCAGTTCCCCTGCAGTGTCCAGCACCGCATAGGTGCCGTTGATTCCCACGGCCGCCAGCGGCCGACCGTAGGACAGATCGCGGGCCTCGTCGGCCGTCGCCCGGCGGCTGGGGAACGACAGCTCCGCGGCGCGCGCGGCCGGCAGGATCGCGGCGTGCGCGGTGTCGCGGTCGTCGGGCCCCATCTCCCACAGGTCCAGGGCACCGTTCAGGTCGAACGGCCCGATGCGGGTGCGGCGCAGTGCGGTGAGGTGCGCCCCGACCCCGAGGTCGACGCCGAGGTCGCGGGCCAGTGCGCGGATGTAGGTGCCGGTGGTGCAGTCCACCATGACGTCGACATCGACGGTGGCCGTAGCGATGTCGCCGCGGCGGATAGCCAGGACGTCGAAGCGGCTGACCGTGACCGGCCGCGCGGCCAGCGTCACGGTCTCGCCCGACCGGACGAGGTCGTACGCGCGTCTGCCGTCGACCTTGACGGCCGACACCGAGCTGGGGACCTGCATCAGGTCGCCGGTCAGCGCGGCGATCCCGGCGGCGATGGCGTCATCGGTCACGCCGGACGCCTCGGCGCTGCTCAGGATGTCGCCCTGGGCGTCGTCGGTGGTGGTGGCCTCGCCGAGCCGGATGGTCGCGAGGTAGGTCTTGTCCTTCAGGGCCAGGTGCCCGAGCAACTTGGTGCCGCGCTCGACCCCGAGCACCAGCAGGCCCGACGCGAGCGGGTCCAGGGTGCCGGCGTGGCCCACCCGGCGGGTCCCGAGCACCCGTCGGCCGCGGCCGACGATGTCGTGAGAGGTGGGCCCGGTGGGCTTGTCGACCAACAACAGGCCGGGGATCAGGGGGTGCCTCCGGTGGGAGTGGAGCCGCCGTCGTATCGGTCGAATCGGTGTGGATGGACCTCGATGGGGCCGTGGCCGCCGGACGCCTGCAGCTCCAACAGTTGCCGGCGGACCCGCAGCCACCAGACGGTGAGTCGGTACAGCCCGAACGCTGTGAGCACCAGGATGGCGACGAACGCCCAGCGGTAGCCGGTGGTGGTCTTGACCGGGCCCGGCTCGACGATGTCGAGGATCTGGCCGACCAGCAGCACCCCGGTGAGGGTGGCGATCCAGCCGCCGGAGTTGACCAGCCCGGTGGCGGTGGAGATGCGGTGCCGCGGGTTGTAATCGCGGGCGAGCAGGAAGCCGACCATCGACGACGGACCGCCGACGGCGAGCAGCACCATCAGCGCGATCATCACGCCGAGCGGCGGGTGCCCGCCGGGCCAGCCGATGAGCAGACCCCAGATGGCCAGGTTGAGGATGCTGACCCCGAACGCGAGCGGCACCCGGATCGACGGACGGCGGCCGAGCAGGGTGCCCAGCGAGACGGAGAACAGGGACTGGGCGATGACGGTCAGCAGCAGCAAGCTGGACGCGAGCCCCCGGGAGTAGCCGAGGGCGGTGGTCAGGTACGGGAAGCCCCACAGGACGGTGAACACCGCGGAGCCGCTCATGGTGGTGAAGTGCACCCAGAAGCCCAGCCGGCCTCCGGGTTCGCGGAACGAGCGGGACACCTCACCGGCGAGCTGCCGACCGCGGACCGCCTCGGCCGGGGCGGCCTTCGCGACGTACGGCGGTGGTTCGGTGCCCTTCCGGATCAGCACGAGCGCGTAGCCGAGGCAGAGTCCACCGGCCAGCGAGAACGTCGGCACCCAGCCCCACACCGGCAGCAACGCCGCCAACGGCACGGTGGCGAGCACGTTGCCGACGACGCCGAAGAAGCCGGAGAACGAGGTGAGCAGCGGGTAGCGGCGGCCGGGGAACCAGGCCGAGATCAGCCGCAGCACGCTGACGTAGGTCATCGCGTCGCCGCAGCCGAGGATGCCGCGGGAGACCAGCGCCAGCGGGTAGTTCGGGGCGAAAGCGAAGCCGAGCTGCCCGGCGGCCATGATCAGCGCGGCGGTCAGCAGCATCCGGCGCGGACCGAAGCGATCGATGAGCATGCCTGCTGGCACCTGCATCCCGGCGTAGACGGCGAGCTGCAGGGTGATGAAGATGCCCAGCGCCCCGGACTCGATCCCGAAGCGGCTCAGCGCGTCCGGGCCGGCGACGCCGAGCGTGCTGCGGTTGAAGACGGCCAACATGTAGACGCCGGCGCCGATGCCCCAGACCGCCCATGCACGGCGGCTGATGTCGATGCTCACGTCCGAGGGACGTTCCACGCGGCGTCGAGTTGGTCGGCCAGCGCTGTGCCGCTGCCCACGAAGGTGTAGCCGGCGGCGCGGGGATGTCCCCCGCCGCCGAAGCGGACGGCGACCGCGGCGACATCGAGCGCGCCGTGCGAGCGCAGCGACACCTGCCAGATGTCGTGGTCGGTCTGCTTGGCGACCACCGCGACCTCGGCCTCCGCGCTGGTGCGGACGATGTCGATCACCGCGTCCAGCTCCTCGCGGCGCAGGCCGGCGGCGACCTCCAGCGGGATCCGGACGACGACCTGGCCGAGCCCATGGGCGCCGTCCGGGTCGAGCACGGCGGCGGACAGCACGCTGCCCAGCATCGTCAGCCAGCCGAACGGATGGGTGTCGGAGATGCGGCCGGAGGACCTCGTCGGCGACGACGCCGGCGTCGATGAGCCGGGCGGCGAGTCGGTGCCCGGCGGGGCTCGCGAACCGGAAGTTGACCGTGTCGGTGGCCAGGCCCGCGTAGAGGTTGGTGGCGATGTCGGTGGTCAGGGGGAAGCCGAGCTCGTCGAGCAGCGCCGCGATCATCACCACGGTCGCCTCGGCGTGCGGGTCGATCCAGTTCAGGTGGCCGAAACCGGGATTGCTGGCGTGATGGTCGATGACGATGCTGTCGGCCGCGTCGTCCAGCAGCCGGACGAGCGAGCCCAGCCGAGCGGGCGATGCGACGTCCACGCAGATGACCAGGCCTGCGGTCGTCGAGGGTTCGTGGGTGATCAGGTGCTGACCGGGCAGTTCGAGAAGCGATTCCGGGACGGCCGGTTCGTCGAACGCGACCTGCACCGTGGTCCCCCGGGTCCGTAGAGCCAGACCCAGCGCGAGCGCGCTGCCGAGGGTGTCGGCGTCGGGGTTGACGTGGCACAGGATCAGCACCGAGCGGGCTGCCGCGATCCGTTCCGCCACGGAGTGCACGGGTGCCGCCGTGGAGATCAGGGGCGCGGCACTCATCGGGTCAGCCTAGTTCCTCGCGGTCCGGCTCCGGCTCGAAGCGAGCGTGACGAAGATCGTCACCGAGGGCTCAGTTGAGGTCGAGATCCGCCCAGCCGATGCGCACCTCGACGCCGGCGACGGTCAACCGGACCGGGTCGGCGACCGTACTGACGTAAGCCCCCGACGCGTCCAACTGGAAGCCGATCAGCTCGCGGCTCTCCAGGTCGACCACCAGGTAGGCCGGGATCCCCGCGGCCTGGTATTCGTGCACCTTCAGCACCCGGTCGGTGTTGACGCTGCCCGGGGACACCACCTCGACCACCAGCGCGGCGTCGGCGGGTTCCATCCACGGCCGGTTGGCGCGCAGCACGTCGCGCGTGGTGACCGTGACGTCGGGGGCGCGGTGGGTGGCGCGGGCGCCGACCCGGAGCCCGATCTCGACGTCGACCAGCGCCACCATGTCGAATCCGAGCTGGTGCTCGATCAGCTGAACCAGGTTCATCGCCACCCGCTGGTGCCGCGGCAACGGCCTGGGGGTCATCACGAGCACGCCCTCCGCCAGTTCGTAGTGCAGGTAGGGCTCGTGGTCCAGCGCGGACCACTCCTCGGTGCTCAGCAGATGGTCCGGAACGGTCATCGACACCGACATGACAACCCCCTTCCGCTGGCTTACCTGAACCCAGTGTCGCATTCTCGCCGTGCCGGTCGGCGGGTCCAGCTTCTGCTTGTTGCAGACTCCGGGAACTGATTAAGAAGTGTCGGTCGCTCGGCGACTCGTCGGCCGTTCCCCGCGGTGTGCAGTTTCGTGCCACCAGGGGGCAAAAACCGTGTCCGTCGGTAGGCAGATCGTCCTGGGCGCAGACTCTGCCACGCCTCGGGCTCATCCCCGCGGGTGGCGGGGAGCATTCGGACCACACGCGGTCGTATTGCCGGCGGTCGGGCTCATCCCCGCGGTGGCGGGGAGCACCGCCTGCTCGACAGTCAACCCGCCCTTGGCGAGGGCTCATCCCCGCGGTGGCGGGGAGCACTTCGTGGACCGGGTCGCCAACGAGGAGCATGAGGGCTCATCCCCGCGGTGGCGGGGAGCACTCGCGGCTCACTCTCGGCAGCGTGTAGCCGGCTGGGCTCATCCCCGCGGTGGCGGGGAGCACCCGCGGCCGAAGCAGATCCCTGCGGCTCGCGTGGGCTCATCCCCGCGGTGGCGGGGAGCACCTCCGCAAACACCCCGCCCCACAGCGCGTCATCGGCTCATCCCCGCGGTGGCGGGGAGCACGCTCACAAGGCCGCAGTGTCAGGCGTTGTCGGGGGCTCATCCCCGCGGTGGCGGGGAGCACCAGGTGTCGAACTTCGCCCGATAGTTGCCGGTGGCTCATCCCCGCGGTGGCGGGGAGCACTCGGACCCGTTGTGGTCGTCGAGCCACGGCAGGGGCTCATCCCCGCGGTGGCGGGGAGCACCCGGCGAGGGTGAGCGTGACCGGCGCGGCGGCGGGCTCATCCCCGCGGTGGCGGGGAGCACGCCCTTTCCGAATGCAACATGTATTCGCCTTCGGGCTCATCCCCGCGGTGGCGGGGAGCACAGCTTCCCCGAGCTGACGGGGACGCTGCCGCTGGGCTCATCCCCGCGGTGGCGGGGAGCACGAGCGGGCCAGCTCGTGGGCGTTCTTCTTGGCGGGCTCATCCCCGCGGTGGCGGGGAGCACCCGCAGGGCGAAGTGGCACGGGCTTCCGGGCCGGGCTCATCCCCGCGGTGGCGGGAGCGCGGCTCCGTCTGTGCTGGCCCGAATGGGTGGACGGGCTCATCCCCGCGGTGGCGGGGAGCACGCCACCACCGTCGCCACGTTCGGGATCGCACTGGGCTCATCCCCGCGGTGGCGGGGAGCACTACGATTCCGCGCCGGCTGCTCGAGCTGAGACGGGCTCATCCCCGCGGTGGCGGGGAGCACTGGCGTGGAAGCAATTGCCCGCGTCGATGGGTGGGCTCATCCCCGCGGTGGCGGGGAGCACAACACCATCGACCTGTCGGTGTGCAGCCCCCCGGGCTCATCCCCGCGGTGGCGGGGAGCACGACCTGCGACCGTTCAACGTCAGGGTTTACCAGGGCTCATCCCCGCGGTGGCGGGGAGCACATCTCGTGCTGTTCGAGCACGCCGAGCCGCCCGGGCTCATCCCCGCGGTGGCGGGGAGCACTCCCCGAGGTGCAGGAACATTGCGTCATTCCTGGGCTCATCCCCGCGGTGGCGGGGAGCACGGTGTCGTGCTCGGCGGCTGGCACCAGCTCCTGGGCTCATCCCCGCGGTGGCGGGGAGCACTCGGTGGCAATATTGAGGCGCACTACCACCGGGGGCTCATCCCCGCGGTGGCGGGGAGCACTTTCCGCACCACTTACGGGGCGGCGTGGGACGGGGCTCATCCCCGCGGTGGCGGGGAGCACCGTCGGGGATGCGGGCGACTGGTAGCACTCCAGGGCTCATCCCCGCGGTGGCGGGGAGCACGCACGCGCTACGCAGGCACGCATGGCCGATGCGGGCTCATCCCCGCGGTGGCGGGGAGCACTCGACCGGGACCACCCACAGCCCGTTGCCGATGGGCTCATCCCCGCGGTGGCGGGGAGCACCCGGGGTCAGCGCGCAGCTCGGCCACCGTCATGGGCTCATCCCCGCGGTGGCGGGGAGCACAGCGGCACGCGCCACGGCGCGGACCTGCGACCGGGCTCATCCCCGCGGTGGCGGGGAGCACGTCCCGTCCTCCCGGAAGATCGTCCCCGACACGGGCTCATCCCCGCGGTGGCGGGGAGCACGTGCCGACCTGCTCCATGACGTCGATCTCGCCGGGCTCATCCCCGCGGTGGCGGGGAGCACCCCGTGACGACACGCGAGAACATCGCGGAAATGGGCTCATCCCCGCGGTGGCGGGGAGCACGTTCTCCCAGCCTCGCAGTGCCGCATCGGTTCGGGCTCATCCCCGCGGTGGCGGGGAGCACTCGGTCCAGTCGAACTTGCCGATCTGCTCATAGGGCTCATCCCCGCGGTGGCGGGGAGCACCCGACAGCGAACTGATGCCGCTACGTCATCCGAGGGCTCATCCCCGCGGTGGCGGGGAGCACGGCGCGGTCAGTGCGTTGGGCCAGCCGCCCAGGGGCTCATCCCCGCGGTGGCGGGGAGCACAAATGGCTGGTGGGGGACGTGTGGCGACCGGCCGGGCTCATCCCCGCGGTGGCGGGGAGCACGCGGGCACGGCCCTCGTCCTCGTTCTGGTCCTGGGCTCATCCCCGCGGTGGCGGGGAGCACGGGGTGATGGTGAAGGTGCAGCGGCTTGCAGTCGGGCTCATCCCCGCGGTGGCGGGGAGCACCACGCGATTGCGCGGTCTCCGCGTCATCAGTGCGGGCTCATCCCCGCGGTGGCGGGGAGCACTCCCGGACGGCGCGTGCGCCGATGTTCTGGTTGGGCTCATCCCCGCGGTGGCGGGGAGCACCCTCACGTCTGTGACGGAGAACAGCACCGCTAGGGCTCATCCCCGCGGTGGCGGGGAGCACCAGCCGCCGGTCATCTGCACGAACTCGCGGTAGGGCTCATCCCCGCGGTGGCGGGGAGCACGCGCGTCTGCCTGCCCCGGGTGCGCAGGTTGTGGGCTCATCCCCGCGGTGGCGGGGAGCACCGAAGCGCAAAGCCGATGCGTTGAAGAAGGCCGGGCTCATCCCCGCGGTGGCGGGGAGCACCAGTTCGCGGAGATTGCGACGTTCGGCAGCCGGGGCTCATCCCCGCGGTGGCGGGGAGCACGTGGCCGCGGTCGCGGGAGGGCCGGGGGGGACGGGCTCATCCCCGCGGTGGCGGGGAGCACGTGCCGACCTGCTCCATCACGTCGATCTCCCCGGGCTCATCCCCGCGGTGGCGGGGAGCACAGCGACGCGGAACTCCTCCACGCCACCACACTGGGCTCATCCCCGCGGTGGCGGGGAGCACTGACGTCCGAGCAGATGGGCAATGCGCGGATTGGGCTCATCCCCGCGGTGGCGGGGAGCACTCGATCGACCTGGCCGTCAGGCTGAGTCGGCAGGGCTCATCCCCGCGGTGGCGGGGAGCACGTGTCGCGATGGATCCGGCTGGTTAACGGGAAGGGCTCATCCCCGCGGTGGCGGGGAGCACTCGCCGAAGTTCCACGACCACGACGTCGGCGTGGGCTCATCCCCGCGGTGGCGGGGAGCACGCTGTTCCGGCTGGCGCGCGCTGAGATCAGTCGGGCTCATCCCCGCGGTGGCGGGGAGCACGCGGTCGGCACCGCCGCCACGTACACCGACAAGCCCGAAACGGGCTCATCCCCGCGGTGGCGGGGAGCACACCGTCAGCGGCGTGACCCGATCCCAGCCCGTGGGCTCATCCCCGCGGTGGCGGGGAGCACCTGGCGGGGCGGTTCTACCGCTTCAATGCGGGGGGCTCATCCCCGCGGTGGCGGGGAGCACGTCCCGTCCTCCCGGTAAATCGTCCCCGACACGGGCTCATCCCCGCGGTGGCGGGGAGCACCTGACCGTGACCCGCCGCGCGGCCAGCGTCACGGGCTCATCCCCGCGGTGGCGGGGAGCACCCCGGCACCCGCCGGGTCGTCGTCTCCGTCACGGGCTCATCCCCGCGGTGGCGGGGAGCACCTGTCGGAACAGGGCGCGACGGTTGCGGCCGAGGGCTCATCCCCGCGGTGGCGGGGAGCACTCCTTCGCGGCGTCCGACCAGATCTCGGCGCGGGGCTCATCCCCGCGGTGGCGGGGAGCACGGGCGTCGGCTACACCGGCGAGCCGCGCGCATGGGCTCATCCCCGCGGTGGCGGGGAGCACCCCGGTCCGATCAGCGCAGCGGGTGCGTCGTTGGGCTCATCCCCGCGGTGGCGGGGAGCACTGCTCCGCCCGGATCAGTCCGGGGAGGCGGAAGGGCTCATCCCCGCGGTGGCGGGGAGCACTCGTCGGTCATCTCGAACTGCTCGCACCGTGGGGGCTCATCCCCGCGGTGGCGGGGAGCACTCCAGCTTGATCGACACGTCACCGCCGATCGGGGGCTCATCCCCGCGGTGGCGGGGAGCACAAGGTCCGAGGAAACTACTTCCACGACCTCGCGGGCTCATCCCCGCGGTGGCGGGGAGCACGCGCGCTCGTACCGGCTGGGCTATGACGCCGGGGGCTCATCCCCGCGGTGGCGGGGAGCACGTCGTCAGTCGCGAGCTTGATCAGCACGTCACGGGCTCATCCCCGCGGTGGCGGGGAGCACATGGCGGCGAGCTTGTTCCAGACCAGGTGCACGGGCTCATCCCCGCGGTGGCGGGGAGCACACCCGATGCTGCACGCATGGCAGGCCGAGATCGGGCTCATCCCCGCGGTGGCGGGGAGCACGGTAAGCCCGTGACGGGCGGCAGCCCGACCCTGGGCTCATCCCCGCGGTGGCGGGGAGCACGCGCCGTGGCGTGTGTTGCTGATCTCGCCGTTGGGCTCATCCCCGCGGTGGCGGGGAGCACGATATGGCGACGAAAGATGACCTGATCGCGGCGGGCTCATCCCCGCGGTGGCGGGGAGCACGACACGCCCGCCGGGTACCACTCGATCCGCTTGGGCTCATCCCCGCGGTGGCGGGGAGCACGCTCGGTACGGCACGCCGAGGCGCTCGAAGTCGGGCTCATCCCCGCGGTGGCGGGGAGCACCCGACCGGATCGGTAGCGGTCGAAGACCACCCGGGCTCATCCCCGCGGTGGCGGGGAGCACCTGCTGGTGTCGGTTCGAATGTTGCGGAGGCAGGGCTCATCCCCGCGGTGGCGGGGAGCACGCTCGCACGACCCAACCCCGGCGGAACCGGCCGGGCTCATCCCCGCGGTGGCGGGGAGCACGTTCTTCGCCGAGAACGATGTTGCGGTCGAGGGGGCTCATCCCCGCGGTGGCGGGGAGCACCGCTGTACAACCTGGAACGGCCTGACCTCGCTGCGGGCTCATCCCCGCGGTGGCGGGGAGCACGTCCGTCGCGCCAGTCGTCGGCGCGGTCATCCGGGGGCTCATCCCCGCGGTGGCGGGGAGCACTCCGCGTCGGCGGCGTTTGCCGCACGACGGAGCAGGGCTCATCCCCGCGGTGGCGGGGAGCACCAATTCTCGGGGCGGCGTGCCATCGTCTGCCGACGGGGCTCATCCCCGCGGTGGCGGGGAGCACATGCTCGCCGCCGCGATCACCGGGTTCGTACGCGGGCTCATCCCCGCGGTGGCGGGGAGCACGGTCCCGTGCAGTACGGCCACGTCCTGCGCCGGGGGCTCATCCCCGCGGTGGCGGGGAGCACACCGCGGCCGCGCCCGACTCGCCACGACGTCCGGGGGCTCATCCCCGCGGTGGCGGGGAGCACAAGCCGTCGTGCGGACCGATTACCGGTACAGCCGGGCTCATCCCCGCGGTGGCGGGGAGCACGTGGTGCAGGCCGGCTACCCGCGAGGACTGCTGGGCTCATCCCCGCGGTGGCGGGGAGCACCGCGAGAGGCTTCGACGACTGTCCACCGTGCTACGGGCTCATCCCCGCGGTGGCGGGGAGCACCTGCTCCATGCGGGTGAACTAGCCCCGCACCTGGGCTCATCCCCGCGGTGGCGGGGAGCACTCCGCGAAGACATGGACGGCATCGGCTAGGCGTGGGCTCATCCCCGCGGTGGCGGGGAGCACTGAGCCACCGTGACCGTGATCGTGCCGCCCGGTGGGCTCATCCCCGCGGTGGCGGGGAGCACGCGCGGGCCGACGCACCGACGTCGACGTGCCAGGGCTCATCCCCGCGGTGGCGGGGAGCACGGGCCGAACGCGGGTCAGACCGTCGCGGACCCGGGGCTCATCCCCGCGGTGGCGGGGAGCACGCTCTCCGCCCGGTGGTGGCCGGCCACGTTCCGCGGGCTCATCCCCGCGGTGGCGGGGAGCACCCGACGCCGATGAGCAGGTCGCGCTCCGGCGATGGGCTCATCCCCGCGGTGGCGGGGAGCACGCCGACCTGCTCGCACGCCGCACGAGCCCCGTCGCGGGCTCATCCCCGCGGTGGCGGGGAGCACGCGTGCTCGTAGCGGTCGGCGATGAGCGCGCGGGGGCTCATCCCCGCGGTGGCGGGGAGCACCTGGTACGTCGACCAGCGACAGCGCTGGCGAGGGGGCTCATCCCCGCGGTGGCGGGGAGCACTCGCGCGCCGCCGTCACGCGACGGTGGGCCGTGCGGGCTCATCCCCGCGGTGGCGGGGAGCACGGTCTCGCGGACGATCGTCGCAGCGCGCGATGGGCTCATCCCCGCGGTGGCGGGGAGCACGCTCGATTCGTCGGCGCTGGTTGCGTGACGCGGGCTCATCCCCGCGGTGGCGGGGAGCACGCGCAGGAGGCGGCAGCGGACACGGCTCCGATGGGCTCATCCCCGCGGTGGCGGGGAGCACTCGGTTCGATCCGCGTGTACGCTCGGAGCCGGAAGGGCTCATCCCCGCGGTGGCGGGGAGCACCGAACAGGTCGCCCGCGCTGCATCGGTCAGTTGCGGGCTCATCCCCGCGGTGGCGGGGAGCACCCAGCCGGGGCGGTTCTGTGTCTGCGCCTGCTAGGGCTCATCCCCGCGGTGGCGGGGAGCACCCGTCGATGAAGTTGTCCAGGCTGGCCGCGCCGGGCTCATCCCCGCGGTGGCGGGGAGCACTCGGCTGACACGCCGGCCGAAGATGACGCACCTGGGCTCATCCCCGCGGTGGCGGGGAGCACCTCGCCGCGATCGGCTGGACCCTGGACGCGTGGCGGGCTCATCCCCGCGGTGGCGGGGAGCACGGCGTCGCGGTGCTGCCGAAGTCAGCGCTGCATCGGGCTCATCCCCGCGGTGGCGGGGAGCACACTTCTTGACCAGCACGAATGGACCGGTCAAAGCAATTATGCCTTCGGTTTGCCGCTGCCTTTCGCAGCCCGGCGGTATCGTGACGCCTGACTCCACCCGGCGCGCAGCTCCGGGGTCTTGACCGCTTGACCGGGGTTCGGCCGCATAATGAGCTGCAGACCGTCCAGGTCGATCGGCTGCCAATCGTGTCGGTGCACCTTGAACGCCAACCGTTGCTCGGTGGGCGCGGAGTAGACCATGATCGCGCGCCCGTCCTTGGCCAGTTCGACGACGTGCGCCCAAAGCCGGTCACGGACCCGGGCCGAAACCTTGCCGACGAAGACTCCTGGTCCGATTTCGAGAAACCAACGGGTGAGGTGTCCGCGCAGACCAGCTGGACACGCTGTGAGCATCAGAACGACCACGTGTCGTCGCCCTCCTGCTCGTAGGACCGGCCGGCTTCGACCACCCGACCGGCACCGTCCCAGAGCTGCACCACATCGGCGTCCCAGTCCTGTGTGACCTCGTCGTCCCCTGGCAGCAGCAGCCGCCGAATGTCGCGCGCACAGCGGGAGAGGATCTTGCCGTCCTGCACCGCATCGCGGACAGCCCGTCTCGTCTCTCCCGGCACGTCCTCGGGCTCTCGGGCGGCGATCATGAAGGCGATAGGAATCGTGACCTCTGCTTTGTAGAGATCGGCGATGTCGAAGACGAACGACCTGCCGTGACCGGTGTGGACGAACCCAAGACCCGGTGTGCAGCCGAGCGCGACGATGACCGCGTGCACGATGCCGTACAGGCAGGAATGAGCCGCTGTGAGTGCCTGGTTCACCGGCGAGCCACCCTCGAAGTCGGCAGGGTCGTACTCTCGACGGTCCCATTGGACACCAGAGTCCTCGGATGCCTGACGGTAGATCCTCCGGACCCGAGCACCCTCGCGTCCACGGAGTTGCTGCATGGTCAGGCCGGACACGTCCTCGCCGACGAATCTCATCGCGTACATCTCGCGAGCGACCCGCAGTCGCGCGGATTGGTTGGACACCGCCGCCGCCTGCGCAACGAGGAGGCGCGAGGAGTTCGCGAGCGAACGCCCGTGAGCGTAGTACCGCACGCCTCGCTCCCCCACCCAGACAGCGGTCGATCCGCTGTCCGCGAGGAGGCACATTGCCTGATGCGTGACCCGGGTGCCAGGCCCTAACATCAGGGCCCCGAGGCTGGCTGTCGGAATGTGAATGATTCCCCGCTCGTCCTGCGCCGTGATGGCGTTGTCGGCTCGATGAACGATGCACCGCTCGAGGTAGACGAACGACATCCGGTCCTCTGCGCGGACCAGATCCGGCAGCTCCGCCGGTCGCATTCCCGGGATCTTGCGGTTGGTCACGCTTGTCCCAGGGTGAGAAGACCGCAACCATATGCCTTCCCGCGACCGACGCCCTGACATAGGGTGCGCCGCAATATATCCGGGTCTTGGACTACCAGCACGCCGTCGAACTGCGCCGTCACAAGCGTCACCGTCGCGGACTCTCGGCGGAAGCTGCGCCGCTGTCGATCCGACACGGTGACCGCCGGCGTCCTTTCAGCAGCGTCAGGTATGCGGAACCCGAGGCTGGACGACCTCTCGATAAGCCATTCGCGCTGTTGATCGGCGGTTACGTGCGGCACCCGGGCGCGCTGGTCCCGGAGTTGTTTGACCGGGTTCGCCCGGAGCCGGAACCCCCACTGCTGTCCTTCGGCGACAGCTTCCAGAAAACCAGAGTACGAACGTGTCTGCCATGGATCGATACTCGTCGGCCATCCCGCCTGCTCCACGAGATGTGTCAGGTCAGGGCGGTCGGGGCTGACCACGTACAGCCATTGCCGGGCGCCCGCGACATCAACTCGCCACAAGGCCCGACCTGGCGCGGCGTCGGACGTCGGCGGGAAGCCGGATTCGACCGCCGCGTGCATCGCACGCGGCGATCCGAGTAGCTTCTGCGCGCCGCGCCTCGCAGTGTTGATGGCGAATCGCGTCATGAACATCAGGCGCTCCCCAGCAGCGACATCGGTTCATGGGCAGAGCCCACCGATGGGTGTACGGCTTTCGGCGCGTCCGGGTTGGACACGGTGACGTCGTAGCGGGTCACCGTCCGCCATGCGTACTGGCGGGACTCGGGGTCGAAACTCACCGGCACGTCACGCACGACCTCCCCCTCCTCGCCGACATCGGCGTCTCGGACGACGCTGAGCCGGACGTCCCGCTCCGAGACTGTCCGACGGTGCCAGTTGGATGCCACCCACGGCTCCTCACGCAGCACGCCGTCTAGGTCTCCGTCGCGGACACCCAGCGTCACGGGCCCAGCCGGTGGGCAAGATCGCCTGCCGAGGTACAGCGGAAACGTCGGAGCACGCAAGGCGCTGTCCACACCGCGGATGAGGTCGTCGTTCCCGACAACGACGGCGAGAAAGGCCGCGTCTGACAAGTAGAAGCGGTATGAAAGCGGCATCGACGTCCTGCCGTCCAGAGTCCGGGCGACCTGGAAATCGCGTACGAGACGCCCGGGTTGGTCCAGACGAACTCCGAACCGCAACCCAGCCAGGTCCTCCAGCGGATCGGTGCGTCGCCGTCCCTGTGCTGCCGCCAACAGCCCCAAAACCCCACTCTTGGTGGGCTCCGTCCTCGTCTCCCGTCGGACGAACCGGCTTCGGTCACCCCAGGCCTGCATCGGACCCGCGAGTCGCAGTACCAAGGCGGTCACGACGACGGCACCTGCTGCTGGGTCAGCACCCGGTCCAGGGCTTCCGTCAGTTCGGTGAGACTGACGGCATCGCCCAGGCCGGCGAGCGACTCGGTGGCGGCTCCGACCCGCACCACAAAACTGTGCAGCGGCGCCGTTCCGTAAGCGGCATCGACATCGGTGGCGTAGGCGGCGAGGCGCCGACTCGCCTCTGCGGTACGGCTGGAACCCGGCTCGCCCACCACCGCATCCTCGAAGGCCCCGACGAGATTGACGGATTGACCGTCCCTGACCATCACGACGACGGCGTCCGGCAAGGTCCGGTTGGCGAACGTGTTCTGCTTCCCGGTAGGCATTGAGGTGACGAACGCCCGGACGAACGCCTGTATCGCGCGACGCGCTGCCAGCGAGTCGCCGAGCGCTTTCGCCAGGGCATCGACGTTCACTGTCGCGTAGCGATACAACGTGGACGAGTTGAACTCGACCGTGCCGATCATCCCAGCACCGACGTTGTCCTCCGGCGCTCGATCATCGACGGCAGTGAAGTAGTCGAACTCGGTCTCCACCGCGTGGACACTCAGCGCGTGGGCGACCTGGGCGCACGCGTCCACGTTGAGGTCCGTCGCCTCCGCGACCATCCGGCCGAACAGCGCGACGTCAATGCTGTGTGCGCTGTCGGCTGCTGCCTTGGCGGCTGCTGGTTTCGTATCGACTCCCGACCGGGACGCGGACACGGCCAACTCGGCCAGCCTGGCTACTTGGTGCATCGACAGAAAGACGAGGTAGCCCGCCTGGGCGGCAGGCGCCTCGCCCGCTTCCGCACCGACGCCTGCCTTCTCCTGCTTGACTTTCGGCGGCGAGACCTTGACTCCGGTTGCGGTAACCACCTTTTCGGCCAGCGTCATTGCCTGCGTCTCAAGATCCGGCGCCAGCCGGGTGATCTCGACGGCAACCAATTCGACGATGCGCTTGGTACGCACCCCCAGGTCGGACTTTTGCATGACCGCTTCGAACGCCTTGCGGGTGGCACGCTTCCAGGCCTGGCTCGACACCCGGGCGCGTCGCACACCTCCGTAATAGGCGGTCTTGGGACTTCCGGTGTCGTCACGGTTGAGATTGCTGGGCGGCACGGTTTGGAGGATATGAACGTCGACAGTGGTCATGAGGGGTCTCCTTCGGTCGGGGCTGCTGCGGTTCGGGTCGGCGTGTCGTCGTCGGCGGGGCCGGCCGTAGGCTGGTCGCGGTAGTAGTCGCGCCCCCATTGCCTGCGCACGGCGTCGGCGTGTAACGGGGACTGCAGGAGGAACAGATCGGCGGCGAAGCCGCCGTAGTCCAGCGGGATATCCGCACCACGGAGCTGGGTGATGAGGCCCCTGGCATGATGTACGGCCTCGCTTAGGGTGGCCGCCGTCGCCAGAGCATTGAACCGGCGCCGCACGCGCTGCTCCTCCTCACCGGCGGGCTTGGCCAGCCTCGCCACGGCGCCACCGAGGGTCCGACCTGAAACGTGCATCCGATGTGTCCGCTCGGATTGCTGGTGGACCGCATACAGGCACAGCGCGGCGTGTGCGGCTGTTTCAGCGGCAGTCGCTTCTTCGCCGCGAGCCTCCAGCTTTGTGGGCCACTCCGCGAACAACAGATGCCAGACGAAGGGATCCGCACCGGGTTCAGAACCCACCCCTCTCCGCAACCGGGCCAGGTGGGCAGCCGCCGGGCCACTCAACGACTGCTGATCGGCCAAGTAAGCCCGTTGGAGCTGCGCCACCACACCCCCGACGTGCGCGCGGAGAGATGCAGTGGCCGAGCGTGGTGGAAGAGAAACCGGAACGGTCATCGAATGCCCTCCTGGGGGTCGACGTCGACGACTGCCGACGGTGTGACGACAGAACGTCGGACGCTACCGGCCGACGGAAGCGCCTTGTTCAACGAGCGACGGAAGTACAGCCCGGCGAGCCCGGCATCGATATGTCGACCCAGTGCTGAGGGACGCCCGGCGAAGGCCATTGGACCGGCGTCGGCTATCAGCTGATCGCCGATTTCCCGCAGGATCCCTTGGATCCGGGACTGCCAGTCGACTGTGGCGCCGTCCACATCGGAACCGCCGTCCAGACCCGCCAGCCATCGCCGGAACGGTCCATCGAGGGCAAAGAAGCCCATCCGCCTGGCTTGATCACGGGCGCCCTCGCCTTCGCCACCCGCAGCGACCGCGAGGTTTCGTGCGAGGTCCCCCACCGCGTTCACCGCCGCCTCGGCAGCCCGGACAGCATCGACGGCCGCGGCCTGCAGTTCCGCTGTCGACAACAAGCCGGTATGCATCACGAGCGAGTCGTCGAGAATCTCGACTGTGCTCGAACTCTGCGACCCGTAGCTCATTCCAACAGCGCGGGTACGGATCAGGTAATCAGGCCCGAGGGCATCGGTTTGGCGGCGCACCCAGTCCAGCGACGCCGACGAGCGCGCTCCCGCCGCATCCGCACCCTGCCTCTCCGTCACGCCCTGCGGCAACAGCGCTTCCAGACCGCGCCAGACACTGCGCTCCGGATCATGGGTGCGCGGCATGTAGACCGGCACCACACCCGATTTCTTTTCCTGCGGCGCACTGCGGCGCCACGTGGTCATCGGCTCGAAGCGGTCGCTGTTCTGCGGCGCCAACGGGTCACCGTTGGCAATCAGGACGCCGGTCACGCCGGTCGGGTCGTGGACCAGTCGCAAACGCCGACTGGGCCAGGTGAGAGCCGCGGCAGGTCCGTTCGCGTAGAAGTCCGGGTCGACCGCAGCGGTGAGCGGTGGGCGCTCCCACAAGGCCAAATCGTCGACACCGGACCAGGCTTCGTCGTTCTCGGCTCGGGCGCCGAGGACGAGATTGAGCAGCAACGTCTCGCGCAGGTTGTGCCCCTCGATCAGAATGCCGCCGAGATTTCCCGCCCAGGAAGTACCGATCGGGTATCCCTTCCCGCCCTTGACCCGAGCATCACCGACAGCGCCAGACTTGATCCCGGAGATGTCGTAAGCCATGACGTGCACCAACCAGCGGGCCGCTTCGGCGAAGGTGATCCGACTGAGCGCCCGGCCGGCCCGAGTGGTGAAATACGGCAGCCCATTCGGCACATCCGCAATCAGCTTTTCCAGTCCGCTGGTGTCACCTTTTGCCGTGGTCAAGTCGGCGACCTGCATGAACGGTCGGGCGGGGTCCAGCAGGTCGAACCGGGACCGCATTCCGTCGAGGTACTCGCCGACAGCCGACGGGAACTCCGGCAGTTGCCACAGGGCCTTCCAGTATTCCGAGGGTCGGTGGTCGCCTGCATCGGAGGCGGGCAGCACGATCGACCGGTACAACACGGCCAGCACCAACCTGTGCAGCGCGAAACTGGTGGTGGGTAATTCGCCCACCACAGCACGGACGAGATGCGCCCGCTCGAAGGTCTGCGTCAGCGACAGCTCCTCGAGACTGTCGTCCAGCATTACCACGGGGATCCAAGGTTCGTCCAGAAGGTTGAATCTCGTTTTCGGAGAGCTGTTTCCGCGTGTCACGATGACCCACTTCCTTTGGTGACCACGAGTCCGTCCTCGGGGTCGTAGCGAAGCTGATCGCCGTCCAGGACGGCGCCAAGCTGTTCGTCCAGGAACAGCACCAGTTGACCTTTGAGCCAGGGCGAGGTCTGCCAGGAGGCGTGACCCTGCTGCTCAAGCGCGGCAAGAACTCGGTCGATGCGCCACGGCTGACAGAGCTGCGCCGGCAACCGCAGAGTGCACGTCGCCAGCGCACGAGCAAGGTCCCAGGGCGGTTCGCCGAGCGTCGTAATCTCGGCACCGCCGTGGACATCGATCCAGGGCAGAATCCGGACGGCGGGTCCGACGCGCTGAGCCACCAGGACCTCGATGCTGTCGTCACCGTCGCGGACGCGTGCCTGCGACCGTGGTCCGTCCGCGTCGCCCACGCTTCTCTTGGTCAGATCGACGAGGTTGTCCGGAATCGGCCCGAGGGCGAAGTCGCCAGCGGCGGCCACCCGCTCGGCGACCGAGCGCCTGTGGATCGTTTCCGCTTCAAGAAACGCCGGCCGCCAGCTCTCGGCGACGACGAAGTCGTCGGCACATGCATGTTCGACGAGCCGGGGAACATCCGTCGGCAGGGCGATCTCCCCGTCGTGAACTGCTTGACGAAGTGTCGCTGCGGCACGTAGTAGCACTGACAAGCCGTACACAGAAACGGATCCAGGTACGGGCGCCGGTGGGTCGGTCGACCATTTCTGGACCCCGACGACTACACAACGGGGCTGCGACATTGAACCGCGGACCGCGGGGTCACGTGGATGCCGGTGCAACCGACCGACGCGTTGCAGCATCAGGTCCATCGGCGCGAGGTCCGTTATGAGCAGATCGAAGTCGACATCCAGGGATTGCTCCAGCACCTGGGTGCCGACCACGATCAGCCGCGCCGGCCGAGCCGACCCGATCGACGGCGGACCGAGTCGGCGCCGCAGCTCCGCCTCCTTACGCATGCGATCCGGCCCCAGGAACCTCGAATGCAACAGGGCAACCTCGTCGGAGCCGAAAACAGCCCGGAGCGCCTCGGCCGTCTCCTGCGCCCGGACGACCGTGTTACGAACGACCGCCACGCAGCCACCGGCCGATAAGGCCTGCTGAATCAGCGATGTCAAGGCGCTCAAGTCATCATCGGCCAACTCGACCGAGACCTGCAGGGTTCGATCGGACGGCGCCACGGCGACTGCCCGGACCGCTTCGGCGGTGGCGACGGTGATGCACGGGTAGGGGCTGGCTTCACGTGCCGGAAGCGGATCGGGAGGCGCCACAGGTGGGAGCCGAGCACCGAACACCACCGGCCCGGTCGGCACGCGACGGCGGCGACCCATCCGGTAGGCGGTGGCCAGCTCCTCGCGCCGAGCTCGGGGCAGCGTTGCGCTGAGGAGCACGGTGGGCACCTGATAGGCGCCTAGCCATGTCAGGACCCGCACCAGGTAGACATTCATGAACACGTCCGAGGCGTGGACCTCGTCGATGACGACGACCTTCCCGGCCAGGGCGAGATGGCGGAGGACCAGATGCCGACTGCGGAGCCCGCCCATCAAGATTTGATCGACGGTCCCGACCACGAACGACGACAACACCCCCTTCTTCCGCCCACTCAGCCAGGCGAGAGCGACAGCCTGGCCGTCCGACGCCGGCTGACATCGAGGATCACCACCGGACGGATCCTGGCTGATGCCGACCAGTCGTCCTAGAGCTTGGAGCTCCTGGAACTCGGGGTTGAGCGCGGACTTCCCGTGCGCGAGGTAGATCGACACAGGCCCGCCTGGGAGCCGCGAAATCCAGTCGTGCACGCGGTGGAACATCGCGTCCGAGGTCGCCATCGTCGGCAGGGCGACGAAACAGCCTCCCAGGCCGAAGCGGGCGGCCAGTATCTCGGCCGCCAGGAGTGCTGCCTCCGTTTTCCCCTCCCCCATCGGCGCCTCGACAATCAACAGACATGGATCCTCTGTCGACCTGGCAAGCTCTGCCACTGTTCGCTGGACGGGCCGCAGATCTGCACCCGGTGGCAAAGCGAACCGCTGTCGGAATTGGTCGTCGAGTGAAGGGGGGACCGCAGCCCGCCAGGGTGGCGGCAGCGCCAGGGCCTTCCACGCATCGGCCGCACGATCCGCGGACGAGCGCACGTCGTCGAATGGAAAGTGGTTCGATGGCGCTGGCGATCCAGTCCGAAACGATCACCGCGGCCGTCAGCTGCACCTGCGCGAGCGCTGACAAGCCGGCGTCGCGCACGTCCGCCAGGACGTGATCCACTCCGGCGTGATGCGCGGCCCAGTCCAGAAGTTCACCCTGAGCAACCTGCCAAACCTCAGCCCCACGTTGCCCGACCAGGCCGGCGCGTGTCAGATCTTCGACGAGGGGTGCGACGCCGTGGTGGCCACCAGGTATTACAGCAACGGCCGTCGCCACGGACCGCGAGAAGCTCCGGTGTGACATCAGCCAATCACGGAGCAGTACGTGAGAGACGAAAGAATGCGGGCTTCGATCGCTAGCTATTGCGCTCGGCATTACCAGACCGGTTGCGTACATCCGGTCAGCGAGAGCGGGCACCTGGACCGCGAATGCTGGACTGCACTTGCCGATGTCATGGACAGACGCGAGCCAAACGAAGAGCGTGCGTGCGGCACCGTCCGCCAAGTCGCCGCGAATCACTCGCCTTACTGAGTCTGGCAGCCACCGGTCCCAGACAAGTGCCGCCACCGCTGCGCTGTCGGCCATGTGGCGCGTCAGCGGAAGCCACTGGTCCGAATCCCGATCGGACTTCCCCCACGTCGACAACGGCGCCCGCCCAAGACCCCGCGTCGACCACGAGCCCGGAACGCCATCCCCCGATGTCATGGCTGCACCGTAAAGGACACCACCGACAGATGAATCAGCCGCAGGGCTCACTTCTAAGCCGCCGGTCGAGGTCATCACCTGGCTCGGCTGGAGACTTGTGGCTCGTGTCATAGTTGCGACGCTACCAGTCTAGTTATCTAGTTGTACAGACGTCCAGGTGCACGATCTGAGTGGCGCGGTATCTTATTCCACAGCGGGGTTGAACCCTAGATCACTAGAGCAAGCCGTTCAGGTTGGTCGTGTTCCTCGCCACCGAGCCATGCTTCAAATCGGGTCTCACTACTGGACGGTCACATTCTGGGTGCCGTCTACGAAGCTGCTCAGTTCCGGCAGATGTAGGCCGGACCGACGTCCATATTGGCGGCGTCCTTGCCAAGCTCGCTTGGTCGTCTGGTTCTCGTCACCTTTGCAGACGCGTTCAGCTGACGCGTTCAGCTGAAGATCGATTCGACTCGCGGCCATCCAGATCCATCAGGCTGGGGCGCGGGCGCAGAAGCCGAACGGGCGGTGTCGGCAACTGCCGACACCGCCCGGACCTCAACGACAGATCAAGCCGAGAAGCGCTCGTCGTCCGGATCGACGGCGGGCGGCTTCTTGTACGGGTCCGGATCGCCGGCATAGGCGGCGTGGGCCGCCTGGGCGGCGATCGCGGCGTCCGCGGACTTCGCCGCGTTCAGCAGTTCGTCCATCGCCCGTGCCGTGTCCGGGACCTTGTCCAGGACGAACGTCAGGGTGGGGGTGAACTTGATCCCGGTCTCGCGGCCGACCGCACTGCGGAGTACCCCGAGGGCGCTCTTCAGCGCGATGCCGGTGGACTCGACGTCCTCGTCCGCGCCGTACACCGTGTAGTAGACGGTCGCGTCACGGAGGTCGGGGGTCACGGTCGCTGCGGTGATGGTGATCATCGCCAGCCGCGGGTCCTTGACGGAGTGTTCGAGCTCGGTCGCCACGATCGCGACGATGCGTTTCGCCAGTCTCCTGGCGCGGGCCGAATCAGCCATGGTTCACCTCATGCGTGTAGGTCCGTCGCCGGCAGGCGAGGGAGTCGAGACGACCGTGGGAGCCCCGGAGGGCTCCCACGGTCGGTGGTACGTCAGGCGCGCGGCTTCTCGCGGGTCTCGTACGTCTCGATGGTGTCCTCGATCTCGATGTTGTTCCAGCTGCCGAGCCCGATACCGCACTCGTAGCCTTCCCGCACCTCGACCGCGTCGTCCTTGAACCGCTTGAGCGAGTCGATCCGCAGGTCGTCGTTGATGACGACGCCGTTGCGGAGCAGCCGGGCCTTGGCGTTGCGTCGGATCTCGCCGGACCGGACGATGCAACCGGCGATGTTGCCGAACTTCGAGGACCGGAAGACCTCGCGGATCTCGGCGGACCCGACGTTGATCTCCTCGTACTCCGGCTTGAGCAGACCCTTCAGGGCCAGCTCGATCTCGTCGATCGCCTGGTAGATGACCGTGTAGTACCGGATGTCCACGCCCTCGCGGTCGGCGAGCTCCTGGACACCACGGACCGGCTTGACGTTGAAGCCGACCACGATGGCCTCGGTGGTCGCCGCCAGGTTGATGTCGTCCTGCGTGATGCCACCGACGCCGCGGTGGACGACGCGCAGGTTGACGTCCGGACCGACCTCGAGCTGCATCAGCGAGTCCTCGAGCGCCTCGACGGTGCCCGAGTTGTCGCCCTTGATGATCAGCGTGAGGTTCTCGATCTTCTTCTCGGCCAGCGCGGTACCCAGGTCCTCCAGGGTGATCCGGCGACGGTTGGCGACCTGGGCCTTGCGGGCCCGGGCCTGCCGACGCTCGGCGATCTGGCGGGCGACGCGGTCCTCCTCGACGACGAGGAACGAGTCGCCGGCGCCGGGCACCGAGGTCAGGCCGAGCACCTGGACGGGCCGCGACGGGAGCGCCTCGAAGACGTTCTCGCCGTGGTCGCCGAGCATGGCCCGGACACGTCCGTAGGCGTTGCCGGTGACGATCGAGTCGCCGACCCGCAGCGTGCCGCGCTGGACCAGCACGGTCGCCACCGAACCACGACCGCGGTCCAGGTGGGCCTCGATGGCCACACCCTGCGCGGGCATGTTCGGGTTCGCGGTGAGGTCCAGGGCCGCATCGGCGGTCAGCAGGACGGCTGCGAGCAGACCGTCGATGTTGATCCGCTCCCGAGCCGACACCTCGACGAACATGGTGTCCCCGCCGTACTCCTCGGCGACCAGGCCGTACTCGGTCAGCTGCTGCCGGATCTTGTCCGGGTTCGCGCCTTCCTTGTCGATCTTGTTGATCGCCACGACGACCGGCACCTCGGCGGCCTTGGCGTGGTTGATCGCCTCGACCGTCTGCGGCATCACGCCGTCGTCGGCCGCGACCACCAGGACCACGATGTCGGTCGACTTCGAACCACGGGCACGCATGGCGGTGAACGCCTCGTGGCCCGGGGTGTCGATGAACGTGATGAGCCGCTCGTTGCCGTCCAGCTCCGTCGCCACCTGGTAGGCGCCGATGTGCTGGGTGATGCCACCGGCCTCCTTGTCCATGATGTGCGTGTCGCGGATGGCGTCCAGCAGCCGGGTCTTGCCGTGGTCGACGTGACCCATGACGGTGACGACCGGCGGCCGGATCTGCAGCTCGTCCTCGCCGCCCTCGTTCGCCCCGTAGTTCAGGTCGAACGTCTCGAGCAGCTCGCGGTCCTCCTCGTCGGGGGACACGATCTCGACCTCGTAGCCCATCTCGGAGCCGAGCAGCTCCAGGATGTCGTCGCTCACCGACTGGGTGGCGGTCACCATCTCACCGAGGTGGAACAGTGCCTGCACCATCGAGGCCGGGTTGGCGTCGATCTTGTCGGCGAAGTCGGCCAGGCTCGAACCACGCACCAGCCGGACGGTGCTGCCGTTGCCACGGGGCAGAACGACACCGCCGACCGACGGGGCCTGCATGTTGTCGAATTCCTGGCGACGCTGCTTCTTGGACTTGCGACCCTTGCGGGACGGTCCGCCCTGGCGACCGAACGCACCCGCCGCGGTGCCGCGACCGGCACCACCACGGGGGCCACCGCCACCGGGACGCGCGGGACCACCGGTGGACGGACCACCGGCGCGGTAACCGCCGGGCGCGCCGCCCGGACGGTAGGCGCCGCCGCCGGCGGCACCGGGAGGACCACCGAAGCCGGGGCGACCGCCGGGGGTACCGGGACGACCGCCCGGGGTGCCCGGGCGGGGACCGCCGGGGCCACCCGGACCGGCCGGGCGCGGCGCGGAACCGGGAACACCGGTGCCGGGACGGGCCTGCGGCGGCCGCGGGGCGCCGGGAATGCCGCCGCCGGGACGCGGCGGGGCGGCGCGGCCACCGGAGCCGACGCCGAACGGGTTGTTACCGACCCGCGGCGGACGCGGAGCGCCGGGGACGCCGCCGGTGGGACGCGGCGCAGCCGGGGGTGCAGTCTGCTCGGGAGCAGCAGCAGCGGCAGCAGCAGCCGGACGGAACTCCGGGGACGCCGGCGCGGCAGGAGCCGCCGGGCGCGGAGCGGCCGGACGCGGAGCCGGCGCTTCGGAGGTCTGCGGCCGGGCGGCCGGCGCGGCAGGAGCCGGCGCGGCGGCAGCCGCCGGAGCGGGTGCGGCCGGAGCCGGGGCGGGAGCAGGCGATGCAGCGGCCGGCCGGGGAGCTGCGGGGGTCACCGGGGACGCCGCCGGAGCGGGAGCTGCGGGCGTCGGCGCCGGCGCGGCGACAACTGGAGCGGCTGTTGCGGGAGCAGCGGCGGCCGGGGTCGGCCGGGCGCCACCGTTGGTCTCCTTGGGGGCAGCGGCCGGTGCTGCGGGGAACGCCTCACGCAGCTTGCGCACCACCGGGGCCTCGATGGTCGAGGACGGGGTCTTGACGAACTCGCCGAGCTCGGCGAGCTTCGACATCACATCTTTGCTGGGAACGCCGAGCTCTTTTGCGAGCGCGGATACTCGGGCCTTACCTACCACTGGTCTCCTTCTGAGGGGGCCCAGCGGCGGATGGCACGCCGGGCCTAGTTGGTGATGATGCTCATCGCTGGTGCTTCACGGCTTGCTCACGATGGGTCTGCCTTCGTTGTCGGACTGTGCGGTGGAGCGAACTGCGGGGAACCGGACTGCGAGGTGCTGCGCACTGCACGTGATGCGGGAGCACCCTTCACTGTCGACCTGCCCCCGACCACCTCGGCGAGGTGGGCGGCGACCGCGTCGTCGGGCAGCGGGGCGGCGAGCCGGAGGGCCCGCATCCACGCCTTCCGGCGGATCGCGCTCTGCAGACACTGCGTGTCACGGTGCAGATACGCACCGCGCCCGGGCAGCCGGTGGGCCGGATCGGGCACGACAGCGCCGTCCGGCGACGACGACACGCAGCAGGTCAACGGCCGTCGCCCGGGCACGACACCCCACGCAGGTTCGTCACCGGGCCCGGGGGCCCGACAGCACCGACTGTGGGGAGGAGTGCCCGATCTCGGGCCTTCTTCACTCTACCTGTCCGAGGCACCGGCCGGGGCACCCCCACCGACGGGCTCGGCGTCGGAACGGATGTCGATGCGCCAGCCGGTGAGTCGTGCGGCCAGCCGGGCGTTCTGACCCTCCTTGCCGATGGCCAGCGAGAGCTGGTAGTCCGGCACCACCACGCGGGCGGCGCGGGCGGCCAGGTCGACCACCGTCACCGACAGCGCCCGGGCCGGCGACAGCGCGTTGCCGACGAACGTCCCGGGATCGGGGTCGTGGTCGATGATGTCGATCTTCTCGCCGTTCAGCTCGCTCATCACCGAGCGCACCCGCTGGCCCATCGGGCCGATGCAGGCCCCCTTGGGGTTGACGCCGGGCACGGTCGCCCGGACGGCCATCTTCGAGCGGTGGCCGGCCTCGCGGGCGATGTCGGTGATCTCGACACTGCCGTCGGCGATCTCGGGCACCTCCAGGGCGAACAGCTTGCGGACCAGGCCCGGGTGGGTGCGCGACAGCGTGATCTGCGGCCCGCGCATCCCGCGGACGACCGAGACGACGTAGCACTTCAGCCGCTGGCCGTGCACGTAGGTCTCCCCCGGTGCCTGCTCGGCGGCCGGGATCACGCCCTCGACGTCGCCGAGGCTGACCACCACGACGCCCTTGGCGTTGACGCGGCTGTCGGCGCTGACCACGCCGGTGATGAGGTCGTGCTCGCGGCCGGCGAAATCGCCGAAGGTGCGCTCGTTCTCGACGTCACGCAGGCGCTGCAGGATGACCTGGCGGGCGGTGGTGGCGGCGATCCGGCCGAAGTCCTCGGGCGTGTCGTCCCACTCGGGGGCGTCCTCGCCGTCGCCCTGCGTCTCGCGCGCGAGCACCCGGATCTGGCCGGTCTTGCGATTGACCTCGACCCGCGCGCGGGCGCGCATGGTGGTCGGTGTGCCGGTAGGCGGTGAGCAGCGCGGTCTCGAGGGTCTCGATGAGGGACTCGAAACTGATGTTCTTCTCCCGTTCGACCGCCCTCAGTGCGGCGATGTCGACGTTCACTGCTGTCCTTCTTCCGTCATGCGGGTGATTCGCGGTGTGGTGCGGTCGGTGGCGTCCGACGGGAGCACGGGATCGTCGTCGTCGTCGTCGTCGGTGTCGTCGGTGTCGGTGTCGGTGTCGTCGGCGTCGGTGTCGTCCGAGTCGGAGTCGCTGTCATCGAGCTCGTCATCGGGGTCGTCGTCGTCATCGAGCGCGTCGTCGGTGTCGTCCTCGACGAACTCGTCACCGGGGACCTCGTCGAACGCGCGGGCCGGGTCGACGAAGCCGTCGGCGTCGAGCAGGGCCGCGTGGGCCGGCGGCATCTTGCCGAACTCGACCTCGACCTTGGCCCGCCGGATCTCCGCCAGTGGGACGACGGTGACGGTGGCGTCGGCGCCGGACAGCAACTCGAGTGCACCGTCGGCGACGCGCCGGACGCGACCCTCGATCTTGCTGCCGTCGTGCATCGTCACGGTGAGCAGCCGGGCCCGGGCCCGGCGGAAATGACGTTCCTCGGTGAGCGGCCGGCCGATGCCGGGGCTGGTCACCTCGAGCGTGTACGGCTCGGCGCCCACGAAGGCGGTGCCGGCGGCCTCGGCGGCGTCCAGCTCGGCGCCCAGCGCGCGGCTGACCTCGGCGGCGGCGTCCAGAGTGACCCCGTTGTCGCCGTCCACGATCACCCGGATCAGGGAGCGACGTCCGGCGGCCACGACGACCACGTCCTCCAGGTCGAGACCCTCGACGCGCCCGACGACAGATCGCGCGAGATCCCTCAGGACCTCCTCGTCAGCTGATCTCATCGTGCTCCCGCCTGTGTAGTTGTCCCGGTCAGAGTAACCGCATCTGGAATGATGTCCCGCGTGCCCAGTCCTCGTCAGCGCCCGATCCGCCGACGCAGTTTCCTTACCGGCGTCGGCGCCACCGGGGTCCTCGCGCTGAGCGGCTGCTCCGTCTTCGGCGGCGACGCACCCACCGTGACCAGCGTCGTCGAGGCCCCGCCGCCCGTCGATCCGATCGAGACGCTGATCGCGACGACCCGGCTGCACCTGGCCCGCCTGGACGCCACGATCACCTCGCTCGGTGGCGACCCGGCGTCGGTGGCACTGATCACGCCGCTGCGCGCGGACCGGGCGGCGCACCTGGAGGCGCTACGTACCGAGGAGGCCCGCGGCAACGGATCGGTGCTCGCCGAGTCCTCGGATCCGGCCGTGCCGGCGGGGACCCCGGCGCTGGAGGTGTCCAACGATGTGACGACCGCACTGGACACCATCCGCTCGGACGCCGAGAACGCGCAGCTGCAGTTCAGCGACGGCGTGGTCGCCACCGGCCCGTACCGGGCGGCCCTGTTCGCCTCCATCTCGGCCTGCCTGGCCACCCACCGATCGGTGCTCGCCGTATGACCGCTCCCACCACTCCCGCCGGCGCCGACGGAACGGGAGCCCCGACCGCCGGTGGCGACCCGTCGGTCTCCGTCGTCCCCGGCAGCGGCGGTGCTGTCGTCACCACGCAGGTCGACATCGGCGCTGTCGAGCCCGAAGCGGTGTCGGCCGTGCAGATCGGTCTGGGTACGGCGCACGCCGCGGTGTGGGCGTACGGGGTGGTCAGCGCCTACATCCCGCAGACGGCGCTGCCCGCAGATCCCGAGCGCGCCCTGATCCGGCAGTGCCGGTTGGCCAACGAGCAGATCCGGGACTCCACCAGCGACCTGTTGAGTTCGTTGGGGGCAACGCCGGTGCCGACCGAGGTCGCCTACCAGCTGCCGGTCGTGGTCACCGACCGCGCGACGGCGCTGCAGGTGGCGGTGGCCATCGAGAAGGACGTCACGAACGCCTGGCGGGCCGTGATCGGCGCCACCGGCAACAACCAGCTGCGCCGCTTCGCGCTCACCGCACTGTCCGATGCCGCGGTCCGGTTGACCGGCTGGCGGGTCATCGCGGGTGTGTCACCGTCCACCGTCCCGTTCCCGGGGGACGAAGCGTCCTGATCCACTGACGGCGTCGACCGTCCCGTCCCCGGAGGAGTGGCCTTGGCGGCTGCCAGGACCGTCGACGAGTACGTCGCCGCGAGTTCCGATGAGGTCCGTGAGCTGCTGACCCGGGTCCGGGAGCGGTTGCGCGCCACGGTGCCCGACGCCGGCGAGGCGATCAGCTACCAGATGCCGACCGTGACGATGGACGGCACCGCGCTGTTGTACTACGCGGCCTGGAGGAAGCACCTCGGCGTCTACCCCGTGCCCTTCGGCGATGCCGGCTACGAGGCGCTCGTCGGGCCCTACCGGGCGGCCAAAGACGCGGTTCACTTCCCCTACCGGACGCCGTTCCCGTGGGACGTGTTGGACCGGATCGTCCGGTTGGCGGTCAGCCGTCGGCTCAGCGGCTGACGTCCGGAATCCCGGGGTTCACGCGTTCAGGCGAGGGTCCGGGCCTGACCGAACGGCCACTTTCGGCGTGAAACCGACCGGATCCCGGCGAAAATCACGCCGAAAGCAGCCGAAAGCTCAGCCCCGGACCGCCGCCAGCACCGTCGACACCAGGTCGTCGGCGGCCGACCTCGGTCTTCTCCCCCGACGCCCGGTCGCGGACCTCGGCGGTGCCGGTGGCCCAGGAGCGGCCGATGACCACGATCGTCGGCATCCCGAGCAGCTCGGCGTCGGCGAACTTGACCCCCGGCGACGCCGGCCGGTCGTCGAGCAGCACCGAGACGCCCGCGGCGGACAGCTCGTCGGCGACCGCACCGGCCGCGTCGAACAACTCCGCCCCCTTTCCGGCGATGACGAGATGCACGTCGTACGGCGCGATCTCGCGGGGCCAGGCGAGGCCCTTGTCGTCGTGGTTGTCCTCCGCGATGGCGGCCACCGCCCGGGACACGCCGATGCCGTAGGAGCCCATGGTGACGGTGACGAGCTTGCCGTTCTGGTCGAGCACCTTGAGGTCCAGCGCCTCGGCGTACTTGCGGCCGAGCTGGAAGATGTGGCCCATCTCGATGCCGCGCGCGGTCTGCAGCACGCCCCCGGCCGGCCCGGGACTCGGGTCGCCGTCACGGATCTCGGCGGCGTGGATGACACCGTCCGGGGTGAAGTCACGTCCGGCGACGAGACCGATCACGTGCTTGCCCGGCTGGTCGGCGCCGGTGACCCAGCTGGTGCCGGAGACGACCGCCGGATCGACGAGATAGCGGATCTTCGAGACGTTCTCGGACCCGAGCGCGCCCGGTCCGATGTAGCCCTTGGCCAGTGACGGGTGCTTGGCGAACTGCACCTCGTCGAACGCCTCGACCTCGGCCGGGGACACCTGGGCCTCCAGTCGCTTCGCGTCGACCTCGCGGTCGCCGGGCACCCCGACGGCCAGCGGTTCGGTCTCGCCGTTGGGGTGGCGCAGCAGCACCAACACGTTCTTCAGCGTGTCCGCGGCGGCCCAGGGCCGGTCGTCGCGGGGGAAGGCGGCGTTGAGGTGATCGACCAGGGTCTGGATGGTCGGGGTGTCGGGAGTGTCCTCGACGTGTGCGGCGGGCAGGTCGTCGAAGGGGATCGCGGCCGGCGCGGGCATGGTCACGGCCTCGACATTGGCGGCGTAGTCACCGCTCTCGCTGCGCACGAAGGTGTCCTCGCCGACCGGGGAGATGGCCAGGAACTCCTCCGACGCCGAGCCGCCCATGGCGCCGCTCATCGCCGAGACGATGACGTACTCGAAGCCGAGCCGGTCGAAGACACGGCGGTAGGCCTCGCGCATCTTCTGGTACGCGCTGTCCAGTCCGGCGTCGTCGACGTCGAACGAGTAGGCGTCCTTCATGATGAACTCGCGGCCGCGGAGGATGCCGGCGCGGGGGCGGGCCTCGTCGCGGTACTTCGTCTGGATCTGGTAGATCGACAGCGGCAGCTGCTTGTAGGACGAGTACAGGTCCTTCACCAGCAGGGTGAACATCTCCTCATGGGTCGGCCCGAGCAGATAGTCCGCGCCCTTGCGGTCCTTGAGGCGGAAGACGTTGTCGCCGTACTCGGTCCACCGGCCGGACGCCTCATAGGGCTCGCGTGGCAGCAGTGCCGGGAAGCTGACCTCCTGCGACCCGGCGGCGTCCATCTCCTCGCGGACGATCTTCTCCACGTTGCGCAGCACCTTCAGGCCCAGCGGCAGCCAGGTGTAGATGCCGGGGGCGGCGCGGCGGACGTACCCGGCCCGGACCAACAGCCGATGGCTCGGCACCTCCGCATCCGCCGGGTCCTCGCGCAGGGTGCGCAGGAACAGGGTCGACATGCGGGTGATCACGGGATGGGGCTCCTCGGGTGAAGTGACGGTCCGACAGGTCAGCCTAGTGGCCGGTCGGTGCCGTCTCCGGCGGTTTTCGGGGCCGCCTACAGGGCGAGCACCGCCCGCGCGGCGTCGGTCAGCGGGGCGGCGTAGGCACGTCCGTGACTGGCGGCGTGCACCGCGAGAGGGTGCAACTGGTGAAGCGGGACCCGGTGCCGCCAGCCGCCGGCGAGCGGCCACTCCTCGTCGTACCCCTGCAGGATGTCGGGCAGCCGCGGGCAACCGAACAGCGCCAGCATCGCCAGGTCGGTCTCCCGGTGGCCGCCGTGCGCGGCCGGGTCGATGAGGCAGACCCCGGCCGGCGTCCACAGCACGTTGCCGGTCCACAGGTCGCCGTGGATCCGGGACGGGGTCTCGGCGTCGTCGAAGTCCCCAGCGAGCAGCCGGTCACAGGCCTGCTCCGCCAGCTGCGCCGCCGCCGCGTCCACGTGACCGCGGTCGACCGCCTTCCGCAGGTACGGCAGCACCCGCTGCTCGGCGTAGAAGGCACCGAAGGACGCGGTCGGACGACACGTCATCGCCTGCCGCCCGATGAAGGTCGGGCCGGTCCAGCCGTCCGGCGGGGCACCCCAGTCCGACGCACCCGCCCGGTGGGTCCGCGCCAGCGCCGCCCCGAACGCCCGTCCCGCCGCGGCCGAGGCAGCGCCGTCGGCGACCCGGGCCAGTTCGACGAAACCTGCTCCCACATCGAGCACCTCGACCACCGTCGCGCCGTCGGTGACCTCGCCGAGCCAGCGCAGACCAGCGGCCTCGGCCTCGAAGAAACCGGCCGGGGCGTCGTCGCGCTGCTTTCGGAAGCTCATCGCCATCACCGTAGGCTGGCTCGTCGTGCTCATCCTGTTGCCCCCGTCCGAGACCAAACGGACCGGCGGCAGCGGAGCCCCGCTGGACCTCGCGGCGCTGGGCTTTCCCGGGCTCACACCGCTGCGCCAGGCTCTCGTGGACGAATTGACGACACTGGCCGCCGACCTGCCGACCGCCCGCGCCGCCCTCGGCGTCAGCGCCTCGCTGGATCACGAGATCGCCGCGAACGCCGCCCTTCTCACCAGTCCGACGCTGCCCGCGCTGGACCGCTACACGGGCGTGCTGTACGACCACCTCGGGGTCGTGACGATGACGAAGGTGCAGCGCGCCCGGGCCGATGCCCGGCTGGTGATCGGCTCGGCGTTGTTCGGCGCCACCCGGGCCATCGACCCGCTGCCCGCCTACCGATTGTCGGCTCACTCGAAGCTGCCCGGACGGACCGGCCTCGCCGCCCGGTGGAAGCCGCTGCTGGTGCCGGCGCTGGCCACCGGCGAGTTCACGCTGGATCTGCGATCGGGCGCCTATGCCGCCCTGGGGCCGGTCACCGGGGCGGTCACCGTCGACGTCGTCACCGAGCACCCTGACGGCAGCCGCACGGTTGTCTCGCACTTCAGCAAGGCCACCAAGGGTGATCTGGCCCGGGTGCTCTGTCAGTCACGGGCGGAGATCGACTCGATCGGCGCGATCGTGCGGGCTGCCCGCCGCGGCGGCCTGACGGTCCAGCGGACCGGCCCGACCGCGCTGACCGTCGTCACCGGCTGACCCCAGCGGATAAATCGGTTGCCGTCCGGGAGCAACCCGGCCAGCATCGTCGGTGCACCGTGACGTCGCGGTGCACCAGACAATCGCCGTGCACCGGACAGTCGCGGGTGCACCAGAAGCACCACCGACCACAGTTCCCGACCGCGAGCCCGCAGAGTGAAGGAGGCCATCGTGACCGTCGCCCCCGTGTGGCACACCCGCATCCTCCCTGCGCCGGATCCCCTGCCCCGCTGACCTTCCCGCGCCAGCGCCCCTGGGACCGGACCCCTCACCTCCGGAGCCGCTCCCATGCCGATCCACGGCACCCGCACCACCCGCCACCTGCACGCCGTTCACTCCGACCCCGCCGATCTGATCGACGCGATCGACGCGGACGACCCGAGAACACCCGAGAACACCCCGCCCGACGACACCCTCGACACCGCCCGGCCCTGGTTCGACTGCGACGACAGCGACGACGAGCGACAGCGACAGCGACGACTGGGACGACGACCCGACGTTCCAGAAGTTCCGTACCGCCGCGTCCTCGAGCCGCCGACGGGTCGTCGTCGAGGGCCGCTCCGGCCGCCGCGAGGTGGCCGACGCCGAACTGGTGCTCGTCCCCGACGTCCCCGTTGTGACAGCCCCTCCGGGCGCCCGCGGCACCCCGGTCCGGCCGGACCCCCGTGGCGCCGTGAGGACCGCGTACTCGACCTACGACGCCGCCGCTCACGGACCGGAGCCGGTGCCGGACTGGGTCGTCACGTCCTGTTCGGCCATCGACACCCCGCTGGGCATCCTCAAGACCGGCAAGGAGGCCGACGTCCACCTGCTGGACCGCAGCCTGCCGGGCGGGTCGTCGTCGCTGCTCGCGGTGAAGACCTACCGGTCGTCGGAGCACCGGATGTTCCACCGCGACTCCGGCTACCAGGAGGGCCGCCGCACCCGGCGCACCCGGGAGGGCCGGGCGATGGCCGCCCGCACCTCGTTCGGCCGGGAGCTGCTGGCCGGCAAGTGGGCGGCGGCCGAGTTCGCCGCCCTGTCCACGCTGTGGACGGCCGGGGCGCCGGTCCCCTACCCGGTCCAGCTGATCGGGTCCGAGCTGATGATGGAGTTCGTCGGCGACGGCTCCGGGGCCGCCGCGCCCCGGCTCGCCGCGGCGACGCCACCGGACGGCACGCCCGCGCACGCGTTCTTCACCGACCTGTGGCACGACCTCGTCGGAACCCTGGAACTGGTGGCCGCGCTCGGCTACACGCACGGCGACCTCTCCCCCTACAACGTGCTCGTCGCCGACGGCCGCTGCGTGCTGATCGACCTGCCGCAGATCGTCGACGTCATCGCCAACCCGCAGGGCCCGGCGTTCCTGGCCCGGGACGCCGCGGTCATCGCCGACTTCTTCGCCCGCAAGGGGGTACCCGGCGCCGACGGCGAACTGCTGACCAGCCGGCTGGCGGGCCACGCCGGGCTCTGACCCCACCGCGTCCGACACACCGTCTGCCGTGTTTTCCCCTGGCCCCTGGTCCCTGGATTCAGCTGGTGGTGGCGCCCGGCGGCTGCCGACTGCTGCTGAGAGCGGCCGACACACCGTCCGCGCCACCTACAGTGGGAACGTGCGCCATTTCGATCTCGCCATCATCGGTACCGGCTCCGCCAACTCGATCCCGGGACCGGCCTTCGACCACTGGTCCATCGCCATCCTGGAGAAGGGCCTGTTCGGCGGCACCTGCACCAACGTGGGTGCATCCCGACCAAGATGTTCGTCTGGCCGGCGGAGCTCGCCACCGGGACCGTGGAGGCGTCGCGGTTCGGCGTCGACGCCAGCCTGGACAAGGTGCACTGGCCGGCCATCCGCGACCGCATCTTCGGCCGCATCGACGCCATCGAGGCCGGCGGCCGCGAGTACCGCAGCGGGCCGCGGACCCCCAACCAGACCGTCTACGACCGGCACCGCCCGGTTCCTGGACGCCCACACCATCGACACCGGCACCGGCGAGACGATCACCGCCGACCGGATCGTCGTCGGCGCCGGCGGCCGGCCGATGATCCCGGACATCCCGGGCCTGGACGATCCGACGGTCCAGTCCCGTGTCCACACCAGCGACACCGTGATGCGCATCGACGATCTGCCGACCCGACTGCTGATCATCGGCGGCGGCTACATCGCGTCGGAGTTCGCGCACGTCTTCGCGTCGTTCGGCACCACGGTGATCCAGGCCGTCCGTGGCGACCGGCTGCTGCCCAAGCACGACCGCGACGTCTCCGCCGTCGTTCACCGCCGACGCCGCGCACCGCTACGACCTGCGGCTGCACACCACGGTGACGGCGGTGAGCGCGCGACGACACGCGGCGTCGAGCCGTGACCCTGGCGGGTCCGGACGGCATCCGCCGAGCTCGGCGTGGACCTCATCCTGGTCGCCACCGGCCGGACGCCGAACACCGACCTGATCGACGCCGCCGCCGCCGGGCTGGAGTTGCACAAGGACGGGCGGATCAAGGTCGACGCCCAGCAGCGCACCAGCGTCGACGGCATCTGGGCGCTCGGCGACATCAGCTCGCACTACGCGCTCAAGCACGTCGCCAACGCCGAGGCCCGCACCGTCGCCCACAACCTCGAGCACCCGGACGACCTGGTCGAGACCGACCACCGCTTCGTCCCGGCCGCCGTGTTCGCCCACCCGCAGGTGGCCAACGTCGGGCTGACCGAGGACGAGGCGATCAGGCACGGGCGTCCGCTACGTCGTGAAGACGCAGCAGTACGGCGACATCGCCGCCGGCTGGGCCCGTGAGGACACCACCCACTTCGCCAAGCTGCTGGCCGACCCGGCCACCGGCCGGCTGCTGGGCGCGCACATCATCGGCCCGGAGGCGGCGACGGTGATCCAGCCGCTCATCCAGGCGATGTCGTTCGGCCAGTCGGTCCGCGGACTGGCCCGCGGTCAGTACTGGATCCACCCGGCGCTGCCCGAGCTCGTCGAGAACGCCCTGCTCGGCCTCGAACTCGACCCCGTTTCCACCGACAGCTGAGGAGCACTGACATGCGCGCCGTCATGAACGCCATTCACAAGATCGTCGACGCCCTCGCCCGCCGCAAGGTGCGTCGCGACGAGAACCCCGGCAGCCGCTGATCTCTCGGCGGTCGCCGGTCAGACCCGGGTCAGGATCTCCGCGCCGGTCGCGGTGACCACCAGGGTGTGCTCGAACTGGGCTGTCCAGGACCGGTCCCGGGTGATGACCGTCCAGTCGTCGTCCCAGATGTCCCAGGCGATCCCACCCAGGGTGATCATCGGCTCGATGGTGAACGTCATGCCCTCCTCGAGCACCGTCGTCACCGACGTGTCCTCGTAGTGCAGGATGACGAGCCCCGAATGGAACGTCTCGTTGATGCCGTGGCCGGTGTAGTCGCGGACCACCCCGTAGCCGAAGCGGGCGGCGTAGTTCTCGATGACCCGACCGATCACGTTGAGCTGGCGGCCGGGACGGACCGCCTTGATCGCCCGGGTGAGGCATTCCTCGGTGCGTTCGACCAGCAGCCGGTTCTCCTCGGCGACGTCGCCGGACAGGAACGTGGCGTTGGTGTCGCCGTGCACGCCGTGGATGAAGGCGGTGACGTCGATGTTGACGATGTCGCCGTCCTGCACGACGGTGCTGTCCGGGATCCCGTGGCAGATCACCTCGTTGAGTGACGTGCAGCAGGACTTCCAGTAGCCCTTGTAGCCGAGCGTCGACGGGTAGGCGTGATGGTCGAGCACGTACTCGTGGCAGATGCGGTCGAGCTCGTCGGTGGTCACTCCGGGCTGCACGGCCCGGCCGGCCTCCTGCAGTGCACCGGCGGCGATCCGGCCCGCGATGCGCATCTTCTCGATGGTCTCCGCGGACTGGCACGTGCCGACCGCTGCCCGGGCTTCGGGCGCGGCCGGCCGACGTACTCGGGGCGCGGGATGTCGGCGGGGACGGTGCGGGTGGGGGTCGGGCGGCCGGGCTGGATGGCGGTGCGGAGCATGCGATCCACCGTAGTCATCACGGCGCCCGGATTCCGCCGCTGTGAGTGTGCCGGAGGCGGATCAGCCCCGGCCCGGCGGCGTCCAGGAACGTGGTGGTGAGCTCGTTGGTGCGGACCGAGTCGTCGCCGCCGGCGATGAACGCGGCGAAGGCCATGTCGCCGAGGTAGCCGACCGTCCAGGCGTGCGCCTTGATGGTGCCGGTCTCGTCGGCGTACTCGGCGGTGCCGGTCTTGAGCCGGATGTCGCCGAAGCCTCTGCAGCTGCGAGCCGGTGCCCTCGGCGGTGACCGCGCGCCATCAGCACCGGCAGGCGCGGTCCGCGCCGCGGCGGACCGGGCTGGCGCGGCCTGGTCGACGGTGGTCTCGGTGCCGCGGATCAGCGACCGGCATCGGCATCGACCCGTGCGCCACGGTGGCCGCCATCAGCGCCGCGCCGAACGGGCTGATCAGGTCGGTGCCCTGGCCGAAACCGTTCTCGGCCTGCTCGACGACCGATTCGGCGACCGGCGACTGCCCGGTCAGGGTGATGGCCCCCGTCATGTCGAAGTCCAGCCCGACGCCGTACTCCTTGGCCGTGGCGTTGCAGCGCGTCCGCCGGCAGCGAGCTCGCCGATCTGCGCGAACGTCGTGTTGCAGGACTTGGCGAAGGCGAGCGTCAGGTCGACGGTGCCGAGGTCGAAGTCGTGCGCGTTGCGGATGGGCCGGGAGTCGACGGTGGTCACCCCGGGGCACGGCACCTGCGTGTCCGGGGTCAGCCCGGCCTTGTCGATACCGGCGGTGGCGGTGACGATCTTGAAGATCGAGCCGGGCGGATAGCGGCCGGACAGCGCGATCGGTGCCCTGGGCGTCGGCCGCGGCGTTCTGGGCGACGGTGAGCACCTCGCCGGTGGACGGCTGGATCGCGACGATGACCGCCGGCAGTTGGATGGTCGCGACCGCGCCGTCGGCCGCCTGCTGCAGCGCCGAGTCCAGGGTCAGCGTGACCTTCTGGCCCGGGCTTCGCGGCCTGTTCGGCGAGCGTGGTGATCTCCGCGCCGGTCGTGTCGATGGTGGCGATGCGCCAGCCGGCGGTGCCGGTCATCATCTCGGTGGCGACCGGGGTGACCTGTCCCAGCAGCGATCTCGGCGAAGTCGCGGGTCGGGCGGCAGGTTGCGGATCTCCGACGGCGTAGCCGACCCCGGGCAGCGCGGCGAGTGCGACCGGCGACCGCGTCGTAGTCGGCCTTGCGCAGGTTGAGCACCGTGTAGCCGGTGCTGGGCTCGGAGGCGGTCGATGCCCGGCCTCGATGTCGGCGGCGGTCAGCGTGGCGTCGAACGGGGCCGAGCGTCGCGGCCAACGCGGCGGCGGTGCCCGGCGATGTCGGTGATCTGGTCCTTCAACGCGAGCACGCTGTAGACCGGGACCGGATTGACCAGCTGGTTGTCGTCGCGATCCACGATGGAGCCGTCGACGGCCTCGGTGATGCGGACGGTCAGGCCCTGCTGCGGTCCGAGCTGCGGGTGCACGTCGGTCGGCGACCAGTCCAGCCGCCAGCCCGTCGCACCCCGCGTCCACGCCCAGGCGACGTCGTAGGACCAGCACCCCGGCGTCGCCGAGGGTCCAGCTGACCGTCGGCGGCCGAGGTCGCGGTGGTGTCCGAGGTCCGGCTCAGCGCGCCCGGAGTGACGGTGAACTCCGACGGGCTCAGGTTGAGCTTGCTCTGCTTCAGCAACTGGGTCGTGGCCGCCGGGTCATCGGTGAGGCCCGCGGCAGTCACCAGGTCACCGACCCTGCCAGGCCGCGGCGTACGCGGCGATCTCGGCGGTCGGGTCGGCTGCCTGGGGCGCCGCAGCCGAGCAACTGGCCAGCATCAGCGCCAGCGCGGCCGACAACACCATCCAAGGCCGGGCCGTGCGGTGACGTCGCAGGATCACCTGCCCAGTATCCCGGCGGGCGCGGCCGATCCCGGGGAGGCGGGCCGCGCGCGCGGCCGGTGTCAGAGGCCGCGCAGGAACGCCACGCTGGCGGCCGCGTCGGCCTGCGCACCGGCGACGTCGTCCGCGGAGCCGAGCATGCGGTCGTGTTCGGGGACGTACCAACCGCGGTACCCGGCGTTCTCCAGCGACTCGACGATGCCGCGCAGATCGATGGACCCCTGACCGAGGACCCGGTACATGCCGGCGGCCACCCCCTGGGTGTACGTCCGCTGACCCGACCGCACCGTGTCGAGCACGTCCGGGTCGACGTCCTTGAGGTGGACGTGGGCGACCCGGTCCGGGACGTCCCGGGCGAGGGCCACCGGATCGGTTCCGCCGACCAGCAGATGCCCGGCGTCCAGACAGATCGGCGCGGCGGTCCGGTCCAGGAAACGCCGGACCTCGTCACCGGTCTCGATCATCGTCCCCACATGCGGGTGCAGGCACACGGTGACCCCCCGCTCCGCGGCGAGATCGCTGATGACGGCGACATTCTCGACCAGCGTCGCCCAGCCCCGGTCGTCGAGCAGCTCCCGTCCGTCGTAGCCCTCGAGCCCGCTGTCCGCCGCCAGCACCATCACGGTCGCGCCGAGGGCACCGAAGGTCGACAGCAGGTCTGTCGCGACGGCGCGGATGTCCGTCGCCGGGTCGTGCAGCCGGACCGGGCAGAAGGCGCCGATGCACTGCAGGCCGGCGGCGGCGAAGGTCGCCTGCTTCGCGGCCGGCGTCACCCGGCACGAACTCGTCCGGCCCGAGTTCGGCGGCGGACAACCCGATCCGGCGCATCCCCGCGAGCGCGTCGGCGGCGGGCAGCTGGTAGCCCCACCCGGGAACCTCGCAGATCCCCCAGCTCACCGGTGCCGCGGCGATCCGCCCGCCGATGTCGGTCACAGCGTCACACCCGACGGACGGACCTCGGCCACCGTCACGGCTCGCCCGGTCCGGGCGGACAGGTCGGCGGCTTCGGCGACCAGCAGGGCCTCGTATCCGTCGGTCACCGTGCAGGGACTTCCCCCGCCGCCGGCCGCGACGGCCAGGAACGCTTCCATCTCGGCGGTGTACGCGGCAGCGAAACGGTCGGAGAACATCGACCAGGCCGGACCCCGCAGCCGGGCGGCGCCGGCCTCGCTGGACGTCACCGGGAGATGATCGTCCAGACCCGCCATCGAGGTGCCGGCCGTTCCGGCGACCTCCATCCGGACGTCGTATCCCGCGCCGTTGTACCGCGACCCGTGGACGGTTCCGACCGTGCCGTCGTCCAACCGGACCACCACGACGGCTTCGTCGACGTCACCGGCGGCGCCGAAATAGTCGGCGCCACGGTTGGTTCCGGTCGCGAAGACCTGTTCGACCTCCCGGCCGGTCACCCAGCGGAGCAGGTCGAAGTCGTGGATGAGCAGGTCCCGGAAGATGCCGCCCGAGGTCGCGATGAAGGCCTCGGGTGGCGGCGCCGGATCGGCGCTGACCAGATGCAGCCGACGGACCTCTCCCAGCTCACCGTCTCGGGCGCGGCGCCGCAGTTCGACATAGCCGGGGTCGAACCGCCGTTGGAAACCCACCTGGACGAGCGTCCCGGTGGCCGCCTGCGTCCGGGCGACCTCCACGGTCCGGGCGACGTCCATCGCCACCGGCTTCTCGCAGAACGTGGGCACCCCACGTCGGCAGAACTGCTCGACGAGATCCGCGTGCGACGCCGTCGACGTGGCGATCACGACGGCATCCAGACCGCCGTCGACGAACTGTTCGACGCTGTCGACCGCCTCCGCTCCGGACTCGGCGGCCAGCGCGGCCGCCCGGCCCGGCACGGGATCACAGATCACCAATGTGGTGACCGACGGAAGGCGGGCCAGCAGCGTGGCGTGCATCGTGCCGATCCGGCCGACCCCGGCGATCCCTACCCGCATGACGCCACCCCTGTTCCCTGTGTCATCGACATCCTCGGTCCTTCGTGTTCGTGTTGGGTGATGGTCGGGCAGCGTGCGCAGGAGTGTCCGGCGGTACCCGGTGCCCATCGCCGGCAACCGGCAACGCCGGCGTCCCGAGGCTCGATACCCACAGCGCCCCAAGGCTTTCCGCCCACCAGCGACACGCACCGGTCGGGTCGGCAAACCGGTCGGGCGTCACCTCGCCGTTCCATCGTCCGACCGGACGTTAGCACGTACGTACAAGTGGGACAAGACGGGAGGTCACCCTCGGACCAACGCGTGATCCTCGGTGGCGGCGCCGGCGCAGCCGCCTGGCGACGGGGCGTCGCACGGGTCACCGGCTGGACCTCACGCCTCCACGTTGGTGATCTGGAACCGGAAGGTGTCGGAGCGGTAGACGTGTCGGCCCATCTCCACCGGCTGACCCAGATCCCCGTAGGTGATGGTGTGCACGCTCAGCACCGGCGAGCCGGTACGGATGCCGAGCGCGCGGGCGTCCTCGCGGACGGCGGGATCGGCGCCCACACTCTGTCGGGCGATCCGCATCTCGACGCCGGCGTCCCGGAGCACCTCGTACAGCCCCCGGGCGGCGAGCACCTCCTCGGTCAGGTTCACCACCGACGTCGGCAGCCAGTTGCGCATCAGGGCCAACGGTGCGCCGTCGATGGAGCGCAGCCGCTCGATCTCGTAGACCGGAGCACCCGGGGTCAACGCGAGGGCCTCGGCCACCTCCGGATCCGCCGGGCCGAGCGCGAACTTCCGCACAGCGGTCGACGGGTTCCGGCCGGTCTCCGCCATCTCGTCGTAGAGACTCCGGACGCCGGCGGCACGCCATCCCGGGCGGGGCGCGACCTGGGTTCCCACACCGTGCTTGCGCAGCAGCACGCCCTGACCGACCAGTTCGCCGGTGGCCCGCCGCATGGTCTGCCGCGAGATCCCCCACCGTTCGGCGAGTCCGATCTCGCCGTCGAGGCGGTCCCCACTGATCAGGATCCCCTCGTCGATGGCGCGCCGCAGATGGTCGGCGACCTGGGCGTACAGCGGTCGGGGGGAATCCGGGTCGCCGACGAACGACGGCAGCTTCCCACTGACGACTGCGGGGCGTCCTCGGGGCACGGCCAGACCGTAGCCGGGCGCCCGTGGGGTGACAAGCAGGGGGTGGTCGTCGGCTGACGGCGTTGACTTCACTTGTACGTACCTGCTAACGTCACACCGGTACGACGGAGCGCGGTGCCTGCGACCGCCGACTGCCGCGTTGTCGGCCGCGGAACCCGTCCGGCCGTGCCAGCGGATCGATGTCCGATCGCCGTCCCGGATCCGCCACCACCGCCCGCACCACCAGGGGAGCAACAGATGCCGGTCCTCGTCGCCGAGGTGACACCGCAGTCCGCGGGGTGGGAGCTCCTCCGCTCCCGCGTCGTCGACCTCGCGGCAGGCGAACGCTGGACGGTGGCCACCGACAGTCACGAGACCGCAGTCGTCGTGGTCGCCGGGACCGTGCAGGTCCGGGTGGCCGATCTGGTGGCGACCGTCGGCCGCGCCGACCCGTTCACGTCGCCGGCCGACCTGGTGTACGCCCCGCCCGGGGCGACCATCGCGATCCGGGCGACGACCGCGGCACAACTGGCGATCGGTCAGGCGCCCGCCGTCGGCAGCCACCCCCCGCGGATCGTGACCACCACCGAGATGGCCGACGTGGTCCGCGGCGGCGGGCCGGCCCGCCGTCAGGTGCTGTCGGCGCTCGCCGACCCGATACCGGCCGAACGGCTGGTCGTCTACGAGGCCTGGGTTCCCCGCGGCTCGTGGACCGGGTGGCCGCCGCACCGCCACGACGGGGTCGCCGGGTCTCCGCGACTGGAGGAGACCTACTACTTCCGCTTCGACCGCCCCTCGGGTTTCGGATTCCACCGCAACTACGCCCCGGAACGGGAGTGGGAGGAGATCCACCTGCTCCGGGACGCGACATTGGTGCCGGTTCCCGCCGGGTACCACCTGTGTGGCAACGGCCCGGCCGCCAACATGTGGCTGCTCAACTTCCTGGCCGGATCTCCCGAGGACCGGAACCGCCCGCCGTACGTCGATCCCGACGAGACGTGGATCCTCGACGACTGGTCCGCGGGCGCGCTGCAACTGCCGGCGGTCCACCGGCACCGCTACTGACCCCCGCCCATCACCCCCACCCCCGGTGCAACCGCGCCGACGAGGGCACCGCTCCCGACGAAAGCAGCGACCATCATGTCGATCCCGGCCACCCTCCTCGACGACAGCGACGCCGGCCTGCCCCTGGCGAGCGCGGTCCGTGACACCGCCACCTGCCTGTGGAACGACTCCGCCGATCCCGGCGAACTCGCCAGGTCGATCGCCTTCGGGGCCAGCGGAGCCACCTGCAACCCGGTCATCGCGCTCACCGCGATCAGCGCCGACCCGGCCGCCTGGCACCCGCGGATCCGCGCCCTCGCCGCCGATCACCCGACCGCCACTCACGCCCAGCTCGGCTGGCTCGCCGTCGAGGCCCTGACCGTGGACAACGCCGCCCTGCTGTATCCGACCTTCGTCAGCAGCGGTGGGCGCAACGGACGGCTGTCCATCCAGACCGACCCGGCCCTGCACCGGGATGCGGACGCGATCGTGGCCCAGGCGCGCCGGTTCGCCGGCCTCGCGGAGAACATCATCGTGAAGATCCCGGCGACCGCCGTCGGCCTGCGGGCGATCGAGGAGGCCGTGTTCGAGGGCGTCAGCGTCAACGTCACCGTGTCGTTCACGGTCGCGCAGGCCGTCCGCGCGGCCGAGGCGATCGAGCGCGGACTGGATCGCCGGCGAGCGGCCGGCCGGCCGGATCAGGAATTCGGCCATGTGGTCACCGTCATGGCCGGCCGGCTGGACGACTGGCTCAAGACCTGGGTGCTGCGCCACCGCGTGCTGATGGACCCGGGACACCTGGAATGGGCCGGCGTGGCGGTGTGCAAGGAGGCGTACCGGCAGTTCGTCGACCGCGGCTTCCGATCACGGCTGCTCGTGGGCGCATTCCGCAACCACTACCTGTTCTCGCAGTTCGTCGGGGGCGACCTGGTGATCACCGCACCCTTCGACTGGCAACTCCAGATCAACGAGAACCGCCTCGCCGTCGACCCACGGGCCATCGACACGCCGGTGGCGGCGGACATTCTCGCCGAGTTGCGGCACCGCCTCCCCGATTTCGCCAGGGCATTCGACGTCGACGGGCTCACCGTCGCGGAGTTCGACACCTTCCCGGTGACGCAGCGGACGCTGCGTCAGTTCCTGGAGGCCAACGCCGCGCTGGAGGCGCTGGTTCGCGACGTCCTGATCCCGGCACCGTGACCGGCGCCGAGAACGAGGTCGTGGACGTGCCTGGCTCGGCGGGCTCGGCCCTCGTCGTGGGAACCGGCCGGATGGCCCGGCTCCGCATTTCTCCCCTGCGCGCCGCCGGCCTGCAGGTGACCGTGACCGGTCGGGATCCGGCCCGGTCCGGCGAGCTCGCCGCGGCGCTGTCCGTCGAGGCCGTCCCCTACCCTGATGCGGCGTCACGCCACTACGACTGCGTACTGATCGCCAGTTCCTCCGAGGACCACCTCACCGACCTGCAGACCTTCCTGGGGTGCGCCCCGGTGGTCCTCTGCGAGAAACCGGTCGCCGCGAGCCGGGCCGAGACCGAACCGCTGCGCGCGGCGGTCCGGGCGGCGGGCGCGGAGCTCTACGTCGGGTTCCAACGTCGCTTCGATCCCACCGTCGAGGAGCTCCACCGTCGTGTGCAGGATGGCGATCTCGGCGATCTGCTGCACGTGCGGGCCACGGACTTCGACCGGCATCCGGGTAGGCCGGAGTTCATCGCCAAGAGCGGCGGCATGTTCCGGGACCTGGTGATCCACGATCTCGACTGGCTCATGTGGACGACCGGACAGCCCGTCCGCTCCGTGCACGCCTTCGGGTCGGCGCTGGTCTCCGACGCCTACCGCACCGCCGACGACTGCGACACCGCCGTCGTCACAGCGGTTCTCGGCAACGGGACGCTGGCCACGATCAACGCCGCGCGCGCGCACCCGCTCGGCCAGGACGTCCGGATGGAGCTGCTCGGCACCCGCGCGGCGCTGTCGGTCGGCCTGCTGCCGGCGACGCCACTCACCCCGCTGGAGGACGATGCCACGATCGGCTCGGCCGCCGCTCCACAGTCCTTCATCGACCGCTTCGGTGATGCGTTCCGCCGGGAGACCCACCAGTTCGCCCGGTACGTCACCGGACAGTCGCCGGCGTTCGCCGGGTGCACGCTCGAGGAGGCGATCACCGCGCTGGTCGTCGCCGAGGCCTGCGACGACTCCTGGCGGTCGGGTCGTCCGGTGCGGTGCGACCCGGCCTGATCCGGCACCGCCCGATCCCCGGCCACCACCCGTGACTCCCCGAGAACCGTTGCTTCCGAACATGTCCGGAAGCAGCGGAGGGATGGTTGCCGGCCGGCCCGGCCGACCTGTCGGGCCGCGGCACGACCGGTCGCCGGCGACGGCGCTGCGTTCCGCCGGGCCGCCCGGTGGGACGTGATCCGGTACAACCGTTGACATGTACGCACATGTGGAGTGAACTACTCACAGCACATGCTGCTGAGCGGGCCCGGCACACCGCCGGAGTCCGGCGGCCGGGCGAGACCGCCCGCACCCGAGAACTTCCGATGATCCGCTGCTCCTGAGGAGACGATGATGCGCACCGTCCGACTGACCGCCGGTCAGGCCCTGATCCGCTACCTGATCAACCAGCACGTCGAGCGGGACGGTGAGGTCACCCCGTTCTTCGCCGGCATCTGGGGAATCTTCGGTCACGGCAACATCGGTGGCCTCGCGCAGGCGATCCAGCAGCACGAGCGGGAATTCCCGTACTACCTCGCCCGCAACGAGCAGAGCATGGTGCACAGCGCCATCGCCTTCGCCCGGATGAAGCGCCGGCTGCAGGCTCAGGTCTGCCTGTCCTCCATCGGGCCGGGCGCCACGAACATGGTCACCGGCGCGGCGACCGCGACGATCAACCGGATCCCGGTGCTGCTGGTCGCCGGCGACACGTTCTCCGAGCGGGTGCAGTCTCCGGTACTGCAGCAGCTCGAGTTCGAGCACTCCCCCGACGTCACCGTCAACGACGTCTTCCGGCCGGTGACCCGCTACTGGGACCGGATCGTGCGCCCCGAGCAGCTGATCACGTCGCTCCCGGAAGCCATGCGCGTCCTGACCTCCCCCGCCGACACCGGCGCCGCCTTCCTCGCGATGCCGCAGGACACCGCGACGTTCGCCTACGACTACCCCGAGGACATGTTCACCCAGCGGGTGTGGTCGGTGGCCCGCAACCGGGCCGACGAGACGGCCGTCGGACGTGCCGCCGACGCGATCCGCCGGGCCGAGCGCCCGGTCATCATCGCCGGCGGCGGCGTGCGGTACAGCAACGCCGAGGCCACCCTGGCCGACTTCAGCCGCCGCCACGGGATCCCGGTCGCCGAGACCCAGGCGGGCAAGGGATCGCTGAACTTCGACCACCCCTACGCGCTCGGCGGAGCCGGCGTGGCCGGCTCCCGGGGCTCCAACATGATGGCCGAGAACGCTGATCTGGTCATCGGTATCGGCACCCGGTTCACCGATTTCGCGACCGCCTCGAAGTCGGCCTTCCAGAACCCGGACGTCCGCTTCGTCAACATCAACGTGTTCGAGATGGACGCCCACAAGCATGCCGGGATCGCGGTGACCGGCGACGCCAAGGTCAGCCTCGTCGAGTTGGACGGGCTGCTCGGTGATCACTGCACGGACGCCGACTACCAGCAGGAGGTCGGCGACCACGTGCAGTGGTGGACGGCCGAGGTCGACCGGGTGTACGCGGAGCGGACGCCGTCACTGCCGACCCAGGGATCCCTGATCGGCGCGGTCGTCGAGTCGGCGGACGCCCGTGATGTCGTCATCAACTCGGCCGGCAGCCTGCCCGGCGACCTGCTGAAACTGTGGCGCTCCCGCGATCCGCTGAGCTACCAGGTGGAGTACGGCTACTCGGTGATGGGGTACGAGATCCCGGCCGGGCTCGGCGCGAAGATGGCGGACCCCACCCGTGAGGTGTACGTGATGGTCGGTGACGCCACCTTCCTGATGGCCAACTCCGAGATCGCCACCGCGGTCCAGGAGAACCTCAAGATCATCAACATCGTCATCGACAACCACGGCTTCTCCAGCGTCGGCCGGGTCAGCGAGCAGGTGGGTTGCGAGGGCTACGGCTGTCACTACCGCTCCCGCGGGGAGGACGACACCTACAGCGGGCCGGTGCACGAGCACGACCTCGCGCAGATCTGCCGAGGCCTCGGCGCCACCGTCTTCGAGGCCGGCAGCCTGGAGGAGTTCCGGCAGGCGCTGCAGGATGCCCGGGCGTCCGATCGCACCTGCTGCATCGTGATCGAAACCGATTGGCACGTCCGAGTTCCCGGGTACGCGACGTGCTGGTGGGACATGGCCACCGCCGAGGTCAGCGAGATGCCGGCGGTGCAGGTCGCGCGCGAGGACTACGAGAAGCAGAAGCAGAGCCAGCGCTGGCTGATGACGCTCCCGCAGGCCTGACCGACGTTTCCCGGTCCCGGCCGACCGAGGCGCCCCTGTCACCGGGGGCGCCCCGGTCGGTCACCGGGACCGGCGTGATCGGAACAACCGGGTGGTCAGGACGACCGGGTGGTCAGAACAACCCGGTGGTCAGAACAACACCGACGCGTACGTCGCCAGCTGGTGGAAGCCGACCCTGCGGTACGCGGCCCGGGCGGCGGTGTTGAAGTCGTTGACGTACAGGCACGGGATCCGGCCCAGACCGTCACGGACGGCCCGGACGACCGCTGCCATCGCCGGGCCGGCGATCCCCTCGCCGCGCCGGTCGGGACGCACCCACACCCCCTGGATCAACGCGGCCCGGTCGGACAGCGAACCGACCTCGGCCTTGAACAGAACCTGGTCGCCGTCGTAGCGCACGAAGGCACGACCTTGCCGGATGAGGTCGCCGACCCGGTTGCGGTACGACAGGCCCTGGTCGCCCGCTGTCGGGTCCACGCCGATCTCCTCGGTGAACATCGCCACCGCGGCCGGGAAGTAGGTCGACAGGTCGGCGGTGCGGGCGGCCCGCACGAGCGGGTCCGGCGCGACGGCCGGCGCTTCCGAGCAGACCAGGAACGGCTGGTCGGCGCGAATCAGCCGGGCCGGCCCCCACCGGCGCTCCAGCCGGTCCCACAGCGGCATCACGAGCTCACGGCGGCCGCAGATCGACGCGCTGTGCCGGGGTCGGCGGGCGGCCATCGCCGCGAACGCCTTGAGGGCCCGCTCGTCACCGCTGAGAGGCACGAGATTCGGCCCGACGAAGCACAACCCGTTGCGGCCGCCGTTGATGCCCCAGAACTGGCCGCCGAGGCGGCCGTTGCGCTGGATGTGCTCGTCGAACCGGGCGCTGACGATGCAGTTGGTGTACGGGTCCGCGTCCAGCGCGGCCGCGATCAGCGGGACGTGGCCGGGCCCGAGGACCTTCACCGGCAGACTCGCCACCATGCTGAGCGCCACGGTGCTGCTCCGGTCAGACCGTGCTGACGACGGGCTCGCCGGAGACCGCGCCCGCCAGCTTCATCGCGTCGGCCAGCTTCATGGCCTCCTCGATGAGGGTCTCGACGATCTCGTGCTCGGGGACGGTCTTGATGACCTCGCCCTTGACGAAGATCTGGCCTTTCCCGTTGCCCGACGCCACCCCCAGGTCGGCCTCGCGGGCCTCCCCGGGGCCGTTGACGACACAGCCCATGACCGCCACCCGGAGCGGCACGTCCATGCCCTCGAGGCCGGCGGTGACCTCCTCGGCGAGCTTGTAGACGTCCACCTGGGCGCGGCCGCAGGACGGGCAGGACACGATCTCGAGGCCGCGTTCGCGCAGGTTGAGCGACTCCAGGATCTGCAGGCCGACCTTGACCTCCTCGACCGGCGGCGCGGACAGCGAGACGCGGATGGTGTCGCCGATGCCGCGGGACAGCAGCGCACCGAAGGCCACCGCGGACTTGATGGTGCCTTGGAACGCGGGGCCGGCCTCGGTGACGCCGAGGTGCAGCGGGTAGTCGCACTGCTCGGCCAGCAGCTCGTAGGCGCGGACCATGATGACCGGGTCGTTGTGCTTGACCGAGATCTTGATGTCGCGGAAGTCGTACTTCTCGAACAGCGAGCACTCCCAGAGTGCGGACTCGACCAGCGCCTCCGGGGTGGCCTTGCCGTACTTGGCCAGCAGCCGCTTGTCCAGGGAGCCGGCGTTGACGCCGATCCGGATGGAGATTCCGGCGTCGGTGGCCGCCTTGGCGATCTCGCCGATCTTGTCGTCGAATTGGATGATGTTGCCCGGGTTGACCCGGACCGCGGCACATCCGGCGTCGATCGCGGCGAACACGTACTTCGGCTGGAAGTGGATGTCGGCGATGACCGGCAGCTGCGACTTCCTCGCGATCGCGGGCAGCGCCTCGGCGTCATCGGTGCTCGGGCACGGCGACGCGCACGATCTGGCAGCCGGCGGCGGTCAGCTCTGCGATCTGTTGCAGCGTGGTGTTGATGTCCGCGGTGACGGTGGTGGTCATCGACTGGACGGAGACCGGGGAGTCGCTGCCGACCCCCACGCTGCCGACCATCAGCTGCCGGGTCCGGCGACGGGGAGCCAGGACCGGGACGACCCGGTCGGACGGCATGGACGGAATTCCGAGGCTCACCATCGCGGTGTCGTGCCCCTCTCGTTGCTTCTCAGGTGGCGCTTTCGGGCGGTGCTTCTCGGACTGCTGCGTGGCGGTCCTCACGCGGGGGGATCAGCCGAACAGTTTGACCGGGTTGACGACGTCGGCGACGAACGTCAACGCGGTGAGGCCCACGAACAACAATGCCACGACATAGGCGACGGGCATCAGCTTCGCCACGTCGAACGGACCGGGGTCGGGCCGGTGGGCGATCCTGGCGAAGCCGCGCCGGATCCACTCGATGACGGCGCCGAGGATGTGACCGCCGTCCAGCGGCAGCAGCGGCAGCAGGTTGATCAGGAACAGGCTCATGTTGAACCCGGCCAGGAGCTGCAGGAACAGCGCGAACTTGTCCTTGGCGGTGGTGTCCAGGTCGAGGATCTCGCCGCCGATCCGGCCGGCGCCGACGATGCCGACCGGGGTGTTCAGGTCGCGTTCCTCGCCCGAGAAGATGGCGTCCCACAGCGCCGGTATCCGCGAGGGGATCTGCACCACAGCGGTGGCCGCGCGGCCGATGAAGGCACCGGTGGTCTGCAGCGCGGCGATCGGGGACTGGCTGAGGTAAGGCATCTGCGGGGAGACGCCGATGACCCCGACGGTCTCCTGGCCGGTGACCTTGCCCTGGTCGTCGTAGACGTTGCGGACGGTCTGGATGACCGGGATCTGGCTGGTCAGCTGCTTGCCGTCGCGTTCGTAGACGACGCTGACCGTCTGGCCGGCGGAGGCGGCGATGACGGCCCGGAGCTGGTCCCAGTCCTGCACGGGGACGCCGTCGAGGGAGACGAAGCGGTCCCCCGGTTGCAGCCCGGCCACCTTGGCCGGCGCTGCCGGATCGCCGGGCTCGCAGTCGGTCCGGGTCTGCGCGGTCTCGGCGGAGATGATGCACTCCGACGCCGCGGCCACCGTCGGCACCGGGGTGGGGACGCCGATCCCGACGAGCAGGATCCCGAACAGGACGACCGCGATGGCCAGGTTCATGAACGGGCCGGCGAACATGATGACGATCCGCTTGAACGGGTGCAGCTGGTAGAACTGCCGGCCCTCGTCGGCACCGTCGATCACGGCCGCTCTGTCGTTGGTGCGGGAGTCCTCGGCGATCTGCCGGAACAAGCCGAACGGGCTCACCGCGGTCGTCGTCGGGCCGCGGAACTTGGCGCCGGCCCGGGCCGGCGGCACCATCCCGACCATCCGGATGTAGCCGCCCAGCGGGATGGCCTTCAGGCCGTACTCGGTCTCGCCGCGGCGGCGGGAGAACAGCGTCGTGCCGAATCCGATCATGTACTGCGTCGTGCGGACGTTGAACAGCTTGGCGAAGGTCAGGTGACCCAGTTCGTGCAGGGCGATGGACAGCAGCAGCCCGAGGACGAACAGGATCACCCCGATCGCGATCAACATGCTCGACCCAGTTCTCTCGTGGTGGCCTGACGAGCCCAGTCCTCGGCCTCGGTGACCTCGGCGAGGGATGTCGCGTCGTCGGTGAAGGCGGCAGGACTCATGTCCAGGATGCGCTCGAGAGTCTGGGGAATGAGTGGGAACGCCAGATTTCCCGATAGGAAAGCGGCGACCAGCTCTTCGTTGGCGGCGTTGAACACGGCCGGCAGCCGGCCGCCGGTCTCGCCGGCGCGCCGGGCCAGGTTCAGCGAGGGGAACGTCTCGTGGTCGACCGGCTCGAACGTCCACGACTGGGCCTGCGAGAAGTCGCAGGCCGTGGCGGCACCCGGGGTCCGGTGGGGCCAGCCGAGGCCCAGCGCGATCGGCAGCTTCATGTCGGGCGGGCTGGCCTGGGCGAGGGTGCTGCCATCGACGAACGTGACCATCGAGTGCACGATCGACTGCGGGTGGACGACCACCTCGATCTGCGGGTACGGGATGTCGAACAGCAGGTGCGCCTCGATGAGCTCGAGCCCCTTGTTGACCAGGGTGGCGGAGTTCAGCGTCACCACGGGACCCATCGCCCAGGTGGGGTGCGCCAGCGCCTGCGCAGCGGTCACGTGGCGGAGGTCGGCGGCGGTGCGGCCACGGAACGGCCCCCCGGACGCGGTGAGCACGAGGGCGGCCACCTCGCCGTGGGAGCCGGCACGCAGCGCCTGGGCGAGCGCCGAGTGCTCGGAGTCGACGGGGACGATCTGGCCGGGACTGGCAGCGCCGGTGACCAGCGCACCGCCGGCGACGAGCGACTCCTTGTTGGCCAGCGCGAGCGTGCGGCCGGCCTGCAGGGTGGCGAGCGTCGGGCCGAGGCCGACCGAGCCGGTGATGGCGTTGAGAACGACGTCTGCGTCCACCTCGGCCGCCAGCCGGGTCGACGCCTCGGCCCCGACCACCGCCCTGGCCTGCGGGAACTCGGCGGTCTGCTGCGCGAAGAGGCCGGGGTTGGAGCCGCCGGCGGAGAGTCCGACGACGGTGAACAGGTCGGGGTTGGCGCGGACGAGGTCCAGCGCCTGGGTGCCGACGGAACCGGTGGAGCCCAGGATCGTCAGTCGTCGCACGGCAGTCATTGTGCCCGACCGGACCGCCGCCGGCGCTGCCGCGGCGCGGGCGTGGGCCGCGCCGACGCGTGCGGCGCGCAGCGGCATGGAACACTGGCAGCAGAAGTTCCGGAAGCACACCGATACATCGAGGAGTCACCGTGGCGGGCACGTCGATCGAGAAGGCACCAGTCGGGGACGTTCCCGAGTCGATCCACGGTCAGGGCCCGACCGACGAGGTCGGCGCCGAGGTCCAACAGGCCGCGCACGGCCACGTCGTCCGTTACAACCCGGACGCGCCGAGCGAGGAGTGGGGCTGGCACGGCTCGTTCCGCGACTTCGCACCGATCGGCAGCCGGGTCATGCTGTGGGTCGCCGTGGTCGTGATGTTCATCATGATCTTCGCGAGCAATCACCAGTCCAACGTCGAGGACTGGTGGCTGGCCGCGATCGGCATCCTGATGGCGGTCTGGCTGCTGCGTACGGACGCACGCAAGCGCAGGGAGCGCCGCCGCAGGCCGTGATGCGGCACTGAACGACGGAACCGCCGGTTGCCCTCAGGGGGCGACCGGCGGTTCTGTGTCTGCGGTTCAGGCCTGGGTCGCGCCACGCTCGGTCGCGGCAAGCTGGCCGCAGGCCGCGTCGATGTCCTGACCGCGGGTGTCGCGGACGGTGCAGGTGACGCCCTGGGCCTGGACGCGGCGGACGAACTCGTCCTGCACCGGGCGGGGGCTCGCGTCCCACTTGCTGCCCGGGGTCGGGTTCAGCGGGATCAGGTTGACGTGCACGAGATGCCCGAGGTGCTCGCGCAGCACCGTGCCCAGCAGATCGGCGCGCCATGGCTGGTCGTTGATGTCGCGGATGAGGGCGTACTCGATGCTGACGCGGCGGCCGGTGCGGTCGGCGTAGCGACGGGCGCCCTGCAGCACCTCGCCGACCTTCCAGCGGGAGTTGACCGGGACGAGCTCGTCCCGCAGCTCGTCGTCCGGGGCGTGCAGGCTGACCGCGAGCCGGACCTGCATGGCCTCCTCGGTGAGCTTGTCGATGGCCGGCAGCAGGCCGACCGTGGAGACGGTGACCGAGCGGGCCGAGATGCCCAGGCCGTGTGGGTTGGGTGCGGTGATCTGCTTGACCGCCTCGAGCACCCGCTTGTAGTTGGCCAGCGGCTCCCCCATCCCCATGAAGACGATGTTGGAGAGCCGGTCGGGTTCGCCGAAGACGCCGTCACGGGTCTGGCGTGCGGCGAGGCGCACCTGCTCGACGATCTCGGCGGTCGACAGGTTGCGGTCGAGGCCGCCCTGGCCGGTGGCGCAGAACGGGCAGGCCATCCCGCAGCCGGCCTGCGAGGAGACACACAGCGTGACGCGGTCGGGATAGCGCATCAGCACGGACTCGATGAGAGTGCCGTCGTGGGCGCGCCACAGGGTTTTGCGGGTGTCGCCGTCATCGGTGGCGAGGCTGCGGACCTGGGTCAACAGCTCCGGCAGCATCGCGTCGGCGATGGCGGTGCGGTGCAGCTCGGGTAGGTCGGTCATCTCCGCGGCGTCGCGGCTGAGGTTGCCGTAGTAGTGCCGGGCGACCTGGTCGGCGCGGAAAGCCGGCTGGCCGAGGGCCTGCAGCGCGGCCTTGCGGGCGTCGGTCGAGAGGTCGGCGAGGTGCACCGGCGGCTTGCCCTTGCGGGGTGCGCTGAACACCAGCGGGAGCGCGCGCCCGGCTGGGGCGGGGGCGATGGGCGGGGCAGGTTCGGTCATGACCACTCCATTGTCTCATCGACGGTCCTGCCGATGGGGCTGGTGACTCCGGGGGTCGCGGGGATCACAGCAGGTCACCGGTAGGGTCGGCCCATGTCTGCGGTCCAGTCGGTGAATCTCGCGTCCTCGCCCCGGAGGCTCCCCGGCCGTACGCGGCTGAGCGGGATGGACAAACGCCCGGTGGACGGCGCGGTCGACGTCTTCGCGCCCGGCCCCAGGGGCGTCGCCGGCGGTGGGCTGACCGGTGACACGGTGTGCAACCTGCGTCATCACGGAGGCGACGATCAGGCGGTGTACGCCTACGGCCGCGAGGACCTCGACTGGTGGCAGATCGAACTCGACCGCGAGCTGGGCAACGGGTCGTTCGGCGAGAACCTGACCACGTCGGGCATCAACATCTCCGCCGTCCTGGTCGGTGAGCAGTGGCTGATCGGCGGGTCGCTGCTGCTGCAGGTCACGGTGCCGCGCCTCCCGTGCATGAGCTTCCAGTCCGCCCTCGGCGAGAAACGGTGGGTCAAGCGGTTCACCGAGCGAGGGGTGTCCGGGACCTACCTGCGGGTGCTCCGGGCGGGCTCGGTGCGGGCCGGCGACAGCATCGTCGTCGTCGAGCGGCCGCAGCACCACATCACCAACTGGATGGCGTTCCGGGCGATCACCGTCGAACCCGAACTGCTGGACCTGGTGCTCGACGTTCCCGACATGCCGGCCGAACTGCGGGACACAGCGGTCAAGCGGGCCACGGCGGTGGCCCGATGAGCACGACCCCGGACCGGGCGGCGGCCGACCTCGCAGCGTTCGTCGACGCGTCGCCGTCGCCGTTCCACGCCTGCGAGACCGCTGCTGCGGTGTTGGAGGCGGCCGGCTGGTCGCGGGTCTTCGAGACGGATGCGTTCGCCGAAGGCCGTGGCTACCTGATCCGCGGCGGTTCGCTGGTGGCCTGGGACACGACGCACGCCGCAGGCCCGGCGACCCCGTTCCGGGTCGTCGCGGCGCACACCGACTCCCCCAACCTGCGGCTCAAGCCGCAGCCCGACCTGAGCCGGGCCGGCTGGCAGTCGGTCGGCGTCGAGGTGTACGGCGGGCCGTTGCTGTCGACGTGGCTCGACCGCGACCTGGGCCTGTCCGGACGGCTGTCCTTGCGGGCTGCCGACGGGGTGCGGACGGAGCTGGTACGGATCGACGAGCCGCTGCTGCGGGTCTCCAACCTGGCCATCCACCTCAACCGCGGGGTCAATGCCGAGGGGCTGGTGCTCAACCCACAGCAACACCTGGCGCCGCACTGGGCCATCGGCAGTACGCCCGGCGACATCATCGGATACCTGGCGGCGCAGCTGGACATCGATCCGTTCGACGTCCTGGCGTGGGACCTGATGACGCATGATCTGACGCCGGCCCGCCGCACCGGAGGCGACCGGGCGACACTCGCTTCGGCCCGGCTGGACAACCTGACCACCGCATCGGCGGCGACCCGGGCGTTGATCGCCGGCGGGTCCGGGTCGACGTCGGTGCCGGTGATCGTCCTGTTCGACCACGAGGAGGTCGGCAGCGTGTCCGATCGCGGCGCTGGTTCCGCGCTACTGACGGCAACTTTGGAGCGCCTGGTGCTGGCGGCCGGCGGCGGTCGCCAGGAGTTCCTGCGGGCACTGGCCGGGACGGTGATCCTGTCCGGCGACGCGGCGCACGCCACGCACCCGAACTACGCCGAGAAGCACGAACCCCAGCACACCGTCGCGATGAACGGCGGCCCGGTGCTCAAGATCAACAGTCAGCTGCGGTACGCCACCGATTCCGTCGGCGCCGCGCACGTCGAGTTGGCGGCAGAACGGGCGGGGGTGCCGCTGCAGCGGTTCGTGACCCGCACCGATCTGCCCTGCGGGTCGACGGTCGGCCCGATGATCTCCGCTGCGACCGGGGCGACGACGGTCGACGTCGGGACGCCGACGCTGTCGATGCACTCGGCGCGGGAGTTGGCCGGGGTCGCGGATCAGGCGTACTACGTGGATCTGCTGGCGGCGTTCTTGGCGCCGTGAGGCTGTGACGGCACCCGCCTCGAGGGCCGGCCTGACGAGCCGGCCAGCCCTCAGGCCAACCCCAGCGACTTCATCCGCCCCATGTGCCCGAACTGCAGGCGCCGGAACAACGCCGCGATTCCGGCCAGATCCCCCGACCCCGTCACGATCAAGCCGGCCAGGGCATCCCGTTCCGCCACCACGTACTGAGCCTGGGTCAACGCCTCACCGAGCAGCCGGCGTCCCCACAGGGCCAGCGGTCCGGTCAGCCGCGGGTCGGCCTCGCAGGCCCGGCGCACCTCGCGGACGGCGAACGCGGAGTGTCCGGTGTCCCCCAGCACCTCGAAGACCAGGTCGCGGGTCTCCGGGTCGAGCCATTCGGCGATCTCGCGGTAGAAGTCCGCCGCCAGCCCGTCGCCGACGTGCGCCTTGACCAGCGACTCCAGCCACGAGTGCGGCGGGGTGGAGTCGTGGAACGCCTCGAGCGCCTTCACGAACGGCGACATCGCGAACTCGACGTCGATACCGCGGCGGGCCAGGTGCTGCGACAGTGCCCGGAAGTGGCCCATCTCGGCCGCCGCCATCTGCGACAACGCGACACGCCCGGCCATCGACGGCGCCATCCGCGCGTCCATGGACATCCGGTCGAAGGCGGACAGTTCGCCGTACGCGAGCACGCCGAGCAGATCGGTGACCGACTGCGGGTCCGGCACGAAGCTGCGTTCGGACGCCGTCATCGCCGACGTCGGGGCTGTCTCCGTCACCGGGACATCGTATGCCCCGTAACATGGACAACCGATGACCACCGAAAACACCCCTGAACCCACTGGGACCGCCGCACCCGTCGCGTCCAGTGCCGTCGAGCTCGACCACTCCGCCGTGCCGCTGGAGGTCGACGCCGACGCGGCGATCGAGCCGCCGCCCCTCGAGCTCGCGCCGGTCAAGCCGGACTCCCCCACCTTCGCCGAGCTCGGTGTCGACCCGCGCATCGTCGCCGCGCTCGCCGAGACCGGCATCGAGCGCACGTTCGCCATCCAGGAGCTGACGCTGCCCATCGCGCTGCAGGGCCACGACCTCATCGGTCAGGCCCGCACCGGGATGGGCAAGACGCTCGGCTTCGGCGTGCCGCTGCTGCAGCGGCTCATCGGCGAGGAGTCCGCACGCACCGGCGAGCGCGCCCCCCGCGGCCTGATCATCGTGCCGACCCGCGAACTCTGCGTGCAGGTCACCCGTGACCTCACCACCGCCGCCAAGGGCACCGGCCTGAAGGTGCTCGCCGTCTACGGCGGCCGCGCCTACGAACCGCAGGTCAGCGCGCTGCAGTCCGGCGTCGACGTCGTCGTCGGCACCCCGGGCCGGCTGCTCGACCTGGCCAAGAGCGGCAGCCTGATCCTCGGCGCCATCCACGTCCTCGTCCTCGACGAGGCCGACGAGATGCTCGACCTCGGGCTTCCTGCCCGACATCGAGAAGGTCCTCGGCATGGTGCCGACCGCCAAGCAGACGATGCTGTTCTCGGCGACGATGCCCGGCCCGATCATCACGCTGGCCCGCAGCTTCATGACGCAGCCGACCCACATCCGCGCCGAGGCGCCGGCCGAGGGCGCCACCCACCTGACCACCACACAGTTCGCCTACCGCGCGCACGCGATGGACAAGGTCGAGCTGATCTCGAAGGTGCTGCAGGCCAAGGACCGCGGCCTGACGATGATCTTCACCCGCACCAAGCGCTCGGCGCAGAAGGTCTCCGACGAGCTGGTCGAGCGCGGCTTCGCCGCCGCCGCCGTGCACGGCGACCTCGGCCAGGGCGCCCGCGAGCAGGCGCTGCGGGCGTTCCGCTCCGGCAAGGTCGACGTCCTGGTCGCCACCGACGTCGCCGCCCGCGGCATCGACGTCGAGGACGTCACCCACGTCATCAACTACCAGAGCCCCGACGACGACAAGACGTACGTCCACCGGATCGGCCGCACCGGCCGCGCCGGCCGGACCGGTATCGCCGTCGACGCTGGTCGACTGGGACGACATGCCCCAGTGGAAGATGATCAACGACGCGCTCGGCCTGGACCTTGGCCGAGCCGGTGGAGACGTACTCCAACTCCCCGCACCTGTTCGCCGACCTGGACATCCCGGAGGGCACCACCGGCCGGCTGCGCAAGTCGCAGCGGACCCGTGCCGGGCCTGGACGCCGAGGTGATCGAGGACCTCGGCGAGACCGGTCGCGGACCGCGCAAGCCCACCGGCCGTGACGCCGGTCGGGACTCGGGCCGCGACTCCGGCGCACCGGGGACACGCAACCGCGCCCGCCGGGCCCCGGCGCGGGCCGACAAGCCCGCCGCCGCACGGCGCCCGCCGCCGAAGAAGCAGCTCCCCGGCCCCGCCGGAACCGGTCCCGTCGTCGTACCCGCAGTGGCCAGGAGTCGGCGAGCACCCCCAGCCGCCGAGTGACCTGACGTGATGCCGGTGTCCCGGCGGCGGCGTCTCGACGCCGCTGCCGCCGTCGCCCTGGCCATCGTGGTCGCCCTGGTCGGGCTGGTCGTCCACCTCCGGAGTGACGCCCGGGCGACGACGCCTGCACGACCGGCCCCGACGAGGGTCGCCGGCCCGCCGTGATGACCGAGGCCGCCCGCCGCGCTGCGACGAGGTCTGGTCGCTGACCACCGATCGAGCGCTTCCCCGGCGTGGCCTCGCCGTACGGGACCGTGGTGACCGCCGACGAACACGCCGTCACCGGCCACGACGCCGTCACCGGCGCGGTCCGCTGGAGCTACAGCCGCAGCAACCTCGCGTTGTGCGCGCGTCGGCAGCGGCGACACCCGCGCCGACACGCCTGACCGCGTCGGGCGCCGTCCGCGGCATCCTCACCGGCTTCTCCAAGGGTGACGCCTGCTCCGAGATCACCCTGCTCAACCCGATCACCGGCGAGCGGACGGACCAGCGCACCGGCTTCACCGCGGCCGACTCGACGCTGGTCTTCGGCGGCCCCTACGGCGGCATGGTCAGTGACGACCTCGTCGAGCTCTGGCGCTACGACCTGGTCCGCACCATCCAGTACGGCGACCAGCCCGCAGCCCACCAAGCCCAACACCAAACACCTGGGCTGCCGTTTCGACGACGTCGCGGTGACCACCCAGCAGTTCGCCACCATCGAGCACTGCCCCGAGTCCGAGGCCGGTGCGAGCGCGCAGCTGGTGATCAACTACGTCGACCCGGGCGCCACCACCGACGGCAAGTCCAAGAACTGGGACGCGCTCAACCACGACCCGCGCGCCACCGTCGACCTGCTGGCCTCCGACGCCCGGGTGCTGTCGCTGACGTCGAGCAGGTCGCGGTGCTGGTCGCCGCCCCGGAGCCGGCGGTGGTGGTCTACGACGCGGCCGGCGCCGAGCAGTCGCGGACGCCGGTGCCGGTCACCGCCGACGACATCGCCACCTCTCTCGCGCAGCACCGGGTCACCCCGGTCACCGTCACCTCGGACGCGCGATACCTGCAGGTCGGAGCGTCGTTGATCGCCATCCGCACCGACGACCTGACCGTCAGCTGGACGATGAACGGAGTCCGCGGCACTCCCGCCCTCGTCGGCGACAGCCTGCTGGTCCCGGTCGACGCCGGGCTGGCCGTCGTCGCCGTCACCGACGGGACGGTCACGTCCACGCTTCCGGTTGACCGTGGCGGCTACGAGGGCACCGTCGACGTCGGCACTGTCGGCAACACCGTCGTCGAGTCCCGGGCGTCGACCGTGGTGGGTCTGCGCGACCCGGCGGCGCCGGCGACCGACCCGCCGCTGACCACCGGGCCTCGCCCCAGCGCGACGCTGCCGAGCGCGATCCTGCCGACGGGCGAGCCGGTCACCGGATCCGGATCCGTCAGCGCCCCCTGACGTCGGGCGTTCAGCGCCACCACGACAGCGCGAGCACGGCCAGCACGGCGACCACGGTGACGGCCGCGACGGCGATGCGCACCGGGCGGGGCCGCCGCCGGGCCAGCTGACCTGCTACCTCGCCGGCGACGCCGACCGCCAGATGCGCCACCACACGTCCCCAGCCGGGCCCGGTGGTGCTGTCGTACGCCGCCACCCCGGCCGACGGCAGCACGAGCATCGCGACCAGCAGCCCGAGTCCCAGGACGAGAGCGCCGGCGGCGAGCAGATTCCCCAGCGTGACGGTGAACCGGCCGAACAGCGCCGGCCGGTGGGCGGTCTGTGCACCGACGCCCGGCATCGGGGTCGTGTCGGTCACGCCAGCACCCCGGCCGGCCCGATCACCGGGATCCCGGTGGCCCGGTCGACGATGCGGGCCAGCTGTTCGGGGTCGGTCGTCTCGGCGCCGATCCGGATGGTCTTGTTCGTCCCGTGGTAGTCCGACGAGCCGGTGGCGATCAGGTCCAGGTCACGGGCCAGCGCGGCGAGCTCAGCCCGGTCCGCGGGAGCGTGGTCGGGATGGGCCACCTCGATGCCGTTCAGGCCGAGGTCGGCCAACTCGGCGAGGCGATCCGCGGTCAGCACCCGGGCGGCGGACCGCGAGCGGCTGTGCGCCACCACGCTGACCCCGCCGGCGGCGGCGATCATCCGGACGGCGGTGGTCAGGTCGGTGTCGACCTTGGGGACGTAGTAGCCGCTGTTGCCGGCCAGGTAGCGCGCGAACGCCTCGTCGACGCTGCTCACGACGCCGGATGCGACCAGCGCCCGGCCGATGTGCGGCCGGCCGACCGGCGCCCCGGCGGAGATGTCGAGCACCTGCTCGCGGCTGATCGGGATGCCGTCGGCGACCATCAGATCGATGATCCGCAGCCCCCGCTGCAGCCGCTCGTCGAAGAGCCGGACGTGCTCGGCGACGACTGCGGGGTTGGAGGGGTCGAACAGGTAGCCGAGCAGATGCACGCTGACCTGGTGGCCGCCGGGGGTCCGCAGCCCGGTGGAGAACTCGGTGCCGCGGATCAGGCTCATCCCGGCCGGCAACGCGGCCTCCGCGGCGGCCCAGCCGCCGGTGGTGTCGTGGTCGGTCAGCGCGATGACGTCCAGGCCTGCCTGCGCCGCGATCGCCACCAGCTCCGCCGGCGTGTCGGTGCCGTCCGAGGCGTTGGAGTGGGTGTGCAGGTCGATGCGCATTGTTCACATCCTGCCGCAGGAATCAGCGGGTACGGTGCGATGGGCTCCGGACGGCGCCTCCCGGGTCCGCGTCCGTACGCCGAGTAGTCCGGCCGTCCCGGATCCGGACCCGCACCGCCGCCCGGAAGTGAGGTCCCGCCATGGCTCTCGGCTTCGAACCACCCCACCTGCGCATCAAGATCCCCGGCGTGGCCACCAACGGCGCGCGGGCGGGCGCGCGCACCGAGCGGTCCCGTCCCCCTGCGGCGCCGGTCGAGCCGAACGCCGCGATCGTCGACTGCGCCCCCTACGTCGACGGCGTCCGGGTGCCCGGCTGCAGCGACCCGTACGTCGCGCTGCAAGCGGTCCGGCACTCAGGCCGGGGGTTCGTCTGGGTCGGCCTGCAGGAACCGTCGACGGAGGACATGGCCGCCGTCGCGTGGACCTTCGGCCTGCACGAACTGGCCGTCGAGGACGCGGTGCACGCCCACCAGCGGGCCAAGCTCGAACAGTACAAACAGTCGTTGTTCGTGGTGCTGAAGACGGTGCGCTTCGTCGAGCACGAGTCGCCCACCACGGCCAACGAGATCATCACCACCGGCGAGATCATGGTCTGGGTCGGGGCCGACTACATCGTCACGGTCCGCCACGGCAAGCACTCCGGCCTGGCCGGCCTGCGGTCCGAGCTCGAGGCCGATGCGACCCGGCTCGCGGGCGGCCCGGCCATCGTGCTGCACGCCATCGCCGACCGGGTGGTCGACGAGTACCTCGAGGTCGTGCAGGCCGCCGAGGACGACGTCGACGAGATCGAGACCGCCGTCTTCTCCCCGGGCGAGAAGGTCGGTATCGAGCAGATCTACCTGTTCAAGCGGGAGATCCTGGAGCTGCGGCGGGCCACCGCGCCGCTCGCGGCGCCGCTGCACCGGATGGCGGAGAACCCGAACCCGTTCATCCCGGCCCACGTGCGGGCCTACTTCCGCGACGTCGAGGACCACCTCTCCCAGGTCACGGAGCGGGTGTCGACCTACGACGAGCTGCTCACCACACTGGTCAACGCCGCGCTCGCCGAGATCTCGATGCAGCAGAACTCCGACATGCGCAAGATCTCGGCGTGGGCGGCCATCGCACTGGTGCCGACCGCGGTGGCCGGCATCTACGGGATGAACTTCGACCACATGCCCGAGCTGAGCTGGGCCTTCGGCTACCCGATGGCCCTGGGCATCATCGTCAGCATCTGCCTGCTGCTGTACCGGGGGCTGCGCAAGCGGGGCTGGCTCTGAGCGGGCCGGGAGCGACGCCGGGCCGATCAGCCGCGCTGGCCGAGCTCCATCTTGGCCAGCAGGGTGCGGGCCTGCTCCGCGGTCTGCGGGCTGCAGAGCACGTCGTAGCGCTGCGCGACGACCTGCGACGACGAGGTGTAGTCGCGGCGGCCCTTCGTCACCGAGTAGCCGAGCAGGCCCGTCGCCACGCCGAACAGTGCACCGATGGCCACACCGACCACGATCAGCAGCAACGAGCCACCCTGGACGGTCGAGAACAGCCCCATCAGCAGACCGACGAACAGGCCGAACCAGGCTCCGGAGGCGGCGCCGGCGGCGGCGACCTTGCCCCGGGTGAGGCGACCGGTGACCCGCTCGACGAGCTGCAGGTCGGAGCCGACGATCGTCACGTTCTCGACGGCGAACTCCTGGACCGCGAGGTACTCGACCGCCGCCTGGGCCTGGGCGTAGTTCGGGTAGGCGGCGACCGCGAACCCGGTGGGCGGGGTGGGCATGGCCATGGCCCGGGCCTGGTTTCCGAATGTCCCTGGTGCAGTCATGACGAAACCTTTCTCACAGCGCAAACCTCATGGTCCCATAACGGGAAGACAGCCCGAGGCTGTCGATTCCGCCGGACGTCGTTCGTCTACCCCACGAGGGACCGCGGCCTGCGGTTCCCGGATGTGGTGAAAGGAACGCCGATGCCGAAGTACTTCCTGGGCCTGGCCGAGACCGAGGCCGCCTACGCCGAGACCGGTGAGGCCGAGTTCGCCGAGGTGATGGCTGCGCACCGCAGCTTCACCGCGGCCGTCGAGGCGGCCGGCTGCACCGTCGTGGCCGGTGAGGCGCTGCAGCCCAGCGCGACCGCGACCTTCCTGCGCGGCACCCGCACCGCCGGGGTGCACCGGACGGACAACCCGTTGCCCGAGGTCAAGGAGGTGTTCGGCGGCTTCTACGTGATCGAGGCGCCGGACGACGAGACCGCGCTGAAGCTGGCCGAGCAGTGCCCGGCACCCTTCGGCTACGTCCAGCTCCGGCCGGTGTGGGACATCGGCTGAGCAGTGCGATGACCGGTCCGGGAGTCGCCGCTGACGGGGCGACCGCAGCGGCGCACCGGGCGGCCGAGCAGGCCGGCCGGGAGTGTGCCGGCCGGGTGTTGGCCGCCACCCTCCGCAGCGTCGGCGATCTGGACATCGCCGAGGAGTCGACCGCGGACGCCTTCCTGCTGGCGCTGCAGACCTGGCCGCGCACCGGAGTGCCGGCGTCCGTCGAGGCGTGGCTGATCACGGCTGCGCGGCACCGGGCGGTCGACCGCATCCGGCGGGCGCAGGCCGGCCGCCGCGCCCTGCTCCGGCACACCGGCCGGTGGACGGACGTGGTGGCCGGCCCGGCCGATGTCGCCGAGGCCGCGCTCGTCGGGGACGACGAGCTGCGGATGGTGGTGCTCTGCTGCGACCCGCGGCTGTCGACCGACGATCAGGTGGCCCTCACTCTGCGGCTGGTCTGCGGCGTCCCGACCGAGGCGGTCGCCGCCGGTTTCGGGGTGGCCACCGCGACGATGGCCGCCCGGCTGACCCGGGCGAAGGCGAAACTCGTGCGGTCGGGGCCACGGCTGGACCTGCCCGACGACCGGACGGTCGACGAACGGCTGCCCGCGACGGCGATGGTCGTGTACCTGGCGTTCACGCTCGGGCACACGGCGGGCAGCGGCGTCGGCCTGACCGACGACGCCCTCCAGGACCGGGCCCAGTACCTGGCCACGGTGCTGCACCGGCTGCGCCCCGACCACGGCGAGCTGACCGCGCTGCTGGCGCTGATCCAGCTGACCCGGTCCCGCGCCGCCGGCCGTCTCACCGCCGACGGCACCCAGGTGTTGCTGGCCGACGCCGACCGGACGACCTGGGACGGCGCGCTGCGCGCCACCGGGATCGCGCTCGCGGCGACCGCGCTGGCTTCGACCGACGCCGGTCCGCTGGCACGGCAGGCGGCGATCGCGGCGGTGCACGCCCGGGCGGCGAGCTGGGCGGTGACCGACTGGGACGCGATCATCGGACACTACGACGCATTGCTGCGGCTGACGCCGTCGCACACCGCGGCCGTCGGGCGGTGCGTGGCTGTCGGTGAGCGGTACGGCGCCGCCGCCGGGCTCGCCGACCTCGACGAGGTGCTCGACCTCGGCGGCCTGGACCGCTACCCCTACGCGGCCGCGGCCCGGGCCCATCTGGTCGAGCGGGCGGGCGGCAACGCCTCGGCGGACTGGGGGCGGGCGGCCGCGCTGGCCCGGACCGACGCGGAACGGGCGCACTTCACCGCGCGGGCATCCCGGCCGACCGGGCCGTCGGTGACGCCGCCGTAGACTGGGCCCATCATGCTGCCTTCTGCCGACGCGATCCGTGCTGCCCTGGCCACCGTCAAGGACCCGGAGATCCGGCGTCCCATCACCGATCTCAACATGGTCGACACCATCGACGTCCGCCCCGACGGTCACGTCGACCTCACCGTGCTGATCACCATCGCCGGCTGCCCGATGAAGGACACCATCGAGCGGGACGTGACCGCGGCCGTCCGCTCGGTGCCCGGCGTGACCGGGGTGTCGCTGTCGCTGGTCCCGATGACCGACGAGCAGCGGGACGCGCTGCGCGTGCAGCTACGTGGCGGCGCGACCAAGGACATCCCCTTCGCCCGGCCCGAGTCGCGGACCTCCGTCTACGCGATCGCCTCCGGCAAGGGCGGCGTCGGCAAGTCCACCGTCACGGTGAACCTGGCGGCCGCGCTGGCCGCTCGCGGCCTGTCGGTCGGGGTGCTGGACGCCGACGTGTACGGCTTCTCGGTGCCGCGGATGCTCGGCGTCACCACCCGGCCGACCCGGATCGGCGACATGATCCTGCCGCCGGTGGCCCACGGGATCCGGGTGATCAGCGTCGGGATGTTCGTCGAGGGCAACGCGGCCGTGGTCTGGCGCGGCCCGATGCTGCACCGCGCGCTGCAGCAGTTCCTCGCCGACGTGTTCTGGGGCGACCTGGACGTGCTGCTGCTGGACCTGCCGCCGGGCACCGGTGACATCGCCATCTCCACCGCCCAGCTGATCCCGGCCACCGAGATCATCGTGGTCACCACCCCGCAGACGGCCGCCGCCGAGGTGGCCGAGCGGGCCGGTGCCATCGCGCTGCAGACCCGGCAGAAGGTCGCCGGCGTCATCGAGAACATGTCCGGTCTGGTGCTGCCGGACGGCTCCACCCTGGACGTCTTCGGCAGCGGCGGCGGGCAGCAGGTCGCCGATTCGCTGAGCCGCGTCACCGGCACCTCGGTGCCGTTGCTCGGCCAGGTGCCGCTCGCCGTGCCCGTCCGCGAGGCCGGTGACGTCGGCGTGCCCATCGTGCTGTCGGATCCGCAGAGCCCCGCGGCGCTGGCGCTGTCCGCAGTCGCCGCGACGCTGGCCAACCGGGCCAAGCCACTGGCCCGCGTGCCGCTCGGGCTGTCCGTCGCCGGTCGGTAGGCCTTCGCCCTCCCGTGGACCGTTCGGCGCCCGTGACGTCGCCGAACGGTGGGTCGCTTCTCCTGGGTCGCTCTTGACACCGTCCTCCCGCTGCCGGGAAGCTGTTGCGGAAGACGAATCGCGTTGTGCCTAGCGCAAAGGACGGTCGGATGACCGGAACCGCCACCTCTGGTTCGGCCGGCCGCGTGCGGCTCTGTCCGCTGAGTGACATCCCCGCGGGTGAGGGGCTGCGGTTCGCGACCGTGACGCCGCCGATCGCCGTGTTCCACACGGACGGCGGCGAGGTGTTCGCCATCGACGACACCTGCACCCATCAGGACGCCTCGCTGGCCGACGGGTGGCTCGAAGGTTGCGAGATCGAGTGCCCGCTGCACGCGTCGAAGTTCGACCTGCGGACCGGGAACGTCGACGCCCCACCGGCCAAGGTCGGCGTCCGGACCCACGCGGTGACCGTGACCGACGACGGCGACGTCTGGGTCGAGTTGTCCACCGACGCTCCGCGGCTGCCGCCCGGCGTGACCCTGTGACCGCCGCCGGCGCCCTTTCCTCCCCCTCTTCCGGTCACCTGTCCCCTCCCACTCCCCCATCCCCGCACATCCCCCACATCCTGGCGGTTTCCTCCCGACCGGCGGGCACTTCCCGCCACGATTCGGACGCGGGAGGTCGGTCGTGACACCACGGTCGGTCGTCATCGTCGGAGCCAGCCTGGCCGGCCACGCCACCGCGCGGGCGTTGCGCCACCAGGGCTTCGACGGATCGCTGACGCTGATCGGCGCCGAGACCCACCGGCCCTACGATCGGCCGCCGCTGTCCAAGGAATTCCTCACCGGTGTGCTCACCGAGGACGACCTCGCGCTCGAAGGCTCCGACGAGAACCTCGACGCCGAATGGCTTCTGGGCCGCCGGGCCACCGCTCTGGACACTGCCTCCCGGACCGTCACCCTCGAGGACGGCACCCGCGTCGAGGGCGACGCAGTCGTCGTCGCCACCGGGTCGGCCGCTCGCCGACTGCCGCACACTCCGCCCGGCGTGTTGACCCTGCGCACTCTGGACGACGCGGTCGCGCTGCGGGCGGCCCTGCAACCGGGAGCCCGGCTGGTCGTCATCGGGGCCGGCTTCATCGGCGCCGAGGTCGCCGCCACCGCAGCCGCCCGCGGGCTCGACGTCACCGTCGTCGAAGCGGCGGACACCCCGCTCGCCGGCCCGCTGGGCACCTGGGTCGGCGCCGCCGTCGCCGGGCTGCACGCCCGGAACGGGGTCCGGCTGATCTGCGGTGTCCCGGTGGCCACGGTCACCGGCACCGACCGCCCGACCGGCGTCACCCTCGCCGACGGCACCCACCTGCCCGCCGACGTGGTCGTGGCCGGTGTCGGTGCCGCTCCCGCGGTCGACTGGCTGGTCGGCTCCGGGCTGGACCTGTCGAAGGGCCTGGTCTGCTCGTCGCTGGGTGCCACGTCCGCCCCCGGCGTCTGGGGCGTGGGTGACTGCGCCGCCTGGCACGACAGCCTCCGGGGGACGGCCTTCCGGGTGGAGCACTGGACCGACTCCCGGGACCGGCCGGTCGCGCTGGCCAGCGCGATGCTCGGCGGTCCCCCACCGGCCGCTCTGCGCGCACCGTACTTCTGGTCCGACCAGTACGGGGTGCGCATCCAGTTCGCCGGCCGCCGTCGCGGTGACGAGACCGTCGGCATCGAAGCCGGCAGCACCGAGGGCGCCGACCTGCTCGCCGTCTACCGTCGCGAGGGCGAGACGGTGGCGGTCCTGGGGATGAACCAGCCCAAGCTGTTCACCCGGATCCGCCGTAGCCTGCCGTCCTCCGTCGTGTCCCGTGCCGAAGTCGAAACGCCCGCCGCCGCAACGCTTCAGGAGGTCCTGTGACCACGACCGAGCTGCCCGCATCGCTGATCTCCACGCTGCCCGGCCGGTACTACACCGACCCGCAGATCTTCGCCGAGGAGCAGGCGCTGATCTTCGAGCAGATGTGGTTCTGCGCGGCCCGCGGCTCCGACATCCCCACCCCGGGCTCGTTCCGCACGGTGCAGGTCGGCAGCGAGTCGGTCATCGTCTCCCGCTCCCGACGCGGTGAGGTGCGGGCGTTCCTGAACGTCTGCCGGCACCGCGGCGCGAAGATCTGCGTCGAGGAGACCGGTTCGGTGGCGCGGGCTTTCCAGTGCCCGTACCACGCATGGACCTACGACCTCGACGGCAAGCTGATCGCCGCCCCGAACCTCACGAAGATGCCCGACATCGACCGCGTCGAGTACGGCCTCAAGACGGTGCACGTCCGCGAATGGCTCGGGTACGTGTGGGTGTCACTGGCCGACGAGCCGCCGGCGTTCGAGGCCACCGTGCTGCAGGAGGTCATCGAGAGACTGGGCGAGGTCGCCAATCTCGACCACTACCAGGTCGACACCCTGGCCGTCGGCCGCCGGATCGTCTACGACGTCAAGGCCAACTGGAAGCTCATCATCGAGAACTTCATGGAGTGCTACCACTGCGCGACGATCCACCCCGAGCTCACCGAGGTGCTGCCGGAGTTCGCCGACGGCTACGCGGCCCAGGCGTTCGTCAACCACGGTGCCGAGTTCGGTTCCGACATCAGGGGTTTCACCGTCGACGGGTCCGAGGGACTGGACCTGCTGCCCGGCATCGACCCCGAGCAGGACCGGCGCTACTACGCAATCACCGTCAAGCCGCAGGTCTTCGTCAACATGGTCCCCGACCACATCATCTTCCACCGGATGTACCCGATGGCCGTCGACCGGACGATCGTCGAGTGCGACTGGCTGTACCTGCCGTCGGTGGTCGAATCCGGTCGCGACGTCACCAAGTCGGTCGAGCTGTTCCACCGCGTCAACCAGCAGGACTTCGACGCGTGTGAGCGCTGCCAGCCGGCGATGTCATCGCGGGCGTACCGCGACGGCGGCGTCCTGGTGCCCAGTGAGCACCACATCGGCGGCTTCCACGACTGGCTGACCGGGATGCTGGGGCACTGAGTGCGTCCGGGCGGACGGTCACTCCGGGTCGCCGACGTGTCCCATCCGCTCGCTGAGGCGCGCCGCCGCCGCGATCACCGTCGGCGCGAGCGCGTCGATGGCGCTCTCGGTGAGCCGGTAGGACGGGCCGGACACCGACAACGCCGCGATCACCGTGCCGGTCAGGCCGAAGACGGGCGCAGCGATCGCATTCAGACCTTCCTCGTACTCGCCGAGGGTGGTCGCCCAGCCGTGACTGCGGGCGTGGGACAGCTGATGGGCGAGCACATCCGGGTCGGTGACGGTCCGGGCGGTGAACCGGTCGAGGTCGAGCTCCGCCGGGTGCCCGACGGGCGCCCAGGCGAGCAACACCTTGCCCGACGACGTGGCGTGCAGCGGGGTCGGGCGCCCCACCCAGTTGACCGCGACCGCGCTCTCACCGGCACTCTGGTGGATGTTGAAGACCTGCTCGCCACGCCGGACGGCGAGGTTCACGGTCTCCCCGCTCACCGTCACCAGCTCGTCGCAGAGGTCGCGGCCGTGACCGACCACGTCGAGCCGACTGCCGACGGCCCCGGCGAGGCGGACGAGCCCGAAACCGAGCCGGTAGCGCCCACGTTCGCCGGCGACCTCGACGAGGCCGCGCTGCAGCAGCACCGTCAGCAGCCGGGACGCGGTGGACTTGTGGACGTCGATGGCCGCGGCGACCTCGGACACCCGGGCCTCGCCCCGGCGCGCCAGGTACTCCAACGCGCTGACCGCCCGGTCGACGGACTGCACGGCAGAGTCGCGTCCCGGCGCATCGTTGCTCACAGCGCAACCCTAACGCGCTCGGCCTTCGATGTAGTTCCCGGAGATACCGCCGATGGCAGGATGTCCTGATGAGATCCGAGCACTTCGACTACGTGGTCGTCGGCGGCGGCAGTGCCGGATCGGTGCTGGGGGAACGCCTCTCGGCCGACGGCAGCGCACAGGTCCTCGTCCTCGAGGCCGGTCGCAGCGACTACCCGTGGGATCTGTTCATCCAGATGCCCGCCGCGCTGACCTTCCCCAGCGGCAACCGCTTCTACGACTGGCGGTACGAGTCGGAACCGGAGCCGTTCATGAACGGACGCCGGATCGCCCACGCCCGGGGCAAGGTGCTGGGTGGGTCCAGTTCGATCAACGGGATGATCTTCCAGCGCGGGAACCCACTGGACTACGAGCGCTGGGGTGCCGACCCGGGCATGACGGGCTGGGACTGGGCGCACTGCCTGCCGTACTTCCGGCGGATGGAGAACACCCTGGCGACCCCGCCGTCGGACGAACTGCGGGGACACTCGGGGCCGCTGACGCTGGAGCGCGGTCCGGCGAAGAACCCGCTGTTCGGCGCCTTCTTCGAGGCTGCCGTGCAGGCCGGGTATCCGCTCACCGACGATGTGAACGGTTACCGCCAGGAAGGTTTCGCGCCGTTCGACCGCAACGTGCACAAGGGCCGCCGACTCTCCGCGTCCCGCGCCTACCTGCGGCCGGCGATGAGCCGGGAGAACCTGACCGTGCGCACGATGGCGCTGGTCACCGGCGTCCGCTTCGACGGCACCCGGGCCACCGGGGTGTCCTACCGACGCCACGGGCGTCACCACGTCGCGCACGCCGGCGAGGTGATCCTGTGCGGTGGTGCGATCAATTCGCCGCAGCTGCTGCAACTCTCGGGCGTCGGGCCGTCGGATGTGTTGTCCCCGTTGGGGATACGGCCGGTGGTCGAGCTCCCCGGCGTCGGGGCCAACCTGCAGGACCACCTCGAGGTGTACATCCAGTACGCCTGCACCCGCCCGGTGTCGATGCAGCCGTACCTGGCCAAATGGCGGCAGCCGTTCGTCGGGCTGGAATGGATCCTCGCGCGGCGAGGTCCCGCGGCCACCAACCACTTCGAGGGTGGCGGCTTCGTCCGCTCCAACGAGGACGTGGCCTACCCGAACCTGATGTTCCACTTCCTGCCGATCGCCGTCCGCTACGACGGCAGCGTGTCCAGCGAGGTGGCCCGCACCGGACACGGCTACCAGGTCCACGTCGGCCCGATGTACTCCGACGCCCGCGGGACGCTGAAGATCACCTCCACCGATCCGACGAGACACCCTGCGCTGCAGTTCAACTACCTGTCCACCGATCAGGACCGGCGCGAGTGGGTCGAGGCGGTGCGGGTGGCCCGGGACATCCTGGGGCAGCCGGCGATGGGGCCGTACAACGGCGGCGAGACCTCCCCTGGTCCGACGGTGACCACGGATGCCGAAATCCTGGACTGGGTGGCCCGGGACGCCGAGACCGCGCTGCACCCCTCGTGTACCGCCAAGATGGGCCCCGACAGCGACCCGATGGCCGTCGTCGACCCCGAGACCCTGCGCGTGCACGGCGTCGACGGCCTACGCGTCGTCGACGCCTCGGTGATGCCCTACGTCACCAACGGCAACATCTACGCGCCGGTGATGATGCTGGCCGAGAAGGCCGCCGACGCCATCCTCGGCGTCCCGCCGCTCCCGCCGTCGGACGCCCCCTTCTACCGCCACGGGGTGGGCTGAGACACTTAGGTCCCGACGTTGTGTAGGGAAGTTCCCGCTCAGCGGGAACATTCCTACACAAGTTGGGCGTGATTGTGCTCAGCGGAAGACGACGGTCCGGTTGCCGTTGGGGAGCACCCGGCGTTCGCAGTGCCACCTGACGGCGCGGGCGAGGACCTGGGTCTCGACGTCGCGGCCGGCGGCGACGAGGGCGTCGGGGTCGTCGTTGTGGTCGACGCGGGCAACGTCCTGCTCGATGATCGGACCTTCGTCGAGGTCGTCGTTGATGTAGTGCGCGGTGGCGCCGATCAGCTTGACGCCACGGTCGTGGGCCTGGTGGTAGGGCTTGGCGCCCTTGAAGCTCGGCAGGAACGAGTGGTGGATGTTGATCGCCCGCCCCGAGAGCGCATGACTGGTCGCCTCACTCAGCACCTGCATGTACCGGGCCAGCACCACCAGGTCGATGCGGTGCTCGTCCATCAGCGACAGCAGCCGCGCCTCGGCGTCGGCCTTGGTGTCGGGCGTGACCGGGATGTACTCGTAGCGGATGCCGTAGGACGCGGCCAGCGCCTCGAAATCGCGGTGATTGCTGACGATGACCGGGATCTCCACGTTGAGGGTCCCCATCCGGTGCCGGTACAGCAGGTCATTGAGGCAGTGCCCGAACCGGCTGACCATGATCAGCGTCCGGGTCGGCGTGGTGATGTCCATCAGCTCGAAATCCATCGCATGCGCGGTACCGACGGCGGCGAACCCGGTCCGCAGCTCCTCGAGATCCGGTGCGGTGTCACGGAACGCGGCATGCACCCGCATGAAGAAGCGCCCGGTGAGCTGGTCGTCGAACTGCTGGCTGGCCAGCAGGTTGGCGCCACGGTCGGCGAGGAAACCACTGACCGCGGCGACCAGTCCGGGACCGTCCTTGCAGCTCAACGTCAGGATGAACTCGCGTCCGGGGACGGGGCGGGGAGACATAAGACCTCCGAGCAGAGATGAGAGTGTTGGCGCGTATGACGCAACACGATTCGCCCAGCGCAACGAGGTCAGCATGAGGGCACGGTCAGCCCGCGTCAAGGTCCCGTCCGCCGTGACCCGTCACGGCGATCCGTACGCCGGCCCGTCACCCCCGTATGTTCGACCCATGTCATCGAGCATCGGCAACGGCGACGAGACGACCGGATCGGTGCAGTCGGTCGACCGGGCGTTGACCATCCTCGAACTGCTCGCCGCCGACGGCGAATTGGGCGTCACCCAGATCGCCGGCCTGCTCGGCGTGCACAAGTCGACGGCATCTCGCCTGCTGGCCACTCTCGAGGCCCACGGGCTCGCCGAGCAGTTGCCGGACCGCGGGCGCTACCAGCTGGGGGTCGGCGTGCTGCGGCTCGCCGGGTCCACCCGCGTCCGGCTGGACATCGTGCGGGAGAGCCGTCCGATCGCCCGCGAGCTTGCCGTCACCACCGGCGAGACGGTCAACCTGGTGATCCTGTCCGGCACCGAGACGCTGTATCTCGACCAGGTCGAGGGACCGTCGGCGCTGCAGATCCATCACTGGGTCGGCCGCCGGAACCCGTTGCACGCCACCGCGAACGGCCGGGTCCTGCTGGCTCACGCCAGCCCACCGGAGCAGGACGCCCTCATCGCGGCCATCTCCGACCGCCAGCACCGGCTGCCCGCCCTCACTGCGCGCACCCTGACCTCGTCCGAGGACCTGCGGGCCGCCCTGGCCGAGGTCCGGCGACGGGGCTACGACCTGGCGGTCGACGAGCTCGAGATCGGTTTGACGGCCGTGGCCGCACCGGTCCGGGGGGCGGACGGCACCGTGATCGGCTCGCTCTCCGTGTCCGGGCCCGGGTTCCGGCTCACCGCCGACCGCATCCAGGACACGGTCCGGTCGGTTCTCACCGCCGCCGACGAGGTCTCCCGCCGGATGGGCTTCTCCCCGACGGCCGTCGCCGCGCGATGACGATCGGATGACGCCCCACCCGGACGTGTCACGGCTGCGGGTCGGACGCGCCCGGATGTCTTGACTCGACGTTCAGCGAGTTCCATGCTGTTGCACGACGAGCGATGCAGAGCGTGATACGCAACATTCAGCCAGCCGGCCGAGGACGATCCGACCACGGCTCGGCCCACGAGAGAGCGCCCACCACAGAGCGGAGTGCAGGTGCCCGACCAGCGCGACGCTCCAGCCCGCGGCCTGTACATCGACGGCGGCTGGCTGACCAGGACGAGCAGCGCCCGCCGCGAGATTCGCTGTCCCGCGGACGGACAGCTGGTCACCACGGTGGTCGAGGGCGACGCCGGCGACGCCGCCGCCGCGATCGCCGCCGCCCGCCGTGCGTTCGACGCCGGCGACTGGGCTGCCACCCCGGAGCGTGAGCGCGGCGCCCTACTGCTGCGGGTGGCCGACCTGCTCACCCGGGACCGCGACGTCTACGCGACCGCCGAGGCGCTGGACACCGGCAAGCGGTTGGTCGAGGCCGAGTACGACATCGACGACATCGTCAGCTGTTTCCGCTACTACGGCGGGATCGCCGGCACCGACGCCGGTCGGGTGGTCGATACCGGCCGAACCGACGCCATCAGCCGCATCACCTACGCCCCGGTCGGCGTCTGCACGCTCATCACCCCGTGGAACTACCCGCTGCTGCAGGCGTCCTGGAAGGTCGCCCCGGCCCTGCTGGCCGGCAACACGTTCGTTCTCAAGCCCTCCGAACTCACCCCGTCGACGTCCATCCTGCTGATGGACACCCTCACCGAGGCCGGGTTGCCGGCCGGCGTGGCCAACCTGGTCACCGGCACCGGCGCCGACGTCGGCGCGGCCCTGACCACGGATCCGCGGGTCGACCTGGTGTCGTTCACCGGCGGGCTGGCCACCGGCAAGGCGATCATGGCCGCCGCGGCCGGCACCGTGAAGAAGGTCGCCCTCGAGCTCGGCGGCAAGAACCCGAACGTCGTCTTCGCCGACGCCGACCGGGAGGCCGCACTGGACAACGCGCTCACCGCGGTGTTCCTCAACTCCGGCCAGGTCTGCTCAGCCGGCGCCCGGCTCATCGTGCAGGACAGCATCCACGACGCCTTCGTCGACGAACTCGTCGCGCGCGCGGCCGAGATCCGCCTCGGCGGACCGTTCGACCCGAAAGCTCAGACCGGGCCGCTGGTCTCGTCCGTGCATCGGGAGAAGGTGCACGCTCACGTGACCCTCGCGGTCGCCCAGGGCGCGGTGCTGCGGACCGGCGGCGCCATCCCGACCGACCCGGCGCTGCAGGACGGCTTCTACTACCCGCCCACGGTCCTCGACGGCTGCACCACGGGGATGGACTGCGTGCGGGACGAGTCGTTCGGTCCGGTGCTCACGGTCGAGACGTTCACCGACGAGAACGACGCGATCCGGTTGGCCAACGACACTGTCTACGGCCTGGCCGGTGCGGTGTGGACGTCGGACGCCTCCCGGGCCCAGCGCGTCGCCGGCGCGCTGCGGCACGGCACCGTCTGGATCAACGACTACCACCCCTACGTGCCGCAGGCCGAGTGGGGCGGCTTCGGACAGTCCGGCAACGGCCGCGAACTCGGGCCCACCGGGCTCGCCGAGTACCGCGAGATCAAGCACGTCTGGCAGAACACCGCCCCCGCCGCGGGTTACTGGTTCCCCCGCTGACGCACCGCGTCACCCCGCACCCCGCTCCTGTCGCACTTCCGCTCCTGTCGCACCCGCCGCACCCGCTCAGGAAGGCCGATCATGACCGCTCCCCCCGCACCGGGCCCGCCGGGGTCCACACCCGCGGGACCGGTCGACTTCTCGGTCCGCAACCTGTGGAAGGTGTTCGGGCACAGGGCAGATCGGATCCCCACCGACCCCGCGCTGAGCGCGCTGAGCGGTCCGGACATCCTCGAGCGCACCGGCTGCGTCACGGCGGTCCGCGACATGAGCTTCGACGTCGGCCGCGGCGAGGTGTTCGTGGTGATGGGTCTGTCCGGATCCGGGAAGTCCACGCTGGTGCGGTGTCTCACCCGGCTCATCGAGCCGACGGCGGGTTCCATCCGGCTCGAAGGTGACGATGTGATGTCGCTGTCGGCCGGGAAGCTCCGCGAACTGCGACGGCGCAAGATGAGCATGGTGTTCCAGCACTTCGGGCTGTTGCCGCACCGCACCGTCCTGGACAACGTCGCCTACGGCCTGCAGGTCCGCGGCACGAAGAAGGCGGAGCGGAACGCCCGTGCCCACGACGTCATCGAACTGGTCGGGCTGCACGGCTACGAGTCGCGGTTCCCCGACCAGCTCTCCGGTGGCATGCAGCAGCGGGTCGGGCTGGCCCGGGCGCTGGCCGGCGACCCGGACGTGCTGCTGTTCGACGAGCCGTTCTCCGCGCTGGATCCGCTGATCCGCCGGGACATGCAGGCCGAGGTCATCCGGCTGCACCGGGACATGGGCAAGACGATGATCTTCATCACCCACGACCTGTCCGAGGCGCTCAAGCTGGGTGACCGCATCCTCATCATGCGGCACGGCGAGCTGGTGCAGATCGGCACCGGCGACCAGCTGGTCGGCGCGCCGGCCGACGACTACGTCGCCGACTTCGTCTCCGAGGTCCCCCGCGCGGACGTGCTCACGTTGCGCTGGATCGCCCGCCGCGGCGGCGACATCGACATGACGGCACCGCGTCTGGACGCCGGAACGGTGATCCGGGACGCCATCCCCGCGGTGATGGCGAGCACCGGGCCGGTCACCGTGACCGACGGCGGGACCGTGCTCGGGACCGTCGACCGCGACGCGATCCTCGGTGTGGTCGCACCGGCCAACGTCCCGCAACCCGCCGTCGCGCTGAGCGGAACGGTCTGACCCGGATGACCGCCACCCTGACCCCACCGCCGCCGGCGCCCGCCCCGGCCCCACCGGTCGCTCCGCGCCGGGGCGCGCTGACGGTAGGGACGGTCGCCATCCTGGTGGTGATCGTGATCTGGCTGATCGGCCGCGTGGTGCTGGCCGGCCGGTTCACGCTGGCGCTGGACACGGCCGGGCTGACGCCGCTGCACCGTGACCTCAACGACGCCCGCGACTGGGTCGACGCCAACCGCAACTCCAGCCCCGTCTTCGTCCACTTCTTCAACTACATCCAGCTCGGCGTGGAAGCCGTCGGCGACTTCGTGACCGGCCTGATCGCCCGCTCGGACACCGGTCTCGGCATCCCGCAGATCGGCTGGCTCGGGCTGATCGCCGCCGGCACCTGGATCGCCGCGGCCATCGGCAATCTCCGGGTGGCGGCGCTGACGCTGGTGGTGCTGGTCGTGATCAGCCTGCAGGGCCTGTGGGAGCCCGCCACCGACACATTGTCATTGGTGCTCAGCGCCACCTTCTTCGCGTTGCTCATCGGCATCCCGCTGGGGCTCTGGGCCGGCACCAGCGAACGCGCCCACCGAATCATCACCCCGGTGCTGGACTTCATGCAGATCCTGCCGTCGTTCGCCTACCTGGCCCCGCTGGTCCTGGTGTTCGCGATCGGGCCGGCCTCGGCCATCGTGGCCACCGTCATCTATGCGGCGCCGCCGGTCATCCGGCTGACCGCCCACGGGCTGCGCCAGGTGCCCGTCACCACCCGGGAGGCGGTGGACTCCATCGGCGTCACCGGCGGCCAGCGGCTGCGCACCGTGCTGGTGCCGATGGCCCGGCGCACCATCGTCATCGGGATCAACCAGACCATCATGGCCGCGCTCTCGATGGTCACCATCGCCGCCCTGATCGGCGCCCCGGGCCTCGGGCTGACCGTCGCCCAGGCGTTGCAGACCCTGGACGTCGGTACCGCGTTCAACGCGGGGCTGGCGATCGTGCTGCTGGCCATCTGCTTCGACCGCGTCACCACCGCGGCCGGCGTCCGCGCCGAGACCGCCATCCGGGCGGGTCGGACCAGCCGCCGGGTGCGCTGGATCGCCCTCAGCGTGGGCTTCGTGGTGGCGGCGGTCGCGGTGCAGCTGTCCCGGACGATGCTCTGGGCCGCCCAGGTACCCGACGGGCTGCCGAGGCTCGGGCCGCCGCTGTCGCGGGGCGTCGACACCGCGATCTCCTGGGTCCAGGACCACTTCTCGGTCATCACGCTGGGCCTGAAGGACTGGTTCAGCACAACGATCCTGAACCCGCTCGAGAGCCTGCTGACCGGCAGCCCGTTCTTCCTGGTCGGCCTCGTGCTGCTGGTGATCGCCGTCGTCGCCGGTGGCTGGAAGACCGCGGTCACCGTCCTGGTGGCGCTGGCGGCGCTGGTGGGTCTGGGCGTCTGGAGCGACGCGATGGTGACCCTGGCGGCCACCCTCATCGCCACCGTGCTGGTGATGCTGATCAGCATCCCGACGGGGGTCTGGATGGGCCGCTCGCGGATGGCCGACCGCCTGTTGCGGCCGATCCTGGACGCCGGGCAGACCATGCCGGCCTTCGTCTACCTCGTGCCGTTCCTGGGCCTCTTCGGGCCGAGCCGCTTCACCGCCATCGTCGCCGCGATCGTCTACGCCGCCCCTGCCGCGATCAAGATCATCGCCGACGGCATCACCCAGGTGCCGGCGACGATCGTGGAGGCCGCGACGTCCAGCGGCTCCACGCCGTGGCAGCTGATCACCACCGTGCAGCTGCCCATGTCGCGGTCGGCCATCGCGCTCGCCGCCAACCAGGGGCTGATCTACGTGCTGTCGATGGTCGTGGTGGGTGCGCTGGTCGGAGCCGGCGCGCTGGGTTACGACGTCATCGCCGGCCTCAACCAGCAGGAACGCTTCGGCAAAGGACTGGCCGCCGGCCTGACCCTCGTCGTCATGGGCATCCTCATCGACCGCATCACCCAGGCCGCCGCGCACCGCACCCGACGCGGCACCGCGTCGGCGCACTGACCCCGTCCCGCCGCCCCACCCGAGGAGACATCGCATGCGCATTCCCAGACCCCGTGTCGTCGCCGCACTCTCGGCGGCGGGACTGCTGCTCGCCGGTTGCGGCGGTGCCACCGTCAACACCGGCGCCTCGACGTCGGCACCCGCGGCGTCCGGCAGCGGATCGTCGGACGCGGCCGCCTGCGCGCCGTTCACGCTGGCGATGAACGACTGGGTCGGCTACACCGCCGACGCCGCCGTCGTCACCCACGTCGCCGAGAACGAGCTCGGCTGCACGGTGACCCAGACCGCCCTCAAGGAGGAGATCGCCTGGCAGGGCTTCGCCAACGGGCAGGTCGACGTCGTCATCGAGAACTGGGGACACCCGGATCTCGTGGCCAAGTACATCGACGAGCAGAAGGTGGCCGAGAACGCCGGCCCCACCGGCAACATCGGGACCATCGGCTGGTACGTGCCGCCGTGGATGGCCCAGGAATACCCGGACATCACCGACTGGAAGAACCTCAACACGTACGCCGACCTGTTCAGGACGTCCGAGTCCGGCGACCGGGGACAGCTGCTCGACGGGGACCCGTCCTTCGTCACCAACGACGAGGCGCTGGTGACCAACCTGGATCTGAACTACAAGGTCGTCTACGCGGGCTCCGAGGCGGCGCTGATCACCGCCTTCGACAACGCCGAGAAGAACAAGACGCCGATGCTGGGCTACTTCTACGCACCGCAGTGGTTCCTCTCCGAGGTGCCGCTGGTGAAGGTGGACCTGCCGCCGTACACCGAGGGCTGCGACGCCGACCCCGAGAAGGTCGCCTGCGACTACCCCGAATACGTCCTGGACAAGATCGTCTCGACGAAATTCGCGAACTCGGGATCGCCGGCTGCGAACCTGGTCAAGAACTTCTCCTGGACCAACGACGACCAGAACCTGGTCGCGAAGTACATCACCGCCGACAAGATGACCCCGGCGGACGCGGCGAAGAAATGGGTCGAGGCCAACCCGGACAAGGTCGCCGCCTGGCTGAGGTGACGTCGGATCTGCTCCCTCGCGGGCCGGTGAGGGAGCAGATCCGCCTCCGCGAACTGTTGCGCTGGACGCACCCTGTTGCGCATGATGAAGCCAGCTGGATCAGCGAGACCGCAGACAGGAGATCCGCATGCCGGGACCGAGAGTGGTGGTGATCGGCGCGGGCGTGGTCGGCGCGTCGCTGGCCGACGAACTGACCGCGCGCGGCTGGACGGACGTCACCGTCCTGGAGGCCGGCACGCTGCCGCACGCCGGCGGTTCGACCTCGCACGCCCCCGGCGTGGTGTTCCAGGTCAACGGCACCAAGGTGATGACCGACTTCGCCAGGTACACCGTCGAGAAGTTCTCCGCGATGACCTGGCAGGGTGAACCCTGCTACCTCCCGGTCGGTGGACTGGAGATCGCCACCACGCCGGAGCGGGCCCGGGAACTGCAGCGCCGCTTCGGCTTCGCCCAGTCCTGGGGGGTCGCCGGCGCCCGACTGCTGGACGTCGACGAGACCGTCGCCGCCTTCGACCTGCTCGACCCGGCCGCCGTGTACGGCGGCCTGCACGTCCCCGACGACGGCATTGCCAAGGCCGTCCGCGCCGTCCAGGCCCAGCTCGCCGTCGCCACTGAAAGGGGCGCGCGCGTGCTCGACGGCCACGAGGTCACCGGGATCCTCACCACCGCAGGACCTTTCGGGCCCAAGGTCAGCGGCGTCGCGGTGCGGACAAGCGACGGCGAGTCCGAGATCCACGCCGACATCGTCGTCTGCTGCGCCGGCATCTGGGGCCAGAAGATCGCCGGGATGGTCGGCCAGACCCTCGCGCTGACTCCGCTGGCGCACCAGTTCGCCTGGACCGCACCGCTTCCCGTCCTCGCCGACCGCACCACCGAGGCCGTCCGGCCGGTGCTGCGTCACCAGGACGCGGACCTCTACTACCGCGAGCACCACCAGGGCCTGGGTGTCGGCTCCTACCGGCACCGCCCGATGCCCGTCCGCGCCGAGGACCTCGCCGCCTGGAACAGCTACGCCCCCGGCGACGACGGTCAGCCCAGCGTGCTGCCGTTCACCCCCGAGGACTTCGCCTTCCCGCTGGCCGAGACCGCCCGGATCCTGCCCAGCGTGGGGCAATTGGACCTCACGGACCCCCGTGCAGTTCCCTTCAACGGCGTCTTCTCCTTCACCACCGACAACCTGCCGCTGCTCGGGCCGCACGCCGAACTGGACGGCTTCTGGACCGCCGAGGCTGTCTGGGTGACGCACTCCGCGGGCGTCGCCAAGGCGATGGCCGAGTGGATGGTCGCCGGCCACAGCCGGAGCTTCGACCTGCACGCCTGCGACCTCAACCGCTTCGAGCGGCACCAGCTGGCGCCGGCCTACATCGAGGCCAAGAACTGCCAGAACTTCGTCGAGGTCTACGACATCCTGCATCCACTGGAGCCGATGCAGCACTCCCGGCCGCTGCGCACCGCGCCGTTCTACCCGCGGCAGCAGGAGCTGGGCGCGGTGTTCCTGGAGGCCAACGGCTGGGAGCGGCCGCACTGGTACCGCGCCAACGACCACCTGGTCGGCAGTGACCGCGACACCGGTTGGCACGTCCCGAGTCCCGACGACTGGGCGGGTCGCTTCCTGTCCCCCACCGTCGCCGCCGAGGCCGCCGTCACCCGCACCGACGTCGCACTGTTCGACATGACCGCGCTCAAGCGGTTCACCGTCACCGGTCCCGGCGCGACGGAGTTCCTGCAGTCCCAGGTCACCGGCAAGATCGACAAGTCGGTCGGTGCGGTCACCTACTGCCTGATGCTCAACGACGACGGCGGCATCCGCTCCGACGTCACCGTCGCCCGGCTCGGCGCCGAGCACTACCAGGTCGGCGCCAACGGCGCGCTGGACCTCGACCGGCTGCAGCGCCGGCTGGCCCGCTCGTCGCAGGCCGCCACCGTGCAGCTGCGCGACATCACCGCCGGGACCTGCTGCATCGGCATCTGGGGGCCGAAGGCCCGCGAGGTCGTGCAGCCGCTGACCGCCACCGACCTCTCGCACACCGCCTTCGGCTACTTCCGGGCCAGGGAGCTCTACCTCGGCACCGTCCCGGTCACCGCGATGCGGTTGTCCTACGTCGGCGAGCTCGGCTGGGAGCTGTACACCACCGCCGACCAGGGCCTGGTGCTGTGGGACCTGCTGATGACGGCCGGCGCGGACGCGGGCATCATCGCCGCCGGCCGCGCCGCGTTCACCGCCTTGCGGATCGAGAAGGGCTACCGCTCCTACGGATCCGACATGACCGACGAGCACGGGCCCGCCGAGAGCGGGTTGGACTTCGCGGTCAAGTCCGCGCTGGACTTCGCCGGCAAGGACGGACTGCTGGCCCGGCCGGAGGCGGCGAGGAAGCTCTGCCTGTTGGCGGTCGACACCCCCGACGGCATCATGGTGGGGTCGGAGCCGGTGTTCGTCGACGGGACCCCGGGCGGCTACGTCACCAGCGCGGCCTACAGCTACACCCTCGGGCTGCCGCTGGCCTACGCCTGGCTCCCCGTCGACGCCGCCACCCCCGGCACCACGGTGGAGATCGGCTACTTCGGGCACCGCGTCCCCGCCACCGTCACGGCCGAACCGGCGTTCGACCCCGAGATGAAGAAGATCCGATGCTGAGTGGAACAAGAGCCGGTGCGGCCGCGGTGGCGAATTCGGTCAACGCGCCCGCCCCGCCCGGAGCCGCGCTGCCCGACCACCCCGAGTTCCTGTGGCGCAACCCGGATCCCAAGAAGCACTACTCGATCGTCATCGTCGGCGGCGGCGGTCACGGGCTGGCCACCGCGCACTACCTGGCCCGCCGCGGCGTCACCGACGTCGCCGTGCTGGAACGCGGTTGGATGGCCGGCGGCAACATGGCCCGCAACACCACGATCATCCGGTCCAACTACCTGTGGGACGCCTCCGCCGGCATCTACGAGCACGCGCTGAAGCTGTGGGAGGGCCTCGCGGAGGACCTGGACTACCCGATCCTGTTCTCCCAGCGCGGAGTGCTCAACCTCGACCACACCCTGCAGGACGTCCGCGACTCCCGCCGCCGGGTGGAAGCCAACCGGCTCAACGGCATCGACGCCGAGTGGGTCGACTCCGCCGGCGCCAAAGAGCTCTGTCCGGTCCTCAACGTCTCCGACGACATCCGCTACCCGGTGCTCGGCGGCACCTACCAGCCCCGCGCCGGCATCGCCAAGCACGACTACGTCGCCTGGGGCTTCGCCCGCTCCGCCGACGCCGCCGGCATCGACATCATCCAGAACTGCGAGGTCACCGGCATCGACATCGCCGGCGGCACCGTCACCGGCGTGCAGACCAGCCGCGGGCCGATCACGGCCGACCGGGTTGCCCTGATCGGCGCCGGCCACACCCCGGTGCTCGCCGAGATGGCCGGCTTCCGGGTCCCGGTCACCTCACATCCGTTGCAGGCGTTGGTGTCCGAGCTGCTCGAGCCGGTGCACCCGACGGTGGTGATGAGCAACGCCGTGCACGTCTACGTCTCGCAGGCGCACAAGGGCGAGCTGGTGATGGGCGCCGGCATCGACCCCTACGTCGGCTACGGCCAGCGCGGCGCTTTCCACGTCATCGAGCGCCAGATGAGCGCCGCGGTCGAGCTCTTCCCGATCTTCGCGCGCGCGCACGTGCTGCGCACCTGGGGCGGCACCGTCGACACCACGCCGGACGCCTCCCCTGTCGTCGGCGCCACTCCGGTGGAGAACCTGTTCCTCAACTGCGGCTGGGGTACCGGCGGTTTCAAGGCCACCCCCGGCATCGGCCACGTGATGGCCGAGCTGCTGGAGACCGGCAAGGTCCCCGACCTCGCCGCCGACTTCGGGCTGGACCGTTTCACCTCGGGCCGGCTGGTCGACGAGCACGGCGCCGCCGCCGTCGCACACTGAGCGGTCCGCGCCCGAGCCCCGAGCACGCCGACATCCCTGACCACAGCGAGGATCCCGACCACCGATGATGCTCATCCCCTGCCCGGAGTGCGGTCCCCGGGACGAGAACGAATTCCACTACGGAGGCCAGGCCCACGTGCCCTACCCGGCGAACGGCGGCGCCGACGCGACCGACGAGGAGTGGGCCGAGTTCGTCTTCTACCGCGCGTCGCCCAAGGGCCTGATGGCCGAGCGATGGATGCACAGCGCCGGTTGCCGTCGTTGGTTCAACGCCGTCCGCGACACCGTCAGCTACCGCTTCGAGGCCGTGTACCGGCCCGGCGAGCCCCGTCCGCACGTGCAGGGAGCCCGATGACCGCCGCCCGTCTCGACGACCGGGGCCGCGTCGACCGCGACACCGCGTTCGACATCACCTTCGACGGCCGCACCGTGCCGGCCTTCCGCGGCGACACCGTCGCGTCAGCGCTGCTGGCCGCCGGTGAGCGGGTCGTCGCGCACTCGGTCCTTCTCGGCCGTCCCCGCGGGGTGGTCGCCGCGGGCGCCGAGGAGCCTTCTGCGTTGATCCAGGTCGACGAGCCGTTCCCGGAGCCGATGCTGCTCGCCACCACGGTGGAAGCGGTTCCGGGCCTGGGGATCTCGACTCTCCACGGGCAGGGCCGGCTGGCCCGGGCCACCGACCCGGCGGCCTACGATGCGCTGCACCACCACTGCGACGTCGCCGTCATCGGCGCCGGTCCGGCCGGCTTGGCCGCCGCGGTCACCGCCGGCGCCACCGGCGCCCGGGTACTGCTGCTCGACGACCGCCCGACCCCCGGCGGGATGTTGTTGTCCGACGCCGAGACCCGTTGGGCGGCCATGCAGATCGAGCGGCTGCGGGCGATGCCTGACGTCGAGGTCCTCGACCGGACCATGGTCACCGGATACTACGACGACAACTACCTCGTCGCGGTGCAGCGCCGCCACGACCACGAGGCCGCCGAGCTCGACCCCACCTCCGCCCGACAGCGGATCTGGCGCATCCGGGCCGCCGAGGTGGTACTGGCCACCGGCGCCCACGAGCGACCGGTCGTCTTCCCCGGCAACGACGTCCCCGGCGTGATGCTGGCCGAGGCCGTCCGCGAATACCTGCTGCGGTACGGCGTTCTCGTCGCCCGCGACGTCGTGCTGTTCACCGCCCACGACGACGCCTACCGGGTCGCCGTCGACCTGCTGGCTGCCGGCGCGAGGGTCACCGTGGTCGACGCCCGGCCCAGCGACCGGGCCGGCGAGCTGTTGCCGGTGTCCCTGCCGGTCGGCGCGCTGTACAGCGGCGCGGTGGTGGTCGGCACCGAGACCGACGACGACGGCACCCTGTCGGCGGCCGTCGTCCGGGCGGCCGACGGCACCCTGCGGACCGTGCCGTGCACCGTGTTGGCCGTGTCCGGTGGCTGGAACCCGGCCGGTCAATTGTTCTCCCAGTCCGGCGGAACCCTCGGCTGGGACGCCGATCTCGCCGCGTTCGTGCCCGGCCGTCCGACCCAGCGCATCACCCCCGCGGGCGCGGTACGCGGTCTGCGGACGCTGGCCGAGATCGTGGACGACGGTGAACGGGCCGGCGCCGCCGCGGCCGAGGCGGCCATCGGCATCGAGGGTGCCCGACTCCATCTGGACACCTCGGCGAACGTGCCACCGCTGGACCCGCCGGACGACGGCCTCGAAACCTACCCGGAACCGGCCGCCCTGCTGTTCTCGGTCCACGACGGCACCCGACATGATTCCGCGGACCCGCGTTCCCTCGATGCCTCGTTCGTCGACCTGCAGCGCGACGTGACCGTGGCCGACCTGTCCCGGGCCACCGGCGCCGGTCTGCTGTCGGTGGAGCTGGTCAAGCGGTACACCACCGCCGGCACCGCGCACGACCAGGGCAAGACCTCGGGAGTGCTGGCCAGCGGAGTGGTCTCGACCCTGCTCGGCGTCGACGTCGGGGAACTCGGCACCTCGAAGTTCCGGCCGCCGTACACCCCGATGGGCTTCGCCGCCCTGGCCGGCCGCGAACGCGGTGTTCTCTACGACCCGGTGCGCACCACCGGCGCCCACCCCTGGCACCTCACGCACGGCGCGCTGTTCGAGAACGTCGGACAGTGGAAGCGCCCGTGGTACTACCCGCACGCAGGCGAGACCATGGACGCCGCCGTCGCCCGCGAATGTGCCGCCGCCCGTACCGGTGTCGCGTTCATGGACGCCTCCACACTCGGAAAGATCGACGTGCAGGGACCGGACGCCGGGACCTTCCTCGACCTGCTCTACACGAATCTGATGTCCTCACTCAAGGTCGGCAGCATCCGTTACGGCGTGATGTGCGGCGTCGACGGGATGACCCTGGACGACGGCACGGTGTTCCGGATCGCCGACGACCGGTTCCTGGTCACCACCACCACCGGCAACGCCGCGAAGATCCTGGACTGGATGGAGGAATGGCTGCAGACCGAGTGGCCCCACCTGCGGGTGTGGTGCACCTCGGTCACCGAGCAGTGGGCCACCATGGCGCTGGTCGGGCCACACTCCCGGCAGCTACTGGGAGCTCTCGCCCCGGACCTCGCCGTCGAGAACGACGCCTTCCCGTTCATGACCTGGCGCGAGACGACGGTGGCCGGACTCGCGGCCCGGGTGGCCCGGGTGTCGTTCTCCGGTGAGCTGGCGTACGAGATCAACGTCGCCTGGTGGGACGCGGCCGCGCTGTGGGACGCCGTCTGGGCGATCGGCGGACCGGTCGGCCTGACGCCCTACGGCACCGAGACGATGCACGTGCTGCGGGCCGAGAAGGGTTACCCCATCATCGGTCAGGACACCGACGGCACCATCACACCGCAGGACCTCGGCATGGGCTGGGTCATCTCCAAGAAGAAGGCCGACTACCTCGGTAAACGCTCGCACGCCCGCGCCGAGAACCACCGCGCCGACCGCAAGCACCTGATCGGACTGCTGCCGGTCGACGAGCGACTGAAGCTCCCCGAGGGCTGTCAACTGGTCGAGCACGCCGAGCTGCCGCCGCCACCGGTGCGGATGCTCGGCCATGTCACGTCGTCCTACGACTCGATGGAGCTCGGCCGTACGTTCGCGCTGGCGCTGCTCCAGGGCGGCCGGGACCTCATCGGCGAAACCGTGTACGTCGTCGTCGACGGGGTGGCGCAGCCGGTCACCGTCACGTCGCCGGTGCTGGTGGACCCGGACGGCACCCGCCGCGACGGTGTCGGCCTCCCGCCGCTGCATCTCGCGGCGGTCACGTTCGGCGCCGGGATGCCGGTGTCCCCCCTGGCTCCCCTGGCCGAGCGGTTCGCCGGGCTCTCCCGCCGGCCGCGCACCCGGGTCCGGCTGGCCGAGGCGGCGCTCACGACGATGGTGAACGTCCGGGTCCGCCCGGGCACGGTGGCCGGGGACGCGGTGGCGGCGGCGCTCGGCGTCGTCCTGCCCGACGCCACCGGGGGCCGCGGCGAGGCGGGCTCCGACAGCGTCCTGGCCCTGGGCCCGGACGAGTACCTGGTGACCAGCGGGCCGGGCCACGGTCCGGCCCTGGTCGAGCGGCTCACCGGCGCCGGCGCGGACGCCGTCGTCGACGTCTCGGCGGCACGCACGATGATCCGCGTCAGCGGCCCAGGCGCCCGCCGGGTACTGGCTCACGGCTGCGCGCTGGACCTCTCCCGGCTGGGGTCCGACGGCTGTGCCCAGACGCTCCTCGCGCAGTGCGCCGTGGTCGTGGTGGCCGACGGCGAGCCCGGCGCGCCGGACGATCTGATCAAGGTGCTGGTGCGCTCGACGTTCGCCGCGCACCTGGCGGAGTGGCTGCTGCTGACCGCGCAGGAGTACGCGGGCTGACCGGGCTGCTGCACCGCGCCGGAGCCCGCTGGCGGTCAGCGGCTCAGGTGCCGTCGCTGTCGAAAGGGGCCAGCTCGCCGGGCGCGAGCGAGCTGGTGACCCGTCTCGTCGGGTAGGCGAGATCCATGGCGGGGGCCGTCGCGGCGGCAGGAAAGGGGACGGCCGGCGTTCCGGCGTCCACCGACGCCGCGTCGGCGGCCGCGGCGGCGTTGGCCTGCTCGGCCGGGGTGCCCTCGCCGTTGAGCCCGAGGAAACCGGTGACCCCGCCCGAGAACTGGTCGCCGAGGATGTTCTTCTGCAGGTATCGCTTCGGGTTGATGTCCCGGAGCGACTTGAGGTCCTGGAACTCCTTCATCGACTGCAGGTCCGAGACCTGGCGGCGGAGTTCGTCCAGCTCGGGTCCGATCTCACGGGCCAGATCGGACTGGGCCGTCGCGGCCATCCCGCGCACCTTGGTCATCGTCGTGGTCACCCAGCGGACCGCGACCGGAATGCGCTCGGGACCGAGGACGAAGACGCCCACGCCGAGAATGATGATGATCTCAACCCAACTCAGGCCGAACACGGGTTCAACCTCCTGGGGCGAACAGCGGTGGTGACGTGGATCGGAGCGCTGTCAACCCTACCGGTGTGACACGGCGGAACCGGTCCACTCCGGTGTGTGCAGCACGTGTGAAGAGCGACCGTCTCACTCCTGCGTGAGCGTGACCTGGACGCTGAAGGCACGCCCGTCGCGGGACAGCTCCACGGGCACCGTCTCGCCGACGCCACGGGACTGCACCGCGACCGTCAGCTCGTCGGCACTGCCCACGGCGCGGTCCCCCACCTTGGTGATCACGTCTCCCTCGACGATGCCGGCGGCCTCGGCCGGGGAACCGGCCCGCACGTTCTGTACCTGGGCACCCAGCGTGGTGCCGTCGGTGGCCGAGCGGGCGTCCACCCCGATCGTCGTGTGCACCGCCTTGCCCTCACGGACGAGCTGCTCGGCGATGTCGCGGGCGTAGTTGATGGGGATCGCGAATCCCAGACCGATCGAGCCCGTGGATGTCTCACCCAGGGTGCGGATGGCGGAGTTGATGCCGATGACCGCTCCGGTCGAGTCGACGAGGGCGCCGCCGGAGTTGCCCGGGTTGATCGGCGCGTCGGTCTGCAGGGCGTCGATGACAGCGTCGGTGTCGCTGCCCTCCCCGGAGAGCTTCACCGGCCGGTTGAGCGCGGAGATGATGCCGGTGGTGACGGTGCCGGACAGGCCGAGCGGCGATCCGATCGCGATGACCGCGTCCCCCACCTCGAGGGTGGTGGAGTCACCGAGCGTGGCCACGGTGAGGTTGTCGACGTCGACCTTGATCACCGCGAGGTCGCTGCGGATGTCGCGGGCGACGATGGTCGACGGGACCCGGGTGCCGTCGGAGAACACCACCGACATCTGCGCTCCTGCGGTGGTGGCCACCGAGGCGACGTGGTTGTTGGTGAGGATGAGCCCGGACTCCTTGATCACGATGCCGGAGCCGGAGCCGCCGGTGTCGCCGACCCGGATCTCGATGGACACCACGGACGGGATGACCCGCGCGGCGATGTCGGCCACCGATCCGGGCGCCCGCTCGACGGCGGGTGCCACGGCGGCGAGGGTGAAATCGGGCTCGAGGGTGGCGGCGGGGATCCGGGAGGCGGCCAACGTGCCGATGACCGCACCGACCGCCCCGATGACCAGGGCGAGGAGGGTGGCCAGCACGAGCGAGCAGAGGTCGCAGCCGCCTCTGGAACAAGGCCTCCCGCAGGCTGTACCGGACGGCGGGGCCGGGCTCGGTGACGGGCCTGCGGGGCACGGCGAGCGCGGGTGCGCCCAGGGTGGCCACAGCGGCCGGACTACGCCACGGGTTCGTGTCGTCGACGGCCGGAGCCGGCGGCCCGGCGGGCGCCGGTGGCTCGCGCTGCAGTGGGGAGGTCGCGCCGGACGGGCGCCCGAAGGCGTCCGACAGCACCTCGTCTGCCGGTGGTGCGGCCGGGAGCAGCGGGGTGGGCATCCGGGTCCGGTCGGCGAACGGCCCGCGGACGCCGTCGGGCCGACCGAAGGTGCCGCGCACGGCCGCGTCGACCCGCGGCCGCCACAGCGGACGTGGATCGAGTACCGGCCGGTCCCGGACGGACCGGGGCGGGAGTTGGTCGGTCACCGGCACAGGCTATGTCACCCCGCGGCGGCGCTGACGGGAACGGTCACCGACCGTCAGCGGGGTGGGACGGTGAGCGGGTAGGACGGTGCCGGACCGGGCTGGAAAGATGCGGGCAGCACGGTCGGGCTGGGCTCGGGTGTGATTGCCGGCTCGTCGGCCGGGGTGGCAGCGGTGGCGAAGGCACCGACTGCGATTCCGGCGACGAGAGCGCCGGCTCCCAGCCGGAGTCGACGGCCGCGGGTGACCCCGCGATCGAGGTGGCTCGACCCGGATCGCGTGACCGGTCACGGCGTCCGTGCCGACCCCCGGGGTGCGGCCGGCGGCAGGCAGCCCGACGGGGATCGAGCACAGGGCGGCACTGAGCGACGTCGGCATCGCCGGACTCGATGCAGACCGCAGCGATTCCCGGGCGAAGACCTGCTCGTCGACCTCCGCGGCGCATTGCGGGCACTGGCCGATGTGGGCGGCGGCTCGCTGGAACGCGACGAGGGACAACTCCCCGTCCACATAGGCGACGACGGTGTCCAAGTTCAGGTGGTCGGTGAAGAAGCCGGTCACGCCACGCCTCCCGCGAGTCCCAGCCGCAACACCTGCCTGTTCTCCAGTCCGGTGCGCAGCGCCTGTCGAGCCCGGTGGATGCGCGATCGCACGGTGCCGAGCTTGACGCCCAACGTCTGGCCGATCTCCTCGTACGACAGCCCCTCGACATCACACAGCACGAGTGCGGCGCGGAACTCCGGCAGCAGGTCGTCCAGCGCGGCCTGCAGGTCGGGGTCGAGGTTGGCCGCATCCCAGGCCGCCTCGGGCGACGGCTCACGGCCGGCGATGCGGTCGGTCTCCTCCGGCAGCGACTCCATGCGGATGCGCTGCCGGCGGCGGACCATGTCCAGGAAGACGTTGGTGGTGATGCGGTGCAGCCAACCCTCGAAAGAGCCCGGCTTGAACGAATCGAGCGACCGGAAGACCCGGATGAAGGTCTCCTGAGTGATGTCCTCGGCGTCGTACTGGTTACCGGCGAGACGGTAGGCCAACCGGTAGACCCGGTCGCCGTGGTCACGCACGATGTCCTCCCAGGCGGGCGCCACCCAGGCGCTCGTCTCGGTACCGCTGTCCGCCGCAGGAGTGGGCAGGATCGACAGGGGACTCACCTCATTTGTTCTCTTGCTCTGTACAACATGGTTGTCCAGCGATTGTTCCCAGCCCACCTGCGAACCGTCTGTGAATCGACGTGAAGCGCACTTGGACTTTGCCCGCCGGTCGCGCCTGAAAACACGGACGCGGTCGGACCGGTAGCGTTTCCCCCCGTCGCCGCACCACCGGTCCCCACCGGACGCACGGCGGATCCCGCCGCCGCGGGTCACGGCAGGTCACACCAGGAAGGACACATCGGTGACATCGAGCCGGTCGTACGCAGAGTTCTACGTTCCCGAGAGCGACGCCGTTCTTGCCGCCCGTTCGCGGGCCGCCGAGCTGGGCTGCGTGCCCGTCGGGTCGGGTGCCGGCGCACTGCTGCGCTTCCTCGCCGCCGGCATCGGAGCCCGGTCCGTCGTCGAGATCGGTACCGGCGCCGGGGTTTCCGGGCTGCATCTGCTGGCCGGGATGCCCACCGGCATCCTCACCTCCATCGACGTGGAAGCGGAGAACCAGCGCGCCGCCAAGCTGGCCTTCGCCGAGGCCGCCATCCCGCCGTCGCGGATCCGGCTGATCAACGGCCGGGGTCTGGACGTGCTCCCCCGGCTCACCGACGGCGCGTACGACCTGGTGCACATCGACGGCGCCAAGGAGGAATACCCGCAGTACCTGACCGAGGCGCTGCGGTTGCTCCGGCCGGGTGGTGTGGTGGCGATCGACAGCGCGCTCTGGCACGACAAGGTGGCCGACCCCACCCAGCGCGACGCCGAGACGGTGGCCGTCCGCGAAGCGGGGCGGATGCTGCGCGACGACGAGAACATGGTGCCGGTCATGGTGCCCCTGGGCGACGGCATGCTCGCCGCGGTCAAGCTGGCCTGAGCGTTCTGGGTGACCGCCCGGTTCGCGCCGTCAGTCGAGCCGGACCACGTCCGGTTCGACCGGCGGCGCCGCACCGTCGCGTTCGTCCCGCTCGGCCCACTCGATCAGCGTCGACGGGTCGAACACCGAGTCGTCGATACCGGCGTGCAGGTCACCGAGAGCGGCGAAGCGGGCCGGGACCGTCGCGATCGTGAAGTCGCCGGGTAGCGCCTCGTCGATCTCTTCCCAGCGCACCGGTGTGCTGACCCGCCCCTCCGGGGTGCCGCGCACCGAGTAGGCCGCGGCGATCGTGTGGTCGCGGGCGTTCTGGTTGTAGTCGATGAACACCTTCGCCGGGTCCCGATCCTTGCGCCACCACGTCGTGGTCACCTCGTCCGGCATCCGGCGCTCCACCTCGCGGGCGAACGCCAGCGCCGCCCGCCGGACGTCCCCGAATCCGAGCACCGGCGGGATCCGCACGTAGATGTGGATGCCCTTCCCGCCGGACGTCTTGGGGAACCCGACGGCCGCCAACTCGTCGAGCACCTGGTGGGCGACGTGGGCGACCCGGCGCACCCGGTCGTAGTCGCACTCCGGACCCGGGTCGAGGTCGATGCGCCATTCGTCGGGGAGCTCGACCGCACCACGCCGGGTGTTCCACGGGTGGAATTCGACGCATGACATCTGCACGGACCAGATGACGCTGGCCAGCTCCGTGACGCACAGTTCGTCCGCGGTCCGCTTGAACCGCGGGAAGTACAGCTGGACGGTCTCGACCCAGTCCGGCGCGCCACGTGGCAGCCGCTTCTGGTGGACCTTCTCGCCGTCGACCCCGTCGGGGAAGCGGTGCATCATGCACGGGCGCTCCCGCAGCGCTCGGACGATGCCCTCCCCCACGCTCTCGTAGTAGCGGACCAGGTCGAGCTTGGTCTCGCCGCGCGCGGAGAAGTACATCCGGTCCGGGTTGCTGACCCGCACGACGCGATCGCCCACCGGGACCTCGATGGACGGTGCCTTGGTCGCCATCTGGATAGATTAGGGCGCGTGCCGCGCTTCGGAGGGATCCCCGTCTGTGCGGTGCTGATGCTGATGGCGGGGTGCGGTGCCGCCGGCGCCGCGACGGTGACGTCCACGGTGCAGACCACCGCCACCCGGACCGCGCTCATCACCGCGACGGCGACCGAGACCACGATCCAGACATCCCTGGTCACTGCGACGACCACGTCCACGGCGGTCGTCCAGGTGACCTCCGACCGTCCCGACCCGGACGCCACCGGCCCCGACGGCGGCACGACCTGCGGCGTCGACCCGGCCTACAACGACGAAAGTACCGACGGCCTCGCCGCGGAGGTCGTCGTCGCCTGGGCGCAGGCGAAGATCGCTGCCGCCGCGGCCGGCGTCACGATGTGCGTCCACGACGGCAAGCGCAGCCGGGCTCAGCAGCAGGCCACCTTCGATGACTACGTGACCCAGTACGGCGTGGCCGCCGCTGAGCAGTACGTGCTGCCGCCGGACAGGTCGGCTCATGTGGCCGGCTACGCCATCGACGTGCAGCCGGCGGCCTCCGCGGCCTGGCTCGACGCGACCAACGGGTCACTCGGCTTCTGCCGGATGTACGACAACGAGGTGTGGCACTTCGAGTTCGCGGACACGTTCCGGCTGGGCTGCCCGCCGCAGCGGGCCGCGCCGGTGCGGTGATCCGGCAGGGCGGTCGTGATCGCCGGGACGCCCGACGATGGGGCGGTACCGGAGACGACGACGGTCCCGGCATCGTCGCGATGCCGGGACCGTTCGTGAGCGTCAGGGTGAGTGCTGGCCGATGGTGATGCCCTTGCCGACGACGGTGATGCCGCCCTCGGTGACCGTGTAGTTCGCCCGGTCGTACTCGTGGTCCACACCGACCGTGGCCCCGTCCGGCACGACCACGTTCTTGTCCAGGATCGCGTTGATGACGCGCGTCTCGCGGCCGATGCGCACTCCCGGCATGATCACCGAGCCCTCGACGCGACTGCCGCCCTGGATCCGGACGTTGTCGCTGACCACGGAACGGAAGACGTCCGCTCCCGAGATGATCGTTCCGGGACCGACCATCGACTCCCGTGCGGCGCCGTTCTCGACGAACTTGGCCGGCGGCAGTGACGGCGGCTGGGTGAGGATCGGCCAGTCGGAGTTGTACAGGTTGAAGATCGGGTGCACCGACACCAGATCCATGTGCGCCTCGTGGTAGGCGTCGAGCGTGCCGACGTCGCGCCAGTAGCCGCGGTCCCGGTCGGTGGTACCCGGCACCTCGTTCTTGGAGAAGTCGTAGACGTAGGCGTCGCCCTTGTTCACGAAGTTCGGGATGATGTTGGTGCCCATGTCGTGGATGCTCGACTCGTCGGCGGCGTCCGCCTTGAGCGCGTCGATCAGGGCCTTGGTGGTGAAGACGTAGTTGCCCATCGACGCGTACGCGACGTCCGGGTTGTCCGGCACCGACGGCGGGTCCGCGGGCTTCTCGAGGAAGCTGGCGATCTTCTGGCCGTCCGCCTCGGTGTCGATGACGCCGAAGGCGGTGGCCTCCATCCGCGGCACCCGCAGCGCGGCCACGGTGCAGCCGGCACCGGAGTCGATGTGCTGCTGCACCATCTGCGAGATTTCCATGCGGTACACGTGATCGGCACCGAAAACGACGATGTAGTCAGGGTTGTCGTCGTAGACGAGGTTGAGCGACTGGAAGATGGCATCGGCACTGCCGGTGTACCACCGGGGGCCGAGACGCTGCTGCGCCGGCACCGGGGTGATGTAGTTCCCCAGCAGCTGACTCATCCGCCACGACATGGTCACGTGTCGGTCCAGCGAGTGCGACTTGTACTGCGTCAGGACGCAGATCCGTAGGTAGCCGGCGTTGACGAGGTTCGACAGGACGAAATCGACCAGGCGGAAATTGCCGCCGAACGGCACCGCCGGCTTCGCCCGATCAGCGGTCAACGGCCACAGCCGTTTCCCCTCGCCACCAGCAAGGACAATTCCGAGAATGCGGGGCTTCTTCGCCATGGCCCAGACCCTAGCGGTCACTTGGTCATTCGGCATCGCGGGGGGGGTGGCGCGGTGGGCGTGGCCCGGCCAGCGGCGGCGTCCGGCGTGATCTAGATTCTGCGGTCATGCACATCGCGATCCTGACCCGTGAGTTCCCGCCCGACGTGTACGGCGGGGCGGGCGTCCATGTCGACTATCTGGTGCGCGAGCTCCGCACCTTGATCGACGTCGACGTGCACGCGTGGGGTGATGATCGGCCGGGCGCCCAGGGACACCACGCGGACCCGGTGCTCGCCGACGCGAACGCCGCCCTGCAGACCCTGTCGGTGGACCTGTCGATGGCCGCCTCGGTCGGGCACGTCGCACTGCTGCACTCGCACACCTGGTACGCCAACATGGGCGGCCACATCGGCAAACTGCTGCACGGCGTCCCGCACGTGGTGACCGCGCATTCTCTGGAGCCGCACCGGCCGTGGAAGGCCGAGCAGCTGGCCGGCGGCTACCGGGTGTCGTCCTGGGCGGAGAAGACCGCCTACGAGGGCGCGGACGCGATCATCGCGGTCTCGGCGAAGATGCGCCGCGACATCATCGAGGCCTACCCCGCACTCGACCCGGACCGGGTGCACGTCATCCTGAACGGCATCGACACGCAGATCTACCAACCGGTGCCCGACCGCGACTTCCTGCTCGCCAACGGAGTCGACCTCGACCGCCCGATCGTCGCATTCGTCGGCCGGATCACCCGGCAGAAGGGCGTCAAGCATCTGATCGCGGCGGCCCATCGATTCGCCCCCGAGGTGCAGCTGGTGCTGTGCGCGGGCGCTCCGGACACCCCCGACATCGCTGCCGAGACCAAGACCGCGATCGAGGAACTCCAGGCCGCCCGCGACGGCGTGATCTGGTTGAACGGCATGTTGACCCTGCCGCAGGTCAAGGAGGTGCTGTCGGCGGCGGACATCTTCGCCTGCCCGTCGATCTACGAGCCGCTCGGGATCGTCAATCTCGAGGCCATGGCCTGCAACGCTGCCGTGGTGGCCAGCGACGTCGGGGGAATCCCGGAGGTCGTCAAGGACGGCGTCACCGGGATCCTGGTGCACTACGACGCCGACCAGCCGGCCCAGTTCGAGGCCGACATCGCCGACCGGGTCAACGAACTCGCAGCCGACCCGGCACGGGCCAAGACGATGGCCCAGGCCGGCCGCGACCGGGCCGTCCAGGACTTCTCCTGGTTGACCATCGCCGAGCAGACGGTCGACCTGTACCGCACGCTGCTCTAGAGGTTGCGCAGCACCCTCCCGGTGGTCGCGCTGAGGCACGACCACCGGGACGGCGGCGCAGGGAGGCTCTTGAGGGCGCAGGGAGGCTCTTGAGGGCGCAGGGAGGCTCTTGAGACGGAAACAGGCCCGGCGCCGCAGCACCGGACCTGAACCTGACGGTCGGGTGGTCCACCTCGACCGGACCCGCCCTGGGGTCGACTAGCTGACGACCGCCTTGAGGGCGTCACCGAGAGCGGACGCCTCATCGGCGGAGATCTCGACGACGAGACGGCCACCGCCTTCCAGAGGCACGCGCATGACGATGCCGCGCCCCTCCTTCGTCACCTCGAGAGGTCCATCTCCCGTGCGGGGCTTCATGGCCGCCATGCGAATCCCTCCAACAGCACTGTGCGTGATCGACCTGCTCGCGCAGGCCACCCGTCCATTCTTCCCCATCGGTACCGCCAATCCCTAACAGGACGCCACGATGCGACCCCGCGGGCCGCAGTCGGCACAGCGACGGTTCACCCGGGCCGCGGAATGGGGTTCCGGATGACGAGCCGGCAGGCCGCCCTGCGCACCGTGACGCGGCCGTCGGTCGGACGGACAGGCGGCAGCGGTCCGGAGTGTGCCGCCGGCGGCACGTCGCTGCCGCACTAGATTGATCTGCATGCGGTCGACCGTGATGATCACCGGAGCCACCGCCGGCCTGGGCCGCTACCTCACCACGCTGCTCGCCGGAATGGACTGGACCGTGCTGGCCCATGGCCGGGACCGGGCCAAACTCGCGGAGCTGGCCGCCTCGGTGGACGGCGACGTGCGGCCCGTCCAGGCCGATCTGTCATCGTCGGCGCAGGTCCGCACGTTGGCCCGGTCCGTGCGGCGTCGCACCCGGCGGCTCGATGTGCTGGTCAACAACGCCGCGGTCGGCTTCGGCGCCCCGGGCGATCCGCGCGAGGTGTCGGTGGACGGACACGAACTCCGGCTGCAGGTGAACTACCTGGCGCCGGTGCTGCTGACCCGGCTCCTCACGCCGCTGTTGGTCGCGTCGTCGCCGTCCCGGGTCGTCAACGTCGGGTCCCTCGGCCAGCAGCCCGTCGACCGGGACGACGTCGAGATGGAGCACAGCTGGAACGGGACCGACGCGTACCGCAGGTCGAAGCTGGCGCTGGCCGCGTTCACCTTCGACCTCGCCGAGGAACTCCGGGGTCAGGTCACGGTGAACTGCATCCATCCCGCGACCTTCATGGCGACGACGATGGTGCTCGATGCAGGGATCACGCCCCGGACCACGATCGCCGAGGGGGCCGAGGCGACGCTGCGGCTGATCGCCGACCCGACCATGGGCGCGGTGACCGGCCGGTTCTACGACGGTATGCACTGCGCCGAGGCTCGCCGCGAAGCCTACGACGCCGACTTCCGCCGCTGGCTGCGCTCGACAACCGATCGGATGTTGACCGACAGTGATTGAGATGTCGCCCTTAGTCACTCATCTGCCGCATCCCCGCCAGGCGTGCGCCCGGTAGGCTGGTCGACGTGGGACCACTGGGAGAGATCTTCAATCCCGGCATGCGGCACGAGATCGAGGAACGTCGATCGAAAGCCCTGCGCCGTGAAGAAGACGGCAACGCGCGGGACACGGATCTGCGGATCGATCTCGAATCCGGGTTCGTGAACATCACCGCGCCCCCAGCGCCCGAATCGACGCCCGACTCCGACGAAGATGCGTCGCCGTCCGGAGGAGCACGTCAGTCCTGAGCTGTCGTGGCGCGCTTGAGCTGTCGTGGCGCGCCTGAGCTGTCGGTGCGCGCCGGTTTGATGATGCGGACGCGAAGTCCTGCTCTGGTGCAGTGCGCTACCTGGTGCACCGTAGGCCTTTCGTCCCTCTCTACCTGACTGGTTTGGATGATGCGACACGTTCAGTCGGTCGGTGCCGTGCTCTCGGTTTCTGGATCCCCAGCCGGTGCGGTCTGCGGGTAGGTGGCCCACCGCCAACACGTCGGCGGGTGGTCGAAGACCATCCCTGTCGCCTGCATCAGGGCGTACGCCGTGGTCGGCCCGACGAACGAAAAGCCCCGCTTCTTCAGGTCTTTGGCCATCCGGATGGACCGCGGGCTGGTCGACGGAACGGCGTCGTCGACGATGCGGCGGTCCGACGGCGCGGCCGCATACGACCACAGGAGCCGGTCGAGGCCATCCGGGAGGGCGGCAGCGGCCCGGGCGTTGTTGATGGCGGCGGCGATCTTGGCGCGGTTGCGGACGATGCCGATATCGGCCATCAGGCGTTCCTCGTCGGCCGCACCGAAGGCAGCGACGGTGCCGATGTGGAAGCCGGCGAACGCGGCGCGGAAGTTCGCCCGCTTGCGCAGGATCGTGATCCAGCTCAGGCCGGACTGGAAGGCCTCCAACGTGAGCCGCTCGAACAGGGCGTCGTCGCCGTGGAGCTCGGTGCCCCACTCCTCGTCGTGATAGCGGACGTACTCCGGCGACGAGGTCGCCCAACTGCACCGGGGCCGGTCGGATCCGGGCGTCACGTCCTGCTCGCGGTGCGAGCCCGCAGCGGTCATCTCAGCCGCGGGCGAGCATCGCAGCGAACGCGTTCAGCGACTTCTGCAGACCCCACCGGACCGCGGGCTTGACCAGCGGCCAACCGGCCCGGCCGAGGATTCCGAACGGCAGGTCGAGCTCTTCGGCCCAGCGCACCGTGGAGCGCTCGACAGGGCCGGGCAACGGATCGACCGAGAAGACGCCGCTGCCCTTGATCACGTTGCCGTGGTGGGCGACCACCCAGCGGCGGCCGGGCTGGTGCTCGGTCACCTCCATGATGTCGAGGATCCCGAAACCCAGGACGCCGGTGAACGCGACCAGCCGGGACCCGACCTCGGGGGCGGCGACGTCACCGTCGACCGGGTAGATGGACGTGGCGAGCATCCAGCGGCCCTGCCCCTCCGCGTCGAGGAGCTCGGTGAACGCCCGCTCGGCACTGACGGGGACGACGACCGACGCTTCGACGGTGACATGGCGAGACATCAGGCCTCAGATCTCGAGGGGGTGACCGGGCGGTCGGACCGCGGCCGGTCGGTGGGGAACAGTGCGTCGGCGAATGGTACGGCGGAGTGGTCATCGGTGGGACGTTCCGCCCGTACGTCAGGTGCGCCGGCGCCGCTCGTCTGGATTTCGCCGACGGCGGCGGGAGCGACTACGAAGGGTGCCTCTCCGGCTGATGCAGCCGTGACGTGCGGTACGGCGTCGCGCTGAAGTGAGCTGTCTGTCCTGGGGTGCGGCGTCCTGCTGCGGTACAGCGCTCTCGTGCGGTGCCGAGTACGGGTGCGGGGCGCCGCTGCCGGAGCCGTCTGCTGCAGAGGGTCCGGTCGGCACTGTCGGCAGCAGGTCCTCCGACGGGTCCTGCTGATCGGCCGTGACCGTATCAATCGTCTGCGCGAGTTGCTGCCGGGTCCGGTCCAGCTCGTCGGCCAGCCGGTCGAGGGTCCAATCGACATCGGACATCCGGTAGCCGCGGAGCGCGAGGGCGAAACGGACCCGGCGCACGTCGGCCCCGTCGATTCTCCCCTCGGGCAACTGGACCGGCGAGGTCCGGGCCGGTAGCGCCGAGAGCTGCTCCCCACGGCCGAACAGCAACAGCGCGATCCCGAAGAGGAGGAGGCCGATCACCGCCGCGATCACCAGGTACTGCAGGACCGTTGTCACGTCAACGATCGTGCCACGTCGGCGTCGACACCCGGGTCCTCCGCAGTGGCCCGGCGAACCATCGCACCCAGTGCGTCCGCACCCATGAGATTGGTCGGCGCCCACGTCGTTCCCTGTGCGACGTAATGGAACGCCGCTCTGACCTTGTCCAGCGGAGTGCCGGTCAGCTCGGCCCACGCCAGCCGATAGACGGCCAGTTGTACCTCGACCGCGGCGCTCGTGCCGGCAGCGGGCATGCGGCCGGTCTTCCAGTCGACCACCGTCCAGCCACCGTCCGGATCGGCGAACACCGCGTCGATGCGGCCACGGACCGGGAGGCCGTCGATCACCGTCGAGAACGACATCTCCTGTCCGTACGGGGTGCGGGACGCCCACGGCGACGTGAGGAAGGCCTCCCGCAGCATGTCGAGGGCAGCGTCGGGCAGCGCATCCCGATCGTCGGAACCGGGGAGTTCGTCGATGTCCAGCAGCGCATCTCCGGTGTAATGGTGCTCGAGCCAGCTGTGGAAGGCGGTCCCCCGGCGCGCGGCGACCGCCGGCGGCTGCGGCACGGGCCGGCGGAGCTGGCGGGCCAGCCTCGACGGGTCATCGGCCATCGCGACCAACGCCGACACCGAGACGGCCGCCGGCAACGGCACCTGTTGGCGTCGTTCTCGGGCCGCCCGGCGCTCGGTCAGCAGCGCGTCGATGTCCCGGTCCCACCCGTCGGGGTCGACCACGGACCCGCCGTCCGCGGCACCATTCCCGGCTCCTGCCTTCGCAGCAGTCACGGGTTCGAAATGGCGGGCGATCCGGACGAGCTGGGCACCCTCCTCGACCGCCGGTCGGCGGCCACCCAGAGGATCGACCGGCCAGGTGGCGGTCGCCGCGACCTCGGTGAGGGGGTTGTCGGTGGCGGTCGGAGCAGCCGCCCAGTGCACCGGCTCCGCCGCCAGCACCGGTAGCAACTCGGTGAAGAAGGCCGACGGTCCGCGGGGCGTCGCCGTCGTCCGGGACCACCAGTGCGCCGACATGAGGAGCGTCTGCTCGGCCCTGGTCAGCGCGACGTACAGCAGTCGACGCTCCTCGACGAGCTGCTCGGCCTTCCAGTCCTCCTTGTGTCGGTCGACCGCAGCGGCGATCGCGCCCTGGTCGGCGCCGTCGGGAACATCCAGCGCGGGGAGGTCGAGGTGGTCACCCCGCAGGTGCGGTGGCAGGTAGCTGTCGTCAGTGAGCCAGGTGCTGCTGCGGGCACTGGGAAAGACGCCCTGCGCGAGATGCGGTACCGCGACCAGCTCCCACTCGAGTCCCTTGGCGGCGTGCACTGTGACGAGCTGGACAGCGTCGGTGTCCTGTTCCACCTCCGTCATCTCCAAACCCTCCTCCCGCTCCGCGGCGACATCGAGGAAACCGAGCAGATCCAGAGCCTGAGTGGTGCGCATGCCGGCGATCTCGTCGGCGTCGGCGGGCACCGACCGCCCGCCACCCCCGCTGACGAAGTCGGCCACCACCTCGGCGAAAGCGTCCAGATTGGTGCGGCCACGACCGCGCGCCAGGGCGACCTCGACGTCGAGTCCGATCTGGCGCTCGATCTCCACCACCAGATCGGTGAGCGGCATCCCCAGCCGGCGCCGCAGCCGGTCGAGTTCGGCACCCAGCCGTCGGATCCGGTCGTAACCGACGGCCGAGTAGTCCGACGCCGGTCCAGGATCGGCCAGGGCGTCCAGCAGCGATGCGTACTCGATGTCGTCGGTGATGGCCTGCTGCAGCGCTTCGTGCACCGACTCCCGACCGGTCGGTCCGGTCGTCGCGGCCGCCCGTCGGCCGGTGAGCACTGCGGCCCGGTGCTGCAGCTTCGTCACGTCGGCGAGGCCGACCGCCCACCGGGCCCCGGTGAGGACGCGGATGGCGGCGTTCCCGGCGGTCGGGTCGACCAGGACGCGCAGCATGCTGACAACCTCGGCGACTTCGGGTTCGGACAACAGGCCGGCGAGACCGGGCACCTCCACCGGCACTCCGCGGGCGGTCAAGGCGGCTGCCATCGGGGCGATCCCCGACCGGCGGCGGAACAACACGGCGGTCGTCGGAGGCCGGCGGCCGCTGTCGATCGCCGCCAGCCAGTGGGCACTGATCGTGTCGGCGATCCACTCGTCCTCCTGGACCACGGTCTCGAACAGACCGAACCGCACGTCGCCGGAGCGAGCACCGGCGCGGGGTCGGAGTTCGTCGACGGGGATGCCGCCGGCGCGTACCGGCGCCGAGACCGCGTTGGCGATGGCCAACACCTCGGCGGGATTGCGGAAGCTCGTCAGCAGCGAGGACCGAGCGGCAGGGCTACCGTCCGAGGACGGGAAGTCGGCGGTGAAACGGGGCAGGTTCGACGCTGCCGCGCCACGCCAGCCGTAGATGCTCTGGCAGGGATCCCCGACCGCGGTGACGGGGTGCCCGCGCCGACCCGCGTCCGAGCCGAACAATCCGCGCAGGATGATCCGCTGCGCGTGCCCGGTGTCCTGGTACTCGTCCAGCAGCACGACGCGGTAGCGGTCACGGACCTCTTCACCGACCCGTGGATGGCGCGCCACCACGTCGGCGGCCAGCTGCATCTGGTCGCCGAAGTCGAGCGACCCCGTCCGCTGTTTCGCCTCGCTGTAGGCGGCGACCAGCGGCAGGATGCCGTGCCGGTTGGTCAGTCGGGCGTGCAGATTGACCAGCTTGGTGTGCAACGGGTTGCGTTGCCGCGCGGCCGGTGCAGCGTCGGCGATCATCCGGGCCAGCTCGTCCGTGGCGTCGGCGAGCTCGGCGGGGGTCCGGAGGTGGTCGGCCAGCACGCCGGACAACTGCAGCAGCCGCTCGGTGACGAGGTCGGGCGTCAGGTCGGTGTCGAGGTCGGAGTCCCACCGGCGGACCACGGAGCTGGCCAACTGCCAACTGCTGGTCGGTGTGAGGACCCTGGCCTGCGGTTCGACACCCACCAGCGCGCCGTACTCCCCCAGCAGCCGACCCCCGAAGGCGTGGTAGGTCAGGACCTGCGGCTCGCTGTCGAACGATTCCGGTAGTTGTGCGAGCCGCTGACGGATGCGGTGCAGCAGCTGTGAGGCAGCCTTGCGGGTGAAGGTCAGGCCGAGGACGTGCTCCGGCGACACCAGCCCGTTCGCCACCAGGTACACCACCCGTGCCGCCATCGTCTCGGTCTTCCCGGATCCCGCCCCCGCGACGACCAGCAACGGCTCGAGCGGCGCCTCGATGACCTCGACCTGTTCGGGCGTGGGCGGATGCTGCTGACCCAGCGTCCGGGACAGGTCGACCGCGGACCAGCGCAGCGTCATCCGAGAACCTGGCGGCCGTCGGGCTGCAGCGGGCAGCTGGTCCGGACCGAGCAGATGTCGCAGTAGCTGTTGACGGTCGCGGTCTGTTCCGCATGGGCGAGCTGCGCTGCAGCGGTCCGGATCGTCCCGAGCCACACCGATCGGCCGGCCGGGTCGAGTGCGGACTGCTCGCGTTCCGCAGCCCCTTTCTTCAAGTAGACCAACTGCCCACCACCCGCCGCCGGGTGGAGCGGACTCTCGTCGATGGCGATCTGGTAAGCGGCCAGCTGCGGGTTCTGCTGGGCCTCCGCCTTGGACTTCGGAGTGGCGGTGGTCTTGAAGTCGACGACCACGGCGCGCCCTGCCTCGTCGTGGCTGAGCCAGTCCAGCCGGCCGGTGAGGGTCACCGGCCGGGTGGCGTCGTCGGCCGTCAAGCCGGGCGGCAGCACACCCTCCGGGAGGTCGGCGGCGAGCACCGGCGGCAGTGCGGCGTCGATACGCAGCTCGGTGCCGGCGACTGTCCAGGGCGGGTGGTGGGTGCGGAACCAGTCCTGGGCCGCGGTGGTCATCCGCAGGATGAGTCGACGCTGGCGGGCGAGCTGCCAGGGCGTCAGACTGCCGGACTGGGCGAGCCAGCCGTCCAGCTCGGCGACCAGTTCGTCCGGCGGTACCCCGAGTGCGACGCCGTGCGCCAACGCGTGGGCGACGATGCCCTCGATCTGGTTCTCCGACGGCGCCGTCCGTCCCCCGACGCGCTCCAGCACCGCACGCAATGAGCAGCGGAGGATGTTCTCGACGGCGGACGGCGAGATCGAGACGGTGGCACCCGGCGGCACCGGGTCGTGCACGGTCGATCTGGTCGGCAGACCCCACCAGTCATCCGGGTCGGCGCCGCGGAATCCTTCGGCCGCGAGCGCGGCGAGGTGCGCGGCGGCCCGCTGTCGACGATCTTCCGGCGCGTCCAAATCGGTGACCGCACGCCGGAGGTCCCCCACCAATTCAGCCACGTTCAGGCCGCGTTGCCGCTCGCCGTCGGTACCGCGCGGCAGTCCGGTCGGCAGGTCGGCCGTGCCGCTGAGCTCCACGAGGAACCGCGACGGTTGGGTGTCGGCGTCCACGACCGCGGTGACCAGCAGGTGGCGTCGTGCCCGCGTGGCGGCGACGTAGAACAGCCTCCGCTCGTCGGCGAGCCTCGACGCCGAGCGTGACGTGCCCGCAGGCAGGCCGGCCGCTGCGTCCAGCAGGTCGTCGGTGCCGAGGAGGTCGCCACGGGTTCCGATGTTGGGCCACAGACCCTCCTGGACCCCCGTCACCGCGACGAAATCCCACTCCAGGCCTTTCGACGCGTGCGCCGACAGCAGGCTGACGGCCTCCGTACTGCGTCGCCCCGGATCGACGGCCTCGTCGTCGACCGTGCGGCCGATCACGGAGTCGAGGAAGTCGGGCACTCCGGCCCCCGGGACCAGCGCGTTCCGCTCGGCGGCGGCGTCGAACAGCAACAGCACCGCGTCCAGCGTCGCGTCCGCCCGCTGACCGGCAAGTCCACCGCGTGTCGCTGTCGCGACGAGCCCCGCCTCGAGGCCGGTCATTCGCCAGAGTCGCCACAGCACGTCCTCCGCGACCGCGTCGGCGTCGCGATCCCGGGCGACGGCGATCAGGTCGCGGACCGCACGCACCCGCGGAAGCAGGTCGCCTGGCAGGTCCGCCGGAACCGCGGCCCCGCTCAGAATGGCGGCGAGCAGGTCCATCGACGAGCCCTGACCGGGAGACAGCAGCCGCAAGGCCCGGCGGAGGCGGCGCATCGCGAGCGCGTCCAGGCCGCCGAGAGGCGACGCGAGCAGCTCGGTGGCGCGCTCCGCGGTCAGCAGGGTCAGATCTTCGCCGCAGGCCAGGACGGAAACCAGCGCGGCGACGACCCGGTCCTCGGTCATCGGCAACGACCGGGACGGTGGCTGCAGCGGCACGCCCGCCACCGCGAACGCCCGACGCAGCGCCGGCAGCGCGGCTGCCGGCGATCGGACCAGGACAGCCATCGACGACCATGCGACACCGTCCAGCAGGTGGGCCCGTCGCAGCTGGTCGGCGACGAAGAGCGCCTCCGCTCCTGCGCTGGGAAGAATCCGCACCTGGACGCGACCCGGATCGGCCGGGGCGGGCCCCGGACCGCTGCGCAGGTGCCGGTGCTCGCGCGGGCCCGGGATGAGCTGTGCAGTGCGCCGGGTCGCCTCGACGATTGCAGGCGCCATCCGCCGGCCGGCGGTCAGTGCCACCGTCACGTCGACCTCCACGTTCTGCAGCGCGCCCGGATCAGAGCCGCGGAAGGCATAGATGGACTGGTCCGGGTCGCCGCACACGATCAGCTCGTCGGCGCCGGCGGCCAGTGTCTCGATGAGTACCGCCTGAGCCGGGTCCACGTCCTGGTACTCGTCGACGAAGATGCGGCGGATCCTGCCTTGCTCCGCGGCCAGCGTCTCGTCGATGCGCAGCAAGCCCAACGCGACACCCATCAGCTCCGCCTGATCCAGCGGCTGGCCCTGTCGGGTGGTCCCGGCCTGCAGGTCGAGAACCGCGGAGTACTCCGCGGCGAACGCACCCAGGGCGGTCCACTCCGGCCGGCGGTGGCGACGCCCCAGCACGGCGAGGTCCACCGGCCCGAGACCTCGTTCCGTCGCACGGGCGAGCAGATCCCGCACCGAGGACGCGAAGCCGCGCAGCGTCAGGGCCCGGTGCAGGAACTCGGGCCAGGGACCGCCGCCGTCGCCGTGGTGACCGGCCAGCAGCTCTCGGATCACCTGGTCGGACTCGGCGGCGGAGATCAACCGGGGCGCCGGTTCGCCGTGACGCGCGGCCTCGGCCCGCAGCAACGAGTACGCATAGGAGTGCAGGGTCCGGACCAGCGGCACCCGGGTCGTCAGCTTCAATCGCGCGACGATCTTGCCGGCGAGCTCCGTGGCCGCCCGCCGCGAGTAGGTCAGGACGAGGATCTGCTCCGGCGCCACACCACGCACGGTGATGCGCTCGGCCACTGCCTCGACGAGCGTGGTCGTCTTCCCGGTACCGGGACCGGCCAGCACCCGCAGCCGACGATGCGCGTTGTCGATCACGGTCTGCTGTTCCGGCGAGAGGCGGAGTGCCCGCTCGCCGGTCCGGCCGCGGCGCACCAGTTGCGGTGCGGGCGGCATCACATCCGTGGGTGTCGTGACCATGCCCGAGATCAGATCACGATGCCCCGACAGTGACGGCACGGCCGCCCGCCGCGCCTCGGATTGCCGGCATCCCATCGGCGCCGGGAACAATCTGGGGATGGACATGGAACTGGCGGGGCGCATCCTCCTCGCCGTTGCGGCGATCCCGATCGGACGGGTCGCCACCTACGGTGACGTGGCCGCGGAGGCGGGCGGTAATTCACCCCGCTTCGCCGGCTGGGTCTTGTCCAACCTCGCCGAGGACGATCTCCCGTGGCACCGTGTCCTGCCGGTCAGTGGGCGGCCGGTTCCGCACCTCGGCGCACGGCAGCTGGCGCGGTTGGCAGACGAGGGTGTCGCAGCTGTCGACGGGCGCGTCGACATGCGGCGGTACCGCATCCACGCCGGGTGAACGACCAGGGCTGCCGCACGCGGTGACGAGGCGGCCGGGTCATCACGGATCGACCGTCCACGAGAGGCATTGCGGTGGCATTTCTACAGCCACCTGACGAACACGCGAGCCCCGAAGTCGCCGCACTCTACGAGGCGGACCGCGCAGCGGCGGCCACGTCGCCATTGACACCCGGACGTTCGCGCTGCGGCCGGCCGTCCACACCGCCTGGCCGCTCTCAACGCAGCGGTGAGGTGGGGGGCCGACGCACGGCTGTACCGCGTCGCCACTGTCGCCGTGGCACGACGACTGCGGTCCAGCTATTGCGCACTCGCGCACGGCGAGCTGTTGCCCGCGGAGCTGTCGGACGAGTCTCCGGTCCGGACGATCGTTGGGCGCGACCAGAACTGGGACGACCTCGACCCGGTGGATGCCGAGGTGGCCCGGTTCGCTGATCGCGTGGTCGCGGACGCACCGTCGATGACGGCCGACGACCTCATCGAACTGCGGGACCTGGTATTCGACGATGCCCGGATCTTCGACGTCGTCGTCCGCAGCGGCCCGCAGCTTCTTCAGTACGGTCCTCGACGCCACCGGACCCTTCCCGACGCTGGTATCGCCGCAGGTCTGAACCCGGATACGCGTGCTGCGCCGACCGTGGGTCGACCCATCGCGACGGAGTGACGCGCCGCTGATCCGCCGGGTCGACCGCGGAAGCTGTCCACAAGCACCGAGTTGTCCACATCCAACGGATCTCCCCGTTCGCGGAACCCGATTCCGGCCAGGGTGAGTGCATGAACGCAGCTGCCGCTCTCGAACTCCCGCCGCCCCGCGAGACCGTCCGGCTCTCCGGTCCGCTCGCCCTCGTCGCGGCGATTCCCCTGCTGCTCGGTTTCCACCCGGCCCGGAGTCTCGTGCTGCTCTGTGTGCACGGTGTGCGCCACCGTGTCGGGCCTGCGCTTCGCATCGACCTGCCGATACCGGCTGACGTCGAAGCCGCCGCTTCGTTCCTGGCCCTGCAGGCGGCTCGCCACGCGACCGCGGTGATGCTGATCTGTTACGCCGGAGACGCCGACGACTTCGCCCGCGGGCGCCCCGTTCTGCCGCACGACGCTCTGATGCGCAGCTGTCTGCGCGAGCTCGACGACCACGGCGTGCCGGTCATCGACGCCGTTCTCGTCCGGAGTGGTGCGCTCTGGTCCTACCTCCACGGCACCGCCACCGGACCCGGACAGCGCCTGCCCACCGACGACGATCCGGCCCTGACACACCTCCGAGCAGCCCAGGTCAGCGCCGGCCGGGCAGTCCTCGGCGACCGCGACGCGATCACCCGGGCGATCGCCGCGCCCACCGGCGAATCGGCGGTGGCGTCCGACCAGGCCGTCATGGCGGCGTTCGAGAAGTTCGGCGCCGGCATCGCCGAGCTCGACTACCGCGGCACCGTGGAACTCGGCTGCAGGGTCGCGCACGCAAGCCTGACGGCGGCCATCGGCGCCCACCGGCGGGGAGACGCACGTGATGAGACCGTGTGGGGCGACCTGGTGGCGACACTGACGGTCGACCTGGTGCGGGATGCGGTGATCTCGTGGTGCCTGGAACGGGTCGGCGAGTGTCCGGTAGGGCTCTTCATCGACCTGGCCCACTGGGTCACCGACGACTTCGCCGTGCCACTGCTGTCCGTCCTCGCCCTCGTCGCCTACCGCAGCGGCGACGGCGCACTGGCCAACGTCTCCCTGGAGCGCGCTCTGGACATCGACCCCGAGTACCGGCTCGCCGTACTCGCCCGGGAGTTCATGGTCAACGGGGTGCACCCGACCGAGTTGGACGCTCTCATCATCGACTGGGCCGACCACCCGGGGAACCCTGCAGCACCCATGTGGCTCCGTCGCCTGGACGAGCTGGCCTCCCTCGACGACGATGACCTCGGCGGAATTCAGTGAGCGGCGTCCGGGGTGTGGCCCGCCAGGCCCGGCAGCTCGTCGTCCAGCAGTGGCTGCAACTGCTCCACCGCGGAGAGCACACCCACCAGCGATGCCGGCGTGCTGTGGGGGTGTCCCAGGCTGATCGCGAGACGGAACATCAACGCCCGTCGGAGGACCTGCCGCCATTGGTCGGCCCGCCCGATGGCCAGATCCAGTCCGGCGCCGCCCCAGGCGATCGCGTCGACCACGACGACGGCAGCGGCCCAGTCGACCGGCCGCCAGTACGGCGTCATGTCGATGACCGCCGGCGGTGCGGATCCGGCGAACAGCACATTGCCGGTCAGATCGCCGTGCACCAGCTGACTCGGCAGATCGACCGGGCGTCGACCGGCGGCGAGCGCCGCGAACGCCGCAGCCCCGAGACCGCCGCCGAGACGGGCGTCGGCGGCCGGGGACTCCCCCCAGGAAATGCGGTCAGCCCACGACCAGAGGCTGTCTCGCTCGTCGAGGAACCGTGGTCGCTCCAGGCCCGCCAGGGTGGCGTGCAACTTCCGGCCGACCTCGATGACCTCGGGAAAGCGCGGCGCGGATCTCCCCGCGACGAAGCGGTGTGCGGTCCAGCCGGCGATCACCGACCGCCCGTCCGAGGACCGGACCGGCCGGGCCACCCGGACCCCGGGCACCCAGAGTTGTTCGAAGACACCGGCCAACCAGGACGCTTCGGCCGAATCCTCCGTCGGCTTGAGCACGACGCCACCGCAGCGATAGGTCCGGCCGCGACCCCCCGACATCAGGTGCGGCAGTTCCCCCGGCACGCCGAAGGCGGACCGGACGTGGTCGGGTGGGGCGGTCACGGGGGCAGACGCTACCGGCTGCAGTCAGGCACCGGATGCGTCGACCGTCGCCCGCGACCAGGCGCTGAAGCCGCCGGCGAGGCCGGTCGCCGGGACACCCTGGTCGGCGAGCACGGCGACCGCCCGTGCCGACCGCACACCGGACGCGCAGTAGACGACCACAGGGCCGGCGGCTGCCGCGCGTCGCAAGGCCTCGAGCGTGTCGGCCTCCGTCAACCGGCCGAGCGGCACCGGGAGCGCACTCTCGATGACGCCCACGGCATGCTCGGCCGGTTCCCGGACGTCCACCACGGTCACAGTGGACCGCGACCGCAGGTCCACCAGCTCGGCGGGCGTCAACGTGGTCCCGTCCCCCGGCGGGGAATCCGTGCCGCACCACACGTCGTAGTCGATCAGCTCGGTGACGGGGGTTGCTGCCGGATCGCGACGGACGGTCACCGTGCGGAAGGTCATCCGCAGCGCGTCGTAGGTCAGGACGCGTCCGATCAGCGGATCGCCGAGCCCGCAGATCAGCTTCACCGCCTCGGTGGCCATCAACGAGCCGACCACACCACAGACCACCCCGAGGACGCCGCCTTCGCCGCAGGACAGCACGCTGCCGGGCGGCGGCGGGCTGGGGAACAGCTCGCGGTAGTGCGGTCCGCGGGTCGCCCAGAACACACTGACCTGACCTTCGAAGCGGAACACCGACCCCCAGACGTACGGGAGCCCGAGAAGGACGCAGGCGTCGTTGACCAGATAGCGGGTCGCGAAGTTGTCCGTTCCGTCCAGGACCAGGTCGTAACCGGTCAGCACCGCCAGCGCGTTGGCGGCCGTCAGCCGCTCACGGATCGGCCGCACGTCGACCGACGGATCGATGCGATGCACGGCGTCGACCACGGAGTCGACTTTCTCGCGCCCGATGTCGGCCACGCCGTGAACGGTCTGGCGCTGGAGATTGGATGCTTCGACCACGTCGAAATCGATGATGCCGATGGCCCCGACGCCGGCCGCGGCGAGGTAGGTCACGACGGGCGATCCGAGCCCACCGGCGCCGACCACGGCCACCTTCGCGTTGCGGAGGCGACGCTGACCGGTCTCGCCGATGTCCGGCAACAGCACATGGCGCGAGAAGCGGTCCGCCTCCGCAGGCGACAGGGGCGGGCCGGGCGAGACCAGCGGGTCGGGACCGGACGAACGCACAGAGCTCACCCGGCCAGTCTGCCGCAGCCCGCGAGGGGCCGGCGTGCGCAGCGGTCGACGTCAGCCGGTCGGCGCGACGCCGGGGTCCGCCACGGCGGCCGGGTCCGGCCAGGGGTTCGACAGACACGCCTTGCCGTCCGCGGGAGTGGAGCCGTTGACCCCGGCCAACGCGTCGTTGGAGGCACTCCAGGACTGTTGCATCATGATCGGAGCCAGCGCCCCGTTCTCACCGCACGGCTGGTGCCCGTATCCCAGCGCGTGCCCGACCTCGTGGTTCACCGCGTACTCGCGATAGGCCTGGAGATCGCCGCCGTACGTGAGGGACCCGCGGACCCAGCGGGCGTCGTTGATGACCACCCGGCCCTCGGCCCTGATGTAGCAGGACGATTCGAGCTGCACGCTGAATCCGCACAGACCCCGGACGGTCTGCTGGCTGCTCAACGAGACCCGGAAATCGGGTCGCGCGTCGGCCGCGTCCACCCGCTGCAGGGATATGCCCTTCACGGGCGTCCAACTCCGGGGATCGGCCAGCGTGCGGTCGACGAACTGGGCGAACGCCTCGTCCCCTTCCGCGGGCGTGAAGCCGTTCTCCACCTCGACGGTGTAGGTGACCACGGTCGGCGCCGTGCCCGCTTGCACCCCGGCTCCGCCCACCACCCGGTAGGTGCCGTCACCGGCCACCGCGAACGGCTCACCGGCCGGCAGCGCACCCACCGCCAGATTGGCCGGCAAGACCTGGGCGGGATCCGTCGCGATCGAGGCGGGCGCCTCCGTCTGCGGTGCAGCCTCGACCTGGGCCACCGCAGCCGGATCGCCGGCTGTCGCATCGGGGGCCGGCATCGGCGGCACGGTGCTGCTGGTCGCGGCGGCCGACGGTGCCGCGGGGACACCGGGCAATGGCGCCACGGAGGTCGCCTCCGATGTCGGTGCCGTCTGAAGACCCGCCAACGGGAGCGGATCCGGGGTCCGCGCGATGAGCACGATGGTCAGCACGGTCAACGCCGCCAGGAACGGTGCCGCGGCCAACCGCCAGCCGTACCGCCGACGGACCCTGGCCCCCCAACCCGGCGCCGTGTCCGCCGCAGCCGGCCGGGAGGACCGCGATACTGCGCCTTCCGGGCCGCGCCGGGGCCGGCGCTGCGGATCATGGCCACCGTCCCACAGCGCGCTACCGGTGACCTGTCGATCACTCGCGGTGACCAAATACTCCTCGCCGTTCCGATCCCACCGGCGGGTGGCTGCGGGCTCGGCGCGCCACGATCGCGGTGCGGACTGCGGCTCCGAAAGTCCTGGTGCCGCCGCCCGCGGCGCCGCCCGGTACCCGGCACTTCGGCGGGGGGTGACAGCCGGCCGCGGCACCCCGTTGGACCGCAGCGGGGCACCCGCGCCCCGCGTGCCCGACAACCGCGGATCGCCGATCGGCAGGCCAGCGGTCCCACCACTGCGGGGGCGGTCGCGACCGGAGCTGCTCACGCTGAGTAGCGTGCCACAGCCTTCCCACCCCCACCCAGCGCCGCGCCCGAAAAGGCCCCGCCGGCGGAGAGCGCACCGTGAGTCCACGATGGGAGACGACGCCGCGCTGTCACGCGGCCGTGCCCGCCCAGAGCGCACTCACGGCTCGAGCGACCTCCAGAGGTGCCTCCATCTGTGCGACATGCCCGACCCCCGCGAGCACCAGCACGCTGCTGCGCGGGAACGCCGCTGCGGTCCGCCGGGCCAGCCGGACGTCGACCAAGCGGTCGCGCGTGCCCCACACCACCAGCACCGGCACGCGCACCCGTGCGGCCGACGACCAGTACGACCGGGCCTTCGGGGCCATGTAGGCCTTGATCAGTTCCCTCAGCTGTTCCAGTACCGCGCGCTGCGCCCACGGCAGGTCAGCGCGCCAGGCGTACTCGGCGACCGCCGCCATTCCGTCGTCCGGGGCAACCGCCGACGGATCACCGAAGCACAGCTCCACCATGCCGCGAACCCGCTGCTCCGCCGGGATCGCCATCATCCGGGGCTCGATCAGTCGGCCCAGCCCGGGGGCCAGCAGGGCGGCGAGGCGGGGATCCGCCCCACGGTCGCGGGTCAGCCGGAAATCCGGCACCGCCGGCGAAATCAACGTCAACGAACGGAACAGCTCCGGGTGCTCCGCGACCAGCATCGTGCTCACGAACCCACCGAGCGAATTGCCCACCAGGTGGACCGGCCCGTGCGCCACGTCGCGGACCACCGCCGCCAGCACCCGCACCTGCTCGGCGACCGAGTAGTCGCCCCGGCGCGGCGGGTCCGACCGGCCGCTGCCCGGCAGGTCCGGGGCGTAACCGGTGGCCAGCGGGGAGAGCAATCCCGCCAATGCGGTCCAGTTCGCCGCCGCCCCCGCCAGCCCGTGCACGTAGAGCGCCTCCGCGGCCGGCTGCCCGGCAGCCTCCGAACGCGTCGTCCGGACGAAGACCGCCTGCTCCGTGCCGTCCGGCCCTCCCGGCGTCACCAGCGCGCCCGGCCAGGGCAACGCCGACGTCGGCAGCGCAGCGGTCGCGAGCTCCGGACCCAGCGCCGCCGTGGTCCACGCCGCCAGCTCATCCCGGTCGACCGGACCGGAGAACACGATCGGCCTCGTCACAGCTCCATCCTGCCCGACGGACCGGAACTCCCCCGCCCGACCGATCACCGACGACACCCACGTCAACGCTGGCGGCTCCGCCTCGCCCCGCCGGCCGACCAACGGCGGTGCACGACCAGCAGCGCCGACGATAGAGTCACCCGGCAGACCAGGAACGGAGCGTGATGGCGGAAGCCGCACCAGCCCAGACCCCACGGCTGAGCCGCGCCGCCCGGCGTGCCCAACTCCTGACCGCGGCCCGATCCGCGTTCGTCGACCAGGGCTATCACGCGGCCGCGATGGACGACATCGCCGAACGGGCCGGGGTCTCGAAACCTGTTCTCTACCAACACTTTCCGTCGAAGCTCGAGCTGTACATCGCCCTCGTCGAGGAAGCGGCCGACGACCTGGTCCGCCAGGTGCGGACGGCCATCGCCTCCACCGACGACAACGACGCTCGCGTGCACCGCGCCGTCGAGGCCATCTTCGACTTCGTCGGCGGCACCGACCAGGTGCACCGGCTGGTGTTCGAGTCCGACCTGTCCGGCAACGCCGAGGTCGGCCGCATCGTCGAGGTCATGACGCAGGGCTGCATCGAAGCCATCGCCGAGCCGATCATCAACGACACCGGCGTCGATCAGGCCCGCGGCCGCCTCCTGGCCGCCGGACTCGTCGGCGTCTCGCAGGTCAGCGCCCGTTACTGGCTCGCCCAGAAGTCGGTCGTTCCGCTGACCGAGGCCGTCGAGCTCGTGCACACCCTGGCCTGGCGGGGCATCTCACGCTTCCCCCGCCAACCGCACTGACCGCGCCGGATCAGGTCCCGAGGAGCCCGCGGCCACCACGGCTTCCCGGCCGGTCCACGCCCGCCCCGGAAACGCCACGACCGCCCGTCCCGGAGGACGAGCGGTCGTCGGAGTGCAGCAGAGGTCAGTCGGCGAGCATGAACCCGACGCGGCGACCGTCGGCCGGGGCGATCTCGACGTAGGCGATCTTGGCAGCCGGCACCAGAACCCGACGGCCCTTCTCGTCGACCAGCGTCAAGGTCGACGTCGGATCTGCGAACGCGGCGACCACCTGGGCCTCGATCTCGTCCGGCTGCGACGCCGAACTGACGACGAGCTCACGTGCGGTGTCCGAGACACCGATCCTGACGTCCACGGTGAAGGCCTCCAAAAGCACATCAGCAACTGTCCCGGCCCCGACGGACCGGCTGCCCGCAAGGCTAGCGGAGCCGGTCACCCGACCCGGACGCCGACGTTGCGCCCACGGTGAAAGGCGTCCGATCCGCATCGCACCCGGACTCAGAACAGCACGTCGTCGCGAACCAGTCCCCGCATCGATTCGTAGTCCAGCACCACGCACCGGATCCCGCGGTCTTCGGCGAGGGTGCGCGCCTGCGGCTTGATCTGCTGCGCGGCGAAGATGCCGGTGAGGCCGGACAGCGCCGGATCGCGACCCAGCAGGTCGAGGTAGCGGGTCAGCTGCTCGACCCCGTCGATCTCGCCGCGGCGCTTGATCTCCACGGCCACCACCCGGTTCGCCGCGTCCCGGCACAGCAGGTCGACCGGGCCGATCGGCGTCGGATGCTCGCGTCGTATCAGGGTGAAACCCGTACCCAGCAGGTGCACCTGGTCGGCCAGCAGCTCCTGGAGGTGCGCCTCGACACCGTCCTTGACCAGGCCGGGGTCGACGCCCAGCTCGTGGCGGGTGTCGTGCAGCACCTCGTGCAGCGTGATGACCAGTTGCTCACCGGCCTTGTTCTGCACCCGCCACAGTTCGGGCGACTCCTCGGTCAGCCAGCAGGGCGGGCTCATCCAGTTCAGCGGCTTGTAGGCGCGATCGTCGGCGTGCACGGACACCGAACCGTCCGCCTTGATCAGCAGCAACCGGGTCGCCTCGCCGAGATGGGCGGTGAGACGTCCGACGTAGTCCACGGAACAACGGGCAATGACCAGACGCACGCGGAGAACCCTACCGGCAGGATGGGACGGTGACCCTCCTCCGACGCCCGCGCCCGACGACCCTCCGGAGCCCGGGGCCCGCCCGTCCGCCCCGGCGGCCGGCCTCATGACCACCGCCCCGCCGGATGCTGCGCGGATGCTGTGCTCCGACGCCGATCTGGCCGTCGACGACGACCCGCGCGGCTCGGCCGCGACCTTCACCTCGTTCCTGCTGATCGAGCATCTGTCGAGCTTCGGCCGGGAAGCCGCGGCCGACGCACTGGGTCTGGTGTACGGCGACACCGCCCCGACTGTCGCGGCCACGCCCGGGCTGCGGCCGTTGGCGATCCGGCCGGTGGGTCGTACCGACGACACCGGTACCACCGTGCGGTGGCTCGGCCGCACCGGACCCCACGCCGTGCTGCGCCCGGTGACCGGGCCACCCACGCTCGCCGAGCTCACCGCGCTCGGGTCCGCCGGGGCCGGGGCGGTCGACCCGCTGTTCGCGGTCTGCACCAACGGCTCCCGCGACCGGTGTTGCGCGGTGAAGGGGCGCGACCTGGCCGCCACCCTGCACCTGGCGCTCGACGACCCGCACGATGACCCCACCGTCGTCGAGATCAGCCATCTCGGCGGTCACCGGTACGCGCCGACCATGCTGGTACTGCCCTGGGGGTACGCCTACGCCTGGCTCGACCGGTCTTCCGCTCTCGACGTCGCCGAGGCGGCGCGGGACGGCTTGGTCCACCCGACGGGCCTTCGCGGCCGTGCCGACCTGCCGGCGGCCGCGCAGGTCGCCGAAGCCATCTGGCGCACCGAGCTCGGCCCGGCCCCGATGGATGCCGTCATCGGCATCGACACCCGCGCCGACGGCGACGTCCAGCTGGTGACGGCACTCGTCGCCGGCCGCACGCGAGGAGCTCCGATTGATGCACACCCCGGGTCCGATGATCGGCGCCACCCGCTGTGGCGGCAAGCCGATCGCCACCGGGCGGTGGCGACGGGTCTGACCCCGCGGTCCCTGGACACTCGGTCGAGCCCAGACACCCACCTGGTGCGTTCAGCGCTCCGGCGCCGGCCGGCGGACGACCGTCGCGCCGAGCGACACCAGGTCCTCGACGAAGTGCGGGTAGCCACGGTCGATGTGCCAGGCGTCGTTGACGACGGTGTCCCCGTCGGCCACCAGGCCGGCGAGCACCAGGCCGGCGCCGGCCCGGATGTCGGTCGCCCACACCGGCGCGCTGGACAGCCGCTCGCGGCCGTTCAGCGACGCGTGGTGGCCGTCGGTCCGCGCGTCCGCGCCCATCCGCACCAGCTCGTCGAGGAACCGGAACCGGGCCTCGAAGACGTTCTCGGTGACGAAGCTGTGTCCGTCGGCGACGGCCGCCAGCGCCAGCGCGATCGGCTGCAGATCGGTCGGGAAGCCGGGGAACGGCAGCGTGATGAAGTCGACCGCCTTCGGGCGGCCGGTCCATCACGCACGGTGAACCAGTCCTCGCCGGACGTGATGCGCGCGCCCGCGCGGACCAGCCGCTCGAGCGGCGCCGACAGGTGCGCCGGGTTGACACCGTGCACGGTGATGTCGCCCTGGGTGATGACCGCGGCGTACGCCCAGGTCCCACCGACCACCCGGTCCCCGACGGTGCGGTGCGTCGTCGGGGTCAGCGCACCGGACCCCGTCGATGGTGATGGTGCTGGTGCCGGCACCGGAGATCCGGGCGCCCATCTCGGTCAGCATCGACCGCCAGGTCGACGATCTCGGGCTCCCGGGCAGCGTTCTCGATGACCGTCACGCCCCGAGCCAGACATGCTGCCATCAGCAGGTTCTCGGTGGCGCCGACACTGGGGAACTCGAGTTCGATCTCCGCCCCGCGCAGCTCGTCGGCGGACCCGACGACGTGTCCGTGCTCGATGGTCATGGTCGCGCCCAACAGTCGCAGCCCGTTCTGGTGCATGTCCAAGGGCCGCGACCCGATCGCGTCGCCGCCGGGCAGCGCCACCCGCGCCTGCCGGAGTCGGCCCATCAGCGGTCCGAGCACCGCGACGGAGGCCCGCAGCCGGCTGACCGCCGGGAAGTCCGCCACCGGCGAGAGCTCGGCAGGCGTCGTCGATGGTCACCACGTCGTCGACGATGGTCACCGTGCACCCGAGTCCACGGAGCACGTCGGCCATCAACGGCAGGTCCTCGATGTCGGGGCAGTTGGTCAGCACCGTGGTGCCCTCGGCCAGCAACGACGCCGCCATCAGCTTCAGCACGCTGTTCTTGGCCCCGGCGACGTGCACCACACCGCTGAGCCGGGCTCCCCCGCTGACGACGAATTGATCCACCGGGGAACTGTATCGGGGACGGGCACGTCCGGCCGTCCGCCTACGCTCGGACCGCATGAGCGTGCACCTGACCAAGATCTACACCCGGACCGGCGACGACGGCACCACCGGGTCTGGCGGACTTCTCCCGGGTCGCGAAGACGGATCCGCGGCTGGTCGCCTACGCCGACTGCGACGAGACCAACGCGGTGCTGGGTTTGGTGCTGACGCTCGGCGCTCCCGCGCCCGAAGTGGCTACGTGCTCCGCCGCGTCCAGAACGAGCTGTTCGACCTCGGGGCCGATCTCGCGACGCCGATCGTGGCCGATCCGCCGTACCCGCCGCTGCGCATCGACGAGGACTACGTGACCCGGCTGGAGGCCGACTGCGACCGCTTCAACGCCGACCTGACCGACACTGGACTCGTTCATCCTGCCCGGCGGCACACCGGCGGCGGCGCTGCTGCACCAGGCCCGGACGGTGGCCCGTCGGGCGGAGCGGTCGGCCTGGTCGTTGCTGCAGGACGATCCCGACCGCACGAACGCACTGACCGGCGAGGTACCTCAACCGGCTCTCGGATCTGCTGTTCATCCTGGGGCGGGTGGCCAACCCCGACGGCGACGTGTTGTGGGTGCCCGGCGGCGAGCGCTGAATCAGCCGGTGCGGCGGAGTCGTCCGGTGCTGCGGTTGCTGGGTGGCATCGACTCGAGCCACGCGGACAACCCGGTCACGGCGTCGAAGCTCATCGCGAGCTCGAACTCGTGGCTGCCGGCCTGACATCGGGTGATGACCGCCCCGCCGGGGAGCAGGTCCTTCTCGGCCGGCCCCGGCGGCCGACGGACTCCGAGAGCCAGGTCCGCCCGGTGCAGTCGGCGGTTGGGTATCGGCAGCACCGAGAACGAGCGGTAGAGGTACAGATCCGCGCCGTCGAACTTCCCGACCCCGAGGTACCACCCACTGCCGTCCTCGAGAAGCCGGTCCCGCCAGCACATGTCGACCGCACCCGAGCGGGATAGCAAGTGCCGCCGGACAGCGACGAAGACGATCAAGAGCACAGCAAGGATCAGGACGACGAGGCCACCGATCTGCAGGCTGTCCATGACGGCTGTCTCAGACGCTGTGTCCCGCGGCGAGCAGCTGTGCGCGTGCTCGCAGGAGGTCGGCGGTCTCCTCGCCGTCGGCGCGACGCTCGGCGTCGGCATACGCGGACTGTGCTGCCGCCACGTCGATCTCGCTGGCCAGCTGGGCGTCCTCGGCGAGGATGGACACCCTGTCCTTCGTCACCGACAGGAATCCACCGTGCAGAGCGACTCCGAGCTCCTCACCGCCACCGAGGACGATACGGGCGGAGAAGCCCTCCTTGAGCTGCGCGAGCAGCGGGGCGTGGCCCGGCAGGATACCGACATCGCCCTCGACGGTGCGGACGATGACACTCGTGGCCGTCCCTGACCAGACCTGGCGCTCTACCGCCACCAGCTCCACGTTCATCTCGGCCATGCGTGCTCCGCTCACCTTCTCGGTCGTGCCTCTGGGCAGATGTTACTCGCGGCCGGAGCAGGCTCCGGCCGCGAGTTGGATCATGGGGACGGTCGTCCCCGGTGGATCAGGACTGCAGGGCCTTGGCCTTGGCCTCGACGTCGTCGAGCCCACCCACGTTCAGGAACGCCTGCTCGGGAATGTGGTCGTACTCGCCCTTGGCGATGCCGTCGAACGCCGCGATGGTCTCCTCGATGTCGACGTAGGAGCCGTCCTGGCCGGTGAACTGCTTCGCGACGAAGAAGTTCTGGCCGAGGAAACGCTCCATCCGACGGGCCCGCCCGACGAGTGAGCTTGTCCTCCTCGGACAGCTCGTCCATGCCGAGGATCGCGATGATGTCCTGCAGTTCCTTGTACTTCTGCAGGATCTGGATGACCTGGCGGGCCACCCGGTAGTGCTCCTCGCCGACGTACTGCGGGTCCATGATCCGCGAGGTCGACGAGAGCGGATCCACCGCCGGGTAGATGCCCTTCTCCGTGATGGAGCGGGCGAGCTCGGTGGTGGCGTCCAGGTGGGCGAAGGTGGTCGCCGGCGCCGGGTCGGTGTAGTCGTCCGCGGGGACGTAGATCGCCTGCAGCGAGGTGATCGACTTTCCGTGGGTCGACGTGATCCGCTCCTGCAGCTCACCCATCTCGTCGGCCAGGGTCGGCTGGTATCCCACCGCGGACGGCATCCGGCCGAGCAGCGTGGAGACCTCGGAACCGGCCTGGGTGAACCGGAAGATGTTGTCGATGAAGAGCAGCACGTCCTGGTTCTGCACGTCGCGGAAGTACTCCGCCATCGTCAGGGCGGACAGCGCGACCCGCATACGGGTCCCCGGCGGCTCGTCCATCTGACCGAAGACGAGCGCGGTGTCGTTGATGACGCCGGACTCGGTCATCTCGGTGAAGAGGTCGTTGCCCTCGCGGGTGCGCTCGCCGACCCCGGCGAACACCGAGGTGCCACCGAAGTTCTTGGCGACACGGGTGATCATCTCCTGGATGAGCACCGTCTTGCCGACGCCGGCTCCACCGAACAGGCCGATCTTGCCGCCCTCGACGTACGGGGTGAGCAGGTCGATGACCTTGATGCCGGTGACCAGCTGCTTGGTCTTGCCCTCGAGCTGGTCGAAGCTCGGGGGCTTGCGGTAGATCGGCCAGCGCTCGGCGCTGTCGGTGGCACCCGGCTCGTCCAGGCAGACGCCGAGGGCGTTGAACACGTGGCCCTTGACGATGTCGCCGACCGGAACCGAGATCGGCGAACCGGAGTCGGTGACGTCGGTGCCGCGGGTCAGTCCGTCGGTGGGCTGCATCGAGATGGCACGCACGATGCCGTCGCCGAGGTGCAGCGCGACCTCGAGGGTGAGCCGACGGGCCTCGCCGAGGCCGGTGACCTCGGCGTTGAGCGCGTTGAACAGCTCGGGAATGGTTCCACGGGGGAACTCGATGTCGACCACCGGGCCGATGACCCGGACCACCCGGCCCGTGGCGGTGGTAGGCGCGGCTGACAATGCTGTTGACATCAACGTCCTCACTCTTCTTTTCCTGATGCGGCGAGCGCGTCGACGCCGCCGACGATCTCCGTCAGCTCTTGGGTGATCTGGGCCTGCCGGGCCTGGTTGGCTTCCCGGTTCAGCCGCTTGATGATCGCGTTGGCGTTGTCGGTGGCCGACTTGCAGGCCTGCCGACGGGCAGCCGACTCGCTGGCTGCCGAGTCCAGCAACGCCGCGTAGATCCGGCTGTTGACGTACCGCGGCAACATCTCGTCCAGCAGCTCGGAAGCAGCCGGCTCGAACTCGTACGCCGGTAGCGGGCCGGACGAGGTCGAGGTCTCCGCTGTGTCGTCGACGTACTCGACCTCCAGCGGCGCCATCCGCGAGGCGTGCGGCACCTGCGAGATCATCGAGTGGAACTGCGTCGACACCACGTGCAACTCGTCGACGCCGGCTTCCCCGTTCTCCAGGGTGCCGTCGGAACCGACGATGAACGCCTCGAGCACCGCCTTCGCGGCGCGCTCGGCGTCGGCGAAGCTCGGTCGCTCGGAGAAGCCCTGCCAGTGTGCGGCCACCGGTCGCTCACGGAACGTGTAGTAGCCGAAGCCCTTCCGCCCGATGATGAAGTACACCGGCGTCTTGCCCTGCGAGCGCAGCAGCGACGCCAGCTCCTCCGCGGTCTTGATCGCGTTGGAGTTGTAGCCGCCGCAGAGCCCGCGGTCGGACGTGATCAACAGGATCCCGGCGCGCTTGGGCTCCGGTCGCTCGTTGAGCAGCGGATGGTCCAGGGTCGACGCCGACGCCAGCGCCGACAGCACGGAGGTCATCAGGTTCGAGTACGGCTTGGACGCCCGCACGGCGGCCTGCGCCTTGCCGATCCGCGAGGTGGCGATCAGCTCCTGCGCCTTGGTGATCTTCTGGGTCTTGCGAACCGAGCGCTCGCGGTCCTTCAGCTCCCGGACCTGTGCCGCCACGTCAGTGCGCCTTGGCCTGCCGGCTTGCGAACCTGGACCTTCTCCTGGCCGACGTTCTTCGCGTCCATCGCGGCCACCTCGGCCTCGCGGCCCAGGATGGTGCCGTCGGACGTGGTGAAGCTCTGCGTTGAACTTCGTCCAGCTCCGCCAGCAGCGCGTCCTCGGTCTCCTTGGTCAGGTCGTTGGAGGAGGCGATCGCCTGCATCGGGCCGTCCGGCTGCGTGACGCAGGGTCTCCAGCAGCTCGGCTTCGTAGCGGCGGACGTCGCCGACCGGGACCCGGTCGAGGTGACCCTTGGTGCCGGCCCAGATCGAGACGACCTGCTCGGGCACCGGGTACGGGGAGAACTGCGGCTGCTTGAGCAGCTCGACCAGACGGGCACCGCGCTCCAGCGCACGCTTGGAGACGGCGTCGAGGTCGGAGCCGAAGGCGGCGAACGCCTCGAGCTCGCGGTAGGCCGACAGGTCCAGACGCAACGTGCCGGACACCGACTTCATCGCCTTGACCTGCGCGGCGCCACCGACGCGGGACACCGAGATACCGACGTTGATGGCCGGCCGCACACCCGAGTTGAAGAGCTCGGACTGCAGGTAGACCTGGCCGTCGGTGATCGAGATGACGTTGGTCGGGATGAACGCCGAGACGTCACCGGCCTTGGTCTCGATGATCGGCAGGCCGGTCATCGAGCCGTGGCCCAGCTCGTCCGACAGCTTCGCACAACGCTCCAGCAGACGGGAGTGCAGGTAGAAGACGTCGCCGGGGTAGGCCTCGCGGCCCGGCGGGCGGCGCAGCAGCAGCGAGATCGCGCGGTAGGCCTCGGCCTGCTTGGACAGGTCGTCGAAGATGATGAGGACGTGCTTGCCCTGGTACATCCAGTGCTGGCCGATGGCCGAGCCGGTGTACGGGGCCAGCCACTTGAAGCCGGCCGAGTCGGACGCCGGCGAGGCGACGATGGTGGTGTAGTCCATCGCGCCCGAGTCCACCAGCGACTGCTTGACGGCCGCGATCGTGGTGCCCTTCTGGCCGATCGCGACGTACACGCAGCGGACCTGCTTGTCCGGATCGCCGGACTCCCAGTTGGACTTCTGGTTGATGATGGTGTCGACGCAGACCGCGGTCTTGCCGGTCTTGCGGTCACCGATGATCAGCTGGCGCTGGCCACGGCCGATCGGGGTCATCGCGTCGATGGCCTTGATGCCGGTCTGCATCGGCTCGTGGACGCCCTTGCGCTCGACCACCGAGGCGGCCTGCACCTCGAGCGGGCGGCGCTCGTCGGAGACGATGTCCCCGAGTCCGTCGATCGGCTCACCGAGGGGGTTGACCACGCGCCCGAGGAAGGCGTCACCCACCGGCACGGAGAGGACCTCGGCCGGTCCGGGTGACCTGCTGGCCCTCCTCGAGGGTGTTCGCGTCGCCGAGAATGACGGCGCCGATGTCCCGCACGTCGAGGTTCAGCGCGACGCCGAGCACCCCGCCGGGGAACTCCAGCAGCTCGTTGGCCATCGCCGACGGCAGGCCCTCGACGGTCGCGATGCCGTCACCGGTGTTGGTGATGACACCGACTTCCTGCCGGGACACCTCGGGCGAATAGCTGGCGACATAGCCATCGATCGCGGAGCGGATCTCGTCAGCGGAGATCGTCAACTCGGTCATCGCGTTCCCGTTCTCTGTATCTGCTTCATATCGGTCTTCACGTCAGGTCCTGCCTTCACTGCACTGCGTCCTGCGGTACTTCCCATACTGCACACGTGCGTCAACCCGCGAGCTGCGACCGGATCTCGGCGATCCGACCGGCGACACTGCCGTCGATCACCTCGTCGCCGATCTTGACGAGCAGACCACCCTGCAGCGTGGGGTCGACCTCGACGTGGACGACGACCGGCCGGCGGTAGATCCGGACCAGCGCGGCGTTCAGTCGGGCTGACTGCTCCCCGGACAGCTGCACCGGACTGGTCACCACGGCGACCACCTTGTCCTTGCGTTGCGCGGCCTCGGTCACGAGCTGGTCCACGCCGTGGCTGAAGGAGCGCCCGCCGGGGTCGTTGGCCAGCTCCATGAGCATCTCGACGGTCAGCGGGTGCACCTTGTTGGCCAGCAGCCGGTCGACCAGCTGGGTCCGCGCCTGCGGCGTGCCCTGCTTGTCGTCCAGTGCGTTGCTCAGGGACGGGGTGCCCTCGATGATCCGGCCGAAACGGAAGATCTCGTCCTCGACGTTGTCCAGGTCCCCGGACCGCTCGGCCCGCAGGAACATCGCGGTGCGGCTGAGACGCCCGAGAGCGTCGGTGAGATCGCGTCCGGTGGACCAGGTCTCGGTGACGACCTTGTCCAGCACCCGGCGCGCCTGCGGGCTGACCCTGCCGTCGAGCAGACGGTGCGCGAGCGCCGTCCGGCTTTCGGCGGCGACGCTGGCGTCGGCCAGGGCGCGACGGATCGCCGAGCTCGCGGTTGAACAGCCCGGCAACGGCTTTGAGCTCCTCGCCCAGCGTCTTCAGGCCTGCGTCGTCCAGGGTCGCCGCAGTGGACAGCACCGTGTCGGTGCTGGCCGCGAGCGACTGCCGGGAGGCGAGGTGCTGCATCAGCGCTCCAAATCGGCGAGGAAGCGCTCGACCGTCCGCTGCTGGCGGGCCTCGTCGGTCAGCGACTCACCGACGATCTTGCTGGCGAGCTCGACCGAGGTACGTCCGAGATCGGCCCGCAATTCGGCCAGGATCTGCTGACGCTGTGCCTCGAGCTGCGCCCGACCCTGCGCCGCGACGCGGTCGCTGTCGGCGTGGGCCTGCGCGAGCAGGTCGTCACGGATCGCCTGGGCGGACGTGCGGGCCTCCTCGCGGATCTTGGCGGCCTCGTCGCGGGCGGTGGCGAGCTGGCGGTTGTACTGCTCGAGGGCCGCGGCCGCGTCGGCCTGGGCCTGCTCGGCCTTGGCGATGCCACCCTCGATGGCCGCGGTCCGGTCGGCGTACGCCTTCTCGAACATCGGCCAGGCGAACTTACGCAGCACGAACACCAGGATCCCGAAACACGATCGCGGCGATGACAACTTCGCCCCACGGCAGCCCGATCGGGTTGGTCGCCCCTTCGGCGGCGATCAGCGATTTCGACATCAGGTCGTACTCCTCGTCCTCACAGCGTCAGCAACCGTCGGTGTGGACGTGCTCAGGTGATGATGAACGGAACGACGAAGCCCAGCAGCGCGAGCGCCTCGGACACGGCGAACCCGAGGAAGGCGTAGGTCCGGGTCAGGCCGGCCGACTCCGGCTGGCGGGCCGTCGACTGGATGTAGGACGCCCAGACGATACCGACACCGATGCCGGGGCCGATCGCGGCGAGGCCGTACCCGACGGTGCCGATGTTGCCGGTGAGTTCGGCCAGCTGGGTGGTGGCTGCAAGAGCTGCGGACATGGAGTTCGTTCTCCCTTTCGGTGGAGCTGCGAGACCCGGACTGGGGATCAGTCACTACTGGGCGGACAGACGGGACAGGACGGGCGTGTGGTGCGGGTACCGCGCGGTGCAGCTTAGTGCGAATCCGCCAGCGAGCTCTCGAGGTAGATGGCCGCCAACAGGGTGAAGACGTAGGCCTGCAGCGCACAGACCAACAGCTCGAAGAAGACGAGCAGGACGCTCGCGAGGGCCGGCAGGACGGCGATCGCGTAGTTGATGCCGCCGGACTCGAGCTGGAACAGCAGGCCGGTCGCGGCGACCGCGACGAGCATGTGGCCGGCGAAGAGGTTGGCGAAGAGACGGACGCTCATGGTGAACGGCCGCAGGATGATGTTGGACAGGAACTCGATCGGCACGAGCAACGCGTGCATCGCGACCGGGACACCGGGGATGATCGTCTGCATCTTCAGGTAGCCGAAGAGGCCGTGCTTGCGGATGCCGACGCCGTTGTAGAGAACCCAGACCAGCATCGCGAGGAACACCGGGATCGCGAAGTGCGAGGTCACCGGCAGCTGCGCGACGGGCACCAGCTCCCACAGGTTCATCACCAGGATGAAGACGAACAACGTCGAGAGGAAGCCGGCCCACTTCTTGCCGGCCTTGCCCAGGACCTCGATGGCGATGCCGTTGCGGACGAAGCCGTAGATCGACTCACCCATGAACTGGAACTTGGAGGGGACGACGGCCGCCTTGCGGGCGGAGGCCACGAAGAAGCCGATGATCAACAGCGAGCCGAGGACCAGCAGCACCATCGCCTTGACCGACGCGATGACGGTGCCGTCGCCGAGCTTGTCGAAGAAGAAGGAATGCTCGACCGTCGGCGGATTGAAGGTCGGCTCGCCCTCGGCCGCGAGCAACTGCATCGCGGACGACAGGGTCAGACTCACTCGTTCTCCTCTCGGGCGCCGACAGGGGTCGGCGTGGCGCGGGGTGCCTGCGGGTGACGCTTGGTCGTGGTGGGCGCCGCGGCGAGCCCGAACCTGGCTACCACCGCGTAGATCCCGAGTGCCATTCCGACGATCAGACCGATGGGGGTGAACAGTCGAGTGTCCAGCCAGTGGTCGATGAGCCAGCCGATGCCGCCCCAGACGGCGAAACCGCCGATCAGAGTGGTCATCACCGACCAACCGATGTCGGCGCCTTCGGTGCGCTGGCGCGGTATCAACCGTGTCTTCATAGCGCTCAGGACACTATCAGTCCCCCTATGGGTGTGCTGCACAGGCACGGCCCGGATTTGCCCGCATTTGACCTCCGTCACCTCGCCGACAGCGCCGCCACAGCCGACTGGGGTGCTGAAACACGTTGCGGCCACGTGGATGTCGGCTCAGGAGGGAGAGACGTACATGATCTTGTTTGTCCAGACAAAGCGCATGTGTGCGGCGAGCCAGGCCATCAGGCCGACCCCGACGGCGGCGGCCAGCCAGCGGGTGTCGATGAAGCCGTCGCGTGGTACCACCGCGATCACGATGTAGAGGGCGAGCATCTTCACCACGTAAGCCCCGAGAGCCGCCCACATCACGCTCTCCGGACGTCGCGCGCCCACCTTGGCGATCACGACCGCGGAGACGGTGAAGAAGGCGCCGACGATCAGCGTTCCCAGCAGGCTGCCGACGCCGGCTCCGCTCCCCCGGACCAGGAACGCGACCACGGTCAGCACGCCGCCGGCCACGGCCAGCGCAGTCCAGCACAGCCGTAGATGGCGCAGCGACCAGGCTCCGCCGGTCGACGCCTGTGCCTCGGCGCGCGCGGCGAACTCGAGCCGCAGCGGCGGCAGGGCATCCGGCGATGGTGTGGGCACGACATCCTCTCGGCGGCCGGACCGTTCGCGGCGCGGTGTGTCCGAGCGGTCCGGATCGGGGCGACGCTGATCAGTCGGCCGGGGTCTCGCTGCGGGTGCGCAGCCGGTTCAGTCTAGAGGCGCGCAACCACGGGGTGGCCGAGGCGAGGAGGGCCAGGGCGGCGCCCCCCAGCCACGGCACGACCACCAGTTGCCAGTTGAAGAACCCGAGCGACACCGCCCCACCCGCGAACACCAGCGCCCACAGGTAGAAGATCAGCACCGCCTGCCGGTGCGTGTGGCCGATCTGCAGCATCCGGTGGTGGAGGTGCTTCTTGTCCGCCGACATCGGGCTCATACCAGCGCTCGTGCGCCGCACGACCGCGAGGAAGAAGTCCAGCAGCGGGATGAACACCACGGCCAGCGCCACGATGAGCGGGGCGAACAGGGCGATGGACGTGCGGGCGCCGAAGCTGTTGTAGTCGATCTTGCCGGCGGTGCTGGTGATCGCGGCGGCCATCGCGAGCCCGATGAACATCGAGCCGGAGTCGCCCATGAACACCTTGGCCCGGAAGAAGTTGTGCGGCAGGAAGCCCAGACACGCACCCGCCAGCGCCAGCACGATGAACGGCGACTGCGCGAGGCCGGCATTGTTGGACTCCCGGAACGCGTACAGCGAGAACGCGAACGCGGCCACGGCGGAGATGAACGCGACACCGGCGAGCAGTCCGTCGAGCCCGTCGATGAAGTTCATCGCGTTGGTCAGCAGCACCGCGAGCAGCACGGTCAGGATCACCGACTGATCCCGGCCGAGGATGTTCACGTTGTCGCCGCCGGCACCGGGCAACACGATCCACTGCACGCCGAAGAGCACCAGCAGCCCGGCGGCCAGCACCTGGCCGGCGAGTTTGGTGACCGCGCTGAGGTCGAAGCGGTCGTCGATCGCCCCGACGAGACAGATGACCCCGCCGGCGACCAGCACCCCGAGGATCTCGGTGTTGGACCGGAAGGCCTCCGAGAGGGCCGGCAGGTTGTAGCCCATCAACACCGCGGCGGCCACTCCGAGGTAGACGGCGACGCCACCCATCCGCGGCGTCGGCACCGTGTGCACGTCGCGTTCACGAATCGGCGAGAACGCACCGATGCGGACGGCGAAGAGCCGGACCACGCCCGTCAGCAGATAGGTGACCGCGATCGCGGTGACGAACACGAGTGCGTACTCGCGCGCCGGGATCGTGTCGTTCACTGACTCAGGGTAACCGCGGAAGCACCAGAAAGATTTGTTCCGAATCGCGGGACGAAACCCCGGACTCGCGCATCTCTTCTACGACACCGCAGTACGGCGGGACACCACATCGATCCTCCCCGACGCCCGGGGAGAACCGGATCGGTCACGTGGCCCACCTGTACCGCAACCCCTCGGCACCGAATACCAGGTGATCCACGCCGGATCAGCTTCCAGGTCGGACGGGACCCACGCCGGGTCCCACCCGATCGCTCCACCGCTCCGCCGCGGTCCACGCCGGACCGCACGCCCCCTCAGGGCACACCCGTACGCACGCTGCCGCACCCGCCGTCCACGCCGGAGGCCGGGAACCCGCACCAGCAGCACCGTCACGTCCGCGGCGGCTTCCCGTCCACGCCGGGCCGGATCCCCGCCACCGTCGTCCGCACCGGATGATCAGCAGTCCAGAATGGCCGGATGTCTCCGTCAGGGGACAGTCCGGCCATTGGTCTGTCCGGGGATGGTCACCGCACCCGGGACCGGCGCGACGGCCGGTCCGGAGTGGGCGCACCGGCCCCGGCCGAAGGGCGTTCGCGAACCGCCGACGTGCGGTCACGCGATCCTTCTCAAACCCGCCGGCCGTCATCATCACTCACGCTGTGTCACCGAGCATCGGCATCGACGACCGAGCCCCCCGGATGCCGCAGCGTCGCCCGGATGGGAAACCGACGCCGAAGGGCTCAGAAACGGTCGGTGTCCGGGCGTTCCGCGTGTCGCCCGGTCGGCGCGTCCTCGGCCACCGGATCCGGTCCGGCCTGCTGGATGGACTCCTGACCGGCGGCGACGGTCGCGTCCGTGAGGGGCTCGTCCGTCTCCCCCTCCGCAGCACCATCGGCATCGGGTCCCGGCTCGTCGGCCGGCGCCGCAATGTCCGGCTCGACCGCTGACTCACTGGGCAGCGACGGCACCTGCGCGTCGGTCCCGTCCGGCACGTCGGGGCCGGCGTCGACCGCAGCGTCGACTGCACCGTGCGGCGCATCCGGCTCGGGCGTCTCGTCCGCCGGGAGCAGGTGGTGGGGCACCTCGATCTCGGGCAGGACAGCGCGCAGCTGCTCGAGCGAGACGGCGCCCACCCGTCGGACCAGCGGCGTCTCGCCGGTCAGGTCGACGACCGTCGAGGCGACCCCGACCGGGCTCTCTCCGGCGTCGAGGAACACCGAGACGCTGTCAGACAGTTGGGCTTTCGCCTGCTGCGCCGTGGTGGCCGGCGGCCGGCCGCTGATGTTCGCACTGGACACCGCCATCGGACCGACGGCCCGCAGCAGTTCGAGCGCCACCGGGTGCAGCGGCATCCGCACCATCACGGTGTTGCGGGTGTCGCCCAGGTTCCAGGACAGCGACGGCGCGTGTTCCAGGATCAGCGACAGCCCACCGGGCCAGAAGGCGTCCATCAGCAGCCGCGCGCGCGGCGGGATCGCGACGACCAGCCCCGCCAGCGTCCCGGTCGACCCGATCAGCACCGGGACCGGCATGTCCGGACCACGGCCCTTCGCGGCCAGCAGGTCCCGGACCGCGGCCGGGCTGAACGCGTCGGCACCGATGCCGTAGACGGTGTCCGTGGGCAGCACCACCAGGCGCCCGCCGCGGGCGGCGGTGGTGGCGGCGTCGATCCCGTCGCGCCGGGAGACCGGGTCGAGGCAGTCGAAGACGGTCACGTTCAGGTGCTCTTTCCGTAGCAGGGGAATCAGTGCTGGAGCGCGACGCGGCGGGCCGAGGCGAACCGCGGTCGGCCGTTCAGGTCGACGTGGTCCTCGACCCCGGCCAGCACCCGTCGGGCCGCCAGCAGGGCCGGCACGCTCGCGCCGTGGGTGTCGTCATGCTCGAAGGCCAGCGATCCGCCGGGCTTGAGCAGCCCTGCGGCGACGGTGATCATCGGCTTGAGGACCGACAGGCCGTCCGCTCCGGCGAACACCGCCACGCCCGGATCGTGCCGGGCCACCTCGGGCTCCACCGGAGTGCCCTCCGGGACGTACGGCGGGTTCGCGGTGACCAGATCGACCTTGCCGTCCAGATCGGACAGCAGCCGCTCGTCGAAGATGTCCCCGCCGCGCAGGGTGATGGGAGTGCCGCCGTGCCGCTGGTGCCGGTCGATGTTGCGGCGGGCCCAGCTCAGGGCGCCGGCGTCGGCCTCGACGGCGATGACGGTGGCGTCGGGACGGGCCAGTGAGACCGCGATCGCGATCGCGCCGGTGCCGGCGCACAGGTCCACGACGAGTGGGTCCTGTACAGCGCTGATCGCGTCCAGCGCCCACTCCAGCAGCACCTCGGTCTCCGGGCGGGGGGTGAACACGCCGGGTCCGACCAGCAGGGTCGCCGCTCCCAGGTACGCCTGGCCGGTGATGTGCTGCAGCGGGATGCGTTCCGCGCGCCTGTCGACCAGTGCCTGGTAATCCTCGACCCAGCTGTGCTCGACCAGCGGCGTCATGCCGAGCCGGGTCCGGTCGACCGCCAGCAGGTGCGCGGCGAGCAGCTCGGCGTCGGCCTGGGGGGATCCGACCCCGGCCTCGGTCAGCTTCTTGGTCGCCTCCATGATGGCCACCCGCAGCGATTCACGGCTCATCAGTGCGCCCCTGCCAGACGTTCGTTGCGGTCGGCGGTCTCGAGTGCGTCCAGCACGCTGTCCAGGTCGCCGCCGAGGACGGCGTCCAGGTTGTACGCCTTGTAGCCGACGCGGTGGTCGGCGATGCGGTTCTCCGGATAGTTGTAGGTGCGGATGCGCTCCGAGCGGTCCACGGTGCGCACCTGGGAGCGGCGGGCATCGGCGGCCAGCGCGTCGGCCGCCTCACGGGCGGCCACCAGCATCCGGGAGCGCAGGATCCGCATCGCCTGCTCCTTGTTCTGCAGCTGTGACTTCTCGTTCTGACAGGAGACCACGATGCCGGTGGGCAGGTGCGTGATGCGCACCGCCGAATCGGTGGTGTTCACCGACTGGCCACCCGGGCCGGACGAGCGGAAGACGTCGATGCGGAGGTCGTTGGGGTCGATGGTGACCTCGTCGACGTCCTCGACCTCGGGCGAGACGAAGACGCCGGCGGCCGAGGTGTGGATCCGTCCCTGGGACTCGGTGACCGGGACCCGCTGGACGCGGTGCACGCCGCCCTCGTACTTCAGGCGCGCCCAGACACCGTCGGCCGGCGCGGGGGTGCCCTTGGACTTCACCGCGACGGTGACGTCCTTGTAGCCGCCCAGGTCGGAGTCGCTGGCCGACAGCACCTCGGTCTTCCAGCCGCGACGCTCGGCGTAGCGCAGGTACATGCGGAGCAGGTCGCCGGCGAACAGAGCGGACTCGTCGCCGCCCTCCCCCGCTTTGACCTCGACGATGACGTCCTTGGCGTCGTCGGGGTCGCGCGGGGCGAGCAGCTCGACGAGCCTGGTCTCCAGGTCCACGACCTGCGGCTCGAGCTCGGCCGCCTCGACGGCGAACGACTCGTCCTCGGCGGCGAACTCACGCGCGGTGGCGAGGTTGTCGCGGGCGGCGTCCAGCGCCTTCGCGGTGGCCACGATCGGACCGAGCTCGGCGTAGCGGCGGCCGAGCTTGCGGGCCAACCCCTGGTCGGAGTGGATGGCCGGGTCCGCCAGCCGTCCCTCCAGCTCGGCGTACTCGCGGACGAGTTCGGCGGCGGGCTTGGCGGGGCTGGTCATCGGGGGCCTTTCGGGTCACTGCAGGGTCGAAGCCTCAGGAAACACCACAGCGCCCGCCCTGCCCTCCGGAGAGGGCGGGGCGGGCGCTGGGCGACAACTATCGGGTGCGCTTGCCGTAACGCGCCTCGAAGCGGGCGACGCGCCCACCGGTGTCGAGGATCTTCTGCTTGCCGGTGTAGAACGGGTGGCAGTTCGAGCAGACCTCGACGGCGATGGTGCCGTCGGCCTTGGTCGACCGCGTGGTGAACGAGTTACCGCAGCCGCAGCTGACGGACGTCTCGTGGTAGGTGGGGTGGATCCCAGCCTTCATGACAGTTCCTCTTCTCGGTGTGGTCGCCGGGTCGATCCGTCACGCTGCGAGGCGGTGACTGCAGAGATCTGCGGGATCGTGAACCGGAACCGGTGGACAGTCGTCCAGTGTGCCAGATCGGCCCACGGAGAGTCCAAACGCGAGGACCTGCGGCACTATTCCCGGTCGTCCGGGACGTCGAGAGTGAGGCCCAGTCCACCCTGCGGCCGTCGGTCGAACCACCCGCCGATCTGACTCGCCAGGACCGAGATCCCGCCCGCCAGACCGTATTTCGCACGGATCGCGGCCAGCAACGGGGGCAGCTCGGCCCCGTCCAGCAGGCGGGCGGTGGCAGCCACCGGGACCCCGCGCGGCTCGCCCCGGGTCGATGACGGCACCACGGTGACGGCCGCGGTCCGGCGGATGCGCTTGTACTTGCCGCTGTTCGGGTTGGTCCAGACCTGCAGCTCGTCGCCCTGCCGGACCACCCACACCGGTGTCGCCACCGGGGTTCCGTTCTTGCGGAAGGTGGTGAGCAGGACGGTGCGGGCCCGGCCGAGCAGGTCCAGTACGTCCCCGCTGGGCACCGGGCCCGCGGGGGTCGGGTCGTGCGGCGGCACGGTCAGTCCCGGTCGGCGTTCGGCGTGGTCGCGGCGACCTGCATCAGGAACTCGATGTTGCTGCGGGTCTTGCGCAGCCGGCCGAGGACCAGGTCGAGGGCGGCCTGCGACTCGAGCGCGCCCAGCACCCGGCGCAGCTTGATGACGACGGCGTGCTCGTCCGGCGACATCAGCAGGTCCTCCTTGCGGGTGGAGGACTGGTCGATGTCGATCGCCGGGAAGACGCGCTTGTCGGCGATCCGGCGGTCGAGCTTGAGCTCGGCGTTGCCGGTGCCCTTGAACTCCTCGAAGATGACCGTGTCACCAGCGGAGCCGGTCTCGACCAGCGCCGAGGCGAAGATGGTCAGCGAGCCGCCGTTCTCGATGTTGCGCGCCGCGCCGAGGAACCGCTTGGGCGGGAACAGTGCGGTGGAGTCGACGCCACCGGAGAGGATCCGTCCGGACGCCGGGGCGGCCAGGTTGTAGGCCCGGCCCAGCCGGGTGATCGAGTCGAGCAGCACGACGACGTCCTTGCCCATCTCCACGAGCCGCTTGGCCCGCTCGATGGCCAGCTCTGCGACCTGCGTGTGGTCGGCCGGCGGGCGGTCGAAGGTGGAGGCGATGACCTCACCCTTCACCGACCGCTGCATGTCCGTGACCTCCTCCGGACGCTCGTCCACGAGGACGACCATCAGGTGGCACTCCGGGTTGTTCGTGCTGATCGCGTTGGCGATGGCCTGCAGCACCGAGGTCTTGCCGGCCTTGGGCGGCGACACGATGAGCGCACGCTGTCCCTTGCCGACCGGCATCACCAGGTCGATGACCCGGGTGGTGAGGATGTGCGCCTCGGTCTCCAGGCGGAGCCGCTCGTTCGGGTAGAGCGGGGTCAGCTTGGTGAACTCGGGGCGGTTCTTCGCCTGCTCCGGATCGAGGCCGTTGACCGAGTCGAGCCGCACCAGCGCGTTGAACTTCTGGCGGGCGGCCTCGTTCTCACGGGGGGCCCGGACCGCACCGGTGATGGCGTCGCCGCGGCGCAGGTAATGCTTGCGGACCTGCGACAACGACACGTAGACGTCGTTCGATCCGGTCAGGTAGCCGGAGGTGCGGACGAAGGCGTACGAGTCGAGGACGTCGAGGATTCCGGCGACGGGCAGCAGCACGTCGTCGTCGCGGACCTCGGTGTCACCCGGGGTCTCGGTGAAACGCTCACGGCCACGGCGGTTGCGGTCGCGGTACCGGCGGCCGCGGCGGGTGCCGTCGCCGTCGAATTCGTCGTCGGAGTCCCGCTGGGTCTCGCGGCTCTGCGCCGACCGGTTCTGGTCGCGGTTGGAACCGTTGTTCTGCGAACCCTGATCCCGGTTCGAGGTGTTCTGGCCGCCGCCCTGGTTGTTCTGGCGAGGCTGCTGCCCCTGGCGGTCACCACCGTCGGTGTTCTCGGCGGCGCCGTCGCCACCACGGTCGCGGTCGCGTCGGTTGCGGCGGTTGCGGCGGCTGCGGTCGCGGGTCGGGTACTCGTCGGAACCACCGGCGCTGTTCTCGGAGCCGGACCGGTTGCCGCCGTCACTGCGGTCGCCGTCGCCCGACGGCTGGTCACGACGGGCGTCAGCGTCGTCGCGGCTCGGCCGGGTGCCGTTCTCGCTGCCGGCCGCCTCGGCGGTGGTCGATGCGTCGACGGGTGCCGATGCGGTGACCGGCGTCTCGGCACGCGGCGACTCGGCACGCGGCGACTCGGCACGCGGCGTCTCGTTGCGCGGACGCTCCGTGGACTCGGCCGCGTGGCCGGTGCCCCCGTTGCGGCCGGCGTCGACCGCCGGGGCGGCAGCTGCCCCGTCGGTGATGGTGGCCGGTGCGGCCTCGGCCGTCGCGCCTTCCGGGCTGCCGGCGGGCCGACTGGCGCTGCGGCGGGTGCGGGGCGCGCGCTGGGCGCCCTCGACAGCCGGCACAGCCGGCGCCGCGGCGGGGGTGCCGGTGGTGTCGTTGCTGCGACCGTCACCGCTCTGACGAGCGGAGATGGCGGCGATCAGATCGCCTTTGCGCATGGCTGACGTGCCCTTGATGCCGAGCTGGCTCGCCATGACCTTGAGGTCCGGCAACACCATGCCCGTGAGGCCCTTGCCCCGCGACGCGGTGTCGGTTCGCGGGGAATCGAGCAGCTCCGTGGTCTCGCTCACGAAGATCCTTCCTGTTCACCGGCATCACGTGCCGGTGGGTTGTGCGCCGCGGTGAGTACTGCCGGCGGCTGCCAGTCCACGCCCAGACCTGGCGTGGGAGGAGTGGTGTATCGCGTCCGAGGCCGATGCGTACCGGTCCGATGCCGTGGAGGTGCACTGGAAAAACGGCGGTACGGCGGACGCGACGGAAATCCAGGGATAGGAATCCAGAAGTGTGCTTGTGCAGATCCCGCTCGATGCGGAGGCGGAAGCGGGTGGTGGAGACTCGACCGTCAGTCGGATCCAGCGGCTGTTCGACCGGAGGTCACCCACCCCTTGCCGACGATCGAGTTCCACTGTAATGCTGTTCGGTCCGGAGTGACAACACCGGTACGGGGTGTGTTCCGTGTCGTCCGGTCAGCGACCGTCGGCCCCGGTCAGCACGTCCACCCGGACCTGCGCGCCGAGCTGGTCCACGGCCAGTTCGTCGGCGACGAACCCGACCGGTTGCCAGGCGTGGACGTCCAACGGCCGGTCCAGGATGGCCAGCACGGACCCGCCGGCGCCGGAGATCACCGCGGGGATGCCGGCGGACCGCAGTTCGGCGACGAGCTGGGCCGATTCCGGCATGGCGGGCGCCCGGTAGGACTGGTGCAACCGGTCCACCGTGCCGTCCATCAGGTAGGACGGGTCGTCGGTCATCGCGTGCAGCAGCACCGCGGTCGCCGCCGAGTTGGCGGCGGCGTCGGCGTGCGGGATGAGGTCGGGCAGCATGGCCCGGGTCGTCTTCGTCGCGGAGTGCGACGCGGCGGTGAAGACGACCAGCCGGATCTGCGGGTGCACCTCGTGCCGGATGCAGCCGACGGTGCCGTTGTCGCGGACCCAGGACACGGTGAGACCACCGAACACCGTCGGCGCGACGTTGTCCGGATGGCCCTCCATCTCGGTCGCCAGCCGCAGGATGTCCTCGCGTCCGAGCTGTGCACCGGCCGGGACCAGCTCACGGGCGAGCAGCATGCCGGCCACGGTCGCGGCCGCGGAGGACCCCTGACCGCCGCCGTGCGGGATGCGGTTCTCGCAGGTCAGGTCGATGGCGTGGGCCGGCTCGCCGAGTTCGGCGAAGACGCGCGCCGCCGCCCGCACGACGAGATGGGTCGCGTCCCGCGGCACCTCGTCGGCGGCCACCCCGGTCACGGTGACCCGGGCCGGGCCGTCGGTGAGGTGGCCGCGGACGTCGTCGTAGCGCCCGATGGCGATGCCGAAGCTGTCGTACCCCGGTCCGATGTTCGCCGAGGTCGCCGGTACCCGCACCGAGACCTCGCGGGCCTCGGTCACACCGACCACATCACGAGAGGTCCAGGGCGCCGGCGACTGCCTCGGAATCGACCGGGATGACGGTCGGCATCTCCATCGTGGCCAACGCGATGTCGGGATCCTTGAGCCCGTGGCCGGTGACCGTGCACACCACCGTGGAGCCCTTCGGCAGTCGGCCGTCGTCGGCGGTCATCAGCAGGCCGGCGATCGACGCCGCCGATCCGGGCTCGACGAAGACGCCCTCGGTGGCGGCGATCAGCCGGTAGGCCTCCAGGATCTGCTCGTCGGTGACGGCGTCGATCAGGCCGTTGGACCGGTCACGGGCCGCGATCGCCCCGTCCCAGGAGGCGGGGGCACCGATCCGGATGGCGGTGGCGATCGTTTCCGGGTGCGCGACCGGCGCCCCGTGCACCAACGGCGCTGCGCCGGCGGCCTGGAAGCCGAACATCCGCGGCAGGCGTCGATCAGGCCGTCGGCGTGGTACTCGACGTAGCCCTTCCAGTACGCGGTGATGTTGCCGGCGTTGCCGACCGGCAGGATGTGGATGTCCGGCGCCCGGCCGAGCACGTCGCAGACCTCGAAGCTGGCGGTCTTCTGGCCCTCGATACGGGCCGGGTTGACCGAGTTGACCAGCCCGATCTCCGGGTGGTCGATGACGACCTTGCGGGCGAGTTCCAGACAGTCGTCGAAATTGCCCTGGATCTGCAGGATCTTGGCCCCGTAGGCCACCGCCTGGGCCAGCTTGCCGGCGGCGATCTTGCCGGTCGGGATGAGCACCGCACTGGTGATGCCGGCGCGGGCGGCGTACGCCGACGCCGCCGCCGAGGTGTTGCCGGTCGAGGCGCAGATGACGGCCTTGGCGCCGGCGGCCACCGCGTGCGTGACCGCGACGGTCATCCCGCGGTCCTTGAACGACCCGGTCGGGTTCGCGCCCTCGATCTTGAGGAACACCTCGCATCCGGTCCGCTTCGACTAGCGCCGGGCGCGGGCAGCAGCGGGGTGCCGCCCTCGAACAGGGTGATGATCTCCGCACCCGGCGGCACGGCGACCCGGTCGGCGTAGGCCCGGATCAGGCCCGGCCAGCGGGAGTGGGTGCCCAGCGCTCGTTCGGTCAGTCCGGTCATCTCGCGTCGTCTACTTTCTGCGTGTCACGTCGGCCACCTGTCGGTACGGCCGGCTGGGGGTGCGGGGGCTCGGACCTGCTATTCCGAGATGACCCGCATCACCGAGTTCACCTTGCGCACGGCGTCCATCCCGCTGAGCCGCCGGACCGTCTCGGCCAGCGCCGACTCGAGACCGCTGTGCGTGACGATCACCAGCGTGGCGTCGTTGCCGGTGCCGGCCTGCCGCACCGTCGAGATCGATATTCCCAGGTCGGCGAAGCACTGCGCCACCTGGGCCAGCACGCCGGCCCGATCCTGGACGTCGAGCGAGATGTGGTACTGGCTCGGCACCTCGCCGAGCGGCTGGATCGGCAGGTCGGCGTAGGCCGACTCGCGCGGTCCGCGGCCGCCGACGACGGTGTTGCGGGCGACGGTGACGAGGTCGCCGAGGACCGCCGACGCGGTGGGGGCGCCGCCGGCGCCGGGTCCGTAGAACATCAGCTGCCCGGCCGCTTCCGCTTCGACGTAGACCGCGTTGTAGGCGCCGTCGACCCCGGCCAACGGGTGCGTGCGCGGCAGCATCACCGGGTGCACGCGGGCCGAGAACGCTCTCGCCGGCCGGCGTGCTGATCCGCTCGCAGATGGCGAGAAGCTTGACCGTGCAGCCGATCTCGCGGGCGGCGGCGATCTCGGCCGCGGACACGCCGGTGATCCCCTCACGGTGGACGGCGTCCGTACTGACCCGGGTGTGGAAGGCCAGCGAGGCGATGATCGCGGCCTTCGCGGCGGCGTCGAAGCCCTCGACGTCGGCCGTCGGGTCGGCCTCGGCGTAGCCGAGCCGCGTGGCCTCGGCCAGTGCCGCTTCGTAGGTGGAGCCGGTGGCTGTCCATGGCCGACAGGATGAAGTTCGTGGTCCCGTTGACGATGCCCATCACCCGGGAGATCCGGTCGCCGGCCAGCGACTCGCGGATCGGCCGGATCAGCGGGATGGCGCCGGCCACGGCGGCCTCGAAGTACAGGTCCGCTCCCGCGGCGTCGGCGGCCACGTACAGCTCCGGGCCGTGAGCGGCCAGCAGCGCCTTGTTGGCGGTGACCACGCCGGCGCCCCGCTGCAGCGCGGTCAGCAGCAGACTCGCGGGCCGGATCGATGCCGCCCATCACCTCGACGACGACGTCGACGTCGGTCGCGGGCGACCAGCGCGGCCGCGTCGTCGGTGACGCAGCTCGGCGGGCGAGCTCGGCGGTGTCGCTCCGGATGCCGGACGGCCACCCCGACCAGTTCCAGCGGCGCACCGACCCGGGCGGTCAGCTCGGCGGCGTTCTCGGTCAGCAGCCGGACGACCTGGGAGCCGACCACCCCGCTGCCCAGCAGGGCGACCCGGACGCTGCTGCGCACCCGGTCGCCGTCGGCCTTGGCGGGGTCGCTCATCGGCCGCGGCCTGTCTGCTTGGTGGAGCGCACCAGCAGCACCGAGAACACCAGCAGCGCGATCACGGTCAGGATGGCGAGCACCGCGATGACGATCTTCAACCAGGGCGCCATCGTCGGGCTGCACCAGCACGACGACGATGAGAGGCGCCGGCCAGCACCAGCAGCGTCATCCCCACGGCGAGCGACGGCTGCTTCGGGCGGTCCGCCGGACGGTTCCGGGGGTTCGTTCTCGGGGTGGCTCACCAGGTCTCCAGTCGCATCAGGTCGTCATCGGTCTCACGGCGCAGCACCGTGCGGGCAGGCGCCGTCGAGGACGGCCACCACCGCCGGCCGCGGCACCCGGTTGTAGTTGCTGCTCATCACGTAGCAGTAGGCGCCGGTGGCGGCGACCGCCAGCAGGTCGCCGACCGCGATGTCGGACGGCAGATAGCAGTCCCGCACCACGATGTCGCCGCTCTCGCAGTGCTTGCCGACCACCCGGCTGGTCACCGGCGGCGCGTCCGACGACCGGGACGCCAGGGTGACGGTGTACTCCGCGTCGTACAGCGCGGTCCGGATGTTGTCGCTCATCCCGCCGTCGACCGAGACGTAACGGCGCACCAACCCGCCGTCCAGCACGACGTCCTTGATCGTGCCGACCTCGTAGACCGTGACGGTGCCGGGTCCGACGATCGCCCGGCCGGGCTCGACGGCGATCCGGGGAACGGCGATCCCGGCCAGCTGCGCCTCGCGGGACACGATGTCGGACAACGCCTTCGCCATCACGTCGGGCGGGGTCGGGTCGTCGGCGGCGGTGTAGGCGATGCCGAGGCCGCCGCCGAGGTCCAGCGTGGTCAGGGTGTCGGCCAGTTCCGGGTGCGCCTGGACGGTGTCGGCCAGCAGCCGCACCACGCGGTGCGCGGCGACCTCGAAACCGGCGGGATCGAAGATCTGCGAACCGATGTGCGAGTGCAGCCCGACCAGCCGCAGGCCGGAGCAGGCTGCGATCCGGCGGATCGCCTCGGCGGCGTCGCCGCCGGTCAAGGAGAAGCCGAACTTCTGGTCCTCGTGGGCGGTGGCGATGAACTCGTGGGTGTGCGCCTCGACCCCGACGGTCACCCGGACCATCACCGGGATGGTCGGCAGCGAGGCGGTGGATCCGTTGCGGGCCGCCCCTTCCCGGACCGAACGGGCCGGTTCACCGGACTGTTCGAGCGCGAGCTCGGCCAGCCGGGCGATCTCGTAGTAGGAGTCCACGACGATGGCCCCGATACCGGCCTCGACCGCGATCCGGAGCTCACGCTCGGACTTGTTGGAGCCGTGGAAGGCGATGCGGTCCGGCCGGGAATCCGGCGCGCAGCGCGACCGCCAGCTCGCCCCTCGGAGCAGACGTCCAGGCCGAGGCCCTCGGCGTCCAGCCAGCGGGCGATCTCGCCGGACAGGAACGCCTTGGACGCGTAGTGCACGACACCGGCGGCACCGAACGCGTCGGCGAAATCGTGGCAGCGGGAACGGAAGTCACCCTCGTCCATCACCATCACCGGGGTCGCGTACTGCGCCGCGAGATCGCGGACATCCATTCCGGCGAGCCGGATCTCACCGTCGGGTCCGCGGGAGGCGTTGCGCGGCCAGACCTTCGGATCCAGGGTGTTGAGATCGCGCGGCGGTAACGGAGAGGTGGCGCTCCGGGACGACGTCGGCGTGCCGGGGTCCGGCCGGGTGCGCTCTCACATCCGCTCCGGTGCCGAGATGCCGAGAATGGCAAGACCGTTGGCGAGCACCTGACGGGTCGCCGCGCACAGCTCCAGCCGCGCCCGGGTGGAATCGTCGGGCAGTCTCGTCGCCCATCGGCAGCACCCGGACCGCGTCGTAGAACTTGTGGTACGCCGCGGCGACCTCCTCGAGGTACCGGGCCACCCGGTGCGGCTCCCGTAGCTCCGCGGCCGACGCCAGCACCGCCGGGAAGGCGGCCAGCTGCGCCAACAGGTTCGACTCCTGCGGGGTGTCGAGCAGCGCCGGGTCGTAGTCGCCGGTCAGGGTGATGCCCAGGTCGGCGGCGTTGCGGCCCAGCGAGGCCAGCCGGGCGTGCGCGTACTGCACGTAGAAGACCGGGTTGTCGCTGGTCTGGCGGGTCCACAGGTCCAGGTCGAGGTCCATGCGTGGTGTCCACCGAGTACCGGATCAGCGCGTACCGCGAGGCGTCCACCCCGAGCGCGTCGATCAGGTCGTCCAGCGTGATCACCGTGCCGGCCCGCTTGCTCATCCGGACCGGCTGGCCGCCCTGCACCAGGTTGACCATCTGGCCGATCATCACCTCGACGGTGTCGGGGTCGTCGTCGAACGCGGCGGCCGCGGCCTTGAGCCGGGCGATGTAACCGTGGTGGTCGGCACCCAGCATGTAGATGCAGAGATCGAAACCGCGGGAGCGCTTGTCCAGGAAGTAGGCGAGGTCACCGGCGATGTAGGCCGGGTTGCCGTCGCTCTTGATGACGACGCGGTCCTTGTCGTCGCCGTACTCGGTGCTGCGCAGCCACCAGGCGCCGTCCTTCTCGTACAGGTGACCGCTCGTCTGCAGCCGGGCCACGGCCGCCTGCACCGCACCCGAGCTGTGCAGCGAATCCTCGTGGAAGTAGACGTCGAAGTCGGTCCGGAAGGCGTGCAGCGTCGCCTTGATGTCGTCGAACATCAGGTCCACGCCGGCGCGGGCGAACACCTTCGCCGCGGCGTCGTCGTCCAGCGTGCGCGATCTCCGGGTGGGCGGCGGTGACCTTGTCCGCGATCTCGGCGATGTAGGCGCCGCCGTAACCGTTCTCGGGAGTCGTCACGGCCCCGGGCGGCGGCCAGCAGCGAGCCCGCGAAACGGTCGATCTGCGCGCCGGCATCGTTGAAGTAGTACTCCCGCACCACCTCGGCACCCTGCGCGGACAGCACCCGTCCGAGTGCGTCGCCGACGGCGGCCCACCGGGCGCCCCCGATGTGCACGGGGCCGGTCGGGTTGGCGGAGACGAACTCCAGGTTGATCCGACGGCCGGACAGCATCGTCCCGCGGCCGTACGCGGCACCCGCCGCGACGATCTGACCGACGATGGCACCGGCGGCACCGGTGTCGAGGGTGATGTTGAGGAAGCCGGGGCCGGCCACGTCCACTGTCGCGATGCCGTCGGTGCCGGCCAGCTCGTCGGCGATCGCCTGCGCGATGTCGCGGGGTTTGCGCCCCAGTTGCTTCGCGAGTTTCAGTGCGACGGAGGTGGCGTAGTCGCCGTGCTCGCGATTGCGCGGGCGTTCCACCACGACGTCCGGGACCTGCGCGGGGTCGAGGCCGTCGGTCGAGAGGTCAGCGACCGCCGCCACGAGCGCGGCCTGGATGGCGGCCGAGAGTTGTGCGGGATTCACTCCACCATCTTAGGAACGTCTGGCCAGCGCGTTTGACCGCTGACCGGTGCTGGACCGCTCCGGCGGGCCGGGAAAGGACCCGCACGAGGGGCTGTGAGTGCCGACGGGTGGAATCGAACCTCCCGCATCGCCCATGCTCAACTGCCGCGTTGGTTCACAACGCCGTCTGTCGGTGTCTCCACCAGCGCATCCAGGGTCGGCTGTCCTCTACAACACACCATCAGGGCGATTTCTTCCCCATCGGCGCACGGTTCCCGAGCGTGCGGCGTTGCGCTTGTCACACTCCGCTGCCGCCGACGCGGCCGATCCGGGCGTCCGGGTGGCGGTGTCACCGACCCGCGCGCTCACATGGAACCCACCGGCGCCGGTGACCGTCCCGCGACCTGCCGCCTCGTAGGATGGGAGGCCGTTGCCGGTGTGCGGGGGTTCCCGGCGTGCCGTCCCTGTCTCAGTCACCCCAGCAGAACGAGGTCCGGTTTTCCATGATGGCCAGTGGTAGGAACGCGAAGAAGGCACGCCGTGAGCTGCCGGTGATCAACCAGCGTGAAGGACTGCCCTGGCTGACCATCGCCGCGGTCACCGTGATCGTCGCGCTGGCCGGGACCATCTTCTTCGTGGTCTTCAGCGCCAAGCAGGACAAGGACGCCGCCGCCGGCGCCCTCGCGCCGTTCGTGCCCACCGCCGAGAACACGGACCCGTCGGCCGGGATCGCCGGGATTTTCGTCGGTGCGACCGACACCTACAAGGTCGGCCTGCACGTCTCACCGCCCACCCGGGTGGCCTACGACACGTTCCCGCCGGTCGGCGGCCCGCACGACGCCGAGTGGGCCGCCTGCAACGGCGTGGTCTACGGCGTCGCCGTGCGCAACGAGAGCATGGTGCACACCCTCGAGCACGGCGCCATCTGGATCGCCTACAACCCGGACAGCATCGGTGACCAGCTGGACACCCTGAAGGGCCTCGTCGAGGGCCGCCCGTACATCTCGATGAGCCCCTATCCGGGCTTGGACGCCAAGATCTCGTTGCAGTCCTGGGGCCACCAGCTGAAGCTCGACTCGGCCTCCGACGAGCGCATCCAACAGTTCATCACCGCCCTGCAGCGCAACCCCTACCTGACCCCCGAGGTCAACGGCACCTGCGCCCAGCCGACGTTCGACCCCGCCAACCCGCCGGCGTTCGACGCTGCCGCACCGGGCGCCGACGCGGTCCAGATGGACGGCACCGGCGGCGGGAGCGGCGCCGTGGTCACCCAGGACAGCGCCGAGCTGCAGACCGGGACCGCGCCCCAGACCGATCTGACCGAGTCGGGCACCGACACCGGCACGGCACCCGCGGACGCCACTCCGACCGGCGCGACCCCGGATGCCACCGAGACCCCGGCCGCGACCGAGACGCCTGCGGCGGCGACCACGGGATGACGCCCCTCGAACCGCAGCCGGCGACCGAACTGTCGGCCGGCGCGCCCCCGGCGACGTCGGTCTTCCAGCGCTGGGGCCGCGGCGGCACCACCGTGGTGATGGCGCTGGTCGCGGTGGTGCTGCTGCTGATCGGCGGCATCATCGGGCTCACCCTGGGCAGTCCCGCGTCGTCCTCGGAGTCGCTCACCCCGCCCGCCGAGGATTCCGTCGACGTGGGCTTCCTGCGGGACATGGCGGTGCACCACGAGCAGGGCGTGCTGCTCGCGCACCTGGTCCAGCTGAACGGCGGCCGCAGCGAGGTCGCGAGCATCGGTTACGACATCGAGTACCAGCAGACCTCCCAGATCGGTCAGATGGGCGGGTTCCTGCAGCTCTGGGGCTACTCGTTGAACAACCTGAGGCCCGTGATGTCCTGGATGTCGGCAGCTGGCCACGAGATGGCCGGGATGCCGGGCATGACCGACAGTGGTCCGATGGCGCCGATGACCACGATGGACGCAGCGTCCATGGCGGCCGGGGCGATCATGCCCGGAATGGCCACCAACGCCGAGGTCGACGTGCTCAAGACCCTTCGCGGCGACGCCTCGGACGCCTACTTCCTGCAGCTGATGATCCGCCACCACGAGGGCGGCGTCCCGATGATGGACTACGCCGCGACGTACGCCACCAACCCGGTGGTGAAGAACATGGCGCTGAAGATGGCGCAGGGGCAGGTCTCCGAGATCGGATCGATGACCCAGCTGCTGCAGCAGACCTACGGGGAGCAGCCGCTGCCGGTGGGCTCCACCGCGTCGGTCCCGTCGGGGTCCGCCACGACCTCGGGACCGGCCGTGCCGTCCGAGGACATGGGCGGCATGACGGGCATGACCGGGATGGGCACGGCCGCGCCGACCTCCTGACGGACCGGCCGCCGCCGCCGACGCGGATGGCCGTCCGGGCGCCGCGGGTCGGGTAGTGTTACGGCTCGCGCCCCCGTAGCTCAGGGGATAGAGCACCGCCCTCCGGAGGCGGTGGCGCAGGTTCGAATCCTGCCGGGGGCACATCGATTTCGGCCTTCGCAGTGGCGCCGTACGAACACCCTCGGGCCCCGCCCGGGGGTGTTCTGCGTTGTGTGCTCGACGTTGTGGGCGTGATTGCTGCTCGATCAGGTCAGGCCATCACGGCCCCCGACGACCTGCCCCGTGGGTCACTGTCGGCCCCCCTCTCTATCGTGTCGTCCGTACCGCCCGGGGCCCGCCGGCGGTACCGACACGGGGGGTGCGCCATCTACGGCTCGATCGAGGTCCGCGGAGCCCGCGAGAACAACCTGGCCGACGTCTCGGTCGACATCCCCAAGCGCAAGCTGAGTGTGTTCACCGGAGTCTCCGGCTCCGGCAAGTCGTCACTGGTGTTCGGCACCATCGCCGCCGAGTCCCAGCGGCTGATCAACGAGACCTACACCGCGTTCATCCAGTCGTTCATGCCGTTGCAGGCCCGCCCGGACGTCGATGCACTCCGCAACCTGTCGGCCGCGATCGTGGTGGACCAGGAGCGGATGGGCGCCAATTCCCGCTCCACCGTCGGCACCGCCACCGACACGTACTCGATGTTGCGGCTCGTCTTCAGCCGGCTCGGAGTGCCGCACATCGGCGCGTCGAACCTGTTCTCCTTCAACGATCCGCAGGGCATGTGCCCGCACTGCGAGGGACTCGGCCGGGTGTCGGCCATCGACGTCGACGCGATGGTCGATCGGACGAAGTCGCTGAACGAGGCCCCGATCCTGCTGCCGAACTACAGCCTGGACAGCTGGTACATGGCGATCTACACCGAGTCCGGCTACTTCGACAACGACAAGAAGCTCGCGGACTACTCCGACGCCGAATGGCAGCTGTTCCTGTACGGCGAGGACGTCAAGCTCCGCATCCGCAACATGAACATCACCTACGAGGGCCTGGCGAACCGCTTCAAGCGCCAGTTCCTGTCCAAGGACCTCGAGACCATGCAGCCGCACGCCCGGGCCGTGGTCGAGCGGATCGCCACCTTCGCCGACTGTCCGGAGTGCGACGGCACCCGTCTGGGAGCCGCCGCCCGCTCCTCGAAGATCAACGGTCTGACCATCGCCGACTGCTCGTCGATGCAGGTCAGCGACCTGCTGACATTCGTCCGCGGACTGTCCGACCCGGCCGTCGGGCCGGTGGTCGCCACCCTCACCGAAGCGCTGGACAGCCTGGTGCTGATCGGTCTGGGCTACCTCAGCCTGAACCGGGAATCGGCGACGCTGTCCGGCGGTGAGGCCCAGCGCGTCAAGATGGTGCGCCACCTCGGGTCCAGCCTGACCGACATGACCTACGTCTTCGACGAGCCGACCACCGGGCTGCACCCACACGACGTGCAACGGATGAACGGGCTGCTGCAGGCGCTGCGGGACAAGGGCAACACGGTGCTCGTCGTCGAGCACAAGCCCGAGGTCATCGCCATCGCCGACCACGTCGTCGACATGGGGCCGGGCGCCGGCCGCAACGGCGGCACCGTCGTCTACGAGGGCGACGTCGCCGGGCTGCGCGCCTCGGACAGCCTCACCGGCCGCCACCTCGACCGCACCCAGACGGTCAAGCAGACCTCCCGCACCCCCACCGGGGCGATCACCCTCGCCGACGCCACCTTGCACAACCTCCAACACGTGACCGTCGACATCCCTCTGGGGGTCCTGACGGCCGTCACCGGAGTGGCCGGCTCGGGCAAGAGCTCGTTGATCCACGGTTACCTGCCCACGGCCGCACCGGCCGCGGTGTTCTTCGACCAGTCGGCGATCCGCGGATCCCGTCGGTCCAACCCGGCCACCTACACCGGCATCCTCGAACCGGTCCGCAAGTTGTTCGCGAAGACCAACAACGTCACACCGGCCCTGTTCAGCGCCAACTCCGAGGGGGCCTGCCCGGAGTGCAAGGGGCTCGGCGTGATCTACACCGACCTGGCGTTCATGGCCGGTGTCGCGTCGACCTGCGAGGTGTGCGGCGGGAAGCGCTTCACCGAGGAGGTTCTCACCTACACCCTGCGGGGCGCGACGATCAGCGACGTCCTCGGGATGTCGATAGCGCAGGCCCGGGACTTCTTCGCCGAGAAGACCGTCCGGCCCATGCTGGACAGTCTGGTGGCGGTCGGCCTCGAGTACATCTCGCTCGGGCAGCCGCTGAACACCTTGTCCGGCGGCGAACGGCAACGCCTCAAGCTGGCGATCGGGATGGCCACCGACACCGCGGTCTACGTCCTGGACGAGCCGACGTCCGGACTGCACATGAACGACGTCGACCGGCTCATCACCCTGCTCGACGAGCTGGTCGACCGCGGCCGGACGATCGTCGTGATCGAGCACAACCTGGACGTCGTCGCGCGCGCCGACCACGTCATCGACATCGGTCCGGGCGCCGGCCACGACGGCGGACGGGTGGTCTTCGAGGGTCCGCCGCGGGCTCTGATGGACGACCCGGTCTCGCTGACCGGCCGACACCTCGCGGGTCGAGTGGGTTCGGCGTGACGAAACGGGAGGACCCCCCGGCACCCTCAGCGCACGACGGTCAGGGCGACCGCGGTGTGCCCGGCCGCGGCGGCGTAGGCCTCGGCTGCGGCGGTCAGGGCCCGCACGGACGGCCCGCGCGGGGTGAACGGCGTGACGGTGACGTCCACCCGGCTCCGGCCGACCACCCGCTTCCAGGTGCCGACGATGGTTCCGTCGTCCACCACACACGGCAGGAAGATCCCGTTGTTGCCGGGGACGATCCGGTCGGCGAACGCCGCCGGCAGCACGTCGGAGCGGTCCTGGTAGCCGAGCAGGTACTCGTCGAACCCCGCGAGCAGCGCCACGCCCGCGGGACCGGGCGGCACGTCGACCCCCGCGGCCGACGGCAGCGGCCGCCCCGGCGTCTCGGTGTCGGCCCCGGCGGCGGCCATCCGGCGTCGCGCCTCGGTGAGCGTGCTGCCGCACCACCATGCGAAGTCCTTTTCGGTGCACGGGCCGTGGCTCTGCAGATAGCGCCGGGCCAGCTCTGCACCGGGGTCGGCGGGCGTCGCCCGGCGGTGCGGCGGGACGAACCGGTCCAGCAGCACGAAGGTCTGCTGCCGACCGGCCATCGGACCGATCGCGACCACGCTCTGCAGGGCCAGGTTCCACAGCAGGTGGTAGCCGCGTTGCCCGTCGACGGGGATCCCGGCGTCCGTCCACAACGTCATCACCGCCGGCCGGTCCCAGACCCCGGGGCCCCCCAGCGCCGCCACCAGCACGTCCCGGGCCCGCACCAACTCGTCGTCGGTGATCCCCAGCTGGCGGCGACGGGTCGCCGCCGTGGTCGCCATCCGGGCGGCGGACAACGCCACCATCCAGTGCGCATCCTCGGCCGGGACCCAGTGGATGGTGCCGCGCATCGGCCAGGTCCGCACGATCGTCCCCGCGGACGCTGCTGCTCCCACCGCGGCGATCGACGGCGTGCAGAGCCGGGACGCGATGGCCCACAGCGACTGCCCGTGGTCCTGCGCCTGCAGGGCGCCCATCCAGCGCACCACGTCGACCGGGTCGTCCCGGCGGGCGTCGTCGGCGAGGAGCTGTGATGCCCACCGCCGTCGCCGCAGCGGGATCGGGGCCGGTTCCGCCATACCCGGAGACGCTAGGCCACCCGGCCGTCCCCGCAGCGGCGCCGGTGGCCGTCCCGGGTGACGGGCCGCGCCGATGACCGCGACACCGGCGGCCGGCGCCACGGTGCCGGAAGCCGCCATGTCCCCCACCCAGCGCCGGGTGCTGGTCGTGGCGATCCTGGCCAGTTTCGTCGCGTTCCTCGACGGCACCGTGGTGAACGTGGCGCTGCCGGCCATCGTCGGTGACCTCGGGGGCGGGCTGACCGTCCAGCAATGGGTGCTCGACGCCTACCTGATCACCCTCGGGTCGCTGATCCTGCTCGCCGGCTCGCTGTCGGACCAGTTCGGCCGGGTCCGCATCCTGCGGATCGGGCTGCTCGGCTTCGGCGTCACCTCGGTGCTGTGCGCGATCGCGCCGAGTGGGCTGTTCCTGATCATCGCCCGCGGCGCCCAGGGTGCCGCGGGTGCCCTGCTGGTGCCGTCCAGCCTGGCGATGATCATCGCCGCGTTCAGCGGGCCGGCGCAGAGCCGGGCGATCGGCCGCTGGACCGCCTGGTCCGGGATCGCCGCGATCATCGGTCCGCTCGTCGGCGGCGTCTTCGTCGACGCCGTGTCCTGGCGCTGGGTCTTCGGCATCAACGTGCTGCCGATCGCCGTCACCGTCTGGATGCTCGGCGGGCTGAACCGCGTCGATCCGCACGTGCCGGCCGCCACCCGGGTTCCGGTCGACTACCTCGGTGCGGCGCTGGGCGCCCTCGGGCTGGCCGGACCGGTGTTCGCGCTCATCGAGCAGGGCCGCTTCGGGTGGACGTCACCGGTGGTCTTCCTGCCGCTGATTCTCGGCCTGGTGTCGTTCGCCGCCTTCCTGTGGGTCGAGCGGCGGAGCGCCCATCCGATGCTGCCGCTGTCGCTGTTCGGTGTGCGCAACTTCTGGGTGGGCAATCTCGCCACCGTCGGCATCTACGGCGCGCTGTCGCTCGGGTCGTTCGCCATCACGCTGTTCCTCCAGCAGGTGGCCGGATACACCGCGACCGCGGCCGGCGTGGTGCTGATCCCGGTCACGGTGATGATGCTGCTGCTGTCCTCGGTGTTCGGGGGGCTGGCCGGTCGGTTCGGACCACGGCTGTTCATGGCGGCCGGTCCGGCCCTCGCCGGCGTCGGCTTCCTGCTGATGCTGGCCGCCGACCTGCCGTTGCAACTGTGGACCGACCTGATGCCGGGCATAGCGGTGTTCGGTGTCGGCCTGTCCATGACCGTCGCGCCCCTGACCTCGGCCGTCCTCGGCGGCATCGCCGAAAAGCGGGCCGGTATCGGCTCGGCGGTGAACAACGCCGTGTCCCGGGTCGCCGGGCTGGTCGCGATCGCCTTCGCCGGCGTCATCGCCGGCGGCGTGCTGAACCTCGACGGCTTCCACCGCCTGGTCGGCTGGACGGCCGGCCTGCTCATCGTCTCCGGCGCGGTGTCGGCCGTCGGGATCACCAACCGCACCCGGCGGGACCCCGGCTGAGCGACCACGCACCGCTCCCGCCACGGGTCAGGAATCGAGAAGCCCGGCCCACACACCGGGTCCTAGGGTGACTCTGACGCGCTCCGACCGCACCCGGACGCGGGCACCGCGCCCGGCGCCACCGCCCCCAGGGAGACCCGATGACCACCGCCACCACGAACGGCCGTCCGCACCCTGCTCGTGCAGACGCCGGGAACCTCGTCGGCGGAACGCATGTCGCCGACAGCCACGACCGGCTCCGGGTCCTCGGGGCCCGCCAGAACAACCTCAAGAACATCGACGTCGAGATCCCCAAACGACGGTTGACCGTGTTCACCGGAGTCTCCGGGTCGGGCAAGAGCTCGCTGGTCTTCGGCACCATCGCCGCCGACTCGCAGCGGCTGATCAACGAGACCTACAGCGCGTTCGTGCAGGGCTTCATGCCCACCCAGGCCCGCCCCGACGTCGACGTGCTCGACGGACTGACCACCGCCATCATCGTCGACCAGCAGCGGATGGGCGCCGACCCGCGGTCGACGGTGGGCACCGCCACCGACGCCAACGCGATGCTCCGCATCCTGTTCAGCCGTCTCGGCAAGCCCTACGTCGGTTCCCCGCAGGCGTTCTCGTTCAACGTCGCCTCGATCAGCGGCGCCGGCGCCGTCGAGATCGAACGCAGTGGGCGCACCGTCAAGGAGCGCCGCTCGTTCAGCATCACCGGTGGCATGTGCCCGCGGTGCGAAGGTCGCGGCACCGTCTCCGACATCGACCTCACCGAGCTCTACGACGACACCAGGTCGCTCAACGACGGCGCCCTCACCGTTCCCGGCTACAGCATGGAGGGCTGGTACGGCCGGATCTACCGCGGCTGCGGATTCTTCGACGCGGACAAGCCGATCCGCCGCTTCACCAAGCGCGAACTGAACGACCTGCTCTACAAGGAGCCGACCAAGATCAAGGTCGACGGCATCAACCTGACCTACACCGGCCTGATCCCGCAGATCCAGAAGTCGTTCCTGTCCAAGGACGTCGACGCGATGCAGCCGCACATCCGGGCATTCGTCGAGCGGGTGGTCACGTTCGGGACCTGCCCGGAGTGCCACGGGACCCGGCTCACCGAGGCCGCCCGGTCGTCCAGGATCGGCGGCGTCAGCATCGCCGACGCGTGCGCCATGCAGATCACCGACCTGGCGGCCTGGGCGGCCGGGCTGCGGGAGCCGTCGGTGGGACCGCTGCTCGGGTCGCTGCGGCACCTGCTCGACTCGTTCGTGTCCATCGGCCTCGGTTACCTGTCGCTCGAGCGGCCGGCCGGCACCCTGTCCGGCGGCGAGGCCCAGCGGGTCAAGATGATCCGGCACCTCGGCTCCTCGCTGACCGACGTCACCTATGTCTTCGACGAGCCCAGCGCCGGTCTGCACCCGCACGACATCCAGCGGATGAACGAGCTGCTGCTGCAGCTGCGCGACAAGGGCAACACGGTGCTCGTGGTCGAGCACAAACCGGAGATGATCGCCATCGCCGACCACGTCGTCGACCTGGGCCCGGGCGCCGGAGCAGCCGGCGGCTCGGTCTGCTTCGAGGGCACCGTCGAGGGGCTGCGCGCCTCGGACACCATCACCGGGCGGCACCTCGACGACCGGGCCCGGATCAAGGAGGTGGTGCGGACCCCGACCGGCACGCTGCCGATCCGCGGCGCGAACGCCCACAACCTGCGGGACGTGGACGTCGACATCCCGCTCGGGGTGCTCGTGGTGGTCACCGGGGTGGCCGGCTCGGGCAAGAGCTCACTGGTGCACGGCTCGATCCCGGCCGGCGCCGGGGTCGTCTCGATCGACCAAGGCGCCATCCGCGGCTCCCGGCGCAGCAACCCGGCCACCTACACCGGGCTGCTGGAACCGGTCCGGAAGGCCTTCGCGAAGGCCAACGGCGTCAAGCCTGCCCTGTTCAGCGCGAACTCCGACGGCGCCTGCCCCAACTGCAACGGCGCCGGCGTGATCTACACCGACCTGGCGATGATGGCCGGCGTCGCCACCGTGTGCGAGGTGTGCGAGGGCCGGCGCTTCGACGCCTCGGTGCTCGACTACCACTTCGGCGGCAAGGACATCAGCGAGGTCCTCACCCTGTCCGTCGCCGACGCCCGCGACTTCTTCGCCGTTGGCGACGCGACGCTGCCGGCCGCCCACGTCATCCTGGAGCGCCTCGCCGACGTGGGGCTCGGCTACCTGACCATCGGTCAACCTCTCACCACGCTGTCCGGCGGCGAGCGCCAGCGGCTCAAGCTCGCGACCCACCTCACCGGTCGAGGCGGCAGCGGTGCCACTTTCGTACTCGACGAGCCGACCACCGGTCTGCACCTCGCCGACGTCGCCCAGCTGTTGGCGCTGCTGGACCGGCTCGTCGACGCCGGTACGTCGGTCATCGTCGTGGAGCATCACCAGGCCGTGATGGCCCACGCCGACTGGATCATCGACCTGGGGCCGGGGGCCGGGCACGACGGCGGCCGCGTCGTCTTCGAGGGCACACCGGCCGCACTCGTCGCCGCCCGGGCCACCCTCACCGGTCAGCACCTGGCCGCCTACGTCGGCGCCTGACGGGTCGCCCGGTCGCCCACACCCCGGCCGCCCCTGGAAGCCGCGGCGCCGCACGAGGTGTCGTGGCGACCGCGCACCCGGGCGCTTCACGTACCGTGACGGCGCAGCCACGAGACCACGGATCCGCCGCGGACACGGGCCGCCGAAGGAGCACCTGTGATCCCGAGTTCCGGCCGTCACGGCGTGCGACGAGGTGCCGTCGCGATCGCCCTGATCACCCTCTCGGCCGCCTGCACGTCGTCGATCGACGGTCGTGCGGCGACCGCCGACGTCGCCACCGCCGCGACCGGTGCCGGCGAGGGCAGTCCAGGGCCGTCCGTCGAGCCGAGCACCACCGGCGGGTTGCCGTCGACCGGGGACCCCTCCGGTCCACAGCGCAGCGGGTCGCCCGAATCCCACGACCGTTGGCTCCCCAGTGAGACCAACCCCGACCCGACCGTCGACATCGAGGGCGCCTTCATCGGCGCTCCGGCGCTGTACGACCAGCGGTACCACTTCGAGGCCCCCGCCCGCGTCGCCTACGACCGGTACCCGCCGGTCGGCGGCCCGCACGACCCGACCTGGGCGGCCTGCGACGGCGTCGTGTACGCCGCGCCGGTCCGCGACGAGATGATGGTGCACTCGTTGGAACACGGTGCCGTCTGGATCGCGTACAACCCCGACACCCTGCCCGCCGAGGAGCTGAGCACCCTGCAGGCCCTGGTGCCGCAGGTGGGCTACCTGGTGATGACGCCCTACCCCGGGCTCTCCACCCCGCTGTCCCTGCAGGCGTGGGGGCATCAACTGGCCCTGGACTCGGCCGTCGACCCACGGTTCGAGCACTTCCTGTTGGCCATGCTGCGCAATCCCTTCCTGACTCCCGAGGTCAACGCGACCTGCAGCAACGCGTCGTTCGACATCGTCGATCCCCCTCCCTTCGTCGCCGGCCCGCCCGGTCCGGACGCCATCCCGCTCGACTTCACGCCGCCGACCGGCACCGACGCCCCGACCGCGCCCACCACCCCCTGAGGGGTTCGGACCAGGTTTCCCTTCCGCCCCACAGCGGGCAGCAGAACCGGGGGGCCCGGTAGAAGCGTCCGGGACCCGTCACGGAACGAAGGAGTCCCCATGTCCGACCTCAGCGGCAAGACGATCGCATTCCTCACCTCCCAGCACGGCATCGAGGAGCCGGAACTCACCACGCCGTGGCAGGCGGTGATCGACGCCGGCGGCACACCGGTCCTGCTCGCGCCGGAGTCCGGCGAGGTGTCCACCGTCAACAACGACCTGGAGCCGTCGGCGTCGTACCCGGTGGACCGCCCGGTGGCCTCCGCCGACGTCAGCGACTACGACGCGATCGTCATCCCCGGCGGCACCGTCAACGCCGACACCCTGCGCACGGTCGACGACGCGCTCGCATTCATCTCCGAGGCGGTGTCCCGCCGGAAGGTGGTGGCGGCGATCTGTCACGGCCCGTGGGCGCTGGTCGAGACCGGAGCCGTCAGGGGCAAGACTCTGACCAGCTACCCGTCGCTGAAGACCGACATCACCAACGCCGGCGGCCGCTGGGTCGACGAGGAGGTCCACGTCGACGACGCCGACGGTTGGACCCTCATCACCTCCCGCAACCCGGGCGACCTGCCGGCGTTCAGCAAGGCCCTCGTGGAGCGCGCTTCCGCCGCCTCCTGATCGCAGCGCGCGCCGGCCGTCGGGACCCGTCGCCGAATGTGAGGGCGTCCGACCACCCGGGGATCGGCACGCCACTGCGGTACTGTCCGCTCCGAGCCGGTCACCCATCGGCGCGACGGAGGACAGTCATGCTGGTGCGGACCCGGGGCGCTTCGCTGCTGCTCGCGATGGCGGCAGCCCTCTCGATGGTCGGGTGCTCAGCGGGTTCGAGCGACGGCCCGACCTCAGCGGCCACCACCGCACCACCGTCGGCGGCCGAGCTGATCACCCGGTCGGCCACCGCGATGAAAGCGGTGACCAGCGCCCATTTCTCGCTGGCGGTCACGGGGACGTTGCCCGATCTGGTCGTGCAGTCCGGAGCCGGCGATCTGACCAGCGCGGGGTCCGCCCAGGGCACCGCGAGCATCCGCCAGTTCGGCCAGCTGGTCGAGGTCGAGTTCGTCGTCGTCGACAAGGCGCTCTTCCTCAAGGCGGGCACCGGCGGCTTCTCCGAGGTGCCCGCGGCGTTGGCCGGCCAGGTCTACGACCCCACCGCGATCCTCGATCCAGAACGCGGCGTCGCAGCCGTCCTGACCAGCACCACCGGACTGTCGGCAGTCACCTCCTCGGACGGCAACTACACCGTCAGCGGCACCGTGCCGGAGAAGGTGGCGGCGAGCCTGACTCCGGGCATCAGCACCGACGTCGCCGGCACGTTCGTCGTGGACGCCGCGAGCTCGCGGACGTCGTCGGTCTCCTTCGCGACGACCGGGTCCGACGGTCGACCGGCCACCGTGACGCTGGAGCTCGAGGACTTCGACAAGGAACTGGCGATCACCACACCCCCCACGTCGTGACGGCGCCGGCACCGACCCGGCCGGTCCGTCGCACCGCGGTGCTGGTCGCGGCGGGTGCCGCCGTGCTGCTCGCGGCACTGGACGCCTACGTCGTGGTCGGCGTCCTGATCGACATCGTCGGTGACCTCCAGATCCCGGTGAACCGCCTGGAGCGGGCGACCCCCATCGTCACCGGCTATCTGCTGGGTTACGTCGCCGCGATGCCCCTGCTCGGGCAACTGTCCGACCGGCTCGGTCGGCGCCGGGTCCTGCAGTACTGCCTGCTGGCCTTCGCGGTCGGCTCCGCCGTCACCGCGCTCGCCCCCACCCTTCCGGTGCTGGTCGCCGGCCGGGTGTTGCAGGGGGCGGCCGGGGGCGCACTGCTGCCGGTGACGATGGCCCTGGTCGGCGATCTGTGGGACGCCCGCCGCCGGTCGTCGGCGCTGGGTGCGGTGGGCGCGGCGCAGGAGGCCGGCAGCGTGCTGGGCACCCTGTACGGCGTGGGGGTGGCCACCGTCGCCGGCGCCTGGGCGGTGACGGCCGGTGTCGAGTCCCAGGGGTGGCGGTGGATCTTCTGGGTGAATCTGCCCCTGACGCTGCTCGCGATGATCGTCGTGCACCGCGCGCTGCCCGCGGACCGGGGTACGCCCGGTCGGCGACTGGACCTGGTGGGCGGCGGGCTGCTCGCCGCCGCTCTCGCGGTGCTGGTCGTGGCGCTCTACAACCCGGACCCGGAACGGGCAGCGCTTCCGCCCTGGGGCTGGCCGATGATCGCGGTCGCGGCGGTGCTGCTGGTGCTCTTCGCGCTGTGGGAGCGGCGGGCCCGCACCCGGCTGATCGATCTGCGGGGGGTGCACCGGCGACCGTTCTTCGGCGTGCTCGGCGTCAGCCTGCTCACCGGGGCCGCGCTGCTGGTCACCCTGGTCGACGTCGAGCTGTTCGCGCAGACGGTGCTGGGCCGGGATTCGGCCGCGGCCGCCGTTCTGTTGGTGCCCTTCCTCGGCGCCCTGCCGGTGGGTGCGGTGATCGGCGGCTGGGCCGCCCGGCGCTGGGCCGACCGGTGGGTGACCGTGCTCGGAATGGTGGTGGCCGGTGTCGGCTACCTGCTGATGTCGCGCTGGGACGCCGACGTCGAGAGCGCCCGGCTGCTGGGACTTCCCGCGCTGCCGACCGGGCTGATCGTCGCCGGTCTCGGTCTCGGTCTGGTGATCGCCCCGCTGGCCGCCGCCGTGCTCACAGCGGTGCCCGAATCCGAGCACGGTGTCGGCTCCGCGGCGGTCGTCGTCGCCCGGACGACCGGGATGCTGATCGGCGTCGCGGCTCTCACCGCCTGGGGGCTGCACCGCTTTCGCGAGCTGACGGCGACGCTGAACACCCCCCTGCCGTTCGGGCAGACCGAGGACGAATTCAACGCGCAGTTCGCCGTCTACGAAAGACTTCTCAGCGACGCGCTGGTCACCCAGTACCGGGAGATCTTCGGCATCTGCGGAGTGCTGTGCGCGGTCGCGGCGGTCGGCGCCCTGTCGCTGCCGGGACGCCCGGACCGCTGAGGGGGCCGTCGTGGTGGCGGTCACACCCCGACGGTGGCACTCTCGGGGCATGACCATTCCCAGCAGCCCCGGCCCGCTCGACCCGGTTCCGACGCCCGACCCGGCGCCGAGCCCCGATCCCGGCCCTGGCCCCTCGCCCGACCCGGTCCCCGACGTGCCGCTCGTTCCCGGCGTGGAGCCCGCCCCGCCGGGCACCACCCCGCCCCTCGGCTGACTCCCGGCCCGCACCCCGCCGGGGTGCGGAACCGGAGCGGTCACGGCCTCGCATCGGGCCGCGGCATCGTCGTGGAAACGACGAAGTTGGAGAACGGTGGGCGCGGAGGGGATCGAACCCCCGACCGTCTCGGTGTAAACGAGATGCTCTTCCGCTGAGCTACACGCCCGTCGGCCACCTGCCGGCGGCCCGGATCATTGTCCACCGGGCGTCGGCGAGCAACCAAATCAGGCCCGGGCGGTGTCGTCGGATCAGGCCCTTGCGGCGTCCTAGGACGCCGCGGGCAGCTCGCCGATGGCGGTCCGCCAGCCGTTCTGGTCGCGGGCGTCACCCGCCTCGTTGATCTCGCTGAACCGGATCACCCCGGCCGCGTCGACGAGGAAGGTGCCCCGCACCGGCATCCCGTGCGGCTCGTCGAAAACCCCGTAGCTGCGGGCGACCTCGCCGTGCGGCCAGAAATCCGAGAGCAGCGGGAACTGGTAGCCGCGCTCCCTGGCGAAAACCCGCAGGCTGTACTTGGGGTCGCAGGACACCGCGATGAGCTGTACCCGGTCGAAGGCGTGATCGCGCATGGCGTCCAGCTCGGAGGTGCAGATCGGCGAGAACGCGAACGGGTAGAAGACCAGCAGCACCGGGCGGCGGCCGCGGTGGTCGGCGAGCCCCACGGGCGGCCCGGCCGCGGACGGCAGCCGGAACCGCGGCGCCGTGTCCCCGATCTGCAGCGGAGCCGACGCCGTCACGGATTCAGCGCCGGGACTTCTCGGACTTCGGACGTACCAGCCGGGTGGCTGTCCAGCCGGGTCCGGCGGCGAAGCTGCTGGTCGAGGAGAGACCGGCGATCTGCGCGGCCTCGGTGACGTCCGACGGCTCGACGAACCCGGAGTGCGCGGTCTTGGGGGTCAGCACCCAGATCGAGCCGGTGCTCGCCAACGGGGTCACCGCGTCGACCAGGGCGTCGGTGAGGTCGCCGTCGCCGTCGCGCCACCACAGCAGCACCGCGTCGAGCACCTCGTCGGTGTCGTCGTCGAGCAGTTCGTTGTTCGTCAGTCCTTCGATCGCGTCCCGCAGATCGAAGTCGACGTCGTCGTCGTAGCCGAACTCGGCGACCACGCTGTCAGCGGTCAACCCGAGCCGAGCGGCGGTCGCTGCCGCCTGCTCCGCAACGTCGCTCACAGATATCAGTCCTCCTCATCGGTCGGCGTTCCGACCGTGTTCCGGGTGGGTTCCCCCAAGGTTGTTCCAGGGCAGCCTATTGGTCCCGGTGGCAAACCGGAATCGCGGCCCCCGGCAACGCCCGATGTGTCGCCGCCGTCGCCCGCCGGGCAACGTCCCGCCACCCCCCCGTCCGACCCACCCGAGGCGGGGGCGCGGGAACTCGTGGCATGGGAGAGGATGGACGCCGGACGATCCGCTTACCCGCGCAGAGGGCAAGCTGCTACCAGTCGGCCGCTTGGAGAGGCCGCCCCACCCGGGCGGCCCGGCACGTGACGAGGAGTTCCGTTGGCTGCGTCACCTTTTGAGGACCTCACCCCCGCCCGGCACCGGGTCATCCGGGACGGCATCGCCGCCCAGATCCCGGACACCGATCCGGGTGAGACGTCGGAGTGGCTCGACTCGTTCGACGCGATGGTCGACGCCGGCGGGCAGCAGCGCGCCCGTTACGTCATGTTGCGGATGCTGGCCCGGGCGCGCGAGCGTCACGTGGGTCTGCCCGCGCTGACCACCACCGACTACATCAACACCATCGCCACCGAGAACGAGCCGTTCTTCCCGGGTGACGAGGAGCTGGAGCGGCGCTACCGCGCCTGGATCCGCTGGAACGCCGCGGTCATGGTGCACCGCGCTCAGCGCCCCGGCATCGGCGTCGGTGGCCACATCTCCACCTACGCGAGCTCGGCCAGCCTCTACGAGGTCGGCCACAACTGGTTCTTCCGCGGCAAGGACCACCCGGGCGGTGGCGACCACATCTTCTACCAGGGGCACGCCTCCCCCGGCATGTACGCCCGCGGCTTCCTCGAGGGCCGCGTCTCACAGGAGCAGCTCGACGGCTTCCGCCAGGAGAAGTCGAACCCGCACGGCATCCCGTCGTACCCGCACCCGCGGTTGATGCCGAACTTCTGGGAGCATCCGACGGTGTCGATGGGCCTCGGCCCGATGAACGCGATCCAGCAGGCGCGGGTGAACCGCTACCTGCACCACCGCGGCATCAAGGACACCTCGGACCAGAACGTCTGGGCGTTCCTGGGCGACGGCGAGCTCGACGAGGTCGAGTCGCGCGGTCTGATCCACATCGCCGCGATCGACGGTCTGGACAACCTGAACTTCGTCATCAACTGCAACCTGCAGCGCCTCGACGGCCCGGTCCGCGGCAACGGCAAGATCATCCAGGAGCTGGAGTCGTTCTTCCGCGGCGCCGGCTGGAACGTCATCAAGGTCGTCTGGGGCCGCGAGTGGGACCACCTGCTCGCCGCCGACCGCGACGGCGCCCTGGTCAATCTGATGAACACCACCGCCGACGGCGACTACCAGACGTTCAAGGCCAACGACGGTGCCTACGTCCGGGAGCACTTCTTCGGCCGCGACCCGCGGACCAAGCAGATGGTCGCCGGGATGACCGACGACGAGGTCTGGGGCCTGCGCCGCGGCGGCCACGACTACCGCAAGGTCTACGCCGCCTACAAGGCCGCCACCGAGCACAAGGGTCAGCCGACGGTCATCCTGGCCAAGACGGTGAAGGGCTTCCACCTCGGGCCCAGCTTCGAAGGTCGCAACGCCACGCACCAGATGAAGAAGCTGACGCTGGCCAATCTGAAGGCGTTCCGCTCCGAGCTGCACATCCCGATCGAGGACTCCCAGCTCGAGGCGGACCCGTACCAGCCGCCGTACTTCCACCCCGGTGCGGACAGCCCCGAGATCGCCTACCTGCAGGAGCGTCGGGCCAAGCTGGGCGGCTACGTGCCGGAACGGCGCAACACGGCCAAGCCGCTGGTTCTGCCGGGCGACAAGGTCTACGACGTGCTCAAGCGCGGCTCGGGCAAGCAGGAGATCGCCACCACGATGGCGTTCGTCCGGCTCGTCCGCGACCTGGTCAAGGACCCGGAGATCGGCCACCGCATCGTGCCGATCATCCCGGACGAGGCCCGCACCTTCGGGATGGACTCCTTCTTCCCGACGCTGAAGATCTACAACCCGCACGGACAGCTGTACACGGCGGTGGACGCCAGCCTGATGCTCGCCTACAAGGAGAGCGAGGCGGGCCAGATCCTGCACGAAGGCATCGACGAGGCCGGCTCGGTGGCGACCTTCACGGCGGTGGCGACGTCCTACGCGACCCACGGTGAGCCGCTGATCCCGATCTACGTCTTCTATTCGATGTTCGGGTTCCAGCGCACCGGCGACGGCTTCTGGGCGATCGGTGACCAGATGGGTCGCGGCTTCGTGATGGGCGCGACCGCCGGCCGCACCACACTGACCGGCGAGGGACTGCAGCACGCCGACGGTCACTCGCACCTGCTGGCGCAGACGCAGCCGCACGTGGTGGCCTACGACCCGGCCTACGGGTTCGAGATCGCGCACATCATCAAGGACGGACTGCGCCGGATGTACGGCAGCAGCGAGGAGTTCCCGCAGGGCGAGAACATCCTGTACTACATCACCATCTACAACGAGCCCTATGTGCAACCGGCACAGCCGGACGATCTCGACGTCGAGGGTCTGCTCAAGGGCATGTACCTGTTCGCGCACGCACGCCCAGACCGAGGGCAAGGCCCGGGCACAGCTGCTCGCGTCCGGCGTCGGACTGCGGTGGGCGCTGGAGGCCCAGCAGCTGCTGGCCGACGACTGGGACGTCGCCGCCGACGTGTGGTCGGTGACGAGCTGGTCCGAGCTCGCCCGGGAGGCGGAGAAGATCGAGCGCGCCCGCCTGCTCGACCCGAATCTGCACATCGAGCCGTTCGTCACGCAGAAGCTGCAGAACGCGCCGGGGCCGGTGATCGCCACCAGCGATTCGCAGCGCGCCGTACAGAACCTCATCGCCCCGTGGGTCCCGACGGACTACGTGGCGCTGGGCGCCGACGGTTTCGGCTTCTCCGACACCCGGGCCGCGGCCCGGCGGTTCTTCCTCATCGACGGTCCGTCGATGGTGGTGGCCACCCTGTCGGCACTGGAACGCCGCGGCGAATACCGCGCCGGCGCCGCTGCCGAGGCGGCCACGAAGTACCGGCTCGACGATCCCCGGGCCGGTTCGTCGGGGAATGCGGGCGGCGAATCCTGAGGGTGCATTCCCGACGCTGAATCGTGACCGATCTGCGGTGAGTTCGGTGGCCGATTGGCCTAGCCGGAGTCACCACCCACAGTTACTATTCGACCGATGTCGGACCGAAGGACGGTCATCGGGGGGTTCCGATCCCCGATTCCCGTGATCGGAACGGTGATCCCTTCGGGGCGAACACGCTCGCCCCGGAGTGCTTTCGGACTCGGGTCCGCGGATGCGGCTCGGAACGTGCACCAGGAGAACAGGTATGGCGCAGGGCACTGTGAAGTGGTTCAACGCGGAGAAGGGCTACGGCTTCATCTCTCCCGATGATGGTTCGGCGGACGTCTTCGTCCACTACTCGGCCATCGGCGGATCCGGCTACCGCTCCCTCGAGGAGAGCCAGCGGGTCGAGTTCGAGGTCGAACAGTCGCCCAAGGGCCCGCAGGCCAGCGGCGTCGTCGCGATCTGACATCACACCTTCCACCCGTTCAGGGCCGGTGCCTCACGGCACCGGCCCTGTTCGTTGTGACCGCCCCGTGAGCGCCGCCGATCCGACGGCCCCGCTGTCCCCGCCCGCCGGCGAGCGGCCGGCCCTGGCCCACGGCGGCGAGGGTGTCAGCGCAGCGACGCTGCGGCGGCTGGAGCGGGCCACCGGCGGCATGGTCACCCGCGCCGTCGCGATGATGGACGAACGACTCCCCTGGTTCCGCACGCTGCCCGCCGAGGAGCGGTCCTGGGTGACCCTCGTCGCGCAGGCCGGTATCGGCGGCTACGTGCCGTGGGTGGAGAGCGCCCGGTCCGACCTCCGGCTCACCGACACCGTCTTCGGCAACGCCCCCCGGGACCTGCTCCGGTCGGTGTCGCTGCGCCGCACCGTCGAACTCGTGCGGGTCGCCATCGACGTCGCCGAGGAACGCATCCCGGCCCTGGGCGAGACACCCGACGAGGCGGAGGCGCTGCGCGATTCACTGCTGCGCTACAGCCGCGAGATCGCCTTCGCCGCGGCCGCCGTCTACGCCACTGCCGCCGAGACCCGGGGCGCCTGGGACGCCCGGGTGGAGGCCGCCCTGGTCGACGGCATCGTCCGGGGCGAAGCGCCCGACTCGCTGGCGTCCCGGGCCGCCGCGCTCGGCTGGGATCCCAGCGGCCCGGTGGCGGTCGTCGTGGGCACGGCCCGCAGCGGTGCCCGGCACGTGAGCGACTGGGCCCGGCAGCACGACATCTCGGCGTTGTCGGGTGTGCAGGGCGGCCGGCTGGTGGTCGTGCTCAACGCCTGGCCCGCCGAGGACGGTGCGTCGGCCGGCACCCCCGGGGGACGGGCGGCGCTGCTCAAGGACCATCCCTTCCCGGACGATCTCGAGACGATGTTCGGCGACGGCCCGATCGTGCACGGTCCACCGGCGCTCGGCCTGACCGGCGCGGTGCGGTCGTCGGAGGAGGCTTTCGCCGGGCTGCGGGTGGCGCATGCCTGGAACGGCGGTACCCGGGTGCTCAGCTCGGGCGATCTGCTGGTGGAGCGGGTGCTGGCCGGCGACGCGATCGCCGGCCGGCGGCTCCGCGACGCCGTCTACGCCCCACTGGCGGCCGCCACCACGCCGCTGCTGGAGACCCTGGACGCCTACCTGGACCACGGGGCCGCGCTGGAGCCGGCCGCGCGGAGCTTGTTCATCCACCCGAACACCCTGCGGTACCGGCTGCGCCGGGTCGCCGACCTCACCGGCACCGATCCGTGGAACCCCCGGGACGTCGCCGTCCTGCGGGTGGCGCTCATCCTCGGTCGGCTGCACCGGGACGGCCTGCACGGCACTTCGCTGCCCCTTCGACCACGCTGAGCGCGTGTTGCTGTGATCCTTGGCGCTTCCGTGGCGGGAAGTTGGAGGGTTCCCACAAAACGCTGATCACGACTTGGTAACTCGCCACCCGGCGAACCGGCAGGCCGGGTGGTTGAGTAGAAACCATGTTGGCAGTCGTCGCGCCCGGCCAGGGGTCGCAGAAACCCGGAATGCTCGCCCCGTGGCTGGAGCTGGAGCACCTCGCCGCCAGGCTCGACGCCTTCGGCGCCGCCGCCGGTCTCGACCTCACACGTCTCGGGACGACCGCGACCGCCGACGAGATCAAGGACACCGCCGTCACCCAGCCGCTGGTCGTCGCGGCCGCACTGCTGGCCGCAGCAGAACTCCCGCTGCCGGCCGGCACCGTCATCGCCGGCCATTCGGTGGGCGAACTGGCCGCCGCCGGGCTCGCCGGCGTCCTCGACGCGGAGCGGGCCGTGGCACTGGCCGGCGTCCGCGGCCGGGAGATGGCCCGCGCCTGCGAACTGGAACCCACCTCGATGGCCGCCGTGCTCGGGGGAGACCCGGACACCGTGCTGGCTGCGCTCGCTGCGCTGGACCTGGTGGGAGCCAACCGCAACGGTGGTGGCCAGATCGTCGCCGCCGGCGCCGCCGACGCCATCGCCGCCCTGCAGGCCGCTCCGCCGCACGGGCGCCAGGGTGATGCCGTTGGCCGTCGCCGGCGCCTTCCACACCCGGTTCATGGCCCCCGCCGAGGACGCGCTGGCCGGCCAGGTCGGCGACCTGTCCCCCGCCGATCCGACCTTCCCGCTGCTCACCAACGCGACCGGTGACCCGGTGGCCTCGGGCAGTGAGTTCGTGTCAGCTACTGGTCCGCCAGGTGACCCGGCCGGTGCGCTGGGACCTCTGCATGGCGACCTTCAGCCCGCCTCGGCGTCACCGGCGTACTGGAACTCCCGCCGTCCGGAGCCCTGGTCGGTCTGGTGAAGCGCGAGCTCAAAGGAACTGCCACGATGGCCCTCAGGACTCCGGACGACCTCCCCGCGGCGGCGGCCTTCATCGCCGAGCACGCAAGCGTCGGAGCCTCCGCGTGACCGCGACCATCGGGCAGCGGACCGTCCCGGCCGGCACCCGCATCGCGGGCATGGGCTACTACCGCCCGGAACGGGTCGTCACCAACGACGAGCTGTCCACCACCATGGACACCAACGACGAGTGGATCCGCACCCGCGTCGGGATCCAGGAGCGTCGCTGGGCGTCCCCGACCGAGACGGCCGTCTTCATGGGCGCCGAGGCGGGCCGCAAGGCCATCGCGGACGCCGGTCTGACCGTCGCCGACATCGACACCGTGATCGTGGCGACCTGTTCGCTGCCCACCCAGGTGCCGCACGCCGCCACCCAGATCGCCCGTGACCTGGGCATCCACGCCCCGGGCTCGTTCGACCTGAACGCCGCCTGCGCCGGGTTCTGCTACGGGCTCGGCCGTCGCGTCGCACACCGTGCGGGCCGGGGCGGGTCGCAACGTGCTGCTGGTCGGCGTGGACAAGCTGACCGACTGGACGAACCTCACCGACCGCTCGACGGCGATCATCTTCGCCGACGCGGCCGGCGCCGTCGTCGTCACCGGCTCCGACACCGAAGAGATCGGGCCGGTGTCCTGGGGCAGCGACGAGACGCAGACCCAGGCCATCATGATCGCCGACCGCGACTCCTCGATGTACCAGGACGGCCAGGCCGTGTTCCGCTGGGCGACCACACAGATCGCCCCGGTCGGCCTGCGCGCGGTCGAGGCCGCCGGCCTGCAGATGTCCGACATCGACGCCGTGGTCACGCACCAGGCCAACCTGCGGATCATCGACGCCATCGCGAAGAAGTTCACCGCCGCCGGCGCCCGTCCCGACCTGCACGTGGCCCGCGACATCGTGACCACCGGCAACACCTCGTCGGCGTCGGTGCCGGTCGCGCTGTGCCGGGCCCGCGACGAGGGGTCCATCGTCTCCGGCGACCTGGTCCTGTCGGTCGGCTTCGGTGCCGGCCTCACCTACGCCGGCCAGGTCTACCGGGTTCCCTGACCGGCTGGCGGTTCCCAGCATCGGGCACCGCGGACCACTACGATTTCCCGAGCTTCACCCCGTCTGCTCAACCGATGAGCCGGCGTTCTACGAAAGGAAACACACCGTGGCAAACGAGGACACCCTCACCGGATTCGCCGAGATCGTCGAAGAGGTAGCCGGCGTGCCCGCGGCCGACGTGACCGCCGACAAGACCTTCACCGACGACCTGGACATCGACTCGCTGTCGATGGTCGAGATCGCCGTGCAGGCCGAGGACCGTTTCGGCGTCAAGATCCCCGACGACGAGCTGGCGAACCTCAAGACCGTCAACGACGCCGTCACCTACATCGACGCCCACAAGTAAGCCGGCTGTCCCTTCCACGGCGGCCGATCGGTCGCCGAGTATCCCGACGTGGCCCAGAGCCGACGTCTCCCGCTGTACCGAAGGAGCTTTCACCATGAGTGCTGATGACGTCGTCGTCACCGGGATCGGGGCAACCACGCCACTCGGCGGGACCGCTCCGGAGACCTGGGAGGCGTTGCTCGCGGGCAAGGTCGGGGTCAAGAACATCAACCAGCCGTGGGTGGAGAAGTACGGCTCACGGTGAACCTGCACGCGCCGCTCGCCGTCGACCCGCTGGACGTCCTCCCGCGGGTCGAGGCGCGCCGGCTGGACCGCAGCCAGCAGGCGGCGATCATCGCCGCCCGCGAGGCATGGGCCGATGCCGGCAGCCCCGACGAGATCGACCCGCTGCGACGGGGCACCGTGATCGGCACCGGCATCGGCGGCGCCGTCACGCTGCTCGACCAGGACGACCTGCTCGAGACGCAGGGCATCCGCAAGGTGTCGGTGATGACCGTTCCGATGCTGATGCCGAACGGCCCGGCCGCCGCCGTCGGACTGTGGAACACCTCGAGAGGTGCGGTGCACGCACCGGTTTCGGCCTGCGCGGCCGGAGCCGAGGGCATCGCCTGGGCCTACAAGCTGATCAAGGAGGGCGAGATCGACATCGCCCTCGCCGGTGGCGCGGAGGGCTGCATCCACCCGCTGCCGATGGCCGGCTTCTCGCAGATGCGGGCGATGAGCACCCGTAACGACGACCCGTTGACCGCGTCCCGCCCGTTCGACACCGGGCGCGACGGCTTCGTCATCGGCGAGGGCGCCGGGATCATGGTGCTGGAGCGGCGCTCGCACGCCGAGGGCCGTGGCGCCAAGATCTACGGCACGCTGGCCGGTATCGGCATGACCAACGACGCCTTCCACATCACCGCGCCGGAGCCGGAGGGCGAGGGCTCGTCCCGGGCCATCAACAAGGCGCTGAAGATGGCCGGTCTCGGCCCCAAGGACATCGCCCACGTCAACGCGCACGCCACGTCCACCCCGGTGGGTGACGTCGCCGAGTCCCGCACGATCCGCAAGGTGCTCGGCGAGCACCCGGTGGTCACCGCGACCAAGTCGATGACCGGCCACATGCTGGGCGCGTCCGGCGCGCTCGAGGCCATCGCCACCGTGCTGTCGGTCCGCGACGACATCGTCCCCGGCACCCGCAACATCCAGAACCTGGACCCGAACATCGAGGTCGACGTCGCCCAGGAGACCCGCAACGTGAAGATCGACGCCGCCATCAACGACTCGTTCGGCTTCGGCGGCCACAACGTGGCCCTGGTGTTCACCAAGGCCTGATCACGCCGCACCGACGACACCGCCGGAACCCCCTGTGGGGCCGGCGGTGTCGTCGTCGTGCAGGTGGAACGCGCCAGCGGGGACCGGACGTCAGCGGATCTGGTCCCAGATCGCCTGCGCCGCAGCCTCGTTCGCCGCAGACCCGACGACTGTCAGCGGCGGGCGCACCGACCGGCCCAGCGCGGACCGCAGCGCGAACGCCCGGACCGACGCCTCGTTGAGACGGGACTCGGGCAGTTGTCCGTCCGCGACGGCGTCGGTGATGCCGGCGACGGCGACTTCCGGACCGGCCGGCATCAGCACGATGTCCTCGCCGGCGGCGAGTGACCGCCAGGCCGCCTCGCCGGTCGAGTAGTTGTCGGCCACCGGGGCCATCACCACGGAATCGCTGATGGCGAGACCGCGGAACCCCACCGGCGTGCAGCCGCTCGCCAGTGGCACGGCGGGGTCGCCGCGGAGCAGGTCCTGCAGGATCACCTTCGACAGCGAGGTCGGCTCGGAACCCGCGTCGACGGCGGGGAACAGGGTGTGGCCGGTCATCACCAGGCCGACCCCGGCGGCCACGCCGGCACGGACCGGCACCGACGCCCGCGCGTTCCACGCGTCGCAGTCGGCGGTCAGGGTGGCCAGCGTGACGTGGCTGTCGGCCGCGACCTCGCCCAGACCCGGGAAGTGCTTGAGACTCGCTGCCACGCCGGCGTTCTGGTAGCCCTGGACGGCCGCGGTGACCAGTGCGGCCACCCGCTCCGGGTCGGACCCGAACGAGCGGTCGGCGATCCCGGACGAGCCGCGCAGCGGCAGCAGGTCCGACACCGGCGCGAAGTCCAGGTTGATGCCGACGGCGGCCAACTCGGCGGCGCTGATCGCCGCGGTCTCGGCGGTCGCCTCGCACCGCGGCGTCGAGATCGTCGATGCTGCCGAGGTCGCCGGCGCCGGGCAACTCCGTGAAGCCGTTGACCATCCGGGTCACGTCACCGTTCTCCTGATCGGTGGCGATCAGCAGCGGGAAGCCGGCCTGGTCGGCGGGCAACTGGGCGGCGAACGCGGCGGTGACTTCGGCGACCTCGGACGGCCGGCCGCCCGAGGTGCCGTCGAGGACCCCCCGCGTGCCGAGCAGGTTGACGCCGCCGAGCCCGAGATCACCGATGGTGCTGTTCCCGACGACGGCGCCGGAGGCGGCCATCACCACGGACCCGGCCCGGGCGGCGACGGTCATCCCGGCGACCTGGGTCACCGCCCGACTGACGTCGTCCGCGGTCACCGGACCCCAGGGCCCGACGGCGGTCACGCCGAGGACGACCGCCGGGTCGGCGGCGGTCTCGACGGGGACGCTCACGGTGGGTTCGGTGGTGGGCTCGGTGGTGCGCTCGGTCACGGTCGCCTCGGTCCCCGTGATGGTCTCGGTGGCGGTGTCAGCAGTCGCGCTCTCGGTCGACGGCGGCGCCACGGTCGCCTGAAAACGTTCCGCGTCCGGGGTCCCGCAACCCGCGGCCAGCAGCACGCCGGCGAGCAGCGCGAACGCGAGCCGGGAGCGGCGGGTGCCCGTCATCGCGGGTCCACCGAGACGGCCACCGCTCCGGTGGACACCGCACCGGTCCGCCCGGCACCGTCGCCAGGGCCGGCAGCGGGTGGCGGGGTGGCGGTGGACAGAGCGCCCCGGCCGACCCCGACGTCGGCGGTACCGGGTGCGTCGCCGGGGATCGGCGCCTCGGCGGCACCGTCGGAGCCGGTGGTGGGTCCGTCGCCGGCGTCGTCATCAGCGCCGTCGGAGGTCGGCGGGGTGGACGCCGGGCTCTGGGAGGTCGTGCTCGTGGTCGTGCTCGTCATCGTGACGGCGTCCGACGTGGTGGTTTCCGGGGCGCTCGACGAGGGCGTCGTCGCGTCCGTGGTCGAGGGCGGCGTGGACGTGGACTCCGCCGTCGTCGGCGCCGGCGCACTCGTCACCGCGGCACTGGTCTCCGGCACCGAAGGACCCGGCGGCGCATCCGCCGTGGTGTCATCGATGGTGACCACCGGGGTGGCGGGGGCGGGGGTGGTGTCGTCCTGACCACCGCGACGACCGAGCAGGATCCCCAGGGTGACGCCGAGGGCGATGACCAGGACCAGACCGGTGCTCAGAATGACGGTGAGCCGACGGGACGCCGCATCACCGGTCACCCCGCCACCTCCACCGTCCCCGCCGCCTGTCACCGCTGCCGACCGCACCAGTGTGACACCCGTGGCGGGACCGTCACCGGCTCCGGCGAACCCGACCGGTCACGAGACCTGGTGCAGCCACGTCACCTCGGAGCCCTCGCCGGCACTGCGGAACGCCTCGAGCTCGTCGTCGATGTGTTCACCGAGCGCCTGCGACAGGGCGTGCCGCAGCGCGTCGACCGACGGGTTGGCCAGGACCAGCGACCGCAGCTGATCCTCGCCGATCAGCACATCACCGTTGGCCGACATCGTGGCGCGCCACAGCGGCCGGCCGGGCACCACGCAGATGCGTTCGCCGTCCTGCCCGGCGCTCGGGTTCTCGGTGACCTCGAAGCGCAGCATCTTCCACGAGCGCAGTGCAGCAGCCAGCCGCGCGCCGGTCCCCCGCTCGCCCACCCAGGACGCTTCCGCGCGCAGCTGGCCGGGTGCGGCCGGCTGCGCCGTCCAGGACAGCGACACCCTCGTCTTGAGGACACCAGAAATAGCCCATTCGACGTGCGGGCAGATCGCCGGCAGCGCCGAATGGACGTAGATGACGCCACCCGTCTGCATATGTCACACCCTCCGCTGGAGCTCCGTCGTCTTCCCCGACGTGGGAGCTCACCGCGAAACCTCGGATGTCGTGACCATTGTGCATGACGTGACTGATGTTGCGCCAGATACCGCTCAGATCCGTCCCTGGTGCGGGGCGAAGCTCGCGTGCGCCGCGACCACCCGCCAGCCGGCTTCGTAGACCCAGGTGCGGGTGTAGCGGAGCCGGGCACCGAAGGTCTGGTTCCCGGTTCGGCCCTGCACCTCGGTCAGGATCCAGGTGAGGCCGGTGCGGCCGACGACCCGCACTGAACGGTGCTGCTCGTCGTACCCGGTGATCTCGACCGCGCCGTTGGCGTATGCGTCCAGGTCCTGCTGCTTGGACACCTGACGGCCGTCCGGGCCGGTGTAGATCATGTGGTCGTCCAGCAGCGAGCCCAGCGCGGTGACGTCGCCCGCCAGCATGGAGTGGCGCAACAGATCCTCGGCACGGTCCAGGGCGGCCCGCAGGAGTGCGTCGTCGGCCGAGCCGTCGGGATGCTGCACGGGAACGCTCACTCGACACCTCCCGCTCGGCCGGTCACCTGTCATGCCTAACAGCAATGGCGCCGGCTCGCAGGCTGTCCCGGTTCTGCACCGGGCGGGTCGGCGCCTTGGCGCCACGACGCTCTGATGCTGCAGCCGCCGGGCGGAACGGTCGACGCCGGGACGGCAGAGGTCGTCGGCCGGTCACCGGACGTCAGGGCGCGGGGTGGTGGCCGCGGGCGGCCATCACGTCCAGGACCTGGCGCAACCGGTCCGTGAGCTCGTCCAGCTGTGCGGACGTGACCGGCGATCCGTCGCGCACGGCGTCCTCGATCGCCGCGCAGCCGGCCGCCAGGCCGACGGCACCGAGGGTCCCACTGCTGCCCTTGAGCCGGTGACAGCGGAAGCCGATGGCGGCGGTGTCCCCGGCCTCGAGGTCGGCGCGCAGGGCCATCCCGGCGCCCGCGACCTCGGTGAGCCAGGACGCGACCATCGGCCCCCGGATCTCGTCGGGCAGGTCGTCGAGCTCACCGAACCGTTCCTCGTCCAGGACCGCGGCGGCGCACGGGACCGGATCGGTCGCAGCGGCCGCGGAGGCAGCCCCTTGGATGGGCATCGCGGGCGGCAACACCCGCTCGGCGGCGATCTCAGCAAGGGTCGCGGTGAGCTCGTCGGCGCGGACGGGCTTGCTCAGGTAGCCGTCCATCCCCGCCTGCAGGCAGGCCCGCCGGTCCTCGGTGGTGACGCTCGCCGTCAAGGCCACGATGCGCGGCTGCGGCAGATCCCCGCCCAGGGCACGGATCTCCCGAGTCGCGGTCAGTCCGTCCATCACCGGCATGTGCACGTCCATCAGGACGACGTCGTAACGCTGGTTCTGCACCGCGGCGAGCGCCTCCCGCCCGTTGCCGACGAGCTCCACCTCGTGGCCGGCGCGCGTCAGCAGCAACTGCCCCACCCGCTGATTCACCAGGTTGTCCTCGACCAGCAGGACCCGCAGCCCCGGCCGCTCGACGGGCGCGCGGACCAGCTCGTCCAGTCCCGGGGCCGGCCCGGACAGCACCGCCATCACCGCCCGCCGGAGCTCGGCGTTGCGCACCGGCTTCGTCATGGTCGCGGCGAACAGCCCAGGACGGTCCGTGGTGGGCGACCGACTGAGGCTGGTCAACAGGATCAACGGCACGCCCGCCCATCGCGGGTCGTCGAGCAGCATCCCGGCGAGTTCGGCACCGTCGAGATCGGGCAGCTGCATGTCGACCAGCGCCACGTCCGGCGGCGGTCCGTCGGCCAGGCGCAGCACCTCCGAGGCTGTCGCCACCGCAGCCACCTCCATTCCCCAACGGGTCATCTGTTCGGTGAGGATGCGCCGGTTGGCTGCGTTGTCGTCCACCACGAGGGCGGTGCGGCCGGCCAGCGACACGGTGTTGGTCACAGTGGCCCCTTCGGGGACGGGGCAGCGGCCCAGGACGGTGGTGAAGGAGAACACCGAGCCCACTCCCGGCTGACTGCGGACGGTGATGCCGCCGCCCATGGTCTCCACGATGGCGCGACTGATGGCCAGACCGAGGCCGGACCCGCCGTGCTCGCGGGTGGTCGATGCCTCGACCTGGCTGAACGCCCGGAACAGCCGGTGCATCCGGTCGGCCGGGATGCCGATCCCGGTGTCGGTGACGTCGACGCGCACACCGATCTGCACCGGGTCGGACACCGGGAAGGGTGCTATCCGGACGGTGACGCTGCCGGCCGTGGTGAACTTGACCGCGTTGCCCACCAGGTTGAGCAGCACCTGACGCAGCCGGGTTCGGTCGCCGGACACCCACGTCGGGCAGCCGTCCGCGAAGTCGCACAGCAGGCCCACGTTCTTGCCGTCCGCGGTGACGGCCAGCAGACCCAGCACGTCCTCCATCGCCGACACGAGGTCGAACGGCCGGTTCTCCAGCTCCAGGTGGCCGGATTCGATCTTGGAGAAGTCCAGGATGTCGTTGATGACCTCGAGCAGCAGGTCGCCGCCGCGGCGCACGGTGTCGACGTAGTCGCGTTGGACCGTCGTGAGCGCGGTGTCCAGCAACAATCCCGTCATCCCGATGATGGCGTTCATCGGGGTGCGGATCTCGTGGCTCATGGTGGCCAGGAACTCCGACTTGGCGGTGGTCGCGGCAATCGCCTCGTCGCGGGCGCGGGCGAGGCTCCGGTTGAGCTCGGTCTCGGTGCGGGTCAACCGCCCCGCCGCGCCGACCGCCATCATGAAGCGCACCGCGCCGGCGAGCAGCGTGGCCAGCGCGAACAACACCGAGAACGCCTGCAGGCCGACGATCTCGTTGACCGCGAGGACACACAGCGCCGCCACGATGAACACGGTGGGAGCAGCCACGGTGAGCGGGGAGACCTCCGACGGCGAGCGCGGCGGGCGGCCCGCCCGCCAGGCCGCGACGGCCAGCAGCAGGCAGGCGACCGGCCAGACCGCGTCGGCGGGGTCACCACGGACGTAGTTGCCCGCCGCCACCGCCGGCGCGATGACCAGGTTGGACGCCGCCATCAGTGTGAAGGCCACGGTGATCAGCCACCACACCGTGCTCGGCCGTCGTCCCAGGACCGTCGCCGCGCCGACCATCAAGGCCATCAGCATCAGCAGACCCACCGAGTAGGCGAGGATTTCGATCTGGTTCATGGTGACGCTGTCGACGGTGGAGAAGCTCAACGACGAGGCGACCGCGACCAACCCGAGGCCGGCGATCACCCCGTCCAGCCACACGGCCGAACTGGCGCGGGGCAGCCGCTGCCGCAGCAGCAGCACCATCGCGACGAAGGTCAGCACGAAGAATCCGACGTAGAGCAGGTCGGGGGTGGAGACCGCCGCCGCCGACGGTGGCCCGGTGATCAACACGTCGCCCGCGACGAGCATCGCCATGCCGGCGGCCAGGGCCGACCAGGCCGCCCGCTCGGTCCGCACCCGGATCGCCCGGAGGGCCACCAGCCCCGTGGCCACCGACTCGAGGAGGACGTAGGCGTCGTCGCGCCACCACCCCGGCAGGGTGGTCGGCAGCACCGACCCAGCCGCATAGGCGGCTGCGCCCGCGCCCAGGGCGACGAAGACCGTGCGGACGGCCGTCGGGACGGCGGGTCGCGGGATGGGTCCACCGTCGTCCGGATCACGGGACCCCTGCTCCCCGGGGAGCAACGCAGGTGACCGCGGCGCCGCCGGCGTGTGCCAGATCACAGCGGCGTCGGCCACCTCGCCGGGCCTGCTGCCCGGGCCGGCCACCTCACCGGCGGGGACCTCCCAGGCGGGCGCCGCCACGGCGACCTCAGGTCGCTCCGCCGCGGGCGCTCCCGGGGGTCCTGGGGGGCCGGGGACGGTGTCGCCGGCCCGCGGCGGGGCCGCGGGCGGCCTCGATACGATCGTCACTTTCCGTGACTGACCGGCCGGTGCGGGGTGCATCCCGTCGGGGCCGGGGACCCGATCGCCGAGCTCCCGATCGAACGGCCGCGTCACAGAGTGCCGACCCGGAACCACCGACGGCCCGAATGCCGCGGGGCACCGGCGGCCGGCGCGACAGCTTCCCTCCGTCGAGCGACCCGGATGGAGGCACCGCGACGGTTCGCGACCGCGATCGGTCCCATCGGTGCACCACCTCTCGGTCGGAACTCGCGCTCTTCCGGACGGCTCCGCCGCAACCGGCGCCCGAACCCCCGGAGAGCAACCAGACACTCCCTCCGAACCAGAAATGGTACGCAGAGTGATTCCAATACTACCCAACGTCGATCATTTCCGGCAGTATGAGCAGCGATGACGCCACCCCGGGTGGGTCGGCCACACCTCATGTCCGGCCGCCCCTCGGCCCGGGCCGGATCTCCAGGACACCCGACCGGTGGCCCCGGAGACCGTGCCCGGACGGCACCACCGCCCCGACGCCGCCGCCCGGAAGAGGACGACAACGATGCATCTGCACGGCCGAGCGTTCGCACCCTCACCCGATCAGCCCTCGGCGCCCATTGCGGCCGGCACCGTCGGTCATCGGTACACGCGCCGTTCACGGCGCCCGATAGACGCCTCACCCGGGCGTCCGGCGATTGTCACCGTGAGTCACATCCTGGCGGTGGAGGAACGCGGCCGGGTCACCCGCCCGACAACAACGCCGGCACACCGGCATCTCGCCTCGTGACCGGCCCGGTCGGCGGACCGGACGAGCCGCTGCGGATCGGCGTGCTGACCGCCGTGCTGCCCGGTCCCAACAACCCGTACGAGCCCGACCTGTACAGGGAGCTGCGCGGGGCCGGGTCGTCGGCCCGCGCCACCATCAGCCGCACGGAGGCCGGCACATGATCACCGCCGAAGCGACGCTCACCCGGTCCGAACCCACGCCGGTCATCCGCCCCGCGGGGCCCCTCGGTGCGCCGTGTCGGGCCTACCGCGGCTGGGTCTCCCACCCGATCGGAACCCCGCCCCGCGTCTCCGTGGTCATCCCTGCTGACGACGAGGAGCTCCGCATCCCGCCCACGGTCGGGGCGATCGCCACCCACCTGTCGGCGCGCGGCGAGCGGTGGGAGCTGATCGTCGCCGACGACGGTTCGACCGACACCACCGTGTCGCTCCCGCACGACCTCGAGGTGCTGCACCTCGGTGGCAGCCGTGGCTGCGACCTCGTCACGATCAGGTGGCACGACCTACGCAGTCGCGACGCCACCAGTGGGAACACCACCGCCGCCCCCCGCAGCACCGATGTCGAGGACAGGATCACCCGATGAGAATCCGCACCCAGGCGGGGACCCGCTCCCACCAGATCGAACTCGCCGGCCGCTTCGACGCCCACGAGCTCGCCACGTTCCGGGCGGCCGTCGAGCCACTGCTCCGCGACGGCGGCACCGTCGAGCTCGACCTCGGTCAGGTCGTCTTCGTCGATTCGAGCGCCCTGGCCGAGCTGGTCCGTGCCCACAAGTCGGCGCACGCCTGCGGCGGCACGCTGGTCATCAGCGCGCTGTCCGATCCGGTCCGGGTCATCCTCGAGATGACCGCCCTGAACCAGGTCCTCACCATCCGTGTCCCCGACGCCGGGGCGGTCTCGTGACGACGACCGCCGCCCCGCCGGGCGTCCACCCGGGACGCACCCGCCGCACGGCGGTCGACGCCGCGCTCGACGTGCTGCTGGCCGGCACCGCCGCGCCGGACCCGGCACAGCGGGCCGCCGCCGAGATCCGGAGTGCCGTCCGCACTCTCACCGAGGCCGCAGCGGAGATGACCGAGGCCCTCGTCACCAGCCAGGACCGGCTGCTCGCGCTGCGCGCCCTGACCCGGGTCAACATCGACACCCTGGGCGCCGAGGGCTCCACCGAGCGGGTGCTCGACGAGGCCCTCGCACTGACCGACTCCGACGCCGTCGTGCTGCTCGCCGAGGACGGCAGTCTGCACGTCAGCGGCGACGACCTGGCGGCCACCGAGCTCGTCCTGCAACTCGCCGCCGCCGCTGAATCCGATCACCCGCCCGGGCTGTGGCCGACCGACAACGGCCGCACCGTCATCGTCCGGCTCGCGGAGAATGCCGGCCGGCACACCGTTCTCGGCTTCCTCCGCCGCGCCGGCGCGCCGTTCAACACCGGCGAACTCGGGCTGATCGAGGCGGTCGCCTCGGCCACCGAGATGGTGCACACGCTGACCCGGCTGCACCTGCAGGGCATCCGCCGGGCCACCATCGAGCGCGAGCATCAACTCGCGTCCAGTCTGGCCCAAGCCGTGCTCGAAGCCCCGATCCCGCTGATGCACGGGCTGGACGTGTTCGCCTCGTCCACCCCGGCCAGCCTGGCCGGCGGTGACTTCATGACGTTCATGGACGTAGGCGGGGTCCTGTGGTTCGCGGTCGGCGACGTCGCCGGCAAGGGCCTGCCCGCCGCGATGGTGATGACCCGGGCGGTCAGTGCCGCCCGCGTCGCCTTCCTCACCCACCGGCCCGACGACGCTGTGGGCGCCCTGCTCGCGATGGGCCGCGAGTTGTACGACTACCTCGACGAGGTCGGACTCTTCGTCACCACGGTGCTCGGCGCGCTGCATCCCGACACCGGCGAGCTGCACCTCTGCAACGCCGGTCACTCGCCGGTTCTGAGGATCACCGGCGAGGGTGTCACCACCATCGGGGCGTCGATCCCGCCGCTGGGCGTCATGGCCGATCCGCCGGCCCGCGGCTGGACCGTCACCCTCGGTCCGGGTGACACCCTGCTGCTGGGTTCCGACGGCCTCGCCGAGCAGCAGAACGCCGCCGGGGAGCTGTTCGGCTACGAACGCTTCCGAACCCTGTGCGCCGCCGCGGCGGGTACCGGGTCCGGCGCTGCCACCACCTCGGCGGACGACCTCGGAGGGATCCTCGTCGCCGCGGTCACGGCCTTCGCCGATGGGACCCCACCCTCGGACGACTGCACCCTCGCGGTGATCCGGCGGGAAGGTCCCTCATGAGGCCCACGACCCGACGCACACCGGGAGGCCGCCGGTGACCGCGCCGATGGGCACCCCGGTGTCGACGCTGTCCATCGGCGCCAACCCGTTGGCCGTCCGGGACATCGGCCCGTGGCTGCGCCGGCTGTTCGACGGGAATGATCCGGTGGAGTCCGACACGCTCGTCACCCGGCTGGAACTCGCCGTCCACGAGGTCTGCATGAACGTGGTCGACCACGCCGGACTGCCGCCCGGCGCGTCGCTGGAGCTCGAGGGTTCGATCGATGCGCACCGGGTCCACATCGAGATCCGCGACGACGGTGAGGCTTTCGACCCGAACGGCGTGCCGGAGCCGGTACCCGGGGTGGCCCAGGTGCGGGGTTACGGCCTGATGATCGTCCGGCAATTGGTGAACACCGTCGACTACCGGCACACCGACGGCCACAACACGTGGGTGCTCGAGCTGGACCGGTCGGCGGCGGGACCCGCCGACGCGCCACCCTGATCCCGTCCCGCAGCCCGATCCGCCCGACGATCCGCACCGGAGCGCCTCCTTGTCCGAAGCACCCAGACCCCGGCCCGTGCACCGGCCCCTGACGGTCGCCGCCGCGGTGACTGCCGCCGACGCGGGTACCACGGCGGCCGCGGCACGGTGGGACGCCGTCGACGCCCCGGACCTGCCTCGAGCGCTGTCCGATCCGTCCGCCGACGGACACCCGCACCTGACCGTCGACCTGTCCGCGCCGACCTCCGTGGACGGCGCCGGCCTTCACCGTCCCCGTCCGCTCCCGACGTGAGGCCCGGCCTCACCGCGGCGGTGTCGTCCTGGCCAGCCCCCCGGCCCGCGGACGCCACCCGGGTGTTCCGGTCGCCCCGTTCGACCGCGTCTTCAGCAAGGACGCGGCGTGCCCGGCGGCGTCCTCGTGACGGGCTCCTCGTGACGGGCTCCGACGACGAGGTGCGCACCGCCCTGGTGGTCGACGACGACGTGGTCTCCCGGCTGGTGCTCGCGCACCTGCTGCGGCGGTCCGGGTGGGAGGTCGACGAGGCCGACGACGTCGCCCCGGCCCGGTCGTTGTTGGCCGAGTGCGACTACACCGCCGTCTTCTCCGATTATTCGATGCCCGGCGGAACCGGGATGGATCTCCTCGCGTCGCTGCCCGCGCCGCGGCCGCTGTTCGTGCTGATCACCGGCGTCGTCCAGCACACCGGACGCGCCGACCACCCGGATCACCGGGTGGACGCCCGGTTGACCAAGCCGATCAGCACCCGCGCCCTGCAGCAGTGCCTGGCCACGATCATGCCCGGCGGTCCCGCGCAATGACGATGTGCCGCCGCATCCGGTGGCGGCGCGTGGACCTGGTCGGTGACCGCGGCCCGGCCCGGCGCCGTACAGCGTCAACCGAGCGGTCCAGCCCGCGCACTTCCCACTGCTGATCGGGCTGCAGGGCGTCGCGGTGTTCCGCCGGCGCCGGCCCTCCCGTCGGTCGGCCTGGCGCTGTGCCGTCGGCGGTGGGCCACGGCCGCCGCCGGCATCACCGTCGCCCAGCTCGTCTGGATGGGAGGACCTTCTCGCCGGCATCGCCGGCACGATGGCGACCACCGCGACACACCACGTCGTTCGGCGCGGTGGCGGGGGCGGAGCGGCAGCCGGTCATGAACCAGACGAGGTGGCTCAGCCGACGGGCACCGCGGCCGCCTGCGGCGTCGGCAGCTCCAGGGTGAAGACACTCCCCGATCCCGGCGTGCTCGCCACCCGGATCGCCCCACCGTGCGCGACGGCGATCGCCCGGCTTATCGACAGCCCCAGCCCGATGCCCGGGACCGCGTTCGCCGTGGCGGTGGAGGTCCGGAAGAAGCGGGAGAACAGCTTGTCGAGTTCGGCGGCCGGGATGCCCATTCCCGAGTCGTGCACCGCGAGCCGGATGGGCCGCCCGGGGAAGGGATCGGCCGGCGCCAGCACGACCCGGACGGTGCCGTCGCGCGGGGTGAACTTGATGGCGTTGGACAGCAGGTTGTCACAGATCTGCCCGAGCCGGGTGGCATCGGCGGCCACCACGACCGGCGTCGTCGGGACGTCGAGGGTCAGGGTGATCCCGGCGCCCGCGGCGGCCGGCCGGGCCGACTGCACCGACGCGTCGGCGATCGAGCCCAGGTCCACCGGGGTGGTCACCAGGTGCAGCTTCCCGGCCTCGAGCGACGCCGTGAAGAGCAGGTCCCCGACCAGGCGCAGCAGCCGGTGGGCGTTGCGCTCGACGATGTCCAGGTAGTGCCGCTGCTCGTCGGACAGTGGGGCCGCGTCGTCATCACCGATCAGCTCGAGGTAGCCCAGGATCGAACTCAACGGGGTCCGCAGCTCGTGCGAGATGAGGCTGACGAACTCGTCCTTGAGCCGGGCCTGCTCGTACATCTCGCTGACATCGGTACCGACCACCAGGAAGCCGTCGACGTCACCCCGCCCGTCCGACCGGACGGTCACCGACATCTCGACGGTCGCCGTCGTCCCGCCGGGCCGGTGGTAGGTCCACACCTTGGCGGCCGCCCGCCCGCGCCGGGCCTCGGCAACGAGGGTGTCGAACCCGACATCGGCCAGGGTGCGCGGCTTCTCATGACCGACCGCGCTCGCCCGGCCGTGCGGAAGCTCGACGAACCGGTCGCCGAGCCGGCCGACCAGCGCCCGCCCGAGCGCCTCGGCGGCCGGGACGGCCAGCATCCGCTCGGCACCCCGGTTGAACACCTCGACCCGGCCGACCGCGTCGGTGGCGATGATGAACTGCTCGGTGACGGCGTCGACGACGCCCGACATCAAGGCGGCGGACTGCCGGAGCAGGCTCGCCACCTCCGCGGTCGCGGTCGCCTGCTGCTCGGCCTCGGCCAGCAGGTCCTCCTGCTGACGGCGCAGCCGGTTCTCCGAGCGGACGCGGTCCCGCAGCCGGTTCGTCAGCACGCTGACGGTCAGGGCTGTCAGCATCAGCACCGTCGGGGTGCTGATGACCCGAAGCCAGTCGTCCGGCGTCGGGGTGAAGGCCAGCGGTACACCGATGACGGCGGCACAGCCCAGCGCGGCGGCGACCACCGGCAACCGCCCGCGCTCGATCCCCAGCGAGATGCACGGGAGGATCAGCAGCGAGCTGAACAGGGAGGCGCCGCCGCCGGTGGCGTGTCGCAGCAGCCCGACCGCGAGCAGATCGGCGAGCGGGATCGCGATCAGCAGCCACCGGGACCGCTGCTGCAACGGCATCGCGAACGACACCCCGAGAGCCACAGCGACCAGCGCCACCGCGAGGGCGACGATCCAGCCCGGGTTCGCGGTGATGTCGGTCCGGAGGAACATCAGCAGCGAGATGAACACCACCACGGAGATCGCGAACTGCCGTTGGAACACGGCGTGCGGATCGTGGAAGCGCCGGCGGACGACGTCGCGCAGACTGCTGCGGGTCACCTCGGCGGCGGGTGGCGGGCTCGACGTCCGGGTGGTCACGGGCCGTACCGGGTCGCGAGCAGCTCGCGGATCGTCGCGGCGAGAGCTCTGGGGCTGAAGGGTTTCTCGAGGTACAGATCGGCGCCTGCGGCCATCCCGGACTGCACCGCCGCCGGGTGCACGGCCGCGGACAGCATCACGATCGGCAGCGCGGCGAACCGCGGATCCGCCCGCACCAGCTGGCAGGCGTCGAGTCCGCTCATCACCGGCATCGACACGTCCAGGACCGCCAGATGCGGCTGCTGCTCGCGGATCGCCGCCACCGCGGCGGCACCGTCGCCGACGGCGATCGCGACCTGGGCGCCGGCCTTGCGGACGGCCACCTCCACGAGACCGCGGATGGCGGCGTCGTCGTCGGCGATGACCACGCGGTAGCCAAGCGCCGCCACCGCGGGGTCGGCGGGCGTGGTGCCGGTCAACAGTCGCTCCCGGAGCGGTGTGCGGGCAGGACGGAACCGGCCCCGCGGGGCGCCGGTCGACGGACGTGCTCCGCGGTGAACGGCTTCATCACGACGTCCGCCGTTGTGGCGAAGGCGCCGCAGTTCTGCCAGGTGCACAGCACCACGCGACAGGCCGACTGCCGGGTACGTCGTCCTCGAGGGCAGGGGCCGCCGGCCCCTGCGCTGCCCGGGTGGCGGTGACCACCGACGGCGCGGGCAATCCGGTGATCATTCGTTCACGCTACGCAATCGACGGGCGGAAAGCCACGATGCGGGACGGCTACGCACCGGGGTGTGGGGAAGGCTGCGCACCGGGGTGGTGCTCGCTATGCGCGGCGGCGGGCGGCTCCGCAGACGCCGACCCACGACAGGTGCGCCCACGATCCGACTACGGCTTGCGCGGCGGTCAGCAGGTCGGCGACATCAATGCCAGTCCCTGATCGGCGCCGAGCGCGGTCGCCGCGCTGGGCGGCCCGCCCTCGGCCGCCCGCGTTCCTCCGGTCCGGTTACTCCCGGGCGAACTGGACCGGAGCGCCGTCTGGGATGCGGTGGCCGAGGCCGGCTACGAGCTCGCCGCCCCGGCATGAGCACGTCGAGCAGGCCCCGGACCTGGCTCGCCCTGACCGGCTTCACGAGCGGCCTGGCCGTCGTCTTCGCGGTTGCCTTCGGGCTCGGCCGCGCCGTCGCTCCGCCCGGGACGGCGCCCGCGCCCGCCCCGACGCCCGCTCCGATGGTCATCGACCGCGCGCCGATGACCGACATGACCGACACGGCAACGGTTCCCGGCTGATCGCCGGCACCGACCCACCCGGGAGGGCAGCATCACCACCGGAACCACCAACACCGACAACGCCACCGGGTCCGACACCGCCCTGTCCGACACCGCCCTGTCCGACACCGCCGCGGCCGACACCCTGATCGAGCTGACCATCGGCGGGGATGACCTGCGCGTCCTGCGCCGCCCGCGTGGAGAAGAAGCTCAACCGGATGGACGGCGTGACCGCCACCGTCAATTACGCCACGGAGAAGGCCCGGGTCAGCTACCGCGGCGACGTCGCCCCCGACGACCTCGTCGCCACCGTGGCGGCCACCGATGACCATGCGGTTCTCACTGTTCGGCAGCAGCGGCGACGCGGACGAGATCTACCTCGAGGTCGCCGCCGGCGTCACCGTGTTCCTGCTGGCCGGCCGGTACGCCGAGGCGCGGGCCAAGCGACGGTCGGGCGCGGCCCTGCGCGCGCTGCTCTCATTGGGCGTCAAGGACGTCGCCGTCGTGCGGGACGGCACCGAGGTGATGATCCCGGTCGACCGGCTCGAGGTCGGCGACACGTTCGTGGTGCGGCCGGGCGAGAAGATCGCCACCGACGGTGTCGTCGTCTCCGGTGCGTCCGCCGTCGACGCCTCGATGCTGACGGGCGAGTCGGTGCCGGTCGACGTCGCCGTCGACGACGCGGTCGTCGGCGGCACCGTCAACATCGCCGGCCGGCTGACGGTTCGTGCGACCCGGGTCGGCGGCGACACCCAGCTCGCCCGGATGGCGAAGCTGGTCGAGGACGCACAGAACGGCAAAGCCGAGGTGCAGCGACTGGCCGATCGCGTCTCCGGCGTCTTCGTCCCGATCGTGATCGCGCTGGCCATGGGCACTCTCGGCTTCTGGCTGGGCAACGGAGCGTCTACGGTGACCGCTTTCTCGGCGGCCGTGGCGGTGCTGATCATCGCCTGCCCGTGCGCCCTCGGGCTCGCGACACCCACCGCTCTGATGGTCGGTACCGGCCGCGGCGCCCAACTCGGCGTGCTCATCAAAGGCCCCCAGGTACTCGAGTCGACCCGCCGGGTGGACACCGTCCTGCTGGACAAGACCGGCACCGTGACGACCGGTCGGATGAGCGTTGTCGACGTGACCGTTGCGGCCGGCGAGGACCCCGTAGCCGTGCTGCGGCGGGCCGGGGCGTTGGAGCGCGGCTCCGAGCATCCGATCGCCGCCGCGATCGCCGATGCGGCCGGGCCGGGCCCCGAGGTCACCGATTTCGTCAACGCACCCGGCGGCGGCGTCCGCGGCACCGTGGACGGCGTCGCCGTCCTGGTGGGCAGCCCCCGGTTCGTCACCGGCGAGAAGCTCTTCATCCCGGTCGATCTCGCGGTCGCCGCCCGTAACGCTGCGGCCGGCGGTCGCACGGCCGTCGTGGTCGGCTGGGACGGCCGCGCCCGTGGCGTGCTGGTCGTCACCGGTACCGTGAAACCCTCGTCGGCCCGGGCCATCGCCGAGCTCCGCACCCTGGGACTACAGCCGATGCTGCTCACCGGCGACAACGCCGGCGTCGCCGCGAGCGTCGCACGGGAGGTCGGCATCGACCCGGCCGACGTGTTCGCCGAGGTACTGCCGGCGGACAAGGCCGCAGCCGTCCGTCGGCTGCAGGCCGAGGGCCGCGTCGTGGCGATGGTCGGGGACGGTGTGAACGACGCCGCGGCGCTGGCCACCGCCGACCTCGGGTTGTCGATGGGCACCGGAGCCGACGTGGCCATCGAAGCCTCGGACCTGACGCTCGTCCGTGGCGATCTCCGGGCCGCGGCGACGGCGATCCGGCTGGCCCGCCGCACACTGTCCACGATCAAGGGCAACCTCTTCTGGGCGTTCGCCTACAACGTCGCGGCGATCCCGTTGGCGGCGGCGGGGCTGCTGAACCCGATGCTGGCGGGTGCGGCGATGGCGCTCAGTTCGGTGTTCGTCGTGACCAACAGCCTGCGGTTGCGGCGGTTCCGCGCCGCGGCCTGAGCGGTCCTCACTTCTCCAGGAGGGCGGCGAGCCGCTCCAGGTGGTGCACGACCTCGGCCCGTCGGCCGTCGTCCAGTTCGGGACGGATCCGGCGCAGCGCCTCGTCGAGGCTGCCGCCGGTGGGCGATAGCGGCCCGTCGCTCAGCGCCGTGGTCATGGTCATGGTCATGGTCACCAGCGTCCGCCGCCGGTCCCGCGGATCCGGCGTCGTCTGCAGCACGCCTTCGGTCCGTAACTGCGCGACCGCGGTGGACACCATGCTCTGCAGCAGGCCGGTCCGCCCGACGATCTCGGTGATCGAACTGCCCGGGTGCTGGGCGAGGTCCTCGACGACGGCGACCACGCTCGGCGACATCGCATCTTGGCCGCTCCCCCCGGTCGCAGCGCCGGCGAGGGTGCGCAGTTGCCGGATGAGCCGGTACAACCGCCCTGCCTCCATGCGATCTCCTTGCCCGCTCGACGGCGGCTTCTCGCCTGATCGACGTCGATCGATCCGCCTCAGGTGGTGTTCGTGGCGACCCCGGCGGCCGGATGGGTGCCGGGCTGCCACCCACGACGAGGGCGCACCCCGGGCCTGCCGGGAGTGCGCCCTCGTCGGGGGACGGTCGCGAAGGTCAGCGACGGGCCGCGCTGCGGCTGCCGAACTTCAGGTAGAGCGCGAGCACGATGATGGCGCCGAGCACCGAGCCGATGATGCCGGACGGCTGCAGGAAACCACTCTCGGCGTCCTTGTGGAAGATGAGGTAGCCGAGGAAGCCTCCGACGAACGATCCGATGATGCCGAGCACGATCGTGGCCACGATCGACATGTGCTGCGATCCCGGAACCACGAGCCGGGCGATGGCACCGGCGATGAGACCGACGACGATGATGCCGATGATGAGTCCGAGCATGGTGAGCCTCCTGGGTGTGCACTGGGTTCCGTGCGTCATACGGGTGAAGGCGGCTGATCGACGAGCCCGGCCGGGCTGTCGCGTCTTCGCTGGCTTCTCGAGGCAACCACCCCTGGAGGTGTGCCGCTACACCCCTAGGGAGGTTAATGTCGACTGATGACCACGACCGTGACTCCGGCCCGTCGACGTACCCGACCGTTGCTGGTGGCCCTGGTCGACGACTACGACGTGGTGCTGATCGGGCTGGCCCACATGTTCGACGACTACCGCGACCGCATCGTCATCGCCGAGATCGACGCCAACGCGAGCCTCGACGACACCGTCGACATCGTGCTCTACGACTCCTTTGCCCAACCGGAGTCCGACCATCCGGAGCTGCAGGAGCTGGCGCGCAACCCGCGGGTCGGCAAGGTGGTGATGTACACCTGGAACTTCCACGAGACCCTCGTGCAGCAGGCCCTGGACCAGGGGGTGCGCGGATACCTGTCCAAGACGCTGGCCGCCCGCGAGCTCGTCGAGGCCCTCGAGCGGGTGCACGACGGCGACGTGGTGATCAGCGAGCCGCCCCGGCGCACGGGCAGCGCCCTCGGACTGGACTGGCCGGGCCGCCGCGAGGGCATCACCGACCGCGAGGCGGAGATCCTGGCGCTGATCACCCAGGGCAAGAGCAACGCCGAGGTCGCATCGCTGACCTATCTGAGCCCGAACACCGTCAAGTCCTACATCCGCAGCGTGTATCGCAAGATCGGCGTGGAGAGCCGCACCCAGGCCGTGCTGTGGGGTGTGGACCACGGCTTCACGCCCGACCACCACCGCATCGACCACTGGCTGGGCGGCCCCTGACCGACCGCGCCGACCGCCCTGACCGACGGTGCCGGCCGCGCACTCCGCCACAATGAGCGGATGGACGATCCCTACCTGTGGTTGGAAGACGTGACCGGGGACGCCGCCCTGGACTGGGTGCGGGCCCGTAACGCCGAGACGATCCGCGACCACGCCGACGATGCCGGCTTCACCGCGCTGGAGGAACGGATCCGGGCGGTGCTCGACACCGACGCTCGTATCCCCTACATCACCCCGCGTGGGCGGTACGTCTACAACTTCTGGAAGGACGCCGAGCACCCGCGGGGGCTGTGGCGCCGCACCACCGCTGCGTCGTACCGCACCGACGGACCCGGCGTGGGACATCCTGATCGACGTGGACGCGCTCGCCGCGGCCGAGGGCGAGAACTGGGTGTGGTCGTCGGCGCAGGTGCTGCGACCGGCCCAGGACCGCGTGCTGGTGTCGCTGTCCCGCGGCGGTGCCGACGCCGGCGTGGTGCGCGAGTTCTCGCTGGCGCGGAGGGCTTTCGTCGATCCCGCGGACGGCGGGTTCCACCTGCCCGAAGCGAAGACCGACATCGGCTGGATCGACGAGGACACGGTCTTCGTCGGCACCGACCTCGGCGAGGGCTCGCTGACCGATTCCGGATACCCGCGACTGGCGTTGCGCTGGCGCCGGGGCACCCCGGTCGCCGACGCCGACACGGTGTACGCCGGGGTGAGCGCCGACGTCGCCGTCTCCGCGTGGCACGACCGGACCGTCGGGCACGAAAGGAGTTTCGTCAGTCGGGCGGTGGATTTCTTCAACTCCGAGCTGTACGTCGTCGGCGCAGACGACGTCCTCACCCGCGTCGACGCCCCCACCGACGCCTCGCTGTCGGTCGAGCGGGAGTGGTTGCTGATCCGACTGATGACGCCGTGGACGGTGGCCGGCACCGAGTTCCCGGCCGGCGCCCTGCTCGCCGCCCGCTTCGACGCTTTCCTGGCCGGGGACCGGACGCTGCAGGTGGTCTTCACCCCGGACGCACGCACCTCGCTGCACCAGTACGCCTGGACCCGCCACCACCTGGTGCTGGTGGTGCTGCGTGACGTGACCTCCACCGTGCTGGTCGCCACCCCGGGGCCCGGCGGCTTCACCACCGCCCCACTCGAGGGACTGCCACCGCTCACCGACATCAGCGTCACAGCAACCGATCCCGACGCCGCCGACGAGCCGGACGGCGCCGATCTGGCCGACGTCGTATACCTCGACGCGAGCGGCTACCTGACCCCGCCGACGCTGCTCAGCGTCGACCTGGCCGGCTCTGCGACCGTGGAGGTGCTCCGGGGCACACCGTCCTTCTTCGACGCCACCGACCTCGAGGTCACGCAACACTTCGCGATCTCCGAGGACGGCACCGCCATCCCCTACTTCGTGATCGGCCGGCCGGACACCCGCCACGGTCCGACGTTGCTCTACGGCTACGGCGGGTTCGAGATCTCGCTGACCCCGGCCTACAGCGGCGCCCTGGGTCTCGGCTGGCTCGAGCGCGGCGGCACCTACGTCGTGGCCAACATCCGCGGCGGCGGCGAGTACGGGCCGTCCTGGCACACCCAGGTGCTGCGGGCCGGCCGGCACCGGGTGCACGAGGACTTCGCCGCGGTGGCCGGGGACCTCGTGACCCGGGGCATCACCACCCCGGACCGGCTCGGCGCCCAGGGCGGCAGCAACGGCGGCCTGTTGATGGGCATCATGCTGACCCGCTACCCGGAGTTGTTCGGCGCCCTGGTGTGTCAGGTCCCGCTGCTCGACATGCGCCGCTTCCACCTGCTTCTCGCGGGGGCATCATGGGTCGCCGAGTACGGCGATCCCGACGACCCGGCGGAGTGGGCGTCGATGTCCACCTGGTCGCCGTACCAGAACATCGCCCCCGACCGGGCGAGTCGGCCCTACCCGCCGGTGCTGATCATGACCTCGACACGAGACGACCGGGTGCATCCCGGGCACGCCCGGAAGATGGCGGCCCGGCTCGCCGAGACCGGGCAGCCGGTGTCGTACTACGAGAACATCGAGGGCGGTCACGGCGGTGCCGCCGACAACCGGCAACTCGCGTTCAAGACGGCCCTGGCGTACGACTACCTGTGGCAGCAGCTCGACCACTGACGTGGACCGGCCCGTCGCGGTTCCGGGTGATCTGACGAGAGGACGACGATGGCGCGCACGGTCGAGACCCGTTCCGGGGTCGAGCTGACCAATCTCGACCAGCCGCTGTTCGACGGCGCCGGCGCCACCAAACGCGACCTCGTCGACTACCTGGAGGCGATGGCCGACCGGATGCTGCCGGGGCTGGCGGCGCGGCCGTTGTCGGTGGTGCGGGTGCGGCCCGGTCAGCCGCCCTTCATGCAGAAGAACCTGCCGGCGACGGCGCCCGAGTGGATCACCCGGCTGCCGGTGTGGTCGGCGGCGTCACACCGGGAGATCTCCTACGCCGTCGCCGACGACCCGCGCACCCTGCTGTGGTTCGGCAACCAGCGGGCGGTCGAGTACCACGCGACCGTGCTCCGAGGGGCCGGCGCACGTGGTGTCCTGGCTGATCCTGGACCTGGACCCGCCGGAGGGTGACGCGCGGGATCGGTGGGGAGCCGATGGCACCGTGGTCCGCACCGCCCGCCTCGTCCAGCAGGCGCTGTCCGACACAGGGCTCGAGGGCGCGGTGAAGACAAGCGGCGCCAAGGGCCTGCACATTGTGGTCCCGGTATCGCCGGACACCGCGGTGGACGACGCGGCCGCCGCCACCCGGGCGCTCGGGGCCAGGTCCGCCGCACTCGACCCGGACCTCGCCACGGTCGCCTACATCAAGGACGACCGCGGCGGGCGGGTCTTCGTCGACTCGACGCGCTCGGGCGGCGCGACGCTGGTCGCCGCGTACAGCCCGCGGGTGCGACCGGGGGCGCCGGTGTCGTTCCCGGTGGCGTGGGCCGATCTGGACGACGTCAACCCGGCCGATCTGACCGTGCGCACCGTCCCCGGCCTGCTCGCCGGCAGCGATCCCTGGGCGGCCGCACTGCCTGCGGCGCAATCGCTTCCGGCCGACCTCGTCGCGGAGGGGCACACCATCCCGGTCGCCCGGGTGCAGGCCATGCACGAGGGCAAGCGCCGCAAGCGGGCCGCCGCCCAGGCGGCCGCGGACGCTGCGGGTGATCCTGCGGCGGACTGAGGTCCGGTGACCAAGTGGGGGTCGACCCGGCGCCCGGTGCTGGTCCGACGGGTGCCCGGGTGGTTCTCACCGGCGTTCCGAGGTCCTCGGATCAGTCGATCCCCATGGGCAGCCCGCAGTGCTCGAAGCAGGCGCCGACGACACCGGCCGCGGGCGGCAGCGCGGACCGACCCGCTGGGTCCGGAACGATCCCTGCCGGGGCGTCGGATCGTGGTGGGCATCGCGGCGGCGGTGCTGCCCGTGGCCGCTCAGACGTCGGGGCGCTGCTTCTTCTGCGGGTGCAACGTCTCGCCGCGCGCCAGCATGTCCACGAACTCGGCGACTCGGCGGGCCCTCGTCTCTGGCCGCTTCAGGCTGTTCAGCCGGAAGGCGAGCGCGAAACTGTTCTGCTTGGTGAGGATCTCGTACATCGCGGCCGCCGCCGGGACCTCGGCGAGCGCGGCCATCAGGTCCGGCGGGTCGGCCATGTTGGCCTGGGAGTAGGCGGCGGCCCAGCGGCCGTCGGCCTTGGCCCGCTCGACCTCGGCGAGTCCCGCCGGCTGCATCCGCCCCTCCGCGATGAGCGCGGCGACGAAGTCGACGTTGCGCTGCGACCACGGACTGCGGGCCCGCCGCGGGGTGAAGCGCTGGAACGAGGTGGCCGCGTCACACTTGCGGGCCTGACCGTCGATCCAGCCGAAACAGAGCGCCTCCTGCAGGGCCTGCTGGTAGGTCAGCGAGGTCGGGTCGGTGACGCCCTTCTTGGCCAGCCGCAGCCATACCCCGAGGGGCTCCGTGTGGTGCTCCACCAGCCAGTGGTGCCAGGCCGCGACGTCCGGAATCAGAAGTTCGGGTTGCTGGGGCTTCGCCGCGGCGGAGGTGGCCGACGGCTCGGACGGCAACGCCGACTGTGGTGTCATCAGTCGGTGGTGCGTCGCCGGTAGGCCCTGATGGCCAGCGGCGCGAAGATCGCGGTGAGCAGGAGCGACCAGCCGATGGACACGGGGACGGCGTGCTGCAGCGGCCACGCGGCGCCCGGAGTCGGGCCGGGAACATTGCCCCACAACTGCCGCATCGACTGCACGAGCGCCGAGATCGGATTCCACTCGGCGATGGTGCGCAGCCAGGTGACCATGTTGTCGGTCGGCGCGAAGGTGTTGGCCAGGAACGTCACCGGGAAGATCGTGGTGAACATGACGCCGTTCACCGCTTCGACGGAACGCATGACCGAGCCGACCCAGATGCCCAGCCAGATGGTGGCGAAGCCGAACAACAGCAGCAGGGCGAAGGCGAGGATCGCCTCACCGACACCGTTGCGGATCCGCCAGCCGATGAGCAGGCCGGTCACCGCCATCACCACGATGCCGATGCTGGAGTGGATGAGCGCGGAGACGCTCCGGCCGACCAGGACGGCGCTGGGTGCGATGGGCAGTGACCGGAACCGGTCGATGATGCCCTTCTGCAGGTCGGCGGTCAGCCCGATGGCCACGATGAACGCGGCGAACGCCATGGTCTGGCCCATGATGCCGGGCAGCAGCCACTCCCGGTAATTGCCGGAATTGGTCTGGATCGAGCCGCCGAACACGAACGCGAAGAGCAGGACGAACATCACCGGCTGGATGGTGACGTCCATCAACATCTCGGGCTGCCGGCGGATGTGGGTGAAGTTGCGCCGGACCAGCACGCCCGCCTGTTGGAGCAGGCTGGTGGGGTGGGCCTGCGGCCGCTCGACCGCACCGAAGCTGCGGACGGTGGTGGTGGTCATGAGGTGACTCCCGATTGCGTGGTGGCGGCGGCGTCCTCGGCCCGGTGGCCGGTCAGGGCCAGGAATACGTCATCGAGGCTGGGGCGCTTGAGCCCGAGGTCGTCGATCTCGATGGTGCTGTTCTCGAACAGCGCCGCGATCCGTGTCATGTCGGCGAGACCGTTTGCCGGGGACGTGAGCTGGCGGGCGGATTCGTCGACGAAGACCTCACTGACGTGGGCGCGGACGAGGTCGGCCGCGGCGGCCAGGTCCTCGGTGTGGGAGACCGTGATGACCACGGCCGCCTGCCCGGACGAGTCCTTGAGCTGCAGCGGGGTGCCGGCGGCGATCACACGTCCGTGGTCGATCACGACGATCTCGTCGGCCAGCCGGTCGGCCTCCTCGAGGTACTGGGTCGTCAGCAGCAGGGTGGTGCCGTCCCGTACGAGCTGACGCAGGACCTCCCACAGCTCCAGCCGGCTGCGGGGGTCCAGCCCGGTGGTCGGCTCGTCGAGGAACAGCACCGGCGGGACCGCGACCAGGCTGACGGCCAGGTCGAGCCGGCGGCGCATGCCGCCGGAGTACTGCTTGACCACCTTGGTGGCGGCGTCGGAGAGTGCGAAGCGCTCGAGCAGATCGTCGGCGATGCGTCTCACGTCCCGGGACGAGAGGCCGTACAGCCGGCCGATCATCCAGAGGTTCTGGCGGCCGGTGAGCAGTTCGTCGACCGTGGCTGCCTGGCCGGTGAGGCCCATCGACCGGCGGACCTCGTCGGGCTGGGTGAGTACGTCGTACCCGGCAACCGTCGCGCGCCCGGAGGTCGGCTTCGACAGCGTCGTCATCATCCGGACCGTGGTGGTCTTGCCGGCCCCGTTGGGACCGAGGAGTCCCAGCACGGTGCCCTGCGGCACCACGAAACTCACGTCGTCCACAGCTCGGTTGTCGCCGAACTGCTTGACCAGATTGATCGCCTCGATGGCCGGTGCGGTGATGACGGACCCCTTTCCTCGGTGCCCGTGGTGGGCCGTGACCCGGATGTCGCCGCTCCTATTCACCAACACGGGAGCGCTCCGGTCAACCGGTTTCGATGATGGCACCCGGCACCGACAGTGACCTCGACCCGGATCGGACGTCGGCGGAAGGGCTCCATGTCCCGGGTCGACCTCACCGGGACCAAGCCTGGACCAGCTACCACGGGGAGTGGGGCGGGAGGGGCTCGAACCCTCGCCTGGCAGGTTATGAGTCTGCTGCTCTGACCGACTGAGCTACCGCCCCGCCGGACAGCCTAGCGGCACTCACGATCCGGGATTTCGCCCTGCGGCGGACCCTTCGGCCCCGCCGGACGACAATGGCGGGATGGTCGCCGCTCCCCGCTCATTCGCCTCCGCCGCCGCCCACGTCGTGGCCGCGTCGGTCGCGACCGTCGGCGCTGGACTACTCGTGCGCACCGGCACGAACGTCACCACCGCGTTCGGCGCCAGCTGGCGCCGGAAGCCCTCCGACCTCGCGGCCTCGGACCACTTCGACGGCACGTCGTTCCACAACCTGCTGCCGAGTGCGGTCATCTCCCCCACCTCGATGCCCGGAATACTCGCCGCGGTGCTGACCCGCGGTGACATCGGCAAGCCGCCGGGGCCGGTGCCGCTGGTGGCGTCCGATCTCTCCGGGCCGGCCGCGGACCTGGCTGTCACCTGGCTGGGCCACGCCAGTGCCCTGCTCGAGATCGACGGCCTGCGGGTCCTCGCCGACCCCGTCTGGTCCGAGCGGGTGTCCCCGTTGCAGCAGGTGGGCCCGAAGCGCATGCACGCCGTGCCCGTCGCGTTCGACGACCTGCCGCCGTTGGACGCGGTGATCATCTCCCACGACCACTACGACCACCTCGACCTCGAGACGGTCCGGCTCGTCCGGGACCGGCACACCGCACCGTTCGTGGTGCCGCTCGGCGTCGGTGGCCACCTGCGATCGTGGGGCGTGCCGGCCGACCGGATCGTCGAGCTCGACTGGGACGAGCAGCACCGCATCGGCGACCTGACGTTCACCTGTGTGCAGGCCCGGCACTTCTCCGGCCGCAGCCTCAAGCGCGACGACACCCTCTGGTGCTCCTGGGCTCTCACCGGCCCACAACACCGGGTCTTCTTCGGCGGCGACACCGGCTACACCCCGACCTTCGCCGACGTGGGCGAGAAGCTCGGCCCGTTCGATCTGACCCTGATGCCCATCGGCGCTTACGACTCCCGGTGGGCCGGCATCCATCTCGATCCGGAAGAGGCGGTCCGCACCCACCTGGACGTTCGCGGCGGGGTGCTGATGCCGATTCACTGGGCGACCTTCGACCTCGCCTTCCACGCCTGGGTCGAGCCGGTGACCCGGCTCCTCACCGCGGCCGCCGAACACGACGTGTCGGTGCTGATCCCGCGGCCCGGACAGCGCATCACCGCTGTGTCCGACGATCGCGACGACCCGTGGTGGCAGTTCGGCTGAGTCAGTCCCGGGCGTCCGGGCTGGTGTGGCCGGATTCGTTCTCGGCGATGAACGCCAACCGGCGCAGTGTCTCGACGTTGCGCCACTTCAGCATCGGGTGCCGCACGACCCCGGGCACCAACGTGGCCGGACCCTTGACCGCGTCCTCGTACAGCGACACGGTGCAGCCGCCGGGCGCCGGCGTGGCCTCGACGATCACGTCGGCCTCCCCCGCCGGCCAGCCCTTCGCGCGCATCATGATCAGCTCGTCGGGGACGAACTTCAGCACGGTGGTGACGTCGTCGATGAGCAGCGGCCAGGTGCCGAACGAGTGGTGGAGCTGGGTGCCCTCAGCGGGCCATCCGGGATCGACATGGCGCATCCTGGACGCGCCGACCACCCACGACGGGTAGAGCCAACCGTTGCTGACGACCCGGAACACCGCCGCCGGACTGCAGCGGAACAGTCGCTGGTTCTTGCTCATCCTGAGCCTGCCTCTCGAGCAGTAATTCCAGGCGTTCTGTTCCACCGTTCCTGGGACCCTACGCGCCCCGGACACACCGAACCGGCGCCACCCGCGGGGGTGACGCCGGTTCGGGGGGTGCGGGTGGACTCAGCTATCGAGCGAGGCGTCCAGGGTGATGGTGACGCCGGCGAGGGCCTTCGAGACCGGGCAGGTCTCCTTCGCGGCCTGGGCGGCCTGCGCGAAGCCCGCCGCGTCCAGCCCGCTGACCTCGCCGCGCACGGTCAGCTTGATGGTGCTGATCTTGAAGCCGGGGTTGTCCGGGCCGAGGGTGACGTCGGCGGTGACCTCGAGCGACTCCGGGGTGCCGCCGGCCTGGCTGATCAGGGCCGAGAGCTGCATGGCGTAGCAGGAGGAGTGGGCGGCGCCGATCAGCTCTTCGGGGCTGGTGGTGCCATCGGCCTCGTCGGCCGCCCGCTTCGGGAAGGACACCTCGAAGGTGCCGACCTTGGAGCTGGACAGTTCGACCTGGCCGCTGCCGGCCTCCAGGGTTCCGTTCCAGGCGGTTCGGGCGGTACGGACAGGCATGGTTCCTCCAGGGGTCACAGAAGTACGGGTCACAGAAGGCACGGCAATCGCCGGCCATCGGCAGTTACCCACGCTACGCGGGCCCGAAGCGGACCCGTGACGTCCCGACCGCCGTGGGTGCCTGCTGAACCGTCGCGTCCCCGTCGGGACGGGGCCGGCAGCGCTCGGAACGGCACTGTCGGTGGTGTCTGCGATGCTTCGCGACATGGTCACCGAGTCGAACATACGAACGCTTCACCCCCTCCCACCACCGAGTGCCCACCCGTGCGCGATGTGCGGTTCGCGGCTCGACGTGGTCCTGTGCTCGTTCGCCTTCGAGCGGGTGCATCGCCGGGTGCCGCTGTGTCGGTCGCACCGGCAGCCCCTGCTGGAGATCGACCACTACACCCGCCCGGACGCCACCGCCGTCGAGGACGTCCCGCCGGTGTGGCTGTCGAACGTCGAGATGTCGGATCCGATGCTGAACCGGGTGCAGCGGCGACTCCCCCGCCGCCGACAGCGCCCGCGGAGTCCATCGCGGGAATCGACCGGCCAGGTGCTGCTGATGCCGCTGCGCTGACATCCCGGCTGTGCGGGACAGGGCACGGGTGCCGACGACCGCCGGGCCCGCCGCCGGAACACCCGGCAGGGACGTGCGGGCTGCACCTCCGGTCAGCGCGGACTCTGGCAGCGGCCACGATCAGTCTGTGAGCGTGGCAGCCGCTTCCAGCAGCATCCAGCCGCCGAGTTGGACGGACAGATCGCGCTCGGGCTGCCGCGAGGAATCGGTGGCCCCGTCCTCGAGGCGGCCGGCCCCGGTACTGCTGGGCACCACCGCCGGAGCCGACCACTCGACGCCGAACAGTGGCTGACCGTGAACCTCGGCGCGGTGCGCCCACGCGGCGTCCGCTGTCAGGCTGACCAGCCGAGCCGCGGTGGCGCGGGCCCGGGCGGCCTCGGCGTCGTCGCCGGGGAGCCGGGTGGCGACGAGCGCCAGGTAGCGCGCCAGGATCCCGGTGAACAGTCCGCCGTCACCACCCCCGTGGCCGCCGAGGACCCCGCCGGGCGCAAGCTGCCGCTCCACTGCCCCCACCAACGGCGGCACCAGGTCGGCGAACCGGGACGGCTCGTCCACGTCACCGCGGGTGGCCAGCTCGACGCATCCACCGAGCACGACACCTTGGCAGTACGACCAGATGTCGCGCTGCAGCAGCCCACCGGGCCGGATGCCGTCCATGATCAGCCCGGTCGAGGGATCCAGCAGCCGGTCGACGAGCCAGTCGACAGTGTCGGCCGCCCGGCGCACCTCACCGAGGCGGGCCAGCAGGATCGCGGCCGGCCCGTTCGCGGGGGCGTTGCGGAAGTCGTCGTGGCGACGCCAGGGGATGCCACCTTCGGTGTCCGACCAGGAGCCGAGCAGCTCCGCCGACAGTCGGGTGATGGCACCGGAAGCGTCGACGATGCCTGCGGTGCGGGCCCGTTCCAGCGACAGACCGAGCCAGGCCATGTCGTCGTAGTAGCTGTTGGTCCAGCGACCGCCGTTGCGGAGCCTGATGCCGTGGGCGACTGCCGCTACGCGCCGTCGGCGCGCCGGGTCCGGGTCGCGCAGCTCGGCGTCCACGAGGCAGTCCAGCAGATGAGCCTGCCACCAGTAGTGCCACCGGCGGAACGAGCGGTCCGAGCGGCTCGGCGGCCAGCCGACCACCCCGAGGGCGGCGCCCGGCGTGCCGAACAGCGACCGCAGATGGCGCGTGAGCACCGCCGTCTCGGCCGCCGCCGCACGCTGCTCCGGTGTGGTGGCGGCATTCGGCGAGGTCACCGGAGGGTCGAGCCGGGGCCGTCGGTGCGCACGACCCCCGAGCGCCACGAGACGTCAGTCGGAGTCGGTGATCGCATCGCGCAACGCGGCCAGTCCACGGTGCACCTCGGCGAAGGTGGTCGACAGCGGCGCGAGCCCGATCCGGATCGCGTCCGGATTACGGTAGTCGGGGATGACACCCTGCTCCCACAGCCGGTCGGTGACCTCACGGAATCCCGCCCGGTGGAGCGTGATGTGACCACCACGTGAGGCGGCCGCCCGCGGCGTCGCCAGCCGGACACCGAGCGGCGCGAGCCACTCGTCGGCGAGGTCCACGGCGAAGGAGGTCAGTGCGGCGGACTTGGTCCGCACCGCGGCCATGGTCGCCCGACCCAGCTGCTCCAGCGAGACGGCCATCGGCACGAGACCCAGGATCGGCGGCGTCCCGGACACGAAACCCCTGATGCCGTCGGCTTTCTCGAAGCCGGCGCCCATCACGAACGAGTCCTTGCGGCCGAGCCAGCCCTGGATCGGCTGCGACATCGCCGCCTGGTGCTCGGTGCGGACATATCCGAACGCGGGTGCACCCGGTCCGCCGTTGAGATACTTGTAGCCGCAACCGGTGGCCAGGTCGATGCCCCAGTCGTCGAGCTCGACGGGCACCGACCCGACGGAGTGCGACAGGTCCGCCAGGACGAGACCGCCGGCGGCGTGGGTCATTTCGGTGAGTGCTCGGGCATCGGCAAGGTAGCCGGATCGGTACGCGACGTGACTGAACACGACGAGCGCGGTCTGCGGACCCAGGGCCGGGGCGAGCAGCTCCGGGGTCAACCCGAGCTCCGGGTCGGTCTCGACCCAGCGCACCGTCAGTCCGCGCTCGGCGGCGATGCCGTCCATGACGTACCGGTCGGTCGGGAAATTGTCGGTGTCGACGACGATCTCGGTGCGATCCGGGCGCCGGGCGACGCCGGCCCGGGCGAGCTTGTACAGCCAGACCGTGGTCGAGTCCCCCAGCACCACCTGACCGGGAGCCGCGCCCAGGGCCAGCTCCCCGAGTCGGTCGCCGAGCACCATCGGCCGGTCGAGCCAGCCGTCGGTCCAGCCCCTGATGAGCCGACCCGCCCATTCGTCGGCGATGAAGGCGCTCATTCGCTCCGCGGTCGCGCGTAGCGGCCGACCGAGCGAGTTGCCGTCGAGATAGGCGACGACGTCAGAGTTGTCGGCGGTGAGGAACTCATCGACGTAGCCGGCCAGCGGGTCGGCGGCGTCCAGCTCCGCGGCCCGCTGGGCCCAGACGTCGGTGACCGGTGGCGCGTCTTCGCGCAGGCTGTCGGTCACGTCAGGCCAGCGCATTGAACAGTGGCGGCAGGGCGAACAGCATGATGGAGGACCAGGTCACGTGAGTCAGTATGGGGGCCAGGATGCCGCCCGTCGCGCGCCGCTGCAGCCCGACGACGAACCCGAGGATGAGCGCGGCGAAGACGAGCATCGGGTTGCCCGACGTCACGGTGGCCAGACCGTAGACGAACGTCGAGATGGCCACCGGATGTCGCACTCCGATGGCCGCGAACAGCGCGCCGCGGAAGAAGATCTCCTCGGCGATGCCGTTCAGCGCGGTGATCAGCGCGACCAGCGGCAGCGAGCCGAAACGTGCGTGGGCCAGGACGTTCTCGGTGTACTCCCGCAGTGGCGGGATCTGCGCGACGACGATCGAACCGGCGATGAACACCGCGGCCGCCGCCACTCCCAGCAGGATCGGCGGCCACACCGGCCGGCGCAGCGCGTTGCGCCACGACATCCGGCCCAGGTGCAGCGGTCCGGACGCGAAGCCCCCGATCACCCACACCGCGGCCAGCCCGAAGGTCAGCAGGTAGAAGATCGGGTCGCCGGGACGGACCGACAACGAGACACCGAGCAGGGTCGCACCGATCACCAGGGTGACGGCCACGACGATGCGACGCCGCCGGAACGCACCGTCGGACTGCCGATGATCGCGTTCGACGCGGTCGACCAGCAGTGGCCGTACGGAGCGGGTGAAGCGGTCCGGCAGGCGTGGGCTCATACGGGCTCGCCCGCCTCCTCCTGGGTCTTGGTCTCCAGGGCGAGCTCCACGGCTTCGTCGTAACCGATCAACCGGCCGGGCAGCAGCCGGGTGATCTTGTCGTCCTTGACCACGACCTCGTTGGTCATCGAATCGATGAGGTTGCGGGCGGTGGCCATGTCGACGTCGGTGACGAGCGCGAGCCAGCCGGAGGACAGCCGGGGCGACAGCAGCGGCACCGGGATGATCGGCAGCTTGCGGTGCTGCATCACCGCAGCGGCCCGCCGCATCATGTCGATGTACCGCAGCACGTCCGGCCCACCGACCTCGTAGGCGACGCCGGCGCTCTCGGGCTTGTCCAGGACGCCCACCAGATAGCGGATCACGTCCGGCAGCGCGATCGGCTGGGTGCGGGTGTAGACCCACTTCGGCGCGAGCATCGCCGGCAGGTGCTTGACCAGTTGGCGCGTCATCTCCCACGAGATTCCGCCACTGCCGATGACGACGGCGGCGCGGAGGCTGGTGACCGGGATGCCGTCGCTGCCCAGCAGCTCCTCGACCTCACGGCGGGACTTCAGGTGCGGGGAGAGCTGGTCGTCGTCGCTGCCCAGGCCACCGAGGTAGATGATCCGGCTGACGCCGGCGGCGGCCGCGGCGGCGGAGAACGCCTTCGCCGCGTTGGCGTCCTTGTCGACGAAGTCCTTCGAATCCAGCGAGTGCACCAGGTAGTAGGCGACGTCGACACCCTGGAGAGGCGCGATGAGGCTGTCCGGGTCGAAGACGTCCCCGGCCACCGGATCGCCCGCGCCCTCGTAGGTGTCGGGGTGTCGGGTCATCGCCTTGACGTGGTGGCCCCGCTCGATCAGGGCGGTGACGAGATGGGATCCGATGAAGCCGGAGGCTCCGGTGACCAGCACAGAAAGGGGCATCTGGCTGCTCCTTCCGATGTCAGTCGGACCGTTGTCCGATTCGTGCGCGCGGCTGTCGTGTGCGGCAGCCGTCACCTCCACTCTGCCCCGACCGGTGGGGCCTCATGCGCCCCGTACGTTGGGTCGTACATCACCTCGGACGAACCACCTCGCACCTCACGGACGAGTGGTAGGACCAACCGATATGTCGGATTCGCGAACTTCTCACGTACTTTCGGGTACCGTCACGAACTCATATCGTGCAAACTCGCCCGACATCTTCACACCTCCGAGGGATCTCATGCTCCGCGCCACACGTCGCCCCATCGCCCTTCTGGTCACTGCTGCCCTCGCCGGGGTCGTTCTCGGGCGATGCGGAACCACGCCTGCCGCCGCCCCGCCCCCGCCGGTGACCACGACCGTCGAGGTTGAGACGACCAAGACCCTCGCTCCGACAACCACCACCGTCCGGACCACGGTCACCGAACGGGTACCGGTCACCGTCGTCGAGCAGGTTTTGTCGACCGTGACGGATCAGGTGGTGGCCACGGTCACCGAGCAGGTCGAGATCCAGGCTGCGGCGGCACCGGTACCGGCGCCGCCCGTGGCCAAGACGACGACCACCCCCATCCAGGCGGCCGCGGCGGTGGCGTACTACTCCAATTGCAGTGAGGCGCGCGCGGCCGGCGCTGCTCCACTGTTCCGAGGTGATGCCGGCTACCGTTCAGCGATGGACCGCGACGACGACGGCGTCGCCTGCGAGTGACCGGCTGCGATCACCCCACCGCCAAGGTGAACGGCACGACACTCGACGCTCCGGCACTCCGCAGCTGACGCGCCGCGATCGCGAGCGTCCAGCCGGAGTCGGTGCGGTCGTCGACGAGGAGCACCCGGCGACCGTCCAGCGGCTCGTCGGCCGCCAACGTGAAGCGGTCCGCCACCCCGCGGAGTCGCTGGGCGGAGTTGACGTCGTGCGAGGCCGCGGGTCGGTCGGGGCGCGGCTCCAGCCGACCGAGCACCGGGATGCCCAGCACGCGGGACGCTCCGGTGGCCAGGTGTGCCACCAGCACCGGCCGGCTCGTCGAGTCCACGAAGACCACCCCGTCGAACGCCGGACCCTCGTCGCTGAGGGACCGCAGCACGTCGGCCATCGGGTAGCGCAGCGGCACCGGGACCTCACCGTCCGGCTGCCCGTCGGCGAGGAGTTCGCGCAGCGCGGTCCCCCAGCCGATGCCGTCCAGCCGGGCGATGGCCCGGCCCGGCGCGAACTGGTCGCCGGCCGGGATCTTTCCGCTCATCCCGGTGAATGCCGACCCGAAGGTCACCATCCCGGTCGGCCACATCTTGCGCGGCTCGACCCCCACCCCCGGACGTTGCAGGACTTCGCGGGCGGCACTGACGGTGCCGCCCTCCGGCGCACCGGGCAACGTGAGACCCCCGCAGTTGTCGCAACGACCGCAAGGCTGCGCGTCGGTGTCGTCCAGGGCCAGCCGCAGGAACTGGAGCCGACACCGGTCGGTCGCGATGTAGTCGAGCATGGCGTCCTGCTCGGCCTTGCGCGTCGAGGCGACCCGTCCGTACCGGTCGGCGTCGTACTCCCACCGCTGCCCGGTGGCGGTCCAGCCGCCCTGCACCCGCCGGACGGCGCCTTCGACGTCGAGCACCTTCATCAGCGTCTCCAGCCGCGTCCGCCGCAACCCGACGTGCGTCTCCAGCGCGGCGGTCGACAGCGGCTTCGGACTCGCCTCCAACGCGCGGATCGCGGCCCGCACCTCGTGCTCGGGCGGGAACGCCAGCGAGCCGAAGTAGTCCCAGATCGCCTTGTCGTCATAGCCCGGCAGCAGCACGACGGTGGCGTCGGCGACGCCACGGCCGGCGCGGCCGACCTGCTGGTAGTAGGCGATCGGCGACGGCGGCGCCCCGAGGTGGATGACGAACCCGAGATCCGGCTTGTCGAAGCCCATCCCGAGCGCGGACGTGGCGATCAGCGCCTTCACCCGGTTCTGCTGGAGGTCCTGCTCGGCCCGCTCCCGGTCGGCCGGTGCGGTCTGCCCGGAGTAGCTCGCCACGTCGTACCCGGCCCCGGTGAGGTACTCGCTCACCTCGGCGGTGGCCGCCACGGTCAGGCAGTAGACGATCCCGGAACCGGTGAGATCGCGCAGGTTCTCGGCCAGCCATGCGAGCCGGGTCGGCTGGTCCCCCAGCTCCAGCACGCCCAGGTGCAGCGAGTCCCGGTCCAGGGTGCCCCGCAGCACCAGCACCCCCTGCGCGGCGAGATCGGATTCACCGGACGCCGGTCCACCGACCGCCATCTGTTCGGCGACGTCGGTGATCACCCTGGTGTTGGCCGTGGCGGTGGTGGCGAGCACCGGAATACCGGTCGGCAGCTCGGCCAGCAGCGTGCGGATCCGCCGGTAGTCGGCGCGGAAGTCGTGACCCCAGTCGGAGATGCAGTGCGCCTCGTCGACCACGACCAGACCGGCCGACGCCGCCAGCGTCGGCAGCACTTCGTCCCGGAAGCCCGGGTTGTTCAGGCGTTCCGGCGAGACCAGCAGCACGTCGACCTCGCCGTTGCGGATCGCGTCGTGCACCGATCCCCATTCGTGCAGGTTCGCGGAGTTGACCGTGACGGCCTTGATCCCGGCGCGCTGGGCGGCCTCGATCTGGTTGCGCATCAGTGCGAGCAGCGGGGAGATGATGACCGTGGGACCAGCTCCACCCGCGCGGAGCAGGGCGGTGGCGACGAAGTACACCGCGGACTTGCCCCACCCCGTCCGCTGGACGACGAGGGCCCGTCGCCGGTCGGCGACCAGCGCCTCGATGGCCGTCCACTGATCGTCGCGGAGTTGCGCGTCCGGGCGGCCGACCAGCGCCCGCAGCGCGGTCTCGGCGTCGGCGCGCAGGGTCGTCGGATCGGCGGACACCGTGGCGGGGGACATGAGGGCGACGCTACGCAGTCCCACCGACAATGCCTGCGCGGGCGGTTGCCTCATCGAGGGGACGGTCTCGGGGGCCCCGACGATGGGCTAGTATCGACAGGCACTCGGGGCGACCCGGGGCGGTGATCCCCCCTAGCTCAATTGGCAGAGCATCCGACTGTTAATCGGACGGTTGATGGTTCGAGTCCATCGGGGGGAGCTGACGGCCAGGTTTCCGACCTGGCCTTTTGTCATGTCGGGGCCCGGCCGCCGAGCCCACCGCCCCACCCCCCGCAGCGGCAGTCGCGCGGAGCCGAACCGGCCGGCGTGGACACTGGATCGCACCGGCGCCGTTGATCACCTCCGGCCCGCCGTCCAGGGAGTTCCGATCACCCGCAGTGCCGACCGGCTGGTCGTCCACAGCCGGCTCGCGCCCTGGCTGGTCGGGCTCGGTGCCCCACCCGCCGCAGGCTGCCTCATCCTGGCGGTGACGGCGGACCGTGCCTCGCTGCGCTGGACCCTGGTGTCGGCGGCGCTGTCCGGGGTGGTGCTGGCCGTCCGGGTCGCCCGGATGGACGTCCTCGCCGACGCCGAGGGGCTGACTGCCCGGCAGGTGGGCAGCACCCGTCGCTACCGCTGGTCGCAGATCAGTGAACTGGGGACCCATGATCATGTCCGCATCGCCGCCCGGCTCGACGACTGAGCCCGGCGGCACCGACGAGCCGGCGCCGCGACGGCGCCGTCGGAAGCGCCCCGCCGGCCACCTCGCATCGCAGTCCTCGGCCTGACGGCGGTGCTGGTGGCCGGCTCGATGAGCTACGCGGTGTGGTCGGGCCACGCTTCCCGGGGTCGTGGCCGACGATGATCACCACTCCGCCTGAGGTGGTCCCGGTCCGGGGCCCGGCCCGCGATGCCGCAGACTGATCGACACATTCCCATCCGACGTCCGGCGCCGACCCCGCGCTCCGCCGTCGGCGACACGATTGAAGGTGTTCTCGTGATCCGATTCCTCGTCGGAGCGGCGACCGGCTACGTCCTCGGGTCGCGGGCCGGCCGCGAACGCTACGAGCAGATCGTGCGCTGGTCGCACCGCGTCGCGGACAACCCCGCCGTCCAGGGCATCGCCGGCCTCGTCCGGGCCCAGGTCAGCCGCGGCGTCGCCCAGATCTTCCACAAGGCCGACCGGGTCTGACACCGGCTTCGGTCAGAGATCGCCGCGGAACGGGGACATGGCCGCGTCGACCCGTTCCGGCAGGAACTGCCGCGCCGCTGACTCCGGCGTTCCCGGATCGAGCCGGACCTGCACCATCGGACCGTCCCGACCGGGCACCCGGCGGACCACCACCCACCCGCCGCCCCCAGGGACATCGTGGTGCGTCGAGCTGATGATCCCGCTGCGGACCCGTGCGTGGATGACGTCGGTCAGCTTGCCGGGCTCGGCGATCTCGTCGTTGTCCGGGTGCCGGTCGACGATCAACTCCGCGCCGGCCAACTCACCGACGACATCGGCTCGCACGACGTGCAGGATCGGCGCCTGCCAGGTGACCTTCGAGATCAACGTCCAGGGAACGAGTGTCGGCTCGCCGCCGACCGGCAGCCGCCAGATGCCGAAGCGGGTGGCGCCTATCCATCCCCCGGCAGCGTCCTGTGCGGAGGCGAGGAGCTCCTCGTCCGCGGACAGGGCGCCGGTCAGGGCGGCCGGCGGTGCGGGGCGTTTGCGGAAGCCGAACATCAGCCCTGCCTGTTCGCGCGTTCGACGAGCGCCCGTCGGTACTGCTGCAGGGCGAACAGGTCGGCCTGCACCTGGGCCCGCCACGCCGCGTCCCCACCGGATTCGGCCCGCTTCAATTCCGCCCCCAGGTCCTTGATCTGCACGGCCACCGCGCGCTCGGCCAGTGACGCCATGATGGATCCCGCGTAGACCGGGTCCGGACCGGGAACCCCCGTGTTCATCCGCTCGTTGGCCAGCTCGCTGGCCAGCGACGACAGCGCCGGTACCGGCAGCTGTTCCCGGACGAGCGCCACCCAGGCCGCCCCGCCGTGGCCGGCGGCCGCCGGCCCACCGGCGGCCATGATGGCGTCGTGGACGGCGGCGTACGCCGCGTGCGTGAAGACGCTCGTCCCCAGACCCTCGTAGGCGCCGGCCACCTCGGCGGGCTGCTGCAGGGCGAGCTTGAGGGCTTCCCGCTCCGCCGAGAGCAGTCGGTCATCCTTCTTCGGCAGATCGACGGTCGGTGCGGCCGGGGTGCCGGCGGCATCCGGGGGCTTGCGCGGCGTCCTGGTTGCCGCCCGCGCCTGCTCGGCCACCGCCGCCGTCACCCGCTGCCGCAGCTCGGCCGGCTCCATGCCGATCTGCGGCGACAGCTCGTTGACGTACTGGTTGCGGAGGTCGGTCTCCTTGATGCGGGCGACCAGCGGGACGGTCGCCCGGCCGGCGGCCACCCGGCCCTCCGCGGTGTTGAGGTCGTAGCCGGACAACGTCGACCCGATGGCGAACGCGAACAGCGGCTTCTTCGTCTCGACCAGGTCGCGCAGCGCCGCGTCCCCCTGCTTCTGGCGGAGTTCGCAGGGGTCGAGGTTGTCCGGGGCGACGGCGATGAAGGTGTTGGCGGCGAACTTCTGGTCCGAGTCGAACGCCTTCAGGGCGGCGTTCCGGCCGGCTGCGTCCCCGTCGAAGGTGTAGACGACCTCGCCCCGGATGACGTCGGAGTCGAGCAGAAAGCGGCGCAGCACCCCGATGTGGTCGTCGCCGAACGCCGTCCCGCAGGACGCCACCGCGGTCGTCACCCCCGCCGCGTGCATGGCCATCACGTCGGTGTAGCCCTCGACGACCACCGCGCGCCGCTCCTTGCGGATCTGCTTCTTGGCCAGATCGAGCCCGTAGAGCACCTGGGACTTGTGGTAGAGCGGCGTGTCGGAGGTGTTGAGGTACTTCGCCTCGATGCGGTCGTCGTCGAAGATGCGGCGCGCGCCGAACCCGACCACATCCCCGGCGACGTCGCGGATCGCCCAGAGCAGCCGCCGGTTGAAGCGGTCGATCGAGCCCGCGCTGGCCCTCCTTGGACAGGCCGGCGGTGACGAGCTCCTTGTCGGTGAAGCCGTCGCTGCGCAGCGCCTTGGTCAGCTCGTCCCAACCGCCGGGGGCGAACCCGCAGCCGAACGTCAGCGAGGTCGCGACGTCGAACCCGCGCTCGGCCAGGAACTCCCGCGCCGGCGCGGCCTCGGGGGTGTGCAGCCGGTCCGCGTAGAAGGCCGCCGCCGCCTTGTTCGCCGCGACGCAGCCGGGACCGGGTACCGCGCTCGACCTGCACCGACGAGCCGCCCTCGACGCGGGTCAGGACGTACCCGACACGGTCGGCCAGCCGTTCGATCGCCTCCGGGAAGGTGAGGTGCTCGATCTCGGCGATGAAGCTGAAGACATCGCCGCCCTGCTGGCAGCCGAAGCAGTGGTAGGTGCCGTGGGTCGGCCGCACGTTGAACGACGGCGACTTCTCGTCGTGGAACGGACAGAGGCCCTTGAGGTTGCCGCCGCCGGCGGACCGGAGGGCCACGTAGTCGCCGACGACGGACTCGATGCGGTTGAGTTCGCGGACGCGTTCCTTGTCCCCGTCCGCTATCCGCCCCGCCACTCGAGCGAGTCTAGTGTCGGTCACCGACGGTTCGGATCAGTCCGGCCGCACCCACCGCCGGTGCCGGGCGAAGGCCTGCGCATCGGTCAGCAACGAGACCTGGTCGACGACCACCCGCAGCCGCTCGGTGTCGGTGTCGGCGGCCACGAACAACACCGCGAAGCCGGGATCCAGCGCCGCCGCGCCCGCGTCACACAGCCCCTCGACCAGCTCGGCGAGCAACCGCCGCTGCTGGTTCTGCAGCTCCTGCCGTACCGGGTCCTGCATGACGTACAGGTGGGCGATGGACTTGAGCACCGCCACCTCGGCGACGAGCAACCGCGGCACGACCAGGTCGGTGTCGTAGCGGTGCAGCGGGCCGTCGCCGGCGGCCTGCCGGGTGGCCAGCACCGCACCGGTGGCGAACCGGCCGGTCAGCTCGCTGGTCATCCGGAGCAGCGCGCTCTCCCCTGCCGGGGTGCCGTGCAACCGGCAGGCGGCGGCGACCACCGGCAGGTCGAGCAGGTCCAGCAGGACCTGCTCGAGATCGGCGGCCGACTCGGTGGAGTGTCGTCCGGCGGCGTTCACGCAGACCGCGTGCCGCTCCTGCGGATCGGTCAGCGTACGCAGATCGACCCGACCGGCGTGGATGCCGTCCTCGACGTCGTGCACCGAGTAGGCCACGTCGTCGGCCCAGTCCATCGCCTGCGCCTCCAGGCAGCGGGCCCGCTCCGGACACCGTCGCCGGGACCGTCGACCGGACCCAGGCGAAGGTCGCGGCATCGTCGGCGTAGACGCCGAACTTGCCGCCGGCGGCCGGCCGGGTCCACGGGTACTTGACCACCGCGTCGAGCGCAGCCCGGGTCAGGTTGAGGCCCGCGCGGCGCGCCGTCGGGGGCGATGACCTTGGCCTCGAGCCGGGTCAGCAGCCGTAGGTTCTGCGCGTTCGCCTCGAAACCGCCGATGGCGTGGGCGACCTCGTCCAGCGCCCGTTCGCCGTTGTGCCCGAACGGGGGATGGCCGATGTCGTGCGCCAACCCGGCCAGGTCGACCAGATCCGCGTCGCAGCCGAGCAACGCGCCGATCTCACGGGCGATCTGGGCGACCTCGAGCGAATGGGTCAGCCGGGTCCGCGGCACCTCGTCCTCGTCCGGGGCGACCACCTGGGTCTTGCCGGCCAGCCGCCGGAACGACGCCGAGTGCAGCACCCGGGCGCGGTCCCGGGCGAACGGGCCGCGCGGGGTGATCGCGTCGGCACCGGCAGGACCGCTTCCTTGGGTCCCTCGACGAGCCGCCGTTCGGAGTCCTCCGCCGCATAGACGGCCAGCGGGTACGCCGTGCCGGCGGTCACAGGACCTCGTACCCGAGACCCGACGACCCGCCCACCAGCCGGTAGTACAGCGTGCCGAGCGTCTCGCGGAGGAGGTACCGCGGGGCGACCCCGGTGGCGGCGGCAGGGCCCCGGTCGACCGAGGAGACCTCGACGGTGAGGCCGAGATCGCGGGCCATCACGCTGCTGCGGTAGGCGTGCCAGGGGTCGGTCACCAGGACGACGGAGTTCCAGCCTCGCGCGCGCAGCTCGGTGGCGCCCGCCCGCAGGCTGACCAGGGTGTCGTTGCCCTCGCCGACCGCGTCGACGGCGTCGGCCGGGACGCCCTGTTCGATCAGGTAGGTGCGACCCGAACCGGCCTCGGTGAAGGCGTCGCCGGCCTGGGAACCGCCGACCGTGATGATGTGCGGGGCGACCCCCTCCCGGTACAGCATCAACGCGTGGTCGAGCCGGGCCCGGAAGATCGTCGACGGATCGCCGTCGTACTGAGCCGCGCCCAGCACCACGATGGCGTCCACCGGCCCACGCTGGTCGACGCCGGCGGTCGCGGCGACCCGGAACGCCACCCCGGTGACGACGAGCGCCGCGACGAGGACCGAGCCGGCGACGTACCGGCCGATCATCCGTGCGGCGGACTGCGGCTGCCCGATCATGCCCTGATCCTGCCAGCCGACGGCGTGCCGGTCGGCCGTGCGTCCACCCGCGGCCGGCGGCGGACCGTTCGTCGGGTCGCCGTCCCGGCGCGCCGCCCGGTCAGGACGGCAGAAGAACACGGACGGTTAAGGTCGCGCTATGTCGTCGCGCCACCGTTGGTACGCATTGTCCCTCGTGCTGCTCGTCCTCGGCGCGGTCGTGCTGTCATTCGCCTTTCGGCCCGACCGGAACGTGGCCGGCACGCCGGCGGCCGGAGAAGCGGCGACCACGATCTCCACGACGACCCCGGACCCCGCACCCGGTGGCCCCACCATCACGGTGCCCTCCACCACGAGCCCGTCCTTCTCGTTCCCCGACCCCGGCACGACCCCCGGACCACCACCGGAGGTCGAGCCCGACGGCACGGTGGGCGCCGAGACCGGCGACGATCCGTACTACCCCGACGCCGGTAACGGCGGCTACGACGTGACGGCCTACGCGGTGTCGCTGATCTACGACCCGGACTCCGGTCGTCTGCAGGCGACCACCGTGATCGATGCGACGGTCACCGAGGCGACCCGGCTGGGGCGGTTCAGCTTCGACCTGCAGCCCACCATGACGGTCAGCGAGGTGCTCGTCGGGGACACCCCCGCCGGTTTCGACCAGCACGACGCCAAGCTGACGGTCACCCCGATCCGCGGCCTCGACCCCGGGACCGCGGCCCGGGTGACGGTGACCTACCGCGGCACCCCGGCACCCATCATCGGCGGTACGTCCGGGCTCGCCGACGGCGGTTGGTTCAACCTCGATTCCGGGGGCGCCGTGGCGATCGGCGAACCGTTCTCGGCCTCGGCCTGGTATCCGGTCAACGAGATCCCCACCGACCGCGCGACTTTCCGCATCGACGCACAGGTCCCGACCGGCTGGAAGGTGATCTCGAACGGGCTTCCGGACCCGGCCGACGTTCCGGCGTCCGAGCCCGGCCTCGACCGGTTCCGGTGGGTGGAGACGTCGGAGATGGCCAGCTACCTGTCGACCGTCTACATCGACACCTTCACCCAGACCCAGGAGAACACCCCCAGCGGATTGCCGGTCATCAACGCCTACGCGAAGGGGCAGGAGGGTGACCGCACCGTCGCGGACCGTACGGGCGAGTTCGTCGACTTCCTCGCCAGCCGGTTCGGCCCGTACCCGTTCGCGTCCACCGGCGGCATCTACCTCGCTGACAGCTTCGGGTACGCGTTGGAGACCCAGACCCGGCCGGTGTACTCGAGCGGGACGGGCAACGAGAGCACCGTCGTCCACGAACTCGCCCATCAGTGGTTCGGCGATGCGGTCACGGTCGAGCGGTGGGCCGACATCTGTCTGAACGAATGCTTCGCGAGTTACGCGGAATGGCTGTGGGCGGAAGACAACGGCGCCGACCTGGACGACAAGTACCGCCAGACCGTCGCCACCTCGCGGGACGTGCCGTCGTTCTGGCAGAGCCCGCTGTACGACATGGGTGCCGGCAACGAGTTCGGCGCCGTGTACTCGCGCGGTCCGCTGGCGCTGCACGCCCTGCGAGCCGAGCTCGGCGACGAGAAGTTCGACGAACTGCTGCTGAGCTGGATCGAGGAGCATTCCGGTCAGAGCGCCTCGTGGGCCGACTTCGAGTCGCTGGTCACCACCATCGCGGGACGGGACGAGACCGCGTTCCTGCAGGCCTGGTTCCATTCCACGACGGTCCCGGCGGACGAGTTCCTCTACCCGGGCGATCTGACGCCTTGACGCCCATGGCCGGGCGTCCCGTGACCCGGGCCTGCCGGTCAGGCGACGTCGGGGCGTGACGCCCGCCTGGGGTCAGCAGCCGAGCAGCTCGCCGGCCAGGTACTTCGGCACCTGGTCCAGCGCGATCCGCTGCTGGCTCATGCTGTCCCGCTCGCGGACGGTGACGGCGTGGTCGTCCAACGTCTCGAAGTCGACCGTGATGCAGAACGGGGTGCCGACCTCGTCCTGGCGGCGGTACCGCTTGCCGATCTGGCCGGCGTCGTCGAACTCGACGTTCCAGTTCTTGCGCAGTTCGGCGGCGAGATCGCGCGCTTTCGGGGACAGGTCGGCGTTGCGGCTCAGCGGCAGCACGGCCGCCTTGACCGGCGCCAGCCGGCGGTCCAGCCGCAACACGGTGCGCTTGTCGACGCCACCCTTGGTGTTGGGTGCCTCGTCCTCGGCGTAGGCGTCGATCAGGAACGCCATCAGCGATCGGGTCAGTCCGGCGGCCGGCTCGATGACGTAGGGCGTCCAGCGCTGGCCGGTCTCCTGGTCGAAGTAGGACAGGTCCTTGCCGGAGTGCTCGCTGTGCGTCGACAGGTCGAAGTCGGTGCGGTTGGCGACGCCTTCGAGTTCGCCCCACTCCGAACCCTGGAAGCCGAAGCGGTACTCGATGTCGACGGTGCGCTTGGAGTAGTGCGACAGCTTCTCCTGCGGGTGCTCGTAGTGGCGCAGGTTGTCGCGGTCGATGCCGAGGTCGGTGTACCAGTCGGTGCGGGCGTCGATCCAGTACTGGTGCCACTGCTCGTCCTCGCCGGGCTTGACGAAGAACTCCATCTCCATCTGCTCGAACTCGCGGGTCCGGAAGATGAAGTTGCCGGGGGTGATCTCGTTGCGGAACGACTTGCCGATCTGGCCGATGCCGAACGGCGGCTTCTTGCGTGCGGTGGTGCTGACGTTCGCGAAGTTCACGAAGATGCCCTGGGCGGTCTCGGGCCGGAGGTAGTGCAGCCCGGACTCCTCCTCGACGGGGCCGAGGTAGGTCTTGAGCATCATGTTGAAGTCGCGCGGCTCGGTCCAGTTGCCGCGGACGCCGGTCTCCGGATCGGGGATGTCGTCCCAGCCGTTCTCCGGCAGCCGGCCGTGCTTGGCCTCGTAGGCCTCCATGAGATGGTCGGCGCGGTAACGCTTGTGGGTGATCAGGCTCTCGACGAGGGGGTCGGTGAAGACACCGACGTGACCGGAGGCGACCCACACCTGGCGAGGCAGGATGACCGAGGAGTCGAGGCCGACGATGTCGTCGCGGCCCTGGACCATCGTCTTCCACCACTGACGCTTGATGTTGTCCTTGAGCTCCACGCCGAGGGGGCCGTAGTCCCACGCCGACCGGGTGCCGCCGTAGATCTCCCCGGCGGGGAAGACGAACCCGCGGCGCTTGGCGAGGCTGACGACGGAATCGAGTACGGACGCAGGCAACGAAGATCTCCTCGAACAGATGCAGATGACGTGCCAACGTTAGTGCTCCGGACCGGCCGAGCCGCACGCCGCGACCCGGGCAACCGGGCCGGCGCTACGGATCGACCAGCAGTTCGTGCTCCAGGACCCGTCCCGCGTCGGCGCTGAGGGCGACCTCGAAGACCCCGGAGGTGCCCTGCTCGGCGGTCGACAGGAACGGGACGACGGAGGTCCGGACGTCGAACGGGCTCAGCGCCCGCCGGTAGCCGGGCACACTGTCGAACTCCGCGATCAGCGTCCACCGGGTGGCGTCGTCGGTGGAGCGGGCGAGACGGGCGCTGCGGCAGGTCGGCTGGGCGGCGAGCAGCGCGACCGGCGCCCGGGCGGTGTCGAGGAAGTCGGCGGCGGTGTCGACGAACCGGCAGACCAGGGTGATCACGCGAGCAGCTCCATCCCGGCGCCGGACGCGGTCAGCTCGACCGTCGACCCCGCGGCGGACCGCAGCACCCGCAGCCGGCTCGGGATCCGTTGCCGCAGCTCGTCCACGTGCGACACCACACCGATCACCCGTCCCTCACCGCGCAGCGAATCCAACGTCTCCATCACGAGATCGAGCGAGTCGGCGTCCAGGGTGCCGAAGCCCTCGTCGATGAACATCGTGTTCAGCAGGCCGACGCCGGTCTGGCCGGCGACGACGTCCGCGAGCCCCAGGGCCAGCGCGAGCGAGGCCAGGAACGACTCACCGCCGGACAACGTCTTCGTCGGGCGGGACTTGCCGGAGTATTCGTCGAGCACGTCGAGGCCGAGACCGCCGCTGCGACCCCGGCTCTCGCGCGCCGTGGACGGGACGAACGTGTACCGGCCACCGGAAAGCACCCGGAGCCGGTCGTTGGCGGCGGCGGCGACCTCGTGCAGCCAGGCGGCCAGCACGTAGGACCGCAGCGACATCCCCAGCCGATTGGCGCCGCGGCCGAGGATCACCTCGGTGAGCTCGCTGAGCTCGCGGTCGGCCGCGCGCAGCGGCGCCAGCTCCTGCCAGGTCTCGACCAGTTCGGCGGCCAGCAGGTCGACCTCGCGCTGCCGGGACGCGGCTGCCTGGGCGTCCGCAAACCCGGTCGTGGCCGCGGTCTCGGCGGCGGTCACCCGCACGACGGCCCGGTCCAGCTCCCGCTCGACCGTCGCCAGGTGGGCGTCCAGATCGTCGAGGGCGTCGAGCCCGGCGAAATCGGGATCGGCCAGTTGCGCCTCGACCGCGGCCACGGTCCGGTCGGCGGCGCGCAGCCGCTGCTCGGTGCCGCTGACGTCGACGGCGGCCGCCGCCCGCGCTTCGTCGAGATCGGTGAACCCGGACTCGGCCAGCGCGGCGGCGACCAGCTCCCAGGCGCTGGTCACGCCGTCACGGGCGGCCCGGACGACGTGCCCGGCGGTGTCGAGCGCGTCGAGCGCGTCGGCCAGCTCCAGCAGCGCGCGGCGGCGGTCGGCGACATCGCGATGACCGGCGGCGGCGATCCGCAGGGCGACGGCCCGCTCGGAGATCGCGGCACGCAAGCGGTTCGATCCGCGCGGAGCGTTCGGTGATGGTCGCGCCGAGTTCGGTGATCCGGGCGGACAGGTCGTCGGCACGGCCCTGCAGCTCGCGGAGCTCCCGCTCCAGGCCCGGCGCCGCGGCGACCAGCGCGGTCGCCTCGGTCAGCGCCCGGCTCGCGGCCGCCGACCCCGCCGTCAGTTCGTCGAGGCTCCGGCCGTCGAGGGTGGCCTCGAGGACCGCGACCTGCTGTGCGGCGGCGGCCCGGACGGCGATCGCCTCGTCGCGACGGCGGGCGGCCGCCTCCTCCACGTCCTGGGCGGCGGCGACCTCGGCGGTGCTCACCGCGTCGGGGGTGCCGGCGGCCGGGTGTGGGTGCTCGTCCGCGCCACAGACCGGGCACCCGAGGCCGTCGACGAGGGACCGGGCGAGCTCGGCCGCCATGCCGTCGATGCGGCGGGCGGTGAGCTCGAGTCGACGGCCGGTGGCGGCCTGGGCCTGGTCGACCGCGCGCTGGGCGGCATCCACGGCGCGCTGCGCGGCGGTGCGCGCCGTGGGCAGCTTCCGCGCGTCGGCGACCGCGGTGGTCAGCGCCCCGGCTCGTTGGCGCAGGTCGGGAAGCCGGGTCTCAGCATCCCGGGCGGACCGGTACCGGTCGGCGAGTACGTCGACCCGGACCGGCAGGGCCGCGGCTTCGGCGGTCAGTTCCGCGCGCTGCGCGGTGGCGGCGGCGACCGCGGTGACCAGTGCGGCGAGGTGACGCTGATCATCGGCCTGCCGCTCGGAGTCGGCGATGAGGCCGCCGAGATGCCCGGCGCGATCGCGGACCGCCGCGGTGGCGGCCCGGGCCGCACCGCTGACGACGAGGTCCGCCGGTGAGGGCGGCACGATATCGTGCTCCGCCGGGCCGAGCAGCCGGACGGCCGCGGCCAGCCGGCGGTCACGCTCGGCGCGGGCGGCGTCGTGCACGGCCTCGGCGCGGCGGGAGGCGGTGTCGCCCGCGAGCACCGGGGCGGCCCGCCGCGCGCGGTCGATCTCGGTTTGCCACCGCCGTCGCTCGGGTGCCGTGAGCGCCACCTCCCGCTGCTGGGCGTGCAGCCGGGCGAGCCGGCGGGTGTGTTCGCGGACGGCCGACTGCCGGCCGAGCTCCTCCTGGGCGATGCGTCGTTCGGCCGCAGCGGCCGCGGCCACCTCGGCGGTCAGCGCACGGCGTCCGTCGACGAGATCACGGACGCCGTCGAGCCAGCGGGCGTCGGGCTCGGCGGGCAGGTCCCCCCGCCAGCCTGCGGCCTGCACGGTGCGGGCGACCAGCCGGCCGAGCACGTCCAGCCGCTCCCGCAGTTGCGGCCCCGCTGACCCGGCGTCGCTCGGCGAACCACTGCTCGATGGTGCCGAACCGCCCGGTGTCGAACAGCTGCTCGAGCAGCCGCTCGCGCTGGTCGGTGTCGGCGCGCAGGAACCGGGCGAAATCCCCCTGCGGCAGCAGCACGACCTGGAAGAACTGGTCGGCGGTCATGCCCGAGCAACTCGGTGACGATGAGCGCGACCTCGGGGATCCGGTCGACGCCGCCGGGGGCCCGTCCGGGCGGCGGGGTGCCGATCCAGGCGAGGCTCGCCGTCGCCTGACTGACGGTGGTGCCGCTGCCGCGGGTCTTGGCGCGCTCGTACTTCGGGGTCCGGCTGATCCGGAACCGCTGCCCGGACACGGTCAGTTCGAGCGTCACCCGCGTCTCGGCCTGCGGCGCCGCCTGGTCGCAGCGCAGCCGGCCGGCTTCCTGCCGGGCCCCCGGCACGGTGCCGAACAACGCGAAGGCCACCGCGTCGAGCAGCGAGGTCTTGCCGGCACCGGTGTCGCCGTGCAGCAGGAACAGCCCGTCGGCGCCGAGCCGGTCGAAGTCGATGTCGAGCTGACCGGGATACGGGCCGAACGCCGACAGCGCCAGACGGTGCAGCTTCACGCGGCGGCCTCGGCGATCCGGGCGGCGGTCAGCGAGTGCCGCGAGCAGGGTGTGCTCACCGTCGGTGAGACCGGTGCCGCGGCAGTCGGTGAGGAAGGCGTCGACGAGGGCGTCGTCGGGCAGTCCGCGGCGGGAGATGTGGAAATCGGGTCCCGGCCCGGCGACGGCCAGGGGCTGCCACTCCATCTTCACGGCGTGCGGGAAGACCTCGAGCAGCCGGCGCATCGGGTCGGTCGGCGCGTTGCGTGTCGGTCAGCTCGCACGACAGGTAGTGCTCACGCAGCTCGGCGTACCCGGCCAGGATCTCGGCGAGCTCACCGCGGACGGTGGCCAGCGGGCGCACGACCGGCAGGTCGAAGGCACGGACCTGACGGACACCGGCGGCGCTCAGCTCGACGATCCAGCCGCCCTTGGTCTGGCCGGCCTCGGAGAACGAGTACGGCAGCGGCGAACCGGAGTAGCGCAGCCGCGGGCCGAGCTGCTGGCGGCGGTGCAGGTGTCCGAGCGCGACGTAGTCCACCCCCCGGAAGGTGTCGGCCGGGACCGACCCGACCGTGCCGCGCTTGAACTCGAACAGCGCGTCGCCGGCGGACGCGATCCGCGGTGTCGATGCAGCGCTCCGATTCCGTCGCCGTGCCGCCGACGACGAACGCGTGCGACAGCACGACCGACCGGGTCCCTGACGGGCGGCCGGCGAGGTCCGCCCGGATCCGGGTCATCGCCTCGCCGAGCACACCGGCGTGCCCGCGGGCTCCCGGGACACCCATCGACTGACGGGCGACATCGGGCTCGAGGTACGGGATGCCGTAGATCGCGACCGGGCCGTGGGCGTCCGCGAAGATCACCGGGTCGGCGAGCTGGTCGACACCGACCGGATGTGCAGTCCACCGGCGGCGAGGAAGTCGCCGAACGCGCCCAGTCGGGCCGCCGAATCGTGGTTGCCGGTGGACAGCACGATCTCGGCGCCGGCGTCGCGGATCCGGCGCAGCGCCCGGGTCGCCAACTGCACCGCATCGACCGACGGCACCGCCCGGTCGTAGAGGTCACCCGCGATGAGCACGACGTCGACCTGCTCCTCGCACACGATGTCGGCGATGGCGGCGAGCGTCTGTCTCCTGGTCGGCCAGCAGCGGGCGACCGTGGAAGGTCCGGCCGATGTGCCAGTCAGAGGTGTGGAGCAGCCGCATGGACCTCACGCTAGGGCGGGGCACCGACAGTGAGGCGCAGACTGGCCGCGAAGAGCCCCGCGGGCTCGGTCACCGCCGCGTCCACCGGCACCACGTCAACCCGTCGCCGCCGTCACCGAGGCGATGCGGAACTCGCGTGCCGACGCGTTCCAGGGTGACCACCCGGCGCGTCTCGCCCACCGGGGCGGTGGTCCCGACCTGAGCACCGGTGGCGTCCCGGAGGGCCACGGCCGGGAGGGCGTCGGTCACCACCAGCACCGGTCGGGTCGCGTCGGCCGTGGACGCGGGCAGTTCGGCCACCGACGACACCTGATGACGGAGTCCGTCGACCCGCACGCCGCTGTCGGCGAGGGCCCGGATCCGCGCCGCGTCGGCCGCCAGCCCGGGAGCGGTGACGGTGTAGACCCCGCTCAGCAGCTCCGGGTCCCCGGCGGCGAAGGCGGCCGCCCGACGCTCGTCCAGGTGGGCGACCACCACCGACCAGTCGCGCGACGGGTCGACCGGTCCGGAGGCGGCACCTGTCACCTCCGACCCGCCCGCGACGACATCGGACGTGTCGGTCGGGAGGCCGGCGGTGAGGGGTCGGTCGAGGCCGGCCCACCAGACCCCGGCGGCGGCCGCGCCGACGATCACGACGATCAGCAGCAGCACCGGGAGCACGAAGCGCCGCCAGGCCGGCAGCGACCTTCCCGGGTCGACAGCGCCGCGGTCGGCGGCGATGCGATCGGACGTCCCGTCCCCCGCCGGCACGTCGTCGTCCCAGGCTGCCCCCGGGGCGGTCCAGCCGTCCTCCACGACGGCGGCCTCGGCGGGTGCGTGCCGGCCGCGACCGCCGGCGACGGTGCTCGGTGTCCCCACGGGGAGCGGCAGCGGCGGGCCGCAGCGGGACAGTCGTTCCCCCACCTCGCGGACCGTCGGTCGGGCCGCCGGGTCGGCGTCCAACATCGCGTCCACCAGGGCGGTCAGCTCGGGACCGGCGCCGGCGGACTCCGGGATCCGCGGCCACTGCCCGAATTCGGACTGCACGACGACGTCGCGCAGGTCCTGCGCTGGCCAGGCCGGCCGGCCCGTGAGGCACTGCATCGCCACCGCACCCATCGAGAAGACGTCGTCCACCGCCGTGGCTGCCCGCCCACGGGCCACGTCGGGCGACGCGCACCGGGGTTCGACGAGCGGCGGGGTACCGCTGTCGACGGCGGCGGTCGTACGCCCGACGCGGGTGAGCAGCGGTCGCCCGTCGCCGTCGACGAGGACGGTGTGCGGAGTGACGTCGCCGTGTACGAGGCCACGCTCGTGGCAGGCGGTCAGCGCCGCGCAGACCCCGGCCAGCAAGGTCACCGTCTGACCGGCGGACAGTCGTGCGTTGCCGCTCAACAGATCGGCCACGCTCCCGCGGTCGGCCCAGTCGGTGACCAGCACGGCGCCGTCCGGGGTGTCCAGCAGGTCGTGGACCGTCGCGAGGTGCGGGTGGCGCAGCGACCCGGACAACGCCCACTCGCGGCGGAGCAGCGCTGCCGACGGAGCGGTCCCGTCGGGGGCCGACGGCCCCGGCACCGGCGCCGCGGTGACGTCGGCCACGATCAGCGCCACCGGTTCGCCGCCGGCGAACGGCTCGGCGAGCCACACCCGTGGCGGCCGCCGGGGCCCGTCGGTGCGGGCATGCCGCGCCTCCCGGCGGGCGGCCCTGAGCACGGTGTACGGGCCGACGTCGGCCCCGATCTGCAACGTCATGGACGGCACCGTAGGCAACCCCGGCCGCTCGGCCGCGGGGTTGTCCACACCGGGCACCGTCGTTACGGGAGCGATCCGGCGCGGGCGTAGGCTCGTCCCATGCGTTTGAGCAGGGAGCCCCTCGCGGTCGTCACACCGGGGCTGATGGAGTACCGGACGGCGTGGGATCTGCAGCGGGCGGCCGCCGAGGCGCGGGTGGCCGGCACCGGACCGGACACCCTCTTCGTGCTGGAGCATCCGCCCGTCTACACCGCCGGGCGGCGCACCGCACCCGCCGACCGGCCGGTCAACGGCACCCCCGTGATCGACGTGGACCGCGGCGGCAGCATCACCTACCACGGTCCGGGCCAGCTGGTGGCCTATCCGATCGTCCGGTTGGCCGAGGCCATGTTCGTGGTGGCCTACGTCCGGATGCTCGAGCAGGCCGTCATCGCGACCTGCAACGATCTCGGGCTGCGACCGGTCCGGGTCCCCGGCCGCAGTGGCGTCTGGTTCCCCGCCGCCGACGGTCGGCCCGAGCGCAAAGTCGCCGCCCTCGGTGTGCGGGTCGCCAAGGGCGTCACCAGTCACGGCCTCTCGCTCAACTGCAACCCCGACCTCGCCGCGTTCGAGCGGATCGTGCCCTGCGGAATCGCCGACGCGGGGGTGACGTCGCTCAGTGTGGAGCTCGATCGGGACGTGACGGTCGATGAGGTCTCACCGCTGCTGGTGACCCGACTCGGCCAGGCGCTCGACGGCGAGCTCCCGGTGGACCGCACACCCCGCGTGCAGCCGTCCGGCGCGTCGACGACCCCGCCGCCGGATGCCGACGGCTTCCGGTGGGCTCTCGCACCTGCGCTGCGTGGGTGATGGGCTCAGCTGCGTGGGTGATGGGCTCAGCGGGCGTGCCGCCTGGGAGACTGGATGGGTACAGTGCCGAACGCAGGTACTGCGACCAGCCACAATCCAGTCCGGCACTGCGGCAGACCTCGTCGCGGTGTTCCGACCTTCATGAGGGGAACAGCATGGCAAAGACCGTGGGAACCGAGTTGAATGCGCGCGCGTCCGATGTGGCGGACAAGGTCGCCGTGGTCGGCCACGATGTCGCCGGCCGCGTCTCCGACGTCGGGCACGACGTCGCCGGCCGCGTCTCCGACGTCAGCCACGACGTTTTCGAGAAGTTCAGCGAGCTCAGTCACGACGTCGCCAAGACCGTCTCCGAGCGGGCCGCGGAGTTCGCCTCCACCGCCGGCGCGGCCGTCGCGCCGCTCGTGGCCAAGGCATCCGATTCGTTGCAGGACAACGCCAAGACGCTGAGCAGGCGGGCCCGCAAGGCCGCCGCGAAGTCGGCCGTCCAGGCTCGCAAGGCGGCCGAGAAGTCGGCGCAGCGCGCCACCGTGCAGGCCAAGAAGCACGCCAGGACGGCCGAGGCCGGTGCACTGGCGAAGGCCACCGCCCTGGCGGCGCAGAGCGAGCACAAGCTGCGCGCGACCAGCGCCAAGAAGCTGCACCAGGCCGGCGACGCCGTGGCCCCGCCCTCGCACAAGCTGCGCAACCTCCTGTTGATCAGCATCATCGCCGCCGGTGTCGCCGTGCTGGTGCGCAAGCTGACCGCCCAGCCGGCCCAGCCGACCCGTGGCAACCCGGCCAGCACCGCCACCACGCCGAAGCAGGGCAGCCCCGCCCAGGAGACGGTGGCCGCCGTCAAGGAGGCCGTCGCCGACGGTGTGGACAAGGCCAAGGACGCTGCCGGGAAGGCGGCCGACACGGTCGCCGCGGTGGTCGACGACGTCAAGGACAAGGCCGCCGACGTGGCCGCCGACCTCGGCGACGCGGCCGACAAGGCCAAGGATGCCGCGACCAGCGCCACGAACGACCTCGCCGACAAGGCCGCCGGGGTCAAGGCGGATGCGACGACTGCGGTGGCCGACGCGAAGTCGGGCGCCAAGGACGCGGCCGACAAAGCCAAGGGTGCCGCTGCCGACGCCAAGGCCGACGCCGCGGACCGGACCGCGGACGCCAAGGGTGATCTCAAGGACGCCAAGGCCGACGCCAAGAGTGCCGCCGACCACGTCGCCGACGCTGCCAAGAACGTGACCAAGTAACAGAGCAAGGACTGATGTCGTGACCCTCGCCCCCGAAGGCAAGAAGCTCCTCCGGCTGGAAGTGCGCAACGCGCAGACGCCGATCGAGAAGAAGCCGGAGTGGATCAAGACCCGGATGAAGACCGGGCCTGAGTTCACCCAGATGCAGTCCCTCGTGAAACGGGAGGGGCTGCACACGGTGTGCCAGGAGGCGGGGTGCCCGAACATCTACGAATGCTGGGAGGACCGCGAGGCCACCTTCCTCATCGGCGGTGACCAGTGCACCCGCCGCTGCGATTTCTGCCTCATCGACACCGGCAAACCCGGTGCGCTGGATCGGGACGAGCCGCGGCGGGTGGCTGAGTCCATCGCCACCATGGACCTCAACTACGCCACCATCACCGGCGTCACCCGGGACGATCTCGAGGACGAGGGCGCCTGGCTCTACGCGGAGACCATCCGCAAGGTGCACGAGTTCGCCCCGAAAACCGGTGTCGAGATCCTCACCCCGGACTTCTCCGGGCACGCGCACCTGTTGCAGCAGGTCTTCGACGCCGCCCCCGAGGTCTTCGCCCACAACCTCGAGACGGTGCCGCGCATCTTCAAGCGGATCCGGCCCGCGTTCCGCTACGAGCGGTCGCTGGACGTCATCACACTGGCCCGCCAGGCCGGCATGATCACCAAGTCCAACCTGATCCTCGGCATGGGCGAGACCCGCGAGGAGATCTCGTCCGCGCTGCGCGACCTGGTCGAGGCCGGCTGTGACCTGATCACCATCACCCAGTACCTGCGCCCGAGCCCCCGTCACCACCCGATCGACCGGTGGGTCAAGCCGCAGGAGTTCATCGAACTCCGCGACGAGGCGCTGGACATGGGCTTCAGCGGGGTCATGAGCGGTCCGCTGGTGCGTTCCTCCTACAAGGCCGGCAGTCTCTTCCGCCAGGCCCAGGAGCGGCGGGCCGCAGGCCGCGTCTCGGCCCAACCCGCCGGCTGACCCCACCGCCACGGCCTGCGTCGCCGGGCCGTCCGTACGGCGAGCGCGACCGCCGTCGGGCCGTATTCTGGACCCATGGCCAAGGCAGCAGCAGGTTCGGCGCGATCAGGCAAGGTCACGCTGACCAAGGACGAGAAGAAGACCGCGAAGGTGGCCCGCAAGGCCGCCGCGAAGGAACGCCGCAAGCAGTTGTGGCAGGCGTTCAAGATGCAGCGCAAGGACGACAAGAAGCTCGTCCCGTTGATGGCGGGCGCGCTGCTGCTCGGTCTGCTCATCGGCGTCGGTATCGCGCTGCTCTTCGGCGGTGGGGTCTTCGGGTTCATCTTCGGCCCGATCCTGGGCCTGACCCTCGGTGGACTCGGCGCGATGCTGATCTTCGCCCGCCGGGTCCAGGCCAACGTCTACAAGCAGGCCGAGGGAAGCCCGGGCGCGGCCGCCTGGTCGCTGCAGAACAATCTCCGCGGCAAGTGGCGCATCTCGCCCGCCATCGCCGGCACCGCCCAGTTCGACGCGGTGCACCGGGTGGTCGGACGGCCGGGTGTGGTGCTCATCGCCGAGGGTGTCCCGCAGCGTGTCATCCCGCTGCTCGCGCAGGAGAAGAAGCGGGTCGCCCGCATCGTCGGTGACTCGGTCCCGATCTACGACATCGTCGTCGGCAACGACGAGAAGCAGACCCCGCTGAAGAAGCTCAACGCGACGCTGACCAAGTTGCCGCGCAACATCTCCGCCGCGCAGGTCGAGCAGCTGGACACCAAGCTCAAGGCACTGTCCGGCCGCAGCCCGCAGGCCGGCATCCCCAAGGGCCCGATGCCGTCGAACGTGAAGACCCGCAACATCCAGCGCGCCGCCCGCCGCCGCTGACCTCCCGGCTCCCCGACGCCCGTGACCGGCTCTCCGGTCGCGGGCGTCGTGCGTTCCGGGGCCGTGCGTTCCGGGGCCGACAGGTCAGCGCGTCCGAACGACGATCGTGGAGCAGAGCCGGTCGTGCAGCCCACGACCGTCGCGGTCCTGGATCAGCGGCGGCACGACGAGGCCGATCAGCACGGTGCGGGGAATCGCCCACACGCCGATCAGCGGGCTCCTGTCCGCCGGGCGCAGGGTGGCGACGCGGGTCCCGCAGACGAAGTGCCCGGGGGTCGACCCGAGCAGGGCGACGCCGACCACCGTCATCACACCCCAGACCAACAGGCTCCAGTTCTGCGGCGGTTCGGGTGCGGTGAAGGCCCAGGCGACCAGCGCCGCGACCACGGTGTCGACGAGGAAGGCGCCGATCCGCCGGCCGATGCCCGCGACGGCTCCCGGACCGCTCGCCGGCACCCCGAACGACCGGCCCGCCCATCCCTCGGCCGCCCCGTCGGCTCCCGAGCCCCGCTGTCCGTCCGCCACACCCACCCAGCTCCCTCAGTCGCGGCGGGCAACCCGCCGTCCGATCGATTCCGCGGTCGATTCAACACGACGTGGGGACACCGACCGGCGATCGATCACCGACCGTCACCGAAACCCTTCGTACACGCGCTCGAAATCCCGACCGGTCACCCTGCCAGTGGATGTTTCTGACGATGAGCTGCGGTGATGCAGCCTCACACCAAGGGGTGGTAGATGAGTGCAAATCAGGTGCGCCTTCAGGCGATCAAGGACGTCGAGGCCTACGTGCCGCCGGTGCCCACGTTCGACGTCGACGAGGCTCCCGGCCAGATCTGGGGCGAGAACGTGTTCAGCCTGTCGGTGATGCAGCAGCGCCTCCCGAAGTCGGTCTACAAGTCGCTGATCGCCACCATCGAACACTCCGCGCTCCTCGACCCGGGCGTCGGTGACGCGGTCGCCGCGGCCATGAAGGACTGGGCGATGGAGAAGGGCTGCACCCACTACGCACACGTCTTCTACCCGCTCACCGGTCTGACCGCCGAGAAGCACGACAGCTTCTTCGAGCCGGCCGGCGGTGGGCTGTCGCTGGCCGAGTTCGCCGGCAAGACCCTCACGCAGGGCGAGTCGGACGGCTCCAGCTTCCCCAGCGGCGGCCTGCGGAACACCTTCGAGGCGCGCGGCTACACCGGCTGGGATCCGACGAGCCCGGCGTACATCCTGGACAACCCGAACGGCAAGACGCTCTGCATCCCGACCATCTTCGTCTCGATGTTCGGCGACGCGCTGGACCACAAGACGCCGTTGCTCCGCTCCCAGCAGGCGATGTCGGAGCAGGCCGGCCGGGTGCTGAGACTGTTCGGCCACACCACGATCGACAAGGTGGTGTCCTTCGCTGGGCCGGAGCAGGAGTACTTCCTCGTCGACCGGCACTTCTACCTGGCCCGTCCGGACCTGATGGCGGCCGGTCGGACGCTGTTCGGCGCCAAGCCGCCCAAGGGCCAGGAGTTCGACGACCACTACTTCGGCGCCATCCCGCAGCGGGTGCTGGGCTTCATGATGGATTGCGAGCGGGAGCTGTTCAAGCTCGGGATCCCCGCGAAGACCCGTCACCAGGAAGTGGCGCCGGCGCAGTTCGAGATCGCGCCGATGTTCGAGCGGGCCAACATCGCCGCCGACCACCAGCAGCTGCTGATGACCACGTTCAAGCAGCTCGCCAACAAGCACGGCATGGAGTGCCTGTTCCACGAGAAGCCGTTCGCCGGCGTCAACGGTTCCGGCAAGCACGTCAATTTCTCGCTCGGCAACGCCACCCAGGGCAACCTGCTGCTGCCCGGGGACACCCCACACGACAACGCCCAGTTCCTCGTCTTCTGCGCCGCCGTCATCCGGGCCGTCCACAAGTACGGCGGCCTGTTGCGGGTCTCGGTCGCGTCGGCGAGCAACGACCACCGGCTGGGCGCCAACGAGGCACCGCCGGCCATCATCTCGATCTTCCTCGGCGACCAGCTCTCCGACGTGTTCGACCAGATCGCCAAGGGCGGGGCCACGTCGTCCAAGGAACGCGGGCGGCTGCAGGTGGGCGTGGACACCCTCCCGGTGCTGCCCACCGACCCGGGCGACCGCAACAGGACCAGCCCGTTCGCCTTCACCGGCAACCGTTTCGAGTTCCGCGCTCCCGGCTCGATGCAGTCCATCGCGACCCCGATGGTGACGATCAACACGATCATGGCCGAGGCCCTGGATCACATCGCCACCACGCTCGAGACCGCGGTGGCGGCCGGCACCCCGTTCAACGACGCCGTCCAGGCGCTGCTCGCCGAGATCGTCACCGAGCACGGCGCGGTGGTGTTCGGCGGCAACGGCTACTCCGAGGAGTGGCAGCAGGAGGCCGCCGCCCGTGGCCTGAAGAACCTGCGCAGCACGATGGACGCCCTGCCGGAGCTGATCAGCGACGACACCATGGAGCTGTTCGAGCACTACGGGGTGTTCAGCCGCCGCGAGATGCACAGCCGCTACGAGATCGGCCTCGAGCAGTACACCCGCAGCATCGGGGTCGAAGCCCGGATGACGCTCGAGATCGGCACCACCTCGGTGCTGCCGGCCGCGGTCCGGCACCAGACCGAGGTCGCCACCAACCTGGCCGCACTGAAGGCCGTCGGGGTCGAGATGGACACCACCCCGCTGACCGAGATCAGTACGCCGGTCGGCGATCTGCGAGCGTCGCTGGCCGGTCTGCGGGCCGCTCTCGACGCCTGGACCGGGGACGCCGAGGCCGAGGCGCGCTACGCCGCCGACGTTCTGCATCCCCGCGATGAACGCGGTCCGCGAGGCGGCCGACGTCATCGAGGGTCTCGTCGCCGACGACCTGTGGCCGCTGCCGACGTACCAGGAGATGATGTACATCCTCTGACCGCTCCGCACGGACCGTCGCCCCGGTCGCTGCACCGGGGTGACGGCCGCGCCGGACCTACCGGCACGCCCGGTGTTACGGCCCGTTCACAACAGCGAAACACGGACGAGACAGCATGTACTACCGTCCCGGGTGACCGTGACGCCGTCGTAGCCTCTCCGTCCCGGGCCGCCCCATGCGGCCGGGATGTCATCCCGACGCGAAGGAGCTCGTCCGTGTTCTCCACCCCCGAAGAGCTGGTTGCCTACATCGCGGACAACGATGTCGAAGTCTTCGACATCCGGTTCTGCGACCTGCCGGGCATCATGAACCACCTGACGGTGCCGGCGAAGACCGTGAGCGTCGAGTCGCTGGCCGCCGGCATGGCGTTCGACGGCTCCTCCATCAAGGGCTTCCAGTCGATCCACGAGTCGGACATGACGCTGCTGCCCGACGTGGCCACCGCCCGGCTCGATCCGTTCCGCCGCCGCAAGACGCTTGACCTGCAACTTCTTCGTGCACGATCCGCTCACGCTGCAGCCGTACTCGCGCGACCCGCGCAACGTGGCCCGCAAGGCCGAGGAGTACCTGGCCACCACCGGGTTCGCCGACACCTGCTTCTTCGGCGCCGAGGCCGAGTTCTACGTCTTCGACGACGTCCGCTACGAGTCGAAGATGAACGGCTCGTTCTACGAGGTCGACTCCGAAGAGGGCGCCTGGAACACCGCGCGCGTCGAGCCGGGCGGCAACCTCGGCTACAAGACCCGCGTCAAGGGCGGCTACTTCCCGGTCCCGCCGTACGACCACCAGGCCGACCTCCGCGAGGACATGACGGCGAACCTGATCGACATGCGGCTTCGAGATCGAGCGCGGGCACCACGAGGTGGGCACCGGCGGCCAGGCCGAGATCAACTACAAGTTCAACACCCTGCTGCACTCGGCCGACGACGTGATGCTGTTCAAGTACGTCATCAAGAACACCGCCTGGGCGGCCGGCAAGACCGTCACCTTCATGCCCAAGCCGCTCTTCGGCGACAACGGTTCCGGGATGCACGCCCACCAGTCGCTGTGGCAGGACGGCAAGCCGCTGTTCTACGACGAGGCCGGCTACGGCGGACTGTCGGACCTGGCGCGCTACTACATCGGCGGGCTGCTGCACCACGCCCCGTCGCTGCTGGCGTTCACCAACCCGACGGTCAACTCCTTCCACCGGCTGGTCCCGGGCTACGAGGCCCCGGTCAACCTGGTCTACTCGGCGCGTAACCGCTCCGCCTGCATCCGCATCCCGCTGACCGGCACGAACGCCAAGGCCAAGCGCCTCGAGTTCCGCTGCCCCGACCCGTCGGCGAACCCGTACCTGGCCTTCGCCGCGATGATGATGGCCGGCCTCGACGGCATCAAGAACAAGATCGAGCCGCCGGCGCCGGTCGACAAGGACCTGTACGAGCTGCCGCCGGACGAGGCCGCCAACATCCCGCAGGTGCCGTCGTCGCTCGAGGCCGTGATCAACAACCTCGAGGCCGACCACGACTACCTGCTCGAGGGCGGCGTCTTCACCGAGGACCTGATCGAGATGTGGATCCGCCTCAAGCGCGAGGAGATCGACGCGATCCGGCTGCGCCCGCACCCGCACGAGTTCGCGATGTACTTCGACATCTGAGTCACACGTGGGGTCTGGCCTGGACGGTTGTCCAGGTCAGGCCCCTTTTGTGTTTCCTGGGTCTTCCGCCGGCCGCACCGAGGAGACCCCGCCTCGCAACCTCGACCCGGCCGCTCCCAGGTGCGAGCCTCCGAAACCGGCGCCCGCCGTCAGGTGATGCTCGCGCGGTCGCCTTGCCGTGCAGACCTGCCGGCGTGTCAGGCGGGGTCGGCCACCCGAGCCCCGTTGCGCCTGCGGCGATTCCGGCGACTTTCGCCAACCCTGTATCAGCCTGACCCCTACCGGACTCCCGTACCCGACGCCACCACCCGGTGCCGTCGCGATCTTCGGGAAGGACGGCACGATGTTCCAACGGTTCAAGCGCACGGTGGCTTCGGTGGTGGTGTTGGCGGGAGTAGCGCTGGGGATGGTGGCCACGTCCACGGTGCCCGCCCATGCGGGAGCGGTGATCTCCGGTTCGTACACCTGCAAGTCCGGTTTCGTGTGGCGAGAGGCCACGCACTACGACCCGGTGTGTGTCACGCCTGACGTGCGCTCAAGGGCGTGGGCGGACAACGCGGCCGCCGCCAGCCGGGTCGCCGACCCGGTGACCAGGTGGTGCAAGCCGGGCTTCGTGTGGCGGGAGACCCGTCCCACCGACCTGGTGTGCGTCGTCCCGGCCACCCGGACCCAAGCCACGTCGGACAACGCCGCGCAGCTGCAACGACTGGCCAATCCGGCCGCCACTCCTTACGGCGGCGCATCGGTCAGCACCTACCTGCACCAGCTCGGCGGCTACCTGTCCGGCGGGGCGTATCGCATGACCCCGAATGCCACCATCCAGTTCGGCGCGGCGATACCGTCCGGCGTGCTGTCAGCCGGGTCGCTGGTCACCGACGGCGCGGGCAACGCATCAATGCGGTACCTGGCGGATCTTCGCTGCCGCTCCGGGCTGCCGGGCTCCACGATGGTCGTCGCGCTGGACAGGCGGACCGGCGTCGTGACCTCGGCCGGGCTGACCAACGCCATGGTGCACTGCGGCTGGTGACCACCCGCTGATCGATGACCCACCGGGCCTCGGGTGGTCACCTCGACGAGGTGACCACCCGAGGCCCGTGAGGACAGTCCCAGGCTGGTCAGACCCGGCTGTGCGAGAACTCGGGGTTGCTGGAACCGACCGCGCCGACGAGCTTCTCCAACTGTTCCTTGGCGTCGCCGAACAGCATGGCGGCGTTGGGCTTGTAGAAGAGGGGGTTCTGCACACCGGCGTAGCCGGTGGCCATGGAGCGTTTGAAGACGATGACGTTGCGGGCTTTCCACACCTGCAGCACCGGCATCCCGGCGATGGGCGACCCGGCGTCTTCTTCGGCGGCGGGGTTGACGGTGTCGTTGGCGCCGATCACCAGCACGACGTCGGTGTCGGCGAGATCGGCTTGGATCTCGTCCATCTCGAGCACGATGTCGTAGGGCACCCGGGCCTCGGCGAGCAGGACGTTCATGTGGCCCGGGAGCCGGCCGGCAACCGGGTGGACGGCGAACCGCACCTGCTTGCCGTGCGCCCGGAGTTTCTCGGTGAGTTCGGCGACCTGGTTCTGCGCTTTGGCGACCGCCATGCCGTACCCGGGCGCGATGACGACGGTCTGGGACTCCTCGAGCAGCTCGGCGAGGGAGCCGACGGTGGTCTCGTGGTACTCCCCCAGGTCGCTGTCCCCGGTACCGGTGTGCAGCTTCGGTGCCGAACCCGCCGAGGATCACCGCCGTGAACGAGCGGTTCATCGCCTTGCACATGATGTAGGACAGGATCGCGCCGGAGGATCCGACGAGGGCGCCGGTGATGATCAGCAGGTTGTTGCTGAGCATGAACCCGGCTGCCGCGGCCGCCCATCCGGAGTAGGAGTTCAGCATGGACACCACCACCGGCATGTCCCCGCCGCCGATCGCGGCCACCAGGTGCAGGCCGAGGAGCAACGCGATCGCCGACATCGCCAGCAGCGCCCAGAGATTCGGGTCGACGAGGAACCACACCAACAGGACGGCACTGAGCACCAACGCCGCCAGATTGAGTGCGTGTCGGCCCGGGAGGGCCAGTGGTGACGACTTCATCCGGGCCGACAGCTTGAGGTAGGCGATGATCGAGCCCGTGAAGGTCACCGCGCCGATGAAGATGCCCAGGAAGACCTCGACCAGATGCACGGTGTCGGTCGAGTCGCGTTCGGTGAGGTAGGAGTTGATGCCGACCAGCACGGCGGCGATGCCGACGAAGCTGTGCAGGATGGCGATCATCTCCGGCATCTGCGTCATTTCGACCCGGCGGGCCAGCACGGTGCCGATCACCGCACCGATCAGCAGGGTGACGGCGATCAGCACGGCGGTGACACCGGCGTTGCGTTCGCTGTTGAGCAGCGCGAGCAGCACCGTGGCCGCCAGCGCGAGCACCATACCGACCTTGCCGGCGACGTTCCCGGCTTTCGCGGAGCGTTGATGCGCCAGCCCCGCGAGGGACAGGATGAACAGCACCCCGGCGATCAGATAGGCGGCCTGGACAAGCGAGTGCAGGGTGCTGTTCGTGGTGAGAGAGTCGATGTCGGTCGGCATGTCGGGGATCACGCGTCCTTCCGGAACATGGCGATCATGCGTCCGGCCACGCCGAACCCGCCGAAGATGTTGATCGAGGCGACGGTCGCGGCGATGAAAGCCAGGATGACGACGACGATGTCGGAATTGCCGAGTTGCAGCAATGCACCGACCAGGATGATCCCGGAGATCGCGTTGGTCTGAGCCATCAACGGGGTGTGCAGCGACGCCGAGACGTTGGTGATCACGTAGAACCCGACGAAGACCGCGAGCACGAACACGGTGAAGAAGCCGAGGAAGCTCGGCGGCGAGAACGTGACCGCCGCGCCGACGGCAACCGCCGCCACGCCGAACATCGCCAGCTGCCGCTGCTTTCGCCGCACCGCCGCCGCCGCCAACTCCTCCGGATCCACCGGTGCCGGGGCCGTCCGTTCCACGACCGGCGACGGCGCCGCCGAGACCTGCACCGGCGGCGGCGGCCACAGCGTCTGGCCGTCGTGGGTGACGGTGATCGCCCGCTGCACCACGTCGTCGAGATCGAGCACCAGCCGGCCGTCCTTCGCCGGCGTCAGCAGCGTCAACAGGTTGACCAGGTTGGTGCCGTACAGCTGCGAGGTGTGAGCCGGCATCCGACTGGCGAGGTCGGTGTAGCCGATGATCGTCACCCCGTTGTCGGTGACGATGGTGCGGCCCGGCACGGTCAGCTCACAGTTCCCACCACCGGACGCCGCCAGGTCCACGATCACACTGCCCGGCCGCATCCCCGCCACCATCGTCGCGGTGATGGTGGTCGGCGCCTGCCCCCGGACCAGAGCGGTGGTGATGACGATGTCCGCCCCGGCTGACTCCTCGGCGTAGGTCTGCGCCGTCCGTTCCGCCTGGTCGGTGGTGAGTTCCCGCGCGTAGCCGTCAGTGGAGACCTCGGTGGCCGCCCCCGCGCTGGTGACGAACGTGGCACCCATCGACTCGATCTGCTCGGCCACCTCGGGACGCACGTCGAAGGCACGCACGCGGGCACCGAGACTTCCCGCCGCACCGATCGCAGCCAGCCCGGCGACCCCGGCTCCGATGACGAAAACCGTGGCCGGCTGCGTCTTCCCGGCAGCGGTCACCTGACCGCCGAACATCCCGCCGTAATTCTCCGCCGCTTCGATGACCCCCCGGTAACCGGCGATGTTGGACATCGTCGACAGCACATCCATCGACTGGGCCCGCGAGATCCGCGGCACCGCATGCAGCGACAGCCCGACCGCCCGGCGCTCGTTGAGGGCGGCGAACAGCTCAGGTTGGTCACCCAACGCCATCTGGGCGACCACGATCGCGCCCTCCCGCAGCGAAACGATCTCGACTCGAGGTCGGCTGGTCGACCTTCAACACGACATCGCTCGCCCAGACCTCCGCCGCAGCGACCAACCGGGCGCCGGCAGCCGCATACATGTCATCGCCGAACTTCGCACCCGCTCCGGCGCCCGACTCGACCACGACATCGAACCCCAGCGCCACCAGCCGCGCGGTCGTCTTCGGTGTCGCCGCCACCAGGGTCTGCCCGGGCGCAGATTCGCGCGGGACGCCCAACCGCATCACACCGCGGTCATCGTGCGACTGCGCTCGTCGACGCTGCCGCCGCGACGTCGACCTCCGGGGCCGCCAGGGTCGACGACCCCGGGTGAGCCTGCGGCGGCGTCATCGTGCCCGCCGGAAACGCCGCGTCAGAGGCGCCGCGAAGGCCCGGCGGTGGCCGGCTGACCAGCCGAATGCCGTCGACGAAAGGACCCCGGCGGCAGCTGCGCCCAGTCCGGGCGCGTGGGCGGGTGGGACAGAACAACCGGGCACAGGTGTCAACCAGGATTCGAGAAATGCAGACTTCAAAAGGAACCTCCACGCTGAGATGTGTTGAACGTCAGAGATTACTGCTCGCCTCTCGTCAGACCAGCACACTCCCCGTGGTCCTCAAGACCTGTTGCGGTGGCGCGATTTCGAGGCGGTGTGAAGTGAGCCGTACGTATAGCCCCTGGCGGCCGCCGACCGCGGGCCGCGTACGCCCACCGTCGCTGACGATAGGGTTCGGGTACCGATCCGACCCGGAGGTTCCGTCCGCATGGCCGTCTTCGCTGTTCACTACACCTACAACAAGGAGCAGGCCGCGCAGCGTGACCTGTACCGGGCGGCCCACCGGGGCTACCTGCGCGAACTGCTGGCCGAAGGTAGTTTGCTGGCGTCCGGCCCGTACGTCGACGACGAGAACCCCGGCGCACTGCTCATCTTCCAGGCCGCCTCCGCTGACGTCGTGGTGTCGCAGCTGACCATCGACCCGTTCGTGGCCAACGGACTGGTCGCCAACGCCGACGTGCGCGAGTGGGCGCAGGCGATGGGCCCCTGGGCCTGACCCACGGCCCACCCGATCCCGTCGGTCAGCCGGCTGCGACCGCGGCGACCGGCGGGGTCGACACCACCCCGCGGATCCGCTGCGAGATGACCTGGGTGATGCCGTCACCGCGCATCGAAACGCCGTACAGCGCGTCGGCGGCCTCCATCGTGAACTTCTGGTGGGTGATGATGATCAGCTGGCTGGACTCCCGCAACTCGGACAGCAAGGTCACCAACCGCGTCAGGTTGACCTCGTCCAGCGCCGCCTCGACCTCGTCCATGACGTAGAACGGGCTCGGCCGCGCGCGGAAGATCGACACCAGGATGGCGACCGCGGTGAGCGAGCGCTCGCCACCGGACAGCAGTGAGAGCCGCTTGACCTTCTTCCCCGGCGGCCGCGCATTCACCTCGATGCCGGTGGTGAGCATGTCGTCCGGGTCGGTGAGCACCAGTGATCCTTCACCGCCCGGGAACAACGTCTGGAAGACGGTCACGAACTCCCGCGCCACGTCGTGGAAAGCGCTGGCGAAGACCTCCTGGATCTTCTGGTCGACCTCCCCCACCACGGTCAGCAGATCGCGCCGGGTGTCCTTGAGGTCGGTGAGCTGGGTCGACAGGAATGCGTGCCGCTCCTCCAGCGCCGCGAACTCCTCCAGCGCCAGCGGGTTGACCCGCCCGAGGGTGGCGAGGTCACGTTCGGCGCTGCGCAGCTTCCGCTCCGCCGCGGTCCGGTCGAAAGCCATCGGCTGCGGGGCGTAGACCTGCTCGCCGCGCTCCTTGGCGGCCTCGTACTCGGCGACCTCGACCGCGCTCGGCGGCGTCAACGCGTCCGGACCGAATTCGGCGACGAGATCGTCGACGGTGATGGCGAACTCGGTGGTCGCGCGTTCGACGAGCTGCTCGATCCGGATCGCCTGCTGCGCTCGCAGGACCTCCTCGCGGTGTACCTCGGAGGTCAGCTTCTCCCACTCCGACGGACAGCTCGGCGACGCGCAACCGGGCGGCCGTCGCGGCCTGCTCGGCCGCGGTCCGGGCGGCCACGGCGGCGTCACGGGCGCCGGACGCCGACCTGCAGGGACCGCGCCAGCACCGTCGGCGGTGGCGGTCGCCCGGTCGGCCACCTTGGTCGCGACGGCGGCGGCGACCGCCCGCCGGGTCCGGGCGGCCTCGGCGCGGGCCCGGGTCTCGCGCTCGGCCCGCGCGGCGCGGCGCAGGTTGTCCGACGTACCGGCGGACGCCCGGGCCCGCTCCTCGACGGTGCGCAGTGCGAGCCGGGCGTCCATCTCGAGCTGCCGCGACTGGGCGGTCTGGTCGGCCAGCCGGTCCCGCTGGGTGGAGTCGACCACCGTCGGCAGCGTCCTGGTCCTGGACCGCGGCCAGCCGCGACTCGAGGTCGGCGAGGGCGTCCTGCTGTTGCTGCCGGGAGTCCTCGGCGGTCTGGCGTTGCCGGGCGAGCCGATCCGCTTCGGCGGTGGCGGCCCGGGCGGTCTCGGCGAGCCGGCCGAGCTGCTCCTCGACCGCGCTCATCTGGGCGTCGGAGTCGTTGAGCCCGCGGAGGGCCTGCTCGGCGTCGCGCTCGCGGAGCTCGGCGTCGGCCCGCGCACCGGACAGGGTGGCCTCGATGCGTTCCAGCCCCGCGGAGACCTCACCGAGCCGGGCCTCCGCCTCGTCGACCGCCGCCTGGATCTCCAGCAACGACTGCTGACCGGCCCGGCCGCCGCTGGCGGTGTGCGGCACCGAGCAGCTCGCCGTCGGGGGTGACAGCCCGCAGGTCGGGGTGCGTCCGGACCAGCGCTTCGGCCGCAGCCAGGTCGTCGACCAACACCAGCCGGTCGAGCACCCGGGTCAGCGCCGGGGTCAGCGCGGCGGGCGCGGACACGGCGTCCAGTGCCCAGGATCCGCCCGGCGGGCAGTGCCGGCCAGCCGTCCCGATCGGCGTCGCCCGCCCCGACGAGTAGCCCGGCACGGCCGGCGTCGGAAGTCCGCAGCCACGCGAGAGTCGGTTGCCGCAGCGGCGAGATCGGCCACCGCGACGGCATCGGCCACCGTCCCCAGCGCGGCCGCCACGGCCGCTTCCGCACCGGCCCGGACGGTGATCAGCGCCGACACCGGACCGAGCAGGCCGTCGAGCCGGTCGTGCGCCTGCAGCAGCGCGCCGGTGCCGTCGCGGCGCTTCAGACCGAGCCCGAGGGCGTCGACCCGAGCGCGCAGGGAGCGCTGCTCGCTGATCGCCGACCGCTGCGCCTCCACCAGCTCGCGCATCCGGTCGGCGGCGCGGTCGGCCTCCTCACGGGCGGACTGGTAGGTCTCGTCCAGACCGACCTCGTTGTCGCCGAGCGCGGCGACCGACTCCTCCAGCGCGGCGAACTCCTGCCGGGCGGTTTCGGCGCGGTCCTGGGCGCTGGTCAACGCCGCCGACAGCCGGGTGATCTCGTCGGCGATGGCAGCCAGCCGGGAACGCGCGGCGTTGACCTTGCCGTTGAGGGTGGCCAGACCCTCCCGGCGGTCGGCGATCGCCCGGGTGGCGGCGAGCAGCTCCGATCTCGGCCTGCTTGAGCGCGACCTCCCGGTCGGCACGGTCCCGGACGGCTGTGTCCAGCGCAGCGCGAGCCGATGCGACCGCGGCGTCCTTGGCCGCCTGCTCCATGGTCCGCGGCCCGGGCCGCCTCCTCGAGCTCCTCGGGGTCACGACCGGACCGCGCCTCCTCGAGCGGGGCGGCGAGATTGCGGGCGCGTTCCGTGGCCAGGTTGATCGTGCCGCGGAACCGTTCCGACAGAGCGGACAGCGCGAACCAGGTCTCCTGGGCCCCCTGCAGGGCCGGGGTGGCGTCGGCGAGGGCGGCGGCGGTGAACTCCTGCTCCTGGGTGGCCTGCCCCAGAGCGGCCTGCACCCGAACCCGGCGGTCCTGCGCCGCCTGTTCCTCGGCCTGCTCGGTGGCGACCTGACGCTGCAGGGTGACCAGATCGTCGGCGAGCAGCCGCAACCGGGCGTCGCGCAGCTCGGACTGGATGCTCATCGCCCGGCGGGCGACCTCGGCCTGCCGGCCGAGCGGCTTGAGCTGCCGGCGCAACTCGGAGGTGAGGTCGCCGAGGCGGGTCAGGTTGGCCTGCATCGCGTCGAGTTTGCGGAGCGCCTTCTCCTTGCGCTTGCGGTGCTTGAGCACACCCGCGGCTTCCTCGATGAACGCGCGGCGATCCTCGGGGCGGGCCGAGAGCACGGCGTCGAGCTGCCCCTGCCCGACGATCACGTGCATCTCGCGGCCGATGCCGGAGTCCGACAGCAGCTCCTGGATGTCCAGCAGCCGGCAGCCGCGGCCGTTGATCTCGTACTCGCTGGCGCCGTCCCGGAACATCCGCCGGGTGATCGCCACCTCGTCGTAGTCGATGGGCAGGGCGCCGTCGGCGTTGTTGATGGTCAGCGTCACCTCGGCCCGGCCGAGCGGCTGCCGGTCGGCGGTACCGGCGAAGATGACGTCGTCCATCTTGCCGCCACGCAGCGCCTTGGCGCCCTGCTCCCCGAGCACCCAGGCGATGGCGTCGACGACGTTGGACTTGCCGGAGCCGTTGGGACCGACGACCGCGGTGATGCCGGGCTCGAAGTGCAGCGTTGTCGCCGACGCGAACGACTTGAATCCGCGCAGGGCCAGGCTCTTCAGATACACGCCAGCCCTCCCGTTCGGCGGCCGTGCGCCGTGTCCGACGTCCGGACTCTACCGGCGGCGCCGAAGTGGATCCGGCGTCCGCGCCCGGCACGGACGGGTGTTCACCCCTCCCGGAAGCCGGTCAGATCGTGCCGCGGGGTCGACCTCTGCTCGACCACATCGTCGACCCGGCCCGGGGTGTCGCCGGACCGCAACCAGTCCAGCAACTCCCCGACCCGGTCCGCCGGGCCTTCGGCGACGACCTCGACCCTGCCGTCGGTGAGGTTGGTGGCGGTCCCGACGAGTCCCAGCTCCAACGCCTTGGCGCGGGTGAACCAGCGGAAACCCACACCCTGCACCCGACCGTGCACGAACGCCGTGAGCCGGACGTTCCCGTCGTCCATCGGTCGCCTACTTCCGCGCGCGGTAGACCCGCAGGTGCCGCGGGTCGAGGTCGACCACCACCGAGTCCTTGGGATCGGTGATCTCGCCGTCGTGGGCGACGCGCAGGTCCTCGGTCTCCATGGTGACGTCCAGTCGGTGGGTGTGCATGGAGGCGTAGACACCGGAGCGCTCGACCTGGCCGATCAGCGAGCCGATGGTGGCGCGGGTGCGGGACCAGCGTCCCCGGTCGAGGATGACCTGCACGTCGATGAACCCGTCGGCCATGTGGTCGCGGCTGGAGGAGACCAGGCCGCGCGGCGTGTAGTGACCGTTGCCGACGAACACCGTCCAGACCCGGTCCGGACGGCCGTTCATGGTGAGGACGACGGGCTCCGCCCTGGCGAAGATCCGCGGCAGGGCGATGATCGCGGCCAGCGGCTTGCCCAGCTTTCCGGCCAGCCGGTCGCGCTCGGCGACGAAGTCGGGGTAGATGCCGATGGACGCGGTGTTCAGGAACGGCACCCCGTCGATGCGGGCGACGTCGACCGCCCCGCCGACACCGTTGCGGACGCTCGTCGGCGGTGTCCTCGTAGGTCTCCAGACCCAGTGCCTTGGCGAAGTGGTTGAAGGTGCCGGCGGCGAAAACGGCCAGCGGCAGGTCGTTGTCGAGCGCGACTCCGGCGACCGAGGCGCAGGTACCGTCGCCGCCGGCCACCCCGAGGGCGACGACGTCGGGCCCGATGATGGTGTTCAGCTTCTCCGGACCGTCCTCCGGGTCCCACTGGAAGATGCGGGCCTTCGGCAGCAGCTCCGCGATGTCCTCGCCGGCGTCCTGCGCCGAGCCGCTGGCCCGGTTGATGACGACGGTGAGGCCGGCCCCGTCGGCCAGCGCGGGCAGGTCAGCGTGCAGCAACTTGGCCGGCCCGTGCTCCTTGACCTTCCAGAGCGCGCGCACCAGCAGCGCGGCGGCGATGCCGACTCCCGCGCCGACGACGACATCGGACTTGTAGTGCACACCGACGTGGACGCGGGAGTAGGCGACGGCGGCGGCGACCGGCGCCAGGGCAAGCCCGGCGACGGGGAGTTCGAGGGCGGCACCGGTCGCGAACGCCGCCGCGGACGCGGAGTGCCCGCTCGGGAACGACGACGTCCACGGCCGCTCACCGATGCGGCGGGCCAGCTTGGTGCGTTCCAGGTCGGGGCGCCGCCGGCCGACCAGCGGCTTGATCAGCGAGTTCGAGACGAACGAGGCCATCGCGAGAGAGCCGAGCCCGCGGATCCCGGCCCGCCGGTAGGCGCCACCGGCGAGCGCACCGGCCACGGTCAAGCCCATCCACAGCCGACCGTGGTCGGCAGAGCGGGTGAGCACCCGCAGCGCCACGTCCACCGGCTCCGGACGTCGGCTGGACCTCGCTGACGACCTCGGCGGGGGGCGGCGCGTCGGTCACCGGACGGGGCAGGAAGGGGGTGCGCATTCAGGCACTCTAGCGGCGACGTCACCGTCGCGGCTCACCCTCAAGGGTCAGTAGTGCGGGCATCCGGGGTCGCGGCTGGCATCTGGGGACAGAAATGCGACGACCGGTTCATGAACGACTCCCGGACGATCGGCAGTGCCGCAGCGGGCGCACGGCCGTCCTGTCCGGCCGTAGGCGTTCAGCGACCGGTCGAAGTAGCCCGACTCGCCGTTGACGCTGACGTACAGGCTGTCGAACGAGGTGCCGCCCTGCTCCAGTGCCTGCGCCATCACCTCGGTGGCCGCCGCGATCACGGACCGCACCTGGGGGCGGGTCAGCTTGTCGGTCGGCCGCGCGTAGTGCAGCCGCGCCCGCCACAGCGCCTCGTCGGCGTAGATGTTGCCGACCCCGGAGACGCACCGTCTGGTCCAGCAGCGCCCGTTTGAGCCCGGTCCGGCGGGCCCGCAGTCGCGGCGACCGCGGCCTCGCGATCGAAGCGTCGGCTCGAGCGGGATCGGTGGCGATGTGGGCGATCTCGACGGGCAGCGTGGCGCCGCCCGGGGAGAACGACAGCCCGCCGAAGGTGCGCTGGTCGACGAAGTGCACATCGGGACCGCCGTCGTCGAAGCCGAAGCGGACCCGCAGGTGGGGTGAGTCGCCGCCGGTGTCGAGTGGGCCGCGGACGCGGAACTGGCCGCTCATCCCGAGGTGCGCGATGACCGCGTCACCGTCGTCGAGAGCCCACCACAGGTATTTGCCGCGGCGGCGGACCGCGTCGATGCGGCGACCGGCGAGCAACGCGGCGAAGTCCGCCGGACCGGGCGACGTGTCGGCGGACGGCCCGCAGGTGCAAGACGTCGACGCGCTCGATACGCCGGCCGAGGACGTGGGATTCCAGGCCCCGCCGGACGACCTCGACCTCAGGGAGCTCAGGCACTGGTCACCGGGATGCGACAGACCCCTCGGGGTCGGTGGCCGGCACTGTGGCGTCGATGCTCACCGAGGTATCGGCGGCGGCCGGGGCGACGGGCGTCGGCGTCAGGACACCGTAGGCCAGCGCGGCGGCCTGCTGCTCGGCTTCCTTCTTGGTGCGGCCCTGACCGGCGCCGCGGTCCGCGCCGGCGACGATGACCGTCGCGGTGAACTGCTTCGCGTGGTCGGGGCCCTCCTCGGTCAGCCGGTAGGAGGGCACGCCCAGCCCGAGGATGGCGGTGCGCTCCTGCAGGGACGTCTTCCAGTCGAGTCCGGCACCGACGCTCGGCGCGGAGTCGATCAACTCGCCGAAGAGCTGCAGGATGACGGCGCGGGCCGTCTCGAGGCCGTGCTCGAAGTAGACGGCGCCGAGCAGCGCCTCGACGGCGTCGGCCAGCAGCGACGGCTTGTTGCGGCCGTCGGTGAGTTCCTCGCCCTTGCCCAGGCGCAACAGCGCCCCGAGGCCGATGGCCCGGCCGACCCCGGCCAGCGCGTGCATGTTGACGATGCTGGCGCGCAGCTTGGCCAGCTGCCCCTCGGAGAAACCGGGGTGCGCGCGGTACAGCGAATCGGTGACGCACAACCCGAGCACGGCGTCACCGAGGAACTCGAGACGTTCGTTGGTCGGCAGTCCGCCGTTCTCGTAGGCGTACGAGCGGTGCGTGAACGCCAACACGACAAGCTCGGCATCGAGAGTGATGCCGAGCTTGGCGGTGAGTTCGGTCGCGTCGACCAGCTGCGGTGTGGACGAGCTCACGGATGGCGACCCGGGAGGGTCAGACCTCGACGACCTGGCGGCCGTCGTACTGGCCGCAGGTCGGGCACGCGGTGTGCGGCGGCTTGAGGGCACCGCAGGCACGGTTCGAGCAGGTCGCCAGCGTGGGGACGGTGGTCTTCCACTGCGAACGGCGGGAACGGGTGTTGCTGCGGGACATCTTCCGCTTCGGGACAGCCACGACTTACTCCTTGTCGAACATCATTCTGGGCGTGAACTCTGGTGGCCGAACTGATTCCGCAGAGCGGCCCAGCGAGGGTCCAGTATCTCATGCGAGTGACCGGGCTCGAGGTCATCGAGCCGCTCCCCGCAGGTCGGGCACAGTCCGGGGCAGTCCGGCCGGCAGAGCGGCGCCAGCGGCATCTGGAGCACGATCTCGTCGCGGACGAGTGCCTCCAGATCGATGAAGTCGTCCGTGAGGACGAGCACCTCGTCGTCCTCGATGGTCTGTGCGGTCACCGAGTTCGGGTACGCGTACAGCTCACGGAGATCGGCACCGACCGGACGGTCGATCTCGGTCAGACAGCGGGCGCATTCGCCCTTCGCACGGCTGATCGCGGTGCCGGAGACGAGCACGCCCTCGACGACGGACTCGAGCCGGAGGTTGAGCTTGATCGGCTCCCCCGCCGGTACGGCCAGCACATCGATGCCCATCCGGTCGTCCGAGGTCAGCGTCTCCTGGAATCGCTTCATCGACACCCGCCTGCCGGGACAGCAGTCGGGTGTCGAAGACCCACGGCGACGCGGGGCTGGGGCGGTTCGGAGTCATCGTCTCTCGAGGTTCGGGGGTCCGGGCTGGGTCGGGCTGTCGCGCCGTACAACAGGGGCAACGAACTGCACCCGCTTCAGGCAACCGTTCCAGAGTAGTCGATACGGGAGTCGGATCCCAATCCGTCGGGTGCGTGATGCGGTGCCGGGCGATGCTTCCGCGGAAGCATCACGGCGTGAGGTGGCATTTCCGTGACCGACCGTGGTGATTTGCCGGATCGAGTCTCCACGGGAGCACGTCGGGCGGCCGATGCTTCCGCGGAAGCATCCCCGCACTCCGCCGACCGGATCGCCCAGGCTGGAATCGACCGCAGTTCAGCACGCGCTGCCGGGAAGCATCGACAGCCGGTGATGCGTCCGAGAAAACCCACCGGCCGGCGGCGGAAATGCCACCTCCGGGCACCGTCGCCCCCACGGCCGGCGAACGGCACCCACCGCCGCGACGAGCGCAGGGGCTCAGTCCCGGTAGTCCGCCGCCACACCCGACCGCAGCGCGGTGCGGCCGCGGCCGACGGTGCGCAAGGTCTGGGTGAGGGTGTCCTCGAGGTTGGCCAGCTTGGTCGTCGACGTAGGAATCGCACTCGTTGCGCATCCGGTCGGTGTCGGCGTGCGCGGTGTCCAGGATGCGCGCCGACTCGGCGTACGCGGCCTGCACCACCTCGGTCTGCGAGACCAGCCGGGCCTGCTCGGCCAGACCGGCCGCGACCAGCCGTGCACCCTCGTCGGTCCCGCGGGCGACCAGCGCGTCGTGCTGGCTCTGGCCGCGCGCCACGGCGGTGTCGTGCTGTTCCTGGCCGGACCGGATCGCCCGATCGGCGTCGGCGCGGGCCCGCGCCATGATCTCGGTGGCCGCCTCGGTGGCCTCCTGGACCCGCCGGTCGGCCTCGGCCTGCGCGGCGCTCACGGTCGATTCGGCCAGCGCCCGGGCGTCGGTGACCAGGCGGGTGGCCTCGATCTCCGCGTCCCCAGGGTCTTGTCGGCCGACGCGCGCGCCTCGTTGAGCATCTGGTCGCGGTGGTCCAGCACGTCCTGCGCGTCGTCGACCTCACCCGGCAGCGCGTCCCGCACGTCGTCCAGCAGGTCGAGAAGGTCGCCGCGAGGCACCACGCAGGAGGCGGTCATCGGCACGCCGCGCGCCTCTTCGACGATGGTCACCAACTCATCGAGAGCTTCGAACACCCGGTACACGGCGGCAGTCACCTTCTCCTTCGAGCGCCGCGGTCATGGCTGAGCCCGGCGCACGTCCAGTCTGGCCTCGACCGGCCCGTACGGCGGTTCGGCGCGCCGCACCCGACCGAGGTGACGACACCCACCTCAGCGGGCGAGTTTCTCCCGCAACGCCTGGCGGACGGGCCCCGGCAACAGGTGATCGACCGATCCGCCGTACTGCGCCACCTGCTTGACCAGCGACGACGACAGGAACGAGAACTCCGGATTGGTCGGCAGGAAGAACGTGTCGACGCCGGTCAGGCCCTTGTTCATCTGCGCCATCTGCAGCTCGTAGTCGAAGTCGACTGACCGCCCGGATGCCCTTCACGATGGCCCGGATGTCGCGCTCCCGGCAGTAGTCGACCAGCAGCCCGGTGAACGAGTCGACGGTCACGTTGGGCCACTCCGCCGTCGTCTGCCGGAGCAGGGCGAGCCGCTCGTCGAGGCCGAACATGCCGTGCTTGTCCGGGTTGACCAGCACCGCCACGACCAGTTCGTCGAACTGCCCGGCGGTGCGGCCGATGATGTCCAGGTGCCCCAGCGTGGGCGGGTCGAACGACCCGGGGCAGACGGCGCGCGTCATGACGCGCGACCGTAGCAGCGCACCGGTCGCGGCGTCCTCACGGAGCCCGCCCGAACAGCAGCACCGTGTCGCCGTAGCGTTTGGTGCGCTCCCCCACCAGCGGCTCCGGCCACGCGAGGTCGGCGGTCCGACGGGCCCGCTCCACGACGAGGTCGGCGTGCGGGTTCAGCAGTCCGTGGGTGACCAGGCCGCGCAGCATCGAGGTCAGGTCCTCGTTGGGCAGGTCGTACGGCGGATCGGCGACGACGATGTCGAAGCCGGCCCCGCCCGCTCCGGCCCCGGCGTAGGACAGCGCCGAGCTCGGCACCACCGTGACCGTCCCGCCGGCGTCGAGGGTGGCCACGTTGGCCCGGACGACGGCCAGCGCCTCCCGGTCGTTCTCCACCAGGACGACCCGCTCGGCCCCGCGGGACGCGAGCTCCAGGCCGAGCGCGCCGGTACCGGCGAACAGGTCGAGCACCGACGCGCCGACCAGCGCACCCGATGCCTGCAGCGAGTTGCCCAGCGCAGCACGTACTTTCGAGTTCGTCGGCCGGGTGGCGGTGCCCTCGGGCGTCTTCAGCGCCCGACCGCCCCACCGGCCCGCGACGATCCTGGTCACCGCTTGAGCACGAGCAGCAGGTCGCCGCCCTCGACCTGCTGGACCTTCTGGATGGCGGTGCGCAGCACCACCCCGCCGGCCTGACTGGTGATCGAGGCCTCCATCTTCATCGCCTCGATGGTCGCCACGACCGCGCCCGCGGCGACGGTGTCCCCCTCCCCGACGACGAGGGTGACCACGCCGGCGAACGGTGCGGCGACCTGGCCCGGATCGGCCGGGTCGGCCCGCTCGGTGGTCGGTACGTCGACGGCGACGCTGCGGTCGCGGATCTGCAGCGGCCGGATCTGGCCGTTCAGGGTGGTGATGACGGTGCGCATCCCCCGCTCGTCGGCGTCGCCGATGGCCTCCAGCCCGACGTAGAGCTGCACGCCCGGCTCGAGGTCGATGGTGTGCTCGACGCCGCGGCGCATCCCGTACAGGTAGTCGGTGGTGCGGATCAGCGACAGGTCACCGAACTCACTGCGGGACGCGGCGAAGTCCTTGGCCGGGCCGGGGAACAACAGCCGGTTCAGCGTCTCGCGCGGCTTCGCCGCCAGCGCCTCGGTGTCCTCGGCGGACAGCTGCTCGACCACCGGCTTGCGGGTGCGGCCGGCCAGCGCCTTGGTGCGGAACGGCTCCGGCCAGCCGCCGGGCGGGTCGCCCAGCTCACCGGACAGGAAACCGATCACCGAGTCGGGGATGTCGTACTTCGACGGGTCGCTCTCGAAGTCCGCCGCGCGGACGCCGGCCCCGACCAGGTGCAGCGCGAGGTCACCGACGACCTTGGACGACGGGGTGACCTTGACCAGCCGCCCGAGCATCCGGTCGGCCGCGGCATACACGTCCTCGATGGCCTCGAAGCGGTTGCCCAGACCCAGCGCGATGGCCTGTTGGCGCAGGTTGGACAGCTGCCCGCCGGGGATCTCGTGCTGGTAGACGCGGCCGGTCGGCGCGGTGAGACCCGACTCGAACGGCGAGTAGACGCTACGGACGGCCTCCCAGTACGGCTCGAGGTCCTCCACCGCGCGCAGGCTCAGCCCGGTCTCGCGGTCGGAGAAGTCGGTCGCGGCGACCAGCGCCGACATCGGCGGCTGCGACGTCGTTCCCGCCATCGGCGCCGAGGCCACGTCGACCGCGTCGACCCCGGCCGCGGACGCCGCGAGGTAGGTGGCGAGCTGGCCGCCGGCGGTGTCGTGGGTGTGCAGGTGCACCGGGAGGTCGAAGTTGCGACCGGAGCGCGGTGACCAGCCGCGCGGCCGCCGGCGCCCGGAGCAGACCGGCCATGTCCTTGATCGGCCAGCACGTGCGCGCCGGCGGCGACGATCTTCTCCGCGAGCTTCAGGTAGTAGTCCAGCGTGTAGAGGTTCTCGGCCGGGTCGGACAGGTCACCGGTGTAGCAGAGCGCGACCTCGGCGATGCTGGTGCCGGTCTCGCGGACCGCCTCGATCGCCGGGCGCATCTGTTCGACGTCGTTGAGCGCGTCGAAGATCCGGAAGATATCGATCCCGCTGCCGGTCGCTTCTCTCGACGAACGCGGTGGTGACGGCGGTCGGGTACGGCGTGTAACCGACGGTGTTGCGACCGCGGAGCAGCATCTGCAGGCAGATGTTGGGGATCGCGGTCCGCAGCGCCGCCAGCCGGTCCCACGGGTCCTCGCCGAGGAAGCGCAGCGCGACGTCGTAGGTGGCCCCGCCCCACGCCTCGATGGACAGCAGCTCCGGGGTCATCTTCGACACCGCGGGCGCGATGGCCAGCAGGTCGCGGGTCCGCACCCGGGTCGCCAGCAGCGACTGGTGGGCGTCACGGAAGGTGGTGTCGGTGACGGCGAGTCGGGTCTGGGCGCGCAGGTCGGCGGCGAACCCCGCCGGCCCGAGCTCGGCCAGCCGCTGCCGCGAGCCGGGCAGCGGCGCCACCCGGTCCAGCCGCGGGATCTTGCCGGCCGGGTCGATCTTGTCCCGTCCGGACCCGTTGGGCTGGTTGACCGTCACGTCGGCCAGGAAGGACAGCAGCCGGGTGCCGCGGTCGGCGGACCGCCGCGAGTTGAGCAGCTGCGGGTGGGTCTCGATGAACGAGGTGGTGACGCCACCGGCCGCGAAGTCCGGATCGTCCAGCACGGCCTGCAGGAACGGGATGTTGGTGGACACGCCGCGGATCCGGAACTCGGCCAGCGCCCGCTTGGCCCGGCGGACGGCGGTCGGCCAGTCCCGGCCGCGGCAGGTCAGCTTGACCAGCAGCGAGTCGAAGTGCGCGGAGACCTCGGCCCCGGCGCCGACCGTGCCGCCGTCGATGCGCACACCCGCACCGCCGGCGGAGCGGTAGGTGATGATCGTCCCGGTGTCCGGGCGGAAGCCGTTCGTCGGATCCTCGGTGGTGATCCGGCACTGCAGCGCGGCGCCGCGGATGACGATGGTGTCCTGGGCGAGGCCGAGGTCGGCCAGATGACGCCCCGCCGGCGATCCGGATCTGCGAGCCGACCAGGTCGACGTCGGTGATCTCCTCGGTGACGGTGTGCTCGACCTGGATCCGCGGGTTCATCTCGATGAAGAAGTGCCGGCCGGCGTTGTCCAGCAGGAACTCCACCGTGCCGGCGTTGACGTAACCGATGTGCTCGGCGAACGCGACCGCGTCGGCGCAGATCCGCGCCCGCAGCGCCGGTTCCAGCCCGACGGCCGGCGCGACCTCGATGACCTTCTGGTGACGCCGCTGCACCGAGCAGTCGCGCTCGAACAGGTGCAGCGACGGTGCCTTGGCCGTCGGCGAGGATCTGCACCTCGATGTGCCGCGGCTCGATGACCGCGCTCTCCACGAACACGGTCGGGTCGCCGAACGCCGACTCCGCCTCGCGCATCGCCGCCCGCAGCGCGTCCGGCAACTCCGTCGGGCGGTGTCGACCCGGCGCATACCGCGGCCGCCACCACCGGCGACGGCCTTGACGAACACCGGATAGCCGACCGTCTCGGCCGCCGCGATCAGTTCGTCGACGTTGGCCGACGGCTCCGACGACTCGAGCACCGGGATGCCGGCCGCCCGGGCCGCGGTCACCGCGGTCGCCTTGTTGCCGGCCATCTCCAGGATCTCGGCCGGCGGCCCGATGAAGGTGATGCCGGCGTCGACGCAGGCCTGCGCCAGGTCGGGGTTCTCCGAGAGGAAGCCGTACCCCGGGTACACCGCGTCGGCGCCGCTCTCGACCGCGGCCCGGATGATCTCGTCGACGTCGAGGTAGGCCCGGACCGGGTGTCCCTCGGTCGCCGATCTGGTACGACTCGTCGGCCTTCTGCCGGTGCAGGGAGTTGCGGTCCTCGTACGGGAACACCGCCACCGAGGAGATGCCCAGCTCGTACAGGGCCCGGAACGCCCGGGTCGCGATCTCACCACGGTTGGCGACAAGCACTTTGCGGAACAACGCAGGAACTCTCCTTGCGATGGGGAGCCGACGGCGAGCATCGGTCCGGCCCGAGGGGCCTCACGGTATCGCGGGTCGGATCCGACGCGGACCGCGCACGGGGTGGCGGTTCGCGAGGCAGGCGGGGACCCGATGATTGTGACCGTCGTCATCGATTCAGAAGCGCGCCCGAGGCAGCTGACGTGCGCAGTCTCACACCGGCACGAACAGGGCTGGCGTCGCCGCTGCCGTGAGCCGGTCAGCTCTTCTCCAGGAACTCCTGGGACTCCTCGTCCAGCACCGACGACACCATCGCCCGTAGTCCCGGCCAGCGCTGCAGCTCGGGGTCGTCCGCCACCAGCGCGGCCGCGTCGGCCCGGGCGGTGAGGATCACCTCTTCGTGCTCCAGCAGCGACAGCAGCCGCAGCGACGACGACCGGCCGGCCTGCAACCGCCCGAGCACGTCGCCCTCGCGGCGCAGCTTCAGATCCTCCCGGGCCAGCTCGAAGCCGTCGTTGGTGGCGGCGACCGCGCGACAGCCGGACCATCGCCGGCGAACCCGGCGGGCTCTCGCTGACCAGCAGGCAGACCCCGGGCGCGCTCCCCCGGCCGACCCGGCCGCGCAGCTGGTGCAGCTGCGACAACCCGAACCGGTCGGCGTCGAGCACGATCATCATCGTCGCGTTGGGCACGTCGACCCCGACCTCGATGACGGTGGTCGCGACCAGGACGTCGATCCGGCCGGCCTTGAAGCTCGCCCATCACCTCGTCCTTCTCGGCGGGCGGCAACCGGCCGTGCAGGACGGCCAGTCGTAGCCCGGCCAGCGGCCCGTCGGCGAGCATCGCGGCGGTCTCGATCACCGGTACCGGCGGGCGGCGCTCGTCACCCGAGGACCCCGAGGGTCCCGAGGACCTCGAAGGCTCGGTCGCATCGAGTCGCCGTCGTGGCTCGCTCCGCCGTCGCCGCCGATCCGCGGGCAGACGATGTAGACCTGGCGGCCCTTGGCCACCTCCTCGTGCACCCGCTGCCACGCACGCTCCAGCCACGACGGCTTCTCGGCGACCGGCACCACGGTCGAGCTGATCGGCGACCGCCCGGCCGGCAGCTCGGGTCAGGGTCGACGTCTCGAGATCCCCGTAGACCGTCATCGCCACCGTCCGCGGGATCGGCGTCGCGGTCATCACCAGCACGTGCGGCGGGCTGGCGTGCGGATCGCGGGACCGCAGCTGGTCACGCTGCTCGACCCCGAAGCGGTGCTGCTCGTCGACGACGACCAGGCCCAGGTCGGCGTACATCACCTGACGGCCGAGCAGCGCGTGGGTGCCGACGACGATCCCGGCGGACCCGGACGCGATGTCCAGCAACACCTGTCGCCGGGCCGGCGCCGACAGCGAGCCGGTCAGCAGGGTGACCCGGGTGGCGTTCTCCGGGGCGCCGAGCTCGCCGCCGGTGGCCAGCGGGCCGAGCATCGCGGTCAGCGAGCGGGCGTGCTGGGCGGCCAGCACCTCGGTCGGTGCGAGCAGTACCGTCTGCCGACCCGCGTCCACCACCTGCAGCATCGCCCGCAGCGCGACGATCGTCTTGCCGGAGCCGACCTCCCCCTGCAGCAGCCGGTTCATCGGGTGCAGGGTCGCGCAGGTCGGCGGCGATCGTCTCCCCGACCTCGACGCTGACCGGCCGTCAACTCGAACGGCAGGCGCGCGTCGAAGGCCGACAGCAGCCCGCCGTCGATGCGCGGGCACGGCTCGGCGGGCAGGGAGCGGGCCCGCGACCGGCGCTGCGCCAGCACCAGCTGCATCGACCAGCGCCTCGTCGTAGCGCAACCGGTCGCGGGCCCGCTCGATGTCGCGGTCGCCGGCGGGCTGGTGGATGGAGGTGAGCGCAGCGGTCAGGTCGACCAGCGAGTGCCGCGCGAGCAACTGCGGGGGTACCGGGTCCGGCACCGTGCCCAGCGTGGTCAGCACCGCGGCCACCGCGTCCTGGACCGATTTGAGCTTGAGCTTCCCGGCCACGCCGTAGATCGGGTAGATGCCCGCGAACGACTGGATCTTCTCGACCTTGCCGTCCTCGTCGAGGTAGCCGTCCAGTGACGCGGCCTGCGGGGCGTCCAGTTGCAGGGTGCGGTTGAACCGTTTGACCTTGCCGGAGAAGATGCCCTCGCTGCCGACCGGGAAGGCGCGGGCCAGGAAATTCTGGTTGAAGAAGGTGCACTCGACGGTCTGGGTGCCGTCGCCGACGGTGAGCGTCAGGATCTGCAGCCGGCGGCCGTTCTTCGGGACGACCCGCGCGTTGACCTTGGCCACCTTCGCCACCAGGGTGACGGCCTCGCCGACCTCGAGCCGGCTGATCGGCGTCAGCTCGCCGCGCTTGGTGTAGCGGCGGGGGTAGTGCCGCAGCAGATCACCGACGGTGTGCAGGTCCAGCTCCTCGGCGAGCGGCTTGGCCCACCGGGCGTCGATGACGTTGGCCAGCGGACGTTCGAGTACCGCCGTGTCCACCCGCGCACTGTCCCGCGTCTGCGGCGTGGTCATCGGCGTCCCCCTGGTCCGTGTCGTGCGTGCGCTCTCATGGTGCCAACTCCTACCGACAGTCCCGTGCACCGGTGGTCAGGGGAGGTGGCGGATCCGCAGCCGGCGCACCCGGCCGTAGCCGAACACCGTCTCCACCAGGGGTCCCGGCCGCCGGGTGATCAGCACCATCCGGAAACCGGTCTCGTCCGGGATCCAGCGGCGCTCCTCCGACAGCCCGTCCAGCATCCGGTCCAGCGCCACGGTCTCCAGGTCGTACCGCGGGTCCAGCGGTTCCAGCAGCAGCCGCACCTCGTACAGCTCGTCCGGATCCTGCTCGACGGCGTCGCCGGCGAGACCCTGCTGCAGCGCCTCCAGCGCGATGCCGACGGTCGACCGGGACCGGACCTGGCCGCCGGCCCGGACCGCCTCCCCGATGCCCGCGAGCAGCCCGGCGCCGGCGGCGGCCGCGTCGACCATCGCCGCCGCCGCGGCCCTGGCCGCGTCGACCTCGTAGTCGGCGACCGGCCGCAGCGCCTGCAGCGCGGCCGATCCGGCCAGCAGCCCGGCGGCCAGGATGATCGGGTCGGCGGCACCGTCGTCGGACGGGCCCGACGTGCCCACGGCCGCCGCGAGACCCGCGGCGACCCCGGTCAGGTAGTGGTCCAGGACGAGGTAGCGACCGGTCACCGTGGCGGGCGCCGGTTCACGGGCCTCGGCCACCGCGGCCAGCAGCACCGATCGCCAGCGGAGGACCAGCGTCTCCGGGATCGACCCCGCTACCGGCCGACCCAGGGCGTCCATCCAGGCGCTGACCAGTTCCTCGTCGACCATCGGCATCCTCACGAACCGGCTGCCGTTCTACCGTTGAGGACATGCAACCGCGACTCGATCTCTTCAGCCTGGGCGTCCGCGACCTGGCCGCCACGCACCGCTTCTACGTCGAGGGCCTGGGCTGGCCGGCTGCCCTGTACGTCCCGGGCGAGGTGCTGTTCGTGCAGATCGGGCACGGGCTGCTCCTCTCACTGTGGGACCTGGACCACATGATCGCGGAGGTGGGGCCGGTGGGCACCGGTCCGGCGCCGGTCACGCTGGCCCAGAACCTGCCGTCGGAGTCCGAGGTTACCGAGGTGCTGGCGGCCGCGGTCGCCGCCGGCGGCACCCTGCTGATGCCCGGTGCCCGTCGCGACTGGGGTGGCTTCTCCGGTTACGTCGCCGACCCGGACGGCTACCGCTGGGAGATCGCGCACAACCCGGGCCTGCGGGTCGACGCGGACGGCACGGTGCACATCGGGCCGGTCCCGGAGTGAGCAGGGACGTGAGCGATTTGGCGCCGTCCGGTGGGGCCGGTAGTCTGGGAGAGTTGCCCTGCACGTGAGGGCCTCATCATGTTTCTGCTCGTGTGTCTGCTGCCGGCCGGTGGTGACTCCCGGCTCGTACGACCAACCAGAACAGAACCGCTCAGTACCACCACACTGAACGCTTCCGAGAACGATAGGGGCAAGGCCAGATGGCTGCCGTTTGTGATGTCTGTGGCAAGGGCCCGGGCTTCGGGATGAACGTCTCGCACTCCCACCGTCGGACCAACCGTCGCTGGAACCCGAACATCCAGTCCGTGCGCGCCCTGATCGCGCCCGGCACCGTGCGCAAGGTCAACGCCTGCACCTCGTGCGTGAAGGCCGGCAAGGTCGTCCGCAGCGCCTGACCCACCCCGTTCGACCGGAGACGGTGACCACCCCGGTGGTCACCGTCTTCTGTCGTTTCGGGATGGGTCCCCGAACAGCGGGCAGCCACCGGCTGGATGGGCACCGACCCGGATCGCCTGATTGACTGTCGCCCGTGACTGACGTGCAGACGGGCGCCCCTACCCCACCCGACGGCGCCACGGCCGCCGCCGGGTCGGTGACCGGCGGGGTCACCCCGTCAGAGGGCACGCTGACCGGCCATGTGGTCCTCGCGACCGCCGACAGCAACGCGTTCCAGTCGCTGCGACGCACACCGACCTCACGGGAGGAGCGGTTCCGCATCGGCCGCGAACTCCGGCACAAGGTCCCGCGTCAGACCCTCGGCTACTGGAAACCGCCTGCGAAACGGCCGAACCCGGTCGACCTGATCCGCGAGTCCCACGAGGGCCGGCTCGACCACCTGATCCCGATCCGGGTCGGCCGGATGGTGTCCTCGCCCTACGGCTTCCTCCGCGGCACCGCCATCGTGATGGCCGACGACGTAGCCCGACTTCCTTCGACGGGCATCTCCCCGGTGGTCTGCGGCGACGCCCACCTCGGCAACTTCGGCTTCTACGCCTCCCCCGAGCGCGACCTCGTGATGGATCTCAACGACTTCGACGAGGCCCACCCCGGCGCCTGGGAGTGGGATCTGCGGCGGTTGGTCGCGAGCATCTGGGTGGCCGGCCGACACAACGGCTTCAGCGAGGCGCACTGCGAATCGTCCGTCGAGTCGTGTGTCCGCGCCTACCGGGAGGAAGTCGGGCACCTGTCGGCGCAGCCCCTGTTGAGCCGTTCCTACGAGCGGATCGACGTCGACCGGCTGAACGAGACCACGAGCAACCACACCCTGCGCGGCGAGATCGAGCGGGCCGCCAAGCGGGCGCAACGCCGAACCAGTGACCGGGCGCTCCCCCGGTTCGTCACCGAGGAGAACGGCCGGCGCCGCATCATCGAGTCGCCGCCGCTGATCACCCGGGTCGGTGCGGAGGAGTTCGATCAGATCGCGGCCGGTCTGGACGAGTACCTGGCCACCGTCACCGGCCACTGGCAGCGGGTGCTCGGCGGGTACACGATCGTCGACATCGCCCACAAGGTCGTCGGGGTGGGCAGTGTCGGGTTGCGGGCCTACGTCGTCCTGCTCGAGGGCAGCAGTCCCGACGACGTGATCTTCCTGCAGCTCAAGCAGGCCCGGCGGTCGGTGCTGGCCCGCTTCGTGCACGGCACCTCGGCCTGGCACGCCCACCAGGGGCAGCGCGTGGTCGAGTACCAGCAGGCTCTGCAGACGGTCAGCGACCCGTTGATGGGCTGGACGACCGTCGACGGCCGGCAGTACTACGTCCGGCAGTTCCGCAACATGAAGGGCACCGTCCCGCTGGACGCTGTCGACCACGACGGCACTGAAGCGACTACGCCGACGTGGTCGGCCATCTGCTCGCCAAGGGCCACGCCCGCACCAGCGGCGCGTCGATGATCGCCGGGTACGCGGGCCGGAGCGGCCGCCTCGACAGCGCCCTCTGCCAGTTCGCCCGGCTCTACGCCGACCAGACCGAAGCCGATCACCACCAACTCGAGCGGGCGGTCAAGCACGGCCTGCTGCCGGTCGAATATCCGTCCGGCGGCACCGGTTTCCGCAACTGAGGCAGCCCCACCGCTGCTTCGGCCACCCCACGAGAGGACAGCGCGTGACCGTCAACCTGGAGCAGATCGTCTTCGACGCCCGCGACGCGGGCGCCCTCGCCACGTTCTGGGCGGCCATGTTCGAACAACCTGTCGATCCGGAGGCGGGGCCCGAGTTCGCCTCGGTGGGCCGGACCGGCGCACTGCCGCTGCCGACGCCGTTCCTGTTCATGCAGGTGCCCGAGGAGCGCGCCGGGAAGAACCGGGTGCACGTCGATCTCGACTCGGCCACGCCCGAGGAGGACATCGCCCGCGCGGTCCAGCACGGTGCCCGGCGGGTCGACGACCACGACGAGTACGGGACCCGCTGGACGACGTTGGCCGACCCGGAGGGCAACCTCTTCGACATCGTCTACCGGGCGTCCTGATCTGCGAGATCGACCGCGCGACCGAAGATCTCGTCGATCATCGGGGGCGTCAGCCGGCCGGTGAAGGTGTTCTGCTGGCTGACGTGGTAGCAACCGAGAACCGTCACGCCGGTCGGTAGTGCGACCTCGACGCCATGACCGAACGGCACCGCGGGCATGGGCAGCGCCATCCCGGCGGCCCGGAGCGCCGGCCACAGCGCCGCCCAGCCGAATGCGCCGAGCACGACGATGACCCGCAGGGTGGGTCGGCTCAACCGGAGTTCCTCGACCAGCCAGGGGGCACAGGTGTCGCGTTCGCCCGGGGTCGGCTTGTTGGCGGGGGGCGCGCAGCGGACGGCCGGCGCGATCCGGGTGCGGAACAGCGTGAGCCCGTCGTCGGCGCTGATGCTGGTCGGCTGGTTCGCCAGGCCCACCCGGTACATCGCGGCGTAGAGGAAGTCGCCGGAGCGGTCGCCGGTGAAGTTGCGGCCGGTGCGGTTCGCGCCGTGCGCGGCCGGCGCCAGACCGACCACCAGGATCTCCGGATCGGTCGCCCCGAAGCCGGGAACCGGCCGGCCCCAGTACGTCTCGGCGAGGAAGGCGCGCCGCTTGACCGCGGCGACGTCCTCCCGCCAGGTCACCAGCCGCGGGCACGCCCGGCAGACGCTGACCCGGGCGCTGAGCTCGGCGATGTCACCGGCGGTGGACGCGAGGGCCGCGACCTCGGCGGGGGTGTGCGCCACCGGGGTGTCCGGCGCGGCCGGGTCCCCGGGCCAGCCGGTTCCAGGGGCGACGACCATCTCCGCAGCCTAGCGACGCCCCCGGTAGCGTTCCCCCGGACGTTCACCGACATCGTCGGCACCACGCCGAGCAGCTGTCGGGTGACCACCACCCCGCTCGCCGTGCCTCCGGGCCGGGTCTCCTGGCGTCGGGGGCATCATCCGTACGAATCCGGGAGACCCCATGTTGACCGCCCTGACCATCACCGGCCTGCACGTCCTGGACCACGAGGAGGCGCTGGACTTCTACGTCGGCAAGCTGGGTCTGGAGGTCGGCACCGACGCAGACCTGGGCTTCATGCGGTGGCTGACCGTCCGCGTCCCCGGCGACACCGACCGCGAGATCATGCTCGAGCTCCCCGGCCCGCCCACCATCGACGACGCGACGGCCACCACCGCCCGGCAGCTCGTCTCGAAGGGTGCCGCCGCCGGCTGGCTGATCTTTCGGACCGACGACGTCTGGGCGACGTGGCGGGACCTCAAGGCCAAGGGCGTCGAGATCACCGAAGAGCCGACCCAGCAGTCCTACGGTCTCGACTTCGGGTTCCGTGACCCGTTCGGCAACGCCATCCGGGTCGGCAGCCGCACCGACCGCTGACCGCGACCCGAGCCGCCGGGTGTCGACGGGGTCCGTGTGGTGCACTGACCGGGTGATGGACATCCGCATCGGGGCCTACGGCGTGATCATCGTGGACGACGCCATCCTCCTCACCCACTGGCACGACGGCGGTGCCTGGACGCTGCCGGGCGGCGGGCTCGACCTCGGCGAGGAGCCGACCGCGGCCGCCGTCCGGGAGATCCGCGAGGAGACCGGCCTGACCGCCACCCTGGACCGGCTGCTCGGCATCCACACCGTGGTGATTCCCGGCGAACAGCGGCGCAACGGCAGTGGGATCCCGCTGCACGCGATGCGCGTCGTCTACCGGGCGAGCGTCGTCCCCGGTGACCTGGTCGTCGAGGTCGACGGGAGCAGCGACGACGCCCGTTGGGTGCCGTTGGCCGACCTCGGCACGATCCCCGTCGTCGACCTGGTCGCACTCGCGCTGGAGATGGACCGCACCGAGCCGCCGACGGGGTCGCTCGGTCACTGACGGCGGGGACCCGGCACAGTGCCCGCACCCGGCCCGGCGTGTTCAGGCGATGCGGTGCATCCACCCGTGGGGGTCGGGAGACTCGCCACGCTGCAGTGACACCAGCGACTCGCGCAACTTCATGGTGACCTCGCCGGAGCCGCCGTCGCCGATGGTGAAGCCACCGTTGGCGTGCTTCACCGAGCCGACCGGCGTGACCACCGCGGCGGTGCCGCAGGCGAAGACCTCGGTGAGATCCCCGCTCTCGACACCCTTCTCCCACTCTTCGGTCGAGATACGGCGCTCGGTGGCGGTCCAGCCGTTCTCCCGCGCCAGCTCCAGCAGCGACCGCCGGGTGACCCCGGGGAGCAGCGTGCCGGAGAGCTCGGGGGTGACGACCTCGACGTGTCCGGTGCCGTCGGCGCCGGGCGAGCCGAAGACGAAGAACAGGTTCATCCCGCCCATCTCCTCGACCCAGCGGCGCTCCACCGCGTCCAGCCAGACGACCTGGTCGCAGCCCTCCTCGGCGGCCTGGGCCTGGGCGGCCAACGACGCGGCGTAGTTGCCGCCGGTCTTGGCGAAGCCCATCCCACCCGGGGCCGCCCGCACGTACTCGGTCGACCACCAGACGCTGACCGGGTGCACGCCGTTGGTGAAGTAGGCCCCCGCCGGCGAGGCGATGACGGCGTAGACGTAGCGGTTGGCCGGCCGGACGCCGAGGCCGACCTCGGACGCGAACATGAAAGGCCGCAGGTAGAGCGAGCTTTCACCACCGGTCGGCACCCACGCCCGGTCGGCGGTGACCAGCTGCTGCAGCGACTCGACGAAGACGTCCTCGGGCAGCTCGGGCATGCCGAGCCGGCGGGCGGAGGTGTTCAGCCGGCCGGCGTTGACGTCGGGCCGGAAGGTGGCCACGCCGCCGTCGGGCTGGGCGTAGGCCTTGATGCCTTCGAAGATCTCCTGCGCGTAGTGCAGCACCATCGACGCCGGGTCCATCGAGAACGGCGCGTACGGCACGACACGGGCGTCGTGCCAGCCTTTCTCGGTGGTCCAGTCGATGATCACCATGTGGTCGGTGAAGTGCCGGCCGAAGCCCGGGGCGGCCAGGATGGCCGCGCGCTCGGACTCGGGGAGCGGGTTCGACGACGGGGTGTGGGAGAACTCGAGGGACATGCTGGTCACCTTATCCGAGATGGTAGGAAGTCCGACCATTACCTGCGGGTAGCGGCCGGGCTGCGGTCAGCGGACGCGCGACGGCACGAACGGCGGCTTGACCAACCGCGCGGCGAGCGCGCGGCCGCGGACGTCGACGACGACGTCGTCACCGGCACCGAGGCCGCTGACCGCGTCGACCAGGGCCAGCCCGATCCCCTTGTTCAGGGTCGGCGAGTGCGTCCCCGACGTCACCTCACCGACCGGGCGGCCGTCGTGCACCAGCACCTGGTGCGCCCGCGGGATGCCCCGGTCGATCATCTCCACCCCCCAGAGCAACCGCGCCGGACCGGCGGCCTTCTCCCGCGATCAGCGCGTCGCGGCCGAAGAACGCCTCCTTGGACCAGCCGACCGCCCAGCCGGACCGTGCCTGCACCGGGCTGATCTGCGGCGACAGGTCCTGCCCGTGCAGCGGGTAGCCCATCTCGGTACGCAGCGTGTCCCGCGCCCCCAGCCCGACCGGCAGGCCACCGCGGGCGGTCACCTCGGCGAGCAGGGCGTCCCACAGCGCCGGGGCCACCTCGGCGGGCGGGAGGAGTTCGTAGCCGTGCTCGCCGGTGTAGCCGGTCCGGCAGATCCGCACCGGCACCCCGTTCCAGTCGCCGTCCGCCCAGGCCATGTAGTCCAGCGCCGCCGGCAACCCGACGGCGGCGAGCACCTCGCCGGACAGCGGGCCCTGGACGGCCAGCACGCCGTAGGCGGTGTGCAGATTGGTCACGGTGACGCCCGCCGGCGCGTCGGCGGCGATCTCGGCCACGACGAGGTCGGCGTTGGCCGCGTTGGGCACCAGGAAGACCTCGTCGGGTGAGACCAGGTAGGCGATCAGGTCGTCGATGACCCCGCCGGTCGGGTTGCAGCACAGCGTGTACTGCGCCTGCCCCGGCCCGATGCGCTCGAGATCGTTGGTGAGGCAACGGTTCAGGAAGTGGGCGGCACCCGGACCGACGACCGACGCCTTGCCCAGGTGCGAGACGTCGAACAGACCGACGGCGGTGCGCACCGCCTGGTGCTCCCCCACCACGCCGCCGCCCGGATAGGAGATCGGCATCGACCAGCCGCCGAACGCGGCCATCTTGGCGCCGAGCGCATGGTGCGCGGCATCCAGCGGGGAGGTCAGCAGCGCGGGGGTGGTCATCCCGCTACGGTATCCACCCCGTGCCGCCCGGACCGAACCCAGCGGTCGCGGCTGAGTAGCGTGAGGCTGCCGCGCCGGCGTCCACCCGACGCCCCGCCGCGCAGCGGACCCACACCCGTCCCGAGGAGCACCCATGACCGAGTTGTCCCTGTCCACCGCGAGTCCGATCGACGCCGACGTCGACGCCCTGCTGGTGGCGCTCTACGCCGACGACGACGGCGTCGTGGTCAGCGACGAGCGGCTGGCCGACAGCGCCGCCGCCTTCGCCGGCGTCGGCGCGACCGGCAAGGCCGGTGAGGTCGTCCGAATCCCGGCACCGGTCGGGGTCGCCGCCACCAGCCTGGTCGGCGTCGGCCTGGGCCGGGCCGCCGATGTCACCCCCGAGAAGGTCCGCAAGGGCGCGGGCGCGGCCACCCGCGCACTGGCCGGCGTGTCCTCCCTGGGCAGCCTGCTCGGCACCGTCGACCTGGCCGCGGCCGCCGAGGGTCACCTGCTCGGCGCCTACCAGTTCGACCGCTACAAGACGCCCGCCAAGGCGACCGCGGAGACGGTCATCCTGTTCGTGAGCGACGCGGCTGACGGCACCGCGGCCGCCGTCCTGCGCCGCGCGATGATCGGTGCCGAGGCCGTCGGCCTGGCCCGCGACCTGATCAACACCGCCCCCAACGACCTGCCGCCCGCCGTGTTCGCCGAGCGCGCGACCGCCGCGGCGAAGGAGGCCGGGTTGTCGGTCGAGGTCCTCGACGAGCGGGCGCTGGCCCGTGACGGCTACGGCGGCATCCTCGGCGTCGGCAGCGGCTCCACCCGCCCGCCGCGGCTGGTCCGGATCGCCTGGACGCCGGCGAACCCGGTGAAGACGGTCGCGCTGGTCGGCAAGGGCATCACCTTCGACTCCGGCGGGATCTCCATCAAGCCGGCCCAGAACATGGACCACATGACATCGGACATGTCCGGTGCGGCCTGTGTCATCGCCGCCGTGATCGCGGCTGCCGCGCTCGAGCTACCGGTCGCCGTCATCGCCTACGCCCCGCTGGCCGAGAACCTGCCGTCGGGCTCGTCCTACCGGCCGGGTGACGTACTGACCCACTTCGGCGGCAAGACGGTGCACGTGCTCAACACCGACGCCGAGGGTCGGCTGGTGCTGGCCGACGCGATCGTGCGGGCGGCGCAGGACGACCCGGATTACCTCATCGAGACGTCGACCCTGACCGGCGCGCAGCTCGTCGCCCTGGGCGACCGGACGATGGGTGTCATGGGCACCCCGGACTTCCGCGACCGGGTCGCCGAGCTGGCCCGCGAGACCGGCGAGGGCGGCTGGGCGATGCCGCTCCCCGAGGAGCTCCGCGAGGGCCTCGATTCGCAGCTGGCCGACATCGCCAACGTCGCGAACAACCGCCTCGGCGGGATGCTGGTGGCCGGCCACTACCTCCAGGAGTTCATCCCCGAGGGCCTGACGTGGGCGCACCTGGACATCGCCGGGCCGGCGTTCAACACCGGGAAGCCGTACGGCTACACCGGTTCCGGTGGTACCGGGGTGCCGGTGCGCACTCTGCTCGCCGTGCTGGAGGACATCGCCACCCAGGCCTGAGCCTCCCGGGACAACCCGCTGCGTCTCAGCCGCGGGCGTCGCGTTTCTTCTGCAGCGTCTGCCGGCGGGAGTAGTCCCGCATCCGCTGCGGGTAGCCCACGACGGTGGCGTCGTAGATCGGCAGCGCGTGCTCGCGGGCGAACTTCTCCGCCTCCTCCGGCGAGCGCACCGGGCGGCGGGTGAACTCACCGTCGTGGGCGACCAGCATCATCGTCGGGACCTGCATCGTCGTCCGGGGCTCGGTGAAGATCTCGATGCCGCGTCGGGTGCTCATCCACTCGACGAAGTGCTCGGCCGCCTCCCGTTCGACGTCGCGGGCCTCGGACGCCGTCATGCCGTCCCGTCGCTTCCGTCGGAACCACGCCATGGTGAACCCCCTCACCGGGCCCTCGCCCGTCCTGGGACCCAGTGTCGCCCATGGCCGTGGTGACCGGGGCCGTTCGCGACACGACCGGCTCAGGCCCTCCTCACCGGACGCCCGCCCTCGTCGCGACGGTGCGGGTAAAGGGTGCCAAGATGGTCGTCGGAGTCGGCGGGCCGGCGCTCCACACAGGATGCGCGCCGCCGACGTCCCTGATTCAGAGGAGTTTCAACGACGATGACAGATGCGAACTTCGACCTGGTGATCCTCGGCGCGGGATCCGGTGGCTACGCCGCCGCCCTGCGGGCCGCAGAGCTCGGACAGTCGGTCGCGTTGATCGAGAAGAACAAGGTGGGCGGCACCTGCCTGCACTGGGGCTGCATCCCCACCAAGGCGTTCCTGCACGCGGCCGAGGTCGCCGACAACTCCCGCGAGGGAGCCCAGTTCGGCGTGAAGTCCACGTTCGACGGGATCGACCTGCCGTCGCTGCACGCGTACAAGGACGGCATCATCGCCCGCCTGTACAAGGGCCTGCAGGGCCTGATCAAGTCGCGCAAGATCACCGTCGTCGAGGGCGAGGGCCGCTTCGAGGGCGGCACCACGATCTCCGTCGGGGCCGACCGCTACACCGGGAAGAACGTCATCCTGGCCAGCGGCTCGTACTCCCGCACCCTGCCCGGCCTGGAGCTCGGCGGCCGCATCATCAGCTCCACCGAGGCGCTGAACCTGGACTACGTGCCGAAGTCGGCCATCGTCCTCGGCGGCGGCGTCATCGGTGTCGAGTTCGCCTCCGCGTGGCGCTCCTTCGGCGTCGACGTGACCATCGTCGAGGGCCTCCCCCGGCTGGTCCCGGTCGAGGACGAGTGGGCCTCCAAGCTGCTCGAGCGCGCCTACCGCAAGCGCGGCATCAAGTTCTCCACCGGCGTCCGCTTCGCCAAGGCCGTGCCAGGACGACAACTCGGTCACCGTCAGCCTGGAGAACGGCAAGGAGTTCACCGCCGACATCCTGCTCGTCGCGGTCGGCCGTGGCCCGGCCACCGCCGACCTCGGGTACGAGGAGGCCGGCGTGACCATGGACCGCGGCTTCGTCATCACCAACGAGCGGCTCGCCACCAACCTGCCGAACGTCTACGCCGTCGGTGACATCGTCCCCGGCCTGCAGCTCGCGCACCGCGGCTTCCAGCACGGCATCTTCGTCGCCGAGGAGATCGCCGGCCTCGCGCCGCGGGTCGTCACCGACGCGAACATCCCCAAGGTCACCTACTGCGACCCGGAGATCGCCTCGGTCGGCATCTCCGAGGCCAAGGCCAAGGAGCTGTACGGCGAGGTCGAGACGCTGGTCTACGACCTCGGCGGCAACGGCAAGTCGCAGATCCTCAAGACCGCCGGCGGCATCAAGGTCGTCCGCAAGCCCGGTGCGGAGGTCGTCGGTATCCACATGGTCGGTGCCCGTGTCGGCGAGCTCGTCGGCGAGGCCCAGCTGGCCGTGAACTGGGAGGCCCACCCCGACGACGTCGCCCCGCTGATCCACGCCCACCCGACGCAGACCGAAGCCCTGGGCGAGGCATTCCTGGCGTTGGCCGGCAAGCCGCTGCACGTGCACAACTGAGTCGCAGCACTTCCCGGTAGCGTCCTGGCGACCCCACCGGGCCGCCGGGGCGTGATCCCGGCAACATCTCAACCCCCCGGGCACCGGAACACCCGCTCCGACGCTCGTAGTTAGCCCACCAGCACGCAGAGGTAGGAGATCCGCCGAATGTCCCAATCAGTACAGATGCCGGCGCTCGGTGAGAGCGTCACCGAGGGCACCGTGACCCGCTGGTTGAAGAGTGAAGGCGAGACCGTCGAAGTCGACGAGCCGTTGCTGGAAGTGTCGACCGACAAGGTCGACACCGAGATCCCCTCCCCGTTCGCGGGCGTGCTGGAGAAGATCCTGGTGGCCGAGGACGACACCGCCGAGGTGGGCGCCGATCTCGCCATCATCGGCGACGGCTCCGGTGCCGGCGGTGGCGCCGGCGCCGCCGCCGCCGGCGAGACCGCCCCGGCCGATGACAGCGTCGCCGAGGTCCCCTCCACCGACGCCCCGGCCCCGGGTGAGGCGGAGACCGCGCACGCCCCCGCGCCCGCGTCGCCGCCGCCGGCGGCCCCGTCCGGTGGCTCCGGCTCCGGTTCCGGCACCCCGGTCACGCTGCCCGAGATGGGCGAGTCCGTCACCGAGGGAACGGTCACCCGCTGGCTCAAGGCCGTCGGTGACGAGGTCGCCGTCGACGAGCCGCTCGTCGAGGTGAGCACCGACAAGGTCGACACCGAGGTCCCGTCGCCGATCGCCGGCACGCTGCTGTCCATCACCGTCGGCGAGGACGAGACCGTCCAGGTCGGTGGCGAGCTGGCCGTCATCGGCGACGCCGGTGCCGCTCCCGCGCCCGCACCGGAGCCCGCCAAGGCCCCGGAACCCGCCAAGGCCCCCGAGCCGGCCCCGAAGGCCGCCCCGTCGCCGACCCCGGCCAAGCCGCACGACCCGGCCCCGCGTGACGCCGACGCCCCCGCGCCGGCCGCCCCGGACCGCGCCGCCTCCCCGGCCCAGGCCCCGGCGGTGGCTGCGGACAAGCCCACTCCGCCGTCAACCCCCAAGGCGAACTGGCAGCCCGCGCCGAGCACCGGCGGCACCTACGTCACTCCGGTGATCCGCAAGCTGGCGTCGGACAACGGCATCGACCTGGGGTCGGTCACCGGCACCGGTGTCGGTGGCCGGATCCGCCGCGAGGACATCAACGCCGCCATCTCGGCCAAGGCCGAAGCGGCCTCCGCCGCCGCGGCGAAGCCCGCCGAGGAGGCACCCGCAGCAACGGCGCCGGCCGCGGCCAAGGCTCAGCCCACGGAAGCGGCCAAGGCGCTCATCGGCACCACCCAGAAGCTGCCGCGGATCCGTCAGGCGATCGCCAAGAACATGCTGCACGGCCTCCAGACGGCCGCTCAGCTCACCACGGTGATCGAGGTCGACGTGACCCGCATCGCCGCGATCCGGGCGAAGGCCAAGACCGGCTTCGCGTCCCGCGAGGGCGTCAACCTGTCGTTCCTGCCGTTCTTCGTGAAGTCCGCGATCGAGGCGCTCAAGCTGTACCCGGTGATCAACTCGTCGCTCAGCGACGACATGAAGGAGATCACCTACCACGGCAGCGTGAACCTCGGCATCGCGGTCGACACCCCGCGCGGCCTGCTGGTGCCGGTCATCAAGAGCGCCGACGACCTGAACATCGGCGGCATCGCGCGCAAGATCGCCGACCTCGCGGCCCGCACCCGGGACAACAAGATCGGCCCGGACGAGCTGTCCGGCGGCACCTTCACCATCACCAACACCGGCTCGGTCGGGGCTCTGTTCGACACCCCGATCTTCGTGCCGCCGCAGTCGGCCATCCTGGGTACGGGAGCGATCGTCAAGCGCCCCGTCGTGGCCAAGGACGCCGACGGCAACGAGGTGATCGCGATCAGGTCGATGTGCTACCTGGCGATGAGCTACGACCACCGCAACATCGACGGTGCGGACGCGTCGCGGTTCCTGGGTGCGCTCAAGGCGCGCCTCGAGGCGGGCGATTTCGCCGCCGACCTCGGCCTGTAGCGGATGCCGAAACTGGTAGCGGCGGGCGCGAGCGGGTTCCTCGGGAACCGGCTCGTGGCCGCCGCGGCGGACCACGGCTACGAGGTGGTCCAGTTGGTGCGGCGGGCGCCGTCGTCACCCTCGGAGGTGCAGTGGGACCCGGACCACGGGACCCTGGACCGCTCGGTGCTCGACGGTGCGGACGCGGTGGTCAACCTGTGCGGCGTGCCGCTCAACCACCGCTTCTGGACCGACGAGTACAAGACGCTCATCCGCACCTCACGGGTGCTCCCCACCCGACTGCTGGCTGCCGCCGCCGCTGATGCCGGCGTCCCGACCCTGATCAACGCATCCGCGGTCGGCTTCTACGGTCCCCGCGGTGACGAGGTCATCGACGAGACCGCCCTGGTGGGGCACACCTTCACGGCCGGGGTCTGCGCCGATTGGGAAGCCGCGACCGCCGACGCCACCCACGGCGGGGTCCGGGTGGTCAACCTGCGCACCGGGCTCGTGCTGGGGTCCGGCGGCGGGCTGCTGCCCGTCGTCAAGACGGTCACCCAGGCGTTCCTCGGTGGGCGGCTGGGCTCGGGGAAGCAGTACTTCCCGTGGATCTCCGTCACCGACTGGGTGGACGCGGTGTACTTCCTGCTCAAGCACCCGGAGGTGTCCGGGCCGGTGAACCTGACCGGGCCGGATCCGGTCACCAACGCCGAGTTCACCACGGCGCTGGGCAAGGCCCTGCACCGGCCCGCGCCGTGGATCGTGCCCGAGTTCGCGGTCAAGCTCGCGCTCGGCGAGTTCGCCGGCGAGGTCGTCAACGGCCAGCGGGCCGTCCCGACGAAGCTGGAGGACGCGGGGTACGTGTTCAGCCACGCCACCCTGCCCGAGGCCCTGCGCGCCGAACTGCGCTGACGCCCTCCGGCCCGGCCGCTCAGCCGGGCCGGCAGCTCGCGGTCAGCCGAAGCGGGGCGGGATCCCCTGCGGGTTGGTGAAGAAGTTGCGCGGATCGTACGCCGTCTTGACGTCCCGGAGCCGCTCCCAGTTCTGGCCGTAGTAGGCCTGCTCCCAGCCGTCGATGAAACGGTTCGGGAAGTTCTGGTAGCTGTTGCCCGGGACGAAAGGGTCGATCGCCCCGGTCACGTCGAGCGTCCATCCCATCAACGCGTTGCCGACCGAGCTGGTGTCGGTGTTCAGCCACACCGGCGTCGGGCGCAGCAGCGTCTTCATCCCGCGGTGGACGTAGGCGGTGTCGGTCGGTGCGAAACGATCGACGACATCACCGCCGACCCAACCCAGCGACCAGATCTCCCCCCTGGAATCGGCCGTGCGACTCGGGCACTCGGCCAGCAGGTCGACCATCTTCGCGTACGCATCACCGGGCACCGGCTCGGCCGCGTAACGCGAGATGTCGCCCCACGAGTGGATCGGCGCCTCGTTGGAGATGAACGTCTTCGCCGTCGTCCAGAACGGCTGCGAGACGATGGTGGGGGCTTGTGTCCGACCGCCGATAGCGATCAGCGGCGCCAGGAGATCCGTGAGATCGGCGACGGTGCCGAGGAAGTGGCCACGGCTCATCACGTCGATGGCTTCCCGCGGACCGCCGGGGCCCACCGGCGCAGCCGATGCCGAGGTCGACATGTTGAGCGCCGGCGGCGCCGTCTGCAGGATGGCGTCGACCGCACTCAGGACGGCGGTCGCCGCGTCCGCACCGCGCCAGTCGAACCGGAAGTAGACCGACTCGGCGACCGGGATCTCGGCGAGGGTGTACGAGAACGAGGTGTTGACCCCGAAGTTGCCGCCACCGCCGCCCCGGGAGGCCCAGAACAGATCCGGGTCATTGTTCTCGTCGACGTCGAGGATGTCGCCGTCCGCGGTCACCATCCGGGTGGACGTCAGATGGTCGCTCGTGAGGCCTGCCCAGTGCATGTGGTAGCCGATGCCACCACCGAGGGTGAGACCGCCCATCGCGACGAGCCCGCAGGTGCCTCCCGGCAGCAGCCACTTCCCGCCGTCGGAGGCGGTGAAGATGTCGGCGTTCAGTGCCGCCCCGCCCATCACCGCGGTGCCCGTGTCCGCGTCGATGTCCACCGTGTTCAACGCCGCCACATCGATGAGGAAGCCATTGGTGCTGGAGTAGCCGGCGTAGCTGTGCCCGCCGCCCCGGACGGTCGGCGGCAGCCCGTGCTCCTTGGCCCACTTCACCGCGGTCACGACATCGTCCTCGTCGGCGCAGCGGGCCACGACGGCCGGCCGCAGGCTGAGGTAGCGACCGTTGCGGGCGGCACTGACCGCCTCGTAGTCGGTGTCCCCCGGCAGCAGCACGCTGCCGTGCAGCCGGGTGCGCAGATCGGTGATGGCCGCGGTGTCGCCGGCGGCGGACGCGGCGGCACCCGACGAGGGGACGGCGGTGGCCGTGCCACCGGCGACCGTCGGGGTCGGGGTGGTGACGGCGTCGCTGCCCGTGGTGCAGCCGGCGATGCCGAACGACGAGGCCAGCAACGCGGCCGATCCACCGGCCAGGAAGCGGCGGCGGTCGACCAGCCCCGACGGCGGCGTGTCGGGCGCCCGGCCTTCCGGTACGGCGTCGGCCGGCGCTGCGGCCGGAGACACGGAGGCTGTCGTCATTCGACGACCTCGATCGCTTCCATCATTCCCAGGTCCTCGTGAGAGACGACATGACAGTGCTCGACGAACTTCCCGGCGAAGTCGACGAAATTGGTCCGGAAGGTGAACGAGCCACCCTTGGCGGCCGGCAGCAGGTAGGTGTCCCACCACGTCGGCTCCGGCACCGGCACCCCGTCGACGGCGACGACGAGGAACGGGTTGACGTGGATGTGGAAGGAGTGGACGTGTTGGTCGTCGGAGTCGTTGACGACCGTCCACTCCTCCGCCGTGCCCAGCGGGATCCGGTAGGGCGGGTTGGCATCGTCGAAGGGCACGTCGTTGATCCCGAAGCTCTCGAACTCCCCGTTCGCGTCCCGCCGGACGGTGTACCGGACGGTCCGCTCCCGCGCGATCGGCAGCATCGGCGGGTCGTACGCGGGCAGTGCGGTCGGCAGCGTCATCGGAGGGCCCTCGCCGGTGACGACGACGGTGGCCACGGTGCGCGGCTGCAGCTCCCCGGTGGTGGTCAGGTCCACCGGGGTCGACATGCCCGGGTCGATCATGTTCGGGTGCTGGCTCGAACCCGGCTGCAGGGTCAGCAGATAGGTCCCCGGCTTCCCGGCCGTGATCAGCACCTCGACCCGGTTCGCCGGCGACAGCTCGACGGCGTCGGACGCGACCGGCGTCGTGAGCGTCAGGCCGTCCCAGGCGATCACGTCGAAGGCGTGGTCGGTCAGGGTGAGCCCGGCGAGCTTGCCCTCGGCGGCGTTGGCGATCCGCCAGCGCTGCACTTCACCCGGGTACATCGTGATCGTCGGGTTCATCGTCCCGTTGACGGTCCAGAAGATCTGACTGCGCGGGTAGAACGCCTGCTCCTTGGTCGGGTCCGGGATCGGATCCTGCAGGGTGTAGTCCGCCCCGAGTTCGATGGCCTGCAGCACCATCAGCCGTTCGGCCGCGGCCTTGATCTCCGGTACCTCGTCGAGGTCACCGCGGACGATGAGGGCGCCCGCCATGCCGGCCCGGATCTGCTGGCAGACCGCACCGTGCCGGTGCGGGTGGTACCAGTACAGGCCGGCGGAGTGGTCGGCGGGCAGCTCGATGCGGTAGTCGAAGTCGGCGCCGGGTTCGACGGAGACGAAAGGGTTGTCCCCGTTGCCGGCCGGCGACACGTGAAGGCCGTGCGTGTGCAGGTTCGTGGTCGTCCATTGATGTGGCCGGTACGGATGCGGCATGCCCTCGTGCGCCGGCAACGCCGGCAGCCGGTTCGCCAGACGCACCTCGAGGACGTCGCCGGGTCGCACGTCGAAGGTGGGACCGGGGATGGTCCCGCCGTAGGCGTACGTGGTGATCGGCCGGCCGACGCCGATGTCCACCACGGCCTGTCGCGGCTCCAAAGTCGTCGTGAGCACCCCGCCGACGCTCGTCAGCACCGCGGGGAAGGTGAGCTCCGGGCCGGCCGGCGGGACCGGCACCGGGGCCACCGACGTCGACGAGCCGGTGGTGGAACCAGCGTCCATGGGCATGTCGTGCGTCGTGCCGCCGTCCGCGGCGGTGTCGCACGCGGCCAGGGTCAGACCGCCGACCGCGGCCAGGCCCGCCTGCAGTGCACGTCGTCGGGTGATCACCCCTCATGCATACCGTCGGGCAGCATTCGTGCACAGGGACCTAGGACCAGTTCGGGGGCTCAGGTCAGGTAGGGGTCGGCAGGCTGCGGGATGGGCGTCAGCGAGACGACGGTGGCCGTCGGGACGTAGTTGTCGCCCTGGTCGCCGGTGTCCTTCACGGCCCGGATCACCGCCCGCACCCAGGTGTTGGACGGGTACCGCGTCGGATCGTCGACGTGGGCCCGGACGGCGATCGCGTCCGCGGCGCAACAGCTGATCTTGAGCCGCACCAGGCTGTAACCGTCGCCGTCGCAGTTGGACCGGCTGATGAAGGCCTCGACCTGTACGTCGGTGGTCACCGTCGAGTAGGCGGCGTCGTACAGCGAGCGCTGGACGAAATCCTGCAGGGTCAGCGGGACCGGGTTCCCGGCCGGCAGCGGATCGGCAGCCTTCACCCGGCGGCTGGCGTACGGGCTGCCGTCCGGGGCGGGGGTGCCGCAGTTGACGCCGCGGTCGACCGCGGCGGCGCCGAGAGCGGGCGGCGCCACGAACAGCAGCACCAGCACCGGGACCAGCATCAACCACGGCGCCCGCGAGCTGTGGTGGTGACCGACGTGCGCGAGGTCCTCCGACGACTCCGGCACCTCGTCGTGATCGTGCGCCGGGGTCGGGCTTGCGGGTGTCGTCGCGGATCGCCAACCCCAGCGACACCAGGGCGAGCACCACGAGGATGCCGCCGGCGATGAGCAGCATCGGCTGGAAGCCGGGCTTGACGTAGGACGTGAACTTGCCCGAGAGCGTGATCGCCAGCAGCAGCCCACCGAGCATGCCGATGACGATGGCGCGGGTCTCCTTGTTCACCGGTGGGCTCCCGTCCGTCCGACGATCATCGTCCCGCTCCGAAGAACAGCAGCCCCACGACCAGCCCGGTGCCCGCCGCGACCACGAACGTCAGCGGTGCGAACCGCACCGCGAAGCGACGGCCGAACGTGCCTGCCTGCAGCGCGACGAGCTTGACGTCGACCGCCGGCCCGACGGTCAGGAACACCAGCTTGCCGACGAGCGGGATGGTCGAGAAGGCCGCCGCGACGAACGCGTCGGATTCGGAGCACAGCGCCAGCACGAACGCCAGCACGGCCATCATCAGCACCGACAGCAGCAGGCTGGACCCGACGTGCTCCATCCAGGCCGCCGGCACCAGCACGTTGAACGTCGCCGCGGCCGCGGCCCCGATCACCAGGAAGCCGGCCACCTGGGCGAAGTCGCCGGCCACCGTGGAGACGAACATCCGGAAGCGGGAGGTCGAGTCCTCGGCGGGCGCGGGCACCCGGGGGGTGAGCCACTCCGGGCGGCCCAGCCTCTCCCAGATCAGCGCCACGATGACCGCGGTGAGCAGGCCGGCGATCAGCCGCGCCCAGACCATCCGGCCCTCGTTCTGGAACGCCACCGCGGTCGCCACCAGCACGATCGGGTTGATGGCCGGCGCCGACAGCAGGAACGCCAGCGCGGCGCTGGGCTGCACACCCCGGTCCATCAGCCGGTTGGCGATCGGCACCGATCCGCACTCGCAGCCCGGCAGCGCGATTCCGCAGACCCCGGCGACCGGGATGGCCAGCGTCGGGTTCCGCGGGAGCAGCGAGGCGAACACCCGCGCCGGCACGAAAGCCGCGATCGCACCGCTGACCAGCACCCCGAGGACCAGGAACGGGGTCGCCTGCACGACCACCGCGATGAAGACCGTCGACCAGGTCGGCAGCGAACCGCGGCTGAGCAGATCGGCGAGCGGGCCGCGCAGCAGGATCGCCGCCAGCAGGATGACGCCGAAGATCTCCAGCGAGCCGGGACGGTAGCCCTTCGCGGGTGGCGGCTGGACCTCGGTGGCGTCGGGGGCCGTCGTCATGCCGACCCGAAGCGGCGGTGGCGGCTCGCGTAGATCTCGCAGGCCCGCCAGAGGTCGCGACGGTCGAAGTCGGGGAAGAGCGTGTCCAGGAAGACGAACTCCGCGTAGGCGGACTGCCAGAGCAGGAAGTTGCTGGTCCGTTGCTCTCCCGAGGAGCGCAGGAACAGGTCCACGTCGGGCATGTCGGGTTCGTCGAGGAAGCGGCCGATGGTCTTCTCGTCGATCTTGCCGGGCTTGAGGCGGCCGTCGGCGACCTGCTCGGCGATCGCCCGGACGGCGTCGGCGATCTCGGCCCGGCCTCCGTAGTTGACGCACATCGTCAGGGTCATCACGTCGTTGCCGGCGGTCAGCTCCTCCGCGATCTCGAGCTCTCTGATGACGCTGCGCCACAGCCGCGGGCGCCGACCGGCCCACCGGACGCGGACCCCGAGGTCGTTCATCCGGTCGCGCTGGCGGTGCAGCACGTCGCGGTTGAAGCCCATCAGGAAGCGCACCTCCTCGGGCGAGCGCTTCCAGTTCTCCGTCGAGAAGGCATACGCGGAAAGGTATTTCACGCCGATCTCGATGCAGCCCTCGACGACGTCGAAGAGAGCGGCCTCGCCGCGTTCGTGGCCGGCGGTCCGCGGCAGGCCGCGGGCCTTGGCCCAGCGGCCGTTGCCGTCCATCACCAGTGCGACGTGGTGCGGCACCAGGTCGCGGGGGATGTCGGGCGGACGCTCACCGGACGGGTGTGGGACAGGCGGGCGGGGGGTTCGGTGGGCTGCGGTCATGGGGCCACCCGTTCGACCAGCGGCAGCGAGCGCAGCCCGCGCTCCAGGTGCCACTGCAGCAGGGCCGACACCAGCCCGGAGGCCTCCCGGCGGTTCAGCGGTTCCGCCGCCTCGGCGGTGGCCCAGTCGCCGTCGGCGAGCGCCTGCATCAGCAGCAGGCTGGCCGGCGCGGGGCGCATCACCGCGCCGTTGCGGCAGCCGGGGCACAGCAGTCCGCCGGCGGCGATGTGGAACGCGGCGTGTGGTCCGGGTTCGCCGCAGCGGGCGCAGCTCGACAGCGCCGGCGCCCAACCGGCCAGGCCCATCGCGCGCAGCAGGAACGCGTCCAGCACCAGCGACGGGTCCCGGCCGGTCTCGGCCAGCGCCCGCAGCGCGCCGACCAGCAGCAGGTACAGCCGCATGCTGGGTTCGCGCTCCTCGGCGGTGAGCCGTTCGGCGGTCTCGACGAGCACGGTGCCGGCGGTGTAGCGGCCGTAGTCGGCGGTGATGCGCGGGCCGAACGGATCGATCGACTCGGCCTGGGTGACGATGTCGAGGTTGCGTCCCTCGTACAGCTGGACGTCGACGTGGCTGAACGGCTCCAACCGGGAGCCGAACTTGCTGCGGGTCCGGCGGACGCCCTTGGCGACGGCGCGGACGCGGCCCGTGCGGCGGGTCAGCAGGGTGACGATGCGGTCCGCCTCGCCGAGTTTGGTGACGCGCAGCACCACCCCGGTATCCCTGTAGACGGCCACCCGACCATCCTGCCACCGCACGGCCCTGCCGCCGGGGTCCCACACCGCGGGTGACGGGTGGCACAGGGTCGCCCCGGCATGGACGTCTTCCGGTACCGGTGATCCGCCGCCCGCCGGGGCCGGGCGTCACCGGGTTGCGCTTGGCTCGACGTCGCTGTGGCATACGCGTCACCGTGGCCGCACCGGGAATCGCGTCGTCGAGCCTTGGACTACGCTCGACGCACTGATTCACCGAGGGAGTGGGGATTCTCGTATGGAGGTCGCGGCGACGGTCCGCAGGGCCCTTCCCGACGATGCCGAGGCGTTCTCGGCGTGTCACTACGCCTGCTGGCAGGAGGCGTACGGCGAGCTGTGGGAGCCGGAACGTTTCGACGCGCTCGATCCCGCCGAGCTCGCGCGGATCCGCCGCCAGGAGATCACCGACGGCGAGTTCGACCACTGGCTGGCCGAGGTCGACGGCGAGGTGACGGGCATCGCGATGGCCGGTCCGACCGCCGACGACGACTCCCCCACCGAGCTCGAGCTGTACGCCATCTACGTTCGAGAAGCGTTCTACGGCACCGGGATCGCCACCAAGCTGCTCAACGCCGCGACCGGCGAGCAGCCGGTCTCGCTGTGGGTGTACCGGGACAACGCGCGGGCCAGCGCCTTCTACGTGAACCGCGGGTTCATCCCCGACGGGGCCGAGCGGGTCGACCCGTCCGGGATCCTCGAGCTCCGCTTCGTCCGTCGCTGATCCGGTCGTCACGTGTCCGCCGATCGGTGGACACCGCATCCGTCGGTCCGACCGCCGTCCGGTCGATGGTCGACGTCCCGGGATCGCGAAAGGCTCGTGGCACGGCAGCGAACCGGCTGCCCGCCGAACGAGTCGCCCCGGGAGAACCCCATGTCCGCCACCACCGCTCGCTACCTGATCGCCACCATGGGTGTCGCCGCCGCGATCGCCGTCGCGGGCGCCGGCACGGCCTCCGCGTCGCCGCTGCCGTCCCGACCGGCCGCCTCGCCGACAGCGGTCGGCTCGCCGGACATCGCGGAGACCTACTCGATCGTCGACGCCACGCCCTACAGCCTGATGCTCAGCAACGCCCAGCAGCAGCGTGGTCTGTACGGTCCGGACAACGGCTGGTTCGACGGCGAGTACCCGTCCCCGACCACGGTGACCGCCGGGAACACGTCGAGCTGGGGCATCACGAACTGGACCTTCAGCGGCGAGCTGCCGTGGTCGGTGAGCTACCAGTTCACCGACAGCAGCGGGGCGGTCGACACGGTGACGATGTCGATGAACGGTGACGAAGTCACCCCCGAGAGCTGCGTGGTGACCGGCGCCACGGCCGGGAACTGGACGTGCGACATCAGCGGGCGGCAGGTCACCCTGCACGCCACGAACGCGTCGATGAACCTGTCCTCCACCGATCGCAACGCGTTCGCCCAGGCGCTGTCCAACGTCTGCAGCGCCTCGTCGGGCAACGGTGCCACCTGCACGTTCCTCCCGACGAGCCCGGTGACCTACGCCGAGGGCACCACCGGGTTCGTCCCCAAGGGCGCCAACACCCAGCCCGGGTGCTTCCCGGACGGCGACCCCCGCGACAACTACCAGTACACCGGCAGCGGCGAGACCAGCCAGACCACGTCGTACGAGGATTCGGTCAGCGAGACCGCCAGCGTCGGCATCGAGGGCGTCGCGGACTTCGGCATCGAGCACACGGCCGGCTACGGACAGGCCTTCAGCTCCGGAACCAGCTACTCCGACGGCTACCAGATCACCGCGGGCTACGGCTACAAGGCCACCCCCTTCTGGTTCCCGACCGTCGCGTCGGTGAGCGGCAATTTCACCGCGACCATCGGCGGCACCACCTACACGATGAACGACGTCACGTTGCAGACCAGCGGTGTCGCCGGCAGCACGGGTGGTCAGAACTTCGGTGATGCCACCGCGACCACCCACCAGCAGGCGATGACGGCAGCCGAGTGGACCGAGAACTGCGGCGGCGCCACCCCGCCGCCCGTCGTGCACTGATTCTGACCTGCAACAGCCCCGCCACCCGGCGGGGCTGTTGTCGTCCGCGGGCCGTTGCCGGGCTGGCAAGCTGGAACGGTGAGTCGAACCGTCGCACGCACCCGCATCCGTTCCTACCGCGACGGGCGTTTCCTGCTCCGCGAGGACGTGCTGGCCGGCGAGGAACCGCTGGAGATCCGGGTGGGCGGTGCGTCGATGGCGGTGACCATGCGCACTCCCGGGCACGACGTCGAGCTGGTGCACGGCTTCCTGCACGCCGAGGGTGTGATCGCGACCGCCGACGATGTGGCGGTCGCCCGGTACTGCGACGGCGTCGACGAGCAGGGCCGCAACACCTACAACGTGATGGACGTGGCGCTGGCCGGTGGGCGTGTTCTCGACCCGTCCCGGCAGCGGACCGTCGACGGAACGTCGGCCTGCGGGGTGTGCGGGTCGGCGTCGATCGACGCGATCGCGCAGCGGTCGCGGTTCGGGTCGCCACCGGGGCCTGTGGTGACGCCGGAGTTCGTGCTGCAACTGCCGCGGTCGCTTCGGGCTGGGCAGACGTCGTTCGACCGGACCGGCGGCATCCATGCGACCGGCCTGGCCGGCGCCGACGGGACGATGACGCTGGTCCGCGAGGACGTCGGCCGCCACAACGCGATGGACAAGGTGATCGGCGCCGCGCTGATGGCCGGGGGGCTGCCGCTGGCCGAGTCGGTGCTGGTCACGTCGTCGCGGGCGTCGTTCGAGCTGGTCCAGAAGGCGGTGCTGGCCGGCTGCGGTGTGCTGGTGGCCGTGTCGGCACCGTCGTCGCTGGCGGTGGAGCTGGCGCGGGATCGGGGGCTGACGCTGGTCGGCTTCACCCGGGACGCGAGCTTCAACATCTACAGCGGGGCGCACCGGGTCGTTGGAACCTGACACCTGCGAGGAGATGCGCGGACGCAGCATGTGGCCTCAAGCTGGTCCAGCACGCCAGGCTGCCGGAGCCGACTACCGTTCGGGCGCCCGACTCCGAAACTCCGCGGCCGGATACTTCCGTGCCGCCGCAGCCAGTTTCGCCTGCGCAGCCTTCGGAAGGTCCACACCGCACACGTCCGCGAGCTGCACGAGATAAATCAGCACGTCCGAAAGCTCATTCGCCAGCTTGGTGTGCAGAGGTTGCTCACGAACCAGGGCGGTCGTCTCGTCGGCCGGCAGCCATTGCAGCAGCTCAGCCAACTCACCCACCTCGCCGACCAGTGCGAGGAGGAGCGACTTCGGATCGTGGAACCTCTCCCAGTCGCGCTCGGCGTTGAAATGTCGAATGGCAGCGACGAGATCCGCGAGTTCGCTCATCGGGCGAGCCTGCCAGTCCCGGCCACGATGCCGGACATCAGGTCCAGAGCCTCCTATGATCAGGACGCGGCCCGACAGGCATCCAGCATCATCGGACAGACCCCCACCCGCACGAATCCATTCGTGCTGCCCGGGGGGTCTTGTTGGCGTCATTGCTGCGCCATGGCGGGGTCGCTTTCGCAGAACTGGCAAAGCAGCCATCGATGATCGAGGAGCGCCTTGGCGATCTGCTCCGGTACCAGACCGGTCATCGGGCGTCGCCCGGAGAGCTTCGGTCGTGGTCGGGCAGTCTCCCGATTCTCGCCCAGGATCTGGTGGACGCAGGTCTCGGCAAAGTCGAGGTCCTCTTGGAGTACCGGTTGCCGCTGACGAGCAAGCGTGCCGACGTGATTCTGGCCGGGCGGCATCCGAGAACCGGCGCACCGTCGTACGTTGTCGTCGAACTGAAACAATGGAGCTCGGCTGAACTGTTCGACAGTTCCGGGGAATTGGTGACCGTTCCCGGCGCACCGGGAGGCCCCCGTCAGCACCCGGTCCGCCAGGTGCGCGGGTACTGCGAATACATCACCGACTTCACCCGCTCGCTGCACCACGAGAAAGATCCGTTGGCCGGCGCGGCCTATCTACACAACGCCGGATCTGACCTCCAGCAGGCTCTCGGCGGCTACCCCCAAACGGGAACCGGCCGGCTCTTCACCGGAGCGGACAGAGGCGCCTTCGTCGATTTCCTCCGAAGCCGTCTCGACTCCGCGGCCGCCGGCGCACCGTACGCGGATCAGCTGCTGCACTCGGCAGTCGCGCCTTCCCGGCAACTGCTCAAGGTGGCGGCCGAGGAACTTGCCGGCCGCGAACAGTTCGTACTGCTCGATCAACAGGTAGTGGCCGTAGAAAGCGTCCTCCACTACGTTCAAGCTGCCCACCAGAACGATCAGAAAACCGTAGTGATCATCACCGGTGGCCCCGGCAGCGGGAAGAGCGTCATCGCGTTGTCGCTGATGGGGAAGCTGGCTGAACGCGGTTACACCACAGTGCATGCGACCGGATCCCGTTCGTTCACGTTGACCCTGCGCAAGGTCGCGGGTCGCAGTAAATCAAGGGCGGCATCGCTGTTCAAATACTTCAACCAGTTCGGCGACGCCAGGCGCAACGGGTTGGACGTGTTGATACTGGACGAAGCGCACCGCCTGCGCGCCACGTCCGAGACCCGCTACACCAGAGCAGCCATGCGAACCGGGACTCCACAGGTCGACGAGCTCATCGCCGCTGCCCGCGTTCCGGTGTTCCTCCTCGATCAGCATCAGGTTGTCCGTCCCGGTGAAATGGGAACGGTCGAGGAAATCGCCCGGCATGCCTCCGCGGCCGGGCTGCCCACAGCACACATTTCTCTCGACGCCCAATTCCGATGCGGGGGAAGCGAGAAGTTCATCCGGTGGGTGGAACGCCTGCTCGGTCTACGCGACGGCGGCCCCATCCGCTGGGAGCCGGATCCGCCGTTCCAGCTTGACGTGGTCGATTCAGCCGACGAGCTCGAGGGCAGGCTTCGTGCCCATCAGGACCAAGGATACGGCGCGCGAATGGCGGCCGGCTACTGCTGGCCTTGGAGCGAACCGCGCGCCGACGGAACTCTGGTCGCTGACGTCCAGATCGGCGCCTGGGCACGACCCTGGAATCTGCGGGGCGACCGGGGACTACCGGGGGCGCCGGCCTCGGCGTTTTGGGCCAATGACGCAGGCGGTTTCGATCAGGTGGGATGCGTCTACACAGCGCAGGGATTCGAGTACGACTGGAACGGAGTCATCATGGGCCCCGACCTCGTGTGGAGAACAGATCGTTGGCAGAGCCGGCGCGAATTCAACAAGGACCCCGACTTCAAATCGCGAACGGCGGTGAGCGATGAGCAATTCGACCGTCTCGTCCGACACGTCTACAAGGTCCTCTTCACCCGCGGGATGGCCGGAACACTGCTCTATTCGACAGACCCGGAGACCCGAGCGCTTCTCCGATCCCTCATCTGACAACCGGTCAAGATCGCGAGGTTCTCTCGTCCGGTTCTGAGCTCAACATTCGGGCTCATCGTGAGAACCATCTCACAACAGCGATATCCCAGGCAGTGCGCCATCGACACCGAGTGTGGTCGAGACGACTGTAGACGAACTGGGGCAGCAAGGATTCTCATGACCAGCGGGAGCTCCACAGCGAACGTCGCGCCGCGTTCGAAGTCGGACAGCCACTTCCGGGAAACCCCGGCCGCGGATGCCAACTACTGCTGGGTCAGCTTGAGATCCTCGCGTCGGCCGCGGACCAGCGACTGAATGTGATGCACCGTGAGGAGCTCCACCGCGCCCTACTGTCGATCGCAGGTCCGCAGCGTGCATCGCTACGGTGTCATGGTTGCCCTGTCACCGTACGGTGACGTGACGTTGCTGTCGCCGTACGGTGATACACCGCGCACCGCCGTCTCTAGCGATCCACGAGCGCCCGTCAGGCGTCGATGTCCAGACCGAGCGCGGCGCGCAGCCGCCCGACGTTCATTCCGCCCAGCCCCTCGACCGGGGTGTCGAACGAGTCCAGCAGCCGGATGAGGTCGCCACGGCGGGTGGGATCATCGGCGGCCTGCCGGGGCGTCGCCCCGCCCAGCGCCGGGATGGTGTCGTCGAGCCAGCGCTCCTCGTACTGCCGGAAGTACTCGTCGACCGCGGCCCGAAGGTCCGGGTCGTTCGGGTCGGGCGCAAGTGCAGTCAGAACCTGCCCCGGCTACTGAGTGACCCCCAGCGACGCGTTCCTGGTCGGCCACCGTCAGTCCCGGGGTGGCAGCGTCGAGCAGGCCGAGCAACTCGTCGAACCGGCGTTCGCTGGTGGCCTGGACGGTGAACCCACTGCCCTGGTCCTTGATCATGCCCAGTATCCGCTGGCCGATGTCGGCGGCAACGGTCCAGGTCCAGACCGTTCCGTCCGCCGGTCCGAACTCGGCGTCCAGGTACTCCCGGAACAGTGCCTGCTCCGGATCGGGAACGGACACGGTGGCCGAGCAGATGACCAGCGGATCGCCCTCCGCGGTGCGCATCTCGGGCGGTGCGAACCTCGCCGACAACACCCCCACCGTGCGGAGCGGGTCCTCCTCGTCCGTGTTCTGCAGGTCCAGCATCGCCAGCGTCGCCGCCGTCAGGTGGTCCGGCACCGGGTCGATGCCCCCGAAGATCCCGGGGGCGGCGTCCCCTGCCCCCAACAACCGCAGGCACAGCCGGTGGCCGACCCTGACATCCTGCGAGCCGAGCCGCTCGACGACGTCGTGGACGTCCCCGGTCCGCAGATCACGCACGCTGAACCCCTGACCGCGCTGCACCGCGGTCACCTCGAACAGCGACCGCTGGCTGGTCAGCCAGGAAGCGGCCAGCAGTTGCTCGTCCGCCGGCAGCAGGCTGCCCCGCGCCTCCAGGAACTCGCCCAGCCCATCGCCCTCGAAGATGGCCACGTCGAGCAGCAGCGGATCGGTGAGTGCGTCGAAGAGGGCAGTCGGCTGCGTCCAGTACTCGGCGCGCACCCGCGCCAAGTCGATCAGCAGCGGCCGTCCCCACGCTGCCTGAACCCAGCGAGACACCTTGTGGTACAGCCAGTCTCGCCGCTCCCCGAGAGTGAAGGAGCTGTTGCGGAGGTGGCACGCCTTGTACTTGCGGCCCGACCCGCACCAGCAGGGGCTGTTGCGCCCGATGTCGGTCCGCTCCGCGGAGAGGTACCGCGACACCATCGCCAGTAGCGAGTCGTCGGCTTCGACCCCGGCGCGCTGCAGCAACGAGACCGCCCGCTGAGCGTCGCCCCGGTCGGAGGCGATGCCCGCGAGATCGATCAGGGCGGGGGCGAAGTCCGACCCCAGCCGGATCGACGTCTCCCACTCCGCCTCGGCCGTCGCGATGTCGAGCAGCCGGTCGGCGCAGCTGCCCAGCAGCCAGTGCACCGCCGGCTGCGCACGACGCGGGGCACGCGGGGCGAGCGCGTCGAGAGTGCTGCGCAGCATCAGGGTTCGGTGCTCGCTGTTCGCGGCACACTCCGCCAGCACCGCGCGGGCGACGTTCGCCGCCGCCAGCGTCGGAAGCAGCGGAATGAGTGCGCTGACCTCGAACTCGGCCGGCAGCTCGGCGGGCCGGCCGGCATCCTCCCACTCGTGCAGCGCACCGTGCGCGAGCGCGGTGTGCCGGGCGAACACCCTGACCGTCAGAGCCTGCTCGGCATCCAGTTCGTAGGCCCGGATCAGCACGTCCAGGCCGGCCGCAGCATCGTCGTCGTCCCAGCCCGCCCCGGCCACCGTCACGAAGTCGCCGCGGCGGTCGAGCCCGAGTTCGTCGATCAGTTCGTCGAGCGGAACCGTCGGCCGGCTGAACAGATCCGGGTAGCGCAGCATCAGGTGCTGGACCACGTCGTCGAGCTCGATCTGCGGAACGTATTCGTCGTCGTCGTCGAACAGAGCTGCTACCACCTCGGTCACCTCCGGCGGCAGGTCGACGGTCTCCCCGACGTCCTCGAGCTGCAAGCCGGTCGGCGTCACCCGGACACCGATCAGGTCCCCCGGCGTGCGGTCGGCGAGAGTGCCCGCGCCCAGCGCGATCCAGATGTCGCCGTGCTCGAAGATCTGCTCGAACGGCCGACCGTCCAGCTCGTCGAACGGCGGCTGGTCCATCACGCCCCACAGCGGCAGCAGATCCGGCGTCAGATCGAGGTGGCCGCCGGCGATCTCCGCGGCGCTCAGCCGATGGGTGAAGACCCGCCCCATGAACACGGCGTCGAGGGCGAACAGCAGCGGCGGACCAGCGAGGTAGTCCATGGCGCACGATTCCAGCTCGTCGCTCAACCAGATGTCGTCGAACTCGGCCGGGGTGAGCTGATGGCCGAGGTCCGCCAGCCGGCGGAGCAGCGACTCCTCGGTCATCGGCCCCGCGTCATGGAGGACGGCAATGATGGATTCGAAGATCGGTTCCGGCACTCGGACAACACTAGTGCGGCGTCCCGTGAGTGGGCTCTGCAGCGTCAGGACCGAGGGCCGTGCCACCGAGCTCCATCCAGCGCGCATCAGGACCGACGAACTCGACTCACGGCTCCCGGCGAGCCCTGGTCACCGGACCGCCGACGATCACGCGTCGCGGACCACGTCAAGCGCCTCCCCGGGTCACCGAAGCCTCGGGCGACGTCGCTAGGTCCCTTGAGCGCCGGCCGAACATCCAGCCGGGCGGTGTCCCGGGCGACGAAGGCAATCCTGTCCCAGCGGTCGAGCAGCGGATTGACCCCCGCCGTCGGGGTGGGTGAGGGGATGGCCGCGCTATTGACGATCCGCTATATTGGCTGGATGGATCGCTCCGGCCTGGCAGGTGACCTGATCAGTCGCGCCCGCGGGATGGCCGGCCTCACGCAGACCGAACTGGCCCTCCGGAGCGGAATCTCGCAGAGCGTCTTGAGCGTGTACGAGTCTGGTCGTCGCCAGCCGAGTATGCCGACGCTACTGGCGATCATCGACGCCACTGGTATTGGCCTCGAGATACAACTGAGCCCCGCTCGAAGCTCTCCCCCTCCGATGACCACTGCCCTCGGACGTCTCGTGTCCGACCGCCGATCGGCGATCCAGCGCACGGCGGCCAAAGTCGGCGTGCAGGTGGTGGGCGTTTTCGGAAGTGTGGCCCGCGGGGAGGACGGACCTGACAGCGATGTCGACCTGTTGGTGGAGCTACCCACCGAGATGGGCCTGTTCGGCATGATGAATCTCGAATCCGAGTTGACCGCGCTGCTGGGTCGGCATGTCGACCTGGTGCCAGAGGCTGAGCTGAAGCCCGCCGTGCGGGAAAAGGTATTGGCCGACTTGGTGATGCTGTGAGTCGCTATCAGCGGCAGCGACTGGACGACATCGTCGCGGCCATCACGGCTATCGGTGACCATCTTGCCCATGGTCAGCTGTCCGACGGCCTCGTCTTCGACGCGGTCCGACTGCGCCTGATCGAGATAGGCGAAGCGGTCACCGGGCTGAGCGGCGAACTGTTGGAGACGGAGCCGACAATTCCATGGAAGCAGCTGGTGGGGATGCGGAACCGCCTGACCCATCGATACTTCGACACGTCACACGCCATCGTCGCAGCGACCGTCACCCACGACCTACCCCTGCTCGAGAGCGCCGTCGAGCGGCTGATCAGGAGGGTTCCCGACTGAACCAAGAGTGAGACAGCAGCGCGATCCGGGCTCGACCCGAGCGTGAGGTGTCAGCGCCTGGTCGCGAACCTGGTCAGAAGCCCACCGTCGAAGCGCCCCGGGTGTCCACCAGGTTCGCCGCACGGAGTCGCCGGGCTGCCGGTTGGCCCCAGCGACCTGCCATGCCGACCCACCACAACGAAATCGTGGCGGACCCTTCCCGCGACGCGAGAGGAATCCGCCACGATTCGGCAGAGTGGGAGGCGACCTACGCGCTCTTCTCCCGCGGCTCGCGCTTCGGCTTGCGCGGCACGATGGTCGGATAGACGTTGTCCCGCACGGTCTCCGCGGTGACGACGACGCGCTCGACATCCTCACGGCCCGGAACGTCGTACATCGCCGACAGCAGGACCTCCTCCATGATGGAGCGGAGCCCGCGGGCGCCGGTGCCACGGTGGATGGCCTGGTCGGCGATCGCCTCCAGCGCGTCCGGCGTGAACTCGAGCTTGACGCCGTCCATCTCGAAGAGCCGCTGGTACTGCTTGGACAGCGCGTCCCGCGGCTCGGTGAGGATCGAGATCAGCGATTCCTTGTCCAGCGCCGTCACGGTCGCCACCACCGGCAGCCGGCCGATGAACTCGGGGATCAGGCCGAACTTGATCAGGTCCTCGGGCATGACCTCGGAGAAGATGTCCGAGGAGTCGATGTCGAGCTTGGAGCGCACCTCGGCACCGAAGCCCAGGCCGCGCTTGCCGACCCGGTCGCCGACGATCTTCTCCAGACCGGCGAAGGCGCCGGCCACGATGAAGAGCACGTTGGACGTGTCGATCTGGATGAACTCCTGGTGCGGGTGCTTGCGGCCACCCTGCGGCGGCACCGACGCCTGGGTGCCCTCGAGGATCTTCAGCAGCGCCTGCTGCACACCCTCACCGGACACGTCCCGGGTGATCGACGGGTTCTCCGACTTGCGGGCGATCTTGTCGACCTCGTCGATGTAGATGATGCCGGTCTCGGCCCGCTTGACGTCGTAGTCGGCGGCCTGGATCAGCTTCAGCAGGATGTTCTCGACGTCCTCGCCGACGTAGCCGGCCTCGGTCAGCGCGGTGGCGTCGGCGATGGCGAACGGCACGTTCAGCATCTTCGCCAGCGTCTGCGCGAGGTAGGTCTTGCCGCAGCCGGTCGGCCCGAGCATCAGGATGTTGGACTTCGCCAGCTCGACCGGCTCGGGGCCGCGGTCGGGCCCGGCCTGGATCCGCTTGTAGTGGTTGTAGACCGCCACCGCCAGCGCCCGCTTGGCCTGGCCCTGGCCGATCACGTACTGGTCGAGGAATTCGTTGATCGCCGTCGGCTTCGGCAGGTCGTCCAGCTTGACGTCGCTGGTCTCCGTCAGCTCTTCCTCGATGATCTCGTTGCAGAGATCGATGCACTCGTCGCAGATGTAGACGCCGGGGCCGGCGATCAACTTGCGGACCTGCTTCTGACTCTTCCCGCAGAACGAGCACTTCAGCAGGTCGCCACCATCACCGATGCGCGCCATGTGCTCTCACAATCACCTAGAGTCCGCCCGACCGCGTCGAATGATCGCGGGCGCTCGGGGGACGACGTTACCGTTCGGCGGGCCCGAAAACCGGGACCGTCTGCTGCACGGCGCTGTGTCACGGCCGCTGTCCACATCCTCGCGAGGATTCGTGCCGCTCCCCCCGATCCGACCGGCGTGTCGGGAGGGCGAACACCTTCACTCTAGCGAGCCCGGGCAGAATCGCGAGGCTTTTCCGCCCGGGTCGCCCGAGCGGGCACGATCACATCGTCGCCGGTCAGCGACCCGGATCCGGGCCACCGACCGCACTGCGACCGATCAAGAACGGATCAGGAGTCGATCTTGCGGTAAGCGAGGACCTGGTCGATCAATCCGTACTCCACGGCCTCGGCCGCGGTGAGGATCTTGTCGCGCTCGATGTCGGTGCGGACCTGCTCGGCGGTCTTCGTCGAGTGCTTGGCCAGCAGCTCCTCGAGGGTGGTCCGCATGCGCTGGATCTCGTTGGCCTGGATCTCCAGGTCCGACACCTGGCCGTAGACGCCCTCGGTGGCCGGCTGGTGGATCAGGATCCGCGAGTTCGGCAGCGCGAGCCGACGGCCGGGGCTGCCGGCGGCCAGCAGCACCGCGGCGGCCGAGGCGGCCTGCCCGAGGCAGACCGTCTGGATGGCCGGCCGGATGAACTGCATCGTGTCGTAGATCGCCGTCATCGAGGTGAACGAGCCACCGGGAGAGTTGATGTACATGGTGATCTCGCGGTCCGGGTCCAGCGACTCGAGCACCAGCAGCTGGGCCATCACGTCGTTGGCGGAGGCGTCGTCGATCTGCACACCGAGGAAGATGATGCGCTCCTCGAACAGCTTGTTGTACGGGTTGGACTCCTTGACCCCGTAGCTGGTGCGCTCGATGAACGACGGCAGGATGTACCGGGCTTGGGGGGCGGACAGGCCCGACGAGATGCCGGTCGGAATGTAGGAGTTCGGGTTCATGTTCTTCTCGCTCACTTGACCGGGCTCTGCGACGCGCGAGCGACGACCTTGTCGATGAAGCCGTACTCGAGCGCTTCCTGGGCGGTGAACCAGCGGTCGCGGTCGGAATCGGCGGTGATGCGCTCGACCGTCTGACCGGTGTGGCCGGCGATGATCTCGGCCATCTCCTTCTTCGTCCGGTTCAGCATGTCGGCCTGGATCTTGATGTCGGACTGGGTACCGCCGACACCGGCACTGGGCTGGTGCATCAGGATCCGCGCGTGCGGCAGGGCGGCCCGCTTGCCGGGGGCGCCGGCAGACAGCAGGAACTGGCCCATGGAAGCGGCCAGACCCATCGCGATGGTGGCCACGTCCGGCTCGATGAACATCATCGTGTCGAAGATGGCCATGCCCGCGGTGACCGAACCACCCGGGGAGTTGATGTACAGGGTGATGTCCTTCTCGCCGTCCTCGGCGGCGAGCAGCAGCAGCTGTGCGGTGATCTCGTTCGCGTTGGTGTCACGCACTTCGGAGCCGAGCAGGATGATGCGCTCGCGGAGCAGGCGCTCGGAGACCGAATCGGTCAACGACATGCCGGGGGTACCCCGCATCACCGCGGGGAGGATCTCCGGGGCGGCCGCCTCGATCGCGGCCAGGGGGTGGCGGTTGCTCACTGACTTCTCCCTGCTTTCCAGGTTGACTTGATGGCACCGGGGGCGCTGCGGATCCGCAGCGCCGGAACTGGCTACTCGGTGGTGCGTGCCGCCGACAGTAATCACGCGGGCGCCCGGCTTCGTCGGCGCCCGGGCCGGTGTTCGCTGTCGGCGTGACCACACCGCCGCCAGGTCAGGAAGAAGAGGGCTTGGCCTCGTCGGCGTCGTCGGCCGTCGGCGGCGGTGGCGTCTGTGTCGACAGTGTCGACAGTGTCGACAGCAGCCTCGGTCTCCGACACCGCGTCGATGATCTCGATGTTCTCGTCGCTGTCGTCGAGCTCGGGCGCCTCGGACGACACCGCGTCGGTGTCGACGGCGTCGACATCTCCCGACTCCTCGGCGACGGGCTCGAAGCCGAACAGGGCCGCGACGTCGAGGACGTTGCCGCTCGCGTCGGTGACGGTGGCGCGGGAGACCGCGTCGGCCAGCGCCTTGGCCCGGCGGACCTCGGCGAAGACGGCACCCAGCTGGTTCTGCTCCTGGATCCGCTTGAAGTACTCGTCGGGGGCGACCCCGAAGCGCTGCGCGTTGAAGATGATCCGCTCGGTGAACTCCTCCTGGCTGACGCCGACCCCGGAGGCCTCGGCCATCGCGTCCAGCAGCAGCTGCGTCTTCACCGACTGGGCCGCCGCACTGTCGCAGTTCCGCGTCGAGCTCCTCCTTGGTCTTGCCCTCCTCCTCGAGCCACGCGGCCAGCGCGGCCTCGTCGTGGCCCAGCGCGTGGATCACGTCGTGCTCGCGGGAGTCGAACTCGGCCTTGGCGACGGCCTCCGGGACCGGGACCTCGGTGGCCGCGAGCAGCGCCTCGAGGACCTTGTCCCGGGCCTGCGCGCCCTGGGTCTGGTTCTTGGTGCGGCGGACGCGCTCCGACCAGGTCGGCGCGCATCTCCTCGACGGTGTCGAACTGCGACGCCTCGGCGGCGAAGTCGTCGTCGACGGTCGGCAGCTCGCGCTCCTTGACCGAGTTGACGGTGACGGTGACGTCGGCGTCGTTACCGGCGTGCTCGCCGGCGACCAGCTTGGTGGTGAAGGTGGCGCTCTCGCCGGCCGACAGCCCGGTGACGGCCTCGTCGATGCCGTCGACCAGGTCGCCGGAGCCGATGCGGTAGCTCAGGTCGTCGGCGGTGGCGTCGTCCAGCGCCTCGCCGTTGACCGAGGCGCGCAGGTCGACGCTGATCAGGTCGCCGTCGGCGGCGGGCCGCTCGACGCGGGGTCACGGTGGCGAACCGGTCGCGCAGGGCCTCGATCTCGGTGTCGACGTCGGAGTCCTCGACGACCACGTCGTCGACCACGACGGAGATGGAGCTCACGTCCGGGCACGGTGATCTCCGGACGGATGTCGACCTCGGCGGTGAAGGCCAGGGTCTGGCCGTCCTCGATCTCGGTGACCTCGATCTCCGGCTGACCCAGCGGGGTGAGCGAGTTCTCGCTGACGGCCTGGCCGTACATCTGCGGGATCGCCTCGTTGACGACCTCGGACAGGATGGTGCCGCGGCCGACGCGGGCGTCGATGATCTTCGCGGGGACCTTGCCGGGGCGGAAGCCCGGCACCCGGACCTGGCTCGACAGTGTCTTGTAAGCCTTGTCGAAGTGGGGCTTGAGTTCGTCGAACGGAACCTCGACGTTGAGCTTGACCCGGGTCGGGTTCACATGTTCGACGGTGCTCTTCACTGGTGGTGGCTCCTCGACTGCGCTGACGTGCGCGATCTGCGTGTGTACGTGTGTCTGTGCGCAGGCGGATCCCTGCGATTTCCCCGTGCGAGTCTAGGCGAGCGGGCCGACCGTCCCTGACCGCCGGACGGGCGGCACAGCGTCAGGAGACGATCTGCAGCTCGGTGTCGACGGCGCCCCGCACCCGCGCCAGCTCCGCGGCCACGGCCGCGGCGACCACGCGACGACCCTCGGGGGTGTCGGGGGCGTTGATGTGCGCCCAGAGGGCGGTCTCGAAAGTGCGGAACACCTCGACCAGCTCGGGGTCGGTGGCCGAGACTGCGTCGGCAGTGTCACTCATGGGACGTCCCTCCCGGACGGCGGCGCGCGGCCCGGGGCCCGTGCGACACCGGATCCGGTCCTGCCGTCGGGGTGACAGGATTTGAACCTGCGACCCTCCGCTCCCAAAGCGGATGCGCTACCAAGCTGCGCTACACCCCGGCGTACGCGCGGCCGTCGGGGGCCGGCGTACCGACCCACCCTAGCCCGGTGGGGACGTCGGAACTGCCGCGGCAACCGCCGAGAGAGCGGAACGGCCCCTGGTGGTCGGGTATGCTCGAGCCCGAGTTCTGGCCGATCAGGCCGTTGCGGGCGTAGCTCAATGGTAGAGCCTCAGTCTTCCAAACTGATGACGCGAGTTCGATCCTCGTCGCCCGCTCCACCGCGGTGACAGGCCCGGCGGGATCCTCCCGCCGGGCCTGTCGCGTCCTCGCGCAAGGCACTGTCGGCGGCCGCCTCTAGGGTCGGCGGATGATCCGACACATCCTGCTGGTCCGCGCCCTCCCCGACGCCACCGACGACCTGCTCACCGCGTTCGCCGACATCGCCGCCCTGCAGGGCCGGCTGACCGGGCTGCTCGCGGTGAGCTCCGGCCCCAGCCGCAGCCCGGAGGACCTGGAGCGCGGCTACACCCATGGGCTGGTCGCCGACTTCGCCGACCACGACGCCCTGCGGCGCTACGCCGACGACCCCGACCACCGGCTCGCCGGCGCCGCCATCACCAGGGCGGCAACCGGCGGCCGCGACGGGCTGCTGGTCGTCGACCTCGAGCTCTGACGGTCAGCGCGCAGCGGCATCCCCCGCGACGTCGGCGTCCACGCTGATCCGGCCGGCGGCGATGAGTTCGCGCTGGTGCCGGTTGGGCTTCGGGGTCAGCGGCCACCAGGTGCGCTCGCCGAGATCGACCGCCAGCGCGGGCACCAGCAGCGTGCGCACCACCAGGGTGTCCAGCAGCACGCCGAAGGCGACGATGAACGCGAGCTGCGCCAGGAACAGGATCGGGATCACCGCGAGTGCCGCGAAGGTCGCCGCCAGCACGATGCCGGCGCTGGTGATCACGCCGCCGGTCACCCGCAGCGCCGTGAGTACCCCCTGCCGCGGACCGTGCAACGCCACCTCCTCCCGTGCGCGCGTCATCAGGAAGATCGAGTAGTCGATGCCCAGCGCGACCAGGAAGACGAAGGCGAACAACGGCACCGCCGGGTCGGCCCCCGGGAAGTCCAGAACGTGGTTGAACACCAGCGCCGACACTCCCAGTGCCGTGCCGAACGACAGCACGGTCGCCGCCACCAGCAGCAACGGCGCCACCAGCGACCGCAGCAGTAGACAGAGCACGAGGAAGACCGCGATCAGGATGGCCGGGATGATCACCGTCAGGTCCCGGGCGGCGGTCTCGACGGTGTCGAGCTGGATGGCGGTGTTTCCGCCGACGAGGATCGCATCGCCGCCGGGCAGCGCATGCAGCGTGCTCCGGACGTCCCGGACCGCCTGTTCGGCCGCCTCGGAGTCGGCGGCCGCGGTCGGGGTCACCTGGATCTGGATGCGGCCGTCGACCACCAGCGGGTCGGTCGGCGGCGTCGGGCCGGTCTGCGGCGCGGTGACCACGCTGGCGTCGCCGGACAGACCACCGACACCGGTGAGCGCGGTCAGCACGTCCTGCTGGGCCGACTGCGGCGCGATGACGACGATCGGGTTGCCCGAACCGCCGGGGAAGTGCGCCACGAGCTCGTCGGTCCCGGCGATGGAGTCGACCTCGGTGAGGAAGACATCGGTCTGCGCGGTGCCGGACGCCTTGAGCGTCGGCACGGCCAGGCAGGCGACGCCGAGCACGATCGCGGTGACGATCCAGATCCGGCGCGGGTACCGGCCCACGAACCGGGCCACCCGACCCCAGATCCCGAGCGGGGGCTCGATCGGCTCCCCGGCGGCGGCGTGGGCGTGCGTGGGCCGGTCTGCGTCGACGAGGTCCGCGGCGGGCATCGAGGCGGTGTCGAGTTCGTGCCGGCCGGCGGGCGCGGTGTGCGGGATGCGCGGCCAGAACAGCCATCGACCGGCCATCAGCAGCGCCGGCAGCAGCGTCAGTGCGCCGATCAGGGCCGCGACGATCCCGATGGCGCCGACCGGACCCAGCGTCTTGTTGGAGTTCAGGTCGCTCAGCAGCAGGCACAGCAGGCCGATCACCACGGTGCCGGCGCTGGCCGCGATCGGCTCCACACAGGCCCGCCACGCCCGCGCGATCGCGGTGTACTTCGACGCGGTCCGTTCCAGCTCCTCGCGGTAGCGGGCGACCAGCAGCAGACCGTAGTCGGTGGCGGCGCCCACCACGAGGATGAACAGGATGCCCTGGCTCTGGCCGTTGAGCTCCAGCACGCCGTTCTTGGCCAGCAGATAGACGACCCCACCGGCGAGCGCCAGCGCACTCACCGAGGTGAACAGCACGACGAACGGCAGCGCCACCGCCCGGTAGACGCAGAAGAGGATGACCAGGACCGCTCCGAGCGCGACCAGCAGCAGCAGCCCGTCGATCCCGCCGAACGCGGCTCCCAGGTCGCTGATCAGGCCGGCCGGGCCGGCGACGTGGGCCTGCGCCCCGGCGGCGGTCGGCGACCGCGGCGGCCCGGACGGCCGCGATGATGCTGTTCAGCGGTGGCTCGCCGGCGGCGTCGGGAGCGTTCACCAGATCGGCGTCGAGCGGCACCACCACCAGCGCGGCCGCACCGTCGGCGGAGGGCACCAGCGGCACCTGGGGGGTGAGCAAATAGTCCCCCACCGTCTTCTGCTCAACGGCGACCCCCGCACCGGCCGGCAGGGTGACCGGAGTGGCGGCCAGGCCGGCGGCGAACGCCTGCCAGGCCGCGAGCTGGTCGCCGGTGGCGGCACCGTCGGCGGCGAAGACCACGAACGCCGGCAACGAGTCGTCGTCGGAGAAGGCGGCCGCGGCGTCCCCGGCTTCCACCGATTCCGCACCGGCGGGCAGGAACGACGCCTGGTCGTTGGACTGCACCGAGGACAGTGACCCGATGGCGGGCCCACCGAGACCGGCGATACCGAGCCAGACGGCGATCACGCCGAGGACACCCAGGGCGCGCAGGACGGCCTGCTTGCGGCTCGGCCGGCCCGTCGGGCCGGTTCCGCTCGCGGCGGCGTCAGTGGTGCGCGTGCCGGATGGCGTGGTGGGGCTCATGGGTTCTCCGGGAGGGGCGGCGGGTACGGCGGAACACAGCGGAAGAACGCAGCATGCTGTGCATCGGGCGCCCGCAATGATACTCAGCGTGCTGAGTAATATTCCACGACAGGGCGCTCGGGCACAATGAGCCCGCTGCCCCGTTCACTCCGCCGGCCCTGGAGGAACCACCATGACGACCCCCGACGAGCGCGCCTCCTGGGCGACCGGTCGGCTGTTGTCCACGGCGGCCCGCCTGGTCGAGCAGAGCTGGAACAACCGCCTCCGCGAGTCCCGGGTCAGTCACGCCGGGGTCATCGTGCTCTCGCTGCTGGCCGGCGGCCCGGCCACCCAGCGCGAGTTGGCCGGCTCCCAACACCTGACCGAGCAGACCGCGGGCCGGACCATCGCGCACCTGGAGTCCACCGGTCACCTGCGCCGCACCGCCGACCCGACCGACCGGCGCCGCCGGGTCGTCGAGATCACCGACGGCGGCCGGGCCCTGCTGGCCGAGATGTACACGGCGAGTGAGAGTTTCACCGACGAGGTCATCGCCGTCGGCGGCGGCGACGTGCGGTCCTTCCGCGCCGTGCTCCAGCAGCTGATCGCGACCTACGAGGCTCCGTCCACGCCGACCGGGGCATAGGCCGGGCCGACCGGACCGCGCCGAACCCGCGCACCGGCCCGGAGCCCACGTCGCTCGGATGACCACCGCCGCTGCGTAGAGTCCCCCGGCGTGAGCGCATCCCGGGGGTCGGCCGTCCTGGCCGGCGTCGTCACCGGCATCGTCGGATTCACCTCCGCGTTCGCGGTGGTGCTCACCGGACTGCGGGCGGTCGGTGCCTCGGACGCCCAGGCCGCCTCCGGTCTGCTCACCGTCTGCCTCACGATGGGCACCGGCTGCATCCTGCTGTCCTGGCGCTACCGGATGCCGATCACGCTGGCCTGGTCGACGCCGGGGGCGGCGCTGCTGGCCGGCGCCGCCCTGCCCGGCGGCGGGTACGCCACCGCAGTGGGGGCGTTCCTGCTCGCCGGCGCCCTGTACGTGCTGACCGCGGTGGTGCGTCCCCTCGGCCGCTGGGTGGCCCGGATCCCGGCCGCGGTGGCCGGCGCGATGCTCGCCGGGGTGCTGCTGACCCTGTGCGTGCAGCCGTTCCGGGCGTTGGTCGACCAACCGGCGGCGGTGGCACCGGTGCTGCTGACCTGGCTGGTGCTGCTCCGGCTCAACCGGCGCTGGGCCGTCCCCGGCGCCTTCGCGGTGGCGCTGGTGGTCATCGCCCTGGACGGTTCGACGGCCGGATTCGCCGGTGTCCGGCTGGCCCCGACGCTGGTCTGGACGGTACCGGCGTTCGATCTGACCACGATGCTGGCCGTCGGCGTACCGCTGTACCTGGTCACGATGACCGGCCAGAACATCCCCGGGGTGGCGGTGCTCGGGTCGTTCGGCTACCGGGTCCCGCTGAGTCCGGCACTGCTCTACAGCGGTACCGCGACGGTGGCCACCGCGGGGCTCGGCGGCTTCAGCATCAACCTGGCCGCCATCTCCGCCGCCCTCGCCGCCGGCCCGGAGGCGCACCCCGACCCGGACCGCCGGTGGATCGCCGGGATCGCCGCGGGGGTCACGTATCTCGCTTTCGGCCCACTGAGCGCCGTCATCGCCGCGGTCAGTGTGGCCGCTCCCCCGGGCATCATCGCCGCCATCGCCGGCGTGGCCCTGATCGGCGCCTTCGCGCAGTCGGCCGGGGCGGCGCTGGCCGATGCCGACCACCGCGAGGCGGGCGCGCTCACCTTCGTGGTGGCCGCCTCCGGGATCGCTGTCGGCGGGGTGAGTGCGGCGTTCTGGGCGCTGGTCGCGGGCAGCGCGTACCTGCTCGTCGTGCGCGCAGGTACCGTGGCTCGTTGATCTTCGCCGGTGTGGCTCGGAGATCTCGGCCAGAGAGGTTTGATGACACCCATGACCATCCGGAAGGTGGCGCTGCTCACCGCGGGCGGGTTCGCACCGTGTCTGTCCTCGGCCGTCGGCGGCCTGATCGAGCGCTACACCGAGCTGGCCCCGGACATCGAGATCATCGCCTACGAGAACGGTTATCAGGGCCTGCTGACCGGCCGGTACCGGACCATCACGCCGACCGTCCGGCAGAAGGCCCACCTGCTGCACTCCTACGGCGGCTCCCCGGTCGGCAACTCGCGGGTGAAGCTGACCAACGCGAAGGACCTGGTGAAGCGCGGACTGACGTCGGAGGGCGAGGACCCGCTGATGGTGGCGGCCATCCGGCTGACCATCGACGGCGTCGACGTGCTGCACACCATCGGCGGCGACGACACCAGCCTGACCGCCGCCGATCTCGCGCGCTACCTCAAGGACAACGACTACGACCTGACCGTCGTCGGCCTGCCCAAGACGATCGACAACGACATCGTGCCGATCCGGCAGTCGTTGGGTGCCTGGACGGCCGCCGAGCAGGGTTCGCAGTTCGCCCAGAACGTGGTGGCCGAGCACAACGCCAACGTCAAGACCCTGCTGGTGCACGAGGTGATGGGCCGGCACTGCGGCTGGCTGACCGCGGCCACCGCGCAGAAGTACCGCGAGTGGCTCGACACCCGCGAGTGGCTCCCCGAGATCGGTCTGGACCGGGCCGCCTGGGACATCCACGCGGTGTACCTGCCGGAGGCGGAGTTCGACATCGAGCGGGAGGCGGAGCGCCTCCGTGAGGTGATGGACCGGGTCGGCAACGTGACGATCTTCGTCTCCGAGGGCGCCGGCGTGGACACGATCGTCGCCGAGATGGAACGGTCCGGTCACAGCGTGCCGCGGGACCCGTTCGGCCACGTCAAGCTGGACCTCGTCAACCCCGGTGCGTGGCTGGCGAAGCAGTTCGCGGCCAAGCTCGGGGCGGAGAAGGTGATGGTCCAGAAGTCGGGCTACTACTCGCGTTCCGCGCCGCCGAACCCCGACGACCTGATGCTCATCAAATCGATGACCGACTACGCGGTGGAATGCGCGCTGCGCGGCGAGTCCGGGGTGATCGGCCACGACGAGGACCACGGCGGGCAACTGCGGGCGGTCGAGTTCGACCGGCTCCGCGGCGGCAAGCAGTTCGACCTCACGACCGGCTGGTTCACCGGGATGCTGGCCGAGATCGGTCAGCCCACCGCGGTTCCCGCTGCCGCGGCCGCGGCCCACTGAGGCCGGGCCGTGTCCGAGCAGGAGGCCTCGCCGCCGCGTCGACGCCGCAGTGCCCGGCGCGAGCAGGGGCCGCCGGCGGTGGCCCCGGACCCCGGCGGCGGCACCGTGCCCGAAGCCCCCACGACGGGCAGCGAACGGCCGAACGACGAACGGGCGGGGCGGCTGCGCAAGCGCCCCCGGCGCCGTGCACCCGAGGCGTCCCCGATGCCGGTGGCCCCACCGGCGGACTCGCCGCCACCCGCGCCGCAGGCGCCGACAGGTCAGGCGGGGCCCGGCTTTCCGGCGGCCCGGGACCGCCGGGTCGACCAGAACGAGCGCGCTCTGCGAGGTCTGGTGACCACCCGTGGGACGCAGGTCCCGTGGTCGGCCGCCACCCGCGCGCGCGAGGTCGGGGCTCCCACGGCGGACGACCTGGCCCGCGCCGAGGAGGAGGTGGTCGTCGTGCGGCGGAACTACACCCCGCCGGAACCGCTGCGCAACGGGCGGGCCGGCGATGCCCCCCGGCCGCGGCGACGACCGGGCTGACGACGACCGGGCGCAAGACGACCGGGCTCACATCGACCGGGCTGAACCGGGCGGCTGGGCCGAACCCGGCGGGCGGGCACGCTAGGGGACGACCATCACCGGGCACTTCTGCGCCGCGACGATCGCCCGGGAGACCGATCCGGACGTGATGCGGTGCAGGAACTCCGCGAAGCCGCTGTGCCGTTTGCCGACGACGACCAGGGCGGCGTCCCGGTCCAGCGCGATCCGGATCAACTCGGTGGCCGCCTCGCCGTAGCTGGAGATCAACTGCCAGCTGACACCGTCCAGGTCCCCGGATGCGGTGAGCTGCTCCATCAGTTCGTCGTCGAGCTCCTTCTCCACCTCGGCCGAGAGCTGCAGGTCCTCCCCGACGGGCAGATAGCCCTCGGCGAGTGGCATCAGCCGCCGTCGCACGTGCACCAGGACGACGTCCCGCCCGAGACACGCGGCCAGGAACGCGGCGGCCCGCAACGGTCGCCCGCTGCCCTCGGCGCTGTCGATCCCGACCACCACCGGCCCACTGCGCAGATCCTTCGGCAGCCGGACACCCCACGCGTTCGTCATGCGACGAGTATCGCGCTCCGTGGTCCGACCGGCGAGGGCACGACACCCCCGGATCGATCCCGATCCGGGGGTGCGGGTGCTGCAGGGGGGCGCTGAGCACTCAGTCGAACTGCGGGGCCTCGGTGCGCTCACGCTTGATCTCGAAGAAGTACGGGAACGCGGCCAGCGTCACCGTGGCGTCCCACAGCCGACCGGCGTCCTCGCCACGCGGAATGCGGGTGATGACCGGGCCGAAGAAAGCGACGTCGTTGATGTGGATCGTCGGGGTGCCGACGCCGTTGCCGACCTTGTCCATCCCGGCGTGGTGGGAGGTGCGCAGCGCGGCGTCGAAGTCCGCCGAGTCGGCCGCCCCGGCCAGCTCCGGGTCGAGGTCCAGGTCCGCCAGCGACGACGCGATGACGTCGGCGAGATCCTTGTTGTCCTCGTTGTGGATCTTGGTCCCCATCGCGGTGTACAGCGGCGACAGGACCTCGTCGCCGTACTTCTGCGGCGGCGGCGATGGCCACCCGCACCGGGCCCCAGGCCTTCGTCATCAGCTCGGCGTAGGTCGGCGAGATGTCCTGGCCTTCGTTGAGCACGGCCAGACTCATGACGTGGAAACGCGTCTCGACGTCACGGACCTTTTCGACCTCGAGGATCCACCGCGAGGTGACCCAGCAGAACGGGCACAGCGGGTCGAACCAGAAGTCGGCGCGGTCCTTCCCGGCCCCGGTGGACACGGTCGTGGTCTCGCTGCCGGCGGTGCCGACGGTCTCGGTGCTCACAGGTGCTCCCTGGTGTGATGGCGATGTCCGCCGCTACGGAAGCCGGCGGTGGATCTTCGTCGGGGTACAGCCTCCTGGAAGGTTAGATTTATTCCCCGGCATCGCAGATCCGAACGATGTGATGCAGACCCGAAGGATCACCCACGCCGTGTCCCAGCCCCCCAACCTGACCCGAGACCAGGCCCGTGCGCGGGCGTCGGTCATCCGGACCCACAGCTACCGGATCGAGCTCGACCTCACCGACGGCAACGGCGCCCCTGGCGAGAAGACGTTCACCACCTCGTCGACCGTGCGCTTCGACGCCGAGCCGGGCGCGACCACGTTCGTCGACTTCGTCGGCGAGCGGATCGTCGCGGCCACCCTCAACGGCGACCCGCTGGACGTCACCGGCTGGACCACCGAGGGCGGCCTGGCTCTGCCCCCACTGGCCGCGACGAACGAGCTGGTCGTCGAGGCCGTCGGCCTCTACACCAACACCGGCGAGGGCCTGCACCGCTTCGTCGACCCGGTCGACGACGCCGTCTACCTCTACAGCCAGTTCGAGACGGCGGACGCCAAGCGGGTGTACGCCTGCTTCGACCAGCCCGATCTCAAGGCGACCTTCACCATGACGGTGGCCGCGCCCGGCACCTGGCAGGTCGTGACCAACGGTGCGACCGCTTCGGTGACGACCACCGGGCGGGCCAACACCCATACGTTCCTCACCACGGCCCGGATGAGCCCCTACGTCACGGCGCTGATCGCCGGCCCGTACTCGGTGGTCCGCCGGACCCACGACGGCATCGACCTCGCGCTCTACTGCCGGAGCTCGCTGGCGGAGTTCCTCGACGCCGACGAGATCTTCGAGCAGACCGCCCAGGGGTTCGACTTCTTCCACGCGGCGTTCGGGGTGCGCTACCCGTTCGGCAAGTACGACCAGCTCTTCGTACCCGAGTTCAACGCCGGAGCGATGGAGAACGCCGGCGCGGTGACCTTCCGAGAGGACTTCGTCTTCCGCTCCCGGGTCACCCGGTACGTGCACGAGCGCCGCAACGAGACGATCCTGCACGAGATGGCGCACATGTGGTTCGGCGACCTGGTCACCATGCGCTGGTGGGACGACCTGTGGCTCAACGAGTCCTTCGCCACCTGGGCCTCGGTGGTCGCACAGGTCAACGCCACCGAGTTCACCTCGGCCTGGACCACGTTCGCCAACATCGAGAAGTCCTGGGCCTACGTGCAGGACCAACTCCCGTCCACCCATCCCATCGCCTCGGACATGGTCGACCTGCAGGCCGTCGAGGTGAACTTCGACGGAATCACCTACGCCAAGGGCGCCTCGGTGCTCAAGCAGCTCGCCGCCTACGTGGGGTACGAGCCGTTCCTGGCCGGGCTCCGGGCGTACTTCGCCGCGCACGCCTTCGGTAACGCCGAACTCGCCGACCTGCTCCGCGCTCTCGAGCAGACCTCCGGGCGAGACCTGTCGGAGTGGAGCGCGCAGTGGCTCCTGACCACCGGGTTGAACGGCCTGTCGGCCGACTTCGCCACCGACGACGACGGTGTGTTCACCTCGTTCACCCTGGTCCAGACGGGCGCGGCGCCGGGGGCGGGCGAGCTCCGTCCGCACCGGCTCGCCGTCGGGCTGTACGACAGTGACGGCGACACCGGCCCGCTGGTCCGGGTGCACCGCGTCGAGCTCGACGTCACCGGCGCGCGGACCGAGGTGCCGGAGCTCGTCGGTCGCCGCCGGCCGGCGCTGGTGCTGGTCAACGACGACGACCTGACGTACGGCAAGGTGCGACTGGACGCGGCGTCGCTGGCCACCGCGATCGCCCGCATCGGCGACATCGGCGACTCGCTGCCCCGGACGCTCATCTGGTCGGCGACGTGGGAGATGACCCGGGACGCGCTGACCCGGGCCCGCGACTTCGTCGGCCTCGCGCTGCGCGGACTGCCCGCGGAGGACGAGATCGGCGTCGTGCAGCGGGTTCTGTCCCAACTGGCGCTGGCGGTCGGGTCCTATGCCGATCCGGAGTGGGCCGACTCCGAGGGCTGGCCGACCGTGGCCGGCGGCCTGCGCCGGCTGATCCTCGCCGCCCCGCCGGGCGGCGACCTGCAGCTCGCCGGGGTCAACGCGCTGTCGGGGGCCCGGCTCGGTCCGGACGAGCTGACCGCCCTGGCGGGCTGGCTGGACGGCGATGCACCGCTGGACGGCCTGACGGTCGACACCGACCTGTCCTGGACGATGTTGGGGGCTCTGGTGGCGCACGGCCGGCGGGGCGAGGACGACATCGCCGCTGCGGCTGCCGCCGACGCCACGGCGTCCGGTGACCGCCGGGCGGCGCTGGTCCGGGCGCTCATCCCGACCCCGGAATCCAAGCAGGCGGTCTTCGACCGGCTGATGCACGACGACACCATGGCCAACGCCTTCCAGGACGCCGTCGATCAGCGGCTTCTCGCACCCGGCCCAGCGGGAACTGTTGCAGCCCTTCACCGATCAGTACTTCGACACGGTGGCCGAGGTATGGGCACGGCGTTCCAGCGAGGTCGGCCAGAAGGTCGCCGTCGGACTGTTCCCGCGGTGGTCGGTCGATCAGCGCACCATCGACCAGGCGCTGGCCTGGGAAGAGCAGGACCACCCGACGTCGCTGCGCCGCCTGGTGTCCGAGGGCCGGGCCGGGTTGCAGCGGGCGCTGGCCGCCCAGCAGGCCGACCGGGGCTGACTGAACATCCCCGCAGAACGACGAAATGGCGGGGACGTCCGCAGGTCAGTCGAGCAGGGTCACCAGTTCGACCGGTCGGGCAGGGTGCCTGCCTGGTCGGCGAGGATCCGTAGCCCGTTGACCAGACCGCTGACCACGTCACCGACACCACAGGCGGCGGTGACCGCCATGACCGCGAGCCGGGCGGACCGGTCGCTGATCCGGCGGGACGCCTCGCCACCGGTGACGACCTCGACGACCCGCTGCCCGGGCGACACCGCCAGCAGCACCGCCACCGGCGCCTCTGCACCCAACGACGTCACCAGATCCTCGGCGGCGGCACGGGTGTCGACGCCGAGGTCACCCAGGAACGCGGTGAACCGCAGCCCCGTCTTGCGCTCGGCCTCGATGAGGACGTCGTCGAGCAACTCGAGATCGGAACGGTCCAGCGGGGAGTCGACGTCGCCCTGCGGTCCGCAGATCGCGTAGCCGCGGCCGTGGCGCTCCTGACGGGCCTCGATCTCCTGCAGCCGGGCCGACAGTTCACCATGTGCCACGTGCGCCTCCCAGCGGCGAGTCCGTCAGATGCGGGGGTACGTCCACCGACGTGTCGCCGGTGTAGAAGCGGTCCGAATACTCCCAGGGCCCACCAGGCTTGTACGGCGGCCGGGCCTTCGTGCGGCCCGGTAGCACGGTCGTCAGGAACAGCCCGACGACCACGACGACGGGGATCCCCACGAACACGAGTACGCCCTCGAAGAAGTTCACAGGGGAAAACCTAACCCAACCGACCGCCTCACCACATGTCGGGCAGGTGGTGGCGCCACGGTCGGGCCCGTTCCAGCTGACCGGTCAGTGAGAGCAGCAGCGCCTCACTGCCGTGGCGGCCGACGAATTGCATCCCGACCGGCAGCCCGGCGGCCGTCCACTGCAGCGGGACGTTGACCGCGGGCTGCCCGGTGACGTTGATCTGCGCCGTCCACGGGGTGAAGGTGAGCTGCCGGCGGAAATCTGCGGCCGGATCGCCGTCCGCGGTGAACCAGCCGACCGGCGGCGGCAGCCGGGCGACGGTCGGGAAGAGCACCACGTCGTACTCCCCCATCGCTGCGGCCAGCGTCCGGCCGGCCGTCTGCACGGTGCCCATCGCCTGCACGAGTTCCGGCCCGCTGACCCGGGCGCCGCGCTCGAGCAGGTACCGGGTCAACGGCATCAGCAGGTCGTTGCTGCCGGGCGGGAGCGGACGGGCATGCGTGAAGGCGCTCCACACGGTGCGGAACGCCGCCACCAGGCCCGGTGGGTCCGGAAGGGTGAGCTCGACGACCTCGTGACCCAGTGCCGCGAGCAGCGCGCTGGTGTCCTCCCAGGCATCCAGGACCTCGGGATCGATGTCGACCTGGTCCACCCCGGCGATGGCGGTGTCCAGGGACCGGCCGATGCGCAGCGGCCGCGGATCGCGGGTGGTCGCGGCGACCAGGCCGTGCTCGCGCGGCCCGACGTAGGGTTCGCTCCAGATCGGGGTCTGCATGGCCTCCAGCAGCGCCGCTGCGTCGGCGGCGGTGCGGGCGAGCGGGCCGTGGACCGACAACCCGAGGGCGTCACCGCCGAACGGGCCACGGGACACCAGGCCGCGGCTGGTCTTGAGCCCGACGAGTCCGCACATGGCGGCCGGGATCCGCAGGGACCCGCCGCCGTCGGTGCCGTGCGCGAACGGCAGCAGGCCGGCCGCGACCGCGGCCGCGGCGCCACCGGAGGAGCCGCCGGCCATCCGCGTCAGGTCGTGCGGGGTGCGTGCCGGCGGCCCCAGCCGGTTCTCGGTGTAGCAGGGAAGGCCGAACTCAGGGGTGTTGGTCTTGCCGATGCTGACGGTCCCGGCGGCGGTGAGCATCCCGACGACGTCGTCGTCGACCTCGGGAACCAGGTCCGCGTACACCGCCGAGCCGTAGGTCGTGCGCATGCCCGCCGTGGCCGTGAGGTCCTTGATGGCCAGCGGAACCCCGTGCAGCGCAGGCAGTTCACTGCCACCTGCGCGGTGTCGGGCGACCGCGTCGTCGGCCCGGGCCGCGGCCGCCCGGGCGCCGTCCGGATCGACGGTGCGGAAGGCGCCGACGGTGGCGTCGTGCACGTCGATGCGGTCGAGGTAGTGAGACACCACATCGACCGATGACAGCTCGCCGGCCCGGATCGCAGCGGCCAGCTCGAGGGCGGCGAGGTCGTGGATGGCGGTCACCCGGGCGACGCTAGCGGGTGGTCGGTCGCCGGTGGTCCGAGGTCGGCGCTCCGTCGGTGGCCGGGCTGTGGCCGGTCCCGATCCGGCGCGGCGGGGTCGCCGACCGTTCGCAGGGCTCAGTGCCTCTGGGTAATCGAACTCCCTTGCTGAAACGACGGTACCCATCACCAATCCGCCGTCCGGAACAACGCGCATGGACCACTGATTGTCGACGAGACGAATCGCATCCGTCGTGTCGGGATCGATGGCCGGGGTTCTGTCGGCCTAAACTCCAGATCCCCCTTTGGTGCGGCGGGTCGTTCGTGGGTACTAGTTCGGACGCAGATAGAACGCGGTACAGAGAAATCATTCGAGTGAAGTTCGGTGTGTGATTGTACCGCTATCCGGTGGGAAACACCCGATCGCCGCGAACGCTTCTGCTTCGCCTAGGTGGCTGAGTTTGTCATTTCGTGACCACCCGTGATCAGTCGATGTCCGACCCCGAATTGGACCCCTGGGGGGCGCTTACACTTTCATTCGTCGCGATCGATCGGTCGCAGCGAGTGACCAAAACCGATAGTGCATCATCCCCGGGAGCATGTCCCCCCAGACGTTCCCAGGGCCAGATCGACACCCGCACCGTCCTTTCCGCCCGTGTCACCACCTCAGGAGCTCGCCATGTCGCAGACCCTCATCACCGCCGCGTCCGCCCCCACCGCCGTCCGCGTCGGCCGCGCCGTCCGGGTCGGCCGCGCCGTCCGCGTGGGCCGCGCTGTCCGGGTCGGTCGCGCCGTCCGCGTGGGCCGGGCCGTCCGCGTGGGCCGCGCCGTCCGCGTCGGCTGATCCAGCGAGAAACCGCGCAGCACAGACACTTCGCACCACCTGCTCGACCCCGGCCACCACACCCAGGAGCTCCCCATGTCGCAGACCCTCACCACCACCCCCTCCGCTGTCCGCGTCGGCCGCGCCGTCCGGGTCGGCCGCGCCGTCCGGGTCGGTCGCGCCGTCCGCGTCGGCCGCGCTGTCCGGGTCGGTCGCGCCGTCCGCGTGGGCCGGGCCGTCCGCGTCGGCTGACACCTCGCACCTTCCGCACCACCGGTGAAACGCACCGTCCGGGCCACCGATGACGCGAGGGCCGGCCGCGGCAGCTGCTGAGCCGTACGGCCACCACTCCGGCGTCCGACACCGCGGCGACTTGTACGCCGCATCGGCATCGTGACCACCACGTCGCCGCCGCCCCGACCCCCGGCAGTTCACCCACCAGACCACCGCCACCGGCAGACCCACCGATCAGGCGGCATCGCTGTCCAGCCACCGCTCCCACGCCGGGTCTGTGGCGTCGGACAACCACAGCTCGCCCGAGGTCATCCGCTGCGGCGGTCCCGGGCTGAAGTTCAACCGCCATCCCAGCTCGTCCAGCGTCCGGTCCGCCTTGCGGGTGTTGCACCGGCTGCAGCACGCGACGCAGTTCTCCCAGCTGTGAGCGCCGCCCCTGGAGCGCGGAACCACATGGTCGATCGTGTCGCCCCGCAGGTGGCAGTAGGCGCAGCGGCGGCCGTCGCGTCGCAGTATCCCGGACCGACTGACCGACGTCGGCGGCCGGTAGGGCACCCGGACGTAGCGGTTCAGGCGGACCACGGCCGGCAGGGCCATGGACAACTGGGCCGACCTCAGCACGATCGCTCGGTCCTCCAGGCTGACGGCTTTCCCCGCCAGGATGAGCACGAGGGCGCGGCGGCCGGTGACCACTGCGAGCGGCTCGTGACTCGCGTTGAGCAGCAGGACGTGAACAGGGGTCGCTGCGGAACTTCCGATCACCGTGCCACCTTTCGGCGCCGCCGAGCGGGACTGGCTTGTCCGCTCCTGCGAGGTTTTTCCTGTCCAGTGAACTACGGCGCAGCCGCAATCTGCAGGTTTTTTGCTCCCGGGTCGTGGCCTCGCTGTGACAGGCCGGTGAACAAAAGCCGGCTATCCGATGCGATCCGAGGGCCATCGGGGTGGACCGGGACGGCCCGATGGCCCCGTGTCCGAGCCGGAGCTGTTGTCCCGCAGCCACTTCCGGCTCCGGCGTGGCCACACCCACGACACGGTGAATCGGCCGGCCCGCGGGGGGAGACAATGATCGGCATGAACGAACCGGCCACCTTCTACGACGAGGTCGGCGGGCACCCCACCTTCGTCGCCCTCATCGGCGGCTTCTACCGGCGGGTCGCCGACGATCCGGTCCTGCGACCGTTGTATCCCGAGGACGATCTCGGGCCGGCCGAGACCCGGTTCCGGATGTTCCTCGAGCAGTACTGGGGCGGCCCCCGGACCTACTCGGACCAGCGGGGTCATCCGCGGCTGCGGATGCGGCACCTGCCCTTCGTGATCGGCGTCGCGGAGCGGGACGCCTGGCTGAGCGCGATGCGCGCGAGCCTCGACGACGTCGCGCTGACGCCCACCCAGGACGAGCGGATGTGGGCCTACCTGGTGATGGCCGCGGACTCGATGGTCAACAGCAACCCGCATCTGACCGGCCCCGCCGGCTGACCGGCCGGCCCGCCCCTCAGAACAACAGCGGCAGCAGCGAGTGTCGCCGTCGGACGACGGCACCGAAGCGGGCGTCCAGCCGCAGCCACGCGTCGGTCGCGAAGACCCGCACGTCGGACGCGGTCGATCCGGTGCCGGCGAAGCCCATTCCGGACAGCGCGAACAGGCAGCGCATCGGCACCGCCACGGTGTAGCCCGCCCCGGACACCGTGAGTACCTGCTGGTCCAGCAGCGAGGACGACGTGCCGCCGGCCGGACTCACGTTGTCGCGTGCACTGACGGAGCCGCGATCGATCAGGTCGGCGACGACCGCCGCCGGCACCGTGTCGACCAGGGACCAACCGGCCAGCGGCGGCAGCTGGGTGCGCCACAGCGGATCGACGACCGGCCCCGGGTCGATGTCGGTCGACCGGGCGACCGCGATCCCGGGCAGCAGGTTGGCCGCGTGCACGGTGCAGTCCGGTGGGTCGATGCGTCCGGCGACGCTCCGGGTGACCAGCGCGTCGAACGGTGTGGTGGCCCAGATCTGAAGGCGCGCATGATGTTCCGCCGGTGCGGCGGCAGCGGCGGTACCGCCGGCGGCGGCCGGATCGGGCCGGGGCGGGCGCGACGGCGAGTTGCGCAACCGGACGAGTGACTGCGGGTCCATCCGGACCGCGCGGGCGACGAACGCACCGAGGTCCTCGCGGTCGCCGGCGTCGTCGAGCCGGATCGTGACCGTCATCGGCTCCACGCCGCGTAGCCGGGGGTGAGGGCCTCGGTCTCGGCGTCGTCGGGCTCCGCCCGGGGAGTCGGCGGCTCACCCGGCGTGTACGGCGCCCGGTAGCACTCGAGGAACGCTCGCTCGGCGTCCCCGAGTCGCTGCGGCCGGCCGTCGGCGGGACCCACGACCACCAGCACCGTGCTCGCGGTGGCCGCGAGCACGCCGTCGGTGGTGACCACGTACTCCACGGTGAACGACGCGCCGCCGATCGCGGTGACCCCGATCGACACCCGGGCCGGTCGGCCGAACGGGATGGGCCGCCGGTACTGGATCTCCAGCGTCGCCACGACGATCGCCCGCACCAGCTGGTGCGCCCCCCGCCGGGTCGCGTCCGGGTACAGCCAGTCGACCCGGGCCTCCTCGAGCAGCGTGATGACGCGGGCGTTGTTGACGTGGCCCTGCGCGTCGAGGTCGGAGTAGCGGACGCGCACGTCGGTGACGTGGCGCTGCACCATCGGGCGGGTTCCTGCGGTCACAGCCGGGTCTCCAGCGGTCATCGGGCCATCGAACGGATCTCGCGGGCAGCCACCGACAGCGCGGCCAGATCGCCCACCCCGGAATTCGCGATCTGACCGAGGGTGATCCGGGCGCGCTCCAGGCGGAACCGATTCTCCCCCTCCCACTGAGCGATCTTGGCCTCGGCGCCCTGATCGGCCGCCGTGGTGGAGAGCACATCGGCGGTGATCGCGCGCAGTGAGCTGTAGAGGCCGTCCCGGATGGCCTGCCGTGCCAGCGCAGTGCCAGCGGTCACCCCGGTCCAGCGCGGACACCGAGGACAGGATCCTGTCCAGCCCGATGTGCTCACTGAGCGCGTAGTACAGCTCCGCGACCTCGGCCGGCTCCCGGCCCGTCTCGTCGGCCACGTCGGTGATGTCGAGCAGGCTGAACGTGTACAGCGCGTAGGCCGTCTTCAGCGCGAGATCGGCCGGGATGCCGTGCGCCCGCAGGTCGGCGGCGTCGACGTGCACCCGGGCGAATTCGGAACCGCACAACAGCCTCGGCATCGACCGGCTCAGCTCGGCGACCACCGGCTGGTAGCGGGCGATCTCGGACCGGACGTCCAACGGTTGCGGGCGGCGGACGAGCAGCCAGCGGGCGGCCCGGTCCAGCAGTCGCCGGGACAGCAGCACGATCTGGTTCTGCGCGGTGGCCGGCATCGACCGGCCGGCGATCTCGGTCCACAGTTCGGGCAGCCCGTAGACCGCGGTCGCCACCTCGTAGACGCGCAGGGCGTCGGTGGGGCCGGCCGCCATCTCCTCACCGAGACGGAAGGCGAAGGTGATGCCCGCCCCGTTGACCAGGTGGTTCACCGCCATCGTGGTGACGATCTCGCGACGCAGGGGGTGCTCGGCGACGGCCGCCGGGAACCGCTCGCGCATCGCGACCGGGAAGTAGGCGGGCAGCCGGCCGGCGAACGCCGCGTCGTCGGGCAGCTCCGACGCCAGCATGTCGCGGGTCAGGCCCGACTTCACGTAGGCGATCAGCACACTCAGCTCCGGGGAGCTCAGGCCCTCACCGGCCGCCTGCCGCAGCCCGATGTCCGTCGAGGACGGCAGGAACTCCAGCCGCCGGTCGAGTCGTCCGGCGGCGACCAGCTCGTCGATCGAGGCGGGCGTGCACCGAGATCATCACCTCGGCGTGCTGCCGGGAGACGCTGAGCAGCCGGTTCTGCGCGATGTTGTCGGCGAGGACCAGCTCGGCCACCTCGTCGGTCATCGAGAACAGGAACGCGTCGCGCTCCTCGGAGGTCAACGCCGGCTCACCCGCACGGGCCTGGGTGCTCTGCTGGGTCTGTAGCGCGATCTTGATGTTGACCTCGTGGTCGGAGGTGTCCACCCCCGCTGAGTTGTCGATCGCATCGGTGTTGATGCGGCCCCCGGCTCGGGCGAACTCGATCCGGCCGAGCTGGGTGACCCCGAGATTGCCGCCCTCCCCGACGACCCGCACGCGGAGCTCGTTGCCGTCGACGCGCACGGCGTCGTTGGCCTTGTCGCCCACCTGGGCGTGCGACTCGGCGGCGGCCTTGACGTAGGTCCCCACGCCGCCGTTGAACAGCAGGTCCACCGGCGCCAGCAGCACCGCGTGGATCAGCTCGGTCGGGGCCATCGAGGTGACGTCGGCCGCCAGCCCCAGGGCGGCGCGCATCTGCTCGCTGATCGGGATGCTCTTCACGGTCCGCGGCCAGACGCCCCCACCGGCCGAGATCAGTCCGGTGTCGTAGTCGGCCCAGGACGAGCGGGGCAGGTCGAACAGCCGCCGGCGCTCGGCGTGGGTGGCCGCGGCCACCGGGTCCGGGTCGACGAAGACATGCCGGTGGTCGAACGCGGCCACCAGCCGGATGTGCTCGCTGAGCAGCATCCCGTTGCCGAAGACGTCGCCGCTCATGTCGCCGACCCCGACGACCGTGAAGTCCTCGGTCTGCGTGTCCAGGTCGAGCTCGTGGAAGTGCTGCTTCACCGACTCCCAGGCGCCCCGGGCCGTGATCCCCATCTTCTTGTGGTCGTAGCCGGCGCTGCCGCCGGAGGCGAAGGCGTCGCCGAGCCAGAAGCCGTTGTCGATGGCGACCCCGTTGGCGATGTCGGAGAAGGTCGCGGTGCCCTTGTCCGCCGCGACCACCAGGTAGGAGTCGTCGCCGTCGTGGCGAACGACCTGCCGGGGCGCCACCACCGCCGTCCCGGACCGGTTGTCGGTGACGTCGAGCAGCGCCTGGATGAACATCCGATAACACCGCACGCCGGCGGCCAGGAACGCCTCCCGGTCGGCCACCGGGTCGCCGGTGACGGCCGGCGGTTGCTTGACCACGAAGCCGCCCTTGGCCCCGACCGGCACGATGACCGCGTTCTTGACCTCCTGGGCCTTCACCAGCCCGAGGACCTCGGTGCGGAAGTCCTCCGGGCGGTCCGACCAGCGCAGGCCACCACGGGCGATGTCGCCGAACCGCAGGTGGACCCCCTCGACATCCGGCGAGTACACCCAGATCTCGTGCGCGGGAACGGGTTTGGGCAGCGACGAGATCCGGTGCGGGGCCAGCTTGAACGACCAGAACCCACGGTGACCGCCGTCGTCGGCCCGGCGGAAGGCGTTGGTGCGCACGGTGCCCAGCACGAGCTGCAGACAGGTGCGCAGGATCCGGTCGGCGTCCAGGCTGGTGACCTCGTCGAGCCGGGCGCCGATCGCGCCGGCCAGTCGGTCACTTTCCTCGCCCCGCGCCGCATCGTCGCCGACGTGGCGCGCCGGGTCGAAACGGACGTCGAAGAGCTCGGCCAGTTGCGCGGCGATCCCGGAGTGCGCGACCAGGACCGACTCGAGATATCGCTGGGTGTAGGGCGTCCCGATCTGCCGGAGATATTTCGCGTACGCCCGGAAGACGCTGACCTGCCGCCAGTCCAGCCCGGCGGCGAGGACCAGCTCGTTCAGCCCGTCGACCTCGGCCCGGCCGTTCCAGGCGGCGGTGAACGCGTCGGTGACCCGGGTGCGGGCCGCGGCCTGCGCCTCGTCGATGCCGCCGTCGACGGACGACAGGTAGACCGCGGGCAGCTGCAGCCCGAAATCGTAGATGCGCGAGAGGGTTCCGTCGCTGCGGGTCACCTGGTACGGGTTCTCGTCGATGACGACGGCGCCCAGACTCTGCAGCAGCGGCAACGCCCGGGACAGCGTGATGGTCGCACCGGTGACGTAGATCTTCAGCCGGCGGTTGGCGGATGAGTCGTCGGCGGCCCCGGTCAACGCCAGCGCGATGTCGTCCGGCCCGCTGAGCCCGTCCAACCGGTGCAGGTCGACCACCGCTTCGGCGGAGCTGTAGTCCTCCTTGTAGGCGGCGTCGAAGGCCCGGCTGTAGCGCGACCGCTCGCCCGCGGTGTCCAGCACCTCGTCGATGTCGGCGTCGTCGACCGGTGCGCCCACGTCGTCTGACCCGTTCGCGGCGGTCGCGGCACTCACCGAGGACCGGAGCACCCCCGCGGCGAGTTCGTCCTCCCAGGTGCGGATGGTGCGCCGGACCGCCTCGGTGAGGTCGGCCACCGCAGCGTCGTCCAGGTCGACCTGCGTGCCCGGGTCGGTGGTGACGATGAAGTGCACGGCGGCCAGCGCGGAGTCACCGATCCGGGCGGTGTGCCGGATGTCCGTGCCGTGCAGCCGCGCGACCAGCTCGTCCTGCATGGCCAGTCGGGCGGTCGTGGTGTACCGGTCGCGCGGCAGGTACACCATCGCGTCGATGAAGCGCCCGAACGGATCGGGCTGCAGGAACAGCCGCAGCTGGCGGCGGGCGATGCTCTGCAGGATGCTGCGGACCAGCCCGACGACGGACTCCACCGGCGCCCAGAACAGCTCGGCGCGGGGGTAACCGGTGAGCAGGTCCAGCGCCCGCTGACCGTTGTAGGAGTCCGGGGTGGCACCGACCGCGAGCAGCACCTCGTCGACCACCCGGCGCAACACCGGAGTCGCGGTCACCTCGGCGTTCAGCGCCCTGGCGGTCAGGATGCCCAGGAAGCGGATCTCGCCGACCGGCTCGCCGCGGTCGTCGTAGATCCGCACCGCCAGGTAGAACGGCGGCAGGTTCTTGGCCAGCGGGGTCACCGCGGACGCCTTGGACGCCATCATCAGGCCGAGGTCGTGCGGGGCCCCGATGGCCGCGGTGAATCCGTCCGGGTCGGTGTTGTCGCGGAGCAGGCCGAGGCCGGACTCCGGCTCCGGGAGGAGTCGCTCGTCGCCGGCGACCTGGTCGTACTGCTGGGCGCCGAGGAACGTCAGGTTGCCCTCGGTCAGCCAGTCGAGCAGGTCGGCCGTCTCGATGATCTCCTGCGCCGGGCGGTGCGGCGGGCGCCGCCGGACGGAGGTCGCGGTGGCGCGGGCCAACTCGGCGAGCTCCGCGCTGTCCTCGACGACGTCACGGACCTGACCGAGCACGGCGGACACCTCGGCCTCGATGCGCTCGGCGCGCTCGGCGTCGGTGATCCGGTCGATCAGCACGTGCATCCACGACTCGGAGATGACGTCACGGGACCGGTGGCCGCTGCGGTGGGAGCCGGACAGCACCTCCACCAGCCGGCCGGCCGCGTCGCGGCGGACGTCCAGGATCGGGTGCAGCACCCGGTGCACGACGGCGCCGGCCGCGGTCAGGGCGCTGATCACGGAATCGACGAGGTACGGCATGTCGTCGTTGACCAGGTCGATGACGGTGGAGTCGGCCGACCACTGATCGGACGCCGACTGCGGGTTGAACAACCGGATGCTCGACTCCCCCGGCGCCCGTACCTGGGCCAGCCGCTGGTGCGCCGACACGATCGCCGCCACGTCCGACGATGTGGCCGGCAGGTCCTCCGCGGCGACGTGCCGGAAGTAGCGGCCGATCGTCGTCGCGATGTCCGGCCGTTCTGCGCAGGCCTCCCGGACCGCCGCGTTCGTGTCGGTCCGGGTCTCGTCCGTCGCTGCCATACCACCCGTGCCCGTCTCGTCGCCAGCCCGTCGTGGAGCTGCCGGTGTCGCGCCGTTGCGACACCGGAAATCACCCTACGGGCTGAGCTCAGTCGCGGGTCAGCTTACGGTGCGTGACACGGTGCGGACGGGCTGCATCGACACCCAGCCGCGACACCTTGTTCTTCTCGTAGTCGGAGAAGCCGCCCTCGAAGAAGAACCACTGCGACGGGTCGTCGTCGGTGCCCTCCCAGGCCAGCAGATGGGTGCACACCCGGTCCAGGAACCAGCGGTCGTGGGAGATCACCACGGCGCAACCCGGGAACTGCTCGAGCGCGTTCTCCATCGAGCCGAGGGTCTCGACGTCGAGGTCGTTGGTCGGCTCGTCGAGCAGGATCAGGTTGCCGCCGACCTTCAGGGTGAGAGCCAGATTGAGCCGGTTGCGCTCACCACCGGACAGCACCCCGGCCGGCTTCTGCTGGTCCGGGCCCTTGAAGCCGAACGCGCCGATGTAGGCCCGCGAGGGCATCTCGACGTTGCCGACCTTGATGTAGTCCAGGCCGTCGGAGACGACCTCCCAGACGCTCTTCTTCGGGTCGATGCCGGAGCGGTTCTGGTCGACGTAGGACAACGACACGGTGTCGCCGACCGGACGGTGCCGGCGTCGGCGTCCTCCAGTCCGACGATCGTCTTGAACAGTGTCGTCTTGCCGACGCCGTTCGGACCGATGACGCCGACGATGCCGTTCCGCGGCAGGCTGAAGGACAGGCCGTCGATCAGCACCCGGTCGCCGAAGCCCTTCGTGAGCTTCTCGACCTCCACGACGATCGAGCCCAGACGCGGGCCCGGCGGGATCTGGATCTCCTCGAAGTCCAGCTTGCGGGTGCGGTCCGCCTCGGCGGCCATCTCCTCGTAGCGCTCCAGGCGGGCCTTGTTCTTGGCCTGCCGGGCCTTGGCGCCGGAGCGCACCCACTCGAGCTCGGTGCGGAGGCGCTTGGCGAGCTTGGCGTCCTTCTTGCCGGCGATCGCGAGTCGCTCCTCCTTCTTCTCCAGGTAGGTGGAGTAGTTGCCCTCGTAGGGGTGCAGCCGGCCGCGGTCGACCTCGGCGATCCACTGGGCGACGTTGTCGAGGAAGTAGCGATCGTGGGTGACGGCGAGGACGGCGCCGGAGTAGGACGACAGGAACTGCTCCAGCCACTGGACACTCTCGGCGTCCAGGTGGTTGGTGGGCTCGTCGAGGAGCAGCAGGTCGGGCTTGCTCAACAGCAGCCGGCACAGCGCGACCCGGCGGCGCTCACCGCCGGAGAGCACGCTGACGTCGGCGTCGCCGGGCGGGCAGCGCAGCGCGTCCATGGCCTGGTCGATCTGGGCGTCGAGATCCCAGGCGTCGGCATGGTCGAGCTGTTCCTGCAGCTCGCCCATCTCGGTGAGCAGCTCGTCGGTGTACTCGGTCTCCATCTCGGCGAGGACCGCGTTGTAGCGGTCGACCTTGGCGAAGATCTCGCCGAAGGCCTCCTTGATGTTCTCCGAGCACGTCCTTGCTCTCGTCGAGCTGCGGCTCCTGCTCGAGGATGCCGACGGTGAAGCCGGGGGTGAGGAAGGCCTCGCCGTTGCTGGGGTGGTCCAGGCCGGCCATGATGCGCAGGATCGTCGACTTGCCGGCGCCGTTGGGGCCGACCACGCCGATCTTGGCCCCCGGATAGAACGACATCGTGACGTCGTCCAGGATGACCTTGTCGCCGTGCGCCTTGCGCGCCTTCTTCATGGTGTAGATGAACTCAGCCACCGCGTACCTGACCTGCCTCGTCGAACCTGCCTGTACACCCGGACCACCGATGCGGGCCCGGGCCAACCCGCCCCACAGTCTGCCTGATGTGCCGTCCCGGGTTCACCGGCACGTGCGCGACCAGGACGCGGCACGCTGGCCCCGTCCGGATCGGCGTCCACCGCCAGCACGGTGGCACGGCGTGGATCCTGCGCGGCCGGACCTCGATCGGCGCCGATCACGCCCCTGCGTCACGACGCCAGGCGCTGAAGGAGCTCACCGAGGTCGTCGTCGGTCGGACCAGCCAGGGCCACGGATGCAGCTCCGCCGGTGCGACGGTGGCGGCGATGCGCCGCCAGCCGGGGACGGGCGTCCAGGTCGCCGCCAGCGTCCGGCCGGTCAGCTCGTCGGCGACCCGGCCCCGGCGGACCTCCAGCGGACGCAGCTCGGCGAGCTCGCCCAGGGTCTCGGCCAGGAAGACCAGTCGCTTGCCGGACAGCCGCAGCCGCCGGAGCAGCGGCTCGTCGAACACGAACACGGCCGGTCGCTCGGGATCGGCGGCCAGCGCCGGATCGGCGGTGCCCAGCGACTCGGCGGTCAGCCACACGGTGTCGGCGGTACCGGGATTGTCGGCGATCACCGGACCCGCGGGCACCGGCGCCTTGCTCAGCGGCGGGCCGTCGGCGCGAGGTCCGGCGGCCGCGTCCGGCCAACCCTCGATGGGGCAGGCGTCACGCAACACACAGTCCCGGCACAACGCAGGTGCCCGCTTCTCCACCTGCCAACGGCTGAAGCCGTAGGGCTTGCCGCTTCCGGTGCCGACCGTCCACTGCCAACCCAGCCGGTTGGCGGCCCGCGAGCCGTCGAGCAGGTGGGTGAACATCGCGTCCTCACCGGCGCGCCAGTCGGCGCCGGCCCGGACCGCCCACTGGGAGGCCAGCCACATCCGGGTCTGGTTGACCAGCCAGCCGTCGCGGTGCAGCTCGTCGGTGACGAACCGCATGCAGTTCATCTCCGCCGGCCACGGGTCGTCGAGCGACCAGGGCACGTCGGGCGCGCGGCGGAGCCGTGGGCTGCTCGTATCTCAGGGGCGCGCCGTTGGCCGTGCCCACCCGGGCGTACAGGTGCCGGGCGAACTCCTGCCAGAGCAGCTCGTCGCGGTAGCGGCCGCGGTCGCGGGACGGGGAGTCGGCGACCGCCGCCCACACCTGCGGCAGGGTGGTCAGCCCGTAACGGATGTAGGGCGACATCCGGCTGGCGCCTCGACGGGACTCCGGCAGCACAGTGCTCCGGCGGCCGGCATACCCGGTGACGTCGAGCTGTGCCAGCGCAGCGTCCGCCGCCGACTGACCGCCCCGGAAGGCACCGGCGGCGACCCCGTCCGGACCCTCCAGGGTGAGATCGCCGAGGTGGTCGGCCACCCAGCGCACGACGTCGGCGGTGGACGCTCCGTCGGCGATGGACGGCGGGGTGGGCAGCACGGGCATGTCGGTGCCTCTGCCCAGATCGCGATCACGGCACCGACCGGCCCACCCGCCCGCTCCCGTCCCGGTCCGCTGGGCACAATGCGAGCATGGCCCACCGCAGCGCCCCGCCGACGAAACCCTGCCTCGTGTGTGGACGGACCATCACCTGGCGCAAGAAGTGGGAACGCGACTGGGACGAGGTGCGCTACTGCTCCGACGCCTGCCGCCGCGCCGGCGTCCGCAGCACCGACCGTGAGCTGGAGACGACCATCCTGGCGCTGCTCGAAGCGCGGGCCCACGACGCCACCATCTGCCCGTCGGACGCTGCCCGGGCGGTGGGCGGCGACACCTGGCGGGATCTGATGGAGCCCGCACGCGCCGCCGCCCGCCGCCTGGTCACGGCGGGCGAGGTCGTCATCACCCAGGGCGGCGCCGTCGTCGACCCGTCCACCGCCAGGGGCCCCATCCGGATCCGGCGGGTCCGCCGTGGCTGAGTGCCCCCCGGACGTCACCATGATCCGGAAGGCGCTCAGAACGCCGCGGCGAGCATCTCGTCGACGGCGGCGTCACCGGCGGCCCGGTCGGCCGCCTGGTGCGGATCGGCCGCCGGCGACCGCGCGCCCCGTCGAGCGGCGCAGCGGCGGCTGCACCCGACGCCCTGGAGAACACCGAGCGCCCGCGGCTCAGATCGTGCCCGAGCTGGATGGCTCGCAGCTCGGTGAGGTACTTCGTCTCACCGTCGGCCTCGAAGCGGCGAGTGGTGAGCCGGCCGGCGACCATCAGCGGGTCCCCCAGCCGCACCGACTGTGCGACGTTGCGGGCCAGCGTGCCCCAGCAGACGACGGTGACCGCGAACTCGTCGCCGTCGACCCAGCTGCCGGTGGCCGCGTCGCGGCGGCGCTCGGTGGCGATCAGCCGGAACGACACCCGTTCGTGCCCCTGGTTCTCCAACGACGTGCGCAACTCGGTGGCGACGTTGCCCACCAGATGTGCGACCGACGATCCCATGGTGTTCCCCTCCCCGGCGGCCGCCGGTTGCGGTCGCCATCGGCCCAGGAAACCCGGTTGCCCCCCGGACGCGGAAGCAACCGGGGGGCAACTGGGGACAACTGGCGGCGGAACGGCCCTTGTGGACAACCGGGCGCCGACCGCCTCCGCAAAGAGCTCAGGCGGTGACCACCAGGCCCATCTCGGCGGTGGTCGCGAGCAGCTCGTGCCGCGGCAGGATCCGCACGGTGTAGCCGATCTGGCCGGACCGCGACAGCGGCACGTCCGACTCGTAGAGCACCTCGTCGGAGGAAGCGACCGCACCGGCGGACCCACCCGACGACGGGTCCATGTCGAAGTACTGCATGTCGTGCAGCTCGTCGTTGAGAGTCCACCCGACCGATGACGGCCTGGACGCTGACGTCCGCCGGCGACAGCCCACCGAGGTCGACGTGCGCCCGGACGGTCATCATGTTGCCCAGCGACGGTGTCACGCCGATGCCGGAGGTGTCGACGTTGATCACCCGCACCCGATCCCAGGCGCCGCGGACGGCGTCCTTCCAGGCCGCGAGCTGCCTTGGCCGGCGCGAAGTCGTCGGCGAGCACCTGGCGCGAGGACACCGCGGCCGGTGCGTAGTACTGCTGGACGTAGTCGCGGACCATCCGGGTGGCCTGCACCCGCGGGCCCAGGTAGGACAGCGTGTGCCGCACCATCTCCACCCAGCGGCCGGGCCGGTCGTCGGTGGACCGGTCGTAGAACAACCGGGTGACGTGCTTCTCCAGCAGGTCGTACAGCGCGCTGGCCTCGAGGTCGTCGCGCCGGTTGTGGTCGGCGATGCCGTCGGCGGTCGGGATCATCCAGCCGTCGTGACCGTCGTAGAGCTCGTCCCACCAGCCGTCCGAGATCGACAGGTTGAGCCCGCCGTTGAGCGCCGCCTTCATCCCGGACGTGCCGGAGGCCTCCTGCGGGCGGATCGGGTTGTTCAGCCAGACGTCGGCCCCGGCGCACAGCACCGACGCCATGCTCATGTCGTAGTCGGGCAGGAAGGTGATGCGGTGCCGGATCGACGGGTCGTCGGTGAACCGCACCATCTCCTGCATGAAGCCCTTGCCACCGTCGTCGGCGGGGTGCGCCTTGCCGGCCACGATGATCTGCAGCGGGCGCTCCGGGTCGAGCAGCAGCGCGCGGAGCCGCTCCGGGTCGCGCAGCATCAGGGTCAGCCGCTTGTAGGTCGACACCCGCCGGGCGAAGCCGATGGTCAGGATGTCCGGGTCCAGGATCGAGTCGGTCCAGCCCAGCTCGGCCTCGGTGCGGCCGCGCTGCAGCCAGGACTTCTTGACCGCGGGCGCGGGCCATCTCGACCAGCCGGGCGCGCAGCGTGTTGCGCAGCGTCCCAGAGCCGCTCGTCGGAGACGCTGGCCGCGTGCGGCCACTCCGCCGGCCGAGGCGAGGTCCTGCCAGTTGGCCATGTCCCCGGCCACCTGGTACATCTCCCGCGACGCCCAGGTCGGCAGGTGCACGCCGTTGGTGACCGACCCGATCGGCACCTCCTCGGGGGCGAAGCCCGGGTAGAGCCCGGCGAACATCTCGCGGGACACCACGCCGTGCAGCTTGGCCACCCCGTTGGCGCGCTGCGCGAGCCGCAGGCCCATGTGCGCCATGTTGAAGCGGCTCGGGTCGTCCTCGACGCCCAGGGCCAGCACCTCGCCGACCCCGACACCCGGGACCAGCTTCGAGCCGCCCTGGCCGTCGCGGCCCAGGTAGTGCTCGACCAGGTCCATCGGGAACCGGTCGATGCCGGCCGGCACCGGGGTGTGCGTGGTGAACACGGTGCCGGCGCGGACCGCCGACAGCGCCTCGGTCGAAGGTCAGGCCCTCGTCGGCGACCAGCGTGGAGATGCGCTCGATGCCGAGGAAACCGGCGTGGCCCTCGTTCATGTGGAAGACCTCGGGCAGCCGGGTGCCCGGTGGCCGCGCAGAACGCCCGGACCGCCCGCAGGCCGCCGACGCCGACCAGGATCTCCTGCTTGATGCGGTGGTCCTGATCGCCGCCGTAGAGCTTGTCGGTGACGCCGCGCAGCTCCTCGTCGTTCTGCTCGATGTCGCTGTCCAGCAGCAGCAGCGGCACCCGGCCGACCTGGGCCTGCCAGATCCGGGCGTACAGCTTGCGGTCGCCCGGCATCGTCGACCGAGATGACCAGCTGCTCGCCGTCGGCGCCCTTGACCCGGCTCGATCGGCAGCCCCTGGGGGTCGTGCACGGGGTAGTGCTCCTGCTGCCAGCCGTCGGCCGACAGCGACTGCCAGAAGTAGCCGTAGCGGTAGAGCAGGCCGATGCCGATGATCGGCACCCCGAGGTCGGAGGCCGACTTCAGGTGGTCACCGGCCAGGATGCCGAGGCCGCCGGAGTAGTTCGGCAGCACCTCGGAGACGCCGAACTCCATCGAGAAGTAGGCGATGGCCGCGGGGAGTGCAGCCGCCGGTCCCGGCTTCTGCTGCTGGTACCAGCGCGGCTCGGTCAGGTACGCCTGCAGATCGGCGTCCAGGCGCGTGCAGCCGGCCGAGGAACGCGGCGTCGGCCGGCGAGCTCCTCCAGGCGGGCCGTACTGACCGATCCGAGCAGTTGCAGTGGGTCACCGCCGACCCGCTTCCACAGGTCCCGGTCGATGTCGGCGAACAGGTCCTGGCTGGCCGGGTGCCACGACCATCGCAGGTTGCGGACCAGGGACCCGAGCGGCCGCAGTGCGGCGGGCAGTTGCGGGCGAACACTGAAGCGGCGGAGTGCTTTCACCCACCGAAAACTAGTGCATGTTCGGCACCGCGGGAGGAGCAATCGGGATGGAACCCCACGCTGGGCACGATTCAGTACCCGGCCGGGCGCGCCGGACCGGGACGGCCGCCGACGGGGTGGTCCGCTCAGCCGACCGCAACCCGATTGGGTAGGTTGTCCGCGTGGCCGGACGAATCGGAATTGCCGACATCAGCCCGCGCGTCGCTTGCGGCGCCTACCCGGCGAAAGCCGTGGTCGACGAGCGGATCCGCATCAAGGCGACGGTGTTCCGGGAGGGACACGACGCCGTCGCCGCGAACGTGGTGTGGTCGGACACGAGAGCGACGACCGACGACCGGACCAGCGCCGTTGATCCGGATGCAGCCCTACTCCATCGGGCTCGACCTGTGGGACGCCTACGTCGTCCCGGACCGGATGGGCACCTGGACCTTCACGCATCGAGGCGTGGTCGGACCCGCTGGAGACGTGGAAGCACTCCGCCGAGGTCAAGGCCGCACGCCGGCCAGACCCCCGAGGAGATGGCCAACGACTTCGAGATCGGCGCCCTGCTGCTCGAGCAGATCGCGGCCCGGCCGGAGCAGCCCTACCGCGGTGCCATCTCGGCCGCCATCGACGCGCTGCGGGACGACGTCCCGGTCGGTCGCCGAGCGGATCGGGCCGGCGCTGGCCCCGGAGCTGTGGAAGGTGCTCGAGGAGGACCCGGTCCGCGAACTCGTGACCGTCGACGGCCCGCACACCGATCTGGGTGGACCGGCAAGCTCGGCGCGTTCTCGGCCTGGTACGAGTTCTTCCCGCGGTCGCAGGGTGCTGTCGTCGACGAGAACGGCAAGGCCGTCCGGCACGGCACCTTCCGCGACGCGATCGACTCGCTCCCCCGGGTCGCGCGGATGGGCTTCGACATCCTCTACATGCCGCCGATCCACCCCATCGGGCGGCTGAACCGCAAGGGCCCCAACAACACCGTGCACTCCGACCCGACGACGTCGGATCGCCGTGGGCGATCGGCTCCGCCGAGGGCGGGCACGACGCCATCCACCCGGAGCTGGGCACGATCGAGGACTTCGACGCCTTCGTCGCGGCGGCCAACGAGCTGGGCCTGGAGGTCGGACTCGACCTGGCGCTGCAGGCGGCGCCGGACCATCCGTGGGTGACGAGCAACCCCGAGTGGTTCACCACCCGTCCGGACGGCACCATCGCCTACGCCGAGAACCCGCCGAAGAAGTACCAGGACATCTACCCGATCAACTTCGACAACGCGCCGGAGACCATCTACGCCGAGGTGCTGCGGATCGTCCAGTACTGGATCTCGCACGGCATCACCGTGTTCCGGGTCGACAACCCGCACACCAAGCCGGTCGACTTCTGGGAGTGGCTGATCGCCGAGGTGCACAAGACGACACCCGAGGCGATGTTCCTGGCCGAGGCCTTCACCCGGCCGGCGATGATGCACGAGCTGGCCAAGGCCGGGTTCACGCAGTCGTACACGTACTTCACCTGGCGCAACGCCAAGCAGGAGATCATCGACTACTGCGTCGAACTGGTGGACGCCAGCGAGTACATGCGGCCGAGCTTCTGGGTCAACACCCCGGACATCCTGCCGTTCGCGCTGCAGCGCCGGGATCCGGCGACGTTCGCGCTGCGGGCGGTGCTGGCGGCGACCCTGTCGCCGACCTGGGGCGTCTACGCCGGCTATGAGCTGTACGAGCACGAGGTGCTCGCGCCGGGCCGCGAGGAGTACCTGAACTCGGAGAAGTTCCAGCTACGGCCACGCGACTTCGAGACCGCGCTGGCCACCGGGCAGTCGCTGGAGCCGTTCCTGGGGTCGCTCAACCGGATCCGCAAGGCGCACCCGTCGCTGCAGCGGATGAAGGGACTGTGGTTCCACGGCGTCGACAACGACAACCTGCTGGTCTACAGCCGCCACGACGAGGTCTCCGGGCGACACGATCCTCGTGGTCGTCGCACTGAACTCGGACGGCACCCACTTCGGTACCACCGACCTGTGGCTGCCGGCGCTCGGACTGGAGTGGGGCGTCGAGTTCGACGTCTTCGACGAGACTCAGTGGCGACGCGTACCGATGGGGACAGTTCAACGCCGTCATCATCAACCCGGCGCTGGCGGTGGCACACGTGTTCACCATCAAGCACCGGTGAGCTGATGCTGGAACCACCGGCGACCGATTTCCGGTCCGCCCGGCAGCTGCCGGCCGACCCGCAGTGGTACCAGCGGGCGGTGTTCTACGAGGTGCTGGTCCGTGCGTTCTACGACTCCGAACGCGCGACGGCACCGGCGACCTGCGGGGTCTGACCGAGAAGCTGGACTACCTGGCCTGGCTGGGCGTCGACTGCCTGTGGTTGCCGCCGTTCTACGACTCGCCGCTGCGCGACGGCGGGCTACGACATCCGCGACTACCGCAAGGTGCTCGCCGGAGTTCGGCACCGTCGACGACTTCGTCGCGCTGCTGGACGCCGCCCACGAACGCGGCCTGCGGGTGATCACCGACCTGGTGCTCAACCACACCTCGGACAGCCACCAGTGGTTCCAGGAGTCGCGGCGGGACCCGGACGGTGCCTACGGAGACTTCTACGTCTGGCGCGACGACGACACCGGCTACTCCGGACGCCCGGGTCATCTTCGTCGACACCGAGCCGTCGCAACTGGACCTTCGACCCGGTCCGCAAGCAGTACTTCTGGCACCGCTTCTTCGCCCACCAGCCGGATCTGAACTTCGAGAACCCGGCGGTCGGCGAGGCGCTGCTGGACGTGATGCGGTTCTGGCTGGACCTCGGGCATCGACGGCTTCCGGCTGGACGCGGTGCCGTACCTGTTCGAGCAGGAGGGCACCAACTGCGAGAACCTGCCGCAGACGCACGCCTTCCTCAAGCAGGTGCGGCGGGTGATCGACACCGAGTACCCCCACGCGGTGCTGCTGGCCGAGGCGAACCAGTGGCCGGCCGACGTCGTCGAGTACTTCGGCGACCCGGCGGTCGGCGGCGACGAGTGCCACATGTGCTTCCACTTCCCGTTGATGCCGCGGATCTTCATGGCCGCCCGCCGCGAGTCCCGGTTCCCGATCGCGGAGATCCTGGCGCAGACGCCGGCCATCCCGGAGACCGGCGCCTGGGGCATCTTCCTGCGCAACCACGACGAGCTGACCCTGGAGATGGTCAGCGACGAGGACCGCGACTACATGTGGTCCGAGTACGCCACCGACCCGCGGATGAAGGCCAACATCGGCATCCGCCGGCGGCTCGCCCCGCTGCTGGACAATGACCGCAACCAGCAGCGAGCTGTTCACCGCGCTGCTGCTGTCGCTGCCGGGCTCGCCCGTCCTCTACTACGGCGACGAGATCGGGATGGGCGACAACATCTGGCTCGGCGACCGCGACGGGGTCCGCACCCCGATGCAGTGGTCGCCGGACCGCAACGGCGGTTTCTCCCGCACCGATCCGGCGCGGCTCAACCTGCCGGCGATCATGGACCCGATCTACGGGTACCAGGCCGTCAACGTCGAGGCGCAGCTGAACAACTCGTCGTCGCTGCTGCAGCTGGACCCGACGGATGATCGAGATCCGCAAACGGCACCCGATCTTCGCGCTCGGTCACTTCACCGACGAGGGCGGCTCGAACCCGTGTGTGCTCGCGTACACGCTGACGCTGGCCGACAACCGGCCCGCTGCTGTGCGTCAACAACCTGTCCCGTTTCCCGCAACCGGTCGAGTTGGACCTCAGCCGTTACCAGGACTACGTTCCCGTCGAACTGACCGGCGGGGCCACGTTCCCCGCGATCGGTGAGCTGACGTACCTGCTCACCCTCCCGGGCCACGGTTTCTACTGGTTCGAACTCATCCCCCAGGCCGAAGGAGCACATCGTCCATGAGCTCGTTGACCGAACTCCTCACCGAATGGCTGCCCCGGCAGCGCTGGTTCGCCGCCAAGGGCGTCGATCTGCACTCCGTCACCGTCGCGACCACCAGCCGTCTGACCGATCTCGCTCGACACCGCCGACGGCCCGCTCGAGCTCGACCACCTGGTCCTCGAGGTCGACAGCCCGCTGGGACGGCAGTACTACCAACTGTTCGTCGGCTTGCGAACGTGGATCCCGGACCGGCTCACGCACGCCGTCATCGGCGAGGCCGACGGCCGGATCGCCTACGACGCACTGCACGACCCGGCGGTCACCGCGGAGCTGATCGCCGGCCTGGCCGAACGGCACCGCAGTGGGGTGACCTGCGGCTCGTCCCCGAAGCCGGCGCCGACATCGACCCCGACGCCCGCGGCCGGATGATCTCCGGCGAGCAGTCCAACACCTCGATCATCTACGGCGACTTCGGCATCCTGAAGGTCTACCGGCGGCTCGAGCCGGGGGTGAACCCGGACGTGGAGATCCACCGTGCCCTGTCGGCCGCCGGCAGTCCGCACGTCGCCCGCGCGCTGGCGGTCATGGAGTCCGACGCGCTGACCACGTCCGACGGCCGGCCGCGGAGCCGACGACTGCGCCCACCACACTGGGCTTCCTGTCCAGCTTCTTCGCCAACTCCGCCGACGGTTGGGCGATGGCCACCGCGAGCGTCCGGGACCTGCTCGCCGAGGGCGACCTGCGGGCCGACGAGGTCGGCGGGCGACTTCGCCGCCGAGTCGTTCCGGCTGGGCGTGGCCGTGGGCGAGGTGCACCGTGACCTGGCCGATGCGTTCGGCGAGGTCACGCTGTCCCCGCAGGCCTGGTCCGAGGTCGTGACGGCGATGATCGACGAGGCCGGCCGGGTGGCCGGGCACGTGTCGTCGATCGCCGAGCGACTTCCCGACGATCGTCGCCACCTTCGAGGCCGCACGGTCGCTGGAGACGCCGGTCGTCGTGCAGCGGGTGCACGGCGACCTGCACCTCGGTCAGACCCTGCGAACCCTGACCGGGTGGGCCATCATCGACTTCGAAGGGGAGCCCGCGAAGTCGCTGCCCGAACGCAAGGAGCGTCAGCTGCTCGCCAAGGACATCGCCGGGATGCTGCGCTCCTTCGACTACGCCGCCAACCACCTGCTGCCGACCGGGGCCACCGACCCGCAGCAGACGTACCGGGCGGCGGAATGGGCGGCTCGGAACCGGGCCGCCTTCCTCGACGGGTACCGCTCGGCCGACGGCGCCAAGCCCCTGGGCGCCCCGGAAGTCATCACCGCATTCGAACTGGACAAAGCTGTGTACGAAGTCGCCTACGAGCACGGCAACCGTCCCACCTGGGAACCGATCCCGCTGCACGCGGTCGCCACCTTGATCAAAGCCGGAGGAACCAAGTGACCGAAGAAGTACCCGTGACGAAGCCGGCCCGAGCCACCCGCAAGCCCGCTGCCCCGAAGCCCGACGCGGCCGGCAACCCGATCCCGCCGCAAGCCCCGCGCGCCCCGCAAGCCGGCCGCCGCCGAAGCACCCGTCGAGCCCGGCGCCGCACCCGCGCCGCGCGCACCGCGCAAGCCGCCGGCCCCGAAGCTGGACGCCGACGGCAACCCGACCCCACCGAAGCCGCGCGCGCCCCGCGGCCAGAAGCCGGCCCCGGTCGTGGCCACCCCGGCAGCTCAACCGCGTCGCCGGACGTCCCGGCCACCCCGGCCGGCGAGACCCCGGCCGCGCTGTCGGCCGAGTCCGCCGCGGTCGTCCCGCCGACGGCGGCGCTCGCGGACGAGGCCACCGTCGCCGACGCCGTCCCCAGCGTCCCGACCTCCGACGACGGCGAGGTCGCCCCGCTGGCCCCGGCCGGTGCGGTGCACGCCCGCCCGCCGCGCCGGACCAAGTCCACCTGCGCCCGCTCGGACTCGGTCACCGCCGCCAAGGGCGCCGAGGGCGTCTCCGACTGCCGGCAACCAGGTCGGCGCCAGCGTCGACGGGCCCAGCGAGGAGGAGTACCAGCGGCTCAACGGCGGCGCGCACCACGATCCGCACAGCATCCTCGGCGCCCACCCGCTGGCCGACGGCCGCACCGTGGTGCGCACCCTGCGCCACCACGCCGACGACCGTCGAGTTGCTGCACGGCGGCCAGGTCATCCCGTTCGAGAGCACCTACGGCGGCGTCTGGTCGGCGTTCGTCGACGGTCCCGTCGGTGACTACCGGATCCGGGTCGCCTACGAGGACGGCAACGGCCACGAGGTCGACGACCCGTACCGCTGGCTGCCGACGCTCGGCGACATCGACATCCACCTGATCCAGGAAGGTCGCCACGAGCAGCTCTGGAAGGTGCTCGGCGCCCACCCGCGCAGCTACGACACCCCCAACGGCACCGTCACCGGCACGTCGTTCGCGGTCTGGGCGCCCAACGCCGCACGGCGTCCGGGTGACCGGTGAGTTCGACTACTGGAGCGGCGTCGACCAGCCGATGCGCTCGCTCGGCTCCAGCGGCATCTGGGAGATCTTCGTCCCCGGTGTCGAGCGTCGGACACCGCGTACAAGTTCCAGATCCTCGGCGCCGACCGGGTCTGGCGGGACAAGGCCGACCCGATGGCCAACTGGGCGGAGGTGCCGCCGGCGACCGCCTCGATGGTCTACGAGAGCACCTACGTCTGGGGCGACGACGCCTGGATGCGAGCAGCGTGCCGACCAGCGACGTGCTCAACGGGCCGATGTCGATCTACGAGCTGCACATCGGGTCCTGGAAGCGCGGGCCTGTCCTACCGCGAGCTCGCCGACGCGCTGATCGCCGACCTCGCCGAGACCGCGTTCACCCACGTCGAGCTGCTGCCCGTCGAGCAGCACCCGTTCGAGGGCTCCTGGGGTTACCAGGTCACCGGCTACTACGCCGCCGACTCCAAGTTCGGCGACCCGGACGACCTGCGCTACCTGATCGACCGGCTGCACCAGGAGGGCTACGGCGTCATCCTGGACTGGGTCCCCGGGCACTTCCCCAAGGACGAGTTCGCGCTGGGCCGTTTCGACGGCACCGCGCTGTACGAGCACCCGGACCCGCGCCGCGGCGAGCACATGGACTGGGGCACCTACATCTTCGACTTCGGTCGTCGTGAGGTCCGCAACTTCCTGGTCGCCAACGCGCTGTACTGGCTCGAGGAGTTCCACATGGACGGCCTCCGGGTCGACGCGGTGGCCTCGATGCTGTACCTGGACTACTCGCGCGAGGAGGGCCAGTGGGAGCCGAACGAGTTCGGCGGCCGGGAGAACCTGCAGGCCGTGTCGTTCCTGCAGGAGGTCAACGCGACCGTCGGCAAGCGGCACCCCGGCGTGATGATGATCGCCGAGGAGTCGACCTCGTGGCCGGGCGTCACCAAGCCGACCTACGTCGGCGGCCTGGGCTTCCACATGAAGTGGAACATGGGCTGGATGCACGACACCCTGGAGTACCTGTCGCGCGATCCGATCTACCGCTCCTGGCACCACGACGACATGACGTTCTCGATGGTCTACGCCTACTCGGAGCAGTTCGTGCTGCCGATCTCGCACGACGAGGTCGTGCACGGCAAGGGCTCGATGTGGGGCAAGGTCGCCGGTGACAGCTGGCGCAAGGCCGCGAACCTGCGGTCGTACTACACCCACATGTGGGGCCACCCGGGCAAGCAGCTGCTGTTCATGGGCTCCGAGATCGGTGCCTTCGACGAGTGGCGCGAGAGCGCGTCGCTGCCGTGGTGGCTGCTGGAGCACAAGCTGCACAGCGGGCTGCGCCGCTACGTCGGTGACCTCAACCGCTTCTACCGGTCCTCGCCCGGCGCTCTGGTCCCAGGACCACGTGCCGGCCGGGTTCCAGTGGCTGGACGGCGGCGACCGCAACGGCAACGTCTTCACCTACCTGCGGTACGGCAGCGACGGGTCGGTGGTCGCGGTGCTGATCAACTTCTCCGCCCAGCCGCACAACTGGTACCGGGTCGGGCCTGCCGATCGCCGGGCCGCTGGCGCGAGGCGCTCAACTCCGACGCCGAGATCTACGGCGGCTCGGGGATGGGCAACATGGGTGCGGTGACCGCCGACGGCGAGCCGTGGAACGGCCAGCCGACGTCGGCCACCGTGGTGCTGCCGCCGCTCGGGTCGCTGCTGCTGGTGCCGGACACCGACGGCGTCACCGTCGTCGATGCCGACGTCGATGCCGGGGATCCGGCGGCTGCCGACCATTCGTAGGTCGCTCGTCGCGGTCGCGGTGGGGCTGGTCGTTCTGACCGGCTGCACCGCGACCACGCCGGACCCGGTGTCGTCGTCGCCCCGCGGGCACGGCGGCACCGGATCCGACGGGCACCGCGGTGGCCACCCTGGACGCCGTCCAGGAGTTCTGGCGACAGGCCTATCCGGCGGCGTTCGGCGCCGGCTGGGTGGAGCTGCGGGGCGGACTGCACCCGCTGGACTCCGGCACCACCGGCGACGGCGTCCTCTGCATCGCCACCCCGGAACAGATCACCGGCAACGCCTACTACTGCCCCGCCGCCGACGGGATCGTCTACGACACCGGTGTTCTCGTGCCGGTGCTGCTCGACCACTACGGCACCGACGGTCTGACCGCGAGCCTGGCCCATGAGTTCGGCCACGCCGTGGCCGCCCGACTGGGGGCCCCGGACCGGCCGCTGTTCCGGGAGCTGCAGGCCGACTGCCTGGCCGGCGCCGCCCTCGCCGCGCTGGTCCCGGCCGATCAACAGCTCGCGGCACTGGCCCCCCTGTTGGACTTCGGCGACCAGCCGAGCGCCACTCCCGACGACAGCACCGCCCACGGGCTCGCCGTGGACCGGGCGCAGGGCGCCCTGCTCGGACTCCGCGGTGGACCGCCCGCCTGCCGCGACCTGGGGCCGGACAACCTGCCGGTCGCCCTGGGCCGGGTCGAGCCGACCGGCGATCGGACCCCCCGGTCGGTCCCGCCGGTGACGGTGTCCGACACCGACCGGGAGCTGGCCGCTGGGTGGGGGGACGCGGCGCTGGCCGCGGCGGGCCGGCTGGCCGCCGCCACCGGCGACGACACCGCCCGCGGCTGCGCCGTCGGGGCCTGGATGGCCAACCGCTTCGGCGCCGTCGGACCGGATGTCGTCGGCGGCCGTCCGACCGACCCGGACGAGGCGCTCAACCTGTTGCGCTCCCGGCCGGGCACCGCCCCGGCCGTCGCCGTCGGGTACCTGGACGGCCTCGCGGGCCGCTGCTGAGGTCAGGTTGAGCGCGGCTCAGTACAGGGCGGCGGCCAACTTCCGGCGGTAGGCGATGACCAGCGGGTCGTCGTTGCCGAGCAGCGCGAACAGCTCCAGCAGGTGATCCCGGGCGGCGTCACGCTCGTCGCCGTAGAACCGGCCGACCACGTCGACCAGGAACGCGTAGGACTCCTCCGGACGTCCGGTGGCGAACAGCAGGTCGGCGGCGGCGAACTGCGCCGGGAGATCGTCAGGGGTGGCACCTGCCTGCTCGACCGCGTCCGCGGGCAGCTCGGCGGCGCGCTCCTGGAAGCGCAGCTGGCCGAGCGCGACGGCGGCCTCGGTGTCGGCGGGGTTCTGCGCGACGAGCGCCTCGTAGGCGGCGATCGCGGCGGCCAGGTCACCGGCCTCGAGGGCGTCCTCGGCCTGCGCCAGCAGCGGGTCGACGGGTGCGGCGGCCTCGGCGTCCGGCACCGGCGCCCCGGCCATTCCGGGCAACCGGTCGGCCACCGCCTCGACCAGGCTCTGCACCCACCCCGCCACCTGGGCGTCCGGCTGGTCACCGCTGAAGGCGTCGACCGGCTGGCCGGCCGCGACGGCGATGACGGTGGGGACGCTCTGCACGCCGAAGGCCTGGGCGATGCGGGGTTGGGTGTCGACGTCGACGCGGGCCAACGAGATCGCGCCGTCGTACGGCGCCACGATGCGCTCCATCATGGCGCTGACGTCGACCGAGACCGGCGAACGGGGTGAGCCGAGATCGACGAGAACGAGGTTCTGCATGGACTTCTCGACCACCTCGACCGGGAAGTTCACCTCCGTCACGTCGACCACCCAGGCGGCCCGTGGCGTGGTGTCGGCGGCAGCGGTGGGCGTCGCCGGGCGGGTGAGCGCCGACAGGTCGACGGCACGGGAGAAAGCGGCGTTGAGCGCAGCCGGATCGGTGCGCGGATTGCTACGAGTCATGCGGTTGATTCTCCCCTGCTAGCGTCTGCACCGTGACAGAGACTCCGGTGCCCTTCGACCTGATCGCCAAAGCCGCCGAGACCTGGCGGGAACGGATCGGGCCGTCGGAGTCGATGGAGGCCGTCACCAACATCATGCGGGTGCAGCAGATCCTGCAGGCCGCGGTGGACGAGTCGCTGCGCCAGCACGGTTTGACCTTCGCCCGTTACGAGGCGTTGGTGCTGCTGTCCTTCTCCAGCCGGGACTCGCTGCCGATGCGGTTGATGGGTGAGCGGCTGCAGCTGCACCCGACGTCGATCACCAACATCGTCGACCGGCTGGAGGCCGACGGCCTCGCGCAGCGGCTGCCGCACCCGACCGACCGGCGCACCACGCTCGTCACGCTGACCTCCACCGGCCGCAAGCGGCTCACCGACGCCACCCAGAGTGTCCTCCGGACCGACTTCGGCTTCGTCGGCCTGGAACCCGGTGAGCTCACCCAGTTGTCGCTGTTGCTGACCAAACTGCGCAAGGCCGCCGGCGACTTCTGAGCCGCCCCGGCCTCAGGCCGCGTCCCAGCGGAACAGCCGGGTCGCGATGACGGTCAGCACAGCGGCGAAGGCCAGCAGGATGGCGATCGGCAGCAGTGCCGCCGACGGTCCCTCGCCCCGGACGAGCACGTCCGACAGACCCGACACCATGTACCCCATCGGCATCACCTTGCTGATCACGACGAGCCAGCCCGGGGCGGCGACCAGCGGGATGAAGGCACCCGAGAGGAAGCCCATCGGCAGCGTGATCAGGTTCGCGAGCCCGGACCCACCCTCGGCCGTCTTGGCGATCGACCCGACCAGCAGTCCGATGGCCAGGAAGGCCAGGGTGCCGGCGATGGTCAGCGGGACAGCCATGTACCACGCCCCGGACAGCCGCAACCCGAGCAGCATCGACACCCCGATCAGCAGCACCAGCTGGAACACCGCGACCACCAGCGACACCACCACCCGCGCCCCGACCACGGCGCCGGTGGCCACCGGCGCCAACCGCAGCCGCCGCAGCAGCTTGCTGTTGCGCCAGGTGATCAGCGTCAGGGCCGCGCCGAAGGTGGCGCCGATGGTGATGCCGTAACTGATCATCCCGGGGGCGACGTACTGGATGCTCTCGAGCGATTCGTCCTCGACCTGGGTGACCTGCAGGCTGTACGTCGGGGTGACCTGGGCGACCGCGAGGTTGGTGGTGTCGACGAAGGACGACAACACCCCCTGCACGGTGGCCGCGGCCACCTGGTCGGCGCGCGAGATGTGCACGATCAGCGCGTCGCCCTGCTGCTCCAGCGCCGCGGCGGCGTCGCCGGTGCGGACCGCGTCGAGGGCCCTGTCCAGCGGTTCGGTCGGCTGCAGGTCGAAGACCTCGTCGAACGCCGCCCGAGCGGTCGGGGCGAGGGTCTGGAGGAACGCGACATCGCCGACCGGGATGAGCTCCTGGCGGGGCTGGGTGCCGCCGCCGGCGAACACCACGCCGAAGACGAAGATGAAGAACAGCGGGAAGAAGACGGTGAAGACGAGCGTCATCTTGTCGCGGTAGAAGCCCTTGAGCATCGCCACGCCCAGCGCGCGGAAGCCTGTCACACCCGGTACTCCCGTCCGGTCAGGTCGAGGAAGACGTCCTCGAGGGTGGCCCCGCGGACCTGCAGGCCGGCCAGCGCATCGGCCGCCGCCAACGCCGACAGCACCTCGGCCGGGCGGCGGGTGGTGATCACCGTCAAGACCGTCTCGCCCTGGACGGAGTCCACCCCCGGGATGGTCGCCGCCTGATCCGGCGCGAGCGCCCCGCGCTCGACCGCGATCCGGACCGGCGCGTCCAACGCCCGGATGAGCGCGGCCGGTGAGTCCAGCTGCAGGATGCGACCGCCGTCCATCACCGCCACCCGGTCGCAGAGGATCTCGGCCTCGTCCATGTGATGGGTGGTCAGCACCACGGTGCGGCCACTGTCGGCGATCGAGGTCAGGACCGTCCACAGGTTGCGCCGGGCCTGCGGATCCAGTGCCGCGGAGGGCTCGTCGAGGAACACGATCTCGGGGTCGCTGATCAGGGCGCAGGCGATCGACAGCCGCTGGGCCTGCCCACCCGACAGTTTCTCCGAGCGCACCTTCGCGCTGTCGGTGAGGCCGACCAGCTCGAGCATCTCGTCGACGCGCCGGTGGTCCACCGAGAAAAGGTCGGCGAAGGTCTGCAGCTGTTCGCGGGCGGTCAGCATCTCGAAGAACGCCGACGCCTGCAGCTGCACCCCCATCCGCGGCAGCAGCGCCGGGTTGCGGGGCCACGGTGGCATCCCGAGGACGCTGATCGTGCCGACGTCCGGCTCGCGCAGCCCCTCGACCAGCTCCAACAGCGTGGTCTTTCCTGCTCCGTTGGGGCCGAGAATGCCGAAGAACTCGCCCGTCGCGACCTCGAACGTCACTCCGTCGACGGCAGCCAGCGCACCGTACTTCTTCCGGACGTCTCGCACCTCGATGGCGTTGTCCACGGGGTCACCCTAGAGCGGCGACGTCGGGGTGACCAGGACACACCCGGTCGGCGCGGCCTGCCGCTGGAGAAGCCGACTTCGTGCGTGGGAACATGGAGGCATGACTTCCCGCGAATGGCTCCCGCAACAGGTCGCTTTCGAGACCGTCCGACGCGGCTACAGCCCCGAGCAGGTCAACGAATACCTGGACCGGCTCGAATACGACCTCCGCATCCTCACCGCCGACCGGGATTCGGCGACCCACCGGCTCGCGGAGCTGACCGCGCAGCTGCAGGCCGCCCAGTCCGACTCCGACGACCTCCGGGTGCAGCTGGACCGCACTGCGATGACGACGCCGACGATGTCGGGACTGTCGGAGCGCATGCAGCGGATGATCCGGCTGGCCGAGGAGGAGGCGTCGGAGATCCGCGCCCGCGCCGACGCCGACGCCGCCGACCGGAAGGCCGAGACGGACGCCCGCGCCGCCGAGCTCGCCGAGGCCCGACGGGTCTTCGAGGCCGAGCGCGAGAAGGCTCGCGGCCAGCTGGCCCAGCAGGTCGAGGACATCACCCACGAGGCGCTGACCGAGGCCGACCGCGTCCGCACCGAGGCCAGCAACCAGGCCGCGAGTGTGGTCGCCGCCGCGCAGGCCGAGTCACAGCGACTCGTCGGCCAGGCCACCGACTACCTGGAGCGGACCGTCGAGCACGCCCAGCAGCTGGACGCGGCCGCGGCCGCCGAGCGCACCCGGCTCGACACCGAGTCCGCCGCCCGCCGCAAGGAGGTGGAGGAGGACTTCACCATCGCGATCACCGCGCGCCGGGCGCAGGCCCACCAGTACGTCGCCGAGCAGGAGAACGAATCGCGCCAGCAGGCGGAGGAACTCGTCGCCAACGCCACCGCCGAGGCGGCCCGGATCGTCGCCGAAGCCGACGCCGAGGCGCGACGACGGGTGACACTGGCCGCGCAGGAGTCGCACCGCCGGGTCGTCGAGGCCGACGAGGCGGTGGACCAGCTCGTCGATCTCCGCACCCACGTGCTCTCCCAGTTGGCCGGTCTGCGCCCGTTCCTCGAGCAGATCGAGGAGGCCGGCGCCCGGGCCGACGACCTGCTGCAGGCCCGGTCCGACGAGGCCGGCAAGCCGGGCGGCCGGGACTTCGACCCGGAGGTCGGCACCGTGGACTTCAGTGACGGCGATCCCCGGGCCGAGACCGTGACAGTGTCCGACGCGGAGCCGGCCGCGGACACCGTGCCCGACGACGCAGTCGTCGCCGAGCGCGACGACGCCCCGGTCAGCTCCGGTCGCCGATCCTGACCGCGGCGAAGATCTCCGGCGCCTCCGCGAAGTAGCGGTCGGAGCCGCGCTGCACGAGCTGCCAGGCGGCGATCGACGCGACGGCCGGGGCCACGATCAGGCCCACCCAGCCCCACCAGGTCGCCACCATCACGGCCAGCACCGCGAACACGACGCCCGGCAGGGCGATGCCGAGGCCGCCGAACAGCACGGTGACGGCGACCACGAAGGATCGGGACTTGTGCTGCGGTGCGGCCGAGGCGAACATCGACGACCGCTGCTGCGGCATCGCGTACGGCTTCGCCGCCGACAGGTAGGCGGCCATCCCGGCCGAGGCGACGAGCGACGCGAGGCAGAGCCCGAGCGCGGCCGGCACCCACGCCAGGTCGTCCCGGAGCAGGGCCTGGACGAACACCCCGACCACGACGATGACCGAGCCCGGGATCAGCGCGACGAGCAGGTGACCGACCATCTCGGCGTGGGCCCGCGCGCGGTCGCCGATGGCCACCATGTGCAGCCACATGCCCGAGCCGTCGACCCCGAACTGGTTGCCGACCTGGGTGCCTGACAGCAGCGCGCCGAAGGCCACGGCGAACAGCGAGCCGTGTCCGCGGACCACGAGGAACGGCCACAGCACCACGAACACCACGACCATCAGCCACGGCAACCGACGCATCGGGTCCCGGCGGATCAGCAGGCTGTCGCGGTCGGCGACGACCCGGGCGGTGCCGCCGGTGGCCGGTCCGAAGTCGCGCTCACCGCCGGCCGCCGAGGACGACTCGGTGAGCGACGTTCCGGACTCCATCGACCGGCGCAGCGCCCGTCCCCACCACAGGGTGGCCAGCGCGATTCCGGCCAGCGCGATCGCCAGCAGCAGTGCGGCCAGACCGAGGTCGCCGTCGTGGACCAGGGTCGGGATCCGGGCGAGCGCACCGGGTGGGGTCCAGCCGAGGACCCGGGCGGCCGTGGAGACGCCGTCGCCGAAGCCGGCACCGGAGGACACCTGGCCGAGGCCCAGGCTGGCCGCAAAATACAACACGAAAATGCCGAACCCGACGATCATCCCCAGGTCACGGCCGCGTCGGGTGGACATCAACCCGGCCAGGGCGGTGGACGCGGCGCGGGAGAGCGTGACGAGCAGCAGCAGTTGCAGGGCCATACACACCAGCGCGACCGGCAGCACCCCCCAGCTGGGGCTGATCATCACCGCCACCCCGACGAGCAGGACGGTGTTCACGGCCGGCAGCCAGCCGATCAGGGCGCTGACAGCGAGGCCACGGAGCATGTCGCGTCGGCGCAACGGCAGCAGCGCGAACCGCCGGGGGTCCAGTGTCTCGTCCACGCCGAAGGCGATCAGCGGGGTCAGCATCCAGGCGATCAGCTGGCCGGCCAGCAGCACGACCGCCGTGGTCACCGCATAGGCGGGGACCTGCCGGATCAGGGCCAACCCGAACGCTGCAGCGGCTGCGAGCAGCAGGATCACCACGAGTCCGGCCAGGATGGCGACCCGCCGTCCCGGCGTCGTGCTGCGCAGCCGGCGGGTCAGCAGCCGCCACTTCAGGCCGACGAAGAGCGCAACCATTCCAGTCCCCCCGCCCCGCGGTCGTCGGCCCCCACCAGGTGCATGAACGCGTCGTCGAGCGACGCGGCCGCGCCGCGGACCTCGGCCAGCGTGCCGATGGCGGCGAGCCGGCCGTGGGCCATCACCGCCACGTGCGTGCACAGGTCCTCGACCAGCGCCATCACGTGGCTGGAGAACAGAACCGTGCCCCCGCCCGCGGTGTACCGGGTGAGAACGGTGCGGATGACGCGCGCCGACACCGGGTCGACCGCCTCCAGGGGTTCGTCGAGCAGCAGGACCGCCGGTGAGTGCAGCAGCGCGGCGGCCAGGGTGACCTTCTTGCGCATGCCGGTCGAGTAGTCGGCGACGAGCTTGTCGCCGGCGTCGGTGAGGTCAAGCACGCGCAGCAGTTCGACGGCACGGGAGCGCACCTCGTCCAGCGGCATGCCGCGGAACCGGCCCAGGTAGGTGAGCATCTCGATGCCGGACAGCCGTTCGAACAACCGCAGACCGTCGGGCAGCACCCCCATCCGCGACTTCGCACCGATGGGGTCCTGCCAGACGTCGTGGCCGGCGATGTAGGCGGAGCCGGCGTCGGGGCGCAGCAGCCCGGTGACCATCGACAACGTCGTCGTCTTACCCGCTCCGTTGGGACCGACCAGCCCGAAGAACGACCCGGCGGGCACGTCCAGGGTCAGCCGGTCGACCGCCACCACCTCGCCGAACTGCTTGTGCAGGCCTCGGGTCGCCAGCGCGGTGCCGGCCACCGTCGGATCCGCGTTCGTTCCCGGGTACTTCAGCTCGTGCTCACTCACGCCTGCCCCCTCCACCACCCGGCGATCGCCGCCGCGACGGCCCCCGGATCCTCAGCCACGGCCAGGTGGCCGGTGCCCGAAATCTCGCGCAGTGTTGATTGTCGCGCGCCCGCCGCCATCTCCATCGCCTGGATGGGTGGCGTGAGTGCGTCGTCGGTGCCCACCACCACCAGCACGGGCAGCTCGGTGGCGGCCAGCACGGCGGTGCTGTCGGGGCGGGTGGACATGGCCCGTTGCCGCCAGGCGACCGACGCGGCCGGTTGGTCGGCGACGAGGTCCTGCAGTGCCTGCAGCACCTCCGGCCGGTCGGACGAGAGTGCGTGGGCTCACCATGCCCGCCACGGTGGAGGCCGGACCGGGGAGCTCCCCGCGGTCGGCGCGGTCAGCGACGGCCAGCCGGTTCGCCCGGGCCTCCGGGGTATCGGCGACGGCCTTGGTGTCGATCAGGACGAGCCCCGCCAGCCGGTCGGGGTGCCGGCGCAGCAGGTTCAGCGCGACGTAGCCACCCATCGAGACACCACCGACGACGGCCCTGGGGATATCCCGCCGGTCGAGCTCTTCGACGACCTGATCGGCGAGCGCATCGAGGCCGGGTTCCCCGGCGTACACCGGGTCGGGTGTGAGCAGCTCCAGGTCACCCAGCGCGCTGCGGAGGGGTGCGAACACGCGGCTGTCGAAGGGAAACGGGGACATCAGCAGCAACGGTGTCACGGGGTTCCTCCGATGCGGTCGGCCGCGGGTCAGCTCGCCGGGACGATCTCGGCCGGCACGTTCTCCGAGGGCCCGTCCCACTCGCGCGGCAGCGGTCCGAATCCGGGGCGCACGGCAGCCACGATGGCGTCCAACGCCGCTTCGGCCTGCCCCACCCACAGGTGCTTGACCTTGGGGAAGTCCCGGACGGTGCACTGCGGGACACGTGCGAAACGATCCCGGGCCTCGACCGGGCGCAGGTAGTCGTCGAGCTCCGGCACCAGCGCGACCAGCGGTTTCCCGGACCGTGCCCACGCGTCGAGATCGCTGTCCTGGGCGCGGTGCAACGGCGGCGACAGCAGCACCGCGCCGGTGACGTCGGCCTCGGCCCCGTAGCGCAGCGCGAGCTCGGTGCCGAACGACCAGCCGACCAGCCACCGGTCCGGCAGGCCGCGCCCGACGGCGAGGTCGACGGCGGCCGCGACGTCGTGGCGCTCGGCGTTCCCGCCGTCGAAGGCGCCCTGGCTGCGGCCGGCGGCGCTCACGGTGCCGCGGGTGTTGAACCGCAGCACGGCGATGTCGGCGAGCGCGGGCAGCCGGAAGGAGGCCTTGCGGTGGACGTGGGAGTCCATCATGCCGGCGTGGGTGGGCAGCGGGTGCAGGGTGACCAGGGTGGCGACGGGATCGTTGTCCAGCGGCAGGGCCAGCTCGGCGACCAGGTCGAGCCCGTCGGCGGTGCGCAGGGTGAGCGGCTCACGGCGGGCCGGCAGCATGGTGTTGGCGCCGATGCGGGTGCTCATGCAGGGCCTCTCTCGAACGGTCAGAAGGACAGCAGGATCCAGGCGACGACCGCCGACGGCAACAGCGAGTCCATCCGGTCCATCACGCCGCCGTGGCCGGGCAGCAGCGCGCCCATGTCCTTGACCCCGATGTCGCGCTTGATCATCGACTCGATCAGGTCGCCCAGGGTGGCGATGACACACACCACCAGCCCCAGCACTGCGCCGCGCCACCAGGCGTGGTCGAGCATCAGGGTGCCGGTCAGGGCGCCGGCGACGACGGCACCGGTGACCGACCCGACGAATCCCTCCCAGCTCTTCTTGGGCGAGATCTTCGGCGCCATCGGGTGTTTCCCGAACAGCACGCCGGCGGCATACCCGCCGGTGTCGGAGGCCACGACGACGATGATGAAGGTCAGGACCCGCTGCGCGCCGTTGTCCGGCGCCACCAGCAGCGTCGCGAACGACGCGAAGAACATCACGTACAGCGTCACGAAGACCGAGGCGGAGACGTCGCGGAGATAGCCGTCGGCGCCGGCGGTGAGCCGCCAGATCATGCAGGCCAGCACGGTGAGCGCGATGCCGATGACCTGGGCCCGGAGGCCGTAGGGCCAGGCCAGCGCGATGGTGGCGACCCCGCCGACCATGATCGGGATCCAGCTCAGGACGATGCCGCGAGCGGCCAGCAACGTGCCGCGCAGTTCCCAGACCGACGCCGCGGCGGCCGCGGCGACGACCGCCACGAAGATCGGCCGGAACAGCAGGAGCGACCCGACGACGACGATCCCGAGGACCAACGCCACGCCGATCGCCGCAGGCAGGTCGCGGCCGGCCCGGGACGGTGGGCGTCCGGCGGGTGCGGCGGCGGGTGTGATCATCGGTCGGGTCGGCGGTCGGTCGTCAGACCTCGAGCAGCTCGGCTTCCTTGTGCTTGACCATCTCGTCGACGGTGTTGACGTAGCGGTCGGTCAGGGTCTGGAGTTCCTTCTCCGCGGTCCGGCCGTCGTCCTCGGAAACCTCGGAATCCTTGTCCTTGACCAGCTTGTCGATGGTGTCCTTGGTGCGCCGGCGGATGTTGCGGATGGCGACCTTGGCGTCCTCGCCCTTGGCGCGGGCCGTCTTGCCGAGCTCCCGGCGACGTTCCTCGGTGAGCTGCGGGAAGATCACCCGCAGGATGTTGCCGTCGTTGCTCGGGTTGACGCCGAGGTCGGAGTCGCGGATCCCCTTCTCGATGGCCGACAGCTGGCTCATGTCGTAGGGCTTGATGACCGCCATCCGCGCCTCGGGCACGGTGATCTGCGCCATCTGGGTCAGCGGGGTGGGCGCGCCGTAGTAGTCGATCTGGATGCGCGCGAACATGTTCGGGTTGGCCCGGCCGGTGCGCAGCGTCTGGAGGTCGTCCTTGGCGGAGGTGACCGCCTTCTCCATCTTTTCCTCGGCGTCGAACAGCTCTTCGTCGATCATGGGGTCAGCCTTCACTTAGTCGAGACGAGGGTGCCGATCGGCTCGCCGAGCACGGCACGCGCGATGTTGCCGTCCACCAGCAGGTTGAACACGATGATGGGCATCTTGTTGTCCATGCACAGCGTGAACGCGGTGGCGTCGGCGACCTGCAGGCCACGCTCGACGACCTCGCGGTGGGTGATCTCGGTGAACATGGTCGCGTCCGGGACCTTGCGCGGGTCGGCGTCGTACACGCCGTCGACCGCCTTGGCCATCAGGACCACCTCGGCGTGGATCTCCAGCGCCCGCTGGGCCGCCGTCGTGTCGGTGGAGAAGTACGGCATGCCCATGCCGGACGCCGAAGATGACCACGCGGCCCTTCTCCAGGTGCCGCTGGGCGCGACGCGGGATGTACGGCTCCGCGACCTGACCCATGGTGATGGCGGTCTGGACGCGGGTGTCGATGCCGAACTCGCGCTCCAGGAAGTCCTGCAGGGCGAGGCAGTTCATCACCGTGCCGAGCATGCCCATGTAGTCGGCGCGGGCGCGGTCCATGCCGATGTCGGACAGCTCGGCGCCGCGGAAGAAGTTGCCGCCGCCGATGACGACCGCGACCTCGGTACCGGTCGCCACGACCTCGGCGATCTGCCGGGCGACGTTGGACACCACGCGGGGGTCGACGCCGACCTGACCGCCGCCGAACATCTCACCGCCGAGCTTGAGCAGAACGCGCTGAAAAGGCCGGCGCACCGGGAGGTCGTCGATCATCTGCCGATGCACCGGCCTTTCTGCAGGTGGAGCTGTTCCGTGCGGGGTCGAGCGGAGCTGATCGGGATCAGCTCGCGCCGACCTCGAACCGCGAGAAGGCGGTGACGGTGACGCCCGCTTCCTCGAGGATCTTGCCGACGGTCTTCTTGGAGTCCAGGACCGAGGACTGCTCGAGCAGCACGGCGTCCTTGAAGAACCCGTTCACCCGGCCCTCGACGATCTTGGGCAGCGCCGCTTCCGGCTTGCCCTCCTCGCGGGCGGTGGCCTCGGCGATGCGGCGCTCGGTCTCGAGGACCTCGGCCGGGACCTCGTCGCGGGTCACGTAGCGGGCGCGCAGCGAGGCGACCTGCATCGCGGCGGCACGCGCCACGTCGGCGGCGTCGTCACCGGAGCCGGTGTACTCGATGAGCACGCCGATGGCCGGCGGCAGGTCGGCGGACCGACGGTGCAGGTACGTGGTGGTCGGGCCGTCGTAGCGCACGACGCGACGCAGCTCGATCTTCTCGCCCAGCTTCGCCGAGGCGGCGGTGATCGCATCGGCCACGGTGCCGTTGCCCAGCGGCGCGGCCAGCACGGACTCGACGTCGGAGGCGTTCTCGGACACGGCCGCGACGATGTCGTCGGCCAGCGCCTGGAACTCCTCGTTCTTGGCGACGAAGTCGGTCTCCGACGCCAGCTCGATCAGCGCAGCCGTCGGCCGCGGCGACCAGGCCCTGCGAGGCGGTGCGGTCGGCACGCTTGCCGACGTCCTTCGCGCCCTTGATCCGCAGGATCTCGACGGCCTTGTCGAAGTCGCCGTCGGTCTCGTCCAGAGCCCGCTTGCAATCCATCATTCCGGCTCCGGTCATGTCCCGGAGCTTCTTCACTTCAGCAGCGCTCGCCATGATGCTTGTTTCCCTCTTGTCTGTGGTGCTTCGCAACAGTGGTCCACGTCCGGCGAGCGGGGGGCCGGGCCGCGAGCCCGGCCCCCCGCTCGATGGGGACGGATCAGACGGCAGGCGTCGTGTCGCCGGTGACTTCCGCGGCCACGGCCTGGTTCGCAGCCTCGGCGGCGGCGTCGGAGACGCCGACGGGCGCCTCGGTCGGCAGGGCGGCCGGATCGATCGCGGCGGCCTCGGCGGCGGCGATGACCGACGCACCGTTGTCGGTGGCGGCGAGCAGCTCGCGCTCCCACTCGGCCAGCGGCTCCTCGGCGACGGCGGTGCCGCCACCGGAGCGGGCCAGCAGGCCCTCGGCGACGGCGTCGGCGACGACGCGGGTCAGCACGGCGGCGCTACGGATGGCGTCGTCGTTGCCCGGGATCGGGAAGTCGACCTCGTCCGGGTCGCAGTTGGTGTCGAGCACGGCGACGACCGGGATGCCCAGCTTGCGGGCCTCGCCGACGGCGATGTGCTCCTTCTTGGTGTCGACGATCCACACCACGGACGGCACCTTGGCCATGTCCCGGACGCCGCCGAGGGTCTTGGCCAGCTTGATCTTCTCGCGGTTCATCAGAAGGAGTTCCTTCTTGGTGCGACCCGCGAAGTCCTGGGCCTCCTCCATCGCCTCGAGGTCCTTGAGGCGCTGCAGACGCTTGTGCACGGTGGTGAAGTTGGTGAGCATGCCACCCAGCCAGCGCTGGTTGACGTAGGGCATGGAGACCCGGGTCGCCTGGTCGGCGATGGCCTCCTGCGCCTGGCGCTTCGTGCCGATGAACAGCACGGTGCCGCCGTGGGCGACGGTCTCCTTGACGAATTCGTACGCCTTGTCGATGTACGTCAACGTCTGCTGGAGATCGATGATGTAGATGCCGTTGCGCTCGGTGAAGATGAAACGCTTCATCTTCGGGTTCCAGCGGCGGGTCTGGTGTCCGAAGTGGACACCTGCGTCGAGCAGCTGACGCATCGTGACGACTGCCATGGTCGTCCCTTCGTGGAGGCGCGCCAGGGTCCTGGTCGCGCGTTCAGTTGTCGCTCCCTCCGGCGGAGGAAGCCCTGGCGCCCTCGGTGCACCCACCCCGCTGTGATGTCACGGCGGGGACCGGGGTGCTCCGGCGACCACTACCGGGATCCGATCGGGAGACCGGGACGGCTGGCCGCGACAGGGCGCGCGAAGTCAGTCCGTGCACGCACGGACCGCTGTTCGATCTTACGGTATCCACAGGGGGCGACGGGGCCACGTCTGTCCACACCCGCGCGGTGGCCACCGGCCTCCGTGGACGGGGCCGGGCACGGTGGAGCGATGACTCGCCGCGGAGTGGTGTCGGTGGTGGTCGGGGTGACGCTGTCCGGGTTGGCGCAGTTCGGGTTGGTGCCGGCGGCGCCGGCGGTGACGGCGCCCGTGGCGGCGGCGGGGCCGGTTGGCGGTGGGCGGCCCCGGCGGGTCGCGCGTCCGGTGACGGCCTGCTGACCCCGCCGCTGTCGCCGCCGACGGTGCTGGTGCCGTTCGCCGCTCCCCCGGGCCCGTACGCGGCGGGGCACCGCGGGGTGGACCTGGCCGCAGCGGTCGGGACGGCGGTGCGGGCGCCGGCGGCCGGGGTGGTGGTGTTCGCCGGCCGGCTGGTCGACCGCGGGGTGGTGTCGATCGACCACGGCGGCGGCCTGCGCTCGTCGTTGGAGCCGGTCACCGCGTCGGTGACGGTCGGTGCCCGGGTGGCTGTCGGCGACGCCGTCGGGACCGTCGACGCCGGGCACCCGCGCTGCGCGCCCGCGGTGTGCCTGCACTGGGGGGTGCGGCTGGACGGCGAGTACCTGGACCCGATGGCGCTGCTGGCGCCGGTGCGGGTGCGGTTGCTGCCCTGGGACTGAACGGCCCCCGTGGCGCGAGGCGTCGGGCGCGAGGCGTCAGGCGCGGGGGTGGGCCTGGGTGAAGACGGACCGCAGCCGCTCGGCGGAGACGTGGGTGTAGATCTGGGTGGTGCCGATGCTGGCGTGACCGAGGATCTCCTGCACGGTGCGGAGGTCGGCGCCGCCCTCGAGCAGGTGGGTGGCCGCCGAATGGCGCAGCCCGTGGGGGCCGAGATCCGGTGCCCCGTCGACGTTCTCGAGCCGCTCGTGGACCAGGGTGCGGACGGCGCGCTGATCGAGCCGGCCGCCGCGCCGGCCGAGGAAGACCGCGGCGCGGTCGGCGCCGGTCGACAGCGTCGGGCGGCCGCTGTCGAGGTAGGCGGCCAGCGCCGTGTCGGCCGGCCGGCCGTAGGGGACGGTGCGTTCCTTGTCGCCCTTGCCGAGGACGCGCAGCACCAGCCGGCGCCGGTCGATGTCGTCGATGTCGAGCCCGACCAGTTCGGAGACCCGCAGGCCGGCGGCGTAGAGCAGCTCCAGCATCGCCTGGTCGCGCAGCACCAGCGCCCGCTGCACCCTCAGCTCCTCGGCGGGGCGGCCGTCCTCGGGACCGCCTGCTGCGGCGCGCGCGGATCAAAGGAGGTGACCGGGGTGACGAGCATGGCCGCGGCCTGGTCGGCACGGAGCACGCCGGGCAGCGCCCGGTGGGCGCGGGGAGCGGCGAGTCGGGCACCCGGGTCGGAGGTGATGCGATCGGTGCGGTGCGCCCAGCCGGTGAACGACCGGGCCGCGGCGGCCTTGCGCGCCAGCGACGACCGGGCGATCCCGGTGGTGGCCAGCCGGGCCAGCCAACTCCGCAGCGCGGCGAGGTCGAGTCCGGCCAGGTCGCGCTTCATCCGGGTCAGGTGGTCGAGCAGGTCGGTGATGTCGGCGACGTAGGCCCGCACCGTGGCGGCGGACACGCCCCGTTCGAACTGCAGGTGCCGCCGGTAGTCGGCCAGCAGCGGCGCCCAGCGGTCGTCCGGGGCCGGTGCCGTCACATCGCGTCGCTGGGCTCGTGGTAGGCGGTCTGGCGGTCGCGCTGCAGCGGCACGCTGGTGTGCGCGATCTGACCCATCAGGTCTTCGAGCTCCACCGACGAGCCGCTCGGTGCCCTCGTCGGCGGAGTCGACGGCGGCGTCGCGTAGTTCGCCGAGCCGCTGCAGGTCGAAGCGGTGCTCCGCGGGCGGCCGGGAGCGCCATTCGCTGCGGATCCTCTCGTACTCCTGGCGCATGGTCAGCAGTGTCATGTCCCCTCCTGAGTCCGGCTGGTCCGAGTATGCGCCCGGCTCCCCCGCCGTGCGAGCATGCCCCCCATGTATCAGCACAAGATGACGCACATCGCCGTCCAGGGCATCGGGATCAACTCCGATCAGTTCCGCGACACCATGGACCGTCACCTGGAGTCCATGAGCATGTCCGGCTGGGAGCTGGTGTCCACCGACGTCAGCGAGCAGGTCAGCACCTTCAAGGGCGCCAGCTCCGTCGATGCGTTGCTGTTCTGGAAGAAGCTCGAAGCGGTGTCGCCGCCCTCGGCCGAGCTGCCCTGATCCGCCTGCCGAGCTGTTCGGCCGCCTGCCGGCTTCCGGCGGCCGACGCCTCACAGCCGCCGCCAGACGCCTCCCTCCTTCCGGGCCAGGCCGGCCAGCTCGAGGACCGGCAGCGCCGCCATCACCTGCGGTGCCGGTATGCCGGCCGACGCGCTCAGCTCCGAGACGGTCGCTGTCCCCCTGGTCGGCAGCGCACCGTGCACCCGCAGCGACAGCGGATCCAGCACGTCGGTGCGGCGAACGTCCGCATCGTCGCCCGGATCAGCCGCCGAACAGCCCTGGCTCAACCGGCCGTGCCGCCGCCAGCACGTCCTGCGGCGCCGGTGGCCAGCAGCGCGAACCGGTCCCGCAGCAGCAGGTGACAGCCGACCGACATCGCCGAGGTCACCGGCCCCGGCACGGCCATCACCGTCCGGCCGAGATGCGCGGCCGCCGACGCCGTCGACAGTGACCCGGACCGCCGGCTCGCCTCGACCACGACGGTCACCTCGCCGAGCGCGGCGAGCAGCCGGTTGCGGACCAGGAACCGGTGCCGGGCCGGGGTCGTCCCCGGTGGATACTCGCTGATCACCGCACCGGCGGCGGAGATCCGTTGCAGCAACGGCGCGTTCGCCGCCGGATAGGCGCGGTCGATGCCGCAGGCCAGCGCCGCGACCGACGACCCGCCGCCGGTCACCGCCGCCCGGTGCGCAGCGGTGTCGATGCCGAACGCCCCACCGGACACGACCGCGAGACCGGCGTCGACGACGCCGAGGGCGATCTCGGCGGCCACCCGCTCGCCGTACGGGCTGCTGGCCCGGGAACCGACGATGGTGATGCCGCCGCGGGGCAGCGACGGACGGGAGGGTGCCCCGGACGTAGAACGCCAGCGGCGGCGCGGCCCCGCTGACCCCGCGACCGGACGCGATCCCGAACCCGACGATCGCCGCTTCCGGCCAGTCCGGGTCCTCCGGGACAGAGCAGGTACCCACCGGCCGCCGCAGCGGCCCGTAGGTCGGCCGCCGCTGCCGCGCGAGCAGGGTCTCGGGCGAACGGCCCTCGGTGCGGGCGGCGGTGGCCGACAGCACCGGCGGCGGGGCGGCCCGGCGCAGCACCGCCTCGAAGGCGGCCACCACACCGACGCGGTCGACGAGCTCCACGACGGCCGGTGCCGGCGGCTCGGCCAGCCGCAGCAGGCCGGCCCGGGCGAGCCGGACGTCGTCGGTCACGGTGGCGGTCACGCCGCCGCCCCGTTCGTCCGCAGGCCCAGCGCGGTGGCCACATCGGGCATCGTCGGCTCGTCGCGGGCGGCCAGGTCGGCCGCCGTCAGCGAAAGCCGCAGCACCCGGTCGTAGCCGCGGCCGGTCAGCAGACCGGCCCGGACCGCGCGTTCGAGCAGCCGGGACGGTTCACCGACCGGTCGCCACCGGCGGCGCAGCACCGATCCCGGGCACCTCCGCGTTGTACCGCCACGGGGTGTCCGCGCCACCGGTGCGCGGAACGGTCCCGGGCCGCGAGCACCCGCTCCGCGATCGCCGCCGACGACTCCCCCGGTGCACGCCGGCACCGAGCGCCACCGGGTCCAGCGCCGGCAGCTCGATCCGGATGTCCACCCGGTCCATCAGCGGGCCGGACAGCCGGCTGAGGTAGCGGCGCCGCAGCCCGACCTCGCAGCGGCAGTCCAGGTCGCGGGCCGCCGCGCACGGGCACGGGTTGGCCGCCAGCACCAGCTGGAAGCGTGCCGGGTAGCGCACCGCCCCGGCCGCCCGGGCGATCAGCACCTCCCCGCTCTCCAGCGGCTGCCGCAGCGCGTCCAGCACCTTGGGCTTGAACTCGGGCGCCTCGTCGAGGAACAGCACCCCGCGATGGGCCAGCGAGATGCTGCCCGGCCGGATCAGCGGCGAGCCGCCGCCGATGATCGCGGCGGCCGACGCGGTGTGGTGCGGGTCGACGAACGGCGGGCTGGTGACCAGCGGCATCCCGGGGGCAAGCGCACCCGGCCACCGAGTGCACCGCCGTGACCTCGAGCGCCTGGTCACCGGTCAACGGCGGCAGCAGACCGGGCAGCCGGGCGGCGAGCATCGTCTTCCCGGCGCCCGGCGGGCCGATCATCGACAGGTGGTGACCGCCGGCGGCGGCCAGTTCCGAGCGCGGCCCGCCCCTCGGGCTGACCGAGGACGTCGGCCATGTCCGGCAGTGACGGCGGAGTCGGGCACGACCCGCACCCCCGGGCCGGTCAGGCGTCGCCCCACCGCCCAGATGACCGATGACCTCCCGGAGGGTGGCGGCGCCGAGCACCTCCAGTCCGTGGACCAACGCCGGCCTCGGCCACGTTGCCCAGCGCGACGACGGCACACCGGATACCGGCACGACGGGCGGCGACCAGGGCCGGCAGCACCCCGCGGACCGCCCGGACCTGACCGTCCAGATCCCAGCTCACCGATCCACACGGTGTCCGCGCCGCGCCGCAGCGTGACCGACTCGGCCGCGGCCAGCACGGCGACCGCGATGGCCAGGTCGAAGCCCGAACCCGTCTTGCGCAACGACGCCGGCGACAGCGCCAGGGTGATCCTGCGGTCCGGCCAGGTCTGCCCGGAGTTGACCACGGCGGCCTTGACCCGGTCGCGGGACTGCTGGACGGCGGTGTCGCCCATCCCGATCACCGTGGTACCGGGGAGTCCGTTCGCGAGGTCGGCTTCGACGCTGACCAGATGCCCGTCGAGGCCGTCGAGCTGCACCGCGAGGGTGCGCGCCAGCGCCATCAGAAGGCCCCGGCGATGTGCGTGAGCTGCGGTTCGGTGTCCGGCTCCGCACAGCACGCTGATCACGTCGAAGCGCAGCCGGATTCCCGGCCGGGCCTGGTGGTCGGCGAGCCACAGCGTCGCGAGCCGGCGGATGCGCCGGCGTTTTCCGGCGTCGACGGCCTCCGCGCCGGAGCCGTAGCGGACGCCGCTGCGCGTCTTGACCTCACAGATGACCGCGAGTTCGCGGCCGTCGGTGGCGACGATGTCGAGCTCACCCTCCCGGCACCGCCAGTTGCGCGTCATCACGGTCAGCCCGATGCCCGTCAGGTAGCGCGCCGCCAGCTCCTCGCCGTCACGGCCGATCACATCCTTGGCTGCCACTGTGTCCCCCGGTTCTCGTCCCCTGCGGGGTCGAGCGTCCCGGGATCACACCGGCCGTTCAACCGGCCGTGTGGACAACTCGGCCGGCGAGCCGCTTGTGGACAGCCGACCGGTCCCGACCGGGATCAGCCCGCCGGGCGGGTCAGAACTCGCCGTCCTCCGGCAGCCGCAGGTCGGGCTTCTCGAGTTCCTCCACGTTGACGTCCTTGAACGTCACCACCCGGACGTTCTTCACGAAGCGCGCCGGCCGGTACATGTCCCACACCCAGGCGTCGGACATCCGCACCTCGAAGTACATGTCCCCGTCGGAGTTGCGGACCTGCACATCGACGGCGTTACACAGATAGAACCTGCGCTCGGTCTCCACCACGAAGGCGAAGTGACCGACGATGTCCCGGTACTCCCGGTACAGCTGCAGTTCCATCTCGGTTTCGTACTGCTCGAGATCCTCTGCGCTCATATGCCGAACATAGCGGCAGTCTCGTCGGTTTCGTACGCGACTCCGGGCAGCCGCCACGATCGCGCGGTGCGCCGGCACTGGGCCCGTGCTCGCGCAGCGCCTCGATGTGCTCCGGGGTCGAGTACCCCTTGTTGACGCGCGAAGCCGTACGGCGGGTGCGACGGCGTGCAGCTCGACCATCATCGCGTCCCGCTCGGTCTTGGCCAGCACGGACGCGGCGGACACCCCGGCGCAGGTCATGTCGGCCTTGATCCGGGTGTGCACGGGCAGCCGTCCGTGCTGCCGAGCAGGTAGTTGTAGTTGCCGTCCAGCAGGATGGCGTCGACCGGTCGGCGAGCTGGGCCAGCGCCCGCAGCGCCGCCAGCCGCAGCCCGCCGATGATGCCCACCTGTCGATCTCCGCTGGACGTCGCGTGTCCGACGGCGTACTCGCGGGCCCAGCGCCGGATCGGCGTGACCAGCGCTCCGCGTGCCGCGGGGGTCAGCAGCTTGGAATCACGCAGGCCCTGGCGGGACCCGGCCGATCGCCGGCGGTGACCACGACGACGCCGATGCTGACCGGACCGGCCAGCGATCCGCGCCCGACCTCGTCCATCGCGGCCAGCCGCTCGACACCGCCGCGCAGCAGCGTCTTCTCGGTGCGCAGGTCGGGCGTCGACCGGTGGGCACCACGATCTTCGCCGGCCGCCGCGGCGGGATCAGCGGCGTCGCCACCGCGATCTCCGTACCGTCGGCCGCCGCGGCGTCGGCAGCCGAGCCGGGGCAGCGCCCAGCATCCCGAGGCCGACGATCACCGCGCCACCCTGGATGTCCGGCGAGGCGATGACGTCCCAGCGCGAGATCGGCATCGACGATGAACACGGCGTGACCGATCACGTTCTCCGACCGGGATCGGCCCGCTGGCAGCTCGCCGACGACCTGGGACGCCCCGGCAGTCGTACGTGGAGTCCGCGGAGTCGCGCCGGTGGTCGCCCATCACCCACAGCGAGCCGGCGGGCACCGTGACCGGCCCGAAGCACCGCTGCGGACTCGACGGCGGACTGACAGTCACTGGTGCCTGCGAGGAAGTCGAAGTCCTCGTAGATGTACGGCTCGTCCAGCGGGACGCCGTCGACCATCACGCGGCCCTGGGCGTCGCAACACTCGACGGTCTGACCGGCGGTGGCGATGACCCGTTTGACGAAGTCCTTCTCGTTCGGCGGGGCGATGCCCGACCACCGAACCGACGGACTGGAGGAACTTGCCGTACCAGGTGGTGGGGCCGGGGATGGGCGCCTCCGGCGCCCAGGTCGCCGGGCCCGCTGAACACGACGACCTCACCGGGCTCGGGCTCGGTGAACTCGTAGACGATCTTGTTCACCAGCACCCGGTCGCCACCGGAGGACACCCCGTGCAGCGTCTGCTCCATCGACCCCGAGGGGATGTAGTAGACCTTGAACAGGAACGTCTGGATCAGGAACGTCATCACGAAGGCGATGACCAGCAGGATCGGCAGCTCCACCCAGAACGGTCGCTGCTTCTTCCGAGCCGGCGGGCCCTCGGCGCCCGCCCGGTCGCGCCCCGCCTCGACCTCGCGCCACCGCTCGGGCGGCCGGCGAGTCGTCGTCAGGCAGGGGCACGGAACCGGCGCGCGCGTCGGGGCCGTCCGTCGACATCGGAGTTCCGGATGCTACCGGAGGCGGTGCGCGGGATCCGCGTCAGCGGACGTCGCGCTTCTCCTTGATCTTGGCCTTCTTGCCGCGCAGCTCGCGCAGGTAGTACAGCTTCGCGCGGCGCACGTCGCCGCGGGTGACCAGCTCGACCTTGTCCAGGTTCGGGGAGTGCACCGGGAAGGTGCGCTCGACGCCGACGCCGAAGCTGATCTTGCGGACGGTGAAGGTCTCGCGGATGCCACCGCCCTGACGACGGATGACGTGGCCGGCGAAGACCTGCACGCGCGACCGGCTGCCCTCGATGACCTTCACGTGCACCCGGACCGAGTCACCGGGGCGGAAAGTCGGGCAGGTCGGAGCGCAGCGACGCGGCGTCCAGTACATCCAGGGTGTTCATCGAGGAATCCTCACAGTCAGAAAGGCAACCCTTCTAGTCTGCCAGAAGGGTCGGCGTACGCGAAATCTCACGGGCCGGCGGTGCCCCGCGTCACCACTCAGCCGGACCGCCCGTCGAGCAGGTCCGGGCGGCGCGCCGCGGTCCGCAGCAGCGACTGCTCACGACGCCAGGCGTCGATCGCGGCGTGGTTGCCGGACAGCAGCACCGGCGGCACGGCGAGTCCACGGTACGTCTCCGGCCGGGTGTAGCTGGGCGCCTCGAGCAGCCCCGGTCCAGTCGGCCCCGAAGCTGTCCTGCACGGCGCTGACCGGGTTGCCCGAGCACTCCCGGGATCAGCCGGGCGACCGCCTCGACCATCACCAGCACCGCGACCTCGCCGCCGGCCAGCACGTAGTCACCGATCGACAACTCGCGCACCGTCATCCGGCCGGCGGCCTCGTCGGGCGACCCGCTGGTCGATGCCCTCGTACCGGCCACAGGCGAACACCAGGTGGTCGGCGGCCGCCAGCTCGGTCGCCGACGGCCTGGGTGAAACGCTCCCCCGCCGGCGTCGGCACGATCAGCGTGCGTCGGACGGGGTGCAGATCGTCGTCCAGGGCGCGGCCCCAGACGTCGGGCTTCATCACCATCCCGGGGCCGCCGCCGTAGGGCGTGTCGTCGACGGTGCGGTGCCGGTCGGTGGTGAACGCCCGCAGGTCGTGGACCCCGAGCTGGATCAGCCCGGCGCCGATGGCCTTGCCCAGCAACGATTCCCGCAGCGGGGCGAGGTACTCGGCGAAGATCGTGACGACGTCTATCCGCATGGACCGGCTACTCGAACAGGCCGTCGGGCGGGTCCACCAGGACATGTCCGGCGGTCGACGTCGACGACCGGCACGATCGCCTTGACGAACGGGATCAGCACCTCGCCGGTCGAGGTCATCCGCGGTCAGCACGACGAGCACGTCGTTGGCCGGCGGGTGCAGCAGATCGGTGATCGGGCCGATCACCTCGCCCGGCCCGCCGTCGTCGGCCAGCAGCCGGCACTGAGGCCGATCAGCTGGTGGTCGTAGAACTCGTCCTCGTCGACCAGGTCCGGCAGGGCACCGGCCGTCCACGACGAGCATCGTGCCGCGCAGCGTCTCGGCGGCGTTGCGGTCGTCGTAAGCCGTCGAAGCGGACCACGTTGAGTCCGGAGATGATCCGGAACGAGGCCACCGTGAGCGGCCCGCGCGCTGCCGGCTCCGTCCGCAACGTCGCCCCCGGCGCGAAACGCTCGCGGGGGTCGTCGGTGCGGATGTCGACGGTGACCTCACCACGCAGTCCGTGGGGTCGGCCGATCCGGCCGACGGTGAGTTCCGTCATGACGTGGTGCGAGGACTCAGCGGTCGGTGTCGACGACGTCGACCCGGATCCCGCGGCCACCGACCGCGGTCATCACGGTGCGCAGCGCGGTGGCGGTGCGGCCGTTGCGGCCGATCACCTTGCCGAGGTCGTCAGGGTGCACCCGGACCTGCAGGGTGCGCCCCTGACGCGAGGTGGTCATCGTGACGTCGACGTCGTCGGAGTGATCGACGATGCCGCGGACCAGATGCTCCAGCGCCTCGGTGAGCACGAGTTACTCGGACTCGGCCGGGGCGACGGGCTCGGTGGCCGGCTTCTCGGCGGCCTTCTTGCGCGGGGTGGTCGCCTCGGGACCCGCCCTCGTTGCCGATGGCGGCGATGGCGGCCTCGTACAGCGCGCGCTTGTCGGCCTTCTCCGGCTGAGCCTTCAGGGTGCCCTCGGTGCCCGGCAGGCCCTTGAACTTCTGCCAGTCACCGGTCACCTTGAGCAGCGCCTCGACCGACTCGGTCGGCTGCGCGCCGACGGACAGCCAGTACTGGGCCCGCTCGGAGTCGATCTCGATGACGCTCGGATCGTTCTTCGGGTGGTACTTGCCGATCGCCTCGATGGCGCGGCCCGAACGGCGGGTGCGGGCGTCGGCGACGACGACACGGTAGAACGGCTCGCGGATCTTTCCGATGCGAGCAAGCTTGATCTTGACGGCCACGAGGGACGTGCTCCTTCGACTACTGGTGAGCGGACTGGCAGCCCCGGGAACAGTTGACCTGCGGACTGCGTGCCGGACTGATTTTGGATCGACAGTCGAGTTTACCCGATCAGGCGGCCTGATCCGGACCGCCGACGATCCGGCCCGCCCGCACGACTGCCGTCGGGGCGCGCAACGCCGCCGGATCGGCCGCGACATCAGTGGGATACACCACCAGATCGGCGGCGGCACCGAGGTCGGCACCGGGCAGTCCGAGCCAGCTCCGGGCGCCGGCGCCGGCAGCGTCCAGCACCGCCGCCGCCGCAAGTCCGGCCCGGTCGGCGACGCGGATCAGAGCCTGCACCTCGTCGACGATCGCGGCCGTGGTCGACGTACCCGCCGGCGTCGGTGCCGGCGTGCACCGGCACCCCGGCTCCGAGCGCCGCGGTGATGGTCTCGTCGGAGCGGGCGTGCAGGTCACGCATGTGCTTGGCGTAGGCCGGAAAGCGGTCGGCGGCGTCGGCGAAGCTCGGGAAGTTGGCCACGTTGATCAGCGTCGGCACGAGATGCACTCCACGGCGGACCATCTCGGCGATCGTGTCATCGGTCAGCCCGGTGCCGTGCTCGAGGCAGTCGATGCCGGCGGCCAGCAGACCCGGGATCGCGTCCTCGCCGAAGACGTGTGCGGTCACCCGCGCCCCGCCGGCGTGGGCGACGGCGATCGCCTCGGCCAGCACGTCGTCGGGCCACAGCGGCGCCAGGTCACCGATGGACCGGTCGATCCAGTCCCCCACCAGCTTGATCCAGCCGCCGCCGTACGCGACCTGCCGGGCCACCTCGGCGGGCAGCTCCGCCGGGTCGTCGAGGTCGACGCTCAGGCCGCGGATGTAGCGCTTCGGCCGGGCCAGGTGCCGGCCGGCTCGGATCAGCACCGGCAGCTCCGGCCGGCCGACCAGTGACGACGTGTCCAGCGGCGACCCGCAGTCACGGATCGCGGTCACCCCGGCCGCGAGGTTCGCCCGGGCCTGCTCCCGCGCCTCCGCCAGGGTGGCCACACCGTCGCGGGAGTAGCCGACGTGGCAGTGCGCGTCGACGAAGCCGGGCGGTGACCCAGCCGGTCAGCGTGACCGTCGCCGCACCGCGGTCGGCGGGCGCCTCGACGAAGACACCGTCGGCGATCCAGTGGTCGACCGGCTGCCCGGTCGCCGGGTCGGACCCGACGACGTGCAGCAGTCCAGCGCTCACTTGCCCTTCGGGAACTGCAGTTTCGACGGGTCGAAGTCGAACCCCGGCGGCAGCTGCGGCATCGCGCCGTTGGCCCCGCCCGGCATCCCGCCGGGCATGCCGCCCGGGGGCAGCATGCCGGCCAGACCACCCGGGAAGCCGCCCTTGATCTTCGGCGGGGTCGGCCCGCGGCCGCGAGCCCTTCCTGCCCTTCTTGCCCTTCACCGAGCGCTGCGGCTTGCGAGCCCGGGCATCCCGAACCGGCCGGCCATCGCCGTCATCATCTTGCGGGCCTCGTAGAACCGCTCGACCAGCGAGGACACCTGCGCCACCGTCGATCCCGAGCCCTTGGCGATCCGGTTGCGGCGGGAGGCGTTGAGGATCTTCGGGATCGGCCCGCTCCTGCGGCGTCATCGACTGGATGATCGCTGCGGTGCGGTCGATGTCGCGGTCGTCGACGTTCGCCAGCTGCTCCTTCATGCCGGCCGCGCCGGGGAGCATGCCGAGGATCCCGGCCAGCGGGCCCATCTTCTTCAGCGACTGCATCTGCTGCAGGAAGTCCTCGAGGGTGAACGACCCTTCGCCCATCTTGAGCGGCCATCGCCTCGGCCTCGTCGGCCTCGAACGCCTGCTCGGCCTGCTCGATGAGGGTGAGCATGTCGCCCATGCCGAGGATGCGCGACGCCATCCGCTCCGGGTGGAAGACGTCGAAGTCGCGCATCTTCTCGCCGGTGGAGGCGAACATGATGGGCGCGCCGGTGACGTAGCGGACCGACAGCGCGGCACCACCGCGGGCGTCGCCGTCGAGCTTGGTCAGCACCACGCCGGTGAAACCGACGCCGTCGCGGAACGCCTCGGCCGTGTTGACCGCGTCCTGGCCGACCATCGCGTCGAGCACGAAGAGCGTCTCGTCCGGCTGCACGGCGTCCCGGATGGCGGCCGCCTGGGCCATCATCTCGGTGTCCACCCCGAGCCGGCCGGCGGTGTCGACGATGACGATGTCGTGGTGGCGGGCGTTCGCCTCGGCGATGCCGTCGCGCGCCGCCTGGACCGGATCACCGACGCCGTTGCCGGGGAACGGCGCGTAGACCGGGACGCCGGCCTGCTCACCGACGACCTGCAGCTGGGTGACCGCGTTGGGCCGTTGGAGGTCGCACGCGACCAGCAGCGGGGTGTGCCCGTTGGTGCGCAGCCAGAACGCCAGCTTGCCGGCCAGCGTCGTCTTGCCGGCGCCCTGCAGACCCGCGAGCATGATGACCGTCGGACCGGTCTTGGCGAACTCCAGCCGCCGGGTCTCGCCGCCGAGGATGGCGATGAGTTCCTCGTTGACGATCTTGATGATCTGCTGCGCCGGGTTCAGCGCCTGCGACACCTCGACGCCGGACGAGCGCTCCTTGACGGCGGCGATGAACGCCCGGACGACCGGGAGGGCGACGTCGGCCTCGAGCAGGGCGATGCGGATCTCGCGGGCGGTGGCGTCGAGATCGGCCGGGGTGATCCGGCCCTTGCCGCGCAGCGAGGTGAAGACACCGGAGAGGCGATCGGAGAGTGTGTCGAACATCAGGCCAGATTATCGGGTGCGGCGCCCAGCGCCCGACCCACCGCGGCCGCCGCCCGCTCCGCCGCCGCGCCCGAGAGGGGCGTGCCGTCCGGCCCGACGCAGGTAGAAGACGTCGACCACATCGGACCCCAGGGTGTCGACCAACGCGGTCGTCACGGTGACGCCGGCTCCGGCCAGCGCTCCCGTGATGCGGTACAGCAGGCCCGGCACGTCGTGTGCGCGGACCTGCAGCACGCTGGCCTGCGAGGACGCGGCCGGCAGCAGCTCGATCAACGGCGCCGGCGTGGGAACCCGGTCGCCGGGCCGGGTCCCGCTTGGCCAGGGCCGCGGTCACGTCGATGCCGCCGTCCAGCGCGCGGGTCAGGTCCGCCCGGACCGTGTCGGCCTGGGGTGCGTCGCCGAACTGCGACTGCACCGTCCAGACCTGCAGGGCGGTGCCGTCGACGGTGCGGGCGGTCGCGCCCCGGATGGTCAGCCGGTGCAGGGTGAGGGTGCCGGCCGCCGCGGCCAGCAGGCCGGGACGGTCGGGCGCGGCGAGGGTCACGGTGAGACCGCCGAGGCCGGTGTCGACGCGGACCTTGACGCCGCCGTCGGCGGCCTGGGCGAGCAGTTGGCTCTCCCGGGCGGAGACCGCCGGCACCGTGACCCGAGGGGCACCGGACCCGATCGCCGATGCGGTGCGGGCGACCAGTCGCGCGACCTGCGCCGCCTTCCAGGTCGACCAGGACTTCGGCCCGGCGGCGCGGCTGTCGGCCTCGGTGAGCGCCGACAGCAGCTGCAGGGTGTCCAGGTCGGTGATGACGTCACTGATCGAGGCGATGGTGGCCGGGATCGTCGGGATCGCGGCGGGACGCGGTGTCGGCCAACAGCAGGTGGTGGCGGATGAGCGTCTCGATCGTGAGCGATGTCGGCCTCGGCCGACGCCCGAGCCGCTCCAGCCACTCCGGGACCATCTCGGCGCCGGCGACGCTGTGGTCGCGCCCGGTGCCCTTGCCGATGTCGTGGAAGATCGCGGCCAGCAGCAGCAGGTCCGGCCGGCGCACCCGGCGGACCAGCCGTGACGCCTGGACGGCGGTCTCCATCAGATGCCGGTCGACGGTGAACATGTGGATCGGGTCCCACTGCGGCATCGACCGCAGCCGCTCCCAGCCGGGCAGCATCGACGAGATCAGACCGGCCTGGTCGAAGGACTCCCAGACCGTGAGCATCGACTCGCCGGCGCCGAGCAGCGACACGAACGCGGTCAGCGCGGCCGACGGCCACGGGGTCGGGCAACGGCGGGCAGAGCTTCGCGAGCCGGTGCACGGTGGCCGGCGCGATGGTGAGCCCGGCCTGCGCGGCCGCGGCCGCAGCCCGGACCGGCAGCGCCGGATCGCGGGCCGGGTTGGCCGCCCGGGCCAGGATGACCTCGCCCTCCTGCTCGACGATCGCCGTCGGCGAGCGGCAGCCGCTGGGCCCGACGGGCGAACCGGCCACCGACGTCGTAGACCTGGCCGTTGCGGTTGGGCTCGTCGATGGCCCGGTGCACCCGGTGCCAGGTGAGGTCGGCGGCCAGCGCGACGGTCCGGCCGATGCCGGCCACGGTCACGCAGCAGCGAGTCCCGGTCGGCGATGTCGAGAGCCTTGGCGACCTCGTCCTGGTCCTGGATGTGCAGCCGGTCGGTGCGGCGGGCCGCGGTCAGGTGCAGCGCGTCCCGGACGTCGAGCAGGTCCGAGCGGGCCTCCTCGAGGCCCTGGTGCGGGCAGTCGGCGAGCCAGGAGGCGGCGACGGCCCGCATCACCACCAGGTCGCGCAGACCGCCGCGGGACTCCTTCAGGTTGGGTTCGGTGGCGAAGGCCAGCTCACCGCTGCGCTCGGTGCGCTCGGCGCAGCTGGCCTCCAGCAGCGGCAGCCGCTCCTTGGCGTCGGCGCGCCAGTCGGCCAGCACCCGGCGGCGCAGCAGTCCGGCGAGTTCGGGGTCACCGGCGATGTGGCGAAGATCGAGCATGCCCAGCATGGCCGGCAGGTCGACCCGGGCGATCTGCCGGGCCCCGCCGACGGAGCGGACCGAGTGGTCCAGCTTCACCTTGGAGTCCCAGATCGGGTACCAGAGACGCTCGGCGAGCATCTCGGCGTAGGAGGTCGGGGTCTCGCTGGAGTGCAGCAGGACGAGATCGAGATCGGAGAACGGGCTGAGTTCGCCGCGCCCGTAGCCGCCGACGGCGACCAGGGCGACGCCCCCGACGTTGACGCCCGCTTCCCGGGCCAGCTCGCCCAGCCAGGAGTCGGTCAAGCGGCCAATGCCCGCCGCCGGGCCGGACCGGGAACCCCGGTCCGGCCCAGCAGCTGGGCCCGCAGGTCGGCGTAACCGGTACCCACGGTGAAATCCACTGCTACAGGGCTTCCTGACCGTGCTCGCCGGTGCGAACCCGGACCACGCTCTCGACCGGGACGGCCCAGACCTTGCCGTCACCGATCTTGCCGGTGCGGGCGGCGCGGACGATGACGTCGATGACGTCATCGGCGTCGTCGGCGTCGACCAGGATCTCCAGGCGCACCTTGGGCAGCAGCTCCACGGTGTACTCCGCGCCGCGGTAGACCTCGGTGTGACCGCGCTGACGGCCGTAGCCGGAGGCCTCCTGGACGGTCATGCCCTGGACGCCGAAGGCGAGCAGCGCGGCCCGCACCTCGTCGAGTTTGAACGGCTTGATGACTGCGGTGATGAGCTTCAAGGATCAGACCTCCGACTTGACAGACGTGGACAGGGACTTGGTGAGCACGCCGTGACCGCTGCCGCCGCCGGCGTCCAGCTCGTAGGCCTGCTCGCCGTGGACGACGACGTCGATGCCCTCGATCTCGTCCTCCTCGGGGATACGCCAGCCCATGGTGCTCTTCAGCGCGAGGCCGATGATCAGGGTCATCACGCCGGAGATCACGAGGGCGATCAGCGCGACGACGATCTGGGTGACCAGCTGGGTGGCGCCGCCGCCGTAGAACAGGCCGTTCAGCGCACCGTCGGGAGCGAAGGTCTGCAGGCCGTTGTCCTCGGTGGGCAGGTGGGCGAAGAAGCCGATCAGGACGGTGCCGACCAGACCGCCGACGAGGTGCACGCCGACGACGTCGAGCGAGTCGTCGTAGCCGAGCTTGTACTTCAGGCCGACGGCCAGGGCGCACAACGCGCCGGCGATGAGGCCGATGAAGATGGCGCCGTAGATGTCGACCGAGGCGGCCGCCGGGGTGATCGCGACCAGGCCGGCGACGATGCCCGAGGCGGAGCCGAGGCTGGTGGCGTGACCGTCACGGAGCTTCTCCACGACCAGCCAGCCGAGCATGGCGGCGCAGGTGGCGATCGTGGTGTTCAGCCAGGCCTGGCCGGCGGTGCCGTCGGCGGCGAACTCGGAGCCGGCGTTGAAACCGAACCAGCCGAACCACAGCAGGGCCGCGCCCAGCATGACGAGGGTCAGGTTGTGCGGCTTCATCGGCTCCTTGCCGAAGCCCTTGCGCTTGCCGACGATGATCGCCAGCACCAGACCGGCCATGCCGGCGTTGATGTGGACCACGGTGCCGCCGGCGAAGTCGATCGGCGTGGACAGGTTCTCGGCCGACGAAGCCGGCGCCACCCAGCCAGCCGCCGCCCCACACCATGTGCGCGATCGGCATGTAGCACAGGGTCGACCCAGAGGCCGGCGAAGACCATCCAGGTCGAGAACTTGACGCGGTCGGCGATGGCGCCGCTGATCAGCGCGACCGTGATGATCGCGAAGGTGGCCTGGTAGCCGACTGCGACGACCGCCGGCACGCCGCTGGCCTGTCATCAGGCTCACTTCGTTCGTCAGGCCGTTGAGCCCGAAGTACTCGAAGGGATCGCCGATGATGCCGCCCTGATCGGTGCCGAAGGTGGCGGAGTAGCCCCACAGCACCCAGATGATGCCGACGACGCCCGAGGGCGCCGAAGGACATCATCATCATGTTGAGCACGGACTTGGAACGGGTCATGCCGCCGTAGAAGAAGGCGAGCGCCGGGGTCATGAGCAGCACCAGCGACGCCGCAATGATCATGAACGCGGTGTTGCCCGAGTCGAGAGCGAATTCCGGTGGCATGAAGCCTCCTGGCTGAGGGGACGGGGATCCGGGCCGCGAGAACCCGGGGACATCCAGCAGGGTTCCCGGATCGTGTTGCGATCGGTGTTCGGGCATGTTTCCCCGGCGTGAACGCGCGCGCGGCGCGTTGCCGCAGGGTAAAAGTGCCGGCCGCTCAGTCCCCGAGCAGGGCGTCGACGAACGCGGCCGGCTCGAACGGAGCGAGGTCGTCGGCGCCCTCCCCCAGCCCGACCAGCTTCACCGGCACGCCCAGCGCCCGCTGCACCGCCACCACGATGCCGCCCTTGGCGGTGCCGTCCAGCTTGGTCAGCACGATGCCGGTGACGTCGACCACGTCGGCGAAGACCTTGGCCTGCACCATGCCGTTCTGGCCGGTGGTGGCGTCCAGCACGAGCAGGATCTCGGCGACTTCGCTCTGCTTCTCGATGACGCGCTTGACCTTGCCGAGCTCGTCCATCAGCCCGGTCTTGGTGTGCAACCGACCGGCGGTGTCGATGATGACGGCGTCCGCGCCGGTGTCGATGCCCCGCTTGACGGCCTCGAAGGCGATCGCCGCCGGGTCGCTGCCGGCCGGTCCGCGCACGGTCAGCGCACCCGCCCGCTCGCCCCAGGTGGCGAGCTGGTCGGCCGCGGCGGCCCGGAAGGTGTCGGCGGCGCCGAGCACCACCGTGTGGCCGGAGGCGACGAGGACCCGGGCCAGCTTGCCGGTGGTGGTGGTCTTGCCGGTGCCGTTGACGCCGACGACGAGCACCACCGACGGCCGGCCGTCGTGCGGCAGCGCCTTGACGGTCCGGTCCATCGACGGATCGAGCGCCTCGATCATCACCTTGCGCAGCAGGGCCCTGGCGGCGGCACCGGAGGCGACGCCCCGGGCCGCGACCTCGGAGCGGAGCTTCGCGGCGATCTCGGCGGCGGCGCCCGAGCCGAGGTCCGCCATCAGCAGCGTGTCCTCGACGTCGTTCCACGAGTCCTCGTCCAGGTCACCGGCGCCGAGCAGGCCGAGCATCGACCGGCCGAAGGTGTTCTGGGTGCGGCTGAGGCGACCGCGCAGCCGGGACAGCCGCCCGTCGGCCGGCTCGATCTCGTCCGGGCCGGTGGTGGGGACGGTCGGTGCGATGGCGGGGCGCTCGACGCGTTCCGGCCGGTCGACCGGGGCGAACACGGGGGTGGAGCCGGTGCCGACCTCGGTGATCGGGGCCGGGGCGAGATCGGTCGGGAGTTCGAGGTCGGTCAGCTCGGGGCGGTCGGAGTCCCGCGGGACCGAGGCGTCGTCGCCGACGCCGGGTTGACCGTCGGTCTCGGTGCGCACCCAGGTCGGCGCGGGTACGGCCGGGGCGACCGGCGGGACCTGCGGGGCCGGGACCGGTTCGGGCGTCTCCGGGCGGTCCAGCACCGCGGTGCCCGACGGCGCCGAGGAGAACGAGATCGAGCTCCCGGTGGTGTACGTCCCCTTGGTCGGGGCGGCCTTCTCGGCAGCGGCGGCCTCGCCGGCGGAGCGCAGCGAGACGGTGCGCCGGCGCGACAGCACCAGTCCGACGACGAGCGCCGCGATCACGACGGCAACGATGACAAGGAGAATCAGGACCCAGGTAGGCATCCGGTCATTATCCGGTGCCGGGGTCCGCGCGGGTCACCACCCGGGGGCGTGCGGCGGCGGTCCGGCCGGTCAGTCCAGCCCGGAGAACAGCCGCTCGACGACCTTGCGGGCCCTGCGGGTGGTGCGGCGGTACTCGTCGACGAAGATCCCGGGATCGCCGTCGGGCGGATACCCCATGGCCCGGGCGACGGCGGCCAATTGCCGGCCGAGCCGCGGGATCTGGTCCTCCGGTTTGCCGGACACCATCATCAGCACGTTGCGGACGTGGGTGGCCTGCAACCAGCTGTGACTCGAGGATCTCGGCGTCCTCGTCGGTGATCAGATGCAGGTCTCGTCCGGCGCGCAGCGCGTCGAGGGTGCGAGGGGTGCGCAGTTCCGGGTGCCGGCCGGCGTGGCGCAGCTGCATGAGCTGCACGGTCCACTCGATGTCGGACAACCCGCCGTGGCCGAGCTTGGTGTGGGTCGTCGGGTCGGCCCCTCGCGGGAGGCGTTCGGCGTCGACCCGGGCCTTGATCCGCCGGATCTCGATGACGTCGGCGTCGCTGAGCCCGTCCTCGGGGTAGCGGAAGGCATCCGCGGCGGCGATGAACTCCGCTCCCAGGTCGGCGTCACCGGCGACCGGGCGGGCCCGCAGCAGCGCCTGCCGCTCCCACGCCTGGGCGAAGCGCAACCAGTACGCCTTGTAGGCGTCGAGGCTGCGCACGAGCGGCCCGTTCTTGCCCTCGGGGCGGAGGTTGGCGTCGATGAGCAATGCCGGGTCGGGGCTCGGCCGGGCCAGCAGCCGGCCCATCAGGTCGGCGGTCGTGTTGGCAGCGGCCATCGCCGTACCGGGGTCGGCCCCGGGTAGCGGCACCGCGACGTACATCACGTCGGCGTCGGAGGAGTACCCGACCTCGGCACCGCCGAGCCGCCCCATGCCGATGACGGCCAGCCGGAACTCGATGCTGCCCCGATCGGCGGCGACCTTGGCCAGCGCGGCCGCGTAGGCGGCCTGCAGGGTGGCCTCGGCGGCGCTGGTCAGGCCGAGCACGATGTTCGGCACCGAGATGAGTCCGAGCATGTCCGCGCAGGTCAGTCGCAACAGCTCGTGCCGGCGGCGGTTCCGGGCGATGTCGACCTGCTCCTGCGGGGTGGTGCCCCGGCCGGACCGGCGCAGCAGCGAGGCGGCGACCTGATCCGGCTCGGGGGCCAGCAGCTTCTCGTCGTCGACGAGCAGCTGCAGCACCTCGGGGGCCCGCGGCAGCAGGTCCCCGACCAGCCGGGAGGCGCCGAGCAGGCCGGCCAGCCGCTGGGCGACGAGACCCTCGTCCCGCAGCAGCCGCAGGTACCAGGGGGTGTCGGCGAGCGCCTCGGAGACGTGCCGGTAGGACAGCAGGCCGGCGTCCGGGTCGGGCGAGGTGGACAAGGTGTCGAGCAGCACCGGGAGAAGGTGGCGCTGGATGGCCGCGCGTCGGCTGACGCCGGTGGTCAGCGCGGCGAGGTGGCGCAGCGCCGCGTCCGGGGCACGGAAACCGAGCGCGCCGAGCCGGGCCGCGGCCGATTCCTGGGTGAGCTGGAGCTCGTCACCGGGCACGGCGGCGACGGCGTGCAGCAACGGCCGGTAGAACAGCTTCTCGTGCAGCCGGCGGACCGTGGCGACGTGTTGCTGGAGTTCGCTGTTGAACACGTCGGCAGCGTCGGAGGTACCGATCCCGCTGTAACCGGCGGTCCGCGCCAGCCAGTCCAGATCGCCGTGGTTGTCCGGCAGCAGGTGCGTCCGGCGCAGCCGCTGCAGCTGGATGCGGTGCTCGGCGCGGCGCAGGAACGTGTAGGCGGCAGCTCATGTCGGCGCCGTCGGTACGGCCGACGTAGCCGTTGCGGATCAGTGCGCGCAGGCCCATCAGGGTGCCGGGAATCCGCAGGTCGGGGTCGGTACGGCCGTGTACGAGCTGCAGCAGCTGGACCGAGAACTCGACGTCCCGCAGGCCCCCCGGCCCGAGCTTGAGCTCGCGTTCCCGGACGCCGTCGGGGATGTTCGCCTCGACCCGGCGACGCATCGCCTGCACGTCGTCGACGAACGAGTCCCGCTTGGCTGCGCTCCACACGCCCGACCTGGGTGAGGTCGACGAACTCCTGACCGAGGTCCAGGTCGCCGGCCGACGAACGGGCCTTGAGCAGCGCCTGGAACTCCCAGGTCGCGGCCCACCGCTGGTAGTAGCTGGCGTGGCTGGCCAGCGTGCGGACCAGCGCGCCGGCCTTGCCCTCCGGGCGGAGGTTCGCGTCGACCTCCCAGGCCGCCTGGCCGCAGATCCGCATGGTCTGGGAGGCGAGTGTGGTGGCCGTGGTCAGGCCGGCGGCCTCGTTCCCGGGCTCGCCTGCGGCGGCGAAGATGACGTCGACGTCGGAGATGTAGTTGAGCTCGCGGGCGCCGCACTTGCCCATCGCGACGATGGCCAGCCGGGCCGGTGCGGCCGAGGCCGGTAGCGCGGACGCTGCCACGGTGAGGCCGACCTGCAGGGTGGCGTCGGCCAGGTCGGACAGCGCCTGGGTGACGGCGGGCAGCGCGACCGCCGGGAGTGACGACTCCACGGCCTGGGCGAGGTCGTGCGCGGCGATGATCAGCAGCTGCGACCGGTACGCGTGCCGCAGTGCGATGACGGCCGGTGCGCCGGTGAGGGTGGCGCGGGCGCCGGCGGTCCCGGTGCAGCGCGGGGCCGACGGGTCGATGCCGACCGCGGCGGCGAGCACGGCGTAGGACTGGTCGGCGGTGATCAGCCGGGTGCTCTCCGCCTCGGGCAGCAACAGTTCCCAATCCTCCGGGCGCGCGGAGAGATGGTCGGCCAGCGCGGTGGACGCACCGAGGACGGCGATCAGCCGTCCGCGGAAGCGGGAGTTGCCGCACAGCTCGTGGTGGATGCGGGCCCAGATCGCCGGGTGGCCGGCCAGGTTCGCCAGCCCGGCCAGCGCCATCTCCGGTCGGCCCGCCCGGGACAGCGCACGCAGGACGTCCGCACAGCCGTCCTTGGCTCCGTCGGCGTCGGCGAGCCCGGTGATCTGGAGATCGCGGAGGATCTTCGGCTCGGCGCCGAGTCCGTAGCGGCTCAGGCTCCGCGACGCCGGGCGGCTCACGGCGTGACCAGGGTGTCGCCGGGGCGGCCGGTCCGGCGGGCGCGGTCGTCGGCGAGCGACACGAACCGCCGGATGACGTCGCGCCAGACCAGCGCCATGGTCTCGGCGGCCTCGTCGAGCATCGGACCGAACCGTCCGGTCATGGGCAGGTCGTCGAGCGCGGCCCAACCCCGGAGGTCATCGGCGCTGGTCTCGATGTGGAACTGGACCGCCCAGGCGGCCTCGCCCTGGCGCCAGGCCTGATGCGGGTAGCCAGGGGAGGACAGCAGCAGGGTCGCCCCCGGAGGCAGCACGGACACCACATCGTCGTGGTAATGCATGACATCGGGAGTGAGCGGCAATTCGGACAGCAGCGGATCGTCGGCGGCGGCGTCCCGGCGGGCCGTCAGGTAGGCGCCTCGCTCGGGTCCGTTCGCGCCCACGGTGACGATGCCGCCGCCGGCCGCGGCCAGCAGTTGCGCGCCGAGGCAGATACCGAGAGTCGGAGTCCGGTCGGCGACGGCCCGGGCGAGCAGCCGCCGGGTGGCCGGCAGCCACGGCGCGACATCGTCGTCGTAGGCACCCATCTCGCCGCCGAGGCTGATGACGGCGTCGTGGGCTGTGGTGTCGGTGGGGATCTCGTCACCGGCGTGTGGGCGGCGCACGTCGACGGTGGCTCCCGCGCCGCCGAGCCACTCCTCCATCCGCAGCAACGGGTCGGACGGGTCGTGTTCCAGCACCAGGATGGTCGTCATCAGCGGCTTTCCGTCACAGGTCGATCTCCACGATCACGGGTGCATGGTCGGAAGCGCCCTTGCCCTTGCGTTCCTCGCGGTCGATCCGGGCGCCGGTGACCGTCGCCGCCAGGGCCGGTGAGCACAGCGCGAAGTCGATGCGCATGCCGCGGTTCTTCTGGAACCGCAGCTGCTGGTAGTCCCAGTAGGTGTACGTCCGCGGCGCATCGGTGAACGGGCGCACCACATCGCTGTACCCGGTGTCGGTGAAGGCGCGGAAGGCGGCGCGTTCGGGTTCCGTGATGTGGGTGTGGCCCTCGAACGCGGCGACGTCGTAGACGTCGGCGTCGGTGGGCGCGATGTTGAAGTCGCCGGTGAGGGCGATCCGGGCCTGCGGGTCGGCGGCCAGCCAGCCGGCGGCGTCGGCCCGTAGCGCTTCGCAGCCAGGCCAGCTTGTAGTCGTAGTGCGGGTCGCCGACGGCCCGGCCGTGCGGGACGTACAGGCTCCAGAGACGCACGCCGCCGCAGGTGGCGCCGATCGCGCGGGCCTCGACGGCCGGCTCGGCGTCCGGGGCGCCGAACGCGGGTTGGCCGGCGAAGCCGGCCTGGACGTCCTCGAGGCCGACCCGGGAGACGATCGCGACGCCGTTCCACTGGGAGACCCCGTGGTGGGCGACCTGGTAGCCGAGGTCGGTCAGCGCGGCGTACGGGAAGGTCGCGTCGGTGGTCTTGGTCTCCTGGAGGGCGACGACGTCGACCTCGGACCGCTGCAGCCAGGCGACGAACCGGTCGGTGCGGGCCCGGACCGAGTTCACGTTCCAGGTGGCGAAGCGCAGGGTGGTCATGAGATCAGCCGATCACCGGGGTGGGGGGCGGTCCGGGGACGAAGAACGGCAACGTCCAGATCTCCTTCGACTCGCCGTCGATGCGGGCCCGCCAGAGCAGCGGCCGACCGGCGGGCAGCGGCAGCCCGGCGTTGAAGTGGACCACGATCTGGGTGTGGGCAGGCATCGCGCGGCGGGGCGCTCCCCAGGGCGCGAGGTTGGGTTCCTCGACCGTCATGCTCTGCCCGAAACGGACCAGATCCGACGCCGCCCCGTGAGGGACGGTGCCGAGCCGGACCGGGGCACCGTTGGCCTCCTCGAGGACGACCTCGAAGGAATACTGCTCCTGGAACAGGTCGGGCGAGAACGTCATGGACACGACCAGGGCGAACGCTGCGGTGACGCCGGTGGAGTGGTCGCGGCTGATCACCTGCAGGCCGCCGCCGATCATGTGCAGCTTGCCCAGCTGGTCGGTGACGGCGTAGTCGGCGAGGGACATCGACAACGACGCGCGGTCGTACACCTCGCTCATGCCCTGACCCTAACGAACGTGGGCGGCCCCGAAGTCGCGGCCGCGTCATCGGAAGTCCCGTGACGGGGTGTGGGCGGGGAGGGCGAGGGCGGCGACGCGGTCGGCGACGATGGAGATGGCGCCGCCGTCCCGTTCGACGATCCCGCGGATCAGCAGCGCCCCCGCACCCCGGGCGACGGTGCGATACCGCTTCCACAGTCCGACCGAGCAGATCACGTTGAGCATGCCGCTCTCGTCCTCCAGGTTGATGAAGATGACCCCGGACGCGGTCGCCGGCCGCTGTCGGTGGGTGACCATCCCGGCGACGAGGACCCGGGTTCCGTGCGGGACCGGCATCAGCCGGGCCGCCGGCAGCACCCCGTACCGGTCGAGTTGCTCGCGGGAGAACTCCGTCGGGTAGCTGTCGGGCGAGATGCCGGTGGCCCAGATGTCGGCGACGGTCAGCTCGATCTCGCTCATCCCCGGCAGGGTGGGGGCGTCCATTCCGACCAGGCTGTCGGGGAGGGTGCCGGTCCGGTTGCCGGCGGCGGCGCCGGCCCCCCAGAGCGCCGCCCGCCGGTCGATCCGGCCCACCGCCGCGGGGTCGACGGTGGTCAGGCAGTCCAGCGCACCGGCGGTGGCCAACGCCTCGGCGTGTGCGCTGGTCAGGGTGACCGCCCGGGTCAGCTGGTCCAGGGAGGCGAAGCGGCCGTCGGGCCCGGCCTCCCGGGCGGTGACGATCTGTCGGGCGAGGGTGGGGCTGATCCCCCGCACCTGGTCGAGCCCCAACCGGACCGCCGGGGACCCGCCGGGGACCCGTTCCAGGTCGGTCTCGGCGCGGGAGCGGTTGACGTCCGGCCGGTGCACGGTGACGCCGTGCCGGCGGGCGTCGGCGACGAGCGACTGGGGCGAGTAGAAACCCATCGGCTGGGCGCGGAGCAGCGCCGCGCAGAACGCCGCCGGGTGGTGGAGCTTGAGCCAGGAGGAGTAGAAGACCAGCGCCGCGAAGGACAGCGCGTGCGACTCGGCGAACCCGAAGTTGGCGAAGGCCAGCAGCCGCTCGTAGATCCGGTCGGCCACGTCGCCGGCGATGCCGTGCAGGTCGTACATGCCGTCGTAGAGACGGGCCCGCATCCGCTCCATCTTGGCGGTGGACCGTTTGGACCCCATCGCCCGCCGGAGCTGATCCGCCTCGCCGGCGTCGAACCCGGCGACGTCGATGGCCAGTTGCATCAGCTGCTCCTGGAAGACCGGGATGCCGAGCGTCTTGCGCAGCGCCGGGATCATCACCGGGTGGTCGTAGGCGATGGGTTCCTGCTGGTTGCGGCGGCGGATGTAGGGGTGCACCGAATTGCCCTGGATGGGACCCGGCCGGATCAGCGCCACCTCGACGACGAGGTCGTAGAAGTTGCCGGGCTTGAGCCGGGGCAGGGTGGCCATCTGCGCGCGGGACTCGACCTGGAAGACACCGACCGAGTCGGCACGCTGCAGCATCTCGTAGACGGCGGCCTCCTCGAGATCGAGGGAGGCGAAGTCGACCTCACGGTCCTCGTGCTCGCGCGATCATGTCGACCGCATAGTGCAGGGCGGACAGCATGCCGAGCCCGAGCAGGTCGAACTTGACCAGCCCGATGGCCGCGCAGTCGTCCTTGTCCCACTGCAGGACCGATCGTTCGGCCATCCGCGCCCACTCCACCGGGCAGACCTCGGCGACCGGCCGGTCACAGATGACCATCCCGCCGGAGTGGATCGAGAGGTGCCGGGGAAGGTCCTGGATCTGCAGCGCCAGATCCATGATCTCGAGCGGGATCTGCGACGGGTCGCCGCTGCCCTTCTCCTCCTGGTGGCGCAGCGGCACCCAGCCGTCGACCTGCTTGGAGTAGGCGTCCTGCTGCCCCGGCGAGTAGCCGAGCGCCTTGGCCACGTCGCGCACCGCCATCCGGGGCCGGTAGGTGTTGACGTTGGCGACCTGGGCGGCGCGGTCCCGGCCGTACTTCTCGTAGACGTACTGGATGACCTTCTCCCGCTGATCGGACTCGATGTCGATGTCGATGTCCGGCGGGCCGTCGCGCTCGAGGGCGAGGAAGCGCTCGAACAGCAGGTCGTAGCGGACCGCGTCGACCGCGGTGATCCCGAGGGCGTAACAGACGGCGGAGTTCGCCGCGGATCCCCGCCCCTGGCAGAGGATGTCGTTCTCGCGGCAGAACCGGACCAGGTCGTCGACGATGAGGAAGTAGCCCGGGAAGTTGAGCTCGGCGATGACGTGCAGTTCCTTCTCGATCTGCTCGTAGGCCCGGGGATTGTCCTTCGGCCCGCCGTAGCGGCGGGCCGCGCCGAGGAGGGTGAGCTCACGGAGCCGGCTGTTCTCGTCGTGCCCGGCCGGCACGTCGAACGGCGGCAGCTGCGGGGCGACCAGGGTGAGGTCGAAGGCGCACTCCTGCCCGATCCGGGCGGCGTTGGCCACCGCCGTCGGATAACGGGCGAACAGGGCGGCCATCTCGGCCCCCGAACGGAGGTGGGCGGCCGGTCCGGCGGGAAGGTAGGGGTCGGCGTCGGCCAGGCTGCGACGGGCCCGGACGGCGGCCATCGCCGAGGCCAGCCGGCCGCCGTCCGGGGTGGCGTAGTGCGCTCCGGTGGTCGCCACCACCGGGAGACCGCGGAGCTCGGCGAGTTCGGCGAGGACGTCGTTGTCCTCGTCGTCGGTGGGCGACTGCTGACAGGTCAGCTCGACCAGCACGTTCTCCTCGCCGAACCGCCGCACGAGGGAGTCGAGCTCCCGGCCGGCGGCCGCCGGGCCGTGCTGCCGCAACGCCTGCCGGACCGCACCCTTGCGGCAGCCGCTGAGGACGATCCAGTGGCCGCCGGCGGCGGCCGCCAGCCGATCGAGGTCGTAGATCGGCCGGCCTTTGGTGCCGCCCGCGAGCTGGGCGGTGGTGATCTCCCGGGACAGCCTCGAATAACCCTCCTGCCCACGGGCGATCACCAGCAGATGGGTGCCGACCGGGTCGGGGACACCCATCTGGGGTTCGGGCAGACCCAGCGAGAGTTCGGCGCCGTAGATGGTGGCGAGGCCGGCGTCGGCGGCGGCCTCGGCGAAGCGGACCACGCCGTAGAAGCCGTCGTGGTCGGTCAGCGCGAGGGCGTCCAGACCGAGCCGGACCGCCTCCTCGACCAGCGCGTCGGGGGTGGACGAGCCGTCGAGGAAACTGAACGCGGAGTGGCAGTGCAGCTCGGCGTAGGGAACGTGTTCCGGCCCGGGCGGGGGCGGCGGCGCCGGTGTCTCCGACGGCTCCGGGACACGACCGGCCAGCGGCCGACCCTGTCGGTGCAGCTCCCGGACCACCGCGGGGGCGGGTCTGCGGCCGGACAGCGCCCGTTCCAGCTCGGACCAGGGCACCGGCGGGTTGTACCAACCCATCAGTCGTACACCCCCTCGATGGCCCAGTTGCCGGCCAGGTAACCCAGCAGGACCGGCGCACCGTCGGCGAGTTCGAGCTGGACGCGGGCGTGCCGGGGTGGGGCCACGTCGACAGCGCTGATCGCCAGGGTGTCCACGCCCGGAGAACCGGACTGCCGTGGTCGCTCCCACCACTGCTCGTCGAGCACCCACGGACCGGCCCAGCCGAGCACCCGGGTGCGCTGTCCACCGTCGGTGACGCACCACTGCGGAGCGCTGCTGAACTGCCCGCGATCGGTGAGGCCGACGTCCGCCCCCTGCCCGTCCCGGAGGGCGACGTGTCCCTGGGCGGCCCGCAGCAGCCTGGTCGGCGACGGTGCCGGCAGTCGTCCGGGCCAGGGGGCGGCCGGGTCGCGGTCGGCCGGCTGTTCCTGTCCCCACGGGGTCAGCGCGATCCGCTGGTCCGGGCTGCGGCCGCCGGCCGCGGTCGGGGCGAGGACCGCCGCCGGTCCGAGCAGCCCCTGGATACGGGCCAGCGCCCAGCCGGCCCGTTGGTCGGACTCCCCCTCCGATCCCCACAGCCCGTACTGGATCAGCCCCGCTCCCACCGCCTCGACCGGTTCGAGCCGTAGCCGGGTGATCCCCCCGGGCCCGTCCGTCCCGGTGCGGGCAGCGGTCAGCCAGCCGTCGAGCTGCCAGCGCAGCCGATCGGCGGTGGCCGCCGGAGTCAGCGGGGCGGCGCACCGCCAGGTCCGTGTGAGTTCCCGGTCGAGCTCGGTGCGGGCGCTGATCATCAGCCGGGTGCAGGCCAGTCCTGCGTCGGCGAGCCGCTGGTGGAACCGCTCGGCGAGCGACCGGGCGGCGAAGGCGGCGGTGTCGACCCGGTCGAGCGGCGGGTCGCACTCCTGCTCCACGGCGAGGTCGGCGGGGATCTCGCGACGGGACACCGGACGTTCCCCGAGACCACGCGACAGCCGGTGCGCGGCCACGGCGTCCGGCCCGAAACGGGTCGCCACCTTGGCGTCCGGCAGGGCGGCGAAGTCGGCGAAGGTGGTGATGCCGAGCCGTTGCAGGAGATCGACGGTGTCGGGGCGGTCGTCGCCCGACAGGGACGACTCGGCGGCGAGCATGGTGATCGGCAGCGGCGCGCAGAAGACCGCCGACTCCCCCGGCGGCACGATCGTGGAGGTCCGGGCCGCGAGGACGGCGACCTCCAGCGAATCGGCGACACCGACCCGGCATTCCACGTCCAGCGACTCGACCGTGTCGACGATCGTCTCCGCGGCTCGCCCCTCGCTGCGGAAATAGCGCGCCGGCCCCCGGACCGGACACCCCAGCAGACCGGGTCGGAGGATCTCCAGCCCCGGCGCCAGCTCCTCGACCACAGCGGCGATCGGCTCGAAATCGCGTGCGTCCCGTTCCGGGTCGGCTTTCAGGACGAGCAGCCCGGGACACCGGGACTGCGCCTCGCGGCGGCGCATCCCGAGGGTGACCCCTTCGGTCCGGGCGGCCGCGGTGGACGAGGTGACCCGGTTGGCCACGAACACCGCGGCCGACCGGGAGATGGGTTGTCCGGCGGCTCTGAGCGCGGCGACGACCGGCCAGTCCGGACACCAGACGACGAGGGATCTGGTCATGCGCAGAGCACCCCGACGGCGTCGGCGAGGGAGAACCGTTCCCCGAACTGACGGGGGCCGATGCCGTCCGGGTCCAGGAGCTCACGGTCGACGTCGTGATCCAGGCCGCGGGTGGGGCCGGGATCGAGCTCCGGGGCCACGGCGACGGGAACGCCGTCCGGAGTGCTGAACTGCAGCGTCAAGCGGGCGCCCGTGGCCTCGGTGACGATCAACCGGAAACCGGCCTCGTGCAGCGTCATGTGGTGGAAGCGGCACAACAACACCAGGTTCTCCGGGTCGGTGGGACCCCCGTGGTACCAGTGCACGATGTGGTGCGCCTCCAGATGGGTGCGCCGGTGACAGCCCGGGAACCGGCAGCCGGCGTCCCGGACCATCAGGGCGCGACGGAGCGCGGAACCGATCCTGCGGGTCCGGCGCCCGGCGGACAGCGTGCCGGTGACGGTGTTCCGGACGACGGCGGCGACCATCGCATCACAGCCGATCCGTTCACTGGTGGGCCGGTCCACGCCGGGGCCGTTCTCGATCCGCCGGACGACGGCGGCCGGCTCCGGCTCGGCGCCGACCGTCGGTGGCAGCTGGTCGGCGTCGACGTGCAGCACCACCAGATGACGGTCCTCGCCGGAATCGTCGGCCGGCTCGGCGTGCAGCGCGGTGCGGGCCATCACCACCAAGGCGTCGGCGGTGGACATCGCGCGGTAGTCGATGTCGAGCCGGTCGGCCTCACGGTCCTCGCGGAGTCGGTCGTCCGGTGATCTCGGTGCGTCCGCCGTCGACTGCGCCGCAGCGACGGCGGCCATCAGCACGGCCCCCTCCTCGGCGGTCAACCGGGCGGAGACCACCAGCATCCCGTGCTCGTCCCAGTACATCCGGGCCCGCCGGCGACGCTGCTGGGCCAGACCGGCACCGGTGGCCCGCCGATATCCGCGGACGGTGCGTTCGAGCTGGGAGGCGGACTCCGCCAGCGCCAACCGGACCAACGTCGGCTCGTCCGCTTCGGCGGCGATCCGGGTGAGCGCACGGACCTTCGAGTAGGACAGCGTGCCGGCCGCGAACATCTCCGACACCAACGGCAACCCGGTCAGGGCGCGAGCGACTCTGACGTGTTCCCGCGCCGCCGCCGGCGACATCGAGCACGACCAGGCCAGCCAATGGGCGCACGACGTGATCCCCGTGCCCGACCAGGCCGAACGCCGGTCGAACTCGGCGATCATCACCAACCAGGCGTACGTGGCCGCAGCCAGCCGACCCGCCAGCGAGCAGATCTGCTCCCTCAGTTCGCCGTCCGGCACCTTCCCCAGTGCCGGCGCGGCCTCCGCCTGCCCGTCCGGTGGGCGCCCTGCCACCGGATCGGGCGATGCCCCCCTCGGGTGCCCCGTGTCACGCTGATGCTGTCTCAGGTCGAGCATCCGACCCTCCTGTCGTCTTCGAACGTGAGTTCGATTCTAGAGCAGGGGTCCGACAGTGACCTTTTGCTCAACTCCTCCCCGGATCCGGGTGCCGCTGCGCCTCCGCAGATGCATTTCCGTCCGGTCGAGTGATGGTCGTGGAGGCTGGGGTGGGCGACGTCGTCCTGGTCGCTGCACTGGTAGGGCATGACCACTGCTTCCCGGCCGGGTCAGACCCGGTCGACCGGACAGCGCCGACGGTAGGTCGAGATGCTTCCGCGGAAGCATCTCGACCACAGATCCGGAGTGAGCTGATCGGCGCGCGCTTGAACGAGGTGCGTGGCGTCGCAGCAGCAACCGACCTCACGCCACCCGGTTCGAACAGGTCATCACCATGCTGCTCGGCGTCCTGATGATTGAGACCGACGCCATCGCCTGCGACCACCACGCCGATCGGTCGACCGGACTGGGGGCAGACCCGAACGCCTGCACTACCTACCCAGGCAAGGCGGCACGGCCACCAGCCACGAACAGCGGCACTCGACATGGCGACACAGCACAACTGTTTCCGCGACATCTGATTTCCGAGACAATCTGTTTCCGCGACATCTGTTTCCGCGGAAACATCGACACCAACCCCTGCGGCAGCACCACCCCACACGTCCAGGCGAAAATGCACCTGACGTCATCGGCGCCGTCGCGCAGTCCCGTGGCGACCCCGGCCGTGTGGGAACACCACCCGACACCCGCACGACGACCCCGACGACCCCGACGACCCCGACGATCGCAGTGCCGACATCACAGCCGCCACCGCCACCGCCACCTACCCCGCGTCGGCCACCGGCAGATAGGTCTCGGTCCCCGTCGCACGCCGCTCGGCGGTCCCCGGCGCCGCCCGCACGATCACCCGGTCGTCCAGCCGGGACCCGCTCAGCAGCATCCGTACCTCGGGCACCAGACCGCCCCGCCGCCGACCGGCCAGCCGCACCACCAGCTCACGCTCCCGCAGCCGGCCGTGCCCGGCCCCCAACCCGCGCCAGCCCGCGACGGACACCGTCAACGTCAGGTCGGCACCCGGCCACGGTCCGACAGCGAGCAGCACCGCTCCGCGCTGTCGCAACCGTCCCGTGAGCACCCGCTGCCGGGACGCGGATCCGATCGGACCCTTCGGCGCCGACACCGCGATCACGTCCACCCCGTCGATGAGCACCGACAGGATCTGCAGGACGTCGACACCCGGATCGGGCACCAGCACCAGCCGACCCAGGTCGACCCCCAGCTCGGCGGCCGCCGCCAGCCCGAGATCGCCGAAGCCGACCAGGGCCGACCAGGGCTTCGACGGCCCGGCGAGCAGCGTGAACAGCAGGCTGGTCAGACCGGTCGAGCCCGCCTCGGGCTGCAGGCTGACCACCGACCCCCGCGGGAGACCGCCCTGCGGCAGCAGGGTGTCCAGCGGCGACAGCATCGGTAGCACCCCGCCGGGCAACGGACCGGCCGCACCGCCCGTCAGACCGGCCACCTCCCGGTCGGACGGCGGCGCTGCGGGCGGCGGTGCGGTGTCGGCCAACCGGCGACGCAGTTCGGCGACGACCTGCAGCCGGTCGGCCGCGGACCGGACCGCCGCCGGCCGGGACGCCGACCGCGCCTCTGGCTGCACCGCCGCCACCCGGGCGACCGCGGCGGTCCGGGAACCCACCGGCGGGGATCCCTCGAACTCCGACCACTCGGGGAAGTCGGTGGAGCCGGCAGGGTCGAACATGCGTTCGACGCTACAACATCCCGAGCCAGTGCGACAGCACCTGGGCGCCGGCATCTCCGGACTTCTCCGGGTGGAACTGCGTGGCCGACAACGGACCGTTCTCCACGGCCGCGACGAACCGGTCACCGCCGTGCTCGGACCACGTCACCGCCGGCGGCGTGAACGGCTCGTGCACCTCGAGTTCCCAGGTGCGCACTCCGTAGGAGTGCACGAAATAGAACCTGGTGCCGGGGTCGATTCCGTCGAAGAGCACCGAACCCGCCCCCGGCGTCACCGTGTTCCAGCCCATGTGCGGGATGATCGGCGCCTGCAACCGCTCCACGGTGCCCGGCCACTCGCCCAGGCCGTCGGTCTCCTCGCCGTGCTCGACCCCGCGCTCGAACAGGATCTGCATCCCGACGCAGATACCCAGCACCGGCCGCCCACCGGCCAGCCGGCGACCGATCGCCCGGCCTCCGCGGACCTCGTCGATCCCGGCCATGCACGCGGCGTAGGCGCCGACCCCGGGCACCACCAGACCGTCGGCGTTCAGCGCCGCGTCCAGGTCGGCGGTCACCTCGACGTCCGCCCCGACCCGCTCCAGCGCCCGCGACGCGGACGCCAGGTTGCCGGACCCGTAGTCCAGCACCACTACTCGCCGAGCACCCACAGCACACCTCCCACGGTCAGCGCCGCGGTGAGGACCGCGAGCACGGCAGAAATCGACCTTCGCGATCGTTCTTCCAGGTCGAGATCACGCCGCCGAGCAGCAGCCCGGCGAAGCCGAGCAGCACGATGGGCTGCCAGGTCACAACACGCCCTTGGTCGACGGGATTCCGGTCACCCGGGGATCCGGCTCGCACGCCTCGCGCAGCGCCCGGGCGATCGCCTTGTACTGCGCCTCGCTGATGTGGTGCGGGTCGCGGCCGTACAGCACCCGGACGTGCAGCGCGATCTGTGCGTGGAAGGCCAGCGAGTCGAAGACGTGCCGGTTGAGCACCACCGGGTAGTTGTTGCCGACGGTGAAGCCGAGGATCGACTCCGGCTCCCCGGTGTGCACGCTGAACGGCCGGCCCGACACGTCGACCGCGGCGTGCGCGAGGGTCTCGTCCATCGGGATGAAGCAGTCGCCGAAGCGGCGGATGCCCTTCTTGTCGCCCAGCGCCTGCCGGAACGCCTGCCCGAGCACGATGGCGGTGTCCTCGACGGTGTGGTGCGCGTCGATGTCGACGTCGCCGGTGGAGCGCACGGTCAAATCGAACGAGCCGTGCACGCCGAACGCGGTCAGCATGTGGTCGTAGAACCGCACCCCGGTGGCGATGTCGACCACGCCGGTGCCGTCCAGGTCCAGCTCGACGAGCACCGAGGACTCACTGGTGGTGCGTTCGATCCTGGCGGTCCTACCCACGGTGGATCTCCTCACTGGCGCGCAGGAACGCGTCGTTGTCGGCCGCGGTGCCGATGGAGGCCCGCAGGTAGCCGGGAATCTTCAGGTCGCGGATCAGCACGCCGTGGTCCAGATACTGCTGCCAGGCCACCGCCGGCGTCGGCGAAGACGCCGAACAGCACGAAGTTCGCGTCGGAGTCGACGACGGGGTAGCCCTGCAGCTCCAACGCCGCGACCACCCGGTGCCGTTCGGAGATCAGGAACTCGACCGAGGCGAGGGTGTCGTCGGCGTGCCGCAGCGCGGCCCGGGCGGCGGCCTGGGTGATCGCCGACAGGTGGTACGGCAGCCGGACCAGCAGCAACGCGTCGATCATCGCGGGCGCGGCGGCCAGATACCCCAACCGTCCGCCGGCGAACGCGAACGCCTTGCTCATCGTCCGCACCACCAGCACCTGGGCCGGGAACTCGTCGACGAGGTGGATCGCGCTGGGCTGCCGGGAGAACTCGGCGTACGCCTCGTCGACGATCACCACCCCGGGTGACGGCGGCGACGATCCGCCGCACCGACGTCCAGCGGCAGCGACGCCCCGGTCGGGTTGTTCGGGCTCGTCACGAACACGACGTCGGGCAGCAGCGTCACGGATCACCGCCACCGCACCGTCGACGTCCACGCTGAAGTCGGCCAGCCGCGGCATCTCGACCCAGTCGGTCTGTGTTCCCGACGAGATGATCGGGTGCATCGAATACGACGGCGTGAAGCCCAGCGCCCGCCGTCCCGGCCCGCCGAAGGCCTGCAGGATCTGCTGCAGGATCTCGTTGGAACCGTTGGCCGCCCAGACGTTGTCGATCGTCAGTGGCACCCCGGTCGAGGTCGTCAGGTAGGCCGCGAGATCGGTGCGCAGCGCGACCGCGTCCCGGTCCGGATAGCGGTTGAGGTCCGCCGCGGCCGCGGTTACCGAGGCGGTGAGGTCGTCGATCAGCGCCTGGGTAGGTGCGTACGGGTTCTCGTTGACGTTGATCTGCACCGTGGTGGTCAGCTGCGGTGCCCCGTACGGCGACAGCCCGACGAGATCCGGCCGCAGCGGCAGATCGGCGAGGGTGACGCGGCCGCCGATCACCGGACGCCCTCGAACCGGGCGGCGACGGCCTCGCCGTGAGCCGGCAGGTTCTCCGCCGACGACAGCACCAGGACGTCCTCGGACACGGTCTTCAGCGCGGCCTCGTCGTAGGTGATGACCTGCATGGACTTCAGGAAGGTGAGCACGTTGAGCCCGGACGTGAAGCGGGCGATGCCGCTCGTGGGCAGCACGTGGTTGGAGCCGGCGCAGTAGTCACCCAGCGACACCGGCGACCACGGCCCGACGAACACCGCCCCGGCGTTCCGGATCGCGCGCGGCGACCCCGGGGCGTCGACGGTCTGGATCTCGAGGTGCTCGGCGGCGTAGGCATCGGACACTGCGACGGCCTCGTCGAGGAGGACACCAGCACCACCCCGGACTGCTCCCCCGACAACGCCACCGTGACCCGGTCGGCGTGGCGGGTGCGCGGCACCCGGCGGGTGATCTCGGCGTCGACGGCGTCGGCCAGCCACTCCGATGTGGTGATCAGCACGGCGGCGGCCAGCGGATCGTGTTCGGCCTGCGAGACGAGGTCGGCGGCCACGTGGACCGGGGACGCGGACGCATCGGCGATCACCGCGATCTCCGTGGGACCGGCTTCGGAGTCGATGGCCACCAGCCCGCGGACCAGCCGCTTGGCCGCGGTCACGTAGACGTTGCCGGGGCCGGTGATGACGTCGACCGGCTCGATGACGGTGCCGTCGGTGTCGACCGCGCCGTACGCCAGCAGCGCGATGCCCTGGGCGCCGCCGGCGGAGTAGACCTCGTCGACGCCGAGCAGGGCGCAGGCGGCCAGCACGTTCGGATCCGGCCAGCCGTCGTTGGTCTGCTGCGCCGGCGACGTCACGGCGATGCCCTCGACACCCGCGACCTGCGCCGGCACCACGTTCATCACCACGCTCGACGGGTACAGCGCGAGCCCGCCGGGCACGTACAGGCCGACGCGGGACACCGGGACCCAGCGCTGCTCGACGAAGCCGCCGGGGGCGATCTCGGTGCGCGATCCGGTGGGCACCTGGGCCGCGTGGCCGAGCCGGGCCCGGGTGATCGACTCCCGCAGGGCCGCGACGACCCGCGGGTCGGCGGACTCCAGTGACGCCGCCAGCACGGCCGCGGGTACCCGCAGCGACGCGGGCCGGACACCGTCGAAACGCTCGGTCGCGTCCAGCACCGCGACCGATCCGTGCTCACGCACCGCCTCCACCAGTGTCGACACGGTCGCGGCGGCGGTCCCGACGTCGACCGAGGCGCGCGGCATCACCGTCCGCAACGCGCTGGTGGTGGGCAGGCCGGAACGCAGATCGATACGACGCAGACGGATGGTCACGCACTCAGCCTAGGGGCGCTCGCGACCCAGATTCGGCAGCCCGTTCCAGGAGACGAGGAAGGTGTAGACGATCACAGCGGCGGTGGGTGCCGCGAGGTAACCGGCCCAGCCGGTGAGCACCGCCGGCGCGGTGACGATCTCCTGCGCGCCCAGCGTCGCCGCGACCGACGCCGGGTCGGTCCCGGATCGCCACCATCCGCCGACCCGGCGGGCCAGCAACGATCCGGCGAACGCGGCGAGTCCGACGACGCCGATCATCGCAGGACCGCGATGGTCGGCGAACAGCCAGCCGACCAGGGCGAGCAGCACCCCGACGACCATCCCGCTGAGCGCGAAGATCGCGAACGCGACGAAGATGTGCTGCGTCTCGGTCGGCAGGGGCGCCCAGGTCTGGTTGGAGAACACCTGGTACTGCACGCCCGGCGCGATCGACGACCACAGGACGCCCTGCACGACCGCCAGCACCACCGCCACCGCCACGACCACGCCGGCGGCCCGGAGGAAGCCGGTCACGCCATGCAGTCCGCTCCCAGCAACGCCTTCAGATCGCCCATCAACGCCGAGGTCAGCGTCACCCGCAGGTGATCCGGCAGGCCCCACAGCTGCTCCTCCATCTGGCACTGCAGCCGGATCTGCACGCTCGTCGTGCCCGGGTGTTCCTTCAGGATGTCGCGGAAGCGGTCGATGACCGGCTCGGTGACCCGGCCCGGGTTCAGCTTCACCCGCAGCGGTCCGCGGTTCTCGGCCGTGGTCAGGTCCGGGGTGACCACCGAGGTCGCCCGGAACGAGAGCCGCTCGTCCGACCGCGAGACCTGGCCCTTGACCAGCACGATCGCGTCCTCGGCGAGCTGCATCGCGTTCTCCGCGTAGACCTTCGGGAAGAACAGCACCTCGACCCCGCCGGCCAGGTCCTCCAGCGCCGCCGACGCCCAGACGTCGCCCTTCTTGGTCACCCGCTTGGCGAAGTTGGTCAGGATGCCGCCGACGGTCACGGAACCCCGGTCGGGGACGGTGCCGTCCAGGATGTCGGTGATCGAGGCGTCGGTGTGCGAGGCGAGGATGTGCTCGACGCCGGACAGCGGGTGGCCGGAGACGTAGAGCCCGAGCATCTCGCGCTCGAAGCCGAGCCGCAGCTTGGTGTCCCACTCGGTGTCGGGCACCTTGATCAGGAAGGTGTCGCCGATGTCGTCGGTGCTCATCTCGCCGAACAGGTCGAACTGACCGGCGGCCTCGGCCTTCTTGACGTTCATCACCGAGTCGACGGCCTCGACGTGCACCATCAGCAGGCCCTTGCGGGAGTGCCCGAGCGAATCGAACGCACCCGCCTTGATCAGCGACTCGACGACCTTCTTGCCGCAGACCACGGCGTCGACCTTGGCCAGGAAGTCGCTGAAGTCGGTGAAGTCGCCCTTCTCCCGGCGGGTCGCGGTCAGCGAGGCGACGACGCCGGTGCCGACGTTGCGGACCGCGCCGAGACCGAACCGGATGTCGGTGCCGACCGGCGAGAAGTCCCGCTCGGAGGAGTTGACGTCCGGCGGCAGCACCTTGATGCCGCGCGCCCGGCACTCGGCCAGGTAGATGGCCATCTTGTCCTTGTCGTCACCCACCGAGGTGAGCAGCGCGGCCATGTACTCGGGCGTGTAGTTCGCCTTGAGGTAGGCCGTCCAGTACGACACCAGCCCGTAGGCGGCCGAGTGCGCCTTGTTGAAGGCGTAGTCGGAGAACGGCAGCAGGATGTCCCACAGCGTCTTCACCGCGGCGGCCGAGTAGCCGCGCTCGGCCATCCCGGCGGAGAAGCCCTCGAACTGCTTGTCCAGCTCGGCCTTCTTCTTCTTGCCCATCGCGCGGCGCAGCAGGTCGGCCTGGCCGAGCGAGTAGCCGGCCACCTTCTGCGCGATCGCCATCACCTGCTCCTGGTAGACGATCAGGCCGTAGGTGTCGCCCAGAATGTCGGCGAGCGGCTGTCTCCAGCTCCGGGTGGATCGGGATGACCGGCTTGCGGGCGTTCTTGCGGTCGGCGTACTCGTTGTGCGAGTTGGCGCCCATCGGACCCGGCCGGTACAGCGCGCCGACCGCGGAGATGTCCTCGAAGTTGTCCGGGCGCATCGAGCGCAGCAGCGCCCGCATCGGCCCGCCGTCGAGCTGGAACACGCCGAGCGTGTCGCCGCGGGCGAGCAGGTCGAAGGTCGTCTGGTCGGTGAGTTCGAGGTCCTCCAGGACCACGGTCTCGCCGCGGTTGGCCTGGATGTTGCGCAGCGCGTCGTCGAGGACGGTGAGGTTGCGCAGCCCCAGGAAGTCCATCTTGATCAGGCCGAGCGTCTCGCACGTCGGGTAGTCGAACTGGGTGATGATCGCCCCGTCCTGCTCCCGCTTCATGATCGGGATCAGGTCCAGCAGCGGGTCCGACGACATGATCACGCCGGCCGCGTGCACGCCCCACTGCCGCTTCAGCCCCTCGAGGCCCTTGGCCATCTCGACGACCCGGGCCACCTCGGCGTCGGCCTCGCACCAGCGCCCGGAACTCGCCGCCCTCGGAGTAGCGGTCGTGGGCGGGGTCGAACAGCTTGGCCAGCGGCACGTCCTTGCCCATCACCGGCGGCGGCATCACCTTGGTGATCCGGTCGCCGACGGAGAACGGCATGCCCAGCACCCGGGCCGAGTCCTTGACGGCCTGCTTGGCCTTGATGGTGCCGTAGGTGACGATCTGGGCGACCCGGTCGTCGCCGTACTTCTCGGTGACGTAGCGGATCACGTCGCCGCGGCGGCGCTCGTCGAAGTCGATGTCGAAGTCGGGCATCGAGACGCGGTCGGGGTTGAGGAACCGCTCGAAGATCAGACCGTGCTGCAGCGGGTTCAGGTCGGTGATGCGCATCGCGTAGGCGACCATCGAACCCGCGCCGGAGCCACGGCCGGGGCCGACCCGGATGCCGTTGTTCTTCGCCCAGTTGATGAAGTCGGCGACGACCAGGAAGTAGCCGGGGAAGTTCATCCCCAGGATGACGCCGACCTCGTAGTCGGCCTGGGTCTGCACCTCCGTCGGGATGCCCGCCGGGAAGCGGAAGTCCAGGCCCTGCTGGACCTCCTTGCTCGAACCACGACTTCTCGGTCTCGCCGTCGGGCAGCGGGAACCTCGGCATGTAGGACGAGTCGGTGTCGAACGCGGTCGAGCAGCGCTCGGCGATCAGCAGGGTGTTGTCGCACGCCTCCCGCAGCTCGTACCTGCCCTCCCACAGGTCGCGCATCTCCGCGCGGGGACTTCACGTAGAAGTCGCGGGCGTCGAACTTGAACCGGTTCGGGTCGTCCAGCGTCTTGCCGGACTGCACGCACAGCAGCGCCTCGTGGGTGTCGGCGTCGGCGGCGTCGGTGTAGTGCAGGTCGTTGGTGGCGACCATCGGCAGGTCGAGGTCCTTGGCCAGCCGCAGCAGGTCCGGGATCACCCGGGTCTCGATGCCCAGCCCGTGGTCCATCAGCTCGACGTAGAAGTTGCCCTCGCCGAAGATGTCCCGGAACTCCGCGGCGACCTCGCCGGGCGCTGGCGTAATCGCCGATCCGCAGCCAGGTCTGGATCTCACCGGACGCGCAGCCGGTGGTGCCGATCAGGCCCTTCGCGTACTCGGCGAGCAGCTCCCGGTCGGCGCGCGGCTTGTAGAAGAAGCCCTCCAGCGACGAGCGCGAGGCCAGCCGGAACAGGTTGTGCATGCCCTGCCGCGAGGTCGACAGCAGCGTCATGTGGGTGAACGCGCCGCCGCCGGAGACGTCGTCCTCGCCGCCGGACGCCCAGCGCACCCGCTTGCGCTCGAAGCGTGAGGTGTCCGGGGTGAGGTAGGCCTCCATGCCGATGATCGGTTTCACCCCGGCGGCGGTGGCCTGCTTGTAGAAGTCGTACGCGCCGAACACGTTGCCGTGGTCGGTCATCGCCATCGCCGGCATGCCGAATCGTTGGCGCGCTGCGAACAACTGGGTCGAGCCGGGCCGCACCGTCGAGCATCGAGTACTCGGTGTGCACGTGCAGGTGGACGAAGGAGTCCGTCAGGGACATGGGCCGAACCGGTTCGTCAGTGCCATCCTCGAGACCTTACGGAGTTGCCAGGACGGTCAGGGCGTGCTGCAGGTCGGCCGGGTAGGGCGCGTCGAACTGGACGTGCTCGTCCGTACCGGGGTGCGTCGAAACCGAGCGCGAACGCGTGCAGCCACTGCCGGGTCAGGCCGAGCCGGGTGGCGATCGTCGGGTCCGCGCCGTAGGTCAGGTCGCCGACCAGCGGGTGCCGCAGTGCCGACATGTGCACCCGGATCTGGTGGGTGCGGCCGGTCTCCAGGTGGATCTCGAGCAGCGTCGCCGACGGGAACGCCTCGAGGGTGTCGTAGTGCGTGATGGAGTCCTTGCCCCCGGCGACCACGGCGAACTTCCAGTCCGACTTCGGGTGCCGGCCGATCGGCGCGTCGATGGTGCCGGTCGACGGATCCGGGTGGCCCTGGCAGATCGCGTGGTAGATCTTGTCGACCGTGCGCTGCTTGAACGCGGCCTTGAGACTCCGGTACGCGCGTTCGCTCTTGGCCACGACCATCGCGCCGGTGGTGCCGACGTCGAGGCGGTGCACGATGCCCTGTCGCTCGGCGGCACCGGAGTCGGCGAGCCGGATGCCGCGGGCGGCGAGCACGCCGGTGACGGTGGCACCGTCCCAGCCGGGCGAGGCGTGCGCGGCGACGCCGACCGGTTTGTCGATGACGACGATGTCGTCGTCCTCGTGCAGCACGGTGAGCCCGGTGACGTCGGCGGCCGCCATCGTGGACACCGGCTTGGGGCTGGGCAGGCTGATCTCCAGCCAGGAGCCGGCGACCAGGCGGTGGGAGTTCGGGACGGTGGCGCCGTCGACGAGCACGTCACCGGCGTCGACGAGGCCGGCGACGGTGGTGCGGGACAAGCCGAGCAACCGGGCCAGCGCCGCGTCGACGCGCTCACCGGCCAGTCCGTCGGGGACGGGCAGGGAACGCAGGTCAGACATCGGCATCCTTGTTCTTCGAGGTGTCCCTGGAGCGTGTGCCGTCGAGGTCGATCCCCAGGACGAGTGCGGTGAAGACCAGCAGGATGCCGCCGACGGTGATCGCCGAGTCGGCCACGTTGAACACCGGGAAGTACTCGGCGTTGGGCCCGAAGACGGACACGAAGTCCACGACGTGGCCCTGCAGGAAGCCGGGCGACCGGAAGACCCGGTCGATCAGGTTGCCGATGGCGCCGCCGAGCACGAGCCCGAGGCAGACCGCCCACCAGGTGGACCGCAGCTTCGGCGCGATCCGGATGATGTAGACGACGACGCCGATCGCGATCAGCGCCAGGATCCAGGTCATCCCGGTGGCCATCGAGAAGGCGGCGCCGGGGTTGCGGAGCAGCGAGAAGTACACCAGCCCACCGAGGATCCGCGGCTGGTCGGCCGGCGGGGTCGTCTCGTCGAGGGTGGCGACGGCGATGATCTTGGTGACCAGGTCGAGCGCGACGATCGTCAGGGCCAGGGTCGCCAGCAGACGCACGCGGGATTTCACCTCCCCAGTCTCCCAGAGTTCGGCGACTCCCCGGACGGTCACGGCGGTGGTGCGGACCTGATGTCACCGCGGTCGCCGAACCAGGTGGCCAGCGCTCCCCCACGCCCGATGGCGCGCAGCCGACGTTCGGTGACCTGCAGGACCTTCTCCGGCACCACGACCAGCAACTGGTCGCCGACCTGCAGCCGCAGCTCCCCGGACAGCCGCATCGACTTCCCGTCACGCAGGACCAGCGACACCGTGGCCTCGTGCGGGAGCCGCAGCTGGTCGAGGTAGACGCCGTGCATCCGGGACCCGGGTGGCAGCCTGACCTGCAGCAACTGCGCGTGCATCTCCTCGAGCGGGGAGGCGTCGACCTCGACCTCGTGCGCCTCGCCGAGCTGCAGGACGCCGAGCCGCTTGGCCACCCACGGCAGGGTGGTCCCCTGCAGCAGGGTGAAGATCACGACGACGATGACGACCGTGTCCAGCAGCCGCAGGGACGCGTCGTCGCTCTGCTGCATCAGCGGGATCATCGCCAGCACGATGGGGACCGCACCACGCAGTCCCGACCACGACAGCATCGCCTGCTCGCGCCAGGGCAGCCGGAACGGGACCGCCGCCGCGATCACCGACAGCGGCCGGGCCAGCAGCAGTACCAGCAGCCCGACACCGATGCCGGTGAGCAGCACGGCCGGCAGCCGGGTCGGGTCGACGTAGAGGCCGAGCATGCACGAACAGCCCGATCTGGGCCAGCCAGCCCAGCCCCTCGGCGAACGACAGGGTGGCCGCGCGGTGCGGCAGCCGCGAGTTCCCGAGGATGAGCGCGGCCAGGTAGGTGGCCAGGAACCCGGATCCGTGCAGGGTCTGGCCGGCCGCGTAGGCGCCGCAGACCACGGCGATCGTGGCCAGCGGGTACAGCCCGGCCGCGGGCAGGGCGCCGCGCCGGAGCAGCCAGGCCCCGCCGAAGCCCAGCGCGGCCCCGATGGCGGCGCCGATGGCGAGTTCGAGACAGCACCAGCAGCGGGTCGGTCCAGTGCAGCGGATCGGGGGCGGACAGCAGCAGCACCGCGATGACGACCGGCGCGTCGTTCAGGCCGGACTCGAGCTCCAGGGCCGCCGCCAGCCGGGGCTTGACCCCGATGCCGCGGAGCACCGAGAACACCGCGGCCGCGTCGGTGGAGCTCAGCACGGCACCCCACAGGAACGAGGTCCGCCAGTCCAGTCCGAGCAGATAGTGCACGCCGGTGCCCGCGACCGCGATGGACACCACCACCGAGACCGTGGACAGCGCGATCCCCAGTCCCAGCGCCGGGCGCACGTTGTTCCACCGGGTGGTCAGACCACCCTCGGCCAGGATGAACACCAGCGCGCCCAGACCGAGCTGCTCGGTGAGCAGGGTGTTGGCCGGTGTGCTGCCGAACTCGATGCCGAGACCTGCGTTGCCGAGCAGGATCCCGATGCCCAGGTAGAGCAGCAGCGACGGCAGGCCGAGCTTGCGTGAGAAGCGGATCGCGACCAGAGCCAGAAGCAGAACCAGGGCGCTGATCCCCATGGCGCGTTCCAGCGTCTGTGCATCCATCTAGACCGGCAGCCCCACACGCGAGGTGAGCCCGAGGTTGTCCAGCACGGCGAGCGTCGAGCGCGAGCGGTTGAGGGTGTAGAAGTGCAGGCTCGGCACGCCCTCGGGCAGCAGCCGCTGCGCGATCTCGGTGGCGAAGGCGATGCCCTCCTGACGGACCGCGGCCGGGTCCTCGGAGATCGGCTCGAACCGATCGATGATCGCCTGCGGGACCTGCTGGCCCGCGAGGGTGGCCATCCGGAAGATGCCCTTCCAGGACGTGATCGGCATGATGCCGGGCAGCAGCGGGGTGTGGCTACCGTTGGCCGCCATCCGGTCCCGCAGCCGCAGGTAGTCGTCGGCGGAGAACAGCATCTGGGTGATCGCGAAGTCGGCCCCGGCGCGGAGCTTGGCCAGGAAGAAGCGGGTGTCACTCTCGGGGTCGGGGGACTTCGGGTGCGTCTCCGGGTAGGCGGCCACCCCGACGCAGAAGTCACCGAGCGACCGTACGAGCGCGGACGAGGTCCTCGGCGTAGTCCAGGCCGCCCGGAGTGGGCACCCAGTCGCCCTGGACGTCGCCCGGCGGGTCGCCCCGCAGGGCCAGGATGTTGCGCACCCCGACGGCGGCGTAGGAGCCGATGACGTGGCGCAGCTCGGCGACGGTGTGATCGACGGCGGTCAGGTGGGCGACCGGCAGCAGCGACGTCTCGGCGGCGATCCGTCCGGTGACCCGGATGGTGCGGTCGCGACTGGAGCCGCCCGCGCCGTAGGTCACCGAGACGAACGCCGGCCGCAGCGGTTCGAGCTCACGGATGGTCCGCCAGAGCTGGATCTCGGCCGCGTCGTTCCGCGGTGGCATGAACTCGACGGAGAAATTCGGGCCGCTCGTGGCGAGGCGGTCGCGCACGGTCTCCATGGACGTTGCAGCTTACTGTGGGACGGTGTCTGTCCCTGCCACCGCGTCCTCGCTCAGCGACATCGTGCAGACGGTGCTCAGCACCGAACTGGCCCGCCGGCGGGACGAGGTGGCCGCGGTCGACGAGCGGCTGCTGCCGCTGATCGACCGACTGGTCGCGCTTCGCCTCGACCGGCGGCAAGCGTCTCCGGCCGCAGTTCCTCTGGTGGGGCTGGCGGGCGGCCGGCGGCGAACCGGACGGGCCCCGCGCGCAGGCGGCGTGGGCGTCGGCGGCGTCGCTGGAGCTGATCCAGGCGTCGCGCGCTGGTGCACGACGACATCATCGACAACAGCGACACCCGGCGCGGCGAGCCGAGCATGCACGTCACCGTGGGGGTCGACCCGGCCATTCTGCTCGGCGACCTCGCGCTGGCCTGGGCCGACGACCTGTTCACCGACGGCGCCGTCGCCCTCGGTGCACCGGCCGGCGGCGTTCGACGCCTGGCGCGGCATGCGCACCGAAGTGATCGCGGGTCAGTTGCTGGACCTGGCCGCGGACGGTTCGGCCGCCGACGCCCGACAGGTCAACCGGTTCAAGACCGCCGCCTACACCGTGGAACGGCCGCTGCACCTGGGTGCGGCACTGGCCGGCGGCTCGCCCGAGCTGATCGACGGCGCTGCGCACCTACGGGGTGCACCTCGGGCAGGCGTTCCAGCTCCGCGACGACCTGCTGGGGGTGTTCGGCGACGCCGCCGTCACCGGGAAGCCGGCCGGCGACGACCTGGTCGAGGGCAAGCAGACCCTGCTGCTGGCGGTGACCCGGGACCGGCTCGCGGCCTCCCACCCAGCCGATCTCGCCGCGCTGGACGCCGGCCTCGGCGACCCGGCGCAGGTCCTCCGGCTCACCGCGCTGATCGCCGGGTCGGGAGCGCCGGAGGTCATCGAGGACGAGATCACCCGGGAGCTGGAACAGGCTCTGGCCGCCCTCGACGTGGTGCCGGAGCCGGCGCACGCGGCCCTCAGCCGGCTCGCCGGGATCGCCACCGCCCGGACCCGCTAGCCGGGGTCCAGCGTCCAGAGCTGGACGGTGCCGTTGCTGTCGGGTCCGTTGCCGTCGGGTCCGCGGTAGTCGACGCTGTCGACCAGCGTGAGCGGCGACGGCATCAGCCCGGTGGCGCAGCCGGTGTCGGTCAGCACCCAGCGCACCCCGGACGCGCGGGCCAGCTCCGGGTCGAGGAAGCCGTACCCGATGCCGCGGCCCAGCACGTACAGCGGCGCCGGGGTGTCCGGCCAGGCGAGACCGCGGTTGAAGTGCGCCACCCGGCCGGTCCAGGCGGGCTTGAGCAGCAGCGGGTCGATGCACGGCCCGGCCAGGACCAGCCCGTCGTCCGGCCCCACCGCGGACAGCACCTCGACGGCCGCGGTCAGCTGTGGGGTGTCGAAGGCGACGTAGCCCTCCTGGGTGGCGTGGGTGCGCCAGTGCAGGAAGTCCGGGAACGCGGCCCCGATCAGCCCGACGACGGCCACCGTGGCCGCCACCAGCAGCCGCCGCTGCGGCGCCGCTCCCGGTACCCGCCCCGACCACAGCCGCACCAGCACCCACGCGCCCATCGGCACCACGACCGCCGCCATCAGCGCGAACGAGTTCAGGTACATCCGGTAGGGCTCCTGGTTCGCACCCCAGACGTCGTTGGTGGCGGCGACGAACCAGGCCGCGGCACCGCCGCCGGACACCGCCACCCACAGCGGCTCGCGGTACCGGAGGCCGGCGGCCAGCACGAGCAGCACCGGCAGCAACACCGGCGACGCCGCCACCAGGCCGTCCACCGGCCGCACGCTCAGGTCGTTGGCGCTGCCCGTCCGGAAGCTGAGAAAGGCGTCACCGCCGAGGATGCCGGCCAGCGTCAGCACCACCTGCGGGGCGGCGGCGAGGCCGTAGCCGAGGACGGCGAACGGCACCACGCGACCGACCTGCCGCCACAGCAGGAACAGTCCCGGCAGCGTCGGGGCCATTGCCAGCACCAGCAGCACCAGCGGACCGGTCACCGGCACCAGCGCCTCCCCGGAGACGAAGAGCAGCACCACCAGCACCAGCGTGGCGATCACCCAGGGCCGGCGGCGCGGCTGCCGCGAGAGCGCCCACACCGCGGCCGCCGCAGCAATCGCGTACGACGCGACGAGGAAGGAGTAGGTCTGCACCGCGGCCAGCCCCCCGACGACCGTGCAGGCGGCGACGGCGGTGACCGGGGCGGCCCGCCCACCGATCCGGCCGGCGGCCACCAGGATCAACGCGAGGACCGCCGAGGTGCCCAGCGCCATCGCCGTGTTGTCCCCGTTGAGCGTGAAGACCGACGCGAACGCACCCCACAGCACCGCATGGGCGTCCTGCTGCCAGAACCAGGTGTCGCCGCCGAAACGCAGGTTGGCCAGCGTTCCGATGACGAACGGCAGGAACCCGAGGAAGCCCGCCTGCCAGCGCCGGGTCAGCAGCACCGCGGTCAACCCGATCATCGCGACCAGCAGCACCTGCACGGTCAGGCCGACGACCGTCCAGGCGGTGGCCGCGGTGGTGCCGGTCAGCCGGGCGACCGTCCCGAGGAACTGGTAGTACAGCCGCGGGTAGTAGATGGACCCGGACTCGGTGAACGGCTCGACCGAGCCGGTGGTGCCGGTCGACCAGTCGGTGGCGATGGCGAGGTAGGCCAACTGGTCGGGGACGTAGTAGTCGCGGAAGGTGCCGGCGGTCCAGCCGGGGACGCCGAGCATCATGCCCGCCTGCGCGTACAGGTGCACCAGGCCGGCCGCCACCAGAGCCAGCCCGGCCCTGACCCGGGCCGGCCGCGGCAGCGCCGCCGGCCGCTCCGGGCGCTCGGTCAGAATCCCGCGGCCTGGGCGCGGCGCTTGATCTCGGTCCCGCGGTTCTCCCGGAGCGCGTCGATCGGCCGGCCGGGGAGGCTGTCGTCCGGGGTGTAGAGCCAGTCGATGATCTCCTGGTCGACGTACCCCGCGTCGGTCAGCAACCTGATGGTCGCGGCCAGGCTCTTGACCACCGAGCCCTGCTGGACGAACTCCTCGGGGACGCGCTGCTTCCCGTCCAGCCGCACGGCGAGCAGCTGACGCTCCCTGATCAGCTCGTGAACCAGGGTGATCGGGCGGTCGAGGGCGACCGCGATGTCGGGGAGGGGGACGTACCGGGGAGCTGTGGACACAGGTGACAGCCTGTCATCCGTTCCGCCCGATCTCCAACGTCCTCCTCCCGGTGGGCTGGTCGGTCGGCTGGGAGAACGTCGCAGTGCCGCCACTACGATGGGTCCCTATGGAAGCAGGCCGCCTGGCGGGCACGGGAACGCCGGACGGCACCGGGGTCCGGGTCCTCGACGGCCGCTACCGGCTGGGATCGCTGATCGCCCGTGGCGGCATGTCCGCGGTGTACCGGGGCGTCGACCTGCGGCTGGACCGGCCGGTGGCGATCAAGATCCTCAAGGACGAGTTCACCCGGGAGCCGTCGTTCCTGGCCCGCTTCGACCGGGAGGCCCGGGCCGCGGCCGGTCTCCACCACCGCGGCATCGTGGCGATGTACGACCAGGGTCGCGACGGCGACACCGTCTTCCTGGTGATGGAGCTGGTCGACGGCGGCACGCTGCGCGACCTGCTGAAGGAGCACGGCGCGATGTCGGTGCCGGTGGCGCTGTCGATCCTGGAGCCGGTGCTGTCGGCGTTGGGCGCGGCCCACGAGGCCGGGCTGGTGCACCGGGACGTCAAGCCGGAGAACGTGCTGATCTCCACCCGCGGCGAGGTCAAGGTCGCCGACTTCGGGCTGGTGCGGGCGGTGACCTCGACGACGATGGCCACCGGTGACGTCATCCTCGGCACGGTCGCGTACCTCTCCCCCGAGCAGGTCTCGACCGGCTTCTCCGACGCCCGCTCGGACGTGTACTCCGCCGGTGTCCTGGGCTTCGAGATGCTCACCGGCAGCACACCGTTCGACGGTGACACCGCCCTGAGCGTGGCCTATCAGCATGTCCACGACGACGTGCCCGCGCCGTCGACGCTGGCCATCGGGGTGCCCGCCCCGCTCGACGAGATCATGGTGCGGGCCACCGCCCGGAACTCCTCCGACCGGCCCGCGGACGCCGCGGAGTTCCTGTCCGAGCTGATCCGGATGCGGGCCCGGCTGCTGATCCGCCGGGTGCCGGTCCCGATCCCGACGCCGGCCCGGCCGGCGCACGCCACGCGGGTGCTGCCCGCGGTCCGCCCGGACACCGACTCCACCGGGTCCGACGATCCGGACGGCTCCGGTGAGACCACCATCCTGACCGCGACACCCCGCCGCACCGGCCGACCTCGCCCGCCCCGGCCGGCGACACCCAGGTCGTCGACCGGCGTCCCGACCCGCAGGCCGGGCAGCGTCGCCGGAACCGCCGCCGGGTGTGGATCATCACCGTCGTCGTGCTGCTGCTGGCGTCCGCCGCGGGGGTGACCGGCTGGTGGTTCGGCAGCGGGCGTTACACCACGGTGCCGACGCTGGTCGGTCAGGTCCGGGACTCCGCGGTGCAGACGGTGGAGTCGGCCGGTCTGGTGGCGGTGGTCAGCGAGGCGCACGACAACCGGATGGCCGCCGGGCGGGTGGCGTCGGTCGACCCGGTCGAGGGCGACCGCGAACTGCGCGGCTCCGAGGTCCGCCTGACCGTGAGCATCGGACGCCCCACCGTGCCCGCGGTCGAGGCCGGCGCCGATCCCGACGACGCGCGGGCCGCGCTGGTCGCGGCCGACCTGACCGCCACGGTGGACCCGGCCGCGGCGGTCTTCGACGACGAGGTGCCGACCGGGCAGGTGGTCCGCACCGAGCCGACCGCCGGGACCGTGCTCGACATCGGCGCGCCGGTGGCGCTCATCGTGAGCAAGGGCGCCGAGCCGGTGGCGGTGCCGTCGGTGGCCGACAAAACTGTCGTCGACGCCGAGAACGCCCTCAAGGTCGAAGGTTTCGTGCTGGGTACGCCCATCGACCGCTTCGATCCGGAACGCCCGGCGGGAACCGTCATCGGCACCCAGCCCGCGGCCGGGGAGACGTTGAGCGCCGGGGCGACGGTGCAACTGGTGGTCAGCAGTTCGCTGCCGGTCCCCGACGTGGTCGGTTCCGGTCAGGCCGAAGCGACGGCCGCGCTGCAGAGCGCGAAGCTGACCGTGGCGGTCGGACCGGCGGCCTTCGACGCCGACGTCGACGGCGGCGACGTCATCCGGACCGACCCGGCGGCCGGGACGCTGGTCGACCCCGCGTCGCCGACCGTGACGATCACCGTGTCCAACGCCGTCACCATGCCCGACGTTCGCGGTCGCAACGTCGACGAGGCCGGCGCTCAGCTGACCGGCGCGGGCCTGTACGTCCAGGTCACGTCGTTCTTCGGGTTCGGGTTCGACGGTGCAGTCGCAGGACCCGGCGCCGGGCACCCGGGTCGAGCCGGGGGCCACGGTGTCGCTCAACACCTTCGACTGAGGGTGTGCTGCTCGGTCAGCCGCGCAGCATCTCCGCGACCAGAAACGCCAGCTCCAGCGACTGCTGGACGTTCAGCCGCGGGTCGCAGGCGGTCTCGTAACGGCCGGCGAGGTCGGCGTCGGAGATCTCCTGGGCGCCGCCGAGACACTCGGTGACGTTGTCACCGGTCAGCTCGACGTGGATGCCACCCGGGTGCGAGCCGAGCTCGTTGTGCACCTCGAAGAAGCCCTGCACCTCGTCGACGATGCGGTCGAAGTGCCGGGTCTTGTAGCCGGTGGACGCCTCGTGGGTGTTGCCGTGCATCGGGTCGCACTGCCAGACGACCTTGTGCCCGGTCGCCTCGACCTTCTCGACGATGGGCGGCAGCAGGTCGCGGACCTTGCCGTTGCCCATCCGGGAGATCAGCGTGATCCGGCCCGCCTGGTTGTCCGGGTCGAGGCGCTCGACGTACTCGACGGCGTCGTCCGGGGTGGTGCTCGGGCCCGATCTTGACGCCGATCGGGTTGGCCAGCAGCTCGGCCAGCGCGATGTGCGCGCCGTCCAGCTGCCGGGTGCGGTCGCCGATCCACAGGAAGTGCGACGGACAGGTCGTACAGCTTCGGCTCGACGGGCTTGCCGTCGGGACCGCGGTCGACCAGGCGCAGCAGCGCGCGCTCGTAGTCGATGAGCAGCGCCTCGTGCGAGGCGAACACCTCGACCTCGTGCAGCGAGTGCGAGTCGACGCCGCAGGCGCGCATGAAGCGCATCGCGCGGTCGATCTCGGTGGCGACGCGCTCGTAGCGCTCGCCGGCCCGGGAGGTGAGGACGAAGTCCTTGTTCCACTCGTGCACGGTCGACAGGTCGCCCATGCCGGAGCCGGTCAGTGCGCGGACCAGGTTCATCGCGGCCGACGAGTTCGCGTAGGCGCGGATCATCCGGGTCGCATCGTGCCGGCGGGACTCCGGGTCGGTGTCGAGCGAGTTGATGATGTCGCCGCGGTAGGACGGCAGGCCGAGCGCGTCGATGTTGGCCGAGCGCGGCTTGGCGTACTGGCCGGCGATGCGGGCGACCTTGACGACCGGCATCGACGCGCCGTAGGTCAGCACCACGGCCATCTGCAGCAGGGTCTGGATGTTGCCGCGTGATGTGCGGCTCGGTGTTGTCGGCGTAGGTCTCGGCGCAGTCGCCGCCCTGCAGCAGGAATGCCTTGCCGTTGGCGACGTCGGCGAGCTTGAGCTTCAGCCGGTCGATCTCCAGCGGCACGGTGACCGGCGGCACCGCCTCGAGGACGGCGCGCACGGCCAGCACCTGGTCCGGGTTGTCCCACTGCGGGCTGCTGGGCGGCGGGCTTGGCCAGTGCAGCGTCCAGCTGGGCACGCAGGTCGCCCGGGAGGGGCGGAAGGCTCGGCAGGATGTCCGCCGGGATGTCGACTTTCCAGTTCACGCCGTCGAGACTATCGCCCGCCAGCGGGCGAGATTGACCTTTGCGTCGGCGAGGGCATGGTGCTGGTCACGACCGCCGTCGGGGACCGGAGGGTATCCGGCGTCCTCCCAGGACTGCCGCAGTTCCTTGGTGAACCGGGGGATGAAACGGGGCAGGGCGGTCATGTCACCCCACAGCTGAGCGAGCACCACGTGGTCGTACGCGGCGTACCAGGCCCACAGCTCCGGGTCGCCGTCGCCGGCGGACAGGAACGCCGCGACCTCGTCGCGGATGGTGCCGCGGCTGCGCCAGGCCGGATCGCTGATCGCCGGCAGCTTGTCCAGCACGTTGCGCTGGACCCACGTGCCGGCCCGCATCGGATCGAAGGCGGTCGACATGGCGTAGTACTCGCGGCCGTCCTCGCAGACGATGCCGATCGAGACCAGCTCGATGGTCCGGCCGTCCTCGATGAACTCGGTGTCGTAGAAGTATCGGCAGTAGCGGCGGTCCTCGGGGGGGCGACGGGGCACCGGTCAGCTCGCGCGCTTGCCCGGCAACCGGGTCACGGTGCCCGGGCCGCGGCCCTCGACGACACCGGCCTCGGCGGCCGCCCGGGCTTCCAGGTCGGCTTTCACCTTGGCCGCGTAGACGTCGACGTACTCCTGGCCGGTCATCTCCATCAACCGGTACATGATCTCGTCGGTCATGCTGCGCTCGACGAAGCGGTCCCCGGACATCCCCTCGTAGCGGGAGAAGTCCAGGGGCGGCCGATCTCGATACGCACCTTCGACGGCCGCCACATCGTGGAGCCGATGGGGTTGATCCGGCCGGTGTTGAACATCGCCACCGGGATGACCACGACGCCGGCCTCCAGTGCCATCCGGGCCACGCCGGTCTTGCCCTTGTAGAGCCGGCCGTCGGGCGAGCGGGTGCCCTCGGGATAGATACCGAGGAGCTGTCCGTCGCGGAGCAGCCGGATCCCGGTGTCCAGCGCGTCCTGGGCGGCGTTGGCGCCGGTCCGGTCGACGGGCACCTGTCCCATCCCGAGGAAGAACTGCTTCTTCAACCAGCCCTTGACCCCCTTCTCGGTGAAGTACTCCGACTTCGCGAGGAAGGTGACCCGGCGCTTGATGTGCAGCGGGAGGAAGAACGAGTCGGCCACCGCGAGGTGGTTGGAGACCAGGATCGCGCCGCCCGTCTCGGGGATGTGCGCGGTACCGGAGATCTTCGTCGGGAAGAGAAGTCGCAGCAGCGGGCCGATCAGGACGTACTTCATCACGGCGTAGAACACCGGGTCACACTACAACGGCCGTGAGACGATGGCTGTGTGGCCAGCGCTGAAGAGGACGACATCGCCGCGCGGTTCGCCGCGATCGTGTCGCCCATCGCCTCGACGATGAACTGGGAGCCGCACACGGATGTGCGCTCCGCGGATGCCGTCGCCGACGAGAGGGAAGCCCGGGAGCGGGCCGAGGCCGAACGGGTGGCCACCGAGACCCGGGAGCGTGCGGAACGTCGGGAGCGCCGCCGCGAGGAACGGGCCCGCGAGCTGGCCGAGTTCAACGCGGAGAAGGCCGAGCTCGAGTCCACCTACAACTCCGACGACGACCACTTCACGCCGCCCGAGCCGCCGCCGCTGCCCCGGTTGCGCCCGGCCACCCTGGGCGCGGTGCTGCTGATGCTCGCCGGGCTGGCCCTGATCGTGTTCCCGACGCTGCTGGTCGTCGACACCCAGCTGACCATGGTGTTCGGCCTGATGCTGCTGGCCGGCGGCGCGGTCACCCTGGTGTCCCGGCTGCGGGCGCACGACGACGACCTCGACGGCCCGAACGGCGCCGTCCTCTAGACCGTCAGTGGTGCGGGTCCTGCGCGAGCAGCCCGGCACCGACCATGGACGCCGTGTCGTGCAGGTGCGCGGCGGCCACCTTGGGCATCGGCCGGTAGCCCGGCCCCGGTGACGAGCTCTCCCAGCCGGTCCTCCGCTGCGGGCAGGAACAGGTCGGCGATGCTCGAGACGCCACCGCCGATGACGATGACCTCCGGGTCGAACACGTCGATGGCCAGGGCCATCCCGCGGGCCAGCCACTCGCCCAGGTCGTCCACCGCGGCCTGCGCGGTCGGGTGCCCGTCTCGGGCCGCCCGGCCGACCAACTGCCCGGTGATCGGGCCGGCGGCCTCCATCCCGAGCTCGGCGGCGGTCTGGGCCAGCGCGGTGCCCGAGCAGTAGCGCTCCCAGCAGCCCACCTTGCCGCACGGGCACGGCCGGCCGCCGGGGACGACGGTGATGTGACCCAGCTCCGGAGCGACGCCGAACGCGCCGCGATAGATGCGCTCGCCGACGATCAGTCCGGCGCCGATACCGGTGCCCAGCGCGATCAACAGCGCGACGTCGGCCCCGACGGCGGCACCGATGCGGTGCTCCGCCCAGACGGCGGCGTTGACGTCGTGTTCCATCACGACCGGCAGCCCCAGCCGGTCACCGAGCCGGGACGGCACCCGGCTGTCCCGGTAGGCCAGGTGCGGGGCGAACATCACGGTCTGCGCGGTCGGCGGTGATGAAGCCGGCCACGGCCAGCCCCACCGCCCGCACCGGGTGCGACGCGGCCAGCGCGGAGATCACCGCGACGAGCGCGTCGTCCGTCGCGTCGGTGGCGTCCGGCGTGGGCGCCGACAGCGTGTCGATGATGCGACCGCTGCGGTCGATGACAGCCGCCTTGATGGTGGTGCCGCCGATGTCCACACCGATGGTGTGCGCCGGGGAGGCCGGGTCAGGTGATGTCAATGCGCTGCACCGATGCTTGCGGAGGGGAGGCTGCGGACGGCGCCGTCGGCGAGCCCGGGGACTGATCCAGATACTGCCGTACCGCGCCCACGATCAGCAGCGCGCCCTGCGCGAGCTGGGCGGACAGTTCGCGGTGGTCCGCGAGGTAGGTGAGGGTGGCGCAGATCGGGCAGCCGGTGCACCGGGCGGGGTGCTCGGCCGCCGACGGAGGTGCCGGGGTCTCCCCGTCGGCCGGCTGCGCCGTCGTCCGGAGCTTGTCGGCGAGCACGTCCAGCAGCGCCCGGGCCTCCACGCCGAGGCTCTGGTGGGACGGTCGGTCGGCCATCACACACCGACCAGGGCGTCGGGCCAGCGTGCCGGGTCCGGCACGAACGCCACCACCAGCGCGTCGGTGTCGAACCGGGCCCCGGTCGCCGTGCAGCGCTGCAACAGCGACGGCAGCGCGATCCGCCGGCGGTGGGACCCGACGGTGATGACCAGGTCGTCGCCGGCGCGGCTGAGCTGGACCTGGCCGCGGTCGGCCAGCGGCAGCGGCACGGTCAGCGTGTACTCCCCCTGGCCACCGCCGACCTCGAGGCCCGGCCGGGGATCGACCGGTGCCGGGCAGCGGGTCCCGGTCGCCGTAGACCTCGAGCAGCGAGCGCCGCCAGCGCGGGGACCCCGACCGGCTCGACGGCGCGCAGCGGGGCGTGGAAGACGGGCAGCCCGGCGAAGGACTCGGCGACCGCGGCCAGCTGGCGCTGCTGGCCCGCGCGCAGCCGGGCCGCCCACTCGCCGTCGGCGTCGGCCGGCAGCAGCCGGTTGACGACCACCCCGGTGACCCGGTAGCCGTGCAGCGAGAGCGCGGTGTAGGCGCGTCGCGCCTCGGCCAGCACGACCTGTTCGGCGGTGCTCACCACGGTGACCCCGCTGGTCGGGGCGGTGAGCAGGGTGCGGGCGGCGGCCAGCCGACCGAGCAGCTCGCTGACCGCGTCGCGGACCTCGCCGTCAGGTCCGGTCGCGCCACCCCGGCCGCCGAGCCCGGCCGCCAGCGCCCGCAGCAACCGCTGCGGGGCGCCGAACAGCCGGTCGGCGTAGAACGACAGCGTCTCCGGCAGGGCCAGCAGCCGCAGGGTCTCCCCCGTCGGCGCGCAGTCGACCACGATGACGTCGAAGTCCCCGGACGAGGCGCGTTGCTCGAGCTCCAGCAGGGCCAGGATCTCGTCGGCGCCGGGCAGCACGACGAGTTCCTCGGCGGTCACCTCGGCGACCCCGCGGGCGGCCAGCACCCCGACGAGGTACTGCCGGACCTGGGACCACGCGGCCTCGAAGCGCCCGCGGACGTCGACCTCGGCCGCCCACAGCGCGGGTGCGAGGATCCGCCCACCGCACCGGGTTCGCCGGTCAGCGGCGTCCCGAGCACGTCGGAGAGCGAATGGGCCGGATCGGTGGACAGCACCAGCGTGCGGTGACCGGCGGTGGCCGCGGCCACCGCGGTGGCGGCGGCCAGCGTCGTCTTGCCGACCCCGCCCTTGCCGGTGAACAGCAGGGTCCGGGTCGGCGGCGTGGTGGCGGTGTCGCGCCCGTTCACGCGCTCTCGACGCGCTTGCGCAGCTCGGTGAGCGCGGTGCCCAGGATCGAGCGCTCGGCCTTGCGCCGGAGCGGCCCGATCAACGGGATGGAGGGTTCGACGGTGAGGCTGTAGGTCACCTCGGTGCCGCCGGCGACGGGGGCCAGCCGGTAGGTGCCCTCCTGGGACTTCTGCAGCGAGCCGGAGACCAGGCTCCAGCTGACCGACAGGCCGTCGGTCGCCCAGCGGTAGACCAGTTCGTAGGTGTCCTTCAGCAGGCCCGCGTCCATCACGTACTTGACCTGCTTGGCCCGTCCGGGGGTGCCGGGAACCGTGATGTCGACCGACTTGATGGCCCCTGTCCACTCCGGGTACGCCTCGAAATCGGCGATCACGGCCATCACCTGGGCGGGCTCGGCATGGATCACGATCGATTGGGTCGACAGGTCAGGCATGTCCGAAAACACTACAGCGCGAGCAGGTACGGCCGGGCCGACCGTTGGAAGTGCCCGACGTTGACGCACTCGGTGCGGCCGCGGCGCAGCCGGGCGCCGATCGGCTGGTGGACGTGTCCGGACAGGGCGTACCGCGGCTGGTGCCGGTCGATGTACTCGACCAGGCCGGGGCCGTACATCTCCAGCCGGGCGGGCACGGTGTCGTACCGCAGGGAGGTCAGCTTCGGCGGGATGTGGGTGCAGAGCACGTCCACCGCGGGCAGCGCCGCCAGCGCGGTTCCGAAGTCCTGGGCGGACCGGACGAACGGCTTCCAGGGCGAGCCGGTGTCGCGGACGACCGACCCGGGACGGGTGGACCCACCGCCGACGAAGCCGAACACCGCGCCGTCGATCACCCGGGTCTCGCCGTCCAGTGCCTGCAGGTGCGGCGGCGCGACCTCGGCCCAGGCGCCTGCCACGTCCACGTTGCCCAGCAGCACCAGAGCGTTGTCCGGCAGCAGCTTCACCACGGCCTCGTAGCGGTCCACCACGATGTCGTGGATGGCCCGTGGCCGGATCCGCCACCCGCGACCACAGCTTCTGGTTGTAGTCGTGCAGCGCGGCGAAATCGCCGCGGGTCCGCATCGTGACGAACGGCCGGACCAGGTCCTCGCCGAAGACGGCACCGAGGATGCCGCCGGCCGGGTCGTGGTAGTCGACGTAGTCGAGCAGGTCACCCAGCACCAGCAGCAGGTCGGCACGGTCGGCGGCGCGGGCGAGGTCCTCGAAGTTGCCGTGGACATCGGCCACGACGGAGATCAGCACCCGGTCGAGGCTAGCCGAGGGTCATCGCGGGACGCGGTGCCCGGTGGGGTTGGGGCCGGCCTTCTCCAGGCGATGACCTTGACCGGCAGCCTGCTGGTGGAGGCGTGCAGCAGCAGCCCGTGGCCGATGTACATGCCGACGTGGGACACCGGCGAGTAGAAGGTGACCAGGTCGCCCGGCTGCAGCTGGTCCATCGGGACCGATTCGAGGGTGGCCTGTTCGGCGCTGGTACGGGGGATGTCGATGCCGGCCTGCTTCCACGCCCACTGCATCAGACCGGAGCAGTCGAACTCGTCCGGGCCGACGGCACCCCACACGTAGGGCATCCCCCGCCGGGTGAGGGCGGCGGCGACGGCGATTCCGGCGGCGGTGTCCGGCGCGGCCGAAACCGACATCGCGCTGAGGTTGTTCTCGGTGATGCCGGCGGCGGCGCGGGCGGCGGCCTCGGCATCGACCTTGACCTGGGCCTCGGGCGACAGGTTGGAGTTCTCGAAGGCCTCGACGGCCTCGCCGCGCTCGGCCACGGTCAGGGCCGAGTAGACCTGCTCGTACTTCACGATCTCCTGCTGCATGGTGGCCTGCCGGGCCGTCACGTCGGCGGCGGCCTGCTGGGCGGCGACGACCGCGCCGGCGGCGTCGGTGGCCGCCTGCTGGGCCTGCGCGCGGACGGCGTCGGCGGCGGCCTTGGCCGCGTCGGCCACCGACTCCGCCTGCTGCGCGTCGGCCATCGTCTCCAGGGTGTCGGTGGCGACCTGGTCCAGTGCGGCGACGCGATCGAGGTAGTCGTCGGCCGAGTCGGCGGTCAGCAACGACGAGAGCGAGCTGAACCGGGCGCCCTTGAGGCTGGCGTTGGCGACGGCGTCCAGCGTGGGCTTGAAGGCGGCGACCGCCTCGTCGGCGGCGGCCACCTGTGCGTCGGCGGCGGTGACCGCGGCCAGCGTCGCGTCGGCGGCGGCCTGCGCGGCGATAGCGGCGGAATGCCGGTCGGTGACCTGCTGCTGCGCGGCGAGGACGGCCTGGTTGAGCTCCTCGACACCGCGGGCGGCCTCGATCCAGGCGGTCTTGGCGTCGGCGGAGGTGGTGGCGGTCGGCCCGGCGGGCAGGTCATCCGCCCACGCCGGTGCGGCGACCAGCAGGGTGCCGGTGAGGGCGACCGTCGCGAGGACGGCGGTGACGCGCGGGGTCATGGAGGAAAGCAGTGTCGAGCGCGCCAACGGAGGCGATCCCTTCGGTCGACCGCGGTCCCGGAGTGCACGGGCGTCCGGCGGCACGCACCGGGGTTCGCGGCGATCGGGGGTGATCGGCGTCCGGTGCGACGGGGCGTCATGGCGGGTCCGCGGTCGCAGCGCTGGGCATGCGTCCACACGAGCGGCGAGCCTGTCCCGCATCAGCGGCACACAGGCGACCACACCATCGATGTCACGATCAGATTACGGTGTCACCGCGTGAGTCTTCAACAACAACGGGTAGTGACCCTGCCGACAACCGGGCGCGGCACCGTCCGGACGCTCAGCTGAGCAGCTGGGCCAACCGGGCGCCGGACGCGGTCCAGGTCCAGTGGTCGGCCACCCACCGTCGGCCGGCGGCGCCGTACCGCCGGGCCCGCACCCGGTCGGTCAGCAGCGTGCGGCACGCATCGGCGACCGCGGCGGCGTCCCGGCCGTCCACCACCTCTCCGGTGACCCCGGGGCGGACCGTCTCCGGCGCACCGCCGGAGTCGCCGACCACGACCGGGAGACCGGCCGCCGATGCCTCCAGGAACACGATGCCCAGACCCTCGACGTCCAGACCACCGCCCCGGGTCCGGCACGGCATCGCGAAGACGTCCCCGGCCGCGTAGTACCCGGCGAGATCCGCCGCCGGCACCTGGCCGGTGACGATCACGTTGTCCTGCAGCGCATGTCGTTCGACGAGGGCGTGCAACCGGGGCTCGTCGGAGCCGCCCCCGACGATGAGCAGCACGGCCTCGGGGCAGCCCGCGAGCACCTGCGGCCACGCCTCGATCAGCACGTCCTGACCCTTGCGGCGGACCAGTCGGGAGACGCAGACCACGACCGGCCGGTCGCCGATCCCCCACTGCTGCCGCAACGCGGAACGGTACGGACGCATCGGGTTGGAAGGCCGCCGCGTCGACGCCCGGCGGCAGGTGTTCCAGTGCTGCGTCCGGACCGAGCGCGGCGGCGATCCGCGATCGCGAGTAGTGGCTGACGAACGTGATGACGTCGTTGCTGCGGCCGATCCGGCCGAGCAACTGACGGGCGCCCGGCAGCATCGACCAGCCGACCTCGTGCCCGTGGGTACTCGCCACGGTCCGTTGGATGCCGTGCCGGCGCAGCGTCGGGCGTGAGCAGCGCAAGGGGGGCGGCGGCGCCGTACCAGACGGCGGTCAGCCGGTGGGCGGCGATCAACCGGGCGGCGGTCCGGCGCCACCGACGGCACCGGCAGCATCAGCGACGAGGGGTGTCGGTGCACGGGGTACGGCTGGGCTGCGTCGAACTCCGCGGCCCCCGGCCAGGCGGGGGCGTAGACGACGAGATCCGCCGCGGGCAGGTGGGACGCCAGTTCGTGGACATAGGACTGGATGCCACCCGCCCGCGGCGGGAAGTCGTTGCTGATCAGCAGGGTGCGCCGCATGGTGGCGACCAACCTAGCCGGTCAGCGGGACCCTGCTAGCCGACGCGGTGGCCGCTGGCGTTCGGGCCGCCGTAGCTCACCGAGGTCACGTAGACCGGCTTCGAGCGAGGTCGAGGCGTGCACGATCTGGCCGTTGCCGATGTACATCGCCACGTGGTGCACCGGCGAGTAGTAGGTGACGAGGTCACCCGGCTGCAGCTGGTCCATCGGGACCGACTGCAGGCCGTGCTGGCCACCGGAGGTACGCGGGATGCTCACGCCGGCCTGCTTCCAGGCCCACGAGGTCAGGCCCGAGCAGTCGAACTGGGAAGGGCCGGCGGCGCCGAAGACGTACCGCGAACCGACCTTGGACAGGGCCGCCTCGACGGCGGCCTGGCGGCGCCTTGGAGTTCGGCGCGCTGACTGCGGGCACCGCGGCCTTCGGGGTGGCGCTGGTGGCCGCGGCACTGCTGCTGGTGCCGGCCACGGCGATCTGGGCGGCCGGCGCGGCCGCGGCCGGCGCGGGGGCGGCTGCCGCAGCGGCGGCCTCGGCCTCGGCGGCGAGGCGGGCCTCCTCAGCCGCGATCGCGGCCTGGCGCTCCTCCTCGGTGAGCTGGTCGTACAGCGCCTCGTACTCCGCGACCTGGGCGTCGAGCGCGGTCCTGGTCGCGGCGAGCGTCTGCTCGGCGGTCACGGCGTCGGCGTTGGCCTGCACGGCGGCCTGCTGGGCCGCCTCGGCCTCGGCCTTCTTCGCCTCGACGGCCACGGCGGCGGCAGCGGCGGCGGTCTCGGCGTCACGGGCGTCGGCCAGCATGTCGCTGGTGTCGCCGGCGACCCGGTCCAGGGCGGTGACCGAGTCGAGGTAGTCGTCGGCGGAGTCGGCGGTCAGCAGCGAGGACAACTCGCTCATCCGGGCGCCGCGGAAGCTGGCGTTGGCGAAGGCGTCCAGCTTGCCGGCGAAGGAGTCGACGACGGCCTGGGCCTGCGTCCGCTCCGTCTCGGCGGTGCCGATCGCGGCGGTCGCGGCGGTGACCGCGTCGTTCGCGGCAGTGATCGCGGCAGCCGCGGCGGCGACGGCTTCGGCGGCCTGCAGAGACTGCTCGTTGAGCGCCCCGGCCTGCTCGCTGGCGGCCAGCCAGGCGTCCTTGGCGTCGGCGGCGGTGCTCGGGCGGCTGACGGGAGTCGGGATCGGCGGCGGCGGTGAGAACCGGTGCGGCACCGAGGGCGAGGGCGACACGCCGGCGAGCATGACACCACGCCGAAGACGAGACACAGCGAGCAAGGGGGGCGAGCCTTTCATCCTTTGGCCGCCTACCGGGTTAGCTGACGGATTCGGGCCAAGGAAGTAGCCCTACCCTCACGCCGTGCGCACGCCCGTCAGGTCGTGGTCTCTGCGGTGAGCAGCGGCACGACCGTCATGGTGGACACACAGAGTGAGCGATTCACCCCAGTAACACCTGGTTCCCCGGTTCGACGCCCGACGCGTCGATTCGGCGGTGTCCCGCGGTGCCGCCCGTGTGGGCTGCGTCGTCCGCAGGTCACGATGAGGTTACGACAGCGGATGCGCGGACGCCAGCAGAGTTGCGTGTGGTGTGCACAAGTCCGTGTCAGACCCCGGGTGTTCCCGGCCCCACCTGCGGAAACGCATGATCTTGTGACTGACTTCACTCGTTCGGACGCATGTTGCGGGCGGGCTGGAACGATGCATGCGCATGAGACCCGGGCCACCCACCCGAAAGGGTCCGGACGGCTCTTCAGGCCCGCGGATCGGGGCCCGAAACGGACAACAACGCCGTCGGAGCCACCGTGCGGGCACCGGCCCGGCGCACCGAGTCCACGATCTCGCGGTCCGCGGTGACTACCAGGAGTACACGACCCTGCGGTTCGGCCGCGACCAACCGGCGGATGACGTCGTCCGCGGTGACCCCGGCCGGCGAGTACAGCACCCGCACCCCGCGGAAGTTCATCTGCGGCACCACGACGGAGGCGCCGTCGAACACCACGGTGATCTCCAGCCCCTGGGTGGCGGGTCGCATGGTCATCGCCGCGAGCTCGCGCACCAGCCGGTCGCGCTGTTCGGCCAGGGTGAGCTGCGGCCACGCCGACTTGGTGACGTTGTAGCCGTCCACGATCACGTGTGCCCGCGGCATCGCCAGCAGGCCGGCAAGGCTCGCGGTGTCGCCGACCGGAGCCAGCGCCGGCGCCCGCGAGCGCGCCCGCGACCCGCTCGGCCGGATCCGGGCCGCCGGTGGTCAGCTGCCACTCACGGCGCAGCCCCCGGGCCGCCTGGTCGACGGTGTCCAGCAGCAGTTCGACCCGCCGGTGGGCGGCGTCACGGTCGGACCGGTCGGCGGCCCGGGTGGTGTCCAGCTGCTGCTGCAGCCGGTCGGCCCTGGCCTGCTCCTGGGCCTGCCGGTCCCGCGCATTGTGCAGCTCCGCCTGAGCGCGGTCGTGGGCGACCCGCAGCACCTTGAGCTCGCCGCCCGCCCGCTCCTCGGCCGCCGGCGGCGGCGTCCTGCGCGGCCCGCAACGCCGATCCCTGCTCGCGGAGCCGGGTCTTGAGCTTCTCGATGGTCTCGGCGCCCTCCGGCGGCGGCGGCGAGAACCCGCGGCGGCTTCTTCTCCACCCGGTTCACCGGTCGCCGCGCAAGGACCAGCTCGGCGGTCAACCGCGCCACCTCGGCCCGCAGGCGCGTCACTTCGTCCTCCTCCGCCCCCGGCCGACCTCGACCAGCAGGTCGGCGGCGGCCGGGTGGTCCCAGAGCTGCGCGGCCGCGGCGCGTTCCGCCAGGTCACCGTCGCCCGCCGGATCGACGCCCCGCGCCTTGACGTACTGCGCCACCTCGGCCCGGAATCCTGCGTCGGCCGCCAGCGCCTGCAGCAGTGCCGCAGCTCCCAGCGTCGCCCGGCGGGCCGGCCGGAACCGGGCGACCGGTCGCAGCGCCGCCGGGATCCGCTCCGGCGGCAGGGTGCCGAGCGTGTCGGCGGCCCAGCGCAGCAGCGGTCGCTGCACGACCTCGGGGAGGGTCATCGGGACGGGCCCGCCTTTCGAACGTGTGTCGCAGCTTCTCTGTCGGTGGTGGTCCCTACGGTATCGACCGTGACGATCGGCGCGACGCTCCAGCAGGCCTTCTCCGACCTCGGTGAGCCGCTGTCGGAGGTGACCTTCGTGGTGGTGGACCTCGAGACCACCGGCGGCTCGGCCAAGGACGCCGACGGCATCACCGAGATCGGCGCGGTCAAGGTGCGCGGCGGCGAGCGGCTGGGCGAGTTCGCCACCCTGGTCGACCCGGGGCGGGCCATCCCGGCACAGATCACCATGCTCACCGGCATCACCAACCTGATGGTCTACGACGCCCCGAAGATCGAGCTCGTGCTGCCCGCGTTCCTCGAGTTCCTCCGGGGTGCGGTCCTGGTCGCCCACAACGCCCCCTACGACGTCGGCTTCCTCAAGCACGCCTGCGCCCGGCACGGTCTGCGCTGGCCGGCGCCGCCGGTCCTGGACACCGTGCAGCTGGCACGCAAGGTGCTGACCCGCGACGAGGCGCCCAGCGTCCGGCTCGGGGCGCTGGCTCCCCTGCTCGCACGCCACCGTGACACCCGACCACCGGGCCCTGCACGACGCGCAGGCGACCGTCGACGTCCTGCACGCGCTCATCGAACGGGTCGGCTCACTCGGGGTGCACACGCTGCCCGACCTCATCGACGTCACGAAGGACCTGTCGCCGGCCCGTCGCCGCAAGCGCCACCTCGCCGACCGGCTGCCGTCGGCGCCGGGTGTCTACCTGTTCCGGGGCCGCCGCGACGAGGTGCTGTACGTCGGGCACCGCCACCGACCTCCGCCGCCGCGTCCGCTCGTACTTCTCCGCGGCCGAGACGCGGGCCAGGATCAAGCAGATGGTGACGCTGGCCGAGCGGGTGGACCACGTCCGGTGCGCCCATCCGCTCGAGGCCAACATCCGGGAGCAACGGCTGATCGCGGCACATCAGCCGCCCTACAACCGGCGCTCGCGCCAGCCGGCCAAGGCGTGCTGGATCACCCTCACCGACGAGGCCTTCCCCCGGCTGAGCATCGTCACCGCCGTGGACGGCCCCGCCCGGGCCGACCGGGTACTGCTCGGCCCGTTCCGCACCCGGCCGGCCGCCGAGCAGGCCCTGGAGGCGGTGTCCAGCGTGCTCCGGTTGCGCCGGTGCGCGCAGCGGATCCGGCGGCGGGACCCGGACGGCACCCCGTGCGCGCTGGCCGAGCTCGGCCGCTGCGGCGCCCCCTGTGCCGGCCGGGAGTCGGTGGCCGACTATGCCGCGCACACAAGACGTTTCGCCGATATGGTCGCCGGCCGGCCGTCATCGCTGATCACGGACGCTGCTGGCCCGGCTGGACCGGCTCGCCGCGGCCGGCCGCTTCGACGACGCCGCGCTGCACCGGGACCGGGCGGTGGCGCTGGTGAAGGGGCTGCACCGACGGCAGCGGCTCGGGGCCCTGGCGGCGGTGCCGCAGCTGGTGGCCGCGGCCCGGGACGGCGGCGGCGGCTGGTGGATCGCGGTGGTCCGGTACGGCCGGCTCGCCGCGTCCGGTCACGCGCCGTGTGGGATCAACCCGATGCCGGTGATCGACCTGCTGGTCGCCTCGGCCGAGACCGTCATCCCCGGTTCCGGCCCGCTGCCCGCCGCCGGCGCCGAGGAGGTCGGGACACTGCTGCGCTGGCTGGAGGCACCAGGGGTGCGGCTGGTGCAGCTCGACGGTGAGTGGGCGTCACCGATCGGCGGGGCCGGGCGGCACCGGTGGGCGCTGGAGCGCAGTGATAGACATGTCCGATGATCACCGTCATCGTGATGATCGAGGTCGAGGCCGACCTGATCCCGCAGGCCGCGCAGCAGATCGCCGACCTGAGCGGAGTGGACCAGGTCTACTCGTGCGCGGGTGACGTGGACCTGGTCGTGCTGGTCCGGCTGCCCGACCACGAGTCGATCGCCGACCTGGTGCCCGGCCACATCAGCAAGGTGCCCGGGGTCAAGCGGACCACGACGCACATCGCCTTCCGCTCGTACGCGAGCCGGGACAGCGAGGACGCGTTCTCGATCGGCGGCTGAGCGGGTGGGTCGGACCGGCGGGCCTCAGACGGGCTGAGCGGCGGCGGCCTGCTGCGAGACGGTGATCCACTCCGTCAACAACGTCGCCGCCCGCCCACTGCTCAGCGCGTCGTCGGCGGCCACGAGACCCCGCTGCAGGTCCGCGTCGAGGTCATCGGTGAGTCCCGCGTGCGCGGCCAGCGCCGCCGCCGCGTTCAGCACGACCGCGTCCCGGACGGGCCCGGTCTCCCCCGCCACCAGCCGGCGCACCACGTCGGCGTTGAACGCCGCCTCGCCGCCGCGCAGGTCGTCCGCCGTCGCCGGCGCGATCCCCCACCGGCCCGGGTCGACCGAGGTGACGTCGACTCCTCCGTCCCGGACTCGCCACACCGTCGAGGTGGTGGTCGTGGTCAGTTCGTCGAGCCCGTCGTCGCCTCGGAAGACCAGCGCCTCGATCCCCCGCACGGCGAGCACGTCGGCCATCAGCGGTGCCAGCGGCAGGCTGCCGCAACCGATCGCCGCCGCCGCGGGCTGCGCCGGGTTGGTGAGCGGGCCCAGGATGTTGAAGAAGGTGGGGACGCCGAGTTCGCGGCGCGGTCCGGCTGCGTGCCGCATCGACGGGTGGAAGGCGGCGGCGAAGCAGAACCCGATGCCGACCTCGTCGACGCAGCGCTGCACGGCGGCCGGGGTGAGGCTGATCGCCACCCCGAGGTTCTCCAGCACGTCGGCGGCGCCGGTCATGCTCGACGAGCCGCGCCCACCGTGCTTGACGACCGTCGCGCCGGCGGCGGCGGTCACGATCGCGGCCATCGTCGAGATGTTCACCGAGTTGGAGTTGTCACCACCGGTCCCGACGATGTCCACCGACCGGGGCGCGACCGTGAAACGCCGTGCGTGCGCGAGCATCCCGTCGGCCAGCCCGCTGACCTCGGTGGCGGTCTCCCCCTTGGCCCGCAGGGCGACCGCGAACCCGGCGATCTGGGCGCCGGTCGCCTCGCCGGCCATGATGCGGCCCATCGCCCAGGTGCACTCGTCGGCGGTGAGGTCACCACCGGCCATCAGCCGACGGATCAGGACCGGCCAGCCCAGCGGTGCGGACGTCGCGCCCGTCACTTGACGGGGAGCGCGCGCAGGACCTTGGCGACGGTCTCGGCGGCGGTGACCGGGTCCAGCGGATACACCAGGACCTCCGCGGCCTTGGACCAGGTGGCGAGCCAGCGGTCGGCAGCGCGCCGGACGGCCAGGATCACCGGCGGCGGGTCGGCGGCCTCGTTGTGGATCTGGCGGCAGATCCCCATCCCACCGGTGGGCTGCGCCTCACCGTCCAGGATGACCACGTCGGCGGCCCGGGAGTCGACGGCCATCAGCACGTCGGCCACGCTCGCGCACTCGAGGAACGTCACCCGGGGCAGGTCAGCGGCGGGGCGGCGGCCGATGGCGAAGATGAGCTCCTCCCGCACGTCCGCGCGGTGGCTGTAGACCAGAATCGTGGGACCGGACACACGAGCATCGTAGGGGAACGCGCCGACGGGGCGCCGCGCCGCCACCCGCGCGGGCATCTTCTGATTTCTCAGTCCATAATCCATGTGTGACCACTGTGCAGACGCCGCCGCCCGGCAACCTGAGCTCCCGCATCCACACGCTGAACCGCCCCAACATGGTGAGTGTCGGCACGGTCGTGTGGTTGGCGAGTGAACTGATGTTCTTCGCCGGCCTGTTCGGCATCTACTTCACCGCCAAGGCCACCTCCGAGGAGTGGCCGCTGCACGAGCTGAACGTGACCTACGCCTCGGTGTTCACGATCATCCTGGTGCTGAGCTCGGTGACCTGCCAGTGGGGTGTGTTCGCCGCGGAACAGGGCGACGTCATCAAACTGCGCTTCTGGTACGGCATCACGCTGATCATGGGCTTCGTCTTCGTCTGCGGTCAGGCGTACGAGTACTACCACGCGGTCACCGCCGAGGGCATGACGCTGTCCTCGGACGCGTACGGCACCGTCTTCTACCTGACCACGGGCTTCCACGGCCTGCACGTCATCGGCGGGCTGATCGCCTTCGTGCTGCTGATCCAGCGCACCCGGCTGAGCAAGTTCACCCCCGCCCAGGCCACCTCGGCGATCGTCGTGTCGTACTACTGGCACTTCGTCGACGTCGTCTGGATCGCGCTGTTCGCAACGATCTATATCGTGAAGTAGTTCCCCGTGTTCCGGACCACACGAACTTCCCAGAGTGCATCCACGGTCGCCCCCATCCGGGTAGTGATCGAAGCAGCCGGCTGCACCTGTGCACCACCCGCACGACCCGCCGCAACGACTGCAGACGAGGTGTCCTCATGAAACGGCCAACGCTCCCCCCACGGGTGCGCATCCGCGCGCGCAGCAGGTCCCAGCGCCGCCTGCGCGGCGCGTCTGACGCTGCTGATCGCGCTGGTCGGCTTCGGTTTCCTGTTCTCGGTGGTCACCCCCGCACCACGCGAGGCCGAGGCGGGTGCGGTCAACGAGGCAGCAGATCGCCGCCGGCGCCGCGATCTACTCGAACTCGTGCATCACCTGCCACGGCTCGAACCTGCAGGGCGTCGAGGACCGCGGACCGTCGCTGATCGGTGTCGGCCAGGCCGCCACCTACTTCCAGGTCGCGACCGGGCGGATGCCGATGGCCGACAACACCGCTCAGGCTCCCGCGCAAGGCGCCCGTCTTCAACCCGCTCGAGATCCAGGCCCTGGGTGCCTACATCCAGGCCAACGGCGGTGGCCCGCAGGTCCCGGTCGCCGAGGACGGCACCTCCGCCACCATGCGGGACAACGCGGCGGTCGCCAAGGGTGCCGAGCTGTACCGGCTGAACTGCGCGTCCTGCCACAACTTCACCGGTAAGGGCGGCGCCCTGTCGCAGGGCAAGTACGCACCCGACCTCGGCCCGGCGACCGACTCCGAGATCTACTCCGCCATGCTCTCCGGTCCGCAGAACATGCCGAAATTCTCCGACGGCCAGCTGACCCCGGACGAGAAGGTCGCGATCGTCACCTACGTACAGAGCGCCAAGGCCTCGATGGATCCGGGCGGCTACGGCCTGGGCGGTTTCGGTCCGGTGTCCGAGGGCTTCTTCGCCTTCATCGTCGGGATGGGTCTGATCGTGGGCGTCATGTTGTGGATGGGAGCTCGCGCGTGAGCGGCAACGTCGTGAACGGCGAAGTGTCCACCACCGACACCCCGACGCCGGAGGAGTTGCGCGCCATGTCGCGCGAGGAGCTCGCCCGCCTCGGCGCGCAGGCTGGACGGCGTCGAGCTGGTCGAGTACGGCCCGCGCTACGTCCCGGGCAGCCCGGCGGACAAGAACGCCGAGCGCGCGGTGGCGAAGTGGTTCGTCCTGACCGGCCTGTTCGGTGTGCTGACCGCCGTCACGTTCATCTGGTGGCCGCAGGAGTACAAGACCTGGTACGACCCGGACCAGTGGGTCTACGCGCTGTACAACCCGTTGCTCGGCCTGACCCTCGGTCTGACCATCCTGTGCTTCGGCGTCGGTGTGGTGGGCATCGCCCGCCGGTTGATGCCGCACGAGCTCGCGGTCCAGCAGCGCCACGACGGTCTGTCGGACGAGATCGACCGGCGGACCCTGGCCGGCGAGCTGACCGACGTCGGCGACAAGTCGGGCCTGATCAAGCGGCGCGGCATGCTGAAGGGCTCGCTTGCTGCTGGCCGGTGGCGGCCTGACCGTCGCAGCAGCCGTGCCGGTGCTCGGCGGGTTCGTGAAGAACCCGTGGGCCGAAGGTGACGAGTCCGCAGCTCTGGGTCACCCCGTGGGCCCCCGCGGCCGACGGCACCAAGGTGCGCCTGGTCCAGCAGGACGGCACCCCGGTGCGGCCCAGCGACATGGCGCGCCGGCGCCATGATCACGGTGTTCCCCGGCGTGCCGGGTGGCGCCAAGGCCTCGGACGCGCCGGTGATGCTCTTCCGGCTGCGCTCCAACGAGCCGGTCAAGTTCCGCGACGCCGCGCACGAGACGTACCGCTTCGGCGACTACTACGCCTACTCCAAGATCTGCACCCACGTCGGTTGCCCGGTCTCGCTCTACGAGCAGCAGACCGGCCGCATCCTGTGCCCGTGCCACCAGTCGCAGTTCGACGTGAACGACGGCGCCCGCCCGGTCTTCGGACCGGCCGCCCGGCCTCTCCCCCAGCTGCCGATCACCGTGGACGATGAGGGGTACTTCATCGCCGTCAGCGATTTCACCGAACCCGTGGGGCCCGGTTTCTGGGAGAACAAGGGGAGATACGAATCATGAGCCGACTGACGACAGCGACCAAGGCCCACCAAGCCGTCGCTGGTGGCGAAGCAGCTCGACGAGCTCGACGTCCGTTACCACGGCGCCCGCCCGCTGCGGACGCAGATCTTCAACAAGGTCTTCCCCACCCACTGGTCGTTCCTGCTGGGCGAAGTCGCGATGTACAGCTTCGTCATCCTGCTGCTGTCGGGCGTGTACCTGACCCTGTTCTTCGACCCCTCCATGACGCGAGACGGTCTACCAGGGCGTCTACGACAAGCTCCGCGGCGTTCCGATGTCCGTCGCCTACGCCTCGTCGCTGGACATCTCCTTCGAGGTGCGCGGCGGCCTGCTGATCCGGCAGATCCACCACTGGGCGGCGCTGCTGTTCCTCGCCTCGATGATGCTGCACATGATGCGGGTCTTCTTCACCGGCGCGTTCCGCAAGCCGCGTGAGGCCAACTGGGTCATCGGCGTCCTGCTGCTGGTGCTGGGCATGGCCGAGGGCTTCATGGGCTACTCGCTCCCCGACGACCTGCTGTCGGGCACCGGCCTTCGCGCGGTCAGCGCCTTCCTGCTGTCCATCCCGGTCATCGGCACCTGGATCCACTGGGCGGCCTTCGGTGGTGACTACCCGGGCGAGATCATCATCGGCGCGGTTCTACAGCCTGCACATCCTGCTGATCCCGGGCATCATCCTGGCCCTGATCGCGGTGCACGTCGGCCTGGTGTGGTTCCAGAAGCACACCCAGTTCGCCGGCCCCCGGGCCACCGAGAACAACGTCGTCGGCGTCCGGGTCATGCCGGTCTTCGGTCTCAAGGCCACCGGCTTCTTCGCCATCGTCGCCGGCATCACCGTCGTCATGTCGGGTGTCTTCCAGATCAACCCGATCTGGTTGCTCGGTCCGTACAACCCGTCTCAGGTGTCGGCCGGCGTCCAGCCCGACTTCTACATGGGCTTCCTCGACGGCCTGGTCCGGATCTGGCCCGCCTGGGAGATCCACAACCTGTTCGGGCGCTACATGATCCCCGCGGTGTTCTTCCCGGCCATCGTCGGCGCCACCGTGCTGATGATCCTGGTGTCGGCCTATCCATGGATCGAGACGCAAGTTCACCAAGGACAACGCGCTGCACAACATCCTGCAGCGCCCGCGCGACGTCCCGGTCCGGACCGCGCTGGGTTCGGCGTTCATCGCCTTCTACGTGATGAACCTGATCATGGGCGGCAACGACATCATCGCGCTGAAGTTCGACATCTCGCTGAACGTGATGACCTGGATCGGCCGGGTCGGATCCTTCGTCGTGCCGATCGTCGTCTACATCGTCGTGTACCGGATCTGCCTCGGCCTGCAGCACGCCGACCGGGCCGTCCTGGAGCACGGCATCGAGACCGGCATCATCAAGCGGCTGCCGCACGGCGAGTTCATCGAGGTCCACCAGAGCCTCGACGGCGTCGACAGCCACGGCCACCCGATCCCGCTCGACCTACCAGGGCGCATCGGTGCCGAAGCGGATGAATCAGCTCGGCTCCGCCGGCCATGCCGTCAAGGGTGCGATCCGGCCCAAGAACGACAGCGGCCACCTCGAGGCCGGTCCCGATCTCGGCGGCGAGGACTCACCGATCGCCGGTGCCAACCGCGCCACCAAGACCCTGGAGCGCTGACCGACAGGTCTGCTGGTCCGACCCGGAACCGCCGCTCCCCCACCCGGGGGGCGGCGGTTCCGTCGTTTCCGGGACCGTCACCGATCCGCCAGCTGGACGAACTGCGCAGGTGCCCTGCGTCCCGGCGTGCAGGCACAGGTCGACGGCATCGACGCTGTGAGCGCCGTGGGCCCGGGGGTGGCAGCGCAGCTGGCGGCCAGCAACGCCCGGCTCAGGTCACGGCCCCCGCTGGTCGCGTGCGGCCGCCAGCTGTGCGATGCAGCCCTAGTCCCCGGACAGCACCAGGGCCGCCACGCCGTCCACCGCGCCCTCGCTGTCAGTCACCCACTGCAGCTGGTGGCTCCACGGCGGCCGCTGGGCATCGTCTGCCCGACGACGGTCGAGCCCACGGCGGCGGCCCGCTGTCCGATCCTCGGCCTCGCGATGTATCGAGCGTCGGCGAGGACGGCCTCGCCGACGGTCGCGAGCTGGTCAGCACGGAGCAGCGCGACGGCGTTACCGACGCCCAGTGGGCGCAACGAAAGAACCCGCCGGCAGGGCCGGCGGGTTCGTCGTGGTGGGACCTCATGGGTACCGGCGGCTCAGTGGTCGGCCGGTGCCCGGTGGTACTCGAACAGCAGGCCGCAGATGCTCATGATCAGGAACGCGGCGGTGACGATCATCAGCCACACCTGCATGAACGCGGTTCCGACCGCGAACACGGCCGCGGAGGCGGCGATGCACAGCGGCCAGTACGAACCGGGCGAGAAGAACCCGAGCTCACCGGCGCCGTCGGAAACCTCGGCGTCGATATTGTCCTCGGGGCGTTCCTGCTGGAGGCGCCGGCCGGAGAACCACAGGAACGATCCCACGATGAGCGACAGCCCACCGGTCAGGGCGATCCCGACGACTCCGACAGGCTCGTCGGCGCCGGCGAAGATGCCGTAGATCACTGCAGCGACGAAGAAGAAGACGGTGAGCCACAGGAAGAGGCGGTATTCGACCTTCATGGGTCAGTTCCCTCCGGCGATGATGTTGTCGGCGGTGCGGCGGGTGTCGAAGGTCTCGGTGGTCGTGGCCGTCGGCGACGCACAGCTCGCCGCAGTCCATCGCGGTCAGTGCCTCGGCGTTGGTGTACCCACGACCCGTGACCGGGTTCACCTGCTGGCGCAGCGTCAGGTACTCGGTTGTACAGCTCGTCGGAGACACCGCGGACCTCGAAGTTCATCATCGAGTGGTACTGGCCGCACAGCTCGGCGCAGCGGCCGACCATCGCGCCCTCGACGGTGATGGTGTTCTGGAACTTGTCGCCGTTGTCGACCTGGTTGGCCTCCGGCGACGGGAAGACGTCGCGCTTGAACAGGAAGTCCGGGACCCAGAACGAGTGGATGACGTCGCGCGGACTCGAGGTGGTACTCGATGACCTTGTTCGTCGGCAGGATCAGCATCGGGATCTCGGAGCTGGAGCCGATCGTGTGCACGAGGCCGTCGGCCGTGCCGTCCGGGCTGGTGGTGCCCTCGTAGGAGAAGTCCCAGTTCCACTTGAAGGCGGTCACGTTGACGGTGACGTCCGGGTTGGCCTCCATCTTGAGGACCTTGTTCTCGGTGGTGACGGTGAAGTAGAAGAGGATCATCACCAGCACCATGGGGATCGCGGTGTAGACGATCTCCAGGGGCAGGTTCTCCTTGGTCTGCTTCGGGTAGAGCGGCGAACCCTTCTTCTTCCGGTGCAGGGCGAAGGACCAGAACATCAGGCCCCAGACGCCGATACCGATGACCAGCGCCGCGATGAAGGTCGCCGACCAGAAGTACTGCATGGCCTCACCCTCTTCGGTGTGCCCCTCCGGCCAGCCGAAACGCGGCAGGTCGGCCAGAGAACAACCGCTGAGCAGCAGCGAAGCGCCCGCGAGTCCACCCACGAGGGCGAAACGCCGCAGTCGAGAACCAGCCACAGTCACACGCCTTTCATCGTTCCTACGGGTTCAGGCTACTTCACACGGCGACTTCCCACGTGGCCGGGCGCGCACACCCGGAGCACGGCCGGGGATGCGGGAGACTCGACGCCATGTGCGGACTCATGGGGTACCTGTCCACGACCGGCGACGCGGCGTCCCGGGTCGACGCCGTCGCCGCCGGCATGCAGTGCGCGCGGCACCGCGGCCCCGACGAGCGCGGGACCTGGCAGGACCAGGACGTGGTCTTCGGCTTCAACCGGCTGTCGATCATCGACATCGAGCACGCGCACCAGCCGCTGCGCTGGGGCCCGCCGGAGAACCCGCAGCGCTACGCGCTGGTCTTCAACGGCGAGATCTACAACTACCTCGAGCTGCGGGCGGAACTGGCGGCCGAGCTTCGGCGCGACCGTTCGCACACCGACGGGCGACGGCGAGGCGATCGTCGCCGGCTTCCACCACTGGGGCGCGGACGTCGTCGACCGGCTGCGCGGCATGTTCGCCTTCCGCATCTGGGACACCGAGACGCGGACGCTGTTCGGCGCCCGCGACCCGTTCGGCATCAAGCCGCTGTTCTACGCCGCCGGCGCCGGCACCGGCTGGGTCTTCTCCTGCGAGAAGAAGGGCCTCCGCGAGCTGACCGGCCCGGCGACTCGGTCGACGAGACGCGCCGTGCAGCACTACCTGGTGCTGCAGTACGTGCCGGAGCCCGAGACGATGACACCGCGATCCGGCGGCTGGAGTCGGGCACCCGGTTCACGGTCGGCCCGGACGACCCGCGGCCGCAGTTCACGCGGTACTTCCACCCGGTGTTCATGCCCGAGGCGCGGCCCGCCGCCGGACCGGACCGGGCCGCGCTGTACGACGAGATCGCCGACGGTGCTCGACGACTCGGTGGCCAAGCACATGCGCGCCGACGTCACGGTGGGCGCGTTCCTGTCCGGCGGTATCGACTCGACGGCGATCGCCGCGCTGGCCATGCGGCACAACCCGCGACCTGATCACCTTCACCACCGGCTTCGAGCGGGAGGGCTTCTCCGAGGTCGACGTCGCCGGCGAGACGCGGCCGAGGCGATCGGGGTGCGGCACGTGATCCAAGGTCGTCGCCAGGCCGAGTTCGTCGACGCGCTGCCCGATGATCGTCTGGTACCTCGACGACCCGGTCGCCGACCCCGCCCTGGTGCCGCTGTTCTTCATCGCCCGCGAGGCGCGCAAGCACGTCAAGGTGGTGCTCTCCGGCGAGGGCGCCGACGAGCTGTTCGGCGGCTACAACATCTACCGGGAACCGTTGAGCCTGGCCCCGATCACCCGCTGCCGGGGCCGCTGCGTCGCGCGTCTCGGCGCGGCGGTGGCGCGCGCTGCCGGACGGGCTTCCGCGGCAAGAACCTGCTGCGCCGCGGCGCGATCGACCTGCACGACCGCTACTACGGCAACGCCCGCAGCTTCTGCGACGACGCAGCTGCGCGCGGCTGCTGCACGACCTACCGCGCCGGAGTGTGTCGTTCCGCGACGTCACCGACCCGGTCTACGCCGACCAGCGCCGGCTGGGATCCGATCTCGCGGATGCAGCACGTCGACCTGTTCACCTGGCTGCGCGGCGACATCCTGGTCAAGGCGGACAAGATGACGATGGCCAACTCGCTGGAACTGCGGGTGCCGTTCCTGGACCCCGAGGTGTTCGAGGTGCGCCCGCAAGGTCGACTCCGACCTCGAAGATCACCCGCGAGACCAGCAAGTACGCGCTGCGCCGGGCGCTGGAACCGATCGTCCCGGCGCACGTGCTGAACCGCCGCAAGCTCGGCTTCCCGGTGCCGATCCGGCACTAGCTGGCCGGCGAGGCGCTACGACTGGGCCCGGGACATCATCGCCAGCGTCACAGGCCGACGAGTTCCTCGACCCGACCGCGGCGCTGGCGCCTGCTCGACGAGCACCGGGCCGGCGCCGCCGATCACTGCCGGCGGATGTGGACGATCCTGATCTTCCTGCTGTGGCACGCCATCTTCGTCACCGGCGCGATCACCCCGGAGATCCCGGAGGAGCACTACCCGGTCCAGCTCTGACCGGCTCCGGGGCGCTCAGCGCTGGGGACGAGCACCCCGAGCGCGGCCATGATCTCGGTGGCCGCCGGGGTCGCCGTACGCGGCCTCGAGCCGCGGGTAGCTCAGGTCCCAGTCCAGCGTCCACTCCTGGGTGCCGACGGTCTCCAGCACCAGGGTGGCGACCAGCGAGCCCAGCTGCGCGGAGCGCTCGAGGCTCAGGCCGCGTTCGCGGCCGGTCAGGAAGCCGGCCCGGAAGCGCGTCGCCGACACCGGTCGGATCGACCTTGACGATCTCGGGCACCACGCCGACGTGGATCGAGGTGCCGTCGCGGTGCGACGATCTCGACGCCCTTCCTTGCCGAGGGTGGTGACCCGCACTCGACTGGGTCATGACCTCGTCGTCCGACCAGCCGGTCTTCGGCAGCAGCAGCCCAGCTCGTAGTCGTTGGTGAACAGGTAGCGCGGCGCCGTCGATCAGCGTGCGGACCTGCGTCGCCGTCCATCCGGGCCAGCTGCTGCGACGGATCGGCGGCGAACGGGTAGCCGCGCGCGCGGCACTCCTCGGTCGTGCAGGAACATCGCCTCCGGGTCGTCGGCGCTGATCACGCACCAGGTCCGATGCGCCGGCTGCGTCGCGGCGATCGGCGAGATCTCGATGTTCGCGGGATCGCGACATGGCGCCCGGCGTAGAACGATGGCGATCTGGGTCATGTCGTCGTCGGTGGTGCAGACGAAGCGGGCGGTGTGGACGTCGGTGTAGGTCCCGACGATGTCGCAGTCGACGCCGTGCCGGCGCAGCCACGCCTCGGTAGTCGTCGAAGTCCGCGCCGACCGCGCCGAGCAGCACCGGGACGGTCGCCGAGCACGCCGATCGCGAAGGTGATGTTCGCGGCGACACCGCCGCGGTGCACGACCAGGTCGTCGACCAGGAAGCGACAGCGACACCTGCTGCAGCTGGTCGGGCAGCAGCTGATCGGAGAACTTGCCCGGGATAGTGCATCAGATGGTCGGTGGCGATCGATCCGGTCACGACAATGGTCACGGGGACCTCCACGATCAGCGGGGCGGCGGTCCCGGACGGCTCCGGGACCTCGGGGTGCAGCGCAGGCGACTGGAGTGTGTCACGCAGGGAACGGCGGCACACACGCCGACGGCCCGCCGGGTGGATACCCGGCGGGCCGTCGATGAGCGGTCAGTCGATCAGTGGAACGAGTCCCCGCAGGCGCAGGAGTTCCCCGCGTTCGGGTTGTCGATCGTGAAACCCTGCTTCTCGATGGTGTCGACGAAGTCGATCGTCGCGCCGTCGAGGTACGGCTTGGACATCCGGTCGATGGCCAGCCCGACGGTGTCGAACCGGACCAGCGCGTCGCCGTCCAGCGTGCGGTCGTCGAAGAAGAGCTCGTACCGCAGACCCGAGCAGCCACCCGGCTGGACGGCGATGCGCAGCACCATGTCCGGGTTGCCCTCGCGCTCGAGCAGCGCACGCGCCTTGGCCGCGGCACTGGCGGTCAGGGTGGCACCGTGGGCGGCGGTGAGCGGTGCGGTGCTGTCGGCGGCGGACGTCGCGGTCTGGGCGACGGACTCGGCTGTCGTCATGGGCATCCCCTTATGAGAAGTACTGCTGTGGTGTCGCTGGTCGGGCACCGGGCGGACGGGAAGCGCGTGTATCGGATGGATCCCACGCCTACCTGTACAACGCAGGTGCGCTCCTCGATGATGCCACGGAAACGGGACGGTTCCGTGGACTGTGGCCGATCCCGCTCGGCCGTTAAGCTGGGTGGGTGAGCATCTTCAGCAAGAAGGCCGCGGTGACCACCCCCGCGGCGCCGGCCGAGTCGGCCGAGCCGGTGGTGGGCAAGGGCGCCCCGACGCCCAAGCAGCGCGAAAAGATCCCGCACCGCGGTCCGGTGGCCCCGCCGCCGAAGACGCAGCGCGAGGCCTTCAAACGGGCCAAGACCACGGGCGGCGCTCCGATGACCAAGGAGGAGCGCAAGGCTGCGGCCGCGTCCCGCCGCGAGCGGATGATGCGCGGCGACGACTCCGCCGTCCTTCCCCGCGACCGCGGTCCGGTCCGCCGGTACGTCCGCGACGTCGTCGACGCCCGCCGCAACATCAGCGGCCTGCTGCTGCCGGTGCTGATCCTGTCGTTCGTGCTCTCGACGCTGTCACCGGCGCTGCAGGTCTACGGCATGCTGCTGATGCTGGTGGTCATCCTCGCCGCGCTGGCCGACTCGATCGTGCTGGGCCGGCAGATCAGCCGCCGGGTGCAGGAGAAGTTCCCCCAGGGCGATCCGACCGGCATCTCGGTGCGGGGCTCGGCGTTGGGCTACTACGCCTTCAACCGCGCCATGCTGCCGCGCCGCTTCCGCGCCCCCCGGGCCCGGTTGCGTCCCGGCGACGTCGTCGACTGACGACCACCCCGCACGCACGCAGAAGCCCCGGACAGCCGAGCTGTCCGGGGCTTCTGTGGTTCTTCGCAGGAGATGGTCCTGCAGGATGCGCGCGGCTACCTCAGAGGCCGAGGTAGCGGCTCAGCTCGTACGGCGTGACCTGCCGGCGGTAGGCGTCCCACTCGGCCTTCTTGTTGCGCAGGAAGAACTCGTAGACGTGCTCGCCGAGCGTCTCGGCGATGAACTCCGACCGCTCCATGGCCTCCACGGCCAGGCCCAGCGAGTTGGGCAGGTCGACGTAGCCCATGGCCCGCCGCTCGGCGTCGGACAGCGACCAGACGTCGTCCTCGGCCGGCGCCGGCAGCTGGTAGTTGTTCTTCACACCCCGCAGACCGGCCGCGATGATCACCGCGAACATCAGGTACGGGTTGCACGACGAGTCCGGCGAGCGGACCTCGATGCGCTGGCTGGATGCCTTGCCCGGCGAGTAGTTCGGCACCCGGACCAGGGCGGAGCGGTTGGCCTGGCCCCAGCACACCGTGGTCGGGGCCTCGCCGCCGAGCACCAGCCGCTTGTAGGAGTTGACCCACTGGTTGGTGACGGCGGTGTACTCGGGCGCGTGCCTGAGCACGCCGGCCAGGAAGGCCTTCCCGGTGGCCGACATCTGGTACGGGTCCTCGGGGTCGTAGAACGCGTTGCTCTCTCCCTCGAACAGCGAGAAGTGCGTGTGCATCGCCGATCCCGGCTGGTCGGCGAAGGGCTTGGGCATGAAGGTGGCCCGCACCCCCTGGGTGATCGCCACCTCCTTCACCACGTACCGGAAGGACATGATGTTGTCGGCCATCGTGAGCGCGTCGGCGTAGCGCAGGTCGATCTCCTGCTGCCCCGGAGCGCCCTCGTGGTGCGAGAACTCGACCGAGATGCCCATCGCCTCCAGGCTCTCGATGGCGCGGCGGCGGAAGTGCGGCGCGGCGTCGTGGGACGCCTGGTCGAAGAAGCCACCGGAGTCGGCCGGCACCGGCCGGGAGCCGTCCTCGGGCAGGTCCGTGAGCAGGAAGAACTCGATCTCGGGGTGCACGTAGCAGGTGAAGCCCATGGACGCCGCGTCGGCCATCACCCGGCGCAGCACGTGCCGCGGATCGGCCCACGACGGCGAGCCGTCGGGCATCGCGATGTCGCAGAACATCCGCGCGGAGTAGACCCGGCCGCCGTCGGTCTCCCACGGCAGCACCTGGAAGGTGGCCGGATCCGGCTTGGCCACCATGTCGGACTCGTAGACCCGGGCGAAGCCCTCGACCGAGGACCCGTCGAAGCCGATGCCCTCGTTGAAGGCACCTTCCAGCTCGGCCGGCGCGACCGCCACGCTCTTCAGATATCCGAGGACATCCGTGAACCACAACCGCACGAAACGGATGTCGCGCTCCTCGAGGGTGCGCAGGACGAACTGACGCTGGCGATCCATGCCCTCACCCTAGTGGTCGGGTTCCGGACCACCGGGCAGCGGCCGTCAGGAGCACACGAGGTCCGCGGCGGGCAGCGTCAGGTCGGTCAGGTAGGCGTTCACGGCGTCCTCGACGCAGCCGCTCCCGCTCAGGTAGGCGGTGTGCTCGTCGCCCTGCACGGTGATCAGCCGGGCGTCCAGCAGCGCGGCGAGTTCCTGCCCGGCGGCGTAGGGCGTGGCCGGGTCACCGGTGGTGGAGACGACGACCGTCGTCGGCAGGTCCGGCGCACCGGTGATCTCCTCGTCCAGGGTGACCTCGCCCGGCCAGCGGCTGCAGGGGTTGTCCACGGCGACGATCGGGTCGCCGCTGTCGCGGAAGGGCGCCGCGGCCGTGGCCCGCTCCGCGAGCGACACCGACTCCGCTCCCGGCGGGGTCCGCGGTGAGTCCACGCACAGCACCGCGGTGAACACGTCCTGCGTCGGGGCGTACTGCCCCTCGCTGTTCCGCTCGTTGTACTGGTCGGCCAGCAGCATCAGCAGGATCCCGTCGCCGTCGGCCAGGTTCTGCAGCGCCGTGCGCAACGTCGGCCAGTACTGCTCGCTGTACAGCGCCTGGCCGGTGCCGGTGAGGGCGTCGCCGTAGGTGAGCACCCGCCCGTCGCGGAGCTCCAGCGGGGTGTTGAGCAGCGGCCGGGTCAGTGCCTGGAAGTCAGTGGTGGCCCCGGTCGGGTCGCCGGACAGCACGCAGCTGTCCTGCTGGGCGCACCACGCCGCGAACGCCTCGAAAGTGCCCTGGAAACCCGCATTCTGGTCGATCGTGCGCTGGTCGGTGTCCGCGTCGGGGTCGACCGCTCCGTCGAGTGTCATCGCCCGCACGTTCGCCGGGAACGCGTCGGCGTACACCGAGCCGAGCAGCGTCCCGTAGGAGAAGCCGAGGTAGGTGAGCAGCTCCTCCCCCAGCGCCGAGCGGAGGACGTCCATGTCCTGCACCGTGCTGGCGGTGCCGATGTTCTCCAGGAACGTCGTGCCGTCGACGCCGGCTTCCCGGCCGGTGTTCGCGACACAGGCGTCCACGTAGTCGATGACGGCCTTCTCGGCCGCGGCGATCCCCTCGGGGGTGGTCGTCCGGATGTTCGCGGCCCGGGCGGCGTCGGTCTGGGCGTCGGTCAGGCAGTCGACCTGCGGCCGGGACGAGCCCACCCCCCGGGTGTCCATCCCGACGAGATCCAGCGACTCCTGCAGCGCGGCGACGCTGCCCTGGGTGGCCAGCGCGACCACGGTGTCGACGGAGGAGACGCCCGGACCGCCCGGGTTGATCTGCACCGTTCCGATCCGGTCGGTGCCGGTGGCCGGGGCCCGGACGACGCCGAGGCTGATGGTCGGCCCGGCCGGGTCGGCGTAGTCCAGCGGCACGATCAGGTTCGTGCACTCGAGGCCCGGGGTGGCGTAGTACTCGTCGAGATCGGGGTTGGCGTTGAACGCCTGACAGTCCTGCCAGCCGAGCTGTTGGGCGTAGAACTCGTCCAGTCCGGCCGGGACGGCGCCGGTGGCGCTCCCGCCGGGCGTCGGCCGCGGGATCGCCCCGGCGAACGGCCCGTCACCGACCGGGGGGGTCGACGGCGAGAACGGATCGTCGTTGGCCGACGACGGCGCGCTGGGAACCGCTGCATCGCTCGGGGCGGTCGAGGCTCGTCCCGCGATCGAACTGGTGCAGGCGGCAGTACGCGACGAGGATCGCACCGAGCAGCGCGGTCAGGATCCGGATCGGGAAGGGCACCCTGCGATGGTGCCATCCGCCGAGGCCCGCCCGGGCGGTGTCGGGGACATCGCACGCGGGCGGGCGGGCGGTTCAGACGGTGGAGCGGGCCGTGCGGTGGAGCGGGTCAGATGGTGGGGAGATCGACCGCTTCCGGGTTCTCCTCGGGCTCCATCGTGTTGGGCTCGTCGCTGGCACCGATACCGGCGCCGGTCTCCGGGTTCGGCACCGCACCGCCGTCCGTGTCGTTCTCGTCGGGAATGTCGTGTGCTGAGGTCATCAGTGGCTCCTTCGCCATCGCCGTTCCTGCCGGTGCTGCCGGTCGCAACTCCAGACGTTGCGGCACCCGACGGTTTCCGGTCCAGCTGCAACCCCCGTGAGTTCGCAGGACTGTCCGTGAGATCCGGCGCCGCGTGACCAGTACGGTTCCCAGTATGGACGTAGGGCAACCGATGGCACCGGGCGAACCCCCACCGGCGTCGCGGACCCGCCCCCCGCGCCGCCGTCTGCGCTGGATCGGCGCCGTCGCGCTGGTGTTGGTGGCCCTGGCCGGCTGGGTGGGGTTCCGCACCTGGCAGGCCTATTCCGCGCTCACCGAGGCGCGCGCCACCATCGCCGCCGACTTCGATCTCAGCGTCTCCGCGCTACTGGACAACGGGACCCCCGATCTCGAGGCCTCGGTGGCCACCCTGCAGGAGCAGACGTCGCGGGCCCGGAGCGCCGTCGACGACCCGGTGTTCCGGCTGGCCACCCACCTGCCTTTCGTCGGGGCCGACCTGGCCGCGGTGCGCACCATCGCGACGACCGTCGACGGCCTGTCGGCGGAGGTGCTGCCGCCGCTGGTCGGGCTCACCGCGCTGGCCGACCCGGCGGTGCTGCTGCCTTCGCAGAGCCAGGTGGACCTGCAGCCCTTCCTCGCCGCCGCCCCCCGCCTGCGGTACGCCGACGACGAGGTGGGCCGGTTCCGGACCGAGGTCGCCGGCATCCCCCGTGACGACGTGGTGAGGCCCATCGGCCGGGCCGCCGACGAGGTGGCCGACAAGCTGGTCACCGTGCAGGCGGTCACCGGCCGGGCCGCGACCGCGGCCGAGCTGCTGCCGCCGATGCTCGGCTCCGACGGGGCGCGTCGGTACCTCGTGCTGTTCCAGAACCTGGCGGAGGCCCGCTCGACCGGGGGGATGTTCGGCTCCTACGCGGTGATGACCGTGGACAACGGCAGGATCAGCGTCGGCGGGCAAGGCGCTACCCAGCGCACCATCGACCGCTTCGATGCGCCGGTGGCGCCCCTCAGCGACGACGAGCTGACGATGTACGGCCAGAACATCGCCACCATCGCGATGGACGTCAACTTCACCCCGGACTTCCCGCGGGCCGCGGAGCTGTTCAGCGTGATGTACCGGGACCGGATCGACCCGGCGGAGTTGGACGGCGCGTTGGCCATCGACCCGGTCGCCCTCGGCCGCATCCTCGAGGGCTACGGCCCGGTGGACCTCGGCGGGACGACGGTGTCCCCGAAGGACCTGCCGGCGTTCCTGCTCTCCGAGATCTACACGAAGTTCCCCGACGACAGGGACAAGAGCAAGCGCGACGCCTACACGGCGGCGGCCACCGGTCAGGCCCTGCAGTCGCTGATGTCGCCACCCGCCGACGCCGGTACCGCGCTGGCCGGCGTGCGCCGATCCATCGATCAGCACCGGCTGCTGATGTGGAGCACGCACCCGGACGAGGAGGCGATGCTGGTCGACGCCGGCCTGACCGGCGAACTGCCGGTCACCGATACCCCGGACCAGCCGACCTTCGGGGTGTTCCTGGCCGACCGCACCTACCTGGGGTCCAAGCTCTCCTACTACCTCAGCGGCCGCGCGCGGGTGACCGCCGGACCATGTGCTGCGGACCGCTCTCGCGACGTCACGGTCACCGTGGACCTCGCATTCGACGGGCCGACCTCAGGCCTGCCCGAACAGGTGTCGGGCGCCGGGCCCAAGGCGTACACCCTGACCGACGAGTTCCGGGTCTACGCCCCGAGCGGTGCGACGCTGACCGGCGCCGAGGTCGGTGGGGTGCCGGTCGAGCTGATCCGGGGCACCGACTTCGGGCGGGACGCCGGTCGCTTCCAGACCGACTTCGCCCCGCAGTCCGAGGCCACCGTGACGCTGCACTTCACCCTGCCGGGAGCCGGGTCGGACGCGGCGGGCGGAACGGTCCAGCCGGTCGTGCGGATGCCGCCCGCGGTGAAGAGCTGGCCGGTCGACGCGCCGTCGTTCGCCGCGTGCGGCTGAGACGTCAGGCCGGGGAGCCGCTGATCAGCCGTTCCGCCAACGGGAGTCCTCGGATTCCAGCCGGGCCTCCCGGTCGTGCACGGTCTCCAGCGCGTTCGCCGCCGAGGTCTGGTCGGGGAAGGGACCCAGCCGGTCCTTGGCCTTGCAGACGCCCTCCGGCTCGACCGTCTTGTGCTTGAGGCAGTAGTACCACCGGGTGTTCTGACCGATCTCATCAGGCATGGCCACAGCCTGCCACGCTCACGGTGCGGCCGCGCGATCCGCCAGCCGGACGGTGTAGGTGTGGGTCGCCGGGTCGGCCGCAACCAGCACCACCTGCACCTGGCCCCCCTCGCTGACCCCGTCCGCGGCGCAGGTGGCCCGCACCGGCGGATCGTCGAGCACCAGCCGGGCGCGGTCCTTGTCCCGCTCGACCTGCAGCACCGTCGCGTCGAACACATCGCCCTCGCGGCCGGCCAGCAGGAACACGCCGACGGCTCCGATGCACGCCTTCTCCAGGGCACTGGCACGCTGCGCCGAGCTGCCCATCACCCCCGGCAGTTCCGCGAGTCCGTCGCGGGCCCACCCCGGAACCTCCGTGGCGTGATGCAGGGCCAGGCAGATCTCGGTGCCGAAGCGGTCCACCAGCCGGCGCAGTGGTGCGGTCACGTGGGCGTACGGCGACCCGATACCGGCGTGGCCGGTGCGCTCGGGGTTCTGATGGTCGGCCGCGTCCCGGTCGAACGGGTGGTAGTCCGCGCCGCGGAGCAACTTGACGGCGTACTCGAGGAAGGCGGCCTGCCGGGGTTCGGCGGGGTCGAGCTGAGCGACGACGTCCCCGGGGGCGACACCCGCCGGCCACGGGATGCCCAGCGCCGCGGTGGCCCGCCGCAGCTCGATGACCTGCTTGTCCGACGGATCGGGCAGCGTCCGCAGGATGCCCACGCCGCCGTCGAGCATGATCCGGGCCGCACACATCCCGGTGAGCAGGCTGATCTCGGCGTTCCAGGACTCCACGTCGGTGAGCGCCCGCAGCACCAGGTTCCAGCGCCCGGTCCCGTCGGTGGGCACGATCTCCACATCCGGCAGATCCAGCGTGAGGGCGTGCCGTTGCCGGGCCAGGCCCTGCCGCAGCTTGCCGACGTCAGGGAGCAACGCGATCGACGGGTGCATCGTCCCGGCGGTGACGTCGGCCTGCACACCGGGGTAGTCCAGGCGCGCCACCGACCGCACCCAGGCCCGGTCCAGGGTGACGTCGGTGACCTCACCGGTCGCATCCAGCGCGATCGTCCACAGCACTGCGGGGCGGCGCTCGTCCGGGAGCAGGCTGGCCGCCCCCTCGGACAGCTGCCGCGGATGGAGCGGGGTCGACAGGTCCGGGCTGTACAGGGTCTGGCCGCGGGCCCACGACTCCCGGTCGACCGGCCCGCCCGGACGCACCCAGGCGGCGACGTCGGCGATCGCGTAGTGCACCACGAATCCGAGTCCGTCCTCGGCCCGGGCGAGGTGGACGGCCTGGTCGAGGTCCATCGAACCGGGTGGGTCCAGCGTGATCAACGGCAGATCGGTGCGGTCGGCCCGGTCGGCACCGACGAACGGGCCGGCCTCGACCGCGGCCGCCGCGTCGGCCAGTACGTCCTCCGGGAAGTCGGTCGGCACGTTCTGTTCGGTACGGACCGCCGCGAAGTCGATCGGCGCGGCAGCAGACCAGATCCTCCGTTGGCTCACCGGTCCGAGGCTAGCGGGCGGTGTCGGGGTAGGAAGGAGGGACGGCGACCCGCTCCGGGGGCGCCGGTGTGCCGGTCACCCGATCGGGGCAGAGCCGGGGCGGCGGCACGCTACCGTCGAAGCTCCGTAGCAGCACCGAAGGGAAGGAACCGGCAATGGCCGCGCAGAAAGCAGACGACGAGGACCTCGAGCGCCAGCAACCGGGAGGGGGCATCAATTCCAAGGTGCTCGTCGGTGTCGGCGCCTTCCTGATCCTCGCCGCGATCATCATCCTGATCGTGGTGCTGACGAAGACCTGAGCAAGTCAGCAGCGACCGTCGAGGTCCGCATGGACCCACGCGGTCAGCAGGGTCATCGCAGCTGCACCACACGCCTCAGCGGAGACCGGTGGTGGCGAACGCACCCGACGCCGTCTCGACGGCGGGTGGACAGTGGTCATCGGGTCACCGGATCGGTCCACATGGTCCGCGGTGCGGGCTCGGAACGCACCGGCGGCGGGGGTTCGGGGGACGAGCCGGCCTGTAAGCCGGGTTCTGTTCCCGGGCGCCTCGCGGCGGTCCCGTTCGGCAGTCATCCATCTGGGCGCACCGTCGCCGGTGCGCTCGTGCGGTCCACCCGCAGGCTCGGGCGGGCCGCCCTCGAACACCTGCGCACCGGCCGTTGCCGACCGGCTCCTGACCTTGCTCCGGGTGGGGTTTACCGAGCCGCACCGGTCACCCGGCGTGCTGGTGGTCTCTTACACCACCGTTTCACCCTTACCGGCGCGGTGCCTGAGCACCGACCGGCGGTCTATTCTCTGTGGCACTGTCCCGCGGGTCGCCCCGGGTTGCCGTTGACAACCACCCTGCCCTGTGGAGCCCGGACTTTCCTCGACACCATCCGGTGCCGCGACTGCCCGGCCGACTCGTCCGGCGTGGACACTACCCGAGCAGGTGGCCCGTCTCGTTGATCGTCCAGACGGTGACGCCGCCCTGCGGGTCGATCAGCACCCCCGACACCGAGGCGTTGTCCACCCGCAGCCGGTAGGCGACGTCGACCGGGGTGCCGAGGGCCCAGGTGAGCAACGCCCGGATCGGGGCCGCATGCGACACCACCACGACGGATCTACCGCGGTGATCGGCCACGGCGTGCTCGGTCGCCGCGGTGCAGCGGGTCCGCAGCTCGGTGAGCGACTCACCGGCCGGCGGCGCCGCGTCGGCGTCACCGCGCCACCGGCGGAACTCATCGGGCCACCGACGGGCGATCTCGCTCTCCGAGCAGCCGGTCCAGTCGCCCAGGGACTGGTCGGTCAGCCGGTCGTCGACCACCACCGGGCAGCGCGGCCCCCGCCGGGGTGAGGCCGAGGCGGCGATCGTCTCCGCGGTGGACCGGCAGCGGTCCAGCGGCGAGGTGATCACGATCTCCGGGGCGAGCGGCGACAACCGGTGCGCCACCTGCCGGGACTGCCGCTCCCCGCGTGTGGTCAGTGGCACGTCGACCTGCCCGGCATAGCGGCCCGCCACCCCCCAGGTGGTCTCGCCATGCCGCACGATCAGCAACGACGTCACTCCCGGTGGACGGTCCCGCGGCCGACGGTTCACGATGCGGCGCCGCGGTCAGGCGCGGACGAGAATCGCGCCGCACTCCGGGCACCGCACGACGGCCTCGATCGGCGCCGCCTTCAACTCCGCCAACGCGATCCGGTCGATCTCGATCCGGCAGGCACCACACCGGCCGCCGAGGAGTTCCCCGGCGGCGACCTTGCCCTGGTCCGCGACCCGGGTGTAGAGCGCGAGAACGTCGTCGGGGAACCGGGTGACCAGGCCCGCCCGCTTCTCCCGCTCGGCCGCCAGCACGGCATCGATCTCGGCGAAGGCGGCGTCCCGGGTGGCCACGGCCTCGGCGACCCCGCCCTCGATGGCGGCGAGTTCGCGCTGCGCCGCGGCCAGCACGGTCTCGGCGTTCTCCCGCTGCTCCATCAGTTCGAGTTCGGCGTCCTCCAACGTCGACTGCCGGCGCGTGAGCGACTCGATCTCGTGCTGGAGATTCTCGAGTTCCCTGGGGCTGGCCGAACCTGACGACAGCCGGTCGGAGTCCCGGCGCGACCGCGCCCGGACCTGCTCCACCTCGGCGTCGAGCTTGTCGGTGGCCCGCTTCAGATCGCTGACCTCGGTGTCGGCGGCCACCACGGCCCGCCGGGCGACGGTGCCCTTGGCCTCGCCGTCGGCGATCACCACCAGGGCCGGCAGGTGCGAGCGGCGGTGCTCGGCCGCACTGATCACCCGGTCGGTCGCCGCGAGGTCCAGCAATGTGCGCTGGACGAATGGGTCGAGCTTGAGGGCCACGCCGCCACCTTCTTGCCGGAAATCGCATCGAGTTGTGCGGGTCAACCTATCGTGTGGCCGACAGCGGGCGGTACGCCCCGATTTCGTCAGCCGTCCTGCCGGACCGTCCACGGATCGGTCCGCCGGTGCGAGACCACGGTGCGCACCCCGAGTTCCCGCTCCAGCAGGGCGGCGGCCACCGGCAGCCACGGCCATTCGCCCGCCCAGTGCGCGACCTCGACCAGCACCGGCCGGCCCGGCTCGGCGGCGTACTCCTGGGCGACGTGGTGGCTCAGGTCCGAGGTGACGTAGGCGTCCACCCCGGCGTCGGCCGCGGTGGCCAGGAGTGAGCCGCCGGCACCGCCGCAGACCGCCACCCGGCGCACCGTCCGGTCCGGGTCACCGGCCAGCCGGGCCCCGGTGACCGTGGCGGGCAGCGCAGCGGCGACCGCGGCGGCGAACGCGCGGCCGTCCACTGGCTCCGGCAGGGCGCCGACGCGGCCCAGCCCGACAGAAGCGTCGGAGTCCGACGGCACGAGCGGCCGGGTGTCGGACAGCTGGAGGGCGGCGGCCAGCGCGTCGTTCACCCCGTCCATCGCCCGATCGGCGTTGGTGTGGGCGGCGATGTGGGCGATCCCGGAGCGGATCATCCGGTGGATCAGGGCACCCTTCACGGTGTCCGCGGCGACCGACTGCACCGGCCTGAACAGCAACGGGTGGTGCGTGAGCAGGAGCTCAGCCCCGACCTCGACCGCCTCCTCGACGGTGGCCGGGTCGACGTCCACCGCCAGCAGCACCGTGCGCACGGCGGCGGCCGGGTCGCCGCAGGTCAGACCGATGCCGGTGTCCCAGTCCTCGGCGAGGGCGGGCGGATAGGCGGCGTCCAGGACGGCGCGGACGTCGGCCAGGGTGACGATGCGGGGGTCGGGCATCGGACCAGTCTCGCAGCGGCGCTGAGCTACGGCGGCCGCGGTGGCCGCGGCGACATCGGCGTCCGCGGCGACGTCGGCGTCCGTGGGCGTCCGGGCCGGGATCGTCCACAATGGACGGGTGCGACAGTCAAGACCCGGCGAGACCGACGAGCGGTTCCACGTCAGCGTGGTGTGCACCGGCAACATCTGCCGGTCGCCGATGGCCGCCATCGTGCTGCGGCATGCGGTCGAGGAGGCCGGCCTGGCCGATCGGGTCCGGGTGAGCAGCGCCGGCACCGGTCCGTGGCACGCCGGCGGCCCGGCCCACGCCAACACCCGGCGGGTGCTGGCCGACGCCGGCTTCGACACCGACCACATCGCCCACCAGATCACCCGCGACGAGATGCCCACCGTCGATCTGCTCCTCGCGGCCGACCGCACCCACCTCGCTGCCCTCAGCGGTCTGGAGCGCCCCGTCGGCCGAGGTCGGCGCGGTTCCGTCGCGACCACGACATCGAGCCGGGTCGTGCTGTTCCGCAGCTTCGACCCGACCGCCGACCACGACGAGATCCCGGACCCCTACGGCGGTCCGCACGAGGAGTACCTGCAGGTGATGGCCATGGTCCGGGCCGCAGTGCCCGGCATCGTCGACGAGATCCGGCGGCGGCTCGGATGACGGTGACCACGCAGCCCACACCACCGGCGGCACCGGCGCCCCGGCGGCTCGGCATCCGGGCCATCCTGACGCCCGGCTGGCTCGCCGTGATCGCGGTGGCGATGGTCTTCGCCGGCGCCTGCTGGTTCGTGCTCGCGCCCTGGCAGTACCAGCGGCACGAGGAGCGTTCGGCGCTCAACGACCAGATCGAGAGTGCACTGGCCGCCGCGCCGGTTCCGGTCACCGAACTGCTGTCCACCGCGGCCGAACCGTCGGCGAGCAGCGAGTTCCGGCTGGTCACCGCGACCGGGACCTATGTCCCCGACGAGCAGGTCTATGTGCGGCTCCGGCAGCAGAACGGCAGCGGCGCCGCCGAGGTGGTGCTGCCGTTCGTGCTGACCGACGGCACCCGCATTCTCGTCGACCGGGGCTACGTGTCCATCGACGACGTCTCCGCCGGCGAGCTCCCGGCACCGGTGCCCGCCGGGCAGGTGACCCTGACCGGCCGGGTCAGCGCCGATCAGCCCGACCCGCTGAGCCGGCCGCGCCAGGAGGCCAACGGCCGGGTCGACGTCTACGGCATCGAATCGGCGGTGCTGCTCGGCGACGAGCCGGGCGCCCGGCTCGGCTTCGTGCAGCTGATCGGCGGTGCGCCGGGGGTGCTGAGCGAGATCGGGGTTCCCGACCGCGACGGCGGTCCGTTCCTGTCGTACTCCCTGCAGTGGGCGGTGTTCGGCGTGGTGGCCCTGCTGGCCGCCGGCTTCTTCGCCTACCGCGAGGTCACCGACCCGCTCCAGGATGCCCACGGTGGCTCGGCCGCAGCCGGCCCGCCTGACTCCGGGGAACCCACCGCCGGGCCGGACGTCGCGCCGACCGCCGCCGGGCCGGACGTCCGGGCGGCGCCCGCAACGCCCGCGAAACCGGCCAAGCCCCGAAAGCCCAGGTTCGACAAGTCGCAGCTCTACGACTGACACCTGCCAACCCACCCGAATACTGGCCGACTTGTGCTCGACCGGCGGGAAGAAACTGCCACGGCTTCGGGGTGGTACCGGGATGCACCTCAGCCGCGGCGGGGCCCGTGGGTACCCCGCAGCGCCGGGGTGACCGGCACGAGCACCCGTTGCGGCGGCGCGTCCGGTCGCTGCAGCCGACGCAGCAGCAGGCGCACGGCCGCGGTCGCCATCGCGGTGAGATCCACCCGCACGGTGGTCAGGTCCAGCACGTCCCAGCCGGCCGACGGGATGTCGTCGAACCCGACCACAGTGAGCTCCCCGGGGACGGTGATGCCGTGGCGGCGGGCCGCGTTCAGCGCGCCGATGGCGATGACGTCGTTCGCGCAGAAGACCGCGGTCGGCGGCGACGGCAGGGCCAGCAACCGTTCCAGCCCCGCGGCACCGGATTCCGGTGAGTAGTCGCCCTCCACGACGTCGTCCGGCCCGAGCGCCGGCACCGCGGCGCGGAACGCCGCCAGCCGGTCCCGGGACGTGCTGATCGAGGACGGGCCGGTCAGTACGCCGAAGCGCCGGTGCCCGAGATCGAGCAGCAGCCGGGCCACCGCGGCGGCCCCGCCTGCGTTGTCGGGCACACAGGCGTCGAGGTCGGCGGCATCGGTTTCCCGGTTGAGCAGCACGACCGGGAGTCGGTGCCGCGCCAGCACCGCCGGCAGTTCCGAGTCCAGCGTGGACGCCGTGAGGACCACGCCGTCCACCGAGCCGTCGACCAGCGCGTCCACGGCGACCGGGCCGGCCGGATCGGCGGTCACCAGGATCGCGCTGTAACCGGCGTCGGCCAGTGCCCGGTGCAGCGGCGCGAGCAGGGCCGGATAGAACGGGTTGGTGAGCTCGGCGGCGACGATGCCGATCCGGCGGGTCGTCCGGGTCGACAGGCTGCGCCCGAGCTGGCTGGGCACGTAGTGCAGCCGGGCGGCGGCCGCCTTCACCCGCTCCCGGGTGGCGGGTGAGATGTCGGGGTGGTCGCGCAGGGCTCGCGAGACCGTCGGCTGGGAGACACCCGCCAGCCGGGCGACGTCGTGACTGGTGACCATCGACCGCCCTCCGCTCCGTACGTGGACCCTTGCACCGTATACGTATGCGGAGTAGGAACAGGGAACCACGCCCAGAGATGTCGAGGAGCCCGCGATGACCGCCGAGCCGAATCACCTGAAGAAGCCCACCAGCACCCGGAGCGCGACGACCGACCCGGCCGTCGCCGCGGTGGTGGCCGACGTCATCGCCGACATCAGGGAGCGGGGCGACGCCGCGGTCCGCGACTACTCCCAGAAGTTCGACCGCTGGTCGCCCGACGAGTTCCGCCTCGACGCCGCCGCGATCGAGCGCATCGTGGCCACGGTGCCCGATCAGGTCATCGCCGACATCGCAACCGTGCAGGGCAACGTCCGTACCTTCGCCCAGCACCAGCGCGACTCGATGACCGACCTGGAGATCGAGACCAGCCCCGGGGTCTTCCTCGGCCAGCGGCACATCCCGGTGGCCGCGGCCGGCGCCTACGTGCCCGGTGGCCGCTACCCGCTGGTGGCTTCGGCGCACATGACGGTGGTCACCGCCAAGGTCGCCGGCGTCCCCCACGTGATCGCCTGCACCCCGCCGATCCGCGGCGAGATCCCGGCGGCCACGGTGGCGGCGATGTCGATGGCCGGTGCCGACGAGATCTTCCTGCTCGGCGGCGTCCAGGCGGTGGCCGCGATGGCCGTCGGCACCGAGACCATCACCCGGGTCGACATGCTCGCCGGACCCGGGAACGCCTACGTCGCCGAGGCCAAGCGGCAGCTGTTCGGCGCGGTCGGCATCGACCTGTTCGCCGGCCCCACCGAGATCCTGGTGATCGCCGACGACGACGCCGACCCGTTCGTCGTCGCGGTGGACCTGCTCAGCCAGGCCGAGCACGGCCCCGACTCCCCCGCCATCCTGGTGACCAGTTCCGAACGCGTGGCGCGCCAGGCGATGTCGTTCATCGACGAGCTGCTCCCGGACATGCCGACCCGCGACTTCGCCGGTCCGGCGTGGCGGGACCACGGCCAGGTCATCGTCACCGACGGTCTCGACGCAGCCTTCGCGGTCGCCGACACCTTCGCGGCCGAGCACGTGCAGGTCCTGACCGACAACCCCCGGCAGGCGCTGGACAAGATGCACGATTTCGGCGCGCTGTTCCTCGGTGAGGGCACCTGCGTCTCCTACGGCGACAAGGTCATCGGCACCAACCACACGCTGCCCACCCGCGGCGCCGCCCGGTACACCGGCGGCCTCTGGGTCGGCAAGTACCTCAAGACGGTGACGTACCAGGAGGTCACCTCGACCGCCGCCAGCGCGGCGCTGGGCGAGCTGTGCGGCCGGGCCGCCCGGGTCGAGCTCTTCGAGGGCCACGCCCGGTCCGGCGACGTGCGGGCCGCCAAGTACGCCGGCGCCGCGCTGCCGTGGGCGCCGCCGTCGTACCTGGTCTCGTCCTGATGGCCGACCGGCTGGCCGGCCGGACCGCGCTGGTGACCGGGGCCGGCAACGGGCTCGGGCGGGCCATCGCGCTGGCGCTGGCCGCCGAGGGCGTCCGGGTGCTGCTGGTCGGCCGGGACCGCGACAAGCTGGAGACCGTCGCCGGTGAGCTCGCCGGCGCGGCCGGCTCCCGGGTCGCCCGGTGCGACACGTCGGATCCGGCGGCGGTCGACGCGCTCGCCGCCGAGCTCGCGGACGAGAACGTCTCGATCCTGGTCAACAACGCCGGGATCGGCGGCCCGGTCGCCGATCTCGTCGATGTGGAGCCCGCCGACTGGGACGAGGTCTTCGCCGTCAACGTCCGTGGCGTCTACCTGATGTGCCGGGCGTTCCTGCCGGCGATGACCGAGGCGGGCCGCGGCGACGTGGTCAACCTGGCCTCGGTGACCGGCAAACGGCCGCTGGCCCACCGGACCCCGTACGCCGCGTCGAAGATGGCGGTCCTGGGCCTGTCCGCCACCCTGGCCTGGGAGGTCGGCCCCGCGGGCGTCTCGGTCAACACGCTGTCACCCGGTCCCGTCCGCGGGCCGCGGATGGAGCGCAACTTCGCCGCGACCGCGGCCAAGGAGGGCATCTCGGTCGCACAGGCCGAGCACGATTACGCCTCGCGGGGTGCGCTCAACCGGCTGGTCGAGGAGTCCGAGGTCGGTGACGCGGTGGTGGCGATGCTGCGGATGCCCGGATTGTGCGGCGCCGACATCGACCTGTCCGCCGGCATGATCGCGCGGTGAGCCGACCGGCACCGCGAGCTGCGGCGGGTGGGCCAGAATGGGGGCACCGCGAACCGCACGGAGGAGGGCAGATGGCCGTCACCAGCCACGACGTCGCCCGTCTGGCCGGGGTCTCGCAACCGACGGTGTCCCGCGCGTTGCGCGGTGACCTCCGGGTGTCGGTCCGGACCCGGGACCGGGTCGCCGAGGCCGCAGCCAGCCTGGGTTACGTGCCCAGCGAGCGTGGGCGCAGCCTGTCGACCCGGTCCACCCGGCAGGTCGCGATGGTCACCGACCTGGACAACCCCAGCTATCCCGCGCTTGTCGCCCCGCTGCACGACACGCTCAGCGCCGGCGGTTTCCGGATGGTCCTGCTCGCCGAGCGCGGTGACGAGAAAGATTCCTACGAAAGGCTTTTCGACGGTTCCATCGACGGGGCCGTGCTGACGACGCCACTGCTGCGCTCCTCGCTCGCGGGTGAGCTGCACCGCCGCGGGGTCCCCTTCGTGCAGCTCAACCGCTCGTCGGACGTGGTGGCCGCAGACTTCGTCATCGCCGACAACCACGGCGGCGGCCGGCTCGTCGCCGACCTGCTGCTGTCGTGCGGCCACACCCGGGTGGGCGCGATCCTGGGACCGCAGGAGGCCAGCAGCTCCCGCGGCCGCGAAGCCGGTTTCCGGGAGGAGCTGGCCGCCGCCGGCGCCCCACCACCGGCGCTGGTCCGGCCCGGGTCCTTCGCTTACGAGGCCGGGGTCAGCGGCTTCACCGAGCTGATGCGCCGCCCCTCGCCGCCGACCGCGGTGTTCTGCGCGAACGACACAGTGGCGATCGGCGCGCTCAACACGGCCCGGCGGCTCGGGGTGTCGGTCCCCCGCGACGTGACCGTCGTCGGGTTCGACGACATCGAGATGGCGGGCTGGCCGGCGTTCGAACTGACCACGGTTGCGGTCCCGATGCCGGCGATGGCCCGGCGTGCCGCCGAGGTGTTGCTGGCCCGGATGTCGGGCACCCTGGACGGCCCCGCCCGGGAGATCTTCGAGACCCGATTGGTGGCCCGGCACACCCATGCCCCACCCCCCTGAGTCCTTCCCGGCCGGCGAGCGTCCGGGCGGCCGGCGTGGCGCGCTGGTGCAGCTGCCTGCCGAGGTGGAGATCGACGACATCTGCCGGGCCGGCCTGGACTTCGTGCTGATCGACCTGGTGCGCGGGCCGGCGGACGAGTCCCTGGTGCACCAGCACGTGCGGCTGGCGCACGCCTGCGGGCTGACCGTGCTGGTCGTGGTCGAGGACCCGGTGCTGCTGGGCCGCTGGGCCCGCCTGGGCGTCGACGCGGCCGTCATGCGCACCCCACGCCGGGTGGACGACCTGTCCGGCCTCGCGCTGGTCGACGCCGACCGGCTGACGGTGCTCGACGACCCGGCCGCCGCCTCCGAGACGCCATGGACCGCCGTGGATCTCGCCGCCGTGCGACGGCGCGCCCTGGACCGGCTGACGTCGACGGACACCGACGACACGCTGCCCGTGGTGCTGCTGGCCGGCCAGCTCGGTGACGTCTCGGTGTGGGACGACGTGGTCACCGGCCTGCCGCCGACCCGCCGGTACCTCGCCCTGCGGATCGACCTGGACGACTCGATCGACGAGATGGCTGCCTCGGTGCTCGCCGCCGCGCCGCCCCGGTTCGCCCTGGTGGGGCATTCCCTCGGCGGGATCGTCGCCCTGGCGGCCGCCCGGACCGCACCGGAGCGGGTCGACCGGCTCGCCCTGGTCAACGCGAGCGGCCGGGGCGCCTCGGACGCCCAGCTGGCCGCGTGGGCGGCCCTCACGGCGCGCCTGGACGTGGACGAGTTCGATGCCGTGGTCAACGATCTCGCCGACGCGAACCTGGAATCCGGTCATCCGGACGCGGACACCCACCGGGCGCGCTGGCGACGGATGGCCCGGACCGTCGGACCGGCGGGACTGGAGCGTCAGCTCCGCGCCCAGCGCACCCGCCCCGACAGCCTGCCGACGCTGCACCGGCTCCGGTTGCCGACGCTGGTGGTCAGCGGCGCGGCCGACACGGTGTGCCGGCCGGAGCTGCAGGCGGAACTGGCGGCGGGCCTGCCCAGCGCCCGGCACGTCACCCTCGACGGGGCCGGCCACATGACCCCGCTGACCGACGCACCCGCGCTCGCCGCCGTACTCACCGACTGGCTGCGCTGACCGAGCCGGAGTCGTTCAGCGGAAAGCACTCCCGTCCGGCCGGGACAGCAGCATCCCCCGGGCCAGCCGGCCGATCTCCTGACTGGCCGGGGACAGCACGGCGTTCTCCCGCCGGATGAAGGCGATGGTGTCGTACAGCGGCTCGGCGAAGCCGACCACCCCCACCCCCGGAGGGCAGACCGGACTGTCGAAGACGGCCCGGGAGATGATCGTGTCGCCGACCCCGCGGGCGACCAGGTTCAGCGCCGACTCCACGTGCTCCACCTCGATCAGCGCCTCCAGCTTGACCCCGGCGAGCTGCGCCCGGTCGGCCAGCTGCCGGCGGGTCGGATCCTGCCAGCCGTAGTGGGCGTCGTAGAGGATCAGCTCCGCCGCGGCCAGCGCGGCCATCTCCACCGGAGCGGTGAGACGCTCGGGATGCGCACTGGCGTAGAGAACCTCGTCGCGCATCAGCGGCGTCACCGTGAGCCCGTCGTCGTCGATGGGCAGCACCACGAGACCCGCCTCCAGCTCTCCCGCCGCCACCGCGGCCGCCACCTCCACCGAGTTCAGGCCCACCAGCCGCACCCGCACCTGGGGGTAGCGCTGGTGGAAGCGCTGGACCAGGTCACTGAGCAGGTAGTGATCGGCGTTGCGCAGCACCCCGAAGGTCGCGACGCCGCCGCCGAGGGAGTGGATCGACGTCAGCGCCTGGGCCCCGCCGTCGGCCGCGGCCACCGACTGTTCGGCGAACGGACGCAGCTCCGCCCCGGCCGACGTCAGCAGCAGCCGGCGGCTTCCCCGGGTGAAAAGCGCGATGCCGTACTCATCCTCGAGCCGACGGATCAGCTCCGACACCGACGCCTGGGCGAGTTGCAGCTCCGCGGCCGCGGCGGTGAACGAGCCGGTCCGGGCCGCCGCGAGGAAGGCGCGGAGCTGGTTCAGGGTCATCGTCGCGCCCAGTCCGTCATCGGATAACCCTATGGGTTGTGCGGGAAAGGTCAAGGTTGTCCAGCGCTCACTTTCGTTTTAGCGTTCTCCCATGCAGCTCACCGAATACCGACTCGGCGCCCTGCGGGGCGCGCACGAGGTCCTCAAGGCTCCGGCCTACACCGGCCCGCTCGGACAGCGGGACCCCCAGGTCGCCACCACGGTGTCGGAGATGTTGTCCCACATCGAGTCCCAGGGCATGGACGCCGTCCTGCACTACGCCCGTGAGCTCGACCGGTGGAACTCCCCGACGCTGGAGCTGGACGCCCGCACCATCGCCACCAGCGGCGACCGGCTCCCCGAGAACGTCCGTGCGGCACTCGAACTGGGTTCCGCACGGACCAAGGTCTTCGCCCAGGCCCAGCGTGACCACCTGGCCGACTTCGAGATCGAGCTGGCTCCCGGCGTTGTCGCCGGCCAGCGCTACGTCCCGGTGCCCCGGGTGGGTGCCTACCTGCCGGCCGGCCGCTTCCCGCTGACCGCCAGTGCGTTCATGACCGTCGGCGTGGCCAAGATCGCGGGCGTCCCCACCGTGCTCGCCTGCACCCCGCCACAGCCCGACGGCAAGGCTCAGGACGCCGTCCTGTACTCGACCTTCCTCTCCGGGGCCGATCACGTGTACGTCCTCGGCGGCGTCCAGGCACTGGCTGCGATGGCGTTCGGCCTGCTCGGCGAGCCGCCCATCGACATGCTGGTCGGAGCCGGCAACGCCTTCGTCGCCGAGGCGAAACGCCAGCTCTTCGGCAGGGTCTCGATCGACCTGCTGGCCGGCCCCTCGGAGGTCGCGATCATCGCCGACGAGTCCGCCGACCCGGTGATCGTGGCCGCCGACCTGCTCGGCCAGGCCGAGCACGGACCGGAGTCCCCCGCGGCCCTGGTCACCACGTCGCGGGCGTTGGGTCTCGCGGTGATCGCCGAGGTCGACCGCCAGCTCGAGACGTTGTCCACCCGGGCCATCGCCGAGCCGGCCTGGCGCAACTACGGTTCGGTCACCTGGGTGGCCGACATCGACACCGCCGTCCAGCTGATGGACGAGCTGGCGCCGGAGCACCTGGAGATCCAGACCTCCGACGACGAGCTGTACCTGAAGAACCTGACCAACTACGGATCCCTGTTCATCGGGCCGTGGAGCACCGTCGCCTACTCCGACAAGGGCATGGGCGGGACCAACCACACGCTGCCGACCGCCGGCGGCGCGAAGCACAGTGCCGGACTGTCGGTCTCGCGCTACCTCAAGCCGCTGACCTATCAGCGGGTCAGCCGCGAGGCGACCCCGCTGCTCGCCGAGGCGGTCGCCACCATTTCCGAGTACGAAGGGATGAGCGCCCACCAGGCCACCGCCACCCTGCGGCTCGCCGGTTACCGTTCCTGAGCCGGCCGGCCGGAGTACCGCACGGCAGCGTCATCCCACCCCCGACCCCGAGGTGAACCGTGAGTCCACTGCTCGAAGCGCGAGGCATCTTCAAGAGTTACGGCCACGTGGAAGTCCTGCGTGGCGTCGACTTCTCGGTCGATGCCGGTGAGGTCGTGTCGCTGATCGGCGACAACGGCGCCGGTAAGTCCACCCTGGTCAAGATCCTCTCCGGGGTCATCCAGCCCGACCAGGGCGAGCTGATCTACAAGGATCAGCCGGTGCGTTTCTCCTCCCCCATCCACGCCCGCGACCTCGGGATCGAGACCGTCTACCAGGACCTGGCTCTCGCCCCCGAACTCGGGCCCGCGGAGAACGCGTTCGTCGGCCGGGAGATCCTGAAGAAGGGCTTCCTCGGCCGACTCGGGGTCATCGACAAGGCCGAGATGCGTCAGCAGGCGCTCGCCTCGTTCATCTCCCTGGGCACCGACGTGAAGGACATGGACGCACCGGTGGCGGCCCTGTCCGGCGGACAGCGGCAGAGTGTGGCGATCTGTCGCTCGGTGATGTGGGCCAACGACCTCGTCTTCATGGACGAGCCGACCGCCGCCCTCGGCGTCCGGCAGACCCGCAAGGTCCTCGACGTCATCCGCAAGGTCGCCGACCAGGGTGTCGCGGTCGTGCTGATCAGCCACAACATGCCCGAGGTGCTGCAGGTCTCCGACCGGGTGCAGGTGCTCCGCATGGGTCGCCGGGTCACCCAGTACCGCCGCGGTGAGGCCGATGTCGAACAACTGGTGGGGGCCATGACCGGCGCCCTGGACGGGAGCACCCGATGACCAAGGCCGTACCCGACACCTTCAGTGCCGAGCCGCCGGCGCCGCCCGCCGAACCGCCGGCCGCCAACGACCGCTGGGTCCGGATGCGTCGCCGGATGCTGTCCAGCTCGCCGCTGCTGATGACCGGCGTGCTCGTGCTGCTGGTGATCTTCTTCGCGATCATGGATCCGCAGGGGTTCCCGACGTTCCCCAACGCCCGCAACATCCTGATGGACATGGCCATCCTGCTGGTGATGGCGGTCGGCGTCACCTACGTCATGGTCGCCGCCGGCTTCGACCTCTCCATCGGGTCGGTCCTGGTCTTCGCCCAGGTCTGCGCGGCGAAGGTGATGGGCGCCATCGGCGGCGACGGAATCGGCACCATGCTCGTCGGCATGGTGGTGGCCGTCCTCGGCGGCGTGGTGTGGGGCCTGTTCAACGGATGGTGCATCGCCAAGCTCAAGGTCCCGGCGTTGATCACCACCCTCGGGTCCCTCGGCGCCGCATTGGGTGTGGCCTACCTGCTGTCCAACGGCAACGACGTCCGGACGGTCCCCAAGGTGTTGCGGACCTTCAACTCGCAGAACTTCCTCGGCCTCAAGTGGATCATCTGGATCGCGCTGATCGTGACGATCATCGGCGGACTCATCCTGGCCTACACCAAGTTCGGCCGGCACACCTACATCATCGGGTCCAACGAGGAAGCCGCCCGCCGGGCCGGCATCAACGTCGACCGACACCTCATCAAGCTGTACGTGATCGCCGGTGCGCTGGCCGGTTTCGCCGGGATGCTCTCGTTGATCCGCTACGGCACCACCACCATCGGCGGCCACGGCACCGACAGTCTGCAAGTGATCACCGGTGTCGTGCTCGGCGGCACCAGCCTGTTCGGCGGCATCGGCATCGTCGCCGGCACCGTGGTCGGGCTGTCCATCCCCACGGTGCTCAACAACGGCTTCGTGGTGATGAACGTGCAGGCCTTCTGGCAGCAGGTGGCCATCGGCCTCATCCTCATCGGCGCCGTCTACATGGACCAGCTCAAGCGCCGACGGCGCGACAAGCCCTGACGCTGCACACTTCCACTCCTCCGGCCGTCCCCACCGGGACGGTCGTCCCACCCCGCACTTCCTGTCCCCTGAAAGAGGAACCGATGTCCGCAGCACACAAGACGACCCTGGCGGCCGCGATCGTCGCGGCCGCGCTGGGCCTGGCCGCCTGCAGCAGCGACACCCCCGCCGCCAGCAGCAGTTCCAGCAGCTCCGCGGCGAGCACGATGTCCAGCACCAGCTCCACCGGCTCGATGGCCACGTCCAGCTCGTCGTCCGGCTCGGCGAGCTCGAGCTCGGTCGCCACGGCCAGCAGCGGGAGCGACGTGTTCGCCACCTCCGACGCCAACATGGCGGCCGGCTCCGGAGAGGGCAAGAAGATCGTCTACGTCCCGGGTCTCACCGGGGTGCCGTTCTACTCGTCGGTGTCCTGTGGCGCGGCCTCGGAGGCCGAGAAGCTCGGCGCGGAATTCGTCACCCAGGGCGATCCGACCTTCGCCGTCGACAAGCAGACCGCGATCGTCAGCGCCCTGATCGCCGACAAGCCCGACGCGATCATGATCTCGATCACCGACCCGGAGGCGATGATCGGGCCGCTGCAGGAGGCCAAGGACGCCGGTATCCAGGTCATCGGCATCGACGGTGACCTCACCGACGAGAGCGTGATGAGCACCAACATCCAGTCCGACAACATCATCGGTGGCCAGATGGCCGCCGACGCGCTGGCCGCGGCCATCGGCCCCGACGGCGGAGAGGTGCTGATCCTCAACAACGCCACCGGCTCGCTGATCGGCGACGCCCGGGTCAAGGGCTTCGAGGACCAGTTGGCCGCGAAATACCCGAACATCACCAGCCTCGGTCAGCAGTACTCGGCCAACGCCGCCGACAAGGCGGCGGGCATCGTGTCCGCGGCGGCGGGTTCCAACCCGAACCTCAAGGGCATCTACGGCATCACCACCAACAACACCCAGGGGGCCATCACCGGCCTGGCCGAAGCCGGCCGCACCGGTGACGTCAAGTTGGTCGGCTACGACACCTCCGACCCGATCATCGAGGGCCTGCGGGCCGGCGCGGTCGACGGCCTCGTCGTCCAGTACCCCTACGGCGAGGGCATTCTCGGCGTCCAGTCGGCCGTCAAACTGATGAACGGCGAGAGCGTCGACCGGCTCCAGACCACCCCGTTCGTCATCGCCACCAAGGACAACGTCGACGACCCGACCGTGCAGCAGTACATCTACAAGGTGGACTGCTGAGCATGCAGCACAACCCGGACGAGAACTCCGAAGCCGGGTCGGCAGCGGCGGCGGCACCTTCGGGTGCCGCCGCTCGCGGCGCTTCCGGCACCGCGGCTGACTCCGGCACCGCGGACGTCAGCCACATGGTGGCCTCCAAGAACTCCACGCACGCGGTGAAACGGGTGATGCCCAGGGACTTCTCGATCTCGCTGGAGAACGGCGGCGGCGTCACCCGACCCGGCGTGGCCTACGGTCCGCGCAAGCACTCCATGCAGGGTTTCGAGGACGAGTACGTCGACATCGTCGACTACATCGTGCGGATCACCCACCGCATCTGGGAGGACCAGGACATCGGCTACATCTACGACACCTACGCCCCGGGCTGTCGGGTGTACGACGACCATGGGCCCCGGCACGGCATCGAGCAGATGGTCGCCGGGACCGTGCAGAGCCTCAACACCTTCCCCGACATGCGGCACTACGCCGACGAGGTCATCTGGGCGGGCAACGACCAGCAGGGCTTCGTCACCTCGCACCGGGCACTGAACGTCGGCTATCACTCGGGCCACTGGGCCTGGGGTCCGCCGACCGGCAAGCGGGTCAACTCGTGGGTGATCGCCAACTGCGTGATCGCCAACAATGAGATCTACGAGGAGTGGGTGCTCTACAACACCGCAGCGAAGCTCGCACAGGTCGGGATCGACGTGGCCGCCGCGGCCCGGGCGTTCGGCAACGCCGGCGCCCTGCGACCACTGACCGAGCGGGAGAACACCGAGGTGCAGCGGCTCGAAGGGGGCCGCAAGCCCTACCCCTACCCACCGTCGGAGAGCCGGGACTTCGACCCGGACCACTTCCTGCGGGCGCTGTTCCACAACGTGTTCAACCGCCGCGACCTGTCGGCGATCGACCGGGCGTACGCGCCCAACGTCCGCTGGTACGGCGCCACGAATCGGATCGGCTACGGCCGGGCGGAGCCGCGGGCGATGGCGCGGAACCTGCTGGCCACGTTCCCCGACCTCGGTGTGCACGTCGACGAGGTCTACTGGATGGGCAACGACGACGAGGGCTACCGGGCGATGGTGCGCTGGGCGGGCTCCGGCACACACCGCGGCTGGAGTCTCTACGGCAAGCCGACCGGCCGCCGGGTGCACATCTGGGGGATCTCGCAGCTCTACATCGCCGGCGGCGTGATCGTCGAGGACTGGATGCTGTTCAACGAGTTCGACGTGATGGCCCAGCTTCTCAAGGACGACCCGGCGCCGCTCATCGGCTGAGCGGCACCATTGGTGGTGGTGGTCGACGGCCTGCCGGCCACCGCTCCTTCCTGCTTCGGAATCGAACCCGGAGGTACGTCGTGACCGTGGTGTCCTGTCGCCAGCTGGCGCCGCAGCTCGGCGACCCGGCCGGCAACGCCGCCCGCTCGGTCGCGGCCATCCATGCCGCGATCGACGACGGCGCCGACGTCGTCGTGCTCCCGGAGCTGACCACCAGCGGCTACCTGTTCGCCGACGCCGCCGAGGCCCGGGCCGCGGCGCTGCCCGCCGATCACCACCTGTTCGACGCCTGGTCGGCCTCGCTCGGCGAGTCCGGCGCGGTGCTCGTCGCCGGCTTCGCCGAACTCGGCGACGACGACCGGGTGTACAACTCCGCGGCTGTGGTGGACGCCTCCGGCGTGCTCGCCGTGTATCGCAAGACCCACCTCTGGGACCGCGAGAAGCTCTGGTTCACCCCGGGGGCCGCACCGCCGCCAGTGGTGGACACCCGGCACGGGCGGATCGGCGTCCTGATCTGCTACGACGCCGAGTTCCCTGAACTGACCCGGCATCTCGCGCTGGCCGGCGCCGATCTGCTGGTGGTACCGACGAACTGGCCGCTGGTCGACCGGCCGGCCGGGGAACGGGCACCGGAGGTGGTCATCGCGATGGCCGGCGCGCGCATCAACCGGCTCCCGATGGCGCTGTGCGACCGCACCGGCACCGAGCGCGGGCAGCGCTGGACGGCGGGCTCGACCATCGTCGACGAGAACGGCTGGGTGGTCGCCGCGGCCGACACCGGTTCCGACGAGCCCACCGCGGTCACCGCCACCCTCGACCTCTCCCGGGGCCGGGACAAGCAGCTGACCGTCCTCGCCCACGCCCTCGACGACCGGCGACCGGAGCTCTACGGCAGGCTGCTCGACGTGCAGGACGCCCCGGACACCAGGGACGCGCCGGCCTGACCGCGTCAGGGCGCCCGGAGGACGGCCAGCCGCCGCGCCGCCTCGGCCCGCAACATCCCGATGTCGTTGCCGGCGGTGATCAGGCGGTAGCCCCAGCCGGCGAACTCCCGGCCCTGCTCGGCCGTCAGCGCGAAGGCGCCGCAGGGCACGCCCGCGGCCCGCGCCGCGTCGGCGATGTGTCGCAGGTCGGCCGCCAGCGGCGCCGAGACGGTCGGGCCGTGCGGCGGGTACCCCCGGTCGACGGACAGGTCCGACGGGCCGACGTACACCGCATCCAGCCCCGGCACCGCCAAGATCTCGTCGAGATGCTCGACGGCGGAGACGCTCTCGATCATCCCGATGGCCAGCACGGTGTCGTCCGCGTGGGCGGCGTAGTCCGCTCCGCCGTACAGCAGCCCCCGGGACGGCCCGAAGCTACGCCGGCCGCGGGGCGGATACCGGCAGGCGGCCACCAGGGTGGCGGCGTCGGCGGCACTGTCGATCGAGGGGCAGATGACGCCATAGGCGCCGGCGTCGAGCAGATGCCCGATGTCGGCGGCGTCCAGCGAGCGGCAGCGCACCAGCGGCACCGCGGCGCTCGTGGACACCGCCTGCAGGCAGCGCACGGCCTCGGTGACGCCGAACATGCCGTGCTGGAGATCGATGGTCACCGCGTCGAAACCGCTGTGCGCCAACACCTCGGTGGTGTACGGATCGCCCGACGACACCCAGGCGCTGATCACCAACTGGTCAGCGGCCAGCCGCTCCCGCACCCGATTGGGACGCACCCGGGTCAGTCGTCGACCGCGGTGCGCGAGACCACCGAGTGCGGCGCCAGGTAACCGTTGGCGTCGTAGGCGACGTCGGCCCGGTGCGCGGCGGCCACCACCTCGGGCGCCCAGGTCAGCGCCACCCGGCCGTCACCGCGGGTGGCGACGAGGATCTCGGCGTCCGGGTCGTCGGAGACGTTGCGCCACGAACGCCAGGCCCCGACCGGCACCGACAGGGTGTCGTGCAGTCCGAGACGCACGGTCACCGGGTCGGTCTCGTTGAAGGTGACCTCCCACTCGCCGCCGGTGACCATCAGCACCTGGGTCTCGGCGTGGGTGTGGGACAGCACTCCCTCGCCCGGGTTCGCCCGGACCGCGGCCAGGCTGAAGCCGTGCGGGTTGTACACCCGGGGCTCCTGGAAACGGTGCTCGGTGATGCCGAACCCGATGACCAGCGCCAGCCGGGCGTGACCGCCGGGCAGCGCGGTGCACAGCAGGGCGTCGTCGAAGAACTCGCGATCGTCGTTCGAGGTGACCCGGCGGCGCATCTCGTCGACCGAGTAGTGCCGCAGCTTGGAGATCTCGAAGTCCGGCATCGCCTCGATCAGCCGCACCCCCTCGGGCACCATGTCGCCGGCGACGGTGTCGATGAGCTGGTTGTCCTCGGTGAGGTAGAGGCCGTAGCCCTCCGCCTCCTTGAGAACCGAGGGACCCCAGAGGATTCCGCCGGTGTCGTCCTGACCGAGGAAGGTGAACATGAAGTTCTCGTCCGGGCCGGTGTTCGTGAAGCCGCGGTAGATCCACGTCGGCACCGTGATGATGTCGCCGGGCGAGGCCAGGTACTCCCCCTCCTCGCCGTCGCGCCCCCAGCGGAAGGTGTAGCTGCCCTTGACGATGACGAACACCTCGGCGGTGAAGTGCATGTGCAGCGAGTTGGTGACGCCGTGCGGCATCGCGGCGCCGCCGACGTTGAACCCGTGCGGGATCGACAGGTTGACGAACTGGTTGGCGTTCTGCGACACGCCGTTGCCGATCAGCGAGTAGTTCTCCTTCTGGTCCGACCCGGGGGTGCGGCAGTCGATGAACGCGTTGTTGCACGACACCAGATCGCTGCGCCGGATCGTGCGGCGGCGGAGCTCGTCGGCGCCCACCCGGATGTCACGGTCGGCGCCCAACGTGGTCGCCAGTCGGTCGTAGGTCTGGGTCATCGAGAGGGCCTTTCGCGCGCCGGGGGTGTGGACCCGATGATATACATACGTATGCACAATCGTGCAAGAGGTCGACCCGCCGCCCCAGGAGATGCCGATGCCCGCAACCCCGTTCGACACCCGGCCGTCCCTGCGCGAGCGCATCGACCGGGGCGACAGGTTGCTCGGCGCGTTGCTGCGGTTGCCGGCACACTCGCTGACCGAGGCAGCCGGGCTGCACGGCTTCGACTTCGTCGTCTTCGATTGCGAGCACGGCCCGGCCGACGTCGGCCTGGTGCTGGACCACGTGATGATCTGCCGCGCGGTCGGGGTGCCGGCCCTGGTCCGGCTGCCCGGCGGTGACCACGACACGATCCTGCGGGTGCTCGACGCCGGTGCGATCGGGCTGTTGGTGCCGCGCATCTCGGCCGCGGCCGACATCGGCCGGACGGTGGCGGCGGCGTCCTACCCGCCACTGGGGTCACGGGGTTTCGCCGTCTACACCCCCGCCGGCCGGCTCGGAATGACCCCGGCCGCGGAGCATCTGGACCGGGTCAACCGGGAGCTCGTGGTGATCGCGATGATCGAGGACGCCGCCGGCATCGAGGCCGCCGGGGCGATCGCCGCCGAGCCGGGGGTCGCGGCCACCCTGGTCGGACCGGCCGACCTGTCGGTGGACCTCGGCCACGCCGGCCGCACCGACCACCCCGACGTCGTCGCCGGGATCGCCCGGGTGCACGCCGCGACGCGGGCCGCCGGCGCCGCTGTCATGGTCATCAGCGGCCGCCCCGCCGCCGCGGCCGCCGCCTACGCCGCCGGCGCCCAGCTGGTGCTGGTCAACCTGGCCATGACGATCAACGACGTCCTCGCCGGGCTGACCGCGGTCCGCGACGCTGCCGGCTGACCCGGCCCCGTCCCCCTCCTCCTCCCCGAATCGCGGCGGACTCTGCTCGCTGGGCGGGGAGAATGCGCGAGGTCGGCGTGGTCGGCGAGGTCGGCTCGCGGCCCGGCTCAGCCGACCGCGACCCGGCCGCGGATGTCGCCCAACCCGCGGGCCACGATCAGCTCCCCCGCAGCGGTCAGCGTGGCCCACGATCCGTCGGCGCCACCGTCCCAGCGGCGCCACATCCGGGGGTCCCCGGTGACGGTGACCGTCTCCGACCCGCCCGCGGCCACCGTGACCGGCGTCCAGCCGACCAGCCGGACGGGCTGCGCCGGGTCGGCCGGCGCGAAGTACAGCTGCACGACCTCGCGGCCGTCCCGGGTGCCGGTGTTGGACACCGTCACCGACACCGTGGTCGCCACGGCGGGGTCGCCGGTGGCGGTGACGTCGCCGTACTCCCAGGTGGTGTAGCCCAGGCCGTGACCGAACCAGAACGCCGGGGCCGGCGCCCGACCGGCGTGGTGCCCGCGGTAGCCGATGAACGTGCCCTCGTCGTAGACGATCGCGCCGTCCACCGGGGTGACGTTCCAGGCCGGGGTGGCCGCGTCGGCGACCGGCCAGGTGGTCACCAGCCGGCCGGTGGGCTCGGCGGCCCCGGTCAGCACCGCGGCGACCGCGTGCCCGCCCTCCTGACCGGGCAGCCCCACGACGAGCACTGCATCGACGTCGTCGAGCCACGGCATCAGCACCGGGGTGGCTGCGTTGATCACGACGACCGTCTTCGCCGCGGCCGCGGCGACGGCGCGGACCAGGTCGTCCTGTCGGCCGGGCAGAGCCAGGGTCGCCTTGTCCACCGCCTCGGTCTCCTGTTCAGCGGTCAGCCCGACCACGACGACAGCGACCTCGGCGGACGCGGCCGCCGAGGCGGCCTCGGCGATCACCGTGTCGGCGTCGCGGGCGGACCGCCGGGCGATCAGCCCGGCCAACGCCGGCATCCCGGGAGCCAGCTCCGGCACGTCGAGGACGGCGTCCACCTCCGCGCCCGCGGCGACCTCGACCTGGGTGGCCTGCGAGGGCGGGTCGAGCAGCTCGGCCCCGGGGCCGGGGTTGGCGACGACCGACGACCAGCCGAACTCCTGTCCGACCACCCGGACCGTCCAGTCGCCCACCCCGATGGTGCCGATGTCCAGCGGCCCGTCGACAGCCAGTCGGGCCCGCAGCCGGATCCTCGCCACCGTGCCCTCGAAGTCGTCGTCGAAGCCGATCACCGTCGTCGCCGACGTGCTGGTGCGCTGTTCCAGCACCGTCCCGTCGGCGTCGTGGAGGGTGAAACCGACACCGGCGAGGCCGCTCTCGGGATCGCTGACCATCGAGGGCAGTGCCGCCACCGCCTTGGTACGGACCTCCACCCCGTCGACGACCGTGACCCGGTCCCCGAGCAGCGCGGTCAGACCGTCGGCCACGCTCACCTGGTACGGCGCGTTGACCTGCGCGGAACCGCCGCCCATGCCGGCGGTCTCGACGGCGTGGCGCCCGATCACGGCGACGCCGCCGGTCCCGGACAACGGCAGCACGCCGTCGTTGGTGAGGACGGTCATCCCGGCGGTGGCGAGGTCACGCAGCTGTGCCTGCCGCTCCGGCGAGTCGGGCGCGGGCAGATCGGTCGGGTAGTCCCGCAGCTCACCGAGCGCCCCGACCCGGTCGGCCAGCCGGAGCAGCCGCACCACGTGGTCGTCCACGGTCGCCTCGGCGACCTCACCGGCCTGGACGGCGGCGACCAGTGCCTCGCCCCAGGGTCCGACCGGGCCGGGCATCACCAGGTCCTGGCCGCCGTTCGCCGACGCCGCCGTGGTCTTGGTCGCCGTCCAGTCCGACATCAGCAGGCCGTCCCAGGCCCACTCGCCCTTGACGATCTCGCTGTTGACGTGCACCTGCTCGGTCGCGGCGACCCCGTTGACGTCGTTGTAGCCGGCCATCATCGTCCAGGCGTGGGCGTCGTTGGCCGCGATCTCGAACGGCAGCAGGTACAGCTCCCGCAGCGTCGCCTCGTCCACGACGCTGTTCACGGTGTTGCGCTCGGTCTCGGACTCGTTGGCCACCAGATGCTTCAGGCAGGCGGCGACACCGGCGTCCTGCATGCCCCGGACGTAGGCCGCGGCGAGATGTCCGGTGAGCAGCGGATCCTCGGAGTAGGCCTCGAAGAGCCGGCCGCCGAGCAGCGACCGGTGCAGGTTGATGGTCGGGCCCAGCACCACGTGGATCTGCTGGACCAGGGCCTCCTCGGCGAGCAGTCGACCGACCCGGTACGCGCCGTCGATGTCCCAGGCGGACGCCAGCAGGGTGGCGTTGGGGAACAGCGCGACGACCCGCCCACCGGCGAACTTCAGGCCGCGGACGCCGGTCGGGCCGTCGGACAGCCGCAACTCGCCGAGACCGATCCTGGGCTCCGGCGGCAGTGTGAACGCGGTGGCGCCGGTCAACAGCCGGACCTTCGACGGCAGGTCGAGCCGGGCCACCAGGTCGGTCAGCGTGGCCGTGTCGAGGGGTTCCGGCTGGGTCTGCGTCATGTACGCCACCTTCGGGATCGTGTCCCGGGGGCCGTCCGCCGCCGGGGTCGGCGTCCAGCTTGCCCGGCGACCCCGCGCACGGCCAGCCGACCCCGGCGTCAGCGGGAACGGCACCGCGCGCAGGAGCCCCGTCGACTCCCGCCGGCAACGGTCGGCAGACGCCGGGTGACGGCGTCCGGAGGATCGGTCAGATCCCCCGGATCGACCAGCTCGCGGTGTGGGTGTCGCCGGCGGCGAGCACCGGCACCTCATCGGCGGGCAGGTTGAACGCGTCCGGCGGACAGTTCATCGGCTCGACGGCCAGCCCCGCCCGGTTGTGCTCCGGCTCGGGCCGGTCGCCGGTGTGGATCTGCAGCCACGGCGCCCAGGCGCCCCAGCTCAGCTCGACGCCGGTGCCGTGCGCCGGGTCGACGACCTGCACCGTCGCCGTTCCGTCACCGAACTCCACATCGGTGAAGCAGTGGTCGATCTCGCGAGCACCGATGACGTCGGGCGAGCGGAAGTCGTTGTCCACGGCGTCCACGGCGGCGAACCCGTTCGGGATCAGCCGCTCATCGACCTCCACCCGGCGACCCACCGGAGCGGTGAGCTGCCAACTGTCCAACGGTCCGGCTCCGGCCACCAGGTAGGGGTGCGGGCAGCACCCGTACGGGGCGTCGTCCGGGCCGGTGTTGGTGGCGGTCAGCGTGGCGTGCAGGCCGTCCGCGTCCACCGCGAAGGTGATCTCCAGACGCAACGGGAACGGGTAGCCCTCCTGCGCCACGAGGTCGTGCGTCAGCACCAGCCGGTCGGCGGCCACGTCGGTCGCCTCCCAGCGCACCCAGTGCGCGAGTCCGTGCAGGGCATGGCCGCGGTCCACCTCGTTCAGGGCCGCCTGGTGGGCGACGCCACCGAAGGTGTAGCGCCCGTCGGCGATCCGGTTGGGCCACGGCACCGGGTGGGCGCCGCGGTAGAGCGGACGCACCGCGCCGGCCGGGAACGGGACCACCAGGTCCCGCCCGTCCAGCGTCAGCGACCGCAGGGTGGCGCCGACGGCGGTGACCGCGGCGGTGTAGCCGCCGCTGTGCAGCTGCCACTCGTCGGGACGGTCGGTCATCTCAGAAGCCCTGCGCCAGCCGGTGGTACGCCTGGTTCCAGCGGATCTCCTTGGTGAAACCGCGCATGGTGGTGTCGTTGTCGATGATCAGCAGCTCGGTCCGCATGATCTCGGCGAAGTCGTCGATCTCCTCGACGCCGACCGCGGTCGACAGCACCGTGTGGTGCGGGCCTCCGGCCGTCAGCCACGCCTGGGTGGAGGTGCGGAAGTTCGGGTGCGGCTCCCAGACTGCCCGCGCCACCGGGAGTTTCGGCAGCGGCTCGGTCGGGGCGACCACGTCGACGGCGTTGAGCACCAATCGGAACCGCTCACCCATGTCGGCGATGCCGACGATGACCGCTGCACCCGGGTCCGCGTCGAAGACCAGCCGGACCGGGTCCTGGCGGCCGCCGATGCCCAGCGGGTGGATCTCGGCCTTCGGCCGCGACGCGGTGATGGTCGGGCAGACCTCGAGCATGTGGGCGCCGAGGATCTTCTCCTCACCGGGCACCAGGTGATAGGTGTAGTCCTCCATGAAGGACGTTCCGCCGGAACGGCTTTCGCCCATCGCCTTGATGGTCGCGAGCATCACGGAGGTCTTCCAGTCGCCCTCGCCACCGAAGCCGTAACCGTCGGCCATCAGCCGCTGGACGGCGATCCCCGGCAGCTGCTTCAGCCCACCGAGGTCCTCGAAGTTGGTGGTGAACGCGCCGAAGCCGCCGGCGGACAGGAATTCACGCATGCCGAGCTCGATGCGCGCGGCGTAGCGCAGCGAGTCACGCTGCTCGCCACCCGGCCGCAACGACGGCATCACGTCGTACTGCTCGTCGTAGATCCCGGCGAGGGTGTCGACCTCGGCATCGCTGATCGCGTCGACGATCTCGACGAGGTCATTGACCCCGTAGGTGTTGACCGAGACGCCGAAACGCCGCTGCGCCTCGACCTTGTCGCCCTCGGTGACCGCGACGTCGCGCATGTTGTCGCCGAAGCGGGCGAGCTTCAGGCTGCGGATCTTCGCGGCACCCTTGGCGGCGCGGGCCCAGGAGCCGACCGACGCCTGCACCTCGGGGTGGGCGGCATAACCGGCGACCGTCTTGCGAGCGGCGCCGAGACGCGTCTGGAGGTAGCCGAACTCGCGGTCACCGTGCGCGGCCTGGTTGAGGTTCATGAAGTCCATGTCGATCTCGGCCCACGGCAGCGACTCCCCCGCCTGCGTGTGCAGGTGCAGCAGCGGCTTGCGGAGCGCGTCGATCCCGGCGATCCACATCTTGGCCGGCGAGAACGTGTGCATCCAGGCGATGACACCGACACAGTCGTCGTCGGAGTTCGCGTCCAGCATCGTGCGGCGGATCGTGTCGGCGGTGGTGAGCACCGGCCGCCAGACGACGTCGGCCCCGATCTCCTCGGCGGCGTCCAGGGTATGGGCGATCTCCTGGGACTGGGCGGCGACCTGGTCGAGGGTCTCCGGGCCGTAGAGCCCCTGGCTGCCGGTGAGGAACCACACCTGCGCTCGTGGTGCTGTCAACGTCGTCGTCCTTGCTGTAGGAGGTGGTGCAGACGGGGGATCTGCTTCAGAGGTGACGCGCAGGCCGGGATCGAGCGCGGTCGGCGGGGTGCACACGGGTCCGGTTGACTCCGGTGGAGCGGTGCTCCGGTCGGCGATCAGTGCTGTCCGTAGGCGTTCTGGTATCGGTCGTACAGCGCGTCGATGTCGGACCGGTCGATCGGGTGCACGGCGCCGCCCTGGCGGGCCATGTGCACCGTGCGGGCGACCTCCTCGCACATCGCGGCGGCCTTCACCGCGGCCCGGGCGTTCTTGCCGACCGTGAACGGACCGTGGTTGGCCATCAGCACGGCCTTGGACCGGCTGTGCGCCAACGTCTCCACGATGCCGCGGCCGATGGAGTCATCGCCGATCAGGGCGAACGGGCCGACCGGGATCTCGCCGCCGAACTCGTCGGCCATCATCGTCAGCACGCACGGGATCGGCTCGCGGCGGGCCGCGAACGAGGTGGCGAAGGTCGAGTGGGTGTGGACGACGCCCCCGACCCACTCCATGTGCTGGTAGACATACCCCGCGGCCGCGGCGTCCGAGGACGGCGCGTGGTCGCCCTCGACGATCGTCCCGTCGAAATCGGTGACCACCATGCTCTCCGGCGTCAGGTCGTGGTAGTCGACCCCGGACGGCTTGACGACCAGCAGGTCCGCACCCGGCACCCGGGCGGAGACGTTGCCGGCGGTCCAGACGACCAGGTCGTAGCGGGTCAGCTCGGCGTGCAGGTCACTGACCTCCCGCCGGAGCCGGAGAATGTCCGCGGAGACGCTCAGCAGGTTCATTGCCGGGCTTCCTGTTCGGCGTCCGCGGGCACGAGATCATCCTCCGGAGCGACAGCTCTCGGCATCGGCCCGGGCTGCCCGCCGGCGGCTGACGGCGTCCCGTTTGATCGCCTTCAATCGGCGCATCACCGACGACCCGCCGCGGCCGAAGTGGTCGTGCAGGGCGGTGTACTCGGCGAACAGCACGTCGTAGGCGGCGGCGTTCTCGGCGTTCGGGGTGTACACGGCGTCGGACTTGCTGCCCATCACCGCGGCGGCCGCCGGGACGTCCGGGTAGGCGCCGGCGGCGACGGCCGCGTGGATCGCCGAGCCGAGCGCCGGGCCCTGGGTGGACGTGGCCAGCGACAGTGGCAGGTTCGTCACGTCGGAGTAGATCTGCATCAGCAGCGCGTTCTTCATCAGGCCACCGACGACCACCAGCTCGGTGACGGGAACTCCGGCGGCGTTGAAGGTCTCGATGATGGTGCGGGTGCCGAAGGCGGTGGCCTCGAGCAGCGCACGGTAGGTGTCCTCGGGCTTGGTCGCCAGTGTCTGGCCGACGATGAGGCCGGACAGTTCGTGGTCGACCAGCACCGAGCGGTTGCCACTGTGCCAGTCCAGCGCGATCAGGCCGTGCTCGCCGACAGCCTGCCGACCGGCCAGCTCGGTGAGGTACTCGTGGACCGAGATGCCCTGGGCCGCAGCGACGTCGGTGTAGTCGGCGGGGACGCCGGTGCGGGTGAACCAGCCGAAGATGTCACCGACCCCGCTCTGGCCGGCCTCGTAGCCGTACAGCCCCGCGGTGATGCCGCCGTCGACGACGCCGCACATCCCCGGAACCTCGGCGAGCGCGGTGCCGTTCATGACGTGACAGGTCGAGGTACCCATGATGGCGACGAGCTGTCCCGGGGCGATGGCGTCGGCTGCCGGTGCGGCCACGTGCGCGTCGACATTGCCGACGGCGACGGCGATCCCGGCCGGCAGTCCGGTCCAGCCGGCCGCCTCCTCGGTCAGCGTGCCGGCCGCGGAGCCGAGCTGTCCGATGGGTTGGTCGAGTTTGTCGTCGACGAACCCGGCGAACGAGGGGTTGAGGCCGGCGAGGAAGTCGCGGGACGGATAGGCGCCGTCCTGACGGATGCCCTTGTAACCGGCGGTGCAGGCGTTGCGGACGTAGCGGCCCGAGAGCTGCCAGACGATCCAGTCGGCGGCCTCGACCCAGCGCTCGGTGCGGGTGTAGACCTCGGGGTCGTTCTCCAGCAGCTCGAGGCCCTTGGCGAACTCCCACTCCGAGGAGATGAAGCCGCCGTAGCGCGGCAGCCAGGACTCGTCGCGCTCACGGGCGAGGGCGTTGATGCGGTCGGCCTGGCCCTGGGCGGCGTGGTGGCGCCACAGCTTCACGTAGGCGTGCGGGCGGTCGGCGAACTCGGGCAGCTCGCACAGCGGGGTGCCGTCGGCGGTGGTGGGAACCATGGTGCAGGCGGTGAAGTCGGTCCCGATGCCGATCACGTCCGCCGGATCCACGCCGGCGGCGGCGAGGGCGGCCGGGACCGCCTGCTTCAGCACGTCGACGTAGTCCGACGGCACCTGGAGGGCCCATTCCGGCGGCAGCGGCGCGCCGGTGGTGGGCAGCGTCTCGGAGATCACGCCGTGGGTGTATTCGTGCACCGCGGAGCCGAGCTCGGCCCCGTCACGTACCCGGACCACGACCGCCCGACCGGAGAGGGTGCCGTAGTCGACCCCCACCACCAGTTGTCCATGCTGATCAGCGCTGATCACTGTGTCCCGCTCCTGTCTGTACCCGTGGTGCGGCAACCATTGTGAGCGTTAACACGGGGCGGCGTCAAGATGCGACCGCACCCGGGAATGCAGTGACACTCCGGCGGACGGCGGTGACCGGTTCGGGGTGCCGCACGATCAGCGCTCCCGGGCGCCGGTGGTCGTGCTCTTCCGGACGACCAGCTGCGGCGGCACCAGCACCGGCTCCAGCGGCGCCCGGCCACCCAGTGCCGAGGTCAGCAGATCGATGCACCCCACGCCCAGCGAATGGAAGTCCTGCCGGATGGTGGTCAGCGGCGGCGCGAAGAAGGCCGCACCGGGGATGTCGTCGAAGCCGATCACCGAGACGTCGTGCGGCGCCGTGAGTCCGGCCTCGCGCAGCGCCAGCAGCAGACCCAGGGCCATCTCGTCGTTGCCGGCGAAAACCGCGTCCGGCAACGCGCTACGGGCGATCTGACGACCTGCCTCGTACCCGGACTGCGCCGACCAGTCACCGCGGATCAACTGCCCCGTGGGGAGGTTCGCGGCCGCCGACTCGAGCTCCCAGCCCCGCTGCCGCGCGGTGGAATCCAGCGAGTCCGCGGGGCCGGCGATGAACGCCAGCCGGCGGTGGCCCAGGTCGATCAGGTGCCGGGTGGCCATCCGACCGCCGAGGAGGTGGTCCACGGCGGAGACGTAGACCCCGTCGTGCGGGGCGGCGAGCGGCGAGATCGTCACCACCGGCATCGGCAGCCCGGCGGTCAGCCGGTCGTCGGCGAGCTCCGGCGTGGCCGCGATGATCACCACTCCTTCGACGCTCTGGTCCTGGAAGTGGTCGAGGGCGGCCTGCATCTCGGCCGCCCCGGTGTCGGCCAGGCTCACCAGGGAGACGAAGTAGCCGGCCTCCCGGGCGGCCGCCTCGAGCGCCAGCATCACACTGGTCGGGCCGTACAGCGCACTGCGAGCCGCGACCACCCCGATCGTCCCGGACCGGCGGGTCACCAGGGCGCGGGCGGCCGTGTTGCGCCGGTACCCGAGCTCCTCGATCGCGGCGAGCACCCGGGCCCGGGTCTCCTCGCGCACGCGGGGGTGCGCGTTGAGCACCCGGGACACCGTCTGGTGGGAGACACCGGCCGCCCGGGCCACGTCGTACATGCCCGGCGCGCGGGGCCGCTGCGAGGGTCGTTCGGTGGTGCTCACGTCCGCCGGTCCCCTGTCCGCTGATGGTGTCCCGGAATCTACGTGGGTACTCGCACGTCGCCGCAGCGGCGGGCCGGGACGTTCGGGTGACCGCCCGGACTTCCGGGCAGTCGTGTCCGAAAAGTGACCTGAGCCACTTGACGGGCCAAGGTGTGAGCGTTAACACTATGGCCGCGGGTCAACGGTGACCCGCCCTCGGTGATAGCGAGGCGACCGGCACCGCCGGATCGTCAGCCTGCTGGAGGTCCACCAACGTCGGAGGATTGCAGTGCTCAAGAAGACCCTCACAGCGGCCGCGGTCGCGGCCGTTGCGCTCACCCTTGCGGCCTGCGGCGGCAGCAGCAGCGGCACGGCCGGCTCCTCGTCGACGACCTCGTCGTCGTCGGCGGCCCCCTCGTCATCGTCCACGAGCTCCAGTCCCACCAGCTCGGCCGACAGCTCGGCGTCGTCGTCGAACGAGGCTCCCGCCGGCGGCGAGCTCCCCGCCGTCGACCCGGCTGTGCTCGAGGGAGCCGTCGTCGGCTTCGCCCAGGTCGGTTCCGAATCCGGCTGGCGCTCCGCCAACACCGACTCCATCAAGGCCGCCGCCGAAACGCACAACGTCGACCTGCAGTTCACCTCCGCCGAGGGTGACCAGGCCAAGCAGATCGCCTCGATCAAGACCTTCATCACCCAGGGCGTCGACGTCATCGCCTTCTCCCCCGTCGTCGAGACCGGCTGGGACGCGGTTCTCCAGGAAGCGGCCGACGCCGGCATCCCGGTCATCCTGACCGACCGCTCGGTCACCGCCGACGCCGGCCTGTACAAGACCTTCATCGGCTCGGACTTCATCGCCGAGGGTGAGAAGGCCGCAACCTGGGCCAAGAACGAGTTCGCCGGCACCGACGCCGTCAACATGGTCGTCCTCGAGGGCACGACCGGCTCCGCGCCGGCCAACGACCGCAAGACCGGCTGGGAGAACGTCCTGGGCTCCGACGCCGCGTTCACCACCCTGGCCTCGCAGACCGGTGACTTCACCCGCGACGGCGGCAAGAAGGTCATGGAGGGCTTCCTCGCCACCTACCCGGACATCGACCTGGTCTACGCACACAACGACGACATGGGCCTGGGCGCCATCGAGGCCATCGAGGCGGCCGGCAAGGTCCCCGGCAAGGACATCAAGATCGTCACCATCGACGCCGTCAAGGCCGGCATGGAAGCCCTGTCCGCCGGCAAGATCAACTACATCGTCGAGTGCTCCCCGCTGCTGGGCGAGCAGCTGTTCCAGGCCGCCAGCGCCGTGCTGAGCGACCAGGAGATCCCGGCCCGCATCGTCACCGTCGAGGGCGAGTTCGACCAGGAGCAGGCCACCGCCGCGCTGCCGGACCGCAAGTACTAGGAAGTCCCGCACCACCGGGTGACCCACGGGAGGGCCGGACGGACTCACCGTCCGGCCCTTCCCGCTGGACCCACCTGCGCATCACTGGTGGACAGTGGTCGCGCGCAGGCGAATCATTCCTCCCGTCGAGGATCGCTCCACCCGGCCGGCGTCGACCGAGAACGGGTTCAGCCGGATCCGGGCTCCACGAAAGGTCGTCCATGACGCCGAGCAGCACACCCATCGTCGAGATGGACGACATCAGCATCTCGTTCCCGGGCGTCAAAGCACTGCAGCACGTCGCGTTCCGGCTGTTCCCCGGCGAGGTGCACTCGCTGATGGGTGAGAACGGTGCCGGGAAATCGACGTTGATCAAAGCCCTGACCGGCGTCTACACGATCGATTCCGGCACCACCCGGGTAGGTGGCACCGAGGTCTCGTTCAACGGACCGGCCCAGGCGCAGGCGGCGGGCATCGCCACCGTCTACCAGGAGGTCAACCTGGTCACCAACCTGACCGTCGCCGAGAACATCATGCTCGGCCGTGAACCCCGGAAGCTCGGCCTCATCGACTGGCGCTCGATGCGCAAGCGGGCCCGAACGGTGCTGACCTCCCTGAACCTGGACATCGACCCCTCGTCGATGCTCGCCTCGCACTCCATCGCCGTGCAGCAGCTGGTCGCGATCGCCCGCGCCGTGGACATCGACGCCTCGGTGCTGGTGCTGGACGAGCCGACCTCCTCGCTGGACGCCCGCGAGGTCGCCGAGCTGTTCACCATCATCCGGCGGGTCCGCGACAACGGTGTGGCCGTCCTGTTCGTCTCCCACTTCCTGGACCAGATCTACGAGATCTCGGACCGGATCACCGTGCTGCGCAACGGCGAGCTGGTGGGCGAGTACCCGGTCGCCGAGCTCCCCCGCATCTCGCTGATCTCGAAGATGATCGGCAAGGACTTCGCCGCCCTCTCCGAGCTCGAGGCCGGCACCAAACGGGATGCCCGCGAGCGGGTCGAGGGCGGCGCCTTCATCACCGCCGACGGCCTGGGCCGCGCCGGCTCGGTGCAGCCGTTCGACCTGGAGATCCATCCCGGCGAGGTGTACGGCCTGGCCGGCCTGCTGGGCTCCGGCCGCACCGAGGTCGCCCGGCTGCTCTACGGCGCCGACAAGAACGACGCCGGCGACACCACCATCGGCGGCAGCCCGGTCAAGCTCAAGAGCCCCCGGGTCGCGCTGGACCGCAAGATCGCCTTCGCGTCGGAGAACCGCAAGGCCGAGGGCCTGATCGGCGACCTGTCCGTCCGTGCCAACATCGTGCTGGCCCTGCAGTCGGCCCGCGGCTGGCTGCGGCAGATCCCCCGCCGCACCCAGGACGAGCTGGCCGACACGTACATCAAGGCCCTCGACATCCGCCCGGCCAACCCGGACGCGCTGGTGCGCAACCTGTCCGGCGGCAACCAGCAGAAGGTGCTGCTCGCCCGCTGGCTGATCACCGAGCCCAGGCTGCTGATCCTGGACGAGCCGACCCGCGGCATCGACGTCGGGGCCAAGGCGCAGATCCAGAAGCTCGTGGCGTCGCTGTCCGACGACGGGATGGCCGTCGTCTACATCTCCGCCGAGTTGGAGGAGGTGCTGCGTCTGTCCCACCGCATCGGCATCATGCGCGACCGCGTGAAGATCGCCGACATCGTCAACGAGGGAGTCACCGTCAACGACATCATGGAGCGGATCGCCGCCACCGGGGACGCCCCCGACGGCCCCGGGACGCCCACCACCGCCACGGCCGGACGACAGGTGCCGGCATGACGAAGCTCACCTCCCACCGGCTGATCTGGCCGGCCCTGGTGCTGGTCGCGCTGCTGGTCGCGAACTTCGTCGCCAACAACGCGTTCCTGTCCATCACCGTGCTCGACGGCAACCTCTTCGGCCCGATCATCGACATCCTGCGCCGCGCGGCACCCGTCATCCTGGTCGCGCTGGGCATGACGCTGGTCATCGCCACCCGCGGCATCGACCTGAGTGTCGGTGCGGTGGCAGCGATCTCGGGCTCCTGGGCCTCGATGTACATCATCGATTCCGGCGACCGCGGCTCGGTCACGGTGGTGCTGACCGCCGTCGGGGTCGCGCTGCTGATGGCGCTGGTCGCCGGCGCCTGGAACGGCTTCCTGGTCTCGGTGCTCGGCATCCAGCCGATCGTCGCCACCCTGGTGCTGATGACCGCCGGTCGCGGCCTCGCCCAGGTCATCACCGGGGAGAAGATCCTCTACCCGGACAACTCCCCCGCCTACAAGCTGATCGGCGGCGGCTACTGGCTGTCGGTACCGTTCTCGATCCTCATCGCCGGCGCCATCTTCGCCGTCACCGCGCTGCTGACCCGGCGCACCGCGCTGGGCACGTTGATCGAGTCGGTCGGCGTCAACCCCGAGGCGAGCCGGCTGGCCGGCGTCCGGTCGCGGTCGATCACCTGGATCGTCTACATCTTCGCGGGCCTCTGCGCCGGCCTGGCCGGCCTGATGCTCACCTCGAACTCGACCTCGGCCGACCCGAACTCCATCGGCCTGTTCATCGAGCTGGACGCCATCCTCGCGGTCGTCATCGGCGGGACATCGCTGGCCGGTGGCCGGTTCTCACTGGCCGGCACGCTGATCGGCGCGTTCATCATCGAGACCATGGACAACTTCATCGTCATCGCCGTGTCGCCGCGGACGACCGATGTGTTCAAGGCCTGCGTGGTCATCGTCGTGTGCATCATGCAGTCGCCGCAGGCCCGGGCCTGGATCGCCGGACTGTTCCGGCGCGGGAAGTCCGGCGGCACGGGCACCTCGACCGGCACCCCCACGGGCGCCCCGGTGGCCGCCACCCCGCTGTCCGGGAGCAGCACCGCGACGGCCGGCGGCCCCGCCGGATCCGCCGCCCCGACCCCCACCCTGACTCCGACTCTGACCCCGACTCTGACCCCGACAACAGGGACGAGGACCTCATGACGACGGTTGTCCAGGACTCGCCGGCGCCGGCGCCGCCGAAGAAGCGCCGGCCGCTCAGCCGGTTTCAGCAGTACTCCCAGATCGGCGCCACCGTGGTGCTGCTGGCGATCATGCTGGCCGTCGGGGCCACGCTCTACCCGAACTTCACCTCCGGACAGGCGCTCCTCGACCTGTTCAGCAAGAACTCGTTCCTCATCGTGCTTTCCGTGGGCATGACGTTCGTCATCCTGACCGGCGGCATCGACCTGTCGGTCGGCGCGGTGATGGCGCTGGGCACGGTGGTCGCGGCGACGCTGCTGCAACAGGGCTGGCCGGCCCCGATCGTCATCCCGGTGGTGCTGATCGTCGCCGGCGGCCTCGGGTTCGGAGTCGGGATGATGATCCATCACTTCAAGATCCAGCCGTTCATCGCGACGCTGGCCGCGATGTTCCTGGCCCGCGGGCTGTGCCTGGTCATCACCGACCGGTCGATCGCGATCGACAACAGCTTCTTCCAGACGATGAACCAGGCTCACGTGGACCTCTGGCAGGCGACCACCACGAACGCCCGTGGCCGCACGCGCGTCACCGAGGTCTACACCACCCCGGCCGTGCTGATCGCCCTGGGTGTGCTCGTCATCGCCTTCGTGGTGCTGCACTACACGCGCTTCGGGCGCACCGTCTACGCGCTGGGTGGCGGCGAGTCGTCGGCCAACTTGATGGGCCTGTCGGTCGCCCGCACCAAGGTCGCGGTCTACACGATCAGCGGGCTGTGCGCGGGTCTGGCCGGCATCCTGTTCTCCTTCTACACCGCGTCCGGCGACCCCGTCGCCGGCATCGGGTACGAGCTGAACGCGATCGCCGCGGTGGTCATCGGCGGCACCCTGCTCGCCGGCGGGTCCGGCTACGTCCTCGGTTCGCTGCTCGGCGTGCTGACCCTCGGTGTCATCTACGCCTACAAGGAGTTCGACGGCGACCTCAACACCGGCTGGACGCGCGTGATGATCGGCGTGCTGGTGCTGTTCTTCATCGTGCTGCAGCGGGTGCTGGTGGCGCGGCGGAGATGATCTGCCGCCGCCCACGGCCCTGACGACACGAGAGGCCGGTACCCGACACGGGTACCGGCCTCTCGCGCGTTCCGGGCGGTACCGCTCAGGAGGCGTCGACCGACAGGGTGACGTCGATGTTGCCGCGGGTCGCGCGGGAGTACGGACACATCTGGTGTGCCTTGGCGACCAGGTCCTCGGCCACCGACTGCTCGGTGCCCGGGATCTCGACGTGCAGCGCGACGGCCAGATTCGGGCCGCCCTCGCCGCCGAGGAACGACACGTCGGCGACGACCGCGGTGCCGGTCAGGGTGGCCTTCTCGATGCGGGCCACCGCCTTCAGCGCGCTGTGGAAGCAGGCGGCGTAGCCGGCTGCGAACAGCTGCTCCGGGTTGGTCAGCGCCCCGCCGGGACCACCCATCTCCGTCGGCGCCGACAGGTCGAGGTCGAGCACGCCGTCGGAACTGGCGACGTGGCCGTTGCGGCCCTCACCGGACGCGGTCGCCGAGGCGGTGTAGATCGGGGTGGTCACGCGGGACTCCTGACGTTCGTGGATCGGTCACCTGGGACAATGCCCCGCGGCGACGATCCATTCCCGCCCCTGCTGGATCGGTTCAGCAGGTGGCCGGCGGGTTTCAGCGCAGTGCGGGCCCGACGGTGCTCGGGAGTGCCGTCAGTGTCCTTCGACGTCGGAGTCGATGCCCGCGTCCGGACCGCGGTCCAGGGTGGCGAGCTCGGCCATGTCGTCGTCGTCCAGCTCGAAGTCGAACACCTGCGAGTTGGTGGCGATCCGGGTCGGGTCGGCCGACTTCGGCACCGGCACCAGGCCCTGCTGGACGTGCCAGCGCAGCACGATCTGGGCCGGCGTGCGGTGGTGCTTGCCGGCCAGTTCCTGCACCGGGTCGGCGTGCAGCAGCTCGCCGCCGGCACCGATCGGGCTGTAGGACTGGATGACGATGTCGTGGGCGGCGGCGTACTCCCGCTCGGCCCTGCGCGGGGTGAACGGCGACAGCTGCACCTGGTTCACCGCCGGCACCACTGTGGTCTCGGCGGCCAGCGTGGCCAGGTGGTCGGGCTTGAAGTTGGAGACGCCGATGGCCCGGGTGAGGCCGTCGGCGAGCAGCCGCTCGAAGGTCTGCCACGTCGACACGAACTCCCCGCGAGCGGGCAGCGGCCAGTGGATGAGCAGCAGGTCGACGTACTCCAGACCGAGCCGCTGCAGCGACCCCTGCAGGCCCGCCACCGCCCGATCGTCGCCCTGGTAGGTGCCGTCCAGCTTGGTGGTGATGAACAGGTCGTCGCGGTCCAGCCCGCCCAGCGCGATCGCCCGGCCGACGCCGGTCTCGTTGCCGTACTTCACCGCCGTGTCGATGTGCCGGTAGCCGACCTCGAACGCCGCCAGCACCGCCCCCTCGGCCTGGTCGTCGTCCAGCGGCCAGGTCCCCAGACCCAGTTGCGGCATCGGACCGCCGTGGCTGAGGTCGGTGAGCGGGATGTGGGCGACGGTCATGAGGTGGCTCCTGCGTCTCGGGCGTCCAGGCGGGCGGCGATGTCGGCCGGGAACCCACCGGTGGCCAGCGGCCCCCAGCGGGTCGGGGTGATGCGGATCAGCGACTTGCCCTGCAGCCGCATCGCGGACCGGTACTCGTCCCAGTCGGGGTGCTCGCCGGCGAGGCTGCGGTAGTAGTCGACGAGGGCGTCCTCGGCCTCGGGCATGTCGAGAACCTCGGCAGTGCCGTCGATCTGGACCCAGGGGCCGTCCCAGTCGTCGCTCATCACGCAGACGCTGACCTCGGGCGTGCGCTTGGCGTTGGCCGTCTTCGCCCGTCCCGGGTACGTCGAGATGACCAGTCGGCCCTCGCCGTCCACTCCCCCGCTCACCGGGGACAACTGCGGCCGGCCGTCGGAACGGGTGGTGGCGAGCAGCAGATGCCGGCGCTCGCGGACGAAATCGAGAACCTCGTCGAGGGGCACGGCGGTGGTCGTAGCGACGGAGCGGGCCATGCCGATGACAGTAGTCACCGGGGGGCCGCCAAGCCGTAGGGTCGGCACCGATGAACATCCACGCCGACCGTGTCGAGACGCTCCTGGCCGGACCGCGACCGCTGCCGATCGTGCCCGCCGGGTTGCCCGTGCTGCGCCGCCCGGCTGCGCGCTACGACGGACAGCTCGACGACGACGTGCTGGCCGCGCTGATCGACGCGATGCGCGAGACCATGCACGCCGCACCGGGTGTCGGCTTGGCCGCGCCACAGATCGGGCTGGGGCTGCAGCTCGCCGTGCTGGCGGATTCGGCCGAGGTGGCCGCGGACGTCGCGACGGCCCGCGACCGCCGACCGCTGGACTTCCTGGTGCTGGTCAACCCGTCCTACACCGCGGTCGGTGACGGGCGTGCGTTCTTCTACGAGGGGTGCCTGTCGGTACCCGGCTACCAGGCCGCGGTGGACCGGCCGTCGGCGGTGCACCTGACGGCGTCCGCGCCCGACGGGTCGGCGATCGACGCCGAGTACCGCGGCTGGCAGGCCCGCATCGTGGCGCACGAGACCGACCACCTCGCCGGCACGCTCTACCTGGACCGCGCCGAGCTGCGGTCGCTCTCCGAGAACGGCGTCTACCAGGCACTGTGGGCCGGCCCGTCGGTCGACCGGGCTCGCGAACACCTCGGCTTCTGAAACGACTGTCGGCAGTACGAGATCGAGAAGGCGGAGCCAGGAATGCGTGTCGGGGTCGTCATCCTCCCCCAGTTCGATGCCGCCGAGACCACCGCCAGGTGGAAGGCGTTGCAGGACATGGGTTTCGCTCACGGATGGACCTACGACCATTTGGCGTGGCGCGATCTCGCCGACGAGCCGTGGCACGCCACGGTGCCGACGCTGACGGTGGCCGCGTTGGCCACGTCGACGCTGCGGATCGGCACCTGGGTGACCAGCCCGAACTTCCGACACCCGGTCACGCTGGCCAAGGACCTGATGACGCTGGACGTGCTGTCCGGCGGCCGGGTGATCGCCGGGATCGGTGCCGGCGGCCTCGGCTGGGACTCGGCCGTGTTCGGTCGGGACGACCTGTCACCCCGTCAGCGGGTCGACCGACTCGCCGAGTTCGTCGAGCTGACCGACCTGCTGCTGCGTCACCCCGTCACCACCTTCCACGGGGAGCACTTCACGGCGGTGGACGCCCACCTGCTGCCCGGATGTGCACAGCAGCCCCGGTTGCCGATCGTGGTGGCGGCCAACGGACCGCGCAGCATGCGGATCGCGGCCGGCGTCGGCGACGGCTGGGCGACGGTCGGCTCGCCCGGCGACGACCTGGCCGGCTGGTGGCGCGGGATCGCGGAGCTGGCCGACCGGTTCACCGGCATCAGTGCCGACCGGCCCGGCCTCGACCGCTACCTCAACCTGGACAGCGCCCCGGTGTTCTCGCTGAGCAGCGTCGACGCCTTCGACGACGCGGTCGGGCGCGCCGCCGAACTCGGGTTCACCGACGTCGTGGTGCACTGGCCGCGGGCGTCCAAGCAGTACGTCGGCGATCCGGCGGTGCTGGAGCAGGTGGCCACCCGACTCGGCCCCGGCGGGACCCTCTGATGCGCCACACCAACACAGGAGACACGACATGACCGCACCGGACCCGGGCGACTGGGGTGGGCTGGGCAGGCGGAAGGGCCCGCTGCTGGTACTGCTGCTCCTGCTGGCGGTGATCGGCGGGGTGACGGAAAGCGGCTCAGGCAGCCAGGTCGACGTGGGCGGACTGTTCTTCCCCCTCGGTGCGGCGCTCATCCTGCTGGTCAGCGCGCCGACGCTGCGGATCGTGGAGCAGCACCGCCGACCCGCCCTGGCGATCGCCGGGTCGCTCATCGCCGCGCTGGCCGTCGTGGGCCTCTCGGTCGACCCGGGGCCGGTACGCCTCGTCGGCGCCGTCCTGTTCCTCGTCGTCGGCGGGTGCCTGCTGGCCGCTGCGATCTTCCCGTCGTTGGCGGCGCGGTTCCCCGGGTTGCTGCCCGGCGCCGACCGCTGAGCCGGTACGCCACACCACGGCATCTCCGGAGGGGTCCCGGACCCGTCGGTGACCTCAGCGCCGGGGCTGGATCCCGCGGGTCCGTGGTACCGCGCCCGGTGCCGGCGTCCGCGCCGCCAGGACCGCGACGGCCAGGCCGACCATCGCGAGACCGGCGACCAGGGTGATCCACGGCCCGACGGCCGCGGTCGCCACGTCGCCCTCGACGAGCAGTCCGGCGACGTCCCCCGGGTGCAGCGCCCGGTACAGGCCCCAGCCGCCGATGAACAGCCCGACGGCGACCGCACCGGCCGCGGCGAACTTCGAGCGACGCACCGCGACCCATGCGCCGGCGACGACCCCCAGGCCGGCCAGCGCCGTCGGCAGCAGCGCCGGCCGGTAGGAGCCGACACCGCCGAGGCCGGCGATCACCTCGTTGAGGTTGCCGCCGGCCGCGGTCGACGGACCGCCGCTGATCGCTCCCCAGCCGCTCAGCGTCGAGCTGTCCGCCCCGGCGAGCGTGACATCGGCCCAGGTCAGGAACCCGGCGAGCACCACCGACAGCCCGGCCAGCACGATCCCGGCGCCGAGCAGCCGCGCGACCTTCGCCTTCACCGAGCGGTCCCGAACACGGGGTGGCCGGGTGTCGCGAGGAGGTCGGTCATCGGTCCATTGTGTCCGGCGGCCGGGGACGACCCACGGGCCGCCGCGGCCTGCTGGCAGGATCGACGGCGGCGCACAGCCCGACCGCCGCCCGTGCCGCCCGCCGCCGACGGAAAGAAGGACCGTGCCTCTCGCCATCCTGCTGGACTTCGACGGCACCGCGTACGGCGGCGACCTGGCGGTGCAGGCCTACGCGCGGCGGGTCGCCGAACTCGTCGATCCGGCGGCCGCGACGCTGATCATCGGCGGTATGCGCGCCTTCCTCGAGGACCGCAGCGCCCCTGACGGCGTCCCCGACGCGTTCCACACCGCCGAGGACGGTTACGAGCTGGTCCACGAGATGGCCGAGCTGGCCGGGGTTCCGGACGCCGACCGACGGTCGGCCTACGCGCAGAGCCGCGACGACGTCATCCGCAGCGCCTTCGCCCTGGACGAGCAACCCGGGTTGATCGGCTGGCTGGACGGTCTCGACCCCGCCGACCAGGTCTGGCTGGTCACCAACGCGCCCGGCGCCGGGGTCACCGAGGTACTGGCGGCGGTCGGGCTCACCGATCACGTCGACCGCATCGTCCCCGACGCCGGGAAGCCGGCCGGGCTGCGCGCCTTGGTCGAGGCTGCGACCGAGCTGACCGGCGACCCGCGCCGGGTGCTGGGCGTCGGCGACCGGTGGGCCGCCGACCTGGCCGCCATCCACGACGCCGGCGGGCGCACCGCCCACATCGACCGGTTCGGCCGCCGCCTGGGGACCCCCACCTGGCGGGCCCGCGAGCTCGCGACCATGCTGCCCGCCCTGATCCGCTGGTCCGACGATCCGGAGGCCCCCGTTGTCAGCCCTGACGCCTGACCTGCCCACACCGGACGGTGCGGCGGTCGAGATCGCCGACTACACGTTGGTGCACCTGTCCGACTGCCACCTGACCAGCACCGGGGTGCTCTACAACGCGGTGATCGATCCCGAGGTCACGCTGGCTGCCGTCGTGGCCGAGCTGCAGCGCGGTCACGACAACGGGCACCGCTTCGACGCGCTGGTGTTGTCCGGCGATCTCACCGACACCGGCGATCCGGACGCCTACCGCCGCCTCCGGGCCGCGGTCGAGCCGTTCGGCGTACCTGTCGTCTGGGCGACCGGCAACCACGACGTCCGCACCGCGTTCCACCGCGAGCTCCTCGGCGTCGAGGACACCGGTCCCCGCGTGCAGCAGACGCTGCTCCGTGACCGGCTGCGGCTCGTCACCCTGGACAGCACCATCGTCGGTCAGGGTCACGGCCGGCTGACCGCCGCCACCCTCGACCGACTCGCCCGCATCCTCGCCACACCCGCTCCGGACGGCACTGTCGTCGTGCTGCACCACGCGCCGATCCCGCCCCCCACCCCGTTGCTGGTCTACTTCGCCCTCGAGCGGGCGTCCCGGCGGGCCCTGGCCGACGTCATCACCGGCACCGACGTCCGGCTGGTGATGGCCGGGCACCACCATCTCGCGCAGAGCGGCGTGCTCGGCGGGGTTCCGGTCGCGGTCGCCGGGTCGACGGCCATCCGGACCGACCCGCTGGGCCGGCCGGGCCACGAACGCACCACTCGTTCGACGTCGTTCTCGCTGGTCCGGCTCTACCCGGACACCATGACCACGTCGGTCATCCCGGTGGACGGCGCCGCCGAGGTGTTCGACCTGGATCCCGCCGGCTGCGCCGCGGTCGTGGCGGCACACCCGGCCCACTGACGGCGGCTCCCGACCCGCACCCCGAAAACTCGTTCGCGCGGGAGCCCGATCGCCAAGAGTGCCTAATATCATAATTCGGGCGCACCACCAACCTTCAGGCCCTCGGTCAGGAGCACGTCATGTCGAACCCGTTCCAGCCCCCGTCAGAGCAGCCGCAGTCCGGTCAGCCGTATCCGCAACAGGGCCAACCCCAGCAGGGCTACCCGCAGCAGGGGTACCCGGAACAGGGCTACCCGCAGCAGGGCTACCCGCAGCAGGGGTACCCGGAACAGGGCTACCCGCAGCAGGGGTACTCCCAGCCGCAGTACCCCGGCCAGCAGGGCCAGCCCGGACAGCAGTACCCGCAGCAGCAGTACCCGGGTCAGCCGTACCCGGGTCAGCAGTACCCGGGTCAGCAGGGCTACCCCCAGGCCTATGCCGGTGGGTACCCCGGTGGTCAACAGCAGGCCCCGGCCACGCCGACGCCGCCCACCCAGGTCACCGCCGCGTTCGGCATCTACCTGCTGACCGCGCTGATCTCGCTGATCAGCGTCGTCCTGACGCTGAACAGCGACGTGTGGGAGCAGGCCATCCGCGAGAGCGGCGCCACGGCCCAGGATCTCAACGGCGTCTCGGTGGACACCCTGGTCAGCGTGGCCAAGGGCATCACCGTCGCCGTCGGCATGATCTTCCTGGCGCTGTACCTGTTCTTCGCGTTCAAGATGCGGGCCGGGCGGAACTGGGCCCGCATCACTCTCACCGTGCTGTCAGCGCTGAGCATCTTGTCGGTCACCAGCACCGGCTCGGTCACGGTCGCGGACCGCACCTACAGCTCGTCGCTGTCCACCACCACCGGCTGGATCGGCGCCGCTCTCGCGGTCGCCGCCATCGTGCTGATGTTCATGGCGCCCTCGAACGAGTACTTCCGCACCGTCAAGGCCCGGAAGACGCAAGGACCGGGCTGAACCAGCGCAGCACCGGCGGCACGGCGAGCACACACCAGCAGCCGAGCAGCAGCGCAGGCCCGAACGGCATTGCCGACCGGAGCCCGACCCGCCGGGTCACGACGCCGGCCAGCCCGGCCAGCGACCCGGCGAGGAAGCCGGCGAACAGCCCGACCAGGACCGCCACCCAGGACAGGTAGCCCAGCGCAATCCCCAGGGTGAAGGCGAGCTTCGCGTCGCCGCGGCCCATCGCCGCCGGCGCCACGGTCACCAGGGCCAGGAACAGGCCACCGACCACGGCACCGGCCAGCGCGGCCCGCGCCACGCTGCCGCCGCCGCCCGCCCACTGCGCGTCCAGGACGCAGACCGCCAGCGTGATCGGGCCGGCGGGCAGGGTCAGGGCATCGGGCAGCCGGTGGTGACGCAGGTCCACCGCCGCCAGCGGCACCGCCAGGATCCCGATCCACAGCACCAGTGGCCACGGGCCTGCGTCGAACGTCAACGCCACACCGCAGCCCGGCGATCACGGCCGACGCGAGTTCCAGCGGCCCCGGACGGACGACGGTTCCGCGCCGCAGCCGCGCCAGCAGCAGCCTGGCCCCGGCTCCGGCCAGCGCACCGAGCACCGCACTCAGCAGGGCGGCCATCGGCAGAGACATCGACCCACTGTGTCAGACCGACAGCGCAGCGCGACGGGGTTGTGCACAACCCGGCCGCTCAGACCGGGAGCGGCAGGTCCGCCCCGGACGCGGCACGGAGCGCATCCCGCATCGCCACGGTCGGCGCCGGGTGACCCGTCATCAGAGTGAACTGCCGGAATGCCTGATGCAGCAGCATGTCCAGGCCGGTCACGGTGATCCGGCCCGGCGCGCCCGCGGCGGCCAGCGCCGTGGGCCACGGGTGGTAGATCGCGTCGAAGAGCACGGGCACGGTCGCCAACGGCGCGGCCAACGCATCGAGGGTGCCGGTCGGCGCAGTCGCGACGGCGATGTCCACCGTCGGGGCGAGGCCCTCGATGGTCTCCGGGTCCAGGCTGCTGTGCCGGGCCGGCAGCCCGAGCTCGGCGGCGATCCGGAGGGCGGTGGCGGTACTGGTGGTCGTCCGGCCGGCCACGACCAGGTCGGTGACCCCCAACTCGAAGAGCGCCAGCAGTGCCGCCAACCCGGTTCCGCCGGCCCCGATCAGCAGGGCCCGCCGGATCCCGGTGGCACCGGCCGCGGTCAGCGACCCGATCACCCCGTCGACGTCGGTGTTCTCCGCCGACCACCGCCCGTCCCGGCGGATCAGCGTGTTGGCCACGCCCAGCCGCCGTACCCGGTCGCTGGCGTGGTCGGCCAGCGCGGCGGCGACGGGCTTGCCGGGCATGGTCACGCTGAAGCCGACCCACTCCGGCCCACTGGACCGGACGAACTCCGGCAGCAGGGCGCCGTCCGTGCCGATGTCGACGACGTCGTAGGTCCAGCCGGTCAACCCCAGCGCGGCGTAGCCGGCGCGATGCATCACCGGCGACAGCGAGTGCTCGACGGGGCAACCGAGGACGGCGGCGCGGCGACGGTCAGCCGAAGACACCGGCGGCCCGGGCCTGGTCCACGCACTTGTTGTGCTCCTCCAGGGTGACGCTGAAGCAGGACTGGCCGGTCGTCGGGTTCACCTTGACGAAGTACAGCCAGCTCCCGTCGGCCGGGTGCAGCGCTGCGTCCAGCGCATCCGGGCCCACGGCGCCGATGGGGGTCGGCGGGAGACCCTCGCGCGCGTACGTGTTGTAGGGGCTGGACGGGTCCAGCCGGCTCTCCTCGGTGGTGGCGATCTGCGACTGGCCCTCGGCGTAGTTGACGGTCGAGTCCAGTTGCAACCGCATCGGGATCGCCAGCCGGTTCTCGATCACCCGGCTCACGTTGGGCATGTCGGAGGTGATCGCCTCCCGCTCGATCAGCGACGCGATGACCGTCAGGTCGTACGGGTCCTGGACGGCGTCGACCCGCGCCGCCTGCGCGGCGATGCCGCTGGTGTTCCAGTAGACGGCCGACGCCTCGAGCAGGTAGGTGAGCACCGCGGCCGTGTCCTTCGTCGGCGGGACGTTGTAGACGCCCGGGGCGATCATCCCCTCGAGGCGACGGTCCAGGTCGGGGTTGGCGGTCACCCGTGGGACCGCCCAGTCGATGAGCCCCATCTCGGCGACGTCGGCGGTCCGGATCTCCTGCCACAGATCCTCGGTGGTGAAGCAGTCCGAGACCCCGTTCAGCGGCACGCACGCGGCGGCGGTGATCTGGTTGACGTACCCGGGGAGGGTCTGGTCGAGGCTGGGGATCCTGGTGTCGGCGAGGGCGACACCCGGGATCAACTCGACGCGGCCCACCCGGTTGGTCGTGTCGAGGAGAGCGGTGATGGCGGCAGCCGCCGACGCACCTTCCCGGACCTTGAAGTAGCCCGGCTGGATGCGTCGGATCTCCTCGTTGGCGCCGGCGTCGGCGATGAACGCATCGACACTGGCCACCACCTTCGCGTCGAACAGCGCGGTGCCGATCTCGCGGATGCCGTCGTTGGCGTTGACCCGGATGACGGTCTCGGTCATGCCCGATCCACTGAAGTCGGCAGGAGGCGCGACCTCCTGGGTCGACCAGGTCCGGACCATCACGAACGTCCCGACGGCGATCAACGCCAGCACCAGCACCGCGATCAACGACGAGCGTCGCCGACGACGACGGCGGGCTTCGTCGGCGAACCGCCGGTCCCGGCGCTGCTGGGTGAGCTCATGCGGGATCGTCGCCTGATCGCTCCGCGGGGTGACCAGCGCGGCGCGCAACTCGGTCAGGTCGTACTCACCGGTGTGGTCGGTTCCCCCCGAGCCGCGACCGTCCGGATCGTCCGCGTGTCCGAACAGTCCGAAGGAGTCCTTCACCCGGAGTCGCCCCTGCTCCGCAGGATGTCGAGGTGCTGCTGCAGGATCTGCACGGCGGCGACCTGGTCGACCGTGGCCCGGGCCTGACGGCCGCGCACGCCTCGCTCGGCGAGGATCCGGTTCGCGGTCACCGAGGTGAAGCGCTCGTCGACGAAGCTGATCGGCACCGCGACCCGGGGCTGCAGCCGACGGGCGAAGTCACGGGCGGCGACCTCGGCGGGGCCTTCGCGTCCGGAAAGCGATCGAGGCAGACCCACCACCACCTCCACGACGTCGTTCTCGTCCACCAGCAGGGCGATCCGGTCCAGCACCGCCGCCGAACGGCCCTCCCGCGGGAAGGTCCCGACCGGGCTGGCCAGGATGCCGTGCGGGTCGCTGATCGCGACTCCGACCCGCACGCTACCGACGTCGACACCCAAACGCACGCCCGGCGCCGACGCCGGTGCGCCGCCTGAGACCGACCTCACCCGTTCGATCCACTGAGCGTCGCACACAGTGACGCGATCGCGGCGTCGGTGCCGGCCACGTTCGTACCGGACCCCTGGGCGAGCTCCGGGCGGCCACCGCCCCGGCCGGCGATGTCGGGCAGGAACGATTTGACCAGGTCACCGGCCTTCACCCCGGCGGCGAGACCGGCCTCGGTCACCGCGACGACGAACGGCACGGTGCCGTCGGCCTCGCCGAACAGCGCCACCACGGCCGGTCGGCCGGCGAGTCGCCCCTTCACGTCACCGACGAGCGCCTTGAGGTCACCCGCCGAGGTGCCGGACGGCAGCGCCGTCGCGACGAGGTCGACGTCACCGACGCGCTGTGCTCCGTCGACCAGCGAGCCGGCCGACGACAGCACCGCTGCCGCACGCATCGCTGCCAGTTCCTTCTCCGCGGTCTTCAGCCGCTCGACGAGCCCGGCGACCCGGCCCGGCAGCTCCTTGGACGGCACCTTGAGCAGGCCGGTGAGGTTCTCCAGCAGTGCGCGCTCCGCGGCGAGGTGGTTGAACGCGTCGAAGCCGACGTAGCTCTCGACACGGCGCACCCCGGACCCGACGCTGGACTCGCCGAGCAGCACCAGGCTGCCGACCTCCGAGGAGCGAGCGACGTGGGTGCCACCACAGAGCTCGAGCGACCAGGGGCCGCCGATCTCCACGACGCGCACGACATCGCCGTAGACCTCGCCGAACAACGCGACCGCGCCGCGGGCCTTGGCTTCGCTGACCGTGGACAACGACGTGGTGACGGCGAGGTTGTCGGTGATGGCGCGGTTGGCTGCCGCCTCGATCTCGGCCTTGGCCGCACCGGACAGCCCACCGGACCAGGTGAAGTCCAGCCGCAGGTAGCCGGGCTTGTTGTAGGAGCCGGCCTGCAGGGCGTCCGGTCCGAGCAGCTCGCGCAGCGCGGCGTTGACGAGGTGGGTGGCCGAGTGCGCCTGGTTGGCCCGGGCCCGGTTGGCCGCGTCCACGGCGGTGATGACCGACGCGCCCTCCGTCAGCTCGCCCTTCGGTGACGCGGACCTGGTGCACCCAGAGCTTGCGGGCGATCTTCTGCACGTCGAGCACCTCGGCGGACAGCCCCGGCCCGAGGATCTGGCCGGCGTCGGAGTCCTGCCCGCCCGCCTCGGCGTAGAGGGAGGTGCGGTCCAGAACGACCTCGACGATCTCGCCGACGGTCGCCGTCCTGATGCGCTCACCGTCGGCGATGAGACCGCGGACAGTGCCCTCGCTGGTCAGCTCGTCGTACCCGGTGAACTCGGTGGCGCCGAGCTCGAGCAGCTCGCGGTAGACGTGCTGGTCGGCGAAGCCACCCTTGCGGGCCTTCGCGTCGGCGCGGGCGCGGGCCTTCTGCTCGTCCATCAGCCGTTTGAAGCCGGCGACGTCGACGCTCAGGCCGACCTCGTCGGCCATCTCCAGCGTGAGGTCGAGCGGGAAACCGTAGGTGTCGTGCAGCGCGAAGGCGGTCGAGCCGCTGACCGCGCTGCTACCGGCCGCGGTGCTCACCGCAGCGGCGTCGGTGAACAGCTTGGAGCCGGACTCGAGCGTCTTGCGGAAGCTGTCCTCCTCGGCCACGGCGACACGCTGGATGCGCTCGAAGTCCGTCGGCGAGGTCGGTGTAGATCGGGCCGAGCAGGTCGCGGACCTGCGTCATCAGCGTGGCCATCACCGGCTCGGTGACACCGAGCAGCCGGATGGACCGGATCACGCGCCGGATCAGCCGGCGCAGGACGTAGCCGCGGCCCTCGTTGCTGGGGGTGATGCCGTCGGCGATGACCAGTGCTGCGGACCGGACGTGGTCGGCGATGACCCGGAACCGCACGTCGTCGGTCGCTCCGTTCTCGCCGTCGGCGCCGTAGGTGCGGCCGGACTGAGCTCCTCGGCGGTGGAGATGAAGGGACGCATCAGATCGGTCTCGTAGACGTTGTCCACGCCCTGCAGCAGGAACGCGACCCGCTCGACGCCCATGCCGGTGTCGATGTTCTTCTGCCGGCAGCGACCCGACCGGCGGGAAGTCGTACTTCGGACTGTCCTCGCCGCGGATGTCCTGCATGAAGACGAGATTCCAGATCTCGATGTAGCGGTCCTCGTCCTCGACCGGACCGCCGGGCCGGCCGAACTCCGGGCCCGCGGTCGTAGTAGATCTCCGAGCAGGGGCCGCCGGGGCCGGGCACGCCCATGTCCCAGTAGTTGTCCTCGCCGCCGCGGCGCTGGATCCGCTCGGCAGGCAGCGCCGGCGATCTCCTCCCACAGCTCGGATCGCCTCGTCGTCGTTCTTGTAGACGGTGACCCAGATGCGCTCCGGGTCGAAGCCGAGGCCACCGTCCTCGACCGTCGACGTGATCAGCGTCCAGGCGTGGGTGATCGCGCCGGCCTTGAAGTAGTCACCGAAGGAGAAGTTGCCGGCCATCTGGAAGAACGTGCAGTGCCGGGTGGTCTGGCCGACGTTCTCGATGTCCAGGGTCCGCAGCACCTTCTGCACGCTGGTCGCCCGCGGCCACGGCGGGGTCTGCTGGCCGAGGAAGTACGGCTTGAACGGGGCCATCCCGGCGATGGTGAACAGCACGGTCGGGTCCTGGCTGATCAGCGAGGCCGACGGCACCACGGTGTGTCCGTTGCGCTGGAAGTACTCCAGGAAGCGGCGTTGGATCTCCAGGGTCTGCATGCGTGGGTCCTCGCTGGGATGCGGTCTCGAGTGGCTTCGGGGGCTGACGGGCTGCCGTCGAGCATCGTCCATGATCCACCGCGGGGGTGGCCGGACGCGAACGTGCGCGAGCCGCGTCCGATGGCGGTGGGATGAGCGCACCGGTGACTGGGTCTCCAGGCGCGGAACGGCTGCGCCTGTGGGACGACCAGTGGGTGCGGACCGGTCAGGCGCGCCGGTGGCGGCGCGGGCGGTACCGGTCGGCGGCGTCCGCGAGCGGCGTGGCCGGGCCGGCGAGCTCCGGCGGGGTGCGCACGACGACGCCGGTGGCCTCGTCGATGACCGCGACCAGCTGGGTCTCGCGTTCGTCCATGCCGGCCCTGACGTCGGCGGCGAACGAGCCGACCGCGTTGCCGAGCTCGGCGATGGCGTCGGCCACGTTGCCCGCGAGGGAACTCGGGGTCAGCGCGGCCATCGCCTGCTCCTTGGCGCGACGGGTCCGCCGGGTGGCGGCGACACCGACCGCGGCACCGACCGCCAGGTAGAACGTCCGGCGCATCAGCGGACCGCCTTCCGGGTCCGCTTCTGCGCCTTCTTCGCCGCCTTCGCGCTCCGGGCGGCGAGTGCCTTGCGCACGCCGTAGGTGAACGACGCGGCCCGGACGGCAGGGCCGCCGAGGGTGGCCACCACGATGCTGACCAGGCCGGACACGTTGCCGGTGATGGCGCTGGCCGCGTTGGTGACACCGGTGATGTGCTTGAGGTTGGTGTTGACCAGGCCGAGCGTGGCGTCGGCCTTGCGCAACACCGGCCGGGTGTCGGACTGGGTGCTCTCGATCGCGGCACGCGCCGCGTCCATCGTCCTGCCGACCTTGATCAGCGTCAGGACGGCGACCACAGCCAGGATCAGAAAGACGCCCGCGATCACGAGGAGGGCGATTTCTCCCACCGTCATAGTGCTCCTTGCCGGTCGAGCCGAGCGGAACGCTCCGCTGCCGCGGCAAGGGACGCCGGGCAGCAGAAGACTACCCGGCGGTACCGCCGGTGAAGCGGAGCGGCCGGGCCGCGGGTGGTCGTGGCGCTCGGCCGGGTGGGTGGGGCCCGGATCAGACGCCGGACGCGGCACCGCCCGGGTGGCCGCCGGAGCCATCCGCGCGGTGGGGTGTTGCGGGTCCGGACGGTGCCACCGCCGGCCGGGTCAGCGGTGAGACCGCTGACGACGCAGACGGTCTCGCGGACTGCCAGGCCTGGGCGTGCAAAGCCTACGTTGGTGCGCAGCGCCGAGCCCTGGGTGGCGCCGGGCGGCGCGGTTGTCCGCGGCCCGGTCGCGGGGCCGGCCGGAGTCGGGGGGAATCGGTGGGCTCGTAGCGGAGCCCGGCGTGGGCGTGCCGCAGCTCGTGACGCTCCCCCGCCGCGGCGACCGTGCTGTCGGCGATGACGACGACGTCGTCCCAGGATCGCTCGACCACGTCGAGGTGATGGCTGGCGAACGGCCCGGGGAAGCCGCGGGCCGCCCGATCACGGACAGCCGCCCTGACTCCACCGCCTTCCCTCGTGGACGCTGAACCTGATGATGCCCAGGATTTCGCGTCATGATTTCGCGTCATGCTGCCTCCGATCGTCGTCGTGGTGCGTCGAGGTCGTCGGTGATCCGGCGAGTGGCGTGGCGGGCGCAACGAATCCGCGCATTGTCTGGGAGTCCCGGCGGTCGGGGCGCGCCGAGTTGCCCGATCCGCGGGTCCCGGACGGGGCCGGACAGATGAGGTTCGGCTACCCCGTGTCGGGGGCGTGGTGATGCAGCGTGTTGCGGCGCGGGCGCCCGTCGGGGTCGATCCAGCGGGGCGGGATGAACTCGGGATGGCCGTCGGTGCTCATCCGGGCCTGCCACTGCTCCTTGTGGATCTCGCCGTGGTGGTAGGCGCAGAGCAGGGTGCCGTTGGCGTAGCTGGTCGCTCCGAGGTCGCGCTTCCAGAAGTGGAGGTGGTGCACGTCCGTCCAGCCGGGGGGCCGGTCGCAGCCGGGGAAGGTGCAGCCCCGGTCGCGGAGGGTGATGGCGCGGCGGGTCGCCTGGTTGAAGGTCCGGGTGCTGCGGCCGAGGTCGAGGACCTCGCCGGCGCTGCCGAGAATCGCCGGGATCACCTGTGCGTCGCACAGCAGGCGACGGGCATCCCCCGGGGTCAGGGTCGCGCCGGTGCCGGTGACGGCGGTACCGAGACGCTGCCGGACGAGATCCCAATGGAGGGTGACGGTGATGTGCGGCCGGTGGCCGCCGTGGGTGGGCAGGTCGACGTGGGTGACGGCCCGGTGCAGGACCTCGACGAGAGCATGGGCGCGGCGGGTGGCGGGCGGGCGGGCGTCGCGGCCGCCGTCCTCGGTGGTGCGGGGTGCCGCGAGCGCGTCGATCGCGGTGCGGAGGGTCTCGATCGAGAGGTCGTCGAGTCGGCCGTGGACGGGCGTCAGTCCGGTGGCGGCGTGGCGGACGCCGATGTGGAACTCGGCGCGGGAGGCGGCGTCGGGGACGTCAGGAGTGCCGTCGGGGTCGAGGACCTCGGCCAGGTGCGCCGCGACGGTGCGGAACTGGTCGGCGTCCAGATCGACCGCGTAGGAGACCAACTGCTGCTCGGCCTCGATCCGCAGGGCGTCGTCGATGGTCACCGGCAGAGTGCGCAGGGTGGCCAGCACGGTGGCGACGTGCGCGCGGTCGATCACACCGGATTCCAGCGCGGCGGCGAGCACGGGCAGCGGGGCAGGGCTCTCGCCGCCGGAGGGCAGATCCCGCGGGTGCGTGTTCTGCGCGGCGCGGACTCGCAGCCGGGCTTCGGCGACGGGGATACGCAGCAGTTGGCGAAGCAGCACTGCGGTGGACGGGCAGGACAGCGCGGCGGCCATCCCACGTTGGTCGATCTCGTCGGTCTGGGCGATCTGGACGGCGAACAAGGACCGGCCCACCGTCTCGGAGCCGCGGGACAGCTCCTGCAAATCGTCGGCGGACAGCGTCGCATAGGACAACTCGCGCAGGTCTGCCAATGCTGCGCCGATCTCTGCCAGCAGCGCTCGCCCACGCTCCACGGTGGGGATGACCGCCTCGATGCTCATGCAGCTATTCTAGAACATGTGTACGACAGTGACCCGGGGTTGTGCACATACGGTGGGGACGGCCATCGGGAGCGCGCTCAGGGAATCAGCAGCAGCTTGCCCGTGGTCCGGCGCGCGGCCAGGTCCTCGTGCGCGCGGGCAGCGTCGTCGAGGTCGTACCGACCGCCGATGCGCAGTACCAGCTCACCGGTCGCGATCCGGCCCAGCACGTCGGCGGCCCGCATCATCAGCTCGTCACGGGTGACGACGTGGTCAGCCAGCTTCGGTCGGGTCAAGAACAGCGACTTCGCCGCCAGCCGACGCGGATCGACCGGCGAGGGCTGCCCGCTGGCCGCGCCGAACAGCACCATCGAACCGCGGATCCGCAGCGCGTTCATCGAGCGGTCGAAGGTGTCCTTGCCGACCCCGTCGTAGACCACCTGCACGCCGGTACCGCCGGTCAGGTCGCGGGCCACCTCGTCGAAGCCTTCGTAGTCGATCACGTCGGCGGCCCCCGCATCGGTGCACAGCTGCCGCTTCTCGGCCGTCGACGCGGTGGCGATCACCCGTGCACCCAGCCGCGACGCCACCTGGATGAGCAGCTGCCCGACGCCGCCGGCCCCGGCGTGCACGAGCACGTCGTCGCCCTCACGGAGCACGTAGGAGGAGGTGGTCAGGTACTGGACGGTCAGTCCCTGCAGCGGGAACGCAGCTGCGTCGATGTCGCTGACGCCCTCGGGCACCGGGATGAGCCGGGACGCGTCACCGACGATCTGCTGCGGCGTACGAGCCGGGCAGGTTCTCCCACGCGACCCGGTCCCCCACCGCGACATCGGTGACGCCGTCGGCGATCTCGACCACGGTGCCGGATCCCTCGAGCCCCGCCGTGAACGGCAGCTTGCGCGGGTAGCTGCCGTCCCGGTGGTAGATGTCGATGAAGTTCACGCCGGCCGCTGCGATCCGCACCCGGGCCTGGCCCGGTTCGAGCGGGGCCGGCTCGAGGTCCACCGGCCGGAGCACCTCCGGCCCGCCGGTCCTCTCGACCCGGATGGCCCGATAGGTGGTGGAAGTCGTCATGGTTTCCGCCCTTCGCCGTCGATACCGCTGCTGTCGGTACTCTTCTCGCCGCGCACCACCCGGCGCAGTCGCGGCACCCGTTCGGCCAGTGCACGTTCCGCGCCGCGGCCGGTGGGCTGGTAGTAGTCACGCCCGACGAGCTCGTCCGGCGGGTACTGCTGCCGCGCGATGGCGTCCGGCAGGTCGTGCGGGAAGACGTACGTGCGGGCGTTGCCCAGCTTCGCGGCACCCGGGTAGTGCCCGTCGCGCAGGTGCGGCGGCACCGACCCGCTCCGGCCGGCCTGGACGTCGGCCATCGCAGCACCCGAGCGCCGCGGTGATCGCGCCGGACTTCGGCGCGGTGGCGATGTGGATGGTGGCCTGGGCCAGCGCGAGCTTCGCCTCCGGCATGCCGACCATCTGAACCACCTGCGCCGGCGGCGACCGCGGTCTGCAGGGCGGTCGGGTCGGCCATTCCCACGTCCTCGCTGGCGTGCACCATCAGCCGGCGGGCGATGAAGCGGGGGTCCTCACCGGCCTCGATCATCCGGGCCAGGTAGTGCAGGGCCGCATCGACGTCCGAGCCGCGGAGCGACTTGATGAATGCGCTGATGATGTCGTAGTGCTGGTCGCCGGACTTGTCGTACCGGACGGCCGCCCGGTTGACGGCCCGCTCCACCGCGGGCAGGTCGACCGCGGCCGGCTGCTCCCGGACGCCCGCGGGTGCTCGTCGAGCACCGAGTCGGCGGCGGCCTCGAGCGCGGTCAGCGACCGGCGGGCGTCCCCGCCGGACAGCGCCACCAGGTGGTCCGCGCGCCTCGTCGGTCAGTGTCACCCGGCCGGCCAACCCGCGGTCGTCGGTGACGGCCCGGCGTGAGCACCTCGACGATGTCGGCGTCGGTGAGCGGCTGCAGCTGCAGGATGAGCGACCGTGACAGCAGCGGCGAGACGACGGAGAAGAACGGGTTCTCGGTGGTGGCGCCGATGAGGATGACGGTGCGGTCCTCGACCGCCCCGAGCAGCGAGTCCTGCTGGGCCTTGTTGAAGCGGTGCACCTCGTCGATGAACAGCACGGTCTGCTCGCCGGTGCTGCGCAGCGAGTACCGGGCCTGCTCGATGACCGCGCGGACCTCCTTGACGCCGGCCGCGATGGCCGACAGCTGCGCGAACCGCCGGCCGGTGGCCCCGGCGACCAGGGTCGCCAGCGTCGTCTTGCCGGTGCCGGGCGGGCCGTAGAGCAGCATCGACGACGGCGCACCGCCGTGCACCAGCCGCCGCAGCGGCGCCCCCGCACCGAGCAGGTGCTGCTGGCCGATGACCTCGTCGAGGCTGCGCGGACGCATCCGGGCCGCCAACGGGGCGTTCGGGTCGAAGCGGGGTGCGGCGGTGATGGTGGCCGGGAACGACGCGGGTGCGGGCTGCGCCGGATCGGCGAAAAGACCGTCGTCGCTCATCGTCGCCTCCCCACTGACCCGTCCCGAGCAGCCCACCGGGCGGCCGGCGGCGCCGCGCACCGCGTCACAGACCGTACCCGCGACGGTGACCGGGGCCACGGTCCGCTCGGCCGAGCTCCTGGTCCGCGGTGATGGGTGGTGAGCCGTCACCATGCACCCCACCACCGCCGGAAACACCGGTCTGCACCAGCGGACGTCGGTCCGGACCGTCGCCTGCGTCACCGGGTTCGTGGGCATCGGACCTCCGGCCGGTTCGCCCCGCTGCGTCGACACCGTGGTCCCGCAGACCGTTCTGGTCGTCTCGCCGGTCGACCGCCCCATCGCGTCCGCGGGTGGGAGCTTCGTCCGGTTCACCAGCGGCGCGACCAGCCGACCGGGCACCTCGTACCGGCCGCAGCACCCGCACCGGTCAATCCAGCGAGCCGTCCAGCAACTTCACGAAGATCGAGCTGTCCTTCCCGCCCAGCCCCGCCTCGTGCAGCTTGGTGAGGCCCGCGGCGACCTCGGTGGCGAACGGCAGTTCGGTGTCGGTCGCGGCACCGGCGGACAGCGCCAGCCCGAGGTCCTTGGCGAGCAGGTCCACCGCGAAGCCACCCTCGAAACCCCGGTTCACGGCAGCGGTCTCGATGACGCCGGGCATCGGGTACCAGGTGCGCAGCGCCCAGCTGTCACCCGAGGAGACGCTGGCCATCTGCTGGAAGACCTTGTGGTCCAGACCCAGTCGTTCGGCCAGCACCGCACCCTCGCAGGTCGCGGCGAGTGAGATCGCCAGCATCAGGTTGTTGACGATCTTGGCCGCCTGGCCGGAGCCGCCCGGCCCGATGTGGAAGATCCGGCCCGCCATCGGCTCCAGCACCGGACGGGCCCGCTCGACGTGGGCGGCATCGCCGCCGACCATGAACGTGAGGGTGCCGGCCGTCGCGCCCGAAACCCCGCCGCTCACCGGGGCGTCGAGGAACGCGAACCCCGCCGCGCCGACCAGGCCGTGCAGGTCCCGCGCCTCGTCGATGGCGATGGTCGAACAATCCACGACCAGCGTGTCCGGCGCCAGCAGCGGCAGTACCTCGCTGAGTACGCCCTGCACCTGGGCGCCGCGCTGCAGCATGGTGATGACCACGTCGGCGCCGTCGACCGCGGCGGCCATCGATCCCGGGGCTGTCACCCCGCCCTCGACGGCGAGCCGCACCGCGTCCGGGTTCAGGTCGTGACCGCGGACCTCGTGTCCGGCCGCGACCAGCCGCGCCGTCATCGGCGCTCCCATGTGTCCGAGACCCACCCAGGCGATCGTTGACATGGACCCACCGTAGGCCGGAGACCGCCGACGCGCTGGGCGGCACAGGGCATCTCGGCCGGCCCGACGCGCCACCGGCGGCCGCTCGGGAGGAGCGGCCGCCGGTGACGGTGGCTCAGTGGCTGCCGGGCGCGGCGCAGCAGCGCCTCAGAATGCGGCGCCTGAGGATTCAGCGCGTGAGGATTCAGCGCCTCAGAATGCGACGCCTCAGGATTCAATGCGTGAGGATGGAGCGCCTCAGGATGTGACGGCGGCCTTCGCGGACTCGACCGCGCGGTGCACCAGCTTCATCTTGGTCGAGCACCTTCGGCGGCAGCACGAACGGATACAGGTCCTTGTGGCCCATCGACCGGTTGATCATGTTCAGCGACCACGACAGCGGCAGCCACAGCTCGATCAGCCGGTCGAAGCCGGCCTCGCCGGGCAGGTTGCGGTCGAGCGCGACGCCGGCCGGCGCGAAGCCGAAAGCCGCCGCGGTGTCGACGGTGTCGCGGATGTGCAGGTAGTGGGCGAACGACTCCGCCCAGTCCTCCGCCGGGTGCATCGTGGCGTAGGAGGAGACGTAGTCCTGCTCCCAGCCGGCCGGCGCGCCCTTCGGAGTAGTGCCGGTCCAGTGCGTCCTGGTAGGAGGCGTCCGGGTCGCCGAACAGGTCTTCGAAGTCCGGCCGCAGCGGGCCGGTCACCGATGAGTTTGAAGAAGAAGTAGTGGCCGATCTCGTGCCGGAAGTGGCCGAGCACGGTCCGGTAGGGCTCGCCCATCGAGATCCGCAGCTGCTCGCGGTGCAGGTCGTCGCCCTCGGCGAGGTTGAGGGTGATGAGGCCGTCGTCGTGCCCGGTCAGCACCGTCTCGTTGCGACTGGACTAGCAGGTCGAAGGCGAGACCCGTGCTGCGGGTCCTCGTCGCGGCCGACGATCGGCAGCTCGAGCTCCAACAGCTCCACCATCAGCCGGCGCTTGGCCTGCTCGGCGTCGGCGAAGGCGGCCATCGCCTCGGTGTCGTCCTGGGGCGGGAGCGTCCGGGTGAGCCGGTCGGACCGGCACAGGGCGGTGCCGTCGGCGTCGGCGACGACCCAGTTGCAGGCCGACTGGTGCAGGTTCGTGCACATCCGGCGGCCCGTCGCCGGCTCCCTGGACGACGCCGGCGCTGTCCACCAGGACGAACGCCTTCAGCTCGGGGTCGAAGCCGACGTTCGAACCGCAGTTCAGGCAGAGCGAGTTCTCGAAGGCCAGTCGTTGGCCGCAGTGCGGGCACGCGAAGTCGCGCATGAGGGAATCCTTCACAGATGATGCCGCTGGGCTGCTCCGGCCGGTCCCGGGCAGCGGACGTCGTGGGAGATCAGCCGAAGAGCGGGCGGCTGTCCACGTCGCCGGTCTCGGCTATACCCACTGGAGCGACGTCGACCTGGACTTTCATCGACGAGGTCTTCGCATCGGTGAAGATCACACCCTTCAGCGGAGGCACGTCACCGTAGTCCCGCCCCCACGCGACGGTCGTGTACCGCTCGTCGACCAGCTGGTTGTTCGTCGGGTCGAACGCGAGCCAGCTGCCGCCCGGCAGCCACACCGCGGCCCAGGCATGCGTCGCGTCGACGCCGATCATCCGGGCCTTCCCGGGGGGCGGATCGGTGGCGAGGTAGCCCGACACGTACCGGCCGGCCAACCCGAGTGAGCGCAGGCAGGCCACCGACAGATGCGCGAAGTCCTGGCACACCCCCTGCCGGTCGGCCAGGACGTCGGGGACCCGGGTGGTGACCGTGGTCGACCCGGAGCGGTAGGTGAAGTCCGCGAAGATCCGCTGGGTCAGATCCACCACGGCGGCACCGATCTCGCGGCCGGGCGGGAACGACGGAGCGGCGTACGCGCGGACCGCGTCGGTGACGTCGACGCGCGGCGAGGTGACCACGAAGTCGACCGCGTCGCCTTCACCGGCGTCCTGCGGGCGGGCCTGCTCCCACGGCCTCCCCAGGCCGGCGGCGTCCGTCGCCGGCGGGCCGACCTCGACGAGTGAGCGACTGACCACCTCCAGGGTCCGGTGCGCGCTGGTCACGTGGAAGAAGAAGTCGGCGTTGCCGTAGATGTCGACCGCGCGAGCGGAGTCCGCCGCGGCCGGCCGGGTGACGACCTCGTGGGTGAGGCACCGCTGCCAGGGCAGATCACGGGGCCGGAGGTAGCCGCGGCCGTAGCTCGCGCTGACGTCGTCGGAGTAGGTGTACACGGTGCGGTGCTCGATCTGGTAGCGGCGCACCCGGTCCCCCGTCATCCCGACGCCACCCGGGACCGGAAGTGCAGCGGCCGGTCCAGCTGCTGCATGCGCGCCGGGTGGCGGAATCGCTGGGTGGCCACAGCGGCGGCGAGCTCGGTGAGGGACTGGCGGGTGTCCTCGAGGAACTCGACCAGCCCCGCCCTTCCTCCGGTGTCGTCGGGCACCTCGAGGATCGCGATGTCGCTGCGGCGCAGGGTTGCCACCAGATCCTCCAGCAGCCGGTCGGGCAGTGCCGTGCCCGAGGCGTCCGGCAGCGCCCGGAGGTCCGCACCCAGGGACTGCAGCTGGAAGGCCAGCGAGCGCGGGTTCTCCACGTCGAGCAGCAACAGCTCGAGCACGGTGCCGACCTGCGTCCGGCCGCGGTACCGGCGGCGGTAGGTGAGGATCGACTCGGCGGACTGCAGCACCGACTCGATGAGCTGCGCCTCGACCTCGGGCGGGTTGATCCGGGCCAGCGCCCAGCGCAGCACGGTGACCAGCTGCAGGCTGCGCTCGATCCGGCGGCCGATGTCCATCACGTACCAGCCGGGGTCGCGGATCATGTTCTCGGCGGCCAGGCCGGACAGCGCGAGCATCCCGGACAGCACCGCCGCGTGGGTGTTCTGCAGGGTGGTGCCCTCATCGTCCGGGTCCTCGCGGAGCGCGTGCAGGGCCCGCTCGACCCCGGCCAGCACCACCCACGTGTCGCGGGACAGCTGGTCGCGGACGCCACTGGCGGCCTCGGTCAACCCGTGCAGGGACTGCGCCACCGTGCCCGCCCGCCGGCTGTCCAGTACCAACGAGCGCATCTCCGGCAGCACCTCGACGGGCCGGCCGGCGAACCCCGGGTAGGTGGCGCTGGAATGCGTGACGGTGGCCAGGAGCACCGGCGTCAGCCGGGTGCCGGTGTCGGTACCGCGTTGCCGGAACTCGTCGAGTCGGTCCCAGGTGGCGATCAGCAGCCGGGCGAAGTCCTCGGTGCGCTCGGTGTAGCGGCCGAACCAGAACAGGTCCTCCAGGGCCCGCGGTGACGACATCGCGCCGGACCGCCCTGCCGCCGGGGACTCCCGGGACCAGGGCGTGACCGCACGGTCGGGCAGGGACGTGGCCCCGGACCGCACCCAGACGTCTTTGGCCGCGGTGAGCGACGACGCGCGGCGGGTCTGCTGGTCCAGCGGCAGCACCCGGCCCAGACCACCGGGCATCACCAGGTAGCCGGTCTGCTGGGCCACCGCGAACAACCGCATGCCGACCTGGCCGGACAGGAGCCCGCCCGGGCCGGCCACCGGGGCCACCGAGAACGGCACGTACGGCTGCCCGGCCCACCGGGTCGGCTCGGCGCGGACCCGGTCGCGCAGCTCCGCGGCCGTCGACCGGTCCAGCCGGCCGACGATCCGGGGCCGGCCGGTGCCGTCGGTCGGGCGCAGCACCATGTCGTCGAAGTGCGCCAGCACGTGCGAGAGCCCCGTCGGATCGCCGCACCAGAACGTCGGCGCCGACGGCAGTCTCAGCGGCTCACCGAGCAGCGTCTCGGCCAGCGCCGGCAGGAACGGCAGCAGCCCCGGGTTCTCCAGGATGCCGCTGCCCAGGGTGTTGACGACCGTCACGCTGCCGCGGCGGCAGGCCTGCAGCAGGCCGACGACGCCCAGCCGGGACTCGGGCCGCAGGTCGAGCGGGTCGGCGTAGTCGGCGTCGACGCGCCGCAGGATGACGTCCACCGGCTCGTACCGGCCCAGCGCCCGCATCCAGACGCGCCCCTCACGGACGGTGAGGTCCTCGCTCTCGACCAGTGGTAGGCCGAGCAGACCGGCCAGGAACGCCTGGTCGAAGGCCGTCTCGGAATGTGTGCCGGGGCTCAGCACGACCACCCGCGGATCCTCGGCCGACCGCGGGGCGACCGCCTGCAGGGCGAGCAGGAAGCTGCGGAAGAACGGCGCCAGGCTCTCGGGTGCGGCCCGCCGGAAGACGTCCGGCGCGACCCGGGCGATCACCCGGCGGTCGGCCATCGCGTAGCCGGCCCCCGACGGCGCCTCGGTGCGGTCGCCCATCGCCAGGAAGCCGCCGTCAGGACCCCGGATGACGTCGGCGGCGGTGAAGAACAGCTGGTGCGGACCGGGGATCGTCACGCCGTGCGCACGCCGCAGGTAGGCCAGGCTGCCGAAGACCAGCTCCGGCGGGATGAACCCGCGCCGGATCAACGACCGCGCCCCGTAGAGGTCGGCGAGGACGAGGTCCAGCAGGGTGGCCCGCTGCCGCACCGCCGACGACAGGCCGGCCCACTCGGCGGCGTCGAGCACCCACGGGACCGGGTCGAGCTTCCAGCGCTCGCGGGCCGGCGCATCGGCGTCGGTGGGCTCCGGGGCGGGCTCCCCACGCTGCGCGGGCGCGGCCGGACGGGACTCGGTGCGGGCACCGCCGGTCGGCGTGTAGGTGACGCCGTCGTCGTCGAGCAGCCGCTCCACCTGGCGGCGCAGCCGGTCCAGCCCGGCCGGCCCCAGGGCGTCGAGGCCGGACGCGACCTCCGACCAGGCACCACGGACACCGTCGTCGCCGACCATCTCGTCGAGATTCCGGGGCGTCCGGGCACCGGCGTACGGCGCCGGTGAGCGCGGTCAGCGCGGCCGGCACCGTCGTCGTCGACGTTGCAGCAGAGAGCACGGGTGGGTCGGTCACGGTGTGCGGGCCGGTCCCGGCGTCATCAGGGCCTGCGCGCGGCGCAGATCGAGGATCTGGGGCACCCACTGGTCGCCTGCGATGCGGGACGCGTACTCCCGCAGCCGCGGCACGTCGACGGGACCGGCGCTGAATCCGGTGACCTCGAACCGGTTGGTCCGGCGGGACTCCGCCTCCATCGCGTTCACGGGTGGCGCGTCGTAGGACCGGCCGCCGGGGTGCACCACGTGATAGGTGCAGCCGCCGAGGCTGACCCCGGCGGTCGACGTCGACCAGGTCGAAGACCAGCGGCGACTGCACCGGGATGGTCGGGTGCAGCGCACTCCACGGCTGCCAGGCCCGGTAGCGGACGCCGGCGACGTGAGCGTCCGGCCTCGCCGGTGGGGGTCAGCGGCACCGGGACACCGTTGACGGTGAGCAGGTGCCGGGCCGGGTCGGCGCCGTCGAGCAGCACCTGCATCCGCTCCACCGACGAGTCGACGTAGCGGGCGGTGCCGCCGGCGGTGGCCTCCTCGCCGAGGACGTGCCACGGTTCGATGGCGCTCGCGCAGCTCGATGTCGACCCCGGCGACAGTCGTGCTGCCCAGCCGCGGGAAGCGGAACTCCATGAACGGGTCCAGCCAGCTGGTCTGGAATTCGAAGCCGTGCGCGCGCAGATCGGCCGGCGACCTCGGCGATGTCGGCGGTCACGAAGTGCGGCAACAGGTAGCGCCCGTGCAGGTCCAGTCCGTGCCGGATCAGCGGCGCCCGCAGCGGCTCGTCCCAGAACCGGGCCACCAGCGCCCGCACCAGCAGCGCCTGCACCAGCCCCATCTGGGGGTGCGGCGGCATCTCGAAGCCGCGCAGCTCCAGCAGCCCGAGCCGGCCCGCGGGCCGAGTCCGGGCTGTAGAGCTTGTCGATGCAGAACTCGGAGCGGTGGGTGTTGCCGGTGACGTCGGTCAGCAGATGCCGCAGCGCGCGGTCGACCACCCACGGCGACGCCGCCCCCGCGGTCGACCCGGTGTCGGGCGCGGTGTCCTCGGGGTCGCGGTCGGCGGCTTCTCGGGTCAGCCGGTCGATCTCGGCGAAGGCGATCTCCAGCTCGTAGAGCGACTCGGCGCGGCCCTCGTCGACGCGCGGCGCCTGCGAGGTGGGGCCGATGAACCGGCCGGAGAACAGGTAGGACAACGACGGGTGCCGCTGCCAGTAGGTCAGCAGCGAGACCAGCAGGTCGGGGCGGCGCAGCAGCGGCGACTCGCGCCGGGGTGATGCCGCCGAGGGTGATGTGGTTGCCGCCGCCGGTGCCGGCGTGGGTGCCGTCGACGGCGAAGGTCTCGGTGCCCAGTCGGCTCTGCCGGGCCTGCCTCGTACAGCGTGATCGCGAGCTCGGACCTGCTCGGCCCAGGTGCGGGTCGGCTGCACGTTGACCTCGATGACCCCGGGGTCGGGCGTGACGGTCAGCGTCTGCAGGGCGGCGTCGCCGGGCGGGCCGTAGCCCTCGACGACGACCGGCGTCCCGGTGACCGCGGCGGCCTGCTCGACGACGCCGACCAGCTCGACGAAGTCGTCGAAGCGGACCAGCGGCGGCAGGAAGACGTAGACGAAGCCGTCCCGGACCTCGACGACCACCGCGGTGGTCGGCGCGTCGATGGCCGGCACCACCACCGCGAGACCCGGATCGGGCACGGCGGTGTGGGCGGGTCGGCGCGGTCGCGGCGAGCGGATCGGCGTCGGGCTCGACGGGCTCCGGATCCCAGGTGATCGCGTCCAGCGGCAGCCGCAGCCCGGCCGGCGAATCACCGGGGCTGAGCACGATGCGGCCGCGGCGCAGCCGCCAGTCCGCGCTGGCCCAGCCGGCGTCGTCGGGCAGCCGGTGCAGCGGCAGCACGTAGGCGGTCGGCTCGGTGACCGGCGTCGTCGAGCGCGGCCAGCAGCGCGGTCGCGCGCCGCGGCGGTGTCGCCCGTCCAGGTCGCCGCGGCTTCGGGATCACCGGCGGGCAGCCGGACCGCCGCGGCCAGGGCGGCCAGCGGGTCCTCGAAGGCCGGCCGCACCTGGCCGGCCGGCAGCGCGAACCCGGTCGCGACGGCGTCGCGCGAGCCGGCGGGCCGCGTCGGGTCCGCGCGGTGCCGACCGCACCCGCCGCCCACGGGTCGGCGAGCAGGTCCTGCCGGGTCCACAGCGGCTCACCGTCGGTGCGCCAGTGCAGCCCGATCTGCCAGCGCGGCAACGGCTCTCCCGGGTACCACTTGCCCTGCGACCGCTGCACGAGACCCTGCGGGCAGTACGCCGCACGCAGCCGCTCGGCGAGAATGCCGGCCCGGTGCCGCTTGTGCGGGACCGTCGGCGGCGATCGTCCATTCCGCGCCGACGAAGTCGTCGATCGACACGAAGGTCGGCTCGCCGCCCATCGTCAGCCGGACGTCACCGGCGGCCAGCCGCTCGTCGACGAAGCGGCCGAAGCGGTCGATCGCGTCCCACTGCTGCGGGCTGTACGGCAGCGTCACCCGCGGGTCCTCGTGCACCCGGCGGACGACGTTGGCGAAGTCCAGCGTGGCCGTGCACGGCTCGGTGGCGCCGGTGATCGGCGCCGCGCTGGACGGGTGCGGGGTGGCCGACAGCGGGATGTGGCCCTCCCCGGCGAACAGGCCCGACGTCGGGTCCAGGCCGACCCAGCCGGCGCCCGGGATGTAGACCTCGGCCCAGGCGTGCAGATCGGTGAAGTCGGCGGCGGTGCCGGACGGGCCGTCCAGCGACTCCTGGTCGGGGGTCAGCTGGACCAGGTAGCCGGAGACGAACCGCGCGGCCAGGCCCAGCTCGCGCAGCAGCGAGACCAGCAGCCAGGACGAGTCCCGGCAGGAGCCGATCGCGCTGCGCAGCGTGTGGTCCGGGGTCTGCACGCCCGGCTCCATCCGCACCGTGTAGCCGACGTCGCGGTACACCGCACTGTTGAGCGCGACCAGGAAGTCGACGATGCGGCGTGCCCGCGCGGGCGTCGAAGCGGGTCAGCCACTCCCGCACCAGCGGACCGGGCCGGAACCGTCCGCTGCATCCTCCGTCGACCGGCCTCAGGTACGGCTCGAGGTCGGCCGCCAGCTCCTGCGGATAGGCGAAACCGTAGGTCTCGGCGTACTCCTCGATGAAGAAGTCGAACGGGTTGATCACCGCCAGGTCGGCGACGAGGCCGACGGTGATGGACAGCCGGTCGGACTTCTCCGGGAACACCAGCCGGGCCATGAAGTTGCCGAACGGGTCCTGCTGCCAGTTGAGGAAGTGGTCGGCCGGCTCGACGGTCAGCGAGTACGACTCGATCGGGGTCCGGGAGTGCGGCGCGGGACGGAGCCGGACGACGTGCGGGTGGATCTGGACCGGCCGGTCGAAGGTGTACGTCGTCCGGTGCTCCAGTGCCACGGTGATCCCCACACCAACCCCGTTCGTCGTCGTCCACCGCCTGCGGCTGCAGGCCGGTTGGAGGCTGGTACTCGTGCCGCGGTCACTCTAGGGCCGCATTGTTTCGCGGCGGGAACGCCGGTCGGTGCCGTCGATCGGGTGCCCAGCGCCCGGGAGGTACTCGGTGCAGGCACCTCCCGGGCACGGGTCAGGCCGCCGGCGGCACGAAGTCGACGCCGGCTTCCTTGCGCTGCTGCGGTGTGATCGGCGCGGGGGCCGCGGTCAACGGGTCGTAGCCGCCGCCCGACTTCGGGAACGCGATGACCTCACGCAGCGAGCTCGCACCCGACAGCAGCATGACCACCCGGTCCCAGCCCAACGCGATGCCGCCGTGCGGCGGGGCGCCGAAGGAGAAAGCGTCGAGCAGGAAGCCGAACTTCTCCTGCGCCTCCTCCTGGGTGAGTCCCATCACCGCGAAGACCCGCTCCTGGATGTCGCGCCGGTGGATGCGGATGCTGCCGCCGCCGAGTTCGTTGCCGTTGCAGACGATGTCGTAGGCGTAGGCCAGCGCCGACCCCGGATCGGTGTCGAAGGTGTCGATGGAGTCGGGCTTGGGCGAGGTGAACGCGTGGTGCACCGCGGTCCAGGCACCACCGCCCACGGCCACATCGGTGGTGTCGGCGGTCGACTCGAACAGCGGCGCGTCGACGATCCAGACGAACTCCCACCGACTCTCGTCGATGGCCCCGGCGCGGCGGCCGATCTCCAGGCGGGCGGCACCCAGCAGTTCCTGGGTGGGCCTGCGCGCGCCGGCCGCGAAGAAGATCGCGTCGCCGGGGTTCGCCCCGGTCTCGGTGAGCAGGCCGTCGCGCTCCCCCTGCGACAGGTTCTTGGCGACCGGGCCGCCGAAGCTGCCGTCCTCGGCGACGGTGACGTACGCCAGGCCGCGGGCTCCGCGCTGCTTGGCCCACTCCTGCCAGGCGTCGAACGAGCGACGGGGCTGGGAGGCACCGCCGGCCTGCACGACGAAGCCGACGTAGGGCGCCTGGAAGACCCGGAACGGGGTGTCCGCGAAGTACGCGGTGATCTCGTGGATCTCGAGATCCAGGCGCAGGTCGGGCTTGTCGGAGCCGTAGCGGTTCATCGCGTCGAGGTAGGTCATCCGCTTGATCGGCAGCGGGATCTCGTGGTCGATGAGCTTCCAGAGAGCCGAGACGACTTCCTCGGCGATCACCATCACATCCTCCTGGTCGACGAAGCTCATCTCGACGTCGAGCTGGGTGAACTCCGGCTGCCGGTCGGCGCGGAAGTCCTCGTCCCGGTAGCAGCGGGCGATCTGGTAGTACCGCTCCATCCCGGCGACCATCAACAGCTGTTTGAACAGCTGCGGCGACTGCGGCAGGGCGTACCAGGAGCCGGGCTTGAGGCGGGCCGGTACGACGAAGTCGCGGGCTCCCTCGGGCGTGGAGCGGGTCAGCGTCGGGGTCTCGATCTCCACGAAACCGTGGTGGTCCAGGACGGTGCGGGCCGCCTTGTTGACCTCGGACCGCAGCCGCAGCGCCGCGGCCGGGCCGGAGCGGCGCAGGTCGAGGTAGCGGTACCTGAGCCGGGTCTCCTCGCCCACCTCGACGTGGTCGTCGATCTGGAACGGCAGCGGGGCGGACTCGGAGAGCACGGTGAGTTCGTCGGCGAGCACCTCGACGGCGCCGGTGGGGACGTCGGGGTTCTCGTTGCCCTCCGGACGCAGGCTGACGGCACCGGTGACGGCGACGCAGAACTCGTTGCGCAGCCGGTGGGCCTGCTCGGCCATCGCGCCCTCGCGGAACACGACCTGGACGGTGCCGGACGCGTCGCGCAGGTCGACGAAGATGACGCCGCCGTGGTCCCGGCGGCGGGCGACCCAGCCGGCCAGCGTCACGGTCCGCCCGTCGTCGGTGGCTCTCAACGTGCCGGCATCGTGGGTGCGGATCACGGGCGGACTCCCCTGGTTCGGCAGCGCTGCAGGCTGCGGTGGCCTCCCCCGGGTAGACGGCCCGGCGGCGGTGCGCCGGGGTCCCGTGCGGGGGTCCGGCGCCGGCACCATTCTTCCCGATGCGCACGTCGCCCGACACCGCGTTTTCGTCGGCGAAAGGGGCCGTCCAGGTGACGAATCATCGGCGATCAAGGAGTGTGACCCGAAGAACCTCGACCCGACCCTCGACTTTGCCACCCGATCGGGGTAACTTGGAGAAGTTCACGGAGTTCGTCGCACGGATGCGACGCCGGTGCATCGCCTGACAGCTCGCGCCAGACAACTCCGATCCTGTGAGAAATGGCGCAATGGTATCCCCTGCTGTCCCCGCACTGTCCGCATCCACCACCGACTCCGACCTGTCCCCCGAGGTCACTGACACCCTCACCTTCGCCGACCTCGGACTCCCCGAGGCCCTGATGAAGGCGGTGGCCGACCTCGGCTACACCGTTCCCTCCCCGATCCAGGCGGCGGCCATTCCCGCGCTGCTGGCCGGCCAGGACATCACCGGCGTCGCCCAGACCGGCACCGGCAAGACGGCGGCCTTCGGCCTGCCGCTGCTCGCCGCGATGGACCCGTCCTCCCGCGACGTCCAGGCCCTCGTCCTGACCCCGACCCGCGAGCTCGCGCTGCAGGTCAGCGAAGCCATCGAGACGATGGCCAAGCACCTCCCGCAGGTCCGGGTGCTCGCCGTCTACGGCGGCGCCAGCTTCGTCCCGCAGCTGAAGGCCCTGTCCTCCGGTGTGCAGGTCGTCGTCGGCACCCCCGGCCGGATCATCGACCATCTCGACCGCGGCACCCTCAAGCTCGGCAATCTCAAGTTCCTCGTCCTCGACGAGGCCGACGAGATGCTGCGCATGGGCTTCGCCGAGGACGTCGAGAACATCCTCACCAACGCGCCGAAGACCGGCCGGCAGACCGCGCTGTTCAGCGCGACCATGCCGCCGCCGATCAAGCGCGTCGCCGACCAGCACATGACCGACCCGATCGACATCGCGGTCAGCCGCCAGTCGTCGACGGTCGAGAACGTCAAGCAGACGTACGCGGTCATCCCGTTCAGCCGCAAGACCGATGCGCTCGCCCGCGTCATCGAGATCAGCTCGGCCGACGCCACCATCGTCTTCACCCGTACCAAGGACGCCGCCGAGAACGTCGGCTCCGAGCTGATCGCCCGCGGCATCTCCGCGGCGACCATCAGCGGTGACGTCGCCCAGCGCGAGCGTGAGCGGATCGTCGAGCGGCTGCGCAACGGTTCGCTGGACGTCCTCGTCGCCACCGACGTCGCGGCCCGTGGCCTGGACGTCGATCGCATCGACCTGGTCGTCAACTACGACGCCCCGGGCGAGCCGGAGACCTACGTGCACCGGATCGGCCGCACCGGCCGCGCCGGCCGCACCGGCGAGGCGCTGACCTTCTTCACCCCGCGTGAGACCGGTCGGCTGCGCGTCATCGAGAAGCTCACCCGCCAGAAGCTGACCGAGATCACCCTGCCGACCGCTTCCGAGGTGTCCGCGCAGCGTGCGATCAAGGTGCTGACCAAGGCCGCCGCGCGCGCCGAGGCCGGCAACATCGATTCCTACCGCACCGCCATCGAGACCTTCCTGACCGACAGCCCGCTGTCCGTCGCGGAGCTCGCCAGCGCGCTGGCCGCGCTGGTCGCCGGCGACACCGGTAAGCAGGTCGCCGAGCCCGAGGTCCTGGTCTCCGGGCCCCGCGGTGACCGTGGTGACCGTCCGGAGCGTGGCGATCGCGGTGGCCGCAGCTTCGACCGTGACCGTGGCGCCGATCGTGGTGGCCGTGGCTTCGGCAACGACCGCGGCGACCGGTTCGGCAACGACCGTCCGCGCTCGGACCGTCGTTCCGACCGCCCGGCCTCTGATCGCGGTGGCCGCGATTCCAGCCGTCCGTCGGGCAAGCGGTACAGCATCGCCGTCGGTCACGCCGACGGCGTCCGTCCCGCCGGCATCGTCGGTGCGATCACCGCGGAGGGTGGCCTGCAGGGCCGCGACCTCGGCCGCATCGACATCTTCGACAACCACAGCATCGTCGAGATCATCAGCGAGCTGACCCCGGCCGCGTTCTCCCGGATCGGCGCCGCCCGCGTCTCCGGTCGCGAGCTGCGGATCAAGCGTCATTACGAGGATGCCGCTGCGGCGGCACCGGCGAAGCGCTCGTTCCGCGACTGATCACGTCGTGTTCAGGAACCCCCGTCGACCTCACGGTCGGCGGGGGTTCTTGCGTTGGGGGGTCCTGCGTTCGGGGGATCGGCGCTGGGGGATCGGTGTGGTCGGCCGCTGCCGGGTGGCAGCTCTCCGCATCCGGTTCACTCGCTCCACATCAGTTGCAGCAGATGCTCGACGTCGACACCTGACGCGAAGCTGCCGGACCGGATGCCCGGAGCGCCCCTCGCCGACCGGTCCGGCGCCACCGGCCCCAGCAGCTGCCGGGAGCGGGTGGCGGAGTGGGCAGCACCGTCGCTGAGTCACGGCAGAGCAAGCCCCGACGCCGCCTCCGCATCCAGTTCTCTCGCTCCACATCAGTTGCAGCAGATGCTCGACGTCAACACCTGACGCGAAGCTGCCGGACCGGAGGCCCGGAGCGCCCCTCGACGACCGGTCCGGCGACACCGGCCCCAGCGCTGCCGGGACGTCGGGTCGGCGCGAGTGGGCTGCACCGTCGCCGAGTCGGCCGGAGGGAGATGACCATGACGGGGACACCGACCGAGAAGCCGTACCTGCGGGGCGCAGCGACTGGGCCGCCGACCAGGCGGAGCGGTACGAGGCGAGCAACGGTCAGGAGGCGGACGCCCTGCAGCGGGTGCCGATCATGCTGGTCTCGACCACCGGCCGGAAGACGGGCGCGCTGCGTCGGACGCCGCTGATGCGCGTCGAGCAACCCCGCACGCCGCATCGCGTCCAAGGGCGGCGCCCCAGAGCACCCGGCGTGGTACCTCACCACCTACGCGAAGCTGCCGGACCGGATGCCCGGAGCGCCCCTCGACGACCGGTTCAACGGCACACCGCCGAGGGTGACGAGCGCACCGCCTGGTGGGAGCGCGCAGTGGCCGTCTGGCCCGCGCACGCCGACTACCAGACCAAGACCGACCGGCAGATCCCCGTGGTGGTGCTGGATCCGATCGACTGACGCCCCCGCCGGTAGCGAGCTCACATCACGGCGTCAGAACAGCGCTGGCTCCGCCGTCAGCTCTGCGACGGCCGGCCCGCCGGGCACGCGCAGCTCGTGCGCCCAACGCTCCGGTTCGCCGCTGTCGACCCCGCTGCCGAAGCGGTATCGGTCCAGCAGCGGACGTACCCGGGCGTGCAGGGCGTCGCGGTACTCCTTCCCGGCGTACGCACCTCGGCCGTAGAGGGCGCGGTAGCGCGGCACCAGGTCCGGGCGGTCGCGCTGCAGGTTGGTCATGAACCACTCCCTGGTGCCGGGCCTCAGGTGCAGGGCCAGCACGGTGACGTGGGTCGCGCCCGCCTCGGCGAGCGCACCGAACATGGTGTCCAGCTGCTCGGCGCTGTCGGTCAGGTAGGGCAACACCGGCGCCACCAACACCGAGCACCGCAGACCGGCGTCGCGGATGGCGCGGACCAGGTCGAGGCGGGCCCTCGGGGTCGGCGTCCCTGGCTCGAACTGCTCGTGCAGCACCGGGTCCAGGATCGCCAGGCTGACGCCGACCCCGACCGGGACCCGCTCGGCCGCTGCGGTCAGCAGCGGCAGGTCGCGCCGCAGCAACGTGCCCTTGGTGAGAACGGACAGCGGGGTTCCCGACCGTGACAACGCGTCGATGATGCCGGGCATCAGCCGGTAGCGCCCTTCCGGCCGCTGGTACGGATCGGTGTTGGTGCCCAGCGCTACGTGTCGACGCTCCCAGGACGGCCGCGCCACCTCGCGGCGGACCACCTCGGCGACGTTGACCTTGACGACGATCCGGCTGTCGAAGTCCCGGCCGCTGTCCATCTCCAGGTATTCGTGCGACTTCCGGGCGAAGCAGTAGGTGCAGCTGTGCACACATCCCCGCATCGGGTTGATCGTCCACTCGAAGGGCATCGGCGAGCCGCCCGGCACCCGGTTCAGCGCCGACTTCGCGTGGACCTCGTAGAAGGTCACCCCGGCGAACTCCGGGGTGCGCACCGTCCGCACCAGCCCGGCCATCCGCCCCAGGCCGGGCAGCGCACCGTCGTCGACGGTGGTCAGCTGCTGCGCCTGCCACCGCACGGCTCAGGCCACCATCGCGGTGTCGTGCCGACGCTGGAGCCGGTCGAACTGCACCGGGACGCCGGTCTGGTCGACCACCAGCGGTATCGCAGGCCCACCCGCGAACGCGTGCTCCAGCGCCCGGTCCACCCCCAGTTCGCGGACCCCGACGTAGCGTTGCCGGGTCACCACCACGGCCAGGTCGGGCAACCGCACCCGCAACACCGGGTACGCCGCGGCCAGCGGGCGGACCGGACCGCCGCGGCGCCCCGTCGGCCGCGGTCCGGCGAGTCCCAGCCGGCGGATCGGCGCCCAGTGCGAGAGCGGGCAGCTGTCGATGACCACGTCGGCGACCGCCTGGGCCAGCACACCGTCGGGCAGCCCGGGCCGGCCGGGGAAGGCGCCGCCGCTGGCCGGAGCGGTGCCGGCCGCCGAGCAGACGACATCGCCGCGGCCCGCCCAGGACCGGGAACGCCAGCCACCGGCGGCACGCTCGAGCAGCAAGGTCCGGTTCCAGCTGCGCCCGGCCACGTCGGTGCCCACGACACGGACGTCCAGCCGTTCCGCCTGCCAGTCCGGTGAGGTGCTGAGCTGCCAGGTGGTGTCCAACCCGGCGGTGGTCTGGTCGCCGAAGGCGACGAGACCGTCGAGGTGCCGGGCCGGCTGCGAGCGGGTCGTACCGGACACCTCCCACGGCAGCCGCCCGGGCTCACCGGTGAGCCGGCTCTGGTCCGAGAAACCCTGCCACTGAAGCGATCTCATCCTGCCCTCACGTTCCGCCGTCATCCCGCGGCCGCCGACCGCTGGGACTCATCGAACAGGTGTTCGGTGCAGGTGTCAATCCCTCGTCGGCGCGTTGTGGACTGATGTTCGATCCGCGTGTCGTGCGTCCGGCAGAGCGGTCCGGCAGAGCGGGGTCAGCGCCGGGCACCCCCCATCGTGTCGGCCTTCCGGACTGCCGGCCGGGAAGCGCCCCGATGCGCACTCGCCGGCAGCGGGCGGCCGGCACGCGGCCGCCCGGCCGGCGGGTTTCGCATCGTCACCGGACAGCACGAACCCGGCCGACCCCGAGGGGCGACCGGGCGCGAGCTGAGCCGGACTCAGTTCTGATGCGGTAAACAGACCTGGGCTCAGTAGGCCCCCGAGCCCGCCAGCACGACCTTGACCGTCTTGGCCATGATGACCAGGTCACTGACCACGGACCAGTTCTCGATGTAGTAGAAGTCGAGCCGGATGCGCTCGTCGGCGGTGGCGTCCGACCGGCCCGACACCTGCCACAGGCCGGTCATCCCGGGCCGGACGAGCATCCGGCGTTCGACGAAGCCGCCCACGTCGGCGCCCTCACCGGGCACCAGCGGGCGCGGCCCGACGATGCTCATCTGACCGGCCAGCACGTTGAACAACTGCGGCAGCTCGTCGATGCTGGTCTTGCGCATGAAGGCGCCGATGCGGCTGATCCGGGGATCGTCGGCGGACTTGTAGAAGGTGTTGCCGGCCTGCCCGGCGGCGGCCTTGACCGCCTCGATCTGGGCGTCGGCGTTCACCCGCATCGAGCGGAACTTCCACACCTTGAAGCGGCGGCCGCCCATTCCGACCCGGGTGTGGCGGAAGAACACCGGACCCGGGTCGGTGATCTTGATGGCGGCGGCCACGGCGAGCAGCACCGGCGACAGCAGCACCAGGGCCAGCGCGCTGGTCGCCATGTCGAGCACGGTCTTGGTGTAGAGCTTGGGTCCCCGGTAGCGCGGCTCCTGGACCATCATCAGCGGCAGACCGTCGACCGGCCGGATGTGGATACGCGGACCCGCGACGTCGGTCAACGCCGGCGCCAGGGCCAGTTTGATCCCGGTCCCCTCCAGCTTCCAGGCCAGGTCGCGAACCTGCGACGGGCCGAAATCCTCGCCACCGGTGACGGCGATGGTGTTGATCTTGCTGCGCTGGATCGTCTGCATGATGTAAGCGAGGTGGCCGACGACCTTGAAGCCGTTCAGGGACGAGGTGCCCGGCGGGATGCTCTCCTGCGGCACGCACAACCCGACCACGGCGAAACCCGCTGCCGGCGAGGCGCTCAGACGTTGCGCGAGGTCCACGGCACCCTTCGGACTGCCGACCACCAGCACGGTGTTCACGTGGCTGCCGCTGCGTCGGTAGCCGGCCAGCTTGAGGCGCCAGATCGCGCGCCCGACGAAGAGGCCGACCACCCCGAGCGGCAGCGTGGTGAGCAGGTAGCCGCGGGTCAGGTCGAGCTGGGCCAGGTAGCAGATCGTTCCGACCGTGCCGAAGAGCAGGAAGGTCGCCTGCGCGACGCGGTGGTACTCCCCCACCCCGTTGCCCAGCACGTTCTTCTCGTAGGCCCCGCGGGCCCCGAGGGCCAGTCCCCAGAGGGCCACCAGCGAGAAGGAGAGGACCCAGTCGGCGGCGTCGGAGGAGAACGTCCGGATCTCGTCGAGCCGGGTCAGGTGCCCGACGACGGTCATCGCGAGCAGGATCACCAGGTCGGTGATCACCAGGTTGCGTTGGTAGGAATTGATCCAGTCCTGCTGCCGCCGCTGGCCGATCGGCATCCGCTTGACCGAGCCGGACGAGTTCCCGACGTAGTCACGCTCGCCCAGCCGCCGCTGCGGAACCGGCGGCAGATCGGCAGGGCCGGTGCCGATCTCGGCGGTCACGCCGGTGGGCAGGACGGCGGATGTCGCCCCGGGTGGAGTCTCGTCGCCCTGGTGGGACGAGTGATCCGTCTCCGTGGACGGGGTCACCACACTGTTCTGCATCGACTCCCCAAACTGTGCTCTGGCCTCGGTGACGGAACGACGATCGAGTGGTCCCGTCACTCGATACGGGGCACGAATTTCCGCTCACTTCTCATATCGCCGCCGATTTCACCGTGTTACCGCACTGTTTGCGCGTCGCTACGTGGTGGAATCGTCCCGAACGAGTGAACGACAGCCGGCGAGAGACAGGGCAGCTGCGCTACAGCCGGGGGTAGCGGCCGCACCTCTCACTGTCTGCAACACCGGGGTTGCACGACCGTAGGCCGAGGTCCGCCCGTCCGTGGCCGGTCGATCCGACGTGAACTGCCTCACACCTGGCGGGTGCGACCGCTGCAGGTGGCGGCCGGGGGTCGGGTCAGCGGCCGGGGCCGGGCTCGGTCAGCCGCTGGGCGAGCACTCCCGCGACCGCCGCCAGCGGAACCGCTTGCTGGTCTCCGGACACCATGTCGCGGACGGTGACCTCGCCCACCGCGAGCTCACGGTCGCCCAGCAGCAGCACCCACCGGGCGCCGGCAGCGTCGGCCGCCTTCATCGCCGTCTTGAGCTTGCGTCCCCCGTAGGCCAGGTCGACCCGGACACCGGCACGCCGGAGCTCGCCGGCCACCTTCACCAGCGCGCCCTGCTCGCCGGCGCCGAGCGGGATGCCGTAGACCTCACAACGCGCGGTCGGGGCCACCTGCACCTGCTCGGCCGGCGGCGGCCAGCACCGTGCGGTCGACCCCGATGCCGAAGCCGATGCCCGACAGGGCCTGGCCACCCAGCTGGGCCATCAGCCCGTCGTACCGACCGCCGCCGCCGATGCCCGACTGGGCGCCGAGGCCGGGGTGCACGAACTCGAAGGTGGTGCGGGTGTAGTAGTCCAGCCCGCGGACCAGCCGGGGGGCGAGCTCGTGGGCGACGCCCAGGGCGTCCAGCGAGGCCCGGACGGCCGCGAAGTGGGCGGCGCAGTCGTCGCAGAGGTGGTCCATCATCAGCGGCGCGTCGGCCACCATCGCCTTGATGTGCGGGTCGCTTGTCGTCCAGCACCCGCAGCGGATTGAGCCGGGCGCGGGCGACGGTGTCGTCGTCCAGGTCCAGCCCGAGGAGGAACTGCTGCAGCAGTTCCCGGTAGGCGGGCCGGCAGTTCGCGTCCCCCAGTGAGGTCAGGTCCAGCCGGAACCCGGTCAGCCCGACCGCCCGGAAACCCTCGTCGGCGACGGCGATGACCTCGGCGTCCAGCGCCGGGTCGTCCACTCCGATGGCCTCGATGCCGACCTGCTGCAGCTGCCGGTAGCGGCCGGCCTGCGGCTGCTCGTACCGGAAGAACGGGCCGGCGTAGTACAGCTTCACCGGCAGCTGGCCGCGGTCCAGGCCGTGCTCGATGACCGCCCGCATGACACCGGCGGTGCCCTCCGGACGCAGCGTCACCGAGCGGTCGCCCTTGTCGGCGAACGTGTACATCTCCTTGCTGACCACGTCGGTGCTCTCGCCGACGCCCCGGGCGAACAGCCGGGTGTCCTCGAACACCGGCAGCTCGATCGGCTGATAGCCGGCCCGGCGGGCCGCGTTCTGCAGCGCCTCGCGGACCGCGAAGAACTGCGTCGAGGTCGGCGGGTAGTAGTCCGGGACGCCCTTGGGAGCGGAGAAATCAGCCATCGGTACGAGGTGCCTGTTCGGTCAGGAGCGGGACGAGGAAGGGGTTGGCTGCGGAGCTCGGCGCCGATCGTGCTCTGTGGGCCGTGACCCGGCAGGATCACCGCGTCGTGCGACCGGCCGACGATGTGCGCCCGCAGCGAAGCGGTCAACGTCGCGGTCGACCCGCCGGGCAGGTCGGTGCGGCCGACGGAGCCGGCGAACAGGGTGTCACCGGTGAACAGCACCTCGGGGCGGCGACCGTCGCCGGCCAGCGCGAAGACGACCGATCCGCCGGTGTGGCCGGGGGTGTGCACCACCGTCAGCCGGAGATCGCCGAAGGTCAGCTCGTCGTCGGGCGCGAGGGTGTGCAACTCGTCGGGGCGCATGGCCGGCAGGTCGTAGCCGGCCAGCATCTGCCGGAATTCCGGCGACAGCGCGGCCAGCGGGTCGTCGAGCATGTAGTCGTCGGCCGGGTGCAGGTAGCCGGGGATGCCGTAGGTGTCGGTCACCTGGCGCAGCGCCGCCGCATGATCGAGGTGGCCGTGGGTGAGCAGGGCGGCGACCGGACGGAGGCTGTGCTCGGCCACGGTCGCCTGCACCGCTGCGAGCGCGTCCTCCCCCGGGTCGACGACGACGCAGTCGCTACCGGCGGCCGGTGCGAGGACATAGCAGTTCGCCGCGAGCGATCCTGTGGGGAAGCCGGCGACGAACACGACAGCAACCCTAGTGGGAGCTTCACCGGCGCCACGGCACCCGTGCTCACGGACAACACACGGTGACGTCTCGTAGACTCCCCGGCGGGTCTGTCGCGGTCGAGACGACGTCGGCCCGCCGTCACCGTCTCCAGGAGGATCAACCGTGCCGACCAACGAACAGCGCCGGGATGCCGCGAAGAGGAAACTCGAGCGCCAACTGGTCCGTCGGCAGGAGCAGCAGAAGAGCCGCCGCCAGCGCACCGTCATCGGCGGCGTCATCGCCGCCGTCGTCGTGATCGCGGGTGTCGTCTTCGTCGTCACCAGGACCCCTTCGGCCGAGGACGCCTCCGCGTCGGACACCGCGGCGAGCTCCACCGCCGCGGTCGGGGCGTGCGACTACACCGACGCGGAGACCACGGTGAAGACGGTCTCCAAGCCCGACAACACCAACCCGCTGACCTCGGGCACGGTCGACGCGACGATCACCCTGGGCCAGGGTGCGCTGCCGGTGACGCTGGACCGCTCGTTCGCGCCGTGCGCCGTGAACGCCTTCATCAGCCTGGCCGCGCAGGACTTCTACAACGAGACCACCTGCCACCGGATCACCACCGCCGACAACTTCCGGATCCTGCAGTGCGGCGACCCGTCCGGCACCGGCCGTGGCGGGCCCGGGTTCTCCTACGCCGCCGAGTCCGCGCCGCCGGATCCGACGGCCGATCCGACCGCCGACCCGGCCGCGGCGGAGTTCCCGGTGGGCACGCTGGCCATGGCGAGCACGAGCACCGGTAGCGGCGGCACCAACGGCTCGCAGTTCCTCATCGTCTACGGCGACTCCGACCTCACCGGCGGCGGCCTCACCAAGATCGGCACGGTCGGCGCCGAAGGTCTCGCGATCATCGACCAGATCGCCGCCGCGGGCACCACCGACGGCCCGAACGGCGTCGCCGACGCGCCCGCCGAGAAGGTCGACGTCACCTCGGTGACCGTGCCCGACGACGCCCTGACGCCCACCCAGGCGCCGGCCACCAGCGATCCGGTGCCGACCGACGTGCTGCCCACCGATGCCGTCCCGACAGCGGACCCCGGCACCGATGCGACCCCGACGGACGTCGGCACCGCACCGGCCGAGGCGACCCCGACGGATGCCGCACCCACCGACGCCGCACCCACCGACGGAGCACCCAGCGCCGCACCACGACGCAGCACCCAGCGACGCAGCACCGTCGGACGTGACGTCCGCAGCGACGTCCTGACCCACCCCCGGCCACCGGCTTCGGGCGGCCGGGCCCGCACCCGGGGGTGACATGACCGGCACCGTGGATCGCACCCACCTGATGGCGTACCGCATCCTGGCGTCCGGGCTCGACCGCCGCGGCTCGCTCGACGCCGTCCTCGCGCTCGGCGTGCAGGACCGGGACGGCAGCGCCACCGTCGCGCTGGCCGCCCGGCACCCGGATCCGCCGGCCCTCGGAGCCCCGGACGACGACACCCCGCTCGCTCTGGCCTGGACGCTCCGCGGAACCCCGCACGCCCATGCCAGGAGCGACCTCCCGCGCCTCGCAGAGGCGCTGCGCCCCACCTCGGAGGCCGCGGCGACGGCGATGCTGGTCGGCTCCGGGAGGGCGCTCGCGGCGCAGGGCACCGCGGCCCTCGAGGCGCTGGCGGCGGTGGCCGACGCGATGCGTCACACCGTCACCCGGCCGACCCCCAAGGCCGCGCTCAGCGCGGCGCTGACCGCCGCCCTGCCGTCCCGGTACGTCGCCTTCTGCGCGCCCTGCGGCGTCGACCACGTCCCCGAGATGGTGTTCCGCTGCGCAGCGCTGCCGGCCGGACTCGGGCTCGTACCCGGCCAGAAGGCGACCCTGGCCCCGCTGCGTCCAGTAGCCCCGACCACTCCCCACGACGTACGCAACCCGGTCGGGGATTTCCTCGATCTCTACGGGGCCGCGACGAAGGCCGAGGTCGCCGCCCATCTCGGAACCCGCCCCGCCGACCTGACCTGGCCGGACACCGGGCCCGTCGTGGTCGACGGCGAGCGGCTGCAGACCACGCCCGAGCGGTGGGAGCGGATCGCCGCCACCGACGTGGCGGCGGCCCGCGACCTGGTCCGGCTGCTGCCACCCGGAGATCCGCTGCTGGCGCCGCGCACCCGCCGGCTCACCGTCCCCGACAAGGCGCACTGGAAGGCCCTGTGGCCGGCGCTCGGACCGGCCGGGGCCCTGCTGGCCGGCGGTGACATCGCCGGCACCTGGCGGCCGAAGGTGCACGGTCGCGCCCTGACCGTCACGGTCAGCCCGTTCCGCAGCCTCACCACGGCCGAACGACAAGCGCTCGACGCCGAGGCGGACCTGCTGCGCACCGTCCGCGGGCTCGACGCGGTGACCGTCGTCCGCCGGCAGTGAACCGCCTCAGGCGTTGGTGACCCGGTAGACGTCGTAGACGCCCTCGACGCCCCGGACGGCGCGCAGCAGGTGACCGAGGTGCTTCGGATCGGCCATCTCGAACGAGAACTTGCTGACCGCGATCCGGTCCTTGGTCATCGCCAGGCTCGCCGAGAGGATGTTGACCTTCTCGTCGGCCAGGGTCTTGGTGATGTCGGAGAGCAACCGGTGCCGGTCGAGCGCCTCGACCTGGATGGCCACCAGGAACACCGAGGCCGCGTGTGGATCCCACTCGACCGGGATCAGCCGCTCGGTCTCGTTGCGCAGGAACTCCGCGTTGGTGCAGTCGGTGCGGTGCACCGAGACCGCGCCGCCCTTGGTGATGTAGCCCAGGATGCCGTCGCCGGGGACCGGCGTGCAGCAGCGCGCGAGCTTGACCTGCAGGTCGCTGACCCCGTGCACCAGCACCCCGGCGTCGCCGGCGGGCCGCTGCATCGGGCGGTGCCGCGCGGGGGCGCGCTCGGCGATGGCCTCCCCGGCCTCCTCCACCCCGCCCTGCAGGGAGACGACCTTGGAGACCACGGTGCTGGCCACGATGTGGTTCTCACCGACCGCGGCGTACAGCGCGGCGATGTCCTTGTAGCCGAGGTCGTGAGCGACGGCGGCGAGGCTGTCGTGCGAGATCATCCGCTGCACCGGCAGACCGGCCCGGCGGATGGCCTTGGTGATGGCCTCCTTGCCGACCTCGATCGCCTCGTCGCGACGCTCCCTGGCGAAGTACTGGCGGATCTTGTTCTTCGCCCGCGAGCTGACGACGAAGTTGAGCCAGTCCCGACTGGGACCGGCGGTCGGCGCCTTCGAGGTGAAGATCTCGACGATCTGGCCGTTGTCCAGGGTCCGCTCGAGCGGCACCAGCCGGCCGTTGACCTTGGCCCCGATGCAGCGGTTGCCGACCTCGGTGTGCACGGCGTAGGCGAAGTCCACCGGCGTGGAACCCGTGGGCAGCGTGTGGATGTCGCCCTTCGGCGTGAAGACGAAGATCTCCCGCGACGCCATCTCGTAGCGCAGGCTGTCGAGGAACTCGCCCGGGTCGCCGGTCTCCCGCTGCCAGTCCAGCAACTGGCGCATCCAGGCCATCTCGTCGATGGGCCCGCCACCCTGATGGGTGCCCTTGGTCTCCTTGTAGCGCCAGTGCGCGGCGATGCCGTACTCGGCGGTGTGGTGCATCTCGGTGGTGCGGATCTGCACCTCGAGCGGCTTACCGCCGGGCCCGATCACCGTGGTGTGCAGCGACTGGTAGACCCCGTACCGGGGCTGCGCGATGTAGTCCTTGAAGCGGCCCGGCATCGGCTGCCAGAGCGCGTGCACGACACCCATCGCGGCGTAACACTCGCGCAGCGAGTCCACCAGGATGCGGACCGCCACGAGGTCGTGGATCTCGTCGAAGTCGCGGCCGCGGACCTGCATCTTCTGGTAGATCGAGTAGTAGTGCTTCCCGCGGCCGACGATCTGTGCGGTGATCTTGGCCGCCGTCAGCTCGGCCGACAGCTGGTCGGCGACGGTGCTCAGGTACGTCTCACGGGACGGCGCCCGGTCCGCCACGAGCCGCACGATCTCGTCGTAGCGCTTCGGATACAGGATCGAGAACGCCAGATCCTCGAGCTCCCACTTCACCGTGGCCATGCCGAGGCGGTGGGCCAGCGGGGCCAGCACCTCGAGCGTCTCGCGGGCCTTCTTGGCCTGCTTCTCCGGCGCCAGGAACCGCATGGTGCGCATGTTGTGCAGCCGGTCGGCGAGCTTGATGACCAGCACGCGCGGATCGCGGGCCATCGCGATGACCATCTTGCGGATGGTCTCGGCCTCGGCGGCGTCGCCGAAGTCGACCTTGTCCAGCTTGGTCACCCCGTCGACGAGGTGCCCGATCTCCACCGAGAACTCCGTGTTCAGCTGCTCGAGCCCGTACGGGGTGTCCTCGATGGTGTCGTGCAGCAGGGCCGCGACCAGCGTCGTGGTGTCCATCCCGAGGTCGGCCAGGATGCTGGCCACCGCGAGGGGATGCGTGATGTAGGGGTCGCCGGACTTGCGGAACTGGCCGCGGTGCGCCTCCTCGGCGACCTCGTAGGCGCGCTGCAGCAGCCGCAGGTCGGCCTTCGGGTGGTACCCGCGGTGCACTGCGAACAGCGGTTCCAGGACGGTGGTGGGGCCGGAGGCCTGCCGCTGACCGCTCATCCGGCGGGTGAAGCGGGCCCGGACGCGCCGGGTGGCCGACACCGGCCCGGCCGGTTCGGCGACCGCGTCCGCCACCGCCGCGGCCGTCGCCGGGACCGGTTCGGCCGAGATCGGCGGGGTCAGCGCCGGGTCGGTCTGCGGCGCCTTCTGCGCGGCGGCCTGTCCGACGAGCGCGAGCTCTGCGGCACTGCGGGCGGCGTCGGCTGCCTCGTCGTCCAGCATCGCCCTGCTGGCGGCGGCGTCGGTGACGTGGGACGTCATGGCGCCTCCTCGGGTTCTGCGGCGGCCGACGGGCTGCGTCGGCCGGCGCGGGTGCGGATGCCCGTCCCGCTCCGAGGATAGCCGGGTGCCCGGCAGGCCCCGCTTGCACCTGGCCGGGGCTCAGACCAGGCGGATCGCACTGGTGGCGGTGACGCCGGCGGCCTCGAGAGCGGCCCGGCCGCCGAGGCCGGCCAGCTCCATCATCACGGCGACGCCGATGACCCGGCCGCCGGCGCGACCGAGCAGCGAGCAGGCCGCCGCCGCGGTGCCGCCGGTGGCGAGGACGTCGTCGACGACGAGCACCCTGGCCCCGTCCGGAACGTCGTCGGGATGCAGCTCGAGACGGGCGGTGCCGTACTCCAGGGCGTAGTCCTGGCCGATCACGGCACCCGCCAGCTTGCCGGGCTTGCGCACGGCGAGCACCCCGGTGCCACAGATCGTGGCGACCGCGCCGCCGAGCAGGAAGCCGCGCGCGTCGAGGCCGGCCACCAGGTCGAACGGTTCCGGGGCCGCCGCCGCCAGCGCACCGGCAACCAGCGCCAGCGCGGTGGCGTCGGTGAACACCGGTGTGACGTCACGGAACAGCACACCCGGGACGGGGAAGTCCTGCACCACCCGGGTGAGGCGGTCGATCCCGGCCGCGGCCGCAGCCGTCACCGAGGTGCGGTCGTGACCGGACAGGTCCACCCGCCGGTCGGCTCCCGGCGGGAACACCGTCATCAGCGGGCGCGCTTGCCCGTCGGCCGGGCCGTCTTGCCCGACGGTCGCGGCGACGAGCCCGCCGGGCGGGTGGTGACCCGCTGCGGCCTGACCCCGGGCTTGGGTGCGGCGGTCGGACCGTCGGCCCCCGGCACCACACGGGTCGGCACGCCGTCGTCGAGGGACCCACCCACGCCGGGGACCCGACCGATGGCGTCACCGTCGGCGTCGACGATGATGCCCTCGTTCGTGCGCCGGGCGGCGACGCGGGCGGTGTGCGCCTTGATCAGCGGGTCACGCAGCCGCAGGTCGACGGCGATCGGGACGGCGAGGAACACCGACGAGTAGCCCGACACGATCATGCCGACGAGCTGCACCAGGGCGAGGTCCTTGAGCGTGCCGGAGCCGAGGATGGCGACGCCGGCGACCAGCAGGCCACCGACCGGCAACAGTGCGATGACCGTGGTGTTGATGGAGCGCATCAGCGTCTGGTTGACGGCGAGGTTTGCCGCCTCCTCGAAGTTGCGGCGCAGCAGGCTGGTCAGGCCCTTGGTGTTCTCCTGCACCTTGTCGTAGACGACGACCGTGTCGTACAGGGAGAAGCCGAGGATGGCCAGCAGGCCGATGACCGTGGCCGGGGTGACCTCGAAGCCCGACCAGGGCATAGATGCCCGCCGTGATGATCATGTCGTGGACCACCGCGACGAGCGCACCGATGGCGACCCGCCGCTCGTAACGGATCCACAGGAAGGCACTGACCGCGATGAGGAACACGACGAGCGCGATGATCGCGCGCTGGGAGATCTCACCGCCCCAGGTCTCGGAGACCGCGGAGTCCGAGATCTGCTCGGTGTCCAGTCCGAACTCGCTCGCGATGTCCTGCTTGAGTGAGACGACCTGATCGGTCGACAAGGTGGTGGTCTGCACCTGGAAGGTGGCCGACGCGCCGGTCCCGACGGTCTGCACCGTGCCGGGTTCGATGCCGGTGCTGCCGAGGACCGTCCGGCCGACCTGCTCGGTGGTGATCGAGGTGCTGGCCGGGAACTGGATCCGGGTGCCGCCGGCGAAGTCGATGCCGAAGTTGAAGCCGCGGATGACGATCAGTGCGATCGAGACGACCACCAGGACCAGCGAGACGGTGTAGTACTTCCGACGGTGCCCGATGATGTCGAACGCGCCGGTCCCGGTGGTCAGTCGGTTGAGGAAACCCCGGCGGTGCTGCACCGCAGCCTTGGGCCGCGGCGCGGTGGGGCTGGTCGTGCGTGGTCATCGCTTCACGGCTTCTTTCACGAAGGACGACGCCGACGCACGCTGCTCCTGACCGGCGTCGGCGACCGACCCCAGTCCGGACCAGGTCGGCGAGGAGAAGATCTTGCGGCCGGACGCCAGCGCGACGAGCGGGTGGGTCACCAGGAACACCACGACGAGGTCGAGCACGGTCGACAGACCCAGGGTGAACGCGAAGCCCTTCACGTCGCCGACCGCCAGCGCGTACAGGATCGCCGCGGCCAGGAACGACACCGCGTCGGCGGACAGGATCGTGCGCTTGGCGCGCGTCCAGCCGCGGGGCACCGCCGACCGGAAGGTGCGGCCCTCGCGGACCTCGTCCTTGATGCGTTCGAAGTAGACGACGAACGAGTCCGCCGTGATACCGATCGCGATGATCAGACCGGCGATGCCGGCCATGTCCAGCGAGAGGTTGATCCACCGGCCCAGCAGCACCATCACGGCGTAGACCAGCCCGAACGACAGCACCAGCGACAGGATGGTGATCACGCCGAGCAGTCGGTAGTAGACGAGGCAGTACACGACGACCAGCAGCAGGCCGATGCCACCGGCGATCAGGCCGGCCCGCAGGTAGGACAGGCCGAGCTCGGCGGTCACCGAATCCGACGACGACCGCTCGAAAGCCAACGGCAGGGCGCCGAACTTCAGCGAGTTGGCCAGGTCGAGGGCGCTGGCCTGGGTGAAGCCGCCGGTGATCTGGGTGTCGGTGGTGATGGCGCCGTTGATCGACGGGGCGGTGATGACCTCGCCGTCGAGCACGAAGGCGACCCGCTTGCCGATGTTGGCGGTGGTGTAGGCGGCCCACTCGGTGAACCCGTCGCCCTTGAACTTCACGTTGACCACCCAGCCCGCGCTGGGGTCGTAGTTCGAGGTGGCGGTGTCGACCTGGTCGCCGGGGATCAGCACCGGTTCCATCACGTACACGGTGCCGTCCGCCGGATCGCAGCCCACGAGCGGCTTGGCCGGGTCGTCCAGGCCCGCGTACTGGTTGATCTGGGCGCAGGTCAACCCGTTCTGCACCGCGGTCTGGACGTCGGTCTGCCAGGTCGTCCAGTCCGCTTCGACGGTCGACGCCGGCTGGGTGGGGACGTTGGGGTCGCTGGACGCCGGGAACGTCACGGCAGCTGCGGGGGTGCCGGTGCCGGTCACGGCGGGATCCGTGGCGGCGGGATCGGTGGCGCCGGCGTCGGCCGACGGGGCGGGCTCCGTGGTCGCCGCGGTGGCGGCCGGATCGGTCGTCTGCTCGGCCTGGGCGGCGAACGGGGCGCGCAGGCCCTGGCTGGCCGGAGCTTCACTCGTCGGAGCCGCGGAGGCGTCGGTGGTCGGAGCCGGCCGAGGCGTCGGTGGTCGGAGCCGCCGGGTCGGTGGCTCCCGAGGTCGCGTCCGGGGCCGGGGACGGCGAGCCGGTCTGGCCGGCCGAGGCGTCCGGCAGCGGGGTGGTCAGTCCGGGCGTCGCGGCGTCGATCACCGGCCGGAGCGACAGCTGCGCGGAGCGCGTGAGGTTGCTGAGGTCCTCGGTGCCGGGGACGGTGACGATCAGCTGGTTGTTGCCGTCGATCTGCACCTGGGCGCCGGCGACACCGGAACCGTTGACCCGTCGCTCCATGATGTCGCGGGCGAGCTGCATCGACTGCCGGGTCGGGGTCGTGTTGTCACTCGACTGCGCCGTCAGGGTGATCCTGGTGCCGCCCTGGAGGTCGATGCCGAGTTTCGGGGCGTTGGATCCGGCGGTGAAGAACACCAGGCCGTAGAGGATCGCGGTGAGCCCGACGAACGTCGCGATCAGTCGCCAGGGCCGATGACGACCCGTCGGTGTTGCCACGTGTACTTGTTCCCCTCATGGACACGCCACCGTCCGACCCCCGGAAGGACAACCACCGGTGGTCGGGCGACGACGCTGGACTCCGGACGACGTCGTCGAACCCGGCGTGGAGCATCACTCTCCATCGTTCGGCTCATCACCACGGCAGCACAAGAACGCGCGGCGAACTTCAGCCGAGCGGTGACCGACGAGCGACAGAGAGTTGCGATCGGCCAGCCTAGCCGAGATCCTTCTGGCGGTTCTCACCCTCGGCGCGGTAGGCGTCCGTGTCGGTGTCCTTGCTCAGGCTGACGTGCGAATCGGCCTCGTAGGCCGCCTCGAGGTCGACCGCGTCGCCGGCATCCGGCGCGACGACGACGTCACGGACGGCGGCCCGGAGCCAGGTGGTACGCACGCCCGGCGCGATCTCCAGCTCCATGGTGTCGTCGGCGATGGCGGTGACGGTGCCCTGCAGGCCGGCGATGGTGGTCACCCGCACGCCGGGGGTGATCGAGTTGAGCTTCTCCTGCTGGGCCGCCAGCTGCCGCTTGCGGCTCCGCGACGACAGGAACAACATCCCGCCGACGAACACGAGCAGCACGATCATCAACAAGCTGTTGGAATCCATGGGGTTTCTCCCTCTTCGGTGCCTGGCCCCGAAGGGCCGCACACGCGGGCGGAGTCCGCCGCGCTGCCGACCCGTTCGGGTGTCCCACGCGGTGGACCGGGAGCGCCCGGTGACGTGCGGGCGACCCCGGTCGTGCGGGACAGGATGTCGACCCAGCCTACCGGAGGGCAGGCCTCGAATCGGGCGGTGAAACCCATCCGCTACGGCGCCGCAGGGTCGGTGAACAGCAACGACTGCCCGCCCGGGGCGCCGGCGGGCGGCGTCATCCCGAGGTGGTCCCAGGCGGCGGCGGTGGCCACCCGGCCGTTGCGGGTGCGGGCGAGCATGCCGACCCGGACCAGGAACGGCTCGCACACCTCCTCGACCGTGCTCGGCTTCCTCGCCGACTGCGACGGCCAGCGTCGTGAGGCCGACCGGCCCGCCGCCGAACGACCGGCACAGCACCGACAGCACCGCCCGGTCGAGCCGGTCCAGTCCGAGTTCGTCGACGTCGTAGACCGCGAGCGCGTCGCGGGCGGTGGCCAGCGTGACGGCCCCGTCGGCCCGGACCTGGGCGAAGTCGCGGACCCGGCGGAGCAGCCGGTTGGCGATCCGGGGGGTGCCGCGGGAGCGGCGGGCGATCTCGATGGCCCCGTCGGGCCGCAGCTCGACGCCGAGGATGCCGGCCGAGCGGGTCAGGATCTGCCGCAGGTCGGCCGGCTCGTAGAACTCCATGTGGGCGGTGAAGCCGAACCGGTCGCGCAGCGGACTGGTCAGCTGACCGGACCGGGTCGTCGCCCCGACCAGCGTGAACGGCGCGATCTCCAGCGGGATCGAGGTGGCGCCCGGGGCCCTTGCCGACGATGACGTCGACCCGGAAGTCCTCCATCGCCAGGTACAGCATCTCCTCGGCCGGCCGGGCGATCCGGTGGATCTCGTCGATGAACAGCACGTCGCCCTCGACGAGGTTGGACAGCATCGCGGCCAGGTCGCCGGCGCGTTCCAGGGCCGGTCCGGAGGTGAGCCGCAGCGAGCTGCCGAGCTCGGCGGCGATGATCATCGCCAGCGACGTCTTGCCCAGGCCCGGCGGCCCGGCCAGCAGCACGTGGTCCGGCACCGCGCCGCGCATCTTGGCGCCGGTCAGCACCAGCTCGAGCTGCTCCCGGACCCGGGCCTGGCCGACGAACTCGCCGAGGCTCCGCGGCCGGAGCGAGCCGTCGACCTCGTCGCCGGGCAGCTCACCGGCGAAGACGAGATCGGTCGTCGTCGTGCCGGATCGTCGGGGTGGGCCGTGGTCACCGGCGGCCGCCCAGCAGCGCCAACGCACGGCGCAGCAGCACCCCGACGTCGCCGCCCTGCACGGCCGGGTCGTCGGTGTCGGCGGCCAGCGTGTCGACGGTGTCGGCGGCCTGTTTGGCGGTCCAGCCGAGGCCGGTGAGGGCCTCGACGAGCTTGTCGCGCCACAGCACGGTCGGTCCGGCGGCGACGGGCCGGCCACCGGTGCCGGGCAGCACGCCGACCTTGTCCCGCAGCTCGAGGACCAGCCGCTCGGCGCCCTTCTTCCCGATGCCGGGAGCCCGGGTCAGCGCGTTGACGTCGCCGGAGCCCAGCGCGTGGCGCAGCTCGTCGGGGCTGAACACGGCGAGCAGGGCCAGCGCGATCTTCGGGCCCACCCCGGTGACCGACTGGACCAGCTCGAACAGGTCGCGGGCCTCGTCGGAGCCGAAGCCGAACAGGGTCAGCGAGTCCTCCCGCACCACCAGGGTGGTGGCCAGGTAGGCGTCTCTCCCCGCGGCGTCAGGGTGGCCAACGTCGCCGGCGTCGCGCGGACGGCCAGGCCCACCCCGCCGACCTCGACGACGACCCGGTCCAGCGCCACGGACAGCACGGTCCCGCGCACCGACGCGATCATCGGCCGGCCCGGGTGGCGGCGGCCAGTTCGGCGAGCCGGGCGGCCTGCGCCAGCCGGGCCTGCAGCGGTGCGCGCATCAGGTGGCAGATCGCCAGCGCGAGCGCGTCGGCGGCGTCCGCGGGCTTCGGCGCGGTGGTCAACCGCAGCAGCCGCATCACCATCGCGGTGACCTGTTCCTTGTCGGCGGCGCCGTTGCCGGAGACGGCGGCCTTCACCTCGCTCGGGGTGTGCCAGGCGACCGGGATGTTGCGCCGGGCGGCGATCACCGCGACCACCCCGGTGGCCTGAGCGACGCCGATCACCGTGGAGCACGTTGTGCTGGCTGAAGACCTTCTCGATGGCCACCGCGTCGGGCGCGTGCCGGTCGATGGCCGCCTCGACGTGCGCGGCGATGGTCAGCAGCCGGTGGGCGACATCGGACTGCGACGGGGTCCGCACGACGCTGACGTCGACCAGCACCGGCCGCATCCCCGGACCGCCGTCGACCACGCCGACGCCGCACCGGGTCAGCCCGGGATCGACGCCCAGCACCCGCACCGACATCCCCCTCGCTCGTGCTCGACGTGGCCCGTCCACGCGCAGCACCGGGAACCGGCGGAGCGTCGCGAACCGAACACATGTACGCCCGGGGACGCTACCCGGCGGCGCCTCGGCGACGGCGCACGCCACGCCCGGCATCCGCCACGCCAGCGGCGGCAACGGTTTCGAGCACGTGGTGTGGCGTCGACCCGGCAGCCTCGTCCCGCAGCATCCTCCGCCGGCGCCACCAGCGCGCGGAAGCCGGTACGGGCTCGCCCGGCCGGCAGCCTGAGGGAACGGTCCCCGCCCGGGGTGGCACGGCACCGGCGCGCACCGCATCACCCGTGTCCCCGGTCGGGTGCTGGCTACTCCTCGTCCTCGTCGAGCAGCGCGCCGACCTCGTCCGGGATCTCGGCGTTGGTGTAGACGTTCTGCACGTCGTCCAGGTCCTCGATCGCGTCGACCAGCTTCACGCACCTTGCGCGCCGACTCGAGGTCCAGCGGCACGTTCAGCGACGGCACGAAGGTCGGGATCGGCGGAGTCGTACTCGATGCCGGCGTCGATGAGCGCGGTGCGCACCGGCATCAGGTCGGTGGCCTCGGAGAGCACCTCGAAGGTGTCACCGGCGTCGGTGACCTCCTCGGCGCCGGCGTCCAGCACCGCCATCAGCACGTCGTCCTCGCTCAGCTCACCCTTGGGGACGACGACCTGGCCCATCCGCTTGAACAGGTAGGCGACCGAACCCGGGTCGGCCATCGTGCCGCCGTTGCGGGTGACCGCGACCCGGACCTCGGACGCGGCCCGGTTCCGGTTGTCGGTGAGGCACTCGATCATCATCGCGACGCCGCTGGGTCCGTAGCCCTCGTACGTGATCGACGTGTAGTCGAGCGCCACCGCTCTCGGCGCCGGAGCCGCGCTTGACCGCGCGGTCGATGTTGTCGTTGGGGACCGAGGACTTCTTGGCCTTCTGCACCGCGTCGTACAGGGTCGGGTTGCCGTTGAGATCGCCGCCGCCCGTCCGGGCCGCGACCTCGATGTTCTTGATCAGCTTCGGCGAAGAGCTTGCTGCGCTTGGCGTCTTTGTGGGCCTTCTGGTGCTTGGTGGTAGCCCACTTGGAATGGCCGCTCATGACCTGCCGTACCTCTCGTCGTGTCCCGCTCGATGTGCCCTGTCGGCGCGGGCGGCACGAGGCCACGGCCGCCACCGGCTCGACGGGTGAGTCTACGTCGCTGCCGGCGCGGGTCGGGCGCGGACCATCTGCAGGAACAGCGCGTGCACCCGCAGGTCGCCGCTGATCTCGGGGTGGAACGAGGTGGCGAGCACCGGACCCTGGCGGACCGCGACCGGATGGTCGGCGGCGGTCGCGAGGACCTCGACCCCGGGCCCGACCGGCTTCCACCCACGGGGCGCGGATGAACACCCCGGGCACCGGCCCGTCGATCCCGGCGACCGTCGACCTCACCCTCGAACGAGTCGACCTGTCGGCCGAAGGCGTTGCGTCGCACCGTGATGTCGAGGGCGCCGAGTGGATCGTTGGTCGGGCCGGCCGTCGACGATGGTGGTCGCCAGCATGATCATCCCGGCGCACGAGCCGTAGGCGGGCAGCCCGTCGGCCAGCCGGGCGGCCAGCGGTTCACGGAGGGCGAACACGTCGAGCAGCCGGCTCATGGTGGTCGATTCGCCGCCCGGGATGATCAGCCCGTCGAGGGCGGCCAGTTCGGCGGCGCGACGGACCGGGAGCGCCCGGTGTCCGAGCCGCTCGACCGCGTGACAGGTGTTCACGGACGTCGCCCTGCAGGGCGAGCACGCCGATGGTCAGGGTCATGCCGGGGACGTCAGACCCTGCGGACGGCGGCGGGGTCGTCCGCGGCGGACGGCTTGTCGATGGCGAAGAGCGGCATCAGCGGCTGCAGCAGCGGGCCGATACCGAGCGCGTACACCACGGTGCCGATGCCGACCGGGCCGCCGAGCAGCCAGCCGACCGAGCAGGACGCTGCCCTCGAGGCCGGTCCGGACGACCATCACCGGACCGACCCCGCGGGCGACCAGGCCGGTCATCAGCCCGTCCCGGGGGCCCGGGCCGAGGCCGGCGCCGATGTAGAGCGCGCCGGCCAGCGCGTTGAGCGGCACGCTCAGCGAGCATCGCGATGATCCCGACCGTCACGGTGGGCGCGACCGGCAGCACGGCCAGCGACGGCGTCGGTGGCGAGCCCGATCACGACCGCGTTGGCCAGCGTGCCGAAGCCCGGGCGCTGCCGGATGCGGGATCCACAGCAGCAGCACGACGAGCGAGACCAGCACGATGGTGATGCCGAAGCTGAACGGCAACCGGTCCGCGAGGCCCTGGTGCAGCACGTCCCACGGGTCCAGGCCCATGCCGGCGCGGACCATCACGGCCATCGAGAAGCCGTAGAGCACCAGTCCGACGAACAGCTGGCCGAACCGGCGGGGTCGGCGGTCGGCGGGGATCGGCAGGATCAGGGCGCGGGCGGCGCGGCCGGGGGCGGCCCGCAGGGCGGCGGCGCGGCGTCGACGGGGTGGGGCGGCGGGCGCGTCCGCGGTCGGGTCGTGCATCCCTCCAGCATCAGCGGTGACGACGGAGCCGCACAGTGCCACTTCGGAGAAAGTGGACCTGGTCTGGCAGGTGGACCGGTCGAGGCGTTGACCGGAGCAGGCCACATCGCGCAGAGTGGCCTGGTGACCAGCGTCGCTCGCCCACCCACGACCGTCAACCGGGTCTCGGCGGCCACGCTGGCCCGGCACGTCAAGATCGGGAAACCGGGCAGTCAGCCCGCCGACGTCGAGGGGCGCACCGGGGTGACCTACCGGGAACTCGCCCGGCGGATCCGTGACGCCCTGCTCGACGGCCGGCTGTCCGCGCACACCCGGCTGCCGAGCGAGCGCGGCGCTGGCCGACGCGTTGCACCTGTCGCGGACGACGGTCGCCGCGGCGTACGCGCTGCTCCGCGACGAGGACTGGCTGGTCAGCCGGCGCGGATCGGGCAGCGTGCTGCGGCCGGCGCCCGGCCGGACATCGGCTCCGCTGACCCCGCTGTCCTGGGGGGCGACCGCCGAGAACGCAGCTGATCAACCTGACGACCGCGTCGCTGCCGGCGCCGGCGGAGCAGATCCAGGCCGCAGTCGATGCAGCGGCTGCGGACCTGTCGGCCTACTTCCGCCAGGACGGCTACGAGCCGTTCGGGATCCGGTCGCTGCGGGAGGCGCATCGCCCGCCGGTACACCGCGCAGTGGCCTGCCGACGACCGCCGAGGAGATCCTGGTCACCAACGGCGGCCAGCACGCCTGGACGATCGTGATGGCCGAGCTGTCCGGCCCCGGTGACCGGGTGCTGTTCGACTGCCCGACGTACCCGCTGGCGCTGGAGGCGGCGCGGTCCAGTCGGCGCATCCCGGTGCCGGTCGGGGTACGGCCGTCGGCGCGGCAGCCCTGGGACCTGGACCTGATGACCGCGGCCATGGTGCAGTCCACGCCGCGGCTGGCCTACCTGATCCCGGACTTCCACAACCCGACCGGCGCGGTGATGGACGCGTCGACCCGGGCCGATCTGGTGACCGCGGCGTCCCGGACGGCGACCGTGCTGGTGGTGGACGAGACGCTCCGCGACGTGGCGTTCGATCCGTCGCTGCCGATGCCGCCGCACCTCGCGTCGTTCGACCGGGCGCGCCGGGTGGTGACGATCGGCTCGATGAGCAAGTCGTTCTGGGGCGGCCTGCGGATCGGCTGGTTGCGGGCCGGCCGCAGCGTCATCGGCCGGCTGGCCGCGGTGCGGTCGCTGCAGGACATGGCCGGCTCGGTGCTCGATCAGCTGATCGCCGAGCGGCTGCTGGCCGACGAGTGTCCGGCGCTGACCGTCCAGCGGGCCCGGCTGCGGGCCGGCTGCGACGCCCTGCTCGAGGTGCTGGACGACGAGTTGCCGCACTGGCGGCCGACCCGGCCCGCCGGTGGCGCCTCGCTCTGGGTGGAACTGCCCGGGCCGTACGCCACCGACCTCGCCGCGCTGGCGCCGTCGGTGGGGGTGGCCATCGTGCCCGGTCCCCGCTTCGGACCGGACGGCACGATGGAGTCGTTCCTGCGGCTGCCGTTCACCGCCGCGCCCGACGCGCTGCGGGTGGCGGTGCAGCGGCTGGCGTCCATCGACGCCACCGCAGCCGCCGCCCGGCCGGTGCTGCCGCAGCGCTGGATGACCTGACGCAGCTGCCTTCTGGCCGTGAGCTGCACTTTCGGCGGGCGGGCTCAGCCGATGGCCGCACCCGGCTCCCGCGCGGCGGCCGTCGGCCCTACCAGCCGCGCTCGGCGAGCCGGTGCGGCACCGGGATGTCGGCCACGTTGATGCCGACCATGGCCTCGCCGAGCCCGCGGGAGACCTTGGCGATGACGTCCGGGTCGTCGTAGAAGGTGGTCGCCTGGACGACGGCGGCGGCCCGCTGCGCGGGGTTGCCGGACTTGAAGATGCCGGAGCCCACGAAGACGCCCTCGGCCCCGAGCTGCATCATCATCGCGGCGTCCGCGGGGGTGGCGATGCCGCCGGCGGTGAACAGCACGACCGGCAGCTTGCCGGTGGCGGCGATCTCGACGACCAGGTCGTACGGCGCCTGCAGCTCCTTGGCCGCGACGAACAGCTCGTCCTTGGGCAGCGAGGTCAGCCGGGCGATCTCGCCGCGGATGGTGCGCATGTGGGTGGTCGCGTTGGAGACGTCACCGGTGCCGGCCTCACCCTTGGAGCGGATCATCGCCGCCCCTTCGGTGATCCGGCGCAGTGCCTCACCGAGGTTCGTCGCCCCGCAGACGAAGGGCGCGGTGAAGGCCCACTTGTCGATGTGATTGGCGTAGTCAGCCGGGGTCAGTACCTCGGACTCGTCGATGTAGTCCACGCCGAGGGACTGCAGCACCTGCGCCTCGACGAAGTGACCGATCCGCGCCTTGGCCATCACCGGGATGCTCACGGTGGCGATGATCGAGTCGATCATGTCCGGGTCGCTCATCCGGGACACGCCGCCCTGGGCCCGGATGTCGGCGGGCACCCGCTCGAGCGCCATCACGGCCACCGCCCCGGCGTCCTCGGCGATCTTGGCCTGCTCGGCGTTGACGACGTCCATGATGACGCCACCCTTGAGCATCTCGGCCATTCCGCGCTTGACGCGTGCCGAGCCGGTCACCGTCGCGGGTGCTGATGTGGTCATGGCAGTGCTCCTGAGCTGGACCGATGCGCTGCGGACAGCGCTGGGAGTTCCCAGTCTGCGCCGCCAGGTGGCACCGCCCCGGCAGTCCAGTTCCAACCGGGCACCGCCACGGCAGTCCAGTTCCGGCCGGGCACACCGCCCGGCGGTCCGGTCGACCGCCCGGGCACTGCGAACCCTCGGCCCGCTCAGCCCTCCGAGGTCCTGATCTGTTCGGGCGCGAGCACCACCCACGTCTTCCCGATGCGGAACGGCACCGGGGTGCCGGCGGCGTCGAGGTAGCTGGTCGGGGATGCCGCGTCCGGCCGGGACCAGGTGCCGTCGACGGCCTTGCCGTCCCGGTACAGCGTGAAGCTCCCCGACCCGACGCTGTTCGACTTGTACGACTTCGCCCCCGCCGAGTCCACGGTGCCGTCGGGCTGCGCCGTGGTCCTTTGCACCAGCAGGTTCTGGAAGGCGAAGGGTGCGCCCGTCGCCCCGTCGGTCTGCACCGCCCCACGCCGGACGTACGTCCACACGTTGTCGGTCCACCGGAAGGAGATCGGGTTGGCGAACGCGGCGCTGACCCGGCTGACGTCTCGCCCACCCGCCAGGGCGCCCAGGTCGTCGGAGAACGTGAACCCCGGGTTCGTCGGCCTGCCGATGCCGGCGATCTGGGTGGCGATCCTGGTCGGGTCGACGTGCAGGTCGTACGGCTCGCGGGCCGCCGACGAGCGCCAGTAGGCACCGCCGATGATGTCCGGGGAGGCGTCGACCAGCCCGGACGACGCGAAGTTGTCCAGCGGTCCGCCGGCACCGCCGGAGAACGCCAGCGCCGGCCGGCCGAAGGCGGTCAGCACGTCGGGGTCGGTGGTCCGGACGCTGCGGACCGGCCCGACCTCGGTCGGCAGGTTGGTGTGGAACATCGCGAGCAACCGGCTGAGCTGACCCTCGACCATCTCGACGTAGACGATGTCGGCCGCACCGATGCCCCACTGGCTGCCCGGAAAGGTGTTGTCGACCTTCACCGCCACCATCACGTTGTCCGACGGCGCGAGTCCGGTCAGCGCATCCACCGCCGGCGGTGGCGGCGGTGGTGGTGGCTGGCTCGGCGCTGGTGGTGGGTTCCGGGGTGGGCTCCGGCGTCGTGGTGGTCATCGTCGACGGCGGCGTCGCCTCGGACGCGCTCGTCGCCACCGGGGTCGCCGTGGTGGTCGGCGCGGACTCGGCGTCGGATCCACAGCCGCTGAGGAGCAGCCCGAGGACGAGCCACGGTGCGGCGGCCGAACGGGTGCGTCGGGCGCGGGCGGTCATCGTCGTCTCCCTGGTCGGGGCGTCCGGCGGCGACGTCGTCACCGGGCCAACAGCACTTCAACCTAGGTGATTCCCGTCGCTGTGCGTGGTCGGCACACCGCGCTCAGTCGATCCGACCCGGCTCGGCTCCGTCCCAGCCGGCGTGCAGGGCGTGCACCGCCTCCGGTAGCCGGGCAGCGAGCTGTGTCGGGTAGACGACGTCGCCGGTGGCGGCGAGCGCATCCGCGGCCCACCACTCCTCGCCCTGGATGTAGGACCGCTCGACCTCGGTGAAACCGTCGTGGTGGAGGGCGGCGCCGGCGGGCGGTGCGGCGACGAAGAAGTACTCGGTCTGCTCGTAGTCCGTCCCGCTGAAGGTGAATCGCGAGCGCCGCCACCACACGGGCCCGGTGAACGCCGTCCGGGGCAGCTCCAGCCCGGTCTCCTCGGTCAGTTCGCGGCGGGCGGCGGCGACGAGGTCCTCGCCCGCCTCCATGCCGCCGCCGGGGGTGAACCAGAAGTGATCGGCGGTCAGCTGCGGGTCGCTGCCCCGGAACAGCAGCACCCGGTCCGCGTCGTCGAGCAGCAGCACCCGCGCCGATATCCGGTGCAGCGGACGCGACGGGTTGTACTCGGCGATCTCGAAGTAGTCGGGCAGCGAGGCCCGGCCGGCGAGCCGGAACATCCGGGAGAAGCGGTCGGCACGCAGCGCGCGGGTGTCGCGCACCGCGTCGTTGTAGAAGCGGCGGGCCAGCAGGATGCGTTGGGCGGTCTCGACCAGTTCGTCGGACACCGACGAGTCCGGCGGCGCGGGCAACCGCTCGAGGTGCCGGGTCAGTTCGTTCTCGGCGTCGGCCCGCTCGGTACGGTCGGCGATCTCGGTCCGGCGGGCGGCGGCGGCCAGCGCGGCCGCGACCTCGGGAGGCAGGTCGATGCCGGCGGCGAGCGCCCGGGCCACGCCGGTCCGGCGGGCCAGCGCGACCTCGAGCGCCGCCCAGGCAGCTTCGGTTCGGCGGTGCAGCCGGTCCAGCCGGGTGGCCAGCCGGTACAGCCGGAAGGCGCAGAACAACAGCACCAGGATGATCGTCGCGATGACGCCGTTCATCGCGCCCCGCCCCCGCTGATCATTCCGCCTCGACCACGGACCGCGGATCGGCGGCGACGACGGCGTCGTAGACCTGCAGGATCTGGTCGGTCACCACCGACCAGTCGTAGCGGCGCACCGCCGCCGACGCCCTCGCCACCATCGCCCGCCGGTCTGCCGTCGCCGTCAGGGTGGAGGCCAGCGCCGCGGCCAGCCCGACCGGGTCGCCGACGGGGAACAGCACCCCGCAGCGGCCGTTCTCGAGCACCCGGCGGAAGGCGTCCATGTCGGAGGCGACCACCGCGGCACCGGCCGCCATCGCCTCGGTGAGGATCATCCCGAAGCTCTCACCGCCGGTGTTGGGCGCGCAGTAGATGTCGACCGACGACAGCATCGAGGCCTTGTCGTCGTTGCCGACCCGGCCCAGCAGTCGCAGGTGCCCGGCCAGCCGCGGACCGGCGGCGTCCATCAGCTCGTCCGGGTCACCCGCGCCGGCGACCAGCAGCTCGAGGTCCGGCCACGTCGGGATGAGCAGTTCGAGCGCGGCCAGCAGGACGGCCATCCCCTTGCGGGGCTCGTCGTAGCGGCCGACGAAGCCGATGGTGCCGCCCGGCCGCGGGTATCCGGGCAGCGGCCGCGCGTCGGCGTAGAACGTCGAGTCCACGCCGTTGGGGATGATCACCGCGTCGCCGCCGAGGTGCTCGACCTGGACCTGCCGGGCCAGCTCGCTGACCGCGATCCGGCCGGTGATCTTCTCCATGAACGGCTGCAGCATGCCCTGGAAAGCGGCCAGCGCCTTGGACTTCGGGTTCGCGGTGTGGAAGGTGGCCACGATCGGACCTTCGGCGACGATCAGGGCCAGCATCGACAGGCTGGGCGCCACCGGCTCGTGGACGTGCAGCACATCGAACTGCCCGTCACGGATCCAGCGGCGCACCCGGGTGTAGCTGACCGGGCCCGAACGACAGCCGCGCCACCGAGCCGTTGTAGGGGATGGGCACGCTGCGGCCGGCCGGGACGACGAAGTCCGGCAGGTCCGCGTCCTCCTCGCCGGGGGCCAACACCGACACGTCGTGCCCCCGTCCGCTGAGGACCCGGGCGACCTCGAGCACGTGCCCCTGGACGCCGCCCGGCACGTCGAACGAGTACGGACACACCAGGCCGACCCTCATGCGGCGTCGGCGGGAGGGCCCACGGCATCCGTCGGCGGTCGGAGGTCCGCCGACCACAGCGGCTGCATCATGTGCCAGTCCGCGGGGTGCTCGGCGATCCGGGCGGCGAAGAAGTCGGCGGCGAGCTGGGTCCCGGCGTGGACCTGGTCACGGAGCCGCTCCCCCGGCAGGGGCTGCGGCGGGCTGATGGTGCCGGCCCAGCCGGTGTCGGTGTTGTAGATGTGCGCCGGGCAGAACGCCGCCCCGGTGACGGCGGCCAGCATCGCCGGTCCGGCGGGCATCCGGGTGGGCTCGCCGAAGAAGTCGACGGGCACCCCCCGGGACGACAGGTCGCGGTCGGCGACCAGGCAGACCATGCCGCCGCTCGCCAACCGCTGCCGCAGCACGGTGGTCGGGTTCACCCCACCGGTCAGCGGCAGCACCTCGAAGCCGAGGCTCTCCCGGTAGGCGACGAAGCGGTCGTACAGCGACTCCGGCTGCAACCGCTCGGCGACGGTGGTGAAGGTGCCGTACTCATGGGTCATCCCGAGCCCGGCGATGTCCCAGTTGCCGGAGTGCGGCAGCGGCAGGACCACGCCGCGGCCGGCCGCCATCGCCGCCTGGATGTGTTCGAACCCGGCGAGCCGGGGCAGGAAATCGGCCACCACCGCGTCGTGGTCCATGGTCGACAGCCGGAAGGTCTCCCGCCAGTAGCGGGCGTAGGAGCGCAGGCCGGCCCGGGTGACGGCGGACAGCGTGGCGGGGGTGGCGGTGTCGCCGAGCACCCGGCGGAGGTTGCGGGCCAGCTGGACGGTGGCCGGGCCGCGGCGTCGGAAGGCGAGGTCGGCGGCGGCGTCGGAGGCACGGGTGGCCAAGCCCGGCGGCAGCGCCTTGACCATCGACCAGCCGGCGCCGTAACCGGCGGCGGCCAACCGGTCGGTGCGGGCACTCACCGGGGCTGGGCCGCTTCCCGCCGGAGGTAGGCGCGCTTCACCTGGACGATGCGCTGCACCACGGTGAAGACGCTCGCCGCGGCCAGCACCCACAGGCACACGGCCAGCGCGTACGGGACGCCGATTCCCTGCAGGCCGGTGCCGACGAGGCCGAGCACATTGCGCTCGGCCCGCTCGGCCAGCGCCCCGGTGATGCGCAGGTCGACCGAGTCGGCGCGGGCCTTGACGTAGGAGACGACCTGGCCGGCGCCGAGGCAGATCAGTGCGGCGATCGCCAGCGACGGGTTGTGCAGGTGCTGGAACGCCGCGAACGTGATCGCGCCGAACACCGCGGCGTCGGCGATCCGGTCGCAGGAGGCGTCGAGGACGACGCCGAAGTCGGTGCCGTGGCCGCGCGCGCGGGCCATCGCCCCGTCGAAGAGGTCGAAGAAGACGAAGAAGGTGACCGCCATGGTGCCCCAGAACAGGTGACCCGCCCCGATCAGGAACACCGCACCCGCGACGACACCCGCCGTGCCGATCACGGTGACGGCGTCCGGGGTGAGCCCGATCCGCAGCAGCGCCCGGCCGACCGGGTCGGTCACCCGTGACACGGCGCCACGGGCGATCGAGTTCAGCATGACGGGATTCCTCGTTAGGACAGGCGGACAGGGTCGCCGGCGACAGGTGGAACGTTCACGATAGCGGCAGGGGCGTGCCCTTCTTTGCGCTGCGGGGGCGCGCAGGCCCCTTCGCCCGACGCGACGGCGACCCGAGTGCCGGGCCCCGCGACCCGACCACGACCGCCACCACCGGGCCGTCCGACCGCGGGGTGCCCGGCCGGTGCGGTCAGGCGGCGGACCGCGCCTGGCTGTACAGATTGACCTCCAGGGTGTGCCGGGAGATCTCGAGCACCTCACCGTTGGGCAGCTGCGACCAACGGTCGATCTCGCGGTCCCAGCCGGTCGACGCGACGATGACCTCGCGGCGGCTGACCGTGTAGTGCATGAAGTAGCCCTCGACGCCGCCCGGCTCGCTCTCGCACTTCGCCGGGTCGTAGTAGCACATCGCGTACAGGGCATCGGGGGTGAGGAGCAGGGTGTTCAGGGCGCACAGGTTGGCCCCGCGGCCGATGCGGCGGGCCGCCTCGAGCAGGGCCACCGCCGGCGGCAGGTCCGCCAGCAGCGCCATCACGATGGAGTAGTACCGCTCGCTGTCGGTGGTGCCGACGGCCGGCACGCCCCCCACGTCGGCGACGATCGCGTCCAGCTCCTCGACGGTGCCGCAGTAGCCGTTGTGCGCCAGGGCGTAGTGCCCGTCGCTGAACGGGTGGGTGTTGGCGACCGAGAGCTGCATCCCGGGTGAGGCCTTGCGCAGGTGCAACAGGGCGGCGTCGGTCATCGTCTTCTCGGCGATCTCGTCGAAGCGCTGACTGGTCCGGGCCGGTTCGGGTGCCTTGTTCAGCTGCAGGGTGTCGGTGCCACCCCAGCTGGCGATGCCCCACCCGTCGCAGTGCAGGCTCGACAGCGCCTCGAACGGCGCGAGATGTTCACCGATCGACTCGGTCAACGGCAATGGACGGGGGCTGACGACGCCGAGTAGACGACACATGCCGATGACCTCCTCAGACACTGCGGACGACGTGACAACTGACTGCGTGACAACTGACTGCGTGACAACTGACTGCGTGACAACTGACTGCGTGACAACTGACTGCGTGACAAGAGGCGAGGGACATCTACGAGTCAACTCGGATTCGGCACCGGAGAACGGTCTGGATGGGCTGAACTTCCCCCCGTTACCGTCACCCCGGGTGACCGCGGGTCCGGTGCCCGCTTTCCCCTGCCGAGCCCCGGGGAACACTCGTGCCCCGACAGCCGCCGGCTCAGGGACCGTCGTCGGTGACGTGCACCGGCTTCGCACCGGACCTCGTCGATCATGACTATCACGCCGGTCGGGGTCCGGATCCGGTGGCGACGCGCCGGATCGGACCGGACCGCCGACCGCACCGCCTCGACCTGCACCGATGGCTCCCGACGACGCCCTCCCGGACGCCCCGCCCGGGAATGTTTACCTGCGGGAAACACAACCCGCAGACGTCGACGAACGACGGCCGGCAGAGCTTCCTCGACGGCTGCCTCGGACCGTCGCCGCCTGCGGCCCGGGCCCGGGCCGGTCGACGTTCGATCCACCGCACGAGTACGCCGACGCCAGATCGACGACGATGAAGACGACCGCGACAATGAGATGCGGCGGCAGCAGATCGTGATACCTCGCCGACCGCACCGGATCGGTCGCCAGCAGCTCCGGGTGGCTCCACGGAGGCCTGTCGGCCAGCGGCGGCGGGTTCGCAGCCGGGTCCGGCGCCGTTCGGCCGGGACTGACGCTACGCGGGTGAGTTCGTGGCACCCCAGGCGTCGGCGATCATCTGCCGGGTCTGGCCGAGCAGCTGCGGGAGCACCTTGGTGTGGCCGATGACCGGCATGAAGTTGGCGTCGCCACCCCACCGCGGTACCAGGTGCTGGTGCAGGTGCGCGGCGATCCCGGCGCCGGCGACCGACCCCTGGTTCATCCCCAGGTTGAACCCGTGCGGCGCCGACACCGTCCGGACGACGGTCATCGCGTGCCGGGTCATCGCCGCCAGCTCCGCCGTCTCCTCCAGGGTCAGCTCGGTGTAGTCGGGGACGTGCCGGTACGGCACGACCATCAGGTGGCCGGGGTTGTACGGGAACAGGTTCAGCACCGCGAACACCGTCGCGCCGCGGGCCAGGATCAGCCCGTCGGCGTCGTCCATCGCCGGGATCCGGCAGAACGGGCAGGCGCTTTCTTCGTCGGCGTCACCGGCCGGCCGCGACTCACCCTTGATGTAGGCCATCCGATGGGGGGTCCACAGCCGCTGCAAGCCGTCGGACTCCCCCGCCCCGTCCTGCGGTTCCAGCACCTGCCCGTCCACGGCCGCGCCTAGCCGAGCGACGCGAACGCCGGCGCCACCGCGGACGGCGACTCGTTGCGGCGCTCCGCCACCCAGGCCACGATGGCGTCGACGGCGTCGCCCACCGGCACCTGGTTGACCTGGCTGCCGTCGCGGAACCGGAACGACACCGCCCCGGCCGCCACGTCCGTCGCCCCGGCCAGCAGCTGGAACGGCACCTTCAGTGCGGTGTGGTTGCGGATCTTCTTCTGCATCCGGTCGTCGGAGTGGTCGACCTCGGCGCGGATCCCGCTGCGGCGCAACCCGTCCACCACCGCCTGCAGGTGCTCGCCGAACGCCTCGGCGACCGGGATGCCGACGACCTGGACCGGCGCCAGCCACGCCGGGAAGGCCCCCGCGTAGTGCTCGGTGAGGACGCCGAAGAAGCGCTCGATGGAGCCGAACAGGGCCCGGTGGATCATGTACGGCCGGGACTTCTGGCCGTCGGACCCGGTGTACTCCAGATGGAACCGCTCGGGCAGCTGGAAGTCGACCTGGATGGTGCTCATCTGCCAGGTTCGGCCGATCGCGTCCTTGGCCTGCACCGAGATCTTGGGTGCGTAGAACGCGGCGCCGCCCTCGTCGAGCACCAGGTCCAGCCCCGAATCCTCGGCGGCCTTGCGCAGCGCGTTCGTGGCGGCTTCCCACTGCTCGTCGGTGCCGACCGACTTCTCCGGGTTGCGGGTGGACAGCTCCAGGTAGAAGTCGTCCAGGCCGTAGTCGCGCAGCAGGTCGATGACGAACGTCAGCAGCGACGTGATCTCGTCCGGCAGCTGATCGGGGGTGCAGTAGATGTGCGCGTCGTCCTGGGTCATCCCGCGGACACGGGTGAGACCGTGGATGACGCCGGACTTCTCGTAGCGGTAGACCGAGCCGAACTCGAACAGTCGTAGCGGCAGCTCACGGTACGAACGCCCCCGGGACCGGAAGATCAGGTTGTGGAACGGGCAGTTCATCGGCTTCAGGTAGTAGTCCTGGCCCTGCCGCTTGACGGTGCCGTCGGGATGGTGCTCCTCGTCGAGGTGCATGGGCGGGAACATGCCGTCGGCGTACCACTGCAGGTGCCCGGAGGTCTCGAACAGCGCCCCCTTGGTGATGTGCGGCGAGTAGACGAATTCGTAGCCGGCCTCGGTGTGCCGCTGCCGGGAGTAGTTCTCCATCTCCTGCCGGATGATGCCGCCCTTGGGGTGGAAAACCGCCAGCCCGGAACCGATCTCGTCCGGGAAGGAGAACAGGTCCAGCTCGGTGCCGAGCCGCCGGTGGTCGCGGCGCTCGGCCTCGGCGATCCGGGTCAGGTGGGCGTCCAGCGCGTCGGTGGACTCCCACGCGGTGCCGTAGATGCGCTGCAGCTGCGGGTTCTTGTCGCTGCCCCGCCAGTACGCGGCGGCGCTGCGCATCAGCTTCACCGCCGGGATGTACCGGGTGGTCGGCACGTGCGGCCCGCGGCACAGGTCGGCCCAGATGCGGTCACCGGTGTGCGCATGCAGGTTGTCGTAGGCGGTGAGATTCGGGTCGGCGGCGTCGATCTCCATGATCGCGGCGGACTCGTCGGCTCCGACCACCGAGCCCTTGAGGTCGATCAGCTCCAGCTTGTACGGCTCCCCGGCCAGCTCCTCGCGGGCGGCCTCCCGGGAGGCATAGCTGCGCCGCGAGAACCGCTGCCCGGCCTTGATGATCTTGGCCATCCGCTTCTCGAGGTCGGCGAGATCCTCCGGGGTGAACGGCTTCTCGACGTCGAAGTCGTAGTAGAAGCCGTCGGTGATGAACGGTCCGATACCGAGCTTGGCGGCCGGGAACTTCTGCTGGACGGCCTGGGCGAGGACGTGGGCGGCGCTGTGCCGGATGACGGACCGGCCGTCCTCCGACGACGCCGCGACGGCGTCCGCTTCGACGTCGGTGTCGGGAATCCAGGCGAGGTCCCGGAGCCGGCCGTCGGCGTCCCGGACGACCACGATCGCGTCCGGGCCGGTGCGCGGCAGATCCGCTGCCTGTACTGCGCTGCCGGCCGTGGTGCCGGCCGCGACCCGGATGCGGGCGGGCGATGGGAACCGGGCGGCGGCAGACACGTGGCGATACTCCAGACGAACGGGGACGAGGCGACCATGGCAGCCTAATGGCCCGATTCCGGGGCGGATCCTGGTGTGCAGCGTCCGACGCTCGATCGGTGGCGGGCCGCACCAGCGTGGCTCACCCGGACCTGTCGCCCCACGTGCCACGGCGAGAGCGGGCGGAACGGCAGCCGGTGGGGGTTGTCCCGTCGCCCCCGCCCCGCAGGCGATGGCCCCGCGGTGCTGGCGGCGGCGATCAGGCGCGGTGTCGGACCACTACAGCGCCGGAAACCGGGCGCTGGTGGAACGATCCCGACGTGGGTCGGTCAGCCGGCCAGCAGCTCGCCGGACGGGTGGTGTGCCAGCGCGCGCGCGGCGACACGGGAGGCCGTGCGCTGCCGCGGCGGCGACCAGGGCACCTGTCCGCCGCTTCGAGCGAGGAGGAGTTCGGCCTGCCGGTCGAGCTGCGCGTCGACGGACGAGCAGTGGTCGTCCGTCGACGACGACGGGCCGAACCGGACCCAGGCACCCATTCCGACGACGAGGACGGTCAGCGTCAGCAGCACGTAGAGCATGGGGACCTCCGGGGAGCGGGTGCACTCAGATGGAGCAGCTGCTGTTCCGCGGAACCGACACTGCCGTGGTGTTGTCCTGGTTGACAGTACGGGCTCCACCTCTACGCCGCGTCTATTTTGCGTAACTCAGCGTCAGCTTTTACGCGCGAGACGCAGTACCCGACACACTCCGTCACCACCTCCTCGATCGTGCGCACCCTTCCCCGGACTCCTGGGTGCCAGTCACACAGCGCTGAACTGCACAAACGTCGCGAACCTGCACCGGATCAGCATTCTTGACGACAGCGCACGTTGATCGGCAGCGCCGATCGACCCTCTGTCGCCGTGCAACGGAACGCCATTTCCCCGAACGGGCCCACACTTTCGTGGCACCGCGCCTCCATTGATCCCCGCTCCATCACGGCCTGCACCGGCCACCGACCGCCCGCGACGCCATCCCCATGACACCCGCGCCACCGAGATCCGTGGCGCCGGCACGAGGGGCGCGTACCGGCAGCCGGGCCCCGGCACGGAGGTCGAACGACACCGGGGCCGGACACCGCGCTCACACCTCCCGCCGGCGACAGCGTCCGTCGCCCGCCGCGGCCTTGTCTGCGCCCAGGTGACCGGCGGCACACCGCCTGGACCGAAGTTCACCCTCCGGTGGCTCATCGTCACGCTGCACCGCTGCCGCCCTGTGGCGAGGCGGCCGCCGCTCGTCCGTCGGCCACGCTGCGTACCCAGCATGCCGAGAGGATCCCCAGGTTGGTCACTCTGTGTTGCCAAATCGCCTGCGAGGCCTCGGGTCCGCGACCCTGGAACGAAGCGCAGGTGCCACCCGTTGGGGTACAAAATCACCCTCCATCGCGCTACTGTCGGCGTCAGCAGCACTTTTCGCCGACTTGAACCCCGCCTAAAGGAACCTCAATGAGCCTTCAGATCATCCACACGAGTGAGGCCCGTTCTGACGTCGTACCCAGTCAGCACACTGCTGGTAGCTACTCACAGTCACAACTGCAGCGGGGCAGTTCGGCAAACGGTGCGGACCACCCGGTCGCTCTCTCCGTGGTCACCCTGGGTGACGTCGACCGCCGCCGGTCCATGTCCGATCTCGTCGGCGACAACCTGTCGCTGGTGGACATCCTGGTGGCCGAGCGGCTGCGCACGCTGCCGTCGCACGTCTCCCGGGACGACCTGCGGTCGGCCGGAATGATGGCCTTGGTCCTCAGCGCGAGCGCTTATGAGCCGGACCGCGGCGTCTCCTTCCGGAGCTTCGCCGCGCTGCGGATCCGTGGTGCGCTGATCGACGAACTGCGCGGGATGGACTGGGCCTCACGATCGGTCCGCAGCCGTGCACGCGAGCTCGACGCCGCGATCCGCTCGCTCGAGAACATCCTGGACCGTTCGCCGACCCCGGCGGAGATCGCCGCGAAGGTGGGCATCAGCCTGGGCGAGCTGCACGCCGTCCGGGCCGACCTGGCCAGGGGGACGTTGATGAGCCTCCAGGGGGCCGCAGCCGAGAAGCTGTCGGACGTCCTCGCCGACCACGCGCCGGGGCCGGAGTCGATGTTGCTGTACCGCGAGCGACTCGGCTATCTGCACGATGCCATCGACGCGCTGCCGGACCGGCTGCGCACCGTGGTCGAGGCCGTCTACTTCCAGAACCGGCTGCTGAGCGAGGTCGCCGCGGAGCTGTCGGTGACGCAGTCCCGCGTCTCGCAGATGTGCGCCGAGGCCGTCTCCCTGCTGCGCGACGGGATCAACTCGCAGCTGGACCCCGAGGCGTTGCCGCCGCTGGCCCGGACCGGCCGCGCGGCCGCGACCCGGAGCGCCTACTACGACGCGGTGGCCTGCCGGAACACCGTCGCCGGACGCCTGGCGATGTCCAGCCCGCACGGGGACATCCGTCGGCACGCCCTCCACGAGAATCACGAGCGCGCCTCCCGCATCGCCTGATTGCGCCCGCCGCGACCGTCGTCCGGCCACGAGGGCCGGACGATCGCAGTCAACCGGGCGGACGTCACCCCCGGCTGACCGCCCCTCACGGATACCCCGACCCGGACGAGCGCGAGCCGGGGCACGCCGCCGGCACCCTGCTGACGCGCTTCCGCCGGGACGCCATCTGCGCCGGCGCGACGCCGTTCACCCGAAGACCTCGGACACGTCGGTCAACGTGGCGTTGAGCAGGTTGGGCGAAGCGTTCCATTTCTGGTCCAGCGCACCGGAACACTCGGACACGACGATCGTCGACCAGGCCGGCAGGGTGGCGTTCGGCGCCGCCAGGCCGAGACAGAGACCCCGGTTGACCAGGGTGTACTTCACCGAGTAGTTCAGGGACGGGTCGCCGCCGTTGATCGTCCAGGTCTGCGTGGTGTCGCCGGCCACGCACGGTTTGACCGTGGCATAACCACCGGCGACGCCCGGACTGGTCAGGCAGAAGTTGCCGTTGTAGAGGGTGAAGATCTGCCCGGTGGCGCTCCCGACGCCCTCCGGGATGGCCGGCGCCTCGAACAGCTGATTCCAGGTCTTGGCGCCCGGGAACGGGTTCTGCTTGCACGGGTAGGTGATCAGGTACGTGGCGCTGGTCCGCTGGCCGGTGACGTCCAGGCACCGCCCGAACTCGCTGTAGTTGATCCACTGCGGCAGCGCGGCAGCACCGGCACCCACCGACGCCGACGGGATCCAGCGGGAGCTGCACGCCCCGACCACGGCGGGTTGACCGGCGGCCGCCGTCGCCACGTTGATGCACAGATTGGGCAGGGTGCCGGTCAGCACGGAGTCGGCCTGGGCCGCCTGGTACTGGCCGGAGTCGTTGTAGCTCCACTGCTGGGTGTAGAGGCGCGGCACACCCAGGACGCCGCACTGGGTCAGTCGGACCGCGTCGCCGGCCACCGCGGGTGTGCTGACCGGCGTCAGGCACAGCCCTTTCGGGTTGCCGGTGGTGATCGACGAGATCAACTGCAGGGTCAGGTCGGAGCGGTAGGCGAACACCTGCTGGGCGGCCGGCGGCGTGCCGGTGCTGCAGGCCTGCAGGACGACCGGCGAGTTCACCGCGGGCCTGGCGGTACCCGCGTCCAGGCACAGCGAGTCGGCGTCGGAGCTGAGCTGCAGCTGCCCACCGAGGATGTTGACGTTGCTGGTCCGGAACACGTAGGTGCCGGTGAGGGTCCGGGGGCCGCTGGCCCCGTTGATCTGCGACCCGGCTGAGCCCGACGACGTGATCCGCGCGAAACTCGGTGTGCTGCTTCCGGTGTCGGTGTCGTAGGTACCAGAACCCGGAATGCACTGCATCGCCAGGGGCGACTGACTCGGTTCGCCGGCCGGGTTGAAGGTGAAGTACTCCACCGTGACCGAGTAGGTGGCCACCGAACCGGCGGCGACCGGACCGGACCGGGTGCCGCACGGCAGCTTGGCACTGTCACCGATGCCGCTGGTGACGCCGGCCCGGATCGAACCCGTCATCATGTCCAGTCCCGCCTGGGCGGCGTCCAGGGCCTGCACGCGCGTCGCGTCGAACCGGCTGGCGCGGCTCTGGGTGATGATCGACGGGATCAGCAGCGCACTGAGCATCAGGCCGACGAGCGCGACCATCATCAGGATGGCCATCGACCCGCGGTCGTCCACGTCGTCGACCCGCGGTCGACGCCGGGGGCCCGCCGTTCCGAGGTGAGGTGTCATGGCCGTCCTTGCTGTTGACAGACCCTGGCCACCGGCGCCGACGCGGAACTGTTCACCGCGGTGTAGGTCAGGGAGGACCGGGAAGTGACCTGGCTCGGTCCGGAGCCGGCCGGCGCGGTCAGGTTCACCGTCAGCTGCTGGGCCGCCGCGTTGGCGGCCCGCGGCACCAGGTAGAAGGGCTGCGTCGTCGCGCCGGCCGCAGCCGCGCCGTTGGCGATGCCGGACGCGATCGGCCGCCACGCCCCGGCCGCCGAGACGACCGAGCCGGTCACCGTCCAGGTCCGGCTCTGCAGCTGCGCGGTCGCCTTGTCCACCCGCAGCTGCGTGCACAGTTCCGCCCCCGCGCGTGGCGAGCGCAGTTCGACGTACCAGTTCGCGCTGGTCCCCGACACCCCCGGGGTGGTGATGTAGCTGGCATAGCGGACGGTGTTGTCCAGGGTGGTGAAGGCGGTGTTGAGCTGCGACGCCGAGGTGTTCACCGCCTGCGCCTGGTTCATCGCGCGGTTCATCATCACGATCGCGCCGGTGAACATCGCCAGGAACACCGACATCAGCGTCATGCCGACGACCATCTCGACGAGCGAAGTTCCCTCGTCCGCGCTCCAGCGGTGCCGCGCGCCCGCGATCCTCGCCCGCCGGGCGTTGGTGCGCGTCGGGAAGCCGCTCATGTCACGACCGCCGCGGAGGCTGCGGAGACCGGTCCGATACCGGCCGTGTTGGTCGCGGTCACCGTGAAGGTGTAGCTGACGTTGTTCGTCAGGCCGGTGACCGAGCAGGTGGTTGCTGTGGTGGTCGTACAGCGTTCGGTTTCCCGGCGTGGACGTCACGGTGTATCCCGTGATGGCCGCCCCGCCGTTGTAGGTCGGTGCCGTCCACCGCACGGTCGAGCTGGTGTTCCCGCCGGCGGTGCCGGTCACGGCCGTGGGCGCGGCGGGTGTGATGACCACGCCCCACTTGCGATTCAGGTACTCCTCGACCGTGCGTCGCTCCGCACCGGTCAGCGCCCGGTTGAACGCGATGACGTCGCCCACCTGACCGACGACCCCCCGGGCGGAGAAGGAGTTGGACACGCTCGCCGAAATCGTCTTGACCGACGAAGACTGGTCGGTGGTGATCACCTTCGCCGGGAAGCTGGTCACCTTCGAGACCACCGCCCCGTTCGTCCAGTTGAACTGGGAGCCGGTACCGGCCGCGGTGTACGCCCAGTCGTTGGCGGTGGGTGCATTGCGGTTGACGCTGGTGCCGACCCGGACGTTGGAGGTGTCCGCCGCGGCCGTCCCGAACAGGTAGTTGTAGGCGGCCAGGGTGCCGGTGGCGGTCACGTTCGCGGCGACGAACACCGTCTGGTAGGACCCGTTCGAGACCGAGGTCAGCACGTCGGTGGTGTCGGCGAAGTTCGGCGCCGGCAACCCGTTCCAGCTGCCGACGGCGGGCCGGTTCGCGCTGGTGGCCTGGATGAAGTTCGGACCCACGCCGCTCTTGTCCTTCCAGCAGCCGACGGTCGTGGTCGCGGCCGTGGTGCCGCAGCGCGGTGCCGGCGATCAACGCGTCCGGGTCGGCGCCGTCCAGCCACAGGGACAGACCGCTCGCCGACGACAGCAGCGCCGGGCGCGCGATGGCCCAGACCGCCGCCGAGGCGGGGCTGGTGCCCGCATTGTTCGTCGCCGTCACCGTGACGGAACCGGGGACGCCGTTCGTCAGGCTGCTCAGCACACAGGAGAGCGCACCGGTGGTGGTGCAGGTCGCCCCGGTGCTCGAGGTCACCCGGTAGCTGTCGACCACGGCACCGTTGGCCGGGGCGGTCCAGGAGATGGTGACGGCGGCGTCACCGTCGTCGGCACGCACCGCCTGCGGCGCCGTCGGGACCACGTTGAAGACGCCCCAGACGAAGTTGGCGGTGGTCGCCGTCGCGCCGGCACTGTCGGTCACCGTCACCCGCACCGCGTTGAACGTCTGCGCCGAGCTGGTGATCGTGCCGGTGATCAGGCCGGTGCTGCTGATCCCGAGTGTGGCCGGGCCGTTGACCAGTGTGTAGCTGCACGGCGCGTTCGGGCAGGTGGTGGTCAGCTGGACCGACACCGCGGCACCGACCGTCGACTCGCGTGCGGTCGGCGTGGTCACAGTGGGCTTGGCGAACACCGTCCAGGTGAAGGCCACGGTCCGCTGGATGCCGGTGATGGAGTCGGTCGCCACCAGGCTGACCGATCGGGCACCTGCCGTCGTCGCCGCACCGGAGATGACGCCGGCGGGCGACACCGTCATGCCCGCCGGCAGCGTGCCGCCGCCGGTCCAGGCGAACGAGCCGGAGCCGCCGGAGACGCTGAGGGTGACGGTCTTGGCCACACCCAGCGTGCTGCTCTGGGCACCCGGGTTGGTCGCCGAGAACGGCGGATAGTCGACGGTCCAGGTGAAGGCCACCGTCGAGGCACGCCCCTTCGCGTCGACGACGGACAACGAGACCGGGAACGTGCCGACGGCGATGGGCACGCCCGTCACGGTGGCCCCGTCGGCGCCGCCGACGGTCAGACCCGCCGGCAGGGACCCGGTGGGATCGGTCCAGGTGTAGGGCGCGGTGCCACCGTCGGCGACCAGCGCGACGTCGGTGGCGGCGGTGTTCACGATGGTGGCCTGCGCGGCCGGCGTGGTCACCGACAACGGCGGGATCACGGTCCAGCTGAAATCGACCGACGCCTGGCGGCCGAAGCCGTCGGTCAGCGTCAGCGTCAGCGGGGTGCTCGCCGCGACGGCGACAGGTTGGCCCGAAATCACGCCCGTGGCGGTGTTGAGCGCAAGACCCGCCGGCAAGGTGCCGGCGGTCAGCGCGACACGGTAGGTGGGCACGGCCGACACCACCGGCACGTACGACACCACGTCTCCCACGGCGGAGATCTGCTCGCCCGGGTTGCTCAGCGTCGGTGCTGCGAGCGGCGTCTGATTGAGGTTGAACAGGGGGTCGTCGACGGCGCTCAGCAGGGTCGAGGTCGTGAAGCTGCATCCGGCCGCGGGGCATCGGGAGCCGCTCCAGGTGACGGCGACCACGGCGCGAAGGTACTGCGGTCCCCGGGTCACGGTGTAGGTGCTGCAGTTGGAGTTCAGCAGCACGCTGGTGCGGACCACGCAGGTCCCGATGTACACGCTCTTGGCGTACACGACGTCGTTGATCGTCTGCTGGACCGGGACCGTCGGCACGACCGCCGTCGCTCCGGCGCCGGGTAGGGCCAGCGGGTCGACGGCGTCGGTCATCAGCGTCAGCGCCGTCGACACCGACGTGGGTGCGGCGGCGACCTGAGTGGCGACACTCGCCGCGTCGCGGCCGGTGAGGACGTCGGATGCGGGCAGGGCACGCAGCGACTCGACGGTGGAGTTGGCCACGGTGATGGCCGTCTGGGTGGCGCGCTGCAGGCTGGTGTAGGCCACCGAGTTGACGAAGAACATGGTGAACGCCGCCATCACGACCATGATCAGGCTGATCGAGACCAGGGTCTCGAGCAGGACGAAGCCGTCGTCACGGCGCCGATCCGGCCGGTGGATCATCGACCCGCCGCGCCGGCGGGAACGGCCCGGCCGGTAGGTCGCCGGTCCGCCGGTCGACCGGCCGGCGTCGGCGCCGGTGCGTCGGGCTGCCGGCCGTCGGGTGGTGGAGAAGATCATGATCGCCGCTGCTCAGGCGCCGCTGAGCAGCTTCTCGAGCGCGGCCAGGTCGGCCGGCGGCAGCGGCGCCGAGAAGACGACCATCGTCAGGTCGAGCGTGCTCGGTGCGTCCAGCCCGGAACCGGTGTCGCTCGCGCCGGGCGACAGCTGCACCGAGGTGACCAGTGCGCGGCGTGGGCCGTCCACCTGGATCGCCCCCAGGAACGCCACCAGATCGCGGCCGAGGCCGGTGACACTGGCCGACACCGAGATCTGCACCAGATCCGCCACCGCGGTCGACTCCGGCTGTCCGGCCCCGGAGTCAGCCGTGGCGGTGTCGGCGCCCGCCCCGCCGCCGGCGGCGGAAGCCGCGGCGTCCACGGGGGCGACGACGTCGGACGCGACCACCGGAGCCGCCGCACCCACGACGACGCTGGTCAGCGCGACCGACGTCGCCGTCGCCTGCGCGGACAACTGGCGGGTGAAGTCCGGCAGCCCGCCGTCGGAGGGCAGCTGCGCGAGCGCGGCCGACAGCTCCTCACGGAGCGCGGCGACGTCCTCGTTCTGCTCTTTCAGGCGCGCGTTCTTGGCTTCCTGCAGCGTGTTCTGGAACTGGGCAGGCTCGATCTGATCGCGGGCCGCCGTCGCCGCGGTCAGCTCGGGGCTCATCACCAGGAACCAGCCGGCGACGAGAAGGAGCACCCCGACCACGGCGCCGCCGCCGAGCCAGAGCCGCTGGGGATTGGTGATTGTCGAGCTCATGTCCTACCCACCGAGTTCGTAGCGATTGCTGAGCACCGCGTCGGTCAGCCCGAGCGTGAGACTGAACTGGGTGCCGGTCGTTCCGTCCCCTGAGACGGCGTTGGCGAGTGGCATCACGTCCACCAGGCCGGGAACGGCCTGCAGCCGGTCGATGTAGTCCGACAGGTCGTTCAGGGTCTGCCCGGTGCCGTTCATGGTGACGGTGCCGATCCGGGCCGACCCGGACTGGTCCAGCGCGCTGGCCGCGCCCGCCACGCCGGACGGGCTGATCGTGATCGATTGCTGGCTGATGGTCATCGTCGCCGGCAGGCTGCCCTGCAGCTGTCCGATCAACGCCACGAGGTCCACATCGGCCTGCATGGTGGTGGCGATCCGGCTCTGGGTCCTGGTGACCCAGTTCTGGATGGCGACCACGTCGGAGTAGCTGCGCCCGACGGCCTGCAGCTGCGTGGTCCGGTCGGTGACCAGGGCCAGTTCGGCGTCGGCGGCGGCCCGCTCCCGGGCGGCGAGGACGTAGCCCGCCCCGCAGGCCAGCAGCACCCCGGCGAGGGCGACGGCGACCCAGCGGCGCAGGACCGCGACCCGCCTCGCCCTGACGACCTCCGGCGGCGTGAGATCGGCGGCGATGCCCCAACCGGGCATCGCCGTCCACAGCGGTGCGGGCAGCGCCGTGGTCGGTGCGGTCTCGGTGGTGGTGGCGCTCATGCCGCCGCCCCCATCGCGAGACCCACGGCGACCGCAGTGGCCGCGGCCTCGGATTCCGGGACGTCTGCACCGGTGGACTTCCGGTTGCCGATGTGCGTCATCGGCGACACCACGTCGACCGGAACGCCGACCTGTCCGGTGAGGGCGACCGCCAGGCCGCTCAGGGCGGCGCCCCCGCCGGTCAGCGAGATCCGCTCCAGCCGGGCGTTGTCGTTGCCGGAGCGGAAGTAGTTGATCGAGCTGCGGATCTCGGCCAGCAGCGGTCGCACGGCCGCCCGCAGCGCGTCGGCGACCTCGTCGTCGCCGGTCAGGCCGACGTCCCGCTTGCGTCGTTCGGCCACCTCGAGCGTCAGGTTGAGCCGTTCCGCGAGCTGTTCGGTGAGCTCCTCGCCCCCGCGCGCGACCGTCCGGACCAGCCGGGGCACCCCGTGGTGGTGGATCACGATGGACGTCAGGTGCGCGCCGACGTCGACCACGGCCTGCACGCCGAGGTGCTGATCGGCGATCGATCGCAGCGCGCCGAACGACGCGAGGTCGACCCGCGCGACCCGGAGCCCGGCCTTCTCGATCGGCCTCGACCGCCGCCAGCACCGGCACGCGGGGGGTCGCGATGAGCAGGCCCGACACCGTCCCGGTCCGGGGGTCCGGCGGTCCCACCTGGGCGTAGTCCAGGATCACCTGGTCCAGCGGCAACGCGATGAGATCGCGGGCCTGGAACGGCAACGCCTTCGCGCGTTGCGCGTCGGTGAGGTCGGGGATCTCCAGAGGTCGGACCACGACCTGCGGGTTGGCCACGCCGAGGATGACCCGCTTGCAGTTGAAGCCACCGGTCGTCCAGAGCGTCTTCAGCGCGTCGGTGACCGCACCGGGGTCCATCACGACGCCGTTGATCACGGCCCCCGCGCGCAGCGGGACCGAACCCACGCCGTGCACGGTGACGGACGGCTGCGTTCCGGTGGCCCCGAAGGCGAGGATCGCAGCGCGGACGGAGGTGGCACCGATGTCGAGCCCGATGGCGTGCCCGTCCCGGTTCACCGGGTGGACCCGCGTCCGGGTGGAGCGCCGGCGGCCGATCATGTGATCACCTGTGCCTTTTCGAGAAGTCTGTCGGCGGTCATCCGCCCAGGGCCAGACGTGAGTAGAGGTCGACGACCGTCGGGGCGACGAAGACGGAGAGCAACGCGCCGGCGATCATGAAGGGGCCGAAGGGCAGCGAACGATCGCCGGCTCCCCGGCGCGCGACCAGCGTCGCGATCCCGACGAACGAGCCGATGAGGAAGGCGGCGAAGGCCCCCACGACGAGGACCGAGTAGCCCAGGAAAGCCAGCACCCCGCCGAGGATCCCGGCGAGTTTGACGTCCCCGAAACCCATGCCGGCCGGATAGAGGGCGGCCAGTGCGTAGTAGACCAGGAACAGGGTCAACGCCCCCACCCCGGCCCGCAACAACGCCGCCGGATCGCCCGCCCACCAGGCCGCGCCGCCCAGCAGGGCGGCCAGCACGAGGTAGGAGGGATAGACGATCGCGTTCGGCAGCCGGCGGACGTCGATGTCGATCACGGCCAGGCTGACGCCCATCGCCGTGAAGTACAGGAACGCCGGCAGCGCCCCCCACAGTTCGAGGTCCACCAACCGTAGGCCCACCGCGACGAACAGCACCGCGGTGACGAGTTCGACGAGGGGGTACCGGGCGACTGATCCGGGTCCGGCAGTCCCGGCAGCGGCCGCGCAGCAGCAGCCACCCCAGGACGGGGACGTTGTGCCGGGCGCGGATGTCGTGTCCGCAGGCCGGGCAGTGCGAGCCGGGGCGCGACAGCGGCAGCCCGGCCGGCACCCGGTGGATCACGACGTTGAGGAACGACCCGATCGCCAGGCCCAGCAGAGCGATCACCACGATCAGCGGTGTCATGCCGAGGTCCTTCCGATCGGTCCGGGTCGTTCCTGGGTGGGGCGGGAGCCGCCCGCGGGGTCAGCGGCGAGACGGTTCTCGCGTGCCGACGCGCGCGCCGCCACGACGAACCAGGTGGAGCGCCGGGGATTCCGGCGCCCCACCTGGGCTCAGGAGGGGAGGGTCAGCAGGTGGCGTTGGCCAGGGTGGCGGCCGGGGTCGGCGTGACGGCAGCGACCTGGCCACCGTTGGCGCTGTTGTAGCACCAGAACTTGGGCGCCCCACCGGAGTTGGTGCCGGCCAGGACGTAGCTGGTGCCGCGAGGCCGAGATGTACTTCAGGCTGGTGCCGGCGCTGAAGGTGATCGTCTGGCCGGTGCAGGGCGTCGCCGTGCCGCGGTCCAGGTCACCGCGGTGGCCTGCGTCGGGTACGCACCGTTGCTGGCGTTGCAGACCTCGAGCACGCTGATGGCGTTGCGGACGTCCGACTGGCTGGCGGAGTCGTTGGCGCCCTTGCGGTAGTTCAGGTAGACCGGGATCGCGATGGCGATGAGCACACCGAGGATCACGACCACCACGAGCAGCTCGATCAGGGTGAAGCCGTTGTCGCCCTTGGCGCGCTTGGCCTTGAGATCAGCGAAAGTCTTGTACACGAGAGCCTCCAGGGCCGTAGGCGGATCAGGCCCCCAAGGCCGATCCGGAACAGTTCGTCACTCCCTGTATCGGCATGCTCAGCTCTCAGTTAAGTGTTCGCGTAAAGATTTTTCACTGGATGTTCTGGTAGACGGTGAACATCGGCAGGTAGAGGCAGATGACCATCGAACCGATCACGACACCCATCATCACCACCAGCAGCGGCTCCAACGCCGACGTCAGGGCGTCCGTCGCGGTCTCCACCTCCTGGTCGTAGTAGTCGGCGACCTTGGCCAACATCTCGCTGGTCTGGCCGGTCTCCTCCCCCACCTCCAGCATCTGCACCACCATCGACGGGAAGATGGGATGCCGGGCGAGCGGTCGGGCGATGGTGCTGCCACTGCGCACGGCGTCCCGGACGTCGGTCATCGCCCGTCCGATCAACGCGTTGCCGGAGGTTCCGCCGACGATGTCCAGGGCCTGGATGACCGGCACCCCGACAGCGAGCAGGGTGCCGAGGTTGCGGGCCCAGCGCGCGATGGCCAGTTTGGTGAACAGCCGGCCGAAGACCGGGATCCTCAGCTTGACGGTGTCCGAACGGAGCCGGAACGCGGCACTGTTCTGCATCGATTTCCGATAGGCCCGTACGGCCACGGCGATCCCCACCAGCAGCAGCGGGAGTCCCCAGAAGGCGTTGTGGGAGGCCACCACCAGCAGCTGGGTGGGCAGCGGTAGTTCGCCGCCGAGCTGGGCGAACATCGTCTCGAAGATCGGCACGATGAAGATGACGACGCCGACACCCATCAGCAGCGAGAAGATCAGCACGATGACCGGGTAGGTCAACGCCGACTTGATCTTCGCCCGCAGGGCGGCGTCGGATTCGTACATCTTGGCGATCCGGTCGAGGGACTCGTCCAGGAAGCCGCCGGTCTCGCCGGCGCCGACCATGTTGACCATCAGGAGTGGGAAATGGTCGGGGTGCTTGGCCATCGCGGCGGCCAGGGTGGCACCGCTCTGGACGTCGGACTGCAGCTGGCCCACGGCCACCTTCAGACCCGGTTTGACCGTCTGCTCCTCGAGGATCCCCAGTGCGCGGGTCAGCGTCAGCCCGGACGAGGTCATCGACGCGAACTGGCGGGCCAGGACCGCGAGATCCTTCAGCGAGGTACGCCGGGAGCCCAGACCGGGGATCCTGACGTCGCGGCGGAGGCCCTCGCCGCTGGCGGCGACCGTCAGCGGGATGAGCTTCTGACCGCTCAGGGCGACGGCGGCGAGGTCGGCCGTCTCGGATTCGATGCTGCCGGTCCGGACGGTGCCGGTCACGTCGACGGCCTCGTAGTGGAATGTCTTCAGGCTCGGCATGTCTCACACCCTCGCGAGTCGTTTGAACTCGGCCGGATCGTGCGCGAGTTCCAGTGCGGTCTGTCTGCTGATGATCTGCTCGGTGTAGGCGTTGGCCAGGCTCTGGTCGAAGGTGACCATCCCCTGCTCCCCCGCCGACTGGATCACGGTGGGGATCTGGTGGGCCTTGGCTTCCCGGATGAGGTTGCGGACGGCCGGGTTGACGATCATGATCTCGGCGATCGCCACCCGCCCGTGGCCGCTGCGGCGCGGTGCCAACGCCTGGGTCACCACTCCCTGCAGGCAGTTCGCGAGCTGGGCGCGGATCTGACTCTGCTGGTGCGCCGGGTAGATGTCGATGAGCCGGTCGATCGTCTGGGCGGCGGACTGCGTGTGCAGGGTGGCCAGCACGAGATGCCCGGTCTCGGCGGCGGTGACGGCGACGGAGGTCGTCTCCAGGTCACGGAGCTCGCCGACCAGGATGATGTCCGGGTCCTGGCGCAGCGCGTGCTTCAGCGCGACGGCGAAATCGGCGGTGTCCGACACCGATCTCGCGTTGGTTGACCATGCATCGCTGATGCTTGTGCATGTACTCGATCGGGTCCTCGATCGTCATGATGTGCCCGGACCTGGTGCGGTTGGCCAGGTCGAGCAGCGACGCCATGGTGGTCGACTTGCCCGAACCCGTCGGGCCGGTGACCAGGACGAGGCCCCGGGGGAAGTGGGCGAACTGTTCGATGGCTATCGGCAGGCCGAGGTCCTCCAGGCGGGGAATCGTGTGTGCGATGGTCCGGAAGGCGGCACCGACGGAGCCGCGCTGGCGGTAGACGTTGAGCCGGAACCGGCTGACCCCCGGCAGCGCGTACGCGGTGTCCAGCTCGTGGTCACGGGCGTAGTGCTGCCACTGATCGTCGGTCAGTGCGGTGCGGACCAGCCGCTGGGTGTCGTCGGCGGTGAGCGTCGAACGGCCGGGCAACGGGATCAGCGACCCGTGGAGCCGCGCCGACGGCGGGACACCCACGGTGAGATGCAGATCCGAACCTCCCAACTCGACCGTCTGGGCGAGCAGTTCGTCCAGGCCGACCTGGAGGTCCAACGCCGGCGACAGCAGGTCCGCCATCGTAGGGATGTTCATGTGCAGTCCGTCCGTGTCGGTAGGGAGGGTGGAGAAGCCGTCCGGATCAGACGGTGACCCGGATGATTTCGTCGAGCGTGGTGTCGCCGCGGGTCACCTTGCGCAGGCCGTCGTCGCGCAGGGTCACCATCCCCTGCCTCAGCGCCACCTTGCGGATCTCGCTGGCCGAAGCCCGGCTCAAGGCCAGATGTTCGATCTCCTCGGTCACCGGCATCACCTCGGTCACGGCCATCCGGCCGCGGAAGCCGGTCTGGCTGCAGTTGCGGCAGCCGACCGGTTGCCAGAGGACGTCCGGCGCCGGCAGCGTGCTGCTGGGCCATCGGGTGGGGGCCTTGTCGGCGGCGGTCGCCGGGTACTGCACCTTGCACCAGTCGCACAGCCGGCGGGCCAGGCGCTGCGCCAGCACGCAATCCAACGCCGAGCCGACGAGGAAGGGTTCGATGCCCATCTCGACGAGGCGCGTGACTGCGCTGGGGGCGTCGTTGGTGTGCAGCGTCGACAGCACGAGGTGGCCGGTGAGGGCGGCTTCGACGCCGAGCTGTGCGGTGGCGCGGTCGCGGATCTCGCCGATCATGATGATGTCGGGATCCGAGCGCAGGATCGCCGGCAGGATGGCGGCGAAGTTCAGGCCGGCCTTGTGGTTGACCTGGACCTGGTTGATCCCGTCGAGCCGGTACTCCACCGGGTCCTCGACGGTGATGATGTTGACGCCGGGCTTGCTGATCTCCGAGAGGCTGGCGTAGAGCGTGGTGGACTTGCCGGAGCCGGTCGGGCCGGTCACCAGGACCATCCCGTGCGGCTTGCGGAAACCACCGGAGAAGCGGTTGTAGTTGTCGTCGGTGAAGCCGAGCTTGCGCAGTTCGAGGTCGATGCCGCTGGTGTCGAGCACCCGGAGCACGACCTTCTCGCCCCACACCGTGGGCAATGTCGCGGTGCGCAGGTCCACGTTGCGGCCGTTGAGCCGGACGGTGATGCGCCCGTTCTGCGGGAGCCGCCGCTCGGTGATGTCGACGTTGGACATGATCTTGAGCCGGGAGATCAACGCCGACTGGACCCCGCTGGGCACCTTGTCGATCTCGTGCAGGACGCCGTCGATGCGGAACCGGACCCGCATGTCCGTCGCGGTGGGCTCGAGGTGCAGATCGGACGCGCGGCTCTGGATGGCCTGCTCGATGAGGGAGTTGACGTAGCGGACGATGGGTCCGTCGTCGGTGACGGATCCGAGCTGGGCGACCGACTCGTCCTCCTGCGCGGAGGTGACGACCGCACCGAGGTTGCTGTCCTGCCGCTTGACCCGGTCGATGAGCTTGCGGAGCTCGCTGCGGGCGGCGACCACCGGCCGGATGCCCATCCCGGTGGCGGCACGGACGTCGTCCAGCGCCATCACGTCGTCCGGGTCGCTGAGTGCCACCACGAGCTCGTTGTTCTCGATGGCGATGGCCAGCACTCGGTGCCGCATCACCATGGCGAGCGGGATCCTGGTGACCGCAGCGGCGTCGATCGGGTAGCCCACGAGGTCGACGCTGCCGATGCCGTGGGCGTCGCCGAGCGCCTCGGCCAGTTTGAACTCGGTGACGATCGAGTCGTTGACCAGGACCTCGCGGAGGGACCGCCCGGTGCGCTGCGTCTCGAGCACCGCATCCTGGAGGTCGGCGACGTCGGCCCCATGGCGGGCGAGCGCGTCGAGCAGCGGCTGGAACGATTCGTGCATCCGTCTCCCTCCGCGCTGGAGGCGTCCGAGGGCCCGGGGTGGGCCGCCGACCATTCAGGTGCGCGGTTGTCTCCCCACTCATCGGCAGGACGGAGCCGGAGTTGAGGTGTCGGGGAACGACGCGGAGCGGACGTCCGGGGGTGGGTCGGGTGCTCGCGCCGGGTGCGGCGCTGCCCGGTCGCCGATGCCGTGTATCAGCCGGTCGCGGGCCGGGCTCAGCGACGCGGTCGTCGCGCTGAGCTGGGCTGCCCTGGGCCGGCGCGATCCGGGATGCGGGTACGTCCCACCACGCCCGGCAACATGACCGGCCGGCCCGGGACGTCCGGCGCCGGACACCCGGGCGGCGCCCGCCGGCCGGCACGGACGTGAGCCGGTCCACCCGGTCCGGTCCGGTGTGGTGGGGTGGACCGCACGGCCCCACCGGCCGCCACGACGGGAAGCAGGGACATCCATGAGCCTCCGCAGCCGGGTCGCTGACGCCCAGGACGCCTTCCGAGCCCAGCTGTGGCCCATCCCCACCATCGGCATCCTGCTGGCCCTGATCGCCGGGGTCCTGCTGCCCGAGCTCGACGGTGCCGTCGGTGAGCACCTGCCGGTCAGCATCTCCAGCTACCTGTTCGGCGGCGGCGCTTCCGCGGCGCGGACGGTGCTGGACGCGATCGCGAGCTCGCTGATCACCGTCACGTCGTTGACGTTCTCGCTGACCGTGGTCACCCTGCAGCTGGCCAGCGGACAGTTCTCCCCCCGGCTGCTGCGCACCTTCACCCGGGACCGGTTCGTGCACGTCACCCTGGCCCTGTTCCTGTCCACCTTCGTCTACGCGCTGACCGTGCTGCGGACCGTGCGCAGCCCCGACGAGCAGCAGGACCAGTTCGTCCCGCAGATCTCGGTCACCCTGGCCTTCGTCCTGGCGGTGGCCAGTGTGGTGACCCTGGTGTTGTTCCTGGCCCACCTGGCCCGGGAGATCCGGGTGGAGACGATGCTGCGGACTGTCCACGAGGACGCGAGCGCCACCGTGGGCCGGCTGCTCCCCGATGTTCTCGAGGACGGTCCGGGGGCCCAGAATGCGCCGACACCGCCGCGGCACGCCCGGCTGCTACTCGCGCCGCGCTCCGGATTCCTGACCGCGGTGGACCTGTCGGGGCTGGCGGACGCGGCCGCCGATCACGACGCCGTCGTCCTGATCGACCAGCTGCCGGGCGGGTTCGTCGCGCAGGGGACGCCGCTGGGCTGTTGCTGGTCCCGAACCGGATCAGGCACTTCCGAGGTCGCTGACACGATGGTCGACGCGGTCCCACACTTCCTCACGGTCGGCGTGGAGCGCACCGACACCCAGGACTTCGCCTTCGGCCTGCGGCAGATGGTGGATGTCGCGGCCAAGGCGCTCTCCCCCGGGGTCAACGATCCGACGACGGCGATCCACGCGCTCGGCCACATCTCGTCGCTGCTCTGCGAACTCGCCGGTCGCGACCTGTCCGCTCAGCTCACCAGGGACCGTGACGGCCACGTCCGGGTCGTCCGCACCCGGCCGGGATTCGACGTCCTGCTCGAGGAGGGGATCGCCCAGCCCCGCCGGTACGGCGCGGCCGATCCCGCGGTGGTGACCCGACTGCTGGGGCTGCTCCGCGAGGTCGCCTGGTCGACCCGCGACGACAACCGACGCCGGTCGGTGCGGCAGCAGCTGGACCGCCTCCGCGCGACGATCGCCACGGCGGATTTCGATCCGACCGAGCGCGCCCGGCTGGACCGCGACAGCCACACCGTCGAGGACGCCCTCGAGGGCCGGTGGCCCTTCGCGCTCTGACGTGGGCCCGCTGACCGGTGTCAACGGGCGGGCGGGGCCAGGAAGTGACGCCGGCGCCAGCTGTACGACGTAAATCGTCCAGACCGGACGCGCTACGCTCGGCCTGACCGGCACCACCACCGCCGATCCCGGGAGTCGACCGTGCTGGCGTCACCTGTCCTGCGACGCCGATCCCCGGCCCCGATCCTGAGGCTCCCGCCATCGCACGTCATCTCCGCGAAGGGACGTCTCATGGCACCACTGCGCATGGACACCCGGGCAGACAGTTTCCTGGTCCGGGCCGTCGCCACGGACATCGTGGTCGACCCGTGACCACGGCTCGGGAAAACCGTTGCCTCCAGACCCTTTTCGAGGACGAGCGCCGATGATGACCGTTCCGACTGTGCTGCTCGGCGCGGCCGCCGACACCGATACCGGCGGGGCGGTGAAGGTCCTGGGCGTGACCCTGGTCGGCATCAGCGCCACCACCGGCGTCAAGCTGATCTTCACCCTGGTCCTCGTCGGTGTCGTGCTGATCCTGCGGCAGCTGATCCTGCTGGGTCTGCGGCGGGTCCTCGGCGGCGAGGTGGCCGATCCCCGGCGGTTCTGGGCGCGTCAGGGGTTGCAACTGCTCGTCGCGGTGATCCTGGTGATCGGGGTGATCTCGATCTGGGTGACTCCGGACACCGACATCACCACCGGCATCGGGCTGATCAGCGCGGGTCTGGCGTTCGCCCTCCAGCAGGTCATCGTGTCGCTGGCGGCGTTCTTCGTGATCCTGCGGGGCGACACCTTCGGCATCGGTGACCGCATCACCCTCGGCGGTGTGCGCGGCGACGTGGTCAAACTGGGTTTCCTGCGGACCACGATCATGGAGATGGGCCAACCGCCGTCGGTAGCTGCCGCCGATCCGGCGGTCTGGGTGAACTCCCGGCAATACACCGGGCGACTGGTCACCGTCACCAACGGCGCCATCTTCAGCGACCCGGTCTACAACTACAGCCGGGACTTCCCCTACCTCTGGGAGGAGATCGTGCTGCCCATCTCCTACCGCGAAGACCGTGCCGTCGTGGAGAACATCCTGCTCACCGCGGCGACCGCGCACGCCATCATCGACGATCCGGCCGCCGACGCGGCGCTGGTCACCATGCGGTCGCGGTACGCCATGGCAGACGCATCATTGGCGCCGTCGGTGTACTGGCGGTTGACCGACAACTGGCTCGAGCTGTCACTACGTTTCCTGGTGCCGGTCCGCGGTGTCCGCGAGATCAAGGACCGGATGTCCCGGGACATCATCACCGCCCTGGACGCAGCCGGTATCGGCATCGCATCGGCCACCTTCGAGATCGTCGGCGTCCCGAACCTCACCTTCCGGCCGAGCCGTGACGACGACTGACCGGCAGCGGCCGGTGCCGCCACGATGACCTCGCGTGAGGGGGCGGACGCCGCGGCGCAGCCATTCCGCTCGTGGATACCCCAGTCATCGACAGGTCGGCCCACCCCTGCGAGGAGCTGACCGCCGATCATGCTGCGCTCGTCGTTTTCGTCGCCTTCACCGGACTCCGGTTCGGTGAGGCAGCCGCGCTGAGTGGTCCGGAGTGAACTCACTTGGTCGTTGCAGCGCCTGATCGGAAAGCGTTGACGCCTTGGAATCCTGGTCGGCGTGGTCATCCTCGGGAGCTGCGTGGTTGCTGTATCGGGTTGCTCGCGGCGGGCTGGACAGGGACGGCGGCGGCGCGCTGTCAGGCGATAGACCCCGAGTTCCCGACGGTGACGCGCACGATCTGACGCACACGGGCCGCGTCGCCGCTGCCCTCTCGGCAGGCGTGGACGTGAAGGCCGCTCAGACCATGCCCGCACACGCGTCGGCGGCGATGACGCTGGACGCTGTCGCGGCCCGTCTCCACGAGGCGCTAGCGGAAGTCGTGGGCACGCGGGGTGTCAAACAGAACTGGTCAGGAGCCCTCGGGCTCCTGACCAGGCAAAACACGGTGGGCGATACTGGGATCGAACCAGTGACCTCTTCGGTGTGAACGAAGCGCTCTCCCCCTGAGCTAATCGCCCTCAGGAACGTCAATACCCTACCCGATGCCCGACGGCCCGTTGGCCACCCGGCGACTGCCCGGACCCGGACACGTCGGCGCCCTGTTGAGCGAGATAGATGCGACTGCATGAAGTCCGGCGCTGGTCGTTGTCGTCGTCGAGCGACTTCTGGTTGCAGAGAGTGACTATCCGCACGTATCGCTGGCGCGACGGTGACTCTCCGCCAGAATGCGCGCCCCGGGATCGGACAGTGCCGGGATCCACGGGGCCGCCGGCCCTGCTGCACCCATCAGGGTGAAGTCCGGTGGTTCGACGTGATGGGCGGCGCAGCGTCGCGTTCCTTCCGTGACTCCACCCGCACGGTCCAGCTGCTCCAGCGGACCACCCCGAGCCGCAGGAATGATGATGGACACTTCGCGTACCAAGGTCGACAACGTCGCCGTCACAACCACCTTCGAGATGACCTTCGCCGGCAGCGACGCCGACGACGCCATCGCCGCCACGTTCAGCTACAACGTCTTCGAGCCGTTCTCGGTGACCGCGGCGTTCATCCTGGGTGACGGCCCGGCCGTGCAGTGGGTGATGTCGCGCGACCTGCTGCGCGAGGGGCTCGTGATGCCGACCGGACTGGGCGACATCCGGGTGTACCCGGTGTCGGACACCCTGTACATGGAGCTGGCCTCGCCGAGCGGGCGGGCGATCCTGGAGGCGCCGATCGCGCCGGTGATCGACTTCATCCGGGCGGTCTTCGTGGCGGTCCCCGAGGGTCGTGAGGGTGACTACTTCTCGGTCGACGCCGAGCTGGACATGCTGTCGGAGCTGTACGCCCAGCGCGACGGCGACGCCGCCGCCTGAGACGGACGAGCCCGACGGCCGGGGCCGGGCGTGCTGGGTGGGGTCACCCCGGTGCGTGCCAGGCGATTTGGGTTCTCCCCCGCGGGTCGGATAAGCTCGTCCAGCAGCACGGCGACGTGCGGTGCGGACGTAGCGCAGTTGGTAGCGCATCACCTTGCCAAGGTGAGGGTCGCGGGTTCGAATCCCGTCGTCCGCTCGAGGTACACCGAAGCCCCATCTCGGTGGGATGGCCGAGAGGTGAGGCAACGGCCTGCAAAGCCGTGTACACGGGTTCGAATCCCGTTCCCACCTCACGGTTCCAGTTCGGCCGGCAGGTCGTCCACAACTTCACACCCGGGTGATTAGCTCAGCGGGAGAGCGCTTCCCTGACACGGAAGAGGTCACTGGTTCAATCCCAGTATCGCCCACCACTGACATGGCCTTCATCGACGGAAACGTTGGTGGGGGCCATGTTTCGTCTCAGGACGGAATCTCCACGCGCTCGACGGGCTGCCCGGTGGTAGCGGCGATCAGGTCGACGTCCTCGTCGAGGTGCAGCACCGTTGGGCCGGCCAGCTCAGCCGTCGCGGCCCGTTGGGGTGCGATCGACCTCGGCAACTGGCACGGCAGGATGACGCCGGCGCTCGGACGTGTCGAGCTCAGTCAGCATCTGTGCATGCGCGATGATCCGGCCTCGAAGATATTCCTCCAGCGACCGGCCCGCCCCCCGGGCGCGGCTGCGATGCACGTCGAGTACGTCATCCGGCTTGTCAGTGATCAGGATGTCTCGCATGGCTTCATTCTGTCGAACCGCTGGCTCGTGTGGGAAGAGATCCTGTGATCCAGCTTCGAGTCAACGGAGGCTCCAGCGGCACACTGACCCAGGTTGTCGCCGGAGCTCGCTTGTCGCGGCATTCCACCGCGTCCGTTGACTGCGTGTGTGAGCATGGTAGAAGTACCCACAACGTAGAACCTAACGGATCACATGTTACCGGGGGTATCCGCACATCAACTGAACGCGTCCGGCACACTGTGACGGTGGATACGACCCAGACGTCACCGGAGCTTGCGATCTTCGTCCGTAACCTGACGCGCCTCATTCGCGCCAACCGACCGATGCTGCTGGACGATGCTGTTGAAGAACTCTGCGACATAGGTGCCGCTCGCGAGCGCGTAGAGGCCGCCGCTGAGCTCATCAGACAGGAGATGCGGAACGTCGCCCAAGCCCAAGAGCCAAAAGCAGTGCTCCTAGGTGGTATCGAGTCGTGGTACTTCGGCCCAACGGCCGAGGATCCCAACTGGTCGAGTTTGAAAGACCTCCTGACGACCAACGGCTGGGGCGACGAGCAACTTCGTACACTGGATCAAGCGTCCACGAAAGTGGTAGCCCAGCTACCTAACCCCGCCGCATCCGACGACTACCACTGTCGGGGGTTGGTCCTTGGGTACGTCCAGAGCGGCAAGACGAGCAATTTTACGGCTGTGATCGCGAAAGCCGCGGACGCCGGCTACCGGCTGATAATCGTATTGTCCGGGATGCACGACGCTCTTCGCATCCAGACACAGGACCGTCTTTTTTGATCACCGGCTTCCTCGATCTCAACACGCACCTCTGGAACCGCCTGACGGCTGAAGGTGATTTCGTTCCATCGCACTCCATCGACGCGGTTCTCGCGAATGAGGAGCAACGCTACCTTGCGGTCGTCAAGAAGAACGGCGCCCGCCTCAAGGCCTTGAAGAACTGGTTGTTCGGTGCTAGGCCGGAGCTTTTAGCCAAATGCCCGGTATTGATCATCGACGATGAGGCGGACCAAGCAACCGTGAACACCGGAAAGCCAGGTGACAGCCCGAAAGCCATCAACAGTCTCATCCGCGCGATCGTCAACGGTGCGAGCAAGAGCGCTTACGTAGGTTACACAGCAACACCATTCGCAAACGTCCTGATAGATCCGACAGATTATGAGGACCTCTATCCTCGCGACTTCATCGTCAACCTCCCACGCCCCAAAGGTTATTTCGGCGCAGAGACCATCTTCGGACGGGAGCCCCTCCCGCATGAGACAGACAGCGTCGGAGTCGAAGGGCACGATCTGGTGCGTCATATTCCTGACGATGAACTCAAGATTGCTGCGGCCGGCATCTGCTGCTCAACGGCCGTCGTTCGCGCCCCAGATGACGCCAAGCCTTCGTCAGGCGTTGAACTATTTCCTACTCAGCACAACCGCTCGAAAGATACGCGGAATCGGCAATTCTCATGCGACTGCCCTCATTCATACCTCGCAGCATATCGATATGCACCAATCGGTTGCAGGACTTATTGAGCAATACCTGAATTCCGTTCGGATCGAACTATCGACCGGCGAAGGCGGCCTCTTGGACGAGCTCGAAGGGCAATGGACTTCTGAGACCCAGCGGGTCGGCGCCGACGAATTTGGCAATCCGGGGATCTCCTGGTCGGCCGTCCGCACCGCAATCGAGAGTACGGCGCGCAGTATCGTGGTGATTACGGACAACTCCCAGAGCGCTGAGCGACTGAGATTCGATGACTCGGCACCTCGGTTCATCGTTGCGGTCGGCGGGAACACTCTTTCACGCGGTCTGACGCTGGAGGGCCTATCGGTCTCTCTACTTCGTCCGGACGGCCTCCGCTTACGACACGTTGCTGCAGATGGGGCGCTGGTTCGGCTACCGCCGCGGATACGAGGACCTGACACGGGTCTGGTTGACGAGCGAAATGCGTGACTGGTTCCGTCATCTCGCCACGGTGGAGCAGGAAATCCGAGACGAGATCGACCGATACGAGGCCGAGCATGAGAAGCCGTCGATGGTCGGGGTACGGATCCGGACCCATCCGAAGATGGCGGTGACTGCAGCGGCCAAAATGCAGCGGGCCAAGTCCGCGAAGGTGTCATATTCAGGCCGGCGCCTGCAGACCATCTACTTCCGGCACACGGACGCAAGTTGGCTAACAACCAACCTCGATGCCGCACGTCAACTCATGGACGCAGCCAAGTCCTACGCCCACGAATTGAAACGCGAAGGAGTGCACCTGTTCCGGTCGGTCGACGCCGACATCATCTGCCGGTTCTTGAAAGATTATCAGGTAGTCGAGAAGAGTCGGGATATAGACGCCGCTCTCATGACCAAGTATATCGCAGAGCGCAACCGTGATGGCGAGCTGAACCATTTCACTGTGGCCGTGATGGGGCGCCGACCCACGAAGGCTCTAGGTGAAATTGACCTCGGACTCGCCGACCCCGTGGGCTGCATTAATCGCGCCGCACTCTTGAGGGAGGGCTCCAGCGAATTTGCAGACATTAAGAGTTTGATGAGTCCCCCGACCGCATCGCAGATCTTGGTAACGACGCGTACCTCAACTTGCTGATAAATCGACGAAGATGGACCAAATCATCAGATTACGCAACCGACCTGAGCTTGGCGGCTACGGAGACGACAGCGGGATGCTGCTGCTATACCCGGTATCGAAATCGAGTACCCCGAGGCAGCCCCCAGAAGAAGGCGCGCAGGTTTTCTACGGTAAGACACGTATGGACCTGAACGCTGTCGAGCACGTCATCGGCATGGCGTTGGTCTTCCCCGTGACCGCCTCAGCATCCGCGGCAGTCTCCTATGTAACGGCTGACGTCGACTCCATGCCGGGCGTCGAGGTAGACGGACTGGACGAGGCCGACGTGGCCGCCGAATTGGCCGAACTGAGCGCGCCGTGATCGACTCGATCAGGCTGAAGATCGCAAGCCTTCAGGCTGCCGCAGCTGAGCGTCAACCCAAGGACCTCGATGTGGTGCCTACGTCCTTCGTCGCAGACACATGGCTTGCGCTCGACTCCAACTTCGTCGCACACCTGCTGCTGCCCTCGAATTCCACGGCCGCCGTTCCAGAGGCTCCTGATGCGCTGGCCATCGAGGAGCGGGTCGTCGCACATCGCGGGTCAGCGACGTCAGGTTGTGGACATCTCCTGCGTGCTCGCGACACTGGACGAGGTCTTCGAGGACTTCATCGCCGCTGTGTTGGAACGGGCGGCAACCATGCCTTCGGCGCCGGTCGCCGCACTTGCCGCGGTCCTCCACGATTGGAAAACCTTCCTGGCCGCTGGAAGCCGTCCGCCCAGTATCAGCGGGTTGGCCGGGATAGTCGGTGAGCTGCTGGTCGTTGCGGACCTGACGGGTACCGCTCCGGCGGCCGTTAGAGCCTGGAGCCATGCTCGGCACGACTTCCGGTCCCGAGGAGATGCGGTGGAGGTTAAAACAACACTCTCGCCGACATCGTATGCAGTGACGATCCACGGCGAGGATCAGCTGCAGGAGCCGAGCGGAGGGACCCTCCATCTGCACTTCATCCGGCTAGAGGCCACGCCCGGAACAGGTCAATCGGTCGCTTCGCTGACCGACATGTTGTTGACTCGTGGTGTTCCGGCGGAACCGCTGTATGCCGGACTGCTGGCAGCGGGAATCGCCCTCGTGGACCTTCAAGCCAGCGCCGAGATAACCTTCGACGTTCGTCAACGATTCACACTGCCGGTCGGCAAGGATTTCCCGCGGATCGTCGCCTCGTCTTTCGTGGGCGGAGGACGGCCACCCGGGGTGGATCGATTGACGTATCAGGTCGACCTTGACCGTCTTCGCGACGCCGCGCTGGACGTCGAAGATTGGCATCGTTTGACCGGAGTCATGGCAGCGGGAGTCGCCTGATGCATTTCCACCTTTTCTCGGAGCCGTACGGCGCCAGCGGGGGCCTCGCCGCGGACGGCATCCTCAACCAGCTCGGCCGTCCGGACATCGAAGCGCTCGAGGTGCTGGTCCGCGAAGCCGTCCAGAACAGTTGGGACGCGAAGCGCGGCCGACTCCCCCACCGTCACCGTCCATATCGGACGCGTGCCACCTAGACGGGCAGCGGCGGAAATCGTTCGAGCGACTCTTCAGTGAGGTCCCGCCCGGGCTCCCGCTGAGCGACCAGCTGGGCGCGGAGGAAAGCCTTCTGTACTTCGCCGACTTCGGGACATCACGGGCTAGCTGGACCGACACGGGCCGACCGCCCTGGACTGCCCCGAGACTTCGTCGACTTCGTCCTGAATATCGGCCAGCCACCCGACAAGGAACTGGCCGCGGCTCATTCGGCTACGGCAAGGCCGCGTTCTACCTGGCCAGCCGGGCACGGACCGTCGTCATCGACACCCTCTGTCGCGACGACCACGGCGGGCCTGAACGGCGACTCATCGGCTACGGCCTGGGACCCAACTTCACCGACACCGACGGCCGTCCCTACACCGGACGTCACTGGTGGGGGAGCAGTAGAGTCTGCCGGTCCCGTGACCGGGGATGACGCCGAAGAGGTCGCTCGGATTGGGCTTGCCCGACCGCAACGGAGCTCAAGGACGCGGCACCACCGTCGCCGTCGTCGCACCCGACGTCACCTTGCGGTGCGCTGATCACCGCGACGAGACGATGGACTTCCTGGCCGAGGCGACGGTTGGAACTTCTGGCCACGCATGATCAACACCCCGTGCGGTGACCGGCGGACCCTGCGGTTCCGGCTCATCGACGGCATGCATACTCCGCGTTCCTTCCCCTCGGACTCACCCCGGCTCCGCGGTTTCGTCGAAGCCTTGGACAACGTCCGGACGGGCGACGACGGACTTCAGACCTCTCGGAGCCCCATTAAGTCGAGCGACGGTCGCAGCGGCGAGAGGTTGGGCGCACTGGCATTGCTCGTGTTCCCCCGCGACCCAGTCCCGTCACACACTGGCGACCGCGCACCGTGGCTCATACCCTCACCACGTCGCCCTCATGCGGACCCCTGAAATCGTCGTCCAGTCTCTTGGAGGGCGCGGCCCCTGTAGCGGGCCTCGGCTACGCCGGTGTGTTCCGGTGCGCGACCTCGGACGACGCCTTCAAGCCCGCCGAGCCGCCGGCACACGACGACTGGGTGGCGACAGCGATTTCCGATCGCGCGATGAGGCTCGTGGTTGCATCAGCCTGCGCAGGATTCGCGAGCTCTGCCGCATTCTGGCCGGAGTCGGTGGCCAGAATGCCAATAGCCCCGTCTCGGACAAGGTTCCGCTCGGTGAATTCGCAGATCAGCTCGCCGGGCTGATGCCGGCGATGGCGGGCACTGGAGCGCGACGGGCGGCGCATCCTCGAAGGGCACCATCCGCCGTCGACGACGCAGTCCACTGGGCCGGGAAGATCCGGCGGAAGTAGCGGACCGCTGGTTGGATGTCGAAGTCAGGCCCGCCGACGCGCACAGCCCGTCTCAGGTGGAACCGTCCAATCCGTCTCTTGATGGGGTCGCCAACCGCGACACCGACACCGACATACCTTCCGCGCCGACGGCGACGCCGACGGCGACGGACGAGCCGCGGCCACGTCCGCGCCGACGGCCTCAGGTGAAGATGGGCGAAGGACCTCGTCCCATGGTCGCGTCGGATGGCACCCCGGTGGTGGCCTTCCCATTTCAGGTCAAGGGAAACGGCAACACCATCCGCTTGAAGGCCTCGGTCGAAGTGATGACGAACGACGGCCGGCCGGTGAGAGTGGGACGCGCCAATCGGTGAGGACGCGCCGCGGTACATGCGTGGGTGCACTCCGATGGGCGAGCTTTCGACCGCAGAGTCGATCGTCGTGGACAAGTTCCGAGGTGGACGGCGACTGGCAGGTGCAGGTGCCCATCACCTCGGAAACCATGATGCGCGTCGACATCGGGATTGATGTCCTTTGAGAACTCCCGCCGCACCGCCCTACCTCCTGCCACCGGATGGCGTGGTCGATCCCGAGCCATGGTCCACTGCGGAGGGAGATCCGCTGCCCAAAGGCTTGAGCACTGGGACCCCTTCACCCTGACCACAGTTCGGCGGACAGTCAGCGTCGACGCCGACCTGTGTCGGACGAGTTGCGCCTTGGCTGCAGACGCCGTCCTGGGCGTCGTCGTCAGCTGGCACGCGTCCAGCACACGATTGAGCCATTCACCACCGGTCACCGTTCTCGGCGCCCTCGGCGGCCGCCTGCGTGCTGACCTCGAACTGCAGATCCCGGGGACTGACATCGGCGGGACCGTCGACCTCCGGACTCGCATGGTGTTGCTGGACACCGGCTCAACCAGTTCGCCGGTCGCGCCGCGGGTCCCGGGAGCCGTGCTCTGGGCAGACAACGTGAAGGTGGCTGTAGAGGGTGGCGCGGGAAGGTTTCCTGTCTCCGCCGTGGATTTCGCCGCTACAGAGTTCTCCGATGACGCTGCGTCGGCCCTGGAGTGGAATTCGGAAGATCTGGCTTCCCCGGTCCTCGGAAGCCTGAGGTTACTGGTGAATTCGTCGCATGAAGGTTTGCTGGAGGCGTTGCGCTCCGGCACGGACGGACCGAGATCGGCGGCGGCTAGGTCGATGATCATGTTCGACGTCGCGCGGAGCCTCATCCGTGGTGCGCTACGGAGCGAGCTGTATTGCAGCGATCCCAGCGGGTACGAGGAGGATTCCGTGGGTCGCATGATCACCGATTTGATCGCCTCGGTCTGGCCGGGTGTTACCACCTCGACGATCGCGGGATGGGCGGAAGATTCCCCGGCCCGCTTTGACACCGCACTCCAAGCCCACCTGGGAGTCTTACGATGAGCGCAGTCCTGAGGCGGCTCAGTCAGCACCGCGGCGTCTGAACTCATCGATGTAGCGGAAGCGACGCGCAAGAGACCTTCGCCGAAGTGACGGAACAACTCTTGCGCGACGGACACCCCCGTCTGACGTGGCCGGCGGTCGGCGGCGCCCGCATCACTTCTGAACAGCTCACAGAGTTGCGACAGGAGTTGCTCGCGATCGCCGGCGATCACCGGCTACCCAGAGCAACCCACCCGCGTGCCGTTGTTTGATGCCCGTGCCGCGGTGGTACTGCGCGAGCGCCTCGATCTGACACCACACGAGGCGGCGCAGGATGATGCGTGGACATACCTCACGTGTTGCTGGCTTCTCGACACCACGGTGTGGCGCTGGCGGTCTCGAACCCCGACGGACAAGCGACGCTTCATCGGCGACGTCAACCGCAACACTTGGCGTCGACTGTGGTGGCGCGCCGAACAGCTTCACCCCGCACGTCGATCTGCGCCAGTTGGGCGAGGATGAATTGGTCAATCTGACCGAGCGGCCGACGCTCGCCGCGAACCGTTTGCTACTCGTCGTCCTAGCTCAGGAGTTCCTCGCCCTAGTCGGCGAGGACGTGGACGTATCCCGGTCACAGCTGATGCGGGAGTCTGCGAAGCGCCTCCTCCGGCGTATGCCGGTCATGGACTTCGGCGATCCCGGAAGAGACCCTCCCGGTATGAGGTGAAGTGGTCGCTTGAGGCCGCGCGGCCTCATTGAAAAGGGTGCACCGATCCGCCCGGCGTACCTAACCTTTGCAGGGGCGGGATCAGCGTCTGCTCAACGGCTTTCGGCGTCAGCGACGAAGCGACGTCAGGCGCCACTCATCGTCCGACAGTCAGGACGGTGCATCCTTAAGTTCACCGAGCGGGTGGGCCGAGTGACGAATTCGGACCTGCGCCAGCTGCTGGATATTTCATCGACCGAAGCCTCGACCGCGCTCGGCAGACACGTGGAAGAAGGGCTTCTCTTGCGACGGGGCGCGAAACGAGGCACCTACTCCTCCTTCGCCGGCGCGGCGTCGGATCGCCGACCGGAAGACGGCGGAATTGATGGGTCCGAAGCTCTCGAAGAACTCCTCCCTCGTGAGATGGACATGCCGGCTGACGTCGTCGCCGGAGGTGTTTCGGCCAGTGCACTGGCTGGCAGCCGCTCCGACGGTGACCGCAGCGACAGCGACGGTCGTTCCAGCGGCGTTGACGGCGTTGACCGCGATGGTGGTCCAGATGACGGCAACGGCACGGGCAATGACTCTCCCAGCGCTAGCCCGGTCGGTCACGGCGATCCCGACGTGCGGCACGGCGAGCGGCGGTCCCGTAGACCGGACCCCGTCGGCGACCGCCATAGAGCATGCCCCATCGAATGACGTCCAACAACAGTCGTTCACTGGTCGCCGGAATCCTTCTGTCATCAGACGGCTACTGCGGAGGGACCGTTGAATCGCCCACTGGGACCGTTCAAACCAAGGCGCTCCGATGGTTCCGTGGTCAATGCGACGTTCGAAGTTGAGCAGATCGGTGTCTACGACGTCCTTTATCACCACAAGGCTGGGGGCAAGGATGATCCCCGCTCGGTGAACGGGGACTATCACGAAGGACTCAGCTTCTGTTGGAACGGCTGACGTCGCTCAGGGCAACCATTCTCGGGATTGTTGTCGACTCGACTGTAGCGAGGAAGCTTCCTCCAGCGGACAGGGAGCTGAATCTCCCGTTTCCGATAGAGCTGGATGATGGCACTGGTCCCGTCGCGCTACGTCTGATGATCACCCGCGCCCAGAAGGATGTTGCCCGACGCGCCGACGCGCAACCTGGTGGAGGCAACGACCAGAAGCGCATCAGGATCACCATCGCGGTCGACGTCTCAGGCGGACTGGACAGACTGGCGGCGCATCTGTCGGCCGAGCCTTCGACACTCTGAATCAGATGGACCGTCGTGCTCGCGCGTCGCTGCGACCTACCGCAACCTCTTCGACGCCGGCTACATCACCGAAGGATGGTTCTGCAAGGGTCCAAAGGTGCGGACACCTGGGAGGTCCGGGTGGGCCGCCGACGGCCGGGTGCGGCTGCTGGAACCGGACACCATGCACAGTCTGTCCGCGTTGACCAATGAACTGTCCAGGCATGGCCGAGAGCGCCATGAGGATGTGGGCCGGTGTCTCGAGGATGGCCGCAGCACGCCCCTCCACGTCATACGTGACCGGTGCGCAACCACGGAGATGTGGAGCCAGTCACCGAAACGCACGTAGACGTGCGCAGCGGCTCCTTTGGGACGCCGATGGTCGGTAGAGTTCAAGCTCGAGCGAGGGAGTCAGGTGTCCAAAGATCGGTCGGGTTACGGCGCACGCGTCAAACTGGTCCGAGCCGTTCCTCAACTTGGCGCCGCACCCTCGTCACTGCGCGACCCCGGACGCCCTGCGCGAGCTGGTGGCGTCCATACGGGCCGAGGATCCTGACGTGGTCTTGGCCGCGGACCTCTTCAGTGGTGCCGGCGGTCTGAGTCTCGGTCTCCAGCAGGCGGGACTCCAGGTGGTACTTGCGGTGGACCACTACAAGGAAGCGCTCGAGACCCACCGGCATCACTTCGCCGGTATGGCGGTGGATTGGGATCTTGCCGAACCTGATCGCGTCTATCAGGTTGCGGCTCTCATGCGGGACAACGGCATCCAAGTGCTGGTAGGCGGTCCTCCCTGTCAGCCCTTCTCGAAGGCCGGCCGGTCGATGATCCGCCACCAGGTCCGAGGTGGTCTACGTGAAGCGCACGACAAGACGGCGCGACCTGTGGCAGAGCTACCTAGATGTCGTCAGACTTGCACGTCCCGCGGCGGTCATCATGGAGAACGTGCCGGACATGGCGCTGGACGACGAGATGTTCATCCTGCGGACGATGGTGCACGAATTGGAGTCGATGGGTTACTCGGTCTCTGAGCGGGTGGTCGACACGTGGCGGTACGGCGTGCCCCAGTTCCGGCAGCGACTCATCCTCGTCGCCATGCGAGACGGGGTTGCCTTTCAGTGGCCGCCTGAGGCCACTGAGCGTGTAACAGTGTGGAACGCCATCGGCGATCTCCCCGAGGTCGACGGGGGTTGGCGGCCAGACGGCGGTGAGCACGGATGGACGGAGTACGGACAGGCTGCAACTTCGTTTCAGCGGAGGATGCGCGCTGGGGTCGGACTAGACGATGCCAATCAAAGTTTTTGACCACATCACCCGTCCGGTGCGAGACGATGACGCCCGCGCCTTCGAACTGATGGATTCGACGACCCGTTACTCCGACCTGCCTGCGGAGTACAAGCGGTACCGAGACGATATCTTCGACGACAAGTACAAGCGCTTGAACGAAGACGACCTCTCGAGGACGATCACGGCCCACATCGCCAAAGACGGCTACTGGTACATCCACCCGCGCCAAGGTCGCACCCTCACCGTCCGCGAAGCAGCGCGACTCCAGACATTCCCCGACTGGTACCGCTTCGCCGGGCCCCCCTCAGCGGCGTTCGAACAGATCGGCAACGCAGTCCCGCCGTTACTGGGTGAGCATTTGGCCCGCGCGATACTGACGTCCTTGTCTGCGCAGGCCAAAGCGCCTATGACGTCAGATGCGATCTCGCGTCGCCTCAGCCGGTGGTTCGAGGAAAGACCAGCCCTCGGCCAGCCGTGGTTACGAGCGTCGAACCGGTGGCAGGTCATCGCTGCAGCTAGCGTGTTGCACCGAGCCGAGCCTGGCCAAGTTCGTTTTCTCTGGCCGCTGATCGAACGCTGGACGGTTCCGGCAGATACTATTCATCAAGCCCAAGAGCTCGGCCAGATCGCAGCACTCATCGGCAAAGAGCGACGTTACGAATCCTTACTGGTGCTGGCCCGCGCTGTTGTCTCGACTCCGGAGGTTCTAGCAAGGCCTGCGGTCGAATCCCGGGACATCCCCACCCTGCCGGAGCACGTCGCCCAGCTCGCGACGCTCGTTGTGTCAGAGGTCGGCGACGTTGAGGCAGATGAACCCGTGTTGGCGACCGGCGGCGCACTTCGGGTTGCGAGTCGAGTTATCGGTGAGCCGGTCGACAAGCGCAACCGTCTCACGGATGGACGCCTGGCGATCGCTCGCCTGGTGGGGGGTGGCGCAGAATCGCGAGCGGCTCATCTCGCTGTGCTCGAGATTGCCGCGACGATCTGCAGACCCGTGGCACCGCTATGTCGAGATTGCCCACTGAGCGATGTATGCAGAACATCTGACGCAGTGGCGCAGAAGGCACAGCACCTGTTCTAGTCCAGCTGGGCTACGTTTACAGAGAATCCAGTCCGATTGCGGTCACCAGCTGGGGATCGGTCGAGCTGAGGAAAGTTGCGATGCGCTTTAATGCCTCGTAGTCGCCTGTGACGAGTGCTGCCGTACGCAGCGCCAGTCCTGCGGTCGTCGCACTACTCGAGATCGACTTCGTAGTGGGAGCGAATTCGATGTCCCCGTTCTCACGGACGCGGGGGGTGCGTCTGTATGCATCCTGCGCGGAGAGGCATAACTCCTGTATCGGTCTTTCGAGGAGCTGCTTGAGCTGAGCCGGAACGGCGACCTTCATCTTGGCCACGTTGATGTTGAAGATTGCGTCGAGGTCAGTATCAAACCGAAGTGCGGCGCGCGCCAGCTTCGTATGTTCATCAATCGCCCTCAACCCTGCCCAGCCACCCCATTGCACGAGACGACCCGCACGGTAGACATACAGTCCCTGCTGCCGGTTCCACTTCATCGGGCCGGACATACGCTCAAACTCAGTCGGCGAACTGAAGAGATCCCGACTGGGCAGAACAAACCGGTCCAGCGTCACAGCACCGGTGATGCTTCCGACGGAGATTTCGAAGGTTTGGGACGGCAGCTGTTGCACTTTGGGCTCATCCACAGCGAACGGATTCCATGGCTCTAGGCGTATCCCGTCGACCGTGATCTGCACATCGGACTGAGGTCCGCCCTGCTCAAGGTACTGATGAAACACAGCCGACAGATGCTCGCTGGCTTTCGACAAAAGAGTGGTCAGTCGCCTCCGGGCCCACCCGCCGTCGGGCCGGTCCTCGGGGATGATGCGATCGAGGTCCTCCCAGAGGACGACTGTCCCAGGTGACTCTTTGAGAATTTCTCGGGCGCGACGAACCGCGTCGGTCAGTCCGGGATCCTGAATAATCCACTCGTCGTAATCCTCGATGAGCTCAAGATCAAGTTGTCTGACTACAACTCGTAGACCGTCGTGCCGCCGGCTCGCGACTGTCACCGCGCGACACTGCGACAGCGAGGCGGTCTTAAGGCCCAAGCCGTACCTGCCCAGCTCTCCTTGAATGTAAGTTCTTCGGGTTCCGAACCTGAGCGCTTCTGCCACGCCGTGGGCAGTCATTCCAGCTCCGTTGTCGGCGATGACGATCCGGGAGTTGAGCCCGTCGAAGTGACTCTCGATCGACACCCTGTCCGCCCCTGCGGCGATGCTGTTGTCCACCAGATCGGCGATAGCCGAAGAAAAGTCGTAGCCGATGTCGCGCAGCGACCGCGTGAGGCGGGCAGCGGACGGCGCCACTGTGGTGTGTCCGATGGCTGGCAAGAGGGTCCTGTTCGCGAGGTGGATGTGGCGCACCGCCAGGATCTCACATCCCTGGGGCGGTTCTCATCCTCTCAGCGTTGACCCTCTCGGAACCCGCTCCGTCCACAACTGCTCGATCGTGTCGGCAGCACGTTGAGGATCCTCGTGCTCCCAGACGTGGATGACGGCATAGCCCAGCGCTACGAGTGCCGCGTCCTTCGCTCGGTCGCGCAGTCGATTGCCCTCCAGCTTGGCTTCCCACCACGCCCGGTTGTTCTTCGGCAGTGTGCCGTGGTCTGGACAGCTGTGCCAGAAACAGCCGTCAACGAACACCGCGATCTGCGCGCGACTGAAACTGACGTCGGGACGACCGGGTAGCCGCCGATCTGCGACACGGTAACGCAGTCCCTTGGCGTGCAGCAGGCGACGCAGATCCACCTCTGGTTTGGTGTCCCGTTGACCAATGCGCTTCATCTGAGTTGAGACAGCGTCATTCAACGAACGTGGTCTTAAGACGTCAGAAGTTGGACTCTGCGCGTTTGACTTGGCCATAAACCACCACGGTAGTGGCGCACTGCGCATGCCGACCGTCTGCAGACGCGCGTATTTTGCAACTCCGAACAGCGACCGGCGCCTCGCAGTCGTCGGAACGATCGACCGGCTGGCCAACACCGGGCTCACCCGCCCACCACAGCCGAATCATCGATCTTAAACCCCCCACCATCCCGGACCACGGAATAGGCCGTCCGCTCCACCGACACCCGCCCGTCCTTGAAACGGTAGGTCAGCGTCGCCTCGACCCGGCCCGGCGGCGACGCGCTGACGTCGGCCACGTCGACGGCTTCGATGCTGCCCCAGAAGCGCTCGTAATAGTCCCGGTTGCGGGCGATGCCGTTCTGGAATCGCGGCGTCAGCTGGTCCCAGCCCTGGGCGGTGCCGCCGGGGAGCGCCGCGTAGTAGTTGCTGATGAAGCCGGCGAGCTCGGCGGCGGTGGGCTCCCCCGTCTGCGGGTCGGGAACGACCGGGGCGGACGTCGTCGGCGCAGGCGGGGCAGGCTCAGCCGCCGGGGCCGGGGCCGGCGCCTCCGACGTCGCCGGAGCGGGGGGTGCCGGCTCGGGACTCGGCTCGGCGGCGCGACGGCTCCGGCTCCGGCTCGGGCTGCGGGCTCGGCTCCGGGGACGGCTCCGCCGAAGACTCGGGCGACGCCGCTGCCTCCGGCACCGACGAGACCGGCTCCGCCGGCGCGACGGACTCCGCTGACCCGACAGACGCATCCGTCCCGGCCGACCCTGCGTCGTCCACCGTCCGCGACGAGCGCGCCAGCGCCACACCGATCAGCACCACACCCGCCACGACCAGCGCGATCAGCGCGGCGACCACCGGCCGCTTCCACGGCCGACCGTCCGCCGGCGGCAGCACCACCGGCGCCCGGCGCGGTTCGACGTCATCCCCACGGTCGACCATGGGTTCCGCCGCCGTCGGCGGCGGGGCAGCGACGGTCGGCTCCGGCTCGGGCGACCCGTCCTCGACCAGCCTCTGCCAAGCGCCCTGCTCAGCCGGCGCACTCTCAGTCAACCCGTCCCCGGTCGACCCCGGCCACGCACCCGCCGTCGGCGCACTCGCACCCGGACCGTCCTCGACCAACCCCGGCCACGCACCCGCCGTCGGCGCACTCGCAGCCGGCCCGTCCTCGACCAACCCAAGCCACGCCCCCGCCGCCGGCGCGCTCTCGGCCGGCCATTCCCGCAGCGTCCGCGGCGGCAGGGCGACCGTCAGCGCCTGCAGCAGGTCCGGCACGGCTGACATCTCGGTCTGCCGGGCGGCCAGCGTGCTCGCCACATCGGCCATCGTGGGCCGCTCCCCCGGCTCCACCGCGAGCATCTGCGACAACAGCGGTGTCAGGCCGCCACTGCGCTGCGGCGGGGTGATCTTGCCCGACGCGACCCGGTGCAGGACCGCCATCGGGTTCGGGTCGGTGCCGAACGGCGGCGTCCCCTCCAGCGCCGCGTACAGCGTCGCGCCGAAGGAGAACACGTCGGCGGGGAAGCCGGACACACCCCCGCGCGCCACCTCCGGCGCGAGATACGCCGGGGTGCCGGTCACCATCCCGGTGGCGGTCAGATTCGCGTCGCCCACCGCGTGCGAGATACCGAAATCGGTGAGCTTGGCCGCGCCGTCCTCGGTGATCAGCACGTTCGCGGGCTTCACGTCCCGATGCACGATGCCCACCTCGTGGGCCGCCGCCAACCCGGCCGCGACCTCGGCACCGATCCGCAGCACCGCCGCCTCCCGCAGCACCCCGCGGTCCTGCAGCAGCGCGCTCAGGCTGCGCGACGGCACGTACTGCATGATCAGGCACGGGCCGCCGTCGTGCTCCACGACGTCGTACAACGACACGACGTGCGGGTGGTGCAGGCGTGCGGTGATCCGGGCTTCACGGATCAGCCGCCGGCGAGCCAGCTCCGCATCCTCCGCCGCCAGCCCCGGCTGCCGGAGCAGCTGCTTCACCGCCACCTTGCGGTGCAGCAGCTCGTCCCACGCCTCCCAGACCCACCCCATGCCGCCGGCGGCGATCCGCTCGACGAGGCGGTACCGACCGGCGATCAGCATGCCCGGTGCGGTCATCGACACCTCCCAGGCGCTGCGGTCGACCATGTCAGGCACCGCCGCCTGCATCGATTCCGACAATTTACCCGCTCACACCGCCGGCCACCGGCTCCCAGGAAGAGCCGGCCGCCGATGTCACCGGCCAGGGTGCCGCCATCCGGGTACGGACACATTGCGCGAACCAGTGAAGTCCGACCGGTGACCGCGACCTACCCGAGCGGCGTCGCCAACCGCTCCGACAGCTTCGCCACGAACGCCGCCGGCTCCGGCAGCTCCCCACCCTCGGCGAGCAGCGCCATCCCGTACAGCAGCCGGGCCGTCTCGGCCAGCGCCGGATCGTCCGACCGCGCCTCCCGCGCCTCCCGCAGCCCCGACACCAGCGGGTGCGACGGGTTCAACTCCAACGTCCGCTTCACGCTCGGCGGCTCCTGCCCCATCGCCCGGTACATCTTCTCCAACGTCGGAGTCAGATCCCCCGGCTCCCCCACCAGGCACACCGCAGACGACGTCAACCGGTGCGACAACCGCACCGCCTTCACCTCGTCGGCCAACTCACTCGACATCCACTCCAGCAGCGGCCCGAACGACGACGCCACCTCCACACCGACATCCCCGCGAGATCCATCCCACCGGGGCCGCCGACCCACAGCTGATCGCGACGCCGAAGCGTCGGCACCCGAGGCGTCTGGCACCTGTCCGAATCCGAACACACCTGAACACGAGGCGGCAGGTTCGAGGGTGGCAGGCCGATTCATCGTTCTGATGGTTGAACCGGACCCCCCGCTCGACGCCTACCCCACCACATCGGAGTCGTCGAACTTCAACCGTCCATCTTCCCGCACGACGGAGAACACGGTCCGCTCCACCGACACCCTGCCGTTCTTCAGGTAGTAGGTGAGGGTCGCCTCCACCCGGCCCGGCGTGGCGGCGCGGACGTTGTCCACCTCCAGGGCGTCGATGGTGCTCCAGAACCCCTCATAGGAGGGCTGGTTCCGTGCGATATCCCGCTGATACCGACGGGACAACTGGTCCCAGCCCTGGTCGGTGCCACCGGGCATCGCGGCGTAATAGTCGCTGACGAAGGTGGCGAGCTCGGCCGCTGTGGGAGCCCCGGTCGGCACATCGGGACCAACCGGTGTACTCGTCGACACAGGTGGCGGCGGTGCGGGCGCGGGCGGCTGGGCCACCGGAGGCTCGACCACCGGCGGCTGAGCAGGCTGCGGCACAGCAACAGGGGGCACAGCAACAGGGGGCTCGACGACCGGCGGCTGGGCGGGCACCGGCACGGCGACAGGGGCCTCGGCCGGCGGCTCCTCCGCCACCGGTGGCTCGGCTACCGGGGGCTCGGCAACCGGCGGCTCAGGCACCTCAGCCGGCGCCTCGGGGGTCACGGGTGCCGGCAGTGCCGCATCCGCCGTCGGCCCGCCGTCCGACGGCTCCGGCGAGCTCGGGGCCGCGGGTGACGGAGTCGGCTCGACCCCGTTCGGCGCGGACGGCACAGCCGGCTCCGCGGACGCAACAGGCCCAGCGGACGCATCAGGCTCGGTCGACGATGCAGAGGCGACCGTGACATCGGGCCCAGCCGCCCCTACCGCCTGCTGCCCGATGCTGTCGGGACGCGTCAGCGTCAGACCGATGAACAACGCCGCCGATACGGACAGCGAGATCAACGCCGCGCCAATGGGACGAGCCCACACGGGGGGTTTTCCCGGCGGCAGCACCACCGGCGCCGGGCGCGGATCGCTGTCATCCGCGCCGTCGACCGTCGGCTCCACTGCCGCTGGAGCGGCGTGGTCTCGACCGGCTCGGACTGGCCCGACACCCCGGACGACTCGCTCACAGCCGCGCCGTCGACTGCCGGCACCACCGCTGCCGAGGGCAGCGTGCTGACAGCCGACTCCACCGGCGCCGGGCGCGGATCGCTGTCGCCAGCGCCGTCGACCGCCGGCGCCACCGCTGCCGCAAGTGGCGCTGCGACATTCGACTCGGCCGGCCCATCCGCGGTCGGCCCCGCCGCCCCCTGCGCCACCGGCGCGGTCTCCGCCGCCCACGCCGGCAGCGTCCGCGGCGGAAGGGCGACCAGCGGTGCCGGTAGAGGGTCCGACACCGTCTCCATCTCGGTCTGCCACGCGGCCAACGAGCTCGCCACCTCGGCCATCGCCGGCCGGTCGCCCGGCGCTACCGCCAGCATTTTCGTCAGCAGCGGCGTCAGTCCGCCGCTGCGGCGCGGCGGGGTGATCCGACCCGACGCCACCCGGCCCAGGACCGCGTTCAGGTCCGGATCGGTGCCGAAGGGCGGGCTCCCTTCCAGGGCGGCGTACAGGGTCGCTCCCAAGGAGAACACGTCGGCCGCGGACGACGGCTCGTCGCCGCGAGCCACCTCCGGGGCGCAGTACGCCGAGGTGCCGGCGACCGTCCCGGCCGCGGTTGACAGCGCGTCACCTGCGTGCGGGAACCCGAAGCCGGTGAGCGTGGCGGCGCCGTCTTCGGTGATCAGCACGTTCGCGGGCGTCACGTCCCGGTGCACGATGCCCACCTCGTGGGCCGCCGCCAACCCGGCCGCCACCTCGGCTCCGATCCGCAGCACCGCCGCCTTTGGCAGCACCCCACGGTCCTGCAGCAGCGCGTTCAGGCTGCGCGACGGCACGTACTGCATGATCAGACACGTGCCGCCGTCGTGCTCCACGACGTCGTACAACGACACGACATGCGGATGGTGCAAGCCGGCGGTCATCCACGCCTCGTGAACGAGTCGGCGCTGGGCAACATCCGCGTCCTCGAGAGCCACGCGCGGCTGTGGGAGGAACTGCTTCACCGCGACCTTGCGGGGCAGCAGCTCGTCGAACGCCTCCCAGGCCGACCCTTCTTCATCTTCGGCCATGCGGTCGACGAGACGGTACCGCCCGGCAATCAACGCGCCCAGTTCGGTCACCGAAACCTCCCTACCGCTGCGCTCGATCGCGCCAGGGACCACCCCGGCATCGATGCCGAATCTCCACCCGGCTCCCAACGACGCTACCGGCTGCGGCCGGGGGCAACGACATGACGACCGTCCGGTTCGGCGCGGCCGGAAGCCGGTCCGCCGCCCCTGAGCACACCCTCCCGACTCTCCCTCCCGACGAGGCACCCTCGCTCGAACCGCTGAGTCGGGACGGCCAGGGGCATCCCTATCCGAGCGCCGTCGCCAGCCGCTCCGACAGCTTCGCCACGAACGCCGCCGGCTCCGGCAGCTCCCCGCCCTCGGCGAGCAGCGCCATCCCGTACAGCAGCCGGGCCGTCTCGGCCAGCGCCGGATCGTCCGACCGGGCCTCCCGCGCCTCCCGCAGCCCCGACACCAGCGGGTGCGACGGGTTCAGCTCCAACGTCCGCTTCACGCTCGGCGGCTCCTGCCCCATCGCCCGGTACATCTTCTCCAGCGTCGGAGTCAGATCCCCCGGCTCCCCGACCAGGCACACCGCAGACGACGTCAACCGGTGCGACAACCGCACCGCCTTCACCTCGTCGGCCAACTCACTCGACATCCACTCCAGCAGCGGCTCGAACGACGTCGCCACCTCCGCGTCGACATCGCCACCCAGGTCCACCTCACCACGCGCCACCGACGTGAACGGCTTGTCCTCGAACGACGGCACCTGGTCGACCCACACCTCGTCCACCGGGTCGGTCAGCAGCAGCACCTCGTAGCCCTTGGCGCGGAACGCCTCCAGGTGCGGCGAGTTCTCCAACGCCGACCGCGAGTCACCGGTCGCGTAGTAGATCGCGTCCTGACCCTCCGGCATCCGCTCCAGGTACTCCTTCAGCGTCGTCGGCTTCTCGGCGTCGTGCGTCGAGGCGAACGAGCAGATCTCCAGGATCGCGGTCTGGTTGTCCCGATCGGACAGCAGACCCTCCTTGACCGCCCGCCCGAGCTCGGTCCAGAACGTCGCGTACTTCTCCGCCTCGTTCTCCTGCATCGACTTGACCGTCGACAGCACCTTCTTCACCAGCCGCTTGCGGATCAGCTGGATCTGCCGGTCCTGCTGCAGGATCTCGCGAGAGATGTTGAGCGACAGGTCGTTCGCGTCCACCACGCCCTTGACGAAACGCAGGTACTCCGGGACCAGCGCCTCGCAGTCGTCCATGATGAACACCCGCTTGACGTACAGCTGCACCCCGCGCGTCGCGTCCCGGTAGAACAGGTCCATCGGCGCGTGGCTCGGCAGGAACAGCAGCGCCTGGTACTCGAACGTGCCCTCGGCCGACAGCCGGATCGTCTCCAGCGGCTCTCGCCAGTCGTGGGAGACGTGCCGGTAGAACTCGGCGTACTCCTCCTCGGTGACGTCGCTCTGCGAGCGCGCCCACAGCGCCTTGCGCGAGTTGACCGGCTGCCTCTCTGCCGGCTCCGCCCCCTCCGCAGGCTCCTCGCCCTCCGCGAACCTCAGCAGGCGTCGCCAGGAAGATCGGCCAGGTGATGAAGTCGGAGTACCGCTTGACGATGGTCCGCACGGTCGACTCGTTGGCGTAGTCGTGCAGCGCGTCCTCGGCGTCCTCGGTCTTGAGGTGCAGGGTGACCGACGTCCCCTGCGGCGCGTCCTGGACCTCGCCGATCGTGTAGCTGCCCTCGCCGGTCGACTCCCAGCGCACGCCGGTGTGCGTGCCGGCCTTGCGGGTCACCATCGTGACCCGGTCGGCGACCATGAAGCTCGAGTAGAAGCCGACGCCGAACTGGCCGATCAGGTCGGCGGTGGCGGTCTCGGCCTGGTCGGACTCGCGGGCCTGGCGCAGCTTGGCCAGCAGCTCGCCGGTGCCGGACTTGGCGATGGTGCCGATCAGGTCGACGACCTCGTCGCGGCTCATCCCGATGCCGTTGTCGCGGATCGTCAGCGTCCGGGCCTCGGCGTCGATCGCGAGCGTCGATGTGCAGGTCGGAGACGTCCGCCTCGAGGTCCTTGTCCTGGTAGGCGGCCATCCGCAGCTTGTCCAGCGCATCGGAGGCGTTGGAGATCAGCTCGCGGAGGAACACGTCCTTGGACGAGTAGATCGAGTGGATCATCAGCTGCAGCAGCTGACGGGCTTCGGCCTGGAATTCGATCGTCTCGGTGGACATGGTGCGCAGTGCCTTTCGTGCCGGGTGTCGGTGCACCGGACATCCTAAGAGGGACGCGGACGTCCGAGTGCCACCGGTGCGACCGCGCCGGGGCGCCGGGGTCGGTCGGGCGGCAGCGGACCATCCCTGCCCGCACGGAGCGTGGCAACATCGAGGGATGGCGGGACTCTGGGAGCGGGCACGGCCGATCACCTGGTTCATCGTGATGGTGAACCTGATCTTCCCGCTGTGGGTCGTCCACGGACTGCAGAGCGCCTCGACGCTGAACTGTGCCAAGGCCTATTACAACAACTGTGTCGCCGGCCCCGTGGGCACGAGCACGCCGCTGGTGCCGATGCTGATGATGTGGCTGTTCGCCGACATCGCCCTGGCCATCGCCTGGGTGGTCAGCCGGCCTCGGCCGCAGTTGCGCGGACCATCGCCGTACAGCTGACGGTCAGACCCGCACGCCCGCGAGAACCTTGCGGCGGACCGTCTTCTCGGCGTAGAACGAGGCCACCGGGACCACCCCGGCCAGGATGACCAGCAGCGTGCCGATCGGCGTCCAGCGGGCCTTGAAGCTCAGGTCCAGCACGACCAGGAAGTAGCCGAAGTACAGCAGGCCGTGGATCGGGCCCCACTTCGCGGCCCACTCCTGATCGAAGCCGTAGCGGAGCACCATGGTCGTCACGAGCACAAGCAGCGCAATACCGACGACCATCGCCGCGACACGGAACCGGCCCAACGCCGTGAGGACCTTCGGCGGGACGGCTACTGCGTTATCGGGCACGTCGATCCTTCTCGGCGAGCGCAGCGAGTGCGCGGTTGTAGGCGGCGAGTTCCGGGTCTTCGTCGGCACCGTCGTCGACGATGCGTCCCGGCCCGCCCTGATCACCCGGGGTGGACGTCTCCATGGTGCCGGCGCCGTCGCCGAGCCGTCCCCGGGCCGCTCGGCGTCCGTGACGGAGGCGACATCGGCGGCGTGCGCGGTGAACGCCTCGGCCTCGGCGAACATCAGCTCCAGCGACTCCTGGTGCTCCTGCTCCTCCTGCTCGCTGCGCTCCGACTCCAGCCGCATGAACGTGATCCACATGTAGACGAAGGCGACGCCGAACGCCGGCCACAGCAACGCGTACCCGAGGTTCTGGATGGTGCCGTCGGTCTCCTCGCTGCGGTCGAGCTGCCACCAGGCGAGCCGGAAACACACCAGCACCGCGACCAGCACCAGGACGTGGCCGACCACCCAACCGGGGCGCAGAAAGCGGGACACACCGTTCACGGTAACACCGTGACCTGCGGCGATCGCAGGTCGACGAGGGCCGGCAGCCCGTCCGCGACGGCCCGGGTGTGCGCCCCCAGGTCGCTGCCCGACGGCGGTTCGCCGCAGGTCCGGCAGCACGTCGACGTCCCGGTGCAGGGTGCTGGCGGCGTCCACGCGAAGCCCGGTCGCACCCGCGTCGCGGTGGCGTCGGTAGGACCCGACGCCGAACTGCGGCCGCAGCTGTCCCGGCGACGCGGCCACCAGCAGGGTGGTGCCGGTGCCGTCGGCGTCGCCGACCACCCCCGCCCGACCGTCGGCCACCACGAGCGCGGCCGTCAGGTCGTCCGCCGTCAGGAAGGGGAGGTCGCCGGGCAGCACGGCGACCGGTCCGGTCCAACCGCGCGCCGGCCAGCAACCGGCCCCCCTCGGCGATCGTCTCGTTCAGCCCCCGCACGGCGGTCAGCACCACCTCGACCCCGCAGCCGCCGATCGCGTCGGCGTCGGCGCGGTCCTCGGCGAGCACCAGGACCACCGACACCGCGGGAGCCCCCCGCACCGCGGCCACCGTGTCCAGCGCCATCGCCCGGGCCAGCGCCGACCGCTGCACGTCCGGCAGACCGAGGCGGGACTTGCCGCGGGTGGTCGCCTTCAGCGGGATGAGGACGGCGTAGGTCACGGCGCCAGTTGGGCGGCGAGCCGCGCTTTCTGCTCGGCGACGTCGTAGGACGCCGGCGGGTACTGCGGATCCAGGCTCTCCAGCGTCTCCAGCAGCAGCGCCGCCACCGCCCAGTTGCGGTACCACTTGTGGTCCGACGGGATGACGTACCAGGGCGCGGCCGTGGTCGAGCAGCGGGACAGCGCCATCCGGTAGGCCTCCTGGTAGGCGTCCCAGTGCGCCCGCTCGTCGATGTCGGCCGGGTTGAACTTCCAGTGCTTCGTCGGGTCGTCCAGCCGGGCAGCCAACCGCTCGGCCTGCACCTCGAACGAGACGTGCAGGAAGCACTTGACGATGGTGACCCCGGACCGCGCGACCCGGCGCTCGAAGCTGTTGATCGCCGCGTACCGCTTGGACCAGACCTCCCTCGGCACGAGGTCGTGCACTCGGGCGATCAGCACGTCCTCGTAGTGCGAGCGGTTGAAGACGCCGATGATCCCGGGCCCCGGCACCTTCTTCTCGATCCGCCACAGGAAGTCGTGCTCGAGCTCCTCGGCGGTCGGCTTCTTGAACGACGACAACTCGACGCCGGCGGGGTCGAGCAGGCCCATCGCGTGCTTGATGACGCCGTCCTTGCCCGCGGTGTCCATCCCCTGCAGCACCAGCAGCACCCGCTGCCGACTGCCGGCGGTGGACGCGGCGAAGAGGCGTTCCTGCAGCTCACCGAGCCGGGGCGCCCATCTCCGCCATCCTGGCCAGCGCGTCCGCCTTGTCCTTCGGCACGCCCGGCAGCCGCTCGGTGCTCAGCTGCGAGAGGGCGACCGCGCCGTCCGGGAGCCGCAGCAGCTGCGAGGGCTGCAACGCCGCCGGGCCGTCGGGATCGATGCCCTTCTCGCGGTCGGCCTTCTTCCTGCCGGCGGCCGCAGCCTTCGCCAGCACGGCGGCCTTGGCCTGCGCCTTCGTGGAACCCTTGCCCGACTTTCCCATCGGCCCACTCTGTCACGAGCGTTCGCGCGGGTCGACGCGCGACCGGAACCGCTCGCCCACCCACCTCGGGATCACCGGGCCTCGCCGTCCCGGTCGCGTCACCGCCCGGACCGCGCGTCGTCGTCCTGAGCGCCGCCTCCGGACGGCAGGGGGCCGGCGGCTGCCGGAGGTGGGCCCCGCCTGAACGCTCAGGCGTTCTGGGCGTCCCGGGCCAGCGCGAGCACCCGCGACGTCGCCCGCAGGTACTTCTTCCGGTAGCCGCCCTTGAGCATCTCGGGCGTGAACAGCTCGCCCAGCGAGCCGCCGCTGGCGCTGACCGGGATCGAGCGGTCGTAGAGCCGGTCGATGAACGTGACCAGCCGCAACGCCACCGCCTGGTCCGGCGCCGGCCGCACATGCGCGAGGCCCACCGCGTGGACGCCGTCGAGCAACCGGCCGTACTTGGACGGGTGCAGCTGGGCGAGCTTGCGGCACAGCGCGTCGAAATCGTCGAGGCTCGCGTCGCCGCCCCGGGATGCAGCCTCGCCGGCGACGAGCTGCAGCTGCGCGTCCGACATCGGCGGCGGCGCCTCGGCCAGCCCCTGGTGCCGGTAGTCCGGGCCGTCGACCCGGACCGTGCTGAACCGCGCGGACAGCGCCTGGATCTCGCGGCGGAAGTCGTCGGCGGCGAACCGGCCCTCACCGAGCTTGTCGGGCAGCGTGTTCGACGTCGCCGCGATCGAGACGCCGGCCTCGGCCAGCTCGCCGAGCAGCCGCGTCATCAGCATCGTGTCGCCGGGGTCGTCCAGCTCGAACTCGTCGATGGCGATCAGCCGGTGGTTCACCAGCCGCTTGATGGTCGGCGACGAAGCCGAGCATGCCGACCAGCTGCGTCATCTCACCGAACGTGGCGTACGCCTTGGGGCCGGGCACGGCGTGCCACAGCGACGCGAGCAGGTGGGTCTTGCCGACGCCGAACCCGCCGTCGAGGTAGACGCCGGTCGCGGCCGCCGGGGCGACCGTGCGGCGGAACAGGCCCTTCTTGGCCGGCGGCTCCGCGATCTTCGCGGCGAACTGCTCGAGCGTGGCGAGGGCGGCGGCCTGCGACGGCTCGCCGGGGTTCGGCCGGTAGGTGCTGAACCGCGCCGCACCGAAGCGGGGCGGCGGGACGAGACCGTCGATGAGCTCGTCGGTACTGATCACCGGCTCGATGTCGACCAGATGGACGAGAGACATTGCAGCAACGTAAACGACCGGTCGGGGCGGCTCGACCAGACGGCCGGTGATCTTGCCGACTGGGGACACCCGCGCCCGGCCGCGGCTCAGGGCCCGCCCAGGGACGGGACCGTCATGATGGAGGGGCCCCGCCCGCCTGCGCACCCGAGGAGCCTCCGGCTTGTCCGTCCGACCGCTTTCCCGGCTCGTCGCGGCCGTGACCGGCCTCGGGTTGCTCGCGGGCTGCACCGCCGGACCGAGCAGCCGGCCGGACCTGGCCGTCTACGGCGGCGGTGCCCCAGCGGTCGGGACCTCGCCGCCGTCCCTCCCGCAGGGACCGGGCGGGCCGGGGCGCGACGCGTCCTTCGCCAACGGCTGGCAGCCCTGTGCCGACCTCGACGCCCCGGTGGCCGGCGCGGAGAACTTCGAGACCGGCTGCGCGCGGCTGCTGGTACCGCTGGACTACGACGAGTCCGGGACCGACATCGCCCTGAAGGTGGCCCGTGCACGGTCGGCGAACCTGCCCGCGGACGCCCCGACGCTCGTCGTCCTGGACGTCGCCGGGCCGCTGGAGGCCGCGCTCGGGGCGACGGACCGGGTGGCCACCATCGCCGCCGGGCTGCCCGCCGCCCTGACCGCGCAGTACCAGATCGTCACCGTCGACATCCGCGGGTCGGTCGGGTCCGGCGGCGGCACCTGCTGGCGCGACCAGCCGTTCGAGTCCGTCTACACCCTCGCCGCCGACCAGACCGCCCCGGACGCCGCCGGCCCGCTGCTCGAGGTCACCCGCGCCTTCACCTTCGGCTGCCAGGACTACATCGGCCCGGACATGGTGTTCTTCGGCACCACCCAGGCCGCCGACGACCTCGACTCGTTGCGGTCGGCCCTCGGTCGGGACACCCTCGACATCCTCGGCACCGGTTATGGCGCAACCCTGGGGGCGGTCTACATCGACCGCTACCCCGGTCGCGTCGGCCGGGTGGTGCTGGACGCTCCCACCGATCACGGCCGGTCGCCCGCGGACCGCGCGGTCAGCTCCGCCACCCAGTTCGAACGCGCCGCCCAGTCCTTCTACGCCGACTGCGGCGCGACACCGACCTGCGCCCTCGGAGCGGACCCGGCCGCCACCGTCGACGACGCGATCACCGCCCTGGACGCCGGACCCGACGACTCAGACCTGCGGTCGTCCGCGGTGTTGTGGGCGATGACGATGGCGCTGCCGGACCGCGACCGGTGGCCGGCGCTGGCCACCGCGATCGCCGACGCGGCGGACGAGCGTCCGGGCACGCTGGCGGACCTGCTCGACGGGTTGCTCGAGGACCCGGTCGCGTCGGAGTCGGCGCGCACGATGCTCGACTGCAACGATTCCGACGAGCGGCTGGCCGACAGCGATCTGCCGACCCGGTTCGCCGATGCGAACACCGCGGCACCGTTGTTCGGTTCGTTCCTGGTCGCCGTGAGCAGCCTGTGCCGGCAGTGGCCGACCCCGGAGGCACCGCTCGGAGTGCTGAACGGCCAGGGCGCCGCGCCGGTGCTCGTCGTCGGCGGGGTCGACGACCCGGTCGCGCCGTACGTCGGCGCCCAGGCGGTCGCATCGCAGCTCGCGTCGGCGAGCCTGATCTCCTACCAGGGCCCCACCCACGGCGGTTACGGGCGCAGCAGCTGCGTCACCCAGGCGGTGGACGCGTTCCTCCTCGACGGCGCGACCCCGGCCGCCGACACCCTGTGCCCCGCCTGACCGGTGCCTGGAAGTACATCGACGCACTCCGATCCGCGACGCGGTTACGGTGGGAGGCATGACCCGCTCCACGAACAAGACCGACGCCGAGTGGCGCGCTGAACTCGACCCCGCAGGAGTACGCCGTGCTCCGCCAGGGCGGTACCGAGCGCGCCTGGACCGGCGAGTACACCGACACCACCACCCGGGGCACCTACGTCTGCCGGGCCTGCGGTGCCGACCTCTTCACGTCCGAGGCGAAGTTCTCCTCGCACTGCGGTTGGCCGTCCTTCTACCAGCCGGGCGACGCGGACAACGTCGAGCTGATCCAGGACAAGACGCACGGGATGGTGCGTACCGAGGTGCGCTGCGGTACCTGCCACTCCCACCTCGGGCACGTCTTCAGCGGCGAGGGCTACCCCACGCCGACCGACGAGCGCTGGTGCATCAACTCCGTCAGTCTGAAGCTGCGGCCCGCGCAGGACTGATGCACGCGGGTGCGGGATGACCTGGGATCTGCGGGCCCGGGTCTGCTGCCCGGTCCGCTGCCCGGTCCGTCACGGTGTTCCCGGCGTGGTCCGGGGTCACTGTCGGTGGTGTGTCCTACCCTTCCCGCATGCCAGCCAGCCGCGTGACCGGCGCTCCGGACGCCACCCCCGGCGGCGCTGCGACGGTGCCTGCGGAGTTCCGTGCGGTGGTGAGCGCGATCGAGGGTCTGCGGGTGCGCCCCGAGATCGAGCTCAGTGATCTGCCCGCACCCCAGCGGCTCGCGCCCTACGCGCATGCCATCGCAGCGACCGTGCACGACACCGTCACCGACGGCGAAATCGGCAGCGGTCGCTTCGTCATCCTGTATGACCCGGAGGGGGTCGACTCCTGGGGAGGCACCCTTCGCTTCGTCATCTTCGCCACCTGTGACGTCGAGGGCGAGATCGCCCGGGATCCCCTTCTGCCGGACGTGGGGTGGAGCTGGCTGACCGAGGCGCTGGACGCCGGTGGCGTGCCGTACACCGCTCTCGGCGGCACTGTGACGGCCACCTCGTCCGTCCGTTTCGGTGACATCTCCAGTACGGAGCGGAGCGACGACGTGGAGATCAGGGCCTCGTGGACCGGTCTGGGCGGTCCGTGGGACCGTCATTTGGAGGCATTCACCGGGTTACTCGCTGTGGCCGCGGGGCTCCCGCCCGAGGGAGTGGCTCCCATAAGTCCGGTTCGACCCACGTCGCGGGCCTGAACTGACAGCGGAAACATCACTTTGTGCCGATCATCAGGGTCTCGTTCACCGATTTGGCGGATACCGGGTTATTGTTTGCACGGAGTTTTCGACTCCTCGTCGCACCCGTATTCATCGCAGTCCCCGATACAGCCGGCGCCTGACCGACCGCGAGGTCGCGGGTGGCACCCGATGCGTAGGCACAGAACGGAGCAGGGTCCACGATGTCGACTCTTGATCTTGGCGACAACCGGGTTCGCCGTGCGCCCGACCTGCCGACCACCGTCGCCCTGCCCGGGCCGCGTTCGGCCATGGATGACGCGCCGCACCGCCCCCTGGCGCTCGTCCTCCGTGCTGCTCGTCGATCCGGACGCGATGACGCGTGAGTCGCTGCGCAAGACGTTGCTGCAGGTCGGTATCGGTCGGGTCCGTGAGGCGAACTCCGCCGAGCAGGTCAGAGAGATGATCGCCGAGAACGCCACCGGCGACCTCGCGCTGGTGAGCCTCGCCCTGGGCTCCGGCGCGGGTGGTGTCGTCCACTCACTGCGCGAAGCGGGCTGGGCACGGGTCGTCGCGCTGGCCCCGACCGCCGACATCGGTCCGGTCATCGATGCGGTCGGCTCCGGTGTGCACGGCGTCCTGATCGGCCGGCGGGCGAATCCGGCGGCGGCGAATGTGCCGTCGGCGATCCACGAATTGTCGGCCCGCGAGGTCGAGGTCATCCAGCTCGTCGCCGAGGGCCGCTCGAACAAGTGGATCGGCGATCAGCTGTCGCTGTCGGCATTGACGGTGAAGAGTCACCTGGCGCGGATCGGCCGGAAGCTCGGGACCGGTGACCGCGCGCACATCGTCGCGCTGGCCCTCCGAGCCGGTGTCGTTTCCTGATCCGACCTCATCTGTCGAAATGGCTTCGAGCGGTCATGCTGCTGGTGTCGACGATGAGGTCGCGCAGTTCCCTCCTTCCCTCCACAGCAACCCCGGTCGGAACGGTTGGTCCGAGCAGCCCGCTGCCGCCGTGGAACCCGCCTCTGCCGTTCCGCCCGCCGCCGACGACGTCCCGAGCGGTCCGCCGCCGACACCGCTGCTGGTCCCCCGGGACGGCGCACTCACGCCGCTGACCGACCCGATCGACCTGCAGCGCCTGGCCACCCGGATGACCACGTCCGGCGAGACCGGACCGGTCGCGCTCGACGCCGAGCGGGCCTCCGGCTTCCGCTACTCCGCTCGTGCCTACCTGGTGCAGATGCGCCGCGCCGATGTGGGCAGCGTGCTGATCGACCCCATCCCGCTGCGGGACCTGGAGCCGCTGCAGCCCGCCTTGCTCGGCTCCGAATGGGTGCTGCACGCCGCCAGTCAGGATCTGCCGTGTCTGGCCGAGATCGGCCTGCGACCGCGGACCCTGTTCGACACCGAGCTGGCCGGCCGGATCGCCGGGCTGCCCAAGGTCGGCCTCGGGCCGCTGGTGGAGCAGATGCTCGGCCTCGGTCTGGAGAAGGGGCACGGTGCTGCCGACTGGTCGGTCCGGCCGCTCCCCGAGGCCTGGCTCAACTACGCCGCCCTGGACGTCGAGGTACTGCTCGAGCTGCGCGAGGCGATGATCGAGGAGCTCGACCAGCAGGGCAAGCTCGAGTGGGCCCGCGAGGAGTTCGCCGCCCTGGTCGCCGCACCCCCGCCCGCCCCGCGGGTGGATCCGTGGCGCCGGACGTCGGGGATCCACAAGATCCGCGACCGCCGGGCGCTGGCCGTGATCCGGGCGCTCTGGCTGGCTCGCGACGCCTACGCCTCGCAGCGTGACATCGCCCCGCACCGCGTCCTGCCCGACGCCGCCATCGTCGCGGCGGCGGTCGCCGCCCCGTCGTCGGTGGCTGCGCTCGTCCAACTGCCGCTGTTCGGCGGTCGCGGCCAGCGTCGCCAGGCCGACCGCTGGATGGCCGCCATCGCCGCAGCCCAGCGCTTGCCCGAATCGGCGCTGCCGCCGGTCAAGACGCCGCTCGAGGGCCCCCCGCCGGCCGCCCGCTGGAAGGACAAGAACCCCGATGCCGCCGAACGGCTGGCCGCGGCGCGGATGGCGCTGACCGCCCTCGGCGAGGCGGTGAAGGTGCCGCTGGAGAACATGTGCTCGCCGGAGCTGGTGCGCCGGGTCTGCTGGTCCGGTGCCGGCTCGCAGCGCGAGATCGAGCAGATCCTCACCGACGGCGGTGCCCGTCAATGGCAGATCGCGCTCGTCGCCGGGCCGTTGGCCGGGGTCGTCGTCTCCTGACGGTGCCGCGCGGGCTTCCCCGTCGAGGTGAGCTCGGGCGTCGCGAGAGGCCGGTTGCAGGCGCCAGACCGCGCTCAGGCCGTATGCGCTGCCGGTTTCCGTCAACGCGGGCGACATGTCGGAAGCGTTGACGGAAACCGGCAGCGCGAGGCCATCCCGGCGCCCCAGACGCCCGACCCGCACACCAACCCGCGCCCACCACGGCGCGGCGCTGGCCCTGCACCGCCGGAACAGCTCCCCACCCTGACCTAAGTTACCGGCCAGTAGCATTGAGTCGCGCGACCGCCTAGGGTCGGATCGACGGTGTCCGTCCTCCCGCGTCACCGCCGACGCGCCGGGCACCCGCACCCAGAGGAAGCGAGCCACCGTTGTCAGCCGCCCCGTCCTCCCCGCCCGCCCCGTCCTCCCCGCCCGCTCCGGCGGCCCCGGCCGCCCCCGCACCCTGCACGACGTCGTCTTCGTCGACGGGGTCCGCACCCCGTTCGGCAAGGCCGGCGAGAAGGGCCAGTACGCCGGTACCCGTGCCGACGACCTCGTCGTCAAGGTGATCCGCGAGCTGATCCGCCGCCACCCCGAGCTGCCCCCGGAGCGGGTCGACGAGGTCGCGATCGCCGCCGCCACGCAGACCGGCGACCAGGGCCTGACCATCGGCCGCACCAGCCTGCTGCTCGCCGGCCTCCCCCAGTCCGTCCCCGGCTTCGCCATCGACCGGATGTGCGCCGGGGCGATGACCGCGGTCACCACCACCGCCGCCGGGATCGCGGCCGGCGCCTACGACGTCGTCATCGCCGGCGGTGTCGAGCACATGGGCCACCACCCGATGGGCGAGGGCGCCGACCCCAACCCGCGGTTCATCGCCGACCGGCTCGTCGACCCGTCCGCGCTGAACATGGGCACCACGGCCGAGAACCTGCACGACCGCTTCCCCGAGCTCACCCGCGAACGCGCCGACGCCTACGCCGCCGCCACTCAAAACCGCTACGCCAAGGCCTGGGCGGACGGCCACATCGAACCCGACCTCGTCCCCGTCGCCACCGCGTCGGCGACCGGCTGGGGCCTGGCCAGCACCGACGAACTCCCCCGGCCCGGCACCACCACCGCGTCCCTGGCGACCCTGCGCACCCCGTTCCGGCCGCACGGCCGGGTCAGCGCGGGCAATGCCTCCCCGCTCACCGACGGCGCCACCGGCTGCATCCTCGCCGCCGCCGAGACGGCCGCGGAGCTCGGGCTGCCGGTCAGGATGCGGATGGTGGCGTTCGCCTTCGCCGGCGTCGCCCCCGAGACGATGGGCACCGGCCCCATCCCGGCGACCGAGAAAGCGCTCCGCAAGGCAGGTCTGGGCATCGACGACATCGGCCTCATCGAGATCAACGAGGCCTTCGCCGTCCAGGTGCTGGCCTTCACCTCGCACTTCGGGATCGCCGACGACGACCCCCGGGTCAACCCCTACGGCGGCGCGATCGCGATGGGCCACCCGTTGGCCTCGTCCGGCGTCCGGCTGATGACCCAGCTCGCGCGACAGTTCGAGGAGCACCCCGAGGTCCGCTACGGCCTGACCACCATGTGCGTCGGGCTGGGCATGGGCGGCTCCGTCATCTGGGAGAACCCGGCCCACCCGGACGCAGAAGGCACCGCCGCCACCGAGGGAGCTTCGGCATGACCACGATCGGACAGACCGTCGACCTGACCCCGATGTTCCCCGACGAGGTCGTCACGCACTCCCTCCTGAAGCTGATCACCGTCCCGGGCGTGACCGGTCAGGTCGCGCTGATCACCATCGACAACGGCCGTGACCACACCCGGCCGAACACCTTCGGCCCCCGCGGGCTGGCCGAGCTGGGCGACACCATCGACGCCGCCATCGCCGCCGACCCGGCCGCGATCGCCGTCACCGGCAAGCCCTTCGTCTTCGCCGCGGGCGCCGACCTGTCCGGTCTCGGCTTCCCCGACCTCGCGGCCGCCCGGGCGATGGGCGCTCTCGGGCAGGACGTCTTCGGCAAGCTGCGGCGCTCGTCGATCCCCACCTTCGCGTTCGTCAACGGCGTCGCCCTCGGCGGCGGCCTCGAGCTCGCGCTGCACTGCCACTACCGGACGCTCGCGTCCAACGCCGCGATGATCGCGTTCCCCGAGGTGTTCCTCGGCATCCTCCCCGGCTGGGGCGGCACCCAGCTGCTGCCGAGGATCGCCGGCCCGGCCAACGCCGTCACCGTGATCATCGAGAACCCGCTGAGCCAGAACCGGATGCTCAAGCCCGTCGACGCGGCCCGGCTCGGGCGTCGTCGACGTCGTCCTCGACGCTGCCGACCACCTCGAGCAGTCGCTGCGCTGGCTGGCCGACGTCCTCGACGGCCGCACCGCCGTGAACCGCCCCACCGCCACCGAGGGCGAGTGGGCGGCCGCCGTCGCCCGCGGCCGCCAGGTCATCGCCGCCCGGACGAAGAACGCCACCCCTGCCCCCGGCCGGGCGCTGGACATGATCGAGCTGTCCCGCACCACCGAGATCGAGGCCGGCCTGCAGACCGAGGGCGACGCGCTGGCCGCGCTGATCATGAGCGAGGAGTTCCGGGCCGGCATCTACGCGTTCAACCTCACGCAGAAGCGGGCCAAGCGTCCCGCCGGTGCCCCGGATCGCGCGCTGGCCAGGCCGGTCACCAAGGTCGGCGTCGTCGGCGCCGGTCTGATGGCCACCCAGTTCGCGCTGCTGTTCGCCCGCCGCCTGCACGTCCCGGTGCTGCTCACCGAGATCGACCAGGAGCGCCTGGACCGCGGCCTCGCCGGCCTCCGCGCGGAGATCACGACGCTGGCCACCAAGGGCCGGATCAGCGTCGACGAGGCCAACCGGCTCGCCGGCCTGGTCACCGGCACGCTCGACCACGCCGACTTCGCCGACGCCGACCTCGTGATCGAGGCGGTGTTCGAGGAGATGGAGGTCAAGAAGCAGGTCTTCGCCTCGCTCGAACGGCACGTCCGCGACGACTGCCTGCTGGCCACCAACACCTCGGCGCTGTCGATCAGCGAGATGGCGAGCGCGCTGCAGCATCCGGAGCGCCTGCTCGGCTTCCACTTCTTCAACCCCGTCGCGGTGCTGCCGCTGGTGGAGATCGTCCGCACCGCACACACCGACGACGCGTCGCTGGCGACGGCGTTCGCGCTGGCCAAGGACCTGAAGAAGGGGCCGATCCTGGTCGCCGACCACGCCGGCTTCGTGGTCAACCGGTTGCTGCTGCGCTTCATGGGCGAGATCCTGGCTGCCATCGAGGAGGGCACCCCGCCGGACGTCGCCGACACCGCGCTGGACCCGTTGGGGCTGCCGATGACCCCGATCATGCTGCTGCAGCTGGTCGGACCCGCCGTCGCGCTGCACGTCGCCGAGAAGCTGCACGAGTCCTTCCCCGAACGGTTCGACGTCAGCGGCAATCTGCGCCGCACCGTCGAGGCCGGCCGGAAGACCCTCGTCACCGTCGACGGGCAGGGTCGGCAGATCGTCGACCCCGCGGTGCTCGAGCTGTGGACGATCGGCGACGCGCCGTCGACCGGCGAGCAGGTCCGGGAGCGCGCGTTGGCCGCGCTCGCCGTGGAGATCCGGCTGATGCTGGCCGAGGGCGTGGTGTCCGACCCGGCCGACATCGACCTGGGGATGCTGACCGGGGCGGGCTGGCCGTTCTGGCTGGGCGGGATCACCCCGTACCTGGATCGCAGTGGCGTCTCCGAACGGGCCACCGGCCGTCGGTTCGCCGCCCCCGGCGTGGCCACCCTGCCGGCCTGACGCCGCGGTGGTCGCGGTCCGGCGGCGGGGATCACCACCGTCACCGCCGGGCTATCCTGCGGTCGTGGCGGAGGTGCGCTTTGCGGGGGTGTCGTTCTCCTATCCGGGTTTCAGCACGCCCGCGTTACGCGAACTCGACCTGACCGTCCGGCACCGCGAGTTCCTGTCGGTGGTCGGGCCGTCCGGCTCGGGGAAGTCCACGCTGCTGCGGCTGCTGTCCGGCACCGACACCCCGACGAGCGGCGAGATCCTCATCGACGACCGGGTGGTCAACCGCGTCCCACCCGCCGGGCGCGGCGTCGCCACCGTGCCGGCCAGACCGTCCCTGTACGGCCACCTGACGGTCGGTCAGAACATCGGCTTCTCGATGAACATCGCGGGCGTCGCGGCCTCGGTGGTCAGCGCGCGGGTGGTCGACGTGGCCGGCACCCTCGGGTTGCAGCGGCTGCTCCACCGCACGCCGCAGTCGCTCAGCCGGCCGGAGCTGCAGGCCGTCTTCCTCGCCCGGGCGCTCGTCCGGCCGTCGGCGGTGCTCGTGCTGGACGAACCACTGGCCCACCTCGACCGCGACGACCGCGCGCAGGCCCGCGCCCAGCTGGCCCGGCTGCGCAGTGACACCGACACCACCATCGTCCACGTCACCCAGGACTTCGCCGAGGCGATGACCCTCGGCGACCGCATCGCGGTGTTCGACGGGGGCCGTCTCGTCGAGCTGGCGCCCCCGCTGGACGTCTATCACCGACCCGAGAGTCTCAGTGCCGCACGGTTCTTCGGGTCGCCGCCGATGAACACGCTGAACGCGGTGATCACCCCGGAAGGGGCCAGGGTCGGCGAGCTGCTGGTCCCGGTGCCGCCGGAGCACGGCGTGGCCACCGACGACGAGATCGTGGTGGCGATGCGCGCCGAGGCGGTGCACCTGCTGCCGCGCGGAGCGACGCTGGCCGTCACCGGCGCCGAGATCACCGGCAACTCCGCACTGGTCCGCGGCACCCTGCTGGCCGATCCGCGGCGCCAGACGCTGGTCGTGCGCTGCCCGATGCGCGAGACCCCGCGGATCGGTGACCGGATCACCGTGGATGTCCTCCACGACGACCAGGTGCTGTTCTTCGACCCGCGCAGCGGCCGCCGACTCTGAACGCAGCGGTCAGGCGCCGGGCCGGACGTACTGGCTGACCCACAGCGTGGGGATGACCTCGATGTCGCCGGCCGGCCGGAACCCGTGCGCCTCGTACAGCGCCCGGGCCGGCGCGTTGCCGCTGCCGGTGCTCACCGTCACCTGCGCACCGGCGGACCGATCGACCACCGCGCCGACCAGCGCGGCGCCGATCCCCTGCCGGTGGTACAGCGGGTCCACGACGAGCCGGTCGATGTCCCAGCCGGCGTCGCCGACGGTCCACGCGACGGCGCCGGCGAGTTCGTCACCGACGTACGCGCCGAGCCACGCCACGGGCTCGGCCCGCACGTCGTCGACGGTCTCGTGCAGCGGCGGGAGCCGGTCGTCACCGATGAGCGCGGCCTCGACGCGGTAGGCGGCGAGCTGGACGGCGTGCAAGCGGATCGCGAGCGCGTCGTCGGCGAGATCCAATGCCTCGAGTCGGAACGGAACGGTCACGGGGTGTGCTGCGCCGCGGTCGACCGGCTGGCCACCCGCTCGGTGATCCAGCGCGCGACGGACTGACCGGTCAGGCCCAGATCGGCGAGCAGCTCACCACGCGGACCGGGCTCCAGGAACTCCTGCGGCAGGCCGATCACGGCGACCGGGACGTCGACCGCCCGCAGCGCCTCGGCCACCGCGGCACCGATGCCGCCGCGGCGGCCGCCGTCCTCCAGCGTGACGACCAGCTGGTGGCCCGCGGCCAGGGACGTCAGCGCGGCCGGCACCGGGAGCACCCAGCGCGGGTCGACGACGGTGACGCCGATGCCCTGGTCGGCGAGCCGCGCCGCGACCTCGACGGCCATCCCGCAGAACGCGCCCACGGCGACCAGCAGCACGTCACGGCCGAGCCCGTCCGCGGGCAGCGCGAGCAGGTCCATCCCGCCGTCGGTCGCCACCGCCGGGATCGCTTCCGGGACAGCACCTTTGGGGAAGCGCAGCAGGGTGGGGCCGTCGGAGACCGCGAGCGCCTCGTCGAGCTCGGCGGCCAGCGTGACCGCGTCCCGCGGGGTGGCGACCCGCAGGCCGGGGATGATCGACGCCAGGGTCAGGTCCCACATGCCGTGGTGGCTCGGGCCGTCCTCACCGGTGACGCCGGCCCGGTCGAGCACGACGGTGACGGGCAGCCCGTGCAGTGCGACGTCCATCAGCAGCTGGTCGAAGGCGCGGTTGAGGAAGGTGGCGTAGACGGCGACGACCGGGTGCACGCCGCCGAGGGCCAGACCCGCCGCGGAGGTCATCGCGTGCTGCTCGGCGATGCCGACGTCGTACAGCCGGCCCGGGAAGGCGGCGCCGAAGGGGTCCAGCCCGGTCGGTCCACTCATCGCGGCGGTGATGGCCACGATGTCCGGACGCTCGGCACCGGCCCGGACCATCTCCCGGCCGAACACCGACGTCCACGTCGACGCCGACTTCGCCAGCGGCAAGCCGGTCTGCGGGTCGAAGGCGGGCGGTGAGTGGAAGCGCTCGGCGTCGTCCTTCTCGGCCGGTCCGTAGCCGTTGCCCTTGCGGGTCAGACAGTGCACCAGGATCGGTCCGCCGAACTCCTTGGCGCTGATCAGCGCCCGTTCGAGCGCCTCGAGGTCGTGACCGTCGACCGGGCCCAGGTACTTCAGGCCCAGATCCTCGAACATGCTCTGCGGCAGGAAGAAGTCCTTCGCCGCCCGCTTCACCGCGTGCAGCGCCTGGTACAGCGGGCGGCCGACGACGGGCGCGGCCGGCAGCCGGCGCTTGACCTGGCCCAGCGCCCGCTCGTAGCCGGGACGCGTCCGGAAGGTGGCCATCTTCTCGGCCATCCCGCCGGTGGTGGGCGCGTAGGAGCGGCCGTTGTCGTTGAGCACGATGACCAGCGGCCGGTCCTTGGCCGACGCGATGTTGTTCAGCGCCTCCCAGGCCATGCCGCCGGTGAGGGCACCGTCACCGATCACCGCCACCGGCGTGCGGCTCTGCTCGCCGCGGACCTGGAAGGCCTTGGCGAGCCCGTCGGCGTAGGACAGCGACGTCGAGGCGTGCGAGTTCTCCACCCAGTCGTGCTCGGACTCGGCGCGGCTCGGGTAGCCGGACAGCCCGTTGCGGGTGCGCAGGGTGTCGAAGCGGTCGGCGCGGCCGGTGACGATCTTGTGCACGTAGGCCTGGTGACCGGTGTCGAAGACGATCGGATCACGCGGTGAATCGAAGACCCGGTGCAGCACCATCGTCAGCTCGACGACGCCGAGGTTCGGACCGAGGTGGCCACCGCGACGGGACACGCTGGTCACCAGGAACGAGCGGATGCGCTCGGCGAGGTCCGTGAGCTCCGGTAGCTCGAGTTCACGGAGGTAGGCCGGGGAGAGATCGGCGGGCAACGGTACGTCACTGGATGGCACAGCTCGACGGTACCGGTCGAGCTGCGCCGGGGCGGCGTGTACACGGACACCCGGCGACGACCGGCGGGATGACCATGCCCCGGCACGCTCCGGTGATGTCACACGATCTTCGCGGAGTTGCCGCCGGGATTTCACCCGGTTGCCGTACTTTACGACGCATGACAGGCCGGTTACTGGGCTTCGAACAGGCGGAGTCGCTCCTCCGGCATGGCGCTGCGCCGCTCGTGATCGGCCACCGCGGAGCCAGTGATCTCGCGCCGGAGAACACCCTGGCGGCGTTCCAGGCGGCCTGGTCGGCCGACGTCGAGTGGATCGAGACGGATGTCCAGCCGACGGCGGACCTGGTCCCCGTGCTCTTCCACGACGACACCCTGGATCGCATCAGCTCCGTGATCGGACAGCTGCGTGCCCGCCGGCTGAGCGAGGTGGCGCACCTGGACGCGGGGAGCTGGTTCAGCCGGCTCCGCGGCGCGGCCGACTTCAGTGCCCTGCGCATCCCCACGATGCACGAGTTCCTCAGCGCGCTGCCGGCGAGCGGCCGGGTGCTGCTGGAGATCAAGGGCCCGCACACCGACGACGAGCTCGTCATCGAGCTGGCCGTGATCCGGGCGACCCGCACCATGGACCGCGTCTGGCTGCAGAGCTTCGAGGTCGACGTGCTGGCGCAGCTCGCGGCGTACATTCCGCACTGCTGGCTCGGGCTGCTCCGCGACGACATCGACCCGGACCCGGTCGCCCTGTGCCGGGAGCGCGGCGTGTCGTCCTACCACCCGGAGTACACCGCACTGCTGACCCGGCCGGAGATCGTCGCCGAGCTGCACGCCGCCGGCATCTCCGTGATCACCTTCACCGTCAACGACGACGCCGACTGGGAGCGCCTCACCGCCCTCGGCGTCGACGGCATCATCACCGACCGGCCGGCGTCGCTGCTGGAGTGGCAGCGCCGCCGCTGACGGCTCAGCCCTCGAGACCGTCCGGAGCGTCCGGGGTCTCGGCCGCAGCGGCCGGCACGAACCGGGCGATGGCCTCGAGGTGGTGCGTCTGCGGGTAGGCGTCGAACGCCCGGACCGTGTCCAGCCGGTAGCCGGCAGCGGCCAGGAAGCCGGTGTCGCGGGCGAACGCGGCCGGGTCGCACGCCACGTAGACGATGACCCCGGGCTTGCGGCCGGCGATCGCGTCGCAGACCTTCCGGCCGGCGCCGGTGCGCGGCGGGTCCAGCACGATGGCGTCGACCGGCCCGGGCAGCGTGCCGATCACCTTCTCGACCATCCCGGACCTGACCACGGCCTGCGGCAACCCGGCGAGGTTGTGCCTGGCCAGCGCGGTCGCGGTGCGGTCGAGCTCGACGGTGGCAACGGTGCCGGTGACGCCGACCGCATCGGCCAGGAAGGCCGCGAACAGCCCGACCCCGCCGTACAGGTCCCAGGCGGTGCCGCCGGTGAGGTCGGCCGGCAGCAGGTCCAGAACGGTGTCCACGTAGGTCGTGGCGGCGGCCGGGTGCGCCTGCCAGAAGCCGTCGGCGGCGACGGCGAAGCGGCGGCCCTTGACGGTCTCCCAGACGACGTCGGCGTCCTCGGCACCGGCCTCGGTGACGTGCTCGGTGCCGTCCTCGGCCATCGTCAGCACCATCTCGAACGCGTCCTCGGGGGTGAGGTCGGGCGCGAGCTGGCGGGCGACGTCGACCGCGAGGGTCGACAGTCCGGGTGAGGCGATCAGACAGGGCGCGTCCGGTCCGACCGGCACCAGGGCGGCGGACCGCTGCACCCGCGGGCCGAGCAGCGCCTCGCCGTCCTGCAGGGCGAGGCCCCACCGCACCCGGGTCCGCCAGCCGAAGCCGTCGCCGGGCAGCGGCTGGACGTCACCGACGCCGACCGGCAGATCGACCTTGGCCAGCCGGTGCAGCTGCTCCTGCAGCACCGTGGTCTTCAGTTCCAGCTGCAGGTCGGGCGAGGCGTGCTGGAAGTCGCAGCCGCCGCAACCGCCCGGGTGGAAGTGCACGCACGGCGGCGTCACCCGGCCGGCGGCGGCTGCGACGATCTCGACCGCGTCGGCCCGGCAGAACGAGCCCGGCTTGGCCTCGGTGATCCGGGCGCGCACCCGCTCCCCGGGCAGCGCGTGCCGGACGAAGACGACCCGGCCCTGGTAGCGCGCCACGCAGTGGCCGCCGTGGGCCACCGCACCGACCTCGAGGTCGACCACGTCCCCGGGCGCCAGGGCCGAGGGGTCGACACCGTCGGTCTCGGGGTTGTCGGGATGTGCGGCGGGGACTTCAGTGCTGATGACGGATCCACTCGGTCGGCATGCGGTTGACAGCCGATCCTACGGCCGGTGGCGGAACGGCTCACTCTCCTCGATGCGGGTGGCCGCCGACCGGCGGCCGGCGGCGGAGATCTCGCGCTCGCCGCGCTCGTCGATGCGCTGCTCGACGTTCTTCGAGCTCGTCAGCTGCCACGGCACCGAGGTGACCATGACGCCGGGGGTGAACAACAGCCGGCCCTTGAGCCGCAGCGCCGACTGGTTGTGCAGGATCTGCTCCCACCAGTGGCCGACCACGTACTCCGGCAGGTAGACCGCGACGACGTCGCGCGGCGAATCCCGCCGGACCCGGCGCACGTAGTCCAGGATCGGCTTGGTGATCTCCCGGAACGGTGAGTCGATGACCTTGAGCGACACCGGCAGCTCGCGGTCCTCCCACTCCCGGGCCAGGTTGGCGGTGTCGGTCGGGATCGACGTTGACCGTCACCGCCTCGAGGATGTCCGGCCGGGTGGCCCTGGCGTAGGCCAGCGCGCGCATCGTCGGCAGGTGGACCTTGGAGACCAGCACGATGGCGTGCACCCGGCTGGGCAGCACCAGATCGTCCTCGTTGGCGGCGATCTCGCGGGCCACCCGGTCGTAGTGCTTGCGGATCGCGACCATCACGCTGTAGATGGACCCCATCGCCACGATGGTGATCCAGGCGCCGGAGAGGAACTTGGTGATCAGCACGATCACCAGCACGGTGCCGGTCAGCCCGAACCCGACGGCGCTGACGGCCTGGCGGCGGCGCAGCTGCGCCCGGGCGGCCGGGTCGGTCTCGCGGCCGAGCAGTCGTTTCCAGTGCCGGATCATCCCGGCCTGCGAGCAGGTGAACGACACGAAGACGCCGACGATGTACAGCTGGATCAGCGAGGTGACGTCGGCCTGGAAGACGATGATCAGGATGATCGCGACCACGGCCAGGAAGACGATGCCGTTGGAGAACGCCAGCCGGTCACCGCGGGTGTGCAACTGTCGCGGCAGGTAGCGGTCCTGGGCCAGGATCGAGCCGAGCACCGGGAACCCGCTGAACGCGGTGTTGCAGGCCAGCACCAGGATGAGCCCCGTCGTGAACGACACCACGTAGAACGCGACCGGGAAGCCGGAGAACACCGCCTGCGGCGATCTGCGCGATCACCGTCTTCTCGTGGTAGTCGGGCGGCTGCCCGATCATCACGCACGCCGGCCTCGGCGACGTGCACCTTGGTCGCCATCGCCAGCGTGACGATGCCGAGCATCATGGCGACGCTCATCAGCCCCATCAGCGCCAGCGTGGTGGCGGCGTTCTTCGACTTCGGCTTCTTGAAGGCGGGCACGCCGTTGGAGATCGCCTCGACGCCGGTCAGCGCCGCCGAACCCGAGGAGAACGCCCGCAGCAGCAGGAACACCAGCAGGATGCCGGTGCTCTCGTGGGTGCCGTCCACCTGGAACCCGGCGCTCTCGGCGAGCATCGGCTCGGTGCCGAAGAAGTGCCGGATCAGACCGGTGATCAGCATGCCGAAGATGGCGACGATGAAGGCGTAGACCGGGAGCGCGAACGCCGCGCCGGCCTCCTTGAGACCGCGCAGGTTCGCCGCGGCGACGACCACGATGATGCCGACGCTGAACGCGACGTTGTGGTCGCCGACGAACTTGATGGCCGATCCGATGTTGGCCACCCCGGCCGCGATCGAGACCGCCACCGTGAGGATGTAGTCGACCAGCAGCGCGCTGCCCACGACCAGGCCGAACCGCCGGCCGAGGTTCTTGGTGGCGATCTCGTAGTCACCGCCGCCGCTGGGGTAGGCGTGCACGTTCTGCCGGTAGGACAGCACCACGACGATCATCACGACCGCGACGGCGACGGCGATCCAGGGCGCGTAGGCGTAGGCGGCCGCGCCGGCCAGCGACAGCACGATGAAGATCTCGGCGGGTGCGTAGGCGACGCTGGACAGCGCGTCGGAGGCGAACACCGGGAGCGCGATCCGCTTGGGCAGCAGCGTGTGTGTCAGCTTGTCGCTGCGGAAGGCGCGACCGACGAGGATGCGCTTCGTGGTGCTGGTGAGCTTCGACACGGGCGCGAGCCTACGTTGGGCACCGTACTTCCGGAGCCACGCGGGGTCACGATACTGTGACGCGGCCTCGCGGCTGCCGGTCGTCCACCCGCCGCGTTCGTCCTGGATGGAGATCTCTCACGTGCACATCGTGATCATGGGGTGCGGCCGTGTCGGGTCGTCCCTGGCCAGGATCCTGGACCTGCGCGGGCACTCGGTCGCCGTGATCGACCGCGAGGAGGCCTCGTTCCGCCGCCTCGGCGCCGACTTCAAGGGCCTGCAGGTACTCGGCATCGGCTTCGACCGCAACACGTTGATCGAGGCCCGCGTGCCGGAGGCACACGCTTTCGCCGCGGTCAGCTCCGGCGACAACTCCAACATCATCGCCGCCCGGGTCGCCCGCGAGCAGTTCGGCGTGGAGACCGTGGTGGCCCGCATCTACGACCCGAAGCGGGCCCAGGTGTACGAGCGGCTCGGGATCCCGACGGTGGCGACAGTGCCCTGGACCACCGACCGGCTGCTGCGCGCGGTCATCCCGGACGGCCTGGTCAGCGAGTGGCGGGACCCGTCGGGCACGGTGCTGGTGGCCCAGGTCCCCTACCACCGGAACTGGCTGGGCCGGCCGCTGGCGCAGCTGGAGAACGCGTTGGGGATGCGGACCTCGTTCGTCGTGCGGTTCGGTGCCGGGCTGCTGCCCGACGCCCTGACCGTCATCCAGGAGGGCGATCTCATCTACGCCACCGTGCTCACCACCGACATGGAACGGCTCGCCTCGGTGTCCTCGATCAGTCCGGAAGAGGTCAACTGATGCGTATCGCCATCGCGGGAGCGGGCTCCGTCGGGCGGTCCATCGCCGGCGAGCTCATCGAGAACGGCCATCAGGTGATGCTGATCGACCGGGAGCCCACCAACATCCGGCCGCACCTCATCGAGGAAGCGGAATGGGTGCTGGCCGACGCGTGCGAGGTCACCAGCCTCGAGGACGCCGGGATCCAGACCTGCGACGTGATGATCGCCGCCACCGGCGACGACAAGGTCAACCTGGTGGTGGCGCTGCTGGCCAAGACGGAGTTCGCGGTCAACCGCGTCGTCGGGCGGGTCAACGACCCGCGCAACGAGTGGCTGTTCACCGAGGCCTGGGGCGTGGACGTGTCGGTGTCCACGCCGCGCATCCTGGCCGCCCTCGTCGAGGAGGCGGTCAGCGTCGGCGACCTGGTCCGGCTGTTCACCCTGCGGCAGGGTCAGGCCAACCTCGTCGAGGTCACGCTGCCGAAGGCGACCCCGCTGGCCGGGCTGGCCATCCGGGACCTGAAGCTCCCCCGCGACGCCGCCCTGGTGGCGATCCTGCGCGGTGGGCGGGTCATCGTCCCGCAGCCCGACGTGCCCATGGAGCCCGCCGACGAGCTGCTCTTCGTCGCCTCCACCGAGGTCGAGGACGAACTCCGCGAAGCGCTGCACTGAGTGATTTCGGGGTGATTTTGTCCGCTCCACGGGCACAATCACCCCGAAAGTGAGATCAGCGCTCCCTCGGAGCCGACTTCGGTAGCGCCGACACCGGGCAACTTTCGGGGCGATTGTGCCCTGTGAGCGGGCAAAATCGCCCCGAAATCACCTTTTGCCGAGCAACGTCTTCAGCGGGGGGCGTTTCCAGCCGGTGCCGCGCATCACGATGAGCACGCAGGCGCCGATGGCCAGGATCCACAGCGGGTAGCCCATGGCGATCCGGGCGAAGCCGAGCCAGCCGATCTGGTCGCCGCTCCAACAGGGTGCTCTGTACGACGTAGCGGACGGCGAACACGACAACCCAGACGAGCGGTGGCCCAGTCGTACTTGCGGACCAGCGCCCGGTCCTTGCGCCAGGCGGTGCCGCGCCCGTTGATGCCCTCCCAGATCAGCCCGATCGCCGGCCACCGGACGACCATCGACAGCAGCAGCGCCGACCCGTAGACCAGGTAGCTCCAGATGCCGAGCTGGAAGTAGCCGCCCGCGGAGCCGGACTTGTAGGCGATGAAGCCGGCGATACCGACCCCGAACAGGCCGCTGACCGCCTGCGTCACCGGCTTGCTTCTGCGACAGCCGGAAGGCGAAGATGCCCGCGGCCGCGACCAGCGCCGCGATGATGCCGGTGGTCAGCCCGCCGATCGAATTGGCGATGACGAAGACCACGACCGGCAGGCCGGAGTCGATCATCCCGGCGGGGCCGCCCATCTGGTCGAAGATGGTCGGGGTGGTGCGGGGCTTCGCGGCGTCGGCCGGCCCGGGGGCGCCGGGGGTCACGTCGGGATCGGCCGGCGGCACGGAAGCGGCCGGTCCCTGGGCGGGCGAGTTCATACGAGCGCGGGGCGCAGTTCGTAGTCGGGGTTGTAGATGCGTCTTGACGCCGTCGCGGTTGGCGATCCGGCCCTTGGCCAGGATCGTCCGGCCGGGCTCGATACCGGGGATGGACCGCCGGCCGAGCCAGACCAGCTGGATGGCGTCGGTGCCGTCGTAGAGCTCGGCGACCAGTGTCGCCAGCGAGTCGGCGGGGCGCAGATCGACCGAACGCAGCCGCCCCTGGACGGTCACGACCTGGCCCATCCGACACTGCTGCGCGTGCTGGGCGCCGCACTTGTCGGAGGACTCGCGTCAGCGCCTGAGCCTCGAGCTGGTCGTCATCGCGGCGCGAGCGTGCTCAGCCAGCGCCTCAAGCCACCAGCCATGGGACACCACCTTGATTCCGTGCCTGTCGGGGCACATCGTCCGGACTGCGGGGGCCGCGCGCTGCGGCCCTCGCACTCCAGCTTAGGCGCGCCCGGCGCGGTCCCGGACGGTCCCCGGCACGGACTGCCGGCAGCGTCGTCGGTCACGATCCCGTCGATCAGCCGGTGCAGGACCGCGGCGATCTCCGGCGGCCGGTAGTCCGGTCCCTTGAGGATCTTGCCGTCGGCGCCGGCGAACCGGTCGGCCGTCGGCGCCGAGCTTGGTCATGTTCGAGGCGTGGACGGCATCGAGCACCGCGTCCAGGTCGATGCCGTAGACATGCGCTGTGCCGTACGCCACATAGACGATGTCGGCGAGCGCGTCGGCGACGCCGACCAGGTCGCCGGCGCGCGGCGGCCGCCGCGAGTTCGCCGACCTCCTCCTCGATCAGGGCCTGCCGCAGCTCCACCTGGTCCGCCCCGACGTCGACCGTCGGCGACGTCCGCAGCGGGAGTTCGTAGGCGCGGTGGAATTCGCCCACCTGAGCCGATGCGCGGCTCCGGAAGATGCTCACCGGCGGCCCGGAACCGCCGAGGGTCCCCCGGGCCGGCGAGTCGGCGACTGCCGACCCGCGGGGAATCCGGCGGGTGTGCGCGCGCGGGGCGGCGCACGGTGCCGTCAGGCACAGTCAGCACACACCTCGTGGCCGTCGGAGCCGCGGGCCAGCCGGCTGCGGTGCTGCACCAGGAAGCAGACGGTGCAGGTGAACTCGTCGGCCTGTTTCGGGATGACCTTGACGGTCAGTTCCTCGCCGGACAGGTCGGCGCCGGGCAGCTCGAACGACTCCGCGGTGTCGCTCTCGTCGATGTCGACGACAGCGGACTGGGACTCGTTGCGGCGGGCCTTGAGTTCCTCGAGCGAATCCTCGCCCTGCTCGTCACTCTCGTTGCGTCGGGGTGCGTCGTAATCAGTAGCCATCGGGTGTCCTTTTCTGTTCCCTCTCCGTGCGAGAGCCTGCGCGTGTGTCGGGGGGGCGGCGTCACGGCGGCGACTGCTGCCCGCGACCCGGTCTGCGGTGGAATTCGCGGACCGGCCTGTCAGCTAACGCACCGACCGCTGGTTTTGTGCCCGAGATCGCGTGCCGGACCGTGGAGGGAATTCCGTGTCCGGCGGCAGCAGGGTAGCGGACTTCAGGCCCGCCGCGCGTCGGGGGTGCGGCCGACGCGGAAGATGTGGGGGTCGACGCATAGTCTGGCACCCGGCTTCCGGGCCGTCATGCCGCGTTTCCCGACGTTCCGCACCCTTGCCGCTCCCCCGGCGGACGGGCGCCTACCGAGAAGAGGCTTTCCCCGTTGAGCAGCGATCGCGCACCTGACAGCTACCAACGGCGCCACCGTTGGCCGGCGCTGGTGATCATCGGCGTGCTGCTGCTGGCGGCGACGGTGACCTGGATCGTGGTGCTCAAGCCGGAGCCGGCCGCCGACAATTCGTGCAATCCCGCCCGGCCCGCCGCCGACCAGCTCGCGCGCCGCCGACACCGCCGCCCCCGGCACCGATCCGGCTGCCACCGCCGAGACGACGCCCCCGTCGGCCACCCCGACCACCACGCTGGGCGCCATCACCGACCCCAACACCCTGCGCGACACCCGCCCCGCCAACCCCGCGACCGTGCTCCTGCGGGTGGTCAACGCCAGCGACACCCCGGGCATGGCGAAGACGGTGACCGAGACGCTGCGCCGCGCCGGCTTCGACTCGATCCGCGACGCCGATGACGACCCGCTCTACCCGGCCGCGGATCTGCGCTGCTGGGGCGAGATCCGCTACGGCGGCGCGGGCGCCCAGGCCGCACGCACCGTCCTCGTGGTCGCACCCTGCGCGACGCTGGTCCGGGACGACCGGCTCGACGATTCGGTCGAGTTCGCGGTGGGCGCGCTGTACGAGGACGCGGCCCTGACCGACGATCAGCAGGCGCAACTGGCGGCGATCCGTCAGGCTTCCACCCCACCGGCCGTCATCGAGGGCGTCACGCAGGCCGTGCCGCCTGTCCCGACGACCTTCCCGCTGCCCACCGCGACCTGCCCGTCCTGACCGCCACCCTCGCCCGCACCGCTGCCCGTGCTGAACCTGCCGTCCTGAACCGCCCGTCCCGCCACCGCCCGTCCCGCCACCGCCCGTCCCGAGACTGCCCGTCCTGAAGGAGCCCCCGCCGATGACCGTGCCCGTTCTGCCCGACCCGACCGATTCCGCGACCGTCGACCCCGAGAACACCGCCTTCGGCATCGACATCGGCGGCACCGGCATCAAGGGCGGCGTCGTCAACCTCGCCGACGGCACGCTGATCGGCGAGCGGTTCCGTCTGGACACCCCGCAGCCGGCGACGCCGGACGCGGTGGCGTCGACGGTGCACACGATCGCCGAGCACTTCGACTACCAGGGCCCGTACGGCTGCGCGTTCCCCGGTGTGGTGACCCACGGCGTCGTGCACACCGCTGCCAACGTCGACGAGTCCTGGGTCGGTGTCGTCGCTCGTCGACGCGGTCAGCGGACACGTCCCCGGGCCGGTCACGGCCCTCAACGACGCCGACGCGGCCGGGCTGGCCGAGGTGCGCTACGGCGCCGGCAAGGGCCACCCCGGGCTGATCATCGTGGTCACCTTCGGCACCGGCATCGGCACCGCCCTCATCAACGACGGGGTGCTGATCCCCAACGCCGAACTCGGCCACCTCGAGATCGACGGCCACGACGCCGAGACCAAGGCCGCGGCATCGGCCCGTGACCGGGACGGGCTCAACTGGGAGCAGTGGAGCAAGCGGGCCAACCGCTACCTCACGCACCTGGAGAACCTGCTCTGGCCGGAGCTGTTCATCTTCGGCGGCGGCATCACCAAGAACCCGCAGAAGTGGGTCCCGCACCTGAAGACCCGCACCCCGGTCAAGGTCGCCGCCATGCGCAACAACGCCGGCATCGTCGGAGCCGCGCTGGCCGCCCGCGAGCAGAAGCTGCTCTGACCGCGTCCCGTACCCGCGTCGGCTCGGGAACGCCCTGATCGGGACGTTTCCGTCCGGCCGGAAGGCCTCACGCGGCTACAATGGTCACGTCGCCGATACCGGGCCGTCGAGGCCCGATCCCCACTCCTGTCATCATCGTGCCCGTTCCTGCCTGGACGGCACCGGCGCCGCCGTTGTCCGGCGGCGCGGCGGGAATGGGGTCGTTGTGTGGTGGGTTCGTCAGGCGCCGCCGTTCGTGAAAGGTTTTCCGTGGCAGTTGCAGCATCGTCCAATTCCGCTCCCGCCGATGGCGTGGTCGGCGAGCCCGGCACTGCCGGGGTCGCCGCTCCCGCCACCAGGTCACGGGCCCGCGCTGCCGGTGCCGGCCCCGCGAAACCACGTAAGGCGGCGTCCAAGGCTGCTCCCGCCAAGGCCGCTCCCGCCACGCCCGCCACCGACGACGCCGGCCCCGCCGACGACGAGGACCCCAGCGCGTTGATCCTGGTGGAAGGGGCCGACGACGCCGTCGAGGTCGAGGTCGACACCGACGTCGTCGCCGACGACACGCCCGCGGGCGCCGCGATCGTCAAGGCCGCCCCGGCCGAGGACGACGACGAGGAGTCCGAGGACGGCGAGACCACGACCGCCACGACCGGCTCGGGCAAGACCGCCGAGTCGAGCGAGTTCAGCTGGGACGACGACGAGGAGTCCGAGGCCCTCAAGCAGGCCCGCCGGGACGCCGAGCTCACCGCCTCCGCCGACTCCGTCCGCGCCTACCTCAAGCAGATCGGCAAGGTCGCGCTGCTCAACGCCGAGGAGGAGGTCGACCTCGCCAAGCGCGTCGAGGGCGGTCTCTACGCGGCCGAGAAGATGCGCCAGCTGGCCGAGGCGGGCGAGAAGCTCACCACCCAGCAGCGCCGTGACCTGAACTGGGTCCGCCGCGACGGCGAGCGCGCCAAGAACCACCTGCTCGGCGCCAACCTGCGGCTGGTGGTGTCGCTGGCCAAGCGCTACACCGGCCGTGGCATGGCGTTCCTGGACCTCATCCAGGAGGGCAACCTGGGCCTGATCCGGGCGGTCGAGAAGTTCGACTACACCAAGGGTTTCAAGTTCTCCACGTACGCGACCTGGTGGATCCGCCAGGCCATCACCCGCGCCATGGCCGACCAGGCCCGCACCATCCGCATCCCGGTGCACATGGTCGAGGTCATCAACAAGCTCGGCCGCATCCAGCGGGAGCTGCTCCAGGACCTGGGCCGCGAGCCCACCCCGGAGGAGCTCGCCAAGGAGATGGACATCACCCCGGACAAGGTGCTGGAGATCCAGCAGTACGCCCGGGAACCCATCTCGCTCGACCAGACCATCGGCGACGAGGGCGACTCGCAGCTCGGTGACTTCATCGAGGACTCCGAGGCCGTGGTGGCCGTGGACGCCGTGTCGTTCACGCTGCTGCAGGACCAACTGCAGGCCGTCCTGCAGACGCTGTCCGAGCGCGAGGCCGGTGTCGTCCGGCTGCGTTTCGGACTCACCGACGGACAGCCGCGGACGCTCGACGAGATCGGCCAGGTGTACGGGGTGACCCGGGAGCGGATCCGCCAGATCGAGTCGAAGACGATGTCCAAGTTGCGTCACCCGTCGCGGTCCCAGGTGCTGCGCGACTACCTGGAGTAGGGCTCCCGGGCGTCCGCCCGGGGGTGCCGCCCGGCCGCTCGACGGCCGGCACGGAGCGTGAGCATCACGAAGGGCGCCGGTCGCGAGACCGGCGCCCTTCCGCGTCACGGACTCCCGTTCGGCCCAACCGGCGGGCGTCACCACCGGTCCGCCAGGCGCATTCTGCGGTCAGCGAACACGCCCGGTGATGCTGAGCCGCCAGCGGTACCGCCAGATCCCTGATTTCCGCTTCGTCACCCACCGTGACCTGCACAATTGGCCGGGCGACCGTCGGGCCGAGACGGAATCGGTATCCAAGCGTGTCCACGGACACAGGCGCTTGTCATCCGGCGTGAACAATTCGGTGGCAGCATCTGGTTACGGAGCTGGTCCGAGATCGGTCCCGGATCTGCGTCCGGCCCCTCGGGACCGGCGGTAGATCGCTTCGTACGGAACGAAACGGGTATCTCACCAGGACCCATCCGTGCGAACGGGAGCATCGAATAGACGGTACGAACGGAACGCGGAAGCGCCACGTTCGATCGACGGGAGGACACATCATGACCGGAACGACGGCCGCACCCACCACACTGACCGCCCTCGATCGCTGCGACCGCTGCGGTGCTCAGGCCTCCATCCGCGTGATCCTGCCGACCGGTGGGGAGCTGCTCTTCTGCGGCCACCACGGACGGCAGCACCAGGACCGCCTCGAGCAGCTGGCCGCGGTCATCCACGACACCCGCACCACGACCTCGGTCTGAGGTTCTTCCCCCCTCCGCTCACAGCACGGGGCGGGTCGCCGACAGGCGGCCCGCCCCGTTCCTGTCTCCCCGGAGAACTGAAGTACGATCGCGTCCCGGCTGCCGCGACGCACCGACGACAGCCAATCGAAAGCATCTGCGGGACGCCGCCGACAAACGGGTCCGGTCCCGGCAAGATCACATGGACGACGCCACCCCGGCCGGACCGGGCACGGCGGTTCGGCATCGTCGAGAGGTGTCTGCATGAGTCACGCCGGTGGTCCGGTGGGTGCCGCCCGACCCTGGCCGGTGGCGTCGGATCAGCAGCCGCGCCGACCCGAGGGCCCGCGGGCGGATCCGATGGCGTTCGTCGTCCTGCTGCTGGCCGGGGCCTGTGGGATGGCTCAGTACCTGGTCGCGGGTTGGCCGGTCGGCCGCTCGGACGCGCTCGGCGGCACCGTGGTGACCGGTCGTCAGTTGTTGTCCGAGCTCGGCCCACACCTCAACACCACGGCTTCGATCACCCGGATCGCGCTGCTGGTCATCTCGGTCGGCGGTGCGGCACTCGTGCTGCTGGGCCTGGCGTCGCTGCTGCCGATGACCCACGGTCCGATCGGCTTCGCTGCCCTGCTGGTCGCACTGGCCATCGGCGGGGCCACCGTCTGGGTGGTGCTGCAAGCGACGCGCGTCCTCGGTTCGCCCCCGGCGGCGCTGCTCTCCGGCGGCGAGCTGGGCTGGTACCTGACTGTCGCGGCCGCCCTGCTCGGGGTCCTCGGGGCGTTCAAGGCGCTCGGCAGCTGAGGCGCGAGCCGGAGCGTGCGTTCAGAGCATCCCGAGCAGGTGATCCCGCCGGCGCTCCAGCACGTCGACGGACGCCGCCGACGACACCGGTCCCGGAATGGCCGTGCGCAACTGGACGTGGACCTTCGCGTGCGGGGCTCCGGTGCGGGCCGCCACCTGCGACACCAGCTGGTTGACCTCACGACGTAGCGCCGCGGCCGCCCGCCAGCCCTCCTGGCCGGCGCTGACCTCGGGTACCGACCCGGTCGGCAGCACCTCGGACTGGACGGCCCGGACCCGGCGCCGCAGCTCCGAGTCACGGCGGGTCAGCAGCGCGGCGGTCTGTTCGGGGGTGAGCAGGCCCGGCAGTCCGAGGAAGTCGTCCTCCTCGTCGGTGGCCGGCCCGGGGGCGGTGGCCACGACCGCCCGGCCGGAGCTGCAGCAGGTGCGCGAACTCGGCGTCGGACTCCAGGTGTTCGTTGCGCCTGATGCCGTCGGGTTCGGACTCCACCACCGGCATGTCCAGCGGGTCGGCGAGGTCGTCGCCGAGCTCGGTGTCCTTCGTCGGCGGCATCATCACGAAGTTGCGGTCGAGTCTCCATCTCCGCCGCGAGCGCCAGCAGCGGCCGCACGGCCGGCAGGAACACCGTCGCCGATTCTGCGGCGTTGCGCGCCCGGACCACACGTCCGACGGCCTGGGCGAAGAACAGCGGCGTCCGGTAGGACGTCATCCAGGCCAGGCACGCGGCCCGGGGGACGTCGACGCCCTCGGAGATCATCCGGACGCAGACCGCGATCCGCTGGCTCGGACGTCCGGAACGTCTCGATCTTCTTCGACGCCTTCGGGTCGTCGGACAGGATCAGCGCCGGCTTCTCGCCGGTGATGCGCTGCACGATCTCGGCGTACGCCCGGGCGTCGTCCTGGTCGCTGGCCAGCACCAGACCGGCGGCGTCCGGCATGCTCGTCGCCCGCAGGTGGGTGATCCGCTCGTCCATCGCGGCGATGACGTGCGGCACCCAGCCACCCGCCGGGTCCAGCGCGGTCTTCCAGGCCGCGGCCTCGACGGACTTCGTGCTGTTCTCGGTCAGCGACGCGGCCATCACCTCGCCGGCGGAGTTCCGCCAGCGGGACACCCCGGTGTACGCGGCGAACACCACCGGGCGGACCACGCGGTCGGTCAGCGCGTCCCGGTAGCCGTAGCCGTAGTCGGCCATCGAACGCAGCAGCTCGCCGTCGGTCTCGTACCGGACGAACGGGATCCGCTCGTCGGCGCGGGTGCGGAACGGCGTTCCGGTCAGGCTCAACCGACGCTGCACGCCGTCGAACGCCTCCGCCACCGCCTCGCCCCAGCTGAGGCCGTCGCCGGCGTGGTGCACCTCGTCGAGGATGACCAGCGAGCGCTTCCGCGTCGCCCGGGCGGCATGGATGGCCGGCCGGCCGGCGACCTGGGCGTACGTGGTGACGTAGCCGTGGGCGCCGTCGCGGACCGGGCCCTGCGCGTTGGTCATGGTCGGGTCCAGGTCCAGCCCGACGCCCGCGGCCGCATCGGCCCACTGGGTGCGCAGATGATCGGTGGGGGCGACCACGATGACCCGGTCGACAGCGCGGCGGGCCAGCAGCCCGCCGGCCAGCGCCAGCGCGAAGGTCGTCTTGCCCGCACCCGGCGTCGCGGTGACCAGGAAGTCGGCGCTGTCGGCCTGCTCGTAGGCGGCCAGGGCCTCCCGTTGCCAGGCCCGCAGGCGCGGTCCGGCAGGCGCCGAGGGGGCCACCGACACCGTGTCTCCCCCACCTCTGCTGCAGCTGCTGCGATCACCGGCCGGAACCGGCGGACTGTCCTGAACGGCGCCGGTTCCGGGTTCCCCAGGGCCGATCGCCGCAGTCGATGGTACCGGCCGGGCGACCGTGAACCGTCCCGACGACGCGCACCACCGGCCTCCGGCGACCGACAGGAACGTCACAAATCGGGGTGTCGACGCCGGTGTCGCCCCCGCTCGCCGGGGTCGACCAGGCATCCTGGTACGCGATGCCCAGCCCCGCCGCCGAACGCCCCGACCGGTCCAGCTCCACCGCGACCCGCCGGGGTGTTCTGCGGCGCCCGTCGGTGGAGATCAGCCCCGCTCCCCAGGCGCGGCGGCCCCGGTCGCCCTTCGACGAGCAACCCACCCAGGCGATCGAACGGGCCCCGGCGGTGGAGCTGCCGGCGGGTCCCGACAGCACCGTCGTACCGGTACCGGCAGCCCCGGACACGCCGCCCCCGTGGTCGCCCGCGCACGCCGAGACGACCCCGTGGCACCGCCCGGGGACGGCCCCGCTGGTCGATCCCGCCGGGCACCCGCCGCCGGCCGCTCAAGGTCGTCACCCGCACGCTGAGCAAGGCCTGGGACGACTCGCTGTTCGGGATGAGCGCGGAAGCCGCGTTCTGGCAGGCGTTGTCGACCGCTCCCCTGCTGCTGGCCCTGCTCGGCTCGATCGGCTTCATCGGCGGCTGGTTCGGCCCGGACACCATCGAGACCGTCCAGGACCGGGTCGTCACCGTGCTGCGGACGGTCTTCAGCCCGGAGGTCAGCTCGTCGCTGATCGAGCCGACGGTGGACACGATCCTGCACCAGGGGCAGGCCGACGTCGTCTCCGTCGGTTTCGTCATCTCGCTGTGGGCCGGTTCATCGGCGATGGCCTCGTTCGTGGAGTCGATCACCATCGCCTACAACCAGCGCGAGGTGCGCCACCCGGTGGCGGAGCGGTTCTTCGCGTTGGGGCTCTACCTGTGCGCGCTCGTCTTCGGGGTGTTCGCGCTGCCGCTGCTGGCGGTCGGTCCCGAGTACCTGCCGGAGTTCTTCCCCGATGCGTGGAACGAACGCGTCACCCAGATCGTGTCCATCGTCTACTACCCGGGCATCGCACTGCTGTTGATCGTGGCGCTGGCGACGCTGTACAAGCTGGCCCCGAAGCACCGTCATCCCTGGCGGCGCGGCCTGCCCGGTGCGGTGCTGGCCGCCGCGGTGTTCATCGTGGCGTCAGCCGGCCTGCGCATCTACATCGGATACGTCACCACCCACGGCCTGACCTACGGCGCGCTGGCCACCCCGATCGCCTTCATGCTGTTCGCCTACTTCGTCGGCGTCGCGATCATCATCGGCGCCCAGTTCAACAACGCGACCCTGGAGTACTACCCGCCGCGGCGGTCCAAGCGGGAGCGCCGGAAGTGGCAGCGACTGGAGTCCGACGCCGGGTGAGCGGCGATCCGGGGCGCCGGATCAGTCGGTGAGGCGGATCAGTCGGTGCGCCGGATCAGTCGGTGCGGCGGATCAGTCGGTGCGACGCTCGTCGACCGCAGCGCCCGTGGCGTCCCTGTCATCAGCGTCCCTGTCCGGCGATCCGGCGCGTCCTTGCCGGCAGCGTCCTTGCCGGCAGCGTCCTTGCCGGCAGCGTCCGTCCCGGCCGCTTCCTTACGGGCCCGGTCGCGGCGTTCGTGCAGACGGGACAGCGGGCCCAGGGTGGACACCACGATGAGCGCGAGTGCACCCAGGACGAAGAAAAGCGGGTTGACCCCACCGTCGGACTCCGCGGCGGCGGCGATCGTGAGCAGCTGTTCCATGGTTAGACCGTACGCCAATGATTGGTGCACCAACAGATTCGGCTAGGATGAGGAGCACCACACCTCACGGAAGGGGACCGGCCCATGACGGCGCACACAGCCGAGGATCCGCTGGCGCTCGAGCAGCAGGTCTGTTTCGCGGTGGTCGTCGCGGCCCGCTCGGTGGTCGCGCTGTACAAACCGGTGCTCGAGCCGCTCGGGCTGACCCACCCGCAGTACCTGGTGATGCTCGCGCTGTGGCAGCGCACCCCGCAGACGGCCAGCCGGCTGAGCGCCGCGCTGGCGCTGGACCCGGGCACGTTGTCGCCGTTGCTCAAGCGGCTGGAGACGGCCGGCCTCATCGCCCGTGGGCGGGATGCGCGCGACGAGCGTCAGCTCGCGGTCCGGCTCACCGAGCGCGGTGCGGCGCTGCGTGCACAGGCGGAGAAGGTACCGGCCGCGGTGGCCGCCCGGCTCGGGATGGGCCTCGACGAGCTGGCGGCGCTGCGGGACGATCTGACCCGGGTGATCAGGGCCGCCGGCGGCTGACCCGCCGGGCGTCCGAGCGGGCCCGCCGTCAGTGCCGGGGTCATGCCGCCGGAGCGGTTACTTGCCGCCCTTGGGCAGCGACTCGAAGATCTTCTTGCAGTCCGGACACACGGGCGATCCCGGCTTGGCCGCCTTCGTCACCGGGAACGTCTCGCCGCACAGTGCGACAACCCAGTTCCCCAGCACGGCACTCTCGGCGATCTTGGCCTTGCGGACGTAGTGGAACAGTTCCGGGGCGTCGTCGGTGGTGTCTTCCTGGACGTGTTCCAGCACCTCGGTTGATGTCATCGGAGTCTCTCGCTCGTGCGTCAGGGCCGGGCGTCGGCCGGCGTCCCGCCGGCGGGCGGAGGCCACCTCACATGATGCCGCAGACTGACGGGCGTGACGAGCTTCCCGCGGCCGCCGGCTTCCATCTCACAGTGCCCGCCCTCCCCCGGCGCCGCGATCGCGGCGGTCGGCCGGTGAGCGGCTTCCGGGTGACCGTCGTCGGGGACGTCGGTCTGGACGTGGTGGCGCAGGTACGAGGCGACATCGTGCCGGGTCAGGACACCCGGGCCGGGGTCGTGGTGACCCCGGGCGGCGCCGGTGGCAACACTGCGGCCTGGCTGGCCGCCTACGGGGTGCCGGTCTCGCTGCTCGCGCGGGTCGGGGACGACGAGGCCGGCCGGACCGCGGCCGCCGAACTCGCCGCCGCCGGGGTGGACTGCCGCTTCGCCGTCGACCCCGAGCTCGCGACCTGCTGCGTGGTGGTCCTGGTGACCCCGGACGGCAACCGCACGATGCTGGCCGACCGCGGCGCCAACAAGGCGTTCAGCACGGCCGACGTGGTCCTGGGGACCCCGGCCGAGCCCCGGCAGCACCTGCACCTGTCCGGGTACGTGCTGCTCGACGACGATTCGCGGGAGGCGGGACTGCACTCGCTCGCGGCGGCCAAGGCCGTCGGCTGGACGACGAGCGTCGATCCGCAGGCGGCCCGTCACATCCAGGCCGTCGGGGCGCCCACGTTCCTGTCCTGGCTGGCCGACGTGGACCTGCTGCTGCCCAACGACGGCGAGCTGGCGGCCATGGGCGGAGCGGAGGCGGTGCTGAAGGTCGTCAGCGAGGTGGTTGTCACCCACGGCGAGCGCGGGGCGACGTGGATGGCGGGGACAGCACGCCGGACCGCGGCGGCACCGGCGGTGCACCGCACGGATTCGACCGGGGCGGGTGACGCGTTCAACGCGGGATGGCTGTCGCACTGGCTGGCCGGGGACGACCCGGGAGCCGCACTCCTGGCCGGGGTGCGGGCCGGCTCCGACGCGGCGGCCGCGGTCGGCGCCCGCCCCGGTGCCGCACGGGCCACGTCACCGATCCAGGGGCCCAGCAGTCGAACGAACACCGCCCGAACGAACACCGCCTGAACGGACACCGCCTGATCGGACACCCCTGCGCAGGGCCCGGAGCGACCCGGGCCCCGTCGGGTGATCAGGGAGCGGACGGCGCCCGGTGGTCGTCAGCGGACACCGCGTCGATGACCTCGTGACGGGTCTCGATCGCCCGGTCGTAGCTGATGGTGCCCGGCAGCACCTTCGCCGGTTTCTGGTCGCGCGGCGGGCCGTCGTTGGCGATCAGGACGGCGATCCACGGCAGCGGTACGGACAGCAGGATCAGGGTGAGCGCGAGCCACGGGGTGCCGATGGTCAGCACGGCCGCGATCAGGAACGGGATACGCATCCCCATCGTGAGCGCGTATCGCTTCCGTCGTCGCGACAACTGCTGCTGGTAGGACTCCTTGGCGTCGGTGATCAACACCGGACGTTCGGTCATGGAGCCTGGCACTTCCCCTCAGGTAGCCCGGCGGCCGCAGTCGCGGCCGTGGTGGTGGATCCACGGTGGAGAACCACCACTGTGTAGAACCATCTGTCACCTCTACCGATTCCCGCTGCCGCATGGATGCGAACGCCGGGAAGTGCAGGTGAGACGGTGTGCACAGTCGCCTGGGCACGCATTCGACGCTACTCCTGGTCGCGCTCGGCCCTGGCGGCCGCTTTTGCCGCCTTCTTGGCCGCGCGCACCAGCTGCAGGGACTCCGGATCCTCCACGTCGGCCACGCTGACCCGGGAGCCGGCCACCCCGTACGGACCGGCCGCCTCGGCCCAGCCGGTGGGCTGCACACCGAAGCGCTTACCGAGCAACGCGACGAAGATGGCGGCCTTCTGGGCACCGAAGCCGGGCAGTGCGGCGATCCGCTCCCTGAGCTCCGCGCCGGTGTCGGCTGCGGCGTACAGGTTCTCCGCCCGGCCGCCCCAGTGCTCGACGAGTTCCCGGGCCACCGCCTGCACCCGGCCGGCCATCGATCCCGGGAACCGGTGCACCGCAGGCGGTGTCGAGCACAGTGCGGCGAACTCTTCCGGGTCCGCGGCGGCGATGGCGGCGACGTCGAGGGTGCCGCCCATCCGGTCGGCGATGACGGCCGGGCCGCTGAACGCCTTCTCCATGGTGATCTGCTGGTCGAGCACCATGCCCAGGAGTACGGCGTTGGCGTCGGCGGCGAGCAGCGCGTCCGCGTCCGGATTGCCGGTCAGGTAGAAATCGGTCGTCATCGGCCCACCCTGACACAGGACCTTCCCGGACGGAACGTGCCGGATCCGGCCGCCGAGTAGGTGAACCGGTGGCCGGGGCTGTATTGCTGAGCGGTGACGGTGCCGCTGCCGGCGCCGTTCCGACCGACCCCCGACCGAACGGTGAACAGATGGATCTCGACGTCGCGGCCCGGCTGGGCGACGACCTGCGTGCGGCCGGCTACGACACCTCCGGGGTGCTCGAGCGGCTCGGCGACAGTGCGCACCGCGCGCTGGCCCGGGGCGAGAAGGTGCCGGCCCGCCGCGCCACCGCCGACGGCTCGCCGCTGTCCACCCTGATCCGGGTGTTCCTGCTCGGCGGTGCGGTCGACCGTGCGGCGATGGAGCGGGTGCTGACGACGACCGGGGTGGACGCCGCGGTGGCCGAGGGCGTGCTCGAGAGCGAGGGCGACCACATCCGGCCGGGGATGGACCTGCGCCCCTACGGCGACGACGACCACGAGTACCTGGTGCTGTCCGACCTGGACTCCGACGTCCGGCCGGGGCCGGTGCGGCCCGACCACGTGCTGGGCATCGGGGCCGCGTCACTGAGCCTGGTGCGAGCGACGGTCCGCGAGAAGGTCGGCAGTGTGCTGGATCTCGGCACCGGCTGCGGCGTGCAGGCGCTGCACTGCTACCACCACACCGACCGGCTGACCGCCACCGACACCAGCGAGCGGGCGCTGCGGCTGGCCGCGGCGACCGCCCGGATGAACAGCCAGACCTGGGACCTGCGGCGCGGATCGCTGTTCGATCCGGTCCAGGACGAACGCTTCGACCTGATCGTGTCCAACCCGCCGTTCGTCATCTCGGCCGGCGAGCAGCGCTTCTCCTACCGCGACTCCGGTGTCGCCGGCGACGGCCTCGTCCGGTCCCTGGTCGCGCGCATCCCGCAGCACCTGGAGCCGGGCGGGACCGCGCAACTGCTGGCGAACTGGATGGTGCACGACGACGGGAGATGGACCGACCGGGTCGGCTCCTGGGTCGCCGACACCGGGCTGGACGCCTGGGTCGTGCAGCGGGAGCTCGCGGACCCCGTCGAGTACGTGGCGCTGTGGCTCAAGGACGCCGGTGAGGGCGCCGACGGCAGTGCTGAGGACGTTGTGGCCGAGGCGTGGCTGGACTACTTCGAGCGGGAGCGGGTCACCGGGATCGGAATGGGGCTCATCACGCTCCGCCGACCGGCTGACGGGGTGGTGCCCGACGTCGTGCTGGACGAGATCACCGGGGCCGGCGAGGAGATCACCGGCGAGGAGGCGGCCGCTTTCCTGGCGCGCCGGGACTGGCTGCGGGGCGTCGACGACGCGGAACTGCTGGCCACCCGGCTGGCGCTGTCCCCCGCGTCGCTGCTCGAGGAGCGCAGCCTGCCCGGCCAGGACGGCTGGGCGACGGTGTACCGGGTGCTGCGGCGGGTCGGCGGGCCGGCCGCCACCCTGCAGCTGGACGAGTGGACACAGGGCCTGCTGGCCGGCTGCCGCGGCCAGCTGCCGCTGGACATGCTGGTCGACCTGTTCGCCGCCGCCCACGGTTTCGACCCGGACGCACTGGCCGAAGCGGTCGTGCCGGCCGTGCGCCACGCGGTCACGCGCGGCCTGCTGCACCCGGTGGCCTGATGCGGGCCGTGGTGACCCGGGTGTCGTCGGCGTCGGTGGCCGTCGACGGCGCGCCGGTCGGCGAGCTGCCCGGTCCCGGACTCCTGGTCCTGCTGGGCGTCACCCACACCGACGACGCAGGGACCGCGGTCCGGATGGCCGGCAAGCTCGCCGGCCTGCGGATCCTGCACGCGCCGGACGGACCGGACGGCGAGGTCAGCGCCCTCGACATCGGCGCTCCGCTGCTCGTGGTGAGCCAGTTCACGCTGTACGGCGATACCCGGAAGGGACGGCGCCCGAGCTGGTCCGCGGCGGCGCCCGCCGACGTCGCGGAACCCCTCGTGACGGCCGTCGTGGACGCCCTGCGGACGGCCGGGCTGAGCGTGGCGACCGGCGTCTTCGGCGCCATGATGGCTGTGACCAGCACGAACGACGGACCGTTCACCGTGGTCGTCGACATCTGAGCCGACGTATTTCTCCCATCGTTCTCCCATGCGGCGCGCACGGCGAATCGGGGTAGAGCCTGTGGTGTAAGGCCAGATCGCGACACACGCGGCAGCGATCATCACGGGTCGAGCAAGCCGGGCCCACTTCGGGAACGAATGACCTCCAGTCGTCGTTATTCCAATGCTGGCTCACGAACCTTCCGAGCCGCCGCCAAAGATTGATGGGAGCACCACTATGACCGCCTCCCCGAGCGACCTGCGTCCGGCGATCACCGCTGCCGATCTGGATGCACAGGGTCCCTCCGCGGACCTCGTCCGGGTGTACCTGAACGGCATCGGCAAGACCGCGTTGCTGACCGCCGAGCAGGAGGTCGACCTGGCCAAGCGTATCGAAGCCGGGCTGTACGCGAACTTCAAACTGAACAACGACAAGGTCCCGGCGAAGCTCGCCAAGGATCTCGGCCGGCTCGTGCGCGACGGCGAGACCGCCCGTCAGCACCTGCTGGTGGCCAACCTCCGCCTCGTCGTCTCGCTGGCCAAGCGCTACTCGGGCCGCGGCATGCCCCTGCTGGATCTCATCCAGGAGGGCAACCTCGGGCTCATCCGCGCTGTCGAGAAGTTCGACTACACCAAGGGTTTCAAGTTCTCCACCTACGCGACGTGGTGGATCCGCCAGGCGATCAGCCGCGGCATGGCCGATCAGGGGCGCACCATCCGGCTGCCCGTGCACCTCGTCGAGCAGGTCAACAAGCTGGCCCGCCTGAAGCGGGAGCTGCATCAGCAGCTGGGCCGCGACGCGACCTTCGCCGAGTTGGCCGAGGAGTCCGGCATCCCGGAGGAGAAGATCGCCGACCTGCTCGACCACGCCCGCGACCCGGTGTCGCTGGACATGCCCGTCGGCTCGCGACGAGGACGCCCCGCTGGGCGACTTCATCCAGGACGGCGAGTCGATGTCGGCCGAGTCGATGGTGGTGGCGCGCTTCATGAACGCCGACATCTCCCGGGTGCTGGACACGCTGGACGAGCGCGAGAGCACTGTTCTGCGGCTGCGGTACGGCCTCGAGGACGGTCGGCCCCGCACTCTGGACGAGATCGGCCGCGTCTTCGGGATCTCCCGCGAGCGCGTCCGTCAGATCGAGCGCGACTCGATGGCCAAGCTGCGCGTCGGTGATCGATCCGAGGCACTCAAGGCCTACGCGAGCTGATCGGTTCCGCGGAACCCTGCGTCGCCCCCGTGGACCTCGAGGTCCGCGGGGGCGTTGCTGTGTCCGGCGGAGTTTCGGCGTCGCACGTGGGTCAGGACCGGTCCCCCAGCCACGCCACCCTCCCTGTGCCGGGGCCTGTGTGCCGGCGCTCACCTGAGGCTGATCGGTGGGATCAGCGCATCCGGCGGGTCGCGTCCAGATAGCGCGGTGGCGGACCCACCCGGCCCGCCGTCCCGGTGACCGATACCCCGGCCGGCCCGACCAGCACCGGACGCAGGGTCAACTCGATGATCTCGGGCAGGTCGTCGGCCAGCGCAGACAGTCGCAGCGCCAGCTCCTCCAGGGCCGCGACCGACACCGGTTCGCTGCCCCGGTAGCCGTGCAGGAGCGGCGCGGCCCGCGGGCCGGCGATGAGGTCGGCGGCGTCGACGTCGGTCAACGGCACCGCCCGGTACGCGCGGTCGTCGAGCAGCTCGGTCGCCATCCCGCCCAGACCGAACCACACCAGCGCACCGAACGACGGGTCCGCCCGGACCCCGCAGACCGTGCTCACGGTGGCCCGGTCCCGCACGGCCATCGCCTGGACGTAGCAGGTGGGGTCGCCGAGGGCGGCGAGATCGGTGTAGGCGGCGGCGACCTCGGCCGCGTCGGTCAGCCCCACCCGGACGCCGATCCGGTCGTCGCGATGCCGGAACGTCTCGTCGGCGACCTTGACCACGACGGGATATCCGATGTCCCCGGCACCCGTCACCGCCTCCTCGGTGGACCGGGCCACCCGGTACTCCAGCACCGGGATCCCGTAGCAGGACAGCAGTTCCACCCTGCGATCGACGGTCAGCTCGTGCTCCGCCGGGTCGACCGCCCGCCACCGGTCGACCAGCCGGCGGGCCCGGGCCTCGTCGATGCCGGCGGGACGGACCAGGACGCCGGCCGCCCGGTGCCGCCACGCGCCGTAGCGGGTGGCCCTGGCCAGTGCCGCCACCGCCCGTTCCGGGGTGCTGTACGACGGGACCGATCCCCGGCCGGCCGGCGGCCGCTCCCCCGGCGCCACATCGGCACTGTCCGGGTCGGGTACCGCCAGCTGCGCGGGCAGCCCCTGGACGGCGAGAAACGTGCTGACGACGGGCTTCGCGGCGCCGGTGACGGCCGACAACAGGGCCGCCGCGTGCCGCTGGCCGGGGATGGCGACCGGCGGCACGTAGACCACGACGACCGCGTCCACCTCGGGATCGTCGACCGCGGTGCGGACGGCGAGCGCCAGCATCTCCGGCTCGACCCCGACGCCGAGGTCGATCGGGGCACCGCCGCTGACCGTCAGCCCCTGCTCCAGGCAGGCGTCCAGGGCGAGCACCCCCAGCGCCGTCGAGTTCCCGACGACGGCCACCCGGCCGCCCTCGGGGACGGGCTGGGTCGAGAGCAGCAGCGCGACATCGAAGCCCTCGGCGAGGGTGTCGACCCGGATGACACCGGACTGGGCGAACAGCGTGGCCACCGCACTGTCCGAGACCGTCGCCGACGACGCCGTCAGGCCGGGCGCGACCAGGGCGTGCCGGCCGGACTTCAGCGCGATGACCGGTTTGCGGCGGGCCAACGCCCGCGCCAGCCGGGCGAACTTGCGCGGGTTGCCGAACGACTCCAGGTACAGCAGCACCACATCGGTCCGCGGGTCGTCGTACCAGTACTGCATGAGGTCGTTGCCGGAGACGTCCGCCCGGTTGCCGGCCGAGGCGAACGACGACAGCCCGAGCCCACGCTGCGCGGCGTCGGCCAGGATGGCGATGCCCAGCGCCCCGGACTGGCAGAAGAAGCCGATCCGGCCGGCCGGCGGGACCCGCGGCGCCAGCGTCGCGTTCAGGCGGGTCGCCGGGTCGGTGTTGATCAACCCGAGGCAGTTGGGCCCGAGCACCCGCATGCCGTTGGCCCGGGCACGCGCCACCATCGCCCGCTGGGCGACCGCACCGTCGGCACCGGCCTCGGCGAATCCGGCGGTGACGACGATGAGTCCGTGGACCCCCTTGGCCTGACACGACGCGACCACGTCGGCCACGGACGACGCCGGTACCGCGATCACCGCGAGATCCACCTCGCCGGGCACGTCACGCACGTCCGGGTAGGCCCGGATGCTCTGCACCGCACGGGCTTCCGGGTGCACCGGGTAGATCGGACCGGTGAAACCCGAGCGCAGCAGGTTGGCCAGCACCGCGTGACCCAGCTTCCGCTGATCGTTGGACGCCCCGATGACGGCCACCGAGGTCGGGCTCATCAGCCGCTCGATGGACCGCGCCTCGGAGCGCCGCTCGCGGCTGTACATCACCGCCCGGGAGGCGTCCGTCGGGGCGATGTCGAACGCCACCTCCAGCACCCCGTCGCCGAACTCACGGGTGACCGCGTAACCGGCGTCGGTGAACACCCGCAGCATCTGCGGGTTGTCGGCCAGCACCTCGGCGGTGAACCGGCGCAGCCCGCGTTCCTGGGCCGCTGCCGCCAGGTGCTCGAGCAGGATCGAACCGAGACCCCGGCGCTGGTGGGCATCCTCGACCACGAAGGCGACCTCGGCCTCGGCCGTGCCCGGTACGCCGTGATAGGTGCCGGCCGCGATCAGCTCGTCGCCGAGCACCGCGACGAGGCCCACGGTGGCGTCGTGATCGACGTCGGTGAACACCGACAGTTGCCGGTCGCTGACCTCACGGACTGCGGCGAAATAGCGCAGGTAGCGGGTCCGGTCGCTCATCCGCAGGTGCATCGCCCGCAGCGCCTCGGTGTCGGTGCGTGACGTCGGCCGCAGGTGCACGGTACCGCCGTCGGCGAGCACCACGTCGGCCTCCCAGTGCTCCGGGTAGCCGGGATCGGCGGCGGGTACGGCGGTCTCGGTCATCGCCGTCAGTCCCGGGGGTCGAACGGATCGAGGGCCCACAACGGGAGCACCGCCCGGCGGGTGGCGAGAATGGCCCGGTCGACGCCGGTCTCGTGACAACCGTCCCACGGCACGAAGTCCGCCGGGGCGTCGTCCGACATCGTCAGCGGCAGGCCACGTCCGGGGCTGCCGTCGTCGCGGACGTGGCCCGAGGCCTGCCGGCGGAAGCCGGGCGGCAGCGGCGTCGACGGGGGGATGTCGCGGTCCAGCACCACAGCGAGCAGGTGCGTCCAGGTGCGCGGCACCACCCGCACCAGCGCGTAACCCCCGCCACCGACGGCGAGCCAGCGTCCCTCGCACAGTCGATCGGCCATCTCCCGCAGCGCCAGCTGCGCCGCCCGCTGGCCGTCGACCGTGAGGCGCAGATTGGCGAGCGGATCCTCGGCGTGCGCGTCGGCGCCGTGCTGGGTGACCAGCACCGTCGGCCGGAACGCCTGCAGCACACCGGGAACGACCGCGTGGAAGGCGCGCAGCCAGCCGGCGTCGCCGGTGCCGGCCGGCAGGGCCACGTTGACCGCGGTGCCGGCTGCGTGCGGCCCGCCGACCTCCGTCGGATGCCCGGTTCCGGGGAACAACGTGCGGGGCGATTCGTGCAGCGAGATCGTGAGAACCCGCGGGTCGTCGTAGAACACGGCCTGCACGCCGTCCCCGTGGTGCACGTCGACGTCGACGTAGGCGACCCGCTCCACCCCGGCGGCCAACAACGCGGCGATGGCCAGGGCCGCGTCGTTGTACACGCAGAACCCGGCTGCCCGGTCCGGCATCGCGTGGTGCATCCCGCCAGCGATGTTCACCGCGCGGGTCACCTCGCCGGCCGCGATCGCCCGTGCCCCCCGCACGGATCCGCCCGCGATGAGCGCAGCGGCCTCGTGCATCCGAGGGAAGATCGGGTCGTCTGCGGTCCCGAGGCCGTGACCGTCTTCGTGGTCCCGGTAGGTGGGCACCCCCGGCGCCGACGCGGCCTTCACCGCCGCGATGTAGTCGGCGTCGTGGACCGTCCGCAGCACCTCGTCGGAGGCGGGTTCGGGGGCACACAGGTCGACACCGTCGAGCACCCCGAGTTCGGTGGCCAGCGCCATCGTCAGTTCGAGCCGCAGCGGGTTCATCGGGTGGCTGTCCGACCAGCGGTACCCGAGCATCGACGGATCCCAGATCACCAGCGGCGCCGCCATGGGGTCAGGTTACCGTCCGGTGCGCGAACGGACCTGACCGCCGGGGTGCACCCGTGGTGCACCCGTGGTTCAGCCGGTCGCGACCGGCCGGCCCACGGCGCACCACTGCGACCACGAACCCGGGTACAGCGCCAACTCGATGTCGGCGATCGCGGCGGCGAGGACCAGGTGGCAGGCGGTCACCCCGGACCCGCAGGAGGCCACGGCGCCGGACGTGATGCCGACGGCGGCGAAGGCCGCACGGATCTCCACGGCCGGCCGGAACCGTCCGTCGTCGGTGAGCAGGGAGGTGAAGGGCAGATTGACCGCCCCGGGGATGTGGCCCGCCACCGGGTCGACGGGCTCGACCTCGCCGCGGAACCGCGCGGCGGCCCGGGCGTCGACCAGCGCGCCCTCGGCCGCCGACGCCGCGGCGGCATCGGCGTCGACGACGGGCATCCCGCCGGGCCGAACCCGCACCGTGCCGGGCACCAGAGGACTGCCGTTGCCGGCCTTGACCCAGAGCCCGGCCGCCCGCCAGGCGGCCATCCCGCCGTCCAGCACCCGGACGTTCGGCAGGCCCGACCACCGCAGCAGCCACCAGGCACGGGCCGCCGCGGACGCGTTGTCGGCGTCGTAGACCACCACACCGTCGGTCGCCCGGATGCCCACCCGACGCCAGACGGCCTGCAACTCCGCCGGGTCGGGCAGTGGATGGCGGCCCCCGGACCCGTCACCGACCGGCGCCGCGAGGTCACGGTCGAGGTCCACGAAGAGCGCGCCCGGTACGTGCCCGGCGCGGTACCCGTCGGGATCGCTGCCAACCAGGCTCCACCGCACGTCCAGCACCACCGGGGGCCGATCCCCGATGAGTTCCTCGGCGAGATCGACCGCCGCCACCAGCACTGCCGCCATCGTGTCCGCATTCCTCCGGTCGGGACCGGCCGACGACGCGGCCGGGCCGGGATCCTCGGGTCCTCCCACGTAGTATCAGGGAGGCCAAGAAGGGGAATCATTCCAGTGAACGACCTGATCGACACCACGGAGATGTACCTACGGACCATCTTCGAACTCGAAGAGGAAGGCATCGTCCCGTTGCGCGCGCGCATCGCCGAGCGCCTCCTGCAGTCAGGTCCGACCGTGAGTCAGACGGTGGCCAGGATGCAGCGGGACGGCCTGTTGGTCGTGTCCGACGACCGCCACCTCGAGCTCACCAGCGACGGCCGCGATCGCGCGACCGCCGTGATGCGCAAGCACCGGCTCGCCGAGCGCCTGCTGATGGACGTGATCGGCCTGGACTGGCGCGAGGTCCACATCGAGGCCTGCCGGTGGGAGCACGTGATGAGCGAGGCCGTGGAGCAGCGCCTCGTCGAGATCCTCAACCACCCGCAGTACTCCCCCTACGGCAACCCGATCCCCGGGTTGGACCAACTCGGCCAGGATCCGTTCCCGGACACCGAGACGCACGCCGACCTGATGACGGCGGAGGAGGCGGCCCACACCGCCGGCACCTACCAGGTCCGCCGCATCATCGAGCCCATCCAGAACTCGCCGGACATGATGGAGCGCCTGCACCGGGGCGGCATCAAGCCGGGCGCGGTCCTCGAGTTCGGGATGCGCGGCACCGCGCTGACCGTCGTCGACGGGCCGCACACCACCGAGCTCCCCCGCGACGTCGCCCGCGGTATCCAGGTGCGGGTGGCCCGCACCTGACGTCGCTGCCCGACGTGGGTCCGGCCAGGCACACCACGCCGGTCGGTACGATGCGATCTCGGCGGACACGCGGCCGCCAACCGGACACCACCGATCCCGTCGGTGGGTGACCGACCGGACTGGTGAACAGACTCCAGCGATCACCGCGATGTGCAGGACGGGTCTCGACCTCGGTGTGGGCAGATGAGTGGGCGGCGTTGTCGGCGTGGTGCCTCGAGCAGTTCGGGGCGGAACCGGAACGCGAGCTGTTCGGACGACGGCAGGCGTCGCACGTCACCGGCGTCGAGCTGACCGACGGCCGGCAGGTGGTGGTCAAATCCCGGCACGACGAGAACGGCCGCGCGGCAACATGTGTCGCCGCCCAGGCGGCGATGGCCGAGCAGGGCTTCCCGTGTGCTCGGCCGTTGACCGGGGTGACGTTGCATGATGGCGTCGCGGTACACGCCGAGGAATGGCGACCGGGCGGTGACGTGCGGATCGGCGACGACGCCGACACCGCGGCGGCCTTCGGCCGGCTCTTCGCCGCGGCGCAGTCGCTCACCGAAACCCTCACCGTGCCGCCGCCGCTGCCCAACCCGTCGTGGGTGGACTGGAGCGGCGAGGTCGCCTTCCCCCAGCTGTGGTGGCAGCAGGACTGGGTCCGCACCGCGCCGATGCCCGAGGTGATCTGGTGGACCGCCGACCGGCTGCGGTCCCGGCTCCGCGCGGCGGACCTGGGGCCGACGCTCGGCCACGCCGACTGGGAGACGCAGAACATCCGCTGGCAGGACGGCGAGCCGTTCCTGGTGCACGACTGGGACAGCCTCGCGTGGCTGCCCGAGGCCGCGCTGGTCGGGGCGGCCGCCGGCAGCTTCCTGAGCAACGGCACGTCGTCGCTGGCGCCCGTCGACAGCTCGGCGGCGTTCATCTACGAATACCAGTCAGCCCGCGGCCGCTCCTTCGACCGGGAGGAGACGGAGGTCGCCTGGGCGGCGAGTCTGTGGCCCGCGGTCTACAACGCGCGTACGCAGATCATGTACGACCAGCAGCCCGTCGCCCTGTGGGCGGTGGAGGAGCAGGCCGAGCAGCGGCTCAAGCTGGCGTCGGCCTGATCGGCTGCCTCGTCGAGACGGCGGAACGCCTGACGCGAGACGTCCAACCGGTTCGGGTCCTTCGGCGTGGTCACGGCGTCCACCCGGTGGGTCTCGGCGCGAACCCAGAAGACTGTCCTGCGCCGGAGGCCGTACCGAGCCACGGCCGTGACAGGGTGGGCCGATGGACGCTCCGCTGCTGACCGGTCTCGACAAGGGCCTGCCCCCGGACACCGCCGGTCTCACGAGCTCCGTCTTCGTGGCGGGGGGACCTCGCCTGGCGGATCTCGTCACGCCGGTGGCGGTGCTCGACGACGCCGCGCTGGACGCCAACGTCGCCCGGATGGCAGCGTGGTGCGCCGACCGCGGGGTGGCGCTGGCACCCCACGGGAAGACGTCGATGGCACCAGCACTGTGGCAGCGTCAGTTGGATGCCGGAGCGTGGGGCATCACGGTGGCGACGCCGGCGCAGCTGCGGGTGGCGGTCGCGGCCGGGGTGCCGCGGATCCTGCTGGCCAACCCGCTGGTCGATCCGGTGGCGCTGCGGTGGCTGGACGGAGTGTCGACCGGGCCCGAGATCACCGTCTGGGCCGACGATGTCGACACCGTCGCCGCGATGGACGCGGCGCTCGTCGACCGGCCCGACCGGTCAGGGTGCTGGTCGAGCTCGGGGCCGCCGGCGGCCGGGCCGGGGCGCGATCGTCCGCGGCGGCGATTGCCGTGGCAGACGCGGTGGCGGCGAGCCCCCGGCTCCGGCTGGCCGGGGTGGCCGGCTGGGAGGCCGCGCTCGCCACCGACACGACCGCGGCGTCGGTGGCGCGGGTGCAGGACTTCCTGCACGCCATGGTCGGTCTGCACGAGGAATTGCTGAGCCGTGGTCAGTACGCGACCGACGAGGTCCTGCTGACCGCCGGCGGCTCGACCTTCTTCGACGTCGTCGCCGACGTGCTCGGTGCAGCGGCCGGCCCCGGGGTGACGGCGCTGCTGCGCTCCGGCTGCTACCTCACCCATGACGACGGCCTCTACCGGACGACGTCGCCGCTGTCCCGGGCGGGAACACCGTTCACCGCCGCCCTGCACGTGTGGGCGCGGGTGCTGTCCCGGCCGGAGCCCGGGCTGGCCCTCCTGGACGCGGGGCGCCGGGACCTCGGTGTCGACGCCGGGATGCCGGAGCCCGAGCTCATCGCCGACGAGCTCGGAGGTGTGCCTCGCGCGCTGCTCGGAGCGACGGTGTCGGCGCTGAACGACCAGCATGCGTTCCTGCGACTGCCGGCCGACACCGAACTCCGGGTCGGCCAGGTGGTGCGGCTCGGGATCTCCCACCCCTGCACCACTCTCGACAAGTGGCGCTGGCTCCCCGTCGTCGGCCCCGGCGACAACCCCGCCGTGGTCGACCTCGTCCCCACCTACTTCTGACCCTGCGCTCTCGGGCGGATAAGGCCCGTATGCGATCTTTATCCGCCCGAGAGCGCAAGGTGGGGACAACTCCGTCGCGGAACCGGGCCGGTGCGCCATCCTTCGCCGATGACCGAAGCAGAGTTGGTGGCCCGACAGGGTGGCGTGTTCAGCCGGGCGCAGGCGTTGCGGGCCGGGATCAGCACCACGACGGTCACCCGGCGGGTGGCCGACAAGGAGTGGCGCGCCGTGTTCCCGGGCGTCTACCGGCATGCCGCCGTCGTCGTGAGCGACGAGGTGATGATGCAGGCGGCCATGCTCTGGGCTGGACCCGACGCCGTGCTGTCCGGGACCTGGGCGGCGTGGCTGCAAGGCCTGCGCGAGCGACCTTTCGGCCCGGTGTGCGTGACGGTGCCGCGCACCTCATCGGCCCGGACCCGTCCCCATCTCACCGTCCGCCGGCGTCCGCTGCCGGATGCTGACGTCACCTTCGTCCGCGGGGTGCGGGTGCTGACGCGGGCTCGTGCTGCCCTGGAGTGCGCGCAGCACCTTGACGGTCAGGACGTGGTGGACCGGGCGCTGCAGCGCCATGTCTCGGTCTCCGAGCTCGTCGGCTCGATGGACCGGTTCGCCCGGGCCCACGGAGCCGCCTCGGCGCGCCGCTCCGTGGCGCTGGCGGCAGACGGCACGGTGTCGCCCGCCGAGCGGAGCCTGGCGGCAGCGTTCCGACGCGCCGGCCTGGCGCAGATCAAGGCCGGTGTCCACGTGTGGGTCGCCGGCCGGCGGTTCTGGCTGGACTTCGCGGTCGAGGCGGTCAAGCTCGCCATCGAGGTGGACGGCGTCAGCGCCCACTCCGATCCGGCGGCATTTCACCGCGATCGGGAGCGTCAGAATCTGCTGGTGCGCGACGGGTGGACGGTGCTGCGGTACACCCCGCACCAGCTGAGGCGGGACATGCCCGCGGTCATCGACGAGATCCGTTCCACGCTCGCCGCTTTGGGCGGATAAAGACCGCATACGGTCTTTATCCGCCCCAGAGCAAAGTCACACCTTGGTCAGCTTGATTCCGATGCGAACCCCTCCGGCAAGCTGAGTGCGGGTCCCCCCCTTCGACGCACGGTGGACCGCAAGTGCGGTACCAAGCGTCTCGCGCTGGACATAGTCCGGGCGACCCTCGATGGCGGTCGCAACAGGCTCGTCCTCCACGAAGAGCTCAATCTCGACACGGTCACTCACATCCAGCTGGTCGAGCTTTCGAACTTGCTGGATCTCCCGAACGACATCGCGCACCAATCCGTCTGCCAGCAGGTCGTCGTCGAGCGCGGTGTCCAGCACCACGAAGCCGCCGGACGGCAGGATGCCGATCGCCTCCGAAGCACCGGCGGCGCCGTCCGAGGCCCCGGCCGCGACCAGCTCCAGGGTGTACTCCCCCGCCGCCAGGTCGACGCCGCCGCAGGTGACCAGACCGTCCGGTGACACCGCCCACTCGCCGGCCTTCGCCGCCTTGATGACCTGCTGCACCTGCTTGCCCAGCCGCGGGCCGGCGGCCCGGGCGTTGACGGTCAGCTGCTGGCGCACCCGGTGCGCGCCGCCGTCGGCGAGATCGGCGAGAACGACGTCCCGCACGTTGATCTCGTCCCTGACCAGGCCCAGGTAGGGCTCGAGCCGGACCACGTCGGACGCCACCACGGTGACCGACGCCAGCGGCTGCCGGACCCGCAGCGACGCGCCCTTGCGGACCGACAGCGCCACCGAGGCGACCTCCCGGACCTCGTCCATCGCCGACACCAGCTCGGCGTCGGCGGGCACCACACCCGCCGCCGGCCAGTCGGCCAGGTGCACCGAACGCTCCCCGGTGAGCCCCCGCCACACCACCTCGGCGGTCAGCGGCAGCAGCGGGGCCACCAGCCGACAGACGACCTCGAGCACGGTGTGCAGGGTGTCGATCGCGTCGGCGTCGCCGTCCCAGAACCGCTGCCGCGACCGCCGGACGTACCAGTTGGTCAGCACCTCCAGGAACGAGCGCACCTCGGCGCACGCCCCGGCGATGTCCAGCGCGTCGAGGTCGGTGGTGAGCTCGTCGCGCAGTTCGGCGGTCTTGGCCAGGATGTAGCGGTCCAGCACGTCGGTCGAGTCGGTCCGCGACGCGCCGACCCGGTCGGCCGCCCCGGCGTAGAGCGACAGGAAGTACCAGGCGTTCCACAGCGGCAGCACCGCCTGCCGGACGCTCTCCCGGATGCCGGCTTCGGTGACCACCAGGTCGCCGCCGCGCAGGATCGGCGAGCTCATCAGGAACCAGCGCATCGCGTCGGAGCCGTCGCGGTCGAACACCTCGTTGACGTCCGGGTAGTTCTTCCGCGACTTGCTCATCTTCAGGCCGTCGTCGCCGAGCACGATGCCGTGCGCCACGCACGCCCGGAACGCCGGCCGGTCGAACAGCGCGGTGGCCAGCACGTGCAGGGTGTAGAACCAGCCGCGGGTCTGGCCGTTGTACTCGACGATGAAGTCGCCCGGGTAGTGCTCCTCGAACCACTCGCGGTTCTCGAACGGGTAGTGCACCTGGGCGAAGGGCATCGATCCGGACTCGAACCAGCAGTCCAGCACCTCCGGCACCCGGCGCATGGTGGAGCGCCCGGTCGGGTCGTCCGGGTTCGGCCGGGTCAGCTCGTCGATGAACGGCCGGTGCAGGTCGTCCGGGCGCAGACCATCGGCGGCCTCGGCTCCGCCCCCGCTCCGCTCCCGGAGGGCGTCGGCGAAGTCGCGGCGATCTCGTCCAGCGACCCGTACACGTCCACCCGCGGGTACATCGGGTCGTCGGAGGTCCACACCGGGATCGGCGAGCCCCAGAAGCGGTTCCGCGAGATCGACCAGTCGCGGGCGTTGGCCAGCCACTTGCCGAACTGCCCGTCCTGGATGTGCCCGGGAACCCACTCGACCTGCCGGTTCAGCTCGACCATCCGGTCCTTGATCTTCGTGACCGCGACGAACCACGACGACACCGCCCGCTGGATCAGCGGGGAGTCGCAGCGCCAGCAGTGCGGGTACGAGTGGTCGTACGTCTCGCGCCGGATCAGGATCCCGGCCGCCTTGAGGTCGCCGATGATCGGCGCGTTGGCCTCGAAGACGTGCATCCCTTCGTACGGCGCGACGAGAGCGGTGAAGCGGCCCTGCCCGTCGACCGGGTTCACCACCTCGATGCCGGCGGCGTCGGTGACGGCCTTGTCGTCCTCGCCGAACGCCGGGGCGATGTGCACCAGACCGGTGCCGTCCTCGATGGTCACGTAGTCGGCGGCGAGCACCTGGTGGGCGTTGTCCCGGCCGGCGAAGAAGTCGAACGGCGGGGTGTAGCGCGCCCCCAGCAGGTCCCGGCCGGTCAGCCGGTGCAGCACGTCGGCGTCGGGCAGTTCCCGGGCGTAGGCGCCGATCCGGGCCTCGGCCAGCACGAACGTCTCACCGGGGCGGGCGGGCGAGGCCACCACCGCGTAGTCGAGGTCCGGGCCCACCGCCAGCGCCAGGTTGGACGGCAGCGTCCACGGCGTGGTGGTCCAGGCCAGCGCCTGCGCGCCGTCGAACACCGCGCCCGGCGCCGACAGCGGGAACGCGACCGTGACGGCCGGGTCCTGCCGGGAGCGGTAGACGTCGTCCATCCGGGTCTCGCTGTTGGACAGCGGGGTCTCGCAGCGCGTGCAGTACCAGAGGACCTTGTAGCCCTCGTAGACCAGGCCCTTGTCCCAGAGGGTCTTGAAGGCCCACATCACGGACTCCATGTAGTCCAGATCGAGGGTCTTGTAGTCGTTGTCGAAGTCGACCCAGCGGGCCTGCCGGGTGACGTAGGTCTCCCAGTCGGCGGTGTACCGCAGGACCGAGGCGCGGCAGGCGTCGTTGAACCGGCCGATGCCCATCTCCTCGATCTCGGACTTGTGCTTGATCCCCAGCTGGTTCTCGGCCTCGACCTCGGCGGGCAGTCCGTGGCAGTCCCAGCCGAAGCGGCGGTCGACCCGGCGTCCGCGCATCGTCTGGTAGCGCGGCACCAGGTCCTTGACGTAGCCGGTCAGCAGGTGGCCGTAGTGCGGCAGGCCGTTGGCGAACGGCGGGCCGTCGTAGAAGACGAAGTCGTTGCTGCCGTTCTCGCCGCTGGGCCGCTGGTCGATGGACGCCTGGAAGGTGTCGTCGCTCTTCCAGTAGGCGAGGACCTCGGTCTCCAGCTGCGGGAAATCCGGATGGGCGGTGACGCTCTGGGCGCCCGCGCGGGGGTACTGGCCGGTCATCTTCACTCCTCGGGTCACTGCACACGTCTCACGGTGCCGCGTCCGGTTGATCCGGCCGCTGCACACGTCTCACCGTGCAGGGACGAGAAGGCGGCCGTGAGGCCGATTCCCGCGGTACCACCCCGCTTGCCGCCGCCCCGGAGGACGGCGACCGCTCGTCGTGCGGCGATGTCGGGCCGCGCCCGTCCGGTTCTAGTGAGTCCGTGGGGACCGTTCTTCCGGATGGCTCGCCGGTGATGGCCGGGTCGATGCCGTGATGCTGTTCCTCAACTGCGGCACGTGCCCGAGGATTCCCGGAAACGAACCGGCGCCCATCCTAACCGGTGGGACGGTCGGGACGGGCGCCGGTTTCCTGCGGTGGAGCTCAGGAGACGGTGGAGCTCTCGCTCGGGTTGCCGTCCAGCTGGTTCAGCTGGTCGGTGATCCAGATCCTGAGCCGCGAGCGGTACTCGCGCTCGTAGGTGCGCAGGCCGTCGATCTTCTGCTCGAGCTCGGTCTTGTCCGTCTCCAGCTGGCCGAGCACGGTGGCCTTCTGCTCCTTCGCCTCGGCTTCGGCGGCCTCGGCCTTGGCGTGGGCCTCGGTCAGCAACTCGTCGGAGAACGTCTGCGCCTCGGTGCGGACCCGCTCGGACTCGGCGGTCGCGTCGGCGAGCAGCTTGTCGCTGTCTCGCCTTGGCGGCCGCGCGGGTGCTTTCGGCCTCTTCGCGGGCCTCGGCGGTGAGCCGGTCGGCAGTCTCCTGGGCCAGGCCCAGCAGCCGGGCGGCCGCGGTGTGGGCCTCGCCGGTGGTGGCCGGGGTCGAAGACGCAGCGGGTGCGGCGGCCGGCGTGGACGCGGCGGGCTCGGCGGCCGCGGCCGGTTCCGCAGTCGGCAGTGGCGTGGCGGCGATGCCCGCTTCGTCGGTGGCGGTCTCGACGACGATGCCGGCCTCGGCCAGCCGCGCGGTCAGCGCGTTGTTCTCCTCGATGAGGCGGGCCAGTTCGTCCTCGACCAGATCGAGGAACGCGTCGACCTCGTCCTCGTCGTAGCCGCGCTTGCCGAGCGACGGCTTCTTGAAGGCGACGTTGTGCACCTCTGCTGGCGTGAGCCGCATGGATTCATCCTCCGGAAAAGTGTGGTCGCCAGGAATTCGAGCGGTGGCGCGGACGTGCGGACATCGTGACCTGCACGGGAGAACTGTGCAGTCGATGCCGGTGTGTGCCGGGGAGACGCTACTCCGATGACCGCAGCGGCCCGTGCGGCCACGCGGTCGCGGTCACCCGGCCGGTCAGCGTGCGGCGACCGCAAGGGAAGCGACGAGCGGCAGCAGCAGCCAGCTGAGCACCAGGAACAGGATGATCAGGCTGAGGTCCAGCGCGACCCCGCCGATGCGCACCATCGGGATGAGCCGGCGCAGCGCCTTCACCGGCGGGTCGGTGGCCGTGTAGACGGACTCGACCGCGATGGCCGACCGTCCGGACGGCATCCAGGAGCGGGCGAACATCCGGACGAACTCCAGCAGCAGCCGGCCGATGCAGCAACAGGTAGAACAGCCAGAGCACCAGGTACACGACCTGCCAGAAGATGTTCACAGTCTCGTTTCTACCGGAAAGTCAGCGGAACAGAAGAGCCGGTGGCGATCACTCGCCACCGGCTCTGCCGAACTCATGATGAGGACGGTTCGATCACATGCCGCTCAGCGGCTCGAGGCCCCGGCGAACTCGCGCCGCTGCTCGGCCGAGATGTCGGCGGCGTCGATGTCGGACGGGCAGCAGCATGAACACCTTGGTCGTCACCTTGTCGATGGAGCCGCGCATCGCGAACGCGAGACCGGCGGCGAAGTCGACCAGCCGGCGGGCATCGGCGTCGGCCATCTCGGTCATGTCCATGATCACCGACAGCCCGTCGCGGTACTTCTCGCCGATGACCCGAGCCTCGCTGAACCCGGTGAGCTTGATCGTCACCGGACGGCTGGCCGTCTTGGTCTCGGGCTGTATCCGCGGCGCGACCAGCGGCTGCAGTGCGGTCGCGCCGTGGGTGGGTGCGTCGGCGAAGCTGCTGCTCCCCCGGGCGCCGTCGAAGCGCGGGTCCAGGCGGGCGTTGTGCCGGTCCCCGGACCGGTCGTGACCGGCCGAGGCGTAGCCGCCGTCGAAGTCGGCGGCGCCGCCGCGGCACCGGCGCGCTCGGAGCCGTAGTCGCGGCCGTACTCGCCCGCGTACTCCGCTGTCTCGAAATCGTCGTACTGATCGGACCGGTAGTCGGCCGGGTAGGCGGGGTCGTACTCGCCGTCACGCCCACCGTGCCCGTCGTCGGGCACCAGTCCGAGGAAGGCACCCATCTTGCGCCCAAAACCCATGGAACATTCCCTCCTCGGTTGGCCGTCACCGGCCGAAACATCGCCCTCGATCGCGAGGCACTGGAGCTCAACGGTATCGGCCTCGTCGGACCCGCACCGACACCGACACGCGACGCACCGTCGGCGACTTCGCGGATCGCCGTGGCTGCTGCCGGGCGCACCGCCGAGGTCACGGCCGGAGCCAGATCAGTCCGGCCTGCCGTCCGGTGGGAGCCTCCCGGCGGTGACTGAACAGGGTCGGCGTCTCGCGGGTGCAGGCTGCGCCGGCGGTGACCCCCACCCCGGCCGCCCCGAGCTGCGCGGCGATACCCGCCGACAGGTCGAGACCGGCGGTGCCGCCCCGGGTCTCGCAAGCACTGCCGGGTAGTTGCCGCTCGATCTCGGCCTGCATGGCCGGTGGCACCTCGTAGCAGGCACCACAGATGGACGGTCCGAGCACGACCTGGAGATCGCCACGGCCGGCGCCGACGGATTCCATCGTCTCGACGAGCCGCAGCGCGATGCCCGCCGCGGCTCCGCTCCGCCCGGCGTGGGCCACCCCGACGACGCCGGCGACCGGGTCGGCGGCCAGGATCGGCACGCAGTCGGCGGTCAGGACTGCGAGCCCGAGACCGGGCGTCGTGGTCACGACACCGTCGGTCGCGGGGACCGGACCGTCCGCCGCCGCGTCGACCACGGCGACCGTGTCGGAGTGGACCTGGTCCATCCAGACGATCCCCGCCAGCCCGTGACCGGCGACCAGGGCCGACCGGTTCGCCGCGACGGCGGCCGGATCGTCGCCGACATGCGTACCCAGGTTGAACGCCGCAAAGGGCGGCGCCGAAGCGCCGCCCTTCCGGTCGGTGAACGTCCAGCCCACCTGGAACACGACTACCGCTTCATGAAGGGCGGCACGTCCACGTCGTCGTCCTCGTCGACGACGGGGCGGCCTCCCGGCCGGTTCCCGTTGATCGTCTGCGTCGAGCCGTAACCGGCCGGGGTGGCCGCAGCGGTCGCCGGCACGTAGGTGCGCGGAGCGGCGATCGGCTGTCCGTCGCCGAAGTACGACGGCGCGGCCGGCGCCTGGCGCGGCGGCTCGGGCTGCCGCGGCGGGGTCGGGGCCACCGGCGCGGCCGGAGCGGGTGCGGACGCCGCGCCCGGACGGACGTAGCCCGGCCGGCTGGGGGCGGAGTCGAAGCCCGCGGCGATGACCGTCACCCGGACCTCGTCGCCGAGCGAGTCGTCGATGACGGTGCCGAAGATGATGTTGGCCTCGTCGTGTGCGGCCTCCTGGACCAGCGAGGCAGCCTCGTTGATCTCGAACAGGCCGAGGTCGCTGCCGCCGGCGATCGACAGCAGCACGCCGTAGGCGCCGTCCATCGACGCTTCCAGCAGCGGCGACGAGATCGCCTTCTGCGGCGGCCTGCACGGCCCGGCCCTCGCCGCGGGCCGAGCCGATGCCCATCAGCGCGGTGCCGGCGCCGGACATGACCGACTTGACGTCGGCGAAGTCGACGTTGATCAGGCCCGGGGTGGTGATCAGGTCGGTGATGCCCTGGACGCCGTTGAGCAGCACCTCGTCGGCGCGAGCGGAAGGCGTCCATCAGCGAGACGCCGAGGTCGCCGAGCTGCAGCAGCCGGTCGTTGGGGATGACGATGAGCGTGTCGCACTCGGCGCGCAGCTCCTTGATGCCCTCCTCGGCCTGGCCGCCGCGGCGCTTGCCCTCGAAGGCGAACGGCCGGGTGACGACGCCGATGGTCAGCGCGCCGAGCTTCTTGGCGATGCTGGCGACGACGGGGGCGCCACCGGTGCCGGTGCCACCGCCTTCCCCGGCGGTGACGAAGACCATGTCGGCACCCTTGAGCACCTCCTCGATCTCCTCGCGGTGGTCCTCGGCGGCCTTGCGGCCGACATCGGGGTTGGCGCCGGCGCCGAGGCCGCGGGTGAGCTCGCGGCCGACGTCGAGCTTGACGTCGGCGTCGCTCATCAGCAGCGCCTGGGCGTCGGTGTTGATGGCGATGAACTCGACGCCACGCAGGCCGACCTCGATCATCCGGTTGACGGCGTTGACGCCACCGCCGCCGATACCGACGACCTTGATGACGGCGAGGTAGTTGTGCGGAGGGGTCATGACCGTTCCTTCTTGCTCGGTGGTGCTGTTCTCTACGGTGTGGGCGCGGGGGTCCGGGACGGGTCGGCGAGGGTGGTCGGACGACACGCCGGTCGCCCGTTCCAAACCCTCAACCTGAACCAGACCCTTATAGTTATGTCAAGCTGGTGATGGAACCGAAGGTAGTTCCGGACACCTCGTGGCCTGTCGAGGCGCGCCGTCGACACGCGGATATTTCCTGGTGTGATGTCGCGCGCTCGGCGCCGACAGCTCACCCGTCGAGGTGCCGGAGGAACATCCGCGGGTCCCGCAGGAAGGACCGCCAGTGCTGCACGAGGGCGAGGTCCTCCCACGCCGAGTCGCGGATCCCCCACGGGCCGAGCTCCAGGATCCGGGCACCGGGCACCGCGGCGATCAACGGTGAGTGGGTGGCGACGATCATCTGCGCGCCGCCGGTGCGCGAGAGCTCGTGCAACTGGGCGACCAGGTTCAGGCACCCCTGGAACGACAGCGCGGACTCCGGCTCGTCGAGCAGGTAGAGACCCGGCCCACGGAACCGCTCGGTACCGAGCAGCGCGAGAAACGACTCCCCGTGGCTCATCTCGTGGAACACCGGCTCGGGACGCTCGCCCGCGTGGTCCTCGAGGTAGGAGTAGAAGCCGTGCATCGTCTCGGCGCGGAGGAAGAAGCCCCAGCGCGCCCCACCCGGGTCCCGGGTCAGCGTCAGGTATTTCCAGAGCTCCGATTCCGACGTGCGGGTGGCGTGCCGGGCGCCGGTGGAACCGCCCTCGCCCGCCATCCCGAACGCCATCGCGATCGCCTCGACCAGCGTCGACTTGCCCGAGCCGTTCTCGCCGACGAGGACGGTCACCGGGCCGAGCTCGAGTTGCGCCGCCGCCAGCGCATCCACCGCAGGCATCGACCACGGCCAGCCGGCGGCGTGGTCGCCGGTGGGCGGCGCTTCCTCGATGCGGACGCGCCGCAAGGGCCTGGCCCGGTGTCTCGCTCTGCCCGCCATCACTCCCCCGCCCGGCCCGCCGCAGCTGTCCGCGCCCACTCTGGCGCACGGCACCGACAGTGCGGCAGGAATGACCCGTGAGCTACCTCCGGATCGTGGCGGTTCCCGCGGACCGGGAACCCTTCGCCAGGATTCGGAAGAGGTTGCGGGGGGCGAGAGGTTGCCGGGGGCGAAAGGTTGCGGGGCGGGACGGGGCGGGGCGACCCGGAGCAGCGAAATCCGGGCGGACTGTTCCCGCTGAGCGGGCACAGTCCGCCCGGAGTTGGGGACAGAAGTGTTCAGACGGCCGAAGCGAGCCGCTGGACGGTGCCGCCGGGGGCGTCCAGCTGCACGGTGACGACCCCGACGGCATCGAAACGCACCGTGCCGCAACCGAAGCCGCCGTGGATCATCAGGATGCCGGCGTCGACGACGATGCGGACCGTCGGGTCGCCCACCGGGACGGTGGTGTCCGGCCGGCCGGGGCGCGTGACGGTGACCGCGGTCGGCGTGACCGCGAGGTGCACCACGGCGGCACCGTCGCAGTGGATCGCCACGGTGCCGCCCGGCAGCCGCAGGTCGAGACCGCCGCCGTCCAGCGGCCAGGTCCCGGCGGCCGGGACGGCGTCGCCGCTGAGCAGTGAGTCGACATCCGGGTGCGGGAGCAGCCGCAGCTCCCGGTCGGCGGTCAGCTCGACGACCATCGGCAGCGACAGCGCGCCGGCCCAGGACCGCGACAGCGGGTCGTGGTCGGCGTCCTCGCGGAGCCAGAACATCACCGACGGCCGGCCCGTCCGGTCGGTGAAAGACGTCATCGCGTAGGCGTTCTCGTCGTGGGTCAGCCGCGACCAGCGCTCCGCGACGAAGCGGTGCCCGTCGTAGGAACCGACGGCCGCGGCGTTGTAGTACAGCTTGCCGTCCTGCCACACCGCGACCACCAGCGCCCAGGTGTCGCCCTGCACCCGGAACAGCTGCGGGCATTCCCACATCGTTCCGGTCCACAGTCCCGCGGCGTCGGCGGGGCGGGCACAGACCACCCCGTCGTAGGTCCAGGTGACGCCGTCGGGCGACACCCACTGCACCGCGAGCCCGGTCCCGTCGGCCACGCCGACCCCCACCACCATCGCCCAGCCGTCGTCGGTGCGGACCAGGCAGGGATCGCGGAACACCGTCGCGCCGAGCTCGGCCGGTGGTGCTTCCACGATCACGTCGACCTCGGGGCTGCGGGTCGACACCCATTGGCGCAAGGCATCATCGGGGTGCGCGGCGGCCACCCGGCCGATGTCCCAGTCGTCGCCGACGACACTGGTGTAGAGGATCGTCGGGCGGTCGCCCTCGACGAGGACGGTGCCGCTCCAGCAGCCGCGTTCGGCCGGCTCCGGCGTCAACGCGATCGGCTGGTGCCGCCACCGGACCAGGTCGTCCGACGTCGCGTGTCCCCAGGTGACGGCGGCCGACCAGCTCGTCCCGTGCGGGTTGTGCTGGTAGAACAGGTGGTACTCGCCCCCCGCCCAGCAGATCCCGTGGGGATCGTTGAGCCAGTTCGCCGGGGCGGTGAAGTGCAGTGCCGGCCGGGCCGGCACGAACGCGGTCGGCGGCGAGACCGAGGGCAGCACAACGGGAAAGGTCATCGGATCATCCTCGGATGGGGTTCAGGCGACCGGCGCGGGCTGCCGCGCGGATCGGGTGAGCGTGCGGCCGTCCCAGTGCACCTGCTCGGGATCGGAGACGGACCCGACGAAGGCACCGTCGGCGTCCTCGTGGTGGAACGCGAGCATCACCCACGCGCCGTCCTCGCGGCGGCGGACGAGTTTGCCGACGTACAGCGCGGTGTCGCTGACCAGCTGGGCGCCGGCGAGGTCGAACGGACCGAGCAGCGAATCGGCCCGGGCGGCCCAGATCCCGCCGGCGGTGTTCCGGGATCCGGCCACCCCGCCGTGAGCACTGGAGAAGACCAGGACAGGTGCGCCGTCGACGATCTCGACCTGGGTGACCTCGAGCTGACCGAAGCCCTGCCCGGGCGCGGTCAGCGGGGGCCGCACCTCCCAGCGCCGCAGGTCCGCCGACCAGGCGTGGCCGATTACCCCACGTTCGTCGGCGGGGCCGTGATCGGCCCGCGCGGTGATCAGCATGTGCCAGCCGTCGCCGTCCGGGTCGGCGAAGACGAACGGGTCGCGGAAGGCCTCGTCGTTCCACATCCCGGACGAGATCCGTTCGTACCAGCGGGAATCCGCCTCGATGACGGTGTCGGCCGGCGCTTTGTACCAGCTCATCAGATCGGTCGAGGTGGCGTACCCGATCCGCTGCACATTGGAGCCGTCCGGGGCCGCGGTCGCTCCGGTGTAGAAGAGGAACCAGGTGCCGTCGGGATGCCGGACGACCGAGCCCGTCCAGGTGGCGAGGTCGTCGAAAGCCGGTGCGTCGCTACGCACCAGCGCGTCGGTGACCCGCTCCCAGCGCACCAGGTCGTCCGACACCGCGTGCCCGATCGAGGCGCGGTAGTGGCGGGCGTCGGGGTCGCGCAGGGCACGCGACGCGTAGAGGAAGAAGAGGTGGTACCGGTCGCCGTCGTCGGCGGTCCAGAAGTCCCACACCCACGCTTCGGGGAGTCGCAGCATCGGGTCAGCCCTTCACGCCGGACGAGGCGATCGAGTTGATGAACGCCCGCTGGAACGCGATGAACAACGCGAGCACCGGGATGGTGATCATCGAGGCGTAGGCCATGATCTGACCCCAGGACACGTTGAGCTGCTTGAAGTAGTCGATGCCCACCATCGCCGGCCGCAGCTCCTCCGACTGCACGACCATCAAGGGCCACAGGTAGGAGTTCCAGGCGGGCAGGAAGGTCAGGATCGCCACCGTGGCGATGGCCGGCCCGGACAGCGGCATCACGATCTTGCGGTAGATCAGGAACCAGCCGGCCCCGTCGACGGTGGCCGCCTCGTCGAGTTCCTTCGGGATCGAGTCGAAGAACTGGTAGAAGAGGTAGATCGAGAAGGCGTTGGCCACGAACGGCAGGATCTGCACCTGGTAGGTGTCCAGCCAGCCCAGCGAGAAGCCGTTCGCGTCCAGCCACGGCAGCTTGTTGACCCACCACAGCAGCGGCAGGGCCAACGTCTCGAACGGCACGATGAGGGTGGCGATGATGAGCGTCAGCAGGATCTTCTTGCCGCGGAACTGCAGACGCGCCAATGCGAACGCGGCCAGCGAGTTCACGATCAGGCCGAGCACCACGGTGACCACCGAGATCAGCACGGAGTTGGCGATGAAGGTGCCGAACGGCACCCGGTCGAAGACCGCGGAGTAGTTGTCGAACGAGATGTCCCCGACCGGGAGGAACGCGTTGAGCGACGTGAGGTCGCCGAAGATCTGGTTGTCCGGCTTGAAGCCGGACACGATCATGAACAACAGTGGCAGGCCGAAGGCCAGGCTGAGCACGATGCGACCGAGGTAGCCGGACATGCGGCGCGCCAACGGTTTCCGGGCCCCCACGGACCGGTCGCCGGTGGGCTCGGCCTCGGCGACGTGGGCGAGGTGGTCGTCGGTGGCGGCGGAGAGGGTCATCGGACGTCCTTGTCACGGGTCAGGTAGCGCTGGACCAGCGAAACGGCCAGCACGAGCACGAAGAAGATCAGCGAGATGGCCGAGGCGTAACCGGTCTGCTGCTGGGCGAACCCGGAGCGCACCGCCTGGTAGACCACGGTCGAGGTGCTGTCCAGCGGCCCGCCCTGGGTCATGACGTTGACCTGCGTGAACAGGGCCAGCGCCGAGATCGTGATGGTGATCAGGATGAAGGTGCGGGTCTGCTTCAGGCCCGGCCAGGTGACGAACCGGAACTGCTGCCACGCGGTCGCCCCGTCCAACGACGACGCCTCGTACAGCGACGGCGAGATGGTCTGCAACCCGGACAGCCAGATCACCATGTGGAATCCGACGTTCTGCCAGATGGACATGAAGATGATCGCACCGAGCGCGGTGGAGCTGTTCCCCAGCCAGTCGGGTCCGTCGATGCCGATCTCGGCCAGCAGGCTGTTGATCAGGCCGGTGGGCTGGTACAGGAACATCCACAGCATGGCGACGACGACCATCGACGTCACCACCGGCAGGAAGTACACGGTCCGGAAGAAGTTCACGCCGCGGACCTTCACGTTGATCAGCACGGCGAGCCCGAGCGCGAGGCCGGCCTGCAGTGGCACCACGAAGACCGCGAAGATCACTGTGTTGCGCAGCGACTTCCAGAACGTCGGGTCGGCGAACAGGCGGGTGAAGTTGTCGAAGCCGATGAGCGAGATCGGCTCGGGCGACACCAGTTTGGCGTTGGTGAAGGCGAGCGCGAAGGTGAGCGCGATCGGGATGATGACGAACGTGACGAGCAGGACGGCCGCCGGGGCGACCATCCACGCCCCGACGGTGGTCTGCGAGCGGGCGGGGCGGCCGGCGCGACGTCCCTTGCGGGACAATGCACTCGGCGGCACGGGTGGGCGGAGCAGGACGGATTGGCTCATGGGGGTCTCCTTGTCGACCCTGGGGACCGGCACCCGCGGGTGGCCCCACCCGCGGGTGCCGGTCCGGTTCGGGAGGGTCAGGAAGCGGCGAAGTAGTTGTTGGACTTCTGATTCGCGTCGATGTTGGCGACCGCGGTGTCCAGCGCCTGCTGCGGATCCGCGCCGTTGAGGATGTCCTGCGCGGTCTTGGTGAACTCGGTGGCGATGAACGGGTAACCCGGGGTGGCGGGCCGGATCTCGGCGAACGCCTTGGAGTACTGGCGGAAGATGTCGTACTTGCCGCCCGCCTCGTAGCCCGCCACGGTGGCCGCGGCGGCGTCGGTGGCCGGGATGTTGAAGGTCGCGGTGGCGACCGAGGCGATGTACTTGTCCTGTGCGGCGAACTTCATGTAGTCCATCGCGCCGGCCTGGTTGCCGCAGCCCGAGCTGACCGCCCACTGCCAGGAACCGCCGCCGACCTTGGGGCCGGCTCCGAAGTCCACCGGGGGGAGGAACAGCACGTCGTCGCCGAAGGCCGCCTCGAGGTTGGACGCCGACCACTGGCCGGAGTACAGGATGGCGCTCTTGCCGTTGGCGAAGTCGGCGGCGGCGTCGGCACCGGACTTCGCCGGCATGTAGCCCTCGGTCGCCATCGAGCGGAACCAGTTCGCCCAGGCGAGCGCGGCGTCGCCGTTGAGCGCGCCGTCGGCGGACCGGTAGTCGGTGCGGTCGATCAGGTCACCGCCGAAGCTCTGCAGCAGTGGCGAGTAGGCGTAGGGCCACCATTCACCGGTGGCGCCGGTGCCCAGGTCCAGCGGGTACTCGAACGTTCCGGACGCCTTGATCTTGTTCAGCGCCTCGGTGAACTCCGTTGCCGTCCAGGGCTTGTCGATCGTCGGAACCCGAACGCCGTTGGCCTCGAGCACCGACGGCCGGCTGATCATCGCCAGCGAGACGTCGTAAAAGCCGTAGGAGTAGATCTTGTCGTCGTAGCGGCCGACGGTGGACGGCAGGAACTTCGACAGCGTGTCGTCGAGGCCGGTCAGCGGGGACAGGTAGTTGGCCCAGGCCCAGTTCGGCACGTTGGGCGCGTCGACGTCCAGGATGCAGGGCAGGTTCTTCGACGCCGCGGCCGCGGTGACGGACTGGTTGTACGAGTCCTGCGGGAACGCCTGGACCTCGACCTTGTACTGCGTCTGGCTGGCGTTGTAGTCGGTGACGATCGCGTTGATGGACGCGAGTTCCTCGTCGTTGCCGGCGTTGTGGGTCCACAGCTTCAGCGTGTTGGTGTCACCGCTGGATGCACTGCTGCTGCCCTTCCCGCAGGCGCTCAGGGTGAGTGCGGTGGCCGCCGCTAGGCTGACGGCCACGAGGCGGTTGATGGTGCGATTGACCACAGCTTTCCTCCGTTGGAAATCCCGGCGCGAGCCGGGGTGATGGGACGCCTCCGCGGCAACGGAGACGTCTCGTTGATGGGTGGTACTCGCCGCCCCGGCGAGGACACTTCTGAAGGGGTCAGAGCTGGGGCGGCGAGCTCACTGATGCACGACGCACCAGGGGGCAGGGCAGCAGTGCGTGGGTGACGCCGGGAGCGGTGTCGCCGGCCTGGATCAGGCCGAGCAGCGTGCGGACCGCCCACTGCCCCATCTCGTAATGGGGCAGCCGCATCGTGGTCAACCCGGGTCGCAGGTTGGACGCGATCAGTTCCTGGTCGTCGAAGCCCACGATCGACACGTCGTCGGGGATCCGCAGGCCGAGTTCGGCGGCGGCCTGGTAGGCCCCCATGGCCATCCGGTCGTTGAAGCAGAAGACCGCGGTCGGCCGGTCCGGGCGGGCCAGCAGCGGCAGGCTGGCGTTGAAGCCGCTGCCGGCGTCGTTCGGCGACGACGTCACGACGAGCGCCGGGTCGTACGGCACCCCGTAGACCTCGAGCGCCTGCCGGTAGCCCAGCAGGCGGCCCGTGGGCGCCGGGTAGTCCTCGAAGTTGTTGACGAAGCCGATGCGCCGGTGGCCGTGGGCCAACAGCTCCTCGACTGCGTCGCGGGCCCCGCCGACCTCGTCGGGGACCACCGAGCTGAACTCCCCCGCCGCCGTGCGGGCGTCCAGCAGGACGGCCGTGGTCTCGGCCAGCCGCGCGGGCGGCCGGACCACGTGGTGGAACATCGAGGCGTAGATGATGCCGTCGACCTGCCGGTCGACGAGCGCCTGCAGCTCACGGTCCTCGAGCTCGGCGTCGCCGCCGGACGTCAGCAGCAGCAGCAGGTAGCCCGCCTCGGCGGCGGCGTCCTGGGCTCCCAGGATCATCCGGCCCGCGTACGGCGTGGTGGCGATGTTGTCGGACAGGAACCCGATGGTCTGCGAGCGCTGCGTGCGCAGACCCTGGGCGAGCCGGTTGGGGCGGTAGCCGAGTGCGTCGGCCGCCTCCCGGACCCGGATCTGGGTGGCCGGGCTGATCCGGTTCCCCCGGACATCGTTGAGGACGTTGGAGACGGTCGCCACGGAGACGCCGGCCCGCTGGGCCACGTCCCGAAGTGTCGTCTTCGCCTGCATCGATGCACCGCCTAAACGTTTAAGCAACTGACGCGAGTGAGTGTGCCCCACCTCTCAGATCGCCGTCAAGAGGACGGCCACGGTTCCACCATTCGGACGCATCGGAGTCCACAGGGGCCGTCGAAGGACGCTTCGAACGTCCCTCGCACGGACGGGTGCGCAATCGATTCTGCGCAGCTCACAACGCTGGGCACCGATCCGCGCACGTGGTGCTGTCGGTCCGGGTGCCGGCGCGCTCGCGATGCCACCCCGGACGCCCCCGGCCGCCGACTCCCGACGCCGTCCATCCGCCCCCGCGGCCGGATACCGCAGACTGGAGGGATGGAATTCCCCTCGCACCCGCCCCGCACCGGCGCACCGCGCCGGACCGACGGCGAGATCGACGCGCACGGCGCGATCTACTACCCCGGTGACGAGGAGGCCGAGCGTGCCCCCGGATCGGCCCTGGTGCTGCTGATCCTGTCACTGGTCGCCGGTGGTCTCTACGTCTGGCTGTTCTGGCCGCAGAAGTCCGGCTTCGACTGGGCTTCCGCCGTCGAACTGAAGACGCCGGAGCTGGCCGTGGTCGGCGGGGTCGTGATGTGGCTCGGCGGGGTGCTGTTCATCCGGCACGGGCTGGTCTGGGCGGTACGGCTCGGTGCGCTGATCGCCGCCGTCCCGATGGGCCGCATCCTCATCGATGCGCTGGTCGACCGGGCCGTGACCGATGTCGGTGCCGCCGCGCTGGCGTTCGTGCTGTCCGCGGCGCCCGCGCTGATCATCCTCGGCCTGTCGTTCGCGCCCGCCGTCGCCCGGTGGCGTCGACGCCGGCGCGAGGTCGTCGCCGAGGAGGCCCGGGAGCGCAAGGCCGGCCGCGCGCGGTCGGGCGGCGGGCGCCCGACGCTCGGCGGCGGCCGGAACTGACGACAAGCCCCGCCCGTCACTCCAGCGAGCTGAGGTCCTCCGGGACGTCGACGGCGTGTCGGCGCAGCGCGTCCAGCGGGACGATGTCGAGCGTCGTCCGGTTCGTCGACGCCAGGACGACGGGTGCGGCCGCGCCCGCCCGGTAGGACTGCAGCCAGCGGGCGGCGACCACACACCACCGGTCCCCCGGCACCAGGCCGGGGAAACCGAAGCTGGGCATCGCGGTCGTCAGGTCGTTGCCGACGGACCGCTGATGGTCGAGGAACTCACGGGTCACCACCGCACAGACCGTGTGGGTCGCCGACTGCGTGGGCCCGCACCGGCAGCTGCCGTCCCGGAAGAAGCCGGTGACCGGATCGGTACCGCAGGGCTGCAGGGCCTGCCCGAAGACGTTGAGCTCGTCGGAGGGCGATGGGGTCATGCGTCGAGTGTGCGCCCGGGACGGCGGGCCACACCGCCCGGGGCCGCCGGATCAGCGGACCGAGACCCGACCCGGGTCGGTGATGTCGAACGAGGTGCCGGGCTGCTGCAGCACCGCGGGCAGGATGTGCGCCTTGAGGGCGTTGTCGGCGTCGGCGCCCCAGACGACCGTCCGCTGGTCGGTCAGCTGCAGGGTGATGTCGTACGGACTGGACGCGGTCACCGACGCCACCAGCGGGACGAGGTCGGCGGGCAGCGACCGGATCACGGCCAGCCCGGCGGTCGTCGCCGGGTCGCCTGGTCCGGGGGTCGCCAGCCGGAGGCTGACCAGGTTGGCGGGCCTGGCCGTGACGGTCGTGTAGGGCACGCCGTCGGCGTCCATCAGGTAGAGCGCGGAGTTGGCCGCGACGACCGCGACCGGGACGCGCGGCGTCACGGTCACCTGCACCGTGCCGGGCCAGTGCCGGGAGACTTCGGCGCTGTCGACGCCGAGGACGGTCTCGACCCGGTCGCGCACGGCGTCCAGGTCGACCCGGATCAGCGGTGTGCCGGGGGCCACTGCGGCCACGTCGGCGACCGCCGCCGCCAGCACCGGGTCGAGATCGCCCGCGGTGGCCGCCACGTCGACGTCGGTCACCCCGAGGACCGAGGTGCCCCAGACCAACCAGCCACCGCCGGCGAGGACCAGCACCAGCACCGTGCCGACGACCCCACCGATGATGCGGCGCCTGCGCAGCTGTTCGCGGCGCTGCGCGGCCCGCTCCGCACGGCTGAGTCCGGGACTCGGCGGTGCCGGGCTCGACGCGCCGGGACCGGGATCGCGGGGGGTGTCCTGGTCGAGGGTGGGATGCATCAGGACTCCAGGAGCTGCAACAGTTCGGGGCCGATCATCGTGACGTCACCGGCTCCCATCGTCACCACCACGTCGCCAGGTCGGACCAGGTCGGCGACGGTGGCGGCGGTGGCGGTGAAGGACGGCTCGTACACCACCGCCGCGGTGCCGGGCGGGATCGCGTCGGCGACCAACCGGCCGTCGACGCCGGGACGCGGGGACTCCCGGGCGCCGTAGACGTCCATCTGGACGACGACGTCGGCCAGGCCGAGTGCCACGCCGAACTCCGCGGCGAAGGTCTCGGTGCGCGAGTACAGGTGAGGCTGGAACACCACCACGAGCCGGCCGTCACCGACCACGCTGCGTGCCGCGGCCACCTGCGCGGCGACCTCGGTCGGATGGTGGGCGTAGTCGTCGTAGACCACGACACCGGCGGCCCGGCCCTTGAACTCGAAGCGGCGGCGCACCCCGGTGTAGCGGGCCAGGCCGGCCACCAGGGCGGCGGCGTCCAAGCCGAGTGCGACCCCGGCGGCGAGCGCGCCGGTGGCGTTGAGGGCCATGTGCTCGCCCGGCGGGTCCAGCACGAGCTCGACGGTCTCCCCGGTCGACAGCGTCACCGTCGAGGTGGTGCCGTGGCCGGACGACCGGATGTCGGACAGCACCACGTCGGCGCCGGGTCTCGTGCCGTAGCGGATCACCCGCGGCGCGCCGACCCCGAGCCCGTCGAGCAGCCGGACGACCCCCGGGTCGTCACTGCACGCGACGAGGAAGCCGCCGGGCTGGACGTTCTCCACGAAGAGCCGGAACACCTCGGCGTAGGCCTCGGCGGTGCCGTGGTGGTCGAGGTGGTCGGGCTCCAGGTTGGTGATGACCGCGCCGTGCGGGGTGAAGGCCAGGAAGGAGCCGTCGCTCTCGTCGGCCTCGGCGACGAAGACGTCGCCGCTCCCCTGGTGCGCTCCGGTGCCGGACTCGTTGAGCTCGCCGCCGATCGCGAACGACGGGTCGATGCCGGTGTGCTGCAGGGCCACGGTGAGCATCGACGTGGTCGAGGTCTTGCCGTGCGTCCCGGCCACGCAGACGCTGCGGTAGCCGCGCATCAGGGCCGAGAGGGCCAGCGCCCGGCGGACCACCGGGATACCGCGCTCGCGGGCCGCCAGCAGTTCGGGGTTGTCCGGCCGGATCGCGGTGGAGACGACGACCGCGGTGGGGCCGCCGTCCAGCAGGTCGAGGTTCTCGGCACGCTGACCGACCGCGGTGAGCACGCCGCGGGCGGCGAGTCCGGTGACGACGTGGGAGCCCTTGGCGTCCGATCCGGACACCGCCAGCCCACGGTCCAGCAGGATCCGGGCGATCGCGCTCATCCCGGCGCCGCCCACTCCGATGAGGTGGGCGCGCTCCAGCGAGAAGCCGTCGCCGACAGGAATGCTCATGCGCCGCGCCGCCCGGTGTTCCACGCCCAGACCGTAGGCGATGCGGGCCAGCTCGTCGCCGACGTCGGTCGCGCTGACCCGGACGGCGGCGGCTCGCATGGCGTCCCGCCGGGCCGGATCGATGAGCAGCGGTACCACCCGCTCGGCCACGGTGGCCGCGGTCAGCTCGGCGTCGTCGATGACGACCGCGGAGCCGGCCGCGAGCTGACCGGTGGCGTTGAGCCGCTGCTCGCCGTTGCCGTGCGGCAGCGGCACGTACACCGCGGGCAGCCCGACCGCACCGAGTTCGGCAACGGTCATCGCGCCGGACCGGCCGAGGACCAGGTCCGCCGCGGCGTAGGCGAGGTCCATCCGATCCAGGTACGGCACCGCGACGTAGGCGGGGGCACCCGGCGTCTGCGGGACCTCCAGGGCGTTCTTCCGGCCGTAGGCGTGCAGCACCCCGATGCCGGCGGCGGCCAGCGCCGGGGCAGCGGCGGCCAGCGCGGCGTTGATCGACTGCGCCCCCTGCGAGCCGCCGTAGACCAGCAGCGTCGGGGCGTCCGGGTCCAGGCCGAAGAAGTCACGGGCCTGCGCGCGCAGGGCGGCCCGGTCCAGGACGGTGAGCGAGTGCCGGACGGGGATGCCGAGCACCTCGGCCTTGTCGATGCCCGAGCCGGCCACCGCGGCGACCACCCGGGCGGCGAAGCGGGCGCCCACCTTGTTGGCCAGCCCCGCGCGCGCGTTGGCCTCGTGCACCACGATCGGCGGCGAACTGCGGGCCGCGAGGTAGGCCGGCAGACAGACGTAGCCGCCGAACCCGATGACCACGTCGACGTCGTTCGCGACGATCAAGCGCCGGGTCTGCCGGATGGCATCCCGGAGCCGGAACGGCAGCTTGAGCAGGTCGGGCGAGGGCTTGCGCGGCAGCGGCACCGGTGGGATCAGCGCCAGCTCGTACCCGCGGGCCGGCACCAGCGTGGTCTCCAGACCGCGGGCGGTGCCCAGCGCGGTGATGCGGACCTGCGGATCCAGCCGGCGCAGCGCGTCGGCGGTGTTCATCGCGGGCTCGATGTGGCCGGCGGTACCGCCGCCCGCGATCAGCACCGACACCGGACGAGCCGTCACCGGGCGTCCTTCCGCTTCGAACGGCCGGACCGGGTGGCCCGGCCGTGGTCGGGAGTGGCGCCACCGCGTACGGCGCTCTCCGGGGCGGCACTGCCCGGTGCTGGACGGCCCGGTGCTGACGGCCCGGTGCTGGACGGCCCGGTGGGGTTCGGCCCGGTGCGGTGCTGCCCGGCGCGGGACGGCCGGCGGATCCGGTGCCACCGGGTGCGTTGCGCCCGGCGGCGTTCTCCGTCGGACGGGCGGCGCCCGGCGACGCTGCGCCGAAACCGAGCCAGCCCCGGATCCCGCCCCGCGGCGGCGTGACCGGGGTGCTGCCGGGACGCACCACCGCGCGGGACCCGTCAGGACGCCGCGACGTCGATCGGGGAGGCGACGGCTGGGCCGGTGCGGAACGTCGTCGCGGCGGCGCCTCGGACGGCCGGCGGGCCTGCCCTCGCTCCCGGTCGTCCCGGCGGTCCGGCGGCCGCTGGGTGGGAGCGGTCCGGGGCGTCCCGGACACCACCGGGCGGGCCGACCGCCGGGCGGCGCGGCGCTCCTCGCGCTTCTGCAGCTTCGCCACCTTCGCGGGGCTCAGCACGACCTTCTCGTTGTCGCCGCCGACCGCGGGCACTCCGATGCCGAAGAAGCGGGAGACGACCCCCGGACCGCTGTGCTGCAACGCCGCCATCGCCTGCGGCTCGCGGCGGGCGAAGTTCGCCAGCAGGCCGAAGATGGCCATCGTGACGACCAGCGAGGTGCCGCCGGCCGAGATCATCGGCAGCGTCAGCCCGGTCACCGGCAGCAGGCCGATCACGTAGAAGATGTTGATCGCGGCCTGACCGACCAGCCACGCGGTCGAGGTCGCGGCAACGAGCTTGATGAACGGCTCGACGTTGCGGCGGGCGATCCGCAGGCCGACCAGAGCCAGCGTCACGTACAGCCCGACGAGCAGACCGGCTCCGAGGAAGCCCAGCTCCTCACCGACGATGGCGAAGATGAAGTCGGATTCGGCGTGCGGCAGATAGGCCCACTTCGCCCGCGACTGACCGAGGCCGACACCGAGCCAGCCACCGTCGGCCATCCCGTAGAGGCCTTGCAGCAGCTGCATCCCCGAGCCGCGCGGGTTCGCCTCCGGGTTCAGGAAAGAGGTGACCCGGGCCATCCGGTAGGGCTCCACGATGGCCAGCACCGCGATGGCCGCGACCCCGAGGGAGATCATCCCGATGAACAGTTTCCAGGAGGCACCGGCGAAGAAGAACAGCGCCAGCAGGATCACCATCAGCGCGGCGGTGGTGCCGAGGTCGGGCTCGATGACGATGAGTCCGCCCATCACCACCGCCACCGGCAGCACCGGAACGAGCAGCTCCTTCAGCGAGCCGAGGTTCGCGCGGCGTGACGCGAGCACGTGCGCACCCCAGACGACCAGGGCGAACTTGGCGATCTCGCTGGGCTGGAAGCCGATCGGACCGACGTAGATCCAGCTGCGGGCGCCGTTGACCTTGCCCATCCCGAGCACGACGACGAGCAGCAGGATCGACACGATCATCGCGCTGGTGGAGACGGCACGCAGCCAGCTGAGCTTCACCCGCATCGCGGCGTAGAAAGCCACCAGCCCGATCGCGGCGAAGATCAACTGCCGCTTGAAGGTGCCGAACGAGGAACCGCCGCCGCCGTTGTTCAGATCACGGGTGTAGGAGACCACCGACGACGACGACAGCACCATCAGCAGGCCGAAGCCCAGCAGCAGGAAGAACACCGCCAGCAGCAGGTGGAACGACGTCATCGGCCGGTCCAGCCAGTCCCGGGTGTACCGGCGGAGGCGGTGGTACGTCTCGGCCACGGTGGCGGGCAGGCCAGTCCGGCTGCCGGGTGGGCTGCTCCGCAACCGCACCTTCTGGTCGCTCCACGGTGCCCTGCGCTCCTCGCCGCCCGGGGCGCCTCGATGCTCGGCGGCGCCTCGATGCTCGGTCACCGCTTCCGCTCCGGCACCGGGAGCGCTCACGCCCGGTCCATCCCCGGCAGCGTGACGACCGCGTCCGCGAAGGCGTTCCCGCGGGCAGCGTAGGAGGAGAACATGTCCAGCGACGCCGCGGCCGGAGCCAGCAACACCACGTCTCCGGGTGCGGCCATCCGGGCCGCTGCGGTCACCACCGTCGTCATCACTCCATCGTCGGTGTCGTCGACGACCATCCGCGGGACCTCCGGCGCGTGTCGCTCCAGCGCCGCCACGATCAGCGCACGGTCGACCCCGATGACCACCACACCGCGCAGCCGGCCGGCCACCGCGGCGACCAGGTCGTCCACCGCCGCGCCCTTGAGCTGGCCGCCGGCGACCCAGACGACCGATTCGTAGGCCATCAACGAGGCAGCCGCGGCGTGCGGGTTGGTGGCTTTGGAGTCGTCGACGAACCGGACACCGGCGTGCTCGGCGACCAGCGCATTGCGGTGCCCGCCGGGACGGAACGCCCGCAGACCGGCCGCCACCTGCGCACCGGTGACGCCGATGGCCAGGGTGACGGCGGCGGCGGACAGCGCGTTGGTGACGTTGTGGGTGCCGACGGGCCGGATCTCGGCCACCGGCAGCAGCGCCCCGGCGCCGAAGGCGTCGTCGACGAGTACCCCCTCTCGCACCCCGAGCTGACCCCGGGCGGGCGCCCCGGCGGTCACCCCGACCACGGTGCGGGCGGGGGCCGCGGCCAACAGCGCGGCGGCGCCGGGATCGTCGACGACCGCGACCGCGACCTCGCCGGTCAGGGCGCGCGCCTTGTCAGCGGCGTAGGCGGCCATCGAGCCGTGCCAGTCGAGATGGTCCTCGGCGATGTTGAGCACCACCCCGGCCGTCGGCCGGACGGTCGGCGCGTAGTGCAGCTGGAAGCTGGACAGCTCGACGGCGATGACGTCGTGCCGGGGTACCGCGGTGACCACGTCCAGCACCCCGAGCCCGATGTTGCCCGACGCGACCGCGTGCCGGCCGGCGGCCTGCAGGATCGACTCGACCATGCCGATGGTGGTGGTCTTGCCGTTCGTGCCGGTCACCGCGAGCCAGGGCCGCCGGGGTGGCACCCGCGCCGTGCGCAGGTCGCCCGGCGCGGTCGCCAGGTCGACCGGCAGCGCCGGTTCCGGGAGGAGCTCGGCCCACCACGCCAGCTCGACGTCGCCGATGACCGGGACGCCGGCCGCGGCTGCCGCCACGAACAGCGGGGTGTCCGGACGCCAGCCGGGCGAGGTGACGATGAGGTCGGTGCCGTTCGGCGGCGCGGTCATCCCGGCGATCACCGGGACGGGGACGGCCCAGCCGCCGAGGGTCGCGGGGTCGGCCCGGTCGTCGGCCACCACGACGTTCGCGCCCTGGCCGACCAGGTAGCGCGCCGCGGACAGCCCGGAGGTGCCGGCCCCGGCCACCACCACCGACCGTCCGGTCAACGCGAACGGCCGCACCGGTCCGGCGGCCGGGCCACCGGGCGTTGCGGAGGCCGCGCTGGCGGGCGGTTCCACCGCTGCATCATCAGGCGGTTCCACCGCTGCATCATCAGGCGGTTCCACCGCTGTGTCACCAGGCGGTTCCACCGCTGCATCATCAGGCGGTTCCACCGCTGTGTCACCAGGCGGTTCCACCGCTGCATCATCAGGCGGTTCCACCGCGGTGTGCCTACCCACCGGTGAGGGACAGCCAGTCGGCGTAGAACAAGCCCAGGCCCAGCGCCGCGGACATCGCCGCGAGCAGCCAGAACCGGACCATCACGGTGGTCTCGGCCCACCCGGACATCTCGAAGTGGTGGTGGAACGGCGCCATCCGGAAGACCCGGACGTGCCTGACCTTGAACACCCCGATCTGGATGACCACCGAGATCATCTCGACCACGAACAGGCCGGCGATGACGATCAGCAGCATCTCGGTGCGGGTCAGCACCGACAGCCCGGCGATGAGGCCGCCGATGGCCAGCGAGCCGGTGTCGCCCATCATGATGCGGGCCGGGTGCGCGTTCCACCACAGGAAGCCGATGCAGCCGCCGACCGCCGCCGCGGCGACGACCGCGATGTCGATGCGGGTCCCGCACCTCGAAGCAGCCCTCCGACGCCGCCAGGCTGAGGCCCTCGCCGCAGGCGTTGCGGAACTGGAAGAAGCAGATCGCCACGTAGCTGCCGAGCACCATCACCGAGGAGCCGGCCGCCAGCCCGTCCAGGCCGTCGGTGAAGTTGACCGCGTTCGACCAGGCCGCGATCAGCAGCACCACGAACAGCACGCCGCCGACGATGCCGAGGTCGAGCCAGGGCAGGTCACGGACGTAGGAGACCATCGTCGAGCCGGGGGTGATGCCCTGCCCGTCGGCACCGACGCGGTCACTGGGGAACTGGAACACCAGGATCCCGAACGACACCGCCACGAAGGTCTGGCCGGCGAACTTCATCCGCTTGTTGAGGCCCAGATTGCGTTGCTGGCGGATCTTCACGAAGTCGTCGAGGAATCCGACGAGGCCCATCCCGGTGGTCAGGTACAGCAGCAACAGCCCCGACGCGGTCGGTCCGCCGCCGTCACTGCTGACCAGCTTGGCCACCAGGTACCCGACCCACATGGCGATCAGGATGGCGGCGCCGCCCATGGTCGGCGTACCGCGTTTCTTCTGGTGCGTCTGCGGACCGTCCTCGCGGATCTCCTGGCCGAAGCCCTGCCGGGAGAACACCTTGATCAGGTAGGGCGTCAGCAGGATCGCCACCGCCAGCCCGACGATGGCGGCGATCAGGATGCTCTTCACGTGCCGCTCCCGGCCGGGCCCGGGTCTGCGGAGCCGGCGACGACCGCCGCGGCAACGCGCTCCATACCGGCCGAACGCGAACCCTTCACCAGCACCACGTCACCAGGCTCCAACTCCGCCAACAGGATGGCCGTCGCGGTTTCGACGTCGGGGACGTGCTCGGACTCCCCGCCCCAGGACCCTTCCAGATGCGCCCCCAGATGCAGCGGGCGCACCGCCGGTCCGACGGCGAGCAACCGGTCGACGTTGAGCCGTACGACCAGCCGGCCGATCTCGTCGTGGGCCTCACGGGCGGCGACGCCGAGTTCGGCCATCTCGCCCAGGACGGCCCAGGTGCGGCGACCGCGGCCGATGGTCACCAGCGCGCGCAGGGCGGCCTTCATCGAGTCGGGATTGGCGTTGTAGGCGTCGTTGATGACGGTCACGCCGTCCGGCCGCTCGGTGATCTCCATCCGCCACTTCGACGCCGGGCCGGCGGCGGTGAGGACCTCGGCGACGCGGGCCGGGGAGAGACCGAGCTCCAGGCCCACCGCGGCGGCGGCCAGCGCGTTGGCCACCTGGTGGCGGCCGGCCACCGCGAGCGCGACGGTGGCGTCGCCCTCCGGGGTGCGCAGGGTGAAGCGGGCGCGGGCCCGGTCGTCGTCGGTGATGTCCTCGGCGCGGACGTCGGCGTCAGCACTGGTGCCGTAGCCGACCACCCGGGCGTGGGTGCGGCCGCTCATCGCCGCGACCCGGCCGTCGTCGGCGTTCAGGATCGCCACGCCGCCGGCGGCGCCGTCGGGCAGTGCCTCGACCAGCTCACCCTTGGCGGCCGCGATGGCGTCCACCGAGCCGAACTCACCGAGGTGCGCGGTGCCGACGTTGAGGACGACACCGATCGACGGTGGCGCGATGGTGGTGAGCATCGCGATGTGCCCGACCCCGCGCGCCGAGAGCTCCAGGACGAGGTACCGGGTGTCCTCGGTGGCCCGCAGCACCGTGTAGGGGTGGCCGAGTTCGTTGTTGAACGACTCCGGCGGGGCCACCGTCTCCCCCGCCGCCGCGGCGACGGCGGCGATCAGGTCCTTCGTCGACGTCTTGCCCGCCGAGCCGGTGATGCCGATGACGCGCAGCCCGTCGGCGATCAGGGCCCGCGCGGAGACGGTGGCCAGACCGGCCAGCGCGGCCAGCACGTCCGGCACCCGCAGCAGCGGGATCCGGGCGTCGACGTCGGCCGTGCCGAGCACAGCCACCGCACCGGCGGCCTCGGCGGCCGCGGCGAAGCGGTGCCCGTCGACGTTCTCACCGGCCAGGGCCAGGAACAGCGTGCCGGCGCGCACCTTGCGGCTGTCGAACTCCACCGAGGTCACCGTCGCGTCACCGCCCCGGTCGGCGCCCAGCGGCGGCAGTCCGACGGCCGCGGCCACCTCGTCCACGGTCATCGGCTTCATGCGGTCGGGGTTCCTTCCGGAGTGGTGGCATTGAGCGGGTCGGCGGTCGGCTCGATCGGAGCGGCGGCCGCGCGGGCGTGCAGGGCGTCGGTGAGCGCGTCCACGTCGGAGAACGGGATGACCCGGTCGGCGACGTACTGGCCCTGCTCGTGGCCTTTACCCGCGACGATCACGGTGTCCCCCGGCCCGGCGGCGTCGACGGCGGCACGGACGGCGGCGCCGCGGTCGCCGATCTCGCGGACGGTCGCGGTGTGGTCGACCCCGTCGATCCCGGCGAGGATCTCGGCCCGGATGGCGGCCGGGTCCTCCGAGCGCGGGTTGTCGTCGGTGACGATCACGATGTCGGCGCCGGTCGCCGCGGCGGCGCCCATCAGCGGGCGTTTGCCGCGGTCACGGTCGCCGCCGGCGCCGACGACCAGGATGATCCGGCCGGTGGTGTCGGGCCGCAGGGCAGTCAGGATCGCGCTCAACGCGGCCGGCTTGTGGGCGTAGTCGACCACCGCCAGGAACGGCTGACCGCAGTCCACGCTCTGCATCCGGCCGGGGACGACGACCGAGGTCAGCATCGGCGCGGCCAGCAGCGGATCGAGTCCGGCGGCGTCGATGCAGGCCAGTGCGAGCAGCGCGTTGGAGACGTTGAACGAGCCGGGCAGCTCGAGCGCCACCGGGATGTCGGCGGTCGGCGCGTGCACGATCAGGTTGGTGATGCCGCCGGCCCCGACGACGATGTCGGAGACGGTCCAGGCGGCGTCCCCGGCGCCGAACGCAGAGACGGTGGTCAGCTCGGGGTGCTCCGCGGCGAGACGGCGGCCGTGCTCGCCGTCGACGTCCACCACGCCCGCGGCCGCCCGGCCGTCGAACAGCTGCGCCTTGGCCCGGAAGTAGTCCTCGATGTCGGCGTGGAAGTCGAGGTGGTCCTGGGACAGGTTGGTGAACGCCCCGACCGCGAACCGCACGGCGCCGACCCGGTGCAGGGCCAGCGCGTGCGAGGAGACCTCCATCGCCACCGCCTGGACACCGCGCTCGACCATCACGGCAAGCAGCGCCTGCAGGTCCGGTGCCTCCGGGGTGGTGAAGGCGCTGGGCAGCACGTCGGCCCCGATGCGGGTCTCGACGGTGCCGATGACCCCGGTCCGCAGGCCGTTGGCGACGAGCCCGGCCTCGATGAGGTAGCTGGTGGTGGTCTTACCGGAGGTGCCGGTGACTCCGATGACGAGCAGCTCCGCGCTGGGCCGGCCGTACAGCTCTGCCGCCAGCATGCCGAGAACCGGCCGCGGTTCGTCGACGACGAGCACCGGCAGCGTCAGCTCGGGGGCGACCTCACGGGCCAGGGCGACACCGGCGGGATCGGTGATCATCGCGACCGCACCGGCCTCGACGGCTGCGATGACGGCCTGGGCACCGTGACTGCGACCGCCGGCGAGGGCGGCGAAGACGTCGCCGGGCAGCACCTCGCCGGAGCGCAGGGTGATCCCGGTGACCGTCACGTCGAAGTCGTCGGGCGGCTCGTGCGCGGCCTGATCGGCGGCCGGCCGGAGCAGCTCCAGACGGGCGCCGGCCAGGTCGGCCAGCCGGACCAGGGACTGCGGCACCGAACGGGCGGGACGGGGACTCGGGCTGCTCGGCACGGTAGGAGAACCTACCCGTGGGGCGGGCGGCTGCCCGCCCGGCCAGGGGCCACCCCGGTCACTGACCCGGGACGTACAGGTCGTAGACCGGGGCCGCCTCCTTCGACGGGGCGACGTCGAAGGCGCGGAGCGCATACGCGGCGATGTCGTGGAACAGCGGCACCGCGTTCTTCCCGCCCTGCGGGGCGTCCAGCATGATCGCGACCACGAACTGCGGGTCGTCCGCCGGCACCAGGCCGGCGAATCGTCGAGTTGAACATGGTCTTCGAGTAGTCCTGGGTGGCCTCGTCGACCTGCTGTGCGGTACCGGTCTTGGCGGCCACCTGGTAGCCGGGGATGGCCGCGGCGGCCGCGGTGCCACGGTGGGCGGTGTCACCGTCCTGGGTGGTGCCCCGCAGCATGTCGACCAGGGTGTCCGCTGTCGTCGCGCTCATGATCGGGGTGCCCGCGGCCTCGGCGGCCGGGGTGTACGTGCCGTCGGTGGTGGTGCCCTTGATCAACGTCGGTGCCATCTTCACGCCGCCGTTGCCGATGGCCTGGTACATCGACGCCATCTGGACCAGGTTCATCGACAGACCCTGGCCGATCGGCAGGTTGGCGAAGGTGGTGGACGACCATTGGTCCTTGGCCGGCACCCGGCCGGCCGACTCGCCGGACAGCTCGATGCCGGTCTGTCTGGCCGAGGCCGAACTTCCGGAGTTCGGCGGCGAAGACGTCCGGACCGAGCTGCTGGGCGATCTGCAGCGTGCCGACGTTGGACGACTTGGCCAGGATGCCGGTCGCGGTCATCTCGATGGGGCCGTGCTCCCAGGCGTCGTGGATGATGCTGCCGCCCATCTCGATCTCACCGTCCACCGTCGAGACCGAGGTCGGCGTGATCAGGCCGGCCTCCAGCGCCGCGGCGAAGGTGACGACCTTGTTGACCGATCCCGGTTCGAACGGCTGACTGACGGCCATGTTCGACTGCGCCCCGGCGTCCACGCCCGGCTGGTAGGTCGCGAGCGAATAGACCTCACCGGTCTGGACGTCCATCACGACGGCCATGCCACGCTTGGCGCCGACCTGGTCGACGTAGCTCTGCACCATCGAGGTCACGCTGTACTGCGTGTCCGCGTCGAGGGTGAGAGTCAGGTCGGAGCCGTCGACCGCGGGAACCTCGTTGCGGGCGCTGCCCGGGATGACGCCGCCGTTGTAGACGTCGACCGTCCGGGAGCCGTTGGTACCGGCGAGCAGCGAGTTGAATCGCGACTCGACCCCGCTGGTGCCGTCGCCGCCCCAGGTGGACGTGGCCCCGACAACCGCCTTGTTGACGCCGCCGTCCGGGTACTCACGCAGACGGCTGCGGCTCGGTGACCACGCCGTCGATCTCGCGGCCCGCGTACCTTGCCGGCAGTTCTTTCTTGTACGACAGCAGGATGGGCGTGATGACGTCCATCGCCTTGTCCGCTTCGGCCGGCGTCAGGCCGCGCACGAGGTAGACGTACTCGTCGTCGGAGGTCAGTTTCTCCATCAGGTCGGCGGGGTCGACGCGGGTGCCGAACGCGGCCACCAGGGCGTCCACCACCTGCTGCCGCTCGGCGTCGCTGACCAGCAGGTACGGCCGGCCGGCGATGGCCTTTCCGGCGACGGTGAAGGCCAGCGGAGTGCCGTTGCGGTCGTTGATGGTGCCGCGCTCGGCGACGATGTTCGACACGCGGGTGCGTTGGTCGAACGCCTTCGCGGCGTAGGCGGTCGATGTCCAGCCCTGGATGAACGTGAGCTTGATGACCGCGACGACCAGCATCACCAGCAGCGCGACGAGGACGACCTTGATCCGGTTGTCCGGCCGGCCGGGAGCCTGCCGCAGGGGCCGCTTCCGTCGGCCGCGGACGGACTTCGCGGCGTTCCCGGGCTGCGGGGCGGGGCGGGACCCGACGGGGGTGCGGGCGTACGACGCCGGGCCGGGGCGACGGCCGCGGACCTCGTCACGGTCGGGCAGCGACGGCGGCCGGGTGTCCTCGGGCCCCCGACCGGAACCGGTGCGGCGCGGCGACTCGGTGTCGATCCGCGAGGCGCGGTCGTCGCGGGCTCCCCGGCGACCGGCGGGCGCACCGCCCGGGGCACCGGCGGGCACCGGGCGCGGCCGGCGCGGCGCCGCGTCGGCCCACTCGGCCGCCAGGGTGCGGCGGTCGGCGGCGCGGGCGTCCCGGTCGGCGCGGGTGGAGCTGCGGGCGGCGGCGCTACGGGTGGCGTCGTCGGATCGGGCGCCGGCGGTGTCGTTGCGGGGGGCGACGCGGCGGGTGCTGGGTCGTGCGGTCACAGGGGCGCCGTTCAGGTCGGGTCCGGACTGGGGGGAACGCTTCATCCGGCTGCTCCAGGAGTGCTGGCCACTGCGTCGGCGGGAGTGATGGGGGTGCCCGCGTCGGCGGTCGGTGCATCGGCGGGCGGGGTGGGAGCTTCCGGACCGGCCGTCGGCGGCGCCGCGGGCGGTGGGGCCGCCTGCGCGCTGGCGTCGGCAGCGGCCTGCGCGGCGGCCTGCTCGGCAGCGGCCTGGGCCGTAGCGTCGGCGGCGGCCTGCGCGGCAGCCTGCTCAGCAGCGGCCTGGGCCGCAGCGTCGGCGGCGGCCTGCGCGGCGGCCTGCGCGGCGGCGGCCTGCGCGGCAGCGGCCTCGGCGACCGGGTCCGGGACGGGCTTCGGCTCACCGACCACGGTCGGCGGGCCACCGTCGGCCGGGACGACGAGGATCGCAGCGTCGCCACCGGGCACCAGCCCGATGCCGCGGGCGGCGGCGGCGAGCGCGGGAGCGGCGCTCTTCCCCGCGATGTCGCTCTCCAGGGCGTCGATCTTCAGCTGCAGGCTCGCGGACTGGGTCCTGGCCTGATTGATCCGGATACCGGCCTCGTCGCTGAGGGTGTTCAGCCACAGCACGCCGGCCAGGCCGGCTCCGAGCAGGGCCACGAGTACGGCGACGAACGGCACTTGACGAGCGGTCACGCGACGCTCGGACACCGGAGCCCCGCCGTGGAGCGTGGTGGCGATGCGGGCGTTGCGGCGGGAGCGGCGGCGGCGGGCGAGATCGACCGCCGACAGCCGGGCGTCCGTCCCCCGGGAGGCGGACTGCAGCTGCGGGTCGGCGTCGTCGGCGCGAAACCCGGTCGGCCCCGGGGGCGCGACGTCGGTCAGGGTCGCGGTGGACGCGCGGTCCGGCCGGGCGGCCCGCTGGGGTTGGCCGGCGGTGCGCCTGGTGGTCGGCCGCCGTGGGGGCACGGATCTGACGGGGTGGTTCACGCGGCCTCCCGGATGCGTTGCGCGGCACGGAGTCGGGCGGAGGCGGCCCGCGGGTTCGCCGCGACCTCCGCATCGGTGGGGGCTTCGGAGCCGCGCAGGATCCAGCGCCAGCGCGCGGCGTGCTCGGGCAGGTCGACCGGCAGGTCCAGCGGTGACGTCGACAGGGTCAGCGGGGCGATGGCCTGCTTGACGATGCGGTCCTCGAGGCTCTGGTAGGCCATCACGACGATCCGGCCGTCGACGGCCAACGCGTCGAGCGCCGCGGGGATCGCCCGCCGGAGTGCGCCCAACTCGTCGTTGACCTCGATGCGCAGCGCCTGGAAGGTGCGCTTGGCGGGGTGACCGCCGGTGCGGCGGGCGGCGGCCGGGATGGCGCTGCGGATCAGCTCGACCAGCGGCGCGCTCGTCGTCCACGGCCGGACGCGCCCGCTCCCTGACCACCTGCGAGACGATCCGGGTGGCGAACTTCTCCTCGCCGTACTCCCGCAGGACGCGCACGAGATCGCCGGGGGCGTAGGTGTTGAGTACGTCGGCGGCGGTCAGGCCGGCGGTCGGGTCCATCCGCATGTCCAGCGGCGCGTCGACCGCGTAGGCGAAGCCGCGGTCGGTGCGGTCCAGCTGCATCGACGACACCCCGAGGTCGAACAGGACGCCGTCGATGGCGGGGACTCCGAGATCGTCGAGCACTGCGGGGATCTGGTCGTAGACGGCGTGAACGGCATCGAAGCGGTCGCCGTAGCCGGCGGCCGCCACCCGCTCGCGCGCCAGGGCCAGCGCGGCGGTGTCACGGTCGATACCGATGACGTGCAGCCCCGGGTGCCGCTCGAGCATCAGGACGGTGTGGCCGGCCAGCCCGAGGGTGGCGTCGACGAAGACGGCGTCGTCGCGGCCGAGCGCCGGGTCGAGCAGGGACGCGACCCGATCGGCCAGCACCGGTACGTGCTCGTCGACCATGTCGGTGACCCTCTCGTCGGTTCGCCGGTGCTCCCGGCGGGCTCGTGGATGGTCGGGTGGATCGGTGGAGATGACGCGGCCACGCGGACTGGTCCCCACCCGAGAAGGCGGACCTGGCGCGGGGGAAGTCGCTCCAGGGCCACCCCGGCCTGCTGCGGGGGAAGTCGCATCAGGACGGACATCCGGCCTGGCGCGGGGGAAGTCGCTCCAGGACGAACTTTCGGGTGGAGGCCGGACTGCGTGGCCTCGTGTCGTGCGGGTGGTGCTCGGTGCTGTGCTGCGGGTCGTGCCGGTGGTGCTGGTCGTGCCGTGGTGCTGGTCGTGCCGTGGTGCTGGTCGTGCCGTGGTGCTGGTCGTGCGGTGGTGCTGGTCGTGCCGGGTGGTGCGGTCGCTCCGGACCGGGTCGTCAGCCGGAGCCGAAGATCCCGGCTTCCGGTGAGGCGTATGCGGCTTCCTGCTCGGCCTCGTAACGGGCCCAGGCGTCGGCCGCCCAGATCTCCATCCGCAGGCCGGCGCCGTTGATCACGACGTCCTTGCCGAGGTTGGCGTATTCGCGCATCTTGGCCGGGATCGTGATCCGGCCCTGAGCGTCGGGACGCTGGTCCTCGGTGTTGGCGAGCATGTAGCGCTGGAAGCCGATCTGCTTCGCGTCGGTGATCTCGGCGTTGATGGCCCGGTCGGCGAACGTCTCGAAGCCCTCGGTGGTGAGGACGTACAGCGTGTGGTCCTGGCCGCGCATCAGCACGACCCCGCCCGCGAGCTTGTCGCGGTACTTGGCCGGCAGGGTGACACGCCCCTTGTCGTCCAAGCGGGGGGTGTAGGTGCCGACGAAACCACTGAAAGCCACACCGGCACCTCCCCTCCTCCGTGCTGTCCCAGGGGGCGACGCCCACCGCGCCCCAGTTCCTGACACGTTACCCCACTCTCCCCCACAAACAAGCCCTCGAACGGCGTGTTCGCACCCGCGTGGCGAACATCTGCGCTGGTCGGAGCGGGTGGGGCGGAGTGGGGGAAGATCGGGCCCCAGCGCTGATGCATGCCGTGTCCGGGGCCGAAGATCCGGGCTGGGCGGTCCCGGACCGGGCGAAACGGACCGCTGAACCCGACATCCGGGGGCAACGTGTCACGCGGTGGGGATGCCGGGGCGGCGGACCCGCCGAGCCGCCCGGTCCCCCTCAACAGCCACAACGGAGGGCAATCGAATGGTCACGACCTGTGGAAACAGAGCGTTCGCTGATGTTCCGCATTCGCGGACCGCCCTCGTGCCGTCGCGGCTTTTGGCAGACTGAGGTACCAGACACCGCAGAACGGATCGGCAGCATCCCGATTGGGAGCACGGTCGCCCACGTTCGACGCACGATTCCGGCCCGGATACCCCCGCGACCGATCCGGAGCACGTCGCTCCGCACCACTCGACGCGCTCGACCACGAGGAGACACGTGACGAACGACCTGAGCGAGCAGGCCCGCGAGCAGGCCACCACCAACGGCGGCCTCGCCGGCGCCAGGATGGGAGCGGCCGACATCGCCGACATCGGCGGCCAGATCGCGGCGTCGGTGAACCGGGTGCTGCTCGGTAAGCCCGAGGTGGTCCGGCTGTCGGTCATCGCCCTGCTCACCGGTGGTCACCTGCTGATCGAGGACGTCCCGGGCGTCGGCAAGACGCGGCTCGCCAAGGCGCTCGCGCGGACCGTCGACGCGACCGTCAACCGGGTGCAGTTCACCCCGGACCTGATGCCGTCCGACGTCACCGGCGTGTCGGTGTACGACCGCCAGTCCGGGCTGTTCGAGTTCCGGCCGGGCCCGGTCTTCGCCAACATCCTGGTGGCCGACGAGATCAACCGCGCGTCGCCGAAGACCCAGTCGGCCCTGCTGGAGGCGATGGAGGAGCAGCAGGTCACCGTCGACGGCACCACCTATCCCCTGCAGCAGCCGTTCCTGGTGATGGCGACGCAGAACCCGGTCGAGATGGAGGGCACCTATCCGCTGCCCGAGGCGCAGCGTGATCGGTTCCTGATGCGGACGGCGATCGGCTACCCGGACCGCCGCGCCGAGGCCGCGATGCTCACCGAGCAGGACCACCTCGATCCGCTCGACGACCTCGCCCCGGTGACCGACGCCGCCACCGTGCGTCGCCTGATGGACGCCACCGCCCGGATCCACCTCGCACCGGAGCTGCAGCACTACATCGTCGACCTCGTCGGGGCGTCGCGGTCGCTGCCCGACGTCCGCCTCGGCGCGTCGCCGCGCGCCGCGCTGCACCTGTCCCGGGCGGCCAAGGCCAGCGCCGCGCTGGACGGCCGCGTCTACGTCATCCCGGACGACATCGGCCGGATGGCGATTCCGGTGCTCTCCCACCGCATCCTGCTCACCGTCGAGGCGCACGCCGCCCGCCGGTCCGAGGTCGACATCGTCGGCGGGCTGCTCGCGGCCGTGCGGGTCCCCCGCGGCCAAGGCGGCTGACCCCTTGACCACGTACGTCGCCTCGGCCGGGTCCGGGGGTACGTCGGCCGACCCGCGGCCCGACGGTCCCCCACTGCCACCGGACGCGGCCGGCCGACCGCCCCGCCGCGCCGCGCGTTCCGCGGGCCAGGCCGGGTCGGGACACCGCGGACTCACCACCCGTGGACGGTGTCTGCTGGCCGGCGGGCTCGCCGCCTGCCTGTGCGGGGTCGTGCTCGACGAACGCGACCTGCTGCGGGTCGGGCTGCTGGCCGCGCTGCTGCCGCTGCTGGCCTGGGCGATCACGGCGACCCGCCGGACGTCACTGACGGCGGCCCACTACGTCACCCCGGAGCGGCTGAGCCCCGGCGCGACCGGTTCGGTGGCATTGGTGGTGACCAACGAGGGCACCAACCGGACCCGGCCCATCGAACTGCTCGAACAAGGCACCCCCGAGCTGTCGACCGGAACCCACTGTCTGATCCCGGCGCTGGCCGGCGGTCGCGCCGCCGTCTCGCACTACCAGCTCACCGCGCAGCGCCGCGGCCGCTTCGTGCTGGGTCCGCCGCAGGTCCGTCTCGGCGACCCGTTCGGCACCTGGGAGGACAACCGGACGCTGCCCGTGGTCAGCGAGGTGCTCGTGGTGCCGACCGTGGTCGCGCTCCAGGGCAGCCCGACCAGCGGCGGCTCGCTGTCGGCGCCGTCCGGCCGAGCCGCGCAGGGCAACGTCGGTGGCGACCCCGACGTCGGGGTGCGCCAGTACCAACGCGGGGACGACATCCGCACCGTGCACTGGCGGGCCACCGCCCGGCACGACGACCTGATGGTGCGGCTCACCGAGCCGGTCTCCCACGGTGGCGCCACCGTGCTGCTGGACCACCGCAGCGGCGCCCACTCCGGCAGCGGCGCCGACTCCAGCCTCGAGATCGCGGTCAGCCTGGCCGCGTCGGTCACCCTGCACCTGCTCGGCGACGACAACCACGTGCGGCTCATCGCCCAGAACGGCCGCCAACTGGCCGGCGGCCATGACATCGCCGACGACGTGCTCGCGTCGCTGGCGCTGGTCGAGGGTGACCCGTCGACGTTCGTCGATCCCCGGCGCGGCGGCCTCCAACGGGCTGTTGATCGCCGTGCTCGGGCGGCTGGACGAACGGACCACGTCGCTGCTGATCGCCGGCCGGCGGCGCTCGTCCGCGGCGGTGGCCCTGCTGCTGGACACCGCCGACTGGGACGGGGTGACCCCGTCCTACGACCCGGGCCCGACGCTGACGGCCGCGGGTTGGCGGGTCGTGACGGTGGGCCGCGGGGCCGACCTCGCCCAGGTGTGGCGGCGGGCCTGCGCGGCCGACGACGGATTCCGCGCGCGGGCCCGGTGAACGTGCACCCGCGGCCCCGAGTCCCCCGGCACGCCGGCTCGTGCCTGTGGCCAGAACTCTGTCGTGTCGTGGAGTGAACCGATGAGCGCCCCCACCCTCGCCCGCCCGCCGGCCGGCAGCACCCCCCGTGAGCGTGCCGGCCGCGAGCCGGTGACCCCGAAGCCGTTCGCCAGCGCCCTCGGTGCGCTGTCGGTGCTGGCCGGCAGCGTCGCGCTGAGCCCCATCCTGGACGGCGCCGAGTGGGTCGCTCCGATGGTGCAGATCGTCGGCCTGGTCTGGCTGATCGGTCTGGGCTGCCGGCTGCTCCGGGTCCCCGCACCGGTCACCGTGCTGGCCCAGGCGGCCGGCATCGTCGTGACCCTCACCGCGGTGTTCACCAGCGGTGGCTACGGCGGCCTGATCCCCAACGCGCGCGCCGTGCGCGAGGCGCACGCTCTGCTCACCGGCGCGTGGGACCAGATCGTGCAGAGCACCGTGCCCGCCCCTGCGTCCCCGGAGCTCGCGTTCCTGATCGCTGTCTCGCTGGGCCTGATCGCGCTGATCGTGGACTTCTTCGTCTCCGAGGTGGACGCGCCCGCGCTCGTCGCGTTGCCCCTGCTGTGCCTCTACTCGGTGCCCGCGTCGATCAGCGAGGCGTTGCTGCCGTGGTGGGCGTTCGCCCTGCCGGCCGGCTGCTACGCCGCGCTCGTCGCGGTCGCCGGTCACCCCGGGCGGCGGGTGGGGCTGCGGGCCGGCATGGGTGTCGCGGTGGCGGGCGGCCTGGCACTGGTGCTCGCGATCGGGTCGAGCCTGCTGGTGGCGGATGCGATCACCGAGGTCGGCACCGCCGGCCGGCTCGACCGCAGCGGTCAGGGTGGCGGCGGCAACAACATCGGGCTGTCCGCGTTCGCGTCGCTGCACGGCGACCTGGTCCGAGGTGACCCGCAGGACGTCCTCTCGGTGACCGGCCTGCCGGAGCCCGACTACCTCCGCACCACGGCCCTGGAGGCGTGGGACCCCGACCGGGGCTTCGGCCTGCTCGACCCCGACGACGGCGCCACCGCCGCCGGCTCCTCGCCTGTCCTCGTGACCCCGCTGGCGCGCAATCCCGCCGCCCAGGGCGCCCTCGTCGACGTGCGCATCCTGAACTTCTCCGACCGCTTCGTGCCGATGTACCAGGGGACGTCGCAGATCACCGGACTCGAAGACGACTACGCCTACAACCCTGAGCTCGGCTCGGTGTTCCGGGATGCCTCCAGCCGGCCGCAGGACTATCAGCTGACCATCGCCGCCGGCGTGGTACCCCAGGAGCAGCTCCGACAGGACACGGTCACGCCGTCGGACACCCTCACCGCCGCGGACGGCGTCTCGCAGACCTCGGTGGACCTCGCCCAGCAGGTCACGGCGGCGGCACCGACCCCGTTCGACAAGGCGCTCGCGCTGACCAACTTCTTCACCGACCCCGCCAACGGTTTCACCTACGACCTGCAGGTGACGGTCGGCAACAGCGGCAATCTGCTCACCGACTTCCTGACCAACAAGCGCGGCTACTGCGAGCAGTACGCCGCCGCGATGGCCGTCATGCTGCGGACCCTCGACATCCCTGCGCGGGTCGCGATCGGCTTCACCCAGGGCGATCAGGACCCGGCGACAGGGGGGTACCTCATCGACAGTCACGACGCCCACGCCTGGGTGGAGGTCCGCTTCGACGGGGCCGGCTGGGTGCGGTTCGACCCGACACCGCTCGGCCAGGACATCGCAGGTCAGCAGGGCTTCGCGACGTCGACCGCGCCCGCATCGGAGTCCAACACCGCCCCGTCCGCGTCGGTACCCTCGGGTGCCGTCGACGACATTCCCGAGGACGGGGCCACGCAGACCCGGACCTCCTTCACCACGGTCACGGTGGCCGGTGAGGACATCGGGGGCGCTGGGGCGTTCTGGCGGCCGTGGATGGGCTGGACCCTCGCGCTGATCGCGGTGGCGACTGCGCTGCTGGCCGTCGCCGGGGCTGCTGCGGCGCCGACGCCGGGAGCGCCGACTGGCCGAGGCGCGCGCCGGTGGGGCCGGGGCGCCCGGTGCCGCGTGGTCGGAGCTGGAGGACCTGGCGCTGGACCACGGGCTGGCGATCGACCAGGGAGTCACCATCCGCAAGGCCGCCAACCAACTGGCCCGGGACGGGAAGCTCACCGAGGGTTCGCGGACCGGACTGCGGCGGATCGTGCTGAGCACCGAGTCGTCCTGGTACGCCCCGGACGGCTACACGCCCCCGCCCGGCAGCGGGGTGGCCGTCGAGACAACGCCCGACACCGACCTGGTGGCCGACGTCCGACGGATCGCCGTCGATCTCGAGCACGCGTCCCCGCGGACCCTGCGGGAGCGGCTGATCCCCCTCTCGGTACTGCGACGACAGCCACGGCGCTGACCGGCTCGGAGCGACCCCGGGCCCGGCTGCGACCTCGGGCCCGGCTGCGACCTAGGTCGATGCCCCCGGGCGCCGTGGAACGGGCGGGCGGCCGGGGTCAGAGCGGTTGATGCGGTCGACGACCGTCCGGTGCCTGCCGGTGGTGGCGGCGGCGGATGGCGCGCCACGGCTCGTCACGCGAGGTGGCCGTAGCGTGATCGTGGGCCGCCGCCGACCTGCTGCAGCCATGCAGCGTGCGGACACCAGGTCGCTGGCACGCCCGGGGTCCGACACAACGACCACGGGCGGGCCCCGAAGGGCCCGCCCGTAGTGGTTGTCGGTGCTGATGACGCCGGGCTGGAGCGGACGGGCCGCTCCAGCGGCTACTCCTGGTCGAAGCGGCGGCGGAAGCGCTCTTCCATCCGGTCCGACAGGTTGGACGCCGGCTTCTTCGCCGTCGGCGTCGCAGTGCCGGACGCTGCGGAGCGACCGGCCGGCTGGCCGAAGACCAGGAGGCCCACGCCGGCGACCATCATGACGAAGCCGATGACGCTGGCGGTCACGCCCAGACCCAGGCTGTCCTGCGCCACGATGACGCCACTGACAAGACAGACGAGACCGATCAGAAACGCGATACCCGCGATGAACGGCCGACGTCGACGGATCCGACGCTCGTCGACGCTGTTGGCGAACTTCGGGTCGTCCTCGTAGAGGGCGCGCTCGATCTGGTCGAGCATGCGCTGCTCATGCTCGGAGAGCGGCATTGATACTCCTCCGGCACCGGTGGGGGTGTTTGGTAGCGACGGGTGGGCGCGTCGTCAGCGTAATGCTGCCACGTAGGTCCAGAATACGAGCACTTTCGGCCGACTTCCACACCATCTTGCTCCTACCTGGAACCGGGCTGCTCGCCCTTCGTTCGCGGGGGCGTCGCCGGCCCGTGCGAGCTTCCCGATCCGCCCTGCCCGAGGGGTGAGATCCGGGCCCCGCGGCGGTCACGACGGCTCCGGCCGCGGCCGGCCGCGCGGGGTCAGCAACGACGCCGGCCTCATGACGCCGGCCCCGAAACGGGCGATCACGGCGTCGGTGGCAGCTTCGGCGTCCTTCCAGCCCGTCATCGGTGCGTCCGCGAAACTGAGCTGCCCGTCGGCCTCCCCCGCGGCCGACAGCTGATCGAGTTTGACGCTCAGCAGCCGTACCGGGCGCTGCGGATCCAGCTTGGTCAGCAACTCCACCGCGATCTGGTGGATCTGCCGGGTGACGTCGGTCGGGGTGGGCAGCGTCTGGGCGCGGCTGACGGTGGTGAAGTCCTCCCAGCGCACCCGGATGGAGACGGTGCGGGCCCGCTGCCCCGTCGCTCGCATCCGGCGGCTGACCCGCTCGGCGAGCCGGAGCAGCTCACGCGACATGTGGTCGCGATCGGTGAGGTCGGACTCGAAGGTGGCGTCCGCGCTCATCGACGACTCCGGCGCCCGCTCGACCACCTCGCGCGGATCCCGCGCCCACGCCAGTTCGTGCAGCCTCGTCGCGCCGGCCGCACCCGACGAGGCTGTCGAGGGTGCTGCGGTCGAGATGGGCGAGCTCACCGATGGTGCGGATACCGACCCGGCGCAGCCCGTCCGCGGTCTTGGGCCCGACACCCCAGAGGAACTCCACGCCCAGCGGGTGCAGCACCTGCAGCGCCTCGCTCGGGCGGCACCACCAGCAATCCGTCGGGCTTGGCCAGGGTCGACGCCAGCTTGGCCATGAACTTGGTGGCCGCGACCCCGATCGTGCAGGACAGGGCGAGCTCAGTCGGCCATCCGCTCCCGCAGCCGCATCGCGACGACCGCCGGTCGACCGGCGATCCGCCGCAGCCCGCCGACGTCCAGGAACGCCTCGTCCACCGACAGCGCCTCGACCCGCGGGGTGATGTCCCTGAACAGCCGCATCACGTCCGCCGAGGCCTCGCTGTAGGCGTTCATGTCCGGTTCGACGACGACGACCGACGGGCACAACCCCTGGGCGCGGGTCACGGGCATCGCGGAGCGAACCCCGTACGCCCGGGCCTCGTACGTCGCGGACAGCACGACACCGCGGCCCCTGGTCGATCCGACGAGCATCGGCAGCCCCCGCAACTCCGGACGGCGGCGCAGCTCGACGGTCGCGTAGAACGCATCCATGTCGGCGTGCAGCACCCGGCAGGCGGTGTCGTCGACCGCGGTCGGATCGGCGGTGACGCGGCGGCGGCGGCCGGTGCTCGCTCCCATCGCCGCCCCTCCGTCACTGTCACACGTCTGCCTGGCCGTCGGTGCCCGGCTGCGGGATCCCCACCGGGGCGCAGCGGGCGGACCGGCCGCCACCCACCGGGCCGCCGTGCTCGTCGCCCGCCCGCGCCGGGCCGGCGGGGAAGCCTCGTGGTACGAACGTAACCGGAAATGGGGGACGCCCGTGTTGGTGGTCAGCGTGCTGTCGCTCAAGGGCGGCGTGGGCAAGACCAGTGTCGTCCTGGGTCTGGCGTCGGCGGCTCTCCACCGGGGGTCGAGCACCCTGGTCGTCGATCTGGATCCGCAGTCGAACGCGACGCTGACCCTCGATCCGCAGACCGGCGCCGGCACCGTGGCGACCGTGCTGGGCGACGACGGTCCGCTGGCGGCCGGCGATGCCGTTGCGCCGAGCGGCTGGGGTGGGGGCCTGCGGGTCATTCCGGGCAGTGAGGCCGCCGAGCAGCTGAACCATCCGGATCCGGCCACCCGGGCCCTGGGCCGGTTGCGGCGGGCCCTCGATCGCGATCGCGCCCGCCCCGGACCTTGTCCTCATCGACTGTCCACCGTCACTCGGACAGCTGACCCGCACCGGCCTGGTGGCCAGCGACGTGGCCCTGCTGGTGACCGAGCCGGGGCTGTACGCGGTCACCGGGGTCCAGCGCGCGATGGAGGCGGTGGATGACGAACGGCGGGCGCACCGCCCGGAGCTCCGGGTGGCCGGGATCGTGGTCAACCGGGTGCGGGCCCGCTCGACCGAGCACGAGTACCGCGTCGCGGAGCTCCGGGCTCTTTTCGGTGAGTTGGTCCTGTCCCCCACGCTGCCGGACCGCAGCGCCGTCCAACAGGCACAGGGTGCGGGCCTACCGGTGCACCGCTGGCCGACGGCCGGCGGCAGAGAACTGGCCGGCGCCTTCGATCGACTGCTGGGCAACCTGCTACCCGGGGACCGCTGAACCTGACGTCGACGGCCGGCACCTGGGTCCACTCCGGTTCCCGGGGCGCAGTACCCGGTCACGGTCGGCGGGCGGCGGTCGGCACGACTCAGGCGGCCATCAGCAGCGAACGGTCGATCAGCTCGAGGAAGGCGCCCGTCTGCCGGATCAGATCGTCGGTCTCGTCCGGGGTGATCAGGCGCGTCATGCCCGCCTCGGCGGCCTTGCGCTTCGCCGAACCCGCCGCGAAGAAGGCGGCCCACGACGCGAACTCGGGCGCGAGACGCTCCAGCTGGACCCAGGCGCTGGCGTTGCGCACCGTGCGCGAGACCGGACGCGGCAGCGTTGCCAGGACGGCGGACGCACCACGGAGCGCCCCCAGGTGGGCGGCGGCGTAGCGGTCGGCCAGGTCGGCCGAGCCCATCGCCCGGTCGAGGCATCGGTGGGCATCGGCCAGCATCTCGCGCACCCCTGCGGAACGCGGCGCCGGCGCCGGCGCCGAGCGGCGGGCCGCCGGGCGTCGCGCCCGTGCCGCAGCGACCCGGCCACCACCGTCGACGACGCCGTCCGCCGGGAAACCCATCGCGATGGTCATCCTGATCAGCCCTTTCCTGTGTCTTTCGAACGCACGTGCGACGCTACTCGGCACCACCGACAGTGACTTCTACAGAGGAAAACGACCCGGTACCGGAGGGCATTCCGGGTGGCCGGTCAGGTCGTGCGTGAGCCCGTGCACAGGGAGCCGGCCGGGTCCGGCGCACGCCGACGCAACCTGGTGAGCAGATCAACCGTGAAGCTACGAGCCACCCCATCGCGTGACGTCGCGAGGGTGGGAACTCCCGCGGCATCCCGGCGGCGCGACGTGATGAGATGGACCTGTGTCCGCCCCGCTCCCGCCCCACCACGACAGACTGGGAGTCCCCGTTCCGGCCACCGCCACCGCACTCCCGGACGCCCGTCGTCGATCACCCCGTCCCGGCGGCCACCGCCCGACGACCCGATGGTGCGATCCCCGCCGCGGGACGCCCGCATGACCGCCGACCGGCGGGACCGCCAGGTCACGTTGCACTCCTTCTCGCCGGACGATTTCCAGCGTCGCGTCGACGACCTGCTGCGGGTCTACATCGCCGCGATGCGCTATCCGGACATGTCCCTGGAGCACCGGCGTCCCACGTGGATCGAACACAGCCGGCGGAGCGGGTTCAGCTGCGTGGTGGCGTTGGACGAGCACGATGCGGTGGCCGGCCTCTGTTACGGCTACACCGGCGGCGGTCATCAGTGGTGGAACAGCGAGGTGCGCCGGGGGATGACCGAAGCGCAGGCGCGGTACTGGACGGCGTCCTATCGCGAGCTCACCGAGCTGCACGTCCGGCCGGACTGGCAGGGCAGCGGGATCGGTGAGCGGATGCTGAGCGGAATGCTGTCGACGGCGTCCGAGGACGTCGTGCTGCTCTCGACCCCGGAGGGGGAGAACCGGGCCTGGCGGCTGTACCGCCGACTCGGGTTCGTCGACGTGTTGCGGCACTACCACTTCGCCGGCGACGCCCGCCCGTTCGCGATCCTGGGCCGTCTCCTGCCGCTGGACACCCCCACGCCGGGCTGAAACGCCGGCCCCCGCAGCGCCGGTCGAGCCGCACCCTCCGCGGATCGAGCCCCGGTATCACCGCGTTGAGTAGCGGCGTCGTGGAGGCCCGCCGGCCGAAGGGGTTCCAGGGCCGCCCGGGGCGCCGGCCTACCCGCGCGCCGGCCTCGGTGAGAACAGCGCCTGCCCCGGCCGGCCGAAGTACCGGTCGACCTCTCCGGATGCGAGCCACTTCGCCGCGCCGGTGACTTCGCGCAGCACCATGACGTGCCACTCGGTGACCACGACATCGCGCTCGGGTACCTGGTCGTCATCGGGCTCAGGACAGCCGGCGGTGCGACACACCACCGGAGATCTCAGCAACGCACGACATCGGAGACGCCATCGCTGCCCGCCGAGCTGTCGGACCACTCAGAACAGAGCGGCCTCGTCGCCGTCCGGTGTCCGAGCCGGGGCTGCCGGGGTCTCGGTCTCGGCGGCCGGATCGGCATCGGTGCCCGGGGTCACCCCCGGCGCCGGTCGGTCGGCCCGCAGGCGGAAGATCTCGCTGGCGAAATCGTCGACCGACTGGAACGAGCGGTACACGGAGGCGAAGCGCAAGTAGGCGACCTCATCGAGCTGACGGAGCGGCCCCAGGATGGCCGTGCCGACCTCGTGACTGGTGACCTCGGCGGATCCCTTGGCCCGGATCTCCTCCTCGACCTGCTGCGACAGCAGGGCAAGGGCGTCCTCGTCGACCGGGCGCCCCTGACAGGCGCGGCGGACACCCACCATGACCTTGGCCCGCGAGAACGGCTCGGTGACCCCACTGCGCTTCACCACCGCGAGAACGGCTTCTTCCACCGTGGTGAACCGTTTGGAGCATTCAGGGCAGGACCGGCGACGGCGGATGGCCGCACCGTCGTCCACCTCACGGGACTCGATCACCCGGGAATCGGGGAATCGGCAGAACGGGCACCTCACGGTCCGGTCGCCACCTTCGTCCTCGTTCCTGCCGTACCACCCCGTCGGGGCAGCAGTCAGTTTAAGGGTGACGGTGCCGGACGTGTCGGTCACCGGCGGCCGCGGCCGGACAGTCAGCCGACCGGGACCACCAGCACCTGTCCGGGCACGACATCGGTGCCGGTCAGGCCGTTGAGCGCAGAGATCTCGTCGATCACCGACCACACCTCGTCGTCCGGGGCGGTGCGCTGCGCGATGGACCACAGGCTGTCGCCGGCCACCACCGTCACCTCGGTGGTCACGCTCGGTCCGCCTGACATCAGCGCGTTGGCGGCCAGCACCACGACCGCCGCGAACACCGTGAGGGTCAGCGACAGGCGCGCCCGGCGGCTCATCCGGTAGGCCGGGACGACCGAACGCCCCGGCAGCTGGTCGCAGGCACCGGCGCCACCGAACGCCGGGACCGCGCGGACCAGACCGGACGGCGGACGGCGGGTGTGGGTGCGACGTCCGCGACGCCGGGTGGGTCGCAGCGGCGTGTCGGCGGCGTCGCCCACGGCACCGCGGCCACCCAGCCGCGCGGCGGTCTCGGCGACGAGCGACGGCACGCGCAGCAGCCGGCGGGTCGCCTCGTCGAGCCGTGGCGCCGACGCACCCGGCGCCGCCGGTGCCGAGGAGGGGGCGGACGCCGCGGACACGGCCGAGGTGATCGCCGGCACGCCGACGCGGCGGAACGCGGCCGGCCCGACACCCGCAGGCCGCACCCAGATCGGTGCCCAGTTCCACGCCGAGCGGCCGGAGGTTCCCGGCCGGTCGCCGGCTGCGGACATCGGCGCCGCTGCGGTGCGTGCTGCGGTGTGTGCTGCGGTGGATCGTGGAGCGGCGGTACGTGTCGCGGCGGTGCGTGGTGCGGTGGCGGTCGTTCCTGTCGTCATGGTCGCGGTCCGATCATCAGAGAACTCGTCCGGCGTCCGAAGCGGCCGGCCCACCCGATCAACCTCAACGGGAGCCCTGTCATTCCGAACGGGCGTTCTATCGAACGCTTGCTCGATTTGTACACGGAGGCACCGACAGTGTGAAGAGAAGCCGGCGTGTCGATCGAACGGATGTTTGAATCGTGACCTCCACCGCAGTAGTGTGGGACGTCGGTGGCCGGCCCGACACGGTCGTCCTACCTGCACCGATGATGAGCCGAAGGGCCGTTCCGGGGCCGGGTGACCGCAGATGCGAAGTGGAGCACAGATGGCAGTGAGAACCCGCCCCGGCGAGGGCGCCGACGGCACGGTCGCGGCACCCGCCGTCGCAGCCGACCCCACCGCTCCGGGATCCGTCGACCCGGACACCGACGCCAACGCCAACACCGACGCCAACCCAGAGTCCAATACAGAGGCCGACACCGAGGTCGGCAGCACCACCGACGCCGTCGACGGCACCGACGAGTCCGGTGCACCCGTCGTGCTGACCCCGCGGCAGCGCAAGGTGCTGCGCTACATCCGCGAGTCGGTGGCGAGACGGGGCTACCCGCCCAGCGTCCGTGAGATCGGCGAGGCGGTCGGCCTCAAGTCGCCGTCCTCGGTGGCCCACCAGCTGAATGCCCTCGAGCGCAAGGGACTGCTGCGCAAGGACGCGAACCGGCCGCGTGCGGTCGACATCCGACCGGTCGAGGAGACCACCGAGGAGTGGCAGAACCGCCCGACCCCGCAGTACGTCCCCGTCGTCGGCCGGATCGCCGCCGGTGGCCCGATCCTCGCCGAGCAGTCCGTCGAGGACATCTTCCCGCTCCCCCGCGAGCTCGTCGGTGAGGGCACGCTCTTCCTGCTGAAGGTGGTGGGCGAATCGATGATCGAGGCGGCCATCGCCGACGGTGACTGGGTCGTCATCCGGCAGCAACCGTCGGCCGACAACGGCGAGATCATCGCCGCGATGATCGACGGCGAGGCGACCGTGAAGACCTACCGCCGCCAGGACGGGCACGTCTGGCTGATGCCGCACAACCCGGCGTTCAACCCCATCCCCGGCGACGACGCCACCGTTCTCGGCAAGGTGGTCGCGGTGTTGCGCAAGATCTAGGCCAACGACAACGACCGCCCTCCCGGCAGCGACGAACGGCCGGAGCACCTCCCGAGGGAGATGTTCCGGCCGTTGCTGTGTCGCGCGCCCGTAGGCGACGGAAGAGCTACTTCGTCTGGTCGATCGGTCGGCCGTTGACCGTGATCCGCGGAGCCTGGTTGAGCGGCTGCACCGGCGGGATCGGCTGGACCGACGCCGGCGGGAGCATGCTGGGAGGGCGTGATCGGCGCCGGCTGCGCGACGGTCGCATCGGCCCGGTACTCCGGATTCTCGTCCTTCTTGTCTTCGCTCATCGCGCCGACCTCGGACTTCAGGATGCGCATGGAGCGCCCAAGACCGCGAGCTGCCTCCGGGAGACGCTTACCGCCGAACAACAGCAGGAACACGATGACCACGATCAGTATGTGCCACCACTGCAAACCGCCCACTGCGAACCTCCTGATGAACTCGCGACGACGTGTTGCCGCGACGGACCTCTGTCATTCGAGGGTACCCGTCGTATGCGACTGGTCCAGCTAGGCGTGAGACGGGATATTGACGAACTCGGACAGCCGACCGGCCAGATCCGGCTGCACCTTGGCCCGGACGTGGGTGCCGTGCTCGGTGTGCTCCTGCTCCAGGACGGTGCCCTCGGCGTGCAGGCGACCGACGCAGCGCGCCCTCCGCGAACGGCACCAGCACGTCCACGACGACCGACGGATCCGGCAGCAACGCGGCGATGCGGCGCTCGGAGCGTCGTCCATCCCGGCACCGGTGTGCGCCGAGACGAACACCGCGTCGGGCAGCAGATGCCGCAGCCGGGCCAGCGACACCTCGTCCGCGGCGTCGATCTTGTTGACCACCAGCAGCTCCGCGACCTTGCCCGCGTCGATCGACTCGAGCACCTCACGGACCGCGGTGACCTGGTTCTCCGGCTGCTCCACCGACCCGTCGATCACGTGCATGATCAGGTCCGAGTGGGCGACCTCCTCGAGGGTCGACCGGAACGACTCGACCAGCTCGTGCGGCAGGTGACGGACGAAGCCGACGGTGTCGGTCAGCGTGTAGACGCGACCGTCGGCGGTGCGGGTCTTGCGGGTGGTCGGGTCCAGCGTCGCGAACAGCGCGTCCTCGACCAGCACGCCGGCGTCGGTGATCCGGTTGAGCAGGCTGGACTTGCCGGCGTTGGTGTAGCCGGTGATCGCGACCGCCGGGACGACGTTCGCCCGTCGCTGCGACCGCTTGGTCTCGCGGACGATCTGCATGGCCGCGAGTTCGTGTCTTGAGCTGGGAGATCCGCTTGTGGATGCGGCGACGGTCGATCTCGAGCTTGGTCTCACCGGGGCCACGGGAGCCGATGCCGGCGCCGGCGGCGACCCGGCCACCACGCTGCCGCGACAGCGCCGCACCCCAGCCGCGCAGCCGCGGGACCAGGTAGTTCAGCTGCGCGAGCTCGACCTGGGCCTTGCCCTCCTTGGAGCGCGCGTGCTGGGCGAAGATGTCCAGGATCAGCGCGGTCCGGTCGACCACCTTGATGTTGAGCCGCTCCTCCAGCTGACGCAGCTGGCTGGGAGTGAGCTCGCCGTCGACGATGACGGTGTCGGCGCCGTTGCCGTCGACCATCTCGCGCAGCTCGACGACCTTGCCCGAGCCCGAGATAGGTGGCGCCGTCCGGGCGGTCGCGGCGCTGGATCATCGTGTCCAGCACGACGGAGCCGGCGGTCTCGGCGAGCCGGCGGAGCTCCTCCATCGACTCCTCGGCCTCGTCCGCGGAACCGCTGGCCCACACCCCGACGAGCACGACCTGCTCCAGCTGGAGCTGGCGGTACTCGACCTCGGTGATGTCCTCGAGCTCGGTGGACAGCCCGCGGGTACGGCGCAGGGCCGCGCGATCGGAGAGGTCACGATCGCCCTGCGTGTCGCCGACGTGGTCGGCCGGCGCACGGTCGGGGCGGGGATCCGGGGCGTTCCGGAACCGGGACCCGATCGCCGGTGGTTCGGTGGATTCAGGGAGCAGTTCGTCAGTCGTCATATACCTACCAGGGTGCCACGGATGGCCACCGGATTTTCGGTCGTTCGCCGTCAGCCGACGTCGGACCCCGGACGTCCCACCTGTGACCACCAGCCGGGATCGAGTTGTCCGTGGGCCACGATCACCGCAGGCCCGGTGAGCGTGCTGTCGTCTGCGTCGATCCGGACCCGGACCACACCGCCGGGCACCGTCACGGCGACCTCGCCGGCGGTCCGGCCGGCCGCGGCGAGATGGGTCGCGGCGACCGCGACGGTCCCGGTGCCGCAGGAGCGGGTCTCCCCCACCCCCCGTTCGAACACCCGCATCGAGACCGCGTCCGGGCCGGACCCGGCACTGACGAACTCGATGTTGACGCCGTCGGGGAAGGCACCCGCGTCGTAGCGCGGAGCGACGGTGAGATCGAGATCGGCGAGCGGCAGGTCGGCGCGGACCACGAGGTGCGGGTTGCCGACGTCGGCGGCGGAACCTTCGAAGGTCCGCCAGCTCCCGTCGTGCAGCTTCGCGGCGGTGGTCGCCGGGGCACCGACCCGGGCCGGCCCCATCCCGATCGCGATGTCGCCGTCGGCCATCCGCCGGGCCTCGCGCCGGCCGCCGCGGGTGAGGAAGGCGAACGGCTCCGGCGGCACCCAGCCGGCCGTGTAGAGGAAGTGCGCGAAGAGCCGGGCCCCGTTGCCGCACATCTCGGCGAGCGAGCCGTCGGCGTTGCGGTAGTCCATCAGGAACATGTCACCCTCGCCGCTGGGGCAGATCCGGATGACGCCGTCGCCGCCGATGCCGGCCTGCCGGTCGCACAGCGCTCGCACCTGCGCGGCGTCCAGGTCGAGGGTGCCGTCCCGGTCGGGCAGCAGCACGAAGTCGTTCTCGGTGGCGTGACCCTTGAGGAACTCGATGGCTGCGGTCGGTCGGGTCACAGATGCAGATTAGCGGCGGGCGGCCGTCAGGACGGTGTCGAGCAGGTCGGGGGCGTCGGCCCGCAGCCAGATCTGCCGCTGGTCGCGACGGAACCAGGACCGTTGCCGCCGGACGTAGCGGCGGGTGCCGGTCACGGTGTCGCGGATCGCCTCGTCCAGGGTGAGAGCGCCGTCCAGCACGGCCAGCATCTGCTGGTACCCCAGCGCGCGGGACGCGGTCACGCCGTCGCGCAGGCCGCGGGCGGCGAGCTCGCGAACCTCGTCGAGCAGCCCCTGCGCCACCATCAGGTCGACCCGGCGGCTCGATCCGGTCGTCCAGCTCCGCGGTGTCGCGGTCCACGCAGAACCAGACCGCGTCATAGCGGAACGCGCCGCGGGTCGGCATCGTCGCCGAGAACGGGCGGCCGGTGAGCTCGATGACCTCCAGGGCGCGGACGATGCGGCGGCCGTTGCGCGGCTCGATCCGGGCGGCCGCGGGCGGGTCGAGGACGGCAAGGCGCGCATGCAGCACCTCGTCGCCGACGGCGGCGAGCTCGTCCTCGAACCGGCGGCGCACGACCGGGTCGGTCGCCGGGAACTCCAGCTCGTCGACCACCGACTGCAGGTAGAGACCGGTCCCGCCGACCAGGATCGGCGTCCGGCCCCGGGCCAGGATGTCCTCGACCGCCGCGCGTGCGGCCGTCTGGTAGGCCGCCACCGTCGCGGTGTCGGTGACGTCGAGGACGTCGAGCAGGTGGTGCGGCGACGCCGCGCCGTTCGGCGACCGGCAGCTTGGCGGTGCCGATGTCCATGCCCCGGTAGAGCTGCAACGCGTCGCCGTTGACGACCTCACCGTCGGTCGCCGCCGCCAGCTGCAGCGCGAGGTCGGACTTCCCGGTGGCCGTCGGACCTGCGACGACGATCAGCCGCGGCAACTGCTCGTGGCCGCGGCCATGCAGGCAGGTTAACGCCGCCACGCCGCTCCGGAGCCGCCTCGGGCGAGCCGGTAAGTTGTCCGCTGACTACCTGATCCGTCCGGTAACGGGCAGACTCCCAGGTACACCGAGCCCGCATGCGCGCGGGTGTCGGACCGCACGCCAGGGGCGCGAGGTCGCGCCCGGAGGTTCCCCCTCCTCGTCACGCAGTAGGAAGGCCGTCGATCCATGACCGAGCACCCCGAGTCCGGAACGAACGCCCCGCCGGCGGACACCCTGCCGAATGAGTCGGCCACCGCCGGGATCCACGACCTCCCGCACCCCACCTCGGCCGAGATCGCCGACGCCGTGGCCACGTCCGAGGAGCATCAACGCGGCCGACGAGGAGTACGTCGCCGAGCTCGCTGCGTTGGACGAGCCGGTCGACAGCCCGGCGATCGACACCCCCCGCGACGGCGAAACTGGCGGCACCCAGCCGGTCGCAGTCGCAGCGGTTGACGAGCAGATGACGTCGGACACCCCACGGGCCGTCGACACCGCCGCCACGGACATCCCGGCGGCCGCCCCGACCGAGGAAGCCCACCGCCGAGCCTGCTGCGTCCGAGGAACTCCCCGACGAGTCCGCCGCGCCCGACGAGTTGTCGGCCGAGCCTGCTGCGTCCGAGGAGCTCCCCGCGGAGCCCGCCGCCGCCGAGCAGCTCCCGGCCGAGCCTGCCGCGCCCGAGGACGACGGCCCCTCCGGGCGAGGCGCCGGACACCGCCCCCGCCGATGCTCCGCCGGCGTCGGATGACACCACCGTCCCCGTCCCGGCCCCGGCGCCCGGGGGCCCCGGCCGCCCGGGCGGTCCCGGTCGACCCGGCGGCCCGCGGCGGCCGACCCCGGTTCCCCGGCCGGTCAATGCGGACGCAGCACCGGGCACCCCGGTCATCGCCGTGTCCGAGATCGTCGAGACATCCGACCCGACCCCGTGGGGACGCGTCGACGACGACGGCACCGTCTACGTCAAGACCGCCGACGGCGAGCGGGTGGTCGGCATGTGGCAGGCCGGCGCCCCGATGGCCGGGCTCGCGCACTACGGCCGGCGCTTCGACGACTTCATGACCGAGATCGTGGTCCTCGAAACCCGGATCGCCGGTCACTCCGGTGACCCCAAGGCCGCCCGCACGCACGCGCAGATGCTCCGCCAGAGCATCGACACCCTTCCTGCCGTCGGTGATCTCGGCACCGCCGCCACCCGGCTGGACGCGGTCATCACGGCGGCCGAGCAGGCCATCTCCGAGTCCGCCAAGGACAAGGCCAGCGCCAAAGCCGCTGCCGTCGCCCGCCGCGAGTCGCTGTGCGAAGAGGCCGAGGCGCTCGCCGAGTCCACCCAGTGGAAGGCCAGGCGGCGACCGGCTCAAGGAGATCGTCGAGGAATGGCGGACCATCCGCGGCATCGACCGCAAGACCGACGACCTGCTGTGGAAGCGGTTCTCCAAGGCCCGTGACACCTTCATCCGCCGGCGAGGCTCCCACTTCGCCGAGATGGACAAGGAGCGCGGTGCGGCCAAGGGCGTCAAGGAGCAGCTGATCGCGCGGGCCGAGGCGCTCTCGGAGTCCACCGAGTGGGGCGAGACCGCCGGCGAGTACCGGGATCTGATGGCCGAGTGGAAGGCCGCCGGCCGGACCAGCCGGGACGTCGAGGACGCCCTCTGGAACCGGTTCCGCACCGCCCAGGAGAAGTTCTTCTCCCGGCGCCAGGAGACGTTCGCATCCCGCGACGCGGAGTTCGAGGCCAACGCCGCCGTCAAGGAACAGTTGCTCGGCGAGGCCGAGCGGATCGACCCGGCGGCCGGCCTCGACGCGGCCAAGGCGGCCCTGCGGTCGATCCAGGACCGCTGGGAGGCGGCCGGCAAGGTGCCGCGCGAGCGGATCCGCACCCTGGACGGCCGACTGCGGGCGGTGGAGGACAAGGTCAAGTCCGCCGAGGACACCCTCTGGCGGCGTACCGACCCCGAGACCACCGCCCGGCTGGCCCAGTTCCGGTCGCGCTACGAGACGTATCAGGCCCAGGCCGACAAGGCCACGGCCGCCGGTGACACCCGCCGGGCGTCGGCCGCGCAGGCGCAGGCCGACCAGTGGCTCGAGTGGTTGCGGGCAGCCGAGAACGCGGTCGACTGAGTGCCGGCATGACCGACGACACCACCGGGCCCGACACCGTCACCCCGGAACCCCCGCTCGAGCCCGACGCAGCGCCGGCCGCTTCGGACGACCTCACAGAGTCCGCCGCGCCGGGCACCGCTGACGCGCCCGAAACGGCCCCTGTTCCCCCGACGCCGGCCGAGCATCCCGACGACCCCGCCGCGCTGGCCGCGCTGATCCGGGCGCACGCCGAGCGAACCGGCGCCACCCGGGTCATCGTCGGGCTGGCCGGCGGACCCGGCTCGGGCAAGTCGACGACCGCCGCCCGGCTGATGGACGAGTTCACCCTGGCCGGTGAGCGGGCCGCGGTGGTGCCGATGGACGGTTTCCATCTCGCGCAGCGCCAGCTCGAGGCCAGGGGCCTCGCCGAGGTCAAGGGCGCCCCCGAGACATTCGACGCCGACGGGTATCTCGCGCTGCTGCACCGGCTGCGGGCGCAGACCCACGGGGTCGTGTTCGCCCCCGCCTTCGACCGGCGGCTGGAGGAACCGGTCGCCGGTTCCATCGACGTCGCCGCCGACGTGCGGTTCGTCATCACCGAGGGCAACTACCTGCTGCACGACGCCACGCCGTGGCCGGCGGTCCGTGCGGTGCTCGACGCGGTGTGGTTCGTCGACCCGGGTGAGGACATCCGGGTGAACCGGCTGGTGCGGCGGCACATCCAGTTCGGGCGCACCCCGAACGCCGCGCTCAAGCGGGCCACCACCGGCACCGACGCGGTGAACGCCGAGCTGATCGCCGGCACCCGTCAGCGCGCAGACCTGGTCATCACGAGCTGACGGCACCCAGGGTGCCGCGACGGGTGGTCAGCGTGAGCAGCCGCTGGTCACGGCGACCGGGGCCGGCCGGCCGAAGCCGGGCAGTCCCAGCCCGACGCCGGGGGTCGTCGGCCGGAGTCCCAGCTCCGAGCGGTCGCCCGCCACGGTCCGGCGGTGGCTCACCAACGGACCGTCGGCGACCAGGAAGTACGGCGCCGCGTAGCCGACCGTGGTGGTGACGACGTCGCCCGGCCGGACGTCGCCGTTGGCGCCGAGCGGCGAGAAATGCACCAGCCGACCGTCCCGGGCACGACCGCTGAGCCGCTCGGTGGCCGCGTCCTTGCGACCCTCGCCGGCGGCGACCAGCACCTCGAGGGTGCGGCCGACCTGCCGACGGCCACCGCGCAGCGCCGCCGCCTCGGCCGCCGCGTGCAGCCGCTGGTAGCGCTCCCTGACCACCTCCGGCGGCACCTGGTCGGGCATGGTCGCGGCCGGCGTGCCCGGTCGGGGTGAGTACTGGAAGGTGTAGCTCGCCGAGAACTCGGCCCGCTCGACGACGTCCAGCGTCTGCTGGAAGTCCTCCTCGGTCTCGCCCGGGAACCCGACGATGATGTCGGTGGTGACCGCGGCGTCGGGCATGGCCTCCCGGACCCGGTCCAGGATGCCCAGGTAGCGGCTCTGCCGGTAGGAGCGGCGCATCGCCGTGAGGACCCGGTCGGAGCCCGACTGCAGCGGCATGTGCAGCTGGTGACAGACGTTGGGCGTCTCGGCCATCGCGGCGATGACGTCGTCGGTGAAGTCCTTGGGGTGCGGACTCGGTGAAGCGGACGCGCTCGAGCCCGTCGATCTCGCCACAGGCCCGCAGCAGTTTGCCGAACGCCTGCCGGTCACCGAACTCGACGCCGTAGGAGTTGACGTTCTGGCCGAGCAGCGTCACCTCGAGAACGCCGTCGGCGGCCAGCATCCCGATCTCGGCGAGGATGTCACCGGGCCGCCGGTCGGCCTCGCGGCCGCGCAGGCTGGGCACGATGCAGAAGGTGCAGGTGTTGTTGCAGCCGACCGAGATCGACACCCAGGCGCTGTACGCGGAGTCGCGCTTGGCCGGCAGTGCCGACGGGAAGACGTCCAGCGCCTCGAGGATCTCCATCTCGGCGCGTTCGTTGTGTCGCGACCGCTCCAGCAGCACCGGCAACGCACCGACGTTGTGGGTACCGAAGACGACGTCGACCCACGGGGCGCGGCGCTGGATCTCACCGCGGTCCTTCTGGGCCAGGCAGCCGCCGACGGCGATCTGCATCCCGGGACGGCGGCGCTTCTGACGAGGCGAGCATCCCGAGGTTGCCGTACAGCTTGTTGTCGGCGTTCTCGCGCACCGCGCAGGTGTTGAGCACCATCACGTCGGCCAGCGGCTCGTCGTCCGGCGCCGGCCGCAGGCCCGCCGCCTCCAGCAGCCCGGACAGCCGCTCCGAGTCGTGCACGTTCATCTGGCAGCCGTAGGTACGGACCCGGTACGTCCGGTGGGGAGCGCTCGGGGCTGTCGCGGACCCGGCCGCGGGGACGAGTTCGGGTGCAGCGGTCACGGCGAACAGCCTACGGCCGGTCGTTCCGGTCGCCGGCCGTCCGGCCGCTCGACCGGATGCCGACACCGGGCCGTCGTGTCACTCGTATGCCAAGATCACGTAAAGACTGCGTTGCAGATGGGCGGGGACGCTGGTTTCTCTTCTGCGGTGTGCCAAGCTCCACCCACCGTTCCGGACGTCACGGTGGCCCTGAGCGACCGAACGCCACCCGGACGGGTCTGTCGGTGCCGCCAGGCGGTGATTGACAGGCGGTGTGATTGTCGAAGGGTGCACTGACGGCAGCGTCCAGCGGGTACCGCACGACGCCGATCCACCCGCCGGTGACACGAGCGAACGAAGAGACGAGGGCCAGTGACCGAAGCTTCCACCCCGCCGATGGTGGGGATGTACGGCGTCCAGAAGCACTTCGGGGCGCTGCACGTGCTGAAGAACATCAACCTGAGCGTTCCGGCCGGCCAGGTGCTCGTGGTGCTCGGGCCCGTCCGGATCCGGCAAGTCGACGCTGTGCCGGGCCATCAACCGCCTGGAGCCGATCGACGAGGGCCGCATCGAGATCCAGGGCACGGTCCTCCCTGCCGAGGGCAAGGCGCTGGCCGGGTCTGCGCGCCGACGTGGGCATGGTGTTCCAGTCGTTCAACCTGTTCGCGCACAAGACGATCCTGGAGAACGTGACCCTGGGGCCGATCAAGGTCCGCAGGATGAACAAGGCCGACGCCGAGAAGAAGGCCATCGGACTGCTCGAGCGGGTCGGCATCGCCTCTCAGAAGGACAAGCTCCCCGCCCAGCTCTCCGGCGGGCAGCAGCAGCGCGTCGCGATCGCGCGCGCACTGGCGATGCAGCCCAAGGTGATGCTCTTCGACGAGCCGACCTCGGCGCTGGACCCGGAGATGGTCAACGAGGTCCTCGACGTGATGACGTCGCTCGCCGGCGAGGGCATGACGATGATCTGCGTGACCCACGAGATGGGTTTCGCCCGCAAGGCCGCCGACCGCGTCATCTTCATGGACGCCGGCGAGATCGTCGAGGACGCGACCCCCGAGGAGTTCTTCACCAATGCGCAGTCGCCCCGGGCCCGGGACTTCCTGTCCAAGATCCTCACGCACTGACCATCCGCTCCGACCTTGCCTGTACGACCCAGCGGGACGGTCCCGCGCCGCACACCAGGAGGTACTGCATGAAGTTCCGAAAGCTCGGTCCGGCGGTCGCCGGCCTGCTCGCCGCGGGCCTGGCCCTGTCCGCCTGCGGCGGCACCACCGCCGGCAGCACGACCAGCAGCACCACCCCGAGCGCGAGCTCCACGGCCAGTTCCAGCTCGGCACCGTCCAGTGCTGACCCCAGTTCCGCGGACGGCACCGCCGCAGCCGGCGGCGGCGCTGCTGGACAAGGCCGCCGACCGGCGCGCTGAACGTCGGCATCAAGTACGACCAGCCTGGCCTGGGCCTGCAGAACCCGGACGGCTCGTTCTCCGGCTTCGACGTCGAGGTGGCGAAGTACGTCGCCAAGAAGATGGGCGTCGAGGAGAGCGGCATCACCTTCGTGCAGACGAAGTCCGCCGAGCGTGAGGATGCGATCGGCAACGGGACCGTCGACTACATCGTCGCGACCTACTCGATCACCGACGCGCGCAAGGAGAAGGTCAACTTCGCCGGGCCGTACTTCATCGCCGCACCAGAACCTGCTGGTCGAAGTCGGACTCCGACATCACCGGCCCGGACGCGATGTCCGGCCAGATCCTCTGCTCGGTCGACCGGTTCCACCTCCGCCCAGAAGGTCAAGGACAACTACGCCGCGGACGTCGCGCTGCAGGAGTCCAGCACCTACACCGAGTGCGTGGAGAACCTGATCGCCGGCACCGTCGACGCGGTCACCACCGACGACATCATCCTGGCCGGCTACGCCGCGCAGTACCCGGGTGAGCTCAAGATCGTCGGCGAGGGCTTCTCCGACGAGAACTACGGCATCGGCCTGAAGAAGGGCGACGAGGCCGGTACCGACGCGCTCAACGAGGCCATCGCGGCGATGATCGAGGATGGCTCCTGGGCCGCCGCACTGGAGGCGACCGTCGGTCCGTCCGAGCGACTTCGAGCCGCCGACCGCGAGCTGACCGTCTGCACCAGGCGGGTGGCCGATCCGGACGACGGGATCGGCCACCCGCCTTTTCCAGCTGGGTCGGCCAGCAGAAGGGTGCGGGTGCAGTGGACTTCAGCTTCCTGTCTCGGACTTCGACTTTCTCGGTGCGTTCTGGATGACCATCCAGCTGACCTTCTGGTCGGCGATCGGATCGCTGCTGCTCGGGCACGCTGCTGACCGCCATGCGGGTCTCCCCGGTCCCGGTGATGCGGGCGTCGGCCACGATCTACGTCAACGTGGTCCGCAACATCCCGCTCACCGTCGTCATCTTCTACATGTCCCAGGTGCTGCTACACCACGCTCGGCCTGCGGCTCGCCACCCGCGGCGCCGGTGCCGCCGGCGCCCAGGCGTTCCTGGACAGTCAGTTCTTCCGGCTGGCGGTCCTCGGCTTGATCCTCTACACCTCGACCTTCGTCAGCGAGGCGCTGCGGTCCGGGCATCAACACCGTGCCGGTCGGGCAGGCGGAGGCCGCCCGGGCGATCGGGCTGAGCTTCACCCAGATCCTCGGACTCATCGTGCTGCCGCAGGCCTTCCGCGCGGTGATCGCACCGCTGGGCAGCGTGCTGATCGCGCTCACCAAGAACACCACCGTGGCCTCGGCCATCGGTGTCGGCCGAGGCGGCCGTGCTGATGAACACGATGCTCGAGAATTCCGGCCCGACCAGTGCACGGCGATCTTCCTGCTCATTCGCCGGCGGCTTCATCGTCCTGACCCTGCCCACCGGCCTGCTCTTCGGCTGGTTGGCCAAGCGATCGGCGGTCAAGCGATGAGCGACGCGACCGCGGTCCTCTACGACCACCCCGGACCCGCGAGCCCAGCGGCTGTACCGCATCGTGGCCGTGGTCTTCGTGCTGGTGCTCGCGGCTGATCGTCTGGTGCGTGGTCGACGCCCTGGTCCGGCAAGGGTCAGCTGACCGGCGGACAAGTGGAAGCCGTTCCTGACGTCGCAGACGTGGACCACCTACCTGCTGCCCGGTCTGTGGATCACCCTGCAGACCGCGTTCTGGCAGCGTGCTGATCGCGCTGCCGATCGGCGCGCTGCTGGGGATCGGCCGGTTGTCCGACCATGCCTGGATCGCGGATCCGGCCGGCGCGATCATCGTGGAGTTCTTCCGGGCCATCCCGGTGCTGATCCTGATGGTGTTCGCCTACGCGTTCACCATCGCGGCCTTCGGCATCTCGAACCCGATGCCGGCGGCGATCATCGGGCTGGTGCTGTACAACGGCTCGGTGCTGGCCGAGGTCTTCCGGGCCGGGCATCCTGTCGCTGCCGCAAGGGTCAGACCGAGGCGTCGCTCGCGGTCGGGATGACCAAGACGCAGATGATGACGTTGGTGCTGCTGCCGCAGGCGCTGACCGCGATGCTGCCGGCGATCGTCAGCCAGCTGGTCGTCATCGTCAAGGACACCGCGCTCGGCGGCATCCTCATCCAGCTCGTCGAGCTGCGGCGGTCGGGCGGCACGGCGGCGAGCGCTACCGGAACCTGCTGCCGACCTACGTGATCATCGCGGTGATCTACCTGGTCATCAACCTGCTGCTGGTCTGGCTGGCCACCTGGCTGGAGAAGCGCGGCCGGCAGAAGCGCGCCGGTGGCCGCGCGGGCGGGGCCGGTACGCCGGACGCGACCGCTCTGACCGAGGCGGCCCAGGCCCCGGCCTGACCGGCACCGCCCGCTGATCCCGGCCCCTCGCCAGCTCCCGAATGGTGGCGGGTTCTGCCCGCTGGGCGGGAACAGCGCGCCGCGAGTTGCACTGCACAGCGGCAGGATCGCTCGGAGCGGCCCACCCTGAGCGGTCCCCGAGCGGTCCACCGGGACGCAGAACGGCCCGGCAGACGCTGCCGGGCCGTTCTGCCGTTCCGTGCTGTCGATCGGTGTGCGGGTCAGCGGGCGATCTCGGTGGCCCGGGACTCCCGGATCACGGTGACCCGGACCTGACCGGGATAGGTCAGCTCCTCCTCGATCTGCTTGGCGACCTCGCGCGCGATCAGGTGCGCCTCGAGGTCGTCGACGATCTCGGGCTTGACCATCACCCGCAGCTCGCGGCCGGCCTGCATGGCGAAGACCTTCTCGACGCCCTTCTTGGCGCCGGCGATGGCCTCGATGCGCTCCATCCGCTGCACGTAGGACTCCAGCGACTCGCGCCGGGCGCCGGGGCGGCCACCGGAGCAGGCGTCGGAGGCCTGGGTGAGCACGGCCTCGACGGTGGCCGGGCGTGACCTCGTCGTGGTGCGCCTCGATGCAGTGCGCGACCTCGTCGCTCTCGCCGTAGTGCCGGGCCAGCTCGGCGCCGACGATGGCGTGCGAGCCGCGGGCCTCGTGGGTGAGCGCCTTGCCGATGTCGTGCAGGAACGCGCCGCGGACCAGCACGGTCGGGTCGATGCCCAGCTCGTAGGCCATGCCCCGGGCGATGTGCGCGGTCTCGACCATGTGGCCGAGCACGTTCTGGCCGTAGGAGGTGCGGTACTTCAGGTGCCCGAGCATGGTCATCAGCTCGGGGTGCAGCTCGCCGATGCCGACGTCGATGAGCGCATCCTCGGCGGCCCGGCGGCAGAGCGCCTCGACCTCGTCCTGGGCCCGCTCGTAGGCCTCCTCGATGCGGTGCGGGTGGATCCGGCCGTCCTCGATCAGGCTCAGCAGGGTGACCCGGCCGACCTCGCGGCGGACCGGGTCGAAGCAGGACAGCAACACCGCCTCCGGGGTGTCGTCGATGATCACGTTGACGCCGGTGACGGTCTCGAAGGCGCGGATGTTGCGGCCCTCACGGCCGATGATGCGGCCCTTGATCTCCTCGGCCGGCAGGTGCACCACGGAGACCACGGACTGGGCGGTCTGGTCGCTGGCGACCCGCTGCACGGCTTCGGCGACGATGGCCCGGGCGCGCGGCTTGGCGGTGGCCTCGGCCTCCGCCTCGATCCGTCGGCCCATGATGGCCGCCTCGCGACGGACCTGCTCCTCCATGCGGCTGCAGCAACGCGCGCCTTGGCCTCCTCGGCGGTCATCCCGCCGATGCGCTCGAGCTCGTGCTCGTGCTCGACGATCCGCAGCTCGACGGCACGGGCCGCCTCCCGGCAGCTCCTGCTCGCTGGCGGCGATCCGGGCCTTCTCCGTTCTCGACGACGGCCTGCCGGTCGGCGACGAGCTGCTTGAGCGCGTCGGCCTCCGCCTTCGCGGTCGCGGACGCCAACCGTTCGGACTCGGCCCGCTTGACGTCCTCGGCGAGCTGGTGGGTGGCCTCCCGCAGCGCCTGCTGGGCCGCGTTCAGATCGGCCTTCTCGGCCACCAGCGAGGTGGTCGCGAGCTCGGCGGCGCGCCGTCCCTCGCCCTCCGCCCGGGAGCGGATCCGGTCCAGCTCGGACTGCAGCTGGGCCCGCTCCCGAGCCATCTCCTCCTGCGCGGTCTGTCGGACGGCCTCGGCCTGAGCCGCGGCGCGGCGACGGACCTCGTCGGCCTCGCTGGCCGCCGCGGTGCGGCTGCCCGGTCGACCTCCAGCGGGCGAGCCGGCGCACCTCGGCGAGGTCCGGCCGCGTCGGCTCGTCGGCGTCGGGCGCTGGGCGGTGGTCGATCGGCATGGCGCGGTGGACCCGGCCAACGTGGCCATCAGCTCCCGGGCGACCTCGTCGGTCAGTCCGGTCGCGGGAGTGCTGTCGGCGGGGCGTCGACGGGACAGGGAAACGAGAACAGCGATCAGCAGAACGATGATGACGATGGCGAAGACGATCACCAGCGGGTTGTCCATGACACCTCCTCTCTCAGTGACCGCGCCACGAAGGCGCGGCAGGGAGGATCGGTCGCGGACGCGACCCGGCGCGCCCGACGTCCCGTCGCGAGCGTCCGGGGACCTCTGCGGTCCCGCGGTCCGCGCTGTCGAAGAATGATGCCTATGGCTGAAGAACGTCGCTCGATGTCGCTGAACGGGCCCTGTCGGAATAGGTGTCAAGTGCTTTCGTGATCCTCCTGTGATGTCGAGATTAAGGACGACGACAGACACGGTCAAGGCGAAGCCCGCAGAGCCGAACCCGCGCGGCACCCCGAACGGGTCGCGACGTCAGCGCACCGGCGGACTGCAGCGGTTCGGCAGTCATTCGTCCCGGCGACCGAGAACGTCCTCGACCACCCGGATGGACAGCTCGGCCGGGTATCCACGCCGGTCGAGCAGAGCCAGCAGCCGCCGTCGGGCGGCCTCCGGGCCGGCGGCCAGCGCCGCCGGCGCCCGCTTGGCGACCAGTCGGGTCGCCGGCGATCTCCTCGGCGTCGGGGTCGACCTGTTCGGCGGCGGCAGCGACCACGGTCGTCGTCGACGCCCTTCCGGCGCAGCTCGGCGGTCAGCGCACGCCGGGACAACGCCCGTTCCTGGTGCTTGGTCCGCACGTAGGCCTCCGCGTAGGCCTGGTCGTCGATCAGACCCACCTCGGTGAAGCGGTCCAGCACCCGCTCGATCACCGGCGCGCTGATGCCGCGCCGACGCAGCTTCTGGCGCGAGGTCGGCCCGCGGCCGGGCCGAGTCGGCGAGCAGCCGCAGACAGATGTTCTTGGCCTGCGATCTCCTCGGCCCGCTCCTCCTCGGTCAGGCCGGCACCCGGCTCGTCGAGGTCGGGCGCGCTGGTCGATCGCGCCCGGGGTGGCCGGTCGGGGACCCAGCGAGCCGCGGGGCGATCGGCCGGCTCGCCGGCCACGGAGCGGTCGGTCGTCCAGCGCGGCGAGCCGTTCACGCAGCGCGCGGACGACGTCGGTGACGTCAGAAGTCATCAGGGTTCCTGATCGGGGACGGACGACCACGGCCGCCGGCTCCCCGGGACGGATCCGCGAGGAACGCGACGGCCGTGGTGTCAGCTCGTCCGGAACGGCTCAGAAGTCGACCGGTGCCGGGACCGGGGCGTCGAGATCGATGCGGGCGCCGACGCCCAGCTTCTCCTTGATCTTCTTCTCGATCTCGTTGGCGATGTCGGGGTTGTCGGCCAGGTAGTTGCGGACGTTCTCCTTGCCCTGGCCCGAGCTGCTCGCCCTCGTACGTGTACCAGGCGCCGGCCTTGCGGACGATGGCCTGCTCGACGCCGACGTCGATCAGCGAGCCCTCGCGGGAGATGCCGTGGCCGTAGATGATGTCGAACTCGGCCTGCTTGAACGGCGGGGCGACCTTGTTCTTGACGACCTTGACGCGGGTCCGGTTGCCGACCACGTCGGTGCCGTCCTTGAGCGCCTCGATGCGGCGGATGTCCAGCCGGACCGAGGCGTAGAACTTCAGCGCCTTGCCGCCGGTCGTCGTCTCCGGGCGACCCGAACATGACACCGATCTTCTCGCGGAGCTGGTTGATGAAGATGATCGTGGTGTCGGTGTTGGACAGCGCGCCGGTGATCTTGCGCAGCGCCTGGGACATCAGCCGGGCCTGCAGACCGACGTGGCTGTCGCCCATCTCGCCCTCGATCTCGGCGCGGGGCACCAGCGCGGCCACCGAGTCGATGACGACCAGGTCGATCGCGCCGGAGCGGATCAGCATGTCGGCGATCTCGAGCGCCTGCTCACCGGTGTCCGGCTGGGACACCAGCAGGGCGTCGGTGTCGACACCGAGGGCCTTGGCGTAATCCGGGTCGAGCGCGTGCTCGGCGTCGATGAAGGCGGCGATGCCGCCGGCGGCCTGGACACTGGCCACCGCGTGCAGGGTGACCGTCGTCTTGCCGGAGGACTCCGGGCCGTAGATCTCGATGACCCGGCCGCGGGGCAGTCCGCCGATCCCGAGCGCGACGTCCAGCGCGATCGATCCCGTCGGGATGACCTCGACCGGCGCGCGGCCCTCGTCACCCAGGCGCATCACCGAGCCCTTGCCGAACTGCTTCTCGATCTGTGCGAGAGCGATTCCGAGCGCCTTCTCACGATCCGGTGCCTGCTGGTGCCATGACCCACCCCTTGCCTTTCGATTCCGTCGACCGGGCGCCGTGTGGGCCGGGCTTCGTGTGTGTGCTGTCGGTGTACCGCGATCGGTGGGCCCGACCTGAGGTACGAGAAAGACGTTAGGACGAGGCACCGACAGTGACCTCGGTGCGCACACCGGATGTGGATCGTTGTCCCCGTGGGGACAACTGTAGACGTACAGATGTTCGACTTCCAGCGTGTCGACGGCGTGTCGGGGAGGTCCGACGGACTGCGTCACACCCGACCCGGCGGCGCGACACCCACCGCCGGGGGGACGTCAGTCCGGCAGTCCCCAGCGCAGCGTCGACGGGACGTCGAAGGCGTCGCAGACGGCGAACCAGATCTCCCGGGGCGGCAGTCCGGCCTCGACCGCCTGATCGGCGGTGCGATCCCCCAGCGTGCCGAACACGTGGTCCTTGGCCACCGAGCGGGCCCGATGGCCGAAGAACTCCGTCATCAGGGCACGCAACTCGGTCACTCGCACGCTGACCGACAGTACCGGCGCGACCAGGGGTCCCCACCCGGTCGTCCGGGCCGGGGACGGTGCAGGCAGGCTGGGGAGATGGACCTCGCGCCCGGGCTCACCTCTGGTCACCGTCCTGATGATCATCGGGCTGTCGCTGGTGCTGGTCCTGCTGATCCGCCAGTGGCGGGACATGCGTCGCCGGAAATGACCCCACAGCCGGGCCGGGAGACGCTCGTCAGTCGGCGAGTTCCCGCATGCCCACGGCCAGCCAGCGCAACTTGTCGGCGCCGTCGGCGAGTTCGGAACCCTCGACCCGCATCGTGCGGCCGGCGACCACGATCTCGCTGACCGCCGTCACGTAGTTGCCGTACTCGGCCACTCCCGCGGTGATGTCGGCGGCGAGCTGGTCGGCGACCGTCCGCAGCCCGGGCCGGGCGTCGGCCGGCGCGGTGGCGGCGGCGTGCTCGAGGTCGGTGAGTTCGGCGGCACGCTGCCGCAGCGACTTCTCCGCGCCGTCGGCCGCGACGATGATGTCGTTGCGGAGCTCCCGGGCCAGCTCCGAGGACGGGTCCAGTCCGGTGAGGCCGGCGAGCTTGCGCAGACCGTCGCTGTACCGGCTCAGCTCGGCCAGCTGCGGCCGGATCCGGGTGGTGACCACCGTGCGGGTCGGCTGCGGTGGCGGCAGCGCGCGCTGCGCCTTCTTGCGGTCGCGCAGGTCGGCGGCGGCGCGGACCATCCCGACGACGGCCACCAGCAGGATGGCCAGGTACAGCATCGTCCGCAGCACCTCCTGGCTCGCGAACGCGCCCGCGGGGCCGAGGAACTGCACTCCGAGGGCGCCCGCCGGGACCACGGCGGCCGGCCGCCCACAGGCTCGACCCGGCGCTTCGCACTCCGTACGCGGCGCGCTGCGGCGACTGACGGGTCGCGGCGGACGCGCAGCATCTCGCCGGCCGCCGAGGTCGCCTGCTTGACGACCTCGCTGCGGCTGGCGGTGACGGCCTTGGCCATCGCGCCGCGCACGACTGCCTTGCGCATGGACAACGGGCTACCTGCCTGCCACTCAGCCGGTGGTGTTCGGCTGCTGCTGGACGTTCTTGTCGAACGACGGGGTGCTCACGGCGGACGGGTCGATCGCCCGGGCCTGCTGACCGGCGAGCTCCGGGTGCAACTGGGCGCGGATGGCCTCCAGCCGCGACGCGCCGGCCATGTCCATGGTCGACTTCTCGACCTCCATCATCCGTCCCTCGACCGAGCTGGCGGTGAGCTCGGCCGAGCCGAGCGCGTTGGCGTAGCGGCGCTCGATCTTGTCCCGGATCTCGTTCAGCGACGGGGTGTTGCCCGGCGCGGTGAGCTCCGACATCGACTTGAGCGACGCCGACACCTGCTCCTGCATCTTGGCCTGCTCCAGCTGCGAGAGCAGCTTGGTGCGCTCGGCGAGCTTGGACTGCAGCTGCATGGCGTTCTGCTCGACGGCCTTCTTGGCCTGCTCGGCGCCCTGCAGGGCCTGGTCGTGCATGCCCTTGAGGTCTTCCATCTGCTGCTCGGCGGCGACCAGCTGGGTGGCGAACGCGGTGGCCGTCTGCTCGTACTCCGCGGCCTTGGTGACATCACCCTTGGCCCGCGCGTCGTCCGCCAGCTTCAGCGCCTGCCGGGCCGACGCCTGGAAGCGCTCCACCTCTCCCATCTGCCGGGTCAGCTTCATCTCCAGCTGACGCTGGTTGCCGATGACCGCGGCGGCCTGCTGGGACAGCGCGGCGTGCTGGCGCTGCGCGTCCTCGATGGCCTGCTGGATCTGCACCTTCGGATCCGCGTACTCGTCCACCTTCGACGAGAACAGGGCCATCAGGTACTTCCAGCCCTTCACAAACGGGTTCGCCATGTGTGCGCATCCTCTCGAGATCCTGCGGTTCCCAGCCGACACTGCGCTGGACGTCTGCTGACCAGGGCGCCCGTCCGGCGGCCCCATGGTCGTTCGCTTTCCATGGTGCCGCAGGACGGGCGCGTCCGGCGTGTCGGGTCCATGGTGTCAGGTCCGTCGTCGTGCTTCCAGCACGGCCGGGGTCGGGACCGGAAAATCAGGGACGTCCCTGATCGGGGCGACTGCACAGGTGTGCCGACGGCCGGTGTGATCGGCATGCCGGCGGGGCTGCCGTCACTAGAGTGGGCAGTCGCGGAAGGGGGACCACCATGGGTCGGCACGGGGACGACACCCGTCGGCGAGGGGTGGCGACCTGGTTGGTCGCGACCGTGGTCGGCGTGGTCGTGGCGCTGGTCGCCGGCATCGGCTGGATCGTCTTCCTGAGCAGCGACAGCGGCGCCGGGGTGGTCGACACCCGCTGCACCGGGAACACCACGATCGACGTCGCCGCGGGCGGTGCCGCCTCCGGACTGCAGGAAGTCGCCGCCGCCTTCAACGCGACCGCACCCGAGGCCCGGGGCAGCTGCCTGACGGCCAGGGTGAGCGCCGTCGCCTCGACCCAGGTGGCCGCCGCGCTGCCCACCGGCTGGTCGGGCCAGGCCAGCCCGCAGCCGACCGTCTGGGTGCCGGACAACCCGGCGGATCTGGCCACGGTGGCCGCTGTGGCGCCGGCCCTCGTGGCCGGCTACAACGACAGCGTCCTCGCGTCGTCGCCGGTGGTGCTCGCGGTCGGCGCCGGCAACGCGCCGACGACCTTCCCGTCCTGGCGCAACCTGCTCGTCGCGGTGGCCGCCGGCACCCCGCCGGTGCTCGCCGACGGCAGTGCACTCCGGCTGGCGCTCGGCGACCCCCGGACGGACCCGGCGACCGGGTACGCGCTCGCATCGATGGTCGGCGGCCGGCGACGCCGCCGTGACCAGTGCGGACGTCGTCGCCGCGACCGACGCCCTCACCCAGCTCGCCGGCCGCGCCGCGCTCTCCGCGTCGGCGGCCGAGCTGCTGGACGACCTGGCCGCAGGTAGCGACACGTTCACCGCGGTCCCGGCGCTGGAGGCCACGGTGGTCGCCTACAACGCCGGGGCGAGCACGCCGCTGGAGGTCATTCGCCCGGAGGGCCCGACCGCCGGCGACGCAGCTGACCGCGATCACCCTGTCGGCGAGCTGGGTCGACGTCACCGAGACCGAGGGTGCCGCGAAGTTCCTGGACTTCCTGCGTTCCCCGGCAGCGACCGATCTGCTCCGGCAGGCCGGTTGGCGGGTCCCCGGCGGGGCTCCGACCAGGACGAACGGAGTGGACACCGGCGCCGCGGTGACCGACATTGCCGCCGTCGGAGGGCACGGTCGCCGACGCGCTGGCCACTGCGCTGCAGCTGCCGACCGCGCCGTTGGGCACCGGTGTCGCTCCCAACACCACCGGCGGCTCAGCGAGCGCCACGGAGAGTGCGCCCACCGGCTGACGGCTTCCCGCCGACTGCCTTCCCGCGGACTGCCTTCCCGCGGACTGCCTTCCCGCGGACGACATCCGTTCCTGCGGCCGACATGTCGGCCGCAGGAACGGATCTCGGAAGCGCGAACGCCACCCGAGCCGCAGGGCGAAACGCCGCCGCTGCGAGCTACTGGTACGCCTCGATCGGCGGGCAGGAGCAGACCAGGTTCCGGTCGCCGAAGGCACCGTCGATCCGGCGCACCGGCGGGAAGTACTTGTGCGCCGGACTCACCCCGGCCGGGAACACCGCCTCGGTGCGGCTGTACGGGTGGTCCCAGTCGCCGACCAGCGACGCCGCGGTGTGCGGCGCGCCGCGCAGCGGGTTGTCGTCCACCGGCCAGTCGCCGGCGGCGACCCGCTCGATCTCGCCACGGATGGCGATCATCGCGTCGACGAACCGGTCGATCTCGGCGAGGTCCTCGCTCTCGGTCGGCTCGACCATCAGGGTGCCGGCGACCGGGAACGACATCGTCGGGGCGTGGAAGCCGTAGTCGGCGAGCCGCTTGGCGACGTCGTCCACGGTCACGCCGGTCCGGGCGGTGATGCCGCGCAGGTCGAGGATGCACTCGTGCGCGACGAAGCCGCCGTGCCCGGTGTAGAGCACCGGGTAGTGGTCGCGGAGCCGGGAGGCGACGTAGTTCGCGGCCGCCACCGCGGTGAGGGTCGCCCGACGGAGTCCGTCGCCGCCCATCATCCGGATGTAGGCCCAGGAGATCGGCAGGATCGACGCGCTGCCGTACGGCGCCGCCGAGACCGGACCGACCGGCCCGCGCTCGCCCAGCGGGATTGCTGGGCAGGAACGGCGCCAGGTGGGCCCGCACCGCGACCGGGCCGACGCCGGGGCCGCCGCCGCCGTGCGGGATGCAGAACGTCTTGTGCAGGTTCAGGTGCGAGACGTCGCCGCCGAACACGCCGGGCCGGGCCAGCCCGACCAGCGCGTTGAGGTTGGCACCGTCGACGTAGACCTGGCCGCCGGCCGCGTGCACCGAGTCGGCGATGTCGGTGATGGTCTCCTCGTACACGCCGTGCGTCGACGGGTAGGTGACCATGATCGCCGCCAGAGTCGTCGGCGTGGACGGCGATCTTGGCGTGCAGGTCGTCCAGGTCGATGTTGCCGTCGGCGTCGGTGCCGACCACGACGACCTTCATCCCCGCCATCACCGCGCTGGCGGCGTTGGTGCCGTGCGCCGACGCCGGGATCAGGCAGATGGTGCGGTGCTCCTCGCCGCGGGACGCGTGGTAGGCCGCGATCGCCAGCAGACCGGCGAACTCGCCCTGCGAACCGGCGTTGGGCTGCAGCGACACCGAGTCGTAGCCGGTGATGTCGCACAGCCACGTCTCGAGCTGGTGGATCAGCTCGATCAGGCCGGCGGCGTCCTCGACCGGCGCGTAGGGGTGCAGCCCGGCGAACTCCGGCCAGGTGACCGCCTCCATCTCGGCGGTGGCGTTGAGCTTCATCGTGCAGGAGCCGAGCGGGATCATCGTCCGGTCCAGCGCCAGGTCCAGGTCCGAGAGCCGCCGGATGTAGCGCAGCATGTTCGGTCTCGGAGTGGTGGGTGTTGAACACCGGGTGGGTCAGGAACTCCGAGGTGCGCTGCAGCGCAGCGGGCAGCACGCCGGCGCCGGCGAACCGCAGTTCGTCCCGGGGCGGAACCGCGACGTCGAACGCCCGCAGCGACCGCCGCGATCTGCGCACTGGTGGTTGCCTCCGAGACGCTCGACCTGCACGATGGTCGTCGCCGTCACGCCACAGGTTGACCCCGTGCGGCGCGCGCGGCGGCCACGATCTCGCGCGGCCCGGCCGGGAACCTCGACGCGGACGGTGTCGAAGAACGCGTCGTGCACCACGGTGACGCCACCGCTCGCGCAGCGCCCCGGCGAGCAGGACCGGCGTCCGTGATGGACCGTTCTCGGCGATCGCGCGTGAGCCCGTCGGCCCGTGGTAGACGGCGTACATCGACGCCATCACGGCGAGCAGCACCTGCGCGGTGCAGATGTTGCTGGTCGCCTTCTCGCGGCGGATGTGCTGCTCGCGGGTCTGCAGGGCGAGCCGGAAGGCGGCCGCGCCGTCGGCGTCGCGGCTGACCCCGACGAGCCGGCCCGGGCAGCTGCCGCTGCAGCGTCGGAGCGGACCGCCATGAACGCGGCGTGCGGGCCGCCGTAGCCCATCGGGACGCCGAACCGCTGCGAGCTGCCGACGGCGATGTCGACACCGATCTCGCCGGGCGGGCGCAGCAGGGTGAGCGCGAGCAGGTCGGTCGCGACGATGACCTTGGCGTCGCGCTCGTGGGCGGCGGCGACGAGGTCGGCGTGGTCGCGGACGGCACCGGACGCGCCCGGATAGCTCAGCAGCACGCCGAAGCAGTCCCCCACCGGCAGCCCGTCGTCCAGGTCGGCGACGAGCAGCTCGATGCCGAGCGGCTCGGCCCGGGTGCGCAGCACGGCGATGGTCTGCGGGAGCGTGTCGGCGTCGACGACGAACCGCGGCGACTTGCTGCGCGAGGTGCGCCGGGCCAGCGTCATGGCCTCGGCGGCGGCGGTGGCCTCGTCGAGCATCGACGCGTTGGCGATGTCCAGTGCCGGTCAGGTCGGCGACCGCGGTCTGGAAGTTCAGCAGCGCCTCGAGCCGGCCCTGGGAGATCTCCGGCTGGTACGGCGTGTACGCGGTGTACCAGGCCGGGTTCTCCAGGATGTTCCGCTTGATCACCAGCGGGGTCACCGTGTCGTGGTAGCCCATGCCGATCATCGAGGCCAGCACGGTGTTGCGGTCGGCGAAGGCGCGCAGCTCGGCGAGCGTCTCGGTCTCGGTGGCCGATTCGGGCAACGACAGGCCGTGACCGGTGCCGGCCGGCCGGATGCTGGCCGGGACGGCGGCGTCGGCCAGCTCCTCGAGGGTGCGCAGGCCCGAGGGGGCCAGCAGGGCGGCGGTCTCGTGCTGGTCGGGACCGATGTGGCGGTCACGGAAGTCGGTCGGATCGACGGGCACCGGGGTCGCCGGCGCTTCGGTCGGGACAGACGGGGACGGACGATCAAGGGTGTGGGTCACGAGGTCCTTCGGGGCGCGATCGGTGGTCGACCACTCCATGGTGCCCGTCCGCCCGGGCGGAAGCACCTGCCCACCCGCGTCGGGGCGCATCGGAGGGACCTGGATCACCCCGTTGGACTGCGTCAGCTGGCGGTGCGGGCCCGCCGCCGGGCGGACAGCTCGTCCGCGGCGTGCGACCCCGTGGCGCTGTCGGCAGTGGCGTCGGCGTCGCCGATCCGCTCGCCGGGGAACTCGGCCAGCTGGCCGGTCATCTCACGCATGGTGCCGCCGACGGCGATCCCGAAGACACCCTGCCCACCCTGCAGCAGGTCGACGATCTCCTCGGCGGAGGTGCACTCGTAGACGGTGGTGCCGTCGGAGAACAGGGTGATGCCGGCCAGGTCCTCGATGCCGCGGTCCCGCAGGTGGTCGACGGCGACGCGGATGTTCTGCAGCGAGACGCCGGTGTCGAGCAGTCGCTTGACCACCTTCAGCACCAGGATGTCCTTGAAGGAGTACAGCCGCTGGGTGCCCGAACCGGTGGCGGTCCGCACGGTCGGCTCGACCAGGCCGGTGCGGGCCCAGTAGTCGAGCTGCCGGTAGGTGATGCCGGCCGCCTGGCAGGCCGTCGGTCCGCGGTATCCGACGTGTTCGTCGGGCAGCTCGGTGTGCTCGAAGAGCGCTTCCTGCTCGCGCTGAGGCATACGCCGTCCACCTTCCGCGCCGATCACGTCGTGCCCGGACCGGACGGACGTCGAAGGACGACCGACCTGAGGTCGGCGGGATGCCGACCGGGCTGAATCACATCAGCGTTGTTCCTGCGACGGTAAGCCCCGCGAGGGTGACGGGTCAACGCCGCGGCGGGCGTGTCCTCCACCGTGACCGAAGGGTTACCTCACGCACCGTGAACGCAGCCCCTCGTGAGAGCTACTTGCCCTCGTCGAAATCCTCGGGCGAGATGGTGTCGAGGAACTCACGGAAACGCTCGACCTCGTCCTCGCTCTCCTCCTCGGGGACCTCCTCGACCTCGTCCTCCTCGGAGACGACCACGCCGGCGGAGTCCAGCACGGCCGGATCGACGAAGACCGGGATCTCGATGCGGACGGCCAGCGCCACCGCGTCCGACGGGACGCGCCGACACCGTGGTGCCGTTCTCGAAGACGAGCTCGCCGTAGAAGGTGCCCTCCCGGAAGTCGACCACCCGGACCTGCTGCACGGAGTGGCCGAGCGCGGTGATCACCTGGCCGAGCAGGTCGTGGGTCAGCGGCCGCGCCGGGCGCAACCCCTGCAGGTGCATGGCGATCGCGGATGCCTCGGTGGTGCCGATCAGGATCGGCAGACTCGCGGTTCCCGTCGCGCTCACTCAGGATCAGGATCGGCTGTTGGCTGGGCATCTCGACGCGGACGCCCACGATGCGCATTTCGATCATCTCGGTCAGCCCTCCTGCTCAGCGACAACGCTACACAACGCCGACGTAGGGTCGAGGTACCCGGGTGGAGCACGACCCGGACGGCGGTTCAGCCGCCGAGTTCGCGCCGGATCCCGGCCTTGACCAGCAGCGCGTGCAGCCGCATCAGGGTGGTCGCCAGCTGCGCCGCCTGCTGCTCGGCGCGCTCCCGGGCATCGGGGTTCTTCTGCTTGGCCTGGGCCGCGACCAGCTGGCTGACCAGCGTCGCCTCCCGGTCGGCGGCGGTCCGGAACGGCCGCAGGTGGCGCGGCTCCATGCCGGCCTCGACGAGTTCGCCGATGGTGGTGGCCATCAGCGCCGAGTCCGCGTCGTAGTAACCACTCGAGCCCGGCTGGAGCGAGCCCGAAGGACTCGAGCTCGCGCAGCTGGTTGTTGTCCAGGCCGGACGCGGCCAGCAGCTCGTTGCGGGTCATCCGGACCGGGGTCGTGCCCGCGGACGCCGGCAGCTCCGGACCCGGCGCGGCCTGCAGCGCGCGCGGCAACCGGGCGGTGGTGCCGTCCGGCTCCAGCCCGCGGTCGATGGCGTCCAGCTGGTCCTTGATGACCTTGCAGCGGCATGTACAGGTCACGCTGGGCGGCCAGCACGTAGCGCAGCCGGTCGACGTCGGCGTGGGTGAACTGCCGGTAGCCCGAGGCGGTCCGCTGCGGTGTGACCAGTCCCTCGGACTCGAGGAACCGGATCTTGGAGATCGACACGTCGTCGAACTCCGGCTTCAGCTTCGCCAGCACCGCACCGATGCTCAGGGTGGGCTGCGAACCGTCGGACACCGACGCCAGGCCGAGGGCCGTCATGAGTCCGTCACGCGTCCGCGGGACTTCCGGCCTGGCCGCCGGGGCCGCCGGTCAGGAACACCAGCCGGAACTTGCCGATCTGGACCTCGTCACCGTTGGCCAGCGCCGACGACTCGACCGCTTCCCGGTTGACGTAGGTGCCGTTCAGCGAGCCGGTGTCGGCGACCTCGTAGCCGTCGGTCGCCGAGGGTGAACTCGGCGTGCCGACGGGACACGGTGACGTCGTCGAGGAAGATGTCGCTCTCCGGGTGCCGGCCGGCGGTGACCACGGCCTTGTCCAGGATGAACCGCGACCCGGCGTTCGGGCCGCGCTTGACGACCAGCAGGGCGGTGCCCGAGGCGACCGGTTCGAGGCCGGACAGGGTTGCTTCGGCCGTGTCGGCTCGAGTCCTCCGTGACGGGCTCCGCATCGCGGTGGAGCAGCCCGCCTGAGAAGACCGAGGTCGACTCGGATCCGTTCTCTCGCTCGGTCACGCGGCAACTCCCTTGTCGTCCGTCGCGGTCGGCGGTGTCGCCGCCGCGCCCGTCATGGTGGTCGTGAATGTCGATCTGTCCTCGTGGAGCCCCGGCCGGAATGTCCGGCCGGCGCCGTGGACCCGATCGGGTGGGGTCATCCTATCGTCGCCGGAGCAGCCTCCCGGCCGTCCGGCGCCGGGACGCCCGATCCGGCTCAGGCGTCGCCGATGATCTCGGCGTACGCGTCCGCGTCGAGCAGATCGGCGATGGTCGCCGGATCCTCCGGCTCGAGCTCGTAGATCCAGCCGTCGCCGTAGGGGTCGGTGTTGACCAGCTCCGGTGAACCCTCGAGCGTCTCGTTGACGGCCACGACGGTGCCGGTCAGCGGGGTGAACAGCTCCGACACGGACTTGGTCGACTCGACCTCGCCGATCGCGTCACCGGACGTGACCGCCGCACCGACCTCGGGGAGCTGCACGAAGACGATGTCGCCCAGTGCGTTCTGCGCGTAGTCGGTGATGCCGATGCGGACCACGTCCTCGCCGCTGCGCACCCACTCGTGCTGGTCGCTGTAGCCCAGATCCTCAGGTATCACTGCGGTTCTCCTTCATCTCCCCGATCCCGCACCGGTCTTCGGACACGTACCGGTGCCCGACACGATCCGAAGACCGTGTCCGTGGACGGGTTCTCATCCACCGGCCGGCCGAGCGTAGGTGGTCGGCTGCAACGGTCGCAAGGCGTCCACGGTGACGGTCGGCGCGGCGCTCACCACGAGCGTCCCACCGGCCCGCTTCGCCGTGTCACTGACGCCACCGGGGATGTTCATCGCGGCAGTCAGCGTGGGCGGATCACCGATGGCCAGGATCGTGTAGGGCGCGGTGATCGCGGTGCCGTCGACGGTGACGGCGCCGGACCGACCGCTGAACGAGGAGTTCACGCCGATCCGCACGTTGTTGACCTGGACGGCCTCGGCGCCGGCGTTGCGCAGTTCCTGCAGGGCGGCCAGCAGGACCTCGGGTGTGACCCCGGTGGCGGGATCGGTCATCACCATCGAGACGCCCGGACCGCGGGCGACCGCGGTGCCGGCCAGGATGGCCAACGCCTGGGCGCGCCGCTCGGCCTCCTGCAACGCGGCCTGCGACGAGGCGCCGCCGGACCGCAGGGTGTTCAGGGTCTGCTGCAACTCGGCGATCTCCGCGGTCAGGTCGTCGCCCCGGCGGTTCACCCCGTCGAGGATGGCCACGAGGTCCTGCGGTCGGGAGGTCGCGAGGGTGTCACCGCTGTCGGTGGCCCGGACCTGGATGATGATCGCGTAACCCAGCACCGCGCAGAGCGCGGCGATGACCAGGTGCGAGATCATCCGCTGTCGTTTGTCCGCGACGGCGGTCGCACCGGGCTGCGGGATCGTGGGCTCGGCCATCTCAGGCCTTGAAGATGTGCCGCCGGATGGCCGCGGCGTTGCCGAAGATCCGGATCCCGAGCACGACGACGACGGCGGTGGACAGCTGCGACCCGACGCCCAGCTGGTCGCCGAGGAACACGATCAGCGCCGCCACCAGCACGTTCGCCACGAACGAGACGACGAAGACCTTGGCGTCGAAGACGTGGGTCAGCTTCGCCCGGAGCCCGCCCAGGACGGCGTCCAGCGCGGCCACGACGGCGATCGGCAGGTACGGGCCGAGCCAGTCCGGCACGGTCGGTGACGTGATGAGGCCGATGACGACCCCGACCACCAGCGCGATCACCGCGTACACGGCGGCCCTCCCGACAGTCTCACCTGTGTTCTCCTCATCTGGTCGCCGTGGTCGGGTCGTCGGTCGCGGTGACCGGCCCGGCGGGCATGCCGGGCGTGGCCTCGGCGGTCGTCGTCGGTGCAGTGGTGGTGGCGGGTTGTTCGACGTAGCGGGCGTCCACCGGGGCCGCCGCCGGCAGAGCCAGGTCGGTGGCGGTGGTGACCTCGAAGTCCACGTCGTAGAGCTGCACGAAGGAAGTGAAGCGGCCGAACCCGGGCGTGGACACGAACCGCTGCTGGAACGTCGCCGGGTCCCCGATCGCCTCGATCGTCATCGGCCACAGCACCGGCCGGTTGTCGACCAGGATCGTGCCGCCCGCCTGCCGGATGGCGCTGGTGCTGCGCAGCCGGACGTCCCCGATCGCGACCGCCTCGGCCCCGGCCGACCACAGCCCGTTGACCAGCAGCTGGATGTCCCGGTCGAGCACGGCGCCGTTGCCGGTGGCGGCCTCCGGGTCGTCGAGCGCGATGCGCAGTCCCGGCCCGGTGACGGCCAGCAGGGCGTTCATCTGCTCCAGCGCGGTGAGCCCGGCCAGCACGCCCCCGCCGGCCGCCGACTGCGCCGCTCGCAGCTCGTCGTCGAGGGCGGCCACCGACGCCTCGAGCACCGAGGCCTTGCGCTGGGCGCTGGGTGATGTCGACGAGCAGCCCCCGCCGGGCCTCGTCGGTGCCGGCGGAATTGGCCCGGGTGGTCTGGAAGGCGACGCCGAGCAGCAGGCCGATGACACGGTGCCGGCGAGCAGCCACCCCCGGGACGCCGACACCGCGGCCTGCCGGTGGGGGCCGGCCGCCCGCCGGTCGGCGGCGCGCTGGTAGCCGGGATCCAGGTGGTCCTGGGCGAGCGACTCCAGCAGCGGTGTCGGAAAGGAGGGCGCCGGACCCAGCGGACCGGGCCGGACGGCCGGGTCCGGCCCATCGTCCGCGCCGCGATCAGACACCCGCCGCGCTCCGGACCGACATCCGCTCCGCCGGCGGCACCACCGGGGTGTGGCGGACGACCCAGACGCAGCTGCCCGAGGTACAGCACCCCGGCCCACAGATAGAGCAGTACGCCCCACCCGGCGAAACCCAGCGCGAGGGGCCGGGCGATCTGGGCCGGCGTCGAGTCGCCCTGCGCCAGCAGCAGCAACGGCAGCGCGTACAGCAGACAGAAGGTGGCGGCCTTGCCGAGGTAGTGCACCTCGAACGGGCCGTAGCCGTGCCGACGCATGATCGGCAGGCACCCGGCCAGCACGACGTCGCGGCCGACGATCAGCGCCGCCACCCACCACGGCAGGAAACCGCGGATCGACGAACGCGAACAGGGTGGCCAGGATGTACAGCCGGTCGGCCAGCGGGTCGAGCACGGCGCCGAGCCGGCTGAACTGGTTCAGCAGCCGCGCCAGCTTGCCGTCCGCCCAGTCGCTGACCGCGCTCAGCGCCAGGACGACGAACGCCCAGCCGTCCTCCTCGGGCCCGAGGATCAACCACAGCAGCAGCGGCACCCCGAGCAGCCGGACGAAGGACAGCAGGTTCGGCACCGTCCAGATCCGGTCGCCGGCTACAGGTTCGGGAGCGGCGGCGTGGATGCGGTCGTCCGACACCGTGCACCCACCTCCCCTCAGCGCTACGGCGCCGGACCCCCGACAGCCCCGGCAGGGAGCTTAGTGCGCCGGGTCGGCGCCGGGTCCCTGCCGCTCCGGGCCGGCGGCCTTGCGCCGGTGCAGCAACAGCAACCCGTAGGCCGCCACCGACGGCGAGTCGGTGATGGTGCCGTCGCCGACGAGCGCGCAGAACTCGTCCTCGGTGACGATCCGGTGTTCCATGTCTCCCTCGGTCAGCTCGCGGTCGTGCGCGCCGGCGGTGAGCCCGGCGGCCAGGTAGACGTCGAAACCCTGGGAGCTGTGCCCGGTGGACTGGACGAGATGGCCGAGGTGCGTCCAGCTGTCCGCGGTCAGTCCGGTCTCCTCACGCAGCTCGGCGCGGGCGAGCTCCCCGGCGGTGCCGGACCTCCCGGCCGGCCAGCCGCCCATCGGGAACTCCAGTGAGCGACGCTCGATCGCGTAGCGGTACTGCTCGACGAGATGGAAGCGGGTGTCATCGCCGGTGCCCTCGACGGCGATGACCACGGCATAGTCGGGCTTGTCGACGACGCCGTAGATGCTGCGGGTGCCGTCCGCGAACTCGATGTCGTCCTCCCGCACGCTCATCCAGTCGTTGCGGTAGACCACCCGGGATCCGACACGGCGGACGGGCGGTTCGGTGCTGGCGCTCATTTCCGGAGGGTATGTGACGCAGCGTCTCCCGGATCGGACGGCACCGGCGCCGCACTACGGTGATCAACCATGACCGGGGCGTGGGCGCATTTCGACGGCCAGCCGGGCGACCGACCTCGTCGAGGTCGTCGACCTGACCGCCGACCCCGCGGCGCTGGACCGCGGCGGTTGGTGGGCGGTGCTCGCCACCTTCGAAGGACGCCTCACCGGCTACCGCTTCGCCGACGGTGCGCCCGGCGCCGCTGCCCGACGCCGGCAGCTGGACCGGACCGTCGGCGGGCAGCTGGCGTTCGTCGTTGGACGCCGACGGCTACCGGGCCCGGGTCGGTGCCATCCGACGGTTCATCGAGGCCGGGCAGGTCTACCAGGTCAACCTCTGCCGGATGCTGGACGCCCCGCTGCCGCCCGGCGCCGATCCCGCCGCGCTGGCCGCCGTGCTCGCCGCCGGCAACCCGGCCCCGTACCAGGGGGTCCTGCACACCGGCGAGGACTGGGTGGTCTGCGCCTCGCCGGAGCTGTTCCTCGCCGTCGACGGTGACCGGGTCGTCTCGGCCCCGATCAAGGGAACCGCGGCGGCGGACCTGCCGTTCGCCGACAAGGACACCGCCGAGAACGTGATGATCACCGACCTGGTCCGCAACGATCTCAACCGGGTCTGCACGCCGGAGTCGGTGCGGGTCGACGCGCTGCTGGCCACCGAACCGCACCCCGGTCTCCGGCACCTGGTGTCCACGGTCAGCGGCCGGCTGCGCCCCGGCGTCGGATGGGGCGAGATCCTCGCGGCGACCTTTCCGCCGGGCTCGGTCAGCGGCGCCCCGAAGCTCGCCGCCCTCGACGTCATCCGGGAACTCGAACCGGTCCCCCGCGGGCCCTACTGCGGTGCGGTCGGCATGGTCGACGCCGACCGCGGCCGGGCCGGTCCTGGCCGTCGGCATCCGCTCCTTCTTCACGGCCACCGACGCCGCGGGCAGCCGACGACTGCGGTTCGGCACCGGGGCCGGCATCACCTACCCCTCCGACCCGGACGACGAGTGGGCCGAGACCGAGCTGAAGGCCGCCAGGCTGATCGGGCTGGCGTCCGGGCCGCCGTGACGCCGGGCGTGTGTCACAGGTGGTCCCGTGGACGTCACATCACCTTCCGGGTACACGGCCGGGGCGCGATGGCAGGATGAGCGAACCGTGACGACCCGTTCCGGCCCGACACCAGTGGCCCGCGGCGTCTTCATCACGCCCGGACGACACCGCGGCGTGCGCACAGAGAAGGGTTGGCCAGCGTGCCGAAAGTGACCAAGGCAGTGATCCCGGCGGCGGGTCTCGGAACCCGGTTCCTGCCGGCGACCAAGGCGGTGCCGAAGGAGATGCTGCCCGTCGTCGACAAGCCGGCGATCCAGCTCGTCGTCGAGGAAGCCGTCGCCTCCGGTCTGAACGACGTGCTGATGATCACCGGACGCAACAAGCGGCCGCTCGAGGACCACTTCGACCGCAACTTCGAGCTCGAGGTGACCCTCGAGGCCAAGGGCGACACCGCCAAGCTGGCGCAGGTCACCGCGTCCAACGACCTCGCGGACGTGCACTACGTCCGGCAGGGCGATGCCAAAGGTCTCGGTCACGCCGTCCTCTGCGCCGAGCAGCACGTCGGCGACCAGCCGTTCGCGGTGATGCTGGGCGACGACCTCATCGACGCCCGCGACCACCTGCTGCAGCAGATGATCGCCGCCCACGAGGCCACCGGGCAGAGCGTCATCGCCCTGATGGAGGTCCCGAAGGAGCAGGTCGGCATGTACGGCTGCGCGGGCGTGAGCGAGCTCCCCGCATCGGTGAAGGCCGATCTCGAGGACGGCCTCGAGGTCTTCCAGGTCACCGAGCTCGTCGAGAAGCCCGACCCGTCCGTCGCGCCCAGCAACCTCGCCGTCATCGGCCGCTACGTGCTGACCCCGCAGGTCTTCGGTGTGCTGCACGAGACGGAGCCGGGCCGCGGTGGGGAGATCCAGCTCACCGACGCGCTCGCGACGCTCATCGACATGGACAAGGGCGCCGGCGGTGGTGTCGTCGGAGTCGTGTTCCGGGGTCGTCGCTACGACACGGGGGACAAGCTGGACTACCTGAAGACGCTGGTGAAGCTCGCGTCGGAGCGGGACGATCTGGGCGAGGCGTTCAACGCGTGGCTCAAGGAGTTCGCGCAGGGGCTGTGAGCTGAGGAAGCGACGGGCGGTTGACGTCTGGGGCGGTTGCGCTTCCGGTTTCCGTTGACCGGTTTCCGTTGACGCGGACGACATAGGGGCCGCGTCAACGGATTGTGGAAGCGGGATGGGGCCGCTCCAGGCAGGCGGTAACGGCGCCGCCGCGACGCTGCTCTCCTGCCGGGCCTCACCACCTGGAGAGGAGCGCTGCACAGCGCCCGTCGCGACAGCCCGCCGAGTCCCGCCGTCGTCGGTCGGCGAACTCCTGGCCGGCTGACGGCCTGTGGTCACGGTCACCCGAGGCCGGGGAAGGTGCGGGCCCGCCTGTGCGCTGACCTCTGCATGAGCCTCCTCTTCTCGCCCCTGACGTTGCGCGGCACCACCTTCCCCAACCGGGTCTGGCTGGCGCCGATGTGTCAGTACAGCGCCGTCGACGGCGTGGTGAACGACTGGCACCTGGTGCATCTGGGTGCCCGCGCAACCGGCGGCTTCGGATTGCTGCTGACCGAGGCCGCCGCCGTCACACCGGCGGGCCGGATCAGTCCGCAGGACGCCGGCATCTGGAACGACGAGCAGACCGCGGCGTGGGCCCGCATCGTGGATTTCGTGCACGGCCAGGACACCCTGATCGGCGTCCAGCTCGCGCACGCCGGACGCAAGGCGTCCACCTACCGGCCCTGGGCCGAGCACACCGGCACCGTGCCGGCCACCGACGGGGGCTGGCCCACCGTCGGCCCGTCGGCGGTACCGTTCGCCGGCTACCTGGCACCCGACGCCCTCACCGGTACCGAGATCGCCGACACCGTGACGGCTTTCGCGGACGCGGCGGTCCGAGCCGCGCGGGCTGGGTTCGACGTCGTCGAGATCCACGCGGCCCACGGATACCTGTTGCACCAGTTCCTTTCTCCGCGTTCCAATCAGCGGACCGACGGCTACGGCGGCGATCTCGCCGGCCGTGCCCGGCTGTTGCTGGAGACCGTGCACGCCGTCCGTGCCGTCTGGGGCGAGAAGCCCCTGCTCGTCAGGCTTTCCGGTACCGACTGGGTCGACGGCGGCTGGGACGTCGAGCAGACCACCGAGCTGTCGGGGTGGCTGGCCGCCGCCGGTGTCGATCTGATCGACATGTCCTCCGGCGGCAACGAGCCGGCACCGATCCCGATCGGCCCCGGCTACCAGGTGCCGCTCGCCGCCGAGGTCCGCCACCGGGTGGACATCCCGGTCGGTGCGGTCGGGCTGATCACCGAGCCGCGACAGGCCGAGCAGATCCTCGCCGACGGCGAGGCGGACGTCGTGCTGCTGGCCCGGGCCGCGCTACGGGAGCCGTCGTGGCCGTTCCGGGCGGCGCACGAACTGGGCCTGACCCACCGCGAGATCGCCTACCCGCCGCAGTACACCCGCGGATCCTGGCCGGATCCGGCACCGGCCGTCTTTTCTCCCGAAATCCTGGCGGACTCTTCCCGCGGGGCGAGCAGAAACCGCCTGGATCCGGCTGGAGCGTAGGCGCCGCAAGAGGTGGAGGGGTCCTCGGAAGGGTCACTGTCGGTGTCGGGCCATAGCCTGCGGGACATGGGGAACTTCTACCGCCGGGAGGGCATGGGCGTCGTCGAGCTGTCACCCGTCCGATGTCCCCACGGCCACGCTTTCGGCCCGCAACGGGTACTCGTCGGTACCCAGCCCTGCCAGTGCGCCGGGATCCCCCACCGCACCTGGCAGTGCGTCACCTGCGCGACCGTGATGGTCTGGCCACGATGCGCCGACCACCCGCACTGGGTGCCGTGGGACGGCGAACCATGAAGCTCAGGCGCCCCGGCGGGCCTCGTCCGGGGTGGCCGTCACGGCGGCGGTCCCGGCCAGTGCCGTGATCCGTTCCGCGAGCGCCACATCCCGCGCGGTCACCCGGCCGCCGGCGTCGTGACTGGTGGTCGACACGTAGACGTGGTCGTAGCGCCAATCCACGTCGGGGTGGTGGTCGAGCTCCTCGGCCACCTCACCGATCGCCGCCAGCAGTGCCAGCGCCTCCGCGGCGGTCGCGGCGGTGTAGGCGGTGAGCAACAGGCCATCGGCGCTGCGCCACTCGGTCAGCCGGGTGAGGGCCTCAGCGATGGCGGCCGGGGTCAGCGGTGTCGTCATGCCCCCAGTCTTCACCGTCGCTCCAGAGGCTCGCCGGGCGCCCAGCCCGCCGGACGTCGGGCAACCGGTACCCCATCTCCGCAGTCACCGGCGTGACGATGTAGCCGTCGGCCCGGGTTCCCAGCAGCGCGGTCCGTGACGGCCGGCGGCGCGCGTACAGGCCGACGTAGGCGCAGACGATCGCGTCGAGGCTGTCCTCCACCCGCGACAGCGCCGCCTTCGTCGGGGCCGCAACAACCGTCTCGCGCACGACCGCCCAGCCGGGGTCCGCCGTCACCCGGAGCGGCACCGCGGCCGTCGCCAGCCCCTCGAGACCGTCCAGCAGACGCAGCATCTCGCGGCGCCGCAGCGCGAGGTCACGGCCGGGCTTGTCCTTGTACCGCAGGATCGTGTCGAGCTCCCACAGCGCCACCATCGCCGCGTGCGGATACACCTCCAGCGCCAGCCGGGCCGACCCGCTCCGAGGGTCGACGTCGAGGTTCAACTGCCGGGCGAGCCGCGCCGCCCGACCGCCGTCCGCGAACCCCGGCCGCGCCAGATTGGTCGGATGACAGCTCGCCCGGTGCCGGCCGAACAGATGGCCGACCGTGCGTTCCGCGGGGCGGCTGCCGGTCGCGTTGGTCACGACGAGCGGCGCGTCGAAAGCCACCACCACCGGACCCGTGCACCGTGGGCCCAACCACTCGAGCAGATCCTCGTCGGCCGTGCGGTCGCCGAAAGACAGCAGCGCACCGTCGGGCGCGACTTCGGCCACCCCGCTGCGGTGTCGCTGTCCCCAGGCCAGATCGACCCCGACGAACCGGACGGCCGGGGTCACCCGCCCGTCATCACGCCACGTACCGACCGTCGGCTCAGGATCGAGAGCAACGAGTCCCTGAATCACAACGACAGGGTCGAGCTGCGCTCCGTCATGGTGCCGTTCTACTCCTGGCCGACGACGGCGGCAGCCCGGCGGCCTACGCTGCGGCGGGCGGATCCCCCGCCCCTGCACGAGGCCCGCGATGACCGGCTCCGAGAGCGGCAGGGTCGAGCGCATCCGCCGCGACCCGCGTCACCCTGGCGCCCGGCCACCGGCGGGGTGTCGTCCCGGGCGGCGCCGCACCGGTCGTCGGCCGGGCGACCGTGCTCATCGATCCGACCGAGCCGCAGCGCGTCCGCCGCGCCCTCGGCGGCAGGTACGGGCCGCAGTACCGGACTTCACGCTGGGCCAACAGCTCGTCGCCCGGCGGGGAACACCCTCGGTCGTCGTCCGGGTGTCGTCCGCCCGAGGCCGGCACCACGGGACGGCGCGCGGCGAATGACACGCAGCGTGGCCGCGCGTGGGCGGTCGAGCTCCTGGATCCCCTGTCGGTGGCCGGACACCAGCAGATTGACGCAGCGTGACGCGATCCCGGCGGCGACCCCACCCTCTCGGCTCTGACGTCCGCGCAGCCACCGATGTGACAATGAGTTATCACTCATGAACTCATTGTGGACTTTTCGCACAGCGGCTTCCGCCGCCGGTCGACCACTGAGCCGGCGAGCCGCAGCTGCGGCGAAGAGGGGCCCGCTACCGATGCCGTACGACGATGACGCTCCGAGCGAGCTGACCGGCGGTGGTCGCAGTGCGACCGCGACCCTGCCCGCCCGTCGCCACGACCGCCTGACGGGGCCCGCCGACCGCGGATCCACACCACCGCCTCAGCCACGTCCGGTCCACGGCTCCGGTCGACCCTCCCGGTGGCGCGCGGTGACCGGCCGCTTCGGCACCCGGCTGGTGGCGGCGATGGTCCTCGTCTCCCTGCCGTCGATGGCGGTGCTGGCCATCCTGCTGACGAATGAGGCAACGGCCGGCCTGACGGCGGCGAGCCGACACAACCAGGTCAAGACCGCCGAGTCGGAGGTGGTGCAGATGAAGAACTGGCTGGCCGAGCGGCACGCCAACCTGCGCCACCTCGCCACGGCAACCGCCGGGGCGCCGGCCGGGACCGACGCAGCCGCCGAGCTGGCGGAGATCCAGGACAGCTACCAGGATTTCGCGTTGATCGAGATGACGGATCTGACGGGCGCGGTGCTCGCGTCGTCGCGCCCGGGGGTGAGCATCGACGTTGCCGACCAGAGCTGGCTCGGACAGATCGCCGCCGGGAGCCCGGTGACGACTTCTCCGGTCGTGCAGGGAGGGACGGTGCGGTGGCTGATCGCGGAACCGGTCCTGGACGCTGCCGGGGCTCCGGTGGGGGCCGCGGTCGGGAGTCTCGACCTCACGGTGCTCGAGTCATTGCTGCACCCACTGGACACCGCCGTCATCGAGGCCGTCGACGCCCAGGGGCGACTCGTGTACAGCAGTGATATGGGCGACTCCTCCGACGAGAGCGAGCTTCTCGCGGCCGGCGCCCTCAGCCGGACGGTCGACAACCCGGCCGTACGACAGGCCAGGGCATCCGGCGAGCCCGGCAACGCCCGGTACACCGACGGCGCCACCGACGTCATCAGCGGCTACGCAGTACTGCCCGAGCTGGACTGGGTGATCGTCGCCCACGAACCGGCCGAGGAGGTCCTCGCGCCGGTGCACGAGCAGCGCAACAACGCCATCCTCATCGTGTGTCTCACCGCCGCGGTGGCGGTCGCGGTGTCCATCGCGCTGGCCTGGCGGACGACGCTGCCCATCCGACGGTTGACGGCGTCGGCCCGGGACGCCGCGGCCGGCGACCTCGACGCCCGCGTCGTCCCGCAGGGCGCCAACGAGCTGGTCACCCTGGGCGAGGCCTTCAACGGCATGCTGGCGACCTGCCAGAGCCTGCTCATCCAGGTCAACACGGCGGGGGTCGAGGTGAATTCCGCGGCCGCGGAGCTGTCCGCGTCCTCCGACGAGTTGGCCGCCACCACCGCCCAGCAGAGCGCTGCGGTCACCCAGGTGACCGCCACCACCGAGGAGCTCGCGCGGGCGTCGACGGCCATCGCCGACACCGTGGACGACGTCGCCCGGCAGACCGCCGAGACGCGGGACAATCTCGAACGCGCCGAGGCCGACATCGCGGCGTCCAGCGACCGCACCCTGGCCCTGGCCGGCCGGGTCAACGACATCGACGCGCTCCGGGTCCTGATCAACGACATCGCCGATCAGACCAACCTTCTCGCCCTCAACGCGGCGATCGAGGCGGCCCGGGCCGGCGAGAACGGCCGCGGATTCGCCGTCGTCGCCGACGAGGTACGCCGGCTCGCCGAGCGGTCGAAGGCGTCCGCGGGTGACATCGCCACCATCATCTCCGCCGTCCAGGGCGAAACCAACGCCACCGTGATGTCGATGGAGAAGGGCGCGAAGCAGATGCAGCAGGGCCTGGTGCTCCTGGCCGCCGTCACCGACGCCAACAACCAGGTGCGATTGACCACCCAACAGCAACGCACGGCCAACGCCCAGGTCGTCGAGACCATGGAGCAACTCACCGACGCCAGCCGTCAGGTGTCCGCGACCGCACAGCAGATCGCCGCCGCCGCCGGCAATCTGGCCGATCTCGCGGCCAATCTGGAGACGACGGCGGCGACCACCTCGATGGCCGCCCCCACCGCCACCCGAGGGCGCTGACGCGTGGAGGCGGTGTTGCTGCCGGTCGGAGCGGAGCTGTACGCCGTCGGGATGGACTGGGTGCGCGAGGTGGTGGCCACCCCCGAGGTGGCACTGCTGGTCACCGCGCCCCCGTTCGTGGTGGGCCTGTTCAACCTGCGGGGCCAGATCGTGCCGCTGTTCGACACCGCCGCGCTGCTCGGCGTGGGGTCGCTACCGCTGGCCGCTTTCGCCGCGGTGATCGAGACCCCCTCGGGGCTCGCAGGTCTCGCCGCCACCGGGCTGCCGTACCGCCGCGAGCTCGGCGCCGTCGCCGGCCCCTCCGAGCTGCCCGGCACCGCCGGCGTCCACCGCGACGACCGGCAGGTGGTCGTCGCTCTCGACCCCGGCGTGCTGCTCGACCCCGGTCGACTGCGCGGCGATCGGCTCGTCACGTCCGGGGCGGCGCCGTGGCGGCCCTGACCCGCGAGCAGATCCGGGATCTCTTCGCGCAGGAGGCGGCCGGCCGGCTGACCGCACTCGACCAGCTGCTGCTGCGGTGGGAGACCGACGGCGCCGACACCGAACTCGTCGGTTCGGTGTTCCGTGAGCTGCACACCCTCAAGGGCTCGGCGGCGGTCGCCGGGCTGGATGCGGTGAGCGCGACGGCCCATGAGTTCGAGGAGATCGTCGGCCGGGTCCGGGCCGGCGAGCTGGCCGTCACCCCGGAGCTGGTCGACAGCCTCTTCGCCGGCGCGGACCGACTCCGGGCGGCCATCGCCGGCGAACCCCCGGCACCCCCGGCGCCGCCCGCACCACCACCGCTGATCACCGCAGCCCCGACCCCCGCGCCCTCACCCACACCGTCACCGACCCCCGCGCCCTCACCCACACCGTCACCGGCACCGGCACCGGCACCGGTCCAGCGTGCCGCCGCCGACACCGGCGTGGTGATGGTGCAGACCGAGCGCCTCGACGAACTCGTCCGGCTGCTGGGCGAGTCGGCGGCGGCGCACCTGCGCGTGGGTCGGATGCTGCAGGATCGCTGCGGGATCGACCCGGCGACATCGTCGGAATACAACGAGCTGTCGCGGTTCCTCAACGTCCTGCAGGACCGCGTGATGCGAACCCGCATGGTGCCGGTGTCCACCATCACCGACCAGCTGCACCGCGCGGTGCGCGACATCGCCCGCGCGCAGGGCAAGGACGTCCGCTGGGAGGTGGAGGGCGGGGACACCGAGCTGGACCGCGGCGTGCTCGGCGGGCTCTCCGACTCGCTCCTGCACCTGATCCGCAACGCCGTCGACCACGGCATCGAACCGCCGGCCGCCCGCGACGGCAAGCCGCGGCAGGCGACCCTGCGCCTGCACGCACGCCAGCTGGGGTCCGACGTCATCGTGTCGGTCACCGATGACGGTCGCGGCATCGACACCGCCCGGGTGGCCGAGAAGGCCGCCCGGCTGGGAATCGACACCGCCGACCTGGGCGAGGACGAGATCCTGCAGCTGATCTTCCGGTCGGGCCTGTCCACGACCGACTTCGTCACCGACATCTCCGGTCGGGGCGTCGGTCTCGATGTGGTGAAGAACCGCGTCGAGGCGGCGCGGGGACGCATCGAGGTCCGTTCCACGCCCGGCGCCGGCACCGAGTTCCGGATCATCGTGCCGATCACGCTGGCGGTGCTGCGGTGTCTGGTCGTGGAAGCCGGCGGGCACCGTTTCGCGCTGCCGTTGCACCGGGTGGTGCTGTCGCAGGCGCACGACGCGTCGCGGGAGATCCAGGCCGAGGGGCGCAGCGTGGTCTGGGTCGGCAACGAGCCGGTCACGGTGTCCTCGCTGGCGCACGCGGTGGGGCTGGACGGCGACGCCCCCGCCGGACCCATCGTGGTGCTGACCGACTCCGACCGCCGCCACGCCTTCCAGGTCGACCGGCTGGTCCATCAGGCCGACGTGGTACTCAAAGGGCTGAGCCCGCTGCTGCCGGCGCTGCCCGCGGTCGCCGGCGCCGGTATCGAGCCCAACGGGTCGATCTTCGTGGTGCTGGACCCGCCGGGGTTGATCCACCGGGCCCGGCAGAACGCCGTGCGGGCGGTCCCGCCGCCGGCTCCGCGAACGCCGCCCACCCGGCACGTGCTCGTGGTCGACGACGCGCTGACCGTCCGCGAGCTCCAGCGCAGCATCCTGCAGCGCGCCGGCTTCGGGGTCCGCACCGCCGTCGACGGCCGGCAGGCGCTGGCGATGCTCCGGGAGGCACCCGCGGACCTGGTGTTGACCGACGTCGAGATGCCCCACCTGGACGGCTTCGGCCTGACCGCCGCGATCCGGGCGCAGCCGGCGCTGGCCAACATGCCGGTGCTGATCCTGAGCTCACTGGCCCGTGACGAGGACCGTCAACGTGGTCTGGACGTCGGCGCCGACGGCTACATCGTCAAGTCCGGCTTCGACGAGACCGCTCTCCTCACCGCCGTCGACCGGCTCCTCGGCGGTGCCGGATGACCGCGACCGGCAGTCCGATCCGGGCGCTGCTGGTGCACGACGACGGGCCGCAGCGCAGCCGGCTGGTCGAGGTGCTGCAGCGCGACGGCGACATCCGGGTGTCCGGTGCGGTGGCGTCGGCCACCGAGGCCATCAGCCGGGTACAGCACGACCGTCCCGACATCGTGGTCATCGACCTGCGTCTCGGCGACGGCGGCAGCCGGTACGCCGTGGAGCAGATCATGGCCCGCCAGCCCACCCCGATCCTGGTCCTGTCCGGGGGCGGGGAGGGACGGCGATCGCCGGGGGCGGTGGCGGCGCTGGTCGCGGGAGCGCTCGACGAGCTGCCGGCCCCTGCCAGCGGGAACGCCCGCTCCGAGGCCGAGCTGCGGCACTTCGTCCGGCAGCTGCGGAAGGTGACCGTCATCCGGCACCCCCGCGGTGGCCGTGTCACTCCCCCGCCCCGCCCCATCGGCGGCGGTCGTCCGGTGATCGCGATCGGCGCCTCCACCGGTGGTCCGACGGCGGTCGCGACGGTGTTGGCCGGCCTGGCCGGGGTGCGCGCCCCGGTGCTCGTCGTGCAGCACCTGCACCCCGATTTCACCAGCGGGCTGCTGGACCTGCTGGCCCGGTCGTCGGCGTTGCCGGTCCGGATGGCCGCACACGGCGAGGCACTGCTGCCGGGGACGGTCCACCTGGCACCCGGCCATCTGCACCTGAAGCTGGCCGCCGGTTCGCGGATGGAACTCGATCCGCTGCCGATGAGCCTGCACCGGCCCGCGGTCGACCAACTGTTCTCCTCGGTCGCCGTGCACGCAGGCGCCGCCGGCGTCGGGGTGCTGCTCACCGGGATGGGCGAGGACGGTGCCCGCGGGCTGCTGGAGCTGCACCGTGCCGGCGGTCACACCCTCGCACAGGACGAAGCCACCTCGGCCGTGTTCGGGATGCCGCAGGCGGCGGCCCGGCTGGGCGCGGTCGACGAACTGCTCCCGTTGCAACTGGTGGCGGCCGCGATCATCCGCGTCACCGGCGGGGTGCGGCGATGACCGACGCCGGTGTGGAAGCCCTCGTCGACCGTGTCGAGGAGTTGCTCCGGCGGCAGATCGGGCTGCGCCCGGACTCGACGTTACGGGGGCGGCTGCGCCGCTCGCTGCGCGACGAGGCCGCCACCCACGACCAGACACCCGACCAGTTCGTGGACGCGGTCAGTGCCCGTCCCGGGACGCTGCAGGGGCTTCTGGACCGGGTCACCGTGCAGGAGACGGGCTTCTTCCGGCATCCGGACCACTTCCGGGTGCTGGCCGAGACGGTGCTGCCCGCGCTCACCCCACCGGTGACACTGTGGAGCGCCGCCAGCTCGCACGGTCAGGAGGCCTACTCGCTCGCGATCGTGCTCAGCGAACTCGGCATCGAGGGATCGGTGGTGGCCACCGACCTGTCCACCGCCGCGGTGCGCCGCACCGCGGCCGGCCGGTACAGCGGACGCGAGATGGCGGGTCTGAGCCGGGAGCGCGTCGATCGGCACTTCACCGCCGACGGTGACGGTTGGCAGGTCGTTCCCGCGCTGCGGCAGCGGGTCTCGGCGCAGCTGCACAACCTGGTCGGTCCCATCCCGGACCGCGTGCGCGGCAGTCAGGTCGTGTTCTGCCGCAACGTCCTCATCTACTTCTCGCCCGAGCATGCCGCGACCTTCGTCGACCGGATGGCCGACGCGATGCCGGGCGCGGCTGTCTTCCTCGGCGGCGCCGAAGCGATGTGGCCACTCAGTCGCCGCTACGAGACGGTCCGGGCGGGCGACACGTTCTGGTACCGGCTCGCCGCCACTCCGGCCGCGATCCCGCCCACGACCGCACCCGCGCCGCGGGCCGCATCCGGGCCGGCGACCCCGGTCCCGCCAGTCCCGCGCCGACCGTCGTCGCCGCCGTCAAGGCCGTCGGGCCGGGCCGCCGGACCGTCGCTACCGCTCCCGGTACCGCCGAGATCCGTTCCGGTGACGTCGATTCCGTCGCGGCGGCCAGCGCCGGACGCGACCGTCCCGGCCGATCTCGCCCTGGTCGGTCGGCGCGCCTTGGACGACGGCGACCCGGCGGCCGCCGTCGTCGCGTTCCGCAAATGCGCGTACCTGACCCCGGAGGATCCGGTCGCGCACCTGCACCTCGCGCTGGCGCTGGAGTCGGCCGGCGACGCGCCGGCTGCCCGACGGGCGTACGGCGCGGCCCGACGCGCCCTGCTCGGCCGTGATCCGGCCGCCCCGGCACCCACTCTCGGCGGCTACGCACCTGCGGAGCTGCTCCGACTCCTCGACGCCAAACGGCAGGAATGACGGCGATGACTGCGACGATGGTCTGCTTCACCGCGGCCGGCGGGGCCTACTGCCTCCCGGTCACCGCGACCCGCGGGGTCCGGCGCGCCACCGGGCTGGTCGCGCTCCCCGGATCGCGCGACGACATCGCCGGGGTGCTCCCCGGCGATCCACCGTTGACCGTGTTGTCGTCGCTGGGTGGTGGGGGCGACCACATCCTGGTGGTGGAGAGCGGACCGACGGTGTTCGGCCTGCAGGTCGACCTCGTGATCGGACTGCGGCAGGTGGCGACGACCGACATCCATGCGGCACCCCCGGGCCAGGACCGGTCGTTGATCTCGGGCACCGTCGACGCCGCCGGTGCGCTGCTGATGGTCACCGACCCCGACGCGTTGGCGGCCCGGCTGTGAACGCCGCGACGATCCTGGTGGCCGACGACTCGCTGCTGATCCGGGCCGTCGTTCGGTCCGGACTCGAGGACGAGGGCTACCGGGTGCTCGAAGCGGTCGACGGTCTCGAAGCGTTGGCCGAATGTCGGTCCCACCGTCCCGACGTGGTGCTGCTCGACATCGAGATGCCCGGCCTCAACGGCTACCAGGTCCTCGAAAAGCTCAAAGCGGACCCGGAACTGACCAACATCCCGGTGGTGTTCCTGACCAGCCGCACCGGCACGGCCGACATCGTCGCCGGCTTGCGCGGCGGCGCCCACGACTACCTGAAGAAGCCGTTCGAACCCACCGAGCTGCTCGCACGAGTGGGGTCGGCGGTCCACGTCAAGCAGCTGCGGGACCAGCTGTGGGAACGCAACGCCGAGCTCGACCGGATCAGCCGGACGGACGGGCTCACCGGGCTCTACAACCGGTGGCACCTCCAGGAGGAGCTCGGCCGGCAACACCGGACTGCAGTGCGCTACCAGGAGCCGTTGGCCGTGCTCCTGCTCGACATCGACCACTTCAAGCTCGTCAACGACAGCTACGGCCATCCCGCCGGCGATCTCGTGCTGTGCGAGTTCGCCCGTCGGCTCGGCGGCCAGCTGCGCTCGGGCGATATCGCCGGTCGCTGGGGCGGCGAGGAGTTCCTGGTGCTGATGCCGCGGACCGATGCCGACGGTGCCGGCCGGGTGGCCGAGCGCATCCGCGCGGCCACCGCGGTCGCGCCGGTGGTGTCGGGCGGGGTCGACATCGCGATCACCGTCAGCGGCGGCTGCGCCCTGGGGATCTCCGAGAGCCCCGACGACCTCCTCCAGATCGCCGACACCCGGCTGTACGAAGCGAAGTGTGGCGGCCGCAACCGGATCGTCGCCGTACCCGCGACGTAGCCGGTGACAGGGTGACTCCGGCCGGGTGTTCCCCTCCGCAGGCGTCACCCCTGGAGTGCATGCGGTCGGATGTGGTGGACCGCGCCCACGAGACATCCTCACTGAGAACATTGCTGGCGGATCGACCCTTGAACCCCGCGCACGGTCGTCCACGTGAACGCGGTCGTGCTCGTCACCAGCCGCGGTGACCCCCGACCAGCGGCATCTCGACGTGGCGGGGACTGATCGCCCGCGTACATCACCTCCGGTGGTAGCTGCCCCTGGACCGGCTGGCCCGGCTGCGACCACACTGGAAGGCGTGATCCCGAACTTCCTGGCCACCGGCGACTCCGAACCGGCGCTGTACGCCCGGCGGCTGGTCTTCCACCAGCTCGCCCGGTACGACGGCTCCCGACGAGGAACCAGCAACATGAGGCTGGTGGCCGCCCGGGACGCCCGGTCGGGTCGACGGACAGCGGAGGCCCTCGGATGACAGCCAGGCTCGGTCTCGGACTGGCCGCCGTAGGACGGCCGGCGTACATCACCGCGGGCCGCGACGCCGACCTCCCGGCCGACCGGAGCCCGGCGGCGTTGCGGCTCCGGTCACACGAGCTACTCTCCGCCGCAACGGATCTGGGGATCGACTACATCGACACGGCACGCGGTTACGGTCTCGCCGAGGACTTCCTCGCCGACTGGTTGAGTGGGACGCCGGATGCCACGCGGGACACCGGGGCACCGTTCGTGGCCAGCAAGTGGGGGTACCGCTACACCGCCGGCTGGCGTCCCGACGCCGTGCAGCACGAGGTCAAAGACCACTCGGCAGCGATGCTGAACCGGCAGTGGACGGAGAGCTCCGCCCTGCTCGGCCGGTGGCTGCGGCTCTACCAGGTGCACTCGCTGACCCTGGACAGTCCACTGTGGACCGATGTCGCCGCGCTGTCGCGGCTGGCCGAAATCCGTTCCACCGGCACGGAACTCGGGTTCTCGACTTCCGGTCCGGACCAGTCCGGGGCGATCCGGCGCGGTCTGGCGTTGCGTGTCGACGGCGTCCCGTTGTTCACCTCAGTGCAGTCCACCTGGAACCTGCTGGAGCCGTCGGCGGGCCCGGCGCTGATCGAGGCACACGCCGCCGGCGCCCGGGTGGTGGTCAAGGAGGTCCTCGCGAACGGACGGCTCGTCGGACATCCAGCCCTGGCCGGCGGGGCGCCACCGGACCAGCTGGCCCTGGCCGCGGCCCTGGCGCAGCCGTTCGCCGACGTCGTCCTCACCGGCGCCGTGACCGTCGGACAGCTCGAGAGCAATGTGGCCGCCACCCGTCTCGCTGTCGACGCGGAGGCCTTCACCGAACTCTCGACGTCGCCGGCGGCGTACTGGGCGGCGCGGAGTGAGCTGGCCTGGTCCTGATCTGCGGGTCCGCATCCGGGTCCGGGCCGTCAGCCGGTGATGCGCCCGGACCCGGTGACCGCGCGGCCGGCGACGTCCGACGTTCGGCGATCTGCCTCGGGACCGGTCTCCGGGACGGCGACGACCGCCCCGGCGGCATCGTGCACGACGACCCGGTCGCGGCCGGACCGCTTGGCCTCGAAGAGGGCCACGTCGGCCCGCTCGACGAGGGCCGGCAGGCCCTCCTGGTCCCGGCTCTGCACCAGACCGAAGCTGACGGTGAAGGCGGGCAGTCCGGCCACCGTGATGGCTGCCTCCAGCCGCGCGCGGACCGCATCCAGCACCCCGCGGGCGGTCGCGGCCTCGCAGCCGATCATGGCGACGACGAATTCCTCCCCACCCTGTCGGCACACCAGGTCCTGACTGCGGACCGACCCCGCGAGCACCTGGGCGAACAAGCGCAGCGCCCGGTCGCCGGTCTCGTGGCCGTAGGTGTCGTTCAGGGTCTTGAAGTGGTCCAGATCGGCCATCGCCACCGACAACGACGGCGTCTCGCGGCGGGCCCGGGTCACCTGCGACTCGAAGGAGCGACGGTTCAGCAGACCGGTCAGGCTGTCGGTGGCGGCCTGCAACTGGGTCTCGGCCATTACCCGCAGCAGCCCGATCCGGGCACCGCCGAGCTTGGACAGGGTGCCGAGGTCGAGCACGGAGTCCTCGCTGACCCGCGCTCCGGCCGGCCCGGTGGAGTGGATGACCCCCACCGTGCGCCCCATGATGGAGACCGGCACGCAGACAGCCGACACCGATCCTCCCGGACGCCCCCGCAGCTTCGGGCACGCGTCGAGATCGTCGCTGTCGTCGAACCGCTGGACCTGCGCCCGACGGGCAGCCGGGCAGTGATCGGGTGAGTCGACGCCGCACCCCGGCGCTCCGGTCGCCGAGCTGGCCATCCGGGACAGGTGGGCGTGGCTGTTGTCGGCGAGCAGCAGTTCGACCGGCGCCGTCGGCAGGATCGTCGAGAACGACCGCTCGATGACGTCGATGACCTCCGGCTCCCCTTCGGCCATGTCAAGGGCATTGGCCAGCCGGGTCTCGAACTCCTGGCGGTCAGCCTGCAACTCCCGGCGGTGGGCCTGGGACTGCGCGACGTCGACGGCCTGGGTGAGGTCGGCGGTGAGTGCACCGACCACCCGGTTGGCCCGGTCCTGGTCGGACCGGACGAAGCGGAACAGCCCGTACACGATGGGAATCGCCAGCGCGATCTGGATGGCGCCGGCCAGCAGGTAACGCCGGTCACCGGTCACGAACTGCTCGGAGACGAGCATGGCGAGCAGCGCGACCCCTGGGACCGAGACGGTCGCCAGGACCGCGGCGACCTTGAGCCGGTGCAGGTTGCGGCCCTGGGTGGCCAGCCAGGCAGCCTCGGTGGCGGCAGGTTCTTCGACGGTGTTCACAACGCTGGTCCTTCTCTACGGCGGGCGGCTCCAGAGTGCGACCGCGCGACGGCCCCCCGTCGCGACTCTCACTGTACGTGATAATTCGCTGACAGAAAGTAGCAATTCTTGGGGCCGCGTCGTCAGGGCTCGTTCCTCTGCGACGCGACTCAGCTCGACGGCACCACCGGGATCGGCTCCCCGTGCCTCGCCACACGGTGCACGCCGGGGTCAGCCGGTTGCCGACGCGGTAGCAGTTTCCGACGTTGATGTTCCAGCGGACGACGCCGACGCTGAGGACGAGGACGAGGACGAGGACGAGGACGAGGACGAGGACAGCGTCAGGTCGACCACGTCGAGGTAGAGCGGCATCGCGTCCGTGCGTTCTCCGCGCTGACCGTCCGCAGCGAGGGCCAGCGCCTCACCGCGGAACAGCGGATCGATGGCGTCGTCCCCGGTGGCCCGGCCCACCCAGTCCTGACGGTCGAACTGGAACGGCAGGCCGTCGCTGGCCAGCGGGTCGGGACCGTTCATGACATGGAAGTGCAGGTGCGGAGAGTCGGTGTTGCCGGAGTTTCCGAGCTCACCCACCACCTCTCCCGCCAGGACCTGCTGCCCCACGGTGACGGCAGCCGTCGCGGATCCCGGCTTGAGGTGCGCGTACAGCGCGTAATAGGTCTCGCCGTCCTGCTCGAAGCGCTGCACGACGTGGTTGCCGCCGTACTGGTCCAGGGTGAGCGAGCCCTCGGGCGGGTTCGCGCCGGGAACCTGGTCCTCGAGTTGGTCAGACACCGCCACGACCTCGCCGTCGGCGACGGCGTGGATGGGCGCTCCGTAGTAGGGGTAGCTCGAGAGTTCGCCGGGGTTGCCGGTGGTCAGCTTCAGGTCGGGCGTCAGCTGCACCCAGTCGACGGCAAACCGTTCGGCGAAATCGAACCGGCCGTTGATCGGGTTGGACGCACCCCGGTGCGGGGTGACCTCGGCGCAGCAACCGTTGCCGTCCAACCAGTTCGGACCCTCCAGCGGCGACGCGATCGTCGGCGCCGGCGTGGACCGGACGGTGGTGGCTGCCACTGTCTCGGTCAGTTCGGCCGGGATGAGCGGACTGGGCGCGGAGGCGAAGCTCAGCTGCACCTCATGTACCAGCGCGGTCGGGATCTCCGCGGCGTCGGCGACGCTCGGGTCCAGCCACACGATGCCCAACTGACCGCCGGTCAGGACTATCTCCGAGGCCGGCGCACTGCCGGCCGCTGCGCCCACCACGCGCGTGTGCGTGACCAGATCGACGCCCGAGAACGTCTGCAGCGTCGCGCCGCTGTCGGCGTCCAGGGCCTGGACCGATTCCACGGTGACCGGCGTGGACGTGATGTTGGTCAGGTAGAGCTCGTACGCCAGGTACACCTTGCCGTCGGTGCCGGTGACCGGGACCGGCTCGGTGGTGACCTCGGCGAGCACGGGGGTCACCTGCGCGGGGACGGTGGTCGAGGAAGTGCTGCTGGAGGAGGCGGTGGACGTCGTCGAGGTGCTGGACCGCGACGGCGTCGCCGACTCGGTGGTCGTTTCCCCGGCCGAGGTGCTCGGCGCGGTGGCGGACGCTGCCGTGGACGTGATCGGCGCTGCCGGCTGATCCGTGCAGGCGGCGAGCAGCACCGCGACGCTCGCCAGAGTGGCCACGGTACGCAGTGCTCGCTTGTGCATGCGCGGAATGTAGCCGGGCCGGTGACGTGCGACAAGACCGCCGCGATGGATCATGGCGGCTGATGTCGAGGTGGCCGTGGTCGCCGACGGGCGTCTCCCGAGACCGATGGGCGTCACCGGGAGGCGGGCAATCCGTCGGCACGCCGCAGCAGCGGCCACCCCTGGTCGGTGGCGGCCGTCATCCTCCGCAACGACACCGCGGCAGCGGTCAATGCAGCAGGGGCCGGTCCCTGACGGGAACGGCCCCTGCGTCGACGCTGTCGGGATGACAGGATTTGAACCTGCGACCCCTTGACCCCCAGTCAAGTGCGCTACCAAGCTGCGCCACATCCCGGTCGAGCCCGGCGAACCGGGCGGGGACAAGACTACCGCAGCCATGGGACTGTCCCCGACGGCTCGGGGGCTCTGCGTGCGGGCGAGCACGGCCGCTACGACCGACGGGCGGTACGGCCGGGCCCCGAGTTGGCCAGCAGCTGCGTCGCTTCACTGTCGCAGCGGCGTCGCTCGTCCGGCTGGCCGAGGTGGGCGGCGCCGACCCCGTTAAAGCAGGTACCGCATAGCCCTTCCTGGTCACGCTGCTGCTGGTGCACGCGATGTCGGCGGTGCTGACGGTCGCGCTCGTCGGGCGCGGCCGGATTCGCGGAGCCTCCGCCCCCTGCCCGAGCAGCGGTGCCGATCGAACCAGCGGGGCGCTGTGTCCGTATCTCACACAGAGCCGCGCCATACTCGATGCCCTGCGGCACCCGCTCGCTCCGCCGACCACGAAGGACACTCATGTTCGACACCGCGTTCGGCCTGCCCCTGCACCCCCTCGTCGTCCACCTGGTGGTCGTCTTCCTGCCGCTCGCGGCGTTCACGGTGATCCTCGCCGCGGTCTGGCCACGCTTCCGCCGCTGGGCCGGCCCCCTGCCGTTGGGCCTCGCCGTCATCGGCACCATCGCCGTTCCCGTCGCCACCCAGTCCGGCGAGGCCCTCGCATCCACCGGTCTCGGCCAGCTGCCCGCGGTGCAGACCCACACCGGCCTCGGCGACCAGACGCTCTGGTGGGCTCTGGGCCTGCTCGTCGCGGCGGCCCTGGTGTTCTGGCTGCACCTGAAGACCCGCACCGCCGACAGCAACCGCAAGCCCGGTCAGGCGCTCGTCGCCGGCATCGCCGTGTTCGCCGCCGTGGCTGCGGTCGGTACCGCCGTGCACATCTACCGGGTCGGCGAGAGCGGCGCCGAGGCGGTGTGGGGTACCACCGAGATCAGCAGCGCCGGCTGATCCGTCCGGGCGTCGTCACGTTCTAACGCCTCGGCGTCAGGACAGCAGCACGGCCGCACTGCACAGGCTCCCCGGGCCTACTTCTTGGCGCGGGCCCGGTCGCTGCGCTTCTCGCGCACCCGGACGTTGATCCGGACGGGCGAGCCGTCGAAGCCGAACTCCTCGCGCAGGCGCCGCTCGATGAACCGGCGGTAGCCGGCCTCGAGGAAGCCGCTGGTGAACAGCACGAACGTCGGCGGCCGGTTGGCGGCCTGGGTGGCGAACAGGATCTTGGGCTGCTTGCCGCCACGCACCGGCGGCGGCGTGGCCTGGACGACCTCGCCGAGGAAGGCGTTGAGCCGCCCGGTGGGGATCGCGCTTGTCCCACGACTCCAGTGCGGTCCGCAGCGCCGGCGCCAGCCGCTGCACGGCCCGGCCGGTCAGCGCGGAGATGTTGATGGTGGTCGCCCACGGCACCCGGACCAGGTCGCGCTCGAGCTCGCGGTTGATGTCGGCGCGACGATCGGCGTCGACCAGGTCGGCCTTGTTCAGCGCCACGATCAGCGCGCGGCCGGCCTCCTCGACCATCGAGATGACCCGCTGGTCCTGCTCGGTCAGCGGCTCCGACGAATCGACGAGAACCACGGCCACCTCAGCGGTCTCGATCGCGGTCTGGGTGCGCAGCGAGGCGTAGTACTCCATGCCGGCGGCGTGCGACACCCGGCGGCGCAGGCCCGCGGTGTCCACGAAACGCCAGACCTCGCCGTCGAGCTCGACCAGCGAGTCGACCGGGTCGACCGTCGTGCCGGCGACACTGTCGACGACGGAACGGTTCTCGCCGGTCAGCTTGTTCAGCAGCGACGACTTGCCGACGTTGGGCTTGCCGACCAGCGCGACCCGCCGCGGACCGGACACCGCACCGAAGATCTCGGCGGGCGTCTCGGGCAGCGCGTCCAGGACGGCGTCCAGCAGGTCGCCGGAGCCGCGGCCGTGCAGCGCCGACAGCTCCCACGGCCTGCCGAGCCCGAGGTTCCACAGCGCGGCGGCGTCGGCCTCGAGCCGCTCGTCGTCGACCTTGTTGGCGATCAGCAGCACCGGGCCGCTTGGAGCGGCGCAGGATGCGGGCGACGGCCATGTCGGTGTCGGTGGCGCCGACGGAGGCGTCCACCACCACCAGCACGGCGTCGGCGGTCTTCATCGCGTACTCGGCCTGAGCGGCGACAGCGACCTGGATGCCCTCGGGCTTCTGCTCCCAGCCGCCGGTGTCGATGACGGTGAAGCGGCGTCCCCGCCACTGGGCGTCGTAGCTGACACGGTCGCGGGTGACGCCGGGGATGTCCTGGACGACGGCCTCACGGCGGGCGATCAGCCGGTTCACCAGGGTGGACTTGCCGACGTTGGGGCGTCCGACGATGGCGACGGTGGGCACCCGGACGTCCTCGACGACGAAGTCGTCCGCATCGATACCGTCGACGAACTCCGAATTGTCGGCGACGTCCTCCCAGCCGGCGAAATCACTTTCGTCGGACCAGGTCTCGGTCGGCCGCAGCGTCATCGGGACGTGCGAGATCTTCGGTCATTCTTCTTCCCTCACGGTTCTCGCGACGGCCGGGAAGGGCCGCCGCGACCGGGACGCGCTCCAGGACTGCGGGGCGCGTCGTGCGATCACAACAGGCTGCCGGACCGCCCGCGGGAATCGTCCAACGCGGTGACCAGCTCCTTCAGGGTATCGCGGATCAGCCCGGTGGCGGCCGTGACGGCTTTCCGGCCCACGCCGGGAGGCACGGTGAACGGGTCACCGACGAGCATGTCGACCCGCGGCCGGAACCGCCGGCCGGTGCCGGCAGGGCGGTGCGTGCCGCGCATCGCGATCGGGCACGATCTGCGCGCCGGAGCGGCAGGCCAGCCAGCCGGCGCCGTTGAAGACGTTCTCGACGCCACCGGCGCCGCGGGTGCCCTCCGGGAAGATGCCGATCGCCCCGCCGGTCTGCAGCTGGGCCAGCGCGTTCAGCAGCGGTGCCCGGTCGGGGATGTCGCGGTGCAGCCCGTACTGGCCGACGCTGGTCAGCACCCAGCCGACGGGTCCACGGAACATCTCGGCCTTGACCAGGAACGACACCCGGCGCGGCAGCACCCCGAACAGCACCGGCCCGTCCAGGCCCGACGAGTGGTTCACCACGAACAGCACCGGGCCGGTCGGCCGGGATCCGCTCGGCGCCGACGATCGGCATCCGGTACGACACCAGCCTGGTGACGATGCCGATCCGCCGGCCGACGTCGACCTTGACCGGCGTCGTGACGGCAGGCGTCGGATCGGCTGCGGCCGGGAAGCCGCACGAAGCTCACCGGATGCCCCGCTCCGCGGCGAGCGTCAGGACCGCCTCCACGGTCTGGCTGATCTCGAGGTCGGTCGAGTCGAGCACCACGGCGTCGTCGGCGGCCAGCAGGGGCGCGTGCGTCCGGGTCGAGTCGTGCGCATCGCGCCGGGCCAGCGACGCCTGGACGGTGGCCAGATCGCCACCGGACCGGGATGCGCTTGTCGCTGTGCCGGCGCAGCGCCCGGACCCGCTCGTCGGCGGTCAGGTAGATCTTGAGCGTCGCGTCCGGGGTGATGACGGTGCCGATGTCGCGGCCCTCGACGACCATCCGGCCGGCGGCGGCGAGCTCCTGCTGGCGGCCCTTGAGCCAGGCCCGTACCGCGGGGTTCGCCGACACCGGGGACACCGCGGAGGTGACCTCGGCGGTCCGGATGGCGCCACCGACGTCGGTGCCGTCCAGCAGGTGCTGCTGGGCGTCCGGGTCGGTGGGCGACACGAAGGTCAGCCGTTCCAGCAGCCCGGCGACGGCGTCGTCGTCGTACGGGTCGATGTCGGCGTCGAGCACGGCGAGGGTGACGATCCGGTACATCGCCCCGGTGTCGAGATATCCGGCGCCCAGCGACGCGGCGACCTTGCGCGCCACGGTCGACTTCCCGGTGCCGCTGGGACCGTCGATGGCGATGACGAACTCGGTCACAGGCCGACCGCCTTGTACAGCTGGGCGACCTCCGCCGGGCTCAGCTTGCGGACGGTGCCGGGGCGCTGGTGACCGAGCTGGACGTCGCCGATCTGGGTGCGGACGAGGCGCGAGACCGGGTGGCCCAGTTGGTCGAGCATCCGCCGGACGATGTGCTTGCGACCCTCGTGGAGCACCAGCTTGAGCACCGCGCGGCCGTTGTGCTGGTCGACGATCTCGAAGTCGTCGACCTTGGCCGGTCCGTCGTCGAGCTCGACGCCCTTGCGCAGGGTGCGGCCGAGCTCGCGCGGGATCGGGCCGGGGACCTCGGCCATGTACGTCTTGGAGACGCCGAACGACGGGTGGGTCAGCCGGTGGGCGAGGTCGCCGTCGTTGGTCAGCAGGATCAGGCCCTCGGAGTCCTGGTCGAGCCGGCCGACGTGGAAGAGCCGCTCGCTGCGGTCGGCGACCATGTCACCGATGCTGGGCCGGCCCAGCTCGTCGTCCATCGTGGACAGCACGCCGGGCATCTTGTTCACGGCCAGGTACACCTGGTGCTCGCCGAGGACGATGCGGTTGCCGTCGACGTGGATGACGGCGTTCTCCGGGTCGACCCGGCGGCCGAGCTCCTTGACCAGCAGGCCGTCGACCTTGACCCGGCCCTGGGCGATCATCTCCTCGGCCTTGCGGCGGGAGGCGATGCCCGCGGCGGCGAGCACCTTCTGCAGGCGGACGCCTTCGGCGTTCGCGTCGTTTCGTTCCATCTCGTTCCCAGTCATTCTTCGATCAGTCCTCGAACAGGTCGAGGGCGTCGACATCGGGGAGCAGCGGCCCGAGCGGCGGGAGTTCGTCGAGCGAACCGAGTCCCATCCGTTCCAGGAACAGCTCCGTGGTGCGGTACAGCAGGCCGCCGGTGTCGGAGTCCGACCCGTCGTCCTCGATCAGGCCGCGAGCGGTGAGGGTCCGGATGACCCCGTCGACGTTCACCCCGCGCACGGCCGACACCCGGGCGCGGGTGACCGGCTGGCGGTAGGCGATGACGGCCAGTGTCTCAAGTGCAGCACGCGACAGCCGTGCCTGTTGACCATCCAGCACGAAACGCTCCACCACGGGGGCGAAACGGTCCCGGGTGTAGAAGCGCCAGCCGCCGCCGACCTGTCGGAGATGAATGCCCGAACGGGTTTCCGCGAGCCGGTTGGCCATGGTGTGCAGTTCGTCACGGACGCGTTCCGGCGGGAAGCCGACCGCGGCCGCGAGGGCCTCCTCGGTGACCGGGGTGTCGACGATGAGCAGCACCGCCTCCAGCGCGCCGGTCAGCTCCGACTCGTCGACGAACGACAGATCGGGGGCGGCGGGGGTCTCCTCGTCGGGCACCTCCACGGCGGTGGCGACGTCGGACAGCTCCGGTCGCGTCACGACCGGGGTCGGTGTCGGGCCGGGTCATCCGTACTCCTCGTCGCTGATCACCGTGTCGGCGCCGGCCTCCGGGCCCGACCAGCGGACGGTCAACTCCCCCAGCGGCTCGGGCTGGTCGAACAGGACGGCCGCCTCCCGGTACAGGTTCAGCAGCCCGAGGAAACGGGCGACGACCTCGAGGGTCTCGGTGCAGCCGGCGATCAGCTCGGCGAAGGTGGCGACGCCGCGCTCGACCAGCAGGTCCCGAATGGCGGCGGTGTGTTCGGCGACCGAGACCCGGGACGCGTGGATGTGGTCCAGGGACACCGTCGGCGGTGGCGGCTTGGGCCGGAAGATGCGGGACGCGAATTCGGCGAAACCGGCCGGACTCATCCCGATCTCGACCTCGGGCAGCAGCCCGAGGTAGCGGGCCTCCAGGGTCACCGCCCGCGGGTAGCGGCGCAGTGCGGTGGCTTCCAGCTCCTTGAGGAGCGCGGCGACCTGCTGGTACGCCTGGTAGGCCATCAGCCGGGCGAAGAGCAGATCGCGGGCCTCCAGGATGGCCAGGTCCCCCTCGTCCTCGACGTCCGCGTCCGGCAGCAGGCGGGCCGCCTTGAGGTCGAGGAGGGTGGCCGCGACCACCAGGAACTCGGTGGCCTGACCGAGGTCCCAGTCGCCGCCCAACGAGCGGAGGTGCGCGATGAACTCGTCGGTCACGATGTGCAGCGCGACCTCGGTGACGTCCATCCGGTGCGACGAGATCAGTTGCAGCAGCAGGTCGAACGGGCCGTCGAAGTTGTGCAGCTGGATGCGGAACTGCCCTCGCGGGGTCGCGGCGACGGGAATCCCGCCGTCCGCGGGCAGGGCTGCCGACGGCCCTGTCGGCGACCCTGCGGAGGCCGCCGGCAGGGCGGTCATCAGGCCGGCTTCCTGCTGATCATCTCGCGGGCCAGCTGCAGGTAGGCCTGCGAGGCCGGCGAGTCCGGTGCGTAGGTCAGGATCGGCTCGCCGGCGACGGAGGTCTCCGGGAACTTCACCGTCCGCGAGATGACCGTGTCGTAGACGGTCTCGCCGAACTGGTCGACCAGGGTGGCGACCACGTCGCGGGAGTGCACGGTGCGGCCGTCGTAGAGCGTGACGAGGATGCCGTCGATGGACAGGTCCGGGTTGATGCGCTCCTGCACCTTGGAGATGGTGTCGATCAGCAACGCGACCCCGCGGAGCGCGAAGTACTCGGCGGCGACCGGCATGACCACGGCCGATGCGCAGGCCAGCGCGTTGACGGTCAGCAGCCCGAGCGACGGCTGGCAGTCGACGAGGATGTAGTCGTAGGCGTGCAGCACCGGCCGCAGCGCCCGGCCGAGGGTCTGCTCGCGGCCGACCTCGTTGATCAGCTGGACCTCGGCGGCCGACAGGTCGATGTTGGCGGGCAGCAGATCCATTCCGGGCACCCGGGTGGGCACCAGGACGTCGTTGATCTGGGTGCTGCGCTCCAGCATCAGGTTGTAGATCGTGCGGTCGAGCTGGTGGGAGGCGACGCCGAGACCGGCGGACAGGGCGCCCTGCGGGTCCAGGTCGACGACGAGGACACGGCGGCCGTAGCCGGCCAGCGCGGCGCCCATGTTGATCGTCGAGGTGGTCTTGCCGACGCCGCCCTTCTGGTTGCAGACGGCGATGACCCGGGCCGGTCCGTGCGCCTCGAGCGGCTCCGGGATCGGGAAGTCGCGGGGCATCCGGCCGGTCGGGCCGGGCTGGATCTCGACGGGGGCGGCGGCGCGCGCGGCCGCCTTGGCCGCGGCGCGGGCGGAGATGGCGCCGATCCGGCCCGGCCGGGCCTGGGCCGCGAACAGGCCCTCGTCGCCGGTGGGTCGGAGAGCGGGGGTGGCGGGCTGCTCGTCCCGGGCGTTGTCGGTGTCGGTCGTGTCCGCCGTGTCGTGGTGCGGCTCGTCGCTGTGGTGGGACTCGACGTGGTCATCGCCACGCTCGTACTGGTGGCCCTCGTGGTGCTCCTGATGCTCGTGTGACTCGTGGTGCTGATGGTCCTGGTGCTCACCGGCGCGGTCGTGGTGCTCGCCCGCGAACCATTCTCCGTGGTCCGGCTGGCTCATCCGCGTTCACTCCTGTCGCTGGCGATTGTGCAGGTCACGTCACTGAGACGGTCCGTCCCGCCCCGCCGCGCGGGCCCTCACTCACACTATGGTGCCGGGCGCGTCGGGACCAACGCGCCGGGCCCGCCGACCATGTCATCTTGGGCGGATAAGGCCCGTATCCGGTCTTTATCCGCCCAACGTGGCAACCGCTTCGACGTCGGCGCGGGCCAACCGTTCCCGGTCGCTGAGGATGGTGGAGGCGATGCCCTCCTCCGACTGCGACTGCAGCACCGGGAGGGTGCGGCGGTTGCCGAACATCACGGCCCGCAGCACGAGCAAGCTCCCCTGGTCGCCGGACACCTCGACCGCAGGTTGATCGGGCACCCGGAGCGGGCCTCGTCGGCCATCGCCCCTCCTCCCGTCGAAGTGCTGGCGATCTAGGATCGCGGGGCTGACGGCCAGAACCGCCTGCAGTTCGCCATCACCGTCGAACGGAGACTCATGGGGACCAGCCGGTTGCTCGCCCAGATGACCGTGTCCGACCTGACCGCCGCCGGGGTCGACCACGGCCGACCCCAGGACGCGACCACAGTCCGCATCCTGTCGCTGATCGACGCCGACCGGAACCGGCTCGTCTTCATGTCGCCGCTCCGATGAGTCCGCTGAACGATCTGGTCGCTGAGCACGTCCATCCCGCACCCGGAGCGGTCGCCCTCATCGCCCGGGGCGACGACGTCGAGGTGGCGACGGTCGGCTCGGTCGATCTCGAGGGATCGTCGGCGATGCAGCGCGACTCGCTGTTCCGCCTCGCGTCCACGACGAAGCCGATCATCGCCGCGGCCCTGATGATGCTCGTGGACGACGGTCGGATCGGCCTGCAGGACCCCATCGCCCGCTGGCTGCCCGAGCTCGAGAACCCCGTGGTGGTCAGGACTCCGGAGAGCCAGGTCGACGACGTCGTCCCGGCCGCCCGCCCGATCACCGTGGAACACGTCTTGGCGTCCACCGCCGGCTGGGGCTTCCCGGCCGACTTCGGGCTGCCGGCCGCGGGACTGCTCTTCAGCCACCTGTGGCAGGGGTCGGCCCTGTTGCTCCCGGCTCCGGACCCGGACCACTGGGTCGAGGCGCTGAGCCGGATCCCGCTGCTGCACCAGCCGGGCGAGAGCTGGCTCTACAACGTGTGTTCCGACCTGCAGGGCGTACTGATCGCCCGCGTGTCCGGGCAGCCGCTGCCGCAGTTCCTCGCCGAGCGGGTGTGCGGACCACTCGGCATGAGCGATACCGGGTTCGTCGTCCCGACAGCGGAACGCCACCGCTTCACCAGCATGTACCGCTCGGGAGAGGACGGCCTGGAACTCCGCGACCCGCCGGACGGACTCTGGAGCGCGATGCCGGCGTTCCCGTCGGGTGCCGGCGGGCTGGTGTCCACAGTCGACGACTGGTACGCCTTCGGTCGGATGCTGTTGCGAGGTGGTCGATCTCGCGGCGGGCACCGGCTGCTGTCAGCGGAGTCGGTGCGGCGGATGACGACGAACCACCTGAGCCAAGAACAACGCGTGGCCAGCACGCTGTTCCTGGAGGGGCAGGGCTGGGGCTACGGCGGTTCCGTCGACGTGACCACCGACGACCCGTGGACGGTGCCCGGCCGCTACGGCTGGGTCGGTGGCACCGGGACCTCGGCGCACATCGACCCGTCCCGCGACACGGTCGCGGTGCTCTTCACCCAGGTCGAGATGAACGACCCGGTCGCGCCGGCGCTGATGCGGGAGTTCTGGACGCACGCCCGCAGCGCCTGACTCCTATGCCGCCGGCGTCGATGATGGGCGGTTGACACCCGTCGCTCGATGAGGTGTCTTCCCGCTGTCGGGATGAGCTTGGTCCGACCGGCCGCGTCGGTAGCGACGCTGATCGCGGGTTGCCGCGACTGCCTACGGGCTTCTCCGAGACCTGGTCATCAAGGTTCTCCAGCGCGGGGGCTCAGCCCCCTTCGCCGGGCCCGACCATTTCCCTGACGGTGCGCGGCCAGGCTTCGAGTCCGCGGAGGCGGCGCTCCACCGCTGCCAGCCATCAAACGGGGTGGGTTTGTCGACGTGGCCGGTCAGTTTCCACCGCACACAGAAGGGGCTGTAGCACGACCGCGGTAAGGACAGAGAAATCACGGACCTGCCACCGGCAGTCATGACGCACGACAGCATCGCCGCCGGACAGGTTGTCGAATCCGGACCGCACCTCTCGACCGCCGGCACGGACAGCGCGCCTCCCCAGGTCTGACTTCCGTGGCAATGTCAGTGCTGCCTCGGCCAAGGTCCACGGCCGCGTCGTAACGGCGGCACGGTCACCAACGTCACGACGACAGGAACGACGTCGCAGTGACGCTCCTGCTCTCAGCCTCAGCGCGCCCGCGGGTGCGCGGTCGCGTAGACCTCGCGCAGCGAGTCCACCGTCACCAGCGTGTACACCTGGGTCGTGGTGACCGACGCGTGGCCGAGAAGCTCCTGCACGGAACGGATGTCGGCGCCGCCCTCGAGCAGGTGGGTGGCGTAGGAATGACGCAGCGTGTGCGGCGAGACATGCTCGGACAGCCCGGGTACCCCGCTGCGTTCCGCTGCGGTCCGCAGGATCTGCCAGGCGGCCTGCCGGGTGAGTCGGCCGCCGCGCGCGTTGAGGAACACCGCCGGGCTGAACCGGGCGGTGCGGCCGCCGCTGAGGGCCGGCCGGCCACGCACCAGGAAGGCGTCCAGGGCCGCGACCGCGTACGACCCGACCGGCACCTGCCGCTCCTTGGAACCCTTGCCGCGCAACCGGACGACCTTGTCGACCAGGTCGACGTCGTCGACGTCGAGGCCCACGACCTCGGAGATCCGCGCCCCGGTCGAGTAGAGGAACTCGAGCATCGCGCGGTCGCGCAGTTGCCGCGGCTCGGTCCCGCCGGCGGCCTCCAGCAGCGCCAGCACCGACTCGAAGGGGATGGCCTTGGGCAGCCGCCGCGCCGGTGCCGGCGGCCGGACGTCGCGCGAGGTGTCGTCGGGGACCACACCTTCCGCGGTGAGGAAGCGGTGCCAGCCGCGAGCGGCCACCACCGCCCGCGCGGCCGACGACGCCGCCAGCGGCTGCCGGCCGCCGTCACCGGTGCGCAGTGCGGCCAGGAAGCCGCTGACCTGCGTGGCGGTGATCTGGCTGGGATCGGTGACGCCCGCGGCGGTGAGGTAGCCGACGTACCGGGTGAGGTCGCGCCGGTAGGACAGCACCGTGTTCAGCGCCATCCCCCGCTCGACCGTCAGATGGTCCAGATAGCCGGTGAGTGCCGCCACCAACGCCGGTGCGGCCTGCTCGGGTTCGGCCCGGCCGGCCGGCTCCGCGAGCGTCGACGTCACGAGGTCGCGAGGGTCGGCGGCTGGGTGAGCGCCTCGTCGGCGCCGCGCGCCAGGGCCTGACTGTGCGTCCAGGGTTGCGCACCCGGCCGGAGCGCCCGCTCCTCGGTCAGCGCGGTGTGCGCGGCCAGCAGCCCGCTCACCGCCATCCCGTTGACGATGTCGCCCCGGAAGACGGCGTCCACGGCCTCGGCCAACGGCACCCGCTCGATGGTGAGATCGGCTTCCTCGTGGGCGATGTCACCCTGGCGACCGATGTCGACGAGGTCACGGGCCAGGAAGATCCGGACCCCCTCGTCCATGATCCCCGGGGAGGGCACGACATCGACGAGCAGCTGCCAGCGGTCGGCCCGCAGGCCGGTCTCCTCGGCCAGCTCACGCTGGGCGGCGGCCAGCGGCAGCTCACCGTCCACGTCGAGCAGCCCGGCCGGCAGCTCCCACAGCCGGCGGCGGATCGGATGCCGGTACTGCGCGACCAGCACGACCCGCTGATCCTCGTCGAGAGCGACGACCGCGACCGCGAGGTCGTGACCAACGGTCTCCCGGGCCGCGACCCCCCCACCGGGCATCCGGACCTGGTCGACGCGGACCTGCACGATCTTCCCGTCGAAGACGGTCTCGCTGGCGACGACGTCGAACACTCCCGGCTCGGTCACCGCGCGACGCCCACCGGTGTCGCGGCGGATCGCCCGGGCGCGGCCGCGGGTGCGTCGACGGCGTCATCGGCGTCGATCGGAAGCCGCTCGCCCTTCAGATAGTTCAGCGACGCCTCGACGAAGGAGAAGAACAGCGGGTGCGGCCGCGTCGGGCGCGACTTGAACTCCGGGTGCGCCTGGGTGGCGACGAAGAACGGGTGCAGCTCCCGGTCGAGTTCGACGAACTCGACCAGGTTGCGGTCCGGCGACATCCCGGACAGTCGCAGGCCGCTGTCCTCCAGCAGTTCGCGGTAGCTGTTGTTGACCTCGTAGCGGTGCCGGTGCCGCTCGGTCACGTCGGTGCCGCCGTAGATCGTGGCGACCAGCGAGCCCTCGTCCAGCACGGCCGGGTAGGCGCCCAGCCGCATGGTGCCACCCATGTCGCCGGCGCCGGCGACGATGTCGACCTGCTCGGCCATCGTGGCGATCACCGGGGCCTTCGTCTGCGGGTCGAACTCCGTCGAGTTCGCGTCCGCGAGACCGCCGACCACCCGGGCGATCTCGATGACCATGCACTGCAGGCCGAGGCAGATGCCCAGTGTGGGGATGCCGTTCGTCCGGGCGTAGGTCAGCGCGCCGAGCTTGCCCTCGACGCCGCGGACGCCGAACCCGCCGGGCACCAGCACCCCCTGGACGTCGGCGAGGACCTGCTGGGCGCCGTGCAGGGTCTCGACCTCGTCGGCCGCGACCCACTTGATCTCGACCTTGGCGCGGTTGCCGAATCCGCCCGCGCGCAGCGCTTCGGTGACCGAGAGGTAGGCGTCGGGCAGGTCGATGTACTTGCCCACCAGCGCGATCCGCACCGTCTCGGTGGGCTGGTGGACGCGGTCGAGCAGGTCGCCCCAGACCGTCCAGTCGACGTCGTGGAAGGACGTGTTGAGCCGGCGGACCACGTAGGCGTCCAGGCCCTCGTCGAACAGCACCCGCGGAATGTCGTAGATCGACGGCGCGTCCGGGCAGGCGATGACCGCCTCCTGGTCGACGTCGCACATCAGCGAGATCTTGCGTTTCATCGACTCCGGGATGGGGCGGTCGGCGCGGCAGACCAGCGCGTCGGGCTGGATACCGATGTTGCGCAGCGCGGCGACGGAGTGCTGGGTCGGCTTGGTCTTGAGCTCACCGGACGGCGCCAGGTACGGGATCAGCGAGACGTGCAGGTAGAAGACGTTCTCCCGGCCGAGCTCGTGCCGGACCTGCCGGGCCGCCTCCAGGAACGGCAGCGACTCGATGTCGCCGACGGTGCCGCCGATCTCGGTGATGACGATGTCCGGTCGGTTGCCCTCGCGGTCGGGCGCCGACATCGCGAGGATCTGTTCCTTGATCTCGTTGGTGATGTGCGGGATGACCTGGACGGTGTCACCGAGGTACTCGCCGCGCCGCTCGCGGGCGATGACCCGGGAGTAGACCTTGCCGGTGGTCACGTTGGCGTCCGCGGACAGCTCACGGTCCAGGAACCGCTCGTAGTGGCCGATGTCCAGATCGCACTCGGCGCCGTCCTCGGTGACGAAGACCTCGCCGTGCTGGAACGGGTTCATCGTGCCGGGATCGACGTTGATGTACGGATCCAGCTTCTGCATCGTGACCCGCAGCCCGCGGCTGGTGAGCAACTGCCCGAGGCTCGATGCCGTCAGGCCCTTCCCCAGCGAGGAAGCCACCCCACCGGTCACGAAGATGTGCTTTGTCGACCGCGCTGATGGCGCCAAGGGGACTCCCGTTCCGCAATTTCAGACTGCCGGAGCAACGAGAACTGCTCGTTTTCCGACATTCACTTCACGGGATTTCACCCTAACAGTGCAGGGGCCCACTCCGCGTGTACCGCGGTCGTTCCGGGAGCCGCCGACCGGTCCTGAGGTCCCGGTCGGCACCGGCCTGCGCAACGACAGGAGCCGGCGATCGGACCCGTGGTGGGTCTCGACCGCCGGCTCCGGGCCGTGCTGTCGAAGGTGGCGGCGCTGTCAGGTGCGCAGTGTCGGTACCCGCGCCTCGGCGGTGTCGGCGACCCCGTAGCGACCGACGCCACCGCCGTCCTGCTCGGCCAGGCCCAGCACGGTGGCGAGGCGGCCGGAGGCGAGATCCACGTCGTCCACCGTGGTCACCGCGGCGCTGTCGGCGGTGTCGGCACGGACCACCCCGACCGGCCCGGTGGTGGCCGTCTCGCTGCCCTGCCGGCCGGCGAGGACGACCCCGTCTGCGGTGAGCTTGAGCTGGCTGGCCATCGCCGCGATCATCGCGGCGCGGTCACCCTGCGACCCGCCGGTGATGTCGCCACCGGTGAGCACGATCACCAGCCGGCCGGCCGCCGGGGTGCCGGTGACGCGGACGAAGCCGCCGGTGTCCAACGCGGTGAAGGCGGTGGCGGCCTGGTCCGCGTTCGCCTTGCTGTTGCCGGTCTCGTCGGCGACCACCAGCAGGCTGAGGAACGCGCCGGCCAGGGTGCCGGGATCGTCGACCTCGGGAAGGGTCTGGCCGGCCGGCAGCGTGGACGTGAGGACCGTGCGCAGCTCCTGCGAGCGGGCCGGGTCGGTGAAGTCGGTCGTCAGCTGGATCTGGGTGGCGACCGGGGCGCCCGCCTTGTCCAGGAGCGACAGGACGGCGTCCCGGTCGGCGGAGTTGGCGTCGGCGGTGGTGATGAGCACGACGTTCGGATCCGGGCGGAACACCCCGCGCACGGCGACGTCCCCCAGCGACTCGGCCATCTTCTCGGCGGAGGCGACATCCGCGGCCAGCGCGGTGTTGTCGCCCTGCAGCTGGTCGCGCTGCTGGGTCAGCGTCTCGGTGTCACCCTGCAACCCGGCCAGCAGCGGCGAGTTGATCTTGGTGGCGCCGAGGACGATGCCCAGGGCCAGCGCGAGGAACGCCGCCGCGAGCGAGATGATGTGGTAGCGCATGGAGATCATGTCAGTGCCTTATCGGAGGTCGTCTGGTTCGGGTGTGCGGATCAGAAGAGGTTGCGCACCCAGGCGGTGAAGTCGTTCCACCACTGGCGGATCAGGTCGCCGTAGGTGCCGGACACGTCGGAGACCAGCAGCGCCACGACGATGGCCACGGTCGCCGCGATGATGAGCAGCATCACCGACCACCAGGTCACCCGCGCCCGGTACAGCTTGGACAGCGCGGACGCCTCGACGACCTTGTTGGCCACCCGCATCCGGACCAGGAAGCTGGCGGCGGTGTTGCCCTGTCCGCGGTCCAGCAGATCGGTCAGCGTGGTCCGCATGCCGACCGTGACGATCAACGACGCGTCGTGGGCGTCGGCCAGCAGCAGCGCGAGGTCCTCGCTGGAGCCGGACGCGGGAAAGGTGACCGCGCCGAGCCCGAGGTCCTGGATGCGCTCGATGCCCGGGGCGTGTCCGTCGGTGTGCGCCGGGACGACCACCTCGGCCTTGGAGGTCAGCGACTCCGTGCTGATGGCGTCCGGGTTGCCGATGATCAGGTCGGGCTTGAGGCCGGCCGCCCGCAGCGCGTCGGCGCCGGCGTCCACGCCGACCAGGACGGGCCGGTAGTCGGCGATGTACTTCTTGAGCTTCTTGAGCTCCCGCGCGGTGTCGGCGGACTGCGCGACCAACACGACCTGGCGGTTCTCCATGTCGGTGCTGATCTCGGGGATCCCGACGCCGTCGAGCAGCAGGCTGCGCTCGCGCTTCATGTACTCGATGGCGTTGGCGGCGAAGGCCTCGAGCTGCGCGGCCATCCCGGCCTTGGCGTCGATCATCAGGTCCGACACCGTCTCCGGCGTCTGGACGGTGCCGGTGCCCACCAGGTCGTCACCGGCGTACAGCACGCCCTCGTCGAGGCGGACCTTGGCGCCGTCCTTGAGCCGGGCGAACACCTTGTCGCCGATCGAGTCGACGAGCACCACACCGGAGTTGACGAGCACCTCCGGCCCGAGGTTCGGGTACCGGCCGGAGATCGACGCCGAGGCGTTCACGACGGCCGCGACGCCCGCCTGGACCAGCAGGTCGGCGGTCTTGCGATCGAGGTCCGGATGGTCCACGACGACGATGTCGCCGTTCCCGACCCGGGCCAGCACGTCGGCGGTCTGCCGGGAGACCCGTGCCGACCCTGTGATTCCTGGTAGCTGGCGGGACCCGCGTGACAGAAGTTTCATGGCCTCAGGGTGTCATCCGACCTGCGCACATCGTCGGAGGGCGCGCGGAGGTCCACGAGTTTGGCGGTACTCGTACGGGTGAGAATCTGGTCATCTGTATCTGGTGCGAGGGTGGGCGCATCTGCTGGGCGTGACCTACGAACAGAGGCGGATCCCCATGGCCGACGACTACTACCAGCTGCTCCGGATCGACGGCGCCACCGCCAAGTCGCGCACCCGGGACGCGTCGAAACTGCCACCGGTGGTCGGTGACGGGCAGTCGTGGTGGCGGCCGGGTGAGTTGCTCGTCCACCTCGAGGCCGTCGACGACCTCGCCGGTCTGCTGGCGGATGTGGACGCCGTCAGGTTCGGCCCCGACGCGCCCAACTGGCGCAACGACCGCAATGCCCGCGCCGACGCCGAGTTCAACGCCAGGGTCGCGGACGCCAGCGGTTACGAGCTCTGGGTCCGGCCGCCGGGGTCGGACGTCGACGTGCGCGACGTGGTCGCGAAGGGCCGGGGCCTCCTCGGCCGCACCGAGCGCAGCATCTCGCTCAACACCGTGTACGTCGGCGAGGGTTACTACATGGGCGGGCCCGGCTCCGCCGTCGGGCCGGCTGACGAACCGAGCGCGGTGCAGGTCCCCAGGACCGCTCGATCGATGCCGTCGGTGACCCTGTCCGTGCTCGACACCGGCGTCCCGTTCGACTGGGACCATCAGGAGTACCGGCTGCGCGGCGTCCTGACCGACAGTGATGTGCTCCGCCCCGACGATCTGGACGCCCTCGACGAGGACGGCAACTCCTACCTCGACCGGCAGGCCGCCCACGGACTCTTCATCTGCGGCCTGGCGAACCGGATGGCTCCCGACATCCGCATCGACCCCGACCGGGTGCTCAGCTCGTTCGGGTTGTGCGACGACGCCGACCTCATCAACGGGCTGAAGCGGTCCGCGGGGACCGTCGTCAACCTGTCGCTCGGCGGCTACACCCCCGAGGGGGCGCCACCCGAGGCGTTGGCGACGGCCATCCAGCGCATGCTGGACGAGGGCCGCGTCGTGGTGGCCGCGGCCGGCAACGATTACGAGGACGAGGCCCGGCACGGGGTGCCGTTCTACCCGGCGGCGCTGCCGGGTGTGATCTCGGTCGGCGCGTACGACTCCGAGACCGGGGAGCCCGCGGTCTTCAGCAACCGGGGCGACTGGGTGCGGGTGTGGGCGCCAGGGGTGAACCTCGTCAGCGACTTCGTGACCGCCTGGCCGGTGGAACCGGTCGTGGGCGCCACCGTGCCGGGGCGGCTGGGCGCCACCGTGCGGGACTGGTGGTTGGAGATCCTGCGGCGCCGCTACCGGCGGTCGTTCCGGGGGTGGGCCCGCTGGTCGGGCACCTCGTTCGCGGCTCCGCTGGTGGCGGCCGAGATCGCCCACCGGGTGATGGCGGACCCCGCGACGCCGCCCGCGGTGGTGGCGGAGAAGTTCCTGGAGTCGTTGCCGTCGGCCGGCTACCCGGACACCAGCGGGGTGCTGTTCACCACCGGGGACTTCACCCGCTGAGGTCGCCCACCCCGCAAGGGGTCAGGCGCCGAAGCACAGGAAGCCGGCGGCCGCGGCGAACATCGTGGGGTCGTCGAGATCCAGCATCGCCCGGGCGGCAGGCAGCGCCGCGGCGGGGGTGTCCCCGGCCCGCAGCCGGCGGTGCAGGGCCACCATCAGCTCGGTGGTGGCCGCGTCCGGCGTCTCGATGCCGGTGGCGACGACCGTGCGGGTGCCGATCGACAGCAACGCCGACACCAGACCGACGAGCTCGTCGCCGGCCCGGACCGTGGCCGACGCCGATTCGCACGACGACAGCACCACGACCTCGGGTGCGACCGCCAGGCCCTCGAGGTCGTACATCGTCAGGGGCCCGTCCGCGAGCAGGACCGCGGAGAACAGTGGGTTGTCCGCTCGCCGCCGCCCGTGGGCGGCGATGTGCGCGAGGGCGGCGCCGTCCAGGGACGCGAGGACCTCGTCGGTGACCGCCGGGGTGTCCGGTCCGCCGCCGGCGAGGACGACGGGCGCGGTGGCCTCGTCGGCCAGCCGGATTACCTCGGCGGTCGCTCCCGGCAGGCCCGGTCCCGCGACGAACACCTGCCGGCCGTCGGCACCCCGGGGTCGACGCTGAGCTGCGGTGTACCAGGACGCGGCGGACGGGGCGATCCGAACCGGTCGGGTGTCGAGACCCGGCACCATCGCCCACGGCACCGCGTGCAGCGAGGCACTCGGGACGAGGACCACCCCCCGGTCCGCCAGCAGGTCACGGACGGGCGTCAGCAGCGTGTCCGCCACGACGCCTGCTTCGCCCGTCGCGGTACGACGCAGTGCTGCTCGGGACCGCTCCGACCCCACTCCGGCGGCCAGCCGGCGGAGGGCGAAGTGCAACCGGTCGATCAGCGGCGTGACCCCATCGACGCGGCCGAGCCGATGCAGAGTGAAGCGGCCGTCCCGGACGACGACGACCGCGAGGTCGGGTCCCTGCTCGACGAACTCCAGCAGCACCGCCGGGCCCAACGCACCGGCGAGCCGGCCCGGGCCCGGGTCACGATCGTCCCGCGGCCCCCAGCCACCCGCCTTGCGGCTCAACGACACGACCACGCGTTCCGCGGTCCGCCGTTCCGTCGCGGTGGGCGGCTGCGCACCGGCGAGCTGAGCCTCGACGGTCTGGGCCTGCAGTCGCCTGACCTCCGCCAGTGCAGCGGTGAGCGCGGCGTCGCGGGGTGGTCGGACGGGACGCGGCCGGGTCGCGCGCGACCGACCGCGGTCGGCCCACCGCAGGGCCTGGCGGGCGTCGTCGGCGTCCATCGCCCAGGCCAGGCCGGTGGCGGCGAGATCGACACCGATGACACTGGCGGTGATGCGCAGCTCGGTGGCCCCGAGCAGCGCGTGGTACTCGTCCAGCACCCGCAGCCCGGCGGCGAGGGCCGCCCGCCCGGCGCGGCGGTCGCCCTCCGCGTCGTGCAGGAGGGCGCGGGCGTAGTGCACCCGCAACCGCACGTCGAGGGTGTCGACCCGGCGTCGTGCCGCGGCCTGGCGGAGCTGGCTGATGCGGATCCGGTCGTCCCCGAGACGGCCGGCCGCCCGGGCCGCGAGGAGCCGCGCTTCGAGTTCGGCGACGGGCCACCCGGCCGCCCGGACAGCGTCCGCGCACCGCAGGGCGGCCGCGAGCAGCCGACGCGGGTCGTCGGCGCCGGCCCGCTCGGCGGCGCTCAACGACGTCAACCGCGCCAGGGTGGCCCAGCTGTCACGGTGTTGCCGGATGAACAGCTGCCGGGCCTCGTCGGCCCGTTGCCGCGCCCCGCCCGGGTCGCCGGCGGCCGAGAGGGCCTGGGCCAGGACGAGAACCGCCTGGGCCCGGTCGGCGTGCTGCCCGGTGGCCGTCAACTGTTCCACGGCCTGCTCGGCGACGACGACGGCCTCGGCGCCCAGGCCGACCGAGAGCAGTACTTCGGCGCGGTCGACGAGGAGCTGCGGGAGCGGGGTTCCCCGACGGTCGTTGTCGGCCTGGGCTGCGTCGTAGCGTGACAGCGCCAGCGGGACGTCGCCGCGGCGGGCGGCGACCAGACCGAGGTTCCAGTCCGCGCCGGCGGCCATCGCCGTCTTCCCCGCCGCCAGCAGCAGATCTCGGGAGGCGCTGAAGTCGGTGGCCGCCTGCGCCAGCATGCCCCGCTCCACCTCCGCCATACCGCGGTTGTTGAGCAACCTGGCCTCCCAGACGCGGTCGCCGTGCCGCCGCAGCACCGGCAACGCCCGGGCGTACTGGGTGAGGGCCTCGTCGACGCGACCCACGCGCTGCAGGATCATCGCCCGTTGGCCGGCGACGCGGGCGGCGGGCAGGCCGGTCACGGCGACAGCCGCCCGGTCGGCCTGGTGCAGGGCGGCGCGGACCCGGCCGGCCTCGAGCAGGACGAATGCCAGGGTCATCCGCGCCTCGGACTCCTGGCGGGCGGCGCCGCCGCGCATCGCGATCCGCACCCCGGCCAGTCCGCGGCGGCCGGCTCGTTCGAGGTCGCCGAGCTCGCGCCAGGCGAGCGCGGCCGACCGGTGGGCCGTCGCCGCCGCCGCCGGATCGCGTTCCCGGCGGGCCGCGGCGACCGCGGCGTCGGCCAGCTGGAGCGCGGCCTTCGGGTCGCGCCCCACCTCGTCGAGGGCGGCCGCGGCGAGGTCGCCGGCGGGCGGGGCGGACTCGCCCGCGGGAGCGTTCACGACGACAGCTTGGCAGGCCCGTCGCCGTCCACGACAGCGGCATCGCCACCGGCGGGAGGAGCAGGTGGCGTGACTTCCGGTCAGTCCAGCCGGGTCGAGATCCAGGGCGTGGTGACCGGCCCCCCGGCGGCGCCACGCAGGCGCAGGCGCAGCGCTCCCGGTGTCATGTCGGCGGCACTGAACCAGCCGTGCGGATCCACGACGAGCGGGATCCGGCGGTCCGGAGTGTCGATCTCCAGATCGATGCCTTCCCGCCCCGGATCGATACCGGTGACGAGGCCCCGCACGGCGACGGTCGGGCCGGTGTGTTCGATCTGCAGCTCGATCCCGACGGCCTCGGTCTCGAAGGAGAGCATCCGCGGCATGACGGCGGTGTCGGCCGTGCGGACCAGGGCGAGCTCGTCGACGGCGGAGTCGGCGGTCAGCACGGCGAGCTCGCCGTCCAGATCGCGGGTCTCGAACGCGGCGCGGGCCAGGGCGGTGACCAGGGCCGGCGGCGGGTCGGCGTCGCCCAGGCGGCGCAGCCGGTCCATCAGGTCGTCGAGGCCGGCATCGGCGAGCTCACGGTCGGTGGGTTCAGGAAGGGCGGTGGGACCGTTGCCGGCGTTCATCGTGGCCTCCGGGGTGCGGGGATGTCGCCGTCTGCGGTGATGATCTTCTTGAGCTGAGCGAGGCATCGCTGCCGGGCGGGGCCGATGCTGCCGATCGGCATGTCGAGGGCGGCGGCGACAGCACTGTACGAGGGCGGCGGGGACGCCATCAGGACGCGCAGCAGTTGTTGACACTTGCCACCCAACATGCCCATCGCCGCCCACAACGCACGGTCGCGTTCGTCGTCGAGCAGGGCGGTGTCGACAGGCGGCGCGGCGTCCGGTACCGCCTCCAGCACATCGGTGGCGGCGTCGATCTGCGCCCGTCCGGAGCGGCGCAGGTGCTGCAGACACTCACGACGGACGGTGGTCCCGAGCCACGAGGCGAGCCGTTCCGGCTCGGTGATCCGGTCGAGGTTCTCGACCAGTCGCATCCACGTCATCTGGACGGCGTCGGCGGCGTCGGCCGTCGAGAGCCGGAAGCTCCGGGCCACCGACCAGACGAGCCGGTTGTACCGCTCCACGAGGGCGTTCCAGGCCGCCTGGTCACCGCCGCGGGCGGCGGCGACCAGCACCGCCACGTCCACCTCACCCACTGCCGCGTCCACGTTGTGCTGCATGACCGTCCTCATTTCGCGGGTCTGCTCCTCCGGGTCTTTGCGCGGCCCGATGCGGGATCACGCTACTGACATGAGGCCGCGAACGGCAGCCTGATACAGGCAGAGCCGCGTGCGTCCACGGACCGGGATCCGCCGACGGCCAGCGACGGAGGGAAACCGGCCGCGCCGGACCGGGCCCGCGCCGACCGGCCCAGTCCGGCCGGAATGCGGTCGGTCGTGATGGTCGGTCGTGTCGGCCAGATCGTTGACGCCCGGACTGCAGTTGCTCGTTGCGGCCGGTCACACCGGCCAGATCGTTGACGCTCGCTCGGCCGCGCGCGACGGGTCTTGCACGCTGCCGACGCCGCGGCTGCCTCCCACACGTCGGCACCCAGCGTCAGGACGCCCGAGCCAGATCCTTCCGGCGCTTTCGCGCCGCCACGACCAGCTCACCGGCATGTTGCCGGGCGGAGGCCCCGACGGTGCCGCCGAGCATCCGGGCGAGTTCCGCCTCCCGGAGGTCACCCTCGACCGCGCGCACCGACGACGACCGGACGGCACCGTCCTCGGTGGCGTCGACCACGAGCTGGCGGTCGGCGTAGGCCGCCACCTGGGCGAGGTGGGTCACCACGATGACCTGGTGCGTGCGCGCCAACCGGGAGAGCAGGGCACCGATCTCGGTGGCCGCCCGTCCCCCGACGCCGGCGTCCACCTCGTCGAAGACCAGCGTCGCCACCGGATCCGCTTCGGCGAGGACGACCTCCAGGGCCAACATCACCCGGGACAGCTCACCACCCGAGGCACCCTTCTGGATCGGCAGCTCGGGTGCCCCGCGGTGCGCGGTCAGCAGCAGGTCGACGGTGTCGAAACCGTCGGGACCGGCGGTGACGTAGCGGCCGGCGACCTTCAGCGCATCCACATGCCCGGCCGCGACCTCGGACTGGGTCACCGCGACGCGCAGGGTCGCCCGGCCCATGGCCAGGTTCGCGAGCTCCGCGGTGGCGGCGGCCCCGAGCTGCTCGGCGTTCGCCGCGCGGGACTTGGTCAGACGCCGGCCGGCGGTGACGACCGCGGCGGCGAGCTTCTTCTCCTGCTCGCGCAGCGCGGCGATGGCGTCGTCGGAGGTGTCCAGTGACGCCAGCTCGACCTTGGCCGCCGCCGCCCAGTCGAGCACCGCGTCGACGTCGGCACCGTAGCGGCGGGTGAGGGTCCGCAGTACCGCCTGTCGTTCCATGATCGTCTGCAGCCGCTCCGGGTCCGCGTCCAGCTCGTCGAGGTAGGCCGACAGTTCCATCCCGACATCGGTGAGCAGGACGCCCGCTTCGCGCAACGCCTGCGACAGCGCGCGGAGCTTCTCGTCGCCCGAGGACTCGAGCGCACGCCTGGCTGCGGTCAGCTGACCGACGGCCGACGCCAGGTCGGGGTCGGAGTCAGAGCCGTCGAGCGCCAGCTGCGCACCGGCGGCCGAGGCGCGCAGGGTGTCGGCATTCTCCAGCCGGCGGGCCTCGGCGATCAGCTCGGCGTCCTCGCCGGGAAGCGGGTCGACGGAGGCGATCTCGGCCAGACCGATCTGCAGCAGCTGCTCACGCTGGGCGCGCTGCTGCCCGGAGGCGAGCCGGTCGGTGAGTTCGCGGCGCGCCGCCTGCCATTCGCTGCGCAGCCGCCGGTAGTCGCTCAACTCGCCCGCGAGACCCGCGAACCGGTCCAGCACGGCGCGCTGCTGCGCCGGACGCAGTAGCGAGATCGCCTCCGACTGCCCGTGGATCGCGACGAGTGGATCGGTGACCTCGGAGAGCGTGGCCAGCGGGGTGGAGCGGCCGCCCACGTGGGCTCGCGAGCGACCGTCGGCGGTGACGCTGCGGACCGCGATGAGGCTGCCGTCGTCGTCGAGTTCGCCACCGGCGGCCTGCGCGACCGTGACGGCGTGCGACTGGGCGGGCGGCAGGAAGCGCGCCTCGACCGTCGCCCGGGGAGCTCCGGTGCGGACCCGGTGCGCATCGGCGCGACCGCCGGTTGCCAGGCCGAGGGCGGTGACGACCATGGTCTTGCCGGCGCCCGTCTCGCCGGTGACGACGGTCAGGCCGGGATGGAGCTCGAGGACTGCGTCGTCGATGACCCCGAGCCCGGTGATGTGCAGTTCACTGAGCATGACGCCACCGTAGACGATTCAGACGGGTGTTCGAAAGAGGCCACGCGGTCTGTGGACAACCAGGCGCCGATCAGGGCTTGTGGACACCCGGCCACGCCCGGGTCAGTGCCGCTTGTCCCGCCAGCCCTGCACCGGGAGCGCGAACTTGCGGACCAGCCGGGTCGAGAAAGGCAGTTCCCCGAGCCTCGCCATCTTGACCGGCTGCGTCCCGCGACGGACGCGGACCCGGGACCCGGCGGGCAGTTCGACGATCCGCCGGCCGTCGCACGCCATCGCGGCTTCGTGGCCGAGAGGATCGATGTGGACCGTGACCTCGACGCTGGGGGCGACGACGAGCGGCCGCGCGAACAGCGCGTGGGCGTTCGACGGCACCACCAGCAGCGCCTCGACCTGGGGCCAGATGATCGGCCCTCCCGCGGAGAAGGCGTACGCGGTCGATCCGGTGGGCGTGGCGATGAGCACGCCGTCACAGCCGAAGGCCGAGATGCCGGCGCCGTCGACCTCGACGACGACGTCGAGGATGCGTTCGCGGGTTGCCTTCTCGACGCTGACCTCGTTGAGCGCCCAGTTGCGGGTGATCTCGACCCCGTCGCGCTCCACGAGGACGTCGACGGTCATCCGCTCGCGGACGGTGTAGCTGCGGTCGATGACCGCCTGGATGACGCCGTCGAGCTGATCGGGGTCGGCCTCGGCGAGAAACCCGACCCGGCCGAGGTTGATGCCGAGCACCGGCGCGTCGATGGGCCGGGCCTTGTCGGCGGCGCGCAGCAGGGTGCCGTCCCCGCCGAGGCTGAGGACCATCTCGATGGAGTTGTCCGGCCGGGGGTCGACGCACGGCAGCCCGAACAGGTCGCTCTCCCCCGGCAGCGCGACCAGGTCGACCCCGGCCCGCGACAGCGGCTCGGCGATCCGATTCGTCAGCTGGTTGATGTCGTCGCGGCCGGTGTGGGCCACGAGCAGGACGCGGCGGGTCATCGGGGGCCGGCCTCGACGGCGAGCCGGACCAAGTCCGCCGCCTTGTCGGGGTCGGTGCCGCCGGTCGTCGTCAGGTGCACGAAGTACTCCACATTGCCGCTCGGTCCGGGAAGAGGGGAAGCGACCACGCCGGCCAGCCCCCAGCCGAGACCGCGGGCCGCTGTCACCACGTCGTTGACGACTTCCGCCCGCAGCTCCGGATCACGCACCACGCCGCCACTTCCGAGGCGGTCCTTACCCACTTCGAACTGCGGTTTGGTCATCAACGCGAGGTGACCGTCGGGTCGGCAGCAGTCGATCAGTGCGGGCAGGACCAGCGCGAGGGAGATGAAGGAGAGGTCGGCAACCACCACGTCGACCGGTCCACCGATGTCCTCCGACGTCATGGTGCGGACGTTCGTACGGTCGTGGATCTGCACGCGGTCGTCGTTCTGCAGCCGCCAGATCAACTGGCCGTAGCCGACATCGACGCAGATCACGCGGTCGGCTCCGCGGCGCAGGAGCACGTCGGTGAAACCGCCGGTCGAGGCACCGGCGTCCAGGCACCGGGCACCCTCGACCCGGATGTCGGTGAACGCGTCCAGCGCTCCCACGAGCTTGTGTGCTCCCCGTGAGGCCCAGTTCTCATCGACCGCATCAGCACGAACGACCACCGGATCGGCTGGGGAGACACCGGTCGCGGGTTTGGCGGCCTGCTGACCGCCGACCGTCACCCGTCCGGCGTGCACCAGCTCGGCGGCATGCTCGCGGGACCGGGCGAGTCCTCGACGCACCAACTCGGCGTCCAGCCGCGCACGACGCACGTCAGCGACCGGGGGGGCGGCCGGGGCCGGCCGGCGCAGCCGGACCGGCGGTCAGGGCGAGGGCATCGGTCAGAGCGGCATGGATACGGCCGAAGACCGGGACCTGATCGGCCGGTGCGAGCTCGTCGAGATGAGCCAGATCGGCGTCGACGGGCGCGAACGGATCGACGCCGGGACGTGCGGAGGCAGGGACGGGATTGCTCAAGGCTGCTCCTGCTCGCTCGTCAGGGTCCCCACGGAAAGCGCCGACGGACACCGCGCGGACGACGTGCCCGCGCGGTGCCACGCTATCGGACGGTCAGTGGGGTCGGAGGCCCAGCCGGTCCAGCACGGCGCCGGCCGCGTCGTCGGCAGCGGTGACGACACCGGTCGACGGCGCTTCCCGTCCCCAGCTGACCCGGGCCAGAGCGGCGAGGGCATGCAACGCGTCGGCGTCCGGATGGGTGCCGTTGCGCTGGGTGGCGGCGTTCCGGGCGAGCGTGAGTCCGTCCTCCGCGGAGTCCACCGTCCACCCGTCGCCGCCGGCGGTGAGATCGACGCAACGGTCGGTGTCGACGACGGCGCGCATGTCGAACCCGACGTGCACCGGGCGCCGATCCGGTGACGCCACGATGACCTCGGCCGGGGTGGACACACCGGTGAAGACCAGGAGCGAGGGCACGCCGGCGGTGACCGCGGCCTCGATGTCGGTGTCCAGCCGGTCGCCGACGACGAGCGGCGTGGTCGAGCCGTACCGGGCGATCGCCGCATCGACCATGGGGCGGGCGGGTTTGCCGGCGACGCGCGGCCGCCGGCCGGTCGCGGTGACCAGCACCGAGACCATCGCACCGTTGCCGGGCAACATCCCGCGATCGGTGGGCAGCGTGGCGTCGACGTTGGCGGCGACCCAGTCGGCTCCGCCGCGCAGGGCCAGGCACGCCTCGGCCAGGATGGGCCAGCCGGTCTCCGGCGAGTGCCCCTGCACCACGGCGACCGGGTTGTCGGCGAAAGTACGGACCGGCGTGAGGCCGACCCGTGCCACCTCGTCGGCGAGGTACGGCGCCCCGACCACCAGGACGGCCGCTCCGGCGGGGTGACGTTCGACGAGCATCTTCGCTGCGGCCTGCGGCGAGGTCAGGACGTCGTCGGCACTCGCGTCCAGACCCATGCCGACCAGTTGGGCGGCCACCTCGGCCGGCGGCCGGGACGCGTTGTTGGTGACGTAGACCGAACGTGCGCCGCGGCGGGCCGCCTCCTGCAGCGCCTCACCGACGTGCTCGATGGGGCGGTGCCCGAGATAGACGGTGCCGTCGAGGTCGAGCAGCAGGACGTCGAAGCGCTCCGCGAGCGAGCTCACGACTCCTGGCCCGAACTGAACAGCACTGAACCCTTGCCGATAGGGACCTCAGGCACGGTGGTCGGGCGGCCGTCCGATTGCTCGTCCGCGTCCGCTACCGGCCCGTCTTGTCCGTCGTGGTCGGTCGAGGCTTCCCCGGCGGCGGCTTCCGCGTCGGCAGCGTCATCGGATGCGTCAGCGGCCACGCCTCCTGCCTCGGGGGCCGATCCCGTTGCTGCGGAATCGTCCTCGACGACGTCGGCAGGCACAGGTGCGTCGACCCCAGCGTGATCGTCGGCGCCGGCAGCTTCGCCGGAGACGTCGACGTCCGAACCGACAGCGGCCTCTTCGGGAGCGGCCTCTTCGGGAGCGGCCTCTTCAACAGCGACCCGGGTGTCGGCGTCGCCCTCACCGCTGCCGGTGTCAGCGTCGGGCGCGCGGCCCTCCCGGATGGCGATGAGATCAGCGATCCGGTCGGCAGCGTCGGTGTCACCGTCGTCGTCGGCGTCGTCGGCCCGCGCGAACCACTCGAGAGCCCCGTCGGCGTCACCGGTGGTCAGCAGCAGATCGGCGTAGGCGTAGTAGAGCCGTGCCGAGTAGGTCTCCGGGCTGTTCAGGTCGAAACCCGGACCGTCCTGCAAGACCGCCATCGCGGCGTCGAGCTGCCCGAGATCGGCCCGGGCACCGGACGCCACGATGCGCAGCTCAGCGGCGCCGTCGGGGTCGAGCTGGGACGCTTCGGGGCTGCGCGCGAGATCGAGCGCCCGTTCCGGATTGCCCAGCGCGCGCTCGCAGTCGGCGAGGATCGCGACGTGACCGGGTCCCCCGCCCATCCGGCGGGCGGCACGCAGCTCGGAGATGGCTTCGGCCCACTCCTGCGCGCGGTAGGCGACCAGCCCGACCGTCTCCCGGACGACCGCGATGCGACCGCCCTTCGACCGGGCCGCACGGGCATGTACCCAGGCTTCCTCGGGCTCTTCGTCGGCCAGTGACGTCGCGGCGACGAGATGCCGTGCGACGAAGTCGCTGTTCTCCTTGCTCAGACCCCGGAGGTCGCGCAGCACCTCGGGACCGAGCTCGGACGGCTCGGCCCACTCGGGCGCGTCCGGCCACACCTCCTTGGCGTCCTCGGGACGGATCCGCGACCCGGTCGGGGCGTCGCGGCGGGGCGCGCGCTCGCCGCGGTCGTCCTCGAAGCGGCGCGGGGGCCGCTCCCGATCGTCGGGGCGGCCGGCGGGACGATCCGAACGATCGGACCGCTGAGGCCGGTCGGCGCGGTCGTCACGGCGGGGCGGGCGCTCTTCATCAGAACGGCGAGCCGGTCGGTCCCTGTCCTCGGAACGCGACGGAGCTGCCCGATCGTCACGGCCGGTGGAGCGGTCCGCGTCACGGGCGAACCGCTCGTCGCGGCCGACCGGGCGATCCTCGCGACGCGCCGGCCGCTCGTCCCGGTCCGCAGACCGGTCGTCGGCGCGCCGCGGCCGCTCGGGGCGGTCGCCCGGTGCCTTGAAGGTGTCACTGAGGTTCCCGCCGAAGGGCGAGCGGCCGGCGGGGCGGTCGTCGCGGCGGTCGTCGCGTCCGGTCGGCCGATCACCCGTGCGCGAGCGGTCGTCACGCTGACCATAGGGACGATCACCACGGGGGCGATCATCACGCTGACCGTAGGACGGCCGGTCACCGCCCGTCCGGGGACGGTCGTCACGCTGACCGTAGGACGGCCGGTCACCGCCGGTCCGGGGGCGATCATCACGCTGACCACGGGGGCGATCATCACGCTGACCATAGGACGGCCGGTCACCGCCGGTCCGAGGTCGGTCGTCACGCTGGCCGTAGGGACGGTCGCCCGTCCGGGGACGGTCGTCGCGCTGGCCGTACGGTCGATCGCCGCCGGTCCGGGGACGATCGTCGCGCTGACCATAGGGACGATCACCACGGGGGCGGTCGTCACGCTGCCCGTACGACGGCCGGTCGCTACCGGTCCGAGGCCGGTCGTCGCGCTGCCCGTACGACGGTCGGTCGCCACCGGTCCGGGACGATCGTCACGCTGACCATAGGGACGATCACCACGGGGCGGTCGTCACGCTGCCCGTACGACGGCCGGTCGCCACCGGTCCGGGGCACGATCGTCACGCTGCCCGTACGACGGTCGGTCACCGCCGGTCCGGGGACGATCGTCACGCTGACCATAGGGACGATCACCACGGGGGCGATCATCACGCTGCCCGTACGACGGCCGGTCATCACCGGTCCGAGGTCGGTCGCCACGCTGCCCGTACGACGGCCGGTCACCGGCGGGACGGTCACCGCCGCGGTAACCACCGCGATCGGGCGAACCATCGGACGGGCGGCGGCCCTGATAGCCCTGACCGGCCGGTCGATCGCCGGTGCCCCGGTAACCGCTGTCGGAACGGGCACCCCCGGCGTCGGAGGAGCCGCGGTAGCCCGCGGAACGATCGTCGCTGTTGCGGCCCTGATAACCGGTCCTGGGCCTGTCGCCCTGGTAGCCGCCGGTCCGAGGTCCGCTGAAGCCGCCCCGGTCGCCGCCGTCGCGGTTGCCCTGGTAGCCGCCGGAGCGGGGGGCGCGATCCCGGTCGCCGGCACCGCCGGTCGAAGCGCCACGGGCACCGAAGCCGCGCGGGGAGCTGCTGCGGTCGCCACCGCCACTTGCGCGCTCGTCGTCGCGGCCGCCGCTGTACTGGCCACCGCGTCCGCCGCCTCGCGGGCCCTGGGGCGCGTCACGCCTGTCACGGCGAGCGTCGTCGCCCCTGTCGTTATCTTGCGGCGCCATGGCCAACAACTCCTGAATCGCTGTTCTGATGTAGGTCTGATCGTAGTGCGTGGACATCGGTCTGCTCACGGTCTCGGCGACCGATGAGACCCACATCAGCGCGGAGACGACGATCCGGACGTCGGGCACGTCGTCACCACTGCCTGGCAGCGTGGGGGTCGCGTGTTCGCCGTTCGAATACGCGACAAGGCGCCGCGACGTGCCGAATACGGGTCAGCGGGAATTGCCGATAGGTCGTGTTCCCATGATGCAGGTGGTTCTCGAGTCCCGAAACACAAAAGAGGGGATCCCGCGTGGGGATCCCCTCTTTCAATGTGTGTTCGGCAGTGTCCTACTCTCCCACACCCTGGCGGGTGCAGTACCATCGGCGCTGTAGGGCTTAGCTTCCGGGTTCGGGATGGGACCGGGCGTTTCCCCTACGCTATGGCTGCCGTAACGCTGTGAAACATGTGTACCAGCCGCGGGTGTCGCTTCCCCGGACATACCCCACCGATGGAACAGGTGAAGCGACCGGGGCGCCGGGTGGCGGCGACGGGCCCACAGTCAGCCTGAGACCCGCAGGAGCCGGTCCCACCTCAACACGTCGTGTGCGCCCCGGGTGTCGGTGAGCCGGGCCGCCAGGGTGGCTGTTGCCAGTTCCGCGGGGAGTGCGACCGAGAATTTGAGGCCCTTGAGCGCCGCGGCGTCCACCGCCGGACCGGGCCGGTCCGATGGTGCGAAGGTGCCCGCGGCGCGCAGATCGGCGGGCCGGAGACCTTCGCCGGGTGGGTAGGGGCCGCCGCATCGATCCGGGCTCGCACCGACGGCAATCCGCTGCTGATCCGCCTGCTGGCGGAGTCGCCGACGCCGACCAGCGCGGCCCACCACCGTGCACTGGAGGGCTTGCTGAAGCGGCGCGCCGACCGGCGCGCACTGGTGACCCGGCGGTCGGCGACGCTGTCGGCGCCGGCCCGAGAACTCGTCGATACCGCCAGCGTGTTCACCGCCCGGATCCCGCCTGCGGCGCTGAGTGGGGTGATCGATGATGCGGCGGCCTGGGCCTCACACTGTCGGAGACCGTCGTGGCGGGCAGGCATTCTGCGGCCTGGCGTCGACGGCCTGCAGTTCATCCATGGTCTGGTTCATGACGCGGTCTACGCGGAACTGACGCCACCGACCCGCGGTGTACCGCACCGGCGGGCGGCGATGGCGCTGTCCGCGCTGGTCCGGTCGAGCTGGCCGGTCCGATCGTCCGGCACCGGCGACAGGCAGCCGGGTCGGACGCTACGGCCCGCTGTCGAATGGGGTGAGACGGCCGCAGAGCATGCCCGGCGCCGGCTGGCCCATGACGAGGCGGTCACCTTCGGCACCTTGGCGGCGCAGACGGCTGCTGCCGCAGACGAGCCGGTCGACCGGCGCGCGCAGTTGTGGCTGGACCTGACCCGGGACCAGGTGGCGGCCGGCTACCACGGCGCGAGCGTGGAGTCCTGTCACGTAACGGTGCGGTTGAGCAAAGGCGGCCGGGCGCACCGACCTGGCGGCCGCCGCATTACTGGCGATCCAGGGATTCGGGTCGACCCCGGTCCTCCGGTCGATCCGCTGGACGATCGAGCGGGTTCTCCCCACACTGGGCCCGGTCGATTCGCCGCTGCGAGCACGGCTACTCGCCCAGCTGGCGTCTGCGATCGCCGAGGACGAGAGCGGGCAGGACGCGATGGATTCTGCGGCGCGGGCGCTCGAGGCTACTGAGAGGTCCCACGACCACCTCGCCATTCTCGAGGCGCTGGCCGCCCGGCACCTCGCCAGCGGGATCCCGCAGACGGTCTACGAGCGGATCGGACTGGCCCATCGGGCGATCTCATTGGGCGTGACCGCGGCCCATCCGATGGCCGAAACAGTGCGGCCATCTGTCGCCTGTGTTGACCAGACTTCGCGAGGATGCACGTGCACCGTCGGTCCTGTCGCGCCGCGAGAACGAGGTGGCCACCCTGGTCGGCGAAGGGCTGCCGAATCGCCGGACTGCCTCGCATCTCTACCGTCCCGAGCGGACGGTCGAGTTCCACGTGCGCAGCATCCTGGCCAAACCCGGCCTGCGAACCCGCACCGACCGCGCGACCTGGGTGGTCCGCCAGGGGTGAAAGCGACGGGGATGTATCACCGAGCATATCGGTGCATCTAATTTGTCGACCAGCGTGATGCCAGGTACCGGCAGCCCGCTGACCGAAGTTGAACTGCGACGCCGGACGCGGCGTCGCGATCAATTCTGGTTTCAAGGAACCGCTCAGCAGTGTCCGCCCCGTTCAACAGAAAGTGTGACGCCCCATGCCTGCTACTCGTGTCGTATCGGCAGTTCCCGGCCCCCGCGCCGTGGTCAGGGTGCTCCTGGCCGCAATCCTCGGATTCGTCATCGCCCTCGGCGGTTCCGCAACTGCAAACGCTGCCGCCGTCCCATCCACCTCCACGTTCCAGAACCTCGCTACCGGCTTCGTGCTGGACAGCAACTTCCGCGGTGACGTCTACGCAATTCCGGGTAATGGCGGCCCTTACCAGAAGTGGCGCGTGGTGCCGACCAGCTACGGCGCGGTGACCGTGCAGAACGTCGCCACCGGGCGTTGCCTGGACAGCAACACCAGCCGGCAGGTTTACACCCTCAACTGCAACGGCGGCTCGTTCCAGAAGTGGGTCATCACCGACAACAGCTACGGCACCAAGGTGCTCCGCAATGTCGCTACCGGGTTCGTCCTGGACAGCAACGCCAACCGGCAGGCGTACACCATGGGTTACAACGGCGGCTCCTACCAGAAGTGGTTCGCCAACGCCGCGTAACAACGCCCGGGATGAGCCGGCTCGTGTGGGTCACCCGCGCGAGCCGGCTCTGCGCGTCAGGTTTGGTCCGGCAGGTGTGGAAGCGTTTCTTTCGCCGGTCAACCCGCCAACCGGCGCGCACCGCTGGCCGAACTCCACGAACTAGCCACGACGGTGCAGCACGCCTTCCGCGAGGGCCGCCAGTTGGCATTCGTCGGCGCGGGACTGGCGGCAAGCGTGAGCGACGTTGTCAACGACGATGTGCTCACCTTCCTGCGTCGTGCGCAACGTCACTCGCTGGGCTCAGTGCCGCGGGACGATGTCGAACGCGGGTTCAGGAAACCGATCGAGAACGCCGGGCGACGAATCGGCGAGCGGGCACTCCAGGTCATGATCGACGGCGCGAGCGGGTACCCGTTCCTGCTCCAACTCGTCGGCGCACAGACGTGGCGCCTGCACCCAGAGCAGACGGAGATCACCGAGGCCGACGCCGTCGAGGGGGTGGACCGGGCGCGGCGCCGCCTGGGCACACTGATTCACGAACCGGCACTGAAGGAGGTGTCCGATGTCGACCGCTCGTTCCTGGTGGCGATGGCACGGGATGAGTCACCTTCCCAGATGGCCGACATCCAGCGGCGGATGGGAGTCGACGTCAATTACGCCAGCCAGTATCGCCTTCGACTCATTTCAGCTGAACTCATTCATTCGACCCGCAGGGGCTACGTCGATTTCGCACTGCCGTTCCTGCGCGAGTACCTCCGTGAGCACGCGACAGACGGTTGGGCGCTCGGTTCAAGCTGACCCACCGGGACATGGGGCCCATTCAGCGCTATCTCGGACCGCTTGTTCCGGCCGAGACGCTGATCTGGCAGGACCCGGTCCCCGCACGAAGTCACGACGTGGTGAGCGGCCAGACCCTGCGGGACCTGACCTTCCGCATCCCGGACTCGGGGCTGTCGACCGCTCATCTGGTCTCGACGGCCTTGGGCGTGGGCGTCGACATTCCGGGCAGCGACAAGCGGGGTGGCGCCAACGGCGCCCGGGTCCGGTTGCAGCCAGAGCGCGAGTGGGAGGCCAACAACCCGGAGCCTCTGGGCCGGGTGCTCTCCACCCTGGAAAGCATCCAGCAGCAGTTCAACGCCGCCGGCACCGCGAAGGTCTCTTTGGCGGACCTGATCGTGCTGGCCGGTTCGGTCGGCGTCCAGCAGGCGGCGAAGGCGGCCGGGTGCGCCGTCGAGGTGCCCTTCGCACCCGGCCGGACCGACGCGACCCAGGAGCAGACCGACGCTCAGTCCTTCGCCTCCCTGAGCCGAAAGCGGACGAGTTCCGCAACCACCTCGGCAAGGGCAACTGGTTGCCCGCCGAGTCCTGCTGGTGGACAAGGCCAACCTGCTGACGCTCAGCGCGCCCGAGATGACTGTGGTGGTGCGCGGTCTGGTGTGCTCGGGGCGAACAGCGGCGGTTCGTCGCTGGGGAAGCTCACCGAAACCCCCCGGGGTCTCACCAACGACATCTTCGCCAACCTGCTCGATCTGGGCACGAACCGCACGGCGCCGGCAGTCATCCCCGAGACGTTCGACAGCCGCAACGATGCCGGCGAGCTGGTCTGACCGCAAGCCGCAACGACCTGGTGTTCGGCTCCAACTCCGAGCTTCGGGCGCTGGCCGAGGTCTACGCCAGGGGGAAGTTCGTCGACGGCTTCGTCGCCGCCTGGGTAAAGGCGATGAACCTGGATCGGTTCGGTCTGAGCTGACCCCCTGGAGATGCCCAGCGCCCGGATCGGCCGGAAATGGCCGGCCCGGGCGTTGGGTTCTGACCAGCGACCCATGGCTAGGTTGTGACCAGGTGCGGAACCCGCGCAGGCTCTGGGTGATGGACTCTGGTAGTGACGGAAGAGGTGCGGCGTGGCTGAACCGGCTGACGAACAGCCCATTGGCACAGACCCGCCGACACCTGACCTACCCTCTGACATCGCGCCCGCGTTGAGCGCACCGCGAGCGCATGCAACGGGCGTCACCGGTCCGGCGGACTTCGGACCCGTTCCGAACGGCCTCCGCGGGCCGACGCGTACCGCGTCGCCGGAGGCGATCCGCCGGCTCCGGCCGTGGGCGGTGGCGGTCGTGGTTTTCTTCGCGCTGTCGGCGCTGGCACTGCTCGTCGTGCTCATCATCTGGCGCTAATCTGCTCGAGCCGCTGCAATCGGGCAAAGGCCGGCACTCGCCCCAACAGCGATAGGCGACTGCCGATGGTCTTGATTCAAGCCCGGTACAGAGCCCACCGGGCATCGAGCATCAGGAGAATATGCGCTGAGACACATGGCGGCCCGAAATACTGTCGGAATGCAGAAAAGGGGCCCCTTGCGGGGCCCCTTTGCTGGGATGTGTGTTCGGCAGTGTCCTACTCTCCCACACCCTGGCGGGTGCAGTACCATCGGCGCTGTAGGGCTTAGCTTCCGGGTTCGGGATGGGACCGGGCGTTTCCCCTACGCTATGGCTGCCGTAACGCTGTGAAACTTGTTTCGACCTTCTCTTTGTCGTTCCCCGATCAACGCGCACCCTCATCGGGGATGTCGCTGTTCGGGGACTCGGGGGCGGAGCCCCCGAGAGAGGGTTTGTTGTTTCAGGTATCGCACAGTGGACGCGTAGCATTTTTGTGGTAAGTCCTCGGCCTATTAGTACCAGTCAGCTCATAACACCTCACGGTGCTTCCACTTCTGGCCTATCAACCCGGTGGTCTAGCCGGGGGCCTTACCCCCTCGAGGGGGTGGGAGTTCTCATCTTGGAACAGGCTTCCCGCTTAGATGCTTTCAGCGGTTATCCCTTCCGAACGTAGCTAACCAGCCGTGCTCCTGGTGGAACAACTGGCACACCAGAGGTTCGTCCGTCCCGGTCCTCTCGTACTAGGGACAGCCTTCCTCAAAACTCCTGCGCGCGCGGCGGATAGGGACCGAACTGTCTCACGACGTTCTAAACCCAGCTCGCGTGCCGCTTTAATGGGCGAACAGCCCAACCCTTGGGACCTACTCCAGCCCCAGGATGCGACGAGCCGACATCGAGGTGCCAAACCATGCCGTCGATATGGACTCTTGGGCAAGATCAGCCTGTTATCCCCGGGGTACCTTTTATCCGTTGAGCGACACCCCTTCCACAAGGTGGTGCCGGATCACTAGTCCCGACTTTCGTCCCTGCTCGAGATGTCCCTCTCGCAGTCAAGCTCCCTTGTGCACTTACACTCGAAACCTGATTACCAACCAGGCTGAGGGAACCTTTGGGCGCCTCCGTTACTCTTTAGGAGGCAACCGCCCCAGTTAAACTACCCACCAGGCACTGTCCCTGATCCAGATCATGGACCTAAGTTAGATGTTCAGTACAATCAGAGTGGTATTTCAACGTTGACTCCACAGCCACTGGCGTGACCACTTCACAGTCTCCCACCTATCCTACACAAATTGAACCAAACACCAATACCAAGCTGTAGTAAAGGTCCCGGGGTCTTTCCGTCCTGCCGCGCGTAACGAGCATCTTTACTCGTAGTGCAATTTCGCCGAGCCTATGGTTGAGACAGTAGAGAAGTCGTTACGCCATTCGTGCAGGTCGGAACTTACCCGACAAGGAATTTCGCTACCTTAGGATGGTTATAGTTACCACCGCCGTTTACTGGGGCTTAAATTCTGAGCTTCACCATTGCTGGTTGACCCGTCCTCTTAACCTTCCAGCACCGGGCAGGCGTCAGTCCATATACATCGTCTTGCGACTTGGCATGGACCTGTGTTTTTAGTAAACAGTCGCTTCTCCCTGGTCTCTGCGGCCGGAACGCGCTTATCCCGCAAGGGGAATTCACACACCCCGGCCCCCCTTCTCCCGAAGTTACGGGGGTATTTTGCCGAGTTCCTTAACCATAGTTCGCTCGATCACCTTGGTATTCTCTACCTGACCACCTGTGTCGGTTTGGGGTACGGGCCGCTCGAAGCTCGCTAGAGGCTTTTCTCGACAGCATAGGATCACTCTCTTCGCCTCAATCGGCTATGCGTCAGGTCTCAGATCAACACGGAACCGGATTTGCCTGGCCCCGCTACCTACACCCTTACACCCGTGTTACCACTGACGGGCGGAGCTACCTTCCTGTGTCACCCCATCGCTTAACTACTAGAAAATCGGGTCACGCGCTCGCCACACCTTCCCCGAAGGGCCGGCGCAGTCCGGGCGCTTAGCATCAAATCGTTCGCCATGGGCGCTTCTTCGCGGGTACCGGAATATCAACCGGTTGTCCATCGACTACGCCTGTCGGCCTCGCCTTAGGTCCCGACTTACCCTGGGCGGATGAACCTGGCCCAGGAACCCTTGGTCATTCGGTGGGGGAGGTTCTCACTCCCCATTCGCTACTCATGCCTGCATTCTCACTCGCGTGGCCTCCACGGCTGGATCACTCCGCCGCTTCACTGCCCACACGACGCTCCCCTACCCATCCACACGACTGCGCCCAGCAAGCTGAACGGATCACATGTGTGAATGCCGCGGTTTCGGTGGTGTGCTTGAGCCCCGCTACATTGTCGGCGCGGAATCACTTGACCAGTGAGCTATTACGCACTCTTTAAAGGGTGGCTGCTTCTAAGCCAACCTCCTGGTTGTCTCTGCGACTCCACATCCTTTCCCACTTAGCACACGCTTAGGGACCTTAACCGGCGATCTGGGCTGTTTCCCTCTCGACTATGAAGCTTAGCCCCCACAGTCTCACTGCCGCGCTCTCACTTACCGGCATTCGGAGTTTGGTTGATTTCGGTAAGCTTGTGGGCCCCCTAGACCATCCAGTGCTCTACCTCCGGCAAGAAACACGCGACGCTGCACCTAAATGCATTTCGGGGAGAACCAGCTATCACGAAGTTTGATTGGCCTTTCACCCCTACCCACAGCTCATCCCCTCAGTTTTCAACCTAAGTGGGTTCGGACCTCCACGACGTCTTACCGTCGCTTCATCCTGGCCATGGGTAGATCACTTCGCTTCGGGTCTAGAGCATGCGACTCAAACGCCCTGTTCGGACTCGCTTTCGCTACGGCTGCCCCACACGGGTTAACCTTGCCACATACCACTAACTCGCAGGCTCATTCTTCAAAAGGCACGCCGTCACAGCCCACAAGGGACCGCTCCGACGGATTGTAAGCACATGGTTTCAGGTACTATTTCACTCCCCTCCCGGGGTACTTTTCATCTTTCCCTCACGGTACTAGTCCGCTATCGGTCATCAGGTAGTATTTAGGCTTAACGGGTGGTCCCGCCAGATTCACAGCGAATTTCACGGGCTCGCTGCTACTTGGGAGAGCGCACACAGAGACCGCACGTTTTCGTCTACGGGGATATCACCCTCTACGTCTGGGTTTTCCAAACCCATTCGACTAACGCGCGATTTTTTGACTCTGCAACCAGCCGGCAGACCAGTAACGCACACTTCCCACGACCCCCACCGTGCAACCCCTGCCGGGTATCACACACGATAGGTTTAGCCTCATCCGCTTTCGCTCGCCACTACTCACGGAATCACGGTTGTTTTCTCTTCCTGTGGGTACTGAGATGTTTCACTTCCCCACGTTCCCTCCACACACCCTATATATTCAGGCGCGGGTGACAGGACATGACTCCTGCCAGGTTTCCCCATTCGGAAATCCTCGGATCACAGCTCGGTTGACAGCTCCCCGAGGCTTATCGCAGCCTCCTACGTCCTTCATCGGCTCCTGATGCCTAGACATCCACCATGTGCCCTTAAAAACTTGACCACAAAGATGCTCGCGTCCACTGTGCAATTCTCAAACAACAAACCCAAGACCACACACACCCGCCAGCACCCAACACCCACCACCCCCACCGAAGCGAAGATCGTGAACCGGTATACCAACATGCGCAGCCAGGCCGAAACACACAAACACCCACACCCATCCATCCCCACCAACCCGACACCCCCCAACCAGGGAGCAACCAGACCAGCACAGACACACAGATACGGGGCTTGTTGTTTCAGGACCCAACAGTGTACCAACGAACCCCCTCACACCCGCCGTACGCGTTCCCACCCAATCCACGCCACCCACCCCCGAAGGAACAGACGACCCAGAGGAGCTGTACTAACACACGACAAGCGATCCAGGATCCGAAAAGTCAGCGTCCACCAATGAGCACCACCCACAGAACAAACGTCTGCGAAAATGGCGTCTGAACCAACAACCCGCCCCCAACAAGAATGTCGAGGGAACCCGTGCCGGCCAGTTGCTCCTTAGAAAGGAGGTGATCCAGCCGCACCTTCCGGTACGGCTACCTTGTTACGACTTCGTCCCAATCGCCGATCCCACCTTCGACAGCTCCCTCCCACAAGGGGTTGGGCCACCGGCTTCGGGTGTTACCGACTTTCGTGACGTGACGGGCGGTGTGTACAAGGCCCGGGAACGTATTCACCGCAGCGTTGCTGATCTGCGATTACTAGCGACTCCGACTTCATGGGGTCGAGTTGCAGACCCCAATCCGAACTGAGACCGGCTTTTTGGGATTCGCTCCACCTCGCGGTATCGCAGCCCTTTGTACCGGCCATTGTAGCATGCTTGAAGCCCAAGACATAAGGGGCATGATGATTTGACCTCATCCCCACCTTCCTCCGAGTTGACCCCGGCAGTCTCTTATGAGTCCCCACCATGACGTGCTGGCAACATAAGACGAGGGTTGCGCTCGTTGCGGGACTTAACCCAACATCTCACGACACGAGCTGACGACAACCATGCACCACCTGTACACCGACCTTGCGGGGCAACCATTTCTGGAAGTTACCGATGTATGTCAAGCCTTGGTAAGGTTCTTCGCGTTGCATCGAATTAATCAGCATGCTCCGCCGCTTGTGCGGGCCCCCGTCAATTCCTTTGAGTTTTAGCCTTGCGGCCGTACTCCCCAGGCGGGGCGCTTAATGCGTTAGCTGCGGCACAGAGAACGTGGAAGTCCCCCACACCTAGCGCCCACCGTTTACGGCGTGGACTACCAGGGTATCTAATCCTGTTCGCTCCCCACGCTTTCGCTCCTCAGCGTCAGTATCGGCCCAGAGACCCGCCTTCGCCACCGGTGTTCCTCCTGATATCTGCGCATTTCACCGCTACACCAGGAATTCCAGTCTCCCCTACCGAACTCTAGTCCGCCCGTATCGAATGCAGACCCGGAGTTGAGCCCCGGGATTTCACATTCGACGCGACGAACCGCCTACGAGCTCTTTACGCCCAATAATTCCGGACAACGCTCGCACCCTACGTATTACCGCGGCTGCTGGCACGTAGTTGGCCGGTGCTTCTTCTGCAGGTACCGTCTACATTCGTCCCTACTGAAAGAGGTTTACAATCCGAAGACCTTCATCCCTCACGCGGCGTCGCTGCGTCAGGCTTCCGCCCATTGCGCAATATTCCCCACTGCTGCCTCCCGTAGGAGTCTGGACCGTGTCTCAGTTCCAGTGTGGCCGATCGCCCTCTCAGGCCGGCTACCCGTCGTCGCCTTGGTAGGCCATCACCCCACCAACAAGCTGATAGGCCGCGGGCCCATCCCCAGCCGAAAAACTTTCAACAAACCCCCATGCGAGGACAAGTCAATATTCGGTATTAGCACCCGTTTCCGGGAGTTATCCCAAAGCTGAGGGCAGGTTGCCCACGTGTTACTCACCCGTTCGCCACTCGAGTACCCGCAAGCGGGCCTTTCCGTTCGACTTGCATGTGTTAAGCACGCCGCCAGCGTTCGTCCTGAGCCAGGATCAAACTCTCCAATGAAAACATCAGAAAACCGATCTCCAACACACAACACAACCTGACAAAAAAACCAGATCAAAAGTGCATCAAAGGAACCACACACCCACCAACCACAACCCCAAAAGGCCACAGCCGACAGATGCACGGAGAAAAACTAAGCACTGACTTTCGGTACACTGTTGAGTTCTCAAACAACAAACCCACCACCAAGCCCTCAGTCACAACGACTTCGACCCTGCGGAGGCAACTCGAACTACATTACAGACCACCGGGCCGAAGTCCAAATCGCGGCGGGACGAGTTCGCCGCAGGCGAACGCCTCGGGCCAGCCGCGCCCCGGATCCGCAGGGTCGTCCCAGGTCAGCGCCTCAGCCGACACCAGCGACCGGAGCGGCCGGGCGCCGGCCACCACGCCCACCCCCGGCCCCCACCGGCCACACCCCTGCTGAGACCCCGGCCACAGCAACGGGTCCCGTGCTGAGGACGGGACCTGCGGCCATGCCCCACCATCACTGGCGTTCCGGACGGTGAGGCGCCGTGACGCGGTCCCCACCGACGCCGCCCGACGGCCTCCTTTTCTTGACTCAGTCCAGAAAGCGGACGACACTGCGACGGTGTCCACGATCGAGTCAGCCGAACTCCTGCGCGGTGCCTCGTTGCGGGTGACCCGGCCGCGGCTCGCTGTGCTGGATGCCGTGAGGCTGCACCCGCACGCCGACACGGACGCGGTGATCGGCGCAGTGCGTCGGCTGTTCCCAGGAGTTTCCCGACAGTCGGTGTACAACTCGCTCCACGCGTTGACCGACGCGGGCTTGCTCCGACGTATCCAGCCCACCGGTTCCGTCGCGCGCTACGAGTCGCGCATCGGCGACAACCACCACCACCTCGTCTGCCGGTCCTGCGGCGTCATCGTCGACGTCGACTGCGCGATCGGGAGCGCGCCGTGCCTGCACGCCTCCGACGATCACGGCTTCGCCGTCGACGAGGCCGAAGTCATCTACTGGGGCACCTGCCGGGCATGCACCCCGGTCCACCGAACCCACCATTCCGCACCATCCCTTTCGGAAGGAACCACGTGACCGACACCCACACCGAGGTCCACAACGCCAAAGTCGGCGACATGCAGTCGGAGGAGAGCGAAGCGCGCTGCCCCGTCGCGACTGTCGGCCCCCGAAACCACCCCACCGAGGGTGCCGGCAACCGTGACTGGTGGCCCAACCAGCTCAACCTCAAGATCCTGCGCAAGCACCCCGCCGTCGCCAACCCCATGGGCGAGGCTTTCGACTACGCCGCCGCCTTCAACAGCGTCGACCTCGACGAGCTCGCCCGCGACGTCGACGCGGTGTTGACGACGTCGCAGGACTGGTGGCCCGCCGACTTCGGGCATTACGGCCCGTTCATGGTCCGGATGGCGTGGCACAGTGCCGGCACCTACCGGCTCAGCGATGGACGCGGCGGGGCCGGTGCGGGCATGCAGCGCTTCGCCCCGCTCAACAGCTGGCCGGACAACGGCAATCTCGACAAGGCCCGCCGTCTGCTGTGGCCGGTCAAGAAGAAGTACGGCCGCACCGTCTCGTGGGCCGACCTGATGATCTTCACCGGCAACCGCGCACTGGAGACCATGGGCTTCACCACCTTCGGCTTCGCCGGCGGACGTCCGGACGTCTGGGAGCCGGATGAGGACGTCTACTGGGGACCGGAGCAGACCTGGCTCGGCGACGAGCGCTACACCGGCGACCGGGAGCTCGAGAGCCCACTCGCCGCAGTTCAGATGGGTTTGATCTACGTCAACCCCGAAGGCCCCAACGGCGTCCCCGAGGCACTGGGGTCGGCCCGCGACATCCGCGAGACATTCGCCCGGATGGCGATGAACGACGAGGAGACCGTCGCGCTGATCGCCGGTGGCCACACGTTCGGCAAGACGCACGGCGCGGCCGACCCCGTCGGTGTACGTCGGTGCGGAACCCGAGGGTGCGGCCATCGAGGAGCAGGGCCTGGGCTGGAAGCAGTCGTTCGGCTCCGGCAAGGGCCGCGACACCATCACCAGCGGCCTCGAGGTCACCTGGAACTCCACCCCCACGCAGTGGGACATGAGCTATCTGGAGAACCTGTACGCCTACGAGTGGGAGCTGTACGACAGCCCCGCCGGTGCCCACCAGTGGCGTCCGGTCGACGGAGGCGGCGCCAACACGGTGCCCGATCCCGAGGACGGCACCCTCAACCGGCAGCCGACGATGCTGACCTCGGACCTCGCCCTGCGCGTCGACCCGGTGTACGACGAGATCTGCCGCCGTTTCATGGCTGATCCCGCGCACTTCGCGGACGCCTTCGCGCGGGCCTGGTTCAAGCTGACCCACCGCGACATGGGCCCGATCCAGCGCTACCTCGGCCCGCTGGTGCCGCAGGAGACGCTCATCTGGCAGGACCCGGTGCCCGCCCGCGAGCATGAGCTCCTTGATGCCGCTGCGGTCGACACTCTCAAGGCGCAGATCCTGGACGCCGGCCTCTCGACGGCGCAGCTCGTCGCCGTCGCCTGGTCGTCCGCGGCAAGCTTCCGTGGCAGCGACAAGCGGGGCGGCGCCAACGGTGCCCGCATCCGCCTGGAGCCGCAGCGTGACTGGGAGGCCAACGATCCGGAGACCCTGGCCCAGGTGCTGCGGACGCTCGAAGGTATCCAGCAGTCGTTCAACGCCGCTGGCACCGCGCAGGTGTCGATGGCCGACCTGATCGTGCTCGGCGGTACGGCCGCGGTCGAGCAGGCCGCGCGGACCGCCGGTCACCCGATCTCGGTGCCGTTCACCCCGGGCCGGACGGACGCCACCCAGGAGCAGACGGACATCGTGTCGTTCGAGGGCATGCGGCCGAAAGCCGACGGCTTCCGCAACTTCCTCGGTAAGGGCAACCTGCTGCCGGCCGAGTTCCTGCTCGTCGACCGGGCCAACCTGCTGACGCTGAGCGCCCCCGAGATGACCGTGCTGGTCGGCGGTCTGCGGGCGTTGGACGCAAACCACGGTGGCTCCCAGCTCGGAGTGCTGACCGGGACCCCGGGTGCGCTGACGAACGACTTCTTCGTCAATCTGCTCGAGCACGGCATCACCTGGTCGGCGTCGCCGGTCACCCCCGACACCTTCGACGGCCGCAACGCCGCCGGCGAGGTCGTGTGGACCGCCAGCCGTAACGACCTGGTGTTCGGTTCCAATTCGGAGCTGCGGGCGCTGGCCGAGGTCTACGCCAGCGACGACGCGAAGGAGAAGTTCGTCTCGGACTTCGTCGCCGCCTGGGTCAAGGTCATGGACCTGGACCGGTACGACCTGGTCTGACCGACGTCGAACCACCGCTGAACCGGGAACGCCCGGGCCGCCCCGCGAGGGACGACCCGGGCGTTCTGCCGTTCCGCTGCACGACCGTCAGCGCAGGACGATCTCCCAGTCGGCGGCCTGCGGCCACAGCGCGTCCCGGGGCAACACGTCGTGATCGCAGGCCCGGGAGCCGAGGCCGTACTGCGCGGCGTCGACGCACAGCTGGACGGTGTCGCCGGCAGCCGGCAACTCGTGCGGGTGTTGCGCCACCCCCTGCTGCTGGGCGTGTGCCGAGTGAGCTGAAGGCGGGGAGAAGTCGCCGCCTGTGCACAGTGCCAGGCTGCAGCGCACCCGCCCGCGGCTCACGCAGCTACGGACGAGAACCAGTTCATCGGGGCGGCGCGTCGGTCACCTGCAGCTCGTTCAGGTCCGGCGTCGAGGACGGCCGGGTCGTGGAGCGGGGCACCCATGAGGAGTTGCTCGCGGGTGGCGGCAGCGAGAGACGCTCTGGCGGATCGGACGGCTCGCACGCCACGGAAAGCGCCCGAACTGCAGGAACGGGGCCGGAAACGCAGAAAAGGGGCCCTTTCGGGGCCCCTTTGCTGGGATGTGTGTTCGGCAGTGTCCTACTCTCCCACACCCTGGCGGGTGCAGTACCATCGGCGCTGTAGGGCTTAGCTTCCGGGTTCGGGATGGGACCGGGCGTTTCCCCTACGCTATGGCTGCCGTAACGCTGTGAAACTTGTTTCGACCTTCTCTTTGTCGTTCCCCGATCAACGCGCACCCTCATCGGGGATGTCGCTGTTCGGGGGGACTCGGGGGCGGAGCCCCCGAGAGAGGGTTTGTTGTTTCAGGTATCGCACAGTGGACGCGTAGCATTTTTGTGGTAAGTCCTCGGCCTATTAGTACCAGTCAGCTCATAACACCTCACGGTGCTTCCACTTCTGGCCTATCAACCCGGTGGTCTAGCCGGGGGCCTTACCCCCTCGAGGGGGTGGGAGTTCTCATCTTGGAACAGGCTTCCCGCTTAGATGCTTTCAGCGGTTATCCCTTCCGAACGTAGCTAACCAGCCGTGCTCCTGGTGGAACAACTGGCACACCAGAGGTTCGTCCGTCCCGGTCCTCTCGTACTAGGGACAGCCTTCCTCAAAACTCCTGCGCGCGCGGCGGATAGGGACCGAACTGTCTCACGACGTTCTAAACCCAGCTCGCGTGCCGCTTTAATGGGCGAACAGCCCAACCCTTGGGACCTACTCCAGCCCCAGGATGCGACGAGCCGACATCGAGGTGCCAAACCATGCCGTCGATATGGACTCTTGGGCAAGATCAGCCTGTTATCCCCGGGGTACCTTTTATCCGTTGAGCGACACCCCTTCCACAAGGTGGTGCCGGATCACTAGTCCCGACTTTCGTCCCTGCTCGAGATGTCCCTCTCGCAGTCAAGCTCCCTTGTGCACTTACACTCGAAACCTGATTACCAACCAGGCTGAGGGAACCTTTGGGCGCCTCCGTTACTCTTTAGGAGGCAACCGCCCCAGTTAAACTACCCACCAGGCACTGTCCCTGATCCAGATCATGGACCTAAGTTAGATGTTCAGTACAATCAGAGTGGTATTTCAACGTTGACTCCACAGCCACTGGCGTGACCACTTCACAGTCTCCCACCTATCCTACACAAATTGAACCAAACACCAATACCAAGCTGTAGTAAAGGTCCCGGGGTCTTTCCGTCCTGCCGCGCGTAACGAGCATCTTTACTCGTAGTGCAATTTCGCCGAGCCTATGGTTGAGACAGTAGAGAAGTCGTTACGCCATTCGTGCAGGTCGGAACTTACCCGACAAGGAATTTCGCTACCTTAGGATGGTTATAGTTACCACCGCCGTTTACTGGGGCTTAAATTCTGAGCTTCACCATTGCTGGTTGACCCGTCCTCTTAACCTTCCAGCACCGGGCAGGCGTCAGTCCATATACATCGTCTTGCGACTTGGCATGGACCTGTGTTTTTAGTAAACAGTCGCTTCTCCCTGGTCTCTGCGGCCGGAACGCGCTTATCCCGCAAGGGGAATTCACACACCCCGGCCCCCCTTCTCCCGAAGTTACGGGGGTATTTTGCCGAGTTCCTTAACCATAGTTCGCTCGATCACCTTGGTATTCTCTACCTGACCACCTGTGTCGGTTTGGGGTACGGGCCGCTCGAAGCTCGCTAGAGGCTTTTCTCGACAGCATAGGATCACTCTCTTCGCCTCAATCGGCTATGCGTCAGGTCTCAGATCAACACGGAACCGGATTTGCCTGGCCCCGCTACCTACACCCTTACACCCGTGTTACCACTGACGGGCGGAGCTACCTTCCTGTGTCACCCCATCGCTTAACTACTAGAAAATCGGGTCACGCGCTCGCCACACCTTCCCCGAAGGGCCGGCGCAGTCCGGGCGCTTAGCATCAAATCGTTCGCCATGGGCGCTTCTTCGCGGGTACCGGAATATCAACCGGTTGTCCATCGACTACGCCTGTCGGCCTCGCCTTAGGTCCCGACTTACCCTGGGCGGATGAACCTGGCCCAGGAACCCTTGGTCATTCGGTGGGGGAGGTTCTCACTCCCCATTCGCTACTCATGCCTGCATTCTCACTCGCGTGGCCTCCACGGCTGGATCACTCCGCCGCTTCACTGCCCACACGACGCTCCCCTACCCATCCACACGACTGCGCCCAGCAAGCTGAACGGATCACATGTGTGAATGCCGCGGTTTCGGTGGTGTGCTTGAGCCCCGCTACATTGTCGGCGCGGAATCACTTGACCAGTGAGCTATTACGCACTCTTTAAAGGGTGGCTGCTTCTAAGCCAACCTCCTGGTTGTCTCTGCGACTCCACATCCTTTCCCACTTAGCACACGCTTAGGGACCTTAACCGGCGATCTGGGCTGTTTCCCTCTCGACTATGAAGCTTAGCCCCCACAGTCTCACTGCCGCGCTCTCACTTACCGGCATTCGGAGTTTGGTTGATTTCGGTAAGCTTGTGGGCCCCCTAGACCATCCAGTGCTCTACCTCCGGCAAGAAACACGCGACGCTGCACCTAAATGCATTTCGGGGAGAACCAGCTATCACGAAGTTTGATTGGCCTTTCACCCCTACCCACAGCTCATCCCCTCAGTTTTCAACCTAAGTGGGTTCGGACCTCCACGACGTCTTACCGTCGCTTCATCCTGGCCATGGGTAGATCACTTCGCTTCGGGTCTAGAGCATGCGACTCAAACGCCCTGTTCGGACTCGCTTTCGCTACGGCTGCCCCACACGGGTTAACCTTGCCACATACCACTAACTCGCAGGCTCATTCTTCAAAAGGCACGCCGTCACAGCCCACAAGGGACCGCTCCGACGGATTGTAAGCACATGGTTTCAGGTACTATTTCACTCCCCTCCCGGGGTACTTTTCATCTTTCCCTCACGGTACTAGTCCGCTATCGGTCATCAGGTAGTATTTAGGCTTAACGGGTGGTCCCGCCAGATTCACAGCGAATTTCACGGGCTCGCTGCTACTTGGGAGAGCGCACACAGAGACCGCACGTTTTCGTCTACGGGGATATCACCCTCTACGTCTGGGTTTTCCAAACCCATTCGACTAACGCACGATTTTTTGACTCTGCAACCAGCCGGCAGACCAGTAACGCACACTTCCCACGACCCCCACCGTGCAACCCCTGCCGGGTATCACACACGATAGGTTTAGCCTCATCCGCTTTCGCTCGCCACTACTCACGGAATCACGGTTGTTTTCTCTTCCTGTGGGTACTGAGATGTTTCACTTCCCCACGTTCCCTCCACACACCCTATATATTCAGGCGCGGGTGACAGGACATGACTCCTGCCAGGTTTCCCCATTCGGAAATCCTCGGATCACAGCTCGGTTGACAGCTCCCCGAGGCTTATCGCAGCCTCCTACGTCCTTCATCGGCTCCTGATGCCTAGACATCCACCATGTGCCCTTAAAAACTTGACCACAAAGATGCTCGCGTCCACTGTGCAATTCTCAAACAACAAACCCAAGACCACACACACCCGCCAGCACCCAACACCCACCACCCCCACCGAAGCGAAGATCGTGAACCGGTATACCAACATGCGCAGCCAGGCCGAAACACACAAACACCCACACCCATCCATCCCCACCAACCCGACACCCCCCAACCAGGGAGCAACCAGACCAGCACAGACACACAGATACGGGGCTTGTTGTTTCAGGACCCAACAGTGTACCAACGAACCCCCTCACACCAGCCGTACGCGTTCCCACCCAATCCACGCCACCCACCCCCGAAGGAACAGACGACCCAGAGGAGCTGTACTAACACACGACAAACGATCCAGGATCCGAAAAGTCAGCGTCCACCAATGAGCACCACCCACAGAACAAACGTCTGCGAAAATGGCGTCTGAACCAACAACCCGCCCCCAACGAGAATGTCGAGGGAACCCGTGCCGGCCAGTTGCTCCTTAGAAAGGAGGTGATCCAGCCGCACCTTCCGGTACGGCTACCTTGTTACGACTTCGTCCCAATCGCCGATCCCACCTTCGACAGCTCCCTCCCACAAGGGGTTGGGCCACCGGCTTCGGGTGTTACCGACTTTCGTGACGTGACGGGCGGTGTGTACAAGGCCCGGGAACGTATTCACCGCAGCGTTGCTGATCTGCGATTACTAGCGACTCCGACTTCATGGGGTCGAGTTGCAGACCCCAATCCGAACTGAGACCGGCTTTTTGGGATTCGCTCCACCTCGCGGTATCGCAGCCCTTTGTACCGGCCATTGTAGCATGCTTGAAGCCCAAGACATAAGGGGCATGATGATTTGACCTCATCCCCACCTTCCTCCGAGTTGACCCCGGCAGTCTCTTATGAGTCCCCACCATGACGTGCTGGCAACATAAGACGAGGGTTGCGCTCGTTGCGGGACTTAACCCAACATCTCACGACACGAGCTGACGACAACCATGCACCACCTGTACACCGACCTTGCGGGGCAACCATTTCTGGAAGTTACCGATGTATGTCAAGCCTTGGTAAGGTTCTTCGCGTTGCATCGAATTAATCAGCATGCTCCGCCGCTTGTGCGGGCCCCCGTCAATTCCTTTGAGTTTTAGCCTTGCGGCCGTACTCCCCAGGCGGGGCGCTTAATGCGTTAGCTGCGGCACAGAGAACGTGGAAGTCCCCCACACCTAGCGCCCACCGTTTACGGCGTGGACTACCAGGGTATCTAATCCTGTTCGCTCCCCACGCTTTCGCTCCTCAGCGTCAGTATCGGCCCAGAGACCCGCCTTCGCCACCGGTGTTCCTCCTGATATCTGCGCATTTCACCGCTACACCAGGAATTCCAGTCTCCCCTACCGAACTCTAGTCCGCCCGTATCGAATGCAGACCCGGAGTTGAGCCCCGGGATTTCACATTCGACGCGACGAACCGCCTACGAGCTCTTTACGCCCAATAATTCCGGACAACGCTCGCACCCTACGTATTACCGCGGCTGCTGGCACGTAGTTGGCCGGTGCTTCTTCTGCAGGTACCGTCTACATTCGTCCCTACTGAAAGAGGTTTACAATCCGAAGACCTTCATCCCTCACGCGGCGTCGCTGCGTCAGGCTTCCGCCCATTGCGCAATATTCCCCACTGCTGCCTCCCGTAGGAGTCTGGACCGTGTCTCAGTTCCAGTGTGGCCGATCGCCCTCTCAGGCCGGCTACCCGTCGTCGCCTTGGTAGGCCATCACCCCACCAACAAGCTGATAGGCCGCGGGCCCATCCCCAGCCGAAAAACTTTCAACAAACCCCCATGCGAGGACAAGTCAATATTCGGTATTAGCACCCGTTTCCGGGAGTTATCCCAAAGCTGAGGGCAGGTTGCCCACGTGTTACTCACCCGTTCGCCACTCGAGTACCCGCAAGCGGGCCTTTCCGTTCGACTTGCATGTGTTAAGCACGCCGCCAGCGTTCGTCCTGAGCCAGGATCAAACTCTCCAATGAAAACATCAGAAAACCGATCTCCAACACACAACACAACCTGACAAAAAAACCAGATCAAAAGTGCATCAAAGGAACCACACACCCACCAACCACAACCCCAAAAGGCCACAGCCGACAGATGCACGGAGAAAAACTAAGCACTGACTTTCGGTACACTGTTGAGTTCTCAAACAACAAACCCACCACCAAGCCCTCAGTCACAACGACTTCGACCCTGCGGAGGCAACTCGAACTACATTACAGACCACCGGGGTCGACGTCAAACCGCGGGCGACGCCATCGTCCGCGAGCGCGCTCGTCGGTCCGCGACGAGGTCCAGGAGCGCCTCAGCGGCGGCCAGGCCGCCGAGTCCGGACACCCCGCCGCCCCGCCGGGTGCCGGCGCCAGCCAGCAGGATGCGCGCGCACCCGGCGACTTCCACCCCATGACGCTCCGCCGGCGAGTTCGCGTCGGCGTCGGTGGACCACGGCCAGCTCAGGTCGCCGTGGAAGATGTGGCCACCCGGCATACCGAGCGAGCGCTCCAGGTCGACCGGCGTGGCGACGTCCAGGCAGGGCCGACCGTCCGCGTCACGGGCCAGGCAGTCCTCGAGTGGTTCCGCGAGGTGCCGCTGCAGCGACGCGAGCGACGCGGTCACCGCAGCGCTCCGCATCGTCGCGGCGTGCTCCCCGGCGAACAGATCGGCGGGCGTGTGCAAGCCGAACAGCGTCAGCGTCGCCCCCGATCCACCCCGCAGGATGGTCGGGTCGGTGAGTGAGTGGCAGTACACCTCGCCCGGTAGCTCCGCGGGGAGGCGACCGGCCGCCGACAGCCGGTACGCCTCCTCCAACTGGCCGAAGCCCTCCTCCAGGTGCATGGTCCCCGCGAAGGCGATGGCCGGGTCGATCCCGGATGCCAGCCGCGGCAGCCTGGTCAGCAGCATGTTGATCTTGAGCTGGGCGCCGACGGGCGGCGCCGGCCGCTCTCCCAGCCAGCCGGCGACGACGGCCGGAGCCACCGCCGCCAGGACGTGGGCGGCACGGTAATGCGTGGTCGCGCACCCACCGTCGGCGGTGATCGAGGCGCCGATGTCGACGCCGGTGGGGTCCTCCTCGAGCCGGCTGACCTCGGCCCCGAGGATCACCCGCACCCCGCATTCCCGGGCCCGCCGCAGCAGCGCGTCGGTGACCCCGCCCATTCCGCCGACAGGCACGAGCCAGTCGCCGGTACCGCGGCCGATCACGTGGTAGAGGAAGCAGCGGTTCGCCAGCAGGGACGCGTCGTACAGCGAGGCGTGGGTGCCGATCAGGCCGTCGGTGGCGACGATCCCACGCACCGTGTCGTCCCGGAAGCGCCGCTCGATCGCCTCCCCGACCGGCTGCTCGAACAGGTCATCCCAGAGCTGCGTCCCCGCGGCGGCGATCACCGCATCGCGGACGCGACGTGCTGACCGGAGTGGCCCCATCAGCATCGGCGCCACCACGGCCGCCATGCGCGCCACCGCACCGTAGAACTCCGACCAGGCTCGAAAGTCGCCATCGGACCCGGTCAGTCGCGCGAAGGAGTCGGCGGTCGCCGGCCCCGGTGGTGACTCCACCAGCAACCCGTCGGCGTGGCCGCCACGTCGGACCGGCGTGTAGGACGCCACCGGTCGGGACGCCAGCCGCATCGTGATGCCCAGCCGCTCGACGAGCTCGGCAGGGAACAACGAGACGAGATAGGAGTAGCGGCTGAGCCGAGCGGCGTGGCCGGAGAACACTGCGCTGCTCACGGTGGCGCCACCGACGGCCGGGCCCCGTTCGAGCACGATCACCGACAGACCCGCCTGCGCTGCGAGAATCGCGGCGACCAGGCCGTTGTGGCCCGCCCCCACCACGACGACGTCCGCAGTGCGGCCGGCGGATCCGTCCCGTGGGACGACCTCGTGCACCACGTCAGTCCTGAGCAGCGGCCGGGATGTCCGGCCGGACGCCGGCACGCCGCTCCTCCTCGTCGAGCTGGTCCTCCACCGTGTCATGGCCCTCATCAGGGCCCGCGGTACCGGCCAGGTACTTGACCGCGGCGTTCAGTGTTGCCGCGAGCGGAACGGCCAGCAGCCCACCGACGATGCCCGCGACCACGACGCCGGTCGCGATCGAAAGCGCCACCGCCAGTGGGTGCAGGCTCACCGCGCGCCCGAGCAGCACGGGCTGGAGCACGTGTCCCTCGATCTGCTGAACGGCGATGACCACCGCGAGCAGGATCAGCGCCTTCACCAGACCGACCGTGACCAGCGCGACCAGGATTGCCACGCCGCCGCTGAGCAGCGCCCCGATGATCGGGACGAAGGAGGCGAGGAACACCAGGGCCGTCAAGGGTATCGCCAACGGCACGCCCAGCACGAGCAGCCCGATGCCGATGCCGATGGCATCCACGAAGGCGACCAGCACGGTGGCCCGGACGTACCCACCCAGCGTGGTCCAGGCCTGCGTCGCGGCGCCGTCGATCCGCCGACGAGCACGCCCCGGCGCCAGTCGGAGCATCCACTCCCAGATGCGCTGACCGTCCCGGAGGAAGAAGAACAGGGTGAACAGGACCAGGACCAACCCGGTCACGATGTGCCCGACCGAGCTCGCGGTGTTCAGCGCGCCCGACGTCAGCGACTTCTGGTTGTCGACCACGAACTGCCGGGTCGAGGTGACCGCGCTGTCGATCTGATCCTGCGAGAGGCGGAGAGGTCCGGCGACCAGCCACTGCTGGATGGTGTCGATTCCGCCTGCCGCCTTGGCGGCCAGGTCGGGCGCACCCGAGATGAACTGCCGAATCACCACGAAGATCAACCCGACGACCAGCAGCAGGCCGCCGAGGAAGACCGTCGTCGACGCCAGACCAGGTTTCCACTTCTTCGCCACCAACCACCGTCGCACCGGGCTCAGGAAGGACGTGAGCAGCAGCGCTATCGCGATCGGGATCGTCAGCGCGGACAGCGCAGCGATGCCGTAGACCACCAGCCCTGCGGCTGCCACGACGGCGACGAAGCGCCACGACCAGGCCGCGGCGATCCGCATTCCGGGGGTGACCGCGCCGGCGACGTCCAGTCCGGGGTACGCGGCGGGCATCGCCTTGGAAAATCGCCGGGCACTCTCATCGGGCATTGGTTCTCCAGGTGTGCGCCGGTCGTACGTTCGCTCACCGGTTCGAGTGGCCGGTTCGTGACTCCCATTGTGACCGCTCTGGGACGGTCGGCCTGGGAACCGGCCCCGGACGATTCTGGTGGTCGCTGGAGAGGCGGCTCGGGCGCCCCCGAAGACGTGAATAGGTTTCGTCACGGTGACGCTTTGGGTGACTGCCGACCAGGACCAGACAGAACGGCACCGTCGGCGGCTCGGAGGGCTCGATCTGGAGCCTGGTTAACTGGACGGGGTGCATACCGCCAGTGCTGCCGGCCCCCGCCCCTCCGCCTCCCCGACCGGGACACGCGCCCGGTCCCACCTGACCCGCGCTCCACGTCGCGGACTCGGTCCCGGCCGGGCCTTGCTCGCCGCGTTCTGCTCGGTCCTGGTGCTGTCCAGTTGTGCGTCCACCGCAGCTACCCCGGGTTCCGCCGCTGCCGCTCCGCCGGCTCGACGGTCGCTGCGTCGAGTTCCGTCGTCGCGTCCGCCGGCGTCGACGTCGCCGACCCTGATCCGGGCGCCGGGACAGCGCCCGACGCCGTCGATCTTCCGGCGGCGTTCCAGTTCAGCGCAGAGACCATCGACGGTGAGCCGTTCGACGCGGCGTCCCTCACCGAACAGCCGACCGTCCTGTGGTTCTGGGCGTCGTGGTGCACCATCTGCGCCCGCGAATCCGCCACCGTCGCGGCGCTGAGCGAACGACTCGCCGGCACCGACGTCAGAGTCATCGGGGTCGCCGGCCTCGGCAGCCCGTTGGCGGAGACCAGGCCCTGGGTCGACACCTACGCGGTCGGTGACCTCACGCACCTGTTCGACGCCGACGGGTCGCTGTTCCGGCAGTTCGGGGTCGTCCAGCAGCCGTCGTTCGCCTTCGTCCGTCCGGACGGGTCCTTCGAGGTGGTCACCGGCGTGGTCCCGCTCGAGGACCTGGTCGCCACCTCGACCGCACTGTGACGGGGCAGCCGGCCGCAGTCGGCACAGCCGCCCCTGCGCCCTGCGCGGGTGCCGGGTGAGCGGACTAGCGGCGACCCTGGCGGTCGCGTTCACCGCCGGACTGCTGGCTGCGGTCAACCCGTGCGGCTTCGCGCTGCTGCCCGGCTACCTCGGACTGTTCATCACCGGGCCCGAGGCTGGCCGCGATCGCCCGTCGAAGCGCTCCTCCCCCGTGGTGCGCGCGCTGATCGCGGCGGGCGCCATGACCGTCGGGTTCATCGCGGTCTTCACCGGGTTCGGGCTGCTGGCAGCACCGCTGGCCGCTTCCCTGCACGGTGTGCTCCCCTGGCTGACGATCGCGATCGGGCTTTCCGTGGCTGTTCTGGGCGGCTGGCTGCTGGCCGGCCGGTCGATCTACCTGCGGCTGCCGATGTTCCGTGCCGACGTGCACGGTGGCTCCGTCTGGGGCGCGATGCTGTACGGCGTCGCGTTCGCCATCGCCTCCCTGTCGTGCACGATCGGTCCGTTCCTGGCCCTGGTGGTCGCGGCGTTCCAGTTGGACAGCGTCGCGGCGGGCGTCGGCGCGTTCACCGTGTACGCGCTCGGCATGGGAACAGTCGTCGCCGTCGTCTCGGTGGCGGTAGCGCTGACCCGGCAGGCAGCCGTCCGGTCCGCGCGGCGCGCGTACGGCGCACTGAGCAGGTTCAGCGGCGGGTTGATGCTGGTCACCGGCCTCTATGTGGCCTGGTACGGCTGGTACGGCGTGCGCATCGCCGGTGGCGGCGACACGGCCGACCCGATCATCGATGCTGCCGCGACGATTGCGGCGACCCTGGGGCGCGCGGTCGGAGCCGTTCCGTGGTGGGGCTGGCTCGGGATGCTCGGACTGCTCGTCGGGCTCGCCGTCCTGATCGGACGACGCCATCGGGTGCCGTCCGACCACCTGAGAACCTGACTTCTCCGCAGCCTCACGCCGGGAGATGTGGCCGGCCTCGCTCCCCGTTGGGCTCAGACGTGGCCGCCCGGAGCGTGGCGAGTGCGGCGGCGCCGAAGCCCACGGCGGTGAGCGACCAGGCCGCGGCGTCGGCCCAGTGGTGGGGGACTATCACCGCGAAGAGCAAGTGCAGCGGCTGCGACACGACCAGGGCGAATGCCGCCCAGCGCGGGATCGCCCGCCACAGCGCGACCCCGAGCAGAATCCCACCGAGGATGTGCCCGACGACGAACACGACCGCGGCCACCATCGCAGGAGCCAGCGACTCCGCCGCAGAGCCGAGCCTGACGATGTCGGTCACTGACAGTCCCACGCGGTGGCCGGCGAGCGCCCATGCGTCGCCGGTGACGCCGCCGAACAGACTGACGAACCCGGCCCAGGCCACGACGGCCGCGATCGCGCCCAGGACGGGCCGGGCCCGCATGGCGGCGCACCCGGTGACGAGCACGCCGAGGGGCAGCGTGAGCAGTGCCAGATAGGTCAGCCACAGAACCGCTTCGGAGATCCCCTGGTCGGCCCCGACGGCGGTGACGATCGACGTGGTGTCGTCGGTGGTGCTGTACGGAAGGATGCCCCGGATCAGCGCGACCGCCAGCGGTCCGACCGGGGCGATGAGAACGGCCGCGGGAAGTACCGAGATCCGGCGCGACGAGAAGTGCAAAGACGCTTCCCGACGAGCCGGTGTCAGTTCAGTCGTCGACGACAGGCGGTACCGACATCGGTACTACTTCGCCGCGGCGTGCTGTTGTGGTCCGAATCCGGTGACGTCCAGCCCTGCCGCCCGGTACCTGGACCACACATCGTCCTCGCCACCCGGTGGCATCTTGCTTCCCAGCCCGGCGGCGGTGATCCGTCGGTCCTCCTCCTTTGTAATCACGGCTGCGGCTAGATGATCGGTGAGCTGATTAACCAGTTCGACGGCGGTGATCTCACCTGCCCTGGCCAGGAACCCGGCGACCAGCGAGGCACGGGGACGCAGATGCTCGAACACCAGCCCGAAGCCCCCAGTCGGTCTCTTTCCAGCCGCAACAATGTGCCGGCGGCTGCGCTCCACGGGTACAGCGCAGGGTACTTTCCACCGATCAGGGGTCGCGGGAGTCGGGGCGCTTCCCACAGGAACCACATCGCCTCCCGAATCACCCAGGCTCGTCCGGAAGGGGTGGCAGTAGCTCCGAGAGCGCCCCGGATGACGTTGATCAGCGCCTCTGCATCGGTATGGTCCGTGGAGAGGCTGAGGGGGCGACCGGGCTGCGGGTCCAGGTGCATTGGGTGACGGTACCCAGCGACGGGAGTCCGCTCCGACGAACACCACCGCATTCAACAACGACAGCTACCGACTGAAGAACCGCGACCTCGGCCGCGTCCCCAGCGTCACCACCGACGAACCATGAACCCAAGGCTGGTCAACTTTCGATTGCCGACATCTGGTCAGGTTTCAGTTGCCGTTGACAACACTGCGTGGCCGTTCGCTGCTCGAGCAGGGTCGGACGCAGACTCCTCCCGCCACCGCACGGTGATTCTGTCAGCCTCCGTGCACGGCAGTTCCGAAGCCGTTCGGTCGAGGTCGTCACCGACCTCCAGGATGCGCTCGAGGCGCTGATCGCACCGGCATCAGGGGCGCTGCGCCGCCATCCTGCTGCGGCACCGCCACTTACTGATGCAGCCTCACTGAATAAGGACGCCGGCGCCCACCCTGCCGTCGGTGGTGATTCCTGATCGCCCTTTCGGGCGGTATCAGCGCCGGGGTCGGCGCGCTCTGGTTGTCATCGGAGCGATGAGCGGCACCGCGGAGGCACCGCCCCATTCGACCGGTACGTCCACATCCCTGCGCACAGCGAAGGAGGTGAATCTCATGATCTCTGCATCTTCTCCGGTCTCGCTCGACGACATCCCGGAAGTGGGCAGCGAACTGGCGGACGACGAGCTGGCCAACGTGGCGGGCGGCCGTCGCATCATCATCATCGTCATCCGCGAGGCCTGTTCCTGCGCTGTCGGCGGCGGCTACGACTACGACTGACGCCGGGCTGCGGCCGGGCATCCGTCGTTCGAACAACGGCGACGGATGCCCCGTCCGGCCCGGTCATCCCGATCTTCTGAACCCTGCCGACCACGTCCCCGACGTAGGTCCTCGGCGAACGTTCCCCGAAAGCAGACCATGATCCTCGTTCTCAGCGGGCCCGGCGACGTGCATGCCGACGCCGTCGAATCGGCGCTGGCCGCACGGACCGACGACTATCTCCGCTTCGACTGCTCCCGCTACCCCGACGACGCATCGTGCTGCGTGACCGTCTCTCCCGACGGTTCCGTCAGCGGCCGACTGACCGTCGGGGCGACCAGCGTCGCGCTGGAGGACGTCACCGCGATCTGGGTGCGCCGGCCCGGTCGCCCGATCAGCACGGCGTCGCATCTCGGCGCGATGGCCCGCGCACAGATGTCCGCCGACGCGGCGGCGTTCCTGGACGACCTCTGGGGACTGCTGCCCGCGGTGTGCGTGCCCGGCCCGCCGGACCGCATCGCGTCCGCAGCGTTCAAGGCCCGGCAGCTGCGCCGCGCCGCACTCCTCGGGTTCGACATACCCGCCACCTGGACGGGCAACGACCCGGACGGTCTGCTGGAGCTGACCGCTCGCGGACCGGGCCGGTTCATCACGAAGCGAGCCGCCGCCAGCCAGCGCCTCAACGACGAAAACGGCGTCGACCTGATTCGGTTCACCCAGGTGCTGCGGCCTGCCGACCTCGCACACGTCGACGGGATCGCGCTGTGCCCCGTCGCGGTGCAGGAAGCGGTCGACAAACGCGTCGAACTGCGCGTCACCGTCGTCGGCACCAAGGTCCTTGCCGCCGCCATCCACTCGCAGCGGTCCAACCACACCCGCCACGACTGGCGACGGTACGACCTGGTGAACACCCCACTGGAGCCGGTCGAGCTCGCCCCGGGGGTCGCCCGGCGCTGCGTGGAGCTGGTGGCCGGCTATGGGTTGTCCTACGGCGCGATCGACCTCATCCAGACGCCCGACGGCCGGACGGTGTTCCTCGAGCTGAACCCGAACGGGCAGTACCTGTGGGTCGAGGCGGCCACCGGACTTCCGATCAGCGCTGCCCTCGCGGATCTGCTGCTCGCCTCGGCGAACATCGCCGGGGACGTAGCGCTCGCCCGCACCGTCACCGCCGGGGATCTCGGCTACGCCCGACAGAAGGCTTCCTGATGACGACCACCCTCCACACCGCTCCCGACCCCGGTCGCACCGACGGCTCGGTGCGAGCCGCGATGGCCGACGCCCACAGCGCGCTGGCGGCGATCAACGCCACCGGTCCCCCCGGTGATTCTATTGAGGGAGGCTCAGCAACGCGACTCCCGTCCGTGGACGCGGACTCCGCGCTGACCACATTGCGGGCGCGTCATCCGGCGGTCCGGTTCTCGGTGGTGACCGACCGGGAGGCCTACGACGGTTCGGACAGCTCGGCGCTGATCATGCGAGCCCCCGGCGAGCCGACCGTCTCGCTGTCGGTCGCGTCGCCCCGGGAACTGCCGTGGCCGCTGCGCGGCGTCCAGCGCACCACCGAGGCGGACCTTCTCGCGGTGAACGGCACCCGCCTGGACGTCGCCGACGCGATGGTCCGCCTGGACAGCATGCTGTTCGAGCCGCAGCCGATGCGGGTGCTGATCGACGGTTGCCTGCTGGACGAAGCGTTGTCCGAGGATCCGGTTCAGGTATCCGACGACGACATCCGGGCGGCGGCCCGCGCCTTCCGGGCGGCGAAGAAGCTGTACCGCGGGGTCGACGCCCAGAAATGGCTCGACGAGCGCGGTCTCACCCGCGGGGACTTCGATGCCATGGTCACCCGGCACGCCGAACTCGCGGCGCTGCGTGAACGGGTGACGGCGGGTCGGGTCGACGACTGGATCGCCGAGCACCGGCATGCGCTGGACGTGGTGGTGCTCGCCTGGCTGGACGCCTCGGTCGACGTGGGCGCATCCGCCGACCTGGCCGCCGACCCGATGGGGGCGGTACTGCGCGCCGCCGCGGCCGGTGTACGCGGCGGTGTCGTTCAGGTCCGGGCCGACGCGGCGCCGGGCCTGCTGGACGCCGGCATCGGGGATCGGCTCGAACTCGAGTTGGACGTTCCCGCCGTGGCGGTCGTCGTCGCGCGGACCGCCCCGGTCGTCGACGGCCGCACCCGCGCCGAGGTGCGGCAACGGCTCTTCCGCGAGTGGCTCGCCGACCGCCGCGCCGACGCCCGCATCACCTGGTTCTGGGGTCACCAGCATCGGACGGTGTCGTGAGCGGCCGCCACCTCCGCCGAGACCCGCGGAGACGACGGATCCGTACCGCCGTGCGCCGACGCACCGGCTCGCGGGTGCCGCTCGTGCTGCAACAGACCCTGACCGACTGCGCGCCGGCGTGTCTGGCGATGATCCTGGCGTCGCACGGGCGGCCCGTCGACCTCGACGAACTACGCGACGAACTCGGCTCCGGCCGGGACGGCGTCAGCGCGGCCGTACTGCGCGACGTCGCCGTGCACCGTGGTCTGCAATACCGAGCCTTGCGGGTGGCGCCGGCGGAGCTGCACCGGCTGCCGACGCCGTTCATCGCCCACTGGAACGACGACCACTTCGTGGTGGTCACCCAGGCCACGCGGTCCCGTTTCCGGGTCGCCGACCCGGCGATCGGGCGGCGCACCTTCTCGGCCGGTGACTTCGCGCGGCACTACTCCGGGGTGGTCCAACTCTTCGCGCCGGCCGCCGTTCGTGGGCCCACCCGGCCGTCGACCGGCCGCGTGGCGCCGTGGCGACAGGTCCTGCGTCAGGCCCTCGCCGGGCAGCGCCGGACGGTGGGTCGACTGGCGGTCACCGCTGCGATCCTGCTCGCCGCGGGGGCCGTGGTGCCCCTGCTCACCGGGGTCGTCGTCTCCTGGATCGCCGGCTCGGAACGCACGGACGGGGCCGGCTGGCTGCTCGCGGCCGCAGGTCTGCTGCTCGCTGTCGCCGTCGGCGGGCTCGCCCTGCTCCGCGGGCTGCTGAGCGGCGCGGTGCAGGTGGCGGTCGGCCGCAACCTCACCGGGTCGCTGGTCGACCGGTTGCTACGGGCACCGCTGCTGTTCTTCGAGCACCGCGGCCGGGGCGACGTGATCTCGCGGGTCAGCGCGACCGAGTCGGTCCGGGACGCGGTTGCCGGGAACCTCGTCGCCGCGGTGCTCGACGCCGTCGCCGCCGTCGGCTACCTGGGCATCGTGTTTTTCGTCGACGTGCGGGTCGGAGCGCTCACCGCGGGCCTGGCGGCGGCGCAGTTACTCGTCCTGGGGACGCTCGCTGTCGCCATGCAGCGGGTCCGCCGGGAGGAACTGCTCGCCGAGGCGCACACCCACAGCGGCCTACTGGAGGCGGTCGGCGGAATCGCCTGGCTGAAGGCCGCCGGTGCCGAAGGCGCCGCCGGCGGGGCCTGGGCGGCGCGGCACGAGGAGCAACTGGGCTCGCTGCGACGGACCAGCAGGCTGGGCGCGGCTGCCGATGCGATCGCGGCGGCGTTCCGCACCGTCGGTCCCCTCGTCGTCCTCGTCGCGGCCGGCATGTCGCTGCTGGCCGCCGGCGCCGGCGGATCCGGGCCGGTGACGAACGGAGCCGACCTCGGCCGGGTGGTCGGGGTGACCGCACTGGCCACCGCCGCACTGATGCCGTTCAGCTCCCTCGCCGGCCACCTGCGGGATCTGCTGCAGCTCGCCTCGGTCGCCACCCATCTCGGGGATCTGCTGGGTGCCCCCGCCGAGCCGACCGGAACCGGTCGACCGACCCTGCGCGGGGCGGCGACCCTGCGGGGGGTGAGCTTCCGACACACCCGCCGGGCGCCCTGGGTGGTGCACGACGTCGACCTCGACATCCCCCCGGGCGCAAAGGTGGCGATCGTCGGCCCGTCCGGGTCGGGCAAGAGCACCCTCGCGAAGCTGCTGGTCGGGCTGTACCAGCCCACGGACGGGGCCGTCCTCATCGACGGCACCCCGCTGGCCGACCTCGATCTCACCGCATTCCGGAAGCAGATCGGCGTGGTCCTCCAGGAGCCGTTCCTGGTGACCGGCTCACTGCGGGACAACATCGCGCTCCGGCGCCCCGACGCGACCCTGGACGAGGTGATCGAGGCTGCCGTCGCGGCCGGGATCCACGCCGAGATCGAGCGGATGCCGGCCGGTTACCAGACGCTGGTGACCGAGGGCGGTGTCGGCCTCTCGGGCGGGCAGCGGCAGCGGGTCGCGCTCGCCCGCGCCCTGGTCGGCCGGCCGCGGCTGCTCGTCCTCGACGAAGCGACCTCGCACGTGGATCAGCACACCGAGTCCGTCATCGACGCGAACCTCCGCGAGCTGGGCGTGACCCAGGTCGTCATCGCGCACCGCCTCTCGACCGTGCGCGACGCCGACCTGATCGTCGTCGTCGAGGACGGCCGGATTGTCGAGCAGGGCACCCACGACGAGCTGCTCGCTCGTCGGCGGCGGCTACGCCCGGCTGATCGACGGCGGGGCCGACGGCGGACATCACCGCACCGAACCGGGTTCATATCCGCACCTGGTCGCGGTCGCGTGAAGGCACCGCCGCTTCGCGATGCTGCAGGATCGGGCTCCAGCTGCCGACCGACAGGCTCGGGAGAATGAACCGGCGTGACCGAGGTCCGCAGACACAAATATGCTTCAGAAACGCAGAAAAGGGGCCCTTTCGGGCCCCTTTGCTGGGATGTGTGTTCGGCAGTGTCCTACTCTCCCACACCCTGGCGGGTGCAGTACCATCGGCGCTGTAGGGCTTAGCTTCCGGGTTCGGGATGGGACCGGGCGTTTCCCCTACGCTATGGCTGCCGTAACGCTGTGAAACTTGTTTCGACCTTCTCTTTGTCGTTCCCCGATCAACGCGCACCCTCATCGGGGATGTCGCTGTTCGGGGGGACTCGGGGGCGGAGCCCCCGAGAGAGGGTTTGTTGTTTCAGGTATCGCACAGTGGACGCGTAGCATTTTTGTGGTAAGTCCTCGGCCTATTAGTACCAGTCAGCTCATAACACCTCACGGTGCTTCCACTTCTGGCCTATCAACCCGGTGGTCTAGCCGGGGGCCTTACCCCCTCGAGGGGGTGGGAGTTCTCATCTTGGAACAGGCTTCCCGCTTAGATGCTTTCAGCGGTTATCCCTTCCGAACGTAGCTAACCAGCCGTGCTCCTGGTGGAACAACTGGCACACCAGAGGTTCGTCCGTCCCGGTCCTCTCGTACTAGGGACAGCCTTCCTCAAAACTCCTGCGCGCGCGGCGGATAGGGACCGAACTGTCTCACGACGTTCTAAACCCAGCTCGCGTGCCGCTTTAATGGGCGAACAGCCCAACCCTTGGGACCTACTCCAGCCCCAGGATGCGACGAGCCGACATCGAGGTGCCAAACCATGCCGTCGATATGGACTCTTGGGCAAGATCAGCCTGTTATCCCCGGGGTACCTTTTATCCGTTGAGCGACACCCCTTCCACAAGGTGGTGCCGGATCACTAGTCCCGACTTTCGTCCCTGCTCGAGATGTCCCTCTCGCAGTCAAGCTCCCTTGTGCACTTACACTCGAAACCTGATTACCAACCAGGCTGAGGGAACCTTTGGGCGCCTCCGTTACTCTTTAGGAGGCAACCGCCCCAGTTAAACTACCCACCAGGCACTGTCCCTGATCCAGATCATGGACCTAAGTTAGATGTTCAGTACAATCAGAGTGGTATTTCAACGTTGACTCCACAGCCACTGGCGTGACCACTTCACAGTCTCCCACCTATCCTACACAAATTGAACCAAACACCAATACCAAGCTGTAGTAAAGGTCCCGGGGTCTTTCCGTCCTGCCGCGCGTAACGAGCATCTTTACTCGTAGTGCAATTTCGCCGAGCCTATGGTTGAGACAGTAGAGAAGTCGTTACGCCATTCGTGCAGGTCGGAACTTACCCGACAAGGAATTTCGCTACCTTAGGATGGTTATAGTTACCACCGCCGTTTACTGGGGCTTAAATTCTGAGCTTCACCATTGCTGGTTGACCCGTCCTCTTAACCTTCCAGCACCGGGCAGGCGTCAGTCCATATACATCGTCTTGCGACTTGGCATGGACCTGTGTTTTTAGTAAACAGTCGCTTCTCCCTGGTCTCTGCGGCCGGAACGCGCTTATCCCGCAAGGGGAATTCACACACCCCGGCCCCCCTTCTCCCGAAGTTACGGGGGTATTTTGCCGAGTTCCTTAACCATAGTTCGCTCGATCACCTTGGTATTCTCTACCTGACCACCTGTGTCGGTTTGGGGTACGGGCCGCTCGAAGCTCGCTAGAGGCTTTTCTCGACAGCATAGGATCACTCTCTTCGCCTCAATCGGCTATGCGTCAGGTCTCAGATCAACACGGAACCGGATTTGCCTGGCCCCGCTACCTACACCCTTACACCCGTGTTACCACTGACGGGCGGAGCTACCTTCCTGTGTCACCCCATCGCTTAACTACTAGAAAATCGGGTCACGCGCTCGCCACACCTTCCCCGAAGGGCCGGCGCAGTCCGGGCGCTTAGCATCAAATCGTTCGCCATGGGCGCTTCTTCGCGGGTACCGGAATATCAACCGGTTGTCCATCGACTACGCCTGTCGGCCTCGCCTTAGGTCCCGACTTACCCTGGGCGGATGAACCTGGCCCAGGAACCCTTGGTCATTCGGTGGGGGAGGTTCTCACTCCCCATTCGCTACTCATGCCTGCATTCTCACTCGCGTGGCCTCCACGGCTGGATCACTCCGCCGCTTCACTGCCCACACGACGCTCCCCTACCCATCCACACGACTGCGCCCAGCAAGCTGAACGGATCACATGTGTGAATGCCGCGGTTTCGGTGGTGTGCTTGAGCCCCGCTACATTGTCGGCGCGGAATCACTTGACCAGTGAGCTATTACGCACTCTTTAAAGGGTGGCTGCTTCTAAGCCAACCTCCTGGTTGTCTCTGCGACTCCACATCCTTTCCCACTTAGCACACGCTTAGGGACCTTAACCGGCGATCTGGGCTGTTTCCCTCTCGACTATGAAGCTTAGCCCCCACAGTCTCACTGCCGCGCTCTCACTTACCGGCATTCGGAGTTTGGTTGATTTCGGTAAGCTTGTGGGCCCCCTAGACCATCCAGTGCTCTACCTCCGGCAAGAAACACGCGACGCTGCACCTAAATGCATTTCGGGGAGAACCAGCTATCACGAAGTTTGATTGGCCTTTCACCCCTACCCACAGCTCATCCCCTCAGTTTTCAACCTAAGTGGGTTCGGACCTCCACGACGTCTTACCGTCGCTTCATCCTGGCCATGGGTAGATCACTTCGCTTCGGGTCTAGAGCATGCGACTCAAACGCCCTGTTCGGACTCGCTTTCGCTACGGCTGCCCCACACGGGTTAACCTTGCCACATACCACTAACTCGCAGGCTCATTCTTCAAAAGGCACGCCGTCACAGCCCACAAGGGACCGCTCCGACGGATTGTAAGCACATGGTTTCAGGTACTATTTCACTCCCCTCCCGGGGTACTTTTCATCTTTCCCTCACGGTACTAGTCCGCTATCGGTCATCAGGTAGTATTTAGGCTTAACGGGTGGTCCCGCCAGATTCACAGCGAATTTCACGGGCTCGCTGCTACTTGGGAGAGCGCACACAGAGACCGCACGTTTTCGTCTACGGGGATATCACCCTCTACGTCTGGGTTTTCCAAACCCATTCGACTAACGCGCGATTTTTTGACTCTGCAACCAGCCGGCAGACCAGTAACGCACACTTCCCACGACCCCCACCGTGCAACCCCTGCCGGGTATCACACACGATAGGTTTAGCCTCATCCGCTTTCGCTCGCCACTACTCACGGAATCACGGTTGTTTTCTCTTCCTGTGGGTACTGAGATGTTTCACTTCCCCACGTTCCCTCCACACACCCTATATATTCAGGCGCGGGTGACAGGACATGACTCCTGCCAGGTTTCCCCATTCGGAAATCCTCGGATCACAGCTCGGTTGACAGCTCCCCGAGGCTTATCGCAGCCTCCTACGTCCTTCATCGGCTCCTGATGCCTAGACATCCACCATGTGCCCTTAAAAACTTGACCACAAAGATGCTCGCGTCCACTGTGCAATTCTCAAACAACAAACCCAAGACCACACACACCCGCCAGCACCCAACACCCACCACCCCCACCGAAGCGAAGATCGTGAACCGGTATACCGACATGCGCAGCCAGGCCGAAACACACAAACACCCACACCCATCCATCCCCACCAACCCGACACCCCCCAACCAGGGAGCAACCAGACCAGCACAGACACACAGATACGGGGCTTGTTGTTTCAGGACCCAACAGTGTACCAACGAACCCCCTCACACCAGCCGTACGCGTTCCCACCCAATCCACGCCACCCACCCCCGAAGGAACAGACGACCCGGAGGAGCTGTACTAACACACGACAAACGATCCAGGATCCGAAAAGTCAGCGTCCACCAATGAGCACCACCCACAGAACAAACGTCTGCGAAAATGGCGTCTGAACCAACAACCCGCCCCCAACGAGAATGTCGAGGGAACCCGTGCCGGCCAGTTGCTCCTTAGAAAGGAGGTGATCCAGCCGCACCTTCCGGTACGGCTACCTTGTTACGACTTCGTCCCAATCGCCGATCCCACCTTCGACAGCTCCCTCCCACAAGGGGTTGGGCCACCGGCTTCGGGTGTTACCGACTTTCGTGACGTGACGGGCGGTGTGTACAAGGCCCGGGAACGTATTCACCGCAGCGTTGCTGATCTGCGATTACTAGCGACTCCGACTTCATGGGGTCGAGTTGCAGACCCCAATCCGAACTGAGACCGGCTTTTTGGGATTCGCTCCACCTCGCGGTATCGCAGCCCTTTGTACCGGCCATTGTAGCATGCTTGAAGCCCAAGACATAAGGGGCATGATGATTTGACCTCATCCCCACCTTCCTCCGAGTTGACCCCGGCAGTCTCTTATGAGTCCCCACCATGACGTGCTGGCAACATAAGACGAGGGTTGCGCTCGTTGCGGGACTTAACCCAACATCTCACGACACGAGCTGACGACAACCATGCACCACCTGTACACCGACCTTGCGGGGCAACCATTTCTGGAAGTTACCGATGTATGTCAAGCCTTGGTAAGGTTCTTCGCGTTGCATCGAATTAATCAGCATGCTCCGCCGCTTGTGCGGGCCCCCGTCAATTCCTTTGAGTTTTAGCCTTGCGGCCGTACTCCCCAGGCGGGGCGCTTAATGCGTTAGCTGCGGCACAGAGAACGTGGAAGTCCCCCACACCTAGCGCCCACCGTTTACGGCGTGGACTACCAGGGTATCTAATCCTGTTCGCTCCCCACGCTTTCGCTCCTCAGCGTCAGTATCGGCCCAGAGACCCGCCTTCGCCACCGGTGTTCCTCCTGATATCTGCGCATTTCACCGCTACACCAGGAATTCCAGTCTCCCCTACCGAACTCTAGTCCGCCCGTATCGAATGCAGACCCGGAGTTGAGCCCCGGGATTTCACATTCGACGCGACGAACCGCCTACGAGCTCTTTACGCCCAATAATTCCGGACAACGCTCGCACCCTACGTATTACCGCGGCTGCTGGCACGTAGTTGGCCGGTGCTTCTTCTGCAGGTACCGTCTACATTCGTCCCTACTGAAAGAGGTTTACAATCCGAAGACCTTCATCCCTCACGCGGCGTCGCTGCGTCAGGCTTCCGCCCATTGCGCAATATTCCCCACTGCTGCCTCCCGTAGGAGTCTGGACCGTGTCTCAGTTCCAGTGTGGCCGATCGCCCTCTCAGGCCGGCTACCCGTCGTCGCCTTGGTAGGCCATCACCCCACCAACAAGCTGATAGGCCGCGGGCCCATCCCCAGCCGAAAAACTTTCAACAAACCCCCATGCGAGGACAAGTCAATATTCGGTATTAGCACCCGTTTCCGGGAGTTATCCCAAAGCTGAGGGCAGGTTGCCCACGTGTTACTCACCCGTTCGCCACTCGAGTACCCGCAAGCGGGCCTTTCCGTTCGACTTGCATGTGTTAAGCACGCCGCCAGCGTTCGTCCTGAGCCAGGATCAAACTCTCCAATGAAAACATCAGAAAACCGATCTCCAACACACAACACAACCTGACAAAAAACCAGATCAAAAGTGCATCAAAGGAACCACACACCCACCAACCACAACCCCAAAAGGCCACAGCCGACAGATGCACGGAGAAAAACTAAGCACTGACTTTCGGTACACTGTTGAGTTCTCAAACAACAAACCCGCTCGATGCTTCCGGGCCGCTCGGGCCCCTCCACATCGGGGGTACTGCTCACCTCGGGGTGTTCTGAGTGCCTCGCGCCGCTGCGGTCTCCGTGTGGAGGCCGCGTGGATCACGCCGCCATCTCTGGAGGCGCTACCTTCGGGTTGTGGCACCCGGACCGGCCACGCGCCTGGCGCCTCTCGGCTCCTGCGTCTTGTTCGGTACTCCGTGGTGCAAGGACTAAGTTACGTGCAGATTGCCGGCTCTGCAAATCCCCAGGTCATCGGGAGTGTTCGCCGGTGTTTGCGCAGGTCAGCCGCGCCGGCGTCGCCCCGCCCCGGCCGACGAGCACATCCTCCGATGTGCGCGCAAATTCTGTGGCCTGGACCACGCTGCGCCCGGACGCAGTCAGGCGGTGACGCGAACTCCGGCGATCGACCGCTTCCCCCGGCGCAGCACCAGCCACCCGCCGTGCAGCAGGTCCGCGGCGGACGGGACGTGCTCGGGGTCGCTGATCCGCACGTTGTTGATGTTCGCGCCGCCCTCGGCGACGGTGCGACGGGCCTCCCCCAGGGAGGACGCGAGCCCGCTGCGCTGCAGCAGGTGCACGACGGACGGCATCTCCTCCCCGACCGTGACCACCCCGGCCTCGGTGAGGGCCGCCGCCAGCGTGGTCTCGTCGATGGCTGACAGCTCCCCGCGGCCGAAGAGCGCGGTCGACGCCGCGACCACCCCGGCGGTCGCAGTCGCACCGTGCACCAGGGTGGTCGCGTCGGCGGCCAGCGCCCGTTGCGCCTCGCGGGCGTGCGGCCGGTCCGCCGTCGCCTCGGCGAGCGCCTCGATCTCGGCCCGGGTCCGGAAGCTGAACACCTTGAGGTACCCGACGACGTCGCGATCGTCGGCGTTCATCCAGAACTGGTAGAACGCCCAGGCGCTGGTGAGGGACGGGTCCAGCCACACCGTGCCGGACTCGGTCTTGCCGAACTTGGTGCCGTCCGCCTTGGTGATCAGCGGCGTGGCCATCGCGTGCACCTCGGTACCGGTGACCTTGCGGATGAGCTCGGTGCCGCTGACCAGGTTGCCCCACTGATCGCTGCCGCCGGTCTGCAGCCGGCAGTCGTAGCGCCGGAACAGCTCGAGGTAGTCCATCCCCTGCAGGATCTGGTAGCTGAACTCCGTGAAGGACAAGCCCTCCTCGCTCGCCAGCCTTGTGGCGACGGTGTCCTTGGACAGCATCCGCCCCATCCGGAAGTGCTTGCCGATGTCGCGCAGGAACTCGATGGCGCTCATCGGCGCCGTCCAGTCCAGGTTGTTGACGATGCGGGCCGGGTGGTCGCCCGCGAAGTCCAGGTACTTCTCCACCTGCACGCGGATCCGCTCCACCCAGGCCGCCACCGTCTCGGGGGTGTTGAGCACGCGCTCCCCACTCATCTTGGGGTCACCGATCAGGCCGGTCGAACCGCCGACCAGCCCCAGCGGGAGGTGGCCGGCGTCCTGGATCCGGCGCGCGGTCAGCAGCTGCACCAGGTTGCCGATGTGCAGGCTGGGCGCTGTGGGGTCGAAGCCGACGTAAAAGGTGACCGGCGGACCGTCGAGCAGCGCCTCGAGCGCCTCGTCCCCGGTGGTCTGATGGACCAGCCCACGCCAGACGAGTTCGCCGTAGATCGAGTCGAAGCCGGTCGCGGCGGGCCCGGTGGCAGCAGGTCGGTGGCAGCAGGCTCGGTGGCAGAGGGCCCGGTGGCAAGGCTCGGTCGAGGAAGGCTGGGTCACCGATCCATCCTGCCTCACCGCGTCCGCCGGTTCCGCGGTCCGCAGCACCCCTGGCCGGTAGGCGCTGACCGTGGGATCCCCGCTGATCCAGAACCGAGCGGTTCCGCCGCGGCCGCCGCAACGCCGACCCGCGGGCCGACCGTGATGTCGAACGGCGGCCACCGGGGCATCGAGAACCTCTCCGGGTCCTCCGACGGCACACAGGTCGCCGCCGTTGGCGGCGCGGGCGGCGTCCCCGGTGCCCCACCCCAGGACCGCGGCCAACCGCGCCGGCCCGGACGCCAGCTTCCGGGTCGTGCGTTCCGCCGGACGCCGGGCGTGGGCGAGCGGCAGACCGTCGACGACCTCACCGGCCCGGAGCAGTACCGCACTCGCGGTGCCCGGTCGCCCGGTCACCACGTTCGCGCACCAGTGCATCCCGTAGACGAAGTACAGATACAGGTGACCGGCCGGACCGAACATCACCGCGGTGCGCGCCGTCTCGCCGCGATACGCATGGGAGGCCGCATCGGACGCCCCGTGGTAGGCCTCCGTCTCGGTGAGGCGAACGGTGACCGTTCCCGCCCCCGCGCCGGTCCGGATGACCCGACCGAGCAGGTCACGGGCCACCACGTCGGACTCGCGGGCGAAGAAGTCCCGGCCCAGCCGGTGACCGTCAGCCGCGGACACCACGCTGCAGCCAGGTGCGGTCGGTCACGATGACGTCGCGCAGCTGCGCCAGCTGCTCGGACACGCGGACCGGAGCGGTGCCGCCGACGCCGTCCCGGGAGGCCAGCGAGCCGGCCACGGTGAGCACGTCCCGGACCGCCGGGGTCAGGCCTGCGTCGATGGCGGCGAACTCGTCGTCGGTCAGCTCGTGCAGCTCGCGGCCGGAGGACTCGGCCAGCCCGCACGCACTCGCCGGCGGCCTCGTGGGCGACCCGGAACGGGACCCCCTCCCGGACCAGGTACTCGGCGATGTCGGTGGCCAGCGAGAACCCGGCCGGTGCCATCTCGGCCAACCGGTCGACGTGGAAGGTCAGGGTGGCGGTCAGCCCGGTCAGCGCCGGCAACACCATCTCCAGCTGGGCGACGGAGTCGAAGACCGGCTCCTTGTCCTCCTGCAGGTCCCGGTTGTAGGCCAACGGCAGGCCCTTGAGGGTGGCGAGCAGGCCGGCCAGGTTGCCGATCAACCGGCCGGACTTGCCGCGGGCCAGCTCGGCGATGTCCGGGTTCTTCTTCTGCGGCATGATCGACGACCCGGTCGCGTAGGCGTCGTCCAGCGTCGCGTAGCCGAACTCCGCGGTGGTGAAGACGATGATCTCCTCCGCCCAGCGGGAGAGGTTCACCGCGGTCATCGCCAGCACGAACGCGAGCTCGGCGGCGAAGTCGCGGGAGGCGGTGCCGTCGATCGAGTTGGCCGCCGGGCCGTCGAAGCCGAGGTCCTCGGCGATCGCCGCCGGATCGAGCCCCAACGACGAGCCGGCCAGCGCACCGCCGCCGTAGGGCGACACCGCTGCGCGCTTGTCCCAGTCGCGGATCCGGTCGACGTCGCGGGACAGCGCCTGGGCGTGCGCGGCCAGCTGGTGCGCCAGCAGCACCGGCTGGGCGTGCTGGAAGTGCGTGCGACCGGGCATCGCCGCGCCCGGATGGGTCTCGGCCTGGGCGAGCAGCGCGTCCTGCAGGTCCACGACGAGCAGTCCGACGCGGCGGGCGGCGTCGCGCAGGTACGCCCGGAACAGCGTGGCCACCTGGTCGTTGCGGGACCGGCCGGCGCGCAGCTTGCCGCCGAGGTCCTTGCCGACCCGGTCCAGCAGACCGCGTTCGAGCGCGGTGTGCACGTCCTCGTCGTCGTCGGACGCGACGAACGCGCCGCTGAGCACGTCGGCGAGCAACGCGTCCAGCCCCGCGTGCATCGCGGTCAGCTCGGCCGGCGTCAGCAGCCCGGCCTGCTCGCAGGACCTTCGCGTGGGCCTTGGAGCCGGCGATGTCGTAGGGCGCCAGCACCCAGTCGAAGTGGGTCGATTTCGACAGCGCGGCCAGAGCATCGGCGGGGCCGCCGGCGAACCGGCCGCCCCACAACTTCAGCGGCGCGGCACCCGGCGTCGGGTCGACGATCGTCATGTCAGTCGGTTCCGGCTTCCATCGCGGCGGCCTCGCTGGCCAGGTCGATGGCGGCCGCCTCGGCGTCGCTGGGCTCGAAGCTCGCGATCGCGGCGGCGTCGCCGGGACGCAGGGATCCGACGAGGGTCTCGGTCGCGTCGAGCTGGCCGAGCTCGGCGTACAGCTCGAGCTTGGCGCGGGTGTCGGCGATGTCGAGGTTGCGCATGGTCAGCTGACCGATGCGGTCGGCCGGCCCGAAGGCGGCGTCGGCGACGCGCTCCATCGACAGCTTCTCGGGGTGGTAGGACAGCGCCGGCCCGGTGGTGTCGAGGATCGTGTAGTCGTTGCCGCGGCGCAACCGCAGCGTGACGGTGCCGGTGACGGCGGATCCGACCCAGCGCTGCAACGACTCTCGCAGCATCAGGCCCTGCGGGTCGAGCCAGCGGCCCTCGTACAACAGCCGCCCGAGCTTGCGGCCCTCGTTGTGGTAGGCGGCGACGGTGTCCTCGTTGTGGATGGCGTTGACCAGCCGCTCGTAACCGGCGAACAGCAACGCCATACCGGGCGCCTCGTAGATGCCGCGTGACTTCGCCTCGATGATGCGGTTCTCGATCTGATCGGACATTCCGAGACCGTGCCGGCCGCCGATGGTGTTGGCCTCGTTGACCAGCGCGACCGGGTCGCTGTGGTCGACGCCGTTGATGGCGACCGGACGGCCACGCTCGAAGCGCAGGGTGACGTCCTCGGGGGCGATCTGCGATGCTCTGGTCCCAGTGCGCGACACCCATGATGGGCTCGACGATCTCGACGGACGTGTCGAGCTGCTCGAGGGTCTTGGCCTCGTGGGTGGCGCCCCAGATGTTGGCGTCGGTGGAGTAGGCCTTCTCGACGGACGCGCGGTAGGGCAGGTCGCGGGCGAGCAGCCACTGGCTCATCTCGGTGCGGCCACCCAACTCGGACACGAAACGGGTGTCCAGCCATGGCTTGTAGATGCGCAGCCGCGGGTTCGCCAGCAGCCCGTAGCGGTAGAACCGCTCGATGTCGTTGCCCTTGTAGGTGGAGCCGTCGCCCCAGATGTCGACCTCGTCCTCGGCCATCGCGCGCACCAGCAGGGTGCCGGTGACGGCGCGGCCGAGCGGGGTGGTGTTGAAGTAGGTGAGCCCCGCGGAGCGGATGTGGAAGGCGCCGCAGGCCAGCGCGACCAGCCCCTCCTCGACGAGAGCCGCGCGGCAGTCGACGATCCGGGCGATACCGGCGCCGTACTCCTTCGCCCGGCCGGGCACGCCGGACAGGTCGGGCTCGTCGTACTGGCCGAGGTCGGCGGTGTAGGCGCAGGGAACGGCACCGTTCTCGCGCATCCAGGCGACGGCGACAGAGGTGTCGAGCCCCCCGGAGAACGCGATGCCGACCTTCTGGCCCTGGGGCAGGGATTCGAGAACCTTGGACACGTGCGGAGCCTATCTGTGCGGTGCGGGCTGTCCGGTACGGCAGCTGCGGGGTCGGTGCGGGGCGGTGCCGGGGAGACGGTGCTGCGGAGCGGTCAGCCGGCGAGGGCGGCGAGGCGGCGGCCCACCTCGTCACCGGTGAGACCGTCCCGGGCGACGACCAGGATCGTGTCGTCGCCGGCGATCGTGCCGATGACGTCGGCCAGGCTGGCGCGGTCGATCGCGCTGGCCAGGAACTGTGCGGCGCCCGGTGGCGTCCGCAGCACAGCCAGGTTGGCCGAGGCGTTGTAGGACAACAACAGTTCACCCAGCAGCCGGCTCAGCCGGTCGGTGCCACCGGGCATCGGCCGGGGGCTTCCGTCCTCCGGGATCACGTACACCGGTGAGCCGCCGTCGACGCCCCGGAGCTTCATCGCGCCCAGCTCGTCCAGGTCGCGGGAGAGCGTGGCCTGGGTGACCTCGATGCCGGCGCCGGCCAGCACGGCCGACAGCTCGGTCTGCGAATGCAGGCGCTGTGAACGGATCGCCTCGGTGATCTTGGACAGTCGCGCCGCCTTGGTCCCGGGTGCCCCGGCCGTCATCGCCGCATGCCTCACGCCCGCTCGACGAGGAAGGCCAGCAGCGCCTTCTGGGCGTGCAACCGGTTCTCGGCCTCGTCCCAGACGGCGGACTGCGGTCCGTCGAGCACCTCGTCGGTGATCTCCCAACCGCGGTGGGCGGGCAGGCAGTGCAGCACGATCGCGCCGTCCGCCGCGCGCCCGAGCAGGGCGGCGTTGAGCTGGTACGGCCGGAACGGGCCGACCCGGTCGAGCCCGTCGTTCTCCTGACCCATCGAGGTCCACGTGTCGGTGACGAGCACGTCGGAACCGTCCACGGCGGCGTGCGGATCGGCGATCATCGTCACCGAGCCGCCGGTCTGCGCGGCGCGCTCCTTGGCGTCGATCCCGACCCACGGCAGCGGGTCGAAGCCGGTCGGCGAAGCGACCCGGACATGCATCCCGGCGTTGGCCCCGCCCAGCATCAGGCTGTGCGCCATGTTGTTGTTGCCGTCGCCGAGGTAGGTCAGGGTGACGCCGGCCAGCGGTTCCCTTGCGCTCCCGGACGGTCTGCAGGTCGGCGAGCACCTGACAGGGGTGGAACTCATCGGTCAGGGCGTTGATCACCGGCACCGAGGCCGCGGACGCGAGCGCGTCGATCCGCCGCTGGGCGAAGGTGCGGATGGCGATCGCGTCGACGTAGCGCGACAGCACCCGGGAGGTGTCCTCGATCGTCTCCTCGCGGCCGAGCTGCGACGTGCGTCCGTCGACGATGACCGGCTGGCCGCCGAGCTGCGCGATGCCGACCTCGAACGACAGCCGGGTCCGGGTGGAGTTCTTCTCGAACACGACGGCGACGGCCTTGCCGGCCAGCGGGGTGTAGCCGGTGCGGTCGGCCTTGTAGGCGTCGGCCCGGTCGAGGACGGCGGTGAGCTCGTCCGGGGTCAGGTCGTCGTCCCGCAGGAAGTGCCGGATCATGATGCGCTGCTTTCGGTCTCGAGTGAGTCCAGGATGTTCGGGAGGGCCCGGACGAAGGTGTCCGCCTGCGCCTGCGTGAGGATCAGCGGCGGCGCGAGCCGGAGCACGTCCGGCGGCCGGCGCGTTGACGATGAAGCCTGCGTCCCGTGCGGCCAGCGCCGCGGCCGGAGCGACCGGTGTGCGGAGCACGATCCCGAGCAGCAGCCCGCGACCGCGGACGCCGGCGATCAGCGGATGCCCGAGATCCTCGACACCGGTGGCGATGTGCTTGCCGAGCGTGGCTGACGTGGTCGAGCAGCCCGTCGGCGGCGACGGTGGCCAGCACCGCCAGCGCCGCTGCCGCACAGACCGGGTTACCGGCGAAGGTGGACCCGTGCTGACCGGGCTGCAACAGGGTGGCCGCCCGGCCGGTGGCCAGCACCGCGCCGATGGGCAGCCCACCACCGAGACCCTTGGCCAGCGTGACCACGTCGGGCACGATGCCGGCGTGCTGGAAGGCGAACCAGGCTCCGGTCCGGCCGACGCCGGTCTGCACCTCGTCGACGACGAGCAGGGCGCCGCGGTCCCTGGTGAGCCGCCGGGCCGCCGCAAGATAGCCGTCCGGTGCCGGGATGACCCCGCCCTCGCCCAGGATCGGCTCCAGGAAGACCGCCGCCACGGTGTCGTCGACGGCAGCGTCCAGCGCGGCGACGTCGCCGTAGGGCACGAAACCGACACCGGCCGGCATCGGGTCGAACGGCGCCCGTTTCCCGGGTTGTCCGGTCAGCGCCAACGCCCCCATCGTGCGGCCGTGGAACCCGCCCTCGGCGGCGATCATCCGCGGTCGGCCGGTGAGCCGGGCGATCTTGAACGCGGCCTCGTTGGCCTCCGCGCCGGAGTTGCAGAACAACGCCCGGCCGCCCACCGCCGGATCGGCGAAACCGCTGATGTCGAGCAGCTTCTCGGCCAGCGCGAGCACCGTGGGGTGGGTGAAGAAGTTCGAGACGTGACCGAGGGTGGCCACCTGGCGGGACACCGCCTCGACGATGGCCGGGTGGGCGTGCCCGAGGGCGTTCACCGCGATGCCACCCAGCAGGTCCAGATAGGCACGGCCGTCGGCGTCGGTGACGACCGCGCCGCATGCCACTGACGAGCTCGATCGGCGGCGTCCCGAAGTTGTCCATCAGCGCGTGCGACCACCGGCCGGCGGCTGCGTCGTTGGCCGAGATCGGCGTCGCCGCGGCGATCGTCGACTCAGACATGGGACTCCTCCTCGGGGCCGGGGACCACTGGTGCCGACGCCGGCGTCGCTGACGATGTCCAGCAGCACGGCGTGCGGGATCCGGCCGTCGATCACGTGTGCCGTGGCCACCCCGCCCCGGACCGCCCGCAGACAACCCTCCATCTTCGGCACCATGCCGCTCTCCAGCGTCGGCAGCATCGCGGCCAGCTCGTCGGTGGTGACCACCGAGAGCAGGGAGCTGCGATCCGGCCAGTTCGCGTACAGACCCTCGACGTCGGTGAGCATCACGAGTTTCGCGGCGTCCAGTGCGATCGCCAGCGCAGCGGCGGCGGTGTCGGCGTTGACGTTGTGCACCACACCGTCGACGTCGGGCGCGACCGTGGAGACCACCGGGATCCGGCCCGCCGCGATCAGATCGAGGACGGCGGCGGGGTTCACGGCGACGACGTCGCCGACGAGGCCGATGTCGGTGGCGACGCCGTCGACGTCGCACGGTACGCCGGGCGGCGGTGAACAGCTGCGCATCCTCGCCGCTCATGCCGACGGCGTGCGGGCCGTGCGCGTTGATCAGGTTGACCAGTTCGCGGCCGACCTGCCCCACGAGCACCATCCGGACGACGTCCATGGTCTCGGGTGTGGTCACCCGGAAGCCGCCGGCGAACTCGCCGGCGATGCCGAGCCGCTTCAGCATCGCCGAGATCTGCGGGCCCCCGCCGTGCACGACGACCGGGTGCACCCCGACCGCGCGGAGGAACACCATGTCGGCCGCGAACGCCGCCTTGAGGGCGTCGTCGGTCATCGCGTTGCCGCCGTACTTGACCACCATGATCCGGCCGCGGAAGCGTTGCAGCCAGGGCAGTGTCGCCGCCAGGACAGCGGCGCGGTGCCGCCGGACCGGCGAGAAGATCGGCCGTGTCGGTCATGTCGAGTACGCCGAGTTCTCGTGCACATAGGCGTGCGACAGGTCGTTGGTCAGCACGGTCGCGGTCTCGACGCCCGCGTGCAGGTCGATCTGGACGTGCACGGTCCGTCCCGAGAGGTCGACGAGGTCGCGATCCTCGCCGCGGGCACCGCCACGGCAGATCCACACGCCGTTGATCGCGACGTCGAGCTGGTCGGGATCGAAAGCGGCGGCGGTGGTGCCGACGGCGGCCAGGATCCGACCCCAGTTCGCGTCACCGCCGAAGAAGGCCGTCTTGACGAGGTTGTTGCGGGCCACCGAACGCCCGACCTCGACGGCGTCGTCCTCGGAGGCGGCGTGCAGCACCTCGATGGCGATCTCCTTGCTGGCGCCCTCGGCGTCGGCCATCAACTGCTGGGCCAGGTCCTTGCAGGCCCGGGTGACGGCGGCGGTGAGAACCGCCGGCGGCGGGGTCCGGCCCGAGGCTCCGGAGGCGAGCAGCAACACGGTGTCGTTGGTGCTCATCGCGCCGTCGGAGTCGAGCCGGTCGAAGCTGACCCGGGTCGCGGACCGCAGCGCGGTGTCCAGATCCGCGGAGCCGACGGCGGCGTCGGTGGTGAGCACGACGAGCATGGTGGCCAGACCGGGGGCCAGCATGCCGGCACCCTTGGCCATCCCGCCGACGGTGAAGCCGGGGCCCGACACCGACACCGTCTTCGGCACGCTGTCGGTGGTCATGATGGCCAGCGCCGCGGCCGGCCCGCCGTCGACGGCGAGCTCCAGGTGGGCCGCGTCGATGCCGGCGGTGATCCGGTCCATCGGCAGCATCTCACCGATGAGACCGGTGGAGCAGACCGCGATGTCGTCCGGGGCGACCCCCAGCAGCCCGGCCACCCGGCCCGCGGTGGCCCGGGTGTCGGCGAAGCCGGCCTCGCCGGTGCAGGCGTTGGCCCCACCGGAGTTGAGCACCACGGCGGCGAGCCGGCCGCGGCCGATGATCTCCTCGCACCAGCGCACCGGCGCGGCCTTGACCCGGTTGGTGGTGAACACGCCGGCGGCCTCGTACTCCGGACCGTCGTTGACCACGAGCGCCAGGTCGAGAGCACCGGAGGACTTGAGACCGGCGGCGACGCCGACGGCCCGGAATCCGGCGGGAGCGGTGACGGTCACGGTGCGAGTCCGATCGTGGAGAGTCCGGTGGCCTCGGGCAGCCCGAGAGCGAGGTTGAACGACTGGACCGCGGCACCGGCGGTGCCCTTGGTCAGATTGTCGACCGCGGCGACGACCACCACGGTGCCCGCGGCCCCGTCGAGGGCGATCTGCAGGTGGACACTGTTGGAACCGGCGACGGCCTTGGTCTGCGGCCACCGGCCCACGGGCAGCAGATGCACGAAAGGCTCGTCGCCGTAGGCCTTCTCGTACGCGGCACGGAGGTCCTCGGCGGTGGTTCCCGGCACCGCGGGTGCGGTGACGGTGGCCAGGATGCCCCGGCTCATCGGGACGAGCATCGGGGTGAACGACACGGTCACCGCGGTGCCGGCGGCAGCGGACAGGTTCTGGACCATCTCCGGAGTGTGTCGGTGGACGCCGCCGACCCCGTAGGCCGACGCCGACCCCATCACCTCGCTGCCGAGGAGGTTGGCCTTGAGGGATTTGCCGGCGCCGGAGGTGCCGGACGCGGCCACCACGGTGACCGCGGGCGCGACCAGGCCGGCGACCAGCGCCGGGGCCATCGCCAGCGACGCCGCCGTCGGGTAGCAGCCGGGCACCGCGATCCGGGTGGCCCCGCGCAGCTTCTCGCGGCCGCCGGGGAGCTCGGGCATGCCGTAGGGCCAGGTGCCGGGATGCGCGCCGCCGTAGAACGTCTCCCAGGCGGCCGGGTCGGCCAGCCGGTGGTCGGCGCCGCAGTCCACGACCAGCACCTCCGGGCCGAGCTCGGCAGCGATGGCGGCCGAATGCCCGTGCGGGAGGGCCAGGAACACCGCGTCGTGGCCGGCCAGCTCGGCGGCGGTGGTCTCGACGAGGACGCGGTCGGCCAGCGGCCACAGGTGCGGCTGGTGTTCGCCCAGCGTCGTGCCGGCACTGGCGTTGGCGGTCAGCGCCCCGATCTCGACCTCGGGATGCCCCAGGAGCAACCGGAGCAGCTCACCGCCCGCGTAGCCGCTCGCTCCGGCCACCGCCACCCGATACGTCATGATCACCTGTTCCTGTCGTCAACCCTCCGAATACAATACACAGGAACGCATGGTCATCCAGACCGCAAGGTCCCGGGGTGAGGGCGCCGGCGTGATGGGACACTCGGGGCGCGAGGTGCCGTACCCCGCACCCGGGGAGGGCTCGGTGTCGCTGCTGGACGACGCGGTCGACGAGTTGTACGCGCTCGACCTCGACCGCTTCATCCCCCGCCGGAACGAGCTCGCGAAGGCGGCGAAGGCCGACGGCGACAAGGAGGCGGCGGCGGCGATCGGCGGCCTGCGCAAGCCGACCCAGTCGGCCTTCACCATCAACCGGCTGGCCCGCACCGATCCGGGCGCCATCGACGCCCTCGTGGAGGTCGGCACCGACCTGCAGCGGGCACAGACCGCCGGCGACGGAAAAGCCCTGCGGGAGCTCAACACCCAGCGGCGCCGACTGCTCGATCAGCTGACCCGCCGGGCGTTCGAGATCATCGGTCAGCAGTCGCCCACGGCCGGTCAGCGGGAGGAGGTCACCGCCACTCTCACCGCGGCGCTGGCCGACACCGGCGTGGCCGACCAACTGCGACAGGGCATCCTGGTCCGCGCCGCCGAATCCTCCGGGTTCGGCTTCAGCCCGCCGGAGCTGACGCTGATCCGCAGTCCACGCCCGGCGGCCGCCGCGGAAGCGCCCCCGGAGCGCGAGACGCCGTCGACACCCTCGAAAGCCGACGAGAAGGACGACCAGCAAGCCGATCAGAAGGCCGTGCGGGAGCGGGCCGCCGAGGCCCGCGCCGACGCCGCCCGGGCAAAACAGGAACGCGAACGGGCGGCGCACGACCGGGCGGTCGCCGCCGCGCAGGCCGAGGCGGACGCCGCGGACGCCGCCGTGCAGGACGCGGTGGACCGCGCCGGTGCGGCCCAGCAGTTGATCACCCGGTTGCAGCGAGAGCTGTCGGCCGCCCGCCGCGCCTTGGAGGAGGCGCAGAAGCAGACGAAAACGGCCGAGCAGAAGCAGAAATCGGCGCGGGCGGCGCTGAACAAGGTGCGCGGCTGAGGCGTCAGGCCGCGTAGACCAGGAACGGCACCCGCTGCTCGATCTCGGTGAGCGAGCCGTGCTGCCCGATGAGCCGCAACACCTTGCGGTCGACCACCCGGGAATCCACCAGTCCGAGATCGTCGCCGGCGGCGGCGACCAGCACGTCACCGATCCGCGGCAGCACCCGCGCGTCGACGGCCGGGCCGAACCAGCCGTCGGCCACCGCCTGGTCCCGGGTACGCACCCAGACCCGGTCACCGAACTCGCCGGCGAACGCGTCGGCCACCTGCTGCGCCGCCCCCGACTCGACATGCAGCTGCAGGCAGCGGGTCTCGCCGGCGATGTGGCGTACCCCGGCCAGCAGCCGGGGCGTGCGGGCCAGGTCGTGCCGGTGGGCGTGGTCGAGATCGAGCATCCCGTGGTCCGCGGTGACGATCAGCAGGGTGCCCCGGGGCAGTCCCCGGTACAGCGTGGCCAGCGCCCGGTCCAGATCGGCGGTGGCGTCCCGCCAGTGCCGGGACCGCCAGCCGTGGGTGTGACCGTTGTAGTCGACCCCGCCCCAGTACAGGTAGACCAGCGCCCGTTCGTGCGTGGTCAAGAGGTCCCGGGCCGCCCGGGTGGTGTCGTACAGCTTGGTCGCGGCCACGAAGGACCCGCCGCGCAGTGCGGCCTCGGTCAGTCCCGACCCGGCGAAACGGTCGGGACCGATCCGGAAGGAGCGCACGCCGGCGGCGTCGAGCTGACCGAAGACGGTCGGGTACGGCTGCCACGCGACGGGGTCCACGCCCTCGGCCCACCTGCAGCCCGTTGATGATCCGGTCGGTGGCGGGGTCGCGCATGTCGTAGCCGACGAGCCCGTGCTCGCCCGGCGGGCGCCCGGTCCCGAAGGAGCCCATCGACACCGCGGTCGTCGTCGGGAACCCCGCCCGCAGCACCCGCGAGCCGGCGAGCGCGCCCTTCAGGAACGGGGCCCGTGTCGCGGGGTCGGACAGGTTCTCGAAGCCGAGGCCGTCCACCAGCACCACGCACACCCGGTCGGCCGCCGGCAGCTCCCAGTCCGGTCGGCCGTGCACGTCCACGCCGAGCACGCCGGCCGCAGCCGGCAGCACGCCGGCAGAGGACGTCGCCGGCGTAGTCGGGCACCACCGGACCGGGAGCGGTCATCGACTCAGCGACGAATCGCAGTCGCGGCGGACAACAGCCGGGCGAAGGCCAGCGCGTCCTGCGAGCGCCGCGGCCCCCTCGGCGTCGGCGCTGATCCGCAGGGCGAGATCGTCGCCGGCCAGGGTGCCGGTGTAGCCGTGGTCGGCGTCGCACTGCGGGTCACCGCAACCGGCCACCTCCAGGTCGACCCGCGACACCCCACCCCAGCCGATGGTCAGGGTGATGTCACGGCCGGTCAGGTCGTTGGCGCGGCGGCGGGCCGGGTACTCGGCCGGCTTGCCGACGACGTGGGTGAGCATCACGGTCCGCACGGCGCTGAGCGGGACGGCCTCCGAGGTGGCCACCCCGTGGGCGTCCCCGGTGTGCTCCTCGTCGCCGGCGTGATCGTCGGCGTGCACGAAGATCAGCCGGTTCGGGGTCAGCACCAGGACCGACAGGTGCCGCCGGATGGTGTCGGCGTCGAAGGTCGTCTCCCCGTGCACCAGATGCCCGGCGACCTCCTCACCGGCGAGCGCCACGTCCAGCACATCGGTGACGAAAGCCGGGTAGTACCCGGCTTTGTCGATCTGTTCGGCCAGCCGCTTCGGCAGCGTCGGGGTGCTCATGATGACGGCTCCTGTCCTGGTGGGGGCCGTCATCGCAGCACCGCGCCGAATTCACGCGCCGCGGCGTCCACGACGGCGTCGCGGACCTGCTGGGCCTCGGCTCCGGTGAGGGTCCGGTCGGCGGCGCGCACGCTCAGGGCGAACGCCAGCGACTTCTTCCCGGCCGGGTACCGGAGGCCCGGTGTAGACGTCGAACAGCCGCACCGATTCGAGCAGCTCACCACCGGCGCGGCGGAGCACCTCGCTGACCCGGCCGGCCGGCACCACGCCGTCGACGATCAGCGCGACGTCCTGCAGCACCGGCGGGAACGACGAGATGGTCGGCGGGACAACGGGTCGACGGGCCGGGAAGCCGGACAGGTTCAGCTCGAGCGCGACCGTCCGGGCCGGCAGCCCGAGCCGCTCCAGGACCGCGGGGTGCAGTTCGCCGGCGTAACCGACCGGCCAGTCACCGACCCGGATGCCGGCGCAGCGACCGGGGTGGCAAGGGAGCGAGTTCAGCGGTCTCCACCCGGATCTCGGCGCCGGCGGTACGGCCGATCCGCCGGGCCAGCTCGATCGCGTCGGCCCAGTCGGCGGTACGGCCGGGGCCCCACCAGCCCGCGCGGTCCCACTCCCCGGTGAGCACCGCCCCGACGTGCTGCACCTGGGTCGGCACGCCGGCCTCCAGGACCCGGAGGCTCGTGGTCGGACGGGCGGGCACCGACGGTCATCACCGGCGGTCGCGGCGCGTCCGGCCGCGGCAGGAAGACGAGCCCGAGCTCGAAGAGCGCGACGTCACGCGCACCCCGGGACAGGTTGCGCGGCAACGTCTCCAGCAGCCCGGGCAGCATCGTGGTGCGCATCAGCGGCCGGGCGGACGTCGAGCGGGTTCAGCAGCGTCGCGGTGCGCCGACGGATGTCGCTCGTCGTCGATGCCGAGCGCGGTCGAAGTCCCGCGGCGCCGACGAAGGGGAACGTCAGCACCTCGGTCAGCCCGATGGCCGCGAGATCGGCGGCCACCGCACGGGTACGGCGCTGGGCGGAGCTCAGCCCGGCCCCCGCCGGGGCCTGCGGCAGCACCGAGCCGATGAGGTCGAAGCCGTCGAGACGCGCGATCTCCTCGACCAGGTCCGCCGGACGCAGCAGGTCGGGCCGCCAGCGTGGGCGGGGTGACGAGGAGTGCGTCGCCGGCCGCGGACGCCTCGACGACGCAACCCACCTGCACCAGCCGGTGCGCGGCCGTCCCGGCCGACACCGGGCGACCCAACAGGCGTTCCGGCTCCGTCAGCGGCAGGGTGACGGTGGCCGGCGGGGTCGGTGCTCCGACGTCGGTACGGCCGGGCTCCAGGTGGCCGCCGCCGTAGCGCACCAGCAGCTCCGCGGCACGTCTCGGCCGCACCCGGCGCGACGGCTGGATCGACGTCGCGTTCGAAGCGGCGCGACGCCTCCGACGTCAGCGAGCGGCGGCGGGCGGTCCGGGAGATGACCGACGGCGTCCAGTGCGCGGCCTCGATCAGGACCTCGGTGGTCGCCTCGGAGATCTCGGTGCCGGCGCCGCCCATCACGCCGGCCAGCGAGATCGCACCGCTCGGATCGGCGACGACCAGGTCGGTGGTGTCCAGGGTGCGGGTGACACCGTCCAGGGTGGCGAGCTTCTCACCCGGGGCGGCCCGGCGGACGCTGATCGGCCCGGCCAGGGTGGCGGCGTCGAAGGCGTGCAGCGGCTGCCCGACCTCGATCATCACGTAGTTGGTGACGTCCACGGCGAGCGAGATCGACCGGATGCCGGCGGCGAGCAGCCGGCGGCGCATCCAGTACGGGCTCCTGGCCGACGGATCCACGCCGGACACCTTGACCACGACGAAACGGTCGCAGCCGGCCGGGTCCTCGATGGTCACCGGCCACGGCGCGGGTTCGCCGGCGGTGTCACGGATGTCCGCGTCGGCGACGTCGGTGAACGGCACCTCGAAAGCCGCCGACAGCTCCCGCGCGAGGCCGCGGATCGACAGCGCGTAGCCGCGGTCCGGGGTGATCGCCAGCTCGCAGCACCGTGTCGGTGGCACCGACCAGCGGGCGGGCGTCGGTGCCGATCACGGCGGCCGGATCGTCGGCGTCGAGGACGATGATGCCGTCGTGGTCGTTGCCGACCCGCAGCTCGGCGGCGGAACAGATCATCCCGTCGGAGATGCGGCCGTACGTCGAGCGCGAGGCGATGGCGAAGTCGCCGGGCAGCACCGCGCCCGGCAGCGCGGCCACCACCAGGTCCCCGACAGCGAAGTTTCGGGCGCCGCAGATGACCTGGCGCTCGGCGGTGCCGTCGGCGCCCAGGCCGGGACCGACCTCGAGGGTGACGAAGCGGATCGGCTTCTTGAACTCGGTGAGCTCCTCGATGGCCAGCACCCGGGCCACGACCAGGTCACCGGTCGTCGGCGGCGGCGTGTGGACGTCCTCGACCTCGTGGCCGATCCGGATCAGCGCGGCCTCGATCTCGGCGACGGTGACGTCGTCGGGCAGGGCCACGTACTGCCGGATCCACTCCAGCGGGGCGCGCATCAGACCTCCGTCGGGAAGGGCGCGCTGAAGCGCACGTCGCCTTCGATCATGTCCCGCATGTCCGGGATGCCGTTGCGGAACTGCAGCGTGCGGTCGACGCCCATCCCGAAGGCGAAGCCGGTGAACTCGTCGGGGTCGATGCCGCAGTTGACCAGCACGGCCGGGTCGACCATGCCGCAGCCGCCCCACTCGACCCAGCCGGCGCCGCCCTTCTTCTGCGGGAACCAGACATCCAGTTCCGCGCTCGGCTCGGTGAACGGGAAGAAATGCGGGCCGCAGCCGGGTCCTCGACTCCGGACCGAACATGGCCCGGGCGTAGTGGTCCAAGGTGCCCTTGAGGTGCGCCATCGTCAGGTGGCGGTCGATGGCCAGCCCCTCGATCTGGTGGAAGACCGGGGTGTGCGTGGCGTCGAGCTCGTCGGTGCGGTAGGTCCGTCCCGGGCACACGACGTAGATCGGCGGCTCGCGGTGCAGCATCGTCCGGGCCTGCACCGGCGAGGTGTGGGTGCGCAGCACCAGGCCCGAGTCGGCGCCGCCGTCGGGCGCGGCGACGTGGAAGGTGTCCTGCAGCGCGCGGGCCGGGTGGTCGGGCAGGAAGTTCAGCGCGTCGAAGTTGAAGTACTCGGCCTCGAGCTCCGGACCCTCCGCCACGTCCCAGCCCATCGCCAGGAAAGCGTCCACGGTCTGCTGGATGACGAGCGAGATCGGATGCCGGGCACCCGCGGCCGCCGGTCGCCGGGCAGCGTCACGTCGACCCGCTCGGCCGCGAGCATCGCGGTCTCGCGTTCGGCGGTGAGCACGGCGAGCCGTTCCTCGTACGCCGCGGTGACGGCCTGCAGCTCCGCGTTGATCTGCTTGCCGCGGGCCGCCCGCTCGGAGCCGGGCAACTGCCCCAGCGCCCGGCGGGACAGCAGCACCGGGGACTTGTCCCCGAGGTGGGCCTGCCGCTGCTCGGCGAGCTCGGCGAGGGTCGCCGGCCGCGGCGAACGCCTGCCGCGCGGCGACCGACCGGGTCGGCGGCCGCAGGTCGTGTCGCGTGGTTCCGGTGTGGTGCTCATCGACGCGTGAGTCCTCGGTCTTCGGCGGTGCCGCCCGGATGCAGACGACGTGTCCGGTGCGGCGTGGACCGTGCAGCGTCCTCGACAGGACCGTCGGGGCCGCACCGACCGCTGAGCATATGCGATCACGCCGGGGCCAACGCCCCTCCCGACGCCGGTCGAAGGTCCCGCGGACAGATGCGGCGCAGCCGGCCGGTGAGCCGGTTCCCGCAGGTCGGACCGTCGGTCGGTAGGGTGCGGGCGTGGCTCGCTCCTTCCTCGCCGACCTGGCGTCCTCCGTCGCTCCGATCCGTGCTGGGCAGGAAGACGGCGCCGCCACCGGCGGCCGGGCGCCCGACCGCCACCGCGCCGCGGCCGGGGCCGGGCTCCTCCCGGCCGACGCCCGAGGTGCCGAGCCGCGGGCGCACCGGGGCCACGGCGACCGTCGAGGTCGACCCACGCGGCGTCGGGAAAGTGCGGATGAGCTACTCCCCCAGCACCGACGGCACCCCCGACCCGGGCGAGATCGTCTGGACGTGGGTGCCCTACGAGGAGAACGACGGCCGCGGCAAGGACCGGCCGGTCCTGGTGGTCGCCACCGAGCAGGCCGGGACGGTGCTGGCGGTGCAGTTGACCAGCAAGGCGCACCACGGTGACGGCGAGTTCGTCGCGCTGGGCAGCGGCGCATGGGACGCCGAGGGCCGGCCCAGCTGGGTGAACGTCGAGCGGGTGTTCCGGGTGCACCCCGCCGGCATGCGCCGCGAGGCGTCGTCCCTCGACGAACGGCGCTTCGGGCTGGTCGAGGCAGCACTGACGAAGCGCTACCGCTGGAGCTGACCTCCGGGGAGTGGGGCCGGAGCGGGTCGGATCACCCGGACACACGAAAATCGTGGCGGCATCCTCCCGCTGAGCGAGAGGAAACCGCCACGATTCGGTGGTGGTGCGAGTGAGGCGAGGTTCAGGACTCCGGCGGTGCGGACTCCCGGCGGTGCGCGGACGCCGAGGCGTACAGGCAGATCGCCGCGGCGGTGGCCAGGTTCAGCGACTCGGCCCGGCCGTGGATCGGCACCCTGACGGCCGCGTCGGCGGCCCCGATGAGGTGCGCGGGCAGCCCGTGCGCCTCGGAGCCGAACAACCACGCCGTCGGCAGGTCGAGCACGCCGTCGCGACCGGCGGCGTCGAGGTCGATCTCGGCCGACCCGGTGGTGGCCAGTACCGACAGGCCGGCCTCGGCCAGCGCGGCGAGCAGCTCGTCGGCGTCCACGGCACGCGCGATCGGCAGGTGGAACACGCTGCCGACCGAGGCCCGGACCGCCTTGGGGTTGAACGGGTCGACGGACTCGCCGGCGAACACCACCGCGTCGGCGCCGGCCGCATCGGCCAGCCGCACGACCGTGCCGGCGTTACCCGGGTCGTTGGCGTCGACGAGCACGGCGACCAGCTTCGCGCCGTTGCCGAGCGCCTCGGCCAGCGGGATGTCGAGCGTCGCGCAGCGGACGACGATGCCCTGTGGCGTCTGGGTGTCGCTGACAGCAGCTCCATCGCGCGCCGGTTGACCACACTGACCTCGACATCGGCCGCGTAGGCCGCTCGCACGAGGTCGACGTGCCGGGCGGCGGCGTCCGGGTGACGAAGAGCTCCCGCACGACGCCCGGGTGCGTCACGGGCGTAGGTCGAGCGCCTCGGTGACGGCCTGGGCGCCCTCGGCGAGGAACTCCCCCGCCTCGGTCCGCCGCGACCGGCGCAGCAGCCGGTGGGCCGCGGCGACCCGGGAGCTGCGCTCGGTCAGCACACCGTCGCCGTTGACCTCGGTCTCGTCGTCGGCGGTGGTGAAGAAGTCGGCGTCCTTGGCGGACGATCCCGACTTGGTCACCGGCAGACCGGTGGCGTCCCGGCCACCCGGCGTGGTTCGTCCGACCGGCGGACCGGACGGTCGGTCACGCCGGGGGCGGGACGGTCCCTGGTTCGTACTCAGGCGGCGTCGCTCTTACCGGCGCCGGCCAGGCTCGGCACCGCCTCGCGGGCGATCGCGACCAGGGCCGCGAAGGCGGCGGCGTCGCGGACAGCCAGCTCGGCCAGGACCTTGCGGTCGACCTCGACGCCGGCCAGGTTCAGGCCCTGGATGAAGCGGTTGTAGGTCATGCCGTTGGCGCGGGCGGCCGCGTTGATGCGCGAGATCCACAGCTTGCGGAACTCGTTCTTGCGCTTGCGGCGGTCGTTGTACGCGTAGTTCAGGGAGTGGAGGACCTGCTCCTTGGCCTTGCGGTACAGCCGCGAGCGCTGGCCGCGGTAACCGGCCGCGCGCTCCAGGGTCGTGCGGCGCTTCTTCTGGGCGTTGACCGCCCTCTTGACGCGAGCCACGTGGCACCTGTCTTTCTACTTCGTGCTCACGCCGGACGTCGTGCCGGGCGGAGCGGGATATCGGGAAGGGATCGTGCGGGCCGGGGTGGAGCTCCGGCGGCGTGGCCGTGAGGCCGGTGGTGGAGCGGCGAGCTGAGCTCAGCGACCGAGCATCCGCTTGACGCGGGGCACGTCGACCTTGGCGAAGTCGACCGTCCCGCTCAGACGCCGGGTGCGCTTGCTGGTCTTGCACCTCGAGCAGGTGACGCTTGTTGGTCTGCTCGTGGGTCAGCTTCCCGGAGCCGGTCACCTTGACCCGCTTCTTCATCCCGGAGTGCGTCTTCATCTTGGGCATGGTGTTCCTCGTCATTTCTCAGCCCGTCCGCAGCGGACGGGTGCCGGCGGGCTGCCGGCAGATGGTGTCAAGTGGTGGGTGCTCGGTCAGGTCGTCGGCTTGGGCGGCCGCGGACCGGGGGCACCGGGACGCGGACCGCGAGCACCCGGACGTCGGCGAACCGCCACCGGGCTTGCCCGGCGTGCCGCCGGTGGTCGCCGGTCGGACCACGGGACGCGGGGCGGCCGGGGCCGGCGGACGCGGCGTGGACGCCGGCGCCGGGAGCCGGTGGACGGAGCCGCCGGGGCCGACGGGGCCGACGACGGTGCCGATGGCCCGCTCGGGTTGCTGGTCGGCCGGGGGGCCGACGGACGCGAGGACGGACCGGACGGCCGGCTGGACGGCGGCCGGCTCGACGACCGCTCGGGTCGCTCCGACCGCTCGGGCGCAGGTGCGGCGATCGGGGTCGGCGGCACGGCGGCCTTCTTGAAGACGTCGGCGCCGGCGCCGGCTCGACGGGAGCCGCCGGGCGTCCTGCCGCCGGGCCTCCGTGGCATCGCGTCGTCGGTGTCGGTCGTCCAGTGTCGTCGTCGTCGAGGTCGTCCGACGACGTCCTGGTCGCCGTCGACCTGCGAACCCGGGTCTGCTCGCCGCGCGGGGTGCGCGGGCCGCTGGCCGGGGTCGGCGACTTCGCGACCTTGGTCGGCGCCTTGTGCGGGGCCAGCACCATGATCATGTTGCGGCCGTCGAGCTTCGGGCGCGGCCTCGACGAAGCCGAGATCGGCGACGTCGGCGGCGAGCCGCTGCAGCAGCCGGAAGCCGAGCTCCGGGCGCGACTGCTCGCGGCCACGGAACATGATCGTGACCTTGACCTTGTCCCCGACCTTGAGGAAGCGGACGACGTGACCCTTCTTGGTCTCGTAGTCGTGCCCGTCGATCTTCGGACGGAGCTTCATCTCCTTGATGACGGTGAGGACCTGGTTGCGGCGGGCCTCACGCGCCTTCTGCGCGTTCTCGTACTTGAACTTGCCGTAGTCCATGATCTTGACCACGGGCGGACGTGCGGTCGGAGCGACTTCGACCAGGTCGAGATCGGCCTGGACGGCCATGTCCAGGGCGCGACTGATCGGCACGATGCCGACCTGCTCGCCGTTCGGTCCGACGAGCCGGACCTCCGGCACGCGAATCCTGTCGTTGATGCGTGGCTCGACGCTGATTGAGTCCTCCTGAAGACGGTGATTGTGCGGGTGTCGCTGTGCTGCGTGGCCGGTCGGTCGCACCGGCGCGACGTGCACCGGTGCAACGAACCGCAGGCTGCCATGGTCCGGAATGCAGATGGTCCGGAATGCAAAAGTCCCGCTGCCGATGGCAACGGGACCCGAATCCACCTCCACCCCGGCGTGCCGGAGCGGAGCAATACAGCGAGCAGAGCCGGTCTCGGCGATTCCGCCTCGCGATGGAACCGCAGACACCGGCCCGGAATGCTGGACCGAACCCGGCCGCCGAGGGCAGCGCGGGTGGGAGTCGGGCTCCACTTGCAGTCTGTGCGGATGTGCCGGGACGGATCTCGCTCGATTTCGTTCAGGACACTCGCACCTGGAAGTCTAACGCATGTGACCGCGCCCGAAGAAACCCATCGGCCAGCATCCCGTCCGAACCCGCCTTCGCCCGACCGCGACCTGGCCGACATCCCGGCCGGTCGAGGTGATCTCACGCGCCGCGGTGATGCTGATGAGCGCGGCCGCTGAGCAGCTGGGCCTGGCCGACGACGATCCCGACCGGCCGGCCCACCGCGATCTCGACGAGGCGCGGACGCTGATCACGGCACTGGCCGGACTGCTGAACGCGTCGCTGCCGGACCTCGGGCCGCACGCCGCCGCGTTCCGGGACGGCCTCGGCGCCCTGCAGGGGGCGTTCCGCGAGTACTCCGCGGTTCCGGACCTGCCCGGGCAGGGCCCCGGCGAGAGCCGCCCCCGGCCGCACTGACCCGAGCCTCCATGAGGTCGGGCCGATCGGAGGCGTCAGCCGGTCGGTGGGTCGGGCTCGCACCGGTCCGGTCGTCAGCGCCGGCGGCGCTTGCCCCCGCCCTGGGCCGCCTTCTGCCGGTCGATGATCTCCAGCCGCCCGAGCGGACGGTTCGGGTCCTCGGCCGGCAGCGGGCGGCCGCTGCCCGTCGGCTCGTCGGCGGCGCGTAGCGATCGTGCAGCGCGCGCACCTCGTGCAGCGCGACGACGGCCCGCTCCTTGTCCATCGACTGGATCGCCATCACCGACATCACCTCGTCGTCGGCGAGCTCCAGCTGCGCCCACACCGCTCCCTCGGGGAACGCGATGCGCTCGACCACCGGCCACGGCACGAACCGCTCGCCGACGATGTTGCGGACCCGCAGCCCCGCGGCGTCGGCGCGCAACCGCGGCCGCGCGGTCAACATCAGGCCGCCGGCGAAGAGCAGCCCGAGCCCGGCCATCGCCAGTGCGTCCGACGTCCGGAAGATGACGCCGGTGTCGGAGCTGCGCAGCTTGAGCGCCACGAAGACCTCACCGACGATCACCACGGCCGCCGCGCCGATCGCGGCGTAGATGGCGATCCGGCGGGGGCGCACGGTCGAGTGGTCACGCCGGCCTCGGTCGGTGCCGGGCGATCGTGTCGGTCGGTCGGTCATCAGAATCCCATCCTCGCGGCCGGGGCCCGCAGGTTGCGCAGGGTGAGCGGCGGTGGTCAGCGCGGCTGCCATCGCCTCACCGCCCTTGTCCTCGGCGGCGCCGGGGCCGCCGGCCCGGTCCACCGCCTGCTCGACGGTGTTCACGGTCAGCACGCCGTTGCCGATGGCGATACCCGCATCGAGGCTCACCCGCGTCAGCCCGTAGGTGACGGCCTCGCAGACGTACTCGAAATGCGGGGTGCCGCCGCGGATCACGACGCCCAGCGCGACGACGGCGTCGTGGTCGGTGGCGAGCTGCGGCGACGACCACGGGCAGCTCCATCGATCCCGACACCGGGACGACCAGGGGTTCGGCGGTGCCCGGCCTCGCCCGGCGACGGCGAGCGCACGCGCCAGCAGCCCGTCGATGATCTCCGGGTGCCACTGCGCGACCGCGATCGCCACCCGCAGCCCGCGGGCGTCCGGCACGACCAGGACGGGGCGTCCTTCGCCACTCATGAACTGCTCCTCGTGATCTCGGCGGGTAGTGCAGCCGTCGGCGTTCTCGACGTCGACCGGATCGACGGGGCTGCCGTCGGTGATCCGGATCGGCGCCGAGGTTCTCCGCGGCCAGGCCGGCCAGGCTGTGCCCCATCCGGTCCCGCTTGGTGGTCAGGTAGCGGACGTTCTCCGGGTTGCTGGCCACCGGCAGCGGCACCCGCTCGACGATGGACAGCCCGTAGCCCTCGAGGCCGGCCCGCTTGGCCGGGTTGTTGGTGAGCAGCCGCATCGACCGGACGCCGAGCGCGGCCAGCACCTGGGCGCCGGTGCCGTACTCGCGGGAGTCCGCGGGAGGCCCGAGATCGCAGGTTGGCGTCGACGGTGTCGGCGCCGGCGTCCTGCAGCTCGTAGGCGCGCAGCTTCTGCAGCAGCCCGATCCCGCGGCCCTCGTGACCCCGGATGTAGAGCACGACTCCGCGGCCCTCGGCGGCGACGGCGTCCAGGGCCGCGTCCAGCTGCGGCCCGCAGTCGCAGCGCAGCGAGCCGAAGACGTCGCCGGTCAGGCACTCCGAGTGCACCCGGACGAGCATGTTCTCGCCGTCGCCGATGTCGCCCATGCACGAGCGCGACGAGCTCCTTGCCGGTGACCCGGCTGAGGAAGCCGATCGCCCGGAACTCGCCCTGCGGCAACGGCAGCCGCGCGTCGGCGACCTGGTCGATGTGCACCTCGGAGCGGCGGCGGTGGGCCACCAGGTCGGCGATGGTGATCAGCGCGATGCCGTGGGTGGCGGCGAACTCGCGCAGCTCCGGCAGCCGGGCCATCGACCCGTCATCGCTGACGACTTCGGCGATCGCGCCGACCGGGCGCAGGCCGGCCATCCGCATCAGGTCGACCGCGGCCTCGGTGTGTCCGGGGCGGGTCAGCACCCCGCCCTCCCGGGACCGCAGCGGGAACACGTGGCCGGGTCGGCTCAGGTCGCCCGGCTCGGTGGCCGGGTCGGCTCAGCGCCCGGATCGTGCGGGCCCGGTCGGCGGCCGAGATACCGGTGCTGACACCCACTTTCGCGTCCACCGAGACGGTGTAGGCGGTGCCCTTCGGGTCGGTGTTGACCAGCGTCATCGGCGACAGCTCGAGCCGGTCGCAGTCGGCCGGCGGCATCGGCACGCAGATCACGCCGGACGAGTACCGCACCATGAACGCGGTGTTCTCCGCGGTCGCCAGCTCGCCGGCGAAGATCAGATCGCCCTCGTTCTCGCGGTCCTCGTCGTCCACCACCAGAATCGTCCGGCCGGCGGCGAGCTCGGCGACGGCGAACTCGATGGTGTGGAAGCCGTTGGGCAACCGGTCGTCGGCGGCGGTCATGCCCGCGTCCTGTCCGGGTGGGTGGTGCCGAGCAGCCGCTCGACGTACTTGGCCATCACGTCGACCTCGATGTTGAGCCGGTCGCCGGACTCGCCGGCCACCGAGGGTGGTGGCGGCACGGGTCTCGGGGATGATCGCCGATCGCCGAACTCGGCGCCCTGGTCGGTGTCGTGCACGTCGATGACGGTCAGCGAGATGCCGTCCACCGCGATGGCACCCTTGCCGGCGATGTAGCGCGCCAGCTCCGGGCCGACCGCGATGCGGATCTCGTCCCAGGCGGGGTGGGGGGTGCGCGACACGAGGGTGCCGACGCCGTCGACGTGGCCCTGGACGACGTGGCCGCCCATCCGGGTGGTGGGCAGTACCGAACGCTCGAGATTCACCTCGTCCCCGACGGTCAGCGCACCGAGTGTGGTGCGCGACAGCGTCTCGGCCATCACGTCCGCGGTGAACGAGCCGGTCGCGCGATCGACGACGGTCAGGCACACCCCGGACACGGCGATGGAGTCACCGTGCCCGGCATCGCCGGTGACGGTCGCCGCCCGGATGGTCAGACGGGCCGAGTCGCCGTCGGCGGCCAGGGCCAGGTCGAGCACCTCGCCGCGTTCCTCGATGATGCCGGTGAACACGTGCCATTCCTCCTGCGGACGGGGGGTCCGTGCGTGACGGACCTGCGCCACCGACCGGCGGCGCCACCGTCCAGTCTCCCTCATCGCGGCTGCGGCCCGATCGAGCCGGGTCAGCGGTGACGCGGCCCGGGCCCGTCGGGTTCCGTCCGGTGCTGTCCGGGTCGTCAGGGCCGTCGTGGCTCTGCGGGTCAGCGGCGCCCGGTGACGGACCCTTGCCGTCCCGGCACCGTTTCGGCGGTCGGCGGCAGCGGCGGCGGCAGCAGCAGCGGCGGCGGCAGATCGCGGCAGCGGCCCTGCCGGGTCCGGCAGCGCCGGGTGCTCGAGCGACGCCGGATGCTGCAGCGACGCCGGATCGTCCGGTGACACCGGGTGCGGCAGCGACGCGGTGTCCCGGGACAGCGGAAGCCGGACCGTCAACCGGGTGCCGACCCCGGCCTGGCTGGTCAGCCGCAGGTCACCCCCGAGGACGTCCACCCGGTCCAGGAGCCCCCGGATCCCGGTCCCCCGGTCGATCGCGGCTCCACCGGTGCCGTCGTCCTCGATGTCCACCGTGAGCACGTCGTCCTGCTGCAGCACGTGCACCCGCACCTTGCCGGCGTCGGCGTGCTTGACCACGTTCGCGACGGCCTCGGCGACCACGAAATACGCGGTGCTCTGCACCGACATGGGCAGCGGCCCGACGTCGCCCACCTCGAGGACCGAGCGCAGCGGCAGCCGGTCGAGCAGATCCTCGGTGGCCAACGCCAGTCCCCGCTCGAGCAGCGCCGACGGCATCACGGCGTGCACCAGGGATCGCAGCTCGGCCGCGGCGGCGTCGATACCTTGCCGCAGCTCGGTGGCCTTGAACCGGGTGTGCGCCCCGGGAGCCAGCTCGTTGGCGACCTGCTGAGCCTCCAGCGCGAGCAGCACGAGCTTGACCTGCAGCCCGTCGTGCAGATCCTGGGCGATCCGCCGGCGCTCCCGGTCGGCCGTCTCGACGATGCGCTCCCGTGACCGGCGCAGCGACTGCTCGGTCACGTGCAGCGCTGCGGTCAGCCGCTCGCGGTCGACACCGAGGGCGACGACCCGGCCGGCGGCACGGACCAGCTCCGGATCGTCGATGAGCTCCGCGTCGTAGACCACCGCGCCGATCGGCTCGCCCGCCAGTTCGATGATGACCACCCCGCGGGACGCGGTCGGCGCCGGCACCGCGACCCGCCGCCCGTCGGCGTCGACGTAGCGCTTCTCGTCCGGAACCCAGAACACCAGCTGCAGGCTGGCGTCGCCGAGCACCGACGCCAACGCGATCCCCAGCCGCGACCGGCGGTCGTCCCGGGCACTGAGCCATTCCGAGAGCTCCTGCAGCTCACCGGTCCGGGCGAAGCCGCCGCGGAACACCGCCAGGGCGAAAGCGATGGGAATGCCGGCCAGCAGGATGTTCTGGCTGCCGTCGGTGACCACCTCCGGGACGTTCAACCCCCGCCGCAGGACGTTGGCCGAGAACGGCACCCAGAGCGCGGTCAGGACCCCGTAGGAGTACAGCGGGGCGAGCACTCGTCGCTGGAACGGCTTGGCGCGCCGGAGTCGGCCGACCAACACGATCGTCGTCGCCGCCATCACCAGCGCGCCGGACGCCGATTGGACGATGCCGAGCCCGTGCTGGAGTCCCGGACGGTCGGCGACGAACAACGGGAGGTGTTCCTGCCGCACGTCGAAGGCCCACTTCGGAATCTGCAGCACGAAGGACACCAGGTAGGCCGACACCACGGTGATGATCGACGCGCGACCGCGCAGCCGCCCACCCGGGAAGGCATGCAGCAGATGGACCAGGACGGCCAGTGGGGCACTCCCGAACTCGGCGCCGATCATCGCGAGCCACGGGATGTCGGAGCCGCTGGGGGCCGACAGCAGGAACCCGAGGCCGCCCCAGACCAGCAAGGCGCCCAGCCCGTTGCCGGGTCGCCGCCACCACGCGAAGATCCCGGCGCCGGCCCAGAGCAGACAGGTCGGGAACGGCACGAGGGACCACCAGCCCGGGATGCCTTCGTCGACCATCACCGCCAGCAGCAGTCCGCCGGCGGCGAGCAGGCCGACCGCCACGAACAACAGGGCGCGCCGCTGCGAGCGCAGCAGGCCCGACGTGGGTGGTCGGGGCGCGGTGGCCGTGGATCCCGTCCGGACCGGCCTCACGAGCGGGCCAGGTACTTCAGCACCGCCAGCACCCGCCGGTGGCCGTCGTCGTCCACGGCCAACCCCAGGGCGTCGTAGATGCGAGAGGTGTGCTGCACCACCGCCTTCTCGGTCACCACCAGCTGCGCCGCGATCGAGCTGTTGCTGCGGCCCTCGGCGACCAGGGTCAGCACCTGCCGTTGACGGGGCGTCAGCCGGGCGATGACCCCGTCATCATGGCGGGCGCGCGCGACCATGATCTGGACGACCTCGGGGTCGATGACGGCGCCGCCGGCGTGGATCCGGCGCAGATCCGCGCAGAACGTGTCGACGTCGGCGATCCGCTGCTTGAGCAGGTAGCCGACCCCGTGGCGCTTCTCCGCGAGCAGCTCGACGGCGTACCGGCGTTGGACGTACTGCGACAGCACCACGACGGACATGTCGGGGAATGTCCGCGCGATGTGCAGGGCGGCCACCATGCCCTCGTCGGTGTGCGACGGCGGCATCCGTACGTCGGTGATGACCAGATCGGGACGGTGCTTCTCGGTCAGCGTCAGGAGATGGGCGGCGTCCTCGGCCGCGGCGGCCACCTCGAACCCGGCGTTCTCCAGCACCAGGATGAGGCCACGTCTCAGGAGCACCTCGTCCTCGCCGATGACGACCTTCATGACGCTCCCTCGCTCCGCCGCCGGCAGATGCGATCAGCACCCCGCATCAGTGTCGATGGAAGTGCGGCACGTCCGAATAGACCCAGGTCCATGGCCGATCGGACCGGGCCACTCGAGTGGCACCAGGAGAAAGCATCCACCTCATCACCACGTCCGTCACCTCCGCCGGGCGTTCGGTGTCCGTCGCGGTGCCTGCCGTGTCATCGTCCTGAGCGGGAGCTCGTTCGTTTCCGTCGCGATGCTGCGTCGTCGGGTCGTCGGATCGTCGCCGTGGTCCATCCCGGCCATCCTGTTCGCTTTCGGCGGCCGGCGCCTTCCACTCCCGCCGCAGCCGACCCGACCCGTCGGGGGCTCAGCGGCGCGCGGCGGCGGCCAGCCGACGGAGAGCCGTCACGGCCCGCCCCGGGTTGTCGGCGCCGTAGATCGCCGATCCGGCGACGAAGCAGTCGGCGCCCGCCTCCGCGGCCAGCGCGATGGTGTCCTCGGCGATGCCGCCGTCCACCTCGACGACCACGTTCAGGTGACCGGTCTCCACGAGCGACCGGGCCTGCCGGATCTTGGTCAGCATTTCCGGCTGGAAGCTCTGACCGCCGAAACCCGGCTCGACGGTCATGATGAGCAGGGTGTCGTAGTGACGCAGCACCTCGGTCCAGTCGTCCAGGGCGGTGCCGGGCTTCAGGGACAACCCCGCCCTGGCGCCGGCGTCCCGGAGGCGGTCGGCCAGCCGGACCGGATCGCCGACGATCGCCTCGGCGTGCACGGTCACGTTGTAGGCCCCGGCCTCGGCGTAGCCGACCGCCCAGCGGTCGGGATCGCTGATCATCAGATGACAGTCCAGCGGCAGGTCGGTCGCCGCCAGCAGCGATTTCACCACCGGCAACCCGAGGGTCAGGTTGGGGACGAAGTGGTTGTCCATCACGTCCACGTGCAACCAGTCGGCGCCGGCGACGGCGGCGGCCTCCTCCCCCAGCCGGGCGAAATCCGCGGACAGGATGGACGGAGCGATCAGCGTCTGCACGCGAGCCACCCTATCGAGCGGGACTGCACGCAGCCGCTGCGCCGTGAGGCCGCCGACGGCGGAGTGCAGCGTCGCGAAGACCGCGTCGGACGACGACGTACACGGGAGCTGACGGGCATCAACCGGTTCGAGACCGACTTCCCGGCCCACCTCACCATCGGCGGGGACGGGATGACCGTCCGCGAGATGGTCGGGAACGGGTTCGGACCGGCGTCGGCCCTCGGTGGCCTGCGCCGCAGGGTCTGGGCGTGGCCGGCCGGCATCAGCCGGCCGGGGCGGACGATCCGGCGGTCACGGTCGTCGCCTGACCCGGCCGGGGTCAGGCGTCGCGGCGGATCAGGGCGAGGAACATCGCGTCGGTGCCGTGCCGGTGCGGCCACAGCTGCACGGTCGGGTCGTCGCCGAGATCCGGGACGCCCGGCAGCATCTCGCGCGCGTCGAGCAGCGTGACGTCGTCGCGCAGGCGGCCGACGACGCCGTCGGTCTCGGCCAGGTGCGGTGAGCAGGTCACGTAACCCACCACGCCGCCGACCCGGACCTGCCGCAGCGCGCTGTCCAGCAGCTCCCGTTGCAGCGCGACGAGTTCCGCCACCGCCGACGGGACTGCGCCGCCACCGCGCCTCGGGCCGCCGACGGAGCGCGCCCAGGCCGGTGCAGGGTGCGTCCAGCAGCACCCGGTCGAAGGTGCCCGGCTCGAAGCCCGGATCGCGACCGTCGGCAGTGCGGACGGTGACCGGCAGCCCGCGGACCGTCTTGCGGACCAGCTCGGCCCGGTGCGGCGCCAGCTCGACGGCGTCCAGGCTGCCGCCGCGTTCGGCCACCAGCGCGCCGAGCAGGCCCGCCTTGCCTCCGGGTCCGGCGGCGAGATCGAGCCAGCGGCTGTCGGTCCCGTCGATCGGTGCGGTCGCCAACGCGACCGCCACGAGCTGCGAGCCCTCGTCCTGCACGGCGGCCCGGCCGTCGGCGATGGCGGCGATGCGGCCGGGGTCGCCCTCGTCCAGGTAGACGCCGTACGGCGAGAAGGCGGCCGGGGTCCCGCCGGAGTCGGCGACCAGCTCGTCACGGGTGATCCGACCCGGCCGGGCGACCAGGTGCACCCGAGGACGCAGGTCGTCGGCCTGCAGCGCGGCGGCGAGCTCGTCGCCGCGGGGGCCGAGGGCGTCGGCGAAAGCCTGCGCGATCCACCGGGGATGCGCGGTCGCCACGGCCCAGTGACCGACCGGGTCGTCCGCGACGGCGGGCGCCAGCACCGCCACCCACTGGTCCTCGGAGCGCTGCCCGACCTTGCGCAGGATGGCGTTGACGAAGCCGGCTGCCCCCGGACGGGGACCGGAGCGGACCAGGTCGACCGTGGTACTGACCGCGGCGTGCGCCGGGATGCGGGTGCGCAGCAGCTGGTAGGTGCCCAGCCGCAGCGCGTCGTGCACCGCGCCGTCGAGGTCTTCCAGCGGCCGGTCGGAGCAGGCCGCGATGATGCCGTCGAGCAGACCCATCGCGCGGCAGGAGCCGTACGCGAGGTCGGTCGCCAGACCGGCGTCGCGGCCGCTGAGACCACGGGCGGCGAGGATCTTCGGCAGCGCGAGGTTGGCGTAGGCGCCGTCGGTGCGCACCGACGACAGCAGCTCCAGGGCCGCGGACCGGGCCTGGTCGACCGTCGGCGGTGCCTGGGTGTCCGGTCGACCCGGAGGTCGGGACGTCCCGCGTCGGCCGGGTCCGCTCGGTCGGGTCATGACTGCTCCTCAGGATCTTCGAAACGCTCGTCGGCGGCGGGCCGGACGCCGCGCGCCCAGTCGGCGGCGGGCATCGGTCGTCCGCCGGGCGGCTGCACCGTGCCCAACCGCAGCGGAGTGGTGGCGGTGCCGACCAGCACGGACTTCTTCGACACCGACAGTTCGCCCGGGGCCAGTTCGCCCGCGGGGGCGCCGGAACGCTCGAGCGGCCCCAGGCCCAGCCGCCGGCCGCGGAAGACGGTCCAGGCGCCTGGTTCGGCGGTGAGCGCGCGGACCGTCCGGTCGACGGCGACAGCGGGTGTGTCCCAGACGATCCGGGCGTCGGCGACGGTGACCTTGCCGGCGTGGCTCACCCCGTCGGCGGGCTGCGGCACCGGCACCAGCGATCCGTCGGCGATGCCGTCCAGCGTGCGCACGAGCAGTTCGGCACCGCTGACGGAGAGCCGACCCAGCAGGTCGGTGGTGGTGTCGGTGGGCCGGATGGTCTCGGTCACGGTGCCGAACACCGGCCCGGTGTCCATCCCCGCCTCGAGCCGGAAGGTGCTGGCGCCGGTGACGTCGTCACCGTGTCGGAGTGCGGCATACACCGGAGCGGCCCCGCGCCAGGACGGCAGCAGCGAGAAGTGCAGGTTGACCCAGCCGTGCCTCGGCACGTCCAGGACCGGCTGCGGCAGCAGCGCACCGTAGGCGACCACCGCGGCCGCTTCCGGGGCGAGTGCGACGAGAGCGGCCAGCAGCTCCGGGTCGCGGCCACCGGCGGGGGTGAGGACGTCGAGACCGTGCTCACGGGCGAGCTCCTCGACCGGGCTCGGCTGCAGGGCCCGGCCGCGGCCGGCCGGGGCGGCAGGGCGGGTGACGACCCCGACGACCTCGTGCTCGGACGCGAGCAGGGCACGCAACGACACGACAGCCGGTTCGGGGGTTCCGGCGAAGACGATGCGCAGGACAGCTCCAAGGACAGGTCCCGTCTGCGGGACGTTCGTCAGAAGTCTAGGCATCGCGGCCGGCCCCCCGGGCCGTCGGACGCTCGCGCTCGAGCAGACCTCGGCGCCGGTCGCGGGCACCGCGGCCGGCAGTATGGTGAAGTACATACACAATGAAGGGAGTTCACCATGACCGACCAGTCGCCGTTCGCCGTGGCGCTGGACCGGGTGCTCGAACTGGTCGTGGTGTTCAACGACGACATGACGCGGGGCCTCGCGGCGGCGGGGCTGACCGTGCCGCGGGCCCATCTGCTGTGGGTGCTCAAGGCCGGCGGGCCCCAGACCCAACAGGCCCTGGCCACCGCCGTGGGCGTGACCCCGCGCAACATCACCGGCCTGGTGGACGGGCTGGTCGGCACCGGGTTCGTCTCCCGGGAGCCCCACCCGACCGACCGGCGGGCGTTGCTGGTGCGGCTGACGACACAGGGTGATGCGGTCACCACCGCCCTGGCCGACGGCCGGCAGGAGTTGGCGCGCACCCTGTTCGGCGACCTGGACCACGCCCGGCTGGAGACGTTCGTGGAGGTGACCGAGCTGGTCGTCGCCCGGCTGGGCGCGGCCGTCGCGAGTGCCGAGGCCGGCGGCACCGACCGATCGGAGCACCACCACGTCAACGGCGTCTCCTCGATGGGTGGCGAGGAATGACCGGCCGGGCTTCGACGGGCGGGCGGCTGCTCCGACTGCCGGCGGCGGTGTTCCGGCTGGCCGTACGGATCGTCCGGCTGGAGATCCGCATCTGGGTCAGCCTGTACCGCTGGGTGTTCCGACGCCCCGCGCCGATCCCGCCGGGGACCGTGACGTTCGGGTACGGAGCGGCCGCCGCCCCGCTGTTCTGGGTGTTCATCGGCATCTCCGCGGTCGAGATCCCAATCCTGGACCTGTTGCTGCCCACCCTGACCTGGCGGCTGGTCGGCCTGGGGCTGGGACTGTGGGGAGTGCTCTGGATGCTCGGACTGCTCGCCGGCATGTACGTGTACCCGCATCTGGTGGGCCCGGCCGGTATCCGGATCCGGTCCGGGTTCAGCGTCGACCACGTCATCGTCTGGGACGAGGTCGCCGAGGTCCGGGTGCGTCGGGAGAAGCTGCCGGGTAGCCGGACGGTGCAGGTCGGTGACGCACCCGAGGGCGCGGCGCTGCACGTCACCGTCTCGTCGGAGACGACCGTGCAGATCGTGCTGGCGGCCCCGCGCACGGTGAAGGTGCCCAAGGTCGGCCCGACGGAGATCACGGTGATCTGCGCGTGGACCGACGACCCGGCCGGCTTCCTGGCCGCCACCCGGAAGAACCTGCTGCGCGCCGGCGCCGAGGTCGACTGAGGTCAGCTCGCCGGGGCGTCCCCGGAGGTCGCTCCCGGATCCGACCCGGAATCCGGCGCGGGCTCGGGGGTCGACACCGGTTCGGGGGTTGCCTTCGTCCGCGGGGCCCGCTTCGGTCGGAGCGACGGGGTCTCCGCGGGCTGGTCGTCGGACGCGGTCGGTGCATCACCGGGCGGCACCTCGTCACCGGTGGCCGGCGGCGCGTCCGGATCGACGGTGGCCACGGCCTTCTTCCGCGGCGCGCGCTTCTTCGGCGGCGGCGGCGCGCCGGCCGGATCGCCGGTGGCGGCGGTCGCGTCTTGCACCGGCTCGCTGCCGTCGCCGATGGTCGCCATCTCGCGGGCGGCGTCGGGCCCCTGCTCGAGCAGCACCCGGAAACCGTCCTCGTCCAGGATCGGCACCTTCAGCTGGACCGCCTTGTCATGCTTGGACCCGGGCGACTCCCCCACCACCACGAACGCCGTCTTGGCGGACACGCTGCCGGCCGCCTTGGCGCCCCGCTCCAGCAGCGCCGCCTTGGCCTCGTCTCGGGAGAACGTCTCGAGCGATCCGGTGACCACCACCGACAGGCCGGCCAGCGTCTGCTCGGGACGGTCGCCCAGCTCATCGGCCATCCGCACCCCGGCGGCCGTCCACTTCCGGACGATCTCGTCGTGCCAGTCGACGGCGAACCATTCGGTGAGCGCCCCGGCGATGGTCGGCCCGACCCCCTCGGCCGCGGCGAGCTCGTCCTCCGAAGCGGCCCGGATGGCGTCCATCGAGCCGAACTGCTGGGCCAGCGCGCGGGCGGCGGTCGGCCCGACGTGCCTGATCGACAGCGCCACCAGCACCCGCCAGAGCGGCTGGTCGCGGCGGGCGTCGAGGTTGCGCAGCAACCGGCGGCCGACCTCGGTCAGCTCATCGTCCTTGGCCCGCCGGAACAGCCCGACCCGGCGCAGGTGGTCCTGGGTGAGGTCGAACAGCCCACCCTCGTCGGCGATCACCCCGGCCGTGAGCAGCGCGGCCGCGGCCTCGTAGCCCAGGCCCTCGATGTCGAAAGCCCCGCGGCCGGCGAGGTGGAACAGCCGCTCCCGCAGCTGGGCCGGGCACGACCGGGAATTGGGACACCGGATGTCGATGTCGCCCTCCTTGGCCGGCCGCAGCGGTGTGCCGCACTCGGGGCACTCGGTCGGCATCTCGAACGCGCGCAGCGCACGCCCCGCACGCAGCTCGACAACCGGCCCGAGCACCTCCGGGATCACGTCCCCGGCCTTGCGGACGACGACGGTGTCACCGATGAGCACGCCCTTGCGGGCCACCTCGCCGGCGTTGTGCAGCGTCGCCATCCCGACCGTCGAGCCGGCGACCAGCACCGGCTCGAGCACCGCGAACGGCGTCACCCGCCCGGTGCGGCCGACGTTGACCTGGATGTCGCGGAGCAGGGTGTTGACCTCTTCCGGCGGGTACTTGAAGGCGATCGCCCAGCGCGGCGCCCGGGAGGTGGTGCCGAGCCGGCGCTGGATGCCGATCTCATCGGCCTTGACCACCAGGCCGTCGATGTCGTGCTCGATGTCGTGCCGGTGCTCCCGCCAGTACTCCACCCGCGCGAGCACCTCGGCGGGAGTGTCGACGACGAGGTTGTGGTCGGAGACCGGCAGTCCCCACGCGCGCAGCCGTTCGTAGGCCTCGGACTGCCGGCTGATGTCGAAGCCGGTCCGGGCGCCGATGCCGTGACACAGCATCCGCAGCGGCCGGGAGGCGGTCACCCGGGGATCCTTCTGCCGCAGCGACCCGGCGGCGGAGTTGCGCGGGTTGGCGAACGGGGCCCTGCCGGCGGCCACCAGCGAGGCATTCAGCTCGGCGAAACCCGCCAGCGGGAAGAACACCTCGCCGCGGACCTCGACCAGCTCGGGCACGCGCGTGGCCGCCGTCGTCGGCCAGCTGCAGCGGAATGCCCGTGATCGTGCGGACGTTGAGCGTGACGTCCTCCCCGGTGGTGCCGTCGCCGCGGGTGGCCGCCAGCGTCAGCCGGCCCCGTTCGTAGCGCAGATTGATCGCCAGGCCGTCGATCTTGACCTCGGTCAGCCAGTGCACCGGGCCGGCGGCGTCCCGCTCGGCGCGCTCCAGCCACCCCGACAGCTCGTCGAGGGAGAAGACGTTGTCCAGTGACAACATCCGCTCCCGGTGCTGCACGGTGACGAATTCGGTGGCGAACCCACCGCCGACCCGCTGGGTCGGTGACTCCGGCGTCACCAGGTCGGGATGGGCCTGCTCGAGAGCGGTCAGCTCGCGCAGCAGCGTGTCGAACTCGGCGTCGGTGACGGTCGGCGCGTCCTGCACGTAGTACCGGAACTGGTGGCCGCTGATCTCGTCGGCCAGCTCGCCGTGACGGCGGACGACGTCCGGATCGGCGGCCGGCGTGGTCGGCGTGGGGACGTCCGACACCGCCGCCTCGAGATCGGCGGTGGTCACCGTGTCGGCGGGGCCGGGCGTGGGAGCAGTCACGCCGGAAAGGTTACGACGCAGCCCCGACAGTGACCCGGTGCCGCAGGTCAGCCGAAGAGACGATCCTTCAGGCGGGACCACCAGGACCTGCGGGCCGGAGCCGTGGCCGCCGTTCCATCCGGCGGGCCACCACCGGCGACGGACGACCGCCCGTCGTCGGCCCGGTCACCGGTGCCGCGTCGCGACGGCGGTGAGTCCGGGCGGTCGAACGCGTCCGGCGGCAGGTCCGGCACCGTGCCGCCGCTGCGGGCCTGCGCCATGTCGGCCGGGTCGTCGGGGTCGGCGGCGATGACGAACCCGTGCAGCAGCACCCGGCGGGCGTCGAGGTCGCCGGGCCGCTTGTCGTTGTCCACCACGAAACCGAACAGCGCCCGGAGGGCCTCCTGCCCGAAATCGATGACGTCGAAGGGCATCTCGGGTCCGTTGACGACGGCGAAGGCGCCGTCCGGATCCTGCTCGCCGGCCCAGAACGGACGCTCGAAGTCCAGGTGCTCGCCCTCGTCGACGATCACCCCCTGCTCGGCGACGAGCATCACCTCACGGACCGTGCCGCCGTCCGGACCGAGGATCTCCAGCGCGGCGCTCTCGGCCACGCTGTTCACCTGCAGACGCACCGCGGTCCGGCCGGCGCCGGCCACCGCGACCGCTGCGATCAGGTCGGTGAGCTCCCGCAGATCCTGGCCGCAGACCACCGTGGTGTCACCGAAGGTGCCGGCGTACACCCGGCCGTACTCGGGGTAGCTCGCAGTCAGCAGATCGGCCGGCGGCAGGGCCTCGCCGACCCGGCCGGGGAACAACGCGGTCAGCACGGCGCGCGCTGCCGCCGGTTCGCCGCCGGGGCCGGTGACGATCCCGGTGCGCGGCAGTCCGTCGGCCAGTCCCAGAATCTCGACCTTGGCCATGACGGCGTCCTCTCGTCGGCGGTTCCTGTTGATTGTTCCCGCCTCAGCGGGTCTCGCGCTCCGCGTCCGGATCGCGTTCTCGCGGGTCGGCACCCTCGGCCAGCAGCCGGGCGACGTCGCGGCCGGCCCGCAGCGCCCGGACCGCGGTCTCGACGTCCACGCCCTGCAGGCCGCCCGCAGGGGTCGGCACCAGCTGAGCGGCCAACACGGCGTCCGAGAAACCCAGCGCGCGCAGAGGTTCGGTGACGGGACGGGCCCGCTCGGCCAGGGGCACGGGACCCTCGTCCACCGGAGCGGCGATCGGGACCACCCCGGCCAGCAGGACGGTTCCGGCGTTCAGCGCCTCCCCGATCGGATCCAGCTCGGCGGCGGTGCGCCCCAGCGTGGTGAAGTCCACCCGGACCGCATCGAAGCCGATCGCACCCAACAGCGACCAGGGCGGCGGCCGGCGGCCGGCGTTCAACGCCGCGAGGGCCCCGGGCACCGCGGCCCGCACCGCACGCAGGCCGTCGCGGACGACGGCCCCGTCGACCGCCCGGACGGTGCTGAGACCGCTTGCGGTGCGCAGCGATCCGGCCATCACCGCGGCGAGTCGTGGTTCGTCGAACTGGACGATCAGCCCGGTGTGCGGCAGCCGGCGGCGGACCGCGGCGAGGTGCACGACCAGCCCCTCCGACAGCGAGGCGATCAGGTCCGCCATCGCTCCGGGGTCGGTGAGCATCCGGTTCCCGCTGGAGGTCTCCAACTCGGCACCGAGCGTCCACGGCCCGCAGACTGCCAACTTGACCGTTGACGCGGCGGCGGCATGTTCGTCGAGCGCATCGAGGTCACGGTCCAGCAGATCCTGGCCACGGCGCACGTCGCGGGACGGCCGGCGCGAGACGCGCCAGCCGGACGGGACCACGTCGGCCCAGATGTCGACGAGCAGACCGATGGTGCGCCCGACCGGATCAGCACCGATGCCACGGTCCGGGAGTTGGGGCAGGAACGGCAGTTCGGGCAGCTCGCCGGTGACCGCCCGCAGGGTCTCGACGATGTCGTGCCCGGGCATCGGTCCGAGGCCGGTGGCCGCGGCGGAAGGCCAGACCGGGAGGGTGATCTCGGGTACCTCGGACGTTTCGGAGGACACTCAACCGGCTCTCAGGATGGTGGCGGACGCCCGGACGCGCTCGTTGGCCGGGTCGTAGAGCACGACGGTCTGTCCGGGGGCGATCCCGCGGAGCGGCTCGTCGAGGCTGATCCGCAGTCGCCCGTCGACGAGATCGGCGCTCGCGGGCGCGATCCCGCCGTGGGCGCGGACCTGGATGACGGTCCGCATCGGGAACTCCGGCTCGCCCGCCGTCGGGAAGACCGGCGCGCCGGTGCTGATCACCGAGACCGACAACCGTTCCACCGCACCGACGGTCACGGTGCCGCTCACCGGCTCGATGTCGAGTACATAGCGGGGCCGGCCGTCGGCGGCGGGCCGCCCGAGGTTGAGACCCTTGCGCTGGCCGATGGTGTAGCCGTAGGTGCCGTCGTGGGCGGCGAGGACTTCGCCGGTTTCCACGTCCACCACCGAACCCGGCCGGCCGCCGAGCTTCTCGGTGAGGTAGCCACGGGTGTCGCCGTCCGGGATGAAGCAGATGTCGTACGAGTCGGGCTTGGCCGCGACGGCGAATCCGCGCCGGGCCGCCTCCGCGCGAACCCACTCCTTGGTGTGCCCACCGAGGGGGAACATGCTGTGCGCCAACTGCTCCCGGGTCAACACGGCCAGCACGTAGGACTGGTCCTTGGCCTCGTCGACCGAGCGCCGGAGTTCACCGTCGATCAGCCGGACGTGGTGCCCGGTGACCACGGCGTCGAAGCCGAGCGCGATCGCCCGGTCCAGCAGGGCGGCGAACTTGATCTTCTCGTTGCAGCGCAGGCACGGGTTCGGGGTGCGGCCGGCGGCGTACTCGGACAGGAAGTCGGCGACGACGTCCTCCACGAACTCGGCCGAGAAATCCCAGACGTAGTACGGGATCCCGAGCAGGTCGCAGACCCGGCGGGCGTCCATCGCGTCCTCGATCGTGCAGCAGCCGCGGGAACCCGTGCGCAGCGTCCCGGGCTGCCGGGACAGGGCCATGTGCACACCGGTCACGTCGTGACCGGCCTCGACCGCCAGCGCCGCGGCGACCGCCGAGTCGACGCCGCCGCTCATCGCGGCCAGCACCCGGAGCCGGGGCTCAGACATGCGTGGTCACCACCCGGCGGCGGGACGCCTGCCAGGCGCGGCGGGCCCGCTCGACGACCGGCCCGATGGCCGCGACAACCGCGTCGACATCCGCCGCGGTCGACGTGTGCCCGAAGGAGAACCTCAGGGCCCCGACGGCCTCGGCCTCGGGGACGCCCATCGCCAGCAGGACGTGGGACGGCCGCGCGACGCCGGCGGTGCAGGCGGAGCCGGTCGAGCACTCGATGCCCTGGGCGTCGAGGAGCATCAGCAGCGAGTCGCCCTCGCAGTCGGGGAAACGGAGGTGGGCGTTGCCGGGCAACCGGCTGGGGCCGCCGTCGACCAGGGACTGCCCGGGGTCGCCGGCCAGCACGACATCCGGCACCACGGAACGGACACCGGCGATGAGGGCGTCGCGGAGGGCGGCGAGCTGAGGCTGCCGCCGACCCAACGAATCGACGGCGTCGTGCACGGCGACCGCGAAGCCGACGATGCCGGCGACGTCGAGGGTGCCGGACCGGACGCCACGCTCCTGGCCGCCGCCGAACAGGATCGGATCGACGGTGGCGTCCCGGCGCAGCAGCAGCGCGCCGACCCCGGTGGGGCCACCGAGCTTGTGCGCGGTCAGGGTCAGCGCATCGGCCTCGGACACGCCGAAATCGACCGCGAGCTGACCCACGGCCTGCACGGCGTCGGTGTGCAGCGGGATGCCGCGGGCGTGGGCGACCTGGGCGAGCTCGCGGACCGGGTTCACCGTGCCGACCTCGTTGTTGGCCCACATGACGGTGACCAGGGCGACGTCGTCCGGGTTCTCGGCGATGGCGGCGGCCAGCGTGTCGGCGTGCACCCGGCCGTAGTCGTCGACCTCGAGCCAGTCGACGGTGGCGCCCTCGTCGGCCTCGAGGTGCTCCAGGACGTCGAGCACGGCGTGGTGCTCGGTCGGGCTGGCCAGGATGCGGACGCGGGACGGTTGCGCGCGGCGGCGGGCCCGGTAGATCCCGGCGATGGCCAGGTTGTCGGACTCGGTGCCTCCCGAGGTGAAGATCACCTCGCTGGGGCGGGCGCCGAGGGCGCCGGCGATCGACTCCCGGGCCTCCTCGACGCGGCGGCGGGCGGCCCGCCCCGCGGAGTGCAGCGAGGAGGCGTTGCCCGTGTGGGCGAACGCCTGGGTCATCGCACTGACCACGGCCGGCAGGACCGGGGTGGTGGCGGCATGATCGAGATACACCATCAATCGACCAGGGTAGCCGCGCGGGCGGCGGGCGCTCGCCTCGTTCGGCACCCGACCCGGCCCGGTGACCCCGGGTGTCGAGCACCCGCTGACGGCCGCAGGCGGCGACCCCGCGGCCGCAGCGGGGACGAGTGGGACAGGTGCGTCGCGCCGGCCGGCGTGCTGGTGACGATCAGCACCGAGACCGGCTGACGCGGCCATGACGCGACGGAGCCCGGCCCACCACGAGGTGGACCGGGCTCCGGCACGTCGGAGACGTCAGTTCTTCCGGGCCTTGACCGCCTCGGCGAGCTGCGGCGCCACGGTGAACAGATCACCCACGATGCCGAGATCGGTGATCTCGAAGATCGGGGCGTCGGCGTCCTTGTTGACCGCGATGATCGTCTTCGAGGTCTGCATCCCGGCCCGGTGCTGGATGGCGCCGGAGATGCCGAGCCCGATGTAGAGCTGCGGGGACACCGAGGTGCCGGTCTGGCCGACCTGGAACTGGTGCGGGTAGTACCCCGAGTCGACCGCGGCCCGGGACGCGCCCACCGCCCCACCCAGGGCATCGGCGAGATCCTCGACGACCGCGAAGTTGTCGGCCGACCCGACGCCGCGGCCGCCGGACACCACGACCGACGCTGCGGCGAGATCGGGACGGTCGCCCACGGGCTCGGTCTCGGTCTCGAGGATCCGGGTGGCGGTGGCGGTGTCGAACGTCAGCGCGACCTCGGTCAGGGTGCCGTCGCCGGCGGTGACCTGCGGATCGGGCAGCGAGTTCGGCCGGATCGTGATGACCGGGATGCCCGCCGCCGCCTTGGCGTGCACGGTGTAGCTGCCGCCGTAGACGGAGTGCGTGACGGTGCCGTCGGCGTCGAGGTCGACGACGTCGGACAGCAGGGCGCCGTCCAGGCGCACCGCCAGCCGACCGGCGATCTCGCGACCGTCGACGGTCAGCGGCAGCAGCACCGCTGCCGGCCGGGCGGTGGCGGCGACCGTGGCGAGCGCGGTGACCTGTGGGGCGATCAGGTAGCGCGGAGCGTCGTCGGACTCGACGGCGTAGACGGTCTGCGCCCCCCAGCCGGCGAGCTGCTCGCGGTGCGCGGCGGCCGTGCCGGGCGCGCCCACGACGACCGCGGCGGGATCGCCGAGACGGGCGGCGAACGCGAGCATCTCGGCGTTGACCGGACGGAGCTGACCGTCGACGATGTCGACGAGGACCAGGACTTCGGACATGGAAAGCCTTTCAGGAGAGGTTCGGGAGTCGGCCGGTCAGACCAGGCGGGCGGCGGCGAGGAACTCGGCGACCCTGGTGCCCGCGGTGCCGTCGTCGACGATCTTCTCGCCGGCTTCCTTCGGGGGCTTCGGCGTTGCGTCCACGATGGCGGAGTGCGAGTGGGCGAGCCCGGCCTCGTCGGCGCCGATGCCCAGATCGGCCAGCGTCAACGTGGTCAGCGGCTTCTTCTTCGCGGCCATGATGCCCTTGAAGTTCGGATACCGCGGCTCGTTGATCTTCTCGGTGACGGACACGACCGCAGGCAGCGACGCCTGGAGCTTCGAGTACCCACCCTCGACGACCCGCTCGGCCTTCAGGGTCGCGCCGTCGACGGTCAGGTTGCGCACGAACGTCAGCTGCGGAAGCTGCAGCCGCTCGGCCAGCATCGCCGGGACCGCCGCGGTCCGGCCGTCGGTGGACTCGTTGCCCGCGATCACCAGGTCGAACGGGACCGTCTTCAACGCGGCCGCCAGGGTTGCCGAGGTCTGCACGGCGCACGAGCCTGCGAGCCCGTCGTCGTTGACGTGGATGGCCTTGTCGGCGCCCATGGCCAACGCCTTGCGCAGCACCTCGGCGGCCCGCGACGGTCCCATGGTCAGGACCGTGACCTCACCGCCCTCGGCGGCGGTCAGCTGCAACGCGGCCTCGACGCCGCGGGTGTCGATCTCGTCGATGACGGCATCGGCCGCATCGCGGTCGAGCAACCCGTCGGCGGGGCGCAGGTTGCGCTCGGAGTAGGTGTCGGGGACCTGCTTGATGAGGACGACGATGTTCACGTCGGCTGCTTCCTGTCGGAGCGGGCGGGGCCCGCTGGTGAGAACGAGAGCTGAGCAACCGCTTAGGTCGCTTCCTGTTTCTAAGCTATCGCTCAGCTCCGGCGCCGTCGAGGGTTTCGTCGGGATGTCCCGGACCCGAAGGTGCGCGGCCGCGCCGGTACGGTGCTCGTGTGACCGACGCCACCACGGACGACACCCGCATTCCGGTGATCCTCGACGTGGACACCGGCGTCGACGACGCGTGGGCGTTGATGATCGCGGCCCGGTCACCGCGGCTGGACCTTCGGGCGGTCACCTGCGTCTCCGGAAACGTCGGGGTCGACCAGGTGGTCGCCAACACCGCCTACGTCCTCGACGTGGCCGGTGCGCCGGAGGTGCCGGTGGGCCGGGGCGCGACCCGGCCGCTGCTCACCGCACCCCACCACGCGACCGAGATCCACGGCAGCGACGGCCTGGGCGGGTTCTCCCGCACCTCGGACCGGCGGATCGAGAAGCTGCACGCCACCGATCTGCTGCGCCGCGAGCTGATGGCCGCGATCGGCAACGGCGAGACCATCACGCTGGTCCCGCTCGGCCCGCAGACCAACATCGCCCTACTGCTGCGGTCGCACCCCGAGGTGGCCCCCGGCATCGAACGGATCGTGTTCATGGGCGGCTCGGCGTCGGTCGGCAACGTCACCGCGCTCGCCGAGTTCAACGTCTACGCCGACCCGGAGGCCGCCGCGATCGTCCTCGCCGCGGCGGGTGAGCTCGACATCCCGGTGACGATGTACGGCCTCGACGTCTTCCACGACGTGGAGGTCGATGCCGACGACGGGCGCCGGCTGGCCGCGTCCCACGACTCCGCCGCCCAGCTGGCCGGCCGGCTGATCGAGTTCTCCCTCGGTGTCTTCGGCGAGGACCGCTGCACCATCGGCGACGCCGGCGCGGTGTGTGCGGTGATCGAACCGGACGGCATCGGCACCGAGCGGTACCCGGTCCGGGTGGAGACCGGCGACGGTGGGACGCGCGGTCAGACGGTGGTCGACCGGCGGCGCTGGGTGGGCGACGCACCGGTCCGTTCGCACCGGGACGGCGCCGCGACCGACGTCGCGCTGACCGTCAACGCCCGGCGCTACCGGGAGCTCTGGCTCTCGGCGTTCTCCGGCTGACAGAATCGCCTCCGAGCGGATACCTCGGGCTGTCGATGGGGGCGGCCGGTGATCGTCTTCCTGGTGTCCACGACCGACGGGACGCGCCCCGGGGCGGGTCCCCGACCACAGGAGCAGCCATGACCTCGCAAGCGCCCGACACCGATCCCACCCTCGACACGGTCACGTGGTGGGAGATCCCCGTCGCCGACCTCGACGAGGCGGCCCGGTTCTACCCCGCCGTGTTCGGCTGGACGGTGGCGCCGTTCGGCGAGGGCTACCTGGCCGCGAGCGTCGGCGACCGGATGATCGGCGGGCTCTTCGCCTCGCCGGAGCAGCCGGTCGAGGGCGGCGTGCGCATCTACGTCAACGTCGCCGACATCGAGACGGTGCTGTCCGCCGCCACCGACGCCGGCGGCAGCGTGGTCACCCCGCGGACGTTCATCGCCGAGGGCATGGGCTGGTGGGCCGAGATCGCCGACCCGTCCGGACGTCGGCTCGGCCTCTGCAGCGACCGGGACGCGGCGGCGTGAGCGCGCCCCGGGGCCGCCGGCGCCGCCACGGGCGGCGCTGAGCGGTCCCGGCGGCTCAAACGCCGATGTCCTCGTTCCACAGTTCCGGGTTGTCCCGGATGAAGTCGCGCATCATCGTCGTGCATTCCTCGTCGTCGAGGACGACGACCTCCACGCCGCGCGCCCGCAGATGGTCCTCGCCGCCGTAGAAGGTGGTGTTCTCGCCGATGACCACCCGCGGGATGCCGTACAACAGGATCGCCCCGGTGCACATGTCGCACGGCGACAGCGTGGTGACCATGGTGGCGCGGGCGTACACCGCGGCGGGCAGCCGGCCGGCGTTCTCCAGGCAGTCGGTCTCGCCGTGCCGGATGGCGCTGCCCTGTTGAACCCGCCGGTTGCGTCCGGTGGCGAGCACCTGCCCGTCGATCACGAGTGCGGCGCCGATCGGAATGCCGCCCTCGGTGAGGCCCTGCCGGGCCTCGGCCACGGCGGCGGCCAGCAGGGTGCGGTCGTCGGTCGGTGTGGTCATGCGTCCACCTTTTCCAGTGCCTGGGCGATGTCGGCCCACAGGTCGTCGACGTCCTCGACGCCGGTGGACAGCCGGACGGTCCCCGGGCTGATCCCGGCGGTGGCGAGTTGCTCCGCGGTGTACGCACGGTGCGAACTCGACGCCGGATGCATCGTGAGCGTCTCGACGCCACCGAGCGAGGCGGCGAGCTGGATCAGCCGGACGGCCGCGGTGAACTGCTTGGCGGCGGGTGCGCCGCCGGCCAGATCGAAGGACAGCATCGCCCCGGGCCGGTCGAGCAGCGTCTTGCCGAGAGCGTGCTGGGGATGGCCGGGGAGCGACGGATGGTGCACCGCGTGCACCGTCGGATGCGCCACGAGCCGGGCCGCCAGTTCGGTCGCGTTGGCGCTGGCCTCCCGGATCCGCAGCGGCAGGGTCTGCAGCCCGCGCAGAGTCAGCCAGGCGGCGTGCGGGTCCGGGGTCATCCCGACCCCGATGGCGTAGGCCCACCCCCTGGTGAACAGCTCCGGATCGGCGAAGGCGATGACGCCGCCGGTGAGGTCGGAGTGCCCGCCGATGTACTTGGTCGTCGAGTGCACGACGATGTCGGCGCCGTGCAGCAGCGGCCGGCAGATCATCGGCGACGCGAAGGTGTTGTCGACCAGGGTCAGCACGCCGTGCCGCCGGGCCACGGCCGCCATGCCGGGGATGTCGGCCACCGCGGTGACGGGGTTCGAGATCGTCTCGAGGTAGAGCAGCCGGGTGGCGGGCTCGATCGCCGCCGCCAGGGCGGCCGGGTCGTCGCCGGGCACCTCGGTGATCCGGATGCCCCAGCGACGGGTCAGGTCGGCCAGCAACCCGGCGGTCCCGCCGTAGATCGACGCCTGGACCACCAGGTGGTCACCGGCCACCACGTTGGAGCTGATGGCCGCGGTGATCGCAGCCATCCCGGAGGACGTCGCCACCGCCGAGTCCGCACCTTCGAGGGCGGCGACCGCCAGCTCGAGAGCCCGCACCGTCGGGTTGCCGAAACGCGAGTAGCCGTACTCACCGCGCGGATCGTTGAGAGCGTCGGTGATCGCGTCGGCGTCGTCGAAGGCGAACACCGAGGTCTGGTAGATCGGCACCGAGACCGGCCGGCCCCGGACCTCGGTCGGCACCGGGACGTGCACGGCCGTCGTCGACAGGGCCGTCGGCCGGGCGGGGTGGTCGGTCATTCCCCGATGGTGGCACAGGGTGCCGACAGTGCCCCCGGCGACCGCGCGCACTGCTGTGACCAGCGGCGGATGGTCGTCGAAGGGGCACTGTCGGCGGCCGTGGCTACTGTGACGGTCGTGTCGGCGGACCCGGTGGTGATCGCTCCCGACCGGACCGGCGCGCAGGTGGGCGCCGGACCGGCCGGTGGACCGACGCACCCGCCTCCGCGCCGCTGGGTGCGGCGGCTGTTCGCGGTCTGCTGGGGACACCCGGCGCTGACCGTCGTGGTGATCGTGGCGGCTCTGGGCGGACTCGGCTCGGGAGCACTGCTGCCGTTGCTCACCGGCTGGGTGGTGGACGACGCCGTCGACCGGGACACCACCCGGGTCCCGCTGCTGGTCGGGGCACTGCTACTGCTCGCGGTGGTGCAGTACGGGCTGGCGTTCCTGCGGCGCTACACCGGCGGCAAGCTGTCGCTCGCCGTTCAGCACGACCTGCGGCAACGCATCTTCGCCTCGATGCAGACGTTCGACGGTGCCCTGCAGGACCAGCTCCGCACCGGGCAGATCGTCTCCCGGGCCAACACCGACCTCGGGCTGGTGCAGGGGCTGTTGGCGTTCCTCCCGTTGGCGGCCGGGCAGGCGGTGCTCTTCGGCATCTCGCTGGTGATCATGGTGGTGCTGTCGCCGCTGCTCAGCCTGGTCGTCGTGGTGATGGTGCCGCTGGTGGTCTGGGTCGTGCTCCGCACCCGGCGACGGCTGTTCCCGGCCGGCTGGGCCGCCCAGCAGACCGCCGCCGACGTCACCGACATCGTCGAGGAGAACGTCACCGGGGTCCGGGTGGTCAAGGGCTTCGGCCAGGAGGACCGGGAGATCGGACGTCTCCGAGACGGGGCGCGGACCCTGTTCGCCCAGAAGCTCCGGGTCGCCCGCACCACCGCGGCGCTGACGCCCGCCTTCCCGCTCATCACCACGATCGGCCAGATCGGCGTCCTCGGACTCGGCGGTCTGCTGGCGATCCGCGGGAACATCTCGCTCGGCACCTTCGTCGCGTTCAACGGCTACGTCTTCCAGATCGTCGGACCGACCCGCACCGTCGCCCTGCTGCTCACGATGGCGCAGCAGGCCCGGTCCGGGGTGGAGCGGGTCTTCGAGGTCATCGACTCCCGGTCGACGGTGACCGAACCGGCACATCCGGCGCCGATTCCGGCTGGGCCGCTCGGCGTCGACCTGACCGACGTCGGATTCGGCTACCTCGCCGACGAGCCGGTGCTGGACGGATTCGACCTGCACGTCCGGCCCGGCGAGACGGTAGCGCTGGTGGGTGCCTCCGGCTCGGGCAAGTCGACCATCTCGCTGCTACTCCCCCGCTTCTACGACCCGGCCCGCGGCACGGTCGCCCTCGGCGGGGTCGACGTCCGCACGCTGTCGTTGACCGACCTGCGGGCGGCGATGGGGGTGGTCTTCGAGGAGGCCTTCCTGTTCTCGTCGTCGGTGCGGGACAACCTCGCCTACGGCCGTCCGGACGCCACCGACGACCAGATCCACCGGGCCGCCCGGGCCGCCGAGGCCGCCGAGTTCATCGACCGGCTGCCCGACGGGTACGACACCGTGATCGGAGAGCGCGGGCTGACCCTTTCGGGCGGGCAGCGGCAGCGGCTCGCGCTGGCGCGCGCGTTGCTGACCGATCCACGGCTGCTGATCCTCGACGACGCCACGAGTGCCGTGGACCCCACCACCGAGGCGGCCATCCACGCGACCCTGCGGGCCGTCACCGCCGAGCGCACCACGCTGATCATCGCGCACCGCCGGAGCACCCTGGACCTCGCCGACCGCATCGCCCTCGTCGACCGCGGGCGGGTGACCGACATCGGCACGGCCGCGGAGCTGCGGGAGCGGTCACCGCAGTTCGCCGGGTTGCTGGACGAGATGGACAGTTCCACCGGGAACCCCGTCACCGTGGTCGCCGCTGCGGACGTCCCCGGTCCGGACGGCACCACCCCCGCACTGTGGCCGCCCGGGTACGGCGACCCGGCCGGCGTCGACCGGACCGCGCCAGCCACGGTGGACCGTATCGGTCCGCCGCACGGCGGCGGCGGTCGCGCCGCCGGTGGCGGCGGCGGCATGATGGCCGGCGGCGGGATGTTCTCCGGGATGCCGGCCACGCCCGAGCTGCTCGGCCAGATCCGCGCCCTGCCGCCGGCGGTGGACCTACCTGCCGACGAGACGCCGCCCGGGGCTGACGCGCCGTTCCGGTTGCGCGAGCTCCTGCGCGGCGTCCGCTGGCTGCTGCTGGCGGCTCTCGTCCTGGTGGCGCTGGACGGCGCGGCGGGGTTGGCGCTGCCCGCCCTCATCCGGTACGGCGTCGACCACGGCGTGACCGTGGGCGCAGCTGGTGTGGTCGGACTGGCCTGCCTGGCCGCGCTGACCGTCGCGGTGCTGACACTGCTCGTCGAGCGGGCTCAGGGCGTCGCTTCCAGCCGGGCCGGCGAGACCGTGCTCTACCAGCTGCGGCTGCGCAGCTTCCGGCACCTGCAGCGGCTCGGGCTGGACTTCTACGAACGGCAGCAGACCGGTCGCATCCTGACCCGGATGACCACCGACATCGACGCGCTGTCGACGTTCCTGCAGACCGGGCCTGGTGTCGTCGGTGGTCTCGCTGGTCACCTTCGTCGGCATCATCGTGGTGCTGCTGGTGATGGACCTGCCGCTGGCCCTGCTGGCCTTCACCACGCTGCCGGTCATCGTGCTCGCGACGCTGGTCTTCCGACGGATCTCGTCCCGGGCGTACACCGAGGCGCGCGAGAAGGTGTCCGTCGTGAACGCCGACCTCGCCGAGAACGCGGCCGGGCTGCGGATCGCCCAGGCCCTCGGCCGCTCCGAGCGCAACACCACCGCCTTCGCCGCGCGCAGCGCGGACTACCAGAGGTCGCGGATGCGCGCCCAGACGGCCATCTCGATCTACTTCCCCGGCATCATCTTCCTGTCCCAGGCTGCCGGCGCCGTCGTGCTGGGCGTCGGCGCCGGCCAGGTCGCCGCCGGCACGCTGAGCGTCGGCACGCTGCTCGCGTTCGTGCTGTACCTGGAGAGCTTCTTCGCCCCGATCCAGCAGCTCTCACAGGCTTTCGACGGGTACCAGCAGGCCACGGTCGGCCTCGCCCGTATCCGCGAGCTGCTGGCCACCCCGGTGAGCACACCGCAGCCCGCCCGCCCGCGGGGGGTCGGCCCGCTCGACGGCCGGGTGACCCTGGACGGCGTCGACTTCCACTACGCCGGCGAGACGACCAACGCGATGACCGGCGTGGACCTGGTCATCGAGCCGGGACAGACCGTCGCCGTGGTCGGCGCCACCGGGGCGGGAAAGTCGACACTGGTCAAGCTGATCGCCCGGTTCTACGACGTCACCGCCGGCGAGCTGCACGTGGACGGTGTGGACGTGCGGGACTACGACCTGCCGGCCTACCGGCGCCGGCTCGGTGTGGTCCCGCAGGAGAACCACCTGTTCCGCGGCAGCGTCCGCGACAACATCGCCTACGGCCGGCCGGACGCCACCGACGCCGAGGTCGAGGGGGCGGCCCGGGCGGTGGGCGCGGTGGACGCCATCTCGCGGCTGCCGGGCCGCTTCCACCACCCGGTCACCGACCGTGGACGCAACCTGTCCGCGGGCCAGCGCCAGCTCGTCGCGCTGGCCCGGGCCCAGCTCGTCGACCCGGACATCCTGCTGCTCGACGAGGCGACCGCGGCGCTGGACCCGGCCGCCGAGGCCGCCGTCCTGCAGGCGACCGACCGGCTCGCCCGCGGTCGCACCACCGTCGTCGTCGCGCACCGGATGACCACCGCGGCACGATCGGACACGGTGGTCGTGATGGCCGGCGGCCGCGTCGTGCAGCACGGACCGCACGCGGCGCTGCTGGCGGTGCCCGGCGCGTACGCGGAGTTGCACGGGGCGTCTGAATCGGTCACGAGGGCCGAGCCCACACTCCCGACTCCCCGCCTGGATGCCGCACGGACCGGCCCACGGGTCTAGATTTGGGTTCGGACATTTACACATCGCGAGAGACAGACAAGGCGGACAGCGACGGTGTCGTCAGCCACAGTGCCCCAATTCGGACCCAACGACTGGTTTGTCGAGGAGAAGTACCAGCAGTTCATCGCCGACCCGAACAGTGTCGACGAGAGCTGGCGGGAGTACTTCGCCGGCCTGGGGGTCACCGCCGGCACGAACGGCAGTTCCCACGACAACGGCGGCAGCGGCAGCGGCGGCACGCGCCACCCCACCGGCGCCGGCTGAGGCCGCGCCGGCCCCGGCCGCCCCCGCCGCACCGCCGACTCCCGCCGCACCGCCGCCGCCTGCCGAGCCGGTCGCGGCTGCACCCGCACCCACCGCCCCGGCCGCCGCTGCCCCCGCACCCGCCGCTGCACCCACACCCACCGCCCCGGCCGCCGCTGCCCCCGCACCACCGCCGCTGCACCCGCACCCACCGCCGCTGCACCCGCACCCACCGCCCCCGCCGCCCCCCGGACCTCCCCGCCGCCGGCGCCGCGCACGGTCAACCACAGCGCCACGACCGCGCCGCCGGCCCGCTCGGCCGCCCACGGCGCCGAGCGCGAGGAGGTGACCACGCCGATCCGCGGGATGGCCGCCGCGGTCAGCAAGAACATGACCACCTCGCTGGAGATCCCGACCGCGACCTCGGTGCGCGCCGTCCCGGCGAAGCTGCTGGCCGACAACCGCATCGTCATCAACAACTTCCTCAAGCGGCAGCGCGGCGGCAAGATCTCGTTCACCCACCTCATCGGCTACGCGATCGTCCGGGCCCTGCGCGACTACCCCAACATGAACGCGCACTACGCCGAGATCGACGGCAAGTCCGTGCACGTCCGCCCGGCCGCGGTGAACCTGGGCCTGGCCATCGACCTCCCCGGCAAGAACGGCCAGCGCAGCCTGGTCGTGCTGCCCATCAAGAACTGCGACGACCTCAACTTCGTCGAGTTCTGGCGGGCCTACGAAGGCGTCGTCGGCAAGGCCCGCAGCGGCAAGCTGACCGCCGACGACTACGCCGGCACCACGATCTCGCTGACCAACCCCGGTGGCATCGGCACCGTGCATTCGGTCCCCCGTCTGATGAGCGGCCAGGGCACCATCGTCGGCGTCGGCGCGATGGAGTACCCGGCGGAGTTCCAGGGCGCCAGCGAGCACACCCTGGCCGAGCTCGGCGTCTCCAAGGTCATGACGCTGACCTCGACCTACGACCACCGCATCATCCAGGGCGCGGAGTCCGGCGAATTCCTCCGCCGGATCCACAACCTGCTGCTCGGCGAGGAAGACTTCTACGACGACGTCTTCACCGCGCTGCGGCTGCCGTACGAGCCGGTGCGCTGGGTCTCCGACATCTACGCCGGCCGCAACGGCGCCGTCGACAAGACGGCCCGCGTCCTCGAGATCATCGACGCCTACCGCACCCGCGGTCACCTGATGGCCGACACCGACCCGCTGAACTACCGCCAGCGCCGCCACCCCGACCTCGACGTGCTGTCGCACGGCCTCACCCTGTGGGACCTCGACCGCGAGTTCCCGGTCGGTGGGTTCAACGGCCAGCAGTTCATGAAGCTGCGCGACGTCCTCGGCGTGCTGCGCGACTCCTACTGCCGCACCGTCGGTGTCGAGTACATGCACATCATGGATCCGGTCCAGCGCCGGTGGATCCAGCAGCGGGTCGAGGCCAGACGCCCGAAGCCGCCGTTGGAGAAGCAGAAGTACCTGCTCGGCCGGCTCAACGCGGCCGAGGCGTTCGAGACCTTCCTGCAGACCAAGTACGTCGGTCAGAAGCGGTTCTCGCTGGAGGGCGGCGAGACCGTCATCCCGCTGCTGGACGCGGTGCTGAACAAGGCCGCCGAGTACTCGCTCGACGAGGTCGTCATCGGGATGGCCCACCGCGGCCGCCTCAACGTGCTGGCCAACATCGTCGGCAAGCCGTACGCCAACATCTTCCGCGAGTTCGAGGGCAACATGGACCCCGGTCAGGCCCACGGCTCCGGCGACGTCAAGTACCACCTGGGTGCCAACGGCAAGTACATCCGGCCGTTCGGTGACGGTCAGGTCGAGGTCACGCTGGTCGCCAACCCGTCGCACCTCGAGGTCGTCGACCCGGTGCTGGAAGGTGTCGTCCGCGCCAAGCAGGACATCATCAACCGCGGCGAGAACGGCTTCTCGGTCATCCCGATCGCGCTGCACGGCGACGCCGCGTTCGCCGGTCAGGGGGTCGTCGCCGAGACGCTCAACCTGTCCAAGCTGCGCGGGTACCGCACCGGCGGCACCGTGCACGTCATCATCAACAACCAGGTCGGGTTTCACCACCGCCCCGGAGGCGTCGCGCTCCTCGGAGTACTGCACCGACGTCGGGAAGATGATCGAAGCACCGGTCTTCCACGTCAACGGTGACGATCCGGAGGCCGCTGTCTGGGCCGCCGAGCTCGCCGTCGAGTACCGCCAGACGTTCGGCACCGACGTCATCATCGACATGGTCTGCTATCGCCGGCGCGGTCACAACGAGGGTGACGACCCCTCGATGACCAACCCGCTGATGTACCAGATCATCGACGGCAAGCGGTCCGTCCGGAAGATCTACACCGAGTCGCTGATCGGCCGCGGCGACCTCTCCGCCGAGGACGCCGACGAGGCGCTCAAGGATTACCACCGCCAGCTCGAGCGGGTCTTCAACGAGGTCCGTGAGCTCGAGCGGGCGGTCGCCGTGGCGTCCCCCTCGGTCGAGGAGGAGCAGCCCATCCCGCCGAAGGTGGACACCACCATCACCCGGGAGCAGCTGGAGCGGGTCGCCGACGCGGCCCTGGAGTTCCCGCCCGGGTTCATCCCGCACCCGCGGGTCAAGACGGTGCTGGACCGCCGCGTCCAGATGAGCCGCGAGGGCGGCATCGACTGGGCGTTCGGCGAGCTGCTCGCGCTCGGCGCCACCGCGATGGACGGCCGGCTCGTCCGGATGGCCGGCCAGGACACCCGTCGCGGCACGTTCGTGCAGCGGCACGCGGCCCTCATCGACTGGCACAACGGCACCGAGTACCTGCCGCTGCAGCACCTGTCCGCCGATCAGGAGCGCGTCCTGATGTACGACTCGGCGCTGACCGAGTACGCGGCGCTGGGTTTCGAGTACGGCTACTCGGTCGCCAACCGGGAGGCGCTGGTGCTGTGGGAGGCGCAGTTCGGCGACTTCGTCAACGGCGCCCAGTCGGTCATCGACGAGTACCTGTCGTCCGGAGAGGCCAAGTGGGGCCAGCAGTCGGGTGTCGTGCTGCTGCTGCCGCACGGCCACGAGGGCCAGGGCCCGGACCACACCTCCGGCCGCCCGGAGCGGTTCCTGCAGCTGTGCGCCGAGGGTTCGATGACGGTCGCCATCCCGTCCACCCCGGCGAACTACTTCCACCTGCTGCGCCGTCACGTCCTCGACGGTGTGCACCGCCCGATGGTGGTGTTCACCCCGAAGTCGATGCTGCGCAACAAGGCCGCGGTGTCCTCGGTCGCCGACTTCACCGATGGCAAGTTCGAGTCGGTGCTGCCGGACCGGTCCGTCACCGATGCCAACGCCGTCACGAAGGTCGTCATGTGCACCGGCAAGATCTTCTACGAACTGGACGCCTACCGGGCGGCCAACGACATCACCGACACCGCGGTCGTCCGGCTGGAGCAGCTGTACCCGCTCCCCCGCCGGAAGCTGAACTACGTGCTCGACATGTACCCGAACGCGAAGAGCTTCCTGTGGTGCCAGGAAGAGCCGAAGAACCAGGGCGCATGGCCGTTCCTGGTCGAGGCGCTGCCCGAGGCCTCGCCCCGGCTGCTCGGCCTGGCCCGTTCCTCGCGGCGAGCGATGGCCGCCCCGTCGGCCGGCTCCGCCCGGGTCCACGAGGTCGAGCAGAAGCAGGTCATCGGGAAGGCGTTCGGCCGCTGACCACCGTCTGATCCCACAGCGGTACCCGGGGCCCCGTCGCACGTCGCGACGGGGCTCCGCCCGTTCCGGGCGCCGGTCGTGGTCGACGCCGCCGCCCCGCTAGGTTGACTGACGTGACCAGCGCCGATGACCGACTGTCAGACCTCCTCGACCCGGCCGTCGACCCGGCGTCCCCGGTCGCCGCCGCCCGGGGCCGCATCGTGCTGATCCGGCACGGCGAGACCGAGTGGAGCGCCACCGGGCGGCACACCTCCGTCACCGACATTCCGCTGACACCGCACGGCGAGGACCAGGCCCGCCGGATCCCCGAGATCCTCACTGCGCTGCGGGTCCGGCCGGTCACCGTGCTGGCCAGCCCCCGGATCCGGGCCCGCCGGACCGCCGAGCTCGGCGGCCTGCCGCCGGAGATCGAGCCCGACCTCGCCGAGTGGAACTACGGCGAGTACGAGGGCCTGACCACCGCCCGGATCCGCGATGCCCGTCCCGGCTGGAGCCTGTTCACCGACGGCGCCCCCGGCGGCGACTCCCCCGCCTCGATCGCCGCCCGGGCCGACCGGGTGCTGCTGAAGGCCCACGGGCTGCTCGCGGCCGGCGACGTCGCACTGGTCTGTCATGGGCACATGAGCCGGGTGCTGGCCGTGCGCTGGGTCGGGCTGGACGCCGGCTGCGCCCGGGTGATCGCCCAGGACCCGGCCTGCGTCACCGTCCTCGGCACCTACCGCGGCGATCCGATCATCGACCACGCCAACGTGCCGCCGGGACCGGCCAACGCCTCCACCGGGACCCCCGAGCGCCACCACTGAGCCGCCGTCGCACCCGAGAACCGGAGAACCGCCGTGTCCCAGCCGTCCCCCACCCCGACCGACCCACGGATCCGCGACGTCACCCCGGCCGACGTCGACGCGGTCGTCGGGCTGATCCACGAACTCGCCCGCTACGAGAAGTTGCCGGACGAGTGCCATGTGACCGCTGACTTCCTGCACGCGGCCCTCTTCGCGCCGCAGGCTGCGGTGTTCGCGCAGGTGGGCGTCATCGAGGGTGAGGTCGCCGGGTTCGCGCTGTGGTTCCTGAACTTCTCCACCTGGGAGGGCGTGCACGGGATCCATCTGGAGGATCTCTACGTGCAGCCGCAGCACCGCGGATCCGGGCTGGGCAAGGCGCTGCTGCGGCACCTTGCCGCGATCGCCACCCACCGCGGGTACGCCCGCGTCGAGTGGTCGGTGCTGGACTGGAACACGCCGAGCATCGACTTCTACACGGCCCTCGGAGCGGTCCCGATGAACGGCTGGACGACGTTCCGGCTCACCGGTCCGGCGCTGGCCCGAAGACCGACGGGAACCGCCTGATCCACTCGTTGGACGCCTTGGACAGCAGCAGCGCGAGCGTCCCCACCCCGACGACGATCAACCCGAGCCCGGGCAGCACCTGCGCGCTGGGCACCGCGAGGTAGAAGCCCACCAGCGCGAAGATGATCTGCACGACGATGGCCGGGGTGCGGGCCCACCGCCGGCCCAGCAGCAGGCCGCGGCCGACCGCCCCGATGAGCAGGGCCAGCACCACGAAGTAGGACGCGGTGGCCAGCGCCCACTTCAGGTCCGCGTCCTGCCGGGCGAGGATGACCACCGCGGCGATGACGACCACGACCACGGCCTGCGCGACGGCCACCCAGGCGGCGAGCCGGACCTGGGGCGGCGGCGGGATGCTGACGGGGGGCGGATCGACGAGAGCGCTCACGGGACCAGGCTAATCGCGCGCCCGCCGGGCGTCGCCACGCCACCGGCGACCCCCAGCCGTGCGGATGCCGCCGGTAGGCTGCCGTCTCACATGCGCGCCCTGTTGATCGTCAATCCGCACGCGACCGCCACCACCGCGCGGCGTCGTGATCTGCTGGCGCACGCGCTGGCCAGCCAGATGAAGCTGCGCATCGCGCACACCACCGGCCGCGGCCACGCCGCCGAACTGGCCGCCCACGCCACCGGCGACGGCTTCGGTCTGGTGGTCGTGCATGCCGGCGACGGCACGGTGAACGAAACGGTGAACGGCCTGATGCAGAACCCGGCGGGCTCCCGCCGCCCGGTGCTGGCCGTCGTCCCGGGTGGGTCGACCAACGTCTTCGCGCGGGCCCTCGGCCTGGCCCCGGACCCGACCGACGCCACCGAACAGATCCTCGAGGCGCTGTCCGTACGACGCACCCGCACCGTCTCCCTGGGCCGGGCCGACGACCGCTACTTCACCTTCAACGCGGGCCTGGGCCTGGACGCCGACGTGGTCGGCCGAGGTCGAGAAGCAGCGGGCCGACGGCAGCACCATCTCCAACGCCATGCACGTCCGTGAGCTGCTCAAGCTCTACTTCCGGGGTGACCGCAGCGGGGGGCCGCTGCGTCTGCAGGTGCCCGGGCTGAAGCCGGTCGAGGGCGCCGTGCTCACTTTCGTGTCCAACGTCGACCCGTGGACGTACCTGGGCAGCCGGCCGGTGCGCACCAATCCGCGCACCACCATCGACGGCGGCCTGGGCGTCTTCGCGCTGCGGTCGCTGGGTCTGCCCACTGTGCTCCGGGTGGGCGGCTCGCTGCTGCGCCGCGACGGCGACCCGCGCGGGCGGCAGCTCGTCCGATACGACGACGTGCCCGCACTCACCGTCCGCAGCAGCCGCCCGATCGGGTTCCAGGTGGACGGGGATTACCTCGGGCACCCGCACCGAGGTCGAATTCACTTCAGTTCCGGACGCGCATTCGGGTACTGGTCTGATCGTGTCCGCGGCGCCGCCGGCATGCGCAGGCGGTCACCGGCGACCCTCGCGGCAAGGCTCCACGGGCCGCCGTTCTGAATCGATCTGACGAGCGTGGGAGCACATATTCGCGTAACATTGACGAAACGTGACTTAGCCGACCTCTGATGTTTTGTCCTTGACTTCGTGGGTATGCGTGAAAGCATCAGAGGGTCTCGATCACTCGAGCGCAGCCGTGGCGGGCCCTTTTCCCCGCCGGACACAAGGAGTAATTGAACATGGATTGGCGTCACCGCGCGATCTGTCGCGACGAAGACCCGGAACTCTTCTTCCCCATCGGGAACTCCGGGCCGGCGCTCCTCCAGATCGCCGAAGCCAAAGCCGTCTGCCAGCGTTGCCCGGTCACCAGCGAGTGCCTGAGCTGGGCCATCGAGACCGGCCAGGATGCCGGCGTCTGGGGCGGCATGAGCGAGGACGAGCGTCGTGCGCTCAAGCGTCGCCGCGCCCGGGCCCGAGCTCGCAGCCTGTAACACCACACCCGACGCGGCGGGCGACCACCGCGCTCGGCGACGAAGCCCCGACCCGCTCAGCGGGTCGGGGCTTTCTTCGTTCTGCCGCCGCCGCCCGGTCATGCCCCCGGGCGACGACGGCAACCCGGGACGGACCGCTCTCCGAACGCGGCAAGCGTCAGCTGCGACCCTTCAGAGGTACGTTCAGCACGACCTCGGTGCCGGTCCGCTGACTCGTGCGGCCCATCGTGATGGTCCCCTGCAGTTCCGCGGTGACCAGGGTGCGGACGATCTGCAGACCGAGGCCGGACGCCGTAGTCCAGATCGAACTCCGGCGGCAGGCCGTGCCCGTCGTCGGTGATCAGGACGTCCAGGGAGCGTGCCGACCGGTCGACGGTGATGAGCACCAGGCCGCGGACCATCGGTGGGCCCGTAGGCGTGCTGCACGGCGTTCTGCACGACCTCGGCGAGCACCATGACCAACGGGGTCGCCAGTTGCGGGCTCAGCACACCGAACGACCCGAGCCGCTGCACCCGGACGGTGACCTCCGCAGCGGCGATGTCGGAGATCAGCGGGACCAGCCGATCGACGATCTGGTCCATGTCGACCCGGTCGTCGACCGAGGTCGACAGCGTCTCGTGGATGAGCGCGATGGTGGCCACCCGGCGGGTGGACTCCTGCAGCGCCCGGCGGACGGCCAGCTGGTCGGAGCGGCGGGCCTGCAGCCGCAGCAACGCCGCCACCGTCTGCAGGTTGTTCTTGACCCGGTGGTGGATCTCCCGGATGGTGGCGTCCTTGGTGAGCAGCGCCCGGTCGCGGCGGCGCACCTCCGTGACGTCGCGGACCAGCACCAGCGCACCGACGGACGACCCGTCGCGCCACAGCGGCAGCGCCCGGAAGACGACCGCGGCCGCGCGTGCCTCCACCTCCATCCGCAGCGTGGGTTTGCCCTCGACCGCCGCGGTGATGCGGGTGGTCAGCTCGGCGGCGTCGAAGGGGTCCGGCACGAGGGGCTTGGTGCGGTCGACCAGCGAGGCGCCGATCAGGCCCTCGGTGAGCCCGAGCCGGTGGTAGGCCGACAGCGCGTTGGGGCTGCCGTAGGTGACCACTCCGGCATCGTCGAGCCGCAGCAGCCCGTCCCCGGCCCGCGGGCCGGTGATCAGCTCGGTCGGCAGCTCCGAGGCCGGGAACGTCCCCTCGGCGACCATCTGCAGCAGGTCGTCGGCGGCCTCGAGGTACACCGTCTCGAGCAGGCTCGAGTCGCCGTGGTCCATCAGCTCGCTGTCGCGGTTCATCACGGCGAGGATGCGGTCACCCTGGCGCACCGGGATGACGACGCGGCGAATCCGCAGCCGGTTCGGCAGCATGGAGATTTCTTCGGTGGTCACCTCACCCGTCGCCCACGCCTGCCCGGCCACCGGGTAGTTGCGTTCGGCGACCTTCCGCGACACCAGGTCGTCCGGCCACACCGTGGCACCCGTCGTCGGGCCGCACCTGGGCCACACAGACGTAACCGGAGTCCTCGTTCCGGACCCAGAGCGCGAGGTCGGAGAACGACAGATCCGCCAGCAACTGCCACTCACCGACCAGCCGCTGCAGATGGTCCACGGCCGACCCGGGGAGGTCGGTGTGCTCGGCCAGGAGATCGGAGAGGGTCGACATCAGGTGTGGTCAGTCCGTGGGGGGTCGGCGGGCGGGCGAATGGCCTCGCTGGTGCGGTCGGGGGTGGGCTGCGTCAGGAGATCTCGGCGATCAGATCGCCCTCCTGGACGACCTGGCCCTCGCTGACCGCGAGCGTGGACACGACTCCCGCGGACTCGGCGAGCCACCGGGATCTCCATCTTCATCGACTCGAGGATGACCAGGGTGTCGCCTTCAGCGACGGTGTCGCCCTCGGCCACCTGGACCTTCCACACGTTGGCCACCATCTCGGCCAGGACCTTCTCCGACATCGCACACCACCTCCGGCTGCGGCGGCGGGCCCTCGTCGGCCCGTGCCCTGACTGCTCGTCACCGGCGGCGCACCCGTGGCCCCGGCAGGTCCATCCAACCACGACGGCCCCCGCCGGCGGCCGGCGGCGGCGGACGGCGGGTGGCAGACGTGACGGCCGGCGGCCGGCGGCGGCGGACGGCGGGTGGCAGACGTGGCGGCCGGTGGCCGTCGCCGTGGCGGACGGCCCCTTGCGAACGTGAGATCATGGAATGCATCCACGGCCTCGTCGCTCCGGCAGGCCCGAAGTTCGCAGCCTGCGGTTCCGCGGGCTGAGGTCCCGCACCGGTGAACCGGTGCACCCGTCGTCGAGAGAGGAAGTCGCCATGAGCAAGCGTGGACGCAAGCGCAAGTCCCGTAAGAAGGGCGGCGCGAACCACGGTAAGCGCCCCAACGCCTGACGTAGTCAGGCCATGGTTACGGCCTGACGTAGTCAGGCCATGATCACGGCCTGACGCAGTCACTGCTGCACATACACGAGAGCCGGCCCCTCCCTCAGGAGGATCCGGCTCTCGTGGTGTTTTGGCCTGCGTCAGGCGGTCGGACCGTCGGTCTTCGCGGTCAGTGCGGCGACGAGCTTGTCGCGCAGCAGGGCCGGCGCGACGTCCCCGCCGCAACTGCGGTGCAACAGGGTCTTCAGGCGGTGGCCGAGGTCGGTCTCGTCCAGGCACGGGGGGCAGTCGATGAGATGCCGCTCGACGACCGCTCGTCGCTCCGGGTCGAGCTCGTCGTCCAGGAACACCCAGACGTCGCGCAGGACGGCCACGCACTCGGTGTCGGCCGCGGCGTCCGCATCATTCAGGTGGGCGATCAGGTCCTTGTCGGTCATCGGGTCACCTCGCCGGCCGTGCCGGCCGGAGTCTGGGCGGCCGGGCGGATGAAGCCCTGCTCGGTCGCGTAGTCGGTCAACAGGTCACGCAGCTGGCGGCGGCCGCGGTGCAGACGGGACATCACGGTGCCGACCGGGGTGTCCATGATCTCGGCGATCTCCTTGTAGGCGAAGCCCTCCACATCGGCGAGGTACACCGCGATGCGGAACTCCTCCGGCAGCTCCTGGAGCGCCGCCTTCACGTCGGTGTCGGGCAGCCGGTCGAGTGCGTCCATCTCGGCCGAGCGCAGGCCCGACGAGGTGTGGGACTCGGCCGCGGCCAACTGCCAGTCACCGATTTCGTCCGTGGGCGAGACCTGCGGCTGCCGCTGCTTCTTGCGGTAGCCGTTGATGTAGGTGTTGGTCAGGATGCGGTACAGCCAGGCCCGCAGGTTGGTGCCGGTGCGGAAGGAGCCGAACGCGGCGTAGGCCTTGAGGAAGGTCTCCTGGACGAGGTCCTGGGCATCGGCAGGGTTGCGGGTCATCCGCATCGCGGCGGCGTAGAGCTGGTCCAGGAACGGCATCGCGTCGGCGGTGAACCGTTCGGCGAGGTCACCGGCGGGTGCGGCGCCCGCTCCCGGGGTGGTCGTGTCCTCGTCGGTCGTCGTCCCGCCGCTCGTCGGCGCACCGGTGGTGATGCCGTCCGGTGCACCCGATGTCTCGTCGGATCCGATGCCAGCCTGCTCGGCCACCTGCGTTACCTGCCCCTCGACGGCGCCGGCCGCCGAGTACGGCAGGTCCGGTCGATTTCCCGTCCAGGACATTACCGGCCGGCGGACCGCGGTCCGGGGCCGTCGCGCGTCGCATCTGACGGCGGGCCGCCGCACCCGCGTCCGGGGAGCCGACGCGAGGAGGGTGCTGGCCACGACGGTTCCTTCCGGTTGTGGTGCGGCGGGGGCTGTCCTGCCGGAGGTCCGGCCGCTCATCCATGCCAACAGCGACGCCGGCCGCATTCATTCCCGCGCCCCGCGCGCCGCTCAGTCGGTGAGCTTGAGCCGGGTCCCGAGCCAGTCCATCGACGAGGACAGGGCCGCCGACCAGACCGCGAACTCATGTCCGCCCGGTTCGGTGCGGAACTGGACGTCCATCCCGGCCGCCTTGGCCGCCTCGTAGACCTGCTTGGTCTGGGGGCCGTACTCGGCGTCGGAGTCACCGACCACGAACACCCCGGCCGAGTCCGGGAACTTCTTGGTCTTCATGATGTCGAGGGGATTGATTTTGGTGAACGCCGACTCGTCCCCGTTGAAGAGGGCGGTCACCGTGTCGGCCCGGTTGGACAGGGTCGGCTCGGTCTGACCGGAGAAGACCAGGAACGTCGGGAACTGCGCAGGGTCGTTGGTCGCGAGTTGCAGCGAGCAGGTCGCCCCGGCGCTCAGCCCGCCGACGGCCCAGCGGGTCGGGCGGGTGTCCACCTCGAGGTTGGTCTTGATCCAGTTCGGCAGGTCCTGGGTGAGGTAGGTGTAGTCGTTGCCGCCCACGGTGGAATCCACACACATCGGGTTGCCGTTGGTGTTGCCCACCCAGTCCGGGGAAACGACAACCGGGGCGAGACCCTGGTGTGCCGCCGCATACGCGTCCATGGTCTGCGCGGCCTGGCCGCCGTCGAACCAGTTCCGGGCGTCGCCCGGCTGCCCCGCGAGCAGGATCAGCACCGGCAGCAGCGGTCGCGGGTTGGCCTGGTAGGCCGGCGGTAGGTAGACCCAGGCGGTGCCTGCCGGGAATTTCGAGACGGTCCCGGGAATCTGGACCGAGGTCAGGACGCCGGCCGCAGGCAGCCCGGACGGCTCCTTCCAGTCGTCGGCGACGGGCGCGTCCCCGGTGGCCGAGGTGATCACCGAACCCGATTGACCGATGATCGAGGAACTGTCGACCTGGCCCGGGAGTGGCTCCCCGAGGAGCGCACCGAGGGTCGGGTACTCACCGAAGGCGACGTTGACCTGGACCGCCCCGGCGAGGACCACGATCACGACACCGATCGAGGCGACCGCGCGCCGCGTCCACTTTCCCGGGTGCGCGATGGCGAGGCCGAGGGCGACCAGCGCGGCGGCGAGGGCCCAGACCACGCTCGGCGGCAGCGCGTCGGCGAACGGCTTCCAGACGTGGTTGGTGAACCAGGTGAAGCCGGTGGTCAGCAGGGCCGCCGCGACCAGGACGAGGGGAACCCGTTTGAGCCACCAGTCGCGGCCCCGGCCGAGCAGCAGCGCCACCATGGCCAGTCCGCCGAGGACCAGGAGCACGAGCGGGAACCAACCGCCGGCGATGTTCAGACCCATTCTCGATCCCGACCGCGACAATGCCGCTGACCGCCCCGGGCTGTTCCCGGGTGTCCTCGGGTCATTGTGGGTGACGCCGGTGGCCGGCGACAGGGACCGTGGTCGCGAATTCCGGGAGAGCCGCCCGGACACCGGGCCGGTCGGCACCCGCCCGCGATTCGTCCACCGGGAATCTCGCCCGGTCCGGCCGCCGGTCCAGGCCATCGGCGTGGCTGCGTCGGTGAACGCGGCGGACCGGGCGGAACGCGCCACCGTCGCCGCCTATGCTCCCGCCATGCCGTCGCTCCCCTCCCCCGGCGCCCGCTGATGGCCGCCGCCCCGACGCCCGCGATCGCCGCCCTGATCCGGGCCGGCATCCCGTACACGCTGCACCCGTACCACCACGACCCGCGGTCCACCGCGTTCGGGGACGAGGCGGTCGCGGCGCTGTCGCTGGATCCGTTCCGGGTGTTCAAGACGTTGGTGGCGCAGGTCGACCAGGTTCTGGTCGTCGGCGTGGTCCCGGTCGGGTTCCAGCTCGACCTGAAGGCACTGGCGTCCGCGGCGGGCGGCAAGAAGGCGGCGATGGCCGCGGTGGCCGCCGCCGAGCGGTCCAGTGGTTACGTCGCCGGGGGGATCTCCCCCATCGGTCAGCGCAAGCGGTTGACCACGGTGATCGACGCGTCGGCGGAGACGTTCCCGACGATGTTCGTCAGTGCCGGCAAGCGCGGGCTGCAGGTGGAGCTGGCGCCGGCGGACCTGCTGGCCGTCACCGGCGGCCGGTTCGCCCGGATCGCCACCGGCGAGTAGTCAGAACGGCATCTCGAGCTGAACGGGCTCGGGCTGCGCCGCCGCCGCCGGCGTGACCAGCTCCGGGCCGTCGTTGCGGACACTGTTCACCGCCGTCGAGACGATCCTGGGCTCGAGCTGCGGGACGGGCATCGCCGCGAGCAGCTCACCGGCCACCGCGGCATCGCCGGACGTGCAGTCCAGCCAGCTGTCGCGCAGCTCGGACGGCACGAGAACCGGGCAGCGGTCGTGAATCTCACCGAGGGTGTCGGTGGCCTGCTGGGTGATGATCGTGCACGTCCACAGCCAGCGCGCCGGGTCGTCGTCGGCCTTGGCCGGGTCCCGCCACAGCTCGTAGAGGCCCGCGAAGGCGAGCATCTCGTCGTCCGGCGCATGCAGGAAGTACGGCACCTTGCCGTCGTCGGTCTTGCGCCACTCGTAGTAGCCGTCGGCGGGCAGCAGGCAGCGGCGGGATCCGGCGGCCTTGCGGAACGCCGGCTTCGTCACGACGGTCTCGCGTCGGGCATTGATCAGCCTGGCCCCGCCCTTGGCATCCTTCGACCAGCTCGGGACCAGCCCCCAGCGCAGCGTCCGGAGCTGGCGGACGGCGGCGGCATCCGCAGCCGCCGCCTCCTTGGTCGGGCGCTGCAGCACCACCCGCACCGGGTCCGTCGGGGCGATGTTCCAGGACGGTTCGAGGTCGGAGTCGACGACCTCGTCGATCCCGAACAACCCGTAGAGGTTCGCGGTGGTGGCCGAGTTCGCGTAGCGCCCGCACATGCGGCGATTGTCCCCCGTCGGCCCGGGTGGTGCGGGTCGGGCCGACCGTGGTGCGGGATCATGGACGGCATGAGCAGCGCACCCGACACCCTCCTGTCCGGCTGGACCGCACCGGTGGCCACCGGCCCCGTGTCGGGCATTGTCGCGGTCCCGGGATCGAAGTCGCTGACCAACCGCGCCCTGATCCTCGCCGCGCAGGCCACCGGCCCGAGCACCCTGGTCGCGCCGCTGCGGTCCCGGGACAGCGCGCTGATGGCGGCCGGGTTGCGATCCCTCGGGGTCGGCGTCGCCGACGGCGCGGGCGACTGGACGGTGACGCCGGGCCCGTTGAGCGGCCCGGCCGACATCGACTGCGGGCTGGCCGGCACCGTGATGCGCTTCCTGCCGCCGCTGGCCGCGACCGCCGACGGCGAGCTGCGCTTCGACGGCGATCCGCACGCCCGCACCCGGCCGATGGGCACCGTGCTCGACGCCCTGCGCGGCCTGGGCGCCCGGATCGACGGGGACGCACTGCCCTTCACGCTGTACGGCACCGGATCGCTGCGCGGCGGAACGGTGGTGATCGACGCGGCCGGCTCCTCCCAGTTCGTCTCCGGCCTGCTGCTCTCGGCGGCGAGTTTCACCGACGGCGTCACCGTCGTCCACGACGGCAAGCCGGTGCCGTCGATGCCGCACATCGAGATGACGGTGCAGGCCCTGCGGGCCGTCGGCGTGGAGGTCGACGACTCCGACGCCGACCGCTGGCAGGTGTTTCCCGGGCCGGTCTCGCCGTGGACGGAGGCCATCGAGCCCGACCTGTCCAACGCCACCCCGTTCCTGGCCGCCGCCGCGGTCACCGGCGGCACCGTGACCGTCCCGCACTGGCCGGCCGAGACCACCCAGGCCGGCGCCGAGATCCGCGACATCCTGACCCGGATGGGCTGCACGGTGACGCTGGCCGGCACCGACCTCACGGTCACCGGGCCGGACCGGCTGACCGGCATCGACGTCGACCTGCACGACGCGAGCGAGCTGACCCCGACCGTCGCCGCGCTGGCCGCGCTCGCGGACGGCCCCAGCCACCTCCGCGGCATCGCCCACATCCGCGGTCACGAGACCGACCGGATCAGCGCCCTCGCCACCGACCTCACCGGTCTCGGCGCTCAGGTCGTCGAGGATCACGACGCGCTGCACATCGTCGGCAAGGTCCGCCACGGCGGGCCCTGGGCCGCCTACGCCGACCACCGGATGGCCACCGCCGGAGCCATCGTCGGGCTGATCGTGGGCGGCGTCGTGGTCGACGACATCGCCTGCACCGCCAAGACCCTGCCCGACTTCGCGGTGATGTGGGACGCCCTGCTCACCGGCGGCGGGGGCCGCCCGTGAGCACCCTCGGCGACCGCTGGGACAACGACGACGTCCGGGTCCGCCCCGGGCGCAGTTCGCGTCCCCGGACGAAGACCCGTCCGGGCCACACCGACGCGATCCGCGGCACCGTGCTGACCGTCGACCGCGGCCGCTACGGCGTGCTGGTGGACGAGGACACGAAGCGCGAGCGGCTGGTCGTGACGATGCGCGCCCGCGAGCTCGGTCGCCGCGGCGTCGCCGTCGGGGACCGGGTGGACGTCGTCGGGGACATCTCCGGCGACACCGACACGCTGGCCCGCATCGTCCGCATCGCCGACCGCACCTCGGTGCTGCGCCGCAGCGCCGACGACGTCGACACGGCCGAGCGCATCGTGGTGGCCAACGCGGACCAGCTGGTCATCGTCTGTGCACTGGTCGACCCGGTCCCCCGCGCCGGCTTCATCGACCGCTGCCTGGTCGCGGCCTACGCCGGCAATCTCGAGCCCGTCCTGGTGCTCACCAAGGCCGACCTGGCCGATCCCGCCGAGTTGGTGGCCGCCTACGCCGGACTGCGGCTCACCGTCGTCGCGACCTCCCGGCCGGGCGGCCGGGGCAGCCCGATCGTCGGACTGGCGGCCCTGGACGAACTCCTGGCCGACCGGACGTCGGTGCTGTTCGGCCACTCCGGCGTCGGCAAGTCCACGCTGGTCAACGCGCTGGTGCCGGACGCGCACCGGGCGACCGGTCTGGTGACCGCGGTCGGCAAGGGCCGCCACACGTCAAGTTCGGCGCTGGCACTGCGGCTGCCCGGTGGCGGCTGGGTCGTCGACACCCCCGGGGTGCGTTCGTTCGGTCTGGCCCACGTCACCGCCGACGACCTGCTGCTGGCCTTCGACGATCTCCTCGAGACCACCGCCGCCTGCCCGCCCGGCTGTTCCCACCTGGGGCCGCCGGCGGTGCTCGACTGCGCCCTGGACGTGCTGGTGGCCGAGGGCGGCGCCACGCCGGAACGGCTGGCGTCCTTCCGGCGCCTGCTTCGGTCGATGGCCGGCGAGGAGCTCGAGACCGCGCCCACGGACGACCTCGACTGACCCGGCGTGTTCCATGCGTCCGCATATACCACGCAGCGTGACGCTTGTGACCGGGGTCACCCGAGCCCGAGGTACTTGAAGCTTCACAAATCTGTCCGGGCGGAATAAGCTCGGAGCCAAGTTGTTGAACGCTCATGTAACCGGGACGCACCCACCGAAAGGCTCATCATGACCACCGCCACCACCACTCTCTCCGCCGGAACCTGGGCCGGCGACGCCGTGCACTCCGACATCGCCCTGCGCGTGCGCCACATGGCGGTCGGCAAGGTCAAGGGCACCTTCGAGCTGACCTCGGCCGAGCTCATCGTCCCCGAGTCGGGAATCGAGGGCGCCAGCGTCACCGCCGTCATCGACGCCACTTCGGTCAACACCAAGAACGCCGACCGGGACGCGCACGTGCGCTCCGGCGACTTCCTGGACACCGACACCTACCCGACCATCACCTTCGCCTCCACCGGGGTCGAGGACTTCGACGGCGAGGACTTCAAGCTCGTCGGCGACCTGACCCTGCACGGCGTCACCAGGTCCGTCGTCCTGGACGCCGAGTTCGCCGGTGAGACCGTCGACGCCTACGGCGCCACCCGCACCGGGTTCACCGCGCACACCACCATCAACCGCAACGACTTCGGTGTCACCATCGACCTCGCCTGGGGCGCGGGCAACAAGGTCGTCGGCGAGAAGATCGAGATCGCCATCGAGATCGAGTTCACCAAGAACGCCTGACCGTCCACACTCCGGTCCGCCCGACAGGGCCGGTGCGAAGAGCCCGTCACCTCACGGTGGCGGGCTCTTCCGTGTTCCGGCACGTCTTGTCCGGCCGCACGCCCCGTTCCGACAGAGCCGGGAACCGTTGCGGCCGGGCTCAGCTCGCGGGGTCGAGCCCGAGTTCGGCGAGCAGGTAGACGATCTCGCCCGGGACGTACCAGGCGAGGTCGAAGTCCTCGGCGGACCCGACGGTGAACTCGGCGTCCAGATCACCCAGGTCGGCGGCGTCCACCGCAGCCGCCGCCGCGGCCACCGCGTCCGCGGCGTCCGCGCCGTCGAGATGGACCGCGGCCACCGCCCGCCAGGAGATGGGGCCGGGCAGGGTGACCACAGCGCGGTCCAGGTCGTCGCGCTCGCGGACCTCGCCGTCGACGTCGGCGGCGATCACCACCCGCAGCGCCGGCGTGCCCGGCGCCTCGGCGCCGATCAACCGCAGCGACGCCCTGGCCGCGTCCATCATCGCGAGGTACTCGAGCTCCTCGGTGTCGGTGCCCGGGGCGGACCGGGCGAGCTCTGCGGTGACGGCGAACGCGGTACCCCGCGGGGCGACGATCTCCTGGTCGCGGACCGCTGCCGCCAGACCGCGCAGGGTGGTGGGCACGTACACGCGCACGCTCATTCAGGAGTCTCCGCTTCGGGGGTGGGGATGGCCGGGATCACCGGTGAGGGCATGGATGTCGGCCGCGCGGCGACCGGTGGCGCGGCGACCGGCGGCGGCACGCGGCGTGGCCGCGGCGGGGCGGGTCGCGGGGCCGGCTTCGCGGCCGGTGTGCGGGTCCGGGCCGCAGGCTTCCCAGTGGGCTGCGCACCCGGCTCGACCGGACGCGCGGGCCGGGGGGCCGGTGCGGGCGTCCCCGGCGCCTCGGCAGCGCTCGGCTGCGGGGCAGGTCTCGGCTGCGGGGCAGGTCTCGGCTGCCGGCGCTGCAGGTCGCCGGCTGCGGGGGCCGTCGCGACACCACCGCCGGCGTCGGGGCTCTCGGCGGCGTCGCCGCGACATCGGCGACGGCCGCGAACTTCTCGGAGACCGGCGCGGGCCGGGTCGTCCGGCGGGTGGGTTTCGCCGGGAACTCCTCGACCGCTTCCTGCAGGAGCGGCCCGAAGTCGTCCAGGTCGGGCATCGCATCGCGGTCGGCGGTGAGCCCGAAGAAGACCCGGCCGTTGTAGGAGGTCACCGCGACGGCGAGCGTCTGTCCCTGCGACAGCGGCGCCACCGGGTACATCGCCTCCACCGGGATACCTGCGGCGTACAGCGGGATCTGGGGTCCGGGCGCGTTCGTGACCAGCAGGTTGTACAGCCGGCGGCCGAGCTGGGACCCGACGCGCGCGCCGAGGATGTGCAGCGTGGACGGGGCGAACCGCCCCAGCTCCATCAGCGAGTCGGCGGCCACGCTCTGCCCGGACTCGGTGTGGCCGGCCATCGCGAACGAGACCTGGTGCAGCCGGATCACCGGGTTCGGCTCGGACACCGGCAGGTCGACGAGGTACGACTCGACCGGCGCCACCGTGTCCGCGGCGGCCCGCACCGACACCGGCACCAGCGCCCGGAGCGTGGTGCCCGGGACGACCGGTTCACCCCGGGAAACCAGGAATGAACGCAGCGCACCGGCGATCAGGGTCAGGATGATGTCGTTGATGGTGCCGCCGTGCACGTCCTGGATGCGTTTGAGCCGACCGAGCTCCAGGGACACCGGGGCGAACCGCCGGGCACCGGACACCGGCACGTTGAGCATCGAGCGCGGTGCCGGCCGGACCGCCCGCCGGGCGATGTGCCACACCCCGGCCAGCGTGCGTTGTACGCCGTCGACGGTGGCCCGCACGTCCAGGGCGGCGAGCCGGACCGCGTCCACCACCTCGGCCGGTCGGCCGGTGATGTCGACGACGGCGTCCACGACGAGGTCGATGTCGCTGGGCGCCGGGGTCGGCAGCCAGGTGGTCCGGTCCACCGGGCGGGGCTCGGGCGACAGGTCCAGGATGGCCGCGGCGATGTCGACGGCACCCATCCGGTCGACCATCGCCTGGTGGGTCTTGTTGATCAGCGCCACCCGGCCGCCCGACAGGCCCTCCACCACGTAGACCTCCCACAGCGGCCGCGAGCGGTCCAGCGGGCGCGAGATGAGACGTCCGACCAGGTCGGCCAGCTGCGCATCGGAGCCGGGCCTGGGCAGGGCCGACCGCCGGACGTGATACATCAGGTCGAAGTCCTCGTCGTCCACCCACACCGGCCGGGCGAAACGGCCGGGGACGAAGCGCACCTTCTGCCGGTACCGCGGCACCAGCGACAGCCGGGCCTCGATGAGCCCGACGATGTCGGTGTAGTCGAAGGGCTGCGTGGGCCGCAGGATGGCCACCCCGCCGACGTGCATCGGCGTCGTCACGTCCTCCGTGTAGAGGAACCCGGCGTCGGCGGGAGAGAGCCGGTCAGTCATGCGTCGATCGTGACACGGATGGCGGGACAGCGGGCACGGGCCCGCCCCGTGGGCCGAGTGGCGTCAGGCGGGGACCGGCGCCGGCACCAACGTCGAGGCCAGTGCGGCGATCCGCGACCGGAGGTCGGCGCGCGGCGCGGCCACGGAGAGCCCGACGCCCCGCAACCAGGCCGCGTCGGTGGCCGCCCGGTCCTCGGGCAGCACGGTCGCACCATCGATACCGGTGAAGCGACGCAGGGCGGCGAGCGCATCGGCGGCCGGCCCGGCGCTGACCCGCACCCGGTTCAGCACCACCTCCGGCTGCACCGCGGGCAGCGTCTCCCGCAGATCCGCCAGCGCCCGCACCAGCCGCTCCATCCCGGGCGGATCGGCCGCGCCCACGACCAGGACCCGGTCCGCAGCAGCCAGCAGCGTGAGGGTGGCGCCGTTGCGTCGCGGGGCCATCGTGTCGAAGCTCAGCTCCTCGTCGGCCTCGATGGCGAAACTGCAGTCCACCACCGTCACCGCGGCCAGTTGCCGGGCGGCGGCCAGCAACGGCGTGAGCGACGACGGGCGCACCTCGGGCCAGCGGTCCGAGCGCGCGATGCCGGTGAGCAGTCGCAGCTGCGGGCCGACCGACCAGCAGAAGCGGTCGAGCTCGGCGGGGGTCAGGCGGCCGTTGGCGGCTACCCGGCAGGCCCCGGCCAGCCCGGGCGACTCGTCGAGAATGCCGAAGGCGCTGGCCAGAACGCCGCCGTAGACGTCGGCGTCGACGAGCAGGGTGTCGGTGCCGGCGCCGCCGAGCGCGTCGGCCAGGCCCGCGGCCACCGTGGACCGGCCGGGGGCACCGGTCGGTCCCCAGACGACGACGAGTCGGCCCGGCGGCCGGACGGGCTCCCCCGGCGTCGGTTCGACCGGCGGCGGTGGCAAGGACGGCGGCAACGCGCGGCTGGGATCGGCGGTGGCGGCCGTGGGCGGCGGAGGCTGCTCCTCCGCGACGGCCTGCCGGGCCGCCACCAGGAGCGTCTCGGTGCCGTCGGTGTCGCCCACCAGGGACGAGACGCCCAGCCGCTCGAGACGCGCCCGGGAGCGGGCATCACCGGAGACGAAGACCCCGACCACCGCGACGCCCGACGACCGCAGACGCTGCACCGCCTCGGTGTCGAAGCGTCGCAGACTGCCGTCGACGACGGCGATCCGGGCGCGGCCGGTGGCCGCGGTCGCCAGCACCTCACCGATGTCGGCGCACCGGCGCACCACCGTCAGCGGGGCACCGGGACGCTCCAGGGCGGTGACCAGCTCGCTCTCCCATGTCTGGCCGGACCCCGCGGTCACCACACCAGGCGTCAGGCTGCTCATGCCCCCGCCACCAGGACCACCACGGCCTCGCCCTCGGGAAGGGTCCGGACCAGCTCGTCGGCTGTCCGCGCGTTCACCAGGACGGCGACCTGGAACTGGGTGGCGGAGGCTCCCGACAGCCCGCCGGAGGAAGGAGCGGTGACCGACTGGACGGTGAGTCCGGCGTCCAGCAGGTCGGTGTCGACGCTGGTGGTACCGCCGCTGAGAGACTCCTTCGACAGGTACAGATCGATGACGGAGCCATGGTCGACGCCGGGTGGGAACTTGTCCGCAGGCACCGGCACCACCACGATCCGGCCGGCGGGCGGGTCGCCGAGGGCCGCTGCCGGCACCAGCTCCCCTGGCTGCAGCGAAGCGTTGACGGTGCGGCCCAGCGGGTCCGACCCGGCGCTGACGTACCGTCCACCCGCGGTCCCCAGGTTGACGTCCAATGGCTCGAGGTCGCCGGCGCTCAGCACCGTGCCGGCCGCGAGCGGCCGGGCGGCCGACCAGATGGGCACGGTCTGCGAGCTCGCCGCCACCACCCGCGCGCCGACGACCACCGCGACGACGACCAGCAGGATGCCGCCGATGATCCGGGGGTCCAGCCAGCGGGGTGTGGTCAGCCGTCGCGGCGACCGTGCCGGTGCCTGCGTTGTCATGAACTGCTCTCCTGCCGTTCGCGGCGCCGCTCGGGGCGCCGTGTGGATCCTCGTGGTTCAAAATGCGGGAAGAATGCTTGAATCACATCAAAGACGTCCAAGTGCGGGCATCGGTGGCGTTGTCCACACATGCCCGCCACCCGGGCACGACCGGCCCGGACAGCAGAGGAAGGACCACGGTGACGACCGATCGTTTCCTGACGCTCGCCGACGTGGCGGAGATCCTGAACATCTCCGCGTCCCAGTCGTACGCACTGGTCCGCAGTGGTGATCTGCAGGGGATCCAGATCGGCGGCCGCAACCAGTGGCGGGTGGAGCGGAGCAAGCTCGAGGAGTACATCGAGCAGGCCTACCGCCGCACCGCGGCCCAGCTGGCCGAGCTGCCCGCGGAGCTGTCGGAGCCGGCCGACCGCTGACGCACCGGCGCGGGCCGACGCCGGTATCACCCGCTCGGACTGCGCCCGGCGTCGGCAGCGGAGCGGAGCGGGGCACGGGGCCGGCCGCCGTCCGGGCGACGGTCGCACCGCACCGCGGGCCGGCTGCACGCGACGGCAGTGAGTGCTGCGCTGCGGCGGGGGTGACCGCCGATCGGCCGGTCATCCGAGCGGCGCCGATCGGATCAGGGTGACCGCCGCCAGCGGCACCAGCACCACGCCCCGGACGGCGTCGCTGCGGCGGATCTCCCAGGCGGCATGGGCCGCGAGTTCGACGAAATCCGCGCCGACGCGGTCGATGGTGCCGGACAGCTCGGTCCCGTGGGCGGTGAGCAGGGTGACCGGAGCCCGGTCACGCGCCACCGAGCGCACCGCCTTGCGCAGATCGAACCGGGTGTCCACGGTGCCGAGGCCGGGCCCGGTGCGACGCGACAGGCCTTCGACGCCCTGCACCGCCGACCACGCGATCAGCAGGTCCGCCGCGTGGTGCTCGCGGAGCAGAAGGAAGTCCGGCCCGACCCTGGTCAGCACGCCCGATGCCTGGCGGTCACCGGGCAACCGGACGCGCAGGACGCCACCGATCGAGCCGACCACGCGCTCGATCGCCGTGACCGTACCGAAGGCGACGCGGGACCGGTCGGCGAGTTCGGCGTCCTCGGCGGCGTCGAGGAGTTCCTCGAACTGCCGGTCCAAGCCGTCGAAGAGATCGTCCCAGCGCACCGATCCAGCTGACCACGGGAGTGGAAGGAGTGTGTCCGTTTGCTCCAAAGATTCCCGGCGAACGGCTGATCCGCGCCTATTCGGGTGAACCTCTCGTCGGCCCGGCGCACGACGGGCCTGCTGTGGCGTCGAGACTTAACGTTTGCAGCTGATGGTGGCATTTGATCTCGTTTGCCTTGACTTGACCATCGACAGGCGATCTACCTTCTTCTCATGTCGAACGGTGTCAAACGATCTCAAACGCAACGATCGAGCCCCTGGAACGGCGAGGCGTCCGCCGCGTGGCTCGTCCTCGTCGCAGTCGGTGCGGTTCTGATGGCGCTGGTCAGCGCCCTACCTGCCCCGCAGCACGTGTTCCGGCAGCCGACCGTCACCGGGATCTCGGCGCAGCTGGATCGTGGGGCCATCGTGGCCGCCACGGTCGTGACCTGGCTCCTGGTCGCCTGGCTCGCCGGGGTCCTGCTGATGGCGGTGGCGGCGCGACTACTCCTGGGCCGCCGGCGGGGTACGGCGATCGTCAGCCGGCTGGCTCAGCTCCTCCTGCCGCGTGCGCTGCGAGGAATCGTGGTCACGGCCGTCGGTGTCGGTTCCCTGGCGGCGATGACGGGCTGCGCCACCGGAGCCGCGGCCGACGGGCCGACCACGACGGCGGCACCGGGTCACACGGCGACCGTGCCCACTGTCGATCTGGACTGGCCGCTCGATCCACCGACCGTCGCCGCGGACCCGGTGGCACCGGCACCGCCCCCGGCTCCGGTCACGACCGGGACCGTGTCGAACGCACCGGCCCCGAGCACGGCTCCGGACTCCGCCGGCACCCCTCCCACCACGGACGGCGCCGAGGTGCCACGGCCGCCGACAGCGGTGCCGGGCACGTCCGCCGCGGCCACCGCGTCCGGCACGGCCGACACCGGGCCCATCGCTGATCCGGCCGCTGCTGTGACGACCACCGCGGCCCCGACCGCTGCGGCCGACCCGACCGCGGTGGATCCCGAGGATCGGCCTGCCACCGGCGCGACCGGCCCGTCGGTCGCGGTGACACCGTCGCCGGCGGCCCCACCTCCGGCACCGGCGCCGGCGACCGCGGCCCAGGCACCGACCTCAGCGCCGGCCCCCGGCCCCGGTCAGGTGGGTGGCGACACCGGTGCCGCCCGCACGGTCACCGTGGTGCGCGGAGATTCGCTCTGGTCCCTCGCCGCCCGTCATCTCCCGGCCGATGCGTCACGAGCCGACATCGCCGACAGCTGGCCCCGTTGGTACGCGGTCAACCGCGCCTTGATCGGGGACGACCCGGGACACATCGAGCCCGGCTGGCAGCTCACCGTTCCGCTTGACCGAGAGGACCTCCCCTCATGACCACCGCTCTGTCACCCGCCGACCTGTCACCCGCCGACCTGGCTGGGGCCGACCTCGCAGCAGCCCCGCAGCCGCGGGCCGCACCGACAACTGTTGCGCCGCAGCGCACATCGGCTCCACGGCCCCTCCCGATGCGGCATACCACCCGCCCGGCACCGCCACGAACGGTGCCGGTGGGGCAGCCGCCGCGCCGGACCCACCTGGCGCCGGTGCCCGACTGTGAGCCGCCGTTCGACGACGAGCGTCCGGGCTACGGTCCGGTTCCCCACCCGGCAGCGCGTTGGACCTGGTCGCGCTCGATCGGCGTGCCGGTCGCGGACTGGACGGTGCCTGGTTGGTGCAACGATCCCGACATGGGGGTCAGCCGGACCCGCCGCAGCGCTCTTCCCGAGCCGCGGGAGACCGCCGGCGTTCTGGCCAGAGCGTTCATCGAGGCGTTGGCGGGACTCCGTCAGCTCAACCAGCTCAGCACCCACTGTTCGCCGGAGGTCTTCGCCGGGCTCAAGACCCGGGTGCACGCCGGTGGGACACCGCCGAAGCTGATGTCGGTACGGGCCAGCGAACCCACCGACGGCGTGGCCGAGGCCAGCGCGGTCTTCCGGCGTGGTCGGCGCGTTGCCGCGCTGGCCTTCCGGATGCAGGGCATCGACGGGCGCTGGCGCGTCACCGAACTGCAGATCGGCTGATCCGGTGGTCCCGGTCGTCGCCTGCCCGCGACCGGGCGGTCGCCACGTCCGTCCCGGTCCGGACCCGTACACACACGGACGAGCGCCGACACGCACGGCAACGGGACACCCGGCCCGGCACAAACGTCGGAGCTCCCGGCACCGGACAACAGTGACGGGAGCTCCGAGGTTCAGGGCAGGGTCAGGCGCCCGGGCGCCCGTGGCACAGCTTGTACTTGCGACCCGAACCGCACGGGCACGGGGCGTTGCGGGAGATGCCGTTGCCGTCGACCGTGTCGGCACCGGCACTCTTGCGCGCACCGCTGGACTCGGTGCCGCCGTCCTCGCTCGGGCCGGTGTAGGTCAGCTGTTGCTGTTTGGTGACCGGGGCCCCGAGACCCTTGGCCCGCAGCGCCGCCGGAGCGGATTCGAACACCGGGGCGGCGACCTTCTGCTGGCTGGGCAGGGCCTCGACCGGACGTTGCTGCCGACGGACCTGCTGACGACCGGCGGGCCGGGTGGCGGCACCATTGTCGGCGCCGCCGTTCGCCGCCGCCCCCGGCACGGCTGCCGGGGCGCTGCCGTTGCCGGCCCCCTCGGTAGGGGGCGCCGCCGCCGGGACCTCGCCGACGGGTGCGGCCGCCGGGGCCGGCTCGGCCGCGGTGACCTGGACCTGCAGGTTGAACAGGAACCCGACCGACTCCTCCTTCAGCGAGTCGAGCATCGCCTGGAACATGTCGTAGCCCTCGCGCTGGTACTCGATCAGCGGGTCGCGCTGGGCCATCGCGCGCAGGCCGATGCCCTCCTTGAGGTAATCCATCTCGTACAGGTGCTCGCGCCACTTGCGGTCCAGCACGGACAGCACGACCCGCCGCTCCAGCTCACGCATGATGGGCGCACCGAGCGACTCCTCGCGGCGTACGTAGGCGGCGCGGGCGTCCTCCAGCACGGCCTTCTTCAGGCTGTCCGCCGACAGGTCGCCATGGTCCTTGGCCACGCTCTCAGGGGTGACGCTGATCGGGTACAGCGTCTTGAGCGCCGCCCACAGCGAATCGGTGTCCCAGTCCTCGGAGTAACCCTCGCTGGTGGCGCCGTCGACATAGGCCTCGATGACGTCGGTGATCATGTGCTGGACCTGCTCGTGCAGGTCCTCACCGTTGAGGACGCGCTTGCGCTCGTCGTAGATCACGGAGCGCTGCTGGTTCATCACCTCGTCGTACTTGAGCACGTTCTTGCGGATCTCGAAGTTCTGCTGCTCGACCTGGGTCTGGGCGTTCTTGATCGCCTTCGACACGAAGTTGTGCTCGATCGGCATGTCCTCCGGCATCCGGAGCCGGGTCATCAGCGCCTCGACGGTCTGCCCGCCGACACGCCGCATCAGGTCGTCCCCGAGGGACAGGTAGAAGCGGGACTCCCCCGGGTCGCCCTGCCGGCCGGATCGGCCGCGGAGCTGGTTGTCGATACGCCGCGACTCGTGGCGCTCGGTGCCGAGCACGTAGAGACCGCCTGCGGTGCGGACCTTCTCGGCCTCCGCAGCGGTCTTCTTCGTCGCCGCATCGACGGCGTCGGACCAGCCGGCCTCGTACTCCTCCGGGGTGTCGGTCGGGCTCAGGCCCCGGTTGCGCAGGTCGAGGTCGGCGGCGAAGTCGACGTTGCCACCGAGGATGATGTCGGTGCCGCGGCCGGCCATGTTGGTGGCGACGGTGACCGCACCGACCCGGCCGGCCTGCGCGATGATCGCCGCCTCCCGCGCGTGGTTCTTGGCGTTGAGCACCTCGTGCGGGATGCCGGCGCGGAGCAGCTTCTTGCTCAGCAGCTCGGACTTCTCGACGCTCGCGGTGCCGACGAGCACCGGCTGACCGTTCTCGTGCCGCTCGGCGATGTCGGTGACCACCGCGTCGAACTTGGCGTCCTCGCCCTTGTAGATGAGGTCGGCCTCGTCGAGCCGGCGGACCGGCCGATTGGACGGGATCGGGACCACGCCGAGCTTGTAGGTCTGGTGCAGTTCCGCGGCCTCGGTCTGCGCGGTACCGGTCATGCCCGAGAGCCGGTCGTAGAGGCGGAAGAAGTTCTGCAGCGTGATGGTGGCCAGCGTCTGGTTCTCGGCCTTGACCTCCACCCCCTCCTTGGCCTCGATGGCCTGGTGCATGCCCTCGTTGTAGCGACGACCGTGCAGGACACGCCCGGTGAACTCGTCGACGATGAGCACCTCGCCGGAGACGACGATGTAGTCGCGGTCCTTCTTGTAGAGTTCCTTGGCCTTGAGGGCGTTGTTGAGGAACCCGACCAGCGGCGTGTTCACCGACTCGTAGAGGTTGTCGATGCCCAGCGCTCGCTCGATCTTGGCGACGCCCTCCTCGCTGACGCCGACGGTCCGCTTGGACTCGTCGACCTCGTAGTCGGTTTCCTTCACCAGCCGCGGCGCCAGCCGGGCGAACTCGCCGTACCACTTCGAGGACTGGTCCGACGGGCCCGAGATGATCAGCGGTGTGCGGGCCTCGTCGATGAGGATCGAGTCGACCTCGTCGATGATCGCGAAGGTGTGGCCCCGCTGCACGAGGGCGTCCTTGGACCACGCCATGTTGTCGCGCAGGTAATCGAAGCCGAACTCGTTGTTGGTGCCGTAGGTGATGTCGGCGTCGTAGGCCGCTTTGCGCTGCTCCGGTGTCAACTCGCTGAGAATGACCCCGACCTCGAGCCCGAGGAAGCGGTGCACCCGGCCCATCCACTCACTGTCGCGCTTGGCCAGGTAGTCGTTGACCGTGACGATGTGCACGCCCTTGCCGGACAGCGCGTTGAGATAGGCCGGCAGGGTCGAAACCAGGGTCTTGCCCTCACCGGTCTTCATCTCGGCGATGTTCCCCAGGTGCAGCGCGGCCCCGCCCATCAGCTGGACGTCGAAATGCCGCTGACCCAGGGTGCGCTTGGCGGCCTCGCGAACGACTGCGAACGCCTCCGGCAGCAGGTGGTCCAGCGTCTCGCCGTCAGCCAGGCGGGCCTTGAACGTGTCGGTCATGCCGCGCAGTTCCGCGTCGGTCATGCCGACGTAATCGTCCTCGAGGCCGTTGATGTGGTCGGCGATGGTGCGCAGCCGCTTGACCGTCTTCGCTTCACCGGCTCGCAGCAGGCGGGAAAAAACCACGTGTCACCCTCAGTCAGTCAATCGGACCGCAGACGGCGGCCACCCTGAGGTGTCCGCCGCGCCCGTGGTCCGGGTCGCGTGTCGTGAGCTGTCCCCCGACGCGCCGTACATGGCAGCGTGCAGCAGCCGAGTCCTGCTCGACTCGTCCATGGTAGGCGCTGCTCAAGGCCGACGGGCCGTCCCGGTGCGCAGTGTTGTGCCGGGATGACGGATCAGCAATGCGCTGCCGGCGGGCGATCGCCGCCCCGGGGGCCGGCTGCGGTCGCCGGGGCGACGACCGCAGCCCGCACGACCCGTCAGGTGGACAGCCGGATCAGTCCGTAGTCGAAGCCGTGCCGCCGATAGACGACGGTGGGCAGCCCGGTGTCGGCGTCGTTGAAGAGGTAGAAGTCGTGTCCGACCAGCTCCATCTGGAACAGCGCCTGGTCGACGGTGGTGGGTTCGGCGGGATGGTCCTTGACCCGCACCACCCGACCCGGGCCGCCGTCGGCGCCCTGGCCGAAGGGGTCGTCCTCCCCCTCCTCGAGGGTGGCCACCGAGCCGTTCTGGTGGGCGGCCGCTTCGGCGACCAGCGAGCCGATCAGCTCGCCGTCGTGGGGCAGCGCGGTGATGGGGGTGCGATCGTGACTCCGGTGCTGCCGCCGGTCGTGGGCCCGCCGGGCCCGGTTCTCGAGTTTGTCCATGGCCTGCTCGAGCGCGGCGTAGAAGTTCTCCGCCGACGCTTCCGCGCGAACCGCCGGACCCTTGGTCACCAGGGTGATCTCGACCTTCTGGCAGACCTTGGACAGCCTCCGGTTGGTCTCGTGGCTCAGGGCGATCTCGGCGCGCACGATCTTGGAGTCGTAGCGCTCGATCCGGTTCAGCTTCTCCGCGACCTTGGCCCGGTAGTGCTCCGGGACCTCGACATTGCGTCCGGTGACAACGATGTCCACATCTCCTCCTTCGCTCCGGCCGTTTCGGGCCGGCTGGGCTTTCAAGGTGGAACGCCGGTCCCCCGGAGACCGGGTGTGGCGGCGTACGCGGTGCCCAGCACCGGGGGATGTAAGCCCGAACCTACGCGAGTTGGCCGACTTCGCAAGGTGTGGACGCCAACGATGAATGCGTGTCACCGCAGGGTGATCGACGCGGTCAGCGCAGTGGTGGGGGTACCGCAGCGAGGGTGAGAACGGCCTGAACCGGATGACTGCGGCGACGCAGGACCACCGCTGCGGCCGCGGCTGTGGCGCCCGTGGTGAGCACGTCGTCGAGCAGCACGACCGGCGTGCCGGCGGGAGGCCCGGCCCGCTCCCGCCACCGGATGCGGCCCTGCAGATTGGCCCGCCGGGCGGCCGCGTCCAGCCCCACGGAGTCCCGCGCGCCGCGCCCGGTGAACAGGCACGGCGCGACCTCCGCGCCGACACCGGCGGCCAGCAGCACCGGAACCGCGGCCCGCGCCATCGCCGTGATCGGATCACCTCCCCGGCGGCGGGCAGCCGCCGGCCGGGTCGGCGCGGGGACCAGCCAGAGCGGGCCCACGACCACCGAGATGCCGATCAGCCGGACCAGAGCCCGTCCCAGTGCCGCCCCCAGCAGTTGCGGCAGGTCGCGGCGGCCGTGCTCCTTGGCGGCCAGCACGGCCGACCGCACGGGCCCGCGGTAGCTGGTGAGCGCGTAGGCCGGTGGCAGCGCGCTGTCGTCGTCGGACGCGGGCGGCAGCACCCGCCGCGGGCGTCCCGCGAGCAGCGCCCCGCAGGCGTCGCACCAGGGCACGCCCGCACCGCAGCCGGGGCAGGTTCGCGGCAGCACGAGGTCGAGCAGGGTGGTCCACATGACGGCCAGCATCCCGGCCTGGCGGCGACCACATCAGCGGACGAGCGACCGTTGTGGACAACTGCCGCCGGCCCCGGGCTTGTGGACCGACCGCGCCGTAACAGCGGTACGACGCGCCGGACGCCGCGCCCGCCCCGGGACCTCAGGACGGGTACAGGGGCCAGCGTCCGACCGCGGCGGACCCGTCGCCGACGGCGACCCACTCCCCGCTGCTGTCGTCGCCGCGGAGCTGCAGGATGACGCCGCCGGAGCTGATCAGCGTGGGCAGCGCGCCGGTGGCACCGACGGCGTCGACGTCGGCCACGATGCCGCGGGTGCTCAGCGCGGACCGCTGCCGGCCGTCGAGTCCGACCCGCCAGACCGCCCGGTAGGTGCTGGACGGATCCGACGCGGCCACCAGCAGGTTCAGCGAGTTCGACCAGATCACGGTGCGGACCGACAGGTCGTTGCGCAGCCGGACCGGCACGCCGAGGGTGGCGACCCCCGCCGCGGACCCGGCGTCGCCGCTGGCTGTGGCGTCGTCGGCGTAGATCACCGAGGCCAGGTACAGCATGCTGTCGGCGACCACCGCGACCCGGGTGCCGTCGGGCGACACCGCCAGCCCGGTCACCGTGCCCAGGCCGGCGAGGCTGGCCGAGTTCACCGGGTAGCGGCTGCCGTCGGTGAGCAATCGGACGACCTCGGGGCTGCTGGCCGCGTTGATCACCGTCCACACCTCGTCGCCGGTGCGGGAGAAGGACGGCGGGGTGAAGGTCCGGGCGGTCAGCCGCGCCTCCATCGGCACCTGGGTGAGCGGGGCACCGACATAGAGCGTCTGCGCCCCCTCGGGGCCACCGACCACCGCCAGGTCGCCGGTCGCTGCGGACATCCCGGCGCTGACCGCGGCCAGATCGCCGGTGCCGGCGGCGCCCCACACCGGCACTCCCTGCAGGTTGACCAGGGCACCGTTGCCGTCGACGTAGTAGCCGACCGTGCTGGTGGCACCCGAGCCGGGCACCCCATCGGGGTCGAACGAGCCGAGCACGCCGGTCGTCCAGACGGCCTGGTTGGCGTCCAGCGGGGTGCCGTCGACGAGGATGCGGACCCGGGCCGCGTCCAGCCGCATCGTGTAGACGAGCTGGGCAGCCATCCCGCGGGCGGCCGTCGCGGTCAGTGAGGGCAGTCCGGTGAGGTCCACCTGCAGGACACCGTCGTTGGTGGCGAGCACCGGGACCCGCAACCGCGCACCCTCCAGGCTGTTGCGGACGGCCCCGACCAGCGGCTCACTCGGGCCGGCGATGAGCGTGTCGACCAGCCGGCTGACCAGCGTCCCGGGCGACAGCGAGCTGTTCGGCAGCCACCGCCGGTCCGGCACGACCACGGTGCCGGCGTCGTCGAGGAAGTACACCTCGCGCTGGGTGAAGGCGAGGTTGAAGTCGTTGACCGCCATGATGAGCTGTGCCGGCGGGTTCTCGATCCGCCACTCGCCGTCGTCCTGGCGGAGGTCCATCACCACCGAGAACTCGGTCCGCGGCGTCGGGACGTGGGAGCCGTCCGAGGCCAGGTAGCCATCGGTCGAGCCGGACAACCGCACCTGGTCGTCGGCGCCGTCGACGACGTCGTAGCGGGGACTCGCCGACAGGATCATCACCCCGCCCTGATCGGTCCGCCAGGACGACTTGGCCGCATCGGTGAGGAACGAGCGGGCCGCCAGCAGCGGCAGATCCTGGTCGATCCGGGCTCCGGCGGCGACGAAGCCACGGACGATCTCCTGCGGGCTCAGGTCGGCGGCCGGCGTGGTGTCGCGGACCTGCGTGCCGGGGTCGGCGACCTGGGTGTAGTCGATCGGGTCGCCGCCGCTGGGCACGGTCGCGCACCCGGAGACCAGCAGCAGCAGCGCGAGCAGGACCGCGAGCGGCCGGCGGGCGGTCATCCCGACTCCGGCCGGTGTTCGTCGGGATCGGCCGCGGCCCCCGAGCTGAATCCGCTGGAGAGCGCGGACAACGCCGACGCGCTGAAGAAGCCGTCGCCCGACATCGCGACCGGAACCGCACTCACCGGCAACTGCATCTCCTCGGGGACGGAGTGGGTGAACTGGCTGACCGACGCCGGCCCGGCGGGACCGGCGGCCTCGTCGGGGTCCAGCGGCAGCGGTGACCCGAGCAGCAGGGTGCCCTGTCGGCGCGGCAGCGTGAGGCGGAACCGCGCGCCCTCACCGGGCCGGCCGAACGCCTGCAGCCAGCCGCCGTGGAGCCGGGCGTCCTCCAGCGAGATCGCCAGCCCCAGGCCGGTGCCGCCGGTCTGGCGCTGGCGGGACGGGTCGGCCCGCCAGAAGCGGTTGAACACCAGACCGGCCTCCCCCGGCTTGAGTCCCACCCCGGCAGTCGGAGACGACGACGGCGACCGCGGTGTCGTCGGCCGACACCTCGACCTCCACCGGCCGGCCCTCCGCATGGTCGATGGCGTTGGCGAGCAGGTTGCGCAGGATGCGCTCGATACGCCGGGAGTCGATCTCGGCCCGCACCGGCTCGTCCGGCAGCATCGTGATGATCTGCACCTTCGCCTGCGCGGCGATGAAGGTGGCGGTGGCGATCGCACTGCCGATGGTCGACCGGATGTCGATCAGCTCCGCGTTCAGGTCGGCCATGCCCGCGTCGTAGCGGCTGATCTCCAGCAGGTCGGCGAGCAGCGACCTCGAACCGGTCCAGCTCGTCGACCATCAGTTCGGTGGAGCGGGCCAGGTGCGGGGGCAGCTCGCTCCCGGTCGGCGTGCAGCAGGTCCGCGGCCATCCGGACGGTGGTCAGCGGGGTGCGCAGCTCGTGGGACACGTCGGAGGTGAACTGCCGCTGCAACTGGCCGAACTCCTCCAGTCGGCGGATCTGCGCCTTGATCGCCTCCGCCATGCCGTTGAACGACCGCGACAGCTGGGCCAGCTCGACCGGTCCGCGCACCGCCATCCGTTCGTCCAGCGCGCCGGCGGCGAGTCGGCTGGCCGCGGCCGAGGCCCGCCGCACCGGCCGGACCACCTGGTACGCGACCAGGGCCGCGATCAGCGCGAGCAGCAGGAACAGCAGCGCACCCGCCGAACAGCAGGGTGTTGCGGACGAGGTCCAGCGTGCTGCTGCTCGCCGGTGAGCAGGTAGATCAGGTACAGCTCGTAGCTGTCGCTGCGGGTGCTCACCGGCGCGCCGACGACCAGAGCCGGTACCTGCGCGCCGTCGCGGACGACGGTGACGTACTGCGACGCGAGCTGACCGTCGGCGATCCGCTCGCGCAGCGCCGCCGGCACGTCCCGTGACGGCCCGGCGCTGACCTCGTCGGCGCAGCAGCGGCCGCCGAGATCAGCACCGGTTCGAACACGCCGGCGCTGGAGCCCTGGCTGCTGCTGCCGTCGGCCGGCCGGATCGGCGAGCTGCTCCAGCGCGAGGTTCAACCGACCCTGCACCCGGCTCGGATCGACCTCGGCGCCGACCAGGTTCGTCGGCGACGGTCTGCCGGGCGGCGTCGACTTCCGACACCGCGGCGTCCACCTTGTTCTGCAGCAGCCGTTCGGTGATCTGACTCTGCAGCGCCACCCCGAGCACGCCCATCACCAGCGCGGACAGGACCATCGTGGCGACGATGACGCGGACCCACAGCGAGCGCAGCAGGAAGCCGCCGAAGCGGCGCGGACCGCGCCCGACCGACCCCGGGACCGCGGCTGCTCGATCGGGACAGCCCGAAGCGGCCGGTCGACCGTCGCCGGGACCTCGGCCGGCCGGCTCATCCCGGCAGGCCGGGCATTACTGGGCGCCGGCCTTGTAGCCGACGCCGCGGACGGTCAGCACCACCTCGGGGCGCTCGGGGTCCCGCTCGATCTTGCTGCGCAGCCGCTGCACGTGGACGTTGACCAGCCGGGTGTCGGCGGCGTGCCGGTAGCCCCAGACCTGCTCCAGCAGCACCTCGCGGGTGAACACCTGGCGGGGCTTGCGGGCCAGCGCGACGAGCAGGTCGAACTCCAGCGGCGTCAGCGAGATCTGCTCCTCGTTGCGCGTCACCTGATGCCCGGGGACGTCGATGTCGATGTCGGCGACGCGCAGCCGCTCGGCGGCGCCCATGTCGGTGCGCCGCAGCCGGGCCCGGATCCGGGCCGTCAGCTCCTTGGGCTTGAACGGCTTGACGATGTAGTCGTCGGCGCCCGCCTCGAGTCCGAGCACCACGTCCACGGTGTCGGTCTTGGCGGTCAGCATGATGATCGGCAGCCCCGACTCGAGCCGGATCTCCTTGCAGATCTCCAGGCCCGACATCCCCGGCAGCATCAGGTCCAGCAGGATCAGGTCGGGATGGGTCTCCCGGAACGCCTCGACCGCCTTCGCGCCGTCCCGGACGACGGCGGTGTCGAAACCGTCCCCCCGCAGCACGATGGTCAGCATCTCGGCCAGGGCCGGGTCGTCGTCGACGACGAGCACGCGGGATCTCATGGCTCCATGGTGACAGGAGACGCCCGCTGCGGGGGTGCCGACGCCCGGTCGGGGGCCGCCGATCGGGTCCGCGACCGGCGCAGGTCACGTCCGCGGCGGCCGGACCGCCCATCCGGGCCTGGGACGATGGAGGGGTGAACCATTTCTCCACACCGTCCCCGACCCCCTCGGCGGGCCGCGCCGATCCGCAGGGTGCACCCTGGCCGGGCCTGATCCCGCTGCGCCCGCTGGGCGTCGGTGACGTGTTCGGCGCGGCCTGGCGGCTGGTGCGCGCCCACGCGTCCCTGCTGTGCCTGGTGGCACTGAGCGGCACCCTGCTCGGCGGGGCCGCCGTCTTCGGTGTGCTGGCGCTGGCCCCCGACGGCGCCGTGGCCGCCGAGAACGCCTGGCTGCGCCGCTTCGAGGCGGGCCAATTCGAGCTGCCGCCGCTGTCGCTGGTGCTGCCACTGGTGACCGGGGCGGTGATCAGCTACCTGACGATCATCGTGGTCAGCGGGCTGGCGACCGCGCTGGTCGGCGATGCCTCGATCGGTCGCACCACCACCACCCGCGCCGCTCTGGACCGGATGCGGGGCCGGTGGCCGGCGCTGCTCGCGGTGTCGGTGGTGGTGGCGGTGCTGGTGCTGGTCGGCCTGCTGCTCTTCGTCGTCCCCGGGTTCCTGATCCTGTCGGTGCTGTTGCTCGCCGCGCCCGCGGTCGTCCTGGAGAAGGCCGGAGTGGGGGCGGCGCTGCGCCGGTCGGCCCGATTGACCCAAGGCGTGCGGGCCCGGATCCTCGGCATCGCCGTGCTGGCCCAGCTGATCACCTCGCTGATCAGCTCGGCTCTGATGAACCTGCTGCCGTCGTCGGCGACCGTCTCGTCGACGGTGATCGCGCTGGCCGTGCAGGCGTTGATCGCCGCCGTGACCGTGCCGTGGACCGCGAGCGTGATCGCTCTGCTCTACGTCGACACCCGGATCCGCAAGGAGGGTCTGGCTCAGACCCTGCTGCACGCCTCGATGCGTCGGTCCTGAGGACTCAGCCCGGGCCGAGCAGGTCTGCCGGGATCGGCACGCTGCCGGCCACCGGCTGCAGCACCCGCCACGGCGAGAGGTAATGCTGGGCGGCCAGCGCGGTGTACATGGCCGCGGTGCGGCGCTGCAGACCGCCGTCGGCCTCGAAGCTGTCCAGCGCACGGTCGGCGGACTCGTCGGCCCGGCGCAGCGCGCGGGCGCGGGCGACCGCGGGCTCGACGTCCAGCAGGATCTGCAGGTCCGGTACCGGCACGCCGAAGCGGTCGATCTCCAGCTCACGCACCCATGCGGGGAACTCGTTGGGCGCGGCCGGCGCCCCGAGCCGGGCGGCGCCGTAGGCCGCGTTGGACGCGACATAGCGGTCCAGCAGGACGATGTCGTTGCCGGCGAGCAGGTCCCGGATCTCGTCGGCGGCGTCGCGGCGGTCCAGCGCGAACAGCAGCGCGGTCCCGTGGACGGAGTCCGACAGGTCCCCGAGGCGGCCGTAGAGCGCGTCCTTGACGAGCTCTGCGTAGATGCTGTCGGCGTAGCGCGGGAAGGCCAGCGGGGCCACCCGACGTCCCTGGGCTTTCCACTTCGCGGTCAGCGACGCGGTCAGCGTCGCCTTGCCGGAACCGTCCAGCCCCTCGATCACGAGCAGCCTGCCGACCACGGATCTCCTTCCCACCCGGCGCGCGGGATCACCCGCGCGCCGTCCCGGACGTCGGTGGTGGCTGCTCAGTAGCGGTAGTGGTCGGCCTTGAACGGGCCCTCGACGTCGACGCCGATGTACTCCGCCTGCTCCTTGGTGAGCTTGGTGAGCTCGCCTCCGAGGGCCTCGACGTGGATCCGGGCGACCTTCTCGTCCAGCTGCTTGGGCAGCCGGTAGACCTCGCGGTCGTACTCGTGGTGCTTGGTGAACAGCTCGATCTGGGCGATCACCTGGTTGGCGAACGACGAGCTCATCACGAACGACGGGTGCCCGGTGGCGTTGCCCAGGTTGAGCAACCGGCCCTCCGACAGCACCAGGATCGTGCGGCCGGACGGGAACGTCCACAGGTGCACCTGCGGCTTGATCTCGGTCTTGTGGATGCCCGGGACGCGCGCCAGACCGGCCATGTCGATCTCGTTGTCGAAGTGGCCGATGTTGCCCAGGATCGCCTGGTGCTTCATCGCCTGCATGTGCGCGACGGTGATGATGTCCTTGTTGCCGGTGGTGGTGATGACCATGTCGGCCTCACCGATGGCCTTCTCGATCGTCGTGACCTGGAAGCCGTCCATCAGCGCCTGCAGCGCGCAGATCGGGTCGATCTCGGCGACGACCACGCGCGCGCCCTGGCCGCGCAGCGACTCCGCACTCCCCTTGCCCACGTCGCCGTAGCCGGCCACCAGCGCCACCTTGCCGCCGATGAGGACGTCCGTGGCCCGGTTGATGCCGTCGATGAGCGAGTGCCGGACGCCGTACTTGTTGTCGAACTTGCTCTTGGTCACCGAGTCGTTGACGTTGATCGCCGGGAACAGCAGCTCCCCCGCGGCGGCCAGCTGGTACAGCCGCAGCACGCCGGTGGTGGTCTCCTCGGTCACGCCGCGCAGCTGCGGGCTGACCCGGGTCCAGTACTGCGGGTCGTTGCTCAGCGACTGGCGGAGCAGGTCGAGGATGACGCCGTACTCCTCGCTGTCCTCCTCCTGGGTGGGCGGAACCACGCCGGCCTTCTCGTACTGCACGCCCTTGTGGATCAGCAGGGTGGCGTCGCCACCGTCGTCGAGCAGCATGTTCGGCCCCTGCTCTGCACCTTCAGCGCCGTCGGCGCTGCTCGGCCACCGCAGCATCTGGTCCGTGCACCACCAGTACTCCGGCAGCGTCTCGCCCTTCCAGGCGTAGACGGAGACACCCTGCGGGGCCTCCTCGGTGCCGTACGGGCCGACGACGGTCGCCGCCGCGGCGTGGTCCTGGGTGGAGAAGATGTTGCAGCTCACCCAGCGGACGTCGGCGCCGAGGCTGGTCAGGGTCTCGATCAGCACGGCGGTCTGCACGGTCATGTGCAGCGAGCCGGCGATGCGGGCGCCCTTGAGCGGCTGGACGTCGGCGTACTCGCGACGCAACGACATCAGGCCGGGCATCTCGTGCTCGGCGAGGGTGATCTCCTTGCGGCCGTACTCGGCCAGCGAGAGATCGGCGACCTTGAAGTCGAGGGAGCCGATGCGGTCCGCCACCAGGTGGGACGTCGCGGTCGTGGAGGCGGGGGCTGACATGGAACTCCTCTGGAACGGCACGGGGCGAGAGCGGCATCGCTGCTCGGGTCGCGGAACCTGCGAGCGGTCCCGGCGGTGGGCTCCGGGCGCACTGCGCCCGAGAAGAACCCTCAGCGAGATTACCCGGTAGGTGCCGCCGAACGGCAGTCGCGGCGCCGTCCGGCGTTCCGTTGCGCACCGCGGGGCCCGGGTAGTACTCCGGGGACGGGCCGGCGGTCGCAGAACGCGCGACGACGACGGTGCGGACGGAGGGTGCACGGATGCCGGTGCTGATCGGGACCTCGGGCTGGCAGTACGCCGACTGGGCGTGGCGGTTCCATCAGGGGGTGCCGAAGCGGCGCTGGTTCGAGCACACGATGACCTGGTTCCGGACGACGGAACTCAACGTCAGCTTCTACCGGCTGCCGCCGCTGACCACGTTCCAGGGCTGGCGGGCGCGGAGCCCCGACGATGCGATCATCACCGTCAAGGCGTCCCGGTACCTGACGCACATCAAGAGGCTGGTCGAGCCGGCGGAGCCGGTGGCCCGGTTGATGGGTCGCGCCGACGGGCTGGGCCCGAAACTCGGACCGATCCTGGTGCAGCTGCCGCCGACGCTGCCCGTCGACGTCGGCGCGCTGGCGCGGACGCTCGACGCGTTCCCGGCGGGCACCCGGGTCGCCGTCGAGGTGCGGCACGAGAGCTGGTGGACCGACGAGGTGCGGCAGATGTTGGAGGAGAAGCGGGCGTGCTGGGTGTGGGTGGACCGCGGCGGGCAGCCGTGGGGGCCGCTGTGGCGCACCGTCGACTGGGGCTATCTGCGGCTGCACTGGGGTGACGCCCACCCGTCGCCGAACTACCACCGGGACTCGCTGGCCGCGCTGGGTACGCCGCTGGGTGGACGTCTCGGAGGACTGGCAGGACTTCTTCGTCTACTTCAACAACGACGGCCGGTGCGCGGCGGTGGACAACGCGATCACGTTCGCCGAGGAGGTCCGCTGGGCCGGCCGGACGGCGTCCCGGGTGCCGGGCATCCGGCCGGACAGCTGGAGCTGAGTCAGCCCACCGGGAGCGGGGCGCCGTCGAGGCCGACGACGCTGCCGGTGAGCTCCCCCTCGCCGACGAGTTCCACGACGCACTGCGGCAGCGGGATGTAGGTGTGTACGGCGTTGCCGGCCGGGTCGACGGCGTCGATCTCGCGGATCGAGGCGGGGAACAGCGAAACCGCGCGGACCTGCACCCGGCCGCCGAACGTCGGGTCCGTGGCCCCGGTGACCGCCGCGGCCAGCTCGGTGCAGGCGTCGTCGAGGGACCCGTCGTCGGGCATGCCGGTGAAGCGCTGGGCCTCGTCGAACACCGAGCGGATCCGGAACGAGGCGAGGACCTCGATGCGGTGCGGCTGGTCGCAGGTCAGCGTCACCGGTCCCCAGGCGTTGGTGGCGGCCTGCACGCAGCTGCCCAGCCGGCTCGGCGGCGCGGCGGCGCCGGTGCCGCGCAGACTGCCGCTGATCACCTCCCGGTCGGGCGCGACGAGGATGCAGGCGGACCATCCCCGGGTCGGGGTGCGCTCGCCCTGCGGCGCCGCGAGGAGCTGGCTGTCGACCACCGGGCTCGTCGGGTTCCAGAAGGCGCTGCCGGGCAGCGCCGCCGGGTGCACCCACTCCGACTGGGCGACCGAGCATCCCGCTGTGCTCACCTGACCGCCACCGCCGAACGGATGGGCGGCGACCGACCGGAAGTCCGGAACGCCTTCCGGGGTCGCACCGGCCGGCCAGGTCTGCAGCACCTCGGCGTGGTGCGGCGACCCGCAGTCCACGACGTCGACGACGTCGGTGGTGAGGATCAGGCAGCTGCCGACGGGCGGCGGCGCGGGCAACGCCCGCGGGGTGGCGGTCCCCCGCACCCCCCGGTCGAGCGCGGCGGAGGCCCCCATGACGAGCACCGCGGCGGCAATCAGGACCAGCAGTCCGGAAAGCCGGCGCGGCGGCGTACCCGACCCGTGGTGCGGCTGCGTCGCCATGGGCGCGAGGGTACGCCCGGCGCCCGGACGCACCGCCGGGGACGACGGGCGGGCTCAGCCGAGAGCGGCGCGGACCTGCTCGACGGTGCGCCGGGCGGCGTCCCGGAGACCGGCGACGGACGGTCCGGCGCCCAGGATCTCGCGGCTGCTGCTGGGGAGCACCGCCGACAGGTCGTCGCCGAAGACGGTGCGCAGGTCGGCGGCGGTGGCGCCCTGAGCGCCGATTCCCGGCGCCAGCAACGGACCGTTGACCCGGCCCAGCTGGACGCCGGTCTCGCCGATGGTGGCGCCGACGACGAGCCCGACCGACCCCAGCGGTGACGCGCCGGCATTGCGGGCGGCCGCGGCGTCGGCGATCTGCTGGGCGACGAGCACTCCCCCGGCGCCCGCGGCGTGCTGCACCTGCGGGCCCTCCGGATTGGAGGTCAGCGCCAGCACGAACACCCCGCGGCCGGTCGCGGCGGCGAGATCCAGGGCCGGGTCCAGTGACCCGAACCCGAGGTAGGGCGAGACGGTGATGGCGTCGGCGGCCAGCGGCGACCCGTCGGCGAGGTAGGCCTGCGCGTAGGCACCCATCGTGGAGCCGATGTCGCCCCGCTTGACGTCCAGCAGGGTCAGCGCCCCGGCGTCGGCCGCCGCGGCGAGCACCTTCTCCAGCACGGCGATGCCGGCACTGCCGAACACCTCGAAGAACGCCGACTGCGGCTTCAGCACGGCGACCTCCCCCGCGAGTGCCTCCACCGTCGGTCATGGCGAACGTCTCCAGACCGGCGACCGTGACCGGCAGGTCCCACGCGGACAGCAATGCGCTGTGCGGGTCGATGCCCGCGCAGAGCGGCCCGCGATCGCGCATCGCGGCGGCCAGCCGCTCACCGAAGGGCGTTCCGGAAGCGGCGGTCATCGGCGTTCCTGCTCTCTGTGGGGTGATCGGGTGGTGCGTCGGTGCGGTGCGGGCGGATGGTCAGTCGCGCGCGGCGACGGCGGTGTTGATCGCCTGGACCAGACCCGGTCCGCGGTAGATCAGCCCGGTGTAGATCTGCAGCAGCGACGCCCCGGCGTCGAGCATCGCCAGGCCGTCGTCGGCGCTCATGATCCCGCCGACGCCGATCACCGGCAGGTCGGTGTGGCTCGAGACGAACCGGACCACCTCGCGGGCCCGGACGGTCAGCGGCGCCCCGGACAACCCGCCGGGTTCCGCCGCCGTCGAACGGTCGCCGGCCGACACACCGTCGCGGGACACCGTGGTGTTGGCCGCGATCACCCCGGACACCCCGGTGTCGGCGCACACCTGCGAGCACCTCGCCGATGGCGGTGTCGGTCAGGTCGGGCGCGATCTTGACCACGATCGGCACCGGTCGGCCGGTGTCGCCGGCCAGGTCGGCCGCCTCGCCGGTCAGTGCACCGAGAAGCTCGGTGAGCGGCCGCTTCTCCTGCAGCGTGCGCAGGCCCAGGGTGTTCGGCGAGGACACGTTGACGGCGATGTAGTCGGCGTAGGAGTGCAGCATCCGCAGCGATGTCAGGTAGTCCTCGACCGCGGCGCGCACCGGGGTGACCTTGGACTTGCCGATCGAGATGCCCAGCGGCGTCGGTAGCGGTCCGAGTCGTCGAGTCGGGCGGCGAGCCGGCGGGCCCCGGCGTTGTTGAACCCCATCCGGTTGACCACCGCCTCGGAGCCGACGCAGCCGGAACAGCCGCGGCCGGTCGTTGCCCGGCTGCGGCTGTGCCGTCACGGTGCCGACCTCGGTGAACCCGAAACCCAGTGCGGGCCAGGCGTTCAGCGCGCTGCCGTCCTTGTCCAGGCCGGCGGCCACCCCGACCACCGACGGGAACGTGACGCCGAAGACCCGTCGCGGCGACCGGTCGGCGAGTCAGCAGCCGTTGCACCACCGCCCGGGTCCGCGGGCTGCGCCCGATGGCCTGCAGGGCGTGCAGCGTGCGGTGGTGCGCCGCCTCCGCGTCGCCGCGGCCGAGCCGGAACAGCACCGGCCGGACCGCCGCGGTGTAGCCGCGCTCGAGGACGGTCACGGGACTGTCACCGCGGCGGCGGCGGTCGCAGCCTTCGCGGCAGTTCCGGCGGCGGCGGTCGCAGCGTCGGCCTTCTCGACGGCCGCGCGCAACCGGGCCTGCAGGATCTGCAGCGACGCGACCCCGACGTTGCCGCGGACCATCGCCTCGATGCCCTGGATCGCCGCGGCCGCACCGGCCACCGTGGTGATGCAGGGGATGTCGGCGCTGACCGCGGCGGTGCGGATCTCGAAACCGTCGATGCGGGTGCCGCGTCTGGCCGTACGGGGTGTTGATGACCAGGTCGATCTCACCGGCCCGGATCATCTCGACGACGTTGCCCGGCGCCCTCGAAGTGCTTGCGCACGACCTGGACCTCGATGCCGTTGCGGCGCAGCATCTCCGCGGTGCCGGCGGTGGCGACCACGGTGAACCCGATGTCGGCCAGCCGCTTGATCGGGAACACCATCGACCGCTTGTCGCGGTTGGCCACCGACACGAAGACGGTGCCCTTCAGCGGCAGCGAGCCGTAGGAGCCGGTCTGGGACTTCGCGAACGCCGGCCCGAAAGCCGCGTCGATGCCCATCACCTCTCCGGTGGAACGCATCTCGGGTCCCAGGACGGTGTCCACCCCGGTGCCGTCGGGACGGCGGAAGCGGTGGAACGGCATGACCGCTTCCTTGACGGCCACCGGCGCGCCGTCGGGCAGGGTGCCGCCGTCGCCGTGCGGCATCAGCATGCCCTCGGCGCGCAGTTCGGCGATGGTCGACCCGGTCATGATCCGGGCGGCCGCCTTGGCCAGCGGCACGGCGGTCGCCTTGGACGAGAACGGCACCGTCCGGGACGCCCGGGGGTTGGCCTCGAGGACGTACAGGGTCTCGCCCTTGAGCGCGTACTGGACGTTGAGCAACCCACGGACCTTGCCGTCGAGCGCGATCCGTTCGGTGTAGCGGCGGACCTTCTCGATGTCGCTGTGGCCCAGGGTGATCGGCGGCAACACACACGCGGAGTCGCCGGAGTGCACGCCGGCCTCCTCGATGTGCTCCATCACGCCGCCGAGGTAGACGTCGGTGCCGTCGCAGAGGGCGTCGACGTCGATCTCGATCGCGTCGTCGAGGAAGCGGTCGACCATCACCGGTGCGGTGTCGGTGATCTCGGTGGCCCGGGAGATGTAGTCGGCGAGAGACGTCTCGTCGTAGACGATCTCCATCCCTCGACCACCCAGCACGTAGGACGGCCGGACCAGCACCGGGTAGCCGATCCGGGAGGCGACGGCGGAGGCGTCCTCGAACGAGGTGGCCATCCCGAACGCCGGCGCCGGCAGCCCGGCCGTGGCGAGCAGGGCGCCGAAACGCGCCCGGTCCTCGGCGAGATCGATGGCGTCGGGTGAGGTCCCGAGCAGCGGGACGCCCTCCTCCTCGAGGATGCCGGCCAGCTTGAGCGGGGTCTGGCCGCCGAGCGTGACGATGACGCCGGCCACCGTGCCGGACTGCTGCTCGGCGGCGATGACCTCGAGAACGTCCTCGGCGGTGAGCGGCTCGAAGTACAGCCGGTCGGAGGTGTCGTAGTCGGTGGACACCGTCTCCGGGTTGCAGTTGACCATCACGGTCTCGTAGCCGGCATCGCGCAGCGCCATCGCGGCGTGCACACAGGAGTAGTCGAACTCGATGCCCTGGCCGATCCGGTTCGGGCCGGAGCCCAGGATGATGACTTTCGGCCGCTCGGTCTGCGGGGCGACCTCGGACTCGGCGGCGGGATCGGTCTCGTAGGCCGAGTAGTGGTAGGGCGTGAACGCCTCGAACTCCGCGGCGCAGGTGTCGACGGTCTTGTAGACCGGCCGCACGCCCAGCGCCCGCCGCACCTCGCGGATGCTCTTCTCCGTGACGACAGCGGTTGCCGTGGAGCGGACCCGGGCGATCTGCAGGTCGACTGAGCCCGTAGCGCTTGGCCTTCCGCAGCAGGTCGGCCGAGAGCTCCTTCGCGACAGCCACTTCAGCGGCGACGGACTGGATGAGCACGATCTGGTCGAGGAACCACGGGTCGATGCCGGTGGCGTCGTGCACCTGCGCGACGGAGGCGCCGAGACGCAGCGCCCGCTCGACCTGGAAGATGCGGCCGTCGGTGGGGATCGCCGCGGCGGCGAGCAGGCCCGCGACGGTGTCGCCCTCAGGGTCAGGTGTCGTGAAGAAGCCCAGGTTCTTCGTCTCCATGGAGCGCAACGCTTTACCGAACGCCTCGGCGAAGCTGCGGCCGATGCTCATCGCCTCGCCGACCGACTTCATCGTGGTGGTCAGCGTCGGGTCCGCACCAGGGAACTTCTCGAAGGCGAAGCGCGGGATCTTGACCACGACGTAGTCCAGCGACGGCTCGAAGGCCGCCGGGGTGGCCTTGGTGATGTCGTTGGCGATCTCGCCCAACAGGTAGCCGATGGCGAGCTTGGCGGCGATCTTGGCGATCGGGAACCCGGTGGCCTTGGACGCCAGCGCCGACGACCGGGACACCCGCGGGTTCATCTCGATGACGATCATCCGGCCGGTGTCCGGGTGGATGGCGAACTGGATGTTGCAGCCGCCGGTGGCCACACCGACCGCCCGCAGCACCTGGAAGCCGACGTCGCGCATCTTCTGGAACTCGCGGTCGGTCAGCGTCATCGCCGGCGCCACGGTCATCGAGTCGCCGGTGTGCACGCCCATCGGGTCGATGTTCTCGATGGAGCAGACGACGACCGCGTTGTCCGCGCCGTCGCGCATCAGCTCGAGCTCGTACTCCTTCCAGCCGAGCACCGACTCCTCGATCAACACCTCGTGCACCGGCGACGCGGCCAGCCCGATGGAGGCGATCCGCTCGAGGTCGTCGGGGGTGTAGGCCAGACCCGAACCGAGGCCGCCCATGGTGAACGACGGCCGGATGACCACCGGCAGGCCGAGCTTCTCGACCGTCGCGCGGACCTCCTCCATGGAGTGGCAGACCGCGGAATCCGGGACGTCACCGCCGATCTCGCGGACGATGTCCTTGAAGATCTGCCGGTCCTCGCCGCGCTGGATGGCCGGGATGTCGGCGCCGATCAGCTCGACGTCGTACTTCTCGAGGATCCCGGCCGCGTCGAGCGCGATCGCGGTGTTCAGCGCGGTCTGCCCACCCAGGGTGGCCAGGATCGCGTCCACCGGGAAGCCCTGGTCGCGTTGGTCGACGATGACCTTCTCGACGAACTCGGCCGTGATCGGCTCGATGTAGGTCGCGTCGGCGAACTCCGGGTCGGTCATGATCGTGGCCGGGTTGGAGTTGATCAGGCTGACCCGCAGGCCCTCCTCGCGGAGGACCCGGCAGGCCTGGGTGCCCGAGTAGTCGAACTCGCAGGCCTGGCCGATGACGATCGGCCCGGAGCCGATGACCAGGATGTGGTTCAGGTCGGTGCGGCGCGGCATCTGTTCAGAGGTCCTTTACATCGGTGGCGGAGACGGTTCCGGCGGGCTCAACCGGTGTGGCCGCGGCTTTCTCCAGCAGCTCGATGAACCGGTCGAACAGGTAGCCGGCGTCGTGCGGGCCGGCGGCGGCCTCGGGGTGGAACTGCACCGAGAAGGCCGGCACGTCCAGGCAGGTCAGTCCTTCGACGACCCCGTCGTTGAGCGAGGAGAAGCCGACCCGGACGGTGCCGAACTCCGTCGCGAGGTCCTCGCCCGCGGGAGCATCGACGGCGAAGCCGTGGTTCTGGCTCGTCACCATGGTCGCGCCGGTCTGGTGGTCGACCACCGGCTGGTTGATGCCGCGGTGCCCGAACTTCAGCTTGTAGGTCCCGAAACCCAGTGCGCGGCCGAGGATCTGGTTGCCGAAGCAGATGCCGAACAGCGGGATCCGCCGCTCGAGGATCTCCCGGGTCAGCGCGACCGCGTGGTCGGCGGTGGCCGGGTCGCCCGGGCCGTTGGACAGGAACACCCCGTCGACCCCGAGCGCCAGGATCTCCTCCAGGGTCACCGAGGCGGGCACCACGTGGGTGGTGATGCCGCGGGCGGCGAACGAGCGCGGGGTGTTGGCCTTGATGCCGAGATCGACCGCCGCGACTGAAAGCGCTGGGTAGCGGTCCGACTTCTGGGCCGGCACCGTGTAGGTCTCGGTGGTGGAGACCTCGTCGGTCAGGCTGAGCCCGGCCATGTCGGGGATCTCGCGGACGGCCGCGACCATGTCCTCGGTGGCGACGACGGCGTCACCGGTGAAGATGCCGCAGCGCATCGCCCCGCGGCTGCGCAGGTGGCGGGTCAGCGCCCGGGTGTCGATGCCGGAGATGCCGACGATGCCCTGTGCGGTCATCGCGTCGGGCAGCGAAGCCGACGACCGCCAGTTCGACGGCGCCGGCGACAGATCGCGGATGACGAACCCGGCGACCTGGATGCCGGACGACTCGTCGTCCTCGGCGACCCAGCCGGTGTTGCCGATCTGCGGCGCGGTGGCCACCACCACCTGGCGGCGGTAGGACGGATCGGTCAGCGTCTCCTGGTATCCGGTCATGCCGGTGGCGAAGACGGCCTCGCCGAAGGCGGTGCCGGTGGCGCCGAAGGCGCTGCCACCGAAGACACGGCCGTCCTCGAGGACGAGCACTGCTGAATCGTGGGTCATGCGGTTGCTCCCGGGGTGGTGCGGAAAAGTCGTGCGGCGGTGGCGATCCAGTCGACCTGGGCGTCCGGGTCGTCGGTGCGGATGCCGGTGTCGACGTCGGTGTCGCCCCAGCGCCAGGTGATCAGCAGGATGCCGTCGGCGAGGCCCATCACCTTGCCGGCGACCCCCGGTGCGGTGCCGACGGCCACGAGGTCGGCCTGCGGGATCCACAGGGCGCTCTCGGCCACCCGGTCGATCAGGATGCCGTCGGCGTGCAGCTCCAGCGTCGCCCTGGCGCGGCGTCCGACGGTCTGCACGACGATGCGCTCCTGCCAGCGGCCGGACGCCGTGGTGGACACGTAGACGCCGGTGAGGGGCGGGGCCAACGGCTCACCGGAGGTCTCCGGGACGGCCGGCAGCGCCGGGAACCCGGTCTGCCGCTTGCCGCGGCGGCGCCAGCCCAGGTACAGCAGCGCACCGAGACCGACGCACAGCGCGACCATGGCGAGCGTCAGCCAGAAACGGGGCCAGTCCACGTCAGCTCCGTCCGGCCGGGATCACGTCGGCGGCGTCCTGCAACCGGCCGTCGAGCACGGTCGGGCGACCACGCAGGAAGGTGGCGACGACCCGTGCCGGCAGCACATGCCCCTCGAACGGGCGTGTTCGCCGACAGGCTGGCCAGTTCCGCGCCGCGGACGGTCCACTCCGCCGCCGGGTCGACCAGCGTCAGGTTGGCCGGCTCCCCCACCGCGATCGGCCGCCCGTGGTCGGCGAGACCGCCGATGGACGCCGGGCTCTCGCTCATCACCCGGGCGACGCCGCGCCAGTCCAGCAGACCGGGGTTCAGCATCGTGTCGACGACGACCGACAACGCGGTCTGCAGCCCGAGCATCCCGGGGCTCGCCTGGTCCCACTCGCACTCCTTGTGCTGCGGGGCGTGCGGGGCGTGGTCGGTGGCGACGATGTCGATGGTGCCGTCGGCGAGGCCCTGGCGCACCGCCTCGACATCGGTCCGGGTGCGCAGCGGCGGATTGACCTTGAACACCGGGTCGTAGTCCTCGGCGAGCGCGTCGGTCAGCACCAGGTGGTGCGGGGTGACCTCGGCGGTGACCCGGGTCCCGCGGGCCTTGGCCGCGGCGATCACCGCGACCGAACCCGCGGTGGACAGGTGGCAGACGTGCAGCCGGGAGTCGACGTGGTCGGTGAGCAGGCAGTCGCGGGCGATGATCGCCTCCTCGGCGACGGCCGGCCAGCCGACCATCCCGAGGCGGGCGGACACGTCACCCTCGTGCATCTGGGCGCCGACGGTCAGCCGCGGCTCCTGGGCGTGCTGGGCGATGACGCCGCCGAACGCCTTCACGTACTCCAGCGACCTGCGCATCAGCAGCGGGTCGGAGACGCAGTCGCCGTCGTCGGAGAACACCCGGACGTGCGCCGCGGAATCGGCCATCGCGGCCAGCTCGGCGAGCCGCTCCCCCTGGCGCCCGACGGTGACGGCGCCGATGGGCTGCACGTCGACCAGACCGACGGCCTGACCGAGCCGGAAGACCTGCTCGACGACACCGGCGGTGTCAGCGGTGGGGTCGGTGTTGGGCATCGCGAAGACGGCCGTGTAGCCACCGAGAGCGGCGGCGCGCGAACCGGTCTCGACCGTCTCGGCATCCTCGCGGCCCGGCTCGCGCAGGTGCGTGTGCAGGTCGACCAGGCCCGGCAGCAGGACCGTGCCGGCCCCGTCGACCCGCAGGGTCCCGGCGTCGGCTCCGGCCGCCGCGTCGGCACCGATCGCGGCGATCACGCCGTCGGCCAGCAGCACGTCGACGGCGTCCCCGCCGTACGGGCGGGTGCCGGTGATCAGGACGGTGCCGCTCATCTGGGTCTCTCCTCGGGTGCTGGTCATGACAGTTCGCCGGCGTCTGCTGCTCGGCTCCTCGGTCCTGCGGGCCTCGCTCGCCGGGGCTCGACTCCTCGCCGCCTGCGGGCCTCGCTCGCCGGGGCTCGCTCGGGTCCTCGGCGGGTCGTCGCCTTCGGCTGCCCGCTCATGTCCTCGTCCCGTCGTCGCCTTGGGCGAGCAGCGTGTAGAGCACGGCCATCCGTACGGTCACACCGTTGGCGACCTGCTCGACGATGACCGAGTTCGGTCCGTCGGCGACGTCGTGGGCGATCTCCATACCGCGGTTCATCGGGCCGGGGTGCAGCACGATGCCGTGATCGGCGATGAGGTCGCGGCGGCGGGCGTCCAGGCCGTAGCGGCGGCTGTACTCGCGCTCGGTCGGGAAGAACGCGCCGCCCATCCGCTCGCGCTGGACGCGCAGCATCATCACCGCGTCGGCACCCTTCAGCGCGCGGTCCAGGTCGTAGTCGACCTGCGCGGGCCAGCTGCCGATGCCCACCGGCAGCAGCGTGGGCGGCGCCACCAGCGTGACGTCGGCGCCGAGCGTGGACAGCAACAGCACGTTGGACCGCGCCACCCGGGAGTGCAGCACGTCGCCGACGATGACGATCCGACGGCCGGTCAGGTCGCCGAGGTGGCGGCGCAGCGTGTAGGCGTCCAGCAGGGCCTGGGTGGGGTGCTCGTGGGTGCCGTCGCCGGCGTTCACGACGTGACCCTCGACCCAGTTCGACAGCCGCTGCGGGGCACCCGACGACGAGTGCCGGCAGACGATGATGTCGGCGCCCATGGCCTGCAGAGTCCAGGCGGTGTCCTTGAGCGACTCGCCCTTGGACACCGACGAGCCCTTGGCCGAGAAGTTGATCACGTCCGCGGAGAGCCGCTTGGCCGCGACCTCGAAGGAGATCCGGGTGCGCGTGGAGTCCTCGTAGAACAGGTTGACGACGGTGCGGCCGCGGAGGGTGGGCAGCTTGCGGATCTCGCGGCCGGCGATGGCCTGGTCGATCCGCTGCGCGGTGTCGAGCAGGTGGTCGGCGGCGTCGCGGGACAGCTGGCCGGCCGACAGCAGGTGCCGCGGCATCGACGGCGCGACCCGGTCGGGGGTGGCCGACGCCAGGTCGGTGGGCAGCAGGGTGGTCATGGGGCCCTCCGTAGCTCGACCCCGTCGCGGCCGTCCACCTCGGTGAACCGCACGGCGACGTCGTCGCCCAGCGCGGTGGGGATGTTCTTGCCGACGTAGTCGGCGCGCAGCGGCAGCTGCCGGTGTCCCCGGTCGACGAGTACGGCGAGCTGCACCTGGGCGGGCCGGCCGTGGTCGCGCAGCGCGTCCAGCGCGGCGCGCACCGTCCGGCCGGAGAACAGCACGTCGTCGACGAGCACCACGATGCGCTCGTCGATGCCGCCGTTCGGGATGACCGTGGCCTCGAGCGCCCGTGGCGCGCGGCGCCGCAGGTCGTCGCGGTACAGCGTGATGTCCAGTGATCCCGCGGTGAACGGGCGTCCCGCGAAGGTGCTCAACCGGGCGGCGAGCCGGTCGGCGAGCACGGTGCCGCGGGTGGGGATGCCCAGCAGGACGACCTCGCCGGCATCGGCGGCCTCGCCGGTCCGCTCCAGGATCTGGTGGGCGATGCGATCCACGATCCGGGTGATGTCCGCCGCGGTCAGGAGTTCCCGAATGGCTGATACTTCGGCGGGCCCCGCGTCGGGGGCGCTCACCGGCTGTGCCGGGCGTGGGCGCGTTGACACCTACTCCGACCTCCTTACCCGCCTCACGGGACGGCTTTAAAGGATGTCTCGGCGCCCGAGTTGGGAAGCCGCGTCCCGGAGTCTACGCAACCGAAAGTTTTGTCACGAATCATCTAACGATGTGTAAGTCGCCTGTACTGTGTGTAACCATTGAGGGACAATGCGAGGGTCCGGTGACCATTCGGTCGCCAGCGTGGAAGGGTCGGTCATGTCAGAGAACTACGCACGTGCGTTGGGTGCACGCCTGCGTGCCATCCGCGCCCAGCAGGGCTTGAGCCTGCACGGCATCGAGGCGAAGTCCGACGGCCGCTGGAAGGCCGTGGTGGTGGGCTCCTACGAGCGCGGCGACCGCGCTGTCACCGTCGCCAAGCTGGCCGAACTGGCCGAGTTCTACGGTGTCCCGGTGTCGGAACTGCTGCCCGACGCCCGCAGCGCCCGACGCGGCCCGGCGACCCCGAAGCTCAAGATCGACCTGCAGCGCCTCGGTGAGCTGCCGCCCCACCTGGCCGGCCCGCTGGCCCGGTACGCCTCTGCCATCCAGTCCCAGCGTGGCGACTACAACGGCAAGGTGCTGACCATCCGCGCCGAGGACCTGCGGTCACTGGCAGTCATCTACGACATGACCCCGGAAGACCTCACCGAGCAACTGATGCGCTGGGGCGTGTTGCCGGAGGGCTCCGAACTGCACTGACGCGGGACGGGAGGGACCGGGTCGGTCCCTCCCTCCCGACTCGCCCGATTGCCGCCGTGCCTTGTCTGCCGAGCCCGCCGCCGAACGGACCACGTCACCGTTTCGTGGTCGGCGGGCGTGACGACGGGCGATGGTGCGCTCAGCCGCCCAGGTCGACCTGCCGGGTGCAGCGCGCACTCGACAACCGGCACAGCGGGACGGCGACGAAGGAGAACACGCCCTTCGGCGCCACCAGCCCCGGACGCTCGCCCCCAGCGCGGTGTGGAGGTCCCAGCCGGCGATCGCCGAGATCGCGGACTGCACCATCTGACCATCGCGACCGTACAGCTGCTCGCGTTGGTGGCGCCGGTCGTGGCCGGCGGCGGGTCGCTGGTCCCGCCGGCTGCGCAACCACGGTCGCACCCGGGCAGGCTCACCGGTGTTCGTGGTGGTGTCACCCGAGCAGTCGAGTGGACCCCCGAGACAGCTCACCCCCGGGCGCGACGGCGTCCGGGGGTGCTGTGCGGCAGGACTCAGGGGCGCAGCATGACGGCGTACGACCCGACACCGACCAGACCCTGGCCGTCCCAGGTGTTCTCGTCCAGCCGGATCGACACGAGGGCGCCGTCGGCGGGATCGAACTCGACGTCGCGGACGGTGCCGACCTCGTCGCCGGCGGTGGTCAGCGCCCGCTTCTTGAGGATGGTGTGCTGCTTGGCGCTGAGTTCGGTGAGCCGGTCGTCGGGCTCCACGATGGCGTCCGCACCGGCCACCGTGACCGCGTCGGCACCGAACGCGGCGATGTGTTCGAACGGCAGCATGGTGCCCGCGCCGTTCGTCTTGGACAACGCCACCGCCACCACCTTGCGGGTGGCCGGATCGACGACGAAGGCGGAGATGACACCGACGGTGCTCGCGTCGGCGGTGCTGACGACCTTGCGGCCGGTGGCTTCGGAGAACAACATCAGGACTTCCCTCCCAGCTGGGCGCGGAACGCGTCGACCGCGGACCCGAACTGCGACAGGTCGTCGGTCATGTAGTTGCTCGCCGACGCGGGCACCATGAGGTGCTCGCCGGACGCGGCGATGGTGTCGGGCAGTGGGATCAGCAGTCGCTGCTTGCCGCGGTTCATCGTCTCCGCAGGCAGGATCTCGTAGCCGACCACGTCGGCCTGACCGGTGGCGGGGTCGCCCAGGATGCCGATCACGACGTCGCTGACGGTGCCGAGTGCAGTGCCCTGGTCGGTCAGGACCTGCGAGTTCAGCACGTCACCCCGGCCGGGGCCCTCCTGAGCGGTGGCGGCGAGGGCCTCGTCCAACGGGATCAGGTCGTCCTCGGACTCGATGATCACCGCCGACGAGCCCAGTCCGGCGACCTTCGACCACGGAAGCGCGGTCTTCAGCGGACCGCCGAAGAGCCCCCGACCGGCGAGCGTGAACGCTTCGACATGCCCGCCGTGAGACGCGTAGACGATGTCCTTGATCTGGGCGACGTCCTCACCGCCGTGGGTGACGACCTCCATCTTGATCAGCTCACTGGCCCGCTTCAGGGTGCTCACCGACGGCCGCCCTTACGCTTGCCGTCGTTGATGATGACGCCGCCGGAGCGACGCTTCGCCTGGACGGCGATGATCCCGCCCACGATCACGGCGATCACCACGATCACGATGATCAACCACACCCACCAGTCCATCGCGTGCTCTCTTCTGCTCAGCCGTGCTGTTGACGGATCCCTACGCTGCTACCCGGATGTCCCCGGCAACTGCGTCGGCAACCCGTGAGGGTGACGACGCCGGAACCCGACCGGTACATGCCCGCGTACGGGACCAGTCAACCAGCCCAGCCGGCTCCCTGTCCGGGCCCCTGACGCCCCGGGGCTGTCGCTGCGTGGATCTGCATCGACGCGACCCCGGCCGCGCCGGACTGAGCTCGACTCAGTTCTGGCCGGCGCGGAGCTTGCCGGCGATGCCCATCAGCTGACCGAGCACGCCGTTGACGAAGCGCGGCGAGTTGTCGGTGGAGAGCGACTTCGCCAGCTCCACCGCCTCGTCGACGACGACCGGACCCGGCACGTCGGAATAGAGGAGCTCCCAGGCGGCGATCCGCAGCACGGCGAGATCGACGGCGGGCATCCGGGTCAGCTCCCAGCCCTGCGAGTGCTCGGCAAGGAGCCCGTCGATGCGCTGGTGGTGCAGGGCGACGCCCCGGACGATCTGCTCGGCGTACTCGCCCATCGGGGTCAGCTCGCCGGTCTCCTCCCGTTCGTCCAGCAACGTCAACGGGTCGACGTTACGGGCGTCGGCGGCGAAGACGACGTCGAGCGCGCGCTTGCGGGCCTTGCTGCGGGCGGACATCGGCGGGTGCTGCTCTCTGTCGCGAGTGGGAAGGCGGTACTGACCGGGCGTCAGGAAGTGACGCGGCCCAGGTAGCGGCCGTCGCGGGTGTCGACCTTGATCTTGTCGCCGGTGTTGAGGAACAGCGGCACCTGGATCTCGGCACCGGTCTCCAGGGTGGCGGGCTTGGTGCCGCCGGTGGAGCGGTCGCCCTGCAGGCCCGGGTCGGTGTGGGACACGACCAGCTCGACCGAGACCGGGTTCTCCACGAACAGGACGGTGCCCTCGTGGGTGGCGACCATGGCGTCGTTGTTCTCGAGCAGGAAGTCCGCGGCACCCGCGACGGCCGCGCCCGGGATGGTCACCTGGTCGTAGGTGTCCTTGTCCATGAAGACGAAGTCGGCGCCGTCCTTGTAGAGGAAGGTCATGTCGCGCTTGTCGACGGTGGCGGTGTCCACCTTGAGGCCGGCGTTGAAGGTCTTGTCGACCTGCTTGCCGCTCATCACGTTCTTGAGCGTGGTCCGCACGAAAGCGGGACCCTTGCCCGGCTTGACGTGTTGGAACGCGATGACGGTCCAGAGCTGGCCCTCGAGATTGAGGACGAGGCCGTTCTTCAGATCATTGGTCGATGCCATGGCAGACGCCACTTACCCTTCTGCTGCGCACAGCCGGCACTGGACTACAGCGCCAGCAAGTTCTTCGCGGTCAGCGTGAGCACCTCGTATCCCGAGGCGCGGACCACGCCGCTGTCTTCGATCCGGACGCCGCCGCGGCCCTCGAGGTACACCCCGGGCTCGACGGTCAGGACCATGTCCGCCTTGATAGTACCGGTGGCGGCCGCTGCGACCGCCGGTCCTTCGTGGATCTCCAGGCCGATGCCGTGCCCCAGGCCGTGCAGGAAGCGGTCCCCGTAGCCGGCGTCCTCGATGACCTGACGGGCGGCCCGGTCCAGCAGTTGCCCGGTGGTGCCGGGCGCGACGAGCTCCTCGGCGGCGGTCTGGGCGGCCAGCGACCACGTCGTGGATCTCCTGCTGCCAGGCGTGCGGCGGGCCCAGCACCACGGTGCGGGTCATGTCCGAGTGGTAGCCGTCGAACCGGGCACCGAAGTCGAGCTTCACCAGGTCACCGCGCTGCCAACACCGACCCGGTGGGCCGGTGGTGCGGGATCGCGCTGTGCGCGCCGGCCGCGATGATGGTCTCGAAGGCCGGGTCCTCGGCGCCGCCGCGGCGCATCCGCTCGTCGAGGTCCAGGCCGACCTCGCGCTCGGTGCGGCCGGCCCGGATGCCGCCGTCGGCGAGCAGCGCGGCGAAGGCGATGTCGGCGATCTCGCAGGCCCGGCGCAGCGCCTCGATCTCGTCGGCGTCCTTGACCGCGCGGAGCTCCTCGACCAACCCGGCGGTGGGGACGAGCTCGGCGGTGTCGAGGGCCGCCAGCCGGGTGTGGTCGGCGACGGTGAGGTGGGACGCCTCGAAGCCGAGCCGGCCGGTGGCGGCCCGGACCAGGGCCGCGGCCGACGCCCGGTCGATGACCGTCGGAAGGTCCGGCACCTGGGCGGCCGCCTGGGTGACGTAGCGGCCGTCGGTGCAGAAGGTGCTCCGGTCGTCGCCGGTCGCGTGGATCAGCAGCGCGGCGTTCGAGCCGGTGAACCCGGTCAGGTACCGGATGTTGCGCAGGTCGGTGACGAGCAGCGCATCGGCATCGGCATCGGCGGCCGTGAGCAGAGAGCGGAGGGCGGCGCGGCGGGCGGCTCGGTTCGACACGGCACACACCCTACGACGGGCGCTCCTACAAGGAGATCGTCGTCCCGCGCTTCTTCTGGCCGGCGACCACCGAGTACGCCGCGGCCAGCAGCGACGGGTCGGGGCCCTCCAGGCGGCCGGGCTTGGCCAGCCCGTCGAGCACCACGAACCGCAGCATCCCGGCCCGGGTCTTCTTGTCCGAGCCCATCATCTTCACGAGCTCGGGCAGCGCGTCCGGATCGTAGGTGGTGGGCAGGCCGAGCAGGTGCAGCACCTCGAGGTGCCGGTCGGCGGTCGCGTCGTCGAGTCGGCCGGCGGCGCGGGCGAGCTCGGCGGCGAACACCAGCCCGACGCTGACCGCGGCGCCGTGCCGCCAGCGGTACTTCTCCCGCTGCTCGATGGCGTGCGCGAGAGTGTGCCCGTAGTTGAGGATCTCGCGCAGACTCGATTCCTTGAGGTCCTGCGCGACGACGTTCGCCTTGACCGCGACGGCCCGCCGGACGAGCTCGGCCAGCACCGGCGACGTCGGGTCCACCGCGCCCTCGGGATCGGCCTGGATGAGGTCGAGGATGACCGGGTCGGCGATGAAGCCGGCCTTGACCACCTCGGCCAGTCCGGCGACCAGCTCGTGCTTCGGCAGCGACTCGAGGGTCGCGAGATCGGCGATGACCGCCGCGGGCTCGTAGAACGCACCGGCCATGTTCTTGCCCGCGTCGGTGTTGATGCCGGTCTTACCGCCGACGGCGGCGTCGACCATGCCGAGCAGCGTCGTCGGGACCTGCACGACCCGCACTCCCCGCAGCCAGGTCGCCGCGGCGAAGCCGGCCAGGTCGGTGACCGACCCGCCGCCCAGACCGATGACGACATCCCTGCGGTCCAGCCCGATCTGGCCGAACACCCGCCAGCAGAACCCGAGCACCTCGACGGTCTTGGCGTCCTCGGCGTCGGGCAGCTCCAGCAGGTGGGTGTTCACGCCGGCCTCGACCAGCGCCTGCTGCACCGCCTCGGCGGTCAGCGTCAGCGACTCCGGGTGCATCAGGGCCGCGGTGGTCGCGCCGGCGGTGGCGGCGATCAGCTCGTCGAGCAGGCCGGTGCCGATGATCACGTCGTACGGTGACGCCCCGTCGACCCGGACGGTGACGGGTGCGGGCGGTGCCGGCGGTGTCATCGGGTGCGCCAGCCAGCTGATCACGGCGTCGGCGACCTCGTCGACGGTGCGCTCGTCGGTGTCCACCTCGACAGCGGCCACCTCCCGGTAGATCGGCAACCTGGCCTCCAGCAGCGCCTTGTAGGTGGCCCGCGGGTTGACTCCCGCGAGCAGGGGACGGGCGGTGTTCAGCCCGGTGCGCCGGACGCCCTGCGGCATCGAGACCCGCAGGTGCACGACGGGGTGGCCGACGAGACGGGCCCGGGTCTCCTCGGCCAGCACCGCGCCGCCACCCAGCGCCAGGATGCCGCGGTGCTCGGCGAGCGCCTTCGCCACCGCAGCGGCCTCCAGCGCCCGGAACGCCGGTTCGCCGTCGGTCACGAAGATGTCCGAGATGGGCCGTCCCGCAACAGCTTCCACGTCGTGGTCGGTGTCCCGGACGGGCAGGTCGAGCTTGGCCGCGATCGCGTGGGCGACCGACGTCTTGCCGGCCCCCATCGCGCCGACCAACACCACGACCGGACCGGCCGGGGCCGCTGTCGACGACGGTTCCGTCGGGGGTCACCGATCGACCGGGGCGGTACCGGCGATCGTCTCCAGGTACGCGCGGTAGTTGCGGCGGGTCTCGGGAACGGAGTCGCCGCCGAACTTCTCGACCACGGCCTCGGCCACGACCAGCGCCACCATCGCCTCGGCGACGACGCCGGCCGCCGGGACCGCGCACACGTCGCTGCGCTGGTGGATGGCCTGGGCGACCTCGCCGGTGGCGACGTCGAAGGTCGACAGGGCGCGCGGCACCGTCGAGATCGGCTTCATCGCGGCGCGGACGCGCAGCACCTCGCCGTTGGTCATGCCGCCCTCGATGCCGCCGGCCCGGTTGGAGCGGCGACGGACACCGGGGTTCAGCGGGTCGATCTCGTCGTGGGCCTGCGAGCCGCGGCGGCGGGCGGTGCGGAAGCCGTCACCGATCTCCACGCCCTTGATCGCCTGGATGCTCATCAGCGACAACGCCAGGCGCGCATCGAGTTTGCGGTCGGCGTGGACGAACGAGCCGAGCCCCGGCGGGAGGCCGTAGACCAGCACCTCGACGACGCCGCCGAGGGTGTCGCCGTCCTCCTTGCAGGCGTCGATCTCCGCAGACAGCGCCGCGGTGGAGTCGGGGTGCAGTGTGCGGGTCGGCGAGGCGTCGATGGCGTCCCGGTCGGCCGGGGTCGGCAGCGGGCCGTCGACGGCGTCGGCCTCACCGATGCTGACGACATGCGACACGACCTCGGCGCCGATGACCTGGCGGAGGAAGTTCTGCGCGATGGTGCCGAGCGCGACGCGGGCCGCGGTCTCGCGGGCGGAGGCCCGCTCCAGCACCGGGCGGGCGTCGTCGAAGCCGTACTTCTGCATGCCGGCGAGGTCGGCGTGCCCCGGGCGGGGCCGGGTGAGCGGCGCGTTGCGCGCGAGGCCGGCGAGGATCTCCGGGTCGACCGGGTCGCTGGCCATGATCTGGTTCCACTTGGGCCACTCGGTGTTGGCCACCTGCACGGCGATCGGGCCGCCCATCGACAGCCCGTGCCGGACGCCACCCAGGATGGTGACCACATCCTGCTCGAACTTCATCCGGGCACCGCGGCCGTAGCCGAGACGCCGGCGGGCCAGCTGGTCGGCGATCTCCTTGGAGGTGATCTCGACAGCGGCGGGCAACCCCTCGAGAACGGCGACGAGCGCGGGGCCGTGCGATTCGCCTGCAGTGATCCACCTCAACACGCCGACCAGTGTCCCACGGATGACCGGCGACCCGATCCGCCCGTCCCGACCCGACGGCCCGACGGCCGGACCTAGTGCGCGTCCTCCCAGGCCTTCCACGCCTGGTCGACCACCCGGATCGCGTCGTCGACGTCGTCGGTGAGGTGGATGAGGTCCAGGTCCTTCTCGCTGACCTTGCCGTCGGCCAGCACCGAGTTGCGGATCCAGTCGACGAGCCCGCCCCAGTACTCGGTGCCGAACAACACCACCGGGAACTTGGTCACCTTCTTGGTCTGCACCAGGGTCAGCGACTCGAAGAGCTCGTCGAGGGTGCCGAAGCCGCCGGGCAGGCAGATGAAGGCCTGCGAGTACTTCACGAACATCGTCTTGCGCACGAAGAAGTAGCGGAAGTTGATGCCGAGGTCGACGTACTGGTTCATCCCCTGCTCGAACGGCAGCTCGATACCCAGCCCGACGCTCATCCCGTCGGCGTCCTTGGCGCCGCAGTTGGCGGCCTCCATGATCCCGGGGCCGCCGCCGGTGATGACGGCGTAGCCGGCCTCGACCAACGCGGCACCGATCTGGCGGGCCGTCTCGTACTGCGGGTGGTCGCGCGGGGTACGGGCACTGCCGAACACCGACACCGCGCGGGGCAGGTTGGACAACGACCCGAAGCCCTCGACGAACTCGGCCTGGATGCGGAACACCCGCCACGGGTCGGTGTGCACCCAGTCGCTGGGGCCGCGGGTGTCCAGCAGCCGCTCGTCGGTGGTCGACGTCTGGATGCGCTGGTCACCGCGCAGCACCACCGGACCGCGGAACCGTTCGGCGCGCGGCTCACCGTCGGGATCGGCGCGCACCTGGGGATCCACCTCGGACCGTCCGGTGTGGGCGTGCGCTTTGGCGGCGAGGGCCGCGTCCTGCGCGTCGGTCGGATTCTGGTCTTCGGGCACGGGCATCCGTTCTTGTCGCGCGTCGGGTCAGCTCAGGTATGTGCGCAGGACCGCGGCCATCTCACGGATCTGCTGTCGGGAGACATGTTCCTCCCGGGTGTGGGCGAGCGACGGATCGCCCGGGCCGTAGTTCACCGCCGGTATTCCCAAAGTTGCGAAGCGCGCCACGTCGGTCCACCCGTACTTGGCGACCGCGGTACCACCCGCGGCGGCCACGAACTCGGCCGCGGCCGGTGCGGACAGCCCCGGGCGGGCGCCGGGCGCGATGTCGAGGACCCGGACGTCGAAGCCGTCGAAGAACGTCTTCACGAAGCGCCAGTGCGTCGTCGGCGTCGCGGTCGGGGGCGAAGCGGAAGTTGACCTGCACGACGCACTCGTCGGGGATGACGTTGCCGGCCACTCCCCCGTTGATGCGGACCGCGTTGAGGCCCTCCCGGTAGACGCAGCCGTCGATGTCGACGTCGCGGCCGGGGTACTCCGCGAGCCGGGCCAGCACCGGCGCGGCGGCGTGGATGGCGTTGGTGCCGAGCCACGAGCGGGCCGAGTGGGCCCGTCGTCCGGACAGTCGGACCTCGACGGCGGCGGTGCCCTGGCAGCCGGCCTCGACCGCGCCGTTGGTCGGCTCCCCCAGGATCGCGAGGTCGGCGGTCAGCCAGTCGGGCAGCTCACGCTCGATGCGGGTCAGCCCGTTGCGTTCGTGCTCGATCTCCTCGCAGTCGTAGAAGACGAACGTCAGGTCCCGCGACGGCTCGGGCAGGGTGGCGGCGAGGTTGAGCATCATCGCGTCGCCGGACTTCATGTCGGTGGTGCCGCAGCCGTGGATCAGGTCGCCCGCGCTGCGGGAGGGCACGTTGTCGGCGATCGGCACGGTGTCGATGTGGCCGGCCAGGAGCACCCGGGTCGGTCGGCCGAGGTTCGTCCGGGCCAGCACCGCATTGCCACTGCGCAGCACCTCGAGGTGCGGGAGCGCGCGCAGGGCCGCCTCGATGAGGTCGGCGAGCGGCTTCTCGGTGCCCGAGACGGACGCGATGTCGACGAGCGTCGCGGTGAGGTCGTCCGGGTCGGCGGTGAGGTCCAGGGCTGCCGGTGTCGTCATCGGACCGACCTTACTGAAGGCGGTTCCGGGCACAGCCGGGACCGCGTCCGGCCGGTTGGCGGGGGGGCCGCCGGTAGCGTCGAGGTCATGACACGCACGGGCAAGCTCGTCCTGCTCGGCGTGATCACCGTCCTGGTCGCCGGTGTCGGGTGGTTCGTGGTGTCGTTGTTGCGGAACGCCGGCGCGTCCGTCGCCGGCCCCGGCCCGGAGTGCACGGTGGCGCTCACCGCCGCCGCACCCGCGACCACGCTCGCGCTGTCGGAGTCCTCGGTCGTGCTGTCGGCCACCGGCACCGTGGGCGAGATCCCCGCGACCGCGGCGCTCTCGCTGGATGCGGTGCAGCTGCAGCACGCGTCGACCGTCAACGCCGTCGGGCTGCTCCGTGAGCTGCCCGACCGGGCCCGGGTGATCGCGCTGGCCACCGCCCTGCAGGAGTCGTCACTGCGCAACCTGCCGGACGGCGACCGCGACTCGCTCGGCCTGTTCCAGCAGCGACCCAGCCAGGGCTGGGGCACCGTCGCGCAGATCAGCGACCCGGTCTACGCCGCCACGGCGTTCTACGACGCCCTGCTCGACGTCCCCGGCTGGGCCGACCTGTCGCTCACCGACGCCGCCCAGGCCGTGCAGTACTCGGGCTTCCCGGACGCCTACGCCAAGTGGGAACCGGCCGCGTCGCGGCTGGCGACCGCGCTGGCGTCCGCCGAACTCGGGCTGATCACCTGCCGGGACGGAGCCGTCGCCCCCACCGCCGACACCCCGGTCCGGCCCGGGCTCGACGGGGTGTCAGCCGCGACTCCCAGGCTGGCGACACTGCTGGCCGAGGCGCAGGTGGAGCTGGGCGGGTTGACGGTGGTCGGCGTCGACGGGGATGGCCGGACGGCGACCGTGTCCTCGGCCATCGGGGGTCTGGACCCGGCCCGGAGCGCCGCCGTGTTCTCGGCGTGGGCGATCGCGCACGCCACCGGCGCCGGCGTCACCCATGTTGCGGTGGCCGATCGGCTGTGGTTCGACCACGCCTGGGGGGCATTCGATCCGGCGCTGCCCGCCGGGCAGGTGCGGGTCACGCTCGCCGGCTGACCCGGGGTCCGCTGCCCGCACTAAGGTTTCGCCCATGACTGATCTCGTGACGAGCGGCGCCACCGCGACCGGACTGGCCACCGTGACCGCCGACGACGTCGTGCTGGACGTCTGGTACCCGGCGCCCTCGCTGGGCTCCGACCCGGCCGCGCAGCCCGACCTGGGTGACGCCGAACAGTTCGACGCCATCCGCGAGGTGAGCCTGCGGGTGGTGACCACCGCGATCGCCTCGCTGGCCGACGCGCCGGTGTCCACCGCCGACGCCTACCTCCGGCTGCACCTGCTGTCGGCGCGGCTCGTGCAGCCGCGCACCATCAACCTGGACGGGATGTTCGGGCTGCTGCCGAACAACGCGTGGACGTCGCTCGGGCCGGTCGAACCCGCGTCGGTCGAGGCCGTGCGGCTGCGGGCGCTGCGGTCCGGCGTGCGGCTGAGCCTGTTCGGCGTGGACAAGTTCCCCCGGATGACCGACTACGTGGTGCCCGCCGGGGTACGGATCGCGCACGCCGACCGCGTCCGGCTCGGCGCCCACCTGGCCGCCGGGACCACCGTCATGCACGAGGGTTTCGTGAACTTCAACGCGGGCACCCTCGGCACGTCGATGGTCGAGGGCCGCATCTCGCAGGGCGTCGTCGTCGGCGACGGCAGCGACATCGGTGGTGGCGCCTCGATCATGGGGACGCTGTCCGGCGGCGGCAAGCAGGTCGTCGAGATCGGTGAGCGGTGCCTGCTGGGCGCCAACGCCGGCATCGGCATCTCCCTCGGCGACGACAGCGTCGTCGAGGCCGGGCTGTACGTCACCGCCGGCACCAAGCTGACCCTGAAGGACCCGGACGGCGAGCGGACGCTCAAGGCCGGCGAGCTGTCAGGGGTGGCCGGGCTGCTGTTCCGCCGCAACTCGCTCAGCGGTGCGGTCGAGGCCGTGCCGCGCACCGGCTCCTGGGGTGGGCTGAACGCCGTCCTGCACGCGGGGCAGTAGCCGTCCTGCACGCGGGGCAGTAACGGCCCGCACCAGCTGGTCGCGCGAGCAGTTCCCGCTGCCGACTTCCGTCGACGCTTCCACGATCTCGGACGCGTGAACGGAAACCGGAAGCGCCACGGCCCCCCGGGGGAGGGGAAGCGCCACACCCCCCGGGAGGGGGAGCCCCCGAGGCCCGGCAGGCCCGACCGGGGGCCCGGAGGGCGGCCTCAGCCCGCGAGGCGCTCCGCTGCGCTGGCGACCCGCTCGTCGGCGGCAGTGAGGGACACCCGGACATGCGACGCCCCGGCGGGTCCGTAGAAGGCCCCGGAGGCGACCAGGATGCCGCGGTCGGCGAACCAGCTGACGGTGGCGTCGGCGGTCATCCCGCGGGTGCACCAGAGGTAGAGCCCGGCTTCGGAGTGGTCGATCCGGAACCCGGCGTCGGTCAGCGCCTCGGTGAGCACCGCACGCCGCTGCCCGTAGCGCGAACGCTCCGCCATCACGTGCCCGTCGTCGTCGAGAGCGGCGATGGCCGCACCCTGGATCGGCCCCGGGGTGATGAGACCCATGTGCTTGCGGACCTGGAGCAGCCGGTCGACCAGCGCCGGATCCCCGGAGACGAAGCCGATCCGGTAACCCGCGAGATTGCTGCGCTTGGACAACGAGTGCACCGCGAGCAGCCCGGTGTGGTCGCCGCCGCTGACCTCCGGCGACAGGATCGACACCGGCTGGGAGTCCCACCCGAGGTCGATGTAGCACTCGTCGCTGGCGACGATGGTGTTCGTGGACCGCGCCCACGTGACGATCTTGCGCAGCTGGGTGACGCTGAGTACACCGCCGGTCGGGTTGGACGGCGAGTTCAGCCACACCAACGACACATGGGCGGCCGCCTGCGCCGGGTGGTCGGACCGCACCAGCTGGCATCCCGCGAGCCGGGCACCGACCTCGTAGGTCGGGTAGGCCAATTCGGGGATGACCACCGTATCGGTGGCCCCGAGGCCCAACTGGAAGGGCAGCCCCGCGACCAGCTCCTTGCTGCCGATGGTCGGGATGACCGCCGACGGGTCGAGGTCGGGCACCTCGTGGGTGCGCGCCAGCCACCGCGAGTACGCCTGGCGCAGCGCCAGGGTGCCCTGGGTCGTCGGGTACCCCGGGAAGTCGCTGTGGGCGCCCAGAGCGGCACGCACCGCGTGCGGCACCCGGTCGACCGGGGTGCCGATGGAGAGGTCGACGAGGCCGCCGGGGTGCTCACCGGCACGCTCCTTGGCCTCCCGAAGGCTGTCCCAGGGAAAGGCCGGCAGCCGGGCCTCCCAGCCGGGCACCGTCAGTGCCCCTCGCCCATCGGCGGCAGGGCCGCGACCATCGGGTCGTCCTTGTTGATCTTCCCGGTCCGCGACGCACCGCCCGGGGAGCCCAGGTCGTCGAAGAAGTCGACGTTGGCCCGGTAGTAGTCCTTCCACTGCTCGGGCACGTCGTCCTCGTAGAAGATGGCCTCGACCGGGCAGACCGGCTCGCACGCACCGCAGTCGACGCACTCGTCGGGGTGGATGTACAGCATCCGGTCACCCTCGTAGATGCAGTCGACGGGGCACTCCTCGACGCAGGCACGGTCGAGGACGTCGACGCACGGTTCGGCGATCACATAGGTCACGGCGGGGCTCCACACACAAGCTCGGGGTTCTCGGTCAGCTCACCCGCCCGCGCCGGTCACGGTTCACCGGGGCGGGTCAGAGCTCTTCTAGTATTACCCGCCCGTGGCAGCCGGACCGACCGCACGGGCCGCCGTCAGCGCTCGGCGGCGGTCCGATCAGTGGTGACGCCGGGCACATCCGGGTCAGCGGGTGCGCTGGCCGCGGCCGTGACGGCATCCCGCCGCGGCTCGACCAGGGCGAGTTGGTGGCTCCCCCAGGACAACCCGACCCCCAGCGCGGCGGCCAGCGCCCCGACGCCCAGCAGCAGGGTCGCCCGCCAGTCGCCGATCACCAGGGCGTAGCCGAGGGTCCGGGAGAAGCTCAGGTACACCGCGGCCACCAGCCAGCCGACGGCCGGCGCCATCGCCGCGAGCATCGATCCGGTGAGCCGGTAGCTCAGCCGGGTGCACAGGAACACCACCGCGGCGCCCGCGAGCGCACTGACCGGCACCGGCACGACCCCGACGTACTGCGGCAGGAAGAACACCGCGAACACCGTGCTGAGCAGCGACAACAGCGTCAGCCAGCCGACGATCACCCAGTCCAGGCGGTCGGGTCCGGTGCGGGGAACGGCCGCCGGCACGCTCATCGCAGCCCCGCGAACAGGTCGTCCCCGACGGGTCCCGGCGGCATCGGTTCGCCGTCCAGCAGGGCGAAGTACTCGGTGTCGAGCACCGGCTGAGCGATCCGGTTGGACAGCGCGAAGCCGTCCGGCAGCACCTCGATCTGAGTGGCGTGCGCGGCCAGCGCAGTCCGGTGGCGGTCACGGAGAACGGCCACCGGGATGGCGACGTCCACCCGGTCGGCGGGCACCGCGAAGCCGAGGTCGGCGGCCACCGGCGCGGCGTACCCGGGGGCGGGCGCGAACCCGGCCAGGGCGTCGCGCACCACGTCCGCCGGTCGCACCACCGCGAAGAACCGCCGGACGGACGTGGCGCGCGCCGCGGCCGCCCGGGCGAGCTGGTGCGCGGCGATGTGGTCCGGATGGCCGTAGCCGCCGTCGGCGTCGTAGCTCAGCACGACCTCGGGGCGCAGCTCGTCGAGCACCGCCGCCAGGGCGGCGACCGCCGCCGCGAAGCCGGGCGCGCCCTCGGCGGCGTGCACCAGCGCCCGCGGGTGGCCGTGGGCGGGCGAGCCGACCATCCCGGAGTCGCGGTAGGCACCGATGCCGCCGAGGTAGCGGTGCTCGGTGACGCCGAGGGCCCGGCACGCGGCGTCGAGCTCGCCGTGCCGGTAGCCGCCGAGCTGGTCGGCCTGGCCCGCGGCGAGTTGCGCCAGCGCGGGCGGGATGATCTCGCCCTCCTCGCCGAGGGTGCAGGTGACGACGGTGACCTGGTCGCCGGCGGCGGCGTGGCGGGCCAGCGTGCCGCCCATGGTGATCGACTCGTCGTCGGGGTGGGCGTGCACCGCGAGGAGTCGACGGCTCATCGGCTCCAGCCTAGAGCCGCCCGGCACCGGCTCCGGACGCACCACGACCCCGGCTCACCGCCGCCGAGGCCGTCAGCGCACCGCTCAGCGCCCGAGCTCGAACGATCGCGCCGGGGATCGCGTCGATCAGGTCGCGGGTGTACTGCTGCTGCGGATCGGTCGAAGATCTGTCGGTCGTGGCCTGCTCGACGAGCTTGCCCTGCTGCATCACCAGCACGTCGTCGGCGATCTGGCGGACCACCGCGAGGTCGTGCGTGATGAACAGGTAGCTGAGGCCGAACTCGCCCTGCAGGTCGTTGAGCAGCTCGAGGACCTGCGCCTGGACCAGCACGTCCAGCGCCGAGACCGCTTCGTCGCAGACCACGACCTCCGGGTCCAGCGCCAGCGCCCGGGCGATCGCGACCCGCTGCCGCTGCCCACCGGACAGCTCGTTCGGATACCGCCGCATCGCCGACGACGGCAGCGAGACCTTGTCCAGCAGATCGCGGACCTTCGCCTCGCGGGTCGCCTTGGTCGCCGATCCCGTGGATCCGCATCGGCTCCTCGATGACCCGGAAGATCGAGAACAGCGGGTCGATCGAGCCGTACGGGTTCTGGAAGATCGGCTGCATCTTGCGTCGCAGCGCGAACATCTCGCTTGTTCGACAGCCCGACGATGTCGCGGCCGTTGATGATCACCCGGCCGCTGCGTCGGTTCGAGCAGCCGCAGCACCATCTGGGCGATGGTCGACTTGCCGGACCCGGACTCCCCCACGATCGCGGTCGTGGTGCCGCGCGGCACGGTGAACGACACGTCGTCGACGGCGAGGAACTTCGACGACGTACCGGGCCGGCCGCCCCGGATCCGGAACTCCTTCGTCAGGTGCTCCACCACGATGACGTTGTCCACCGGCGGCGGCGGGCCGGAGGGCGGTGGCCTCGGCCGCCACCTCGCCGACGTCGAGCTTCTCGGCCGCGACCTCGCGGGCGACAGCGTGCGCGGACTGCAGCCGCCGCGACGACAGCGTCGGCGCCGACGACACCAGCCGCCTGGTGTACGGGTGCTGCGGTGCGCGACAGGATCTGCTGGGCCGGACCCGACTCGACGATCCGGCCGCGGTACATCACCACCAGGTGCTCGGCGCGTTCGGCGGCCAGCCCGAGGTCGTGGGTGATCAGCAGCACGGCGACGCCGAGCTCCGCGGTCAGCTCGTCCAGGTGGGTCAGGATCTGCTGCTGCACGGTGACGTCCAGCGCCGAGGTGGGCTCGTCCGCGATCAGCAGCTTCGGGCGGGCGGCGAGGCCGATCGCGATCAGCGCCCGCTGCCGCATGCCGCCGGAGAACTCGTGCGGGAACTGGCGCACCCGCTTCTCGGCGTCGGGCAGGCCGGCCTCCTCGAGGAGTTCGCCGCCCGGACCTTCGCCGCCTTCCCGCGCCCGAGGCCGTTCGCCGACAGCGCCTCGACGATCTGGCTCTGCACCCGCCACACCGGGTTCAGGTTGGTCATCGGGTCCTGCGGGACGAGACCGATCGAGTCGCCCCGGAGGCGGACGATCTCCTTCTTGTTCGCCGTCGAGATGTCCTTGCCCTCGAAACGGATCTCACCGCCGGCGACCCGGCCGTTGCCGGGCAGCAGACCGATGACGGCCAGCGCAGTCGTCGACTTGCCCGAGCCGGACTCGCCGACGATCGCGACGGTCTGGCCGGGATACACGGTCAGGCTCGCCTTCTGGACGGCGTGCACGTCGCCCTCGTTGGACCGGAACACGACGTCGAGGTCGACGACCTCGAGCAGCGGCTTGGTGCGGTCGACCGCCGCCCGCCCGCGGCCGGATGCCTTGCCCATCGACACCGCGGACGACCCGGACCCGTCGACGTCGGGGAACACGGAGCTCATCGCTTCTTCGCCTTCGGGTCGAGCGCTTCGCGGACCGCGTCACCCAGCAGGATGAAGCTGAGCACGGTCAGGGCGAGCGCGATCGCCGGGTACATCAGCACCGCCGGCTTGTCCCGGAGTTGGTTCTGGGCGGCCGCGATGTCGTTGCCCCAGCTCATGACGAGCCGGTGGCAGACCGACGCCGAGGAACGACAGCGTGGCCTCGGCGACGATGAACGTGCCCAGCGCCAGGGTCGCGGTGACGATCATCGGCGCGCAGGGCGTTCGGCAGCACGTGCCGCAACAGGTTGCGGAACCGACCGACACCGAGTGCGGTCGCGGCGGTGACGTAATCGCCGTTCTTCACGCGAGATGACCGCGCTGCGGGTGATGCGGGCCATCTGCGGCCAGCCGAACGCCGCGAGCACCGCACCACCTTCCACACCGAGCTCGGTGCCGCGGATGGCCTGGGCGAAGCATGATGGCCGCGAGGACCAGCGGCACGCGCGAAGAAGATGTCGGTGATTCGGGACAGGATGGCGTCGAACCAGCCGCCGTAGAAACCGGCGAGCGCGCCGATGGTGCCGCCGACGAGCACGACAGCGCGGTCGTGGTCACGCCGACGGTGACCGACGCGCGGGCCCCGTAGAGCGACCCGGGACAAGATGTCGCAGCCCTGCTTGTCGAAGCCGAACGGATGGCCGCTGGGCTCCTTCAGGCTGCTGCTGAGCTCGCAGAACCGTCGGGTCTTCCGGGTGAAAACGCCGGGGAAGAACACCACGAACAGGATGAACAGGATGAGCAGCGCCGAGATCACGAAGAGCGGGTTCTTCCGCAGCTACTTCCAGGCGTCCCTGTAGACGCTGGTCGGCTCGCTCTGGGTGGTCGAGCGCGTCGGTGGCCTGCAGCGGCGTCTCGTCGAGATCGGCGAGGAAGTGGGTCTGACCGGCGCGCGCACCGGGGCTCCCCACCCGCGAGCCTCCGGGCAGTACGGGAACAGCGGCTCAGACATAACGGATCCTCGGGTCGAGCACGGCGTACAGCAGGTCGACGAGCAGGCTGGAGATCACGTAGATCAGCACCAGCGCGGTGACCACGGACGACACCACGGTGGTGGACTCGCCCTTGAGATCGACTCGTACAGCAGCCGCCCGATGCCCTGCACGTTGAAGATGTCCTCGGTGACGATCGCACCGCCCATCAGCGCTCCGAGGTCGGCGCCGAGAAGGTGACCACCGGGATCATCGAGTTCCGCAGCACGTGCACGGTGATCGTGCGGCCTTGCCGAGATGCCCTTCGCACGAGCCGTCCGGACGAAGTCTGCGCTGAGATTGTCGAGCCACCGACTGCCGGGTGAGCCGCAGCACGTAGGCGAACGACAACGACCGAGCACGACCGCCGGCAGGATCAGCTTGCCGAACGTCGCATTGCGCCGACCGTGGGACTGAACCACTGCAGCTGGATGCCCAGCAGGAACTGCAGCACGAACCCGAGGACGAACACCGGGATGGCGATGACGACCAGGCTCAGGACGAGCACGGTGCAGTCGAAGATGCCGCCACGGCGCAGGCCGGCGACGACGCCGACACGCATGCCGAGCACGGCTTCGAAGAGTGACGCCAGCAGCGCGAGCCTGATCGTCGTCGGGAAGGTCTTCGCTTCATCAGGTCCAGCACCGGCTGCGCGGGCGAAGTTGGTAGCCGAAGTCCAGGGAGAAGCACGCCCTGCATGTACAGCAGGTACTGGACGATGAACGGCTTGTCGAGGTGGTAGTCGCGCGGCGATCGGCCGCAGCGACGGCCGGGTTGACGGGCGGTCGCCGAACAGCGCCGCCACCGAGTCACCGGGGATCAGGAACACCATCGCGTAGATCAGCAGCGTTGCCCCGAGGAAGACGGGGATCGACGCGACCAGGCGCCGCCCGACATACCACAGCATGAAGCCAGCACTCCTCCGTCTGAAGGACTGGGCCCGTCGTCGCGACGCCGGAACGCCTGGGGCACTGACGAAAACCCGGGGCACCCGCCACGACCGGTGACGGGCACGCGTCGCCCGCGGATGCGAGGACGACCTGCCCCACCGATGCCGGCGGGAAGCCCGCCCGCTGACCTGCTACGCCTTGTTCATCGCGTGGTAGATCGGCACGCTGTGCCAGTCGAAGATCACGTTGCTGACCTGGCTGGAGTAGCCGCCGGTGGACGTGGAGTACCAGAGAGGGATGGCCGGGAGATCCTGCGAACAGGATCGACTGCGCCTCCTGGAAGCTCGCGTCGCCGGCGTCGACGTCGGGCGCCGCGGCAGCCCTCGTCCAGCAGCTGGTCGAACTCCGGGTTGGAGTACTTGGCGTCGTTGGAACCGGCGCCGGTCGCGTACAGCGGCCGAGGAAGTTGAACACCGACGGGTAGTCGGCCTGCCAGCCGGTGCGGTAGGCGTGCCGAGATCGTGCGGCCACGACCTGGGTGCGTAGTCACCGAAGATGGCGTATCGGCTTCGGCCGACCGCGTCGATGCCCAGCATGTTCTTGATGCTGTTCGCCGTGGCTCGATCCATTCCTTGTGCGCCGCCGTCGGTGTTGTAGGAGATGATGAAGCTGCCAGGACCACGGGCTGATCGCATCGGCCTCGCGCCCACAGGGCCTTGGCCTGCTCGGCGTTGTAGGTCAGCACCTCGTTGCCCGGCAGGGAGTCGGAGTAACCGGTGAGACCCGGCGAGGTGAAGTCCTTGGCGGGGGTGCGGGTGCCGTTGAAGATCGCCGAGATGATCGTCTCACGGTCGATGGCCATCGAGATCGCCTGACGGCGCAGCCGGCCCTCGTCGTCCATGCCCAGGTGCGCGAGCGAGACCGGGATGGCCAGCGTGGTGGTGCCGGCGTAGGGCTGCTTGATGGCCCGGTCACCGAGGTCGGTCTCGTAGCTGCCCAGGGCGTTCGCCGGGAGCTGGTCGAGGACGTCCAGGTTGTCGGCCAGCAGGTCGGTGTAGGCGGCCTCGAAGTCGGTGTAGAAGATCAGCGTGACGCCGCCGTTCTGCAGGACCTTCTCGCCCTGGTAGTCCGGGTTCGGCACCATCTTGATCTGGGCGTTGTGCGCCCAGGTCTCGATCTTGTACGGGCCCGTTGCCGATCGGCGTCTCGCCGAAGGTGGCCGGATCGGCGAGCGCGGCCTTGGCCATCGGGTAGTACGCGGAGTAGCCGAGTCGCAACGGGAAGTCCGACTGCGGGGAGACGAGCTTGACGGTGAACTCGGTGTCGGACACGACGGCGAGGCCGGACATCGTCTCGGCGGTCGGGGCCGGGGCGGTGCAGGTGCCCTCTTCGTCGGTCGTGGCGCACCGCCGAGACGGCGTCGTAGCCCTCGATCGGGCGAAGAAGGTCGAGTTCAGCTGCGCGTTCGTGACCAGGGCGCCGAAGTTCCAGGCGTCGACGAACGACGAGCGGTGACCGGCTCACCGTTGGTGAAGGTCCAGCCCGACTTGATCTTGATGGTGTAGTTCTGGCCGTCCGGGGAGTCGATCGACTCGGCGACCTCGTTGACCGGCTTGCCCTCGGCGTCGTAATAGACGAGGCCCGAGAAGATGAGGTCGAGGATCTTGCCGCCACCGGTCTCGGTGGTGTTGGTCGGGATCAGCGGGTTCGCCGGCTCCGTTGCCGACGCCGGTGACGATGCCGCCGTCCGCGGCAGCGTCGGTGCCACCGTCGCCCGCGGCACTACCGCTGGTGCTGGTGGTCGTGGTGCCGGCGGACGTGGTGGTGCTGTCATCGCCGCCGCAGGCGGTCAGCACGAGGCCGGCCGCGGCGACGGCTGCGATGGTCCTGAGTACGACAGATCTCGGGGTGTGTCCCACGGACCCTCCTCTTCGGTGATTGTCTGCACGACGCGGAGTTACGCCTTGCTCACTATCTACCTTTACCGGCCGACGAACGTACTGCGCGGTAACAATTCGGTCGCGCGTTGTGGCGACCGGGTGGTCCTCGGCCGCCGGATGTCCGATCGGCCGCGGGTGACCGCCCTGACGTTGCTCCACCGGCATCCCCCGAATGCGGCGGCGTGACGCGTCAGCGTTCGGTCTGCCGGAACCTCACCCACCATGCAGACGTCTCTTTCCGGGGTGTGACCCGGGGCAGGGGAACCGGCGGCGCTGTCGCCGGGCACCATGGTCGGGTGCGCATCCTGGACCGCTGGTCGAATCGGACGGCCGCCCGGCTCGGCGCGACGCAGGTCTTCCGGCCGCCGGTCGGGGTCGTCGTGACCGTGCTCTGGGCGGTCGTGACGGTCGCTGTGGTCCGTGCTCGCGGTGATGGCGGGGTGGCGTTCGCTGCTCGCCCAGCTGCCCCCGCTGGTCCTCGCCGCCACGCTGGTCCATGCCACCTGCACCCGGCCGCTGGTCGCGGTCGGACCGGCCGGCGTGCTGCTGCGCAATGTCACCCGCGACGTGTCGATCCCGTGGTCGTCCATCACCGACGTCGACACGAAGTACGCGCTGACACTGACCGCGGGCGGCCGGCGGTACGCAGCGTGGGCGGCACCCGCCTCGTCCCGCTTCTCGACCACCCGCGCCACCCGGGAGGACCTCGAGAGCGTGCACTGGAAGGCCGCGGACGGGCCGATCCCGGCGAGCGCCACCCTCCGCAGCGACGCCGGGGTCGCGGCGGCCCTCATCCGCCGGTACCGGTCGGCCGACCCGACCGCGGACACCGGGACGCCCACATCACCTCCGCCGGTCGAGACCCGCTGGGCCACCGCACTGCTGCTGACGGCGGCCATCAGCGCCGCGGCGACCGTCCTGGTGACGATTCTGGCGTGACGGGTCCCGCAGCCTCGGCTGACCGCTGTCAGTCGAACAGGGACCCGCGTCCGGCACCCGCCGCGTCGGGTTCGGAGTCCGCACCGGCGGCGAGCAACCGGGCCCGCTCGCCCCGGCGGGCCTGCTGCTCGTCCGGATCGGGCACCGGTGCCGCCGCGATCAGCCGGCGGGTGTAGTCGTCCTGCGGGTCGAGCAGGATGTCCTCGCGGCTGCCGTACTCGGCGACCTTCCCCCGGTGCAGCACCGCCACCGAGCGGGCCACGATCTCGACGACGGCCAGGTCGTGGCTGACGAACAGGCAGGCGAAGCCGTACTGCTGCTGGAGGTCCTTGAACAGCTCCAGCACGTGCGCCTGCACCGAGACGTCCAGCGCACTGGTGGGCTCGTCGGCGACCAGCAGCTCCGGGCCGAGCGACAGCGCCCGGGCGATGGAGACCCGCTGGCGCTGCCCGCCGGACAGCTCGTGGGGGTATCGGTTGCGGTACTGGTGCGGCAGCCGCACCGACTCGAGCAGCGTCTCGACCCGATGGTCGAGGTCCTTGCGCCGGAGCTTCTCGTGCAGGTGGAGCGGCTCACCGATGGACTCACCGATGCTCATCCGGGGGTTGAGCGAGGCGGCCGGGTCCTGGAAGACGATCGCGACCTTGCGCCGCAACGGTCGCAACTGCTTCTGACTCAGTCCGGACAGTTCGACCCCGCCCACCGACACGCTGCCGCCGGAGATCGGCAGCAGGCCGGCAACAGCGCGGCCGATGGTGGTCTTGCCCGAACCGGACTCGCCCACCAGCCCCATGACCTCGCCGGGACGAACGGCGAAGGAGACGTCGTCGACCGCCCGGAACGCGGGCACCCGGCCGCGGCCGGTGTACTCCAGGACCAGGTTGCGCACCGACAGCGCATCCACTGAGCCGGGGTCAGCAGGGACCGTCGCGTCGTCCCGGGATGGCTCCCGGACCGTCGCCGCGGCGATGTCGGCGCCCAGGTGGGGTACCGAGGCCAACAGGTCACGGGTGTACTCGACCTGCGGCCGGGCGAAGATCTCGCGGACGGGACCCGACTCCACGATGTCGCCGTGGCGCATCACCACGACGTCGTCGGCGAGGTCGGCGACCACGCCCATGTCGTGGGTGATGAGCAGGATGGCCGAATCGAGCCGGTGGTGCAGGTCGCGCAGCAGGTCGAGGATCTCGGCCTGGACGGTGACGTCCAGGGCGGTCGTCGGCTCGTCGGCGATGAGCAGCACCGGGTCGCAGGCGATGGCCATTGCGATCATCACCCGCTGCCGCTGCCCGCCGGACAGTTGGTGCGGATACAGGTCGTAACGGCCGGCCGGGTCGGGCAGGTCGACGAGGGTGAACAGCTCGACCGCGCGCTCCCGAGCCTTCGCGGGGCTGATGTCCTGATGCGAGAGGAGCACCTCCGCGACCTGGTAGCCAACGGTCAGCACCGGGTTCAGCGCCGTCATCGGCTCCTGGAAGATCAGCCCGATCTCGCTGCCCCGGATCCGTCGGAGGGCCGGTTCCGGCGCCCCGATCAGCTCGGTGCCGCGGATCGTGGCGCTGCCGGTCAACCGGGCGTTGCCCGGCAGCAGGCCGAGCATGCCCATCGAGGTGACGGACTTGCCGGACCCCGACTCCCCCACCACGGCGAGCACCTTGCCCGGCATGATGTCGAAGCTGACGTGCTGAGACGCCATCACCCATTCGTCGCCGACCCGGAAGTCGACCCCGAGGTGCCGGACCGACAGCACCGGTCCGGCGGCGTCCGGGGGCGGGCCGGCGGCGCCCTGCTTGCGGAAACCGAACGGCCGGTTCATGCCTTGGACCTCGTCTGCTTCGGGTCGAACGCGTCGCGCAGGCCGTCGCCGATGAAGTTGATGGCCAGCGAGATGACCACGATGAACAACGCCGGCCACCAGAACAGGTACGGCCGGGAGTCCATCGCCTGCCGGTTGATCTGCAGCAACAGCCCGAGCGAGGTGTCCGGTGCCTTGACGCCGAATCCGAGGAAGCTCAGCGACGTCTCCAGCAGGATGGCACCGGAGATGGCCAGCGTCGCCGACACCGTGATGACGCCGATCGTGTTGGGGAGGATGTGCCGGAAGATGATCCGCCGGCTCGACGCCCCGACCGACCGCGCGGCGTCGACGAACTCCCGCTCGCGCAGCGACAGGAACTCGCCGCGGACGATGCGGGCCAGGCCGGTCCAGGTGAGCAGGCCGAGGAAGACGCCCATCACGAGGATGCCGCCGCCGCCGATCTTGTTCACCACGACGGCCGCCACCGCGATCAGCGGGATCGTGATGAGCACGTCCGTGATGCGCATCAGGACACCCTCGGTCCAGCCACGGAAGTATCCGGCCAGGGCCCCGACGACGGTGCCGATGGCGGTCGAGACCAGGCCGACCAGCAGCGCGATGATGATCGACTGCTGCATCCCGCGCATCATCAGCGCGAAATAGTCCCGGCCGGAGGTGTCCTGACCGAAGGGGTGGTCGCCGAGCGAGAACGGCCACCACTGCAGAGTCGGCGCGGCCGGCGTCGGTCAACTTCGGCTCGAAGGTCAGGTAGTCCTGCTTCCACCAGCCGGGGACAGGCCCCCAACCGATCGAGCTGAAGGCCAGCACCACGATGAAGACGAGAACGATCAGGCCGGCCATCGCCGCCCGGTGACGGAGGAAGCGCCGCAGGACCAGCTTCAGCTCCGACTGCGAGGCGGTGACCGTACCGGCCGCCACCGCCGGGCCGGCCACCTCGGTGTCCAGGGTGACCAGCGCCGTCATCTGTCGTTCGGTCTCCGGGACGTGCCGATCCGTCCTCGCGGCCGGAGTGCCGAGCGGGACGGCGTCGGGTTCCATCGGGTCGGCCGGCGCCTTGTCCGGGTCGATCGGGCTGCTCACGGATACATCACCCCAACCGGATTCGTGGGTCGAGATAGGCGTAGGCGATGTCGGCCAGCATGTTGAACAGGACGGTGGCGGTCGCCGTGACCAGGAAGAACGCCATCACCGGATTGGGGTCGACGTTCGTGATGCCGGTCGAGAACAGTTTCCCCATACCGCTCCACCCGAAGACGGTCTCGGTGATGATGGCGCCGCCGAGGATGCCGGCGAAGTCGAACGCGACCAACGTGGTCAGCGGGATCAACGCATTGCGGAACGCGTGCCGGACGATGACGGTGCGCTGATTGAGGCCCTTCGCCTTGGCCGTACGGACGTAGTCCTGACCCATCACGTCGAGCATGCTGGCGCGGGTGTAGCGGGTGTAGCTGGCGAAGGAGATGAGCATGATCGCCAGTGTCGGCAGGATCAGGTACATCAGGTAGTCGAGGTTGGTGGTCCAGAAGTCGGAGTTCAGGTTCGCGGACTGGCTGCCGGTGGTTTTCACGGGTCGGCCGCCGGTGCGGCTGAACAGCGTCGGATACGCCTGGACGAGCCGATCGACGATCATCAGCAGCGCCATGGTGAAGCCGACGAGGCCGCTGACCCGTCCCGCCAGCAGTCGTTGCCCGCCGCCGCCGAGTCGGCCGACCAGGATCCCCAGCAGCACCAGCCCCACCGTCACCAGCAGCACGACCAGGTAACCCCCCTCGTCGAGGACCACCGAGAGGGCCAGGATCGCGACCGTGCCCAGCACCGCGGTGACGACGGCGGCGATCAGCACCGGACGGGTGCGGGTGGTGAGACCGGCGAAGAGGCCCGTCCAGCCCACCGCGGCGGCGATACCGACGATGGCGACACCGACGATCCCGAAATAGGGGGTGCGGAAGAACCCGGTGGCCAGCAGCAGATAGACCATCCCGAAGGTGGCCACGAAGGCCGCTCCGAACACCACGGGAGCGCGCGTGCGGCCGCCGCCGATGACGAGCGCCCAGAACAGGCCGGACAGCGCCGAGACGACAGCGATCCCCGCGTAGGTCAACGTCGGGTCGCCCAGCCAGGTGTTCAACTCGATGGCGAGGTACTGCTTGAGCAGCGTCGACACGAAGAACACCGGCAGCGAGAAGCAGAGGAAGGCCACGAAGGTGGTCGAGTAGTCGAAGACGCTGTACTGACGCAGGGCGGTGACGATGCCGGTGACGACACCCAGAATCAGGGCGAGCAGGGTGGCCACGATGACCAGCCGCAACGTCGAGCCGATGGCCGCCTCGAGTTGCGGGAGCACCGCCTTGCCGTCCCGGTTGAGTCCGAGGGTGCAGCTGTCGGCCCACGGCCAGACGCACCGTCCGACGTCACCGAGCCAGAGGAAGTACCGCACGGGTACCGGGCTGTCGAGATTGAGGTTCAGGGTCCGGGCGGCGATCTTCGCCTCCCGGGTGGGGCCGCGGTCCTCGAACAGATCCTCGCAGGGGATTGCCCGAGATCGCCACCAGCACGTAGGTCAAGCGCGGTGGACGCCAGCAGGATGAAGAACGACACCACGAGCCGTCTCGCGATGAAGACGAGCACACATCCCCCGATCGGGATTCACACGGACAGGACGGCCGGAACGGTCTCCGCCTCGGACACGGGCCCGGAGCCGAGCGACCTGGTCCCAGGCACAGTGGGCCCGGCGGGGGAGGGTTCTCCCCCACCCGCCGGGCACGGTACGGCGCTTACTCGGTCTTGCTCCAGGTGGCGGCATTCCAGGTGGAGCCGGTCTGGGTCGGGTTCAGACCCACACCGCTGAGCTTGCTGCTGAAGGCGGACAGATCGGGGTTCGCGTACAGCACGGCGTTGTACGGGTTGGCCCAGAGCTCCTCCTCCATCGGCACCTTGAGCTCCTCGGCCGCTTCGCGGTCGGTGCTGACGACGACCTTGCTCCAGGCGTCGTCGACGATCGGGCTGGAGTACCGGCCGTAGTTCTGCGCACCGTCGGAGACGTAGATCGACTCGCCGGAGGCGACGAGACCGGAGCCCGACCAACCGAAGATCGCAAGGCCCCAGCTGGTGTCCTTCAGGGCGAGAGTCGCGAAGACGTCCTCGTCGGGCTTGGGGATGAGGTTGAAGCCGGCCTGGTCGCAGGACGCCTTGATGACCTGGACCTGATCGGCGCGCAACGACGAGGTGGCGGCGAAGGTGAACTGGACGTCGTAGGGGACGGCCACGCCCGGCCTCGGCCAGCTTGGCCTTGGCCCCCTCGATGTCCACGTTCTCGTACAGCTTGGCGCTGGGCACCTGGTCCAGGATGTCCTGGTAGTTGCCCTGGGCCGGCAGGAACTCGCGCAGGTTCAACACCTGCGCACCCTCGAACACCGGCTTGGCGTACTTGTCCACGAGCTCCTGACGGGGCACGCACATCTCGAACGCCTGCCGGACCAGGGCGTTCTCCATCGCGCCGCCGGGGCCCGAGTTGAAGTCGACGTGGCTGAACGTGTAGCCCTCACCGACTTCGTAGGAGATGGTGTCGGCGGCCGCGTCGAGCTGGGCGATGGTGTCACCGGACGGGTTCGACGGGTCGAACGCGTCGATCTCGCCGTTGACCATGGCCTGCACCCACTCCTGGTCGTCGACCAGCTTGAAGACGAGGGTGTCGGTGACCGCCGGGGTGCCCCAGTAGGCGTCGTTGCGCACGACGGTCAGCGAACCGCCTTCGGCGTTGTCCACCTTGTACGGCCCGGACGACGGCAGGATCGCGGTGTCGGGCAAGGTGGGGAGGTCGACCTCGTAGTCGAAGCCGGTGCTCCAGAACTCACCGATGGCGGCGATCTTGGCGGCGTCCTTGTCCTGGATGGCGGCGATCAGCTCCGCACCGTTGTCGGCGCTGCTCAGGCCCGCCTGCTCGGCGACGATGTGCGCCGGCGTGAAGGTCGTCGTCAGCAGCCCCTCCCAGTCCACGTAGGGCGTCTCGAAAACCCAGGTGAACGTCTTGTCCCCGGCAGCGCCCGCCGGCTCGGCGATCTGGGCGAAGCCGTTGGTCGTGGCCGCATCGAAGGCGTCGACCGGGTTGCCGTCGGCGTTGGTCCCGTTGGGGTTCTTGCCGGCGAACGCGGCCCACTGCAGGAGCACGTCGTCGAAGTCGATCGGTACGCCGTCGGACCAGACGGCACCGTCGGCGATCGTGACGTCGACGGTCAGCGGGTCGTCGGAGCTCTTCTCGTAGCTGCCGAACTCCGTGTTCGGCTTGAGCGACCCGTCCGGCTGGATGTCGACGAACGAGTTCTGCGTGACGTTGTCGACGAAGCCGCAGTAGACGCTGTTCGAGGCGGCGTTGTTGCAGTTGTAGCCGCCCGGCGTCTGCTCGAGGCCGATGTTGATGGTGTCGGCGATCGGCCCTTCCGGAGCCGAGGACGACCCACTCGACTCCGTCGCGCTCCCCCCGCTGCTACTGGTGGCGGTGCCAGGGGCGGGGGTGTTGGCGGACGTGGTGTTGCCACCGACCGAGCCACTGCATGCCCCCAGGACCAACGACGCGGCGATACCCGCCGCAGCGATTCCCAGAACCCGTTTCCTCATGGAGCGTCTCCCTCCGGGGCGGAATCGAGGAAAAGCGGGCGCTCTCCCCGGACGTCCGAAGCATCCCCTGCTGAATGTGTACGACGTAGGCAAACGTATGCGGAGGGTGCGAGAGCCACGAGAGTGGGGTGCGGGTTGTTACCGAACGGCAACCGTCGGAGCCCGTCCGAACAGGTCTACGGCGACAGATCAGCACTCCTAACGGCTGACCCGTTGTCCGTTCGGGCCCCGGTCTGGCGGCGGACGCGGCCCTACCCGCTCGTACCGTCATACCGGCGGCGGCCAGTCGGGCAAGGTCCGCAGTGCTCCGCTCCACAGCAGGTCAGCGGGGTCGGACGGCAGCTCCACGGCACCCAGGGCCGGGCCCAGCGCGAGCACGGCGACCGGCTCCCCCAGCGGCAGCACAGCCAGCCGGTCCCAGCCCAGCGGATCCAGCTCCGCCGGGTCGCCGCCGGCGAGGACCGTGGTGACCTCGGCGCGGACGGTGTCGTCGCAGAACGCGGGCACCGTCGTCCCGCCGGCCGTCGGATCGGGGCTGACCGTCGCACCGCCCGTCGCCGCGGTGCCCGTCGTCGGCGACGGGTACCCGGCCGCGCACGACAGCAGCGTGGCCGCGCGGCCCCGGTCCGAGGCCGACCGGGCGGTGGTCGTCACCAGAAGGTCCGGCACCGAGGTGGCGGTGAGCGGCGTCGCGAGCTCGCCGGCGGTCGTGGCCACCAGGTTGAGCTGGATGCCGGCCGCGCCGAGTTGCCGCTGCAGGAGTCGTGCGGTCGCACGGGCGGTCGCGTCGGCGGCGTCGTAGCCCAGCACCAGGGTGAGCACCCCGCCGTCCGCGTCGCGCCAGTAGAGCCCGGAGCGTCGATAGCCCGCCCCGGTGAGGGCGTCCGCCAGCCGCTCCGCGCTCCCGGTGATCCCCGCCGGCGCCGCGTCCGGCGCGTCGGCAGCGGCCGGCAGCACGAAGGGCGACGTCGCGGGGATGACCGCGTCGGGGTTCCCGTCACCCAGCGCGCTCTGCAGCGCCGCGGTGTCGAGCCCGGCGGCGACCGCACCCCGGACCGCGGCCGCCGCGGTCGGCCGGTCACCGTCGAGGTTGAACACCAGCTCGACGGCGGCCGGCAACGGCACGGTCGTCTGTCGGACATCGGTGCCCAGGTCGTCGAGGGCCGCGGTGGCGACCTCGCCAGGGCGCAGGTAGACCGCCTGCACATCGCCGCGCTGCAGCGACTCGACGAGGTCGGCCGGGGCGCCGGCCCGTAGCACCACGCTGGTCGTCGTGGTCTCCGTCGCCCAGTACTTGTCGTTGCGGACCAGGCTGATCTGGCCGATGACCGGGTCGTAGCCGTCCATCCGGTAGCGGCCGCCGGCCACCGGGATGCCGCCCTGCAGCGCGGTGGTGAATCCGCCCGGCTCGTCCTTGAGGGTGCGGGCCGGCAGCAGTGGTGAGAACAGCGTCCGCCAGTCCGCGAAGGGGGTGCGGAACACCACGACGACCGTCTTCCCGGCGTCGGCGGACTGGATACCGGAGATGAGCTGGTACCCGGCCGGGCTGACGACATCGCGTCCCGGTCGTCATCTGCCGCCACAGGTAGGTGAAGTCCTCCGCGGCGATCGGGGTGCCGTCCGACCAGGCCGCCCGCTGATTCAGCTCGTAGGTCACGGTGAACGGGTCCGTCGAGGTGACCGAGACCCGGTCGAGCAGCGCGGTGGGCACGCCGATGGTCGCGGTCGCGCCGGGGGTGAACGCACCGGGCAGGACCAGGCCGGCGACGGCGGCCCCGGCCGGTGACCACTGGGACGCGACGTAGGGGTTGAACCCGCGGATGTCGTCGTCCACGCCGATGCTGATCACCCCGCCGACCAGCGGCGGGGCCGGCGCGGAACCGCTGCCGGTGGGGTCGGGGGTGAGCGGGGCCGGCAGGTTCGGGACGGTGCACCCGGCGGCGAGGAGCAGCGCACAGGGCCACCAACGACGACCGCCGCCGACCCCACCGGAAGCGGTGGGGTCGGCGGCGGTTCACGGGGTCAGCCTAGTTTCCCGGGTGGAAGACCCCGGTGGACGGCGCATCAGGAGTTGGCGGCGGCCTTGCTGCGGGACCGGCTGCGGGCGCGGATGTTGGCGGACAGCTCGACCTTGCGGATGCGGGCGGCGACCGGGGTGATCTCGACGCACTCGTCGTCGGCGCAGAACTCCAGCGCCTGCTCCAGCGACAGGTTCTTCGGCGGCACCAGGTGCACCAGCTCCTCGGAGGAGGACTTGCGCATGTTGGTGAGCTGCTTCTCCTTGGTGATGTTGACGTCCATGTCGTCGGCGCGGGCGTTCTCGCCGACGATCATGCCCTCGTACACCTCGGTGGTCGGCGGCACGAACAGCTGGCCACGCTCCTGCAGCGACATCATGGCGAAGGCGGTGGCCTTGCCGGCGCGGTCGGCGACCAGCGAACCGGTCGGGCGGCCGCGCAGGGTGCCGGCCCACGGGCCGTACCCGTCGAAGATGGTCGACGCGATGCCGGTGCCGCGGGTGTCGGTGAGGAAGTCGGTGCGGAAGCCGATCAGGCCGCGCGACGGCACGTGGAACTCCAGGCGGACCCAGCCGGTGCCGTGGTTGCTCATCTGCTCCATGCGGCCCTTGCGGACGGCGAGCAGCTGCGTGACGGCGCCCAGGTACTCCTCGGGCACGTCGATGGTCAGGCGCTCGAACGGCTCCTGGATCTTGCCGTCGACCTCGCGGGTGACGACCTGCGGCTTGCCGACCGTGAGCTCGAAGCTCTCGCGGCGCATCGTCTCGACGAGGATGGCCAGCGCCAACTCACCCCGGCCCTGCACCTCCCAGGTGTCGGGACGCTCGGTGGTGAGGACGCGGATCGAGACGTTGCCGATGAGCTCGGCGTCGAGGCGGTTCTTCACCTGGCGGGCGGTCAGCTTCTTGCCGCCGTCCTTGCCGGCCAGCGGCGAGGTGTTGATGCCGACGGTCATCGAGATGGCGGGCTCGTCGACGGTGATCGGCGGCAGCGCGACCGGGTTCTCCGGGTCGGCCAGGGTCTCGCCGATGGTGATCTCGGCCATCCCGGCGACGGCGATCAGGTCGCCGGCGTAGGCGGTCTCGACCGGGACCCGGTCCAGCGCCTCGGTGATCAGCAGCTCGGTGATCTTGGTGCGGGCGATGGTGCCGTCGGCCTTCATCCAGGCGACCGACTGGCCCTTCTTCATCTCGCCCTCGATGATCCGGCACATCCCGATACGGCCGAGGAACGGCGAGGCGTCGATGTTGGTGACCTGGGCCTGCAGCGGCGCGCCGGCCTCGTAGGTCGGGGCCGGGATGGCCTCGAGGAGGGTGTCGAACAGCGGATCGAGGTTCTCGTGGTCGGGCATCTCGCCGTTGGCCGGCTTGTTCAGCGAGGCACGGCCCGCGCGCGACGCGCAGTAGACGATCGGGAACTCGATCTGGTGGTCGTCCGCGTCGAGGTCCATGAACAGCGCGTAGGTCTCGTCGACGACCTCGTCGATGCGGGAGTCGGGGCGGTCGGTCTTGTTGACGACCAGCACCACGGGGAGATTGGCCTGCAGCGCCTTGCGCAGCACGAAGCGGGTCTGCGGCAGCGGCCCCTCGGAGGCGTCGACCAGGAGTACGACGCCGTCCACCATCATGAGCGCGCGCTCCACCTCGCCACCGAAGTCGGCGTGGCCGGGGGTGTCGACGATGTTGATGACCATGTCACCGCGGCGGACCGCCGTGTTCTTGGCCAGGATCGTGATGCCCTTCTCGCGCTCCAGGTCGTTGGAGTCCATCACCCGGTCGGTGTGGGCGGAGCCTTCACGGAACGCCCCGGACTGCCAGAGCATGGCGTCGACGAGGGTGGTCTTGCCGTGGTCGACGTGGGCGACGATGGCGACGTTGCGGAGGTCATGGCGGGTCTGGCGGGTCACGCGGTTGTACTCCAAAGGTTGCGGGAGGTGCGGATCGGTCGGGGCGTGCGGATGGCGCAGGGCGGATCGTCGGCGAACACCTGACGACTCCTGAACAGCACCTGGCCTCTGGTCGAACGCACCCTGAACAGGGCGAATTCCCGTCGGCCAGCCACAACCACCCGGTACGGACCGATCAGCGCAGCCTTCCCAGCCTACCGGTCGGGGCCGCTCAGGAGCCCCGTCACGCCTGTGATACCCGGCTCCCGGCCGCGGCACCCGATCGCTCGCCGCGCAGACTGGACGGATGACCACCACCGAACCGGCCTTCGATCCGGACAACCCGCCCCTGCAGATCCTCGAGGACGACGAGACCGTCCCGCCGCGTCCCGAGGAGGAACTGGCCGACATCGAGCGGGCCGAGCCCGACCCGCACTGAAACCCGTCGCGCCGCCGGAACGACGTCCGGCGCAGACCCTCGAGGGATCTGCGCCGGGCGCGGAACGGGTACGGCGGTCAGACGGGCTTCAGCGGATCCATGATCGACGGCAGCGTGGTCGGTCGTGGCGGCGCGGAATACTCGTCCCCGGGGTCGACCTGGGTCGGGTTGAGCACCCGGAACAGGAACGATTTGGTCCGGTCCTCCTGCGGGTTGCCGATGACCTCCTCGGCGGTGCCGTCCTCCACCACGTAACCGCCGTCCATGAACACCACCCGGTCGGCGACGTCGCGGGCGAAAGCCATCTCGTGGGTGACCACCATCATCGTCATGCCCTCCTTGGCCAGGCCCTTCATCACCGCGAGGACTTCGCCGACCAGCTCCGGGTCCAGCGCGGACGTCGGCTCGTCGAACAACATCAGTTCGGGCGACATCGACAGCGAACGAGCGATGGCGATGCGCTGCTGCTGCCCACCGGACAGCTGCGCCGGGAACGCCGATTCCTTGTGCGCCATGCCGACGCGTTCCAGGTTCTCGCGGGCGACCTTCTCGGCGTCGGCCTTGTTCCTGCCCAGTACCTGCACCTGCGCCACGGTGAGGTTCTTCAGCACGGTGAGGTGCGGGAACAGGTTGAAGCTCTGGAAGACCATGCCGACCCGTCGGCGCACCTTGTCCAGGTCGACGTCCGGGTCGGTCATCTCGTCATTGCCGATGAACACCTTCCCCGCCGTCGGGGTCTCCAGCATGTTCACGCAGCGCAGCAGGGTGGACTTGCCCGAGCCGGACGGCCCGATGACGCAGACCACCTGGCCGGGCTCGATGTCGAGGTCGATGTTCTTGAGCACCTCGACGGATCCGAACGATTTGCGCAGCCCGCGGATCGAGATCGCGTGCGTGCTCGCCTGTGGGGTGGATGCAGTCGGTGACGACACGGTGCTCACCTGGCCTTTGCGAAGCGGACCTCGAGCCGGCGAACCAGCTGCGAGAGCGGAAGGGTGATGATCAGGTACAGCACGCCACCGACGATCAGCGGTGTCGGGTTGACCGAGCGGTTCAGGAAGTCCTGCGAGAACTTGGTCAGCTCGTACTGGTTGGCGGTCACACCCAGCACGTAGACCAGCGACGAATCCTTGATGAGAAGGATGATCTCGTTGGTCAACGGCGGGATGACGATGCGGAACGCCTGCGGGATGACGATGACCCTGGTCGTCCGGCCGGGCGACATCCCCAGCGTCCGGGCCGCCTCGACCTGCCCCTTCGGCACTGCCTGGATGCCGGCCCGGAACGTCTCGGCCATGTACGCCGCGGCCGTGAGTCCGAGGCCCAGCATCACCAGGATGTAGAACTCGCCACCCTGGATGCCGAAGTTCGGGAACTTGAAGCCGGGAAAGGCGTTCGGGATGCCGTACGCGACCATGAACAGCACCACGAGGGCGGGCAGGCCACGGAAGAGTTCCACGTAGGCGGTGGCGATCCAGCGGTAGGGACCGACCTGCGACAGCCGCATCAGCGCCAGGATCAGGCCCACCACGAAGGCGAAGACGAACGCCAGCAAGGTGTAGATGATCGTGTTGACCATGCCGATGGTGACCACCCGGGGCCACATCCGGCCGATGATGTCCGACCGGGCGAAGGCTTGACCGAACTGGTGCCAGTCGGCGACCAGGGAGATGGCCAGGATGATCGCCAGCAGCACGCCGTACTGCACTCCGCGGACCGCGCGTGCGCGCTGTCGTCGGGTCATGGAAGCCATTGCTTCCACCCTTCTGTCGAGGATCCGAGATTGTCACACGCCGGGCCGGTCGGTTCGCCAGCAGCGTCGAGGGCGGCTCGGACTCGATCCGGGCCGCCCTCGAACGGGTCACGTCAGGAAGCGGGGACCTCGCCGATCCACTGCGCGTACAGCTCGTCGTACGTGCCATCGGCTCTGGCCGCGTCGATCGTGGTGTCGACGACGGCCTTGAGGGCGTCGTTGCCGAGCTTCATGCCGAAGCCGTACTGCTCGCCGGTGTCGAACTGGGCGGCGATCTTCACCGCGCCGCTCGACTGCTTGGTGAACTCACTCCACACCGGCAGGTCGTTGATGGCGGCGTCGATCTGGTTGGTGACCAGCGCCTGCTGCTCGGAGGCGACGTCGGTGTACTCGACGATCTCGTAGCCGTACTGGTCCTTGTTGGCGTTGGCGTAGTCCAGGCCGGTGGTGGCCGCCTGGGCGCCGAGGCGCTTGCCGCGGAGATCCTCCAGCGAGGAGACCTCGTCGGCGCTGCGGACCAGCAGCGCCTGGGTGGCGTCGAAGTAGGGCGCGGAGAACAGGATGACCTTCGAGCGCTCCTCGGTGATGGTCATACCGGCGGCCGCGATGTCGCACTTGCCGGTGGACATGTCCTGGCCGCTCTTGATGCCCTCGAACGGGGTGTCGACGATGGCCTGGGTGACGCCGAGCTGCTCGGCGACGAGGTCCATCATCTCGATGTCGAAGCCGACCGCCTTGCCGCTGTCGTCGTTGGACTGGAACGGCGCGTACGGCAGGTGGGTGCACACCGTGAGCGAACCGGGAGCGATCAGCGAGGCGGTGGCGGCGGCGATGTCCTCGGGCGAAACGGCGGCGGCGGTCGCTGAGCCGGTAGCGCTGCCGGAGGTCTCCGAGACCGACGATGTCGACTCCGCGCTCTCGGCCGGCGATTCCGCCGACTGGGCGGAGCTGGTGGTGGCGCCCGCCGGGGCGGAGGATGTGGTGCTGCCCGCGTTGGAGGAATCGGGGGCGCAGGCAGTCAGGACCATGGTGCCGACCGCCGCGGCGGCGATCGCCACCGTGCGCAGAGAACGGGAACGACGGAAATTCACGAGCTGTCCACCTTCGTGTCACCGGGCCGGCGACTCCGGCCCGTGCTGCAGAGCTACGGCGGATCTTCGCACCATTGGGTTACAGCCGGATAACACGGCAGGCTGGTGAACACCCCGAGCGGCTCTGCGGACGGCCCCGGCGGTCGCCGCAGTCGACGCTGCGTGACCTGAACGGCCCAGCCGGCGCCACCCGCCGCACGTGTCCTGAGCTGCGCTTCAGCCGAGCAGCGGACGCAATGACGGCAGCAGCCGACGGTCCGCGTCCAGCCAGTCGAGGTCCTCCAGACCGGCCGCCGGAATCCAGCGGACTTCGTCGTGCGAACCGGCGGCCGCCGGCTCGCCGCCGCCCCGGACCGCGTACAGCCGCAGCACCACCTCGACGTCCACGCTGATGTCCGGGCCGATCTGCTCCCCCACCGCGGCCCCCGCGGCGAGGTCCTCGCCCAGCTCCTCGGCCAGCTCCCGCTGCACCGCGTGTGCGTCGGTCTCACCGAGCGCGACCTTGCCGCCGGGGAACTCCCACCGACCGGCCAGCTCCGGCGGGTAGCTGCGTCGGGCCGCGAGGACCGCGCCGTCGCGGAGCACCGCGGCGGCGACCACGACGCGGGTCCGGTGCGCGGCCAGCACCGCCATCCCGGTGAGCAGCCGCAGGGCCCAGACGATGGCCCGCCGGTGCCGCGACTGCGCGACCCCACGCCACCGCGCCAGGAGTCCCGACCCGGGCGCGGGCTCGGCGAACTGGGTCGTGACGAGCACGCCGGCACCGCTGTCGTCGACGGTCACCGTCAACCGGCCGCCGCTGCCCGGCCCCCGGGTGACGGTGAACGCGGGCAGCCCGCTGTCGTCCAGGTCGACCTGCGCGCGGTGGCGCGCGACCGGCCGGCGCCGGCGGCCGATCCGGTCCAGCCGGATCTGCTGCCCGGACCCCCAGGAGGTCGCGGCCGGGTCGACCGTCAACCGGTACCCCGCCGCCGCCGCCGCCCGGCGCCAGCCGTCCACGAGCGCCAGATGCCACCGGATTTCGTCGACGGGCCGGTCGATCACCGTCGCCGCCCGGAGCGGAATCGCCTGCCAGCTCATCCGCAGCACGATGCCAGACCGCCACCCCTACGGGTCACGGCGCCGTCAGCACGGCGCCGTCAGCACGGCGGCGCCGGCCGGGTCGAAGCGCAGCCGGACGGTCCCGTGCGGAACGGCGCCGGGTCCGGCGACGGCATGCGCCCGGCCGACACCGTCCAGATCGACCTCGAGCCGGGTGTGCTCCGGTCCGGGCACCGCCGCGATGACCGTCGCGGTCAGCGGCCCCGTCGCGTCGACGCGCAACGCGGTGGGCCGCAGCGCGAGCGAAGCCCCGGCCGGGACGTCGCGGGCGCCGACCGCAGCGGTGCCGGCGCCGGCCAGCACGGTCGAGTAGCCGACGAAGCGGGCCAGCCAGCCGTCCACCGGGTGGTCCCACACCTCGCGCGGGGTCCCCTGCTGACGGATCCGGCCGTCGTTCATGACGGCCACCCGGTCGGCGATGGCGAACGCCTCGTCCTGGTCGTGGGTGACGAAGATCGTCGGGGTGCCGGTCTCGGCGAGGATCCGCCGCAGGTCGACCAGGAGCTGTTCGCGCAGCGCCGTGTCGAGTGCGGCCAGCGGCTCGTCGAGCAGCAGTAGCCGGGGATGCGGAGCCAGCGCCCGGGCCAGCGCGACCCGCTGGGCCTGCCCGCCGGACAGGGTCGCCACCCGCCGGTCGCCGTATCCGGGTAGCCCGACGAGGTCGAGGAGCTCACCCACCCGGTTCGCGGTCGCGGACCGTCCGGCGCCGGCCATCCGGAGCCCGTAGCCGATGTTGCCGGCGACGGAGCGGTGCCCGAACAGCACCCCGTCCTGGAACATCAGGCCGAACCGCCGCCGGAAGACGGGCACGGTGGCCAGGTCGGTGCCGCCCATCGAGATGCGGCCGGCGGTCAGCGGCTCGAGACCGGCGATGGCCCGCAGCAGGGTGGACTTGCCGCAACCCGACGGGCCGAGCAGCGCGAGCGTCTCGTGGTCGCCGACGTCCAGCGAGACGCCGTCGACGGCGGTCACCGCGCCGTACCGGACGGTGGCGGCAGCCACCGACAGCAGCGCGCTCACGCGAGGACTCCCACGGCGGCGGCGTTGTCGCGGCTGCCGAGCCGGTCCACCGCGAGCACGCAACCCGCGCAGAGGACGGCGAGGACGACCCCGCCGGCGAAGGCCATCCCGGCGTTGCCCGCGCCGGGCCGGGCGATCAGCCGGCCGATGACGACCGGCAGCGTGGCGTCGTCGGGCCGGGCCAGGAAGCTGGTGGCGCCGAACTCGCCGAGCGCGACGGCGAAGGCGAAGGCCGCCGCGCCGGCCAGCGCCCGGCCCATGATCGGCAGGTCGACCGACGACCACACCCGGGCGGGGCTCGCGCCGAGCACGGCGGCGGCCTGCCGGAGCCGGTCGTCCGCGCCGCGCAGCGCCGGCAGGATCAGCCGCACCACGAGCGGCGTGGCCACCAGGGCCTGCGCGATCGGCACCAGCCACGACGAGTCGCGCAGGTCCAGCGGCGGCCGGTCCAGCGCGATGAGGAAGCCGAAGCCGACGGTCACCGCGCTGACCCCGAGCGGCAGCATGAAGGTGGCGTCCATCAGGGCGATGAGGCGGCGCGGCAACCGGTCCCGGGGCTTGCGGGCCAGCACCACCGACAGCAGCACCCCGACGGCGACCGCGAGCAGGGTGGCCAGCGCGGCGGCGCGCAGCGAGTTGCCCAGGGCCTGCCAGCCGGTGACGAGGAACAGCCGTCCGTTGCCACTGCCGGCCAGGGCGGCGTAATTGCCGAAGCCCCAGCCGGTCGGCGTCTGCAGCGAGCGCACCAGCAGCGTGATCACCGGCGCCGCCAGCAGCACCCCGACGGCCGCGGTGACGACGACCGCCGGCAGGTCGGCAGGACCCAGCGCCCGTTGGACGTCCACTGCCTCCCGGAACTTCTGGGTCGTCTCGGTACGCCGACGGATCCGGCCGGCGATCACCAGCACCGCGGTGACCAGCACCAGCTGCAGCACCGACAGCACCGCCGCGGTCCGCAGGTCCAGGACGTCCCTGGTCTGCCGGTAGATCTCGGTCTCCAGGGTGGAGAACTGTGCGGTGCCGAGGATCTGCACGATGCCGAAGCTGGTCGCGCAGAACAGGAACACCAGCACCCCCGCGGCGGCGATCGACGGCCCGAGCGCCGGCAGGGTCACCGTGCGCAGGATGCGCAGCGGGCCGGCCCCGAGCGAGCGGGCGGCGTCCTCGGGGCGGCGGTCCAGAGACGCCCAGGTGGCGCCGACCGTCCGGACCACGACGGCGTAGTTGAGGAACAGGTGGGCCAGCAGGATGGTGGCCACGCTGCCGTCCAGTCCCCAGGCGCCGAGCGGCCCGCCGTCGGCGGTGAGGCTGCGGAAGGCCAGGCCCACCACGACCGTCGGCAGCACGAACGGCACGGTGACCAGCGCTCGCAGCAGCTGCCGGCCACGGAACCGGACCCGGTAGAGCAGGTAGGCGCCGGGTAGTCCGAACAGCACCGCGAGGCCCGCCGACGCGGCCGCCTGCCACACGGTGAACCACAGGATCCGGCGGAACCGCGGCCGGGAGAGCACCTCGGCGAAACCGCTGAGATCGAGCCCCGACGGGCCGGCGAACCCCCGGCCGATCAGCGCCAGCACCGGATGGAAGAAGAACACGGCGAAGGCCAGCACCGGCAGCAGCCCGGCCAGGATCAGCCCGACCCGGCGGGCTCGGGCGCCGGCCAGGTCGTGCGGGTGGACCGCCGGCGGCACGGGGGCCGCCGGCGGTGCCGGGCGCAGCAGGGTCATCGGGGCTCAGGACTCGAGGAGATCGGACCAGTCCTGCAACCACGTGTCGCGGTGAGCCGCGATGGCGGCCGGATCGACGGTCACCGGGTCGTCGGCGACGGTGGCGTACCGCGCCCAGTCGGCGGGCAGCGCGGTGGCGGCGTCGACCGGGTAGACGTACATGCTCTCCGGCAGGCCGGCCTGGAACTCCGGCGACAGCATCCAGTCCACGACCTGCTGTGCGCCTTCCGGGTTCTTCGCACCCGCCAGCACCCCGACGTACTCGATCTGGCGGAAGCAGGTGTCCAGCAGGGTGCCGGTCGGCGCCTCGGTCATGCCCTCCTGGACCTCCGACGGCGGCGACGACGCGTAGGAGACGACCAGCGGCCGGTCACCCTTGCCGTCGGATCCGGAGAAGTCGACGTAGTAGGCGCTTTCCCAGTCGGCGACCACCTTCACACCGTTGTCCTTCAGCGCCGTCCAGTACTGCTGCCAGCCGTCCTCGCCGGCGTGCCCGACGGTGCCCAGCAGGAAGGCGAGGCCGGTGCTCGAGGTGGCCGGCGACTCGGTGACCAGCAGGTCCTTGTACTCGGGCTTGACCAGGTCGTCGAACGTCACGGGTTCGGCGAGACCCTTCTCGCTGAACCAGGCGTGGTCCACGTTGACGCAGACGTCACCGAAATCGACTGCGGTGAGGCTGTTCTCGTCGTCGAAGGCGTACTCGGCGGCGCCCTTGTCCAGCAGCGGCGAGGTGTACGGGGCGAAGACGCCCTGATCGACGGCACGGGAGGCGAAGGTGTTGTCGATGCCGTACGCGACGTCGCCGAGCGGGTTGTCCTTGGTCAGGATCAGCTGGTTGGCCAGCGCGTCCTGGCTGAGCAGGGTGACCGTCAGGCCGCTGGACTCCTCGAAGTCCGACAGCACCTTCGGGTCGACGTTGAAGCTGTCGTGGGTGACCAGGGTGACGGTGCCGCCGGCCGGCGTCGCCGGGTCGGCGGTGCCGGTGCCGGCGGCGGTGGCGGTGGCGGTGGCGGTGGTGCCGGCGGCGGTGGTGGTGGCGGGCGTCGAGCCGCAGGCGGCGAGGGTGATCGCGGCGGCGAGGACGAACGCGGCACGAGGAAGACGGGTGCTCATGGTGTGCTCCGATCGACGGTCTGTCGGTGGCACGGGTGATCTGCTCAGAGATGTTCGACGTCCCTGCGCCGGCATGATCCGGATCAGGTTCGACGGTCAGCGACTTCGTGTCGCTCTCTCAGCCCGGCGCACCGGACTCCCGTGTCGACGCCCACTCTAACCCCGCTGTGGCGTGCGTCGTGTCGACCGGCGGAGCCCAGCGGGGCTGCGATGATGACGGTCATGGTGACGCGCGGACGAACCAGATCGGCGGTGCCGGCCACCGTTCTCGGCGTCGTGGGCACGCTGCTCATCGTCGCCGGATCGACCTCGGTGGGCTGGATCGGGCCCGGTTCCACGGTGCGCGAGTGGCCGATCATCGACTGGCCCCGCGCGACCGATCTGCGGCAGAACACGGCGTCGTTCGTCGTCGTCCTGGGCGGGCTACTGCTCATCGGCGCCTGGCTCGGACTGCGGGCGGCGACCCGCGACGGCGGGCCCGTCGCCGTGCGCAGCGTCACCGCCGCGGCGATCGCCTGGGCGGTACCGCTGGTCGCCGCGGTGCCGCTGTACTCCCGCGACCTGTTCGCCTACGTCGGCCAGGGCCGGCTGCTGCTCAGCGACATCAACCCCTACGTGGACGGCATCGCCGCCGAAGGTGGCTGGTACGCCATCGGTGTCGACCCGCGCTGGGCCAACACCCGGACCCCGTACGGGCCGGTGTTCCTGTACATCGAGAAGCTCGTCGTCGGCGCGTCCGGTGAGTCGCCGGTGGTCGCGGTGGCCATCTTCCGGCTGCTCGCCGTCGCTGCCGTGGTGGCCATGGCCTGGTACGCCTACCGCATCGCCGTGCTCCGCGGGATGGACCGCGCCTTCGTGCTGTGGATCGTCGCCGCGTCGCCGGTGACGATGTTCAACTTCGTCGTCGGCGGCCACAACGACGCCCTGATGCTCGCACTGCTGGTCGCGGCGATGTACTACGCGCTGCAACGGCACCCGGTGCTGGCGGTGGTGCTGGTGACCCTGGCGATCGGGGTCAAGCCGATCGCCATCATCGCGCTGCCGATCATCGGCATCATCTGGGCCGGCCCCGACCGGACGGTGAAGACGACCGTGCGCTGCTGGGTGCTTTCTGCGGCGCTCGGGGTCGGCCTGCTCGGGGTCATCGGGCTGGCCATCGACGTCGGCTTCGGCTGGGTGGGGGCGCTGGCCACCCCCGGCTCGGTCGCGCACTGGTACGCCCCGGTGAACTGGCTGGCGTCGCTGAGCGGCTGGCTGGTGCGCCTCGTCGGGCTCGACGGCGACCTGGTGAAGTCGGTGGTCAAGGCGGTCGCGCTGGCCGTGATGGCGGTGATCGTCGTCTGGACCATGGTCACGATGAAGAAGCTGGACCCGCTGCTGCGGCTGGCGATCGCCTTCGCCGCCGCGGTGCTGCTCTCCCCCTTCATCCACCCCTGGTACGCGGCGTGGGTCATCGTGCTGTTCGCCATCGCCGGCGTCCGGCGGGGCCCGCAGACCTGGGTGCTCGTCGCCGCCTCCGTGTTCTTCGCGTGGGTCAGCGTGGCCGAGACGATGGACGCGCCCCGCGGTTACGAGGGGGGCGGCTGGGCCATCGCGGTCCGCGCGGTGTTGACGACCGTCGGCCTGCTGCTGCTCGCGCTGTACACCTGTCGTGTCGAGGGCATCGACGTCCGGACGCTGCCGACCCGGGCGCGCTCGCTCTGGGCGCGGCGGCCGCGGCGGCGTACCCCGGCGCGCTGACCCGCCGCGCGGGATACTGCCTGGATGTTGCTGCGCCGGGAGCTGCCCACCGACCACGACGCCGTCCGGGCGGTGCACCGGCTGGCCTTCCAGGCCAGCGCGGAGGGGGTCGTCGTCGAGGCGGTCCTGATGGACCAGCTGCGCGCCGACGGTGACGTCATCCCCGAGCTGTCGCTGGTCGCCGAGCTCGACGGCGAGATCGTCGGACACGTGCTGTGCAGCCGAGGGTCGGTGGGCGGCGTGCCCTGTGCCGGTCTCGGTCCGGTCGGGGTGTCGCCGGGGATGCAGGGCCGCGGGATCGGGGCGGCACTCATGCACGCCGTGCTCGGCGCGGCCGACGCCGTCGGCGAGCCGGCCGTCGGGCTGCTCGGGGAGCCGGCGTTCTACGGCCGGTTCGGCTTCGTGGCCGCCGCGTCGCTCGGGGTGGCCGCGCCGGACGCCGGCTGGGGCGACTACTTCCAGCTCCGCACGCTGACCGCCTGGGACCCGTCGACGGCCGGCCCGTTCCGGTACGCGAAGGCCTTTGACGCCCTCTGATCGGCGGACGGGTCTCCCCCGGCGGGCCGTCCGACCGGTTGGCCGGGGTCGGAGTCGGGCTGGTGGTGGCGGGGCTGGTCCGCGCGGCGCGGCGGTGAGCCGATGCCCCGGATGGCGGTCGTGCGGCCCGAACGGGACGAGCAGGATGACATTCCCCCACACGAGCCGACGTCAGGAGCGGGAATGACCTACACGGTGCGGTTCCGGACACCCCTGCCGATCGCCGCCTACGACGGGATGCACGCCGTGGTCAAGGAGATCGCCGGCAGCCAGACCGGGATGCTCGCGCACCTCGCCTGGGAGACCGCCGAAGGGTTCGAGATCGTCGAGGTCTGGGAGACCCGTGCCGCGTACGAGAAGTTCATGAGCAGCGTCTGGCCGCAGGTCGCGCAGCGGCTGGGCATGGGCCCGACACCGGCGCCCGAGGGTGAGGAGTTCGAGCTGCGCGGGCTGGTGCTGCCGGCGACCCGGCCGATGTACGTCTGAGGTCTTTGCTGTGCACGTCGAGCGGGTGGGCAACCGTTCGTGGACGGCCCGTGGCGCCACCTCTGGCGAGCAGTGACGGGAAGGCAGCGGGCCACCTCAGGTGGACGTCGAACTGGCTGCGACGGCGGATCGCCTGCGCCGGGAGTGTGAGTGTCCGAAGACGCATTCGACGCCGCGCTCAATGCGCGTGCCCATGTTTGCCCAGGGAAGTGCCGGCGCCACCAGCCGATGCCGCTCGGGCCGAGGGTCGGATCGCTGTCGCGCTCTGTTCCCTGGCCACATTCGGATCCTGCGGTGCCGCGACTGATCGGCTGTGCGCTGTGGAGGACAGCTTTCCCGGGACCCCTATCTCGCGGTGTGAATGACGACAATGCGAACGCTCCACAATCACTCGCCTCGGCTCGAGGAATGTGGACCGACCGGGGTCGGTGTCGGTGGTCCTTGATAGTGTGGACGTATGTTCGAAAGCCCAGGATTCGCCACGGCGGAGGACGGCGATGCCGTTCTCGTAGAGGTGTGCGCCGGTGCGGAACAGCTGATCCACGGCGAATTCGCGAAACTGATCGACGAGGAATTCTTCGCCATCGGACGCGGCATCGAGCAATTGTCGCGGCTGGTGTGGGCCGCGCAGGTCGCCTGGACCGACGAAGCCGACCAGCGCGGTCTGGCCGCGGCACGCTCCTGCCCGTCGACGACGTCACTGCTCCAGGAGGCGCTGCGCATCCCGGCCCGCGAGGCCGCGGCCCGAGTCCGAGCCGCTCAGGCGATCCACGCGCAGGATCTGCCGTCCGGCGGCGAGACACCAGCCGCGCTGCCCGTACTGGGCGCCGCCGTCACCGGTGGACTGGTCGACCGCGACGCGGCAGCCACGGTCATCGGCACCCTGCACCGGCTCCCGCCGGCGGTGGACGCCGACACCCGGGCGGAGGCGGAGCAGGCCCTCGTCGCCCACGCGCTCGACCTGAACCCCGACCAGTTCCGCCGGGTCGCCCAGCATCTCGCTGAGGCCCTCGACCCCGACGGCACCCTCGACGATCGCGACCCGTCGACGAAGATCGAGTTCACCATCGGCGCCCGCAGCGCCGCGACCGGCCTGACCAGCATCAACGGCAAGCTCGACGACCTGTCGGTGGAGGTCCTGCGCACCGCGATCGACGGCCTCGCCGCACCGCGACCCGAAGCGGACGGCGTCAAGGACGCCCGTCCCGCGGCCACCCGCCGCGCCCAGGCCCTCGTCGAGGTGGTCAACCTGGCGATGACCCACGCGACGCTGCCCACCCACAGCGGCGAGCGGCCGCACGTCACCGTCACCCTGCACTGGGACGTCCTCCGCCGACAGATCGGCCCGGCGGTCACCGCCGGCGGCACCACCCTCACCCCCGCCGAGGCCCGGCGGCTGCTGTGCGACGCCACCGTCATCCCCGCCGTCCTGAGCGGTGACGGCGAGGTCCTCGACGTCGGGCGGTCCGCCCGCACCTTCCCCCGAGCCATCCGTCGGGCGATCACCCTTCGCGACCGCGGATGCGCCTTCCCCGGCTGCGACCGGCCACCCGCTTTCACCGACGTCCACCACATCGAATGGTGGGTGCGCGATCTGGGCGACACCAGTTATCGCAACGGCTGCCTGCTCTGCCAATATCACCATTCCGAGATTCACAAGAACGAATGGCGTATCCGAACTGCCACTGACGGATCTCCTGAATTCGTTCCGCCGGAATGGATGGATCCCCTCCGGGCCCCGCGGCGCAATGCCGTCCACGACGCGATCCCTCGGCTGGAATGACGTCCGGTCGCCGCACTATGCTGCCGATCGTGAAACTGACCGAGATCGACGTTTCGATTCCAGCGCCCGCCGGCGACATCCGCGCCACCACCATCACCCCGATCGGCGGCGGCACCTGGCCGGGTCTGCTGCTGTACACCGACATCTTCCAGCGGACCGAGTCGACGCTGCGGACCGCGCGGCGCCTCGCCGCCCACGGCTTCGTGGTCTGCGTTCCGGAGATCTATCCGCACGGTGAGCTGGCCGGGGTGGCGCTGGAATTCGACGACACCGGCAAGGCCGCCGGGATGGCCGGCGCGGCCGCCACCCCGGTGTCCTCGTTCGACGACGACCGCATCGCCGTGCTGGACCACCTGGCGCAGCGCGACGACGTCGGCCCGCTCTACGCGACCGGGTTCTGCATCGGTGGCCACCTCGCGTTCCGGGCCGCGTTCGACCCGCGGGTGGAGGCGACGGTGTGCTTCTACCCGACGGGAGTGCACAACGGCTCCCTCGGCGCCGACGCCGACGCCGGGTCCCTGGCCCGCGCCGCCGACATCGGCGGACGGCTGTTGATCGTCTTCGGCTCCCAGGACCCGCACGTCCCCGCCGACGCCCGGCTGCAGATCCTCAGCGCGCTCTACGCCGCCGGCCACACCGACGTCGAGATGCACATCTACGCCGGTGGCGAGCACGCCTTCATGCGCGACATCGGGCCTCGGCACGACCCGGTGCTGACGGACCTCGCAATCACCGAGGCGGTGTCGTTCTTCGCCAGTCGCTGAGCGGCCTGCGGCGCTGACCAGGCGGCGCACCGCCGCACCGACCCGCCGCCGCGCGGGAGGGAATCTGACGGCACCGGTCTGCGGGCACGGCGGTCGGCGCCCGAGCCCCCCGCCTCCGGCCCGGTCGCGTGGGTGCGGATCGCGGTGACCGCCTCCGCGAACATGGTCGTCCCGCATCCGCCGCCTCGCCGGCCTGCCCGGCGGACGCCCGACGGTGTGCAGCGCCTGCGCGGTCGACGCCATCTCGACCACCGGTCAGGCGTGCGCACCTACCGTCGACGCCGCCGAACAGCTATTCGTGCTACTTGAAGCCGGGTCCTCTTGTATTAGTAGGACGACTCGTGCATGCTCGGCAGGTCAACGCCGACCTCCCGGTTCCGGGATCCCCGTCGGTGGGCGCTCCGCGCCAGGACTTCCCACTCCAACGACGGAGGACCCGATGTTGCCCGACGACTGGACGCAGACCCTCACTGCGGCCCCACTGCTGCTGATCGCCGGTAGCGCGATCGCAGTCCTGCTGTTCCTGATCATCACGCTGCGCCTGCACGCGTTCCTGTCGCTGATCCTGGTCAGCCTGCTGACCGCGATCGCCACCGGCATCCCGATCGGTTCCGTGGTCGGCGTGCTCACCACCGGATTCGGCAACACACTCGGCACGGTGGCACTCCTGGTGGGCCTGGGCGCGATGCTGGGTCGGCTGATCGAGACCAGCGGCGGCGCGAAAGTCGTCGCCGACACGCTGATCGGCAAGTTCGGCGAGAAGCGTGCGCCGTTCGCCCTGGGCGTCGCGTCGCTGATGTTCGGCTTCCCGATCTTCTTCGACGCCGGTCTCGTCGTCATGCTGCCGATCGTGTTCTCCGTCGCCCGCCGGCTCGGTGGCGGCGTGCTGATCTACGGCCTGCCGGTCGCCGGCGCCTTCTCGGTGATGCACATCTTCGTCCCGCCGCACCCCGGCCCGGTCGCGGCGTCCGAGCTGCTCGGCGCCAACGTCGGCCTGGTCATCGCGCTCGGCGTGCTCATCGCCGTGCCCACCTGGTACGTGACGAGCTACCTGTACGGCGTGTGGATCGGCAAGAAGCTGGTGCTGCCGGTCCCGGCGCTGCTCGGCTCGGCCGAGGACGGCGACGACATCCAGAACCCGCCCGCCTTCCGCACCGTTCTTGCCATGCTGCTGCTGCCGCTGCTCCTCATCTTCATCAACACCGGTCTCGACATGGCCGCGGCCGCCGGGGCTGTCGACCGAGGCGATACCTGGGTGACCGCGCTGCGTGCGCTCGGCAGCACGCCGGTCGCGCTGCTGATCGCGGTGCTGGTGGCCGCGCTGGTGCTCGGTAAGGCGCGCGGCCTGGAGAAGACCGCACTGGAGAAGGTGCTCGACTCCGCGCTCGGCCCGGTCTGCTCGGTCATCCTGATCACCGGTGCCGGCGGCATGTTCGGCGCGGTGCTCCGGGCCTCCGGCATCGGCGCGGCGCTGGCCGACGTGCTGGACGGCATCGGTCTGCCGGTCATCGTCGCCGGGTTCATCATCTCGCTCATCCTGCGGATCGCCCAGGGCTCGGCCACCGTCGCGCTGATCACCGCGGCCGGCCTGATCGAGCCCGCGGTCGCCGCAGCCGGCCTCAACGGCGTCCAGCTGGCCGCCGTCGTGCTCGCCGTCGCTGCCGGCTCGGTCTGCATGAGCCACGTCAACGACTCCGGCTTCTGGCTGGTCGGCCGCTTCTTCGGGATGGACGTCAAGACCACCCTGAAGACCTGGACCGTGATGGAGACGACCATCGGCCTGATGGGCTTCGCCCTGGCGTCGCTGATCTTCGTCATCGCCTGACCCGACCACTCACGCCACGACTCAAGGAGCGACATGGCCGACAACGACGTCACCACACCGCAGGTTCTGGTCATCATGGGGGTGTCCGGGTCCGGGAAGTCCACGGTCGCCGGGGTTCTCGCCGGCCGGCTCGGCTGGGAGCTGGAGGAGGGCGACGACCTGCACCCGCAGGCCAACGTCGCCAAGATGGCCGACGGGGTGCCACTCACCGACGACGACCGGTGGCCCTGGCTGGACCGGGTGGCCGGCTGGATCGGTGAGCGCACCGACGCCGGCCAGCCCGGCATCATCACCTGCTCGGCGCTGAAGCGGGCGTACCGGGACCGGCTCCGCGGACCGAACGTGGTGTTCGTGCACCTCGCCGGGTCGCGGGACACGCTGGAACGGCGGCTGAACGCCCGGATGGATCACTTCATGCCCAGCTCACTGCTGACCTCGCAGCTCACCACGCTGGAACCGCTCGGCCCCGACGAGAACGGGGTGGTGATCGACCTCGGCCGGCGACCCGCCGACGAGGCCGACGAGATCATCAACCGGCTGGGGCTCGCGCCGCGATCCTGAGCGGAAACATCGAGCTGTCGACCCGGGTTGGCCGCGCTGCGGGACTGTTCTCCCGGCAGCGCGGTCGGCGCCGGTCACGCGGGAAGGCCGGCGGACACTCCCAACGTGTCGGCCGCGGCACGGAGGCGCCGGTCACGGGTCCACAGCTTGTCGGACGGGCTCAGCCGCAGCGCGGCCAGCAGGTGGGCGTCGACCAGACTCAGGCCGATGCCGAACAGCGTGTGCGACTCGACGTCGGGTGGGTGCAGACCTGAGCGCTGATCAGCAGTGCTACGAGGGTTGCGTCGGCGCGGTGCAGGTGGCCGATCCAGATCGCGAGTCGACCAGGGTCATTGGCGCTCTCTCGCACGCGGCGCCGACGACGCCTCGGTGTCAGCGCCGCCGAGCGCAGTCAGGCGCCGCGCGCTCTCCTGGGCGATCAGAGCCTGCAACGCAGCTTGACCAGGGTGCCTTCTCGGTGCGACCGGTCAGCTCAGCGGCGCGCCGCACGAGCTCGTCGTCCAGGTTCAGGGTCGTTCTCACGCATCGAAACCTACGTCGTTCGATGACAAACGTGATGCCTGGCTGCCAGACGGTCATTCCCTATCGAACGAGACTGGCGCCTCGACTGGGAAGGGGCTCGTCCGCACGCGGCCAGTCACAAACCGCGCGTGACCCTCGACTACCGCACACACCCTGGCTCAGTGCCCGAACCCGCGACGAAAGACCATCCGAATGGCCGACGTTCACCGGAAAGCGTCGAGCCTGTCCGGTGACCAGATTTGTTGGCCAGATCGAGGACCAGTGCATCGATCCGCCCCGTTCGGGATGTCCGGAATCGGGCTACCGCGAAATGCTCGTCGGCCACACGGCCATGTCCGGCGACGGCAACTGCGTAGGTCCCGCCGACAAGCGGGTGGTCGTTCGATGGAGGACTCAGAGCTTTGACACCCGCCGACGACGATGAGCCGGCGGAGTTCCGCGCACTGACAGCGATGCGCGATGTCGCACGCAGCAAGGTGTAGTCAAAGCTAAACTAATGTAGTGATCTACTAGACCTGGTTAGATAGTGGTATGGATGCCGTCCTGAACCCCTACAGCCCCGGCGCGGGGCGTCGCCCACCCGCGCTGGTGGGCCGGGATTTCCAGATTCAGGCCATGGACATCCTGATGCACCGAGCGACACGTGGGCGGACCGGGCAGAGCCTGATCCTGAGCGGGTTGCGCGGTGTGGGCAAGACCGTGCTCCTCAACGAGTTGACCACCCGTGTCCAACGGGCTGATTGGATCGCTTGCAAGATCGAGGCTCGCCCCGACGGGGCCGGCGAGGCGTTCCAACTGGCGTTGGCACGAGGGCTGCAGACCTCGCTGCGGCAGCTGCAGAGCAAGAACTGGGGCGGGAAGTTCATCGCTGCGCTGACCACCCTTCGCGCCTTCAGCGTCAAGGTCGACCCTGACGGATCGGTCACCCTCGGCGTCGATCTCGCTCACAGCCCAGCGGGAGGGCGAGCCAACACCGGTCACCCCGAGACCGACCTCACCGAGCTCGCCGTCGACCTGGCTGAAGCAGCCGCTGAGCACCACATAGGTGTCGCCCTCGTCATCGACGAAATGCAGGACGTCTCCGCACCGGTGCTTGCGGCCCTCATTTCCGCTGCGCACGAAACCGGCCAGCGGAATCTACCCTTCTACCTCATCGGCGGCGGGCTGCCCTCACTGCCGAGAATTCTGGCTGAGGCGAAGTCCTACGCCGAGCGGCTGTTCGACTTCCACACCATCGGCCATCTGGACCATCCGCTGGCTGCGCGCGCGCTGGTCGAGCCGGCTGCGGCTGAGGGTGCTCAGTGGGACCCGACCGCTCTTTCTTCGATCGTCGAAATCGCCGGTGGGTACCCGTACTTCCTGCAGGAGTACGGGTCGGCGGCGTGGAACGTGTCGACCGGGCCGGTCATCACTCCACATGACGCAATCGTTGCCGGAATGCTCGGCCAAGCGAAGTTGGACGCCGGGTTCTTCGCCAGCCGCTGGGGCCGTGCCACTCCCGCGGAACGGGACTACCTCCGCGCCATGGCGCATGATGCCGGCCGGGCCAGTCAATCCAGTGACGTAGCCGCCCGCATGGGGCGTACTCCCAGCGCGCTCGGGCCTGCCCGCGCAAGCCTGATCAACAAGGGCTTGGTCTACGCCCCCGAACACGGCCAGATCGCCTACACCGTGCCCGGTATGGCCGGGTTCATCACCCGCCAGACGACCTGATCCTGTGCGGACACGAGTGCGCTCGGAAGATCGCGCTGCAGCTCGGCCCATTGCCCCTGCCCCTCGGTGATGGGTTGAACCGACCTGGTTTGCGATAAGCGTGGGGGCCTTCACTACGGTTCGGACCTGTAGTGGCAAGGGCGCGGTGGGAAGCGCGACCTGGGCGACTTTGAGAGTTCGCTTCCAGCAGCGGCGCCGCCGGAGGCAGGCAGCGGCGCGAGCTTGATCGGTCATCGCCCGTCCGCGAGGATCGACGCGTGAGCGGTAAACAGATCAAGTTGTTTCTCGTGGACGGCACGCCGGGCGGCCTGACGACGGCGGAAATCACCAACTGGACCGGGCACGTGCTGGCTGCACGTCGATCAGATCTGGCCGATCTGTTGAAACGCGACGAAGCTCAGCGCACCGGCGTTTACCTGCTTCTGGGTGACGACGAAGCCGCGATCGGTGACACCCGGTGCTATATCGGTGAGGCTGACGTCGTGGGCGAGCGCCTTCGGAACCACAATCGCGACGTCAGCAGAGACTTCTGGGACCGCGTTGTCGTGGTCACCTCCAAGGACACCAACCTGACCAAGTCCCACGGTCGATACCTGGAGTCACGGCTGATATCGCTTGCCGCGCAGGCGAATCGGGTGACCCTGGTGAACAGCACCGCACCGGCTGTGCCGGCGCTGCCCGAGGCGGATGCGTCGGACATGGACTACTTCCTCTCGCAACTCCAGATCGTCCTGCCCGTTCTCGGCGTCAATGCGATTCGTGTGCGGTCGGTAACCCCGGTTACGGCCGCCGTGACCCGAGGCAAGGAGTCCCCGATCTTCCGTCTGCATCAGACCAAGCTCGGCGTCGACGCCCGGGCGCAGCAGATCGACGGCGAATTCACCGTGCTCGCCAACTCGATCGTCGTCGCCTCCTGGCACGGCGTCGGAAAGGCCGACAGCACGCAGAAGGCCTACGCCTCCTATCGCGCCCGTCACGAACAACTGGTCGGCGACGGCGCGATCGTGGTCGAGAACAGCCGAGGTCGACTCACCCGCGACGTCGTGTTCCCGTCACCATCGACGGCCGGCGCCGTCGCGCTCGGTCGCTCCTGCAATGGACGTCGCGCATGGGTCGCCGGCAGCGAGACCTTCGGTGATTGGGAAAGCCGGGGCGTGGAGTGATTCCGGCGATGCACCGTGCTCAGCCCTCCAGCGTGCGCAGGTTGCCGGCGCTTGGGTACGGGGGAGCACGAGTTTTCGATGCATTCATCAGAACCCGCGAGCGGCTCGGCCGCGGCGCTGCCCTGGGCGCCGGCGGCGGTGGAGGCGCGGCCAGGATGAGCGGCGAGCAGCCGGGGTCGGGGAATCCCCAGCCAGTCGGGCTGTAGCGGTCCATCTCGACGCGTGGTCGGGAGACGGACCTGCTTCGGACGAAGCGCGGTCGGGGCCGAGGTGGATCCGGGACGCCGGGCGCGGACAAGGTGTCGGTCATGGGCTGCCCTCTGGGTGAGCTTCAGCGTTCGCGCGGTATCGCCGGCACTGCGTACGAGCGTGCTCTGCCGGCGGTGGAGGATGTTCCGGTGGCTGGGTAGCGTCGTCGCTGCACCCACCCCCACCTACGGACGGTTGCCATGTCGTACATCAGGCGCTTCGACCACACCGGGATCACCGTCGCGGATCTGGACGCCGCGGTGACGTTCTTCGTCACCCTCGGCCTCGAGGTGGAGGGCCGAAGCTTCGTGGAGGGTGCCTTCATCGACACGGTGATCGGCATCCCCGGTTCGCATACCGAGATCGTCATGCTCCGCACCCCCGACGGCGCCGCCCGGGTCGAGCTCGCCCGTTTCATCCGGCCCGAGCACGAGCCCGGCACACCCGACGGGCGCGCGAACCGGCTGGGCCTGCACAACATCTGCTTCGAGGTCGACAACCTGTCAGGGGTGGTCGCGGACCTGGCGGCGAAGGGGTACGGACTGGTCGGCGGGATCGGCGAGTACGAGAACACGTGGCGGATGGCCCACGTACGCGGGCCGGCGGGGGTCACCGTCTCACTGACCGAGCGAATCGACTGACCTCCGGTCGGGGCGCCGACGCTGTTCACCCCGGACCCGGCCGAACGACTCCGCTCGGAACCGACTCGACCGTCACCTCGCCGGCAATGTGCGACCACACCGAGCTGCGGGAGCTCCGGCTGACCGCGGGATCACACGTTGAACCGGAACTCCATCACGTCGCGTCACAGTGCAACGTCAGTCGCACTGTCCCCAGGGGTTGACTACGACGACGACGTCCATGACCCGGAAGTTCTTGACAGTGCGGGCGGGGCACGGACTGTCAACCTTCCCCACCAGCCTTGACGACTCGCTTTCATTTTGGAAGCATGAGACAGATGAGCCTCTTCATCACGTGCCCGGTCGAGAGCGTCGAACGCACAACCGCCTTCTACACCGCCCTCGGCTGGGCCCTCAATGCCGAGATGTCAGACCACAACGTGTCGTGCTTCGCGATCGCGCCGGATCAGTACGTCATGCTCGGCAGCCGCGAGATGTACACGAGAGTCGGCGCCACGGAGGAGCTGGTCGGCGGGCCGGACACCCCCTCCAAGGTGACAGTCTCGTTCGACCTCGAGAGCCCCGAGGCGGTCGATGAGTTGGTCGCCCGCGCCGGTGCCGCGGGCGGGCGGATCGGGGACATCGACGACTACCCCTTCATGTATCAGCGCCAGTTCGACGACCCCGACGGCTACCACTACTCGCCGTTCTGGATGAAGCCGGACGCCGATTCGAACGGATGAGTGACCTTGCGGCGGCCCTCGGCGCAGTCGGAGCACGATGGGCGCTCCTCATCGTCGAGCAGTTGCTCGACGGCCCGCAACGCTACGGCGATCTCCAGCGAGAGCTCGGAATGGGCACCAACATGCTGGCGACGCGCTTGCGCGAGCTCGAAGCGGCCGGCGTCCTCTACCGTCTTCCTCTTCGGCACAACACCCGCGCCTACGCTCTGACCGACCATGGGCTTGCTCTCCGCGAGACGATCCTCTCGCTCAGAAGTTGGGGCGCCGGGGCGAAGGAGCGGATCTGACTTCGGCGACAGCTCCACAGCGATCACGGGCTCATGATGGCCTCGAAGGGCGCACGGAAACTCCGCTGGGTCCCGGTGTTGAACAACCGATGTTCGCAGGTCTCGGGACCTGACTCAGCCGGTGTCCCTCCGCCACGAACCAAGCGTGATCGCAGCGTCGTGATACGCCAGTTCGTCGGTCACCACCGCGATGACCAGGTCGTAGGTCGTCCTCCGGAGCGGTCAATTCGACGTTGTCGAGGCCGTAGAACACCACCAGGGCGAGCCACCCGAGCCGCCTGTTCCCGTCACCGAGAGCGTGGTGGCGAACGATCGAGTCCAGCAGGACAGCGGCCTTCTCGTCGATCGACCTGTAGGCGTCGCGACCGAAGACAGACGCCTTTCCCGGTGCGCCGCGGAATCGAGTAACCCCACATCTCGCACCGGCCCCACGCCCAGATCACGCGTCAACGCGAGCAGATCCGCTGTCGTCAGGTACTCGAATTCCGTGATGCTCCCGGTCACTGACCGAGGCGGTCGAGCAGGTCCGCGTAGCGGCCTCGCGCGACGCTCGAAAGATCGCGGACCTCGACCTCATGGACACGTCGAGCGGCCGTTTCGACGATGGCGCGGACGGTGGCCTCCTGCTTGCTCACACCGTCTGCCTCAGCAAGCAGCATGAGTGCACGCTCCTGGTCGTCCGTCAATCGCAGAGTCATCGCCATCGCTTCACGGTATCCCTGTGGTATCACGTCGGCACGGCTAGGAGAAATGGACGTTCCAGCATGCAGCACGGTCAGACGTTGAACCTGAACTCCACCACATCCCCGTCGTGCATGACGTAGTCCTTGCCCTCGATGCGGGCCTTGCCGGCGGACCGGGCGGCGGCCACCGAGCCGGCGGCGACCAGGTCGTCGAAGCCGATCACCTCGGCCTTGATGAAGCCCTTCTCGAAGTCGGAGTGGATGACCCCGGCGGCCTGCGGTGCGGTCCAGCCCTGCTGGATCGTCCAGGCCCGGGACTCCTTCGGTCCGGCGGTCAGGTAGGTCTGCAGGCCCAGGGTGTGGAAGCCGGCCCGGGCCAGTGCGTGCAGGCCCGGCTCCTCCTGACCCACCGATTCGAGCAGCTCCAGCGCCGACTCGTCGTCGAGCTCCAGCAGCTCGTACTCGACCTTGGCGTCCAGGAACACCCCGTCGGCCGGGGCGATTGCGGCGAGCAGCTCGGCCTTGCGTGCGTCGTCGGTGAGTACCGACTCGTCGGCGTTGAACACGTACAGGAACGGCTTCGTCGTCATCAGCGACAGTTCCTTCAGCACGGCCAGGTCGACCGTCTTCTGCGCCGAGAACAGCGTCCGGCCGGAGTCGAGAACGGCCTGCGCGGCCTGCGCGACCTCCAGCACGGCCCGGCGGTCCTTCTGCATCCGGGCTTCCTTCTCCAGCCGCGGGATCGCCTTCTCCAGCGTCTGCATGTCGGCCAGGATCAGCTCGGTGTTGATCGTCTCGATGTCGGCCAGCGGATCGACCCGGCCGTCGACGTGCACCACGTCGTCGTCGGCGAACACCCGCACCACCTGGCAGATCGCGTCGGCCTCGCGGATGTTGGCCAGGAACTTGTTGCCGAGCCCGGCACCTTCGCTCGCGCCCTTGACGATCCCGGCGATGTCGACGAACGACACGACCGCGGGCACCACCTTCTGCGAGGAGAACAGCGTCGCCAGCGTGTCCAGCCGCGGGTCCGGCAGCGGCACGATCCCCACATTGGGCTCGATCGTGGCGAACGGGTAGTTCGCGGCGAGCACGTCCGCCTTGGTCAGCGCGTTGAACAGGGTGGACTTGCCGACGTTGGGCAGTCCGACGATGCCGAGAGTGAGGGTCACGTCGGTCGAGTCTAGTGACGGCGCAGGTCCCCACGAGCCGCCCGCGCGGTGTTCGAGACGCCCGTCACCGGGCAGAACACCGGCATGACGACCTCCCCCGCCGACTCCCCCGCCGACGACTTCCGCGCCGACCCCGAGGACGACCCGACCGAACCGCTCCCCGACGGTGACGTCAACCTCGCCCCCGGGCCGACCGACCGCGGCGGCCAGGGCGGGATGGCGAGCCGTGAACAGGAGGCGCGCCGACACCGGCGGGACTGACCTGCCGCGTGATCACCGACGCCCACCACCGGGTCACCACGACCGTCGCCGTCCGGTCTGCCCTTCGACGCCGGCGGGCTGCTCTGGTACCTGCGCATCCGGGCCGTTCCGGAGGTCGAAGTGGTCACCGACACCGGCTACCGGCGCAGCCTCCGGCTGCCGCACGGCCCGGCCGTTCTTGGCCTCGAGTTCGACGACACCGCCGAGGTGCACGTGACTCTCGACGCCGACCCGCGGGACGAGGCCATCGCGCTCGTCCTGGTGCACCAGTTGCTGGACGCCGACGCCGACCCGGACGCGATCGACGGACACCTCGCCGCCGACCCGACGCTGGCCGCGCGGGTGGCCGCGATCCCGGGCATCCGCGTCCCGGGCATGGTCGACGGGAACGAGATCGTCGTCCGCACCATCCTGGGCCAGCAGGTCAGCGTCGCCGCCGCCCGGACCGCCGCCGGCAAGCTGACGGCGCTGGTCGGCATGCCCCTCCCGGACACCCTGGCGTCCCCGGGCCTGACCAGGCTGTTCGTGTCACCGGCGGAGCTCACGCAGCTGTCCGCCGCCGACATCGGCGGACCGCGCCGCCGCGCCGAGACGCTGGTCGCCGCTGCCCGCGACCTGGCCGACGGGAAGCTGACGGTCACCCCGGACCGCGATCCGGCCGAGCTCACCGCCGAGCTGGTGGCCCGGCCCGGGATCGGCCCGTGGACGGCGCAGTACATCGCGATGCGCGTCCTGGGCGAGCGGGACGAACTGCTCACCGGTGATCTGGCCCTGCGGACCGGCGCGTCCCGGCTGGGCCTGCCGGACACGCCCGGGGCGCTCGCGGCACACGGGGCACGCTGGGCGCCCTACCGCTCCTACGCCGGGCAACACCTGTGGCGGGCGTCCCGGCTGCCGCCGACAGCCTGAGGCCAGCGAGCCCGCCGCGCGCCCGGGCTCAGCGCCCCCCGGCGACCTCGTCGTAGCGCGCCAGGATCAGCGGCGCCAGCTCCACCCCGAGCGGTTCCGCCACCGGCGCCTCGAACTCGGCCGCCTGCCGGGCGATCACGGTCAGCAGCAGTCCGGGGGCGGCGAACAGCGGCACCACGCCGACCCGGGCCGGGGCGTCCACCGCCGCCGCGAGCGACTCCAACGCGGCCCGCACCTTGGGCTCGCCCGCGGTGGCGAACGCCGCCCGCACCGGCCCGACCCGCTCGGCGGCCCACCGGTCCGCGAGGTCGGCGACGGCGGCGTTGGCCGACGCCGACGACGAACCGACCGCGGCCAGCACGATGCCGTCCACGTCGGCGATGCCCGCCTCGACGGCCCGCAGCTGCAGCGCGGCGAGCACCGCCGGACCCATCCCGAGGATGCCGGCCCGCCGGATCCGGGTGCCGGTCGCCGCGGCGGCCTCGGTGATCGCCTCCGGGGTGTCGACGTCGGCGTGGAAGGCCTGGGTGAACAGCAGCGGCAGCACCACCGCCTCAGGTGTGTCGAGGGCGGTCAGCGCCGCCGTGAGGTCCGGCTCGGCCAGGTCGAGGTAGGCCGGGACAACCTGCAGACCCGGCCGCAGCGCGGTGACGGCGGCAAGCATCTCCCGGGTGGCCGACTCGGCCCGCGGGTCACGTGATCCGTGGGCCAGACCCACCAGCGGCAGCATCTGGCCATTCGACCGTCGGGGAGGATCGCCCGGGACCGCTCAGTGCCCACCGGCCGGGCGCAGGCCGCGCGAGTGCAGCACTGTCCGCTCCAGCGGGCGGAAGACGAGCACCTCGATACCGACGCCGATCACGAAGATCAGGATGATGGCGGCCAGCATCAGGTCCATCTCCGACAGCGCCCGTCCCTGGTCCATCAGTTGACCGAGGCCGAACCCGAGTCTCGTCGTGGTGACGATCAGCTCGGCGGCCATCAGCGAGCGCCAGGCGAACGCCCAGCCCTGCCGCAGGCCGGCCAGGTAGCCGGGCAGCGCGCCCGGCAACAGGATGTGCCGGATGTAGCCCCACCGACCCAGCCCGAGCACCTGCCCGACCCGGTTGAACAGCGGTGGCACCTGGTCGGCACCGGAGATCAGCCCGTTGGCCATCGACGGCACCGCGCCCAGCAGCACCACGGCGTAATAGGTCGTGTTGGTCAGGCCGAACACGAGCAGCGCCGGCGGCACCCAGGCGATCGACGGCAGCGACTGCAAACCGGTGATCAGCGGCCCGACACCGGCCCGCAGCCAGCGGTTGCGGGCGATGGCGAGCCCGAGCAGGGTGCCGATGACCACCGACATCGCGAAGCCGAACACCCCGCGGGACAGGCTCGTCCACACCACCTCGAAGGCGCGCCCGGACGCGAACAATTCGGCCAGGGTGCCGAAGACCGTGGCCGGCGACGGCAGCACGTAATCGGGCTTGAAGTCCATCGCGTACGCCCACTGCCAGCCGCCGATGAACAGCCCGATGGCCAGGAACGGCGGCAGCACCGATCGGCCGAACTTCTGCAGCAGCGGGGTCTTGACCTCGGTGTGCGCCTCCAGCGCGTCGAGGCCGGCGTTGACCGCGGCGGCGTCGGCCGGCTCGTAGTCCTGACCGCCGACGACCCGCTGGGTTTCGATGGCGCTAGGCATTGCGGTCTCCGGCATGACGGGCGATCTCCTCGCGGAGGCTGACGGTGATGTCGGAGGCGAGGTCGCCGACGAGCGGGTGCTCGATGGTGCGGTGCCCGGGGATGTCGACGGCCCATTCGCGGACCACCCGGCCGGGGCGGGACGACAGCAGCACCACCCGCTGCCCGAGCCGGACGGCCTCACGGACGTTGTGCGTCACGAAGATGACCGACAGGCCGGTGGCGGTCCAGATGCGGACCAGCTCGTCGTGCAGCACGTCGCGGGTGATGGCGTCCAGGGCGGCGAACGGCTCGTCCATCAGCAGCACCTGCGAGTCCTGGGCGAGCGCGCGGGCCATCGCGACCCGCTGTCGCTGGCCGCCGGACAGCTCGTGCACCCGGCGCTTGTGCGTGCCGCCGAGCCGGACGACCTCGAGCAGCGCCTCGGCGCGGCTGTGCAGCTCCTTCCGCGGCACCCCGGCGTACTTCAACGCCAGTTCGACGTTCTTCCCGGCGGACAGCCACGGCAGCAGCGCCGGCTCCTGGAACATCAGGGCCGGTCGCGACACCGACGTGACCGTGCCGGCAGTGGGTCGGTCGAGCCCCGCAACCAGGTTGAGCAGGGTGGACTTTCCGCAGCCGGAGGCGCCGACGAGGGAGACGAACTCCCCCGGCTGCACCTTCAGCGTCACGTTGTCCAGGGCCTGCACCGGCCTGCCGCCGGTCCGGTAGATCTTCGACACACCGTCGACGACGACGCTGTGCGCCGCCTCCACCGGGGCCGGTGGCGCCGCCGCCGTGGTCCCCGCGTCCGGCTCGGTCACGATGGGCATGTCGGTCACTCCTGTCCGAAACCGCCGGCGCTGACGGGGCTCTGCCCGTCGGCGACCAACAGTCGATTGAGGATGCGCAGGTCGTAGATCTGCGACAGGTCCGGAACGTCGTCGAGCGTGCCTGCCGTGACGCCGTCCGCGGCGAGCTCGGCGAGGTGGTCGGCCATCGGGTCGTGGGTGGGGATGATCCGAGCGAATGCGCGGTCGATCACACCGTCGGCGAGCGGCTTGCCCGCGAGCTCGGTGAGGGCGGCGTTCAACCGGTCCTGGGCGTCGGCCGGGTCGGCATCGATCGCGTCCAACTCGGCCAGATGGCCCTGCAGCAGCTTCGCCACGGTGCCGGGAAACCGCTCGAGGAAGGTTCGGGAGACGATCAGCAGGGTGGTCGGGAAGCGGCCGTCCTCCCACAGACTCGCCTCGTCGACGAGCTCCTGTGCGCCGGCCTGGACGATCAGCCGGGAGGCCCACGGCTCGGGGAGCCAGCCGCCCTGCACGTCACCGTTGCGGAACAGGTCGAGGGAGGCGCCGTTGTCCTGGCTGGCGATGCTGAGGTCGTCGCCGCCGGTGGTGTCCACCAGCAGCCCGTTGTCCCGCAAGAACGTCCGCAGCGCGACGTCCTGGGTGCCGCCGAACTGCGGGGTGGCCAGCGTCGTACCGCGGAGGTCCTCGACGGCGTCGATACCCGGGGCGACGACGAGGGCGGCCCCGTTCGCGGTGGCGCCGGCGACGATCCGCAGGGTGTCACCGTCGGACTTCGCGTAGGAGTTGATCGCCGGGCTGGGCCCGATGAAGCCGGCGTCGATGGCGCCGCCGATCAGCGCCTCGATCTCGGCGGGGCCGGCGTTGAAGACCGACGGCTCCAGAGTGGTGTCGCCGAGCGCAGCCTGCAGGGTGCCGTCGGCGACACCGAGGACCGCGGCGGCGTGGGTCAGGTTGCCGAAGTAGCCGAGCCGGAGGGTGGTGGCCTCCGCGCCGTAGGGACCGCTGGTCGGGGCCGTCCGGGCGAGGGCCGCCTCGGCGGCGGAGGCACCGCAGCCGGCGAGCAGCATCATCGCGACGGCCGCGCCGACCGTGAAACGGGCGGTGCGCACCGGTGGGCGCGGGGAACGTTCGGGGGGCATGGCGTCCTCGGGGAGGTGACGACCCCGCTCCAGCGGCGGGGTCGCTCGGCCGCTACGGGCCGGGGGTCAGGGCGTCGTTCTCGGTGCCGACGGCCGGACATCGGGCGGCGGATCCGGCGGTGATCGCGGCCCGGCGGTTCCCCACCATGCCGACGGCCAGCGTGATGCCGTCCGCGGGATCGATGATCAGCAAAGCGCCCACGGCTCCTCGCGGCTGGTACGGGTCGACGGGAAGGGCGTCGGCGGTGCGCAGCGACACCAGCCCGATGTCGTTGAGCGACAGCGACGGGGCGCCGTCGAGCTCGGTCAGGGTGTCGATGTCGAGGAGGTGCTCGATGGCACCGACGATCACCCGGGTGGTCGTGGTGCCGTACTTGAGCAGCAGCCGCTGCCCGGGCTTGAGCGCCTTCTCGTTGACCTGGGTCAGGGTGGCGACGAACGCGTTCGTCGGTACCGGGGCGTCGTCGACGGCGGCGATGAGGTTGCCGCGGGCGATGTCGATGTCGTCGGCCAGCAGCAGCGTCACCGAGTCCCCCGGAACGGCGACCTCGCGAGGCCCGTCGGCGGTCTCGACGCCGGTGACGGTGGTGCGGTGACCGTCCGGCAGCACCACGATCTCGTCGCCAGGACGCACGGTGCCGGCCGCGACGCGTCCCGCGTAGCCGCGGTAGTCGGGGTCGGCGGCGTAGTCGGAGCCGGGCCGGATGACGTACTGCACCGGGAACCGGAGCGGGCTGCGCGGCCCGCTCATCCAGCACCTCGACGGTCTCGAGGTGCTCCAGCACGCTGGGCCCGTCGTACCAGGAGATCCGCTCGGAGCGGCTCACCACGTTGTCTCCGTTGAGTGCCGAGATCGGGATCGCGACGACCGCCGGGATGCCGAGCCCCGCGGTGAAGTCGCGGAAGTCGGCGGTGATCCGCTCGAAGACGTCGCGGTCGTAGTCGACGAGGTCGATCTTGTTGACCGCCAGCAGGATCTCCGGGACGCCGAGCAGGGCGGCCACGGTGGCGTGCCGCCGGGTCTGCGCGACCACGCCCGTCCGGGCGTCGACCAGGATGATCACCAGGTCGGCGGTGGACGCTCCGGTGACGGTGTTGCGGGTGTACTGCACGTGCCCGGGGGTGTCGGCCAGGATGAACGTCCGCTTGTCGGTCGCGAAGTACCGGTAGGCGACGTCGATGGTGATGCCCTGCTCGCGCTCCGCGCGCAGGCCGTCGACCAGCAGTGACAGGTCGACGGTGTCGGAGCCGCGGGCCGTGGAGGTCCGCTCGGCGGCGGCCAGGGTGTCCGACAGCACCGACTTGGAGTCGAACAGCAGCCGTCCGACCAGCGTGGACTTGCCGTCGTCGACGGAGCCCGCGGTGGCGAAGCGGAGCAGCCCGTGCGTGATGGGGGCGGTCGGAATCTCAGGAGTCTCGATCGACATGGTCATCTCAGAAATAGCCTTCGCGCTTGCGGTCTTCCATGGCGGCCTCGCTGAGCTGGTCGTCGGCGCGGGTGGCTCCCCGTTCGGTGATCCGGGTGGCCATGATCTCGGTGATCACGTTCTCGACATCGGAGGCGGTCGAATCCACGGCCCCCGTGCAGCTCATGTCGCCGACGGTGCGGTAGCGGACCTGCCGCCGGACGACGGTCTCGGACGCCTTGGGTCCGCCCCAGGCGCCGGCGGTCAGCCACATGCCGCTGCGGGCGAAGACCTCGCGCTCGTGGGCGAAGTAGATCTCCGGCAGCTCGATGTTCTCGCGCTGGATGTAGCGCCAGACGTCCAGCTCGGTCCAGTTGCTCAGCGGGAACACGCGGACGTGCTCCCCCGGCGCATGCCGGCCGTTGTAGAGGTCCCACAGCTCCGGGCGCTGCCGGCGCGGGTCCCAGCCGCCGAACGCGTCGCGCAGCGAGAAGATGCGCTCCTTGGCCCGCGAGCGCTCCTCGTCGCGGCGGGCGCCACCGATGACCGCGTCGAAGCCGAGCTCGTTGATGGAGTCCAACAGCGGCACGGTCTGCAGCGGGTTCCGGGTGCCGTCGGGGCGCTCGGTGAGGCGGCCGTCGTCCAGCCAGTCCTGCACGTGCGCGACGTGCAGCCGCAGGTTGCCCTCGGCGGCGACGCGGTCGCGGTACTCGATGACCTCGTCGAAGTTGTGGCCGGTGTCGACGTGCAGCAGCGCGAACGGCAGCGCCGCCGGGAAGAACGCCTTGCGGGCCAGGTGCAGCACCAGGATCGAGTCCTTGCCGCCGGAGAACAGGATGACCGGGCGGTCGAACTCGCCGGCCACCTCCCGGAGGATGTGGATCGACTCGGACTCCAGGGCGTCGAGTTCCGAGTCCAGCGCCGAGCGTGGCGGGTTGAGGGTGGACGTCACAGCAGGTTCCTCCCGGCGAGCAGGTCGAGCAGCGCCGCGACGCTTCCCTGCAGGTCGTGGGTCGAGGTGTCGAGGCGCAGGTCCGGATCGGCCGGCACTTCGTAGGGATCGTCGATGCCGGTCATGTGGCTGATCTCGCCGCGGGCGGCCTTGGCGTACAGGCCCTTGACGTCACGGTCGGCGCACACCCCGACCGGGGTCGACAGGTGCACCTGCAGGTGCGCGGTGCCCTGCGCGGCGTGCCGGGCGCGGACCTCGTCGCGGGTGTCGGCGTAGGGCGCGATCACCGGGACGAGGACGAGGACGCCGTGCCGGGCCAGCAGCTCGGCGACGTAGCCGATGCGCCGGACGTGGGTGTCGCGGTCCTCCCGGGAGAACCCGAGCCCGGCGGACAGGTAGGTGCGGATCTCGTCGCCGTCGAGGATCTCGACGTCGCGGCCGGTCTCCCGCACCGCGTCGGCCAGTGCGAACGCCAGCGTGGTCTTGCCGGCGCTGGGCAGGCCCGTGAGCCAGACGGTGGCGCCGGTGGTGGTGGTGCGGACGGACGCGCTCACAGGTGCAACCCACATTCGGTCTTGGTGGAACCGGACCAGCGGCCGGCGCGGGCGTCCTCGCCGGGGGCGACGGCCGCGGTGCACGGCTCACAGCCGATGGACGGGTAGCCGAGCTGCAGCAGCGGGTTCATCAGCACGCCGTTCGCGGTCGCGTAGGCGTCGACCTGGTCGTCGGTCCAGGAGGCCAGCGGCGCGAGCTTGACCTTCTGCTTCTTCGGGTCGAAGGCGATGACAGGGGTGTGCGCCCGGGACGGCGACTCGGAGCGACGGACGCCGGTGGCCCACGCCTCGTAGCCCTGCAGGGCCTTGTTCAGCGGGGCGACCTTGCGCATCGCGCAGCAGGCGTCGGGATCACGGTCGTGCAGCTTCGCGCCGTACCGCGCGTCCTGCTCGGCGACGGTCAGCTCGGGGAGGATGCGCCGCAGCGTCACGTCGTACACGGCCTCGACCGCGTCCGCGGTGCCGATCGTCTCGACGAAGTGGTAGCCGGTGTCGAGGAAGATCACGTCGATGCCGGGGCTGACCGTCGAGGCCAGGTGCGCCAGCACGGTGTCCTGCATGGACGCGCTGATCGCGAGGCCGGGACCGAACTCGACGACGCCCCAGGTGAGGATCTCCGTGGCGGTGGCGCCGGCGAGTTCGGCGGCGCCACGCAGCGCGATCGCCTCGAGTTCGGCGGGCGGGCGGACGAGGACGCTGTTCACGACGAGCTCCCGGGGGTGGCCTGCTGGGTGTGCCGCACCGAGCCGGACAGGCCCAGGTACTTCACCGAGAACACCCGGCCGCAGTCCCGGCATTCCCAGGCGCCGTGGCCCGCCTCGTGCGGCCACAGGTTCGTCTCGCCGCAGTACGCGCAGTACTGGGCGGGTGAGCGTTCGGGGGTGCTCACCGCAACGCCGCCTCGTCCGCGCGGGCGACCCACTGCGCGAACCGCTCGCCCTCGGTGCGCTGGGCGGTGAAGGAGTTCACGACGCGCTCGATGAAGTCGGTCGCCTCGGCGCTGGTGATCTTGTGTCCGCGGAGCTTCTTGCCGAAGCCGGCGTCCAGCCCGAGGCCGCCGCCGAGGTGCACCTGGAAGCCCTCGACCTGCTGGCCGTCGGTGTCGGTGACGAGCATCCCCTTGAGGCCGATGTCGGCGACCTGGGTGCGGGCGCAGGCGTTCGGGCAGCCGTTGACGTTGATGGTCAGCGGCACGTCGAGGTCACCGAGGCGGGCCTCCAGGTCGTCGGCGATGGCCATCGCGCGCGCCTTGGTCTCGACGATGGCGAGCTTGCAGAACTCGAGGCCGGTGCAGGCCATCATGTTGCGGCGGAACGTCGACGGGGTGGTCGACAGGCCCAGCGCCTGCAGCCCGGCGGTCAGCGACGTCGACCTGGTCGGCGGCGACGTCCAGGATGACCAGGCCCTGGTCGGTCGTGGTCCGGACGCGCTGCGAGCCGTGCGCCTCGACCAGATCGGCGACCTGGGCCAGCAGCGTGCCACTGACCCGGCCGACGGTCGGCTTCACGCCGATGTAGAACAGTCCGTCGTTCTGCGGGTGCACGCCGATGTGGTCGCGCGGCCCGTCGTACACCGGCGGCGCCGCGCCGTCGGTGAGCGGGCGCTTCAGGTACTCGGTCTCCAGCACGTCGCGGAACTTCTCGATGCCCCAGTCGGCGACCAGGAACTTCAGCCGGGCGCGGGTGCGCAGCCGGCGGTAGCCGTAGTCGCGGAAGATGCCGACGACGCCGGCCCAGACCTCGGGGACCTCGTCCAGCGACACCCAGGCGCCCAGGCGCTGGCCGAGCATCGGATTGGTGGACAGCCCGCCACCGACCCAGACGTCGAAGCCGGGGCCGTGCTCGGGGTGGACCGCCCCGATGAAGGCGACGTCGTTGATCTCGTGGGCGACGTCCTGCCGGGGCGAGCCGGAGATGGCCGTCTTGAACTTGCGCGGCAGGTTGGAGAACTCCTCCTTGCCGATGTACCGCTCGAGGATCGCCTCGACGGCCGGCGTGCCGTCGATGATCTCGTCGGCGGCGATGCCGGCCAGCGGGGAGCCCAGGATGATGCGCGGCACGTCGCCGCACGCCTCGGTGGTGGACAGGCCCACCGCTTCGAGCTCGGTCCAGATGTCGGCGACGTCCTCGATGCGGATCCAGTGGTACTGGACGTTCTGCCGGTCGGTGAGGTCGGCGGTGTCGCGGGCGTAACGGGTGGAGATGCCGCCGACGGTGCGCAGCGCCGCCGTGGTCAGCAGCCCGCCGTCGATGCGGACCCGCATCATGAAGTACTTGTCCTCGAGCTCCTCGGGCTCCAGGATCGCCGTCTTGCCGCCGCTGATGCCCTGAGCCCGCTGGGTGTACAGGCCCCACCAGCGGAAACGGCCGCGCAGGTCGCCCGGGTCGATGGAGTCGAAGCCGGTGTAGCGGTAGACGTTCTCGATCCGCTCGCGGCAGTGCAGGCCGTCGTCGTCCTTCTTCATCCGCTCGTTGGGGTTGAGCGGCTCGCGGTAGCCCAGCGCCCACTGGCCCTGGCCGCGCTCACGACCCTTCGCGTCGGGACGGTTGCGGTGTGCGCCGGGTGCCGCCGCGGCGGCCGGCTGCGCGGGGCGCGCCGGGCGTTCGGGACGGACCGGACGGTCGGCAACGGGGCGTTCGGCGACCGCGGCGATGTCGAGAACGTCGGCGGGGGGAACGGCGGTGGCGGGCGGCACTGCAGGCACGGCGATCCTTCGGGCCGGTACCGGAACACCCGCGCGGCCCCGCAGCGACGCAGGCGTGCCTGCAGACCGGGAGGACCTTCGAAGGACGTCCCGACAGCGGCGTACTAGGCGGCGGTCGAGGAATCTTCTAGGCGGTGCGACACGTGCCGGCAGCGACGCGCACGAGATCGATCTCGGGTCGCGTCACCAGGAGGGCACCTTCGTCATACACGCCGCTCAGCATAACGGCAGTTCCGGGGCCCCGAACCCCGCCGATGGCGTCGAGAAGTTCACGGCAGGGGGTCTTGACGGGCGGCCCGCCGGCTGGGTGCATGGTGCCGAACGCCCATCCGGACCTGCGTATTCACCGGTTCGAGGGGCTCCATCGATCACCGTCGGATCAGCGCCGGGCTGACCGCCGGGACCACCGCCGCAGCGCGGCCGGGTCACTGTCGGTGGTCTTCGGCATGCTCTGCCCATGGATCTCACCACCGCGCTCGTCGCCGTCGGGCTGCTGCTGCTCGGGCTCGCACTCGGCTGGCGGATCGGCCGGTCCTCCCCCGCTCCGGCGGCGACGGATTCCGCCACCGCGGTCGGCGCCCTGCTGGGCACCGCGGGGCACGCACTGGAGCGGGTGGAGAACCAGCTCCGGGAGATCGAGCGCGACCGCGTCGGCGCCTACAGCGCGCTGCAGGAACAGGTCGCCGCGCTGCACCGGACCTCCGCCGAGCTCGGACATCAGACCCGGACGCTGGCCGGTGCGCTGCGCAGTCCGCAGGTGCGCGGCCGCTGGGGCGAGATCCAGCTGCAGCGCATCGTGGAACTGGCCGGGATGACCGAGCACTGCGACTTCTCCACCCAGGTCAGCGTGAGCGAGACCCCGGGCGGGCCGGTCACCGCCCGGCCCGATCTGGTCGTTCGGCTGTCCGGCGACCGGCGCATCCCGGTGGACGCGAAGGTGCCTTTCGCCGCCTGGCTGGAGGCCATGGACCACGGCGAGGGGCTGGAGTCCGACCGGCTGCTGGCCGCGCACGCCCGCGCCGTCCGGGCGCACATCGACGTGCTCGCGGCGAAGGCCTACTGGCGCCACTTCCAGCCGGCGCCGGAGTTCGTCATCATGTTCATCCCGGGCGAGCCGCTGCTGGATGCGGCCCTGGTCCGGGACCCGGCACTGGCCGACTACGCCTTCTCGCGCAACGTCGTCCTGGCCACGCCGACGACCCTGATCACGCTGCTGCGGACGGTCGCCTTCAGCTGGCGGCAGGAGGCGCTGGGTGCGCAGGCCGCCCAGATCCACGCGCTCGGCCGCGAGCTGCACGTGCGGCTGGGGACGCTCGGGGAGCACGTCGAGCGGCTGGGCGGGAGCCTCGGGCGCGCGGTCGAGCACTACAACGGGGCCGTCGCCTCGCTGGAGTCGCGGGTCCTGGTCACCGCGCGGAAGTTCACCGACCTGCAGTCCGGGCCGCCGCTGGACGCGCCACCGCAGATCGAGCACACCCCGCGACGGATCCAGGCGCCCGAACTGACCGACGACCGACCCGAGGACGTGCTCGCCACCGTCGATCCGGACGAGATGCTGCAGGCCGCGGCCGCACCGCCCCGATCCGGCGTGCGCGACGCCCGCAGGCGATCCGCCGGATAACGTGGCGCCATGAGCACTCACCATCGCGATCCCGATCCGCGCGGCTACGCCTCGGTGCTGGCCGCCCGGCCCGGGGTGGTCTGGTGGGTGGCGGTCGTCATCGCGTTCGTCCCGACGGTGATCGGTTTCGGCGCCGACCTGGCGATCAGCAATTCCATCGGCATCATCGCCTGGGTGCTGACCCTGCTCGGCGTCGTCGTGGCGGCGCTCGCCGTGCGTCGCCACGCACTGTTCACCGCGATGGTCCAGCCGCCGCTGGTCGTCATCGCCGCGCTCGTCCTCGGGTACGTCGTCGCCACCGTGACCGGCGGCATCTCCGGCGGCGTCCTCAATCTCGGCCTGAAAGTCGTCGGCACGTTCCCGTTGATGCTGACGGCGACCGTCGTCGCGGTGATCCTCGGCGTGATCCGGCTCGTCGCCGAGCCGATGCATTCGAGCGCACCACGACGCACCACGAGGTCCGGCTCCCGCGTCTGAGCGTTCCGCAGGATCGGCGCAGCAGGTCCAGAGCGGGTCTGTCGCGACCCGGCCGGGGCCGGGCGGCGTGCGCGACGCTCAGTGCGCCGCCGGCACCGTGGCCCGCAGGTCGCGGCGCAGCTCCTTGGGCAGCGAGAACGTGAGCGTCTCCTTGGCGGCGGTGTAGACCTCCACATCGCCGAACCCACGCTCGGCGAGCCAGTCCAGCAGCCCCTCGACGAGCTCCTCCGGTACCGACGCACCCGAGGTCACACCGACGGTCGAGACACCCTCGAGCCAGGTCTCGTCGACCTCGTGGGCGAAGTCGACCAGGTAGGACGCCCGGGCACCGGCCTGCAGCGCCACCTCGACGAGCCGCACCGAGTTCGACGAGTTCCGGGAGCCGACGACCAGCACCAGATCGCACTCGGGCGCGATCTGCTTGACGACCTCCTGCCGGTTCTGGGTCGCGTAGCAGATGTCGTCCGACGGCGGACTCGTCATCAGCGGGAACCGCTTCTGCAGCAGGCTCACGGTGCTCAGCGTCTCGTCCACGCTCAGCGTGGTCTGGGACAGCCAGATGACCTTCGCCGGGTCGGCCACCTGCACCGCGTCGACGTCCGCAGCGGTGTCGACGATCTGGATCGAGTCCGGCGCCTCGCCGTAGGTGCCCTCGACCTCCTCATGGCCCTTGTGGCCGATCAGCACGATGTCGTAGCCCTCGTCGGCGAACCGGACCGCCTCCTTGTGCACCTTGGTGACCAGGGGGCATGTCGCGTCGATCACCCGCAGGTCGCGCTCGGCGGCCTCGGTGTGCACCGCCGGCGAGACGCCGTGCGCGGAGAACACCACCAGGGCACCCTCGGGGACCTCGTCGGTCTGGTCGACGAAGATCGCGCCACGCTTCTCCAGCGTCGCCACGACGTGCTTGTTGTGGACGATCTCCTTGCGGACGTAGACCGGGGCGCCGTACTGCTCGAGCGCCTTCTCGACGGTCACGACCGCACGGTCGACGCCGGCGCAGTAACCCCGGGGGGCGGCGAGCAGGACACGGCGGGTGGATGCAGTCACCCGTCCATGGTAGGTCGCAGCGACGGGGCACGGCCGGTTCCGGCCGCTTCCGGCCGCCGGTCGGGCGCCCGCGCCGTGGGCGGGATCACCACGGCACGACGGTGCCGACGAGGTCCACCCGACTCCTCCGAGGGCGCGCGTCCCGGTGATGAGGCAGTCTTGACGCATGGAATCGTCGCTGCCCTTCGCGGTCCGGATCGCCGCCGGCCTGCTGTCCGAGGCGGTGGGCCGCGCCCGCCGGTTGCCCGCCGACCTCACCGCGCTCCCCGTCTCGGTGATCGGCCAGGTCGCCAAGTTCAGCTTCGAGCTCAACCAGCAGCTCGCCGAGCTCGCCACCGAGGGCGACCGGCTGCTCGCCGGCCTGCGCACGCCCGAGGAGCCGCCGCAGCGCACCGCGTGGTCGACCATCGACGACGAGGACGAGGTCGCCGCTCGCGACCCGCAGGCCGCTGCCACCTGGGACGCCACCCCGGCCGACGCACCGACTGCACCGGCCGCACCGAGCCCGGTCTCCGGCAGCCCCCGGCCTCGTGCTGGACGACGAGGTGGACGCACCGCCGCCGTCCCCGCGGCTGGTTCCCGACCCCGACTCCCCCACGGCATCGGCAGGGCCGAAGCACAGCGCCCGCCGGCCGCGCGCCGCCGGGAGGCGGGTCGGCTCGGCCGGCGATCCTGCCGGGGACCGCGTCGGCGCCACCCCAGCCGCCACGGCCGGCACCGCCGGGATCACGGGTCCGGCCGAGACCCCGATGGACCGGGCCCTCGTCGAGGACATCGGGGAGCTCGAGGTCGAACGGCCGGCGCCGCTGGTCGGGCTGCCGTCGCCGGGCCACCAGGACGTCGACATCTCCGCGCTCACCGTCAGCCAGCTCCGCAGCCGGGTGCGGTCCTGGAACTCGGAGCAGGTCCGCGCGGCCCTGGAGCAGGAGCAGCGCGAGAAGGCGCGACCGGCGTTTCTCACCGTGCTGACCAACCGGCTCTCCACGCTCGCCCGCGGCGGTGCCTGAACCGGTGCACCGATGACCACTCCCGCCCAGCGGCCGCCGATGGCCGAACGGGCCGGCGAGACCTCGCGGGAGAACCCGTGGCCGGTCCGGGCGCTGTCCCGGCGGATGGCCGAGTACATCGCGAGGTCGCCGGCGGCCTGGATCGAGGGCCAGCTGGCCCAGGTGTCGGTCCGGCCGGGCGCGGCGACCGCATTCCTGACGTTGCGCGACCCCGCGGCCGACATGTCGCTGTCGGTGAGCTGCAGCGCGTCGATCCTGAACGCCCTGGCGCGGCCGCTCCGCGAAGGCGACCGGATCGTCGTCTACGGCAAGTTCGAGTTCTACCCGGCCCGCGGATCGCTGTCGCTGCGGGTCACCGAGCTGCACCCGGTGGGCCTCGGCGAACTGCTGGCCCGGCTGCAGCGGATCCGCGAGCTGCTGGCCGCCGAAGGGCTGACCGCCGCGAGCCGCAAGAAGACGCTGCCGTTCCTGCCCCGGGCCATCGGCCTGATCACCGGCCGGGCCGGCGCCGCCGAGTCCGACGTGCTGGTCAACGCCCGCGCCCGCTGGCCCGCGGTCGAGTTCCGGATCGAGAACGTCGCCGTGCAGGGGGTGAACGCCGTGCAGCAGATGGTGCTGGCGCTGCGTCGGCTGGACGCCGATCCGCACGTCGACGTCATCGTGCTGGCCCGCGGCGGCGGCTCGGTGGAGGACCTGCTGCCGTTCAGCGACGAGACGCTGTGCCGCGCGGTCGCCCGTGCGCGACGCCGGTGGTCTCCGCGGTGGGGCACGAGCCCGACCACCCGATCGTCGACGACGTCGCCGACCTGCGGTGCTCCACCCCGACCGACGCCGGCAAGCGGATCGTCCCCGACGTCCGGGCCGAGCTGCGCATCGTCGAGCAACTGCATGCCCGGGCCCGCCGCAGCCTGCAGAACTGGGTCGCACACGAGCAGGCGCGGCTCGCCGGGATGCGCTCGCGGGCGGTGCTGGCCGATCCACACACGCCGATCCTGGCGCGTGAACAGGACGTGGAACGCGCCCGGACCCGCACCCGCGACCTGATCCGGCGACGCCTGGACACCGAGGCGACGGCGGTCGCGCACCGTCGCTCGCAGCTGGCGGCGCTCGGTCCGGCCGCGACCCTGCAGCGCGGCTACGCGGTCGTCCAGGCCGCCGGCGTGGTGCTGCGGCACACCGACCAGGCCCCGGCCGGCACCCCGTTGCGGATCCGGGTCGCCGACGGCGCGGTGCTGGCCGTCAGCGACGGCCCGGAATAGGACCCGGCCCGCGGATCGGGTAGGAAAGCCGAGGGTGGCCGTCCGGCGCCCGAACTACAGCGGGGGTGGCGACGATGGCGGGCAAGAAGGCCGACGACGAGGCCGCGGCTCCGGAGCTGAGCTACGAGGACGCCCGTGACGAGCTGGCCCGGGTGGTGCAGAAGCTGGAGTCCGGCGGGCTCGGCCTGGACGAGTCGCTCACGCTGTGGGAACGCGGCGAGGAGCTGGCCCGGACCTGTGAACGTTTCCTGGTCGGCGCACGGGAACGGGTCGACGCCGCGTTGGCCAGGGCCGACGAGCAGGGCTGACCGCCGCCGGTCCTCGATCCCGGGCCCTCGCGTCAGGCGATGCTGTCGGCCAGAACCCGGAAGTCGTCCTCGGACGCCGATCCGGTGATCAGCAGGGTGACCGGGCCGGCGGAACGCACCCAGGCGACCTCGTCGCGGGCGGCCGGGTAGGAGCTCCACGCGGCACCGCCGGCCTGGACCACGGCGGTGCTGGTCCGGCTGCCCTGGAACAGGTCGGCGGTCAGCACGTCGGCGGCCGATGTGCTCTGGACCAACGTGATGAAGCCGCTGCCGGTGAGCCAGCCGCCGCCGATGCGGGCGGCCGTGCCGCCGGCGGTGGCCGGGTCGACCTGGTAGAAGGAGTTCGGCTGCCACTCCGTGGGGAGGCCCTCCGGAACGGCGAGTGGCAGCTGCAGGGCCGCCGCCGATCGCTGGAAGCCGCCCACGACGTCGGCGGTCGGTGTCTCCCCGCCGTCGCGGTCGTTGCCGAAGCTGATGCTGCCCATCAGCCCGAGGACGACCACCAGGGCCACCACCAGGACCGCGACGGCCCCCCACATGTCCTTCATCGTGAGACTGCGGCGATCGACCATGCCGCCATCGTGCCACCTCACGGGACGGGGCCCGGCGCCCGCCGGACGCTGCCGGTGAGACGAAAACCATCCCCCGCCCGGGTGACCGCCGTGCCCCCGGCCACTACCGTCTTCGGAATGGCTGAGCACAACGAAGTGATGACACCGGGGACCGGTACCGACGCCGAGTTCCGCGTCGAGCACGACACCATGGGCGATGTCCTCGTCCCGAAGCACGCGAAGTACCAGGCGCAGACGCAGCGCGCCGTGGAGAACTTCCCCATCTCGTTCCGCGGCATCGACCCGGCGCAGATCCGCGCGCTGGCGCTGATCAAGGGCGCCGCGGCCAAGGTCAACGCGTCCCTCGGGGTCATCCCGACCGAGATCGCCGTCGCCGTCCAGCGGGCCGCGGCCGAGGTCGCCACCGGCGTCCACGACGCCGAGTACCCGATCGACGTCTTCCAGACCGGCTCGGGCACCAGCTCGAACATGAACACCAACGAGGTGCTCGCGACGCTGGCCAACGAGGGCTTCGTCCCCGCCGAGGGCGGCAAGAGGATCCACCCGAACGACCACGTCAACGCCTCGCAGTCCAGCAACGACGTGTTCCCGACGTCCATTCACGTGGCCGCCACCGAGGCCGTGGTCAACGACCTGGTGCCGGCGCTGGAGCACCTGGCCGCGTCGCTGGAGCGCAAGGCGGAGTTGTGGGCGACCGTGGTCAAGTCCGGCCGCACCCACCTGATGGACGCCACCCCGGTGACCCTGGGCCAGGAGTTCGGCGGCTACGCCGCGCAGGTCCGGTACGGCGTCGAGCGGCTGCACGCCTCGCTCCCCCGCCTCGCCGAGCTGCCGCTCGGCGGCACCGCCGTCGGCACCGGCATCAACACCCCGCCCGGCTTCTCGGCCGCGGTCATCGCCGAGCTGGCGTCCGCCACCGGCCTGCCGTTCACCGAGGCCCGCAACCACTTCGAGGCGCAGAGCGCCCGCGACGGACTCGTCGAGACCTCCGGACAGCTGCGCACGATCGCGGTCGGCCTGACCAAGATCAGCAACGACATCCGCTGGATGGGGTCGGGCCCGCGCGCCGGCCTCGCCGAGATCCACCTGCCCGACCTGCAGCCGGGGTCCTCGATCATGCCCGGCAAGGTCAACCCGGTGCTGCCGGAGGCGACGCTGCAGGTGGCCGCGCAGGTCATCGGCAACGACGCCACGGTCGCGTTCGCCGGCTCCCAGGGCAATTTCGAGCTCAACGTGATGCTGCCGGTGATGGCCCGTAACCTGCTGGAGTCGATCCGGCTGATCGCCAACGTCTCGCGGCTGTTCGCCGACCGCTGCATCGACGGCATCGAGGCCGACGTCGACCGCTGCCTGGCCTTCGCCGAGTCGTCGCCGTCGATCGTCACCCCGCTGAACAAGTACATCGGGTACGAGGAGGCGGCCTCGATCGCCAAGCAGGCGCTCAAGGAGAACAAGACCATCAAGTCGGTGGTGCTGGAGCGCGGCCACGTCGAGGGCGGCAAGCTCACCGCCGAGCAGCTCGACGCCGCGCTGGACGTGCTGTCCATGACCCACCCGTAGAACCCCTGCGGCGCTTCCGTTTTCCGTCCGACGCGGCCCTATCGCGCCAGCGTGGACAGGAGAACGGAAGCGCATAGCGTGAGCGCCCCCGGTTCAGCAGCGGGCAGCACCCGCAGACAGAGCCTAGCAGCGCTGTCAGCGGCGCCGCGGTGGCTCGTCCCCGGCTTCGTCCTCGTCCCCGAACGGCGACCACTGCTCGGTGCGCGGCGCGTGCGGCATCGCCCGCCTGTGCGGGATCGAACCGCTGGGTCGGCGGCGGAGTCGGGGCGGGTCCGGGCGGATGCCGCCGGCGGGGTTGCGGGCGGCGGTGTCCCCGGAGTGCCGCCGGTATCGGCCGGATCGCGGTGGTGGGCAGGTCCCCGGCCCGCTCGTCCGGGCTGATCCACCGGGTCGGCGGCTCGGAGCGGTCGGTCGGTCCGGTATCGCCCCTGCCCGGAGTACAGCGCGGGCCCGTCGCCCTCCCGGCCGGACAGCAGGCCGTAGGACTGGCCGGCGTCGTAGGGCTGGTAGCCGGCACGGTCCGCCGGCGAGGTGTACGGGGCGCCGGTGCCACCGGCCCAGGTCGGCGGGTTCGCGTCGGCCAGCGCGGCCAGCTCCTGCTCACGGTCCAGGCGTTCCTGCTCGAGCTGCTGGGCCCGCCGGCGCGACGCGGTCACCGCGATGGCGACCGCGATCGCGACCACCAGTAGCGCGAGCGTGATCCACAGCCAGACCAGGCTGCCACCGCTGTCGCCCGGCTCCGCCGGCGTGGCGGATCCGGAAGTCGTCGCCTCGTCCGTGGTCACCACGGCGCTGGCGTTGCTCTCGATCGACGACGCGGCCGTCGTGCGGGGCCTCGCTGGTCGCAGCTGCTGGGCGCCTCCGACGTGGCCGGGGACGCCGACGTGACGGGTGCAGGCACGACGGTGAAGCTGGCCAGTCCGACGAGCCCCGATTCGCCGCCGATCGCCTGCACGGTGTGGGTGCCGGGCACCAGCGCCTCCCCGATCGGGAAGGTGATCGCGACGACGCCGCCGGCGCTGGCGACGATCCCGTCGATGGTCACCGGCTCGGAGAACACCGTCACCGCAACCTCCTCGCCAGGCGTGAAGCCGGCGAAGACGACGGTCTGCTGCTGACCGAGGTAGGCATCGGGCAGCGCGACACTGTCCGGGCCGACCGTCGACGGCGCCTCGCTGGTCGTGCTCTCGGTCGACGACGGGGTGGAGCTGGGCACGGCGAAGCCGAGCCCGATGGTGATGTCCTCCGGGCGGTCGGGGTCGTCGCCGGCGCTGCGGACGATGAGCACGCAGCCCTCCGTCACACAGTCGACGCCGGCATCGGCGGCCGACCCCAGCGTCAGGTCCAGGCTGAACGAGCCGTCGGCGCCGAAGGCGGCGGCGTTGCGCTTGCCCGCCGGCGAGCTGGTCACCTCGGCCCAGCCGGCGGTCTCGTTCTCATCGGGCACCGGCCCGCCCAGGCAGCTGGTCAGCGGGTCCGACTGCGGCGATGTCGGCCCGGCAGACGGCGACGTAGGCGTCCACGGTCCGGTCGAAGCCGCTGCCGGTGACGGTGATGCCGGCGTTGGTGTCGGGAAGGTTCGCGGCCTCGCTGACGGCGACCGTGCGGGCTCCCTGCTTCTGGGTGGCCGGATCGGCGACCGCGACGCTGCCGAGGAACAGCGGCGCGGCGACGAGGGCGACTGCGGTCAGTGCAGCCGACATGCCTGCGAACAGACCTGCGGACGGCCGGGATCGGGGCATGCGGCGGCTCCTTCACGTCGGCCCGCCGGGTCCGGCGAGTCAGGGCAACGGTAGAGCATCGCCCCGGCGGGAACCCGGGACGAAACTCCGTACGGGACTCTGAGCTGCGCGTTCGATGCGGGAACGACGACGGCCGGACCCGGGGTCACCGGGTCCGGCCGTCGTCACCGCATCGATCAGGACAGCTCGGGGAACTCCAGCATCTCGGTCACCAGAGCCGCGATCGGCGACCGCTCGGACCGGCTCAACGTGATGTGCGCGAACAGCGGATGCCCCTTGAGCGCCTCGACCACGGCAGCGATCCCGTCGTGCCGGCCGACCCGCAGGTTGTCCCGCTGGGCGACGTCGTGGGTCAGCACGACGCGGGAGTTGGAACCCATCCGGGACAGCACGGTGAGCAGGACATTGCGCTCCAGCGACTGGGCCTCGTCGACGATCACGAACGAGTCGTGCAGCGACCGGCCGCGGATGTGGGTGAGCGGCAGCACCTCCAGCATCCCGCGGGCCACCACCTCCTCGACCACGGCCGGTGAGACGACGGCGCCGAGGGTGTCGAAGACGGCCTGGGCCCAGGGGCCCATCTTCTCGCCCTCACTGCCGGGCAGGTAACCCAGCTCCTGACCACCGACGGCGTACAGCGGGCGGAAGACGACGACCTTGCGGTGCGCGCGGCGCTCCATCACCAGTTCCAGCCCGGCGCACAGCGCCAGCGCGGACTTGCCGGTGCCGGCCCGGCCGCCGAGCGAGACGATGCCCACCTCGTCGTCCATCAGCAGGTCGAGCGCGAGCCGTTGCTCGGCGGACCGGCCACGCAGCCCGAACGCCTCCCGCTCGCCGCGGACCAGGCGCACCTGCTTGCCCGCGGTGACCCGGCCGAGCGCGGAGCCGCCCGAGCCGACGAGCTTGAGGCCGGTGTGGCAGGGCATCTCGCGCGCCTCGTCGACGTCCACCACGCCGTTCGCATACAGCGCGTCCACCGTCTCCTGGGCGACGGCGACCTCCGCGGTACCGGTCCAGCCGGACGGGACGACGTCGACCGCGCGGTACTCGTCGGCCCGCAGACCGACCGCCGAGGCCTTGACCCGTAGCGGCATGTCCTTGCTGACGAGCGTCACGTCCCTACCTTCGGCCGCCAGGTTCAGCGCACAGGCCAGGATGCGGGCGTCGTTCCCGTCGGTGCGGAACCCGAGCGGCAGCACGGACGGATCGGTGTGGTTGAGCTCGACCCGCAGGGTGCCGCCCTCGGTACCGATGGGTACCGGGGCGTCGAGCCGGCCGTGGGCGATGCGCAGGTCGTCCAGGATGCGCAGCGACTGGCGGGCGAAGTACCCGAGTTCGGAGTGGTGGCGCTTCGCCTCGAGCTCGCTGATCACGACCAGCGGGAGGATCACCTCGTGCTCGGCGAACCGGGCGAAGGCCCCCGGGTCCGAGAGCAGGACCGAGGTGTCGATGACGTAGGTCTGGGTCCCGGGAGTCCGGACGACCTCGACGGGCTCGACGGTTCCGGGGCCCGCGGCGAGCGGGGAATTCGGGGCTGGAGCGGGGTCGGATGCGGCGGCACGGCTTCGTATGGCCATCGGGTGCTCCCCAGGGCGTGGCATCACACGCCCCCTGAGTCGGCGAAGTGGCCGGTCGGTCCCCTCACGGCGCTGACGGCGAACGTCAGCGGTCGCGGAGACCGGATGCCGGCCTCCTCCGCGTCCGGTGCTGCTGCACAGGCACGAATCGAGACCTCCCGAACGGGACCGCTTCCCCACGGCCCGTAGGTCCGAAAGTACGCCCGCTCTCGGCCTGCGGAACCGACAACACGCCTGATTCGGCGCCAGATCACAGCCGTTCGGGTCTCACCGGGTTATCGTCCATCCGGAGGAAACACGGTGTTCACACAGGCGCCGCAAGTGGTCCGTCCGAGGACATCCGGACCTGGGGACCCCGTTACCGACCGGCAACCGTGGCGGGACCGCGACCGACCGGGGCAGCCTGCGGCAACCGCACGCGGACGGCGAGGCCGCCCGCGGCGGACCGGGCGGCCGAGACCGCACCGCCGTGCGCGCTCGCGATGGCGGCGACGATGGCCAGTCCGAGCCCCGAACCGCCGTGCTCCCGGCTGCGGGACGGGTCGGCCCGGTAGAAGCGGTCGAACAGGTACGGCAGCGCAGCCTCGTCCACCCCCCGGCCGTCGTCGGCGACCGTGACGACGACGAACCGTGGGTCGGGGTCGGGTTCCACCGAGACGGTCGCGGTGGTGCCGGGCTCGGTGTGGGTGCGGATGTTGCCGAGCAGGTTGGCGAACAGCTGGTGCAGCCGGTTGTGGTCACCGGTGACGACGACCGGTGGGAGTTCCTCGGGCGGCGGCACCATCCGCCAGCTCCGGGAGCGGTCGATCGCGCCGGCGTCCTCGACGGCGCCGGCGAGCAGTTCGACGATCTCGACGCGGGCCATCACCAGTGAGTTCGGCGCGTCGGCCTGCACCAGGGTCAACAGGTCCTCGACCAGGGACCCCATCCGCCGCGCCTCGAACCCCATCCGCTCCATCGCCCGGCCGACGGCCGGTGCCTCCGGGATCGCCCCCGCGGCGTAGAGGTCGGAGTAGCCGCGCACGGCGGCCACCGGGGTGCGCAGCTCGTGGGACGCGTCGGCGACGAACTGGCGCAGCCGCTGCTCGGCGGCCTCCCGGTCGGCGAGCAGCGACTTGATGCCGTCGAGCATGCCGTTGAAGGCGACGCCGAGCCGGTCCACCTCGACCCCGGATTCCCCGACAGCCACCCGGCGGTCGAGGTCCCCGGCGGCGATCGAGTCGGCGGCGTCGGCCATCCGCTCGAGCGGTGTGAGCTCACGGCGGATCAGCAGGGACGCCGCGCCGCCGAGCAGGATGAGCAGGCCGACCGTGACCAGCAACTCGGCGAACAGCAGCTTGTCCAACGGCCCGTCGATGTCGTCGAGGTTGGACCAGACGACGACCCAGCCGACGACGTTGCGCTCCTCGTCGATCAGCGTGCGCGAGACGATGCGGTAGTTCTCCCGGGGGTCGATGCCGCCGACAGTGGTTGGCGCGTCCGGCAGCGGCCGCGGCAGGACCGGGCCCGTGTCGCCGTTCGCCGGGGACGCGATGAGCTTGCCGACCCCTCCGAGATTGATGAAGGTGACGCCGACCCCGCTCTTGAGCGGGCTGTTGACGCTGGCCCGGGCCAGCGAGGCCTGGGAGACCGAACCGGCGGAGTCGACCACGGAGGTCAGCGACTGGTCGCGGGACTCGAGCAGCGCTGACCGCACGATCCGCGGCAGGACGAGGTCGAGGACCGTCAGGGCGAGCAGCGCGACGAACACGACGAGCGCGATCAGCCGGATCCGCAGCGACCACCGCGGCCGGGTCGGCAGCGCTTCGCCGGCCGGGAGGGTCACTGCCGGATGCCGCGCAGGACGTAGCCGAAGCCGCGGTGGGTGTACAGCAGCGGGTCGGCCGAACCGGCGTCGATCTTGCGCCGGAGATAGGAGATGTAGGTCGCCACCACCGAGTCGTCGCCGTAGAAATCGGTGCCCCAGACCGCGTCGAGCAACTGGGCCCGGGACAGTACGACGTTGGCGTTGACCATCAGATGGCGGAGCAGCTTGTACTCCGTGGGGGCGAGGTCGATGAGCTGGCCGGCCCGGCGGACCTCGTAGGTCTCCTCGTCCAGCTCCAGGTCCGAGACCCGGATGACCGAGCCGGAGCTGCTCTCCGGGCGAACCCGGCGCAGCACCGCCGACACCCGGGCGGCGAGCTCCTCCAGCCCGAACGGCTTGGTCACGTAGTCGTCGCCGCCGGCGGTCAGACCGGCGACCTTGTCAGCCGGGGTGTCCCGGGCGGACAGGAACACCACGCCCGAGTCGAGTCCGGCGTCACGGATCCGCTTCATCACCTCGATGCCGTCGAAGTCGGGCAGCATCACATCGAGGATGAGCAGGTCCGGGTGGTCGGCGATCGCGGTCCGGACCGCCTCGCGGCCCGTGGAGGCGGTGCTGACCTGGTAGCCCAGGAAACGCATCGAAGTCGCGACGATGTCCTGCAGCGAGGGTTCGTCGTCGACCACCAGAAGTCGGGCCGTGCCTGCCATCGCGTCACCTTCGTCGGGAGGTCCGGATCACCCGGACGGTCTTCGGTGCCGCGCCGGTCGGCCGGTCACCCACGACACCACATCAGACCACGGCGTGCACGGCATCGGGACGGAATGGGAATCCGATGAGCACCGCGACGGCGGTCAGACCAGTTCGGCCCGGATCATCGCCGGCGTCAACGGCTCGTCCAGCAGCCGCTGGAACCGCTGCATCGCAGGCTGCCCGGGCGGCCGCGCCGCCAACCACGGCCGCAGCAGCCGCTCCCCCTCCACGTAGGTGGAGGTGTAGGCCCGCCACAGCGGATCGCTCAGAAAACGCAGCATCTGCCGGGCGCGGTCCCCGCTCACCAGCCACCAGCGCTGCAGGTAGTCGAGCACGTCGGCCTCGTCGGCGCCCCGGTCGTGCAGCATGATCGCGGCGTTCTGCCGGACCGCGTTCAGCGGCCGGGACGCGATCTCCAGCGCCTCCACGAGCTCCGGGTCGAACGAGGGCCCGATGCCGTCGAGGACCTCCTGCGCCCAACGCCCCCAGCCCGGGCCCACCGCGGCCGACAGCGCGAGATCTCCGAGGCCCTCGGCCATCACGCACTGCGGGGTGTTGACCAGGAAGATGCAGTGCTCGAGCTCGCCGCCACGCTCGATGAGCAGGTCCTCCTTGCGGCAGTGCTCGGTGTGGTGCCCCGGGTAGCACTCGTGCGCGGTGAGCACCGGCAGCTGGCTGATCCGCTGGCCGACCCCGGCGTTGACCGCGACGCGGGACCGGTAGCCACCCAGGTAGTAGTTGAACCCGCTCCACGCGGCGTCGGCGGCGATCTCGAAGTCGATGTGCTCGCCGGCGGGGAGCCCGGTCGGCCCGGCGACGCGCTCCTGCAGGGCCGCGGCCAGCGCGCGTACGGCCGTCTCGACCTGGGGCACCGGGCAGGTGTCGGCCTCCCGGAACGCCGACCAGCGGTCCATCAGCGGGCCGGAGCCGGCGAGCAACGAGGAGATCTCGTCGTGCGCGGCGGCGAAGACGTCGGTGGGGATGAGGGCGATGTCGACCTGGAAGTAGCTGCGGACCTCGTCGACGAAGCTCATGTCCTCCCCGGCCAACCGGCGGCCGCCGACGGCGAGCGCGTCCAGGTGGGCGGTGAGGAAACCGATGCGGGCCGGGGCGAGGTCGGAGTCGGCCACCTGCGTGGACAGCGCGGCGGCCTGCCGGGACAGGTCCAGTGGCTCCGGCTGCGGCTCGTCGGCGACCTGGGCCCGTAGCGCGGCCGGGCCGATCCAGGCGTCGACGTAGCCCTCGACGACGCGGTCGAACCGGAGGCCGAGCTTGAGGTATTCGTGCACGAGATCCATGCCCCGGAACCCTATGCGCCGGGGTGCCGGGCCCCGGCGACGGCCGGTCGGGTTCGGCAGGGGTCGGTGGTCAGCCGGTCGGGGCATGGGCGAGGGTCGGAGCCGGCTGGGTGTCGGCGTGATGAGCTCGGGATTCCGGCAGCGATCACGCCGAAAGCAGCGGGTCGGCGACGGTTCGGGGCCCGGGACCGCTCAGGGCGGCGCTGATCAGCCGCCGAAGCGGCGGTGCCGGGCGGCGTAGTCGCGCAGCGCCCGGAGGAAGTCGACCCGGCGGAAGTCGGGCCAGTAGGCGTCGCAGAACCAGAACTCGGTGTGCACGCTCTGCCACATCATGAAGCCGCCGATGCGCTGTTCGCCCGAGGTGCGGATGACCAGGTCCGGGTCGCGCTGACCCGACGTGTAGAGGTGCTCGCCGATGGCCTCGACGTTCAGTGCGTCGATGACCTCCTCGAGCGTCTGCCCCTGCTCGACGTGGTCGCGCAGCAGGGACTTGACGGCGTCGATGATCTCCTGCCGGCCGCCGTAGCCGACGGCGATGTTGACCTCGCCCCCGTCCCGGCCGGCGGTGCGCTGCTCGGCGGCGGACAACCGGGCCTGCATCTCGGCGGGCAGCCGGTCCAGGGCGCCGACCATCCGCAGCTTCCACGGCTGGCCGGGGGCGGCCAGCTCGTCGACCACGTCGGTGATGATCTGCAGCAGCGGTTCGAGCTCGCTGAGCGGCCGGCGCAGGTTGTCCGTCGAGAGCAGCCACAGCGTGACGACCCGGATCCCCGACTCGGTGCACCATTCCAGCAGCTGGTCGATGTGCGCGGCGCCGGCCCGGTGGCCGTCGTTCGGGTCGGCGAGACCCTTCTCCCGCGCCCACCGCCGGTTGCCGTCGAGCATGACGCCGACGTGGTGGGGCAGGTCGGCGCCGACGAGGTCGCGGGCGAGCCGCTTCTCGTACACCCGGTAGAGCAGGGCAGGCAACCTCACGCGGGAGACCTTACGCGGCGCGGCCCCAGGACCCGTGCGGGCTGCGACACGCACCCGTCCCGGGACGGCAACAACCCTTCCCACGCCGGACGCGAACGGACCTCGGCGTCCCCTACGGGGGAATGGGTCTCACGGAAACAGTCGCGCCGACGCCCGTCGACCGCCCCGGCCGGGGATCAACGTCACCCGCGCGACCACCGGCCGCGCACAGCGTCCGCCGGTAATCTCGAGGGGTGACAACCCTGACGCCAACCCGGGCGGCGACCAGACCTCGAGCCCGCGGCTGGATCCACTTCTACTCGGCCATCGTCGCGGTCGTGGTCGGCATCACCCTGACCACGTTGGCGGCCACCGAGGTCGGCACCCAGGCCGCCTTCGCCTGCGCCGTCTACTCGGTGACGATCGTCGCGCTGTTCGGGGTGAGCGCCACCTACCACCGGCACACCTGGGTCTCCGAGCGCAGCCGCGCGTGGATGAAGCGGCTCGACCACTCGATGATCTTCCTCTTCATCGCCGGCACGTACACGCCGTTCGCGTTGCTGGCGCTGCCGTCGAGCTCGGGGAACTGGGTACTCGCCGTGGTCTGGGGCGGCGCTCTCGGCGGGATCGTGCTCAAGCTCGGATGGCCGCACTCGCCGCGCTGGCTCGGGGTGCCGATCTACATCTCGCTCGGCTGGGTAGCGGTCTTCATCATCCCGGAGCTGCTGGCCTCGACGGGTGTCGCGCCCGTCGTCCTGATGTGCGTCGGCGGCCTGCTCTACACGGTCGGCGCGATCATGTACGCGACGCGGCGACCGAACCCCTGGCCGGGGGTCTTCGGCTATCACGAGATCTTCCACGCCTTCGTGACGCTCGCAGCGGCCTGCCACTGTGTGGCCATCTGGCTGGTGCTCTTCAGCTGACGCTCCGCCCACCGCACGAACCACGACGGCCGGGACGGGGACGGAAGTCCCCGGCCCGGCCGTCGTGTGTGAAGGCGTCGTGTGTGAAGGCGGTGTCGTGCCGCGACCGTCAGGCCGCGGGTTCGGGCTTGTCGAAGCCCGGACCCTGGCTGCGCACCCGGTTGACCTGCTCCATGGCGTCCCGCAGTTCGCCGAGCCAACTCTGGGCGTGCTCTCCGACCAGCCTGACCGACCAGGCGAGCGCCTCCGAGCGGGACCGGGCGACGCCCGCGTCGATCAACGTGTCCAGTACCTGACGCTCGGCCTGCGCCAGCCGCGTCATCACCGGTACCGACAGCGCGGTGAAGAGCTGCTCGGTGCCGCCGAGGCGGGCACCCCAGGTGACGTGGCGCTGGTAGAGGTGCTCGGCCTGCCGGGCGACCTCGATGCGGATGTCGCGGGTCTCCTCCCGGAACCGGGCGATGCGACCCGCCTCCGCTGCTGCCTGCGCGGCGGGGTCGGACTGCTGCTCGGTCAGCGGCGGCAGGTCACCGAGGACGGTGATCTCCTCGCGGTCGACGGTGATCGTCGGCGGGCCGGCGTAGAGGCCGTCGGGCAGCCGGCCGGCGAACCAGCCGCCGGCATCGGCGGCGTCCGGGACGTCGGCCTGCGGTCGCCCGGGTCCCCGGCCGGGATTACGGCCACGTCCGCGGCCGCCACCGAATCCTTCGGGGCCGAAGCCCCCGGCGGGTGCGCCGCGATGAACGCCGCGCATGCCGGGTCCACGGTCAGCGGGGGTGAATGGGGGTCTCATGTGGGGCTCCTTGCGTCGGCGTCATCATTGATTACATGATTACGCCTTTACAGAAGTCGCGCCAAGGGGTGTCCGCTGTGGGCAGACTGCGGATCAGCCCAGCGCGGGGAGACCGTCGATGCTGACGGCGTTGTGGGTTGCCTTGTACCGGTCGAAGAACGCGTCGTCCCGCCGGGCGTTGTTCCGGTCGAGCACGTCCCGGTCGCCCACGTAGTCCAGCAGCGGCACCGCGAATCCACAGGCGTCGGCGACCCGATGGACCTCGACGACGACGACCGCCCGCTCACCGTGCCGCTCGGCCTTGCTGAACCGGGCGCGGAGGTCCTCGTAGGCCGGCTCGTCGGGCAGCACGACGCGGCCCCGGCCGTGCAGCCGGACGATGTTCGGCGCCCCCTCGAACGCGCAGAACATCAGCGCGATGCGGCCGTTCTCCCGCAGGTGCGCGATGGTCTCGACGCCCGACCCGGTGTAGTCGAGATAGGCGACCGTGGTCGGTCCGAGAACGGCGAAGGTGCCGCCCATCCCCTTCGGTGACATGTTGAGGTGGCCGTCGGCGGCCAGCGGCGCGGTCGACACGAAGAAGACGGATTGGGCGGCGATGAACGCTGCGAGTCGATCGTCGATGACGTCGTAGATCTTTGCCATCCGGCCAGTATGGATGTGCGTCCGGTGGGCTCAGCCATGCCTGACCGGGCGGCCACCCGGGTGCCCGGACGGCCGAGCAGGCAGCGGCCCTGCGTCAGGCTCGTGGCGTCGTCCCGCCGCCCGACGGCGGGCCGGTGTCCGCGGCGGCGGTGGTGCCGTCGACGTTCTTCGGAGTGGCCGGGCCCGGCCCGGCCGGCGGCTCGGCGGCCGGCGTGCCGCTGCGCATGAACTCGGACGGGACCTTGCGCAGCTGCGCGTTCATCGAACGGATCAGCACGAACAGCGCGACGCCGAGCAGCAGGATGATGAGCAGCGCCACCGGCGCCGCCTTGCCCCATTCGGGGCCGCGACCGGCGTTCGGATCCATCGCCGGGTCGGCGGCCGCGATCTGCAGCAGCTGCGCGGGGATCATGACGCCTGCCGCGCCGCGGCGGCCATCGAGGTGACCGGGGTGGCGCCATGACGCAGGCCGGCGAAGAGGTCGTTCTCGGGGAGCTCGGTGGGCACCCGGGAGTCGGCCAGCTCGTACTCCTCGGTGGCCCAGACACCGCGCTCGAGCTCGTGCGGCACCGCGAACCAGTGCGCATCGGGGTCGATCTGGGTTGCGTGTGCGCGCAGGGCGTCGTCGCGCTGCTGGAAGAAGTCGGCGACGGGGATGTGCGTGGTCGCCCGCTCGAACGAGTCCTTGCGGTCCATGGTCTTGAACCGCTCGATCCACTCGGTGTACGGCGACTCCGCCCCGGTGGCCAGCACCGCCTCGTGGATGGCGGTCATCCGCTTCATCGAGAAGCCGACGTTGTAGTACAGCTTCGAAACTGTCCACGGCTCCCCCGCGTCGGGGAACTGCGCCGGGTCGCCGGCGGCGCGGTAGGCGCCGATGGACACCACGTGGCAGCGGATGTGGTCCGGGTGCGGGTAGCCGCCGTTCTCGTCGTAGGTGGTCATCACCTGCGGCCGGAAGCGGCGGACGATGCGCACCAGGGCCTCGATCTCCTCCTCCGCGCTGTGCGCGGCGAACGACTTCTCCGGGAGCACCCACTCGGCCGGATCGCCCTCGTGGTAGCCGGAGTCCTCGTAGCCCAGCCACTCGTGGGCCACCCCCAGGATCTCGGCGGCGTTGGCCATCTCCACCTGACGCAACGCGGCGATGTCCTCGATGTCCATCTGCAAGCCCTGGTAGGACGGGTTGAGCAGGTCACCCCGCTCGCCGCCGGTGCAGGACACCACCATCACACCGACGCCCTCCGAGGCGTACCTGGCGGTGGTTGCGGCACCCTTGCTCGACTCGTCGTCGGGGTGGGCGTGGACGGCCATCAGCCGGAGTTCGGCCTGCGCGGCGGTCACGTTGCGATCGGTCACGATCGGATACTTCCTCTTCGTCGCGGCGGCTCTGTCGTTCCTGTCGTCCTGGCGGACCGGTACCGGCGGTGGCGCTGGACCGCCGGTCGGCGGGCACCCGCCGGGGACGGACACGATCGAGAGCCCCCGGGCACCATTCTGCGCCACCGTCGATCTTCCCACCCCGGACCGGCCGCAACGATCCGCTGCCCGTTCGCCTGCGGCGAACGCCGGTCCGGGCGCTGCGGGTGCGGCTCCGGGGACCCGCTCGCCCGGGCCACCGCACCCGCTGCGACCTGCGGGAACTGTTCTCCACCGGGTTGCCGAATGGACCCGCTGAGGCCCCGTCGTGTTATCCTGGCGACAACGAACCGGTTTCCCATGCCTGGCCCGAACGCGGATCACACCGCCCGGATCCCAGGAAACCGATACAGGTGCCGACACCGGTATCAGGGGAACCGGTCGCTGCATTTCCCGGTTCGGCGCCTCCACCCGGTACGCACGACCGCCGGTGGACGCCACGCCGAGAGGTACCGACGGGCGGAATCCCGGGCACACCGCCCGCCCTTCCCCCGCCGGACGCCATCCGTCCCAGCACACCCTCCCGGCCCCGGCCGGTGAGACACCGTCCACCCGTCGTGGGACACCCCGCCGGGTGGCTCGTCGCGTGATAAGGAGTACCCGAATGACTGAAGTGTGGCTGACCCAGGAAGCCCACGACCGGCTCAAGGCTGAGCTGGACGCGCTGGTCGCCGAGCGCCCGGTGATCGCGGCTGAGATCAACGAGCGTCGCGAAGAGGGTGACCTCAAGGAGAACGGTGGGTACCACGCCGCCCGCGACGAGCAGGCCAAGCAGGAGCAGCGCATCCGGCAGCTCCAGGAGCTGATGCGCAGTGCCCAGGTCGGCGTCGCGCCGGCCGACAACGGCATCGTCGAGCCGGGCATGGTCGTCACCGTGGCCTACGACGGCGACGAGGACGACACCGAGACGTTCCTGGTCGGCTCCCGCGAGGAGGGTGCCCACGGCGACCTGCAGGTCTATTCGCCGCAGTCCCCGCTCGGATCGGCCATCCTCGGCGGCAGCGCCGGCGAGACCCGGGAGTACCTGCTGCCGAACGGCAACATGCAGAAGGTCGTCATCGTGCAGGCGAAGCCCTTCAGCGGCTGACCGACTCCCCCGACACGACGACCCGGTGGCCTCGGCCGCCGGGTCGTTTCTCGTTCGTGGGGCAGAATCAGAGCACCGCCCGGACGACGAAGTCGGCGGCCTTGAGCCGGTCCACGAGTTCTGCGGCGTGCTCGCGTCCCTTGGTCTCCAGCCGGAGTTCGACCAGCACGTTGCCCAGCGCCAGCGTGGAACCGAGCCGGCTGTGCGACACGTCGACGATGTTGCCGCCCGCTTCGCCGACGAAGGCCAGCAGCCCGGCCAGCGAGCCGGGCCGGTCGGGGATGTCGATCTGCATGCTGAGGAACCGGCCGGCCGAGACGAGGCCGTGCTGGGTGACGTGCAGCAGCACCAGCGGATCGATGTTGCCGCCGGACAGCACCGCACACACCGGCGGGGTGAACCGCTCGGGCTCGGCCATGATGGCCGCCACCGTCGCCGCGCCGGACGCCTCCACGACGAGCTTGGCCCGCTCGAGACAGAGCAGCATCGCCTGGCTGAGCTGGTCCTCGGTGACCGTGACGACCTCGTCCACCATCGACGTGACGTGGGCGAAGGTCAGGGCGGTGGGTTCCCCGACGGCGATGCCGTCGGCCAGCGTGCTCATCTCGTAGAGCCGGACCGGGCGGCCGGAGGCGATCGAGTGGGGCCAGGCCGCGGCCTGCGCCGCCTGGACCCCGATGATCTTCACGTCCGGCCGGAGGCCCTTGATCGCGGCCGCCATCCCGCTGACCAGTCCGCCGCCGCCCAGGGAGATCACCACGGTGGCGACGTCGGGCAGGTCCTCGAGGATCTCCAGGGCCGACGGTGCCCTGCCCGATGACGATGTCCGGGTGGTCGAAGGGATGGACCAGGGTGGCGCCGGTCTCGGCCTCGAAGGCGCGGGCGGCGACCAGCGCGTCGTCCAGGGTGGCGCCGACGAGTTCGACGGTGGCGCCGTAGGCGCGGGTGGCCTGCAGCTTGGCGATGGACGCCCCCACCGGCATGAACACGGTCGCCTGGCAGCCGAGCAGCTTGGCCGCGAGCGCGACGCCCTGCGCGTGGTTGCCGGCGGACGCGGCGACGACGCCGGTTGCCCGTTCGGCGTCGGTCAGCCGGGAGATCCGGGTGTAGGCGCCGCGGATCTTGAACGACCCGGTGCGCTGCAGGTTCTCGCACTTGAGGTAGACAGGCCCGCCCACCCGGTCGGACAGCGGCCGCGACGATTCCATCGGCGTGTGCCGCACGACCGGCGCCAACAGCTCCGCCGCCGCCTGGATGTCCGCCACGGTGACCAGGTTCAGGTTCATCCGCCCATCCTCCCCCGACCCCGCGCCGAGCCGCTCACCCGTCCCCGCCCTGCCCTGCCCCCTTCATGGACGGAAAGGAGAGTGTTCCGGGACATGCAGCTCATGCCACCCCTGCCGGCCCCTCCCCACCCACCACCGGCACACAGAAACCCGACCACACCCACCCGCCAGATTTCGGACGAGGACGGCCGGTCGACGCCCGAAGAGGTGCTGCTTCTCTTTGTCGCCGATGAGGGCGTCGACCGACCGTCCGCCCCCTGGACCAGCAGAAGGGCCGGCCGGAAACATCCCCACCGGCCCTCCACCACGAACAAGACGACTCAGCTCAACGCATCCGACAGATCCGCCAACAGATCATCGACGTCCTCGATTCCGACCGACAACCGGATCAGATCGTCCGGCACCTCGAGCTTGGACCCGGCGACGCTCATGTGCGTCATCAGGCCGGGGTGCTCGATGAGCGACTCGACCCCACCGAGGGACTCGGCGAGCAGGAACACCCGGGTGCGGGAGCACACCTTGATGGCGTCCTCCCGGCCGCCGGCCATCCGGAACGACACCATGCCGCCGAAGCGGCGCATCTGCCGGGCGGCCAGCTCGTGACCGGGGTGGTCGGGCAGTCCGGGGTACAGGACCTGGCTGACCCGGGGGTGTTCGGACAGCATGGCGGCGACCTTCTCGGCGTTGTCGCAGTGCTTCTCCATCCGCACCGCGAGCGTCTTGAGGCCGCGCAGGGTGAGCCAGGAGTCGAACGGCGACGAGCCGCTGCCCATCGACTTGGAGTGCAGCTGGATCTTGGCGGCGAGCTCTCCGTCGTTGAGGAGCAGCGCGCCGCCGATGACGTCGGAGTGGCCGCCGACGTACTTGGTGGTGGAGTGCACGACGACGTCGGCGCCGAGCGCCAGCGGGTTCTGCAGGTACGGGGTGGCGAAGGTGTTGTCGACCACGAGCGTCGCGCCGGCCGCGTGCGCGATCTCGGACAGCCCGGCGATGTCGAAGATGTTCAGCAGCGGGTTCGTCGGCGATTCCGCCATGATCATTTTGGTGTTGGGCTGGACCGCGGCGCGGACCGCGTCCAGGTCGGACAGCGGCAGTGCGGTGTGTTCGATGCCCCACGGCCCGAGGATCGCGTTGACCAGCCGGTAGGTCCCGCCGTACGCGTCGGTCGGCAGGATGATGTGGTCACCGGGACGCAGCGCCGCCCGCAGCAGGGTGTCCTCGGCGGCCATCCCGGATGCGAAGGTGAAGCCGAACTGGGCGCCTTCGGTCGAGGCCAGGGCCACCTCCAGCGCGGTCCGCGTGGGGTTGCCGGCGCGGCTGTAGTCGTAGCCGGCCTTGCTGGTTCCCACCTCGTCGGTGGCGAAGGTGGAGGTCTGGTAGATCGGGACGATGACCGCACCGGTGGTCCGCTCGGGGTCCTGACCGGCGTGGATGGCGCGGGTGGAGAAGCCGCCTCCCACGTCGGAGCGCAGGAGGGAGTCGCGGGCGGGGTGCGGGGCGGGAGTGTTCGGTGACGTCACGTGCCCAGGCTAACGAGTGCCGGCACCGGTCCGGTGCCGTCTCAGCGGGCCCGGCCGATCCGGACGCGCGGAGGGGTCAGCGCTGTGGCCGACGTCACCGGCGGCAAGGGCCGAGCGTGGGCCGCCGGCGGATCGCCGAGAAAGATCTACTTCGCGAGGAAGGCCAGCAGATCCGCACGGGTCAGCACGCCGACCGGCTTGCCGTCCTCGATGACCATCACGGCGTCCGCGCTCTCCAGTGCGGTCCGCGCGGTCGCGACGTCCTCACCCGCTCCGACCAGCGGGAACGGTAGGGACATGTGGGCCTTCACCGGGTCGCTCATCGACGCCTTGCCGGTGAACAGCGCGTCGAGCAGCTCGCGTTCGGACACCGCGCCGGAGATCTCGCCGGCCATCACGGGCGGCTCGGCGTTGACCACCGGCATCTGCGAGACGCCGTACTCGTGCAGGATCTCGACGGCGTCGCGGACGGTCTCGTTCGGGTGGGTGTGCACCAGCGCCGGCAGGCTGCCGCCCTTGGACCGCAGCACATCGCCGGCGGTCGCGGTGGTGTCACGGGTCATGAACCCGTAGGACGACATCCAGCTGTCGGAGAAGATCTTGGACAGGTAGCCGCGGCCGCCGTCGGGCAGCAGCACCACGAGGACGTCGTCCTCGGTGAGGTCGCGGGCGACGACGAGCGCCGCGGCGACGGCCATCCCGCAGGAGCCGCCGACCAGCAGCCCCTCCTCGCGGGCCAGCCGGCGGGTGGTCTCGAAGGAGTCCTTGTCACTGACGGCGACGATCCGGTCGGTGACGGTGGCGTCGTAGGCGCTGGGCCAGAAGTCCTCGCCGACGCCCTCGACCAGGTACGGCCGGCCGGTGCCACCGGAGTAGACGGAGCCCTCGGGGTCGGCGCCGATGACCTGGACGCGGCCGTCGGACATCTCCTTGAGGTACCGGCCGGTGCCGGAGATGGTGCCGCCGGTGCCGACACCGGTGACGAAGTGGGTGATCCGGCCGTCGGTGTCCTTCCAGATCTCCGGGCCGGTGGACGCGTAGTGCGAGGCCGGGTTGGCGGCATTGGAGTACTGGTCGGGCTTCCAGGCGCCCGGGATCTCGCGGGTCAGCCGGTCGGAGACGCTGTAGTAGGAGTTCGGGTCCTCCGGCGCGACCGCGGTGGGGCAGACGACGACCTCGGCGCCGTAGGCCCGCAACACGTTGCGCTTGTCCTCGCTGACCTTGTCCGGGCAGACGAACACGCACTTGTAGCCGCGCTGCTGGGCGACGAGCGCCAGCCCGACGCCGGTGTTGCCGCTGGTGGGCTCGACGATGGTGCCGCCGGGCTCGAGCAGGCCGGCCTCTTCGGCAGCGTCGATCATCTTCACCGCGATGCGGTCCTTGACCGACCCGCCCGGGTTGACGTACTCCACCTTGGCCAGCACCAGCGGCTTCAGTCCCTCGGTGAGGGAGTTCAGCCGGACCAGCGGGGTGTTGCCGACGAGATCGACGACGGAATTCGCGTAACGCACGGGGAGGTCCTCGGGGATCAGGGGATCTGGGGCGACGACGGCGCGGTGGCGCGGGAATCACGACGACCCCGGACCGCCGCCGACCGCGACATCGTTCCAGGTTAACGGTCCGCTGCCGGTGTCCGGGCCGGTGCCCGTTCGGGCGCGGTCGCCGACGGCCGTATCCCGCCGTCCTGATGGGGCATCCACAGAACAGCACGATCCGGCGGCCGTCGAGCCGCGAGACCGGCTGCGCCGGAGCGACCCGAGGCGCACAATGCGGCACGGGGGCCGGCCGCGGCAACGAGCGGGAGGAGGCGCGATGACCAGGCACGAACTGCGCACGGATCCGACGGAGTCGACCGCCGACTCGTTGACGGGCCGGTTGACCCGGGCGCTCGTCGCCCGTTCGGTCGTGACCGTGGCGGCCGGTGTCGGGCTCGCTGTCGGTACGGGCTCCGCGGCCTGGAAGGGCCTGGAACACCAGGCCCGATTGGCCTCGACCCGCATCGGACTGTCCGAGGTCCCCCCGCCCCGAAGGGACGGCGTCTACCTGCCGGACGGCCGCCACCGCCGCCCGACCGCGGTGCCACGGGAGTGCGCCCGGCTGCGGCTGGCCATGCTCGGCGACTCCTCCAGCGCCGGGTTCGGCGCGGCCGACGCCGACACGCTGCCGGGCGTGGCGCTGGCCCGGACGCTGGCCGCACAGCTCTACCGGCCGGTCCAGTTGTCGACCCACGCGGTGGTCGGCACGGGCGCTGCGGACCTCGCGCGGCAGGCCGACGCCGCTGTGCTCGAGGGCGCCGATGTGGCCGTCATCATCGTCGGGCCGAACGACGTCCGGGACCGGGTGTCGCCGGCCCGGTCGGTGCCCGAACTCGCCGAGGTGGTCGCGGCCCTGCGGGCCCACGACATCGTCGTGGTCGTCGGGACCTGTCCGGACCTGGGCGTCATCACCCCCATCCCGCCGCCGTTGCGGCAGTTGGCCGGGCACTGGTCACGGGTGCTGGCCCACCGTCAGGAGCAGGCGGTGCACCGGGCGGGCGGTTTCGCGGTCCCGATCGGCCGCCTGGTCAGCCCGGGTTTTGTCGGGCATCCGGAACTGTTCTCGTCGGACCTGTTCCATCCGTCCGGCGAGGGCTATGCCCGCGCGGTGGCGGTCCTCGCCCCCGCGATCCTCTCGGCGATGGGTGCGCCGGAGCCGCGCGTCGGCCGGCGGGTCGTCGCCGCCGACGAGCGCGGCCGCAGCGCCGGCTGACGGCCGGCGCCGGTCAGCGGACCGCGGCGGCCTCGACGGTCGCCGCCGCCCCGCGGCGGGAGATCCCGGCCAGCCCCATCGCGACGCCCACCACCGCGACCGCGATGCCGACGCTGTACACCGCGACCGTGCCGTACCCACCGGCCGACGTCACCGGGTTGAGGAACGGATAGGGGTACCAGTAGTCGGTGGGGCGGAACGGATCGGTCGCGAACGGTCCGCGCACCAGCGTGTAGACCAGCCACCCGGCGGGGAAGATCAGCGCCGGTACCGCGTCCCGCGACCGCAGCGGGCGGCGACCGGGGGCGAACAGCCAGTCCAGCAGCAGGTAGAGCGGACCGATCAGGTGCAGGACCTCGTTGGACCAGGCCACGACGTTGCCCTGCACCAGCAGGCCCCGCAGCAGCAGGTTGTAGACGATGCCGGTGATCACCATGTACGTCGTCACGGCGAGCCGGATCACGGCGAACGTGTGGGTGTCCGGTCGGCCCCGGGCGAGCAACACGGCGCCGAAGAGCAGCACAACGGCCGCCAGGCTGTTGGAATCGACGGTGAAGTAGCTGAGGAAGTTGACCACCACGTCGCCGGTGTCGGGGCTGCCGTCCCGGCCGGCGAACTCGATCGACGCGGCGAGTTGCGCCACGACGGCGGCGACGATGGCGACCCCCATCGCGATGCGGGCGAGGACGGCGGCGTTACGCATGCGGAGGGTCCTCGATTCGACGGGTGACGTGCGCTGATCGTAGGGCGGCACGGTGCGGCCGCGGCCCGCGGAGACGCGGGTCAGTCGGCGCGGATGGCGAGGCGGCTCGGCCAGCCGGCCGATCACCTCGCTCACCTCGGCCGGATCCATGCCGGCCGCCAGGGCGTCGTCGGTGAGCACCTGGAGTTGGTCGGCGAGGACGTGCGGACCGAGGTCCGGCACCGCAGGGACGGCGACGTCACCCCGACCCTCGGCCGCCCAGCCGAACGCGGCCAATGCGGCGCACGCCTCGCGAGCGGCCTCGATCCGGTCCCCGACGGCCCACGACGACAACGACCGGGCCCGCAGCCTCCGGAAGAACTCGGAGAACGGCGGACCCGGTCGTCGATCGGTCATGCGAGCAGGCTATCCGGCCTGCGCAGGGTCAGTCCTGACGGAGGTACGACAGCAGTCGCAGGATCTCCAGGTACAGCCAGACCAGGGTGACCATCAGGCCGAACGCGTAGTACCAGGCGGTGTTGGCCGGAGCGCCGTCCTTGATGGCGCGCTCGATCTGGTCGAAGTCGAGCAGGAAGCTCAGGGCCGCCACGACGATGATGACCAGCGAGATCCCGATCGACAGCGGGCCACCGCTGCGGATGCCCATGTCGAAGCCGAACAGGCTCGCCACCAGGTTGACCAGCAGCAGACCGACGATGCCGATCATCGCGCCGATGATCATCTTGGTGAACTTCGGGGTGACCCGGATGGCGCCCGTCTTGTAGACGACGAGCATGCCGACGAAGACGCTCAGGGTGCCGGCGAGGGCCTGCAGGCCGATGCCCTCATATCCTCGGATGCTCTCGAAGATGCCGGTGATCGCGCCGAGCAGGATGCCCTCGGCGACCGCGTAGGAGAGGATCAGGGCGGGGTTCGACGAGCGCTTGAAGATGATCACCAGCGCCAGCACGAGACCGACGATCATGGCCGGGATCATCAGGCCGTAGGTGTTCACGGTGCCCGAGGTCTGCAGCCAGATCGTCGCGACGGCGGCGAGGATCGCGGAACCGAGGACGGTCGCCGTCTTGGCGATCACGTCGTCGACGGTCAGGTAGCGCCCGCCGGTGGTGGCCGGCGGGGTGTAGGACGGCTGGTTGTACATGTCCTGCAGCGCGGACGCGGTCGGGGCGGCGTTCTGCTGGGACGCCACGATCGAGTCGACGTTCTTGAACGCCGGGTTGGTACTGGTGCGGGGCTTGGACACGGTTGGCTCCTGGGAGTGCGGGTCGATCTGTGGTCGAAAACGATCTGTGCGGTGGAAATCGTTGCTCAGTGCTGATCGTAGTGATCTGCGGTGTTCCTCAGCCGCGTTCTACGGTAAAGAACCCATAAACGATGCTCCTCATTCCACATCTTCACAACGGTCACCACCGGTCGGTAGTTCCCGACCGGGACGCGTCAGGGATCGCCGGCTCTGCAGTGTTTCCCACCGGTTCACCGGAGCCGACCCGGACGCCATGGGCCGGCCGTTAGGCTGGCTGCCGCGCTGCCGCGATGCGGACACACTGCTGGGCCACGGGCCGGATGTCGGCAGGGGGAGGAACTCTGGTGGGCGAGACGAGAACGACGGCTTCGACCCGGCGGACGGGACGGACCCCGATTGCGGCCGGTGCGTTCGTCGTGAGCCTGATGGTCCTGGTCGGCTGCACCTCCACCACCGACGAACGCGCCGCCATCGGAGACGACCCCGTGGCCGGTTCGTCGACCAGTTCCACCAGCCGCCCGTCGGCGACCTCGTCGTCGGGATCGCCGGAGAGCTCGACGTCGGACGCGAGCACCACCGCCGACACCGGCAGCCCCACCGCGGACCCGACCACCTCGGCCGATGCCCCGTCGACGTCCGACACCGGCAGTACCCCGTCGACGTCGGACACCGGCAGTACCCCGTCGACGTCGACCAGCACATCCCCGGCCGATCCCGACGCCTCCTTCACCGGCAACCCCGACAACCTGACGCTGACCGCACCCGGCACCGAGCTCGCCTACGGGGCGGCGGCCCTGCTGCCGTTCTCCCATCCCGACGCCGAGGGCGTCTTCTCGATCAACGGGCTCACCGTCACCAAGGGCGCCGAGGCCGACTGGACCGACCTCGGGGTCGACCCGTCCGACGCGCAGGGCGAGGAGCCCTGGTACCTGCGGATGACGCTGACGCAGGAGAGCGGTGGCGACTTCGCCTCCACGTCCGTCCAGGACGATTTGTGGGCCTACGGGGCCGACGGCGATGTGGTCTCGACTGTCTATCCCGACGACGATACGAACAGCCGCTGCCCGCTGACCTACGCGCCGGAGGGCTTCGCTGTCGGTCAGAGCTACGACGCCTGCGTCATCCTGTCGGTGAACCCCGGCCAGACCGTCGACCACATCCAGTTCGAGGGCGGCTACGACGCCGACGACCCGTACTTCGACAACCCGGTGGTCTGGCGGGGCTGAGCACGGCTCAGCCGTCGCCCCCGGCGGGATCTGCGTGCCCCCGGTCGGACTCGAACCGACACTGCAAGGATCTTTCAGTAGTTCACGGATGAACACTGGTCCCCATCAGGCCGAACGGGCCCCTCAGGGCTTGCCCGGATCAGGGTTGACCCCGCTCGGGCGATTCTGTGCCAGGGCTCTGCGGCGGGGCGGACGGAACTGCCTCCCATCTGCCGGCGGTGGTGCGCTTCAGCCTGTAGTCGGCACCGAGATAGTTGATGGTGTCACCCTCGGTCAGGGTGCGCGCCGGCGTGAGGAACCTTTCTTTGTCGTGCGGGCCACCGCTGATCACGACTACTACCGACGCGTTGTCAGCCATCTCTTCTGGTGGCTGATCTCGACATCGACGGGAGGTCAGATCGAAGTGTCATCGCCGGTAGGGCCAACGGCGGACGGGGCCGAGTCCGCAGGCGGTCAGGTAACCGGCGGCGCGGGCCTGGATGGCCAGTGGGACGTCGGGCTTCACCGGGTACAGATCCTGCTCCAGGATGGTGAAGACCTCGCGGTCGAGGGCGGCGAGCGCGTCCAGCAGCGGCGGCACCGCCGGCTCGCCGTAGGGCGGTTCGACCATCACACCGAGCGGGACGGCTTCGGCCAGCGACAGCTTCTCGGCGCGGACCCGCGCCCGCACCTCCGGGTCGACGAACTTCAGGTGCACGTAGGTGATCCGCTCCGGTGCCTGTCGGATGATCTCCAGGTTGTCGCCGTCGCAGTAGGCGATGTGGCCGGTGTCCAGGCACAGGTTCACGAACTGCGGGTCGGTGTCGGCCAGGAACTGCAGAATCCGCTCCTGGGTGTCGACGTGGGTGTCGGCGTGCGGGTGGAACACCAGCTCCACGCCGTGCTCCTCGTAGATGGCCCGGCCGAGCAGATCCGTGCCGGTGACCAGGTGCCGCCACTGGTCGGCATCGAGCTGTCCGGAGCCGGTGGCAGCACCGGTGTGGAGGTCGGTGTACTGCTCGGGCAGGTGCACGAGGTACTTCGCGCCGACCGCGGCGAGCAGCTTCGCCTCCCGGCCGAAGTCGGCCAGCGCCTTGTCCAGCCCTTCCTTGCCCTTGTGCAGCCCGGCGAAGACGGTGCCACCGGCGACCTTCAGGCCGCGCGATCCGAGCTCGTCGCGCAGCTGGGCCGGGTCCTGCGGCAGGAAGCCCTGCGGCCCGAGCTCGGTCCACACGTACCCCGCGCTCGCGACCTCGTCCAGGTACTGCTTCCAGCCGACCTGATGCTCGTCGGCGGCGAACCAGACACCCCACGAGTCGGGGGCGGTGCCGAGTACCAGCTGTGACCGGCCGAGGTCATCGGCAGCGCCGGGGGTGCGGGTCATGAAGGTGTGTCCGTTTCCGTGGTGGTGTCGTTCGGAGGGGCGGTTCAGGTGGTGGTGAAGGCCTGCCGGAACCGTTCGAGCGCGGTGTCGGAGTCGCCGGAGGCCCAGCCCTCCAGCCCGACGACGCCGGTGTAGCCGAGCCGGTCCAGGGTGCGGGCGATGTGCGGGTAGTTGATCTCGCCGGTGCCGGGCTCGCGACGGCCGGGGACGTCGGCGACCTGGATCTCGCCGATGAACGGCAGCGCCCGCTCGACCAGCTCGATGAGGTTCCCCTCGCCGATCTGCGCGTGGTAGAGGTCGAGGTTCATGCGTAGGTGCGGGTTGTCGACGGCCTCGACCAGGGCCAGGGTGTCCGCGGCGAGCGCGAACGGTGTTCCGGGGTGGTCGACCGGCAGGTTCAGGTTCTCCAGGGTGAACACCCGCCCGGCCTGCTCGCCCAGCGCGGCGAGCCGGTCCAGGGTCCGCAGCGCGGTGAGCCACATCGCCGGTGACACCACCTGCGGTCGCCACGACCGGCAGTCCCCGGTCGTCCAGGCCGGTGCCGTGCACGTTGAGCCGCGGGCAGTCCAACTGCTCGGCGACCTCCAGCGACAGCGCCGCGGTGCGCAGCAGCTCCGCGGCGCCGTCGTCGTCGGCCAGGGTGCCGGCGATGTAGCCGGTCATCGACGAGAACGTCGCCCCGGTGCCGGCCAGGGCCGGCGATGTCCTTGGTCGTCCAGTCCCAGATCTCGACCTCGAACCCGAGGTCGGCGATCCGCCGGACCCGCTCGAGGAACGGCAGATCGATGAACAGCATCTCCGCCGAGGCGGCCAGCCGGTAGCCGCTCATGCCGGCAGGTCCGCGATCCGCACCGGGACCCGGTCCGGGCCGACTGCGCGGCGGCCAGCGCGATGGACAGCGCGGCGCGGGCGTCGTCGCCGGTGACGGTGGCGTCGCTGTCGCCGGTGCGGACGGCGTCGGCGAACGCCGACAGTTCGGCGACGTAGGCGCCGGCGAGCAGGGCCTGGTCGCCGCGGGCGGTGTCGACGACGCGGCCGGCCGCGCCGGAGAACGCCATCCCGGTGGTGCGGCCGTCGCCCATGGTGGCCATGCCACCGGACCCGAACACCTCGCCGCGGACGTCGTAGCCGTAGGACGCCTCGAAGCAGGCCTCGGCGATCCCGACGGCGCCGTTGTCGAACTTCACCATCACCACCGCGGTGTCCAGCAGGCCGCGGTCCTTCCACTCCGGTTCGACCAGTGCGTCGGCGGTGGCGTACACCTCGACCGGCGCGGCACCCGGGTTGAGGAACATCAGGGTGTCGAAGTCGTGGATCAGCGTCTCGAGGAAGATCGTGTCCACCGGGACCCGGGCCGGGTCGAACCCGCCGGGGTCGCGGGTGACCGACCGCAGCAACCGGGGAGTGCCGACGGTGCCGTCGTCGAGCAACGCGCGCGCGGCCGCCCAGTCCGGGGCGAAGCGGCGGTTGAACCCGACCTGCAGCGGCACCCCGGCGGCGCGGGCCGCCTCGATGGCCCGGTCGGCGTCGGCCAGGGTGATGGCCATCGGCTTCTCGCAGAACACCGCCTTCCCGGCGGCGGCGGCGGCCACGACCAGATCGGCGTGGAACCGGGCGGGTGCTGCGATCACCACCGCATCGACCTCCGGGTCGGCGAACGCGTCCGCGGCGTCGGTGTAGAACCGGTCCGCGCCGAGCTCACCCGCCAACCGCTCCGCGGCCCCCGGGGCCGGATCGGCGACCGCCACCAGGCGGGCGTGCGGCAATCCCGTGGCCAGGGTCCGGCCGTGGAACGCCCCCATCCGACCCGACCCGATCAACGCCACCCGCACCGGTCCGTGACCTGACTCTGCACCCATGACGGCTCCTCCTTGAGCTACCCAACCGCACCTACTAGTACGTTGCAGACGATGGTTGCTGGCGTTGCCGAGCTTGTCAAGACATTGGGACTAGTTCGTACCAGCGAGAAGCCGTACCATCGGTCCGGTGACAGGCGGCGGGGTCCGGCGGGCGACGATGCACGACGTCGCCGCCCGAGCAGGGGTGTCGCAGTCGCTGGTGTCCATCGTGATGCGCGAAGCACCCGGTGCCGGTGCCGCGACCCGGGAACGGGTCCTGCGGATCGCCGACGAGCTGGGCTACCGCCCCGACACCCGGGCCCAGCTGCTGCGCCGCGGGAACAGCCGCCTGCTCGGCGTGGTGTTCGGCGTCCAGCACGCGTTCCACGGTGACCTCGTCGCCGGTCTGTACCGCGCGGCGGGACCCCTGGGCTATCAGCTCGCCCTGAGTGCGGTCACCCCGGATCGGGACGAGACCGCCGCCGTGGCAGATCTGCTCGGGGATCGCTGTGAGGCGTTGTTGCTCCTCGGGGCCCAGTCGACACCCGGCGAGCTCGGGCGGCTCGCCGGCATCGCCCCGGTGGTCGCGGTCGCCCGTGCGGTCCGACATTCGGACGTCGACGTGGTCCGCACTGCTGACGCCGACGGGCTCGGCCGGGCGGTGGACCACCTCGTCGGAGCTGGGCCACACGCCGGATCGTGCACATCGACGGTGGCCGCGCAGCCGGCGCCGCTGAGCGCCGCTCCGGCTACCGCAAGGCGATGACCCGAAATGGCCTCACGAGCGAGATCCGCATAGTCGCCGGAGGTCTCACCGAGGACGACGGGGCCGCAGCCGCTCGGACAATGCTGTCCGACGGCACTGCCTACGGCGGTCACCGTCTTCAACGACCGCAGCGCCACCGGGGTGCTGGAGATCTTGCGGACTTCTGGCCTGGACATACCCGGGGACATCAGTGTCGTCGGCTACGACGACAGTCACCTCGCCAGCATCTCGTTCATCAACCTGACGACGATCGCCCAGGACATCGACCGACTCGCCCACCTCGCTGTCGAACGCGCCGTCCAGCGCGCCGGCAGCGTCGACCGCACCGGACCGCGGGAGCAGGTCGTGTCGCCCCGCCTGGTCGTTCGATCCACCACCGGCCCGCCATCCTCGCGCCGATGATCGCGCGGCACCCGTGGCGAGCGACCCCGGTCATGACAGTTCCCGTCCTGACGCTGTGTCAGTCCTGAGCACGCTGTCCTTGTTCAGGAGTTCGCGTCGTTGCCGGGTGCGGTAGGAGTCGCCGGTGAGGGTGAGGACTTCGGCGTGGTGTACGAGCTGGTCGATCATCGACCACTTCACCGTGCCGCTGGTTGCCAGCGGCGCACCAGTGGAGAGGCAACTTCACCCGGACGCCGGCGACACCGAAGGTGAGCCGGGGAAACGGAGACCGACCTCAGCCGGAAAACGTGGCCGCGCCCTCGTGTGGGCGGCGTCGGTTTCCGGTTCGGGGGCCGGCCCCCCTCGAGGTGAGCCGACCCCGTACCGGTACAACCGGGTCCGCTTCCTTGCGGTCGCCGCCGGTGGAGCGGGCCGTCAGGACCCGCCACCCGCTCCAGCGGGGCGGACCACGAGCGTCCGGCGAACTCGTCACCGTTGAGTCCGGCCGCGATCACCCCGACCGGAGGCGGCCCTTCCCGACGCCACTCGCGCCGTACAGGGTGGTCGTGTGCCGGCTGATCAGGCCGTCCAGCAGGTCATTGGGCTCATTGCGTCCGGACTGCAGCGCCTCGGCCATCGTCCGCACCCGGACGCCTGCCACGTCGACTTCTCGCGGCCTCGAGGACGCGAGGGAGCTCACCTTGAAAGTTCGTGCCACCGAGACGTAGTCCGAGCTGGTTCCAGGTGCCGACGCAAGCACTTCTGCGCTCGACATCGTCGGGTCGATCAGGTCGGCCACCGTCGTGTCCAGGTCGCCGAGGTCGGCGAGCTGCTCGGCCTTCTGCCTCCGCGCGCCCATGGGCGAGTGCGGCGAGCTGGTCTGCAGCAGCCCGTTTCGTCGCTTCCTTCGCTGCGGCCCTGCTCGACCGCCATCGACGCACCATGTACTCGCGCCCGTCGACGTCGACCACTCTCACGAGTCCCCGGTCGCGCTGGGTGGGATCGGTCTGCGCCTTGCCCCCGGTGACGGCGATGTCACCACCGGTGCCGGGAGCGATCTTGTGGCGGGCCATGAGGCCGACCGCAACACGCAATCCGTGCACTGGACGTGCACGTGGTGAAGCCGTCGTTGTCATCGAAGAGTTGTTCCTGCTCAGTGCCCCCGGTCGGACTCGAACCGACACTGCAACGATTTTAAGTCGCCTTCCTCTGCCGATTGGGATACGGGGGCTCCACTGCGGCCGGTCCAGCGTAGAGGCTGGGCTCAGTCGATGAGTGACAGCGCCAGGCCGTCCAGGATGTCGTGCTCGGACACGGTGACCTGCGCGAGCGCCACCTGCCGGACGACCTGCCGCACCAGCACGTCGAGGATCAGCGCACCGGCACCGATGACGTCCACCCGGCCCGGATACATGTAGCCCAGCGCGCCGCGGTGTGCGGTCGTGGCGCCGAGGAAGAACGTCGCCGCCTCGTGGACCTGGTCGGTGGCGATGGTCGCCAGGTGGATGCGCGCGGGGTCGTAGCTCGGCAGCCGCAGGGCCGCCGCGGCCACCGTGGTCGCCGTCCCGGAAACCGCCACCATCGTCCGCACCCGCCTCACCGGGAGCCTGCCGAGGGCGTCGGCCAGTGTGGTCGCGATCAGGGTGCGGGCCCGGGCGATCTCGCCCGGCGTCGGCGGATCGCCGTGCAGGATCCGCTCGGTCAGCCGGACGCTGCCCAGGTCGACACTGACCGCCCCGTCGAGGGTCACCCCGCCGTGTCGGTTGCTGCTGCCGATGACGATCTCGGTGGATCCCCCACCGATGTCGGTGACCAGGAACGGCCCGTCGGCGGGGTCGAGATCACCGACAGCCCCGCGGAACGACAGCTCCGCCTCCTCCTCACCGGTGATGACCTCCGGCGGCTGCCCCAAGGTGGACGTCACCAGATCGACGAACTGCTGCCGGTTGGTCGCATCCCGGGTTGCCGAGGTGGCGGCCATCCGCACCCGGACCGCACCCGACGCCCGCACGATGGCGGTGTAGTCCGACAGCGCCGCCCACGTCCGGTCCAGCGCACCGGTCTGGATCAGGCCGGTCCGATCGACGCCCTCCCCCAGCCGCACGACACGCATCTCCCGGTGCACGTCGACCAGCGTGGCGCCCCGCGGGGTCATCGTCAGGTCGGCGACCAGCAGCCGGATGGTGTTGGTGCCGCAGTCGATGGCGGCGACCCTCATCCGGCGGTCTCCTCCGACGCGGTCGCCGGAACGCACGGCGTGCCCCGGCTGTACCGCGGCAACAGCGCGATGGCCTCGTCGCCCAGCGGGTTGACCCCGGGACCGGCGGCCAGGGCGTGCGCGACCAGCACGTGCAGGCACTTCACCCGGGTGGGCATCCCGCCGGCGGTCACCGTGATGCCGAGATCCCCGAGGGCGTTGCGCTCCGCGAGGTAGGCCTCGTGGGCGGCCAGGAAGTCGGCGGCCAGCTCCGGGTCCTCGGCGATGCGCTCGGTCATCCCGGCCATCACCCCCTCGCCCTCCATCCGTCCGATGGTCGAGTTCAGCGTCGAGCAGCACAGGTAGTAGAGCGTCGGGAACGGCGACCCGTCCGGCAGCCGGGGCGCGGTCTGCACCACCGCCGGCACGTCGTGCGCACAGCGGTAGGCGACCGCCCGGAGACCGCGCGGCGGGCGGCCCAGTTCGGCGGTCAGAGCAGCGATGTCGCCGTCGGTCGGCGGCGTCAGCTGCCGCCCGAACACGGTGGCACCGGTCATCCCGTCGGCTCGACCAGTGCGCTGGTGGGCGCGCCACCGGACGTCGGGGCCGGCGCGGGCGTGCTGGAAGGCGTCAACACGGTGGGGTCGACAGCCGTCCCGGGCGGGTGCGACAGGGTGTCCCAGAGCGTGCCGTACCAGGGTTCGCGTGGGGCGACGGGGCTGTCCACCGGCGCCTCCTCGGTGCTCTGCCCCGGCGCCTGCACGATGTAGACGGTGTCGCCCGGCCTCACGTACTGCAGTCGGCGCTTGGCTTCGGCGGCGATGTGGTCGGGATCGGCCAGCGCCACCTGCTGGATCTGCAGCTCGGCGATGCGCTGGTCGAGTCGATGTTGTTGCTCGACGGCGGCGGCCAGGTCGGCGCGCTGCGACAGGTAGTTGCGCAGTGGATACGCCAGGGACACGGCGACCACCGCGAGGACCAGGCAGAGGACGGCGATCTGCCGGGCCAACCGGGAACCGGCGAAACGGCCGCGCGGGGTGGTCGGCTCGCTTCCCGGCGCGCCGCCGGTGCTGCGGGTCCGGCGGCCGGGGCCGGTGGTGGGGGGTGCGATGCGGGGTGAGCGCCGCCCGCGGGGCACCCCCGCCCGGTCGGGGCGGGAGGTGCGACGCGGACGGCGACTCGACGGTGACGTCATGCTGCGGTGGTTCTGCTTCCGGTACTGACCAGCGGGGTCATGCGGGTGGAGCTCAGCGGCCGGCGGTGAACCGCGGGAAGGCCAGCTCGCCCATGTAGACCGCGGCGTCGTTGAGGTTGTCCTCGATGCGCAGCAGCTGGTTGTACTTGGCGACGCGCTCGGACCGGGCCGGGGCGCCGGTCTTGATCTGACCGGACGAGGTCGCCACGGCCAGGTCGGCGATGGTGGTGTCCTCGGTCTCGCCGGAGCGGTGGCTCATCATGCAGCGGTAGCCGTTGGTCTGGGCCAGCGTGACGGCGTCCAGGGTCTCGGTCAGGGTGCCGATCTGGTTGACCTTGACCAGCAGCGCGTTGGCGGCACGGATCCCGATGCCGCGCTCGAGGCGCTCCGGGTTGGTGACGAACAGGTCGTCGCCGACGATCTGGATCTTGCTGCCCAGCTGCGCGGTCATCTCGACCCAGCCGTCCCAGTCGTCCTCGGACAGCGGGTCCTCGATGGACACGATCGGGTAGTCGGCGACCAGTGCTGCGTAGAACGCGATCATCTCGGCGGAGCTGTGCGCCTTGCCCTCGAACTGGTAGCTGCCCGCGTCGTGGAACTCGGTGGCGGCGACGTCGAGCGCGACGGCGATGTCCTTACCGGGGGTGAAGCCGGCCTGCGCGATGGCCTCCAGGATGAGGTCCAGCGCGGCGCGGCTGGAAGCCAGTGCCGGCGCGAAGCCGCCCTCGTCGCCGAGACCGGTGGAGAAGCCCTGCTTCTTCAGCACCGACTTCAGCGTGTGGTAGACCTCGGCGCCCCAGCGCAGCGACTCCTTGAAGGTCTGCGCGCCGATCGGGGCGATCATGAACTCCTGGCAGTCGACGCCGGAGTCGGCGTGCGCGCCACCGTTGATGATGTTCATCATCGGGACCGGCAGGATGTGCGCGTTCGGGCCACCGATGTAGCGGAAGAGCTCCAGGTCGGCCGAATCGGCGGCGGCCTTGGCCACCGCGAGCGACACGCCCAGCAGCGCGTTGGCGCCGAGCCGGGACTTGTCCGGGGTGCCGTCCAGGTCGATCAGCTTCTGGTCGATGTTGCGCTGCTCGACGGCGTCCATCCCGATGAGCTCGGGGCCGATCTCGTCGATGATGCCGTCGATCGCCTTCTGTACACCCTTGCCGAAGTAGCGCTTGGCGTCGCCGTCCCGCAGCTCGACGGCCTCGTGCTCACCCGTGGACGCACCGGAGGGAACGGCCGCGCGGGCCAGCGTGCCGTCTTCCAGCTCCACCTCGACCTCGACGGTCGGGTTCCCCCGGGAGTCCAGAATTTCGCGTGCTTCGATCAGTTCGATGGCCGCCACGGCGATCCCTTCGTAAGACGGTTGGTGTTTCGAGGACAGCTTTCCACGGACGACGGCAGCGGGCTCGGGGAGGGACGCGGACTCGCGGGCCCCCGTCTCACCGGTTCCGGTGGGGCCCGGCGCCGAGCCCCGGGACAGCCTAGCCAGGCCGCGCCAGACTGCCCGCCGCGGAGCGCGGCGCGCACCGCGCGGAAACCACCCGCCTCGGGACGCAACGGCGGGGCGCCGGGCCGCCGGCCACCGGTCAGGCGACGGTGACCGTGTCCGCCCGCCGACCGAGGGTGAGCGGCGTGGGCCCGGCGGGGACGACGCTCCCGGACCCGCAACCGGCGGTGGCCGGGGCGTTCTCCAGGCCGGCGAACGACCGGGCCAGCGCGCTGCGTTCCGGGTCGGCCCGGCCGTAGGTGGTGGTCCGCTGGACCGCGGGCCGACCGATCGGGGTGCAGATGTCCTCGAGCTGCGGCACGGTCAGGTAGGACCCGTACTGCGAGCCGGCCATCCGGGAGATGGTCTCCTCCATCAGCGTGCCGCCGAGGTCGTTGACGCCGCCCTGCAGCATCACCCGGGTCCCCTCGGGGCCGAGCTTGACCCAGGAGGTCTGGATGTTGTCGATCGAGCCGTGGAGCATCAGCCGGGCGACCGCGTGCACCGCGCGGCTCTGGTCGAACGTCGCCCCGGCCCGGGCCAGCCCGGCGAGGTAGATCGGCGCGTTGGTGTGGATGAACGGCAGCGGCACGAACTCGGTGAAACCGCCGGTGCGGGACTGGATCTCGCGCAGCAGGGCGAGGTGGGCGACCCAGTGCTTCGGGGTGTCCACGTGCCCGTACATCATCGTCGACGAGCTGCGGATGCCCAGCTCGTGCGCGGTGGTGACGACCTCGATCCAGGCCGCAGTGGGCAGCTTGCCCTTGGTCAGCACCCAGCGCACCTCGTCGTCCAGGATCTCCGCCGCCGTGCCCGGGATCGAGCCCAGCCCGGCGGCTTTCGCCTCGGCGAGCCACTCCCGGATGGACAGGTCGGCGCGGGTCGCCCCGTTGACCACCTCCATCGGCGAGAACGCGTGCACGTGCATCTCCGGGACCCGCGCCCGGATCGCCCGCAGCAGGTCGAAGTAGGCGGTGCCCGGGAGGTCGGGGTGGATCCCGCCCTGCATGCACACCTCGGTGGCCCCGAGATCCCAGGCCACCGCGGCCCGCTGGGCCACCTCGTCCACCGACAGGGTGTAGGCGTCGGCGTCGCCGCGGCGCTGCGCAAAGGCGCAGAACCGGCATCCGGTGTAACAGACGTTGGTGAAGTTGATGTTCCGGTTCACCACGTAGCTGACCTCGGGACCGTTCACATCGGCCCGGACGGCGTCGGCCAGCGCGCACACCGCATCCAGATCCGCGCCGGTCGCGGTGATCAACGCCAGCGCCTGGGAATCGGACAGATCGGCCGGTCGATCTGCGGCGACCCGCAGCGCGGCCGCGACGTCCGACCCCAGCCGCTCCGGCATCCGGGAGTCGCTCGCGGCCAACCGTTCCCGCAGCGCGTCCCAGTCGCCGTACACGTCGGAGAAGTCCGACCGACGGTCTGTTGAACGGCCGGCGTGGTCGATGTCGGTGTGCAGATCGGTGCGGCCGCTGGACTCGACACCCGATTCCGGCTCCTGCCACGGCAGCCCCTGCGGGATGACATCGGTGCGGGCCAGCCCGGTCTCGGGATCGGCGAGCGCGTCGACGTGGGCGCGCAGCCGCGGGTCGAGCCACGGCTCCCCCGCCGTCACGTACTCCGGGTAGATCGTCAGCCGTTCCTCCAGCGCGAACCCGGCCGCCGCGGTCCGTGCCGCCAGGTCGTCGATCTGCGGCCACGGCCGCTCCGGGTTGACGTGGTCCGGGGTCAGCGGCGACACCCCGCCCCAGTCGTCGATACCGGCGGCGATCACCCGGGTGAAGATCGCGGAGTCGCCCGCTGCGTCCCCAGTGATGAGGTTCGGCGGCGCCTGGATCCGCACCGACGGACCGAGTACCAGCCGCGCGACCGCGACAGTGGCGATCAGCTCGTCGATCTCGGCGTCGGGCATCCGGGCCATCGCCGTGTCGGGCTTGGCCCGGAAGTTCTGGATGATGACTTCCTGGATGCCCCGGTAGGCGCGGGCGACCTGCCGGATCGCGAAGATCGACTCCACCCGGTCCGACAGCGTCTCACCGATCCCGATCAGGATGCCGGTGGTGAACGGCACCGACGAGCGGCCGGCGTCCTCCAGCACCCGCAGCCGTACGGCCGGGTCCTTGTCCGGCGAACCGTAGTGGGCGCCGGACTTCTCGGTGAACAGGGCGGTCGAGGTGGTCTCGAGCATCATCCCCATCGACGGAGCGACCGGCTTCAACCGGGCCAGCTCCTGCCAGCTCATCACCCCGGGGTTCAGGTGCGGCAGCATGCCGGTCGCTTCCAGCACCCGGATCGACATCGCCCGCACGTAGTCCAGGGTGGTGGCGTAGCCGGCCTCCTCGAGCCACTCGGCGGCCGCCGTCCACCGCTCCTCCGGACGGTCCCCGAGGGTGAACAGCACCTCCTTGCAGCCCAGCTGCCGGCCGGCCTCGGCGATCGCCAGCACCTCGTCCGGCGACAGGAACGGCGCCGGTACCCGGCCCGGGGTGGTGGCGAACGTGCAGTAGTGACACCGGTCCCGGCACAGCCGGGTCAGCGGGATGAACACCTTCTTCGAATAGGTGATCACCCCCGGTCGGCCGGCGGCGAGCAGCCCGGAATCACGCACCCGCGCGGCCGCGGCTGACAAGGCCGTCAGGGTGTCGCCTCTGGCCTGCAGCAGCAGCGCGGCTTCGGTGCGGTCCAGGGTGACGCCGTCCGCGGCGCGGCGCAGCGCCCGGCGCAGCGACGACGGCGACGCAGCCGGGGCGTCACCCAGCCGTACCGGGCCGTACCGGAGGTCCAGACCTGGATCGAGATCGGTCATCAGTAGCCCAGGCTCCGCAGCCGGGGCAGCACTTCGGCGCCGTACAGCTTCAGGAACTTCGCCTGGTCCGGCCCCGGCGCGTGGAAGACCAGGTGCTTGAACCCGAGATCCAGGTAGTGCCGGATCTTCTCGACGTGTTCGTCCGGGTCGGTGGACACGATCCACCGGGACGCGGCCCGCTCCACCGGCAGTGCGTCGGCCAGTCGCTGCATCTCCATCGGGTCCTCGACACCGGTCTTCTCTTCCGGCGACAGCGCGAGCGCCCCCCAGTAGGTGGTGTCGTTCAGGGCCGCGTCCCGGTCGTGGTCGAAGCTGACCTTCATCTCGATCAGCAGGTCCATGTCGTCCAGGGTGCGGTCGGCCTTCGCCGTACCCTCGGCGAGCGCGGGCAGCAGGGTGTCGCGGTAGAGGGAGTCGGCCTTGCCGGAGGTGGTGATGAAACCGTCGGCGACGCGGCCGGCCAGCCGGGTCGCGGCCGGGCCGGAGGCACCCACGTACAGCGGCACCGGCGTCTCCGGACGGTCGTAGATGGTGGCCTTGGCGGTGCGCGTAATAGGTGCCCTCGAAGTCGACCCGCTCGTCGGCCCACAACGCCTTGATCAGCGTGATGGCCTCCTTCATCCGGGCGAAGCGCTCCTTGCCGTCCGGCCACTCCAGGCCCAGCGGCACCTCGTTCAGCGACTCCCCCGACCCGACACCCAGGATGACCCGCCCCGGGATACAGCATCCCCAGCGTCGCGAACGCCTGCGCGATGACCGCCGGGTGGTAGCGGAACGTCGGGGTCAACACCGACGTCCCGATCACGATCTTCTCCGTCCGGGCACCCAGCGCACCCAGCCACGGCAGCGCAGCCGGCGCGTGCCCACCGTCGTGCCGCCACGGCTGCAGATGATCGGACACGAACACCGAATCGAAGCCGGACTCCTCGGCCAGCACGCCGAACCCCAACAGCTCCGACGGCCCGAACTGCTCGGCAGACGCTTTGTAACCCAGACGGATCGGCACCGCACACCTTCTCTCTCGAACCACTCCGGCCACCCTACGACCGGGCGCCGGTGCGACCGCCCACCGGTCGAACCGGCGTCGACAACCCCCGGACACGCCGGAGGCCGGCCCCCGCGGGGACCGGCCTCCGGTGTGGGCTCGCCTCAGTTGCCGCCGGCGTTCAGCGTCACCTCGATCGGCGCGAAGTTCTCGCCCGTGGTGTCCAGGCCCATCTCGTCCAGCACCGCGAGCGCCTTCTCGGTGTATTCGTTGGTGTACGCCTCGGCCTCGGGCGCCTTGGTCAGCACGGTGTCGCCGTCGGCGTTCTTGGTGCCCTGGGCGACGGTGACCGTCTGGTCCCAGGCGGCCTTGTCGACCATCCCGATGCCGTTCGCGGACGGCCAGATCAGCTGGTTGACCTCGTTCATCTGCCACAGCTGATGAGACGCACCGAGCTTCGACCCGGCGGCGACCACGATGTCGCGGCACTGCTCCGGATTCTCGGCACAGAAGATCCAGCCCTGGTAGCTGGCGGTCAGGAACTTCACCGTCGTCTCCTGGTAGGCCGGATCGTCGGCGAGCTTGGCGGTGTCGGCCCAGATCGCGTCCTGGAGCATCGCGGTGCCCTCGGTGTTCCAGTCGATGACGTTGAAGTCGTCGGCGGTGTAGAGCTCGCCGGTGTCGGGGTTCTCGGCCTCCAGCACCTGTGCGTACTCGTTGTAGATCATCGCCTGGGCGGCGTCGATGTCCCCGCTGAGCAGGCCGTTCATGTCGAACTGCTGCTGGGTCAGCTGGACGTCGGCGGCCGGGTCCAGGCCTGCCTGGGTCATCCCGGCGAACAGCTCGAACTCGTTGCCGTAGCCCCAGTTCCCGACGACCTTGTCGCGCAGATCGGCGGCGGTGGTGATGTTCTTGTCCTTGAACGACACCTGGCGGGTGCCCGACTTCTGGAACACCTGCCCGACGTCGGTGATGGCCGCGCCCTGCTCCCGGGACTGCAGCGCCTTGGGCACCCAGGCGATCGCGTAGTCGGCCTGGCCGCCCGCCAGCACGGTCTGCGGGACGATGTCGGCACCGCCCTGCAGGATCTCGACATTGAGCCCCTGCGCCTCGTAGAACCCCTGGTCCAGGGCCGCGATGTAGCCGGCGAACTGGGCCTGGGTGAACCACTGCAGCTGCAGTGTGACGTCGGTCATCGCGCCGCTGGAGGCGGTGTCCGGGGCACTGCTCTGCCCGGAGGCGTTGAGGGTCTCCGACGCGGCGGCGTCGGTGGTGGCGGGCGAGGTGGCCACCGTGGTCGAGCTGGTGGCGCTGTCGCTGCTGCCGCAGGCGGCGAGCACGAACAGGCCGGCGGCCGCGGTGGCGGCGCCGATCTTCTTTCCGATCCGGGACATCTGTTCTCCTGACTGACGGGGGTGCGGGGGTGCTGCGATGGGTGAGTGCCGGAAGAGCGGGAGGTCAGCGGGTGTCCACCCGGCCGCGGGTGGCGAGCCGCTCGACGAGCAGGGCGGCGACGTAGAACAACAGCCCGAGCAGGACGGCGCCGAGCACCGACGCCCACGCCCGCGGGTAGTTGGTGGCGGCGACGGCGGAGGTGATCCGGGCGCCGAGCCCGTTCTGCAGCCCGCCGAAGTACTCGGTGACGACGGCGGCGATGACCGACAGCGACGCCGCGATCCGCAGGCCGGTGAAGAAGTACGGCAGCGCGCCGGGGATCCGAACAGTGCGCAGGATCGCCCAGCCGGAGGCGGCGTAGCTGGCCATCAGCTCGGCGTGCACCGGGCTGATCCGCTTGAGGCCGCGGACCACGTTCATGAAGACCGGCACGAAAGCGCTGATGCCGACGACGATCTGGCGGGGCACCGCCGACGTCGACGGGAACAGGATGTTCAGCAGCGGCGCCAGCGCGACGATGGGGATGGTGGCGAGCGCGGCGACCAGCGGGGTGAACATCTCGTCGAGCACCCGCAGCCGCACCACGACCGCCGCGAACAGCAGCGCGACCACCGTCCCGCCGACCAGCCCGATCAGCGCGTTCGATCCGGTGTTGCGGGCGGCGATGGCGATCCGCGGGGCGTCGTTGGTGAACGCCGTCCAGATCGCCCCCGGCGACGGCAGCACGTAGGCCTGGATGTCGGCGAGCTGCACCAGGGCCTGCCAGGCCAGCAGGAACAGCACGCCGAAGACGACCGGCGGCGCGATCGAGCGGGTGGCGGAGCGCAGCATCTACAACGCCCCCGCGGCACCCGGGAGGGCGTCGTCGGACATCTCGCGGCCGCGGAGCGCCTCCCGGACCTGGGTGATCGCGGTGAAGAAGGCCGGCGACTCGCGGACCTGGGTGCCGCTGGCCATCGAGCCGTCGGCGTGCTGCCGCAGGCCCACCGGGACGATGGTGGCGATCCGGCCGGGCCGGGGTGACATCACCACGACGCGGTCGGACAGGAACACCGCCTCCGGGATGGAATGGGTGACGAACACGACCGCGGCGGACGTCTCGGCGGCGATCCGGACCAGCTCGTCCTGCATGCGTTCACGGGTCATCTCGTCCAGCGCCCCGAACGGCTCGTCCATCAGCAGCAGACCGGGGCGTTCGGCCAGCGCACGGGCGATCGCCACCCGTTGCTGCATGCCGCCGGACAGCTGCGGCGGGCGATGTCTGGCGAAGTCGGCCAGACCGACCATGTCCAGCAGCTCCAGGCCGCGGGCCCGGCGCTCCTTGGATCCGACGCCGTGCAGCTCCAGCGGCAGCTCGATGTTGTCCAGCACGGTGCGCCAGTCGAGCAGGCCGGCCTGCTGGAAGGCGAAGCCGTACTTGCGGCCCAGCCGGGCCTCGCGGGCGGTCTCGCCACTGACCCGGACGGTGCCGGTGGTGGCCGGCAGCAGATCGGCGATGATCCGCAGCAGCGTCGACTTGCCGCAGCCGGACGGGCCGATCAGCGAGATGAACTCGCCGGCGTGGATCGTCAGGTCGATGTCGGTCAGTGCGACGACCTGGTTCTTGCCCTTGCCGAAGGTCTTGGTGACCCCGGCGACCTCGACGGCGGCGGCGGTGACCGTCCGCGGTACGGCTCCGAAAGGTGTGCTCATCAGGCGTTCCCCGTCCGTTGGTAGCGGCGCAGGGCCAGGTCGAACAGTGTCACGATCGCGGCGGTGACGAGACCGAGCGCGGCCGCCCCGATCACCGCGGTGTACACCCGCGACGGGTCGCCGGTGGCGCCCTGCGAGTAGCTGATGATGAGGCGGCCGATGCCGCCCTCCAGGCCGATGGAGATCTCCCCGACGACCGTGCCGACGACCGCACCGGCTGCGGCGAGCCGCAAGGCCGGCACCAGGTACGGCACCGAGGCGGGCAGCTTGAGCCGGGTCAGCGTCTGCCACCAGCCGGCGTTGACCGAGCGGAAGTACTCGGTGGGCACGGCACCCGGCGACTTGAGGCCGCGGGCCATCCCCACGGCGACCGGGAAGAAGGCGAGGTAGCCGGCGATCAGCGACACCGACATCCAGCGCTGCCATTCCAGCGGGCCGATGGACAGGCCGTTGCCCCAACCGGTGACGAGCGGGGCCAGCGCGATCAGCGGGACCGTCTGGCTGAGCACGATCCACGGCAGCAGCGCGCGCTCCAGCACCTGCAGCCGGTCCATGATCAGCGCGAGCGCGAGCCCGATGACGACCCCGATCACGAAGCCGACCCCGGCCCACAGCAGCGAGTTCCCGGCCGCCGAGAGCACCGACTCGAACACCGTCGGCGCCGAGGCGCCGCGGACGATGGTCGCGCCGCCGACCTCCTGCGCCCCGAAAGCGTCGATCACCGAGGTGACGTGCGGCATCGCGGCGTTGCCGGCCCGCGCCCAGATCGGCACCCCGAACAGCGAGCCGCCGCGGGCCGGTCCGAGAGACTTGTAGAGCTCCCAGAGGCCGAGCAGCACGGCCAGCCCCACCAGGGCCAGCACGGCCTTGCGCAGGTAGCGCAGAGCGGTCATCGGCGGAGCCCCGGGGTGATGCCGCGGGTGGGGGTCCGGAGGCGGTGCCGGGCGGGTGGCCGGCGGGCGCCCCGGCGGCGGCTTTGCGCTGCCGATTTCCGTCCGCGCGGCCGACATCGTGGCAGCGTTGACGGAAGACGGCAGCGCAATGGGTGTGGACGCGGCCGAAGACGGCCAACGCGGACGGTTCTGCCTCCCGCGACCGCAAGAGCGGTCGCCGGGCACCAGGACGGTCGCGGGAATGCGGCGGACGACAGCTCACGTCTTGGCTGCCTTCCGGGTGTTGACGGCCGGCATCACCTTGTCGCCGTAGGCGGCGAGGGTCTCGGACTTGGCGTCGTGCTGCAGGTACAGCGCGAACTGATCCACCCCCAGTTCGCGGAGCTGCTCGAGCCGCGCGACCTGGGCCTCGACCGGCCCCAGCAGGCAGAAGCGGTCGATGATCTCGTCGGGGACGAAGTTGGTGTGGTCGTTGCCGGCCTTGCCGTGCGCGTTGTAGTCGTAGCCCTGCCGGCCGGCGATGTAGTCGCTCAGCGCCGCCGGGACCGCCGCACCCTGCGAGCCGTACCGGGCGACGATGTCGGCGACGTGGTTGCCGACCATTCCGCCGAACCAGCGGCACTGGTTACGGGCGTGCCGCAGCCCGGCCGCCGACCCGTCGGTGACGTACGCGGGTGCGGCCACGCAGACCTTCACCTCGGCCGGGTCGCGGCCGGCGTCCGCGGCGGCCCTCCGGACGGCGGCGATCGACCACGCGGTGATGTCCGGGTCGGCCAGCTGCAGGATGAAACCGTCGCCGATCTCGCCGGTCAGCTGCAGGGCCTTCGGGCCGTACGCGGCGACCCAGACGGACAGCTTCGAGCCGACGCTCCACGGGAACTGCAGGGTGTTGCCGTTGTACTCGACGGCCTCGCTGTTGGCCAGACCCCGGATGACACCGATGCTCTCGCGCAAGGTGGCCAGGGTGGTGGGCCGGCCGTTGGTGACCCGCACCGCGGAGTCGCCGCGGCCGATCCCGCAGATCGTCCGGTTGCCGAACATCTCGTTCAGCGTCGCGAACAGCGACGCGGTGACCGTCCAGTCCCGGGTGGCCGGGTTGGTGACCATCGGCCCGACGGTCACCTTGCGGGTGTTCGCCAGGATCTGCGAGTACACGACGTAGGGCTCCTGCCACAGCAGGTGCGAGTCGAAGGTCCACACGTGGCTGAAGCCGAGAAGCTCGGCCTGCCGGGCGAACTCGACGATCCGCGCGGCCGGCGGATCGTTCTGCAGCACCACCCCGAAGTCCATCTCAGCGGTCCATCCGTTCAGATCAGGTTCTGCGAGAGTGAGCGCTTCACGAACTGCCCGTGACCCTTGCGTCCGACGTAGCCGGTCTCGTCCTTGACGACCACGCCGCGGGACAGCACGACGTCGACGTGCCCGTCGATCTCGTAGCCCTCCCAGGCCGAGTAGTCCATGTTCATGTGGTGGGTCTTGCCGAGGCCGATGCTGGTGTGGCCGTTCGGGTCGTAGACGACGATGTCGGCGTCGGCGCCGGGGGCGATGACGCCCTTCCTGCCGTACAGCCCGAACATCCGCGCCGGCGTCGTGCAACAGACGTCGACCCACTTCTCCAGGCTGATCCGGCCGTCCTTGACCCCTTGGAAGAGCAGGTCCATCCGGTGCTCGACGGAGCCGATGCCGTTGGGGATCTTGGCGAAGTTGCCGACGCCCAGCTCCTTCTGGTCCTTCATGCAGAACGGGCAGTGATCGGTCGACACCGTGGTGACGTCGCCGGTGCGGATGTAGCGCCACAGGTCGTCCTGGTGGCCCTCGGCGCGGGACCGCAGCGGCGTCGAGCAGACCCACTTCGCCCCCTCGAAGCCGGGGGCCCCGAGGTTCTCCTCCAGCGACAGGTACAGGTACTGCGGGCAGGTCTCGCCGAAGACGTTCTGACCGGCGTTACGCGCCTCGGCGATCCGGGCCAGCGCCTGCTTGGCCGAGACGTGCACGACATACAGTGGGGCGCCGGTGATGTCGGCGAGCATGACGGCCCGGTGGGTGGCCTCCTGCTCGGTCTGCCAGGGCCGGGTGACACCGTGGTAGTAGGGGGAGGTCTCCCCGCGGGCCAGCGCCTGCGTCACGAGAACGTCGATGGCCGAACCGTTCTCCGCGTGCATCATGATCAGGCTGCCGTTGCCGGCGGCCTTCTGCATGGCCTGCAGGATCTGTCCGTCGGACGACAGGAACACCCCGGGGTAGGCCATGAACAGCTTGAAGCTGGTGATGCCCTCGCCGATCAGTTCGTCCATCGCGGCCAGCGAGGCGTCGTTCACCTCGCCGATGATCTGGTGGAAGGCGTAGTCGACGGCACAGTTGCCGGCGGCCTTGTCGTGCCAGAGCTGGACCTGGTCCTGCACCCGCTGGCCGTGGGCCTGCACCACGAAGTCGACGATCGTCGTGGTGCCCCCCCACGCCGCCGCGCGGGTGCCGGTCTCGAAGGTGTCCGAGGCCTCGGTCCCGCCGAACGGCATCTGCATGTGGGTGTGGGCGTCGATACCACCGGGGATGACGTACTTCCCGGCCGCGTCGATGACGGCGTCGGCGGTGATCGGGCCCAGCGCGGAGGTTCCGGGCGCGAAGACGGCGGCGATGGTCTCGCCGTCGACCAGCACATCGGCACGCACCGAACCGGTGGCGCTGACGACGGTGCCGTTGGTGATCAGGGTGGTCATGACTCACTCACTCCATCTCGGGGGTGCCGCATCGGCTCCGGTACCGAATCCTGTCGGTTTCTTCCCGCCGCACGGGAGGAGACCGCCACGATTCGGGGAGGTGGGAGAGGTTGCGGTCGGGGGATACACGGGGAGGGGGTCGGACTCAGGGGGTGGTGGTCTTGGTGTAGGACTCGGGGCGACGGTCGCGGTAGAACTGCCAGTCGTTGCGGGCCTGGGTGATCTCGTCCAGGTCGAGGTCGCGGATGACGATCTCCTCCCGGTCCTGCGAGGCGACCGCACCGACGTACACGCCACGCGGGCCGACGAAGTAGGACGAGCCGTAGAAGGTGACGGCGTCGTCGCCGAACTCCTCGCTCTCCGTGCCGATCCGGTTGTTCGCGGCGACGAAGTACTGGTTGTTGGCGGCGGCGGCGGGCTGCTCGATCTCCCAGAGCCGGTTCGACAGACCGGGTTTCGTCGCCGACGGGTTGAACACGATCTGCGCGTTGTTCAGGCCGAGTTCTCGCCAGCCTTCGGGGAAGTGCCGGTCGTAGCAGATGTAGACACCGACCCGGCCGACCGCGGTCGGGAACACCGGGTACCCCAGGTTGCCCGGGCGGAAGTAGAACTTCTCCCAGAACTGCGGCAGGTTCGGGATGTGGTGCTTTCGGTACGAGCCGAGCACGGTGCCGTCGGCGTCGATGACCACCGCGGTGTTGTAGTACTCCCCCTCGTTGGCCACCTCGTAGATCGGCAGCACGATGACGAGGTTCAGTTCCTTCGCCAGTGCCGCGAACCGCTGCACGGTGGGACCGTCGACGGGTTCGGTGTAGGCGTAGTACTTCTGGTCGGTCCGGATCCCGAAGTAGGGACCGTAGAACAGCTCCTGGAAGCCGATGATCTGCACACCCTGCGCAGCGGCGTCGCGCGCCAGTTGCTCGTGCCGGTCGATCATCGATTCCTTGTCACCGGTCCAGGCGACCTGCGTGATGGCGGCTCGTACGACGGTCATCGCGATACTCCTTCAGGCACTGACGGGTCACGGCACTGGCGCGAACGCACACCCGATCCCACCGCATCTCCCGTGGCGACCCCGGCGGGCCGAGCGGCGGCAGACAGTGATCGTGAGGGATCAAGATTGCCTGACTATAAACACCGACGGCCCGATGTTTCCGTCGGATGACGGGTCCGGACGGACAGGCTCCCGTCCGCCACGGACGGTGCCGGCGCGGACACCGGACCGGTCGGGTTGGCGTCCGCGGGTCGATATCGACGGCCCGGAGCGGGTGGCGCACCCGCATGTCGCCGCCGCCGTCACCGTCGTAGGGTCGGGTGCATGTCGACGAACCTCGCAGCTTCCAACGGTGCCGATCCGACCGACGAGCCGGCCGTCTCCAGCGCCGACGGCCCTCCCGCCGAGGGCCATCAGGCGGACACCGAGCCGGCCGCGAGCGAGGAGGTCCGCACCGCCGACCGCGCCCACGTGTTCTACCCGTGGGCGGCCCAGGGCGCCCTCGACCCGCTGCCGATCGAAGGCGCGCTGGGCTCGTACATGTGGGACTACACCGGGAAGCGCTACCTGGACTTCTCGTCGCAGCTCGTGAACGTCAACATCGGGCACCAGCACCCGAAGCTCGTCGCCGCCATCCAGGAGCAGGCCGGCAAGCTCTGCACCATCGGCCCGGTCGTCGCCAACGACGTCCGCAGCGAGGCCGCCCGACTGATCGCCGAGATCGCCCCCGGCCACCTCAACAAGGTCTACTTCACCACCGGCGGCGCCGAGGCCGTGGAGAACGCGATCCGGATGGCGCGGATCCACACCGGCCGGAACAAGATCTTCGCCGCCTACCGCAGCTACCACGGCGGCACGTCGGGAGCGGTGACCCTGACCGGCGAACCGAGGCGCTGGGCGTCCGAGCCGGGAATCCCTGGCGTGGTGCACTTCTGGGGTCCGTACCTGTACCGCTCGGTGTTCCATGCGACCACCCCGGAGGAGGAGTGCACCCGCGCGCTGCAGCACCTGCGCGACACCATCGTCATGGAGGGCGCGCACACCGTGGCGGCCATCATCATGGAGTCCGTCGTGGGGACGAACGGCATCCTGGTGCCGCCGGACGGCTACCTCGCCGGCATCCGGGCGCTGTGCGACGAGTTCGGCATCGTCTACATCGCCGACGAGGTGATGGCCGGCTTCGGCCGCTGCGGTGAGTGGCTCGCGGCGAACCACTGGGGCGTCACCCCCGACCTGGTCTGCTTCGCCAAGGGCATCAACTCCGGCTACGTCCCGCTGGGCGGCGTCATCATGAGCGACGCGATCGCCGCGACGTTCGACAACCGGGTCTACCCGGGCGGTCTCACCTACGCCGGGCACCCGCTGGCGTGCGCGTCGGCGGTCGCCTCGATCGGCATCTTCCGCGAGGAGGGCATCGTCGAGAACGCCCGCCGGATCGGCGAGGACGTCATCGGCCCAGGGCTGCGGAAGCTCGCCGAGAACCACCCGTCCATCGGTGAGGTACGCGGCCTGGGCGTGTTCTGGGCGGTCGAGCTGGTCCGCGACCGCGCCACCCGCGAGCCGCTGGTGCCGTTCAACGCCAGCGGTGCGGACGCCGCCCCGATGGCCGCGTTCGTGAAGGCCTGCAAGGCGCACGGACTCTGGCCGTTCACCCACTTCAACCGCACGCACGTGGTTCCGCCCTGCACCGTCAGCGACGCCGAGGTACGGGAGGGCCTGGCGATCCTGGACGAGACCCTGGAAGTTGCCGACCGGTACTACACCGGCAGCTGACCGCCGAAAGGGTGGACGTGTCGCCGTAACGGCGGTTGTGAGGGCTCCGGGGAGGTGGAACCCTGGGCCCCGGCGACGATGCCGCCCGGCCCGACCTCCGCCGAGCTGCCGCGACCCCGAGGGCGGACGCCCGATGAGCTCGTCGTTCCCGCTGCGTGACGGGCGGTCCGCCGTCCGGTTGATCCTGGTGTCGGCTGTCCTCGCCGCCTGCAGCGCGCCGACGGCGCCTGGGCCGTCGTCCGACGCGACCCCGGCCGATGTCTCGTCCACCACCCGCACCGCCGCAGACGTACCTACCGTCACCAGCGCTCCGGCTGCCGGCACGTCAGCCACGGTGTTCGACGTGGCCACCCTGCCCGCGCTCGTCCAGACCCAGCTGAAGACCTACAGCTTCTTCGATCACGTGCGGGCGGTGCTGGTGCAGGTGGACGGCGAGGTCGTGGTCGAGGAGTACTGGCAGACCGACGCCACGGCGAGTCGTAACGCGTTCTCGGTCACGAAGAGCTTCCTGTCGACCCTGATCGGGATCGCCATCGGTGAGGGCGCGTTACCCGGCGTCGACACCGACCTGGCCACCCTGCTGCCGGAACGGGCTGCGGAGATGACGCCGGAGATCGCGGCGATCACGCTGCGAGAGCTCCTCACCATGACGTCCGGCCTGCCCGACACCTTCGCGACCGGAATGACTTTCGCCGACGCGCCGGACTGGGTGGCGCGCATCCTGGCGGACGGTGTCGACCGTGCGCCGGGCGAGTTCGCCTACGGGGACGCGAACTCGCACCTGGCCGCTGCCGCCCTGGCGCGGGCGACGGGCGGTTCGGTGTTCGACTACGCCGCGACCCGGCTGTTCGAACCACTCGGCATCCCGACCGCCGGGGCCCCCGTGGTGCACTACACCGACGAGGGTCTCGCCGCCTACGAGGCGGCGGGGCTGGCGTGGCCGGTGGATCCGCAGGGTGTGCACGCCGGCGCGTCGGATCTGAAGCTGACGCCGCGCCAGATGCTGGCCCTCGGGGAGCTGTACCTGAACGAGGGGCGGATCGACGATCGTCAGGTGGTTCCCGCGAGCTGGGTCGCCGAGGCGACCTCCGCCGGAACCCCCGCCGGCGACGTGAACCGGGACGCCGAATACGGCTACCACTGGTGGATCACCACGGCCGGTGACGTACCGGCGTACGCGGCGGTCGGCTACGGCGGTCAACTCGTCGAGGTCATCCCGAGCCTGCGCACCGTGGTCGTGGTGTCCAGCGATCTGCAGGTCGATGGCGACCCGGTGCCGATGGTGGACCCCCGCGAGCTGATGACGTCGCTGGTGTCGAGGGTGATCGCACCCGCGCTCGCGGCTCGCTGACCGGTGCCGGCCGGCTCGCTGACCGGCGCCGCTGGATCCGACGCAGAGTCCGCGCCGGCTGCGACACCGCTCGTCGCGACGCGGCAGCGGGCGCGGATCGGCGGCGGGCCGGCTCACCTCCCGGCGAGTGATCCCCGGACCGCGCCGACGGCGTCGGCCACCACAGCGGCAACCTGATCGGCCTCGATGAGGAACCCGTCGTGGCCGAATTCGGAGTGCATGGTCACGACCGGCCGGGTGGTCGGCGCGGCGGCGAGTTCCCGCCCGAGGTGCGGCGGGAACAGCCGGTCGGAGTCGACGACGGCCACGGTCAGAGCGGCGGTGATCCGCTGCAGCGCGGCCTCCAGACCGCCCCGGCCGCGGCCGAGGTCGTGCGAGTTCATCGCTTCGGTGAGGCGCAGGTAGGAGTTGGGGTCGAAGCGCCGCCCCAGCTTGGCCCCGTGGTACTCCAGATAGGACTGCACCGCGTACCGGCCACCGTCCGCGGTGCTCTCGCCCGGCTGATCCTGCCGGCCGAAACGGGCGTTCAGCTCGTACTCGCTGCGGTAGGTGGCGTGGGCGATCTGGCGGGCGACCGCCATCCCGGCCAATGGCCATTCACCGTCGTAGTAGTCGCCGTCGCGGAAGTGCGGATCCGCCCGGATCGCGGACAACTGGGGGGTGGTCCAGCCGATCTGGTCGGCCGAGGAGTAGCCGCAGGTGGCCAGCGCCACTGCAGCCCGGAGCCGACCGGGATGACCGACCGCCCACTCCATCACCCGCATTCCGCCCATCGACCCGCCGATGACGGCCAGGAAGCTGTCGATCCCCAACCGGTCGGCCAGCGCCGTCTCGGCGGCGACCTGGTCGCGGATGGTCAGCGTGGGGAAACGGGATCCGTAGGGGCGCCCGTCCGCCGCGGGAGACGACGGGCCGGTGGTGCCCTGGCAGCCGCCGAGCACGTTGGGCGCGATCACGTACAGCACGTCGGTGTCCAGCACCGCACCGGGGCCGATGAGGCCGTCCCACCACCCGGGCGTGGGCTGGCCCGGACCGGCCGGACCGACGACGTGGGCATCCCCGGTGAGCGCGTGCAGCACGAGGACCGCATTGTCCTGAGCCGCGTTCAACGTCCCCCATGACTCGTACGCCATCCGGACGTCCGGCAGCACGGCACCGTTCTCCAGCACCACGTCGCCGATGTCGGCGAATCTCCGGTCGGCGACGGGATCCCCGTCGCGCCAGATCTCGGGGCGGCCGGCGGGGTCCGGGCGGGTGGGCGCGGTGACGGCGGCGGCGCGGCCGCCCGGGACGGCGGACAACACCGCACCCACCCGGGAACCGGTGGTGCCGGTTCCGAGGTCGGGTGCGGTGCGGTCGGCGTAGGCCATGGAAGTCAGCATGCCAGTTTCGGAGTCGCGCGAGGGTGAACGTTCATGGACCCGTCAGACGCCGGCCGGGGCGACATCGGGCTCGACGGGCTCGGGAGCGGCGCCCGCCGGGTCGCCGTCCCCGGCCTCGATGGCGGCTGCCGCCGCGGCGAAGCCCTTCTCGAGATCGGCCAGGATGTCGTCGATGTGCTCGATGCCGACCGCGAGGCGGATCAGGCCCGGGGTGACGCCCGTGCTGGCCTGCTCCTCCGGGGTGAGCTGCGAGTGCGTCGTCGACGCGGGGTGGATGACCAGGGAGCGCACGTCACCGATGTTGGCCAGGTTGGTGAAGATCTCCAGCCCGTCGGCGAACGCCTCCCCCGCCGGTGCACCACCGACGACCTCGAACGCGACGATCGCGCCGCCGCCGTTGGGTGCGTACTTCTGCTGCAGCGCATGCCATTTCGAGGACTCGAGGGCCGGGTAGTTCACCGACGCGACCTCCGGCCGGCCCTGCAGGAATTCCGCGACGGCGGTGGCGTTGGCGACGTGGCGCTCCAACCGCAACGACAGCGTCTCCAGACCCTGGTTGAGCAGGAAGGCGTTGAACGGCGTGGTCGAGGGTCCGAGGTCGCGCAGCAGCTGCAGACGGGCCTTGAAGATGAAGGCGACGTTGACGCCGAACAGACCGTTCGGGCCGAGATCGGTGCCCCAGGTGAGGTTGTTGTAGCTGGGGTCCGGGGTGTTGAAGATCGCGAACTTCGCCGGGTCGGCGGTCCAGTCGAAGTGCCCGGAGTCGACGATGACGCCGCCGATGGCCACGCCGTGGCCGCCCAGGTACTTGGTCGTGGAATGCACCACGATGTCGGCGCCGTGCTCGAGTGGTCGGATGAGATACGGCGTGGCGACGGTGTTGTCGACGATCAACGGGACACCGTTGGCGTGCGCGACACCGGAGACGCCCTCGAAGTCGAGGACGTCCAGCTGCGGGTTGGAGATCGACTCCGCGTAGAACGCCTTGGTGTTCGGCTGCACCGCCGCCCGCCAGGACTCCAGGTCGTCCGGGTTCTCGACGAAGCTCACCGTGATGCCGAACTTCGGCAGTGTGTAGTGCAGCAGGTTGTAGGTACCGCCGTAGAGCCGCGGCGAGGCGACGATGTGGTCACCGGCGTTGGCCACGGTGAGCAGCGCGATCGACTCGGCAGCCTGCCCGGAGGCCACCAGCAGCGCGCCGACGCCGCCCTCGAGTGCGGCGATCTTCTGCTCGACGGCGTCATGGGTGGGGTTGTGGATGCGGGTGTAGATGTTGCCCAGCTCCTGGAGGGCGAACAGCTTCGCACCGTGCTCGGAGGAGTCGAAGGCGAACGAGGTCGTCTGGTAGATCGGCAGCGCACGGGCGTGGGTGGTGGGGTCGGGCGCCTGGCCGGCGTGGATCTGCACGGTCTCGAATTTCCAGTCGGTGCTCATGCTCGTTGCTCATTTCTCGTCGCTGGTCGCGACGGGGAGGGCGGTCCGGGAGGCGCGGAGGCGCCGTTCGGCGGCGGACCGCGCGGGAGGGGGTACGGCCGGGGAGGACTGATCGAGCGCGACGACGGCGTCGGACGGCGGGCGATCAGCCTCGGATCAGCGGCAACAACACATTCGGTCACACACAGCGGCGCTCCGTTCAGGCGTCCGACTGGTCCACCTGCTGGTGGACCGCGCTTGTGTCCCGCACCTCGCGGGACACCGGGTCAATCACCCGGGGCACCCCACCGCGTGTGGAGGGTTGCCGCCCAGCGAGCCGGGGCTTGACGCTGGAACTCATGACCTGACTCGGAGTGTATCGGACCGACCGCGAGGACGACGGCCCCGTTCTGCCCACCGGCGTGTGCCCGATTGGCGGCGACGGTGCCCGGGCGGAGGCACCGACGCGGCGACGGCGCCGCCCGGCGTCAGACCTGCAACGCGTTCCTGGACAGCTGGCCGGCGAAGATGTCGAGCGTTTCGCGCGCCCGGACACCGTCCCGGCTGACCACGAAATCAGCGATGAGGCCGTCAAAGAGTGCCTGGACCAGCGTCGCCAGTTGCGGAACCAGCACGCCCCACTCGATGCCGTAGCGCCCAGCGGCCTTGACCAGCCATCCCTCGGTGAACCGCAGGTGCGTGTCGTGGATCGACAGCCCCATCCGGTCGATCAGCGAGCGGTCGGCGATCTGCGCGAGCGTCAGCACATGCAGCGCATGGTGCTCGTCGATCCGCCGTTCGACGTGTTCCCAGATGATCCGCAGGGCGGTCTGCAGGGCGGTTCCCAGTTGGCCGACGGGTTGCACGGACGCGCCCGGATTCTCGACGTGCGAATAGAGCAGGCGGGCGCTGACACCGACGAAGACACTCTCGATGGAGTCGAAGAGCCGGTCACAGACCGCGCGGTCCACCCCGGAGGCGGCGCACAGCATGTCGAGGTCCAGTGCCTCGGGGCCGAGTTCGATGAGCAGCGTGACCGTGCACCTGAGCAGGCGCTCACGGTCGTCGAGCTGGGTGCTGGCTGCGGGCACGGAAGCTCCTGTCCTCGGTCGCCCGGTCCCGGCTCGGCCGCATGGTTGTCGTTCGGGTCATCCGCCGCGGGTCTCGCGGGACGATGCATCCGATTTTAATGCGCGATCCCGGTTCCCGGGATCGTCTGCGTCGTCGACCGGCGAATCGCGGCGAACCGGAGTGGGATGAGCGGATGAATGGCGTGTGGCGGGTAGAGGTGGTGCACACCGCCGACCTCGGCGCCGCCCGGCGGGCCGCCGCCCGGGCGTTGCTCTACGACGTGTTCGACGACATGACCGAGCCGGACTGGGAGCACTGCCTGGGCGGCATGCACGCGCTGGCGGTCGAGGACGGCAAGGTGGTCGCCCATGCTGCGCTGGTGAGCCGTCGTCTCGGGTACCGGGGACGGCCGAGACGCACCGGGTACGTCGAGGGCGTTGCCGTCCGCGCCGACCGGCGGCGTCGCGGGCTGGGTGCGGCGGTGATGGCGCCGCTGGAACGGTTGATCACCGGGTCGTACGAGCTGGGCGCGCTCGCAGCGACCGACGATGGTGCGCTGTTCTACGCCGCGCGGGGCTGGCAGGCGTGGACCGGTCGGACCTGGGCCCTTGCTCCCGCCGGCGCGGTCCGGACCCCGGACGAGGATCACTGCGTGTTCGTCATGCCGGGGTCGATATCGGTGGCGGCGGCCGATCTGACCGGCGACCTCGTCGCCGACTGGCGGGAGGGCGACGCCTGGTGACCCGGTGCCTCTCCCCCGCTGGGCCCGGCCGGCCGGTCCACCGGGTCGCCCGATGCCGAGCGAGCAGGGACCCACCGACGTGAGCGGGCGGCACCCGGGGCGCGAAGCTCCCGGGTGCCGCCCGTGTTCAGGTGCGCCGCGGTGCCCGGCGCGGGCTGGCGGCGAAGGGTCGGTGCCGGTGGATCACCACTCCAGTCCGCCACCGGTCTGGTACTCGATGACGCGGGTCTCGAAGAAGTTCTTCTCCTTCTTGAGATCCATCATCTCGCTCATCCACGGGAACGGGTTCTCCGTCTCGGCGAACAGCGGCTCGAGGCCGATCTGGACGCAGCGGCGGTTGGTGATGAAGTGCATGTACTGCTCGCACTGCGCGGCCGACAGGCCGAGCATGCCGGTGGACAGGGTCTCGCGGCCGTAGGCGATCTCCAGCTCACAGGCCTTGCGCAGCATCCCCGAGATCTCGGCGGCGAACTCGGCCGACCACAGCTCCGGGTTCTCCAGCTTGATCTGGTTGATGACGTCGATGCCGAAGTTCAGGTGGATCGACTCGTCACGCAGGATGTACTGGTACTGCTCGGCGATGCCGACCATCTTGTTGCGCCGGCCCAGCGACAGGATCTGGGCGAAGCCGGTGTAGAACCACATGCCCTCGAAGATCACGTAGAAGGCGACGAGGTCCCGCAGGAACGCGCGGTCGTTGTCGACGGTGCCGGTGCGGAACTCCGGGTCCTGCAGGTGCTGGGTGTAGTTCAGCGCCCAGGAGTCCTTCTCGGTGATCGACGGGACCTCGCGGTACATGTTGAACAGCTCGCCCTCGTCCAGGCCGAGCGACTCGCAGATGTACTGGAAGGTGTGCGTGTGCACGGCCTCCTCGAAGGCCTGCCGCAGCAGGTACTGGCGGCACTCCGGGTTGGTCAGCTGCCGGTACACCGCCAGCACGATGTTGTTGGCGACCAGCGACTCGGCGGTGGCGAAGAAACCCAGGTTGCGCTTGAGCATCTGCCGCTCGGCCGGGGTGAGCCCGTTCGGCGACTTCCACAGCGCGATGTCGGCCTGCATCGACACCTCGGTCGGCATCCACTGGTTGTTGCAGCCGGCCAGGTACTTCTCCCAGGCCCAGTGGTACTTCAGCGGCAGCAGCTGGTTGACGTCGGCGCGGGCGTTGATCATCCGCTTCTCCGACACCGACACCCGTCCGCCGGAGGTGTCGATCGAGCCGAGGCCGGTCTCGACGGTCGGGCTGACCGCCGGGGCGGAGGTGGCCGTCGTGGTGGTGAAGCTGGTCTCGGGCGCCTCGGTCTCTTCCGGGGCGAACGTGGTGGCGAAGTCGGTCATGGTCAGATCCTTTCGGGCTGGTGAGCGGTCGGGTCGGGGACGCCGACCGTCACTGGCAGGCTTCGCAGTCGGGGTTGTCGATCGAGCAGGCCGAGATGTCACTACCCGCGACCTGGTCCGAGGCGAACGGGTTCAGCTCGATGTCCGGGGTCTTGACGACCGGCCGGGGGGCGGCCGGCGTCGGTGCGGTGAGCACCGGCACCGCGGTGGCCGCCGACGGGGCGGCGGGAGCCTCCGGGACGGCCGCGGCCGGAGCCGGAGCGACCGCGGTCGCGGCCCGCGCAGCAGCCGGGGCCGGGGCCGGGGCGGCCGGCGCCGCAACCGGAGCGGTCGGCGCCGACGTGGCCTGGACGGAGCTCAACTTGCCGTCGGTGCCGCGCAGCGTCGACTTCTCGACGTGGGTCTTGCTGGTCGAGCGCAGGTAGTAGGTGGTCTTGCACCCGCTGCGCCAGGCCAGCCGGTACAGCTCGTCGAGCTTGCGGCCGTTCGGCTGCGCCATGTAGAGGTTCAACGACTGCGCCTGGTCGATCCACTTCTGCCGCCGCGAGGCGGCCTTGACCAGCCAGGACCCGTCGATCTCGAAGGCGGTGGCGAACAGTTCCTTGACGTCGGCCGGGATCCGGTCGATGGGCCACAGCGAGCCGTCGAAGTACTTGAGGTCGGCGATCATGACCTCGTCCCACAGCCCACGCTCCTTGAGCACCCGGACGAGGTGCTCGTTGACCACGGTGAAGTCGCCGCTCATGTTCGACTTGACGAACAGGTTGCGGTAGGTCGGCTCGATGGACTGCGCGACACCGATGATGTTGGAGATGGTGGCCGTCGGGGCGATGGCCATCACGTTCGAGTTGCGCATGCCCTGGTTCTTCACCTTGGTGCGCAACGTGTCCCAGTCCAGCCGCTGGGTGTTGTCCTGGTCGAGGTCACCGTTGCGGTGCTCGCGCAGGATCTCCACCGAGTCGATCGGCAGGACGCCCTTGCTCCACAGCGAACCGTCGAACGAGGCGTAGGCGCCGCGCTCCTTGGCCAGGTCCGAGCTCGCCTCGATGGCGAAGTAGGACAGCTGCTCCATCGACGTGTCGGCGAACTCCACCGCGGCGTCGGAGGCGTAGGCGATGCCCAGGTTGTACAGGCTGTCGGCGAAGCCCATCAGACCCAGCCCGACCGGGCGGTGCTTGAGGTTCGACCGACGGGCCGGCGGGATTGTGTACATGTTGATGTCGATGACGTTGTCGAGCATCCGGACCGCAGTACGGACCGTGCCGCGCAGTCTTTCGATGTCCAGGCCGTCGGCGGTGGTGTGCGCGGCCAGGTTCACCGAGCCCAGGTTGCAGACCGCGACCTCGTCCTTGGACGTGTTCAGGGTGATCTCGGTGCACAGGTTGGACGAGTGCACGACGCCGACGTGCTGCTGCGGGGAGCGCAGGTTGCACGGGTCCTTGAAGGTGATCCACGGATGGCCGGTCTCGAACAGCATGGTGAGCATCCGGCGCCACAGGTCGACCGCCTTGACCTGACGGAACACCTGGATCTCGCCACGCGCCGCCATGGCCTCGTACTCGGCGTACCGCCGGCTGAACTCCAGGCCGTAGGTGTCGTGCAGGCCCGGGGTCTCGTCCGGGGAGAACAGCGTCCACACGCCGTCGGCCTCGACGCGACGCAGGAACTCGTCCGGCACCCAGTTGGCGGTGTTCATGTCATGCGTGCGGCGGCGCTCGTCACCGGTGTTCTTGCGCAGGTCGAGGAACTCCTCGACGTCGATGTGCCAGGTCTCGAGGTAGGCGCAGACCGCACCCTTGCGCTTGCCGCCCTGGTTCACCGCGACCGCGGTGTCGTTGGCGATCTTGAGGAACGGCACGACGCCCGAGGACAGGCCGTTGGTGCCCTTGATGTGGGCGCCGATGCCGCGGACCGGGGTCCAGTCGTTGCCGAGGCCCCCGGAGAACTTGGCCAGCAGGGCGTTGTTCTTGATCGACTGGAAGATGTCGTCCAGGTCGTCGTCGACGGTGGTCAGGAAGCAGCTGGACAGCTGCGGCCGGGTGGTGCCGGCGTTGAACAGCGTCGGGGTGGAGCACATGAAGTCGAAGCTCGAGATCAGGCGGTAGAACTCGATCGCCCGCTCCTCGCGGTCGGCTTCGCGGATCGCCAGGCCCATCGCCACGCGCATGAAGAATGCCTGGGGCAGCTCGTAGCGGGTCTCGCGGTGGTGCAGGAAGTACCGGTCGTACAGCGTCTGCAGACCGAGGAAGGTGAACTGCCCGTCGCGGGAGGCGTCGATGGCCGCTCCGAGGCGCTCGAGGTCGTACTCGGCCAGCACCGGGTCGAGCTGACCCAGCTCGATGCCGCGGGCGACGTAGCCGGCGAAGTAGCCGGGATAGACCTCGGCCATGTCGTGGGCGCCGGCCTGGCGGTGCTCGCCGGCCAGGTACGTCAGGGCCTCGGTTCGCAGCGTGTCGGCGAGCAGCCGGGACGCGACGAAGGAGTAGTTGGGCTCGGTCTCGACCAGCGCTCTGGCGGCCATGATCGGGGCCAGTCCGAGCTCCCTGGTGCTGATCCCGTCGTACAGGTTGGACGTGGTGCCGGCGTAGACGGTGTCGGCGCTGACGTCCGACAGGCCCTCGGTGGCCTCGTCGATGATGCTGCGCAGCCGGACGGCGTCGAGCAGGCTGGACGAGCCGTCGGGCGCGACGACACTCCACACGGGGGCGCCACGGCCGGCGCCGGTGTCGGCGTTGCCCTCGGCGGCCTCGCGCTCCTCACGGGCGCGGCGGTGCTCCTCGCGGTACAGGATGTAGGCGCGGGCGACCTTGGCGTGGCCGCCGCGCATCAGCGCGAGCTCGACCTGGTCCTGGACGTCTTCGAGGTCGACGTGTCGGTCGGCGCCGTAGCGGCGGGCCAGCGTGCCGGCGACCTGCTCGGTGAGCTCGGCGACCAGCGCGCGCAGGCGCGACGAGGTGCCCGCGGAGTCGCCCTCGACGGCGATGAACGCCTTGGTGATGGCGACGGCGACACGGCCGCTGTCGAAAGGTGCGGTGGATCCGTTGCGGCGGATCACGGTCATCGACGTGGCGGTCGAGCCGCCCGCGCGGTACTGACCGGCGTCACCGGGTGCGGTGTCGCCCGAGCCGGTGCGGTCCTGGGTGTACAGGGCGACACCGTTGTCGGTGGTGCTCACATTGGGGGCCATGCGCTCTCCTGTCGAGCCGGTGCGTGCTGATCCACTGCTGTCGATCGGCGGTCGTGCGGGTCGTGTGTGCGGGTGCTGCCGGTGCGGTGCTGCTCGGCGTGCCGTGGTGGTCAGGAGGAGCCGGTCGGGTGGCCCGAAGACCACCTGGTACAGCGCCCTCGGAGCCCCGGCCATTCCCTCCGGGGAGGGTGGGCACGTCGTGGTTCGGTTGTTCCGGCGGTCTGCCGACGCCGGTTCTCCGAGCGGATCCGTCGTCGTACAGGTGGTACCCGCTGGGGGCTTCGAACAGTACATCTAGGGCCCCTCGATTTCCTAGACCCCATATCTGGTGTCGGCGTGTCCGGCGCGGCCATGGGTCAGGTCTACCACCGGGCACCGACAGTGACTGTTCACCGGCTGTCCCGGAACCGTCCCCAACGCATCAACACCCATCGCCGTCCGCCAGTCGCGACACCGGTCGACCGTCCCCACGGCATTCACAATTGCGCCCACAGTGGGCGCAGCCGACGGTCACGGCGCGCGACCGGCGGAACCGGACAGCGGGCGTCACCGCCGGCGATCCCGACACGCCCGGAATCGGAACGGGCCGCACCACCGACCCGCCCGGCACCCGCCCGGCACTCGCCCGCGACGATCCGGTCGCTGTCACGGGCCGGCGGACGCTCGCCGTCCGGGTGGCCGGCCACGATCGGGCCGTACTGTTGCCACGCGGCGCGTGCCTCTGGAGCCGCGTCCGGTCGGTGTCGATCCCAGGAGTTCCGCGTGCCTGCTCTCCCCACCCAGCTGCCCACCCCCCGCACCGCGCGATCCGCGCACGGCCCCGCCGCTGCGCTGGGGCGTCCTGGCGCCGGGTGGCATCGCGAGTTCGTTCGCCGACGCCGTCCGCAAGCACACCGCCCAGGACCTGGTCGCCGTCGGGTCGCGCAGTGCGACCCGGGCGCAGTCGTTCGCCGACCGGTTCGGCATCGGCACCGTGCACGACAGCTATCGGGCGCTGGTCGAGGATCCGCAGGTGCAGGCGGTGTACGTCGCGAGTCCGCACTCGGCGCACCACGAACACGCCCTGCTGGCCATTGCCGCCGGCAAGCACGTGCTGGTGGAGAAGGCCTTCACCCAGACCCGGGCGCAGGCCGCCGAGGTCGCGCGAGCCGCTTCGGCCGCCGGCGTCGTCGTTCTCGAGGCCATGTGGAGCCGCTTTCTCCCCCACTACGACGTGGTGCGGCAGCTGCTCGCCGACGGCGTGCTCGGTGACCTGGTCACCCTGACCGCCGACCACGGCCAGTACTTCGACTTCGACCCGCAGTTCCGGTTGTTCGACCCGCAGCTGGCCGGCGGGGCGCTGCTGGACCTGGGCATCTACCCGGTCTCGTTCGCCTCCTTCGTGCAGGGCACCCCGGACCGCATCCAGGCCACCGGCACGCTGGCGGCCACCGGCGTCGACGGCCAGGTCAGCGCCGTCCTGAGCAGCGACGCCGGACTCCAGGCGGTGCTGAACACGACGCTGTTCGCCAAGACGCCCACGACCGCGACGATCTCGGGGACGAAAGCCCGTATCGAGATCGCCGGCGACTTCTACATGCCGCAGCCCATCACCCTGATCGACCGCGACGACGAGCGGCGGGTCTGGGACGGCAACACGGTCCGGGGTCACGAGGGCCTGGCCTACGAGGCGGCGGAGCTGGCCCGGGTCGTCGCCGACGGACGCACCGAGTCCGACCTGCTGCCGGTGGCCGAGACGCTCGCCATCATGGGGACGCTGGACGAGCTGCGCCGACAGGTCGGCGCGGAGCTGCCGGGCGACTGATCCGCCGGGACCCGTCGCTCAGGCGCCCGGCTCCAGGGCGCGCATCCGCTCGGCGTGCGCCCGGGCCACCGCCCGGACCGCGACCTCCGGGTCCTCGCCGGCCGCCCCGGCGGCGTAGGCCAGCCGGAACACCTGCTCCGCCCAGCCGTCACCGGCGGGCAGGTCGGCGTGAACGTCGAACCTGCGGGCCCGGGCACCGAGCTTGCCGGCCAGGGCCATCGACGGCGCCGCCATCGCCACGCCGGCCAGCGGCTCGGAGCGACCCTTCTCGGCCTTCTTCAGCTCCTCCCACCGCTGCTGCTGCTGGTCGGCGTCGGTGAGGGCGGCGCCGTCGGCGAAGACGTGCGGGTGGCGGCGGACCAGCTTGTCCACGAGATCGCGGGCGACGTCGTCGACGGTGAACCCGGCCGCGGTGCCGACGCGTTCCGCCGCGATCCGGGCGTGGAACAGCACCTGCAACAGGACGTCGCCGAGTTCCTCCCGCATCGCGGCCGGATCGCCGTCCTCGATGGCCTGGACCAGCTCGAAGCATTCCTCGACGAGGTAGCGCACCAGCGAGGCGTGGGTCTGATCGGCGTCCCACGGGCAGCCGCCCGGGGATCGCAACCGGTCCATCACGGCGACCGCCTCGACGAGTGCGGCGCCCGGGGCCGGGCGGGACAGGGAACCGATGGCGGGGTCGATCACCCGCCCAGTGTCGCGCACACCGGATCAGCCGGTGACGGCGATGGGGTTGTCAGCCTCGGGGACGACACCGGAGAGGAAGCGACGCAACAGCGAGCTGGAGGTGTGCATCGTGTACGGGAAGTACACGACCTCGACCCCGACGGTCGCGAAGTCGCTCTCGAGCTTGCGGCCCTTGGCGGTACCGCGCCAGTCGTCGCCCTTGAAGATGATGTCGAAACCGACCTGGCGCCAGGTGTCCAGCTTGTCGGGGACGACCTCGGCGACGGCCTCGTCGACGAACTTGATGCTGCGGACGATCTCCAGCCGCTCGGCCAGCGGCACGATCGGCGATTTCCCCTTCATCAGCAGCGACATCTCGTCGGAGACCACACCGGCGATGAGGTGGTCGCACTGCGAGTGGGCGTGCTTGAGGATGTTGAGGTGCCCGATGTGGAACAGGTCGTACACGCCGGGGGCGTAGCCGATGCGGGTTGTCATTCCGGTCCTCGCAGGTGTTCAGGCGCAACTCGATACCGCGCCGTCCAGTCAGTTGCATTCGTCGCGAAGGAGTACAAGGCGCCAGAACGCCACCTGTGATCTGCTCCACACAGTACTGGCCACCCATATGCCAACTTCGACATGTCGTAATGTAATCCGATGGAAGGCACCCGCGCGGCAGTTCCGGACAACCGGACCCTACTGCGCCGGAGCAGTCCGGTGGTCCCCGTGGGACCACCCCACCCGTAGCCACCGTGGAGCCGGCACACCTTCGGCGCCACCCGGCAGGGCCGGACGGGTGCGTGGTCACCGGCCACAACGTGTCATCGCGAGGCTCGGTTTGTCAGCCATCAGATGTTCTGTCACGTTGGTGGTGCCCGCCATCCCCAGCGTCGGCCTGCACCGCCCCTTCTCGTTCCGGTTGACGAAAGACATACGATGAAACTCTCCGTAATCGGATGCGGTTACCTCGGCGCCGTCCACGCCGCGTGCATGGCGAAGATGGGCCACGAGGTCATCGGCATCGACCTCGACACCGCCAAGATCGAGGCACTGGCCGCGGGTCTGGCCCCGTTCTACGAGCCCGGCCTCCCCGAGCTGCTCACCGAGGCGATGGCCACCGGGCGGTTGCGGTTCGCCTCCGACATCGCCGCCGCACAGGACAGCCAGGTGCACTTCGTCTGCGTCGGCACCCCGCAGCGCAAGGGCGAGAACGCCGCCGACCTGACCTACGTCAACGGCGCCTTCGCGTCGCTGGTACCGCACCTGAGCGACGGCGACCTGGTCGTGGGTAAGTCCACCGTCCCGGTGGGCACCGCCAAGCGGATGGCCGGTCTCATCGAGGCCGGCGCCGCCGACGCCTCGCTGGCCTGGAACCCGGAGTTCCTCCGCGAAGGGTTCGCGGTCAAGGACACCCTGCACCCCGACCGGCTCGTCTATGGCGTCGCCTCCGGCGCGGAGTCAGATCCGTCCACCGCCATCCTGGACGCCGTCTATGCGATGCCGCTGGCGGCGGGCACGCCACGGCTCGTCGCCGACTACGCGACTGCCGAACTGGTCAAGGTCGCAGCCAACTCCTTCCTGGCCACCAAGATCTCCTTCATCAACGCGATGGCCGAGCTGTGCGAGGCCACCGGCGCCGACGTCACCAAGCTGGCCGACGCCATCGGGCACGACGTCCGCATCGGCCGCCGCTTCCTCAACGCCGGCCTCGGGTTCGGTGGCGGCTGCCTGCCCAAGGACATCCGCGCGTTCATGGCCCGCGCCGGCGAGCTCGGTGCCGACGAGGCGTTGACGTTCCTGCGCGAGGTCGACAACATCAACATCCGCCGTCGTCGCCGCATGGTCGAGTTGGCCCAGGAGGTGCTCGGCGGAACCCTCGCCGGTGCCCGGGTGGCCGTCCTCGGCGCAGCGTTCAAGCCCGACAGCGACGACGTCCGCGACTCCCCCGCCCTGGACGTGGCGGCGATCATCGGCCAACGAGGGGCGAGCGTGGTCGTCACCGACCCCGAAGCCATCCACACCGCGCAGCGGCTCCGGCCGGAGCTGACCTACGTGGCGACCGCCGAAGAGGCCGCCCAGGGCGCCGACGTCGTGCTGCTGCTCACCGAGTGGAAACAGTTCCGCGAGCTGGACCCGACCACGTTCGGGGCCTCGATGACCGGCAAGCGGATCCTCGACGGCCGTAACGTGCTGGACCCGGCCGCCTGGCGCGCCGCGGGCTGGACCTACCGCGCCCTCGGACGTCCGTGACGCCCCCCGGGACGGTCCCGGAACGCCCCGACCGGGCCTTCCGGGTACTCGTCGTGTGCACGGCCAACCAGTGCCGCTCGCCGATGGCGGAGTACCTGCTGCGGGACGCACTGCGGGCGGCGGGCATCCCTGCCGACGCGACAGCGGACCTGGCCGACGGACGCCCGGCCACCGGCTGGTCGATCGGCTCCGCCGGCACCCGTACCCGTGGCGGGCGCCCGATGGATCCGGCGGCGCTGACGGTGCTGGCCGAACGCGGCATCGACGGGTCCGCTTTCATCGGCCGGGCCCTGACGCCGCAGTTGGTCCGCGACTCGGACCTGGTGCTGGCGGCCACCCGGGAACACCGGGGCGCCGTCGCCGTGCTCAACCCGGCGTCGTTGTCCCGGCTGTTCACCATCCAACAGTTCGGCTACCTGGCCGACGCGGCGCAGCCGGGCGCGGTCTCCGACCCGGTCGACGCCGGTTTCGACCTGCTCGCCCGGGCCCGGGCCGCCCGGTCCCAGGTGCCCGGCCGGACGGTCGAGGACGACCTCGCCGACCCGGTCGGCAAGCCTGTCGAGGCCTTCCGGCGGTGTGCCGCCGAGCTCGACACGGCCCTCGCGGGCGCGCTGCGGACCCTCAGCCGCGGCTGACCGGACGGCCTGCGTGACGGAGAGCCGGCGCAGCCGATGGGCGCGGCACGGGTCCCCGTAGCCGCTCCGGAGTTCGGGCCCGTCGGGCCACTCAGCCTCGGCGGGACCGGCCCGCAGGCGGCGCGACCCCGTCCACCCGCGGAGGCGACACCGACGCGACGTCGCGCACCGCCGCGCGCGGGGTCGCCATCGGCGCCAGCGGCGCCGCCCGTTTCGTGGGGTCGTCCTCTTCGTAGCTGAAACTCTCGTACCCCGTGGCCGCGGCACCCTTGCGGGGCACCATCGACAGCACACAGCCGAGGATGCGGGCGTCCACGGCCTCCAGCGAGTACAGCGAGGCGGTCAGCTGATTGCGGGTGGTCTTCCCGAAGCGGACCACGACGACCACACCGTCGGCCAGGGTCGCGGCCACGGCGGCGTCCGTGACCGGCAGCAGCGGCGGGGTGTCGATGATGACCAGATCGAACAGGGTGCGCAGTTCGGCCAGCAGGTTGACCATCGCCTGGCTGCCCAGCATCTCCGACGGGTTCGGCGGTACCGACCCGCTCGGCAGCACCTGGAGTCCGTCCGTCCCCCACGGCTGAAGGATGTCCTGCACCGCGACCTGACCGGCGAGCACGTTGCTCAGACCCACCGCGCTCTCCAGGCCGAGGTAGTCCGCGGCGCGTGGACGGCGCAGGTCTGCCTCGACGAGCAGCACTTTCCGCCCGGTCTCCGCCGCCACGATGGCCAAGTTGACCGCGGCGCTCGACTTGCCCTCGCCGGCCATCGACGACGTCACGATGAGCACCTGGACGGGCTTGTCGACGTCGCTGAACTGCAGATTGGTGCGGATCTGCCGATAGTTCTCCGCGCGAATCGAGCGGAGCTGGTCGCCGATCAGCACCGGCGTGCGCCGGGCAGCTGGATCGAGACCGACGGCGCCCAGCACCGGCACGCCGGATGCCGCCCGCAGCGCGTCGATGGAACGCAGCGTGGTGTCGGAGATCCCCCGCAACGTCGCCACGATCAGGCCCACCAGCAGTCCGGCCAGGATCCCGAGCGAGATGTTGGTGCGGACCTGCGGGGACACCGCGCCCGCTTTCAAGCTCGGCCCGGACGTGACGACGAGTTTCACCGTCGAGTTCTGCACACCGGATTCGCTGGTGCGGTTGTCCAGCCCGTCGATGAGCGGGCCGAACTCGGCGGCGACCGCCTCGGCGATCTGCAGCGACCGACCGGGGTCGGAGTCCCGCACGGTGACCGTGACGAGCACGGTGTTCAGATCCGAGTCCGCCGAGAGCTTGGACGCCACCTGAGCGGGTGACAGCCCCAGTCCGGCCCGGGCGATGATGCGGTCGGCCAGGGCGTCGCTCGTCACCAGGTTGCTGTAGGACTCGATCTTGGCCACGGCATACTGGTTGGCCTGGAAGGCGTTACCGCCGGCCGCGTCCGTCGGCGTGGACACGTAGAAGGTCACGTCGCTCTCGTACTGCCGGGGAGTCGTGGCGTTGTAGGCCGCGGCCCCGCCGGCCCCGAGCAAGACGCAGGCGACGACCAGCCACCAGTTCTTCCTCAGGATGCGCAGGTAGGCGCGCAGGTCCATGTCTGACCCTTTCTCGATGACCGACAGTGGGCCGACGGTGGGTGCGTCCCGGTGATCCTGATCCGAGACCGTCGGGCGGATCTCCAAGGCAGTGGTCGCGGAACCGGCGTGTCCGGGACCTGATGGTAATGCCCACGCTGATCCGCTGACGCGGACAACGGCCTGTTCCAAGCCCGTGGCGCGCCTGCTTTCCGCTGCGGGCCCGCGGTCATCGCCCGCCCCTGGTTCGTTCTGCGGCGGCGGGGTGCGGGACCAACGCGGTGTTCCGCCGAACTCCGGCAGGCACCTGCTCGCCCGGCAACCGCCGCGGGGGCTGCCGGGGGCGCTGTCGGGCCCTGGTCTGCTCCGAGGTCGCCGCGCCGGGCGGACCGGTGCCGGCGGGTGCCGCCGTCCCCAGCAACAGGAAGGCGAACGGAATGACCACGCACGCCAGCGAATTGGTGTTGTCCACGTAGGAGAACGACTTCTCCAGCAGGCACGTACCGGCCAGCGTGCTCAACCACACCAGCCCGAAGAGATCCCCGGCCCGGGCCGCGGCGGTCGCCCGGATCACGCCGGCGACCAGTTGCGGCCCGACGGCCAGGACGAACAGCATCCCGCCGGTGACGAGGAACTGCACCAGCTGGTTGTGTCCGTGGAAGGCGCTTCCGGCGATCCGACCGGACGAGGCGCCGACGGCTTCGTACCATCGGGTCCCCAGGCCGAACCAGGGTTCGTGCTGCCAGGCGTTCAGACTGACCATCCAGATCAACCCGCGATTGGTGAACGCCGTCGTCGCGGTCGTCGTCAGCGGGACGACGACCACCGCGATGGTGATCACGCCGAGCACCAGCGGACCGACGACCACCCGCAATGCCGGGGCGACGACTCGGAGCACCACGTACATCGAGGCGCCGATCGCCAGCGCCAGCATCGCCCCGCGCGACGCGCTCCACAGCACGGCGAGCACACAGAGTGCCGCCAGGACCAACCGGTCCCGCCGGCGGCGGATCAGGAACACCGCCGGCAGTCCGAGCGCCAGGAACTGCCCCAGGTTGTTGCCCTGGGTGAACACCCCGACCAGCAGCCCACCCGGAATGATCTGCTTGTCACCGCCGATGACCTGGCCGGATATCGACCGGAAGATCCCCTGCGTGGGCATGACCACCGCCAGCGCCACCGAGATGAACGCCGTCGCTCCCACCAGGTACCCGAGGATGTCCAACCGGCGCAGCTGCGGTTTCAGCAGCCAGACCGCCGTCACGATCAACGGGTAGCACACCCCGCCCTGTAGCAGCGGAGTGGGAACGTACACGTCGCGAGCGGCGATGTAGGCCCACGGCAGCAGCAGGCACAGCAGCAGACCGAAGCCGCGCCAGTCGATGGAGTTCAGGTGGGTGACGATGATGAGGAGGCACACCGCGATCACCGCGAGATACAGGCCACGGTCGGCGAGATCGGCGAATCGGCTGTAGGACGCGTTCGCAACGCCGACACTGTTGCGGTACTTCGGCGACAGGATCGACTGCACGATCTTCGGGACGATGATCCACGCCCAGACCACAGCGATCAGCGCGAAGGTCCACCGGGTTCGGAGACGTTCGAAACGCGCCGCGACCTCGTCGCCGTTCATCGCGATCACCGCCCGAATCCCCCCGCGTCCGCCGTCCTCGGCCCGCGGACCTCGACGGTCAGGTCCCACCCGATGAATGGCGATGCTACTCAGCCGCCTTGGTCGCCATGCGGGTGTCGGACCCGGCCACCGCGGGACGGTCCGCAGCAGCACCGACCACGGCGGTGGGCGCCACCAGCAGCCACCGCAGCGGTGAGCGTCGGATCAACGACGCGGCCCACAACGTGAACGGGATGATCAGCACCGTGAGCAGCGGCGGGACCAGGGAACTGGCCACCGGGAGATGGTCGGCGAGGAACGTGTCGAGATGGGTGATCTTCGCGACGGCACTGACCGCGGAAATGATGAACAGATGGAACACGTAGATCGGCAACGTGTCCCTGCCCAATCGCTGCAGGACGTCGGCGCCCCGCGACCGGTAGGTGAGCAGGCCCAGCAGCTGCGACGACACGAACAGGGCGATGAAGGAGAGCGGCACGATGGTCCACGAGCCGTCGTCCGACGGGGGGCTGAAGATCTCGACCAGGGCGAACGCGGCAGCGTAGGTCGTGACGCCGACGACAAGACGCCCCCATGACGCGGTTCGCATCATCCGGTCCCACAGTGGCCGGAGCTGGGTGCCGGCGTAGAACCACACCAGGTTGCGCATGACGGACGGCAGTTTGACCGCGTCGTAGGGCTCGCTGAGGATCTGGCTCGACCAGGAGTGCACCAGTGGACTGCACAGGGCGAGTGCGGTGAGCGGCACCAACAGCCAGCCGCTGCGCCGGCCGAGGACGCGGACGGCGACGAAGCAGAACAGGAAGTAGAAGGGCAGCGCCCACAGATACCAGAACGACGTGGGCAGGATCAGCGCGGTCAGGATTCCCAGTGGCCGGGGTGGCGTGGTGCTCGCCATCGGAATGAACTGGCGGGCGAGGAACACGATCGACCAGATCACGTAGATCCAGTACAGGCCGAGGGTTCGTCGGCGGGTGCCGGCCAACGGCCGGGCCAGTGCCCGCGAGGCGAGGTAGCCGGAGATGAAGAAGAACAGCGGCATCCGGAACGGCGTCATGAACAGGCCGAACTGGCGCCAGATCCCTTCGACCCCGGCGTTCACGTTCTCGTGCATCCAGAGGCTGGAGTGCCACAACACCACCAGGACGATGAGCACGCCCTTGGCGGCATCCGGCCAGGCCGCACGCCCCCCGGTACCGTCGACGGGCACGGCTACTCCGCGCTCGGCCTTCGTCATCACTTTTCCCGACTCCCGCAGGATGAACCGCCCCCCGGGGCGCGAGCACCGCCGACGGACGTGTGGCGGCCGACGTGTCCCCGCGACACCGCTCGGCCCGTCGCGTCACCCGGGGTGACCCGGCGTAACCCCGGGATGATCGTAACGACCGATCCTGTCGGCCGGGCGCTGATTCACGAAGACAACAGCGGCGGTCAGGTGTCGGCGGGCAGCGGCGCCGCTGATTCGTCCAGGCGACGTCATGCCGGCAGCGCGAATGCCGCATCTCCGGTGGCCGCGGCGGCCGCGGATCATTCCTCGGGAACGGCATCGGACCGCCGCGTCGCACCGGGGTGGGCCGCCTTCGCTCCCGCTCGCCGGATCCGGGCGACCGCGCGCCAGGTCAGTAACGGGTCGGATCGACCAACGCGCCGAGCAGGATGCGCAGGATGGTCCCGTCGACCCGCCACCGCGTGAGCAGGTACCGGCGTCTGGCCGTCGCCGATGGCAACTTCGGGTTGCGCAGTACCGCGACCGGCAGCGACGCCGACCGGTACAGCTGGCCCGCGAGGAGTCGCGCCATCCGAACCCGGGCGCGGGGCCGCCGGGCGGCCTTCCGCACGATGCCGCCGGTCGTGCGGACGGTCTTCGTCCGGAGCTCGTGCCAGGTGTCGCGGGCCGGGTGCGCGACGACAGCCGCGGCGAGGTAGCACTGGGCGCCGCCGGCGTCGCGTACCCGGCGCCCCCATTCCGCGTCGCCGCCGGACACCAGTTCGGCGTCGAAGGCACCGATCCGGTCGACCACCCGGCGTCGGGTGATCATGTTGGCTGTGACGGCGAACCCGTTCCGGACGTAGCGGTCCTGTGGGAACCCCTCGTTGAACTCGAACCACTCGGGCCCGGTGACCGGCCCGCCGCTGCGGTACGCCAGCTCCACCCGCCCCCCGATCATGTCCACCTCGGGATGCGTCACCAGAAAGTCCGCCGCCGTGCGGATCCAGCCGGGATCCGGCAGGCAGTCGGCGTCGGTGAAGGCCAGGATGTCCCCGGTCGCGGCGCCCAGGGCGAGGTTGCGCGCCCGGTAGGAGCCCGGTCCCGGCTCGGTGAGCAGGATCAACCGGTCATCCCTCGGGAGGACCGCCGCCGGCGACGTCACGGAGCCGTTGTCGACCACGATGATCTCGACCCGGTCCGCCGGGTAATCCTGGGCCAGCAGTGCGTCGACGCAGCGCCGGAGCAGGTCGAAGCCGTCCCGGACCGGGACGATCACGGACACGGTCGGCAGGGTTGCCGGTGCACTGACGTCGGCAACATCGTCCAAGGCCACAGGGACCCCTTCCAGATCCGATACTCTCGCCTTCGCGACAGCTCGACGGGAGAGGTCGCCCTCCCCGCCCCGCTCATGACAAGGTCCATGCCCGCCATGAACGACGCTCCTCGAACTGCCGGAGTGCGACGGACTGGTCACTCCTTGCAACCAGAACTGCAAGCTAGCAGGCACTGCGCACCCTCCGCAGCAATGCTGGTCCCGCCATCGTGAGCCTGGGCGACAAAGCCGCCCGCGGGTCCAAGGTCGTGCTGCTGACCCAGGCGTTCCGGGCCACCCTGCAGTTCGCTTCGATGATCATCCTGGCCCGCCTGCTGGACCCGAGCGCGTTCGGCCTCATCGCCATGGTCACCTCGGTCATCGGCATCGCCGACCTGATCCGGGACTTCGGTCTTTCGTCCGCGGCCATCCAGTCCAAGACCCTGTCCGACGGCGAGCGCACCAACCTGTTCTGGGTCAACCTCGGGTTCGGGGCGCTGTGCACCGCGGTGGTGGCGGGCTGCGCGCCCCTCGTCCAGTCCCTCTACGACCAGTCCGGGCTGGTGCCGATCGTCCTGAGCCTGTCCGGGGTGTTCGTCATCAGCGGCGCCAACACCCAGTTCCGCGCCGATCTCACCCGGTCCATGCGGTACGGCAAGATCGCCGTGGCCGACATCGCCGCGCAGGTCGCCGGCATCGCCGTCGCCGCGAGCCTGGCGGTGGCCGGGGCCGGCGTGTGGGCGCTGGTGGCACAGCAGCTCGTCGTGGCGGTCGTGTCGCTGGTGATGAACGTGGTCTCGACGCGGTGGCTGCCGGGCCTGCCCCGTCGGAACGTCTCGCTACGCCGGTTCTTCGTGTTCGGATCCAGCCTGTTCGCCACCCAGACCCTGACGTACCTGACCAAGAACGTCGACAACGTGGCGCTGGGCATCGTCTCCGGGCCGTTCCAGCTGGGCCTCTACAGCAGGGCCTACCAACTGCTGATGACGCCGCTGAACCAGATCAACGCCCCGATGACCGGTGTGGCGCTGCCGGTGCTGTCCACGATCCAGGACGACGACGAGCGGTTCTCGCGTTACCTGGACCGCGCTCAGCTGGTCGCCTGCTACCTGACGGCATCAATTTTCGCCGTCGCGGCGGGCGTCGCCGTGCCGCTGACGCTGGTGCTGTTCGGCAGCGAATGGGCCGACGTCGCTCCCATCTTCGCGATCCTGGCCGTCGGCGGCGTCTTCCGGTCCATCCAGCAGATCGCCTACTGGACGTATCTGGCCAAGGGCCGTACCACGGCCCAGCTGAAGATGATCCTGGTGACCCGCCCGATCATGATCGCGATCATCCTGGCGGGGGTCCCCTGGGGACCGCTGGGCGTGGCCGTCGGGCACTCGGTGGCCTACTTCCTGTTCTGGCTGGCGTCGGTGTGGCACGTCGGGCGCGTCACCGGCGTGGACAGCGCCCGGCTGATCAGGAACGCCGTGCGTCCGGTCCTCGTCGTCTGCCTCCCGGCCGGCGCCGTCGCCTTCGCCGCCACCTTGCTCCCGCTGCCGGCGGCGTTGCGCCTGGCGGCCGGCGTCCTGGCGGCCGGCCTGCTCGTCAGCGTCACTGTGGCGGTCGTTCCGGCGGTGCGGGCAGACGTCCGTGTACTCGCCGACTTCGTCCGACGGGCCGGCCGACGCACCTCGTGAGCCGGCGTTCCGACGCACGCTCCACGGCGGTGACCGACGGTCACCAGGCCGACTGCCCGCCGTCTTCGGCCGTCGCCGCTCCATGAGCGCACATCCACCCATCGGCGTGACGCAAACGGGCGTGGTACCGGTCACAACCGGACCGCGGCCCACCGCGGAATTCAAACTTCACCCGATCGTGACAGCAAGCGACTGACGACGCCCGATGGCAACGCAGGGTGCGTGATGACGGACCGTCACATCCCCCAGCAGATAAACCTGGCCCGTCCAGCGGACTCACGCCGTCTACAGACAGCGAATGAAGCCCTCAGCGGCCGGTTCCCGCCGCGAGGGCGGTCCCTTGTAGATCACCCTGCGTAGTCGTACCGTCTCGGATTGTTACAGGAGGTCACCACCCCGGCAGCGTCGCACCACGACCCCGAGCGCCTCCTTCCCCATGAAGACAGGACCCTCGATGCCGACGACCGCGCCGAACCACCGCCCGCGCCCCGATGCCACGACACCGGCGAGGCGCCGGCGGACATTCACCGGCATGGTCCTCGCCCTGACCGCCTTCGGCGCGGCCGCGGTGTCCGTCGCAGGGGCAGCGGACGCCGCGGCGGTCGCCGCACCGGCCGCCGCCATCGAGATCATCGATGCGGTCAGCCTCTCGACCACCGCCGCGCCGGCCGGCACCAGCTACCGGACGGCGAACTTCGACGCGATGACCGACGGGGCCGTCAGCCCCCAGGCGTTCAACGCAGCCGTCGGGGCGACCAACAAGAACGCCGCCGCCTACGACGACATGAGCATCGTGTCGGACGGCCGGGGCGGCAAAGCGGTGCGAACGGTGCTGCGCCGCGGCACGACGCACAGCCTGCCCACCAAGAACGACAACGGCGACAACCTGTTCATCGCCCTGCCAGGCAGCTACGACGAGGCCTGCATGAGCTACGACATCCGCTTCGACAGCAACTTCGACTGGTCGCTCGGCGGCAAGTTGCCCGGTCTGGAAGGGGTGGCTCCGGGCACCTCGGTGTCCGCCCCCACCGGTGGCAATCAGACCGACCGGGGCTGGTCCGGGCGCATGATGTGGCTCGGACCGAAGGCCTACAAGTGGGCCGGCCCGCTCAACATGGCGGTGAGCTACATGTACCACCCGGGTCAGACGGGGACCTACGGCGACAACGTCCGGTGGAACAAGGCCTTCGTCGCCGGCGTCTGGCACACGGTCAAGCAGTGTCACACGATGAACACCGTGGGAAAGGCTGACGGCGTGCTCAAGGCCTGGATCGACGGCACCAAGGTCGTCGACCAGACGAACTTCGTGTATCGCACGCGCAGCGACGTCCACATCTCGCACATCGTCTTCAGCATCTTCCGTGGCGGCAACACCATGGACTGGGCCGGCAGTCGGGACAGCACGATCGACATCGACAACATCGCCATCACCCGGTCCTGACGGACCGCTGCTCGCACCGGTCGACTCGCCTGGACTCTGCCTCGTCGTGCCACATCGCCCGGCGCGAGGTCGGTCAGCACATCGTTGCGGTCGACCCCGGGCGAATTCGGTCAGGAGATGCCTGCCCGCAGTGAGTGATCATCGACACAGGCCACGACACCTCCGGCCCCACGTCGACCGCCACCGTGGACGAATCGGTCCGACACCGAGGCGCCGGCCGCCGAACGCATGTGTGGCCGGTGGCCTGTGCAGCAGTGCGGATGGAAACGAATATGGGCTGCTCGGCGCGGTCGCGACCTCCGGCGGCGGCGGGGGGACCGACCGAGACCCGGGTGTCGACGACGGTCGACGACACGTTCCGACTGCCGCCCCACCGGCCGGTGGAGGTCGCCGGTCGGCAGCCGGGTCGGCGGCTGGGCTCGCAGAAGTTCGCTCATACGGTGCGTCGATCCCCCGGACGGCCCAGCGACTGAGGTCTCGAGCGGCCCGTACACGTCGTTTGGCTGCAGTCGATCGGCTGATATCGACGCCGCCGCCACCTCAGGACCACGGTTCGAGTGGGGCGGAACGGCGGATCGCCGAGGCGGCGGGCAACCGGCCCCTACCCGTGGCGGGGACGCGGCACTAGTGTCCCGGGAAGATAACGACGAGATCACGGAGCTGCGGCCGGTGGCCGAGTTCCGAAGTGCGCCACCACGCCGCCGTGCCGTCTCGTTTTCTTCCAGACTGTCCGTCCGCCGTTCATCTGTGCCGCGGCCCGCCGATCGACACCAAGGACCCGACGCATGACGCGAGATTCCCGTCGCCCCACCCTGCCCGGCCGGACGAAACGCTTCCTCGGCAAGCGGACGCTCGCCGCCGCAGTCGCCCTCGCCACGGTCGCCGGGACCTTCGTGCCGACCTCCGCGAGCGCGGCGCAGGCCCAGGTGGCCATGGACGACTTCCACCGGGCCGACCGCGCCGGCTGGGGTTCGGCCGCGACCGGCGGTGACTACAGCCAGACCGGTGGCGCGGAGTTCTCCGTCCAGGGCAACCGGGCGGTCATCGCCGACATCCAACCCGGCCGGTCGGCCGGTGCTCACCTCGACGGAGTCTCCGCCACCGATGTACTGGTCGCGTCCGTCGCCGTGGTCCCGGCCGACATTTCGAGCCTGCGGCTGTACCACACCGTGGAGGCGCGACGGCAGGATGACGGTTCGGCCTACCGGGGCCGCGTCCAGGTCGGACCCGGTGGGACTCTCAGCCTCGGCGTCAGCCGCCTGACCCCCACCGACGACGAATCGCTGGGCAGGCTGCCGCTGCCGTCGAGCGTGACGGCCGGACAGGAGTTGGACCTGCACATGCGGATCACCGGATCCGACCCGGTCACGGTCGACGTCCGTGCGTTCGGCCACGGGTCGACCGTTCCGGCTTGGCAACTGACCGTCACCGACGACGGTCCCGCCAGGATCACCGAGGCCGGCGGGGTCGGGGTGTGGGACTACGTCTCTCGTTCCGCACCCGCCGTCTCAGTCATCTACACATCGTTCGCCGCATCGGACCTCGCCGCCCCCACCGCACGGGCGGCGGTGGCGGCGCGGGCCGCCAGCGCCACCGCTGCCAGCAACGGATACATGGCGACGACCTTCGACGGGATGCCCCTCGGGGCCGTCCAGCCCAACGCTTTCGTCGCCGCGCTCGGCGAGACGAACACCAACGCCTCCGCGTACGACGACATGACCGTGGTCAGCGACAGCCGCGGTGGCCGCTTTCTGCGCACCACGCTCGAGGCCGGGACGATCCACAGCGGGCCAGGACCGGGGGACAACGGTGACAACCTCTTCATCTCGTTGCCCGAGATCGTGGACCGGGCGTGTGTCCAGTACCAGATCCGGTTCGACCGCAACTTCCACTGGTCCCTCGGCGGCAAGTTGCCCGGCCTGCTCGGGGTCGCTCCCGGAACGTCGCCGGGGGCGCCCACCGGGGGCAATCAGACCGACAGGGGCTGGTCGGGACGGATGATGTGGCTCGGACCGAAGGCCTACAGCTGGGCGGGGCCGACCAACATGGCCGTGAGCTACCTCTACCATCCGGGTCAGGCCGACAACTACGGCGACAACATCCGTTGGAACAAGCCGTTCGTGGCCGGCACCTGGCACACCGTCAAGCAGTGCTACTCGATGAACACCGTCGGCTCCGCCAACGGCATCCTGAAGGCCTGGCTGGACGGCCGGCAGGTCGTGGACCTCAGCAACGTCACGTACCGCAGCCGTGGTGACGTGCACATCACCCACCTGTCCTTCGCCTTGTTCCGTGGCGGCGGAACGACGGACTGGGCCGGCCGCCGTACCGGTCACGTCGACGTGGACAACGTGGAGATCACGAGGAACTGACCCTCACGCCCGGCGGTACTCCTGATAGACGTAGCCGAACGCCCCGGCGGCCATGCCGGCGCCCCGGGCGATCGTGCGGATGCCGCGGACCCGCCGGGAAAGCCTCCGAGTGACGGTGCCCAGCAGCACCGACGCCGCCCCGGCACCGATGCGGGCCGCACCGATCGCCGCCGTCTGCAGCCGGATGAGCGTGCGTCGCGGGATCGACGGCGCCATCTCCAGCGAGGTTCGCGTCCACGAGTTCCCGGAGCGGAAGGCGCGGCGCAGCACCCAGTCTCGCGACACCCGGGACGCCGGCACCTTGTCGATCACGACAGCCTCGTCGCACCAGATCATCCGTCCACCGGCCCGGGCCAGCCGCCGGGTGAACAGGGTGTCCGACCCGCCGCTGGCACCGAAGGCCTCGTCGAACCGCAGGCCGTGGGCGTGCACCTGCGTGAGGTCGAGCAGCAGGTTGTTGGTCGCCGCGACCTCGACCGACGTCCCGGTGGGCAGCCGGCGCCGGTCGAAGAACCGGCCGGCCGCGACCCACCGGTCAGGCTCCACCTCGTACTCGCTGACCACGGGGCCGACCACGGCGGCACTGCGGTGTTCGGCGTGGGTGGAGAGCAGCAGGTCCAGCCAGCCGGCGGTCGGACGCTCGTCGTCGTCGATGAAGATCAGCAGTGCGTCGTCGGCGGCCTCGTCCAGCGCCCGGTTACGGGCCGCGGCGATACCCGGCCGGGTCTCGTTGACGTAGTCGACGCGGTCGCCGAAGGCACTCACGGCGCTGCGCGCACTCCCCCCCGGGTCGTTGTCGACGATCAGCAGCGACGCCCCCGCCGCCTCGGTGTGCGGCAGGATGCGGGGCACCGCCTCGGCGAGGTCGACGGGGCGCCGGTAGGTCAACATCGCCACGACCACCGGCCGGGTACGGGTGGGCTGCTGCAGAGGTCGAGCCGACATGTCCGTCACTTTCCCGCCGCCGACTCTTCGAGCCGGTCGGCCATCGTCTGCTGGTAGATCTGCGGAGCATGTCGCGCCCGGGCCACCGCGACGTCGGCACCGACCCGGTCCCGGTACACCGGCCACTCCCGCACGACTTGGGTGACGGCGGTCACCCACGCTTCGATGTCCCCGGCCGCGACCCGCTGGGCCGAGCCGTAACCGGCCACGGCCTCGTCGAGACCGCTGCTGGAGCTCACCACCACCGGACGCCCGGCCAGGATCGCCTCCACGGCGGTGTTCCCGAACGGCTCGTCGCCCTGCGACGGGACGAGCGCCAGGTCGGCGGCGGCCAGGTGTGTCCACACGTCGTCGGAGAACCCGGAGAACGTCACCACGTCGGTCAGACCCGCTTCGTCGACGGTGCGGCGGAGCTCGGCCTCGAACCACTCGTACCCGGGGTAGACCGACCCCACGATGTCCAGGCGGGCGGGCACACCGCCGGAGACGAGCCGACGGACCAGTTCGATGGCGACCTGGGGCCCCTTGCGGGGGGAGAGCCGGCCGACGAACACCAGCCGCACCCCCCCGTCCAGTCGCTCCCGCACCGGTACCACCGTCGCCGGCCCCGGCACCCCGTTGTAGACCACCTCGGACCGGTCACCCAGTGACCGGTAGGACTCCAGCAACACCCCACGGGAGAACTCGCTGTTGACGATGAGGTGATCGGCCGCGAGGAGCGGACCGGCCAGCACCCGGCGCAACCACAGCGGAGCGGACCGCTCCGATTCGTGGACATGGCACACCACGGGCCGCCGGAGCAGGTGGCCCAGGATGAGCCAGGACGGGATGGTGAGCGTGGAGACGTAGATGAGGTCCGCCGCGCGGATCAACCGGATGCTGGGGACCAGGCTGCGCAGGGAGGTACCGAGCAGGCGCAGCAGGCCGAGCGGCCGCAGCGCGCTCTTGCGCAGTACGGGCGCCGGGCTGATCACCACGTGCCCGCCGCGGCGCTCGATCTCGGGGACCAACGGCCCCGGGGCCGGCAAGGTCGTGATGACCTGCCAGCCCCGGAGTTGTAGACCCTCGATCGTCTCGACCATCACCCGGTCGGAGCCGTAGAGCTCGGCACCCGGGTGGGCGATCAGAATCGAACGAGGCACGACGACCCTTCCGTCACGGCGTGACCGCCTGCACCTTCAGGTCGTCGTAGCTGACGACCACCGGGGCATTGGTAGAGCTGCCGGAGAGGTACGGGTACAGCGCGATGCTGCCGGCCCCCAGCGGGGAGGACGTGTCGGTCGCGGTGACCTGCCAGGCTGCAGGCTCCGAAGTGCCTGACTTCCATATCTTCGCTCCGACAACGACACTAGCCGAACCGGTGACGTCGAACCGGAGATTCAGGGTGTCTCCGGCGGTGTAGCTCATGCCGCTCACCGTCACGCTGCGCAGCACCGTGGTGGTGCCCGCGACGTTCTTGCTGACCCGCACCAGGACAGCGCCCCCGGCGAGCAACCGGGCGGTCGCCAGGTACTCGGAGTTGCCGACCTTCCGGGCGCCCATGGACATGTACAGGCCGGCGCCGGTCGGCGCCTTGTCCATGGAGAAGGACACCGTGCTGCTGACATCAGCCGCGGTGACGCCGCCGAGAGTGGCCGACGGGCCGGATCCTGCGGCGCTGAGCCGCACCTTGCCGGTACTCCCGTTGACGGTGAAGTTGGACGCCCCGCCGGTGACGGCCCAGGCGCCGCCGATGTCGGCGGTCCCCCAGCCGGAGGCGGCGGTCCGCGAGAAGGTGTCGGAGATCAGCGGGGTGGCGACCGGGCTGCTGACGGTCACCGGGTTGGTGACCGAGTGGGTGGCGCCGCTGTCGTCGGTGACGGTCAGGGTCACCTGGTAGGTGCCGGCGGCGGCGTACGTGTGGTTCACCGTGGCCGTGGTCACCAGATCCGTCGAGCCGTCACCGAAGTTCCAGGCGTAGGCGTTGACGGTGCCGTCCGGGTCGGACGAGCCCGATCCGTCGACCGACGCCCGGAGGCCGGCGACCGACGAGGTGAAGCGGGCCGTGGGCGCCTCGTTGGCCGGCGGCGGCGGGGTGACGGTGACCGACCGCGTCGCCGTCCGACTGGCGCCGGCGTTGTCCACCACGGTCAGCGTGACCACGTAGGTGCCGGCCGTTGCGTAGGTGTGGGTCGCCGATGCGGCGGTCGCTCCCGGGGTGTTGTCCCCGAAGTTCCACATCTGTGAGGCGATGGAACCGTCCGCATCGGTGGAGGTCGACTCGACGTTGACCGTCAGCTTCTCCGCGGCGGCGGTGAAGCTAGCGACCGGGGCCTGGTTGACCGGCGGCGCGGTGACCTCGATCGGCTGGGTGCTGGTCGCGGTCTTTCCCCGGTTGTCGGTGACCGTCAGCGTGATCGTCTTGCGGCCGGCCGAGGCGTAGGCGTGCGAGGCCGTCACACCGGTGGCGGTGGCACCGTCACCGAAGTTCCAGGCGTACGAGGCGATCGTGCCGTCCGGATCCGAGGACCCGGCAGCGTCGACGTTGGCGGTGAGTTGAGCCGCGGTCGCGGTGAAGCTCGCGACCGGGGCCTGGTTCGCCGGCGACGCGGCGACGGTGATCGGGCGGCTGACGGTGGTGGCCGCACCCTTGTCGTCGGTCACCGTCAGCGTGACGGTGTAGGTGCCGGCGGCGGCGTAGGTGTGCGTCGGGTTGACGTCGGTGGACGTGGTGTTGTCACCGAAGTTCCAGGCGGACGAGGCGATCTTGCCGTCGGCGTCGCTGGACGACGAGGTGAACGACGCGTCCAGGAACGTCGCCGTCGAGCTGAAGGCGGCAGTCGGGGCCTTGTTCGCCGGAGCGACCCCGCTGCCCAGGGCGAAGTGGTTCGCCACCTGCGCGGCAGTGAGGGCCGAGCTGTAGACCGCGACGTCGTCGATCGCGCCCTTGAACCACGCCGGACCGGCCCAGTGATTGTCGCCACCGATACGCCAGTAGCCGTCGTAGCTCTGCGCGCCGGTCTGTCCGTTGGTGCCGACCAAGGCGCCGTCGACGTAGAACTTCATCCCCTCGGTGCTGCTCTGGGTGGCGACCACGTGGTGCCAGACGCCGTCGTTGAGCGCGGTGGGCGAGGTGATGGTGTTGGCGAAGCCGGTCCAGACACCGAAGGTGACCTTGCCGGTGCCGTCCATGTGGACGTGCCGGTCGTGGTTGACCGAAGCGCCGTTCTGCTTGTCCCCGAACCCGATGATCTTCCCGCCGTTGGTCGTCGTCGTCTTGAACCACGCTTCCTCGGAGTAGGTCCGCGGGTTGCCGAACCGGCTCGTGCTGGCCACCAGGTCGTCGGTGCCGTCGAAGGTCGCGGCGGTGCCGGTCGAGCCCTTGATGCCGCCGGCGGCCCCCAGGGTCACACCGTTGCGGTAGATCCCGGACTGGGTGCCGACGGGACCGCTGTCGGCTCGCGGTGGTGCCGCTGGTGTCATCGAGACGCCAGAACAGCGTGGGGTTGTCGTTGACGACCGCGGCACCGTAGGGGTCGGTCGGGATCGTGGAGGTGCGGCCGCTGGCGACCCACTGGGCGTCGATCTGCGCACGGGTGAGCACGGTCGGGTACACGGCTACCTCGTCGATGGAGCCGATGAAGTTGCTGGACACCGCGCCCGGCCAGCCGCCGGTGCTGTCGCCACCGACGCGCCAGTAACCGGAGTAGGCCTGGCCGGCCGTGACGTTCGAACGCTGACCGACGAGCTTGCCGTCGATCGACAGCTTCATCCCGTCGGCACCCAAGCTGGCGGTGATCTGATGCCACTGGCCGTCGTTGTAGCCGGGGCTCGAGGTCAGCGTCGCGACGCCGCCCGGGTACACACCGAAGATGACGCGGCCCTGGGCGTCCAGGTAGACATGCCGGTCGTAGCTGGTGGATGGGGCGGTTCGTTTGTTGCCGAATCCGATGACCTTGCCGCCGTTGGTGGTGGTGGTCTTGATCCATGCCTGAGCGGTGAAGGTGTTGGGAGCGGCGACGGCAGTGCGGGTCGAGGCTGTGGTGGTGCCGCCGAACGTCGAGGCGGCGTCGCCGGCGACCGCTCCCGGCAGCACGGAGCGGGTCAGGGCGGCGGTGGTGTCGCTGTCGTTGAACGTCGCGGAGTTGTCGAACAGCTCGGTCCCGCTGGGCTCGTTCATCGGCCAGTACGGGGATGCCCCGTCGGCGACGACCCGTGAGCTGTACCCGTTGGTGGTGCCGACGGGCGGCGCGGTGAAGCGGACGTTCTCGCTCTGCACCGTGTTGCCGTCAGAGTCGGTGGCCGTGAGCCGGTAGCGGTACTCGGTGCCCGGGACCAGGTTGGACGCCGCGTCGATGTAGCCCATCGTCTGGCGGTTCCAGAAGGTCGAGGTGGCGTCGGTCTGATGGATCTGCACATCGTTACGGGTGAGCTTGTAGGTCAGCGACAGGTCGTCCGGATCCGAGTTGGCCTGCCAGGTGACACGCGCCGCGCCGGACGCCTGGGCCCGGATCACGGGGTTGGTGTCGCTTCCCTTGACGTCGGGGCCCACCTTGTTGGGAGCCACCGTGCCCACGGCGAACCGCACCAGGCCCTGCTGGCCGACGCGGTTGACCGACGGGAATTCACCGCCCATGACGACGTAGCGGCCGTTGCCGGTGACGCTCCAGGCCGCCTGGGTCTTCCCGGTGTAGGACCCCGCCTGCAGGTCGGGGAACCAGTTGATCATCGACGGGCTGGGGGTGCCGAACCAGTCGAAGTAGTTGAGCGGATCGTGCTCCAGCGTGCCGGTGGCGTTGGTGGTGAACGCCAGGGCTCGGCGCATGTTCGTCGCCCAGGGAATGGACTGGAAGAAGCCGCCGAGGTTGCCGCAGTAGTGCGCATGGCTGACGGTGTAGACCTGGGTACCGTCGGAGTAGGCGTCGTAGGTGTCCCCGTGGCAGTCCTCGACCCAGGTGACATTCCCGGTGGCCGGGTCCGCGGAGAAGGTGCCTTCCAGGTTGCCGCCGGCGCCGTAGTGATAGGCCGTTCCGTACACGGCCGTGCCGTCGGTGGTCAGGCTGGTGATCGCGGCGTTCGGGCCGGCGTTGCGGATCTTGGCGCTGGCGTTCCACGGCACCAGTGCACCGGATTCCGGATCGATCGCGGCCAGGCCGTAGGCGGGCGATCCGTTCACGTTCTTGAACGCGCCGCCGACGATGATCTGGCCGGCCGGCGACTGGACCATCGCGTTGACGTTGCCGTCGGCAGCCGGGGCCCACCCGGTGGGGCTGCCGTCGGTGGCGCTGAATGCGGCCAGCTTGGGACGGCTGAGGCCGCCGCCGGTGCTGAAGATGCCGCCGACGTAGACCGTGGTGTCGGTCGCCACGATCGCGTTCACCGTCGCGTTCAGATTCGGCGCGAAGGAGTCGATGATGGTGCCCGTGGTGGCGTTGTATGCCGCCAGGCGGTTGTGCTTGACCCCGTTGGCGGTGGTGAAAGCGCCACCGACGTAGATCCGCGTCTTGTCCGGCGAGACCGCGACGACCTTGGCCTGGGCGTTCAGGGACGGGGCGATACCGGTGATCAGCGCGCCGGTCGTCAGGTTGTAGGCGAGCAGGTTGTTGCGGGTGGTCAGCTGGGTGCCGGCGGCGGCCCCGGCCGGGCGGGCGTTGGAGAACTGACCGCCGGCCCAGACGGTGTCGCCGACGATGGCCTGGTCCCACACGACCCCGTCGATCTGGGTGGTCGGGAGCGCATCGGCGGTGACCGTGGTCGACGCCGGCGCGACGACGGTCGAGACGTCGGCTGCTGCCGCGGGTGCGGCGGACGCGGCCACCGTGAGTCCACCGACCACCAGCGTGCTGGTCGTCAGGACTGCAGTGGCCCGCGCGCGCAGGTGTTGGGTGAACCTCATTGGTCGACTCCTGTAGGTACGGCTCGAAAACGGATCGGGAGCTGGTCGGCGGGGCGGTGTGCTCACGCGATGTCACCGGTGAAGACGACGATCGGGGCGTCGACGGTGTAGCTGACGCTGATCGTGGCGGGTCCGACATAGCCGGTGGGGAGGGTGAAGACGTAGACACCGGAGGCGGTGTCGCCGGCAGCCAGGGACCCGCCGAACGGCGCGGCCGGGCTGGTGGTCATCGGCAGCGCGGGGGTACCGGCGGCGTCCTGCAGGTCGACGACCACGCTGCCGAGGTCGATCGCGTCGGTTCCGGTGTTGACGATCCGCACGCTGACCGCGGCACCCGGGCCGGCGATCTCGCCCGGGAGCTCCGCGGTGGTGGTGATCTGCTCCACCGACGCGAGCGTCACCGTCACGCCGTCACCGAAGTCGCCGGGGGCGGTGAGCGCAACCGCCGCGTTGGTGGTCAGCTCGACCTCGGCCACGGTGTCGCCGGCGTTCCCGCCGGCCGGCGCCGGGACCTCGGTGGTGGCCGCGGGCGGCCCGGCGGGGAGCTCGGTGGCCGGTGGAGTGCTCCCCGGCGAATCGGGTGCCGACGGGTCGACGGTGGCCGGCGGGATGACGTTCTCGCCCAGGGCGGACGACGCCTCGACCGTCGCGGCAGTCGTCGACGCAACAGAACTCGCCGAGCTCGTGGCCGTGTCGGGGCCTGCGGAGCTGCAGGCGCCGACGGCCAGAACGACGAGCGCACCGAGGGCGGCGACCGTGGCGCGAGTGCGCTGGACGGCGCTCATCGGGGGGTCTCGGTCCGGGGAGCGTCCAGCGCGGCCATGTCACGAAACCACTTGACGGCGGCCAGCACCAGGAAGGCGGCGTTGGCCACGAACAGCAGGGTGTAGCCGGTGAAGAACGCCGAGGTCGCGCCGAGCAGCACGAACATCGCGCACAGCAGGCCGTAGTCGGTCGGCACCACCAGCAGCGAGCGCAGCAGCGAGTGCGTGCGGTCCCGCGTGACCGGCGAGCCTGTGGTGGCGGCCTGGCGGGACCGCAGCAGGTCGTTCAGGATCAACCCGAAGAACATCACGTTGGCGACCAGGACGAACCCGATCGGCACCAGCAACCAGGCAGCCGACCCGAGGTCGAAGAATCGGTACGCGGCGACCAGCACGGCGAGATGCAAGCCGGTGATCTTGGCGGCGTCGACCATGTGATCGAGCCATTCCCCGGCGAGACTGCCGCCGCCGCGCAGCCGGGCCAGCTGGCCGTCGGCGGCGTCGAAGGCGTAGCCGACGACGAGCGCCAGACACACCACGATCCCCGACCACCAGGTCGGCCGGACCAGTGCGATCACGGCGATCCCGGCGACCGAGAACGCCGCCGAGATGCCGGTGACGATGTTCGGCGTCAGGCCCGTGACGTAGCCGGCCGCAGCGAGCCGCCGGCCCAGCGGCCGGTTGACGTACCGCGAATAGGCAGGAGCACCCGGCGTGTGTTTCTGCGCCCCGGCGAGCCTGGCGACGACGTCGGCGTACCCCTCCCGGGTAGGCGGCGGCGGGGCGGCCACCGGAGGGCCGACCGAGGTGGTGCTGGGCATTGGGGGTTCTCCGGAATCAGAAGTGGTCACGATGGGTGGTTGTCACACTCGCGAGGGCGGGATCTGTCGCTCTCTCGGGTGGGACGTCGGTCGCCCTCGGTCATCACGCGATTTGCTCAGATTGCGGCACAGAGTTTCGTAACGGTCGGCGACGCCGTCCCAGGTGTAGTGGTCGGCCCGTCGCAGGGCCGCCGCGCCGCGGCTGCGGGTCCCGTCCGGATCGGCCTCGGCCTCTTCGATCAGCCGGCGGACGTCGTCCGCGGCGGCGAAGTAGCGGCCGGCGTCGCCGAGCACCTCACGATTGAACACGACGTCGAAGGCGGTGGTCGCGGCCGCGGCACCGAGCGCCCGCAGCAACGACGGGTTGGTGCCCCCGACCGAATGGCCGTGCAGGTAGGTCAGCCCGTTCGCGTACAACTGGTCGAGCAGTTCCTGGTCCCACACGCCACCGAGGAACCGGACCCGGTCGTCGGCCAGCGCGTGCAGTTGCGCGGTGTACGCGTCGGCATACGGCGCCGACCCGACCACGATGAGCGGTTTCGTCGCGTTGCTGGCGACGTAGCCCTCGATGATGAGGTGGACGTGGTTCTCCGGCTCGAACCGGGCCACCACCAGGTGGTAGCCCCGGCTGGTCAGGTCCAGCTCGTGCAGCCGGTCGGACGAGTCACCGACGATCGGTGCCCCGTAGGCGATGAGTTCGGTGTCGGCGTCGAACTTGTGCCGGTAGTAGTCGCTGATGCCCCGGGCGTCGGCGATCAGCGCATCCGACCACCACACCGAGGCCCGCTCGGCCAGTTGGTAGAAACGCTTGCCGGTCCGGCCCCACTTGCCCCGCTGCCATTCCAGGCCGTCGACATGGGTGGCGAACGGGATGCGGGCCGCCCGCAGGATCGGCAGGAACGGCGCGTTGGCCGCATTGAACACGATCGCCGCGTCGGTGCGGTTCCGGAACAGGTGGGCCACGGAGAGCGCTGTGTGGCTGAGCGTCTCCAACGAACGCTTGCGCATCGCCGGCTTGTGCACCAGCTCCATGCCGCGGTAGCTGACGGGGCGCTCGGCGACCGGGGTCTCGCTCGTGGCGTCCCGGCAGTAGACGACGACACGGTGGCCGCGGTCGGCGAGCCGGTACCCGACCTCCTCGACGCAGGTCTCGAACCCGCCGTACCTGGCGGGCACCCCGCGGGTTCCGACCAGCGCGATGCTCATCGGGGTGACGTCGGCCGGTCGGCCGGCGGCGGTGGTGTCGGTCATCGAGAAACTCCTTCGTCCGGTGCTGCGGCAGGTGCCGCGGGGCCGAGCCGCCCGGCGCAGCGACACAGATCGCTGCCGCCTCGACGGCGTGCGGAACCGGCGGGGCACGGGCCGCCGACCGGGCGTGGTCCGAGAGCGTCACGGGCAGCCGGCGGGACACCGACCGTTGTGATCACTTCCAGGAAGCAAGATTGACACCCGGGACCCGCCGGGGCCGATCCGAATCGGAATTGCGACCTGCCGGGACGGGTCACATCCGACGTCACACCACCACGTCAGTAGGCGCCTGACGACGACAGAACGGCCTTCGCGGTCTTGAACAGGATCATCAGATCTCCGGTGATGGACCAGTTCTCGACGTAGGAGAGGTCCAGCCTGACCGTCTCCTCCCACGACAGGTCGCTGCGGCCGGAGACCTGCCACAGGCCGGTCATGCCCGGCCGGACCAGCAGCCGGCGGTACACCTCGTTCTGGTACTGCGCGACCTCGGCCGCCAGCGGCGGGCGCGGTCCGACCAGGCTCATCTCTCTGCTGACGACGTTGAACAGCTGCGGGATCTCGTCGAGGCTGTATCGCCGCAGGAACCGGCCGACCCGGGTGATGCGCGGATCGTTCTTGATCTTGAACAGCACCTCGTTACCGGCGTCGGCGGGCTGGGCGCGACGCAGCTGCTCGAGCCGCGCCTCGGCGTCGACCCGCATCGTGCGGAACTTCGCCATCCGGAACCGGGTGCCGTCGACCCCGACCCGCTCCTGGCGGAAGAAGACCGGACCGGGGCTGTCCAGCTTGACGGCCACCGCGATGGCGCACATGAAGGGAGCGGCCACCAGGAGCAGCAGGGTCGCACCGACGATGTCGAAGGCGGACTTCACCACCCGGGTCGGACCCGAGTAGGTCGGCCGCTCGACGTGGATCAGCGGCAGCCCCGCGACCGGCTGGGTGTGCACCCGGGGGCCGGCGATGTCGGTCAGGGCCGGCGCCAGAATGAGACCGGCGTCGGTCTTCTCGAGCTCCCAGGACAGCTCACGGACGGCCGCCGGGCCGAACGCCGCGATCGAGGTGACGGCCACCGCGTCGGCGCCGGTCATCCGGACCGCGCTGAGCACCTGGCTCAGGGAACCCACGACCGGGACGCCGAGAATGTTCTCCGACGAGAGGGTGGCCTGGCCGGCGGCCGCGGAGTTGGCGGTTCCACCGGAGACACAGGCGCCGATGACCCGATAACCCGCGCGCGGCGATCGGCGCAGCTCCGAGATGAGAGCCTTGACGGTTTTTGCGTTACCGACCGCGAGCACGTTGGTGACGTACCGCGCCCGGTCGCGTTGCAACTGCAGCCAGCGCCGCCACACCCAACGGCCGGTCAGCAGCCCGATCACGCCCGCCGGCATCACGACCAGCAGGTAGCTCCGGGAGAACGGCAGCTGGAACAGGTACGACACCATGGTGTACAACGCGAAGACGACGAATGTCGCGTTGAGAACGCGTTTGTACTCGTCGGATCCGAAGCCGACGACCTTGGCGTCGCGGGTGTCGAACACGGCCAGCACCAGGATCCACAGCAGCACGACGGCGCAGCTGGTGACGATCGACACTGCGCTGAAAGGGTCGATCGGGCCCCGGAGTCCGAGGCTGACCGTCGCCTGCGCGAAATGCGCGCCGGCCGCCGCCCAGATGATGACCAGGAAGTCGGTGAGCGCGAGATAACGGGCGTACCGCTGCCGCCAACTCAGCCCCGGCGCCGGCTGCGGATGTGAGGCGGGACGGCGCGTGGAGGCCTGCGGGATGAGGACGGAGGGAGTCTGATCGATGATCGCCACGGGGCTGTCAACCGGCCATGCTCGAAGGAGCGCCCACGTGTTCGGTGCGGGTCAGCCTGCGGGTCGTCGTCGACGACACCACCGTCAAGGACGGTGCGACCTGGTCGGGAACCGGGGTCAGGTGCGTTCGACTGCGGTGCAGGACCAGCAGAGCGGCCAGCCCGGCGAGGACCGCGACGGCCAGCCAGAGGACGACGCCCATACCGGCGGCCGGGGGGGCCGATGCTGCGGCACCACCGAGGAGGTCGGCGACCGTGGGGGCCGGGGCGACCTCCGGCCGTACAGCGTCACCCGATGCCTGTTGCACGGACACCGGGAGCGCCACCAGTACTGCGGCAGCGGCGATCGCAGCCCAGGCTTTCATCATGACCTTCAGTCCAAGGGGTCGAGAGCGGTTCGAACGGGGCGTGGCGACACAGTGTGCGTCGCGTCCGGGGCACCGGGTTCAATCATGCCCCGAGCGGGTGAAACTTGAGAGGGGAATCGCAACTCTCTGTCGTTCTCACCCTGACGCTACAACATCGCTGCCTCAAGAGTGGGCATTTGGGGGAACGCTCTGACAGTGAGTCACAGATTCGTCCACGTATCGACCTCCGCTCTGCGCGACGGACGACAGCACCCAGGTGACCGCACCGACACGGTGGAAGACGGACCCACCGCGACCGAGGGGCCTGCCTCGGGTGGGTCGGCAACGCCCCGGGAGTGCCAGGAGTTCGCTTCACCGCGGTCTCCGCTCCTCGGCCGGTGACCATGGGGCCCGGCTGATCTTCTCGGTCCGCATCCTCGACCCCGCACCGACGACCTGGCGGCGGACCAGGGGTGTGGCCACCGGGTCACTGTCCAGAAACATCGGGCTGAAAGCGGCGAACGTTACAGTCCGTGGGTCAATGCCCCGAGCTGCACCGCCCTAATGGGCGACCACCAGGGCAGATCTCCGGAAAAACTCAGCGAATACGACACAGCGCTCAACGTAGGTCACCATTGGGGGGCGCACTGCGGGTTCGGCGGGGTATCCGCCGGCTGCCGCATCACGATCCCGTCACGGCCCCCGACAGGTGGTCCCACTCCGCCGGCTGCGCGGGTCATCGAGCCGCGGGCCCAGCGCACGCCGACGTCGAGGAAGGTGACCCGGCAGGCACCGGCACTCCCGAGAAGAACCCGGCCGCCGGGTCCGCTGCCGGGTCACCGACCTTCGCAGCTCACCGCACCCGGTACACGGATTGCCGGTTTTCAGGGGTGGCACGGGCCAGTCAGCGGCGACGCCGAACCCGGTGAACCCAGGACGTCGGAAGCGGTCTCCGACCGGTCACAGCTGGGCGGCTGCCGGTACCACCTGCGCCACGGTCGAGTCCCAGACACCGAACCGCGGGTTGACCTCGGTGCCGTCGACGGCGGCGGCACCCGCGCCCTGCGCCAGCACCATCGCCCCGAGTGCGCTGACCGCCGTCGGGGACTGTTGCGCCAGCTGCTGGACCGCGTTGCCGTCGAGTGGGGCGCTGCCCACCGACCGGGCGATGATGCGCAGGACGGTGGCGCTGCCGTCAGTACCGGGCACGACCACGAAACTGCCCTCGGCAGCCGAGAACAGACCGGTCGGGATCAGCGTGACCTCAGGTCCGGCGGCGACCGCGGTTCCCGATCCCCCGCCGGTGGTGCCGGCGGCGGCGAGGTCGGTGGCCCAGTGGTCCGGCTGCCCGGCGTAGCGGGTCCGGGCGGTGAGTGCGTCCGCGAGGGAGGGCTGCGTGAGGTATTCGTAATCGACGGTGGGGCCGGACACCGGAGTGCCGGCCTGGATCGCGTCCCCCACCAGCTGCTGCAGTGACAAGGTGTCGGCGATCCGGTCCCGCAGCGTGTCCGGGGTGGCCAGCAGGAGCCGGCTGACCTGCTGCACGTTCGCCGGGTCGGCCAGGATGGTGGCCAGTTGCTCCTCGGTCAGCGGCGAGACGATGCCCGCCTGGCGGAGCTGCTCGTGCCAGACGGCGTAGGTGACGAGGGCGCGGTCCTGGGCGATCCTGGTCACCTGAGACGCGCGGTTCCCGGCGAGCACGTCGTCGACGGCGGCACCGCCCGGCAGCGCGCTGCGCTGGGCGTCGATGTCGCCGGTGCTGATGGCGGCGGTACCGACGACGGCAGCCGCGCCCACCTGCCCCCCGCAGCCGGCAAGCAGCAGCACACCGGCGGCGGCCAGCGCCACCGTCCGGGAGGTCCGACGACTCCGACGTCGCAGCGAGATCGACATCTGTGCAGCTTGTCACACCCGACACCGGCCGCTCCCGGCGCCGCGCGCCGCCCGCCCGCCGTCGGAAATGCCTTCGTAACGCGACGGCGGGAAACTGGTGCGGTGACCGTCGACAGTGCCGCACCCGCGTCCGACAGAGGTGCCCGCCCGCACCTCCCCGCCGCTGCGTCGTCGGAGGTCGGTTCCGACCCGACCGCCGTCGACGCCCCGCTCGATCCGCCCGGCCCCCATGAGCCGTCCGATCAGGACCTGCGCGCCGACGTCCGCCGGGTCGGTGCGCTGCTCGGCCAGACTCTGGTGCGCCAGCACGGCCACCAGCTGCTGGATCTCGTCGAGCAGGTCCGGGCGCTGAGCAAGGCCGCCAAGGAGCTCGACGACGAGGCCGACCGGGAGACCACCCGCGGCGAGCTCCGCCGGCTGCTCGCCGACCTCCCGTTGCCGGCGGCGACCAAGCTCGTCCGTGCGTTCGCCTCCTACTTCCACCTGGCCAACGCCGCCGAGCAGGTGCACCGCGTCCGCCGGCTGCGCGACCGGCCGGCCCGGGACGGCTGGCTGGCCCAGGCGGTGCGCGAGATCGCCGCGACCGCCGGCCCGGAGGTGCTCACCACCGCCATCGCCGAGCTCGCGGTGCAGCCGGTCTTCACCGCGCACCCGACCGAGGCGTCCCGCCGGTCGGTGCTGACCAAGCTGCGGCTGCTCTGCGACATCCTCAGCGTTCCGACCGCACCGGACACCGCGGCCCGCAGCGCCCAGGACCGCCGACTCGCCGAGCTGGTGGATCTGATCTGGCAGACGGACGAGCTTCGGCAGGTCCAGCCGACCCCGGTCGACGAAGCGCGCAACGCCATGTACTACCTGAGCGACATCATCTCCGAGACGATCCCGCAGCTGTCGGCCGATCTCGCCGAGCTGCTCGCGGACGAGGGCGCGGTCCATCCGCCGGACGCGGCCCCGCTGACCTTCGGCAGCTGGATCGGCGGTGACCGGGACGGCAACCCCAATGTCACGCCGCAGATCACCCGCGAGATCCTGCGGCTGCAGAACCAGAGTGCGATCGCCATCATGATCCGGCAGCTGGACGAGCTGATCCACGCGCTGTCCATCTCGTCGGGCATCGTCGGGCACTCGACCGCGCTGCAGGAGTCGATCGACGCCGACCTGGCCGTCCTCACCAAGCTGCCGAAGCGGATCCTCGAGCTGAACGCGCAGGAGCCGTACCGGCTGAAGCTGACCTGCATGCGGGCCAAGCTGCTCAACACCCGCACCCGCGTCGACGACGGCACGGCCTCGCAGCCGGGCCGCGACTACACCTCGATCGGGCCGCTGCAGGACGAGCTCGCGCTGATCCGGACCTCGCTCGAGGCCAACGGCGGCGGGCTCGCCGCGCACGGCATGCTGGCCCGCTTCGAGCGGACCGTGGCGATGTACGGGCTGCACCTGGCCACCATGGACATCCGCGAGCACGCCGACGCCCACCACCACGCCGTCGGCCAGCTGGTCGACAGGCTCGGCGAACACACCTGGAAGTACGAGGACCTGCCCCGCGACGCCCGGCTGCGACTGCTGTCCAAGGAGCTCGCCTCCCGGCGGCCGCTGGCCAGCACCCCGCCGCCGCTGGACGCCGCCGCCATGAAGACCTGGTCGGTCTTCCGGGAGGTCGTCCGCGCCCTGGACACCTACGGCGACGAGGTCATCCAGACCTACATCATCTCGATGACCCGCGGCGCCGACGACGTGCTGGCGGCGGCGGTGCTGGCCCGCGAGGCCGGGCTGCTCGACGTGCACGGAACACCGGTGCGGCCGGTGCCGGCCCCTATTCGCGGATCGGTTTCGCCCCGCTGCTCGAGACCGTGGAGGAGCTGCGGCAAGTCCGGCGAGGTGCTCGACGAGCTGCTGTCGGACCCGACCTACCGGCTGATCGTCCGGCTGCGCGGCGACGTGCAGGAGGTGATGCTCGGGTACTCCGACTCCAACAAGGAGTCCGGAGTCACCACCTCGCAGTGGGAGATCCACAAGACGCAGCGCACCCTGCGTGACGTCGCGACCCGGCACGGGGTGCGGCTGCGGCTGTTCCACGGCCGCGGCGGCTCGGTCGGGCGGGGCGGCGGGCCGACCTACGACGCGATCATGGCCCAGCCACACGGCACGCTGACCGGCGAGATCAAGTTCACCGAGCAGGGTGAGGTGATCAGCGACAAGTACCTGCTGCCCGACCTGGCCCGGGAGAACCTCGAGCTGACGGTCGCGGCGACGCTGACCGCGTCGGCGCTGCACCTGACGGCCCGGGCCAGCACCGCCCAGATGGCCGCCTGGGACGAGACGATGACGACGATGAGCGACGCGGCGTTCGGCGCCTACCGCAAGCTGTTCGACCACCCCGACCTGCCGGCGTACTTCATCGCCTCCACCCCGGTGGAGCAGCTCGGCTCGCTCAACATCGGTTCGCGGCCGTCCAAGCGCCCGTCCAGCGGCGGCGGGCTCGGCGCGCTGCGCGCCATCCCGTGGGTGTTCGGCTGGACGCAGTCGCGCCAGATCGTGCCGGGCTGGTTCGGCGTCGGCTCCGGGATCCGGGCGGTGCGCGAGGCCGGCGGCTTCGAGACGCTGCGCGAGATGCACCGGAAGTGGCACTTCTTCCGCACTTTCATCTCCAACGTCGAGATGACGCTGGCGAAGACCGACATGGAGATCGCCGCGCACTACGTCGACACCCTGGTACCGGCGGAACTGCAGCCGCTGTTCGACATGGTCCGCACCGAGCACGAGCTCACCGTCCGGGAGGTGTTGGCGGTCACCGACGAGGCGTCACTGCTGGACGCGCAGCCCGGACTGCAGCGCACGCTCACCGTCCGCGATCCCTACCTGGACCCGATCTCGTTCATCCAGGTGGACCTGCTGGCCCGGTTGCGGGCTGCCGAGAACGACGCGGTCGAGCCTGACCCGGAGCTCCGTCGGGCGCTGCTGCTGACGATCAACGGCGTCGCGGCGGGCCTGAAGAACACCGGCTGAGATCGGCGACACAACGGGCGGTGGCTGTCCGGGTCTCGCGACGCCCTACCGTCGACCACCATGAGTGACAGCTGGACGAACGTGGCCCGGCCCACCCTGGTCCGCGCGCTGACCCGGGCCGGCCGGTCGATGTTGCTGCCGCCGGTGCTCGTCGTGCTGATCTACCTGCTCGGCCGGGCGATCCCCGGAAAGCGATCGGTACTGGTCATCGGGGTGCTGGACGAGCCGGCTCATCTCGCGACGGCGGTGCTGGTGCTCATCGCGCTGGCCGGCGGTCGCCGGCTGGCCGCCGCGCCGGCGTTCACGGTGACTGCGCTGGGCATGTCGATGGCCATCGACATCGACCATCTGCCGCTGTACGCCGGCGTGCCCGGGGTGGCCGACGCCGGCAACCGGCCGTACACCCATTCCATCGCCACCGTGGTGGTCCTGCTCCTGGCGTGGCTGGTCGGTGGCCGACGCCGGATCGTGCTCGCGGGCGCGATGGTCGGCGTCGTGCTGCACTTCGTCCGCGACGTGGCCACCGGGCCCGGCCTGCAGCTGTGGTGGCCACTGTCCGACCAGGACGTCCGGCTCCCCTACGGCTGGTACCTCACAGTGGTCGTCGCCGCCGGGGTCATCGCCGGCTGCCGGGCCCTGCGGGAGCGGCTCGGCCGCCGCTCCTGATCGGGCGCCGCTCCTGATCGGGCGCCGCTCCTGATCGGGCGCCGCTCCTGATCGGGCGCCGCGGTGGCGGCACCCGGACCGGGTGCACGACAACGGGCCCGCCGGTGGCGGGCCCGTTGTGCAGTACTGCCGTTCCGGAGGGGTCAGCCGACCTTCCGCCAGGTCGAGGCGGTCTGGATCTGCGCGTTGTTCACGGTGATGCTGACCGGGGCTGTGCTACCCGAGGTGGCGGCAGGCGCGGAAGGTGCGGCGGTCGCGGTGGCCGGGTTGTAGGTGTACACCGTGACCCAGTCGATCTGCAGGTGACCGTCCTGGGTGGCGGCGGTGGGGCCGGTGGTCTCGGTCTGCAGGACCCAGTGCATCGGCGTGCTGGGGATGTTGGTGGTGTCGTTACCCACGACCTGGCCGTCGAGCAGGTAGGTCACCCGGGTCGGGGTCCACTCCACGCTCACCGTGTGCCAGCTGGTGTAGCGCACCTGGGTGTCCACCCACGAGCAGTTCTTGCTGGGATTGCCGACGCAGTGGTTGAAGGCCCACATGGTGCCGTTCAGGTTGCCTTCGGGGAAGTCGATCTCTCCCTCGGCCCACTTGTTGGAATCCGGCCACAGCAGCCAGGCGGTCTTGTACCCCGACAACGCCTCGGACTTGAACCGCACCGTGAACTTGCCGTAGGTCTGGCCGGCCCACGGCGAGGTGACGATGGGCGCCGGCGCGGCGACCTGTGGGCGGCCACCCTGCTTGTGCAGGAACATGTCCAGAACGCCGTTGTCCACCGAGAGGATGTTCCGGTTGTAGGTGCCGCCGTTGTAGGAGTCGGCGAAACCGTGATAGGTGGCGAACTTGGACTTGTAGACGTTGCCGAAGGTGCCGGCGGCGGCGTTGGTGGTGAAGTCATCGGCGAAGGCCTGCTTCCAGCCGGGGAGGTCACCGACCGGCAACTTGCTGAAGTCCGGCGGGTCGACCACCGGGTTGCTGCTCACCACGAACGGCTTCGCCTTGTCCAGGGTCAGCCAGGCACCGTTGTAATAGGCGCACGTCCAGTAGCTGTACGAACCCGGCGCGAAGGTCTTGCTGGCGGTATGCGTGTAGCCGGCGGGCGTCACGGTGACGTTGCTGGCCTTGACGAAGTCGACATTGGTCTGGTTCGCGCCGCGGACGCAGATACCCAGGATGGACACCACAGCGGACGCCGAGGACGTCACCGTGGTGCTCGCCGAGACGTTCAGGCCGGCAACCGAGGCGGACAGGTTGCTGGCGGAGAGGGTGGGCGCGGCGGCGCTGGCGGGAGAGGTTCCGAGCAGCAGGACGCCGAGCACACTGGCAACAGCCACGGCCTTCAGGCGACGCGTGGTGAAAAGAGACATCAGTGGTGCCTTTCTGGCATCAAGGGTCGGGATCTGCGGTGCTGGGCAGTGCCCCGCTGCTACTGAGCGTGTTCGCGCTCTAACCCAGCGTAAGCGGAGCCCGTGTCCGGTCGCCGGCTTTTCCGACAACTGGCCGAGCGGGGTCCGATAACGCTGAGTGACCATGCGGCGGGGTGGGCCTCGCCGATTTCGGCGTCATGACCTCGTACAGGGCGCCCGATCCCCGGCCGGGTCACCGGACTCCGGCGGCGGCGTGCCCGTACACATGTTCGAGTTATCTGCCGCAGAATGCCGGGACGGCGATTCCTGAGGGGAGAACGTCCCGCGGTCGCCGACCCCACCGGGCAGCGACGCACCACTCGCTCGGTGAGAAAGTGATCCGTACCACGTCACGGAGAATCGCCGGCACGAGAGCCGCGTTCCCGTTGAGCTCGCTCCTGGGCTTCGACGACCTGATTGCTCGCAGTGATGGGGGGCGGGGTCAACTCGTCACGGTCCGCAATCGGACCGCGGCGGCCCGCGGCGCCCCCACAGGTCCGACCGACCGGCTCCGTCAGCCGCTGCGGAACCACCTTGTGGTGCCTCACGGGCAGCCGGCACCGGACGACATTCCGCACCCGGTTACGGGTCGACGGTCCGACGCCGGGCGTCGGGCGCCGAGAAGGCGGGGAGCAGCTCGTCCCCGGAACGGCTGCTCAGCCAGGCGGAGGGGGGTTCACGGTCGCGAACCCGGGCCCGGCAATCCACCGACCGACCGGGCCGTAGGGGCTCTTGGCGGACAAATCCGAGCAGGACCCGGGTGGACGGCACCAGGCAGCCGACGGTGGCGGCACCCGCCGACGGTCGTGTCGACGGCCCGGACACCAAGGCCGGCCAGCCGGGTCTGCGGCGATCCGGGGCCGGGTCTCCAGGTGCGGCACTAGGCCGCTAGTTGGCTCAGAACCGAGCCGGAGCCCCGTCGGAGAGCACTCTGTGTGACCTGTGAGCCAGGTCATCGGAGAAATTGCGAACCCCCGTCTGCGCACCTGGTAACCGCAGCCGACACGCTTTCGGAGCAGTGTCCGGGCGGCACCTTCGGGTGTTGCGCAACGCAAGGACGCGGCCGTATCGGACCCGGTCACCCGTTCGGCGCCTCCGACCGACCCCCGATCCATTCATCGGCATTGAACCTGGATGTCCGATTGTTCCGCTGAGTGACCGATACCGTTTTGTAACATCTGTTTCACGGTCGTCTCCGATCCCCCGCTTTCGTCGGGTCGGGCCGGCGAACGACCAAGGGATTCGACCCGCGTCGATCGATCAATCGCACCGATTGTCGGGTGACGCACGTCTGTTCTTCCGCTCCGTCAATCGGCGCACACCGGGTTCCGTCGTGGACACGGCAGTAGCGCTCCGATGCCGATAGAAAGGCACCGCATTCATGTTGTCCCGTACCCGGCGAGGCAGTAGACGTGTTCTCGTCGTCGCCGCCACGACCGGCCTCCTGACGGCGGCCATCGCCACCCCCGCCATGGCGGCTCCTGAGCTGTCCACCCCCACCTTGACCAGCACCGTCGCCGGGGGTTCCGTCACGGTCAAGACCACCATCGAGAGCGGCGCCGGCCTCACCGCGGACAACGCTGGTGTCTGCATCCGCGATGCCGACGGCGGCAATCACGACCTGCACAACGACGCGGTGTGGCTCAGCGCGAACGGCACCGACGTGACCCGGACAGCACAGTTCGACAGCGGCACATACACCTACTGGTCCTGCGCCGAGGTCGGCGGCGACTGGCATGACCTGGGCGAGCGGAAGACTTTCACCGTCGGGAATGCAGCCACCCGGACTGCCGGCGGCGAGGCCATGCCGGTCGGCGATCTGCCCCACTTCAAGCAGGTCTTCACCGACGATTTCAACACCGACCTGGCCCGCGGCTCGTTCCCGGGCGGCTACGAGTCGAAATGGGCCAGCTACACCGGATTTGCCGACACCCTGGGCGGGGGCACCTACAACAGGGACATCATCGCCATGGACAACGGCGTGATGGACCTCCACCTGCACCAGGCCGACGGCAAGGGTCAGGTGGCCGCCCCGGTTCCGCTCGTCGACGGCGAGTGGAACTCCCAGACGTACGGCAAGTACACGGTTCGCTTCAAGTCCGATGATCTGCCGATGTTCCGCACCGCGTGGATGCTGTGGCCGACGAGCGGGGACTGGTCGGAGGGCGAGATCGATTTCCCTGAGGGCGGTCTCGGCGGCGGGATCTGGGGCTTCAACCATTGCCTGGGCAATTCCTCGGAGAACTGCGGCTGGGTGGACACCGACGCCTCGTTCACCGACTGGCACACCGCCAGCATCGAGTGGACCCCGGCGGCCGTCGTCTTCTACCTGGACGGCAAAAAGGTGATGACCTCGACCAATGCGGTACCCAGTACGCCGATGCGATGGATTCTGCAGACCGAGAGCGGTTCGAGCAACGGGAACCGCGTCACCTCGAACGGTCACGTGCAGATCGACTGGGTCACCATGTACGACTACACCGGCTGACCTGACAGTCGGCGCAGGAAGGGCCGGTCGCCCCCGGGCGACCGGACCTTCGTGTCCGGGTGCGTTGCCCGCGCATCAGCGCGCTGCTCAGTGCAGTTCGGTGTCGATCCGGTCCAGCAGCGCGGCGCTGCGGTCGGAGGCGACCTTTCGGGCGAACAGTGCCTGAGTCTTTGGCGCGTCGACCGGTTCGAGATCGGCCGGCGACGCCGGCGGGACCTCGGTAGCGGCCTTCAGCGCGTCCCAGAAGGACACGTCCAGCCACTCGGGATGGTGCGCCCCGCGGCCCGCCCAGTGCATGAACCATGGAATCTGATGGCACAGCGGCAGCACGCTGCCGCCGGTCAGTGCCGGCGAGCTGAGCACGGACGCGATGAAGCTCTCGTCCGGGACGAACGTGCTCCGGAAGAAGCGGACCACGTCAGGCCTCGAGTCCACCACCGCGATCAGCCTTTCGGCGTCCTCCCGGCAGAGGACCTTCCACCCGCTGGAGGCCCGGATCCGGATGCCGTCGGGGATCGGTCGGCGCCACGGGAATCGTGCCGGAATGCCGCGGACGGTGATCAGGCGATCGTTCCAGCTCAGGAACCGATGCCGGAACCGCCAGGCGCCGCCGTCGGGATGCCGCGGCACGCTCCACGAGTCGTACGGAATCTCGGCGTTGAACAGGAAGGACCGACCCTTCCAGTCGTCCAGCCGCGCGCGTATCACGTCCGGGCCGGCCAACGGGTAGTCAGCGCCGGACATCACCACGATGTGCTCCGCCGACGACTGCTGCAGCGCCGCCCGGATACCCTCGAGTTCGACGTGCACCAGCGACCAGCTGCTGAGGAACGCCGACATCCGCGGCAGTGCCTGCACCCGGCCGCCGCCGCCACGCAACATCTCGTCGGCCACCGCGTTCGGCGCCTTCGCGTCACAATGCAGGACGATGGGGATGTCGCCGAGCGCGCCGATCAGCCGACGGACCTGGACCGGATCCTGATGCGCCAGGATGACCGCGCCGAGTTCGGTCATGCCGGAACCGGTCCTGACGCGGTGGACCGTCCACGCTGGACGGCTGTGGGCCGCATTCGCTCATTCATCTGCGATCCTCTTTTCCGCCGTGATTCCGCAGCGATCCGGTCCGCACCCTCGGGGGATGGGTCTCACTGCGCTGTCGCTGGACGCACCCGACCACGAATCGCGACGTCGAAAATGATGTCCACGCCGAGCCGATGTGCTCACGCGGCCGCCGAACGACGTCGGCCGGCCGCGCAACAGGTGGGCTACGATACACGCGGCATGCTCCCGGGAAGGGCCCCGGCCGACCGCCCGGAGGCCTTGAGCCGATCTGATCGGCGACCGGTCGGGGCGATGCATCTCGGCCGTGGGGGCGGCGATGACGCGGGCGAGCTGTTCTGCAGGCTCCGCGACGCCGCTCGCGGACGCAGTGCATGAGACGCAGTGCATGAGACGCAGGACACCCTCGGTTCCGCGACCCGCAGCCCTCGGGCACGGGAGGATCGCAGGAACAACAGACCGGACATGGGTGCGTGGAGGAGATATTGGTGACCGAGCAGACGACCGCCGAAGGGTTCGGTCAGGATACGCCACCCGTTTCCCGGGCGGCTGGTCCCTTGTCCAGCCCCCGGATGCTGGCCCTGAGCCTGACCGCGCTACTGGCAGTCCTGGTTCCGCTGATGGCCAGCCTGGGCCTGAGTTTCTACGGGCAGCCGTTGCTCGCGGCGATGTTCATGATCCTGGTGCCCGGCGTACCGGTCGTGGCGTGCCTGCGCCTGCCCAGTCCGCTCACCGCCACGGTGCTGGCGGTCGCGGCGAGCTTCAGCTATCACGTCATCTACGGCACCTTCTCGATCGCCAATGCGTTCTGGCACCCGGTCGGCGGCGCCTGGTTCGCCACCATCATCGCGCTGGCCTGCACCGTGCTGGCGTTCTTTCAGGAGCCGGTCCGACCTGCCGTCGCCGTGACCGCCGCCCGCGTGCGGGAGGTCCTCAGCGACCGCGTGCGGCTGCTCGGCTTGGGTGCGGTCCTGGTCGCGGGTCTGCTGTGGTTCTGGGAGACCCGGACCATCGTCCTGGGCGACGCTGTCGCCTACGGCCTTTTCCAGGTGATCAGCTGGCGTCTCGTGCTGGCCATGGTGGTGCTGGGTGCGGTCACCGGCTACACCCTGTTCCGGGACCGCATCGACCACCTCGTGATGGCTCTCGCCGCGTCAGTGTGGGCCCTGATCGGCTACGCGACGGTGCCGGTGGCCGATGGTCAGGGCAGCGTCCCGGTCGGCTGGGTCCACGTCGGTTTCATCCAGTACATCTCCGAGAGCGGCGGCGCCGTTCCGGCGAGTTATGACGCTCGCTTCAGTTGGCCCGGTTTCTTCGCTGCCGGCGCTCAGCTGGTCTCCCTGGGCGGCAGTCAGGATGCGCGGTCGTACCTGGTGCTGGCCCCCTTCGTCTACTTCCTGGTCGCCCTTCCCGGGCTGCTGCTGATCGCCCGCTCGATCACCCACTCCTGGCGCTGGTCGTGGGTCGCGGTGCTGATCTACATCGTCACCAACTGGTACCAGCAGGACTACTTCTCGCCACAGGCGACCGCCTTCGTCATCTACGTCTCGGTGATCGGGACACTGCTGTGGATGATCGACACCTCGGTGGTGCCGCGGTTGCGTGGCAACCTGGCCGCCAAGGTCGTCGGCGCGCTGCGGCGGACCCCGGCGCTGCCGGCCGGCATGACCGTCCGCACCGCCCAGGGTCTGGGCATCCTGCTCGCTGTGCTCTGTGGTGGCATGGTCGTGGACCACCAGCTGACCCCGATCACGTTGATCTTCGCTCTCAGCGGCTTCGCGATGACGGGACTGACCCGGTACCGCCTCCTGTGGGTGACCACCGGGCTGATCTTCGTGGGCTACTTCAGCTACGGAGCCATCGACTTCTGGATCGGTCACCTCGACGGCCTGCTCGGCGATGTCGGCCAGGTGGGCAGTGCGATCAGTTCCGGGGTCGGCGGCCGCATCGTGGGCGATCCCACCTATCAGTCCAACCAGTACGTCCGGATCGCCTGGTCGTTGCTGTTGCTGATCTTGGGCGCGGTCGGCGCCTGGTCACTCCGGCGCCGCCGCGAGGCCTTGCTGCTCGCCGGGCTGGCGTGTGCACCGTTTGCGCTGCTGATCGTGCAGAGCTACGGCGGCGAGGTGGTCATCCGGTCGTTCCTGTACGCCTCGCCTGTCCTGGCACCGCTTGCCGCGTGCGCCGTGCGCAGCGGGATGGCGCTGGTCCTGAGCCGGCGGGCGGCCGGATCCACGCATCGGGTCTCGGAGCGCGCGCCGCTCGTCGCCGCGGCCGTGATGGTCCCGGTGATGGTCCTGGCCGGGCTGGTCCTCACCTTCACCCGCGGCCTGAACGCGTCGTTCGAGCGGACCCCGCCGGATCAGGCCGTCGCGGCCCAGGCGATCTACGACCGGGCCGTCACCGGCGACGTGATCGGCTTGCCGCTGTTCGCCGGCCTGACCCCGTACCTGGACGTCACCCGGGTCCGGCCCCTCTACATCACGTCGGCCTCGTGTGCCGACGCACAGCTGGTCGACTGCTTGAGCAAGACGCTTCCCCGGTTCGTGCTCGTCACCCGCACTCAGGAGCGCGTCGGCGAACTGACCCGGAGCCGGCCCACGGGTTGGGTCTGGGAGCTGGGTCAGCAGCTCCTCGACTCGGGCCAGTACACCCGGATCTACGCAGGGGCCGATGCCTGGTTGCTCGAGCTCACAGAACAGGAAGGGTAGTGATGCAGACTCAACTCATCGGCTGGCTGGGCGTCGTGATCTTCGTGTGCGCGGTGGCGGTCACCATCGCCGCCGACTTCTTCCGGCAGCGCGACGTCGACGTCTCCGCGGTCCCCGTGTCCGGCGTGCGCCCGCCCGGTGGTCGGGTCTTCTGGTTGACCGTGTCCTCGGTGCTGCTGACGGTTTTTGCCGCGGTCGCCACCGTCGTCCGGTTGGCCACCCTGGCCTGACCTTCCACCCGACAGCGCCCCGGCCGACGGCCGGGGCGCTGTGGTGTATGGAGGGGCGTCACCTGCGGCGACCGGACTGCGGCCGGGTCACTTCTGGTAGGTGTAGACCGTGACCCAGTCGACCTGCAGGTGGCCGTCCTTGGTCACCGGGTTGGCGCTGGTGGTCTCGGTCTGCAGGATCCAGTGCATCGCGGTGTGCGGGACGCTCTTGGTGTCGTTCCCGACGACCCGGCCGTCCAGCAGGAAGGTGAGCCGGGTCGGGGTCCACTCGATGCTCACGGTGTGCCAGTCGGTGAAGGACACCTGGGTGTCGGCCCACGAGCAGTTCTGCATCGGCTTGCCCACGCAGTGGTTGAAGCCCCACATCTTGCCGTTGAGACCGCCCTCGGGGAAGTCGATCTCACCTTCGTTCCAGTTGTCGGAGTCCGGCCACAGCAGCCAGGCGACCTTGTAGCCGGGCAGCGCCTCGGACTTGAACCGGACCGAGTACTTGCCGTAGGTCTGGCCGGCCCAGGGGGTGGTCACGATGGGGGCGGGTGCGGCGACCTGCGGCCGGCCGTTGACGGTGTGCAGGTGCATGTCGAGTTTGCCGTTGGCGACCGACAGGATGTTCCGGTTGTAGGTGCCGCCCTTGAAGGAGTCGGCGAAGCCGTGGTAGGTGGAGAACTTGTTCTTGTACACACTGCCGAAGGTTCCGGCCGCTGCGGTGGTGGTGAAGTCGTCGGCGAAGACCTGTTTCCAGCCGGGGAGGTCACCCCTGGGCATGGTGACGTCGTGGGTCGTGACGACGGTGGGGTCGGGGGCGGTGACGACGAAGGGCCTGGCTCGGTCCAGGGTGAGCCAGACGCCGTCGTCGTAGGCGCAGGTCCAGTAGCTGTACGTGCCCGCCGGGAGCGTCTGCTTCGCTGTGTGCGTGACGCCCGCTGTGGTCGTCCGCACATTCTGCGCCTTGACGAAGTCGACGTTGGCCTTGGCGTTGCCGCGGACGCAGACGCCGAACAGCTCGACCGACGTGGTCACCGACGATCTGATCGTGGTGGATGCCGTGACTTGGTAACCCCGCACAGTGGCGGTCAGGCCGCTCGCGGTCAAGGTGGGTGCGGCGGCGGCGGTCGCCGGAGCGATGCCCAGCAGCAGCGAACCGAGCAGTCCGGAGACCGCGGCGGCACGGAGTCGGCGGGCAGAGAAGAGAGCCACAGGAGTAAACCTTCCGAAGGACGACGAAGTGGTGATGGCGGCCACCCGGTCGAACTCCCTGCGGGATTATCACGTTCCGTGTTGGCCTCGGCACTCACTGTAACTAGCGCAGGCCGGACGGAAGCGAGATCGGCGAAGCTGTCCCGCGCCCGTCAATTGACTCTCCGTCACCACTCCCGCCCCTCAGTCGTCGTTCGAACTGGGATCGCGCGTGATTTCCGATGACACGTGGTGACGTAGGCCGGCTGACCGCCGTGGGCCCCGGAGTGTGCGCCAGGGGCCTGAGCTGCAGAAACCTCCCGTCACGCAGGTATCGGACGAGCTGCACCACACCCACTCGGTGGTCGCCGACGTTCCGTCCGTGATGATGGTGATGTCACTCACTATCACTCTGCGTGCATCTTTCGCCCGGGCCCACCGGGTCAAGCGTCGTTGCCGGCGAAGGACAGCGCGCGGCCCGCACGTGGTTGTCGCCGGGGCCTACCCACACAAACGCCAGCGGCGGCCGCACCGGAATGACCGGGGCGACCGCCGCTGTGGAGGGTGGGACAGGGATTGCTCAGCCGACGACGACCACCTGGTCGTGGCTGCCCTTTCTGAGGACGACCGGCGCACCGCCGGTCGGGCCGTACGCGAGCAGACCCCGCGACGAGGCCACGTAGACGCTGCCGTCCACGCCCACCCCGACATCGGCCCCGTCGAAGGGGAGCGTCAGTCCGGACACCGGTAGTGCACCGGCAGAGCTGCCGTCAGCGTTGAATCTCTGGATCTCGGCGACGGTGCGGTCGGGCGTGCAGGCCCCGCTCCGCTCACTGGGGGCGGGGCAGAAGCCGCTGGGTGGCCAGCACCGTCAAGACGTTCTTCGCGTCCAGCGTCACCGCGAATTCGGAGAGGGTGTCGACGACCGCTTCCGGGGTCGTCGATCCGGCGGGCACCCGGTACCAACTCCGGAAACCGCTGGCGCCGCTGGCGTAGATCTGGACATACAGCGTTCCGGTCCCGTCGACGAGCAGGTCCGAGCAGTAACCGCGAAAACCGCATTCGAGCGTACGAGTTTTCACGGTGCCGTCCGGGGACACCGTTGCGACCGTGACATCGCTGCTCTCGAACGCTCCGAAATCGACCGACAGCACACCGTTCGGCGAGACGGCGACGTCGTAGATGTCCGTCGGCGCGGTGAAGACCACCGACGCCACCCCGGCAGCGGTGATCTTGCGGACCGTAGGGCCGTCGGCGATGTAGACAGCCCCGGCGGCGTCCGCCACGATCGTCCGAGGCCCGGCCAGCCCGGACGCAACCGTGGTCACTGTCGTGCTGCCGGCGGCGATCCGGCTCACCGTGTGCGCGTTCTTGTCGGCGAAGTAGACGCCGCCCGCGCCGTCCGCGGTCAAGTCCGAGATCGTGGCTCCGGAGACCACTGTGGTGGGCTTGCCACCACCGGCCGGAACGGTGACCAGTGAGCCGGTCGCGGTGTCGACGGAGTACACGGTCGCACCCCCCGGGAGGGCGGGAGGTTGGTAGGTGACTCGGACCACCGGACTCCCTCCGACCTCAGTCCACGCCAGGACGGTGAAGGCGTACACGGCGCCGGGCACCGGCGTGCTGAACGTACGGCTGTACGCCTTCTCCTTGCTGCGGTGAGCTTTCTGCCAGTACACCGAGCTGACGCCGTCGACCTTCTTGACGACGGAGTATCCGAACACCTTGCGCGATCCCTGGTCAGCCGGCGACGACCAGCTCAGGACGGCCTGCCCCGGGGTCGTACCGGCAACCACGGCGACCGCGGTCGGCGCCGAGGGCTTGACACGTTTCGGCGTCGTGGCGTTCGCAGGCGTCACCCACACCAGGCTCAGCACCAGCGCACACAGCAGAACGAATGAACGCCTCACAAAACTCCCCCATCACGAACTCACCCACCGCGGTATGCGGCCCCTCAGTAGGCTAACGAAACGAAGCCTGAAGGAACAGGCGCGAGGTCCGATCCGAGCTGGCCCGGGGAGGTGAAATCTCGCGTTGTGCGAAGGTGTTAGCAGGCAAATGGGTTGAGTATCCTGAAATGCCAGATTGTTATCACTCCCGAGCGGCCAAACGTATGTACGGGGTCGGCATCCGGGTCACACCACGCGAGTCCCCTGGCTGCGCTTGGTGCCTGGTCGCGCCCGCCGCCTCTTCGCAACGAAGCCGTCAGCCGTGGATCCCTCATTCGACGACACGCTGCGGGCACCCCGTCCCGCCACAACCCGCCGCCGGCTGTCAGAACCGCGGCGATCCCGCTCAGGTCGGCTTGTAGACGCTGACCCAGTCGATCACCACGTCGGCCCGGGTGATCCCGTCACCGCAGGTCTCCGTGGCCGTGCAGTCGACCGCCTGCGCTTGCAGGCCGAGCCACATCGGCTGATCCGGGACGTTGTCCCCGGTGACTGTCGCCCAGGGCCGACCGTCGAGGGTGTAGATCACCCGATCGGGCAGCCATTCCACACCGGCGGTGTGCCACCTGGTGAAATCCGCGTCGACCGTGCGTTCGGTCTTGCCCCTGCCGTTCGCCTCGCCCTTGTCCTTGAAGTGCAGGAACGCTGACGCCGACTGGCGGGTGCCGCCGAAGTTCTCCAGGAAGTCGATTTCCGGCGGCCAGACGTCCTCCTGGGGCCACAGCAGGAAGTGGAACGTCGTCTCCGCACTCGGATCGGCGCGGAACCGGACCTCCCACTTTCCGTAGAGCTGGGTGACCGGCCAGTTGGAGACCCCGCCGGTCACCCAGCGGCCGTCCTCCCGGACGCCCTTCAGAACCAGCTGCGAATCCCGCAGCACGACGTGATCGGCATCCCATCGACTCTGCGGCGAACCGCCCGGGGTGCCCCGGTACTTGCCCCAGCTGTCGCTCAGCTCGGGCTCGTTGAAGTCGTCGCTGAAGATCTGCTCCCACCCGGGCAGGTCGCCACTCGGCATGGGTTCCCCGGAGACGAATTCGCGGGACGGCTCCCCCGATGTCGACCCGACAACGCGGCCGGCGATGAACGCGGCGGTGACCGCGATCACCAGAAACAGCGTCCCCAGCATCCCGACGCGACTGCGGGACAGTCGCGGGGTCCGCTTCTTCAACAACGGTCGGTCCCTTCGTGTTCGGCCTGTGGAGAATTCTGGGCGGCTGCTCTCTCAATCTACCGGCCAGCTCCGGGGCAGACGGCTCAGATCGGGACATATCGACCGTAACGGGTCGGCGGGTCCTCGTCCGTGCAGCGTCACGACCACGTTCCGGCTGCCCGCCGCCGCGCGCTGCCGGCGGCGTGCCGTGACACAGCAGAGCCCCGCGGTGTCGACCGCGGGGCTCGCTGGGAACGACGTTCAGCAGTTCACGTGGCGGGTCGTCAGGACGACGCCCGGGCGTCCTTCGCGTCCTGCGACGGGATGTTCCGCCGCCCGATCCAGTACAGCACCGGACCCATCGCCATTCCGGCGAACTCCCGTACCAGGAGAGCGCGGGCGGGAACGGCGGACTCACTGGTGCCGACCGAGGCCGTCGTGGCCTTCGGGATGGACGCCATCTTGACGATGCCCCTGGGGATCCGCCGGAGCAACGTACCGCGCGTCCCGCCGTCCAGCAGGTGCTTCATCATGAAGGCGGTGAGGCCGGTGCCATAGGCGTACATCTGCTTCCGCAGACCCGCGAGGTCAGCGCGGTGATGGTGCCAGACGACGGAGCTCGGCTCGTAGGCGATCGCAGCACCACTGTGCAGAACCATGACGAAAGCGTCCAGATCCTCACCGCCGGCGGTACGGGTACCCGCGCCCAGCGCTTCGTCGAATCCGCCGAGTTCGCGGACCACCGACGTCCGGAAGGCCATCCCGGCACCGGTGCCGAACAACCCGGCCGAGTACGGGTACAACGCATCGCCCTCCGGAGCAACCGCGTCGTAGATCCGGGGCTCGCTGCGGGCCGCCCAGGACACCCGGGCGTCGAAGTAGTGTTCCGCCGGCGTCTCGAGCGACGCCGTGCAGACCAGGCTCGTCACGCAGGCCACGTCCGGGCGACGGAGGAATCCGGTCACCAACGCATCGGCCCAGCGGGGGTCGACCGTGACATCGTCGTCGGTGTAGGCGATCAGGTCGCCCCGGGCCTCGGCGAGGCCGCGGTTGCGCGCACAGGAAAGACCCGGCCGCGGCTCCACGACGTAACGGAAGCGGGTGTCCTCGCCCACCTCGGCGAGGAAAGCGGCGTGTGTGGTGTCGTCGGTGGGTGCGTTGTCCACGATGACGAAGTCGAGGTCCGGATAATCCATCCGAGCCAGCGTCGCAAGACAACTGCGGAGAGCTTCGCCCCGACCTCGGGTACACACCACCACCGTCATCGAAAGGCCGCTCGGCCTGGTCCGGGCACAGTCGAACGGAGCATGCACATAGGGCACGCCGTCCACGACCTGCACGCTGCCGCCGTCCTCCGCGAGGTGCCCGTCCAGCCGCGCCCGGGCTGCGTCGCTCAACCCGCTCACGACGTCGCCCAGGACGAAGAACCCGTCGACCACGGGCCGTTCGACGAAGGTGAGGGTCTCGCCGTGCAGGCGCACCAGGATGCGCGCCGACCCGAAGGGAGCCTCGTGGGCCGGGACCGGGATCCTGCCGGCAACCTCACCGCCCAGGTCGACCTCGGTGCACCACACCTGCGGTGCCGCCGCGGGGAGATCGGTTTCGGTCGAACTGGTCACCGGCACATTCCTGACGTGAGGGGCGGCGGCCTTCCGGCGGCTCAGCGTGCCGCGGACGAAGCCCAGACCGGTGAGGGCGAAGCCGACGACCACCGCGCCGGCCCGTCCGAGCCCGCTGAGGTCGCCGCGAAGCGCATCGCCGACGCCGCGGAGGACGGCCTTCGGAAGCACCGTGGTGGTGTAACTGCGTTCGGCCGACAACGCGTCGCCGGACCCGACGTCGCCCGAGACGATGGCTTTCGAGACGCCTTCCCAGTAGCAGCGACTGGTGAAGTAGCGGAATGTGAGGCGAGCTTCCGACACGCGGTGATGAACCACCGCGCCGGGCTCGAGGATGATCCGGGCCGCGGGCTGCGCCTGCCGCATCCGGATCGACAGCTCCGTCTCCTCGCAGCCGACCGGATGCGTCCCGACCCGGCCGATCGACGTGGAGAAGCCGGTGGTGGAGTCCAGCGCGGCCCGGGTGAAGCCCATGTTGCAGCCGATCGGATTGCGCACGGCTGTCCGACTGGTGGGGAGCCCGGTGTAGCTGCACCCGACGACCCAGAGGAACTCCTCCGGAAACCAGGCGGGTTTGCCCGGGCGAGCCCAGACGGGGACGGCATGGCCGGCGACCCCGATCACGTCGGCGGAGGTGAAGACCGACAGCATCCGCGAGACCCACTGCGGGTCGGCCTTGGCGTCGTCGTCGAGGAACAGCACCAGATCCGACGACGTGGCCGCAACCCCGGTGTTGCGTGCGCCGGACAGGCCGCGCGGCCCGGTGTTGGCGATGATCGTGGCGTTGGGGAACGTGATCTGAAGCGCGGTGAGGAGATCGTCGTTGTGATCGATGACCAGGACGACCTCATCGGCCGGTCGCTCCTGCTTGACCAGGGATTCGTAGGCCTCGACGACGTCGGCCCACCGATCCATCGTGTAAGCGCACACGACGACCGCGACGGACCTGGGCAATGCGGTGACCGGCGGGGCCGACGAACTCATATGGCGCGGGCCCCCGCGCCCTTGCGGTCACCGGCGGGGCGCTCGGCGAGCGAGGAGCGCTGCATCGGCAGACCGACGACGACCGGCGTGGTGCGGTCGACGTGATCGGAGATCTTCGCGCGGGTCACGCGCTCGCGCAGGATGGTGAACAGCACGCGCCACCCGTCGCGGAAGGTACGGAGGTTGCTCTCGCCGGAGATCCGGGGGTACTCGAAGCTGCCGACCTCGGTGATCGCGAGCTTCCGCTTCGCCACTCGGACGTTGATCATCGTCTCGATCTCGAAGCCGTCGCCCCACACCGCGTCGATGCTGGTGTCGTGCGCATCCGGCAGGTTGAACGCCGCGATGCATTCGCGGCGGAAAGCGTTGTACCCGTAGCAGAGATCGGAGTAGCGCGTCCCGAACAGGATGTTCGCCGTCAGGTTCAGACCCTTGTTGCCGAGGTCGCGGATGCGGCTGATGTCGTCACTGCCGCCGCCGGCGCAGAACCGGCTGCCCTTGGCGTAGTCGGCCCCGGCGTCCAGTGCGGCGATGAAGCTGGGGATCTCCGCCGGATCCATCGAGCCGTCGGCGTCGATCATCACGACGTAGTCACCGGTGGCGGCACTGAAGCCGGCGGCGAGCGCATTGCCCTTGCCGCGACGCGACTGGCGCACCACCACGATCTCCGGGCACAGCCGCTGCGACACTGCGATGGTGTCGTCGGAGGAATTGCCGTCGACGAGGATCACCTCGGTGACATGCTCCGGCAGGTGCTCGAGCACGGACGATATGTTGTTCGCCTCGTTGCGGGCGGGAATGACGACGCTGATCGTCGGGCGACTCGAGTGAGCAGAAGGTGACATGTTGAACCAGGCTTTCCATTGTTACGCAGGGTGCGAGGAGCGCTTCCGTCAAGCTTCATCAGCGATGTTGCGGAATGCACTCTCGGGCGGGGAGCTAGGTCTGTCCCTGAAGCGTCGACGCTCGACCGGCCTCGAAGGTATGACACCCGACTGCGCGGTGGCAACCCTACGTTACGAGGCTCACCTTTCTGTGCGCGTCTTGCTCGCACGGGACAGTGACGAACTCGAAACGAAGACAATTCCACTGCATTGCGGAGTGGCGCAGGACGCAGATCGGATCTGCGTGTGTGGCCACCGCAGGAGCGCTCACGAGCACTATCGGCGCGGGACCGACTGTTCCTTGTGCCCGTCCGGTGGCTGCTCGAAGTTCCGCCCGGACACGTGGTGGCGCAGACCTCGCCCGTCGCAGGGCCCACGGACTTCGATCACGGTCGGCCGTCGGCATCCTGCCTGTCGCGTGACGACCACCTCGGCGGGCCGCGCGGGCCGACTCACGACCCTGACGCGGTCCGAGGTTCGCCCCCGTCGCAGATGCCCGGGGGCCGTTCGTCGGACGGCCGGCCCCGGCAACCGTTGACACGTCGGCAGTCCCCACGATCCGGCCGACTGACGCCGGTGACCCTTGCGTCGGGCACACACCACCATGTGCCACCGGCCGAGCACGCGCCACCCGGTTCCGCGACCGGTTCTCCGTGGCACGCGTCGTCGTGAGACGGGCTGATAGCGTCGGGTCCGGATGCGTGCTGTGCCGGTCGACCGCACCGTGAGCAGGAGGGCAGTCACGTGATCCCCACGCGCGGAGATCTCATCACGGAACTGGTCCGGGAGAATTTCGACGCCTGCGGCCTGGCGAAATACGGGATGACCACCGACGTCAGCGTGTGCTTTGTGACTCCCCGCTTCGACACCTCCCGGCATGTGATCGGACTCATCTTCTCCGGATCCGAGGATCACCCACGGCTGGTGGCGAAAGTGCCCCGGCAGCCTTTCGACAACGAAGGTGTACAGCGCGAGGCGGACATGGTCCGGGCTCTGCACGACGCCGCGACGGCACCGGTCGTCGGCGTTCCGGCGATCATCGGCGTCTTCGACCGGTCCGGACACTCCGTCCTCATCGAAACAGCCATCACCAGTCGTCCGTTGGAACCCGACGTGGTCGCCGAGGACCCAGGTCTGGCGATCCGGGCGGGGGTGGCGTTCGTCACCTCCCTCCCCGTCACGGCCACCGCCGAGGCGAACGCCGGCTGGTACGACCGCACGATCACCGAACCGCTGGCCGACCTGCAACGGGCGGCGCCGATGGCGGGCCTCATGGAGCGGCTGGTGGCGCAGACCCACACGCTGCTCGAGCCGATCCGGAACGAGCCGCTGCCGGCCGTCTTCGAACATGCGGACCTGAGTCATCCGAACCTGTTCCTCAGCGCGGCCGGCCACCTCGAGGTCATCGACTGGGAGCGAACCACCCGGCGCGGAGTACCGGGCCACGACCTGGTGTTCCTGCTCCAGCATCTGAGCGAGTCGTCGCGACATGCCTACCTGCGGCCGGACCAGGGAGCGGCCCTGGACGCGGCATTCCTGGATCCCGGCGCCTGGGCCCCTGACCTCCTCCGCCGCTATCTTGCGGGTCTGGGGGTGTCGGCGGACATGGCACCGTATCTGATCCTGGCCACCTGGGCCCGGTCCACCGCGACCCTCGTCGCCCGGACGCTCCCCGCTCACCTGCCGCCCGACCGGCCGGAGCCAGGAGCCGGCGGGGGCGGGCTCGCACTGCCGGACATCTCTGCCGTGGTGGAGCGAGATCGTGATTTCTGGTTGTGGAAGCACGTACTCGAGAGGTACGCCGACGGCATCAACTGAGCCGGCGCTCCGCTCGGAGCTGAGTGTCCTGCCGCGGAGACGAGCCGCGAGGAGCCGGTGAAGCGCTCATGCCCGCCGACCGGGCACAGGACGACCGCGGGGGTCAGGGAGTGCGGTACTCCACCGAGAACGAGTCGATGTAGAAGTGGCCCTCGACCGAGGCGTCGGGCCGCGAGTAGTTGGTCTCGAGCTGAGCGATGTAGTGCATCGCCTTCGACGGGATCTGGCCCGGGTCGTCTTCGGTCATCACCACGTTCCCGTCCAGGTACAGCTTCACCGCGGTCGGCGTCCACTCGATGACCGAGGTGTGCCAGTTGCCGTCGGCGTAGCGGGTCGAGGTGTTGACCCATTCGCAGTTGTTGGACGGCTTGCCCGGGCAGTGGTTGAACCCGCTCATCGTGCTGTTGACGGGCCCCTCGGGGAAGTCGATCTCGCCGTCGTTCCAGTTGCCCGAGTCCGGCCACAACAGAAAGGCGGCCTTGTAGCCGGGCAGTGAGTCGGACTTGAACTTCATCGTCACCCGCTGGTAAGCCGCGCCACCCCATTTGCCGTTGACCATCGGGAAGGGCGCTGCCACCTGAGGCACGCCGTTCGTCGTCTTGATGTTGATGTCGAGCATTCCGTCATGCTGGCTGACGATGGAGTTCGTGTACTTGCCGATGCGCGCCGTGTCGTAAGCGCCGGTGTACCCGCCCCACTTACCGCCGGTCGGCGTCGCCGACGCCGGCCACTGCCCCTTCGCCACCGGAGTGCTGAACGAGTCGGAGAACACCGTCGTCCATCCGTTCGTCGGCAGCTCCGGGATGCTGCCATCCGAACTGTTGACGGTGAAGGACTTCGCGGAGCCGATGGTGGGCCACTGCCCGTTGATCGATGCGCAGGTGAACATGGTGTAGGTGCCCACCGGAAGCACCGCGGTCTTGGTGAGCGTGGTCCCTGCGGGGCTCAGTGTGACGTTGACGTCCTTCGGGAAGTCGAAGTTCTTGTTGTCCTGATTGCGTGCACAGATCCCGGCCTTCGCCGCCACCACGGTGGCCGACGCCTTGATCGTCGTCGAAACGGTCACGGTGGTCCCGGCGACCGCCGAGGTGAGCCCCGTCGCGGTGTAGGTCGTCGTCGCGGCGCTCGCCGGCGCCGCGCCCATCAACAGAACCCCGGCCGTCAGGGCAGAAACTGTTCCCAGGCTGAATTTGCGGAAGATCTTCATCTCGGTGCGCCTCTCACATCGTTGGAGCCAGATCCGCCGAACCCGGGTCGCGGGTTCCCATTGGACGGGTGAGGTCCGCGGGACCGACTGCTGGATAGTTACTCTCAGTTGTTGTTACTCACTGAATGTAACAGCGGCTGTGATGGTTGCCAAGAGTGACTGTTTTGGCCAGTTTCTCACGGAAAGTAATTACTGTGACAAGCCGAACAGCGCGGCGAGAGGCTCTGGAGAGGCCGGCGCCGCCCCACCCGTGTCGACCGGGCTCACCGAACGCGACCAGCTCCGACCAGCCAGGCAGGACTCCTGGAGTGCCGCTCACCTGCGCAAACTGTGCGACAGGCGCGTCTCGATCGGCCGGGGCAGGGCGCCCGATCGGGGTCGATGTCAGTCCGACCGGGGGGAATGTGACCTGGGCGACACGCAGGTCGGTTCTCCGAGCCACGGTGCCCGCCGGCCCGGATAACGGACGCCTGGCGGATCGTGCACCGGCAGCACGGCATGAAGACACACCCATCCCGCCGATGCCGGGTGCGCGTCCACGGGTGACACCGGCGACCGGCCGCTCTCCACCCACCGCCCGCAGCGCAGGGAGCCGGCGCTGAGACGCGAATCGCGGGCTGTGCCGGCCGCGATGCACCGCTGATGAGAGATAATGAGCGTCATCGACGACGAAGTGCCGAATCTGCCGGCGCACGGTCCTGGTCGGAATGCTCGACCTATATCTACCCAGTTCGGGAGTGACGAGATAGAAGTGAACCTGTCCACTACGCCATCCGACGAGTCCCAGACGACCCACCCGATGCTCGAGGCTGCCTTCACCGCGCTCACCTCCGGCGGAATCCGCTGGGCTCTCGTGCGTGGGGCCGAGGAGTTGCACGCCCCGGCCGGCGACGTCGATCTGGTGGTCGAACGTGACAGAACAACGGATCTGGACCGCATCCTGGGGGCCGTCGGGTTCTTCCGGATAGGCGCTCTCGGTCACGGTAGCCACCGGTTCTGGTTCGGACTGCATTCCGAGAGCAACACTCTGATCAAGCTGGACGTGATCTCGGATATCCAATTCGGCACCTTCCAGGAATTGCCGTTCCCGTGGGCCGAGGACGTTCTGGGCCGACGCGAATACAGGGACGGGATATGGCGGCTCGCCGCAGCTGACGAGGCGTGGCTGTTCCTGTTGCACCAGGTCGTCGACAAGGGGCAGATCCGACCCACCCATCTGGAGCGGACCCGGGAGGCGCTCGCCGTCGCCACGTCGTCCGACGCACTGGCCGTCGCGGTCGACCAGCTGTGCGGCCCGACCGCTGCAGACGCCGTGTTGTCGACGGTCTCCGCGGGCGATGACGCGAGCATTCGGGCGCTGGCTCGGTCACTCCGGCGCAGATGGATCCGCCGCGGCCGGCTCGCCACCGCTCGTCGATACGTGACCACCCGACTCCTCCGGCGGATCGCCGAACAGGGTCCCGCACTGCGCCCGGGCCTCATTGTGGCAGTGGTCGGACCGGACGGCGCGGGCAAGACCACGGTGTTGGACGGCTTGCGGAGTCATCTGCCCACGGCGAACCGATATGTGTACATGGGCCTGTGGACGACGACCCGGACGTCGCAGGTGATGCAGCGCCTACCCGGCGGGCATCTGACCGAGAAGCTGGGGCGAGCCCTGCGGAGCAGTGTGAAGGCCCGCTACCACCGCGCGCGGGGTCGGGTCGTGCTCGTCGACCGGTTCGTCTACGACGCCATTCTCCCCGACGACCAGGACCGGAGCCTGGTCGGCCGGATCATCTCGACCTGCAGTCTGCGGCTCGCACCGGCTCCCGATGTGATGCTGGTGATGGACGCCCCGGGAGCGGTGATGTTCGCGCGCAAGGGCGAACACAGCGTCGACATACTGGAGCAACGTCGTGCCTCGTACGCGAAACTGGCCGCCATTGTGCCGGGATCGACGCTGATCGACGCCACCTCGTCAGCGGCGGACGTCCTGGCGACCGCGACCCAGGTCATCTGGAGTCGCTATGTTTCGGCGTCGGCACGACGCGTCGCTCCGCAGATCCGGGCGCTCAAACAGTTGAGCCGAACGGGATGACCTTCCCCGACGATGGAGAAGCGCGCGCACTGCCGTCGGAGCTGTCCGCCGACTCCGCCGATGGTGCGGCCATCCCGCTGGCGGTCTGGCGCCTGTTGGACTGGCGATTCCTGCTCCCTGTTCTGGGTCCCTTCCGCTTCGCGTTCAGCGAGGGAGTGCCCGCTGACCTCCGGGAAGCGCTCGTGACGGCCGACCCGCTGGCCCATCGGTTCGATCCGCAGGTCGCCATCCCGGACAACCTCGCCACGCCGTTGATCATCGTTTTGTCCTCGCCCACGCGATCAGAATTCGAGACCGCCGCCCGGTATCTGCGGCCGGGTGATTTCGTCTATGCGCAGTTGACCCGGAAACCGGTTGTGCGCTCTGTGGAACCGCGCAGCATCTGGGGCTGGGAGAGGCTGGCGGTTCGACTCGGAATCGGTCCGGTTCGGCTGTTCTGGCACGCTCCCGACTTCCAGAGATGTGCTCGGATCGTCCCACTCGACTCCCGGTCGGCGGTATGGAACACGCTGCAACGACACCGCGGCATCAGATGGGGTCGGGCCAAGTCCGAGTTGGGCAAGTTGGCCTTCCGCCTGGGCCTGTTCGGGCTGGCAGTGCCGGAGGCCAGTCTGCTGCTTTCGCGTCCCGGTCAGATCGGAACTCCGGCTGATGCGGGGAGTGGTCAGGTGACCGCGGCCGGCGGCGAGATGCCTGGGCCCCACAGCTGACGCGCTCGCATCGCCGGGTTCGCACGCAACTACAACCAATCAGGTTGTGCGTGCCGGCGATTGCGGCGCTGCCGCCCAGGATGGCGCGGGTGCCGACCTGCGCTGGATCTGATACCGGGTTGACGATCGCCGGCCGTGTCGAAGCCTCGGCAGGTCTCGCCGGGCCACCCACGGATCCATGATCGTCGGGTGCGTCGATCGAGGTCGACGGCCGCGACCGTTGTCGGTGCGCCGAGCCTCTGCGGATCGTCGGGCCCGGCTCCCACCGACACCCGTCGGCGCACCTCGCCCCGGCAGCCGCCGAGGTGATCAGGGGGCTACTTGCGCAGGACCGAGAGGATCTGCCGCAGGCGACCGCGGTAGAAGGCGAGCATCACCGCAGCCGGCGCGGCGGCGCCGAGCACCACCACGACGACGAGGCTGAGCACCTGCGGCAGTGGGATCTGCCGGGCGGCCAGCGCAGTCACTGCCACCGCCACCCCGCAGACGATGGCCGGCGCCATCGACCGGCCCAGGTCCCGCCAGGTGACCCCGATGGCGCGGACGGCAACCCCTTGCATCAGGACGACGAACGCCAGCGCCACGACGAACTGGGTGGCCGCGACACCGACGATGCCCCACCGGGCGCCGAGTAACAGTGCGGGGACGAGGATCACCAGACGCAGAATCGACAGCTTCACGGACAGACCAGGTCGACCGATGGCCTTGTACACCTCGTTCGCGCCGGCACCCAACGATCGTGCCGAGGTGTACAGCGCCAGCAGGACCAGGGGGGCCACCGCCTGGTTCCATTTGTCGCCGAACACCACCGGCACGATCAGCGGAGCAGCCACGGCGAGCCCCACTCCGGCGCACACACCGATCAGCGACTGGATCTGGGTGCTCAACAGGTACCCGCCGCGGAGTCGCTCCAGATCGTGTCGGGCTTTGCTGTAGAGCGGGTAGGTGACGGAAGCGATGACGAAGAAGATGTTGAGGACCAGCAACTCCGGTAACCGGAATGCCAGCGTGTAGAAGCCGAGCGCCGTCGCCCCCAGGACACCGCCGACGATCAGGTAGTCGACGTCGAAGACCAGTCGGGCGAGCAGGCTGCTGGCGGCCACCGGCAATCCGAATCGCAGGACGGCGGTCGCTTCGCCCTTGGATACCGACCAGACCCGGAACGGCATCCGTTCTCCGCAGAGCAACCAGCAGCACACTGCGAAGCTCAGCGAGCCGGCAACACTCCCCCAGGCCAGTGACCACACGCCCCACCCCGTCAGCACGAGCCCGACCGACATTGCCCCGGTCGCGACTGCACGCACCACCATGGCGGCGCTCTGCTGCCTGAATCGCAGGTTGGCCCTGAGCAGCGCCTCCGGGGTGGAACCGATCGCGGTGGCGAGCAACCCCACGGCCAGCACTCTGACCAACGGCTCCACTGCAGGTTGGTCGAACATGCCGGCGATCAGGGGAGCGCAGAAGAAGGCCGAAACGACCAAGACCAGGCCCGAGACCAACGCGCACGCGAACGCTGCCCTGGTGGTCGCACTGCTCCGGGGCAGGTAGATCAGCGCCTGCGCGACCCCCGCGTCGGCCACCGTCTCGGCGTAGGCGATCAGGACCAGGGCCAATCCGACCAGTCCGTACTCCTCGGGGGACAGGATCCGGGCCATCACGATGGTGGTCAGCAGGACCACGGTCTTTCCGAGAACGGTGGCCAGACCCTGCCAGAACGCCCCCCGTGCACCGGCGCGGCCGAGGTTCTCGTCGCTGCGGCCGGCCACCGGCGGCTGGTTCAGGTCGTCGGCCGCCGGAGCCGGCGAGGTGGCGGCAGCAACTGGAACACCGGGCTCCGATGAATGCTCATGTTTCACGCTGTACTTCCTGTCACGTTCAAAGGTGTGCCGAGCGCACCGGAGACACAGCCGGGGAATCGGCGCCGGCTCGCGGGTACACCCCGGGAATGGCGCCGACGGCGCGCTCCCGGATTCACTGAGAAATCATCGGATGTTACGAGGTGGGCAGCGGCGGGACCACCGCCAGGCATGGTCGCAAGCTCTCAGGGTATCCCGCGCATTCTGCGGGCAAGGCTCGGTTCCGCCTGGTGCGCTGCGATCGTGACGCAGTCGGCCAGGCCGGGAGGGTGGCCACACCCGCAGGCCGGAAACGGGCCCCACGCCGCTCGTTCGCCGCGGTGACGACAGCGTCCGGCGGTCCCGGGAAGCACCCGTACGACGCCACGGTGCCCGGCCGCTCTGCGGTTGAGCCGGACCCGTCATCGACTCCGGCCGCACCCTCGGCCACGGGGACCGACACCGGCCGGCACCGAGACGTGTTCCCGTAGTATTCCGCCGATGAGACTTCTCTACGTCGCCGAGGGCATTCCCACCCGGGATCCGGTACACGGCGACGGCAGCTCGATGATTTCTTACGAATTGATCAAGAACCTGCCGGCCGAGGTCACCGTCACACTGGTGACGTTCGGAGCAAAATCCGAGCTGCCGGCCGATATCGCCCAGCGCTGTTCTGAGGTCATCATTCTTCCCCTTCGCGCGGGGATCGTCGCGTTGGCCCGATCGGTCCCATTCCGTGACCATGTGGGAGCGCAACTGAGATCGACGAGGAAGGCGAAAGCAGTCGTCCGTCGGCTCAGTCGCAGCCACGACGTCACGCTGATGCACGGCCCACATGTGCAATTCCTGGCCGGGGTCGTCAGCGGTCCGTTGGTCATCCAGGTGGTGGACCCCTGGTCGATGCGAACCGAGATGGCCGCCGAGACCGGACCTGCCCTGCTCAGGGCGTACCGGAAGTTCAAGGTCACCCAGGCCCGCGCTCTCGAGCTCACGCTGCCCCGGCACGCGATCCTGCTGACCGTCGGCGAACGCGACGCACAGCGTTGGTCCGAGCAACTGCACCGTCCCGTGTCGAGCATCGGCAACGGGGTCGACCGATTCGAACGGCCGCCACGTGCCGCCGGTCCGCCGGTGGTGACCTTCGTCGGCAGCCTGGGCTACGGCCCCAACGTCGAAAGCGCGCACCTGCTTGCCAGTCGCATCGCACCCCGGGTGTGGCAGTCGCTGCCGGAAACCAGGTTCGTCATCGCAGGCCGCAATCCCGACCCGTCTGTGCTGGCGCTCGTGGCTGACCGGATCGAGGTACTGCCCAACGTCCCGTCCGTGATCGAGATCTTCCATGCGGCAGACGTCGCCGTCTTTCCTGATCAGCACGGTCTCGGCGTCCGAAACTCGGTGCGCGAGGCACTGGCCGCGGGAATTCCGGTCGTAGCCACCTCGTCCGCAGCGCGAGAGGTCGAGCCCCAGGAACTGCTCACCACTGTCGATGACGTGGACGAGATCGCGACCACGGTGATCCGTACCTTGGCGGACCGATCGTCCCGGGGCGGGACCCACCGTCCGGAGATCATCCTCCGGACCTGGCACGACATGGCCACCGATTACCTGGCGGCGCTCCGGCGTGCCGTGGACCAAGAGGGTCAGCGGGTCCCGCAGAGTCGGTGACCGTGGGGTTCCGAGCTCGCGGGGCGGCACGATCAGCTCCCCGACTGCGGTCGAGGGAAGCGTCAGATCGCTTGCGCCCCGTGCCTTCCGAGGTCCATCTCGCGGCGCGGACCGGGCAGGTCGGCGCGCGAGGTCAAGATGTCCACGACCACCGGCGTGGATTCGCCCGCGTCTGCGTTCACCCGGATCGGCGAGACCCGTTCACGCACGATGGTGGCCAACACGCGCGCGCCGTCGCGGAACGTCCGCAGGTTGCTCGCGCCGTGGATCCGCGGTGATTCGAAGCTGCCGACCTCCTGGATGGCCAGTTCGTGGCGGGCGGCCCGCACGTTGATCAGCGTCTCGATCTCGAAGCCATCGCCCCAGAACGCCGGCGCGGACGTGTCGTGCGCATCCCGCAGGGCGAAAGCCGAGCGTGCGTCCCGCCGGAAAGCGTTGTAGCCGTAGCAGAGATCGGTGAACCGCGTCCGGAAGCAGATGTTGGTGACGGCATTGAGGAACCGGTTGCCGATGTCCCTGATCCAGCTGATGTCGTCGCTGCCGCCGCCGGCCGAGAACCTGGTGCCCTTGGCGTAATCAGCCCCCGCGTCCAGTGCCGCGACGAAAGCGGGGATCTCCAGCGGATCCATCGAGCCGTCCGCGTCGATCATGACGATGTAGTCACCGGTCGCGGCTTGGAAGCCGGCCGCGAGTGCGTTGCCCTTCCCCCGACGGCTCTGGTGGATGACGACGATGTCAGGACGATGCGCCCGTCCCACCGCGATGGTGTCGTCGTCGGAGTTCCCGTCGACGAGGATGACCTCATCGACGGTGAGCGGCAGGCGGCCCAGCACGTACGGCAGGTTGAGGGCTTCGTTGCGCGCCGGAATGACAACGGACACCGACGGGCGTGATTTCGGAGCGGAGGGCGACATTGGCTACCGGGCTTTCTGTAGGACGCACACGGGCGGTATGCGGTCGGAGTTCGGACGGTGGACGAGGAATGCCGTGGCGGCTCCGAGACCCCTGAAGGACTAGGCCAGACCGTAAGGCATCCTTACTCACAGCGGCAAGCACTTCACGAAACGAGCCCGAACGGGTCTAATTGTGCTCGACCGGGTGGTGATAAGGACGCAAATGCCGCTCTGGCCACTGTCGGTGACATTTCACCCGCCTGATGTGTAACAAGGCGGGTCCCGCCGAATGGGGTCGATTCGCGAAGGAGTTCCACGTGACGTCGACCTCCGGGACAGCTTCCCCGGACGGCCGGCGGCTGGGGTGTGGTGACTCCGGCTCGGCGTCGGCGGGTGCGTGCACCCGCTTCCCGGTGCTGTCGACGAGCGGGTAGTCCGGTTCAGGCTGAGGAAGAACCCGCAAGCGAAGCGACCGGGGACCGGGACCGGCGTCGACCGGTGGCGCTCGCCGAAACCACCCCTTCGGTGCATGTCGCACCGACAGGAGGGCGCGACCGCAGTCATTCGCATGATCTTCGGGAGAGACCGGAACGCGGTGGCCCCTCCGGTCCGCCGAAAGTGACGAAGCTAACACCGAAGTCTCTCGATGGATCCCCACCCGAACGGAGCAAACTCTGCCGGTCCATGCTCTTCCCAACGACACTGCACGCCGCGGAATTGGCTGAATCCGGACAAAAATTTCTGAGAAAACCCTTCGGTGCTCCCCTCCTGGCAAGGGCACTCGGCCATCCAAGGCTGCGGGCTGGTCGATGAAGTAGGCCCTGAACGACGCCTGCGACGGCGACGCCGCCGAGGCTGTCGGCACAACCGTGGCCCGGGCCACGACTCCGCAGGCCGGGTCGCCGCGCGACACCGTCGGTCCGACGGCGCCGCCACCGTCTCGACCGAGGGCACCGCCCCGGTCGGCGGCACCACCCGGGTCAGCGAAGTTCGGGGTACTCGTCAGCCAGAATCGCGGCGATTTCCGCCGCATGGGGCTCGCGCAGCATGGCGCTGTGCTCGCTCTTGATTCGGACGTGGCGGGTCTGACCGGTGAGGATCCGGTCCCAGGAGCGGGCCTCAGCAGGGTTGTCGTCCGTCTGCACCACCACGACCCGGCCGGCATAGGGCCGTGGACGGTATCGGTGACTGATGAGGACACCCTGTTCGAAGAACGAGTCGAACTGACGCTGGCCGTCGAACACCACGACGCCGACGAAGAGCGCTGTCAGCTTGGCCAGCAGGTGTCGGTACGCGCGGCCCGTGATGACCTCCGGCAGCGCCCGCCGGAGCTGCTTGGCGAACGCACCTCCCACCCTGCGCAGGACGGTGCGGCCACGACGACTCACCGCTGCCGGTGCGCCGACCGAGGGTGGCAGTGCGCCGGCGTTCTCCGGCAGGTAGGTGTCGAGCACGCCGACCAGGTCGACGGTCTCTTCTGCTGCGTGCAGCATCTGCGCGATCTCCAGCGCGACCAGACCTCCGAAGGAGTGTCCGAGGAGCACATACGGCCCCTGGGGTTGGAGGAGGCGGATGGTCTGCAGAAATCTGCGCGCGGACGCCTGCACACTCCAGTCCGGGATGCCCCTACCTTCCAGGCCGTGAGCCTGGAACGCGAAGACCGGATGCCGGACCATGTGCCGTGACAAGGGGCCGAAGCTCAGGGCCAGCGCCCCCGATCCGGCGAAGCAGAAGATCGGGTCCCCCCGTCGCCGACCTGGAGACGTACCACGTCCGGATGTCGCGGTAGCGCGACTGATTCCATCGATACCCGGCGACTGAACTCCCGCAGCGTCGGCGACTCGACGAGATCGCTGGACACCAACCGCACGCCGTACCTCTGCTCGACGATCGCCAGAAGTTCCTCGACGGACAGCGAATCCCCGCCCATCACGGTGAACTCGTCGTCGAGGTCGATGTAGTCCAAGCCCAGCACCTGCTGCCACGCGTCGGCCATCACCACATCTTGGCGGGACTCTGGTGGCGACATCCGCACCGGGGCCGGAACCGGCGGCAGTGCGGTGCGATCGACTTTTCCGCGCTCGTTCCGAGGCAGCTGAGTGAGCTGCATGATCGACGTCGGCACCATGTACTCGGGCAGGAGTTCGCGCAGACGCCGACGGATCACCGCCACGGAATCCGCCCGGCCGGCAGGCTTGGGTACGAAATACGCAGTGAGGCGCACGTTGTCGGAGGAGTCCGTTTCCGGGATGACGATCACCTCCGACGCGGAGCCCGACGCGAGGAAGGCGGCCTCCACATCGCCGGGTTCGACGAGGTACCCCCGGACCTTGACCGCGGCGTCGGTCCGGCCCACCAGGATGAGATTCCCGTCCCCGTCGAAGCGGCCCAGATCGCCCATCCGGTAGCAGGGTCTGCCGTCGGCAGCGACCCCGAACTTGCCGGCCGCAGCGTGCGTCGGGTCCCGGTAGCCACCGGACAGGAAATCGGAGATCACCACGATCTGGCCGGCCTCACCCGGCGGGGCCGGCTGCTCGTCGGGGCCCAGGAGGAGCACGTCCTTGTTGACGATCAGGCGGCCGGCCGGAACGATCGACGGCGGTAATGGGGCGCTCGCCGGGATCTCGTGAAGGGCCAGGGTGCCGCTCTCCGACGACCCGGTCTCGTTGAAGAACGATGCGGTGGCGGGTAGGTGCGGGCGGACTGCTGCCACGTCGTTGCCGTAGACCGCTTCCCCCACTGTCGACACGACCCGCAGCGTCGACAGCACCTGGTCCGGCGCCAGATGACCGACCAGCGATCGCAGCAGGTGGGGCGTGCAGTGCAGATCGGTCAGCCGGTGGTCGACGATCCAGCCGATCAGCGCGCGGGTGCCGCTGTCCCGCGGATCCAGGCACCAGAGTCCGACGCCGTTGAGCAGGCAGGTCACCATGTGCGACAGCCCCGCGGCGAATCCGAAGGGCAGGACCATGGCAGCTCGGTCTTCGACGGTGAACCGGAAGCGTCGCCCCTTGTCCGCGCTCTCGTTGAGCATCTGGTCGTGGGTCTGGATGACACCCTTCGGGCGCCCGGTGGACCCGGACGTGTAGACGATCGCCGCGGCATCGCGCCCACCGGCAGGTCTCGGACGGAGTGCGCCCGGGAGGCCCGGCATCACCAGTTCGTCGAGCGGCGGCAGCAGGGTCGACAGCTCGACGACGACACACCCCGCCGGGAGGATGTCGCGAGCCATGTCTGTGGTGTGCCGATCGACGAGGCAGACGCCGGCGCCGGCCAGCTCCGCGATCTCACGCAGTCGACTGATCGGCTGATGGGTGTCGAGGACGACCACCGGGCGGCCGCTCTTGAAGACACCGAGCACGGCGACCGCCACCTCTGCGCTGTGACGGCCCAGCACGGCCACCGCGGCGGTGCCGGGGACGGCCGCGAGATGAGACGCGATCGCCTCGGATCCGAGGTCCGCACGCCCGTAGCTCCACACGGAATCAGCGGAGACGATCGCCGGACGGTCGGCGAACAACCCCGCTACCTGGCGCCATCTGTCCGCAACAGAGTGGGTCGGTCCATCGATCGCCAGGTCGGCGAACCGGATTTCCGCGCTCATTCGTCTCCCGAAAGTACTGGCGTCCGTGTTCGACGAGCATCGCACTGCCCGAGTGTTCAGCCGAACGAATGACTTCTATCATGAGCAGCGCCCCTGCCCCTACTCCACCCGCTGCTGGCAGACCCGTGGAGGAGCGAGGGCGACGCGCACGCTCGCCACCGGTGAATCGTCCCCCATGTGCGGCAGTACCGCATGGGCGGTCACCGGGCGGGCTGTGGCCTGAGGTCGGCCAGCACGCGGTGTGCCCAGGTCAGGATGTGGCTGTCGCGGAGCGGCGGCGCGCCGATCCGGTCGGAGGCGGCGGGTGTGCGGATCACCAGGGTGGACGAATGGCGCGAGTACTTCGACCCTGGATAGACGCGGTTGACCCGCATCATCGCCGACTCCGGCAGTTCGACCGGCGAGAACCGGACGCCCTGCGGCCCGGCCGCGATCTCGGCGATGCCGGCCTCCCGGGCGGCCCGCCGCAGATCGGCGACCGCCAGCAACGCCTCCACCTCGACCGGCAGCGGACCGAAGCGGTCCACCAGCTCGTCGCGCACCGCGACCACGTCCTCGACGGTCGCCGCGGCCGCGATCTTGCGGTACGCGTCGAGCCGCAGGAACTCCGACGGGATGTACTCCTGCGGCAGGTTGGCGTCCACCGGCAGCTCGACCCGGACCTCGGCGGCCTCGACGTCGGTGTCGTCGCCGTCGGCGTCGATCGACGCGGCACCGGCCTGCTTCTTGAACGCGGTGACGGCCTCGGACACCAGCCGGACGTACAGGTCGAACCCGACGCCGGCGATGTGCCCGGACTGCTCGGCGCCCAGGATGCTGCCGGCACCGCGGATCTCCAGGTCTCGCATCGCCACGGCCATCCCCGAGCCGAGGTCGGAGTTCTGCGCGATGGTGGCGAGCCGGTCGTGCGCCGTCTCGGTCATGGCCTTCTCCTGCGGATACAGGAAGTAGGCGTAACCCCGCTCCCGGCCACGTCCGACCCGGCCGCGCAGCTGGTGCATCTGTGACAGTCCCAGCACCTCGGCGTGGTCGACGATCAGCGTGTTGGCGTTCGAGATGTCCAGACCGGTCTCGACGATCGTGGTGCAGACGAGGACGTCGAAGTCACGCGCCCAGAAGCCGTCGATGACCTTCTCCAGGGCGTGCTCCCCCATCTGCCCGTGCCCGACGGCCACGGTCGCCTCCGGCACCAGCTCGCGGATGCTCGCCGCGACCCGCTCGATGTCGGACACCCGGTTGTGCACCAGGAAGACCTGACCGTCGCGCAGCAGCTCGCGGCGCACCGCCGCGGCGACCAGCTTCGTGTCGTACGGGCCGACGTAGGTGAGGATCGGGTGCCGGTCCTCCGGCGGCGTCGCGATGGTGGACATCTCGCGGATCCCGGCCAGGCTCATCTCCAGGGTCCGCGGGATCGGGGTGGCCGACATGGTCAGCATGTCCACGTGCGCCCGCAGCCCGGTGATGAACTCCTTGTGCTCGACGCCGAACCGCTGCTCCTCGTCGACGATCACCAGCCCGAGGTCCTTGTAGGTCACCGACGGCTGCAGCAGCCGGTGGGTGCCGATGACGATGTCGACGCTGCCGTCGGCCAGCCCCTTGATGGTCTTCTTCGACTCGTCGGCGGGGGTGAACCGCGACAGCCCGCGGACGGTGACCGGGAAGGCGGACATCCGCTCGGAGAAGGTGGACAGGTGCTGCTGGGCGAGCAGCGTGGTCGGCACCAGCACGACGACCTGCTTGCCGTCCTGCACCGCCTTGAACGCTGCCCGTACCGCGATCTCGGTCTTGCCGTATCCGACGTCACCGGAGATGACCCGGTCCATCGGGATGGCCTTCTCCATGTCGCTCTTGACCTCGTCGATGGCGGCGAGCTGGTCGGGCGTCTCGGTGAACGGGAAGGCGTCCTCCAGCTCACGCTGCCACGGGGTGTCGGCGGCGAATCGGTGACCGGGCGCCGAGGCCCGGGCCGCGTAGATCTGCACCAGCTTGGCGGCGATCTGCCGGACCGCTTTGCGGGCGTTGCCCTTCGTCTTGGCCCAGTCGGCGCCGCCCAGCTTGTTCAGCGTCGGCAGCTCACCGCCGACGTAGCGGGACAGCTGGTCGAGCGCGTCGGTCGGCACGAACAGCCGATCGCCCGGGTGGCCGCGTTTGCTCGGGGCGTACTCGACGACGAGGTACTCGCGCACGGCGCCACCGGTGGTGCGCTGGACGAGTTCGACGAACCGCCCGATGCCGTGCTGGGCGTGCACGACATGGTCTCCCGGCTTCAGCGCCAGCGGGTCGACGGCGTTGCGCCGACGGGTGGGCAGCTTCTGGGCGCGGCCTGCGGTCGCGCCGCGGGTGCCGGTCAGGTCGGACTCGGTGAGCAGCGCGACGTCGGTCGCGGCCAGCACGAAGCCGGCGTCGAGCCGACCTTTCGTCACCGTGACGATTCCCGGCGCAGGCCTGGCAGGCAGGCCGTCCGCGTCCAACCGGACCCCCAGCTCGGCCTCGGACAACCGTTCGGCGGCGCGCTCGGCGGTGCCGGCGCCGGCGACGACGAGCACGGTGACGCCATGACGGGCGGCGCGCTCGCGGGCCTGCTCGATGGCCGGGGCCAGCTCGCCCCGGTACTGGGGGGCGGGGGTGACGGCGGGCGTCTCCGGCAGTTCGCCCTCGCCGAAGGCCGCGACCCGCCACAGCGTCAGGTCGTGGTCGCGGATGCTGTCGAAGACGACCTCGAGGTCGCGGTACGCGCCGTCGCCGAGCTCGATCGGGGCCTTGCCGCCGGTGGCGGCGGCCGCCCAGGACGCGGCCAGGAACTCCTGTCCGGTGCGCTTGAGGTCCTCGGCGCGGGACCGGACCTTCTCCGGGTCGGCCAGCAGCACGTGCGTGCCGGCCGGGAACAGCGACGGCAGCAGCACCATCGGGCTGTCGACGAGCGCCGGGATGAGCGCCTCCATGCCCTCGACGGCGATACCCGCTGACAGCTTCTCCAGCATCTCGGCGAGCGTCGGGTCACCCGTGGCCGCGGCCGACAGCCGGCCGGCGGCGGCGCGGACGGCGGGGGTGAGCAGCACCTCCCGGCAGGGCGGCGCGACGACGGCGTCGACCAGGTCGATGGAGCGCTGGTCGGTGACGGCGAAGGTGCGGATCTCCGACACCTCGTCGCCCCAGAACTCGATCCGGAACGGGTGCTCGGCGGTCGGGGGGAAGAGGTCGAGGATGCCGCCGCGGACGGCGAGCTCGCCGCGCTTGGTCACCAGCTCGACCCGGCTGTAGGCCAGCATCGTCAGCTGCTCGGTGACCTCGGCGAGGTCGATCTCGGCGCCGGTGGCGATCCGGACCGGGGCCAGCTCCCCCAGGTGCGGCGCCAGCGGCTGGATCATCGACCGCACGGTGGTGACGACGACCCGTGGCCGCGCACCACCGAACTCGTCGGGATGGGCCAACCGGCGCAGCACCGACAGCCGCCGGCCGACGGTGTCGGCGCGCGGGCTGAGCCGCTCGTGCGGCAGCGTCTCCCAGGACGGGAACAGCATCACGTCGCCCTCACCGAGCAGGTCGGCCAGCGACGCGGTGAGCGATTCCGCCTCCCGGCCGGTCGCCGTCACGAACAGGACCGGAACGCCCGCGCCGCCGTCGGCGGCGTCGGCGGCCAGGCAGCCGGCCACGAACGGCCGGATCGAGGCCGGTCCGGTGATGCGGTAGGTCGGGGCGCCCGCAGCGGCGATCAGGTCGGCGAACAGCGGATCAGCGGCCACCGTTGCCAACAGTGGCGCGAGAGGCGGTCGCGTCCGTTCGGCGGTCTCACGCAGACCAGGGGCGGACACAACCGGTGCGGCACTCACAGTTTCAGGCTTTCCAGACGACGAGCAGAGTCCCGCCGTACCTCTGGGTACGGGGGCGGGATGCGGCGAGGGGCCGTTCGGGTCATACCCGCAGCGGCCCGCCGGCGATCAGTGGCCCATTTCGCCGGCCGTCGCCTGGCTACGGGCGGGCCGCTGGGCGGAGGGCCGGCGGACCGTGATGGCCCTGCAGGAGATGACGGACGCGAGGGCGAGGTGCGTCCAGGCGGGTCCCCCACCCCGGGCGAACGGCACCGCCGCCACGACGGCGAGCAGCGGGATCAGCACGGAACCCATGACGCCGATCTGGGCGGCGCCCGGCCGGCGGCCGGCGACCACCGACTCGGGGCCGGGTGCGATGGGTCGGGCCGTCCGCGGGGACGCGGGGGTGCCGACGGCGGACGCGCTTCCCAGCACGGACGACGGAGGGGTCACAGCGGGAGAACCTCTCGGGAAGCGACGGGCGGTACTGCGCGGCGCCCACCTCAGCCACCGGAAGCGGACCTGCACACGACAACACGGAGGCCGGTGGGCCGACCCAACGGTACAGGGATCCGGCGGTGGGGTCAGCAGTCGGCGGCAGTGCCGCCGTGCCCCGGGACGGCGGGTGGAGCAGCGTCCCCGGCATGGAATGATGATCCTGGCCGAGCGACCGATCCGCCGTAGTGTAATTGGCAACACCTCTGATTTTGGTTCAGATATTTCAGGTTCGAGTCCTGGCGGCGGAGCGCGCACGGTCGGCCTGCAGGCCCTGCCTGCGGACCGTCAACCCGCCGTATTGACGCCTCGGAACCACCGCGATCCCATCGCCGTGTTCCGGTCGGAGATTGTTCCAGGAGGACCCGCATGCCGATGGGCGTGACCGCTGTGGTCGTCCTCGCCGCCGGTGCCGGCACCCGGATGCGCTCGGAGCTGCCGAAGGTCATGCATCCGATCGCCGGCCGGCCCCTCCTCTGGCACGCGATGTCCGCCGCCCGCGGCCTGGCGCCCCGGCACCTGGTCGCGGTCGTCGGTCACGGCCGCGAGACGGTCGGCGCCTGGCTCGCCGACGCGCTGCCCGACGTCGCCACCGCCGTCCAGGACCAGCAGCTGGGCACCGGGCACGCGGTGGCGTGTGCCCTCGACGTGCTCGGCCCCCTGACCGGCACCGTGGTCGTCACCTACGGCGACGTCCCGCTGCTGCGTGCGGAGACGCTGGCCGCGCTGGCCGCCGAGCACACCGCCCGCGGCTACGCGGTGACCGTGCTGACGGCGCGGGTCGCCGACCCGACCGGCTACGGACGCATCCTGCGGGACGCCGCCGACGGCGGCGTCGCCGCGATCGTGGAGCACAAGGACGCCGACGCCGCCCAGCGGGAGATCACCGAGATCAATTCCGGTGTCTACGCCTTCGACGCCGCCGTGCTCGCCGACGCGTTGACCCGGATCACCGCGTCCAACAGCCAGGGCGAGCGGTACCTCACCGACGTGGTCGGGATCGCCCGCGCCGACGGCCGGCCCGTCGGCGCACTGGTCGCCGAGGACCCCACCGAGACCGAGGGGGTCAACGACCGCGTGCAGCTCGCGGAGATGGCGCGGGTCCTCAACGCCCGGCTGGTCCGGGCCGTGCAGCTCGGCGGTGCCACCGTCCTCGATCCACAGACCACCTGGCTGGACGCCGACGTCACCGTCGCCGCGGACGCCACCATCGCCCGCAACACCTCACTGGAAGCCGGCACCACCGTCGCCGCCGGCGCGGTCGTGGGTCCGGACACCACCCTGGTGGACTGCCGGGTCGGCGCCGGGGCCACCGTGCTGCGCACCCACGCCAGCGGCGCGACCATCGGTGACGGCGCGTCCGTCGGGCCGTTCACCTTCCTCCGGCCGGGCACCGTGCTGGCGGCCGGCGCCAAGGTCGGCGCCTACGTCGAGGTCAAGAAGTCCACCATCGGGGCCGGCGCCAAGGTGCCCCACCTCTCCTACATCGGTGACGCCACCGTCGGCGCCGGCGTCAACGTCGGCGCCGGGTCGATCACCGCGAACTACGACGGCGTGCACAAGTACGAGACGGTGATCGGCGACGGCGCCTTCATCGGCACCAACACGACGCTGATCGCCCCGGTCACCGTCGCCCCCGGCGGCTTCACCGCGGCCGGCTCGGCGATCACCGACGACGTCGCCGCCGGTGAGCTCGCGGTGGCCCGCGGCCGGCAGTCGGCCATCCCCGGCTGGGTGGCCCGCCGGCTGCCCGGCAGCACCATGGCGGCCGCCGCCGCCGACTCGACTTCCCACCATCCCGCCGCGCCGTCGGCCGGGTCCGCCGCGATCCCGGAACAGCCGGCACCGCTCACCACCGAACCGGGGAAGGCGTCGCCCGCGTGAACCACATCTCCATCACGACCCGCAAGAGTCTGATGCTGTTCTCGGGGCGGGGATTCCCCGACCTCGCCGAAGAGATCGCCAAGCACCTCGAGGTCGACGTGACCCCGCAGACGATCTACGACTTCGCCAACGAGGAGATCTTCGTCCGGTCCGAGGAGTCGGTCCGCGGCTCGGACGTCTTCGTCATCCAGTCGTGCGGCAGCCCGCTGAACAAGTCGATCATGGAGACCCTGCTGATGATCGACGCGCTCAAGCGTGCGTCGGCCAAGCGGATCACCGTGGTGCTGCCGTTCTACCCGTACGCGCGCCAGGACAAGAAGCACCGCGGCCGCGAACCCATCTCGGCCCGGCTCATCGCCGACCTGCTCAAGACCGCCGGCGCCCACCGGCTGATGGCGGTGGATCTGCACACCGACCAGATCCAGGGCTTCTTCGACGGCCCGGTGGACCACCTGATGGCGCTGCCGCTGCTGACCGACTACGTGGCGGCCAAGTACGCCGACCACGACCTCGCCGTGGTCTCCCCCGACTCCGGCCGGGTACGCACCGCGGAGAAGTGGGCCCAGCGGCTCGGCGGCCGCCCGGTGGCCTTCATCCACAAGACCCGGGATCCGAGCAAACCCAACCAGGTGGTCGCCGGCCGCGTCGTCGGTGAGGTCGCCGGCAAGACCTGCGTCCTGGTCGACGACATGATCGACACCGGCGGCACCATCGCCAAGGCCGCCACCCGGCTCTTCGAGGCGGGCGCGAAGGACGTCGTCATCGCGGCCACCCACGGCGTGCTGTCGCCGCCGGCCGCCGAGAAGCTGTCCGGTTGCGGTGCCTCCGAGGTCGTGCTGACCAACACGCTGCCGATCCCGCTGGAGCACTCCTTCTCGACGTTGACCGTGCTGTCGATCGCTCCGCTGATCGCCCGGGCCATTCACGAGGTGTTCGAGGACGGGTCGGTCACGTCGCTGTTCGACAACTGAAGCTGCAGCCGCCCACCCACGTGGGTGCCCGACGGGGCCGCTCCCATCCGGGGGCGGCCCCGTCGTTGTTCCCGGCCCGGTGCGGCGGCAACCGAGCCAGGACCGGACGGAGGATGTTCCTCTCCGAGGCTTCCCGGCTGGAGTTTTTCCGGCGGTATCGTCGTTCGGCGCAAAATCCTTCGGTATGGTGGACGCACGTCCCTGTTCCTGTGCACGTGGTTCCTGCGTCACGCCGACCGGAGAGGAGCCGCCACCCATGGCTCGACTCGCACGCTTCCACCGCACCCCCGGTGCCCCCACCACCACCCGGGACTCCTGGGATGCGGTCCTCGCCGGCCGCGGGTACGTCGCGGCGACGGAGCCGGCCGACGCCGACGTCATCGTCGAAGCCACCGCCGACGGTGTGCGTATCCGCGGCACGGCCACCGGCCCGGCCACCGACGGCCCCGCGTCCGACCTCACCGCGCACACCGCCGACGCACACCACCGGGTGCTCGCCGAGGAGTGTGACGGCGTCCGGTCCGCCCTGGTCCGCGACGCCCTCGACCCGCAGCGGGCGGCCGACGTCGAGCTGATGGTCAACCTCATCTCCTGGGCCGGGGCCGGCGCTGCCGTATCCGAGGCCACCCCGTCACGCATCGACGACCTGGTGATCGACCGGCACTGGTCGCAGCTCAAGATCGCCGCCACCGCCCTGCAGGGCCTGCAGTCCGACGACGGCTCGATCGCCGCCGACCACGACGAGGCCCGGACGCTCGTCGACCGGCTGACCGGGTCGATCGAAGCGCTGGCGCCGCACTTCCCGCACGACGCCGATTATCTGGCCGCGCTGATCGTGGATTTCCAGCGATGGGCCGAGTCGTTCGGGGTGCCGGACTTCCTCGACTCGCTGCAGGCGTTCCACCCCGAGCGGCATCGCGTCGACGGCCTGCGCCACCTCGTCGTCTTCCCGATGTACACCCAGAACGGCAGCACCTCACGACTGGTCGAAGCGGTCCTGCTGGAGGTGCGCTGGCCCGACTTCATCGCCGACCTCGAGGCCGGCGACCACTCGAACAAGCTGTTCGTGCCGGTCCGTTTCATCGACTTCACCGCCGGCTACGACACCAATTCGGCGGTGCTGTTCCCCGAGACCGTGGCGATGCGGGCAGTTCCGACATTCACCTGGGGCGCGATCTTCGCCGACCGGGAGGCCGCCCGGTTCCGCCGGGTCGCGACGGCCGCAGCCGAACTGACCGGACTGGCCCTGCCGCCCGAAGCCGCCGCGCTGCTCGCCGACCAGCGGCTCGCCGAGGACACCTTCGTGATGTGGGATCTCATCCACGACCGCACCCACATGCACGGTGATCTGCCGTTCGACCCGTTCATGATCAAACAGCGGATGCCGTACTTCCTGTACTCGCTCGAGGAGCTGCGCTGCGACCTCACGGCGTTCCGTGAAGCCGTCCGGCTGGAGGGCACCGGCATCGGACATGCCCGGCTCGTCCAGTACGCCATCCTGTTCGACCGCATCTTCCGGTTCGCGATCACCGGCAGCCGGGTCCGCAACTACGACGGCCTCGGCGGGCAGCTGCTCTTCGCCTGGCTGCACCAACGGCGAGTGCTGCACTGGACCGACAACCGGCTGACCGTCGACTGGTCCGACGTGGCCGACGCGGTCACCGCGCTCGGCGAGGAGATCGACGACCTGTACTGGCGGTCGATCGACCGGCCCAAGACCGCCCACTGGCTCGCCGCCTACGCACTGGTCAGCTCGACGCTCACCCCGCACCCCGCGTCGGTGTGGGCGCGGGGTGTCGCCGCGCTGCCGGTGGACGGACCACCGAGGGGTCTCACTGACGCGGTGTTGCCCGACGAGTTCCCGCTGTCGATGTTCTACGAGGCGCTGTCGCGCAAGCTCGGCGACGTGATCCAGGGCACCGCGGGTATCACCGGGACCTCACGGGTCTCAGTGGCGGCGGTGGGACAATCGGCCGCGTGACGACCCTCCACGACCCCACCCGCCGCGGCTTCGCCTCCGACAACTACGCCGGGGTGCACCCGGAGGTGCTGCAGGCGCTCGCCGACGCGAACGGCGGCCACCAGACCGCCTACGGCGACGACGTCTACACCGGCACGTCTGCACGAGGTGATGGCGTCCCACTTCGGCGCCGGCGTCGAGGTGTTCCCCGTGTTCAACGGCACCGGCGCCAACGTGCTCTCGCTGCAGTCGATGCTGCCCCGCTGGGGTGGCGTGGTCTGCGCCGAGACCGCGCACATCAACGTCGACGAGAACGGGGCCCCGGAGCGGGTCGGCGGCATCAAGCTGATGACCGTCCCCACCCCGGACGGCAAGCTCACCCCGGAGCTGATCGACCGGCAGGCCCACGGCTTCGGCGACGAGCACCGCGCCCAGCCGCTGGTCGTCTCCATCACCCAGTCCACCGAGCTGGGCACGCTGTACACCCCGGACCAGATCCGGGCGATCGCCGACCACGCACACCGGCTGGGTATGACGCTGCACCTGGACGGCTCGCGGATCTCCAACGCCGCCGCCGCGCTCGGGCTGCCGTTGGCCGCGTTCACCACCGACGTCGGGGTGGACGTGCTGTCGTTCGGCGGCACCAAGAACGGGTTGCTCGCCGCGGAGGCCGTCGTCGTGCTCAACCCCGACGCCGTCACGGGGCTCACGTACCTGCGCAAGATGAACATGCAGCTGGCGTCGAAGATGCGGTTCTTCTCCGCACAGCTCATCGCCCTCCTCGAGGGCGACCTCTGGCTGCGGTCCGCGTCGCACGCGAACGCCATGGCGGCCCGGTTGACGGCCGCGGTCGCCGACCTGGACGGGGTCACGGTGGCCCGGCCGACGGAAGCCAACGCGGTGTTCGCGGTGCTGCCGCGGGCCGTCGCCGACGTGGTCCGCGAGCGGTACACGTTCTACGACTGGGACGCAGCGGTCGGCGAGGTGCGGTGGATGTGCGCCTGGGACACGACCACCGACGACGTCGACGGATTCACCCAGTTACTCAAGGAGACTCTCGCCGGGTAGAGTGGTGGGGTTGCCTTTCGGCGACACAACCTCGGCGAGGGCGGCCCGGTTCCGTAGTGGATCCAGGGTCAGCCGTGATTCGACGCGGTGGGATCAGCTCCCCCGTGACGTGCGCCGGGGTCGAGACGCTCGTACCCACCGCAGTCGCCGGCCGCATGACGCGCCGGCATCGTTTGTAGAAGGAGTTCCACCGTGTCCGAGACCCGTCTCGAAGCCGTCGCCCGTACCGAGTTCGGCAAGGGCGCCTCGCGTCGCATCCGCAAGCTCGGCCAGATCCCCGCCGTCCTGTACGGCCACGGCACCGACCCCCGTCACCTGAGCCTGCCGGCCCGCGAGTTCGGCCGCGCGCTGCGCGGTGGCGCCAACACCGTGCTGACCCTGGCCATCGACGGCGCCGACGAGCTGGCGCTGCCGAAGTCGGTCGTGCGCCACCCGCTGCGCGACTACGTCGAGCACGTCGACCTGATCCTGGTCCGCCGCGGCGAGAAGGTCACCGTCGACGTCCGTATCGACGTCGTCGGTGACGCCGCCCCGGGCACGCTGACCGTGGTCGACCAGACCACGCTGTCCATCGAGGTCGACGCGCTGAACATCCCCGATTCGCTCGAGGTCTCGATCGAGGGCGCCGAGGCCGGCACCCAGATCTCGGCCGCCGACGTCACCCTGCCGGAAGGCGCCACCCTGGCCGCCGACCCGGAGTCGCTCGTCGTCGGCATCTCGCTGGCGCCGACCACTGAGGACCTCGAAGCCGAGGGCGCGGGCACCGAGCCCACCGGTGCCGGGACCGCTCCGATCGAGGGCGAAACCTCCGAGGGCGACGAGAGCTGAACTCCCGTTCTTGCCGTATCCAACCGCGTGACCCCGAGGACGCCGAGCCCCATGATCGACCGCCATGTCTGAACAGGCGCTGGTCATCGGGCTCGGCAACCCCGGGCCCGGCTACGCCGGGAACCGGCACAACGCCGGATTCCTGATCGCCGACCTCCTCGCCGCTCGCGGCGGGGCCCGCTTCGGCTCGCACAAGGCGGGCGCCGACGTCGCCACCACCCGCATCGGCGACACCCGCCTGACCATCGCGAAACCCCGCTCCTACATGAACCTCTCGGGCGGTGCGACGGCCGGCCTGGTCCGCTTCTTCAAGTTCGACGTCACCGACGTGATCGTGGTGCACGACGAACTCGACCTGGACTTCGGCGTCATCCGACTGAAGGCCGGTGGCGGCGAGGGTGGGCACAACGGGCTCAAGTCGATCTCGGCCAGCCTGGGCAGCAAGGACTATGCGCGCGTCCGCTTCGGCGTCGGGCGTCCCCCCGGCCGCCAGGACCCGGCCGACTACGTGCTCAAGGACTTCTCCTCCGTCGAGCGCAAGGAGCTCCCGCTGGAGCTCGAACGCGCCGCCGACGCCGTCGAGGACCTGATCCGCCTCGGCCTCGTCGACGCCCAGAACCGCTGGCACTGAGCACTTTTCGGCCCAACTTGGGGAGCTTTTGTCCCGCTGGGCGGGCACATTCCGCCACGATCTCGGGTGCGTGTCGTGGGCTCGGCGCGGCTCCCCGGCGGGGCCTGGTGTGGCGCCGCATCCGTTTCCGCAGCTCCGCATCCATCGCTGGGCCGGGGCACCTTCGGCAACGGATGCCCCCGACCGACGACGGATGCCGGGGCGTCAGAACGGATGCGGCCTCGGGTGCCGGCCGGGCGCGCGCACACCTGGTCAGCCGGCCGAACGCTGCTCCAGCAACTCACGAGCCGCCGAGCGCTTCAATTTCCCGGACGGCGTCTTGGGGATCGAGCCGACCGGCAGCACCAGGACCTGCGCCGGGCGCACCCCGATCGCGGAGGTCACCGCCGAGCGCACCTGCTGCACGATCCGGGCCGCCTGCTCAGGGTCGTCGGCCTGCCGGGACTCGCACGCCACCACGAACGATTCGCGCCCGCCGGACGCGGTCCAGCGCACCGCGATCGCGTTGCCGGCCCGCACCCCCTCGACGGACGTCGCGACCCGCTCGATGTCCGTCGGGTAGATGTTGCGGCCGCCCATGATGATGACGTCCTTCACCCGCCCGCAGACCACCACCTCGCCGGCGACGAGGTAGCCGACGTCGCCGGTGTCGAGCCAGCCGTCGGCACCCTGGGTCGCGACGTCACCGTCCACCGTCAGGTACCGGTCGGTGACGGCCGGGCCGCGGATGAACAGCGTCCCCACACCGCCGTCGGCGAGCTCCGCGCCGGCGTCGTCGCGGACCTGGATCTCGATGTCGGCCAGCGGCTCGCCCAGCCGCGGGAACGCCCGCGACGCGGCGTCCGGCGTCGACGGCGGCCGGGCCACCCGCTCCTCCTCCAAGGCCACCGCGTCGAGAACGTCGACGGTGAAGGGTCTTCCGGTGTGCTGGATGCTCACGCCGAGGGTCGTCTCGGCCATCCCGTAGGCCGGCACCATCGCGGTCGCCGGCAGCCCGAACCGCTCCCCCGCGGCCAGGAACGCCTGCACCGCGGTGACGTCGATCGGCTCCGCGCCGTTCAGCGCGAACCGCAGCGTCGACAGGTCCAGGCCCTCGGCCCGCTGCAGCGCACGGGCGGCCAGCGCGTAGGCGAAGTTCGGTGCGGCTGTATGGGTCCCGCCGTAGCGGGTCACCAGTTCGAACCACAGCAGCGGCGCTCGCAGGAAGTCGGTCGGGGTCACGGTGACGACGTCCACCCCGAAGACCATCGGCAGGGTCAGGAAACCCACCATGCCCATGTCGTGGAACAACGGCAGCCAGCTGACCATCATCGACGCGCCCGGCACGATCTCGGCCCGCTCGCGCATCGCGTTCAGGTTGTTCCAGGCGTTGGCGTGCGAGATGCGCACCGCCTTGGGCGCCGCCGTCGACCCCGACGTGAGCTGCAGCAGCAGCGTCGAGTCCTCCTCCACGGCAACGGCTTCGGTGAGCTCGTCGCCGTCGTCGGTCAGCTCGGCGGCGTGGTGCACCCCGATGCCGGCGGCCCGCAGCCGGGCGTCGAACGACGCGAACTGCTCACCGAGCAGGACGTGATGCGCCCCGATGACCCCGAGCACCTGGGCGGTCTCGGCCGCGAAGGAGGCGGGATCGGTGCGGGCGGTCGGCTGATGCAGCATCGTCACCGACGCCCCGGACCACCAGGCGGCTTGGACCAGCGGGGCGACCTCGGCGGGGGCGGCGGCCAGCACAGCGACGGTGCCCCCGGGGCGGAGGCCGGCAGCGACCAGTCGGGCGGCGCCCCGGCGGGCGGCGGCGTGGACGTCGGACCACGGGGTCCGGACGGGGGCGGTGGGTTCCCCGGTGATCAGGCAGGCCGCCGAACGGGCAGCGACACCGAGCGCGGCGACGAATGCGGTCATGATGGCAGAGTATGTGTCCATGACCGAGCCCACTGGACCTGGCGCTGACCGAATGTCGACCGACGCGGCGATCGTGGTGCTCGGATCGGTGAACATGGACCTCGTGGTCACCACGCCGACCCTGCCCCAGCCGGGACAGACCCTGCTGGGCAGGACGTTCCGGACGGTGTGCGGCGGCAAGGGCGCCAACCAGGCGATCGCGGCGGCCCGCTCGGGCGGCAGGGTGCACTTCATCGGCGCGGTGGGTGACGACGCCTTCGGCGCCGAGCTCGCCGACAACCTCGCCGGCAACGGTGTCGACACCGCCGCGCTGCGCCGGGTCGGCGGCCCGAGCGGGATCGCCGCCATCACCGTGGACGACCGGGCCGAGAACTCCATCGTCGTCGTCCCGGGAGCCAACGCCGCCGTGGCCGAACTGACCGCCGCCGAGCAGGAGACGCTGACCGCGGCGTCGATGGTGGTGTGTCAGCTCGAGATCCCGCTCAGCACCGTGGTGCACGCCGGGGCCATCGCCGCCGCCGCCGGGCGGCCGTTCCTGCTCAACCCGTCCCCGATGCAGCCGCTGAGCTGGGCGTTGCTGTCCAACACCACGCTCCTGGTGCTCAACGAGCACGAGGCCGCCGAGGTCGGCGCCGATGCGGTCGACGACGTGTTCCACGTCGTCACCACGCTGGGTGGCCGAGGCGCGCGCTACCGCGGTCCGGACGGCGAGGAGTTCACCGTGCCGGCGCCGAAAGTGGACGCGGTCGACACCACCGGCGCGGGCGACGCCTTCACCGGAGCGCTCGCCGTGGCCTGGGTCGAGGGTCTGGGCGCGCTCGCCGCACTGCAGTTCGCCTGCGCCGCGGGCGCGCTGGCCACCACCGTGCCGGGCGCCGGCGTGTCGTCGCCCGGCCGGGACGCCATCGAGCAGCTGGTCGCCCGCACCTACTGAGCGCGCCTCACCTGCGGGTCACCACCCACCCGCCAGGACCACCGGGCCGGTCGGGCACGTCAGGCCTCTTCGAGTTGCTCCGCGACGGCCATCCACTCGAGCTCGACGTCGTCCTTGTCGTTGCGGACGGTGGCGAGCTGGGCGTCCAGGTCGGCGGCCCTGGTGTAGTCCGTGCCGACGCCGGCGAGCGCGGCGTGCAGCTCCCGCTCCTTCCGGTCGAGGGACTCCAACCGCTTCTCGAGCTTCTGCAGCTCCTTGCGGGCCAGCCGCTTGTCGACGGCCGGACCGGCCGGCGCCGCGGGGCCGGGCTTGCCGAGCGCACCCGGGGCCGGCTTCGGCGCCGCCGCGAGCGCGGCGGCCCGTCGCTGCAGGTACTCCGGCACGCCGCCGATGACCTGGGTGATCTTGCCGTCGCCGAACAGCGCGACCACGTTGTCGCAGACGCGCTCGATCAGGTACCGGTCGTGGGAGACCACGATCAGGGTGCCGGCCCACTGGTCGAGCAGGTCCTCCAACGACTGCAGGGTGTCGGTGTCCAGATCGTTGGTGGGCTCGTCCAGGATCAGCACGTTCGGCTCGCTCATCAGGATGCGCAGCAACTGCAGCCGCCGCCGCTCACCACCCGACAGCTCCTTCACGTACGTCCACTGCTGTTGGGTGCCGAAGCCGAACCGCTCGCACAGCTGGCCGGCAGTCATGTCCTTGCCGCCCAGGTTGATCACCCGGGCCACCTCGGTGACCGCCTCCAGCAGCCGCAGGTTCCCGGGCAGCTCGGTGACGTCCTGCGACAGGTAGCCGAGGCTGACCGTCTGCCCGCGCTTCACGGTGCCGGTGACCATCGGGTATTCGCCCAGCAGCACCTTGAGCAGGGTCGTCTTGCCGGAGCCGTTGACCCCGACGATGCCGAGCCGGTCACCGGCCCCGATCCGCCAGGTGACACGGTCCAGGAGAGTTCGGTCCGTCCGGCCGGACTCGTCAGCGGCGACGACCACGGCGGTGACGTCCTCGATGTCCAGCACGTCCCGGCCGAGCCGCTTGCGCGCGAACGCACTCAGCTGCACGGTGTCCCGCGGCTCGGGGACGTCGGCGATCAGCGCCTCGGCCGCCTCGATCCGGTATCGGGGCTTGGAGGTCCGGGCCGGCGCGCCGCGGCGCAACCACGCCAACTCCTTGCGCGCCAGGTTCTGTCGGCGCTCCTCGGCCGCACCGGCCAGCCGGAGTCGCTCCGCGCGGGCGAAAACCCAGTCGCTGTAACCACCCTCGCGGATGAACACCTCACCGTCGACGACCTCCCAGGTCAGCGTGGCGACGGCGTCGAGGAACCAGCGATCGTGGGTGACCACGACGACGGCACCGCGGTGCGCGACCAGGTGCGCGGCCAGCCAGGCCACGCCCTCGATGTCGAGGTGGTTGGTCGGCTCGTCGAGGATCAGCAGGTCGGCGTCGGTGACCAGCGCGGCGGCCAGCGCCACCCGGCGCCGCTCGCCACCGGAGAGGTTGTCCACCAACGTGTCCAGCCCGATGTTGCCCAGGCCCAGGCCGTCCAGGATGGACCGCACGGACGAATCCGAGGCCCATCGGTAGTCGGAGGAGTGGTCGGATTCGCCGTGCTCTCCGCCACTGAAGTCGCCGAGCGCGATGTCGCGCACCGTGAGACCCGGCGCCAACTCGGACTTCTGGCTCACCACCGCGACGCGGGTGCCCCGTCCGGTGGCCACCCGGCCCGCCTCGGGCTCCCGGACGCCGGCGAGTACCGACAGCAGCGTGGACTTCCCGGATCCGTTGAGTCCGAGAACGCCGATGCGGTCACCAGTCTGGACGCCGAGGGAGATCTTCTCGAGGAGGTTGCGATGGCCGACGACGACCGTCACACCCTCCAGGTTCACCAAATTCGCCATCGGTTACGTCAATCCTTCGTCTGTCGTGCAGTGCTCGTGAATGTCGGTGCGGCGTCAGGCGCCGAGCACCCGTGCGCCGGGGACCGGCCCGTTGACCACCCGGACGGTGCGGCAGACACCGAGGCCGGCCACCCGGGCGGCGACGTCGGCGGCGTGCTCGGCGTCGGAGCAGAGCATCGCGACCGTGGGTCCGGACCCGCTGACGACGCAGCTCAGCGCCCCCTCGGCGGTCCCCGCGTACAGCACCCGCCGCAGCGAGGGCTGCAGCGAGATGGCCGCGGCCTGCATGTCGTTGCCCAGTGCGCCGGCGAGCGCGGCCGCGTCGGGGCGGGCCAGCGCGGCCAGCACGTCCTCGATCGGACCGACCCGGGGCCCCGGGGCATGCTCGCGCAGTCGGTCCAGCTCGCCGAACACGGCCGGAGTGGACAGACCGCCCTCGGCGATGGCCAGCACCCAGTGCCACTGGTGCCGCGTCAACACCGGCGCGATCTGCTCGCCGCGCCCGGTACCGATGGCGGTGCCGCCGGTCAGCGCGAACGGTACGTCGCTGCCGAGTTCGGCGGCCAGCTCGACCAGCGCCGACCGGGGCAGTTCCAGGTGCCACAACTGAGCCAGCCCCACCAGAGCCGCCGCCGCGTCGGCGCTACCACCGGCCATCCCGCCGGCGACCGGGATCTGCTTGGCGATCTCGACCCGCACACCCGGGTGCCGGCCGGCGTGTTCGGCGAGCAGCAGCACCGCACGGCCGGCCAGGTTGCCCGCCCCGTCCGGGACACCGGCGGCACCGCGGGTGACGACGGACAGCTCGTCGGCCGGGGTCAGGGACAGTTCGTCGTACAGGCTGACCGCCTGGAAGACGGTGACGAGCTCGTGGTAGCCGTCGTCGCGCAGATCGCCGATCCCCAGGTGCAGGTTGATCTTCGCGGGCACCCGGACCCGGACCGTCGCGCTGGGCAGTGCGCCGATCATCGGGCAACTCCGGCGATGGCGAGATAGTCGGCGACGTCGAGGGTCTCGCCGCGACGGGTGGGGTCGATGCCGGCCCGGCGCAGCAGCTCCTCGGCCGCGGCGCCGGAGCCGGCCCAGGAGGCGAGGGCGGCGCGCAGCATCTTGCGGCGCTGGGCGAAGGCCTGGTCGACGACGGTGAAGACCGCATCCCGGTCGCCGACGGTGGCCGTCGGATGGCGGTCGATGGCGACCAGCGCGGAGTCCACGTTGGGCTCCGGCCAGAACACGTTGCGCCCGATGGAGCCGGCCCGCTTGACCGATCCGTACCAGGCGGCCTTCACCGACGGCACGCCGTAGGTGCGCGATCCCGGGCCGGCCGCGAGCCGGTCGGCCACCTCGGCCTGCACCATCACGAGCACCCGGCGCAGGCTGGGCAGCTCACCGAGCAGGTGCAGGAGCACCGGCACCGACACGTTGTACGGGAGATTGGCCACCAGCGCGGTCGGCGCCCCCACATCGGCGCGACCGACGGCGAGGGCATCGGCGCAGACCACGGTCAGTCGGTCGGCCCGGGACGGAGCCTGCTCGGCGACCGTGCGCGGCAGCAGGGCGGCCAGCCGCGGGTCGATCTCGACCGCGGTGACCCTCTCGACCTTCTCGAGGAGCCCGAGCGTCAGTGAACCGAGGCCCGGCCCGACCTCGAGCACGTGGTCCTCGGGGCGCAGTGCGGCGGCAGACACGATGCGGCGCACCGTGTTCGCGTCGTGCACGAAGTTCTGCCCGAGCGTCTTGGTCGGCCGCAGGTCGAGTTCGGCGGCCAACTGACGGATCCGGGCGGCGCCGAGCAGAGAGATCTGCTCGGTGCCGCCCGGGGATGCCATGTCGTTCATCCTGACACGGAAAGCACGCCCTACTTGGCGGCTTCCCGGCACGCCCACGGCTCCAGGCCACGGGACTGGAACAGCAGCTTGGCCCGCATGATCTGCTCTTCGGGCGTCGCGTCGGCCGGATTGCCCGAGCCGTCGACCGACTGCCAGGTCGGCAGGTCGAACTGGAAGAGGCCATAGGTCGGCAGGCCACGCGACGGGTTGGCGTTGATCGGCCTTCGGGTTGTGGGTCGACTCGCAGAAGGCCAGCCCGTCCCAGTTGACGCCGAACTCGGTGTCGTTGAAGAAGACCTGGTTGCCCTTCCAGGTCAGGGTGGTCTTCGTGCCGACGGACACCTGGTTGGCGATGGGCTCGACGGCGGTGGTCCGGCCGATCTCGTTCCTGGCGGTCTGGACACCGTTGACGGTGGTGACCTGGTAGCGGACGGCGGCGGTGCCCGGCGCACCCGGCACCGTCACAGCGGTGGTGCCGCGGTCGAGGTTCGGGTCCTCGACGAGGACGTCGGCCGGCTGGGCGATGGGCTCGCTCTCCACCACGGTCGCGACGACCGTGCGGGTGATGGCCACCTCGGTGCCCTCGGCGAGCGGGGCGTCCAGCGCCGGGGTGACGACGTCCTGGGCGCCCAGGGTGATGCCCTGATCCGCGAGCAGCGCGCCGACGGTCGTCGCCGGGGTGGCGACGGTGACCGGACGGGCTGTGCCGTCGGTCAGGGTGGCGCTCCGCAGCGTGTCCGCAGCGAGGGCGAAACCATCCAGCGGGATCTCGCGGTCACGGTCGGCGGACAGCGCAAAGCTGTCGACGTCCTGGCCGAGCTGGGCCAGCGCGTCCTCGACGGTGGTGGCGGTGGTCCAGACCTGCCGGCTCCGGCCGTCGATGTCCAGGGTCAGCAGCCGCCCGCGGTTGAGCGAGATCTGGCTGCCGTCGGTGATCTCGACGTCGGCGGCCGGCGCCAGGACGTCGTGCTCACCAGCGGTCAGACCGGCGGCGGCGAGCGCCCCGGACACCGAGCCCGACAGCGTGCTCACCTGCGAGGTCTGCCCGTCGACGGTGAGGCTCACGTTCTTCGTCAACCCGACGACCGTGCCGCCCACGACGGTGCCGACCAGCATCACGGTGGTGGCGGCCACCAGCAGCGGACGTCGAAGACGGGACCGGGCGGGTGCGGTGGCGGGCAGGGCGGTGGCGTGGACGGCCTCGGCCGTGTCGGTGGGGCGCGTCGTCGGCTCGTGCAGGGTCACAGTGCTCCAGTACTTGCTGGTTCCGAGCAGGGGGCACCGATGCCACAGCGAGCGGTGCGCGCACCGGCCGGCGACCGTACCGGGCTCACACAGGAGCGGTACGTGTCGGGCCGCGGTGATCGCGGATCGGACTCGAAACGGGCACCGTCTGGGACTTCCCCATCCCGGCGGTATCACAGAATCATAACGGAGCGTTACTCCGACCGCCATCATGCGGGTGCATCTATGAGCGAACGCACAGGTGCTGCGACCAGCCACGACGCGATCGTGACCGTCGGTGAGTCCGGATCGCGCGGAGGGTGGACCCGCCGGGCGGCGGAGGGCATGCCCATGGCTGCCGGCGCGGCCTGGAACAGGATCTTCGCCCGCATCAGCTGCTCCTCGGGCGCGGCGTCATGGGCCGCCCGCCGCCGCCGGCGACCCGCCAGGTCCGGCCGTCGAACTGGAACGGGCCGGAGTACGTGCCGCTCGGACGACTACTGGGTGTCGGCCGGACGGCCATCCCACCGACCGGGATGGCCCGCTCGCGGTCGGCGGACAGCTGATAGTCGGCGGGGTTGCCGCTCAGCTCGGCGCGGGCCTGGTCGACAGCGCGGGACCTGGCCCACGGCAGGACCTGCCGGCTGACCCGGGACCACAACGGGTCACGTCACGAGCAGGGCAGGACACCGCCCGGTCCCACCGGCCGCTCCCGGAACGGGCACTGCCGCCGCTGTCCGGTCGACCGGCCCGCGAAACGCCACTCGGCCCCCACCCGGAACGGGTGGGGGCCGAGAGTCTGCGCGTGACAGGTGTTGCAGTGGGTTACTTGCAGGCCCACGGGGACATGCCGCGCTGCGAGTGCAGCACTTCGGCGACCGCGATCTGCTGTTCGCGGGTGGCCAGATCAGCGCGGGGGGCGTACTGGCCGCCACCGGCACCCAGCCAGGTGCGGGTGTCGAACTGCAGGCCGCCGTAGTAGCCGTTGCCGGTGTTGATCGACCAGTTGTTGGTCGACTCGCACTTGGCGATCCGGTCCCAGTTGACGCCCGAGCTACCGGAGCTGGTCGGCGCCGGGGCACTGGCGGCCGGGGCGCTGGAGCTGGAGCTGGCGGCCGGGGCACTGCCCGACGAGGACGACGCCGCAGCCTTGGTGCCGACCTTGACGACCGACTGGACCGGCTCGGCCGTGGTGACCCGGGCGATCTCGGTGCGGGCGGTCTCGACACCGTTGGTGGTGGTCACCGAGAAGGTGACGTTCGCGGAACCGGGCTTGCCCTGGGTCTCGACCTTGGTGGTGCCCTTGGCCAGCGACGAGTCGTTGACCTTCTTGTCCGCCGGCTGTGCGATCTCGGCGGCCTGGACGACCTGGGTGGTGCTGATCCGGGCGATGGAGACCTGGAGGCCCTCGGAGAGGCCGGTGTTGGTGGCCGGGGTGACGACGTCCTCGGCACCGAGGGCGATGCCCTGGGCGGCCAGCAGGCCGGCCACGTCGGTGGCCTCGGAGACGACGGGGACGCCGGCGTTGGTGCCGTCGGTGACGGTCACCGTCGGCAGCGTGACGATCGTGACCGCGGTGCCCTCGGCGAGCGTCTCGCCGACAGCGGGCCTGACCCGGTCGTTGGCGCCGAGCGTGATGCCCTGCGCAGTCAGCAGGTCACCGACGGTGCGGGCCGGGCTGACGACGGACGACGCGGTACCGCGGTCGTCGATGGTGACGGCGTGCAGGGTGTTCGCAGACAGCGCGAGGCCGTCCAGCGGGATCTGCCGGTCACGATCGGCGGAGAGCTGATAGTCGGCGGAGTCGCGGCCGAGCTGCGCCAGCGCGTCGTCGACGGTGGTCGCGGTGGTCCAGACCTCGGTCGGGACGCCGTCGATGGTCAGGTTCACCAGCCGACCCTTGTTGAGGACGATCCGGGTGCCGTCGGAGATCGGCTGGTCGGCGGCGGGCACCAGGGTGTCGTGCTCGGCCACCACGATGTCGGCGGCGTCGAGCGCGCCGTCCACGGAGCCGGAAAGGGTGGAGATGACGCGGTCCTGGCCGTCGACCGAGATGGTCACCGACTTGGTCATCGCGACCATCGAGCCACCCACGGTCGCGGCGACCAGGACGACGGCACCGGCGACGAGGAACCAGGGCTTGCGGAGCTTGGAGCTGAAGCCGGTCTTGCCGGGGGTCAGCGGGGTGGCGGCAGTGGGCTGATCCGCGTCCTCCGGGAGGAGGCCGTCGAAATCGCTCTTGTCGTCGTTAGAAATAAGTCACATCCCATGAAAGGACCGTCCGGGCAGGTCGCAGGGCGTCGGTCCGGGCACGCCGGACAGTCCGCGTGAACGCGGCGGCTGTCGGGGGTGATCCTCACCGAGTGGGCAACGGATTCCCGAGGGAGTCCGACCCAACGCACCCGGATGTTGGTGACCATCCCGGCTGTTATCACAAGACGGTAACGAGGCTTTACCTGGGGCGGCAACCCCGGATTGGTGAGAGTGATGTCACCAGACGGAAACAAAGAGACCTGTAACGACACGAACGAAGATCAAACATCGATTGACCTGCGGACATCACGGAACGTGTAGGTGCGCTCGGTGGTGGCCGTCACAGTGTCGGCCAGTTCACCGATGTCCGTTTCGCGCAATTCCGCCACGGCGCGGAGGGTGTACGGCAGCGCGTAGGGCCCGTTCTTGCGGCCCCGGTGCGGGTGCGGCGCCAGAAACGGCGCGTCCGTCTCGACCATCAACAGCTCGGCCGGGGCGAGTGTCACCGCGGCGTGCAGATCGCGGGCATTGCGAAACGACACCGGCCCGGCGAAGGACATCAGGAACCCCCGGTCGGCACAGATCCGGGCCATTGCGGCGTCGCCGGAGAAGCAGTGGAAGACCACCGTGTCCGGTGCGCCCTCGGCCGCCAGCACGTCGAAGACGGCCTCGTGGGCGTTGCGGTCGTGGATCATCAGCGGCAGGCCCAGCTCCTTGGCCAGCGCGATGTGCCAGGCGAACGCCTCCCGCTGGGCGTCGTGCGGGGCGGCGTCCCAGTAGTGGTCCAGGCCGGTCTCCCCCACCGCCACGACCCGCGGCCCGGCGGCCAACGCCGCGAGCTCCGTCCGGGTGGCCTCGTCGAGCGCGTCGGCCCGGGTCGGGTGCAGGCCGATCGCCGCCCACACGTCCGGGTGCCAGGTCGCTGCGGCCGCCGCCCACCGGGCCGAGGCGAGGTCGTCGGCGACGGTGATCACACCGATCACCCCGGCCGCGCGGGCCCGGGCCATCGCCGCGCCGACGTCCTCGGCGGTCCGGCAGCCGGTGGCGTCCAGATGCGTGTGGTTGTCGATCACCGGCGACGGCAGCGGTACCGGGTCGGGCACCTGCCGCCAGTCGTCCGGCTCGGTCCATCCGGTCGGTTCGGGCACCGGTCAGGCCACCGGCGCCCAGTCCGGACCCGTCTCGCCGAGCTTCGGGTCGAGCTTCGGGAACAGCGGTGTCGGCTTGGACAGCGGCACCCCGGACCGGATCTCCCGACGGGCCCAGACGGCCTGCTGCGCGGCGTAGTCGCCGGTGATCACGGGGTACGGCGACGCCGGGAACCCGGTGTCGCCCTCCACCTCGTCACCCAGGTCCTCGACCTCGACGACCTCGGGCTGCGCCGCCCACACGCCGTCGCCGCCGAGGGCGGCGAACACCTTCTGCGAGGAGTGCGGCAGGAACGGGGTCAGCAGCGTCTTGACGTCGTCGACGACCTGCAGCGCGGTGTGCAGAACTGTCGCCTGCCGTGCCGCATCCGCGCCCAACTTCCACGGCTCGGTCTCCGACAGGTACTTGTTCGCCAGCCCCGCGACCCGCATCGCCTCACCGATGGCGGACTTGAACCGGCTGCGGTGCAACAGGTCTCCGACGGTGGTGAACGCCTCGGCGGCGGCCGCCAACAGGGCGGCGTCGGCGTCGGTGCGGGTGCCCGGGGTGGGGACGACGCCGAAGTTCTTGTGCGACATCGCGATCGAGCGGTTGACCAGGTTGCCCCACTCGTTGGCGAGCTCCGAGTTGGTGCGCCGGACGAACTCGTCCCAGGTGAAGTCGGTGTCCTGGTTCTCCGGGCCGGCGACGGCGATGAAGTGGCGCAGTGCGTCCGGGCCGAAGTCACGGAGGAAGTCGCCGACGTAGATGACGTTGCGGCGTGAGGTCGAGAACTTCGACCCGCTCATGGTCAGGAATTCACTCGACACGATCTCGGTCGGCAGGTTCAGCGCCCCGAGACGACCCGGCTCGCCGCCGTGGGCGCCGCGGCCGTCGTAGGCGAGCAGCTCGGCCGGCCAGATCTGGCTGTGGAAGGTGATGTTGTCCTTCCCCATGAAGTAGAACTGTTGAGCGCCTTCCGAGCCTGCGCCCCCGGTCCAGTACTGCTTCCACTGGTCGGCGTCCTTGCCGAATCGCCGCGCCCACTCGATGGACGCCGAGAGGTAGCCGATGACCGCGTCGAACCAGACGTAGAGCTTCTTGTCGCCACGGTCGCGCCAGCCGTCCAGCGGCACCGGGATGCCCCAGTCGATGTCGCGGGTCATCGCCCGCGGCCGGACGTCGTCGAGCAGGTTGGTGGAGAACTTCAGGACGTTGGGCCGCCAGTCGGTGCGGGTGCCCAGCCAGTCGCCCAGGGCCAGCGCCAGCGACGGCAGGTCGAGGAACCAGTGCTCGCTCTCGACGAACTTCGGCGTCTCCCCGTTGATGCGGGAGTGCGGGTTGATCAGGTCGATGGCGTCGAGCTGGTTGCCGCAGTTGTCGCACTGGTCGCCGCGGGCGCCGGCGTCACCGCAGATCGGGCAGGTGCCCTCGATGTAGCGGTCGGGCAGCGTGCGGCCGGTGGACGGCGAGATCGCCGACATCGTCGTCTGCGGCACCAGGTAGCCGTTGCGGTGCACGGTGCGGAACATCTCCTGGACCACCGCGTAGTGATTGGTCGTCGTGGTGCGGGTGAACAGGTCGTACGAGAGCCCGAGGCCCTGCAGGTCGTCGACGATGACGCGGTTGTAGCGGTCGGCGAGCTCCTTGGCGCTGACGCCCTCCTGGTCGGCCTGCACGAGGATCGGGGTGCCGTGCTCGTCGGTGCCCGACACCATCAGCACGTCGTTGCCGGCCATCCGCTGGTAGCGGCTGAAGATGTCGGACGGGACGCCGAATCCGGAGACGTGGCCGATGTGGCGGGGGCCGTTCGCGTAGGGCCAGGCGACGGCGGTCAGTATCGAGCTCATGGTCGTTGAGGCTAGTGCGGCACGACCTCGGGTTCGACCGGTGTGCCGCCCACCCGGGCCCGGCCCCCGTCAGCGGATGAGCCGTGAGCCCCGGTGGTCGAACCCGGCGCCGACGACGGCCGCCGCGCTGCGGGCGGCATCGGCCCCCTGCGACCGGCGGCTGCCGTCCTCGAACAGTCCCTGGCCACCGGCCAGCAGGGCCGTGGCGTGGGCAGCCGCGTCACCGAGCTCGGAGAGGGCCTTCGTCGAGAGGTTGTTGAGGTTGTCCCCGACCTTGTGGTAGTTGGGGTCGTAGGGCTGTCCGGCGGTACCGCCGTAGATCTCGGCCTCCTCCGCGGTCTTGATGCCCTCGGCGCCGCTGAACAAGCCACCGGCCGGCACCCCCGCGGCGATGAACGGGCCGTAGTCGGAGCGGCCGTTGAAGTCCGTCGGCGACGTCACGAGGCCCTGATCGGCGAAGTAGTCGGTGAAGATGGTCTCGATCGCCGAGGATCCGGGCGGGCCTGCGGCAGCGGGGTCTCCAGAGCCGTCGCCGTCGTAGACGAACCGGACGTAGTTCGGCGAGCCCAGCATGTCGAAGTTGAGGTTGGCGTAGACGTTCCCGATGTCGTCACCGAGCTGCTCGACGTAGTGGGTCGAGCCCAGCAGCCCCTGCTCCTCGGCGCCGAAGAAGATGAAGCGGACCTGCCGTTCCGGCTCGATCTTCAGCCGGGACATCTGGATCGCGATCTCCAGGATGGTGGCGGAGCCGCTGCCGTTGTCGTTGATACCGGGGCCTTCGGCCACCGAATCGAGATGGGCCCCGACGACCACGGCCTGGCCGGCGTCACCCCGGCGCGACGTGGCGATGATGTTGGCGGTCTGGCGGGTCTCACTGACAGTGCTGGTCGTGACCCGCACGGTCACCGGACCGGTCCGGGCCGCGGTGGCCAACGCGGCACCGTCCGGATAGGAGAGCGCCACCGCCGGAACGCTCTTCGGCCGGCTCAGGGTGCCGGCGAACAGGTCCACTCGGCCGGGAGTGCCCTGGTTGTAGATGACGACGGCGTCGTAGCCGGCCGCGGCCGCGTTGTCCGCCTTGACCTCGAACGTGCAGACACCCCGCTGGATCAGCGCCACCTCGGGTGCCGTCGCGGACGCGGGCACGAAATCCTCTGCGGTGCAGCCGAAAGCCGAGTCCGGGGTGGCCGCAGAGCCGGCGGCGACGACCGCACCGGTGACGTCACCGCTGCCGGCGTACACAAGGACCACAGTCTGGTACGCCGTCGCTTTCGGTGAGATCTGGCCCACGGTCGCCGGCGCCAGCTCCTCGAAGTACGGGAATTCGAAAGGCTGCGTGGTGACCCCGTAACCGGCTTTCCGCAGCTTCACGGCCACGTAATTCGCCGAGGCGTCGTACCCCGGCGCGCCGGCAACCCGGTTGCCGTCGTGACGGTCGGCGATGCGCTGAAAGGCCCGCTCGTGCGTGAGGATGCCGGCGACAGTCACCGCCGTGCGGAGCTTTGCCGCACCGTGGCTGTCGTCGGCAGCGGCCGCGGGCTTGGCGGTCGCGGTGGCCGGGACGACCGGACCCAGCAGTCCGACCAACAACAGCGGGGCGAGGAGCAGCGCAGATCTGCGCATCAGCGGCCTTCCGTCCGAGGGGCGGCTCCTCCTGACGTGCTTGGTCGCCGCACCGTGTGACGAAGCTAACACCAGCCGCTGAGTAAGGCCCGCCCGAAAGGCGATTCCGCCCGTTCGGCCGATCCACCGTCCAAACCCGCACAGCCCCGCCCGACAGGTCGGGCGGGGCTGCGGCACGACCGGGATCAGGCCTTGGGCGTCTGGTTCACGCCGTGGGTGAGGCCTCGTTCCTCGACCTCGGTGCGGTCACCGGACCACAGCGTGTGGAAGGTGCCCTCCTTGTCGACCCGCCGGTAGGTGTGCGCGCCGAAGAAGTCGCGCTGTCCCTGGATCAGCGCGGCCGGCAGCCGTTCGGTGCGCAGGCCGTCGTAGTAGGCCAGCGACGACGCGAACACCGGCGTCGGGATGCCGGCCTGCGCGGCCCCGGCCACGACGCGTCGCCAGGAGTCCTGGCCGGCCGCGACGACCTCGGTGAAGAACGGCGCGAACAGCAGCGACGCGAGCTCGGGGTCGTCGGCGTAGGCCTCGGTGATGCGGTTGAGGAATCGCGCCCGGATGATGCAGCCACCGCGCCAGATGCGGGCCACCGCCCCGCGGTCGATGTCCCAGTCGTACTCGGCCGCACCGGCCACGATCTCGTCGAAGCCCTGCGCATAGGCGACGATCTTGGACGCGTACAGCGCGAGCCGAACGTCCTCGACGAACGCGGCCCGGTCGCCGATCTCGTACGGCTGCGACGGGCCCGGCAGGTTTCCCGCACCGGCGCGCTGCTTGGTGGACGACGACAGCCCGCGGGCGAACACCGACTCGGCGATGCCGGTGACCGGGATCCCCAGGGTCAGTGCGGTCTGCACGGTCCAGGTTCCGGTGCCCTTCATGCCGGCGGCGTCCACGACGATGTCGACGAACGGGAGGCCCGTCTCGGCGTCGACCTGCTTGAGGACCTCGGCGGTGATCTCGATCAGGAAGGAGTCCAGGTCGCCGCGCGTTCCACTCGGCGAACACCTCGGCGATCTCGGCCGGCTCCATGCCCGCGCCGCGGCGCAGCAGGTCGTATGCCTCGGCGATGAGCTGCATGTCGGCGTACTCGATGCCGTTGTGCACCATCTTGACGAAGTGGCCGGCGCCGTCGGTGCCGATGTGGGTGCAGCACGGGTCACCGTCGACGTGCGCGGAGATCTTCTCCAGGATCGGGCCGAGCGAGGCATAGGCCTCCGCGGAGCCGCCGGGCATGATCGACGGGCCCTTGAGCGCGCCTTCCTCACCCCCGGAGATGCCGCAGCCGACGAAGTGGATGCCCTTCTCCCGGGCCGCCTTCTCGCGCCGGATGGTGTCCTGGAACAGGGCGTTGCCCCCGTCGATGAGGATGTCGCCGGGCTCCAGCAACGCCGAGAGCTCGTCGATGACGGCGTCGGTCGGGCCACCGGCCTTGACCATGATGATGATCTTGCGCGGCACCGCGAGCGACGCCACGAACTCCGCCGCGGACTCGCTCGGGACGAACGTGCCGTCGGAGCCGTGCTCCTCGATCACGGCGCGCGTCTTGCTGTTGGAGCGGTTGTGGATGGCGGTGACGAAGCCCTTGCTGGCGAAGTTGCGCGCCAGGTTGGAACCCATCACGGCCATTCCGGTGACACCGATCTCGGCGGTTCCGACGGTCGAATCTGTCATCTGTGGGTCACTTCCGGTTCGGGGCGGGCGGCCGCCCGGGGTCGGGCGGCGCGGGGGTGACAGGGAAAGGGCGTGGGCCGTCGCGGTCAGCGTTGCAGCGCGGCCTTGACCGCGTCGGAGATCCGGCGGCCGTCGGCACGGCCGGCGGCCTTCGTCTGGGCGGCCCTGATGACCTGGCCCATCTGCTTCATCGTCGGCGCCGCGCCGGAGGCGCCCTCGACCTCGGTGACGGCGTCGGCGACGATGGCGGTCACCTCGTCGTCGGTCAGCGGGGTCGGCAGGTACTCGGCGATCACCGCGGACTCGGCGCGCTCGCGCTCGGCGAGCTCGGCCCGGCCACCGCCGTCGAACGCCTCGGCGGACTCCGTGCGCTTCTTCACCTCACGGGCCAGTACGGTCATCACCTCGGTGTCGGACAGCTCCCGGGCGGTGGCCCCGGCGACCTCTTCGGTGGTGATCGCGGCCAGCACCATCCGCAGGGTGCCCTTGCGCAGATCGTCCCGGGCCTTCATCGCGGTGGTCAGATCGGCGCGCAGGCGCTCCTTCACAGTGGTGCTCATGCGGACAACCGTAAACCCCTCAGGACGGCGGACGGCGAGCGGTGGCGAGGCCGTAGACGGACCGGCGGTTGAGGTCGTAGGTGGCCGCGACCTGATCGACGGCGTCCCGCCGGCTCTTGCCGCCGTCGACCAGCGCGGCGATCTCGGCGAGCAGCGTCGCGTCGTCCGGCGGCGCGGTGTCGGCGCCGGTCGATCCGGCCACCACCACGCTGATCTCGCCCCGGAGACCCTCCGCGGCCCACGCGGCGAGCTCGCCGAGCGGGCCGCGACGGACCTCCTCGTGGGTCTTGGTGAGCTCGCGACAGACTGCGGCCGGTCGGTCGGCGCCGAAGGCGACCGCCATCGCCGCCAGCGACTCACCGATCCGGTGCACCGACTCGAAGAAGACCATCGTCCGCGGCTCGGTGCGCAGGGCGCCGAACGCCCGGGTCCGCTCGCCCGCCTTCCGCGGCGGGAAACCCTCGAAGGTGAAGCGGTCGCTCGGGAGGCCGGACAGCGCCAACGCGGTGATCACCGCGCTGGGGCCGGGGACGCTGGTCACCGGCAGGCCGGCCGCGGCCACCGCCGCGACGAGCGTGTAGCCGGGGTCCGACACCGACGGCATGCCCGCGTCGGTCACCAGCACGACGCGCTGCCCACGGCTGATCCGCTCGACCAGCCCGGGAACCCGGGCCGCCTCGACCGACTCGTAGAACGAGACGACCTTGGCGTGCAGATCCACCCCGAGATCGGCGGCCAGCCGCAGGAAACGGCGGGTGTCCTCGGCGGCCACCACGTCGGCGTCGGTCAGGGCGCGGACGAGCCCGGGAGAGGCGTCGGTGATCCGGCCGAGCGGTGTGCCGGCCAGAATCAGCGCCCCGGCAGCCGGATCAGCCGGGACAGCCGGAACGGCGGGGTCGGTCACCGCCTCACCTTACGATCGGAGCCATGACGACACTGGCCACGGCGCCGCCCGGCACCGGGGCCGAGGCCGGGGGGCCGGCCGACCCACCGGCCGCCGATCCGGACACCGGTCGACAGCCCGACCCCGCCGAGACCGTCGTCGGGATCGGTGAGCTCCCCCCACTGACTCCGCCGGTGTCACCGCGGCGCTCCGCCCGGCCGCGGCTGCCCGACGACGTCGCACGCGGCTGGCTCGTCACCGTCGTCATCAGTGCGATCGGTGCGGTACTGCGGTTCTGGCAGCTGGGCTTCCGGACCGACGGCGGCACCCCGATCTTCGACGAGAAGTACTACGCGCTGAATTCGTGGGAGGTGCTCACCAACGGCGGCTACGAGGCCAACCCGGGTTACGGCCTGGTCGTGCACCCCCCGCTGGGCAAGCAGGTCATCGCGATCGGCGAGTGGCTGTTCGGCTACAACGCGCTCGGCTGGCGGTTCATGACCGCCCTCGCCGGCGTCGTCGGCATCGCCGTCGTCATCCGGGTCGCCCGGCGGCTCACCGGCTCCACCTTCATCGGCGGCATCGCCGGCATCCTGCTCATCTGTGACGGCGTCTCGCACGTCCAGTCGCGCACCGGCCTGCTGGACATGATCCAGGCGGTGTTCGTGCTGGCCGGGTTCGCCTGCGTGGTCGCCGACCGCGACCAGGTCCGGGCCCGGCTGCACGCCTGGGCGGACCGCCGCACGGACGCCGCACCCGGGCACTGGGCCGGCCCGGCGCTCGGGGCCCGCTGGTGGCGGTTCGGCGCCGGGGTGATGTTCGGCTGCGCCACCGCGGTGAAGTGGTCGGGCATCTACTGGTTCGCCGCGTTCGGTGTGGTCGTCGTCATCTGGGACATCACCGCCCGCCGGTCCGCGGGGGTGTCGAAGTCGCTGCGGGCGGTGCTGCGGCGGGACCTGCTGCCGTCACTCTGGTCGCTGGCCGTGGTGCCGGTCGTGGTCTACGTCGGCAGCTGGTGGGCGTGGTTCGCCTCCGAGACGGCCTGGGCGCGGCACCTCACCGGCAACGTCGTCACCTCGTTCCTGCAGTGGCAGCAGCAGATGCTGAAGTTCCACTCGACGCTCCGCACGCCGTCCGTGGTGGCCGACCGGCACCCCTGGGAGTCCAAGCCGTGGTCGTGGCCGATGGGCACCCGGCCGGTCCTCTACTACGTGCAGGGCGGCGCCGACGCCACCGGCTGCGCCGGCACCCCGGACTGCGTGAAGCGGATCTTCCTGATCGGCACGCCGGCGATGTGGTGGCTCGCGCTGCCGGTGCTGTGCTGGGCGCTGTGGCGGATCGTCGGCCGCCAGGACTGGCGCTACGCCGCCGTGGTCGCCGCCTACGCCGCCGGTTTCCTGCCGTGGTTCTTCAACCTCGAGCGGCAGATGTACTTCTTCTACATGACGCCGGTGGCGCCGTTCCTGGTCCTGACGATCGCGCTGGTCCTCGGCGACGTGTTGGCCAGACGCACCGCCGGCATCGAACGGCAGCTGCTGGCGCTGGCCGCGGTCTGTCTGTACGTCGGCGTCGTCGTCGCCGACTTCGCCTTCCTCTGGCCGATCCTCAACGGCGACCCGATCACCAACGCCGAACTGACCGCCCGGATCTGGCTGCCCACCTGGGGGTGAGCGCCGCGCGTGGCCGCCGGGCCGGCGGGCTGCCCCACCGACCCGGCGGCCAGCGCGAACACGCTCAGTTCGCCATCACCCGGATGCCGCTCCGCTCCCAGTTGGACCACCCCGACACCCATCCGCCGACGTGCACCCGGAAGCGGACCGACTGCAGGACCTCCTCGTTGAAGATCTCGGTGTCGGGTCGCAGGGTGGTGGTGGACACGACGGCCGGGCCGCCGACGACGAAGGTGCTGGTGAACGACGCCTTGCCGGTGAGCTCGTTGCCGGTGAAGTCGGACTCCAGCTGACGCTGCTGGATGTCGACCGACCGGCCGCCGGCGCAGACGATGGTGACCTCGTAGCGGGCCTTGGGCACGCCGCCCTGCGTCACGGCGACGGGGGTCCGGGGGTTGACGGTGCAGCCGGCCGCACTCGTCGCCGCGCTCGCCGGGGTGGCGACGCCGACGAGGAGCAGGGTGCCGGCCGCGAGGCCGCCGAGGATGCGGGTACTGATGGTGCGGATGGTGCTCATGGCATGTCTCCTTGAGAATGGTTGCGGTACTGGGGTTTCGAACAGTGGGAACCGGTCAGCGGGGTGCGGGTGCGCTGCCGGCGGGCGGGCCGCGGCCGCCGGGCCGGCGGTGGTCTGTCGTCACGGGGACTCCTGTCGGGTGCGATCGGGTTGATGGGACGACGATGTCGGACGGCGCATGTGAGTTCCTGAAGAGCCGCTGACAGCCGCCCTGACCGACGCCCGTCGGTGGTGGGCACGCACCGGGAGGAGGCCGGCATGGGATCCGGCTACGTGTTCGTGACCGTCTGGCGGGTGCCGGCCCGGCCGTCCGAGGTGGTCGCTGTGCTGGCCGACGTCGGGTCCCTCCCCCGCTGGTGGCCGTCGGTCTACCTCGCGGTGCACCCGCTGCCCGCGGTCGGCGACCGGCGCAGCGTGGAGATGGTCACCAAGGGCTGGCTGCCGTACACGCTGCGATGGACCTCGACGGTCGACGGACCGCTCGGCGAGGACGGGTTCTCGGTGACGGCGACCGGCGATCTGGCCGGTGCCGGACGGTGGTCGTTCGTGGTCGACGGCCCGGACACCGTCGTCACCTACGAGTGGGCCGTCACCGCGACCAAGCCGCTGCTGCGCCGACTGGAATGGCTGCTGCGGCCGGCCTTCGCGGCCAACCACCGGTGGGCGATGGCCCGTGGCGAGGAGAGCCTGCGCCTGGAACTCGCGCGGCGCCGCGCCGGCGACCCGCAGGCGGCTGCCGTCCCCGCCCCGCCCGGCCCCACCTTCAGGAGGCGACCCGGCGCGCGCGCCACCAGCCGTACCCGCCGGCGAGCACCGCGCTGATCAGGAGGACCAGGTAGACCCAGGCGGCGACGGTGTCCCAGGCGAGCTCCGACGGGTAGCGGGCGATCGCCACCAGCTCCAGCACCCCGAACACCAGGTAGCTCGCGGTGGCTGCGCCGATGCGCGACCAGTCGTTCTCCCACACCGCGTGGGCGGCGGCGATCCCCAGCCCCAGGGACCAGGCTCCGACGGCCCGGCCGGTCAGCGGGGTGAGCGGCCACGGCCAGAGGGCGGCGGTGGCCACCGGGTCGATGAGCAGTCCCAGCCCGAGCGGCACCATCAGCACCGCGTGCGCCGACAGCAGCACCCGGAACCACACCGGGGTCGGTGAGCGGCGGGGCCGGTCCGGACCGGCGGAGCGCACTTGACGGATCAAAATCAGCAGCATCAGCGGCGGCACGACGGCGTAGACGACCAGCCAGCCCCAGGTGAGGAACCGGGTCATCACCCGCGGATCGTCGAGGTGGAACAGCTCCAGGTGGATCATCGTGATCACGAACGTCGCCGCGGTGAAGACCAGCACGGCCGGCACCGCGATCCGGGCGTGCGACCAGGCCCGCTGCCGGGACGCCGTGAACTCCATCGCGAAGCTCGCCCAGTAGGCCGCCCCCAGGAACGCGGCGGTCAGCGGGGAGCCGATCGTCCACGCGAAGAACCGGTCGGTCGCCTCGGTCAGTACGAACAGCTGGATGCCGACGAGGAACACCAGCACGCTCGCGACGGCGAGCATCCGCCGGGTCCCGGCTGTGCTCGTCGGCGGACCCTGGACCGCGTCGATCGTCATCGGCATCTTCCCTGGACGGCGGGGTGCATCACCCGGACCAGACTCTGCCACCACCGCACGCCGGCGGCACGGTCCGGCTCGACACCGCCCCAACGGGCACCGGCCTGCCCGCCGGCACCGGAGATGCGGTTGACGCGACGCACCCGGCGCTGCCAGATTGAGCCCGACGAGCTCTGGATCGGAGTGCAGGTGGAGGTCCGGATCCTGGGGCCGCTCGAGGTCCGGGTGGGCGGCGCGCGGTTGCCGCTGGGCGGTGCCCGCCAGCGGGCGGTGCTCGCGATGCTGATCCTGCGGGCCAACCACGTCGTGCCGCTCGACGCCCTGATGGACGGACTGTGGGGCGAGCGCATTCCCGACACCGCGACCAACACCGTGCAGGCCTACGTGTCACGGCTGCGCAAGCTGTCGGCCGCGGACCGCGACGGGCCCGGCCCCCTCCTACTGCACCGCCGCAGCCCCGGCTACGTCCTCGAGATCGAGCCGGCCGCAGTGGATCTGATCCGCTTCGAGGAATTGGCCGGCCGGGGCGCCCGGGAGCTGGACACGTCCCCGGCCCGGGCCTGCGCCACCTGGCGGGAGGCGGAGGACCTGTGGCGCGGCGTCCCGCTCGCCGAGTTCGTCGGCCTGCCGTTCGCGGTGGTCGAGAGCCACCGGCTGATCGAGGCCCACCTCGGAGTGGTCTGTGCGCGCATCGACGCCGACCTGACGATGGGGCACCACGCCGCGCTGATCCCGGAGCTCGAGGCGCTGATCGCCGCCCATCCACTGCACGAGACGCTGCGGCGGCAGCTGATGCTCGCGCTCTACCGGACCGGCCGGCCGGCCGATGCGCTGGCGGCGTTCCGGCGGGCGAAGTCCCACGTCGCCGAGAGTCTCGGCCTGGACCCCGGACGGCCACTGGTCGACCTGGAGGCGGCCATCCTGCGCGCGGACCCCGCGCTGGACCTCCCGGCGGCGGATCCGGACCGGGACCCCGGTGACGCCACCGCCGGCGACCCGACCGTGCACCCCGCCGAGGTCCCGTCCGGACTCCCGGCGGCGCACCCGCCGGGAGCCGCCGCGCCCGCGACCGGACCGACACCGCCGGCGGCCCGACCGCCGACGCGGCTGCCACCGCGCAACCCGCACTTCACCGGTCGCGCCGACGCCCTGGACGGCCTGCACCGGCGGCTCCGGGCGCCCGGCCGCACCGCGCCGCGGGAGGCGCTGCACGGACTGGGCGGGGTCGGCAAGACCCAGCTCGCCGTCGAGTACGCGTACCGGCACCGCGACGAGTACCGGATCGTGTGGTGGATCGACGCGCAGCAGCCGGTGCTGATCCCGGCGCAGCTCGCCGCCCTGGCCGGACGCCTCGGACATCCCACCACCGGCACCCCCGCCGACATCGTGGACGGCCTGCTGGCCCACCTGGCCACCGTCGACGACTGGCTGCTGGTCTTCGACAACGCCGAGCGGCCCGACGACATCGACGGCTATCTGCCCGGTGGCGCCGGGGCGGTCATCATCACCTCCCGCTTCCCGGGCTGGGGTTCCCTCGGCGCGCGTCTTCACGTCGACGTGTTCGCCCGTGACGAGACGGTCGCGCTGCTGCGGTCCCGGATCCCGGACATCCCGGTCGCGGTGGCCGCCGAGCTGGCGGCGGAGCTGGGTGACCTGCCGCTGGCCGCCGCCCAGGCCGCGGCGTACGTGGAACAGAGCGACCTGGACGCCGCCGACTACCTGCGCCGTTTCCGGACCCGGCGGGCCGGCCTGCTGGCCCGCGGTGACGTGCTGGGCTACCAGGGCCGGGTGGACACCGCCTGGGACCTGGCCTTCGAACGGCTGGCCCTGGTGAGCCCGCCGGCCGTCGAGCTGATCCGGATCGGTTCCTTCCTGGCTCCGGAGCCCGTTCCCCTCGAGCTGTTCGCCGCTCATCCCGAACTGTTGACCGACACCCTGCGGGAGCTCGTGCCGGCGGATCCGGACCTGCTCTCGGATGCGGTCGGAGCCGCGGTCGCGCTGTCGCTGGCGGGTCGTCGCCCCGGCGCCTTCCAGCTGCACCGGCTGGTGCAGGCCGTCGTGCGCCACCGGTTGACGCCGGCCGAGCAGGCCGTCGCCGGGGCGGCCGCGGCGGCGCTGCTGGCCGCGGCGCACCCCGGGGATCCGACCGACCCGGCCGGCTGGGCGGCCTACGCCCGCCTCGCGCCGCACGTGCTGGCCCTCGGCGCGGCCGCCGACGCCGACGCCCCCGGCCGCCGGCTGCTGCTGGACACCGTCGGCTACCTGACGGTGCGGGGCGAGACGCGGGCCGGCCGGGCCCTCGCCGAGGACCTGCTGGAGCGCTGGCGCTCGTCCCTGGGCCCGGATCACCCGACCACGCTGGCGCTGGCCGCGATGCTGACGTCGGTGCTGGCGTGGTCGGGTGAGGGCCGGCCGGCGGTCGATCTCGGCGAGGACACCCTGCGGCGGTGCCGGGACACCCTCGGTCCGGACGACCCCGTGACCCTGGGCACCGCGACCTACCTGACCTCGGCGCTGGCCTGGGTGGGCGAGGCCGACCGGGCCGCCGTGCTCGGCCACGAGACGCTGCAGCGGTGCCGCGACACCCTCGGTCCGGACCATCCGACCACCCTGGCCTCCGCCGGCCAGTGGGCGTTCACCCTGCTCGGGCTCGGCCGGCTGGCCGCGGCCGGCGATCTCACCGTGCACACCGTCGCCCGCAGTACCGCGGTGCTCGGTCCGGACCACCCGGTGACGCTCACCGCGGCCTGCGCGCTGACCTTCGTCCGGGCGTGGTCGGGATCCGCCGACCGGGCCCGACCCTGGGGCGAGGAGACCCTGGACCGCTGCCGCCGGGCGGTCGGCGTCGACCACTGGCTGAGCCTGACCGCGGCCGCCGGCCTGACCTTCGCGCTGGCCGGGGGCGGCCGGTGGGACGCGGCGGGCCGCTGCGGCAGCGCGGCGCTGGAGCGGTCCCGCCGGCTGCTCGGCGCCGACCATTGGGTCACCCTGCTCGCGGCCGCCGCGTACACGACCGCGCTGGTGGGTCTCGGTGACGTCGGGGAGGCCGAGATGCTCGGCCGGGACAGCGTGGAACGGGCGGCCGGGTCGCTGGGTCCCGACCATCCGGTGACCGAGAACCTCCGGCAACAGCTGGCCCTGATCACCCCCGCGCCGGACGGTCTGCCGCCGGAGTGAGCGGCGCCACGGCACGTCCGTCACCCTCCCGAGGCGACGAAACCCACCGGACGGTGCGGGTATAGGGTCGATTTCGAGTGGATTTCACGGAACGCCACCCTCGAGGAGGACACCTTTCATGGCCCCGTACACCCTTCCTGAGCTGCCGTACGACTATGCGGCGCTCGAGCCGTTCATCAGCGGCAAGATCATGGAACTGCACCACGACAAGCACCACGCCGCCTACGTCAAGGGGGCCAACGACACCCTCGACGCCCTCGCCGCGGCGCGCGAGACCAACGCTTTCGGACCGGTCAACGGGCTGGAGAAGAGCCTGGCGTTCCACCTCGGCGGCCACCTCAACCACAGCATCTTCTGGCCGAACCTGGCCCCGGGCGGCGGCGACAAGCCCGACGGCGAGCTGGGTGCGGCCATCGACGAGTTCTTCGGATCATTCGACGGGTTCAAGGCGCACTTCACCGCCAACGCCAACGCCATCCAGGGCTCCGGCTGGTCGGTGCTGGCCTGGGACACCCTCGGCCAGCGGCTCAACGTCCTGCAGCTGTTCGATCAGCAGGGCAACATCCCGTTCGCGCAGGTGCCGATCGTGCTGCTCGACATGTGGGAGCACGCCTTCTACCTGCAGTACCAGAACGTCAAGGCCGACTACGTCACCGCGTGGTGGAACGTCATCAACTGGGCGGACGCCACGGAGCGGTTCCAGCGCGCCCGCACCAGCAGCCAGGGCCTGATCATCCCCGGCTGACCCGCTACGTCGACCGCGGCCCGGGCTCCACCTCACGGTGGGGTCCGGGCCGCGGTCGGTTCCGGCGTCGTTCGCCATCACCACTTCCCGCGCCCTCGTCCGGCCGCCAGCTCCGTCTCATCGGCGATCGGGACGCAGATCGCCGAGTCGCCGACGCCAGACCGACAACCGTCTGACCACGAGCGCGAGCCGACTCGCCGTCACCGACGACCGCACCCCGTACTGCCGCCCCGGCATTCGGAACGCCGACCCGGTGCCCGGGTCACGGCTCCAGGAAGGCCTCCACCCGGGCGACCTTCGCGGTCAACTCGCCGGTGTGCCCGGGCCGGATGTCGGCCTTGAGCACCAGCGACACCCGGGTGCCGTGGCGGCTGACCGCCTCGCAGCAGTCCCGGACGACCGCCATGCACGCGTCCCACTCGCCCTCGAGGGTGGTGAACATCGCGTCGGTGCGGTTCGGAAGCCCGGAGGCGCGGACGATCCGGACGGCCTCGGCGACCGCCTCGGTCACCGAGTCCCCGTCTCCGGACCCGCCCGACGGGGCGACGGAGAACGCGACCAGCATCAGTGCACCCCGTGCCGGGACGGCACCGCCGGCGTGGCTGAACGAACGGTGTGCGGGAGGTCGGGTTCCACGAACCTCTCCCTCACGATCGGCACCGGCCACTCCGCCGGACCCAGGGACAGCGTCTGCATGTCGACGACCTTCTCGATGGAGCCGCCTGCGCGGCGTCGGTGATCTGGTGAACATCCTCGGTGAGCGCTCTCTGCCCAACCCAGCAGCGACGTTGTTTGCGGCGGGCACACAGGCGACCAGGATGAGCGCCCTTGATCACGATGCGCCCACACTGTCACAGCCGCCGTTCCCGGTGACCACCGCGATCGGCACCGACGGGCGCGGCGATCGACAGGGGCTCGATGACCGCCCTGGCTCGGAACCGCCCGGGCCGCGCCTTTCGTTCCCGCCGACGACGCATGCACCGGCTCGGCGACGACTGTGCACACCCGGTCCCCGGCGCCGGCGGTGCCGACGCGCCGCCCCGCCGAACCCGGGGCCGGCGTGCGCCTCCGCAGCTCCGACCGCAGCCCTGACAGCGGCCCGGACCGGGTGCAGCCGTCGACCGCCCCGGCGCCGGGCCGCACGGCGGCGCCCGGGCCGGGCTGCCACAATGGGACGCCCCGCCGGGGCCCGGGGCACCGTTCCTCCACCGGTGCGCAGGTCAGCACCGGGCGCCGCGACGACAGCGCGCGACATCGGCACGTAACAGAGGAGCGGACGAGCGTCATGATTTCGCAACAGCCTGGGCCTACGGTCCCGCACATGGCGGACCTGTTCGAGAAGTACCCCTTCGGCCGTGCCTGGGACGAGATGTTCGCCGCCGAGGGGGTCACCCGTGACGCCTACGCGACCGTGCACGCCGCACTGCGGAAGCTCGACGCGGCCGACCTGAAGTCGCGGGCGGAGATCCTCGGCCGCAGCTTCCTCGACCAGGGCATCACCTTCGCCCTCGGTGGGGTCGAGCGGCCGTTCCCGTTGGACCTGATCCCCCGCATCATCACCGCCTCCGAGTGGCAGGTCGTGGAGCACGGCGTCTCCCAGCGCGTCCGGGCACTCGAGCACTTCCTGGCCGATGCCTACGGGGCCGGCCGGGTCTTCACCGACGGGGTCGTGCCCAAGCGGTTGCTCACCACCAGCCCGCACTTCGCCCGCCAGGTCTCCGGCATCTCCGGCCAGGACGGGGCCCGGATCGTGCTGTCCGGTGTCGACCTCATCCGTGACGAGACCGGGGCGTTCCGGGTGCTGGAGGACAACGTCCGGGTGCCGTCCGGGGTGTCCTACGTCCTGGAGAACCGGCAGGCCGTCGCCGAGCTGATGAGCGAGGCGATCGGCGACCAGCTCGTCCGGCCGGTCAGCGACTTCCCGGCCAAGCTGCACGCGGCGCTGCGCGCGATCGCGCCGTGGAACGTCACCGACCCGACCGTCGTGGTGCTGACCCCGGGCGTCTACAACTCCGCCTACTTCGAGCACACCCTGCTGGCCCGCGAGATGGGCGTCGAGCTCGTCGAGGGCCGCGACCTGATCTGCCGCAACAACAAGGTCTACGTCCGCACCACGGCCGGCGAGATGCCGGTGCACGTCATCTACCGGCGCATCGACGACGACTTCCTCGACCCGGTGCAGTTCAAGCCGGACTCGATGCTGGGCCTGCCCGGCCTGGTGAACGCGGCCCGCGCCGGCAATGTGACGATCGCCAACGCCATCGGGAACGGTGTCGCCGACGACAAGCTCATCTACACCTACGTGCCCGACATCATCCGGTACTACCTGGGCGAGGAGCCCGTCCTGCCCAACGTGGACACCTACCGGATGGAGGAGGCCGACCACCGCGAGTTCGCGTTGGAGCACCTCGCGGAGCTCGTCATCAAGCCGGTCGACGGCTCCGGCGGCAAGGGCATCGTGATCGGTTCGAAGGCCGACCCGAAGACACTGCGCACCGCCCGCGAGGCCATCCTGGAGAACCCGCGCGGTTGGATCGCCCAGCGCGAGGTGGCGCTGTCCACCGTGCCCACCCTGATCGGCGACAAGATGCGTCCCCGGCACGTCGACCTGCGCCCGTTCGCGGTGAACAACCGGGACAGCGTCTGGGTGCTGCCCGGTGGGCTCACCCGGGTCGCCCTCCCCGAGGGCGAGCTCGTCGTCAACTCGTCGCAGGGCGGCGGGTCCAAGGACACCTGGGTACTCGAGCAGAGCGCCGACGGAGCGTCCCCCGCGGCGCCGATCGTCCCCGAGGTCAGCACCAAGTTCCGCAGCGGACCGATGGAGATGCCCGCCTATGCGACCGCGTCCTACCGGCTGCAGCAGGGGCAACAGCAGCAACAGCGGACCGGGAGGAACGACGCATGCTGAGCCGGATCGCCGAGGCCATGTACTGGATGGGCCGGCACGTCGAACGGGCGGACAACACCGCCCGCATCGTGGACACGTACCTGCACCTGCTGCCCACCGGCACCTGGAAGCAGGAGAACCAGATCGTCCGCGAGCTGGTCGAGTCGATGGGACTCGCGGAGGGCACTCCGGAGGACCCCGACCTGCTGATCCGGGCGCTGGTCTTCGACGGCGAGCGCGCCTCCAGCGTTGTCGGTGCCCTCATCGCCGCCCGGGACAACGCCCGTGGCGTCCGCGACGTGGTGCCGATGGAGGTGTGGGAGTGCCTCAACGTGACGTGGCACGGTCTGCGCACCCGGTCGACCAGCGCCGCCGGTCCGCACACGTTCCTGCGGTGGGTGGCCGAGCGCAGCGCGATGGCCAACGGCCTGATCGACCAGATGATGAGCCACGACGAGGGCTGGCACTTCCTCAACGTGGGCCGGTCACTGGAACGTGCCGACATGACCATCCGGCTGCTGGCGTCGGCCGCACACACGTCGGGCACGCCGTGGCGGGCGCTGGTCACCGCCACCGGCGGCTTCGAGCCCTTCGTCCGCTACCACGGCGAGAACATGGGACGACGGTCGGCGCTGGAGTTCGTGCTGCTCGACCGGCGCTTCCCGCGGTCGGTGTTCCAGGCGATGAACGCCGCCGAGCACTCCCTCGCCGATCTCGAGGCGGCCGGCGCCAACGCCTACGGCGACCCGCGCCGGGATCCGTCGTCGGCCCGCCGGCTGATCGGCCGGGTCCGCACCGGACTGGAGTACCGCGCCGGCGCCGAGCTGGAGGACGACCTCCCCACGGTCCTGACCACGCTGCAGCGTGCGGTGGACAACGCGCACGTCGCCGTCACGAAGTCCTTCTTCCGCCAGGGTGACGCGGTCACCTGGGCGAACCAGTCGACGCTGGGAGCACTGGCATGACCCTCGACTACCTGGGCACGGTCGACCTGTGGCGGCTCGCCATCACCCACCGGACCCGCCTCACCTACCCCGATCTGGTCACCACCAGCTACAACGAGGTGCGGATGCAGCCGGGCGACGAGCCCGGTCAGTCGGTGCTGTCCTCCTACATCGAGATCGACCCGTACGAGGGGATGCAGCACTACACGGACTACTTCGGCACCCGGGTGGCCGCTTTCGACGTGCACCGGCCGCACCGCGAGCTGACCATCACCTCGGCCACCACGGTCGAGACCTTCGTCGCCGCAGAGGACCCGCCGGCCGCGCTGACCTGGGACGGGATGGCCGCCTCGGGCTGTCAGGACACCTTCGAGGAGTACCTGGCACCGACGCCGCTGACGGCCCTGGACGACGAGCTCACCACGATCGCGGCGCATCTGCGGGACGGCGGTACGCCGGCCGACACCGGTCACGCGGTCTGCGACTGGGTCCACCGGACGCTGACCTACGAGCAGGGCAGCACCGGGATCCACACCTCGGCCATCGAGGCCTACCAGGACCGCCGTGGGGTCTGCCAGGACCTGACCCACCTGGCGATCGGGTTGCTCCGGTCGCTGGGGATACCGACCCGGTACGTGTCGGGATACCTGCACCCGGACGCCGACGCCGTGATCGGCAGGACGGTGACGGGTGAGTCGCACGCCTGGATCGAGTTCTGGGACGGCCGCTGGAACGCCTTCGACCCGACCAACGCCCAGCCGACCGGGCTGCGGCACGTCGTCGCGGGTCGCGGACGGGACTACCGGGACACGCCACCGATCCGCGGCGTCTACGCGGGACCCGACGCCACCGGGAACGACGTCACCGTGCAGATCACCCGACTGCGCTGAAATCCCCGGGAAGGCGTCGTCCGTGATCGCGCGCAGGGTCTAGCCTCCAGTGGTGAGCGACGTGGAACCACCGGGCGCCCCGAATGCCACCGCGGCCGTCCTCGACGGGTCGGGGTCCGGTCTGTCGCCCCACGGGCTCGCCACGCACGGGATCCCGTCCTCCCGGGGGACGCTCGACCGGGAGAAGATCCTCGACGCCGCCGTCCAGCTCATCGACGACGAAGGTTTGCGCGGGTTCACCATGCGCAGCCTCGGAGCCCGACTCGGGGTCGAGGCGATGGCCCTCTACCGCTACGTCTACGGTCGCGACGCGCTGCTGGACGGCATCGTCGAGCACGTCATCGACGACCTCCACACCGACCCGGACGTCCAGTTCACCGCCCCGCACTGGGAGGACTACCTGGTCCGCCTGGCGCACGGCGTGCGCCGCATCGCACTGGCCCATCCGCAGGTGTTCCCGCTGATCGCGACACGGCCGCCGGCCGCGCCGTGGCTGCGACCCCCGTTGCGCAGCCTGGGCTGGATGGAGACGTTCCTGTCCACCCTGGGCCAGTGCGGGTTCTCCGACGAGGCAGCGGTCGCCGCGTACCGCGGTTACTCGAGCTTCCTGCTCGGTCACCTGCTTCTCGAGGTGTCGGCGCTCGGGGCGGACACGTCACCGGTCGCCCAGGTCGATCCGGACGCTGTCCCGACGGCCGACCTCTCCGACTTCCCGCTGCTGCAGCGGCTGGAGCCGCTGCTCGCCCAGAACCGCTCGGCCGAGGAGTTCGAGAAGTCGCTCGAATCGCTGCTCGACCGCTTCGAAGCCCAGCTCTGACGCCACAGCTCCCCCGCATCCGGGTGAACCGCCCCGCTGTCCGGTCACGCTGTGCCGCGCTGAGCGACGGGGTCACCCTCCAATGGCTCTTCTCCCGCCGGTCCGGCTCTCGCGACGGCATCTGCCCATCCCGTCACCTAAGCTTTCTGTATCTGATCGAACACTCTTGGTGACGAGTGGAGGCTTTCCCGGATGGCCCAGCTTCCCCAGCCCCGTACCGGTGGCGACCGACCGGGTACCGGTCCGGCCGCCGCCGGCCCGATGGCCGCGCTCGACCCGATCGCGCTCGCCGGCCTCGTCGTCTCCGACGCGATGCAGCATGAGGACTTCGTCGAGGCGGTGCTCGCGGGCGCCCGTTCGTTCCTCGGGATGGACGTCGCGTTCATCGGGGAGTTCACCCCGGACAGCCGGATCTTCCGCTACGTCGACGGCGCGGCGGACTGCCCGGGTGTGCGGGTCGGAGCCGGTGACGCCCGCGAGGAGTCCTACTGCCAGCGGGTCGTCGACGGCCGGTTGCCGGAACTCATCCCCGACGCGAGGCTGATGCCGGCGGCCGCCCAGCTGGCGGTCACCACGACGCTGCCCGTCGGCGCGCACCTGAGCGTGCCGATCCTGCTGTCCGACGGCAGCGTCTACGGCACCTTCTGCACGTTCGCCCACACCGGACGGAACGATCTGCAGCCACGCGACCTGGCGGTGATGCGGATGCTCGCCTCGTTGGTGGCCGGCCGCCTGGAGCATCAGCGGGCGTTGCGCACGGAAGCCGAGCAGGACCGCAGCCGGGTGCACCAGGTGATCGTCGATCACGATTTCCGGACCGTCTTCCAGCCGATCATGGATCTCCGCGACGGCGTCGTGGTCGGGTACGAGGCGCTGACCCGCTTCACCTTCGGCTCCCCGGCGGACTGGTTCGCGATGGCGGCGCGGACCGGTGGTGGCGTCGCCCTGGAGATCGCCACGCTTGTCGCCGCCGTCGACGAGATCGACAACCTCCCCGCCGGCGCCTATCTCGCCGTCAACGTCTCGCCGGCCGCCCTGTGTTCGGCGGAGTTCGAGGGTCTCGTCGGTTCGCTGCCGTTGGGTCGCCTGGTGCTGGAGCTGACCGAGCAGTCGTCCGTCGACCGACCCGAGCTGGCGAGCCGGGTGGAGACGCTGCGCCGGCGGGGGGCCAGGATCGCGGTGGACGACGCCGGCGCCGGCCACTCCGGGCTGCAGCGGATCCTCTCGGTCGCGCCGGACATCGTGAAACTCGACCGGGACCTGATCAGCGGGATCGACCGGGACTCGGCCCGCCAGTCGCTGGCCCGGGCGCTCCGCTGGTTCACCGACCGGGGCGGAAAGCTGCTGGTCGCCGAGGGCATCGAGACCGCCGCCGAGCGCCGGACCCTGACGCGGCTGGGCATCCGGTACGGACAGGGCTACCTGCTCGGCCGGCCGGGCGCACTGCCGGACCTGGAGACCGCCGCGCGCGGTGGCCGCTCCGCCTGAGCCGGTGGGCGGGGGCTGTGGAATGACGGCGGCTCAGCCGTTGCGAACCCCGCCCTGCACGTACGTCTCCCAGGGGACCTGCCAGTCGCCGAAGCCGTCCCACACCTGCAACGGCGGCCCGACCGTGCCGTGGATGTCCACCACGTCGCCGAACGAGAAGTTCTCGTAGAACCAGCGAGCGTTCTCGGTCGAGACGTTGACGCAGCCGTGCGACACGTTCGCCACGCCCTGCTCGTCGACCGACCACGGGGCGGCATGGACGAACTCGCCGGACGAGGAGATCCTGGTCGCCCAGTCGACCTTCGTCCGGTAGGCGTCGGTCCCGGTCAGGCCCCAGGTGCTGGAGTCCATCACCTTGGACTCGTACTTCTCCGCGACGACGTGGACACCGTGGTAGGTCGGGTACTTGTCGCGGCCCAGCGACACCGGCATCTGCGTCACGACCGCACCGTCGACGGTGACGGTCATCGTGTGGGTGGCGTCGTCGACGACGGCGATCTTGGCCTGTCCGATGGTGAAGCGCGCCGTGCGGTCCTCCCGGCCGAAGCTGCCACCGCCGAGGTCGCGGCCGTAGATCATCGCCGCCACCTGGACGGTGGTGCCGGCCGGCCAGAATTCGCGCGGTCGCCAGCGCAGTTCGGTGTCGCTGATCCAGTGGAAGGCACCCTCGACGGCCGGCGACGTGGTGACCGTGGTGGCCGCCTCGACCGCCGCCTTGTCGGTGACCGGCTCGTCGAACGTCAGCGCGACCGGCTGGCCGACGCCGACGGTCATCCCGTCCCGCGGGAACATCGACACCGCAGTCTGGTGCGTCGGCGTCAGCGTGGAGAAGCTGTACCGCTGGATGGTGACCGCGCCGGCGGCATCGGCAGCCTCCGCGGTCACCGTGTAGGTGCGGCCGTAGCCGAGCTTCTCTGTGCTGGTCCAGGCGAGCCCGTCGGCGGTGGGCGCGCCGGGGACGGCGACGCCGTCCGGGTTGGTCAGGGTGACCGACCGCAGGGTGCCCGCGGCGACGCCGACACTGATCGGCGTCAGCGGCGGGACGTCCACGACCGCCGGCGCCGGGGTCAGCGTCCAGGCCACCGGCGATCTGGGTGCCGCCGTCCAGCTCGTCGAATGAACACCCGCCGCCACCGATGGACACCTGTCGACGCCGGAGGTCGGCGGTCAGTAAGGTCGGGAGGCGCGTGTGACGCCGACGTCACACCACCCCGGCACCGCCCCGTGAGGACAGCATGAGCAATTCGACGACGTCGTCCGAACCGATCTCGCAGCGCCAGCGCTCGTTCGGCGCCATGTTCGCCGACCGGGTGGCCGAGTCCGGCACCCAGGACGCCTTCCGCTATCCCGAGGACGGCGGCTGGACGACCATCACCTGGAACCAGACCCGCGACCGGGTGCACCGGATCGCCGCCGGCCTGATCGACCTGGGTGTCGCCCCCGAGGACCGGGTCGCGATCGCCGCCGCCACCCGCATCGAGTGGGTGCTGTGCGACCTGGCGATCATGTGCGCCGCCGCGGCGACCACCACGATCTACCCCTCCACCTCCGCGGAGGACTTCGCCTACATCACCGCCGACTCGGGCTCCCGGGTGCTCATCGCCGAGAACCCCGAGCAGGCCCGGAAGATCCTCGATCACCCGGACAGCGCCGCCGCGCTGCTGGCCATCGTGCTGATCGACGGCACGTCGGACGACGAGCGGACGATGACGCTGGCCGAGCTCGAGGAGCGCGGCGGGCGCCTGCTCGCCGACCGCCCGACCGTCGTCGACGACGCCATCGCCGGGGTGGGGCCGGAGAACCTGGCGACCCTGATCTACACCTCCGGCACCACCGGCCGGCCCAAGGGGGTGGAGCTCGTCCACGACAGCTGGACCTACACCGCCCGCGGTGCCGAGCTGCTGGACTTCCTGCGCCCCGACGACGTCCAGTACCTGTGGCTGCCGCTGTCCCACGTGTTCGGCAAGGTGTTGATCGGCGTGCAGCTGCGAATCGGCTTCGTCACCGCCGTCGACGGCAACGTCGACAAGATCGTGGAGAACCTGGCCGTGGTGAAGCCGACGTTCATGGCCGGTGCGCCCCGCGTCTTCGAGAAGGTCCGCGCCAAGGTGACCGCGACCGCCCAGGCCGAGGGCGGCCCGAAGGCGAAGATCTTCGACTGGGCGATCGCGACCGGCATCCGGTACGAGGCGGCCCGTGTCGACGGCAAGCCCGGCGCACTGCTCACCGCGCAGCACGCCGTGGCCGACAAGCTGGTCTTCAGCAAGGTGAAGCACCGCCTGGGCGGCAACATCCGGTTCTTCGTGTCCGGCTCGGCGGCGCTGTCGGCCCCGGTCGCCGAGTGGTTCCGCGCGGTCGGGATGCCGATCCTGCAGGGCTACGGGCTGACCGAGACCAGCGCCGCCAGCTTCGTCAACGAGCCCCGCCACAACGTGCTGGGCACGGTCGGGCCGGTGTTCCCCGGCAGCCAGGTGAAGATCGCCGAGGACGGCGAGATCTTGCTCAAAGGCCCCGGGGTGATGCGCGGCTACCACAACATGCCGGAGGCGACGGCGGAGGTGATCGACGCCGACGGCTGGCTCGCCACCGGCGACATCGGCGAACTCACCGACGACGGTTTCCTGCGGGTCACCGACCGCAAGAAGGACCTGATCAAGACCTCCGGCGGCAAGTACATCGCGCCGCAGAAGATCGAGATCCTGTTCAAGGCGATCTCGCCGCAGGTCAGCCACATCATCGTGCACGGCGAGGGCCGCAAGTTCGTGTCCGCGCTGATCACCCTGGACCCGGACGCGATCGGCGACTGGGCGAAGGCTGCCGGGCTCTCCGAGTCCTACGCCGAACTGGCCGCGCAGCCGCAGCTGCACGACATGATCCAGCAGCAGATCGACGACCTGAACTCCAAGCTGGAGCGGTGGGAGACGATCAAGCGGTTCGAGATCCTCACCAAGGACCTGTCCATCGAGGACGGCGAACTGACGCCGTCGATGAAGGTCCGGCGCAAGGCGGTCGAGCGGGAGTACCAGGCCCTGCTGGACAAGATGTACACCGACTGACCGACCCCCGAATCCTGGCGCATCCCTCCTCGCGCCACGAGAAGCCGCCACGAGCCGGCTGGACACCGGACCCGGCGACCGCGTCGTGGGTCCGACCGGACTCACATCCCGCGCACAGGCAGCGTAGGCATGATGGGAAGTCCTGGTAGAGCCCTGCGGTGAGGAGTGCGGTGACGTCCACGTCGGTCACGAACGGGGCGGCGATCGCCGCCGAAGCCACCTCGCCGGTACTCCACCGCTCCCGAGCGCTCCCTGTCGTCGGGATGCTGGTGCTGCTGGCCGGCACCCTGGCCGTGCTGGCGCTGCACGTGATTCCGCCGACGTCGGCGACATCGCCCTGGCGGCGCACGATCAGCGAGTACGCCTACTCCTCGCTCGGCTGGGTCTTCGACGCCGGGGTGGTCGCCATCGCCGCCGGCACCCTGCTGATCGCCGCCTCGCTGTGGGCGACCAGGACACTTCGTCCGGGCTCGCTCGGCAGCGTCGGGCTGGTCGGCTGGAGCGTCAGCCTGGTGGTGTTGGTCATCTTCCCCAAGCACGACTGGTCGGTCGGGCCCAGCAGTCACGGCTCGATCCACCGGGTGGCCAGCCTGGTCGCCTTCGTCAGCGTGCCGCTGGCCGCGGTCGCCATCGCCCGTCACCGCGCCGGCCGACAGAAAGCCCCGGCCCGGACGGCGATGATCACCGGGCTCATCTCGGCCGGCTGGCTGTCGTTCCTCGTCGGCGCCTTCCTGCTCGGGCCGGTCACCGGCACCCCGTGGTACCGGATGTTCCCGCTCGGCCTGATGGAGCGCGGGATCGCCGGCTTCGCCGTCGCCGCGCTCTTCGCGATCGGCTGGCTGGCCCTGCGGGCGGCGCGGGCATCGCGCTCGTGGCCCGAACCCGAAGAAGGTTGACAGTGCGTGACGATCCGCTGGTCCGAGGCCAAGGCGGCGGCTGAAGCGAATCCCGTTGTTGGATTTGCGAAGTCGGCAACGAAGGCATCGGGCCAGCTGGCGGCGCGAACGTCACGTTACTTCGGGCTCGGGCCACTAAGTTCTCCTGCGTGCGCACCATCGGCCTGATCGGCGGGATGAGCTGGGAGTCCAGCGCCCTGTACTACCGGCTGCTCAACGAGGGGGTCGCCCGCGAGCTCGGCGGCCTTCATTCGGCCCGCTGTGTGCTCGCGTCGGTGGATTTCGCCGACGTGGAGCGGCTGCAGGTGGCGGGCGACTGGGACGCCGCCGGGACGATGCTCGCCGCGGTCGCGCGGGGTCTGCAGGCGGCCGGCGCCGACCTTCTGGTGCTGTGCACCAACACCATGCACAAGGTCGCCGACTGTATCGAGGCGGCAGTCGACATCCCGCTGCTGCACCTGGCCGACTGCACTGCGGCGGCCGTCCGCGCCGACCGGGATGGACACCGTCGGGCTGCTGGGCACCGCCTTCACCATGGAGCAGGCGTTCTACCGCGACCGGCTGGCCGGCCACGGCCTGACCGTCCTCGTGCCGGACGCCGACGACCGCGCCGCGGTGCACCGGATCATCTACGACGAGCTGTGCCGCGGCGTGGTCGAGCCCGCGTCCCGGCGCCGGTACCAGGACGTCATCGAGCGGTTCGCCGCCGCCGGCGCGCAGGGCGTCATCCTCGGCTGCACCGAGATCGAGCTGCTCATCGACGCCGCCGACAGCGCGCTGCCGGTGTTCCCGACGACCCGCCTGCACGCCGAAGCCGCCGTGGCGGCCGCGCTGACCTGAGTCAGCCGCCGAACACCGTCCGCCGCAGGTAGTCGTTGCGGAACTTCGCCTCCGGGTCGAAGTACTCGGCCATCCAACGGAAGTCGGCCATCTTCTCGTACCGCTGCGCCAGCTCCGCGGCCTCCAGCGTGAACACCTTGCCCCAGTGCGGCCTCGGCGCGAACGGCTCCAGTGCCGCCTCGACGGCCGGCAGCACCGCGAGCACCGCGTCCTGGTCCCGCTTCCAGGTGAAGTGGATGGCCACGCTGTCGCGGCCGTAGGCCGGATCCAGCCACAGGTCACTGGCCGCGATCGTGCGGATCTCGGTGGCGTACAGCAGTGGGGTGACCTGGGCGGTGAGCGCCCGGACCGCCCGGATGGCGTCGGCGGCATGCGCGACGTCCACGAGGTACTCGGACTGGATCTCCTCCCCCGCGCTCGGCGTCGAATCCAGTCGGAAGTGCGCGAGCCGCTCCGACCACGGGCCCGGTTCGCCCAGCTGGGCGGTCCAGGCCGGTCCCATGGCCTCCGTCGCCGGGGTGGTGCCGGCGACGACGGGCACCTCGTCCCCGATCGCCTTGACCAGTACCTGCGGCACGGTGTCGCCGGCCCAGCTGGTGAACAGGCTGACGCTGTACCCGGCGCCGGTCACCGCCGCGAGATCGTCGAGCAGATCGTCGAAGGCGAGGTCCTCGAAGACGTACTGCCGGACGACGAACGTCGGGATCAGGTCCAGGGTCAGCCGCAGCACCGCGCCGAAGGCACCGAGGTTGACGACCGCGCCGCGGAACGCGCCGGTCGCGCGGTCCAGCTCGACGACCTCGCCGTCACCGGTCAGGATCTCGACGCCGGCGACCGCGGTGGCCAGGCTGCCGAGGCTGTTGCCCGAGCCGTGGGTTCCGGTGGCGACGGCGCCGGCCACGCCGACGTGTGGCAGCGACGCGAGGTTCGGCAGCGCCCAGCCGGCCTGGTGCAGCACCGGCGCCAGCATCCCGTAGGTGACGCCGCCGCCGACGGTCACCGTGGCGGTCGTGTCGTCGATCCGGATCTCCGGCGGGATGTTCGCCATCGAGACGAGATCACCGTCGGTGTCGGAGATGTCGTTGAAGGCGTGCCGGGTGCCGAGGATCTTCACCGACGACGAACCCGCCACGATGGCGGCCAGCTCGTCCAGCGAGGCCGGCTCGTGGAACCGCGGTGCGCGGTAGAGGTGGTTGCCCGACCAGTTGGTCAGCCGGATGCCGGGAGCGGTGCTCGTCATGGACCCGACGCTAGTGCGTCGCCGGGGCCGGTACGGGCGGCCGGTCCGCTGCCTCGCCGAAGCCGGTGGGCAGCGGACCCACCACCCCGGGAGGTGGCGAGCGAGTCGAGCACGGAACCGACCCGGCGACCGGGGCGAGGGCGAAGCACAGCCCTGACGAGGCTGGAGCAGCAGAGGACGAGGATGGTTCAGCCTGCGCCGGGTGATCCCGGTCGTCGTGTGCGTTCGTGGCTCCGGGGTGTCCGAACCGTTCTTCCCGGTGTCCCGCCTCAGCCGGCGGCCAGCTCCAGCACGAGCGCCTGCTCCGGTTGCAGGATGGGCAGCTCCAGGCCGACGGACTCGAGCAGCCGGCCGCTGGTGGTCAGGCCGCCGGCCGTGATCCACGCGGGGGCCGCGCGGTGCGTCGTCCCCGGACGGCCGGCGACGTCGAGCACCGTCACGATGTAGCGACGGTCCGGATCGAGGCCGACGAAGCGCACCGGCACCGGCTTCTCGAGCGGCCCGGTGCGCAGCTGGACGTAGCTGAACACCGCGGCCGAGCGGTCGGCCGCGACCACGCCGGACAGCGTCGCGGAGTCGTCCGGGTGATCGGCGTGCACCGAGGTCCCGGTGTGCAGCAGCTCGCGCAGTCGGCGGTAGATCGCGGTCGCCGCGGCGAGCCCGGCCCGGTCGTCATCGGTGGCCGACGCGATGTCCCACTCGGCACCGAAGTGGCCGAACAACGCGGTCGCCGCCCGGAACGACAGCTCGTGGGTGCGGCCGGTGGTGTGCGCGGTCGGCGGGCCGACGTGCGATCCGATCAGCTCCAGCGGCAGCAGCAGGTTCGTCCACCGCTGGATCTGCTGACGTTCCAGGGCGTCGTTGCAGTCGCTGGCCCAGACCCGGTCGGTGTGGGCGAGAACGCCCAGGTCGACACGGGCGCCGCCGCTGGAGCAGCTCTCGATCTCCAGCCCCGGGTGGGCCGCCTTGAGGGCGTCGAACAGCCGGTAGACGGCCGCGGTCTGCACGTGCACGCCGGCCCGGCCCGCGTGGGTCGCCTCGACGAGATCCCGGTTGTGGTCCCACTTCAGGTAGGCGATGTCGTTGGCGGCCAGCAGGGTCTGCAGGGCGTCGTGGATGTGCTGCCAGGCGTCCGGGTTGGCCAGGTCCAGCACGTGCTGGTGGCGGGCCTCGGGCCCCAGCCGGCCGGCCGGTCCGAGCACCCAGTCCGGGTGCGCCCGGTACAGGTCGGAGTCAGCACTGATCATCTCCGGCTCGACCCAGATGCCGAACTGCAGACCGAGCCCGGTGACGTGCTCGATCAGCGGGGTCAGGCCGTCGGGCCAGACGTCGGACGACACCGTCCAGTCACCGAGCGAGGTGGTGTCGTCCCGGCGCCCGCCGAACCAGCCGTCGTCGAGCACGAAGCGTTCGAGACCGGCCGCGGCGGCGGCGTCGGCGAGGGTGGACAGCCCGGCGAGGTTCTGGTCGAAGTACACCGCCTCCCAGGTGTTGAGCACCGCCGGCCGCGGGGTCGACGGGTGCGTCGCGCGGGCGCGCAGCTGCCGGTGGAACCGGTCCGAGATCCCGTCCAACCCGGCCGCCGAGTACGCCGCCACCACCGTGGGTGTGGTGTAGCTGTCGCCCGCCGCGAGCGAGATCTCGCCCGGCGCCAGCAGTTCGGCCGCGCCCAGCGCGCGGGTGCCGTCCGGCTCGGACTCCGCCCAGGTCACCTGGTCGCCGCTCCACGCGAGGTGGGATGCCCAGACCTCGCCGCGGCGGTTGGCGAAGGCGGGGGTGCCGGCGACGGTGACGTACGCGCTGTCGGCACCGGTGCGGCCGCGCCGGTTCTCCCGGACGACGGTCCCGTACGCGAAGGGCCGCCGGACCGGGCCGCGCTCGAAGCACCAGCGGCCGGTGAAATCGAGCAGCTCGACAGCCTGCGGCGGCACCGGGAGGCTGACGCCGATCTCGCCGAGCTCGTAGGCGCCACTGCCGACGTTGGTCACCTCGTGCTGGGCCGACAGCACGCCGTGCCCGTCCAGCGACCAGAACGAGCGGACCTCGAGACCGGCTGCGGCGTCGGCCAGGGTGAAGACGACGTCCCACGCCGTGACGCCGTTGCTGCCGGCGGGCCCGTCGACGTCGGTCTCGACGCCGGTGAGCTGCAACTGCGGGGCGAACCCGCTGCCGTCGGCGCGGTGGCCGGCCAGGCCGGGACGGCCGCGATAAGCGAGCGCACGCTCGGGCAGCAGCCCGTGCGGGACCCGCTGGTCGACCACGGAGTTCGCCAGGGGTGGCGTCCGGGCGGTCCGCAGGGCGGCCATGTCGGCCGCGGTCAGCTCTCCGAGATCGTCGCCCCAGTGCCGGATCTCGGGCTGGCCGGGGCCGGCGCAATCGATCAACAGGCTGACCCCGTCGCGGCGGAGGTAAACGTGGTCGGTCATGCGTGTTCTCTCTCGCGTTGACGGGTGGTGGTGCCGGCGAAGGCCTTGCCGAGGGTGCCCTCCGACACCGGGACCACGATCAGCCTGCCGACCTGGTCCTCCAGCACCCGCCGGGCCTCCGCGGAGATGCCGTCGTCGGTGATGAGGATGTCGGCCGCGCCCAGCCGGCCGAAGTCGGCCAGCCCCACCACATTCCACTTGGTGGAGTCGGCCAGTACGACGATCTGCCGGGCACTGGCGATGAGCGCCAGGTTGGTCTGCGCCTCGGCCAGGTTCGGGCAGCTGAAGCCGACCCGGGCGTCCATCCCGTGCACGCCGAGGAAGAGCCGGTCGACGTGCAGCGACCCGATGGTGCGGTCGGCGATCGCCCCGACCAGCGCGGCACTCGGGGTGCGCTCACCGCCGGTGAGCACCACCCGCAGGTGCGGGCCGGCGTTGACGGCCAGGATGTCGGCCACCGTCGTCGAGTTGGTGACGACCGACAGCGGCATCTCGGTGCCCTGCAGTCCGCGGGCGAGCATCCAGGTGGTGGTGCCCGCGGACAGCGCGATCGCGGTGTGCGGCTCGATCAGCTGGGCGGCGCGCGCCGCGATGGCCCGCTTGGCCGGCTGCTGCAGCGCGCTCTTGGCCTCGAAGCTGGACTCCTCGGTGCTGGACTGGCTGAGCACGGCACCGCCGTGCACCTTCCGCAGCCAGCCCCGTGCCTCCAGGTGTTCGAGGTCGCGCCGGACGGTCATGTCCGACACGCCCAGCAGTTCGGTGAGCTCGCTGATCCGGATCGCCCCGGTGCGCTCCACCTCCGCCAGGATGAGTTCCCGCCGCTGGTCCGCGAGCACCGCGGTCACCGCCCGACCGGGGCGGTGCTCGCCGCGATCACGGCCGCGCCGCCCGCCACCAGCGCGCTGTCCGTCGACCAGACGGCTCCGGTCAGCAGATCGGTGCCGGTCACCGGCACGGTGACCGCGGTGTCGGCGGCGTTGAGCGCGAAGACGAAGCGGGTGTCGGCATTCTCGCGGATGACGACCTCGAGACCGGCAGGCCAGTCGACGATGTCCAGGGCGGCCGCGACCCCGGCCTGCCCGCATGCCGTGAGCAGCACGCGGGAGAGGGTCACGTCGTCGGGCACGGTGGCGACGTACCAGGCGGCACCGCCGGACCCCTGCGCGCCGGGCTCCGGGCGGCGCCGGGTGATCGCGGGCCGACCGGCGAACATGCCGTCGGTGAAGGCGGCGAGGACCTCGACGTCGTGGTCCACGCTGCCGATGAGCTCGGTCCACACGGTGGCGGTACCGTCGCCGGCGAGATCCCCGGCCAGGGTCAGGCCTACCTGCTGCTCAGGCAGCAGCGGACCGAACTCCTCGGTCCGGACGCCGAGCAGGTCGGTGAACGCGCCCGGGTAGCCACCCAGCCGGATGTGGTCGTTCTCGTCGACGATGCCCGAGAAGTGGTTCACCACCACGGTTCCGCCGCGGGCGGTGACCGCGGCGAGGTTGGCCGCGGCCTCGTCGGTGATCAGGTACAGCGACGGCACCAGCACCACCTGGTAACGATCGAGATCGCGCGCTGGATGCACGAAGTCGACGGTGTGACCCTGTTCCCAGAGGGCGCGGTGCCAGCGCCGGACGGCCGTCATCAGGTCGATGTCGGCGCTGGGGTGGGAGTCCAGTTCGACACCCCACCAGGCGTTCCAGTCGAGGGCGATGGCGATCCGGGCGATCCCGCGGCTGCCGGCGACGGGCGCCAGCTTGACGAGATCGGCGCCCAGTTCGCACACCTCGCGCCAGCGGGCGGACGTGGTGCCGGCGTGCGGCAGCAGCGCCGAGTGGAACTTCTCCGCTCCGGCGCGCGACGCCCGCCACTGGAAGAACAGCGCGCCGTCGGCGCCGCGGGAGACGTGCGACAGGCTGTCGCGGCGCATCTGGCCGGCCGACTTGGGCACGTTGCGCTGCTGCCAGTTGACCGCCGACGTCGAGTGCTCCATCAGCAGCCACGGCGCGGTGTCGGCCAGCGAGCGGATCAGGTCGGCCGACATCGAGAGATTGTGCGTCGCACCGGTGTCACCGAGGTGACCGAGCCGGTAGTTGTCGTTGGAGACCAGGTCCATCTCCTGAGCCCAGGACCAGTAGTCCAGCGGCTTGAAGAAGTCCATGAAGTTGGTGGTCACCGGCTGGCTCGCGCCGGCCCGGATGATCGCGGCCTCGGCGCGGTAGCAGTCGAGCAGTTCGTCGGAGCTGAACCGGGCGAAGTCGAGCTGCTGGGTGGGGTTGGCGAAAGTGTTGTAGGCCGGCCGGCGCGGCGGGATGACCTCGTCCCAGTCGTAGTAGCGCTGGCTCCAGAACGCCGTGCCCCATGCGTCGTTCAGCGTCTCGAGCTCGCCGTAGCGTCGTTGCAACCAGCTGCGGAACGCTTCGGCCGAGGTGTCGCAGTAACAGTTCCAGTTGTGGCAGCCGTACTCGTTGTGCACGTGCCACATCACCACCGCCGGGTGGTCGGCGTACCGGGCGACGACGGCCTCGGTGAGCGCCGCGGCGGCCGCCCGGTAGGCCGGTGACGACGGGCAGAACGCCTGCCGGCCGCCGTAGCTGCGACGGACGCCGTCGACGTCCACCGGCAGCGACTCGGGGTAGGCCACCGAGAACCACGGCGGCGGCGTCGCCGAGGCGTTGGCCAGGTCGACCCGGATCCCGCCCTCGTGCAGCAGCCCGAGGATCTTGTCGAGCCAGCCGAACTCGTACCGGCCTTCCTTCGGCTCGAGCCACGCCCAGGAGAAGATCCCCAGCGAGACCAGGTTGACCCCGGCCTCGTTCATCAGCGCGACGTCGGAGGCCCAGACGTCCTCCGGCCACTGCTCGGGGTTGTAGTCGCCGCCGAAGGCCAGCCGGCCGCCGAGGGAAGCGGTGACCCGGGCCATGGCGTCGGCGAAACGGTCCGACCGGTCGGGCAGCGGGACGGTCGGTGTGGGGGTCGTGCTCATCGGTGGAGGCTCATCCCTTGTTGGCGCCGAGCGTCAGGCCCGCCTTGAAGTGCTTCTGCAGTACGAAGTACACGATCAGCACCGGCACTGCCGACAGCAGCGCACCGGCCGAGAGCAGATTGTAGTTCTGCGCGAACTGACCGTTGAGGTTGTTCAGGCCCGAGGTGATCGGCAGCCGGTCACCCTTCTGCACCAGCAGCAACGCCCAGAAGAAGTCGTTGTAGATGAAGATGAACTCCAGCGTGGCGAGCGCGGCCAGGGCCGGCCGGCACAGCGGCAGCACGATCTTCCAGTACTGCTTCCAGATGCCCGCGCCGTCGACCTGGGCGGCCTCGGTCAGCTCGACCGGCAGCGCCTTCATGTAGTTGCTCATGACGAACGTGCAGAAGCCGAGCTGGAAGGCCACGTTCACCGCGATCACGACGTAGTACGTGTTGATGAACGAGCCCGAGTCGGAGATGCTCTCCGGCAGCGGCGTGTGCTTGGCCATCTGGAACAGCGGGGTCGCCAGGACCTGTTGCGGCAGCAGGTTTCCCGCGGTGAACAGGATCAGGATCGGGACGTTCCACTTCCACGGCACCCGGGACAACTTGAACGCGGCCAGCGAGGCGAAGAACAACGTCAGGATCACCGCCGGCAGCGTGATGATCAGCGAGTTGGCGAAGAACTTGGGCAACTCGGCCTGATCCCAGGCGTCGACGTAGTTCTGGAAGTTGTAGGACCCACCGATGGAGAAGTACGAGTGGTTCTTGAAGTAGTCGAAGGGCCGCAGTGAGGTGTAGACCGTCCACAGCAGCGGGATCAGCCACAGCGCCGCGGCGCCGGCCAGGAAGACCGTGATGCCGATGCGGCTGGCTCTGCTCCCCCTTGTGAGCGGGGTGGACTGGTTCTGCTTCTTGCTGCGGCGACGGACGCGCGCCTCCGCCTCGGGCTCGACAGTGCCGATGGGGATGGTCACCGGTTCTCCTCCTTGAAGGCCTGGCTGAGATAGCTCACGATCGGCACCAGGGCGATGACCAACAGGATCACCGCAAGGGCGGAGGCGTAACCGACACGGGCCGCGGCGCCACTGTTGGTGTAGATCATGGTGGACAGCAGCTGCAGGCCGTTGTTGCCCTTGTTGATGATGAAGACGATGTCGAAGGCGCGCAGGGCCTCGATGATGGTGATGACCACGACGACGATGTTGATCGGCTTCATGGCCGGGAACACGACCCGGAAGAACGTCTGCCGGTTGTTCGCCCCGTCCAGCGCGGCGGCTTCCCGCAACGACGGATCCACACCCTTCAGGCCGGCCAGGTACAGGATCATGATGTAGCCGACGTGCTTCCAGCTGGCCGCGACGAGCGCGGCCCACAGGTTGATGCCGGAGTCGCCGAACCAGTCGACCGAGGTGCCGAAGGCACCGTTGATCAGGCCCTGCTCGGGCGAGAACACCAGCTGCCAGATGACCCCGATCAGGGCCAGCGAGAAGGTGACCGGCAGGAAGAACACGCTCTGGAACAGCTTGCTACCGGGGGTCTCCCGGTCCAGCAGCACCGCCAGGAAGATGCCGAGCGGGGTGGCGATGAAGGCCAGGAACAGCAGCCAGAAGATGTTGTGCTGGACAGCCGGCCAGAAGTTCGGGTCCAGGTCGAAGATGTTCTGGTAGTTCGTCACCCCGATCCACTGGATGCGCGACAGCGATCCGACGCCGTTCCAGTTGCCGAACGACAACACGATCGACGCGACCGCCGGGAACCAGACGAGCACCGCCTCGATGAGCGTCGGGATGCCGATCATCAGGCTGATGACGACCTTGTCGGTCGTGCTCAGCTTCTTCAGCCGGCCCTCGACCTCGACGATCTCGACGGGCCTCCCGGGTTCGGCGGGGGCACCCCCGCGAGGGGCGGGGGGCGCGATCGGCGTCGATCCGGTCATACGACTCTCCAGTGGGACGGGTGACCAATACAGCGGGAACAGGACGGCGGGGGTCCGGGTGCGGCGCCGTGACGGTGCGCGCGGACCCCCGACCTGACGGATCGGGTCAGACGAAGATGGACTTCGCCTGGTCCTCGAGGCTCTGGGTCACCGCGTCGACGTCCTGGTCGGACAGGAACTGCTGCAGGGCCGGGATGACGACCGGGCTGGCGAAGTCCGGGCGGGTGTCGCGGTCCAGGAACTGCGAGATGTTCTTGGCCGAACTGATCAGCTCGACCGCCTTCTTCTGCAGATCGGTGTACTTGCTGGTGTCGGCGGTCTTGTTGGCCGCGACGTTGGACGGGTCGGCGCCCAGGTAGATCAGCTGCGCCTCCGGCGACGCCAGGTAGGTCAGCAGCGCGGTGCCCTGCTCGGTGAGCTCCTTCGACGAGACGAGGAAGCCGTCGATCGGCGCCTCGACCGCGTCGGTGCCGATCGCGGAGTCGATCTCCGGGAACGGGAAGAAGTCGAGATCGTCCTGTTCCTCGGCGGGGAACTGCTGACCGACGAACATGCCGAGCAGGTACATGCCGGCTTCCTTCTTCACCAGCGACTGTGCGGCTTCCTGCCAGGTGCGGCCCAGCGGGTTCTCCTGGTGCAGCGGCAGCAGGCTCTTCCAGGTCTCGAAGACGGTCTTGACCTTGGGGTCGGTCCAGGCGACCTTGTGCGCCATCAGGTCCATGTGGAACTGGTAGCCGTTGGTGCGCATGTTGAGGTAGTCGAAGGTGCCCATCGCGGGCCAGCCGTCCTTGTCGCCGAAGGCGATCGGGGCGATGCCGTCGGCCTGCATCGTGGCGCCCAGGGTCTTGAGCTCGTCGAGGGTCTTCGGGATCTCGTAACCCTTCTCCTCGAACAGGCTCTTCCGGTAGAAGAACGCCCACGGGTAGTTGTAGAACGGCACGAAGTACTTCTGGCCGTCGGCGCCGGTGGAGGCGGAGATGAAGCCTTCGGAGTACTGATCCTCGAACCCGGCCCAGACGTCGTCGATCGGGGTCAGCAGGCCCTGCTCGGCGAAGAACTGCATGCGGTAGCCGGCGAACCAGGTGAAGACCTCGTCCGGGCTGCCCTGCAGGTAGTTGTTGATGTTCTCCTGGAACGAGTTGTGGTCGACGGTGTTCACCGTGACCGTGGTGCCGTACTGCTTGTTGAACGCGTCGAAGACCGACTGGTAGGCCTTCTTCGGGACGTCGTCGGACGCCGACGAACCGAACGACACCGTGCCGCCGATCTGGGCGGCACCGCCGGCGGCCGAGGACGCCGCCGAGCCGGCGCTGGTCGAGGTCGAGCTGTTCGCATTGTTCGAGGTGCCCGTGCACGCCGCCAGCAGCGGCGTGCTCGCCACGCCGACCGCGCCCATGGCCAGGAACCGCAGGGCCGACCTGCGGGTCACGCCGGTCTTGTTCAGCAGCGCGTTCACATCTGAGCCAGTCATCGTTGACCTCCGGATCGGACGCGCACCTCGGTGCCGTCCAGCAGTGTTGAGTGAACACAATCTGTCAGGCGCTTGTGATGAAGTCAACAGCCTCATGTCTCGGGTTCGTAACGCCTCCATGCGTCGACCTCGTGCCCGTCACGGCGGCGTCGGCGAACCAGTACATCCCCCGCCGCGGGGCGTCCCGTCCGCGCGCGGGCACGTTGAACAGGAACGACAGAGTCGCTCGAGGTGACCCGTGGAAGCCTCTCGGCCTGCGGACGTGCCCGGGTCCCGCTCGTCGCCGCCCGTTACGCCGCCATTCAAACCGAAATCAGATGTAACACGCGCCACATCTGGCCGAGCGTCCATGTTGGAAATTCAACACGATCTCCCATTACGCTGTCCTCAGCTCGCGGGCCGCCCGGTTCGCCAGTCTGTCGACGACGTCGGAGGTCGCTGCATGACGACCACACCCCTCACCCACCCCTCCGCCCCGGTGCACCGCAGCCCCGCTGCCGTGGTGTCGACGCGGCTGGCCGACGGCCGTGAGCTGATCTATTTCGACGACACCCCGGACGGGCCCCGGGTCCTCACCGACCCCCGCGACCTGCCCGTCGTCGAGGTCGGCTCGACCGCCCGGTTCGACGCGCTGCTCGGGGAGTGGGTCGGGATCGCCTCGCACCGGCAGACCCGCACCTATCACCCGCCGGCCGACCAGTGCCCGCTGTGCCCGACCCGCGGCGCGTTCGCGACCGAGATCCCCTCCCCTGACTACGACGTCGTCGTGTTCGAGAACCGATTCCCGTCGTTCGGCGGGGTTCCGACTGCGCTGGAGCGGGAGCTGTTGACACCACACGGGTCTGGGGTACTCGAGGCGCAGATTCCCGGGGTCGGCCGATGCGAGGTGGTCTGCTTCACCGCCGACCACGACGCCCAGGTCGCGGACCTGGACCCGGCCCGGATGCGCACCGTCGTGCAGGCGTGGGCGCACCGCACCGCCGCCCTGAACCAGGTCCCCGGAGTCGAGCAGGTGTTCTGCTTCATCAACCAGGGCGTCGAGATCGGCGTCACCCTGGCCCACCCGCACGGCCAGATCTACGGGTATCCCTTCGTCACCCCGAAGACGGCCGCGATGCTGGCCCACGTGGCCGACTACAAGGAGCGCACCGGCGGCAACCTGTTCGGGGACCTGCTCGCGCGCGAGCTCACCGACGGCTCCCGGGTGGTGGCGGGCAACGAGCACTGGGTGGCGTTCGTGCCGTTCGCCGCCCGGTGGCCGGTCGAGGTGAGCATCTACCCGCGCCGCCGGCTGGTCGACCTGCCCGCCGCCACCGACGAGGAGCAGGCCTCGCTGGCCGCGCTGTACCTGGAGGTGCTGCGCCGGATGGGCGGCGTCTTCGACGACACGCTGCCCGCCATCACCGCCGTCCATCAGGCGCCGACCCACGCCGGCCGCGACGACTTCTGGATGCACCTGTCGGTGTTCTCCATCCGCCGCGCCGTCGGCAAGATCAAGTACCTGGCCGGCTCCGAGTCCGCGATGGGCGCCTTCGTCAACGACATCTCCCCCGAGGACGTCGCCACCCGCCTCCGCGCCGTCGAGGTGACCGCCCGATGAGCGCCGCCCGACTGTTCGAGAAGACCTGGGGTGGAACGCCTTCCGGGGTGTGGTCGTCCCCGGGACGGGTCAACCTCATCGGCGAGCACACCGACTACAACGACGGGCTGGTGCTGCCGTTCGCCATCGACGACCGGGCCGCGGTCGCCGCGTCACTCACCGACGACGGGCTCGTCTCGGTGGTCTCCGACGTCACCCCCGACGAGGTCCACACCGCCGCCATCGCCGACCTCACCCCCGGCGGCGCCGGCGGGCAGGGTTGGCCCGCCTACCTCAACGGCGCGGTCTGGGTACTCGTCGAAGCCGGCCATCAGGTGCCCGGGGTCCGGATCGCGCTGTCGTCGACAGTGCCGGTCGGCGCCGGGCTGTCGTCGTCGGCGGCGCTGGAGTGCGCGGCGTTGCTGGCCCTGTCGGACCTGCTGGGCCTCGGTCTCGACCGCGCGCAGATCGCCCGGCTCGCCCAGCACGACGAGAACGACTTCGTCGGCATGCCCTGCGGACTGATGGACCAGATGGCCTCCGCCGCCTGCACCGCCGGCAACGTGCTGTTCTTCGACATCGGCGCCGACACCATCGAGCAGGTGCCGTTCGACCCCGTCGCCGAGGACCTGCGGGTGCTGGTCATCGATACGAAGGTCAAGCACGCGCTGGTCGACGGTGAGTACGCGAAGCGCCGCGCCTCCTGCGAGGCCGCGGCCGCCGCGCTCGGCGTGCCGAACCTGTCGGCGATCGACGTCGCCGACCTGGACGCCGCCCTCGCGAGGCTGTCCGACGACGTGCTGGCCCGGCGGGCGCGGCACATCATCACCGAGAACGCCCGGGTCACCGAGGTTGTCGCGCTGCTGCGGGCCGGCCGGATCGCCGACATCGGCGACCTGATGGTCGCCTCCCACCTGTCGCTCCGCGACGACTACGAGGTCAGCGACCCCGCCTTGGACCTCGCGGTGGACGTCGCGATGCGGTCCGGCGCCCTCGGTGCCCGGATGACCGGCGGCGGCTTCGGCGGCTCCGCCATCGCGCTGATCCCCGCGGACCTGGTCGACACCGTAGGAGCGGCCGTCACCGCAGCGTTCACGGCCGAGGGCCGCACCGCTCCGGTCCTGCGCACGGTGCTCCCCAGCGCCGGCGCCTCCCGGGACTGAGCACAAGTCTCCCCAACTCGGGGAGGAAAGTTCCCGCTGAGCGGGTGTTTTCCTCCCCGATCTGGGGGCGCCCGTCCTCAGCACCGCCGCCTGGCGTCCACCGGCGCCCGCCCAGCCCCCGAAATCTGTTCTGTGAGCGTCAGGACGAGGTCAGCGAGGGGCCATCCGAATGGCGCCGTCGAGCCGGATGACCTCGCCGTTCAGCATCGGGTTGGCCACGATGTGCTCCACCAACTGGGCGTACTCGTCCGGACGGCCCAACCGCGCGGGGTGCGGCACCTGGGTACCGAGCGAGGCCCGCGCCTCCTCGGAAAGTGTGGCCAACAGCGGTGTCTCGAACAACCCCGGGGCGATGGTCATGACCCGGATGAGCAGCGGCGCGAGGTCCCGGGCGATCGGCAGGGTCATCCCGACGACGCCACCCTTGGACGCGGAATACGCGGCCTGGCCGATCTGCCCGTCATAGGCGGCGACCGACGCCGTGTTGACGATGACCCCGCGCTCCGGGGTCCCGTCCTCGGCGCCGACCGGCTCGTGGGTCGCCATCGCGGCGGCCGCCAGCCGGATCACCGTGAAGGTGCCGATCAGGTTGATCCGGATGGTCTTCTCGAAGGTCTCCGCCGGGTGCGGGCCCGCGCGGCCGACCGTCTTGACCGCGGGGGCGATCCCGGCGCAGTTGACCACCACCCGCAGCGTCCCGTCGGCGTCGGCCTGCCTGACCGCGGCGGCCACCTGCTCCTCGTCGCTGACGTCGGCCGCGGCGAACCGGGCCGTGGGCGGCAGTTCCACCTCGGCCGCGCCGGGCAGGTCGACCACGGTGACCCGGGCGCCGGCCGCCGCCAGCCGTCGCGTGGTGGCCAGCCCCAGTCCGGAGGCCCCGCCCGTCACCAGTGCCGCCGCCCCGTCGATGCGCATGGCCTCACGGTATTCCGGTCGCCGTCACTAGGCTCGTCCGGATGTCGACTCCCCCGCCCCGGGTCCCGCTCGCCGACGCGCTCGCCGCCGGCCCCGTCGTCCTCGACGGCGGGCTGGGCACGTTGCTGGAGGCCCGCGGTGCGGACCTGACCTCATCGCTGTGGTCGGCCCGGTTGCTGCGCGACGATCCGGCGACGATCGGGGCGGCACACCGCGAGTACTTCGACGCGGGAGCGCAGGTCGCCATCACCTCGTCCTACCAGGCGTCGTTCGAGGGCTTCGCCGCGCTCGGCATCGACCGGGCCACCACCGCGACGCTGATCACCCGCAGCATCGACATCGCGTGTGCCGCCCGCGATCTCGCGCGGCCGGACGGCTGGGTGGCGGCGTCCGTCGGCCCGTTCGGCGCCGTGCTGGCCGACGGCTCGGAGTACCGCGGCGACTACGGGCTCACCGTCGACGCGCTGCGCGCCTGGCACCGGCCACGGCTCGAGGTGCTGCTGGCCACCGGCGCCGATGTGCTGGCGATCGAGACGATCCCGAGCCTTGCCGAGGCGACCGCGGTGGTGGCCGAGATCGCCGGAACCGGGCATCCGGCGTGGCTCTCGCTGACCGTCGACGGCGACCGGACCCGCACCGGGGAGCCACTCGACGAGGTGTACGCGATGGCCGCAGAGGTCCCGGAGATCATCGCGCTCGGCGTCAACTGCACGGCGCCGGGCGACGTCGCTGCAGCGGTGGCGATCGCCGCGCGCCACCGGCCGGTCGTGGTCTATCCGAACAGCGGCCAGCACTGGGACGCGGTCAACCGCCGCTGGACCGGCACCGCCGCCTTCGACGCCACCCAGGTGCGGGAGTGGGTCGACGCCGGCGCCCGCCTCGTCGGAGGCTGCTGCCGCATCGGTCCGGCCGAGATCTCCGCCGTCGCCGCCACGGTCGCGCAGCCGCTGACGGTGCCGGGCTCGCGCTCTGGGGCGGATAAAGACCGCATGCGGTCGTTATCCGCCCCAGAAGGAAACGACCCCCTCGGCTGGGCACAATCCGCCCCAAATCGGGGAGCTTTGTGGTCAGCCGCCCGCTCCCCCCACCCGATCCTGGCGACCCTGCCCGACCGAGAACAAAGCGCCACGATTCGGTGGGGGGGATCAGGCCCGGGGCGGTACGGGACCAGGCGACAGGACTCAGAGGGCGCGGACGGCGTCGGCCAGTACGTCGAGGCCCTCTTCGAGCAGCGCGTCGCCGATGACCAGCGGCGGCAGCAGCCGGATGACGTTGCCGGAGCTGCCGCAGGTCAGCACGACGACACCCGCGGCGTGGCAGGCCTTGGCGACCGCACCGGCGGCGGCCGCGTCCGGGTCGGTGGTCCCGCGCACGACGAACTCGACGGCGATCATCGCGCCGCGGCCGCGGACCTCGCCGATCCGGCCGGTCTCGGCGGCCAGCGCCTCCAGCCGGGGCCGGGCGATCGCCTCGATGCCGCGGGCGGCGCCGATGAGGTCCTCGGCCTGCATGGTCTCGATGGCGGCCAACGCGGCGGCGCAGGCGATCGGGTTGCCGCCGTAGGTGCCACCGAGCCCACCGGGGTGCACGGCGTCCATCAGCTCGGCGCGGCCGGTGACCCCGGCCAGCGGCATACCGCCGGCGATGCCTTTGGCGGTGGTGATCAGATCCGGCACCACACCCTCGTGGTCGCAGGCGAACCAGTCGCCGGTGCGGCAGAAGCCGGTCTGGATCTCGTCGGCGATGAACACCACGCCGTTGGCGGTGCACCACTCCGACAGTGCCGGCAGGAAGCCGTCGGCCGGCACCACGAAACCGCCCTCACCCTGGATCGGCTCGATCAGCACCGCGGCCACGTTGCCGGCCCCGATCTGCGTCTGGATCTGCGAGATCGCCCGTGCCGCTGCCTCTTTGCCGCCGAGGCCGTCCCGGAACGGGTAGCTCGTGGGCATCCGGTAGATCTCGCCGGCGAACGGACCGAAGCCCGCCTTGTAGGGCATCGCCTTCGCGGTCAACGCCATCGTCAGGTTGGTGCGACCGTGGTAGGCGTGATCGAAGACGACCACGGCGGTGCGGCCGGTGGCGAGACGCGCGATCTTGACGGCGTTCTCGACCGCCTCCGAGCCGGAGTTGAACAGGGCCGTCTTCTTGGCGTGCGATCCCGGGGTCAGTTCGTTGAGCTTCTCGGCGACGGCCACGTAGCCCTCGTACGGCGTGACCATGAAGCAGGTATGGGTGAAGTGCGTGATCGCGTCCCGCACCGCCTCGACCACCCGGGGGGCGGCGTTGCCGACGGAGGCGACCGCGATCCCCGAGCCGAGGTCGATCAGTGAGTTGCCGTCGATGTCGACGATGACACCACCGGCCGCGTCGGCCACGTAGACCGGCAGCGTCGACGCCACCCCATCGGAGACCGCGCCGCGGCGTCGTTCGTGCAGCGCAACGGACTTCGGCCCCGGGACAGCGGTGACGAGTCGGCGTTCCTGCGGCAGCCCGGCGGCCGGAGCGGTGGTGTCGGGAGCCAACGTGGTCGTCACGGGCGGAGCCTCTCGGATCGGGGGGTGTCGCGCAGATCGGTGCTTTACAGCCGGATCAGGATGAGGTTTAGTATCACCAAACCCTTCAGGTTTAGCAATACCAAACCGACTCGGAACGGCGGTGACCGCGTGCAGGATCTCGACGAGGTCACCACCGCGCCGTCCGGGATGGGCCAGGCCGGTCCGCGCCTGCGCGAGATCCGCGTGGAGCAGGGCCTTTCGCTCGCCGCCGTGGCCACCGCGGCCGGCGTCACCAAGGGCTTCCTCAGCCAGGCCGAGCGCGGCCTGACCCGGGTGTCGGTCCCCACCCTGCTGCAGATCTGCGGGGTGCTGGGGGTCGGCATCGGCAGCCTGTTCGACTACCCCGAGACCACGGTCGTCGCCCCGGTACCGCTGGACATGGGTGGCATCGGCGTCCAGGAGTACCTGCTCACCCCCGCGTCGGAGAAGCTCGTCCAGGTCATGCGCACGCACCTGCAGCCCGGTGGCGGCTCCGGCGGCGTGTTCGCGCTGGACACCGAGACCATCTTCGTCACCGTCCTCCGCGGCTCGTTCGAGCTGGTCATCGAGGGTGAGCCGCGGCTGCTGGCCAGCGGCGAGTCCACCACCTTCGGCGGCCGCAGCGCGCACGAGTGGCGCAACCCCGGCGGCGAACCCGCCGAGGTCCTCTGGGTGCTCGCCCCACCCCTGCCCGGCGATCGCGCCCGTCCCGACAGCACCGGTAACCCACCGCCCCCCGAGCAACCCCAGGAGTCCCGATGACCGTCTCGCCCTCCACCATCTCCGCCCTGATCGACCGCACCCCGACGCAGCTGCTGATCGACGGTGACTGGGTGTCCACCGGACGCTCGTTCTCCGTCGAGAACCCCGCGACGCAGGAGACTCTCACCGAGATCGCCGATGCCGGCGTACCGGAGGCGGTCGCCGCCCTCGACGCCGCCGTCGCCGCTCAGGAGGCGTGGGCTGCGACCGACCCGCGGCAGCGCGGCGAGATCCTGCGCAAGGCCTTCGAACTCATCACCGCCCGGGCCGACGACTTCGCGCTGCTGATGACTCTCGAGATGGGCAAGCCACTCTCGGAGGCGCGCGGCGAGGTCACCTACGGCGCCGAGTTCCTGCGCTGGTTCTCCGAGGAGGCGGTCCGGATCGCCGGCCGGTACTCCGTCGCACCGTCCGGCGGCACCCGGCTGATCACCATGAAGCAGCCTGTCGGGCCCGTCTACGCGATCACCCCGTGGAACTTCCCGCTCGCCATGGGAACCCGCAAGCTCGGCCCTGCGCTCGCCGCCGGCTGCACCGTGGTCATCAAGCCCGCCGCCCTGACGCCGCTGACGACACTCGCGTTCGCGCAGGTGCTCTCGGAGGCGGGGGTCCCGGACGGCGTCGTCAACGTCGTCACCACCACGAAGTCCGGCGAGGTCAGCAAGCGCATCATCAGCGACCCGCGACTGCGCAAGCTGACCTTCACCGGCTCGACCCCCGTCGGTCAGCAGCTGATCGCCCAGTCCGCCGAGCAGGTGCTCAAGGTCAGCATGGAGCTGGGCGGCAACGCGCCGTTCCTGGTCTTCGGGGACGCCGACCTCGACAAGGCCGTGGAGGGCGCGATGCTCGCCAAGATGCGCAACATCGGCGAGGCCTGCACGGCGGCCAACCGCTTCATCGTCCACGAGTCGGTGGCCCCGGAGTTCTCCCGCCGCTTCGCCGAGCGGATGGGCGCCCTGCGCGTCGGTCCCGGCTACGAGGACGGCGTCCAGGTCGGGCCGCTCATCGAGCAGAAAGCCGTGAACAAGGTCAACGAGCTGGTCGCCGACGCGGTCGACTCCGGGGCGACCGTGCTGACCGGCGGGTCCGAGATCGAGGGCAGGGGCTACTTCTACCGGCCGACCGTGCTGACCGACGTGCCCCCGACGGCCGACGTCTTCCATCAGGAGATCTTCGGGCCGGTCGCGCCGGTCACGACGTTCAGCTCCGACGAGGAGGGGCTGCTGCTGGCCAACGACACCGAGTACGGTCTGGTCGCCTACGCGTTCACCGCCGACCTGAGCCGGGCACTGAAGGTCGCCGAGGGGCTGCAGACCGGCATGGTCGGCATCAACCAGGGCATCGTGAGCAACCCGGCGGCGCCGTTCGGCGGCGTCAAGCAGTCCGGTCTCGGCCGTGAGGGCGGCAACGAGGGCATCGACGAATACCTGGAGACCAAGTACGTCGGTATCGCGCTGTAGGCGGCCGGCACCGCGTCGGACGGCGTCGGAGCCCCGACCGGGGCACGCACGGTGAGTGAACTGTCACCGACTGACTCCGGTCCGGTTCCGAACCTCGTCGCGACCCCCCGACCGGGCGACCGGCGCCCGTCAGGGCTGGTCGGCCGGGTGTGACCGGGTAGACTCGCGGGAGGGCCACAGGCCTTCGCCGGGCTCACCCGGCCGGTTCTCCGGTCACCCGGAGTGGTCGGCGAGCTGGCGTGCAACAGATCGAGGAAGGCCCGCATGCGCTACATCCGGCAGATCCACCTGGAGTACCCGGCCACCTCCAACCAGCACATCTCGCAGATCCGGTTCTCCATCACCCCGACCGGTGCGATGTCGACCGAGACCAGGGCATCCGTGGTCCGCAACATCGAGAACCGTTGGCAGAGCTACTACTGGTACGACGAGCGTTCCGGCGAAGAGGGCAAGGTCACCACCGGCAGCACCGACTGGGGCACCAAGTGCATCGCCACCGTGCACGATTCCGCCGCCGAGGACCTGCTCAAACTCCCCCGCTTCTGACCCGTCACCGCACGGACGCTCCTTCCAGCTCCAGGAGCGTCCGTTTCGCGTCGATCCCGCCGAGATAGCCGCCGAGCGCCCCGTCGGAGCGAACCACCCGATGGCACGGCACCACGATGGGGACCGGATTGGTCGCGCACGCCGTGCCCACCGCCCGCACCGCCTTCGGGTTCCCGGCGAGCGCGGCCACCGCGCCGTAGCTGGCCACCGCGCCGAACGGCACCTCCGGCAGGTGGTCCAGCACCGTCCGGCGAAACCCGGCGGCGAGCCGCAGATCGACCGGCACGTCGAAGCTCCGCCGACGGCCGCCGAAGTACTCGTCGAGCTCCCGCGCCACCGGATCCAGCCGACCCGGTGCGTGCAGCAGCCGTGAGCTGATCCGGTGGGCCAGCACTGCCAGCACCGCGTCGAACCCCAGGCTCTCGAACGCCACCCGGACCAGCCCCGCGTCGGTGGCCGCGAGCAGCAGCGGCCCCAGCGGGCTGTCCACCGTCCGGTAGGCCACATCGAGCAGCCCCTCCCGCGCAGCGTCGACCACCAGCCGGGCGTGCAGCCGGTCGAGCAGCGCGGGCTCGGTCGCCACCTCGAAGACGTTCACGACAGCACCTCCACAGTGGCCAGGGCGCGTCGCAACGCGGACACCCCGTCGGCGGCGGACCGCCGGGCGGCGGCCTCGCTGTTGCCCAGAATCGCCGCGACCTCCCGGTAGGGCAGCCCGCCGAGGTGGTGGTAGGCCACCGCCTGCCGTTGCCCGGGCGGCAGAGCGGCCAGCGCGGCCCAGAGGGCGGCGTCGGGTGCGGCGACCGCAGCCGCGCGCTCCGGCAGGTCGGCGACCGGCACCGGCCGCCGGCCGCGCGCCCGGCCCTGGTCGATCGATTTGCGGTGCGCGATGGTCACCAGCCAGGCCTCGACGTTGGCCGTGTCCGGCAGCTCCGGGTAGGCCCGGATCGCGGCCAGGAAGGTTTCCGACCACGCGTCCTCGGCGTCGGCGCCTCCGACGACAGCCCGGCAGACGCGCAGCACGGTCGGCCCGTGCCGGGTCACCACGTCCTCGAAGGGCAGCTTCACGTCAGGCAGACGCGCCGCGTCGACGGTTCGTGAGGTGGGACCCGGTGATCATCCGACCGGGGTGGCCAACGCTTCCACCGGCTGCACGACCACGGTGACCTGATCGCCCGGCCTCAGCGCCGAGACCTCAGGCGCGGACAGCTGCGCGGTGACCAGGGTGTCGTCGCGGAGCCGGACCTGGACCCGGCCGTGCGCCCCGAGGAAGCTCGTGGCCACCACCGTCGCCGCACCCGGGCCGTCGGCGCCGGCGGTGACCCGCACGGCCTCCGGCCGGACCAGCACCGACACCGGGCCGCTCGCCGGTGACCCCGGCAGTAGCGGCACCCGGGAGCCCAGCACGTCCGCCGTCGGACCCGACGACGTCCCGGTCAGCCGGTTGGTCGAGCCGATGAACTCCGCCACGAAGCGGGTGGTCGGCCGGTTGTAGATCTCGTCGGGTGCGGCGAGCTGCTCGATCCGGCCCTCTCGCATCACCCCGACCCGGTCGGCGACGGCGAGCGCCTCCTCCTGGTCGTGGGTGACGAACAGGGTGGTGATGCCGACCTCCAGCTGGATGCGCCGGATCTGATCGCGCAGTTGCACCCGGACCTTGGCGTCCAGTGCCGACAGCGGCTCGTCCAGCAGCAGCACCTGGGGCCGGATGGCCAGCGCCCGGGCGAGGGCGACGCGCTGCTGCTGGCCGCCGCTCATCTGATGGGCGTAGCGGTCGGCCTGCGCCTCGAGCCCGACGAGCTCCAGGTTCTCGGCGGCCCGTTTCCGCCGGGCGGCGCCGTCCACGCCCCGCAGCCGCAGCCCGAACTCGACGTTCTGCCGGGCGGTCATGTGCGGGAACAGTGAGTACGCCTGGAAGACCATGCCCATGTCGCGCTTGTTCGTCGGGACCCGGGTGATGTCCCGACCGGCGACGACGATGCGCCCCTCGTCGGCCTCCTCGAGCCCGGCGAGCACCCGCAGCGCGGTGGTCTTGCCGCAGCCGGACGGCCCGAGCAGCACCACCAACTCACCCGGGCTCATCGCCAGCTGCATGCCGTCCAGGGCGTGCACCGCCCCGAAGCTGCGGCGCAGCCCGGCCAGCTCGACGGTGACACCCTGGGCGGCGGCGGTGCGGGAGGACGCGGCGGTCGCGGTCACGGAGTGGCCTTTCGGGACATGCGGGAACTGACCAGGGAGAGCAGGAAGAGCAGCACGAACCCGAGCGCCAGGGCGACCAGCGCGAGCGCCGAGGCGGTCTTCACGTTGTTCTGGCCGACCAGGTAGATGGCCGTCTGCAGGTTGCGGCGGGCGAGCAGCGACGCCACGGTGTACTCGCCGAGCACCAGGGCGAGCGAGATGAAGCTGGCGCTGACCACCGCGGTGCGGATGTTGGGCAGCACGATCCGGAACATCACGGTGCCCCACCCCGCCCCGAGCGACCGGGCCGCCTCCGACAAGGTGCGCACCTCGATGCTGTCGAGCCCGGCGTCCAGCGCCCGGTAGGCGAACGGCAGCACCAGGATCGCGTAGACGAAGCAGAGCCAGACGCTGCCGGTGCCGAGCAGGTCGGCGACCCGCCGGTAGACCGGCCCGAGGCCGACGACGAGAACGATGGCCGGGATGGTCAGCGGCAGCAGGCAGACGAACTCCATCACGCGGCGCAGGTAGGGCACCCGCAGCCGGATCCAGATCATCGTCGGGATCAGCAACAGGAGCATCAGCAGCAGGGTCGCGGCGACCAGCAGCAGCGAGTTCCGCAGCCCCTCGCGGATCAGCTGGCTGGACGGGTCGTCGGAGCCGGCGACCTGCAGGATGGGTTGCCATGCCGACCAGTCACGGCCACCGCCGCGGAGCCGGCTCGACGAATCCAGCAGCGACAGGATCGGCACCGCGAAGAACAGCAGCACCAGCGCCACGATCACCCACCGGAAGATCCGCTGGGAGCGGCGACGGCCGGCGCGCAGCGAGCGCTGCTTGTCCGGCGGCGTCTCGGTGAGGCCGGCCAGGGTCGCGGTCATCGAAGCCCCCTCATCGGATCCACCGGGAGGCGCGGCGCTGCATCCAGGCGTAGAGCGTCATCACGATCGCCACGATGACCACCATCAGGAAGGCCAGCACCTTGGCGGTGTTCTGCTGGCCGCTGACCACCTCGCCGGAGAGCGCGCCGCGGATCTGCAGCGCGAGCAGCGGGTTGGCCTGGCTGATCAGCGCGGCCGCGGTGGCGTAGGCGGAGAAGGCGTTGGCGAACAACAGCAACACCGACGACACGAACGCGGGTAGCAGGATGGGTCCGGCGACCTTGGACCAGTAGGTCCAGGTCGAGCCGCCCATCGTCTCCGTCGCCTCCCGCCACTGCGGCCGGATGCCGTCCAGTGCGGGCAGGAAGACGATCACCATCAGCGGGATCTGGAAGTAGGCGTAGACCAGCAACAGCCCGGGGAACTCGTACAACCAGGTCGTGTTCAGCCGGTCGCCGGTGAGGTCGAGGATGATCTGGGTCAGGCTGCCGTTGCGGCCGATGGCGGCGATGAACGCGAACGCCAGCATGACGCCGCCGAACTGCGCCAGCACCGAGCAGATCGCGAGCACCGAGCGCCGCAGCCGGCCGTCCGGGTCCGCGGTGGCCAGCGCATACGCCAGCAGCGCCCCGATGACCGCGCCGGTGACCGCCGAGATCGCGGACAGACCCAGCGTGGTGAAGGTGGCCGAGCGCACCGACGGGGTGTTGAGCAGGGACAGGTTCGACAGCGTGAACGCGCCGTCGTTGTCCTGGAAGGCGCCGACCACCACGATCGCGGTCGGCAGGATCAGGAAGATCCCGACGTAGAGGAAGAACGGCACCGTGGGGGCGACGACGCCCCAGCGGCCGCCCCGACGCCGGCCGCCACCCGTGGGGGTGACGGCCGGCGCGACCGATGTGGTCATGGTGTCGGGGTCCGGCAGGTCAGCCGATGACCTTGGGCCACTCGGTCTGCAGCAAGGCAGCGGCCTTCTCGATCTGCTCGGTGGTCTGCACGACCGGGGCCTCGGAGCTGGGCAGCGCGTCCAGGTACTCCTGGTTGATGGTGCCGGCCTCGACCATGGCCTCCTGCAGAACCGGGTTGGCCCCGCCCTTGAGCCACATGTTCTGCGCGTCCGGCGAGTACAGGAACTCCTGCCACAACCGGGCCGCCGCCGGGTGCGGGGCGTCGAGGTTGATGGCCTGGTTGTAGTACGAGCCGAGCGCGGCACCTTCGGGGACGAAGACCTTCCACTCGATGCCCTCGGCCTCGAGCGCCTTGGCGTAACCGGGCATGTTGTACGTCCAGTCCAACACCGCGCCGGCCTCACCGGACTGGATGATCGCACCGGTGATGTCGCCCGGGTACAGGTTGCCGGCGTCCTTGACCTTCTGGAAGAAGTCGATGCCGGGCTGGATGTCGTCCAGCGAGCCGCCGCTGGCCAGTGCGGCCATCACGACGCCGTTGAACGCGGCGCCGGCCTGGGTCGGGTTCCCGTTGGGGCCGACGACCCCGGCGAACTTCGGGTCGAGGAGGTCGTCGATGCTGTCGACCTCGCCGTAGGTGGTGGCGTCGTAGCCGACGGCCATCGTGCCGGTGTAGTCGTTCACGTAGAGGCCGGTCGGCTCCTTGTTGACGTCGGGGATGTCCTCCCAGGCGGCGACCTTGTACGGCGCGAACTTGTCCTTGGACGCGAGCGCGACCGAGGCGCCGACGTCGAACACGTCGGGGGCCACGTCGGTGCCCTTGTTGGCGTCGGCGGCGGCGATCTCGTCGGCCGAGGAGGCGTTCGGGTTCTGCTCGTTGACGGTGATCTCGGGGTACTTCGCCTTGAAGGCGGCGATGATCTCGCCGTAGTTGGCCCAGTCCGGCGGCAACGCGATCACGTTGAGCGCACCTTCGGCCTTGGCGGCGGCCTCGAGGCCGGCCATGTCGCCGAAGTCGGCGAGCGAGGTCGCGGTGGCGGCGTCGCCGGTTCCGGTCCCCGGTGCGGCCGCGGAGCTCGAACCAGGCGAACTGGAGGCCGACGAACTGGAGGCCGACGAGTTGGGGACCGACGAGTTGGGGACCGACGCACTGCTGCTGGACGAGGTGCTGCCGGAGCTGCTGGAACCGCAACCGGCGACGACGAGGGCCAGTGCGGCGAGAGCCGCCACCGCCCCCGCACCCGGCACGGACCGCTGGATCAGGGAACTGCGCACGAACGACCTCCTGAGGTCAACCGGTGTGCCGAGGATGCTGCGAGGGACATCGGATGGATGTTGCGAATGGCGAATCACCGTTCGCATGGCGCTCACTGTGACATCTGAATACACCATGAGGGACGGTCGGGGGTTACCAGTAGTCAACAGGTGCATAACGGACCGTTATCGTCACCTGGGCGAATACTCACCTCGGACGACTCCGGCCCTCACGACATTCACCCAGGGGCGTTCCGCCGGCTGAGGCGTTTACCACGTTGTGTAGGTGAACCCGGCGGCCGGTGTTACGGTTCGCTCACAGGATGCCCGACGGTGACGTTCCGGCCATCTTCCTGGGCATTCCATTCACCGACTGTGTGTGAGTCCTCCACCCGGTCTCCGGTGCCGTCCGGCACCACCTTTCGCAGGCGGTCGAACTCACGGCTGCCCACGGCGGCATCGCCGCGCAGGTCTTTGTCAGGAGGGTCAGCCGTGTTCGAAACCACCGAACCGTTCGCAGGCACGTCAACAGGATCCACCCATTACGCAATCCTGGGCACCTACCCGCCCACCCAGTGCGGACTGGCCTCGTTCGCCAACTCCCTGCTCGAGGCGCTGCGCTCGCCGTCCGACGAGGTCTCGGTCCTGAGCATCGTCGACGCACCGGCCACCGACCGGCACCCCGACGTCGCCCACGAGTGGGTCCGAACCGCCGACAACGCCGTGGCCGAGGCCGCCGCGCACCTCAACGGCTACGACATCGCCGTCATCCAGCACGAGTACGGCATCTACCCGGGCCGCGACGGGATCGCCCTGCTGGACCTGCTGCCGCTGCTCACGGTGCCGACGCTGACCGTGCTGCACACCGTGCTGGTCACGCCGAGCCCGTCCCAGCGCGCCATCCTCGAAGCGCTCGTGGCCCACAGCGTCGCCGTCGTGACCATGACGCACACCGCCAAGGAACGACTGATCGCGCACTACGACATCGACGCCGCCAAGGTACGGGTGATCCCGCACGGTGCCGCCGACAACCGGCCATCGCTGCGAGAGGTCCGGTCCGCCGACGCCGCTCCGCTGACCGGCGAGCACGCCGACCGTGCCCCGATCGTTCTGACGTGGGGTCTGCTCGGCGAGGGCAAGGGCATCGAGTGGGCCATCGAGGCGATGGCGCAGCTGCGCGATCTGGACCCGCAACCGGAGTACCACGTCGTCGGAGAGACCCATCCGAAGGTCGTCGAACGCATCGGCGAGCGTTACCGCGAAGGCCTGGTCGCCCGGGCCGCCGAGCTCGGGGTGGCCGACGCGGTGCACTTCGACGCCCGCTACATCGCCAAGGCCGAACTGAACGCGCTGGTCCAGCAGGCCGACATCGTGCTGCTGCCCTACGACTCCCGCGAGCAGGTCACCTCCGGCGTGCTCATCGAGGCCGTGACGGCCGGCAAGCCGGTCGTGTCCACCGGCTTCCCGCACGCCCGTGAGCTGCTCGCCTCCGGCGCCGGCCTGCTGGTGGACCGGCAGGATCCGGCCGGGATGGCCGCCGCCCTGCGTCGCGTGCTCACCGAGCCGGGACTCGCGGCCGCGATGGCCGCCGAGGCGACCAGGGTCGCCCCGGAGCTGCTGTGGCCGGCCGTCGCCGACGGCTACCGCCGGCTCGCCGCCGCAGCGCTGAGCACGTCGACCGGGCTGCTCGAGTCCGCGTGACCGACACCCTGGTGGGCGGGCCGGCAGCGCTCGTCCTGCCCGAGGTCGACTTCGCGCACCTGTACCGGCTCACCGACGACGTCGGCCTGTTCGAGCACGCCGAGTTCACCCGACCCCGGACGGCACACGCCTACTGCGTCGACGACGTGTCCCGCGGCCTGATCGCGGTCGCCCGGGAGGCCGTCCCGGACGCCTCGTCGACCGCTCTCGGCGACCTGTACCTGCAGTTCGTGCTCGACGCCCAGGCCCCGGACGGCCGGTTCGCCAACCGCCGGTCGCTGGACGGGAGCTGGGCGGACGCCCCGACGGTCGAGGACTGCTGGGGACGTGCCCTGTGGAGTCTGGGCACCGCTGCCGCCCGGATGCCCGCGGTCGCCGACCGGGCCCTGGCCGCCTTCGAGCGGGGCGCCGCGCTGCGGTCGGAATATCCGCGCGCGATGGCCTCTGCCGGGCTGGGCGCCGCCGAGGTGCTGACCATCGAACCCGGACACGCCGGCGCCCGGGATCTGCTGGCCGACACGGCGCGCGCGATCGGTGTCCCCGGGACCGACCCCGCCTGGCGGTGGCCCGAGGACCGGCTCCGGTACGCCAACGCCACTCTCGCGGAGGTGCTCATCCTGGCGGGTGCGCGCCTGGACGACGCGACCACCCTGCACCACGGGCTGACCATGCTCGACTGGCTGCTCGAGGTCGAGTCCCTCCCCGGGCACCTGTCCGTGACCCCGGTCGACGGCTGGTCGCGCGGCGAGCCGCGCCCCGCGTTCGACCAGCAGCCGATCGAGGTGGCGGCCCTGGCGGACGCCTGCGCGACGGCCTACGACGTGACCGGGCAGCGACGCTGGGCGGACGCCGTGCAACTGTGTGCCGCCTGGTTCCTGGGTGCGAACGACGCCTCCGTGTCGCTGTACGACCCGGTGAGCCGGGGCGGCTGCGACGGCCTGCTCGTCTACGGCCGCAACGAGAACCAGGGTGCGGAGTCCACCCTCGCGCTGGTGTCCACCCTCCAGCAGGCGCATCGGCTGCGGCACACCGACCGAGGCTGATCGGCGCGGCGACCGGGGACACCGTGGCCGTGGGATAGCGTGCGGCTCCTATGAGTGACCAGGAGCGTCTTCTCACCCGGGGTTCCGTGGTGCTCCGGCCGGATCCGTCCCGGGTCGTGCTGAAACTGTTCCTGCCCGGGCAGGAGCTCGTCGCGAGCGGGGTGTCCCGCGCGGACGCCGTGATCGGTCGCGCCCTCGCGGTCCCGGAGGACCGGGTCGGACCGTTGCTCGCGGATCTGGTCGACCGGTTCGGCGACCGCCACCACGACCTGCTCGACCAGTTCGACGAGCACTGTTCGATGATCGCGCACCACCTGCCGGACCACGTCGCGGTCACGCCGCAGCGGCGGCAGCTCATCGGGGCGTACTGCACCCAGGAGTTCGCCGTCGAGGCGGCCGCGCTGTTCAACCCGTCGATGGTGCCGCACCCTGACCAGAGTGGGCTGGCCGACGGCGAGCTCCGCTTCCTGATGAGCGTGCGCGGCGTCGGCGACGGGCACGTGTCCAGCATCGAGTTCCGGACCGGGATCGTCTCCGCCGCGGGCGTGACCGTCGACGACCCGGGCCGGCGGCTGATCACCGGCCGCGCCGGGCCGACCCGGATCAGCCGGGACCGGCTGCGGCACGCACTCGCGGAGCACACCGACGACACCGGCGCCGCCGATCCGGTGCTGCGGCTGCTCCGGGCGAACTTCAGCGCCACCCGCCTCGAGGAGGCGGTCGCCGACGCCCGGCACAACGGGTTCACCGGCGCGGACTCCGACGCCGTGGTGGAACGCATCCGGACGATCGCCCGCGGCTACTACCGACTCACCTTCCCGCCGGAGTCGCCGCTGTCGGAGCGGGTCATCTACCCGACCAGCGAGGCGGAGCGGCAGGGCATGGAGGACGCCCGCTTGACCCTGTTCACCGACGACGAGGGCCAGCAGGGTTATCTCGGCACCTACACCGCGTTCGACGGCGAGAAGATCTCCCCCCGGCTGATCCGGACCCAGGACTTCGCCACCTTCGAGATCAGCCTGCAGATCGGGCCGGCCGCGACCAACAAGGGCATGGCGTTGTTCCCGCGGACGGTCGGCGGACGCTACCTCGCGCTGTGCCGCTGGGACCGGGAGAGCATCACGCTGGCGACCTCGCCGGACACCCACCACTGGGATCGCGGGCCGATCGTGCAACAACCGGACCGGCCGTGGGAGCTGATCCAGCTGGGGAACTGCGGGCCGCCGATCGAGACGCCCGCCGGCTGGCTGGTGCTGACCCACGGCGTCGGCCCGGTGCGGACCTACGGCATCGGGGCGATCCTGCTCGATCTCGACGATCCCACCCGCTTGGTCGGCGCGCTGGCGGAGCCGTTGCTCACCCCCGACGCCGACGAACGCGACGGCTACGTGCCCAACGTCGTGTACTCGTGCGGCGGCCTGGTGCACGGCGACCGGCTGGTGCTGCCCTACGGCTGCAGCGACTCCTCCATCCGGATCGCGACCGTGGACCTGCCCGGGCTGCTGGCGCGGCTCACCGCCTGACGCGATCTACGGTGGGCCCATGGACCGCAGGGCGATCGGGGCACTCGCGCTGCTGCTCGCCGTCGTCGCGCTGATCGTGGTCCGGGGCGTGCATCACCCGGGCTGCCCGGGACCGCCGCGGCGGTCGCGCTGCCCGCACCGCCGCCCGCCGGAACCTGCCTCGTGATCGACGCGACCGTGATCGTCGTGGGCTGCGCGGAACCGCACGACGCCGAGGTGACCGCCGGCACCACCGCCGACGCCGAAGTCCCCAGCCGGTCCTTCTGCGACGCGGCCGCCGCGGAGTACCTGCGGCCCGTCGTCGCCGACGGGTGGCAGATCCCGGTCGACGTCCAGACCGGGGTGCTGCCCGCACCCGAGGGCCAGCGGGCGGCGGACCGCGGTTGGCGGGCCTGCACCGTCCGTCCGGAGAGCGGACTGCGGTTCACCGGCTCACTGCGCGGGATGACGCCGGCGACGTTCCGCGGCGACGTCTTCGGCAGCTGCCCCGCCCCGGGCCGCTCCGACCGCATCCCCTGCTCGGGCGCCCACCCCACCGAGCTGCTCGGGACCACGAACCTCGCCTACCCCGACGCGCAGCCGGGCGGCGCCTACCTCGGCGTCGGCAACCGCGCGGCCGCCCTGCCCGCGGCCGTCGGCGCCGACCTGGACAGCCGTTGCCGGCGGTCGGCCGCGAGGTTGACCGGCGCTGCGGACCCGACGTACGGGGGCCGGCTGACCGTCCGGCTCGAGGTCGACACCGTGGTGCCGACGGACGTCCCCGGCACCCGGCAGGTCTACGTCTCCGGCACCGTCGACGCGCCGGCCGGACGGTGGCTGACCGCGTCGGTCATCGGCATCGGCGAGGGCGCGCTGCTGCTGGGCTGACCGGTCAGCTGACCGACGCCCGGTAGCGCTCGTCGACGACGTCGAGGTGGTCGGGGTGCTTGCGGATCCAGCCGGCGATGAACGGGCACAGCGGGATGGCGTGCCGGCCGGTGTGGCGCACGTCCTCCAGCGCGGCCCGGGCCAGCGCCGATCCGACGCCGCGGCCCGCCCAGACCGGATCGACCTCGGTGTGGGTGAACACCACCCGGCCGTCGCGGAACTGGTAGTAGGCGCCACCCGCGGGCGCGCCGTCGACGGTGACGACGTAGCGGGAGCGGTCCGGGTCGTCGGTGACGGCGATGTCGAGGTCGCTCACGAGGTGCCTTCCGTTTCGGGGGGCCGGCCGCCGGTCCCGCAGAATGGGTGCGGTGTCCGTGCTGCTCGTCGTCCATCTGCTGCTGGTCGCCGCCTATGCCGGCTTCCAGTGGACCGTACAGGTGCTCGTCTACCGACAGTTCGAGCTGGTCCCGGCGCCCGCGTTCGCGGCCTACGAGGCCGCCCACCAGCGGCGCGTCAGCCTCGTCGTGGGGCCGCTGTTCGCCGGCCAGGCGGTCACCGCGGCAGGGTTGCTCGGCACCGGCGGCGGCGCGCTGCGGTTCGTGTCGGTGGCCCTTCTCGCCGCGATCCTGATCGTCACCGGGCTGCTCGCGGTGCCGCTGCACCGGAGGTTGTCCGCCGCCTTCGACGCTGCGGCGTACCGGTCGTTGTTGCGGGTGGACCTGGTGCGCGCGGTGCTCGCGACCGGCAACGCCGGGGTGGCCGTGGTGATGGTGCTGCGCTGACCCACCTCGTGTCGGCGTCACAGCGGTCGGCGCCAGGAGGACACCGCGGTCGCCGGCCGCTGATCGGGAGCACCCGGGGTGTGTCAGGATCCGGGGATGGACGCCGACCGGATCCGCTCGCTGTTTCTCGAGTTCATGGCCGAGAACGGCCATGCGGTCATCCCGCGGGCGCCCCTGGTGCCGGCCGACGACCCGAGCACCCTGTTCACCGGGAGCGGGATGCAGCCGCTGCTCCCCTACCTGCTCGGCGCCGACCACCCCGCAGGCCGGCGGCTCGCCGACAGCCAGACCTGCCTGCGCGCCCAGGACATCGTGGAGGTCGGCGACAACCGGCACACGACGTTCTTCGAGATGCTGGGCAACTGGAGCCTCGGGGACTACTTCAAGCAGGAGCAGATCCGGCAGGTGTGGACGTTCCTGACCGACCGGGTCGGTCTCGATCCGGAACGCATCTACGTCACCTGCTTCATCGGCGACGAGGCGCACGGCATCCCCAAGGACGCCGAGGCCGCCGAGATCTGGACGGAACTGTTCACCGCCACCGGCGTGTCCGCGGGGACAGCCGAGGTCGGCACGGAGGAGCACGCCGCCGCGGTGGGCACCGAGGGCGCCCGGATCGCCTTCTACTCGAAGAAGAACTGGTGGTGCCGCGGCGGTTCCGCGGAGAACATGCCGATCGGCGAGCCCGGTGGCCCCGACTCGGAGATCTTCTACCTCTTCCCCGAGGTCGCGCACGACGTCGCCTACGGCGCGCACTGCCACCAGAACTGCGACTGCGGTCGCTTCATCGAGATCGGCAACTCCGTCTTCATGGAGTACCGCCGCACCGCCGACGGTTTCGAGCAGCTCCCCCGCAGGAACGTCGACTTCGGCGGCGGGCTCGCGCGCATCGCGGCGGCGGCGATGGGCACCTCGGACGTGTTCCGGATCAGCCTGCTGTGGCCGATCGTGGCCAGGCTGGAGGAACTGTCCGGCCGCTCGTACGAGACCGACACCGCGTCGATGCGGGTGGTCGCCGACCACCTGCGCGGGGCGACGTTCCTGGCCGCCGACGGCATCCGCCCGAGCAACAAGTCCCAGGGCTACGTGATGCGCCGGCTCGTCCGGCGGGCCGTCCGCTACGCCTTCGACCTCGGGTTGGAGCAGAACTTCCTGCCGGAGATCATCCCGACCGTCGTCGGCGTCTACGAGCACTCCTACCCCGAGCTCGCGGAGCGGGAGGCCGACATCGTCGCGATCCTCGTCAAGGAGGAGAAGGCGTTCCGCCGCAGCCTCGCCAAGGGCCTGAAGCAGCTGCGGTCCTACCGTCGGACGGGCGCCAGCGGGGCCGACCTCTTCACCCTGCACGACACCTTCGGTTTCCCGGTCGAACTGTCCACCGAGGAGGCCGGTCAAGAGCGGGATCGCGCTGTCGGTCGACTGGCAGGCCGAATTCGACGCGGCCATGGCGGACCAGCGGCTGCGATCGCGCGGAGCCTCGGTCATGCATCCGTGATCCCGTCCACGCGCCAGGCTTGCCATCCGTCCGCGCAGATGGGTACTGTCCGACATCTCGGGGGATGCGCACTTGGGGCGCCTCGCTGGGTTCAATTCCCAGGTCCTCCACCACCTCGAGAACCGCCTCCCGTCGCCGACGGGAGGCGGTTTTTCCTTCTCCCGCGGGCTCCGCCTCGTTCGTCCCCGGCACCCGACAGCCCCGGCATCGGTGATCCCGGGGCTGTCGTGGTGGTCGCGCTATTCGGTCTGCGGCGCCTTGTCGGCGGTCGGCATCTGCTCCTGCAGGTCGGCGATCTTCTTCGGGTCCTGCGCTTCCATCCAGGCGATGAGGTCGACGTACGTGGTGCAGATGGTCTCCGGCTGCCCGCAGGTCTCGACCATGAACTGTTTGGCCGCCGGGTTGAAGGAGTTGCCGTTCCAGTCGTTGAAGTGGTTCGCGATCAGGATCGGCGCCCGGTTGTCGTTGTAGGCCTGGTCGTACATGAAGCGGTAGGTGTCCAGCACGAGCTGGGTGAGCTGCGGCGCGTCTCCGGCTGCTCCTGAGCCTCGTTGAACTTGTACCAGAAGTTGTAGTCCATGGCCTTGACCAGCGGCGAGTAACCGGCATCGGCGAACGCCTGCGAGTAGATGGTCGGGATCGGGAACTGCCAGACGCCGTCCTGCTTCTCCGGCCAGGAGATCCCGGTGTACGGGCTCTCCCCCGAGGTGTCGTAGGCCATCCCGTGAGCCAGCCACGACGGGGTCAGCTGATCGAACTGACCCTTCAGGCACGGCGTCCGGCCACCCTTGACCTTGTCGGACGGCACCTTGAGCTCCGGGCCGTCGGCGATGCCGTTGACCGCCCGGTAGTCGGCGAACCAGCTGAAGAACTGGTCGAGCTCGCTGTTCCACTCGGCGGTGGACCAGTTCTCGCCGAGCTCGCAGAAGTGCCCGTTGTAGTGGGTGCCGACCTCGTGGCCCAGGGCGTAGAAGTTGTTCAGGTCGTTCACCCGCTGGACGACCTCGGCCTCGTCGCCGCCGAAGCCGATCGACGAGGTGCCCGGCCGGGCGCCGGGTGCGCTGTAGGCGTCGGCGTTCTCGTCGGTGAGCAGGTAGGTCCCGGACAGGAAGCCGGTGAACCGGCTGTCGGTGGGCGCGGCCGCGGCCAGGAACTCCTGCATCTTGCTGTGGCTGCCGGCGCCGTCGAAGGAGAAGAGGATGAACTGCGGCACCTTGGTGCCCTTGGGGATCTTGTCCATCGGCACGTTCGACGGCTTGGGGGTGATCCAGCGCTCGGTGGTGATGTCGGCCTGCGGCACCGCCCCCTCGGGCAGCGGCGCCGCTGCCGCCTCGTCGACGCTCTCGGCCTGCGGCGCGGGCGCGGTGGTGCCGGCCGGGCCGGTGGCACTCGTCGCGTTCGACGTCTGGGCGATGAGGACCCCGGTGACGACGGTCAGGATCACGGCGGCCGCCAGGCCGGCCAGTCGTCCTCGGTTCACAGCTGCACTCCTCGCCCACCCACTGGTCGCTCCGGACGGCGCCGCCCGGCTGTGGACACCAACAGTCTCAGCCCGGGAACCCCGGGTCGGGGTGACGCGCCGATCGGCGACGGCGGCGCCTCCCTCAGTGGGCCGATATCGTCGGGGCGCGTGTCCGGTGCTGTGCTGTCCGAGGACCACAGGCCCTGGTGAGCCGCCTACTCGGACCCGCGCCCCGGAGCAGCCGTCGACCCGCCGACAGCGGTCACACCGTGACGAGCGTGAGGCGGTCCTTGCCGTCGCGCTTGGACCGGTACATCGCGGCATCTGCCCGCCTGATCACGATGTCCGGTTCGAGGCCGTCGGCCGCCCCGGTCGGGTGGTGCACCGCCACACCGACGCTCGCCGTGAGCGGCAGCACCGGCGGTACGTGCAGCAACGGCTGACGGACGGCGTCGCTGATCCGCCGGCCGATGGACACCGCGGTGTCGGGATGGATGTCGGGGCAGACGACCACGAATTCGTCGCCGCCGAAGCGGGCGATCGTGTCCCCGAACCGCACCGTGGCCCGGAGCCGATCGGCGACCTGGATCAGCACGGCGTCACCGACGGCGTGTCCGAGCTCGTCGTTGATCGCCTTGAAGCCGTCGAGATCGAGGAAGATCACGGCCAGCGGACTCCGGTCGCGGACGGCACTCACCGTCACATGGCTCAAGGCGGTCCGCAGCGAGGCGCGGTTGGCGAGTCCGGTCAGGGTGTCGTGCTGGGCCATGTGCCGCAGCTCGTCGTGCAGCCGGATCCGGTGCAGTGCCTGGGTCGCCTGGCGGGTCAGCGCCCGCTGCAGTTCGATCTCGTCACGGTCGACCTCGCGGCGGCGGCCGTAGAAGCAGGACAGCACGCCGATCGCAGAACCGTGCTCGATCAGCGGCATGCAGGTCACCGCGGCCAGGCGGGCGCTGTCCAGCGCCTCGACGACGGCCGGAAAGGTCCGCTCCGCCTCGTCCAGGCTGCCGATGCTCACCAGGTCGCCCCGGCGCAGGGCCTCGGACTCGGGCCGGTGGGCGTCGCGCGGGACGCGGTCGCCGATCGGGCCCGGGCTGGCCCCCGCGGTCTTCAGTGCACCATCGGCGTGGTCGAGGAACATCACCGACGCGACGGTGGCGTCGAACGCGGCGCGCGCCGTCGCCGCCAGCGAGGTGGCCACGTCGGCCGCCGAGCGGGCGTCGTCGAAGGTGGCCGATGCCGTCTGCAGGATCCGCAGCCTGGCCTCGGACCGTTCGGCAACGCGCCGGGCGACCAGCAGCTCGCGTTCGTAGTCCTGCCGCTGGGTCGCGTCGAAGACGGCTGTCCGGATCAGTCGGGGCAGGCCGTCGAAGCCGAGCACGACGGAGGCGTTGACCAACACCGACAGCAGTCCGCCGTCGGCGGTCTCGATGACGAGTGCCACCTCCCGCAGCTCGCCGGTGAGCCGGAGGACGGGCAGGCATCGGGACTCCCAGAGAAGTCGGCTGCCCGGCGCCAGCATCGCGTCGAAGCGCCGACCCGTGACGCCGTGCCGCGGCCGGCCGACCATCGCCAGGTAGGTGCGGTTGACCCGGGTGACGATCCCGTCGGCGGTGGTCGAGAGGTAGCCGCAGGGGGCGTTCTCGTACAGGTCGTGGAGCGATTCGTTGGCCCCGGATGCGGCGTCCCCCGCTGGTGTCGTGTTCATGGTGAGCCGGCCGGCTCTCCCCCGAGATAGGCACGGATCGCCGCGACGAGCTCCCCCGGGGCGGACAGGTTGGGGCAGTGACCGGTGGCGCGCAGGACGGTCAGCACGCTGCCCGGGATCGCCGCGTGGACGTACCCCCCGACGGCCAGCGGCGCGATGGCGTCGTCGGTGCACTGCAGGACGAGCGTCGGTGTCGTCACCCGCGGCAGGTCGCGCCGGTTGTCCGACAGGAACGTCACCCGGGCGAAGTCGCGGGCGATGGCCGGGTCGGTCCGGCAGAAGCTCCGTTCCAGCTCACCGGCCACCTCGGGACGGTCGGGGTTCCCGGCGATCACCGGCGCCATCGCGGCCGACCACCCGAGGTGGTTGGCGTCCAGGCTGTCCAGCAGGGAATCGATCGCCGCCGCATCGAACCCGCCCACGTAACCCTCGTCATCCAGGTAGCGCGGAGAGGGGCCCACCAACACCAATGCCCCGAACCGGGACGGCTCGCGGATGGCGGCGAGAACGCCCATCATGGCGCTCACCGAGTGGCCGACGAACACCACGTTCTGCAGGTCGAGATCCGCCAGAATCTCGAGGATGTCGTCGGCGTACCCGTGCAGCGACCCGTACTTGCCGCGGTCGTAGGCGGTCAGGTCCGAGCCGCCGGCACCGACGTGGTCGAAGAGGATGACCGGATGGTCATCGGTGAAGTCGCACACCACCCGTGACCACATCGACTGGTCGCAGCCGAAACCGTGGGCGAACAGGATCGGCCGTCCCGATGCCGATCCGCAGATGGTCACGTTGTTGCGGCGGACAACTGCCGACGAGACAGAGGCTGGTAGTCAGCATCTCGGTTCCTCCGGGGCACTGGGGGATCCGTGCGACCCCACGGGATGACTGGTAGTGACTAGAGGCTAACAAAATGTCAGTACCTGCATAAGGGTCGTTCTCGGTCACAGCGACTCGTTCGACCACCGAGCGTCCGGTAGCACGCTGTCACCAACCGTACCGGCAGTGGTGCGGGTGCGGCGTACGAACGAGGTACTCGACGGCGTCGGTGGCCACGGCAACCCGTGAGAACGAATGCGCATTCGAGTGATGCGCTGACTGTGCGACTCCTCCGTCGTGATTCAACAGCGACGATTCCTCGTTTGTGTTGGCGCCACGACCCCTCGAATGAAGTAACGTGGTCACGATGCTGATCAGCGCGATCACATTGCGACACAGCCGGCCGCCGGCGCCCGGAGGTTCACCCCGGACTCGGTCGTCCACCCCGCTGCACCGGTGGCCGGCGGGCACGGGGAAGGAATGCGGCTCTCCTCCGCCGCCGTGGCGATGACCGGGCGACAGACGTCGGTCGCCGCACTGACGGACACCCCGGTCCGTGCGCTCATCGCCGACCAGACCATCCAGACGGTGTTCCAGCCCGTCGTCCATCTGGCGTCCCGCTCCGTCGTCGGGTTCGAGGCCCTGACCCGGGGCCCGGTCGGTTCTCCGCTCGAATCGCCGATGGCGCTGCTCGAGGAGGCCCAGCAGGCCGGCCTGCTGGCCGAACTGGACTGGCTCTGCCGCACGCGAGCGATGCGCGTCGCCGCCGACGCCGGTCTTCCGGATCAGCTGTCCTGGCTGATCAACGTCGAGCCGGCGGGGCTGGCGGCGGCATGCCCGACCCACCTGCTGCCTGACCTGGAGCGCGGGCGATCGGAACTGCGGGTGATCCTCGAGGTCGTCGAGCGCAATGTCGACGGCAACGTACTGGACCTCATCCGGGCGACCGACCAGGCCCGGCGCGACGCCTGGGGGGTGGCCCTCGACGACGTCGGCGCGCTGGAGAGCTCGCTGGCACTGCTGCCGTTCCTGCGGCCCGACGTGGTGAAGCTGGACATGTCGCTGGTGCGCGGCGCCCCGACCGCAGCGGTGGCCGACATCACGGCGGCGGTGAATTCCTACGCGGAGCGCCGCAATGCCGTCATCCTGGCCGAGGGCATCGAAACCGAGGCCGAGGAGCGGCTGGCGGTGGTGCTCGGTGCCGTCTACGGCCAGGGGTACTTCTACGGCCGGCCGGGACCGCTGCCTCTCGACGTCCCGGTTCCGCAGCATCCGATCCCGTTGCGTCAGCACATGACGCCCCTGGACGGACGAACCCCGTACGAGGCGCTGGCGTCGAAGATCGCGCCCCGCCGCGGCCGCGCGCAGGATGTCATCCACATCCGCACCCACCTGGAACAACAGGCCACCGCGGGCGGCAACGCCTCGGTCCTTCTCGCCGGTTTCGGCCACGGCGACGATTTCACCGAGACGTCCCGCCTCCGCTACGACAAGCTCGCACAGGTCAATACGTTGACCGTGGTCCTCGCGGAGCGCGTGTCGCACCGCGACGAGCCCCGCTACACCGTCGCCCCGATACCGGCGGGCAGCCGGATGGCCGACGAGCGGGTCATCATCGTGCTCCACCCGCACTACGCAGCCGCCTTTGCCCTGCGCGAGACCACCGATCCGGGCCGGTCGGACCAACGCACGTTCGACTTCGTCTACACGCACGACCGTGAGCTCGTCATCGACGCCGCGCGCCGCTTCGTCCAGTTCGCGCAGCGGTCCACGGGCACGTTCGACACCTCGGCAACACCGGCCCTCCGGGCTGCCGCGGGCCCCGGGGGGACTCGACCGCGGAACGGCGTCTCACCGCTTCATCACCACTGGCCGCAGCGTCCGTTGCCCGGTCCGATCGCGGCCAGTCAGCCTTCCGGGCGGCGTCGCAACGGGTCCTGGACTACCTCAACCGCGAGGTCCCCATGGGCCTGTGGTCGATCACCCGGGTCGAGAACGACCGGCAGACGTACCTCCAGCTCGGTGAGAACGCCTACGGCTTCACGGCCGGCGGCGGTCACCCGTGGGCCGACTCGTACTGCTTCCAGATGGTGAACGCGGCCGCACCTCGCGTGGCCCCGGACGCCGCCGCCGTTCCGCTCTACGCAGCGGCGCCGGTCAACGGGTCGATCACGATCGGCGCGTACGCAGGCGCTCCCATCGTCGAGCCCGACGGCAGCCTCTTCGGGGCGATCTGCGGGCTGGATCTCGTCGCCCGGGCCGACCTCGCGCGGGTCGGCGCGATTCTGGACACCTTCTCGGATCTGCTGACCCTGACCCTGGCCGGCGATCGAGCGCTGCAACGGGCGCTGCGGAGTTCGCAGGCGGACCAGCTCGCCACGACCACGGACGCAGCGACCGGTGTGTCCAACCGACGGGCCTGGGACGATGCCATCGCCCGTCTCGACCTCGAATACGCCACGTACGCGGATCCGACGGTGATCGTCGTCGTGAAGATCAGCCAGCGCGAGAACAGTGCGGACGGTCGCCCCGGCGGGCCGGTCACCGATCGCGTCCTGCGTAGCGCCGCGGGGGTCATCGCCCGATTCACCCGGGCCGAGGACATCCTGGCCCGCATCGGCGACGGTACGTTCGGCATCCTGCTCACCGACGCGCCCACAGCGGTCGCCCCGCGGTTCGTCCGTCGGATCAACCACGCGCTCGACCGCGCCGGTCTCGCTGCCGCCACGGGATGGGCGCATCTCGAGCCGGGGGGCGTGGACAACGCCGCCGACGTAGTGAGCCGAGCCGCCCGGGCCGCCGATCTCGGGTGACTGGTGCACTGACACCCACCCGCGCACGCGCAACGCCGAGTGGATGCGCAGAGCGATCTGCCGCGAGCGGGCTCCGCTCACCGACGGCCACCGGGCGCCTATCCTGAGCGACCCGATCCGTACCGTGCTGAGACGGTCCGCGACGGTTCATTCCGGAGCGAGGGCAGCGAACGAACCTCGACCTGGGACTCGCACTCGTGGTCCGGCGCGCGGCCACCGATCTCGCCGCCGGCCCCTGCGCGGCTCGACGATGCTCGCCGTTGCGTTTTCGAGCCTACGCGCGAGGAGCTGATCGATCCACGCCTCGCTGTGGTGACTGCCGGACGACGCAGTGATGGCGTCCACGTCGAACAAGCCGTGACGCGTCTCGTCGAACGACGCGCTTCGCGCGAACGGGTGCAATCTCCATGACAGTCAGCGCACGCGTCGACACAGAGGAGTGAACCTCGCGTCAACTTATCGCTCCGGGTGAGGGAAAGATTGCAGAGGGTGCACACTGAGCCTCATGTTCCCTCCAAAAAGTGGAGACCGGAGCGCGTTGAACGACACCGTCTTCGCAGGCTTTTCCCAGTGGTCACCCCGGCTGCGACGGCTGCGCGGCATGGTTCGGCTGCTGCAGGCGCTGTGCCTGGCGTGCTGTCTCGCCCTGGCCGGGTGGGCAGTCGTCGGGACCGGCGCTACGGCGATGGTGCCACTCCGGGACCTCTGGGTGCAGAACATCGGCTATCTGTCGGCGGCGCTGCTCTGTGCCTGTCGCCCCCTGCTGGTGCGGGGGCATCGAGTCGCCTGGTCGTTGCTGGCCACCGGCCTGATCTGCCGGGCCGGTGCGAACATCTACAACGCCGCCGTCGTCCGGACGATGCAGCCGCGGCCCGAGTACTCGTGGGCGGACGCCGGATGGCTCGGGCTGTACGTGTTCGTCTACGCCGCGATCATCGCCCTGGTCTTCGGGTCGGCCGCGCGGCGGTCCGGGGCGACCTGGGTCAACGGGCTGATCTGCGCCACCGGCGGCGGTGCGCTGGTCTCCGTGGTGGTTGTCCCGGCGCTGCGGCAGATGGCCGGTGGGGACATGATCGCGGTTCTCGTCCATCTCGCCTACCCCATTGCGAGCGCCGCTCTGTTGGTGCTGCTGTGTACGGCGGTCGCGCTGTACGGGAAGCGGTTGAGCCCGGCGAACGTCGTCCTGGCGAGCGGGCTGCTGGTCTTCCTCGCCGTCGACGTCATCCATCTCGTCGAAGTCATGCAGGGCATCCCGACGAGCTCCGGCCGCTACCCGCAGGTGATGTGGCTGGTCGCCACCACCGCCATCGCGTGGGCGGCCTGGCTGCCGGACTCCCGGCCGGCCGGCTTTCCGCACACGCAGTGGCTGCAGCGGAGCTTCATCGGGCCGGTCGCGTTCGGTGTGACCGCGGTGGGCATCCTGGTCACCGCCACGCAGGTCCGGGTCACCGGTGTGGCGGTCGCTCTCGCCGCGACCACGCTGTTGCTGGTGCTCGGTCGCGCAGTCGTCACGATCGCCGACGTCCGGACTCTGAGCGCCGCCCGCTTCGAGGCCAGCACCGACGAGCTGACCGGCCTGGCCAATCGACGCAGCTTCCGGCGGATCCTCGAGCAGGCGCTGGCCGCACCCGCGCAGCCGGTTGCGGTGCTGCTGCTCGACCTGGACCGGTTCAAGGAGGTCAACGACAGCTTGGGGCACCATGTCGGCGACGAACTCCTGCGACTGGTCGCCGCCCGGCTGCAGTCCACCGTGCGGTCGGTCGACGTCCTGGCCCGGCTGGGCGGCGACGAGTTCGCCGTCCTGGTCCGCACGTCGAACCGGGCGACGGCCGTCAGCTTGGCGGAACGCATCCTCGGCGAGGTGCGCCGACCGTTCGAACTCGAGAACGTCCGCCTGCACATCGGCGCCAGCCTGGGAATCGCGCACGCCCCGGACGACACCGAAGATCCGGTTCAGCTGCTGCGCCGGGCCGACGTGGCCATGTACCGCGCCAAGTACGCCGGCGGCGGCCACGCGGCCTCCGAGACCACGTCCGACGCGCAACGACAGGACAGCTTCCAGCTGACCGAGGATCTCCGGTCCGCACTGACCCATGGCGACCTGGAAGCCTGGTACCAGCCCAAGTGTGACATCACGACCGGGCGGATCATCGGCACCGAGGCGCTCGTCCGCTGGCCGCACCCCGAGCGGGGGTTACTGCTGCCTCCCGGGTTCCTCGACCTGGCCGCCACCGCCGGGTTGATGCCGTCGCTGACCGAACAGATGATCTCGATGTCACTCGGTCAGTTGGCGCGGTGGCGCGACGCGGGGTTCGATCTGAGCGTCGCGGTGAACCTCGACGCCGGCACGCTCGTCGACGACAGCCTGCCGGACAAGATCGAGGTGGTGCTCGCTCAGCACGGCCTGCCGGCGGCGGCGGTCACCCTGGAGATCACCGAGGCCAACTTCATCACCAACCGGGCGACGGCGATCAGCACGCTCACCAAGATCCGCGCCCTGGGCGTCCGGGCCAGCCTCGACGACTACGGCACCGGATACTCGTCACTGAGCTATCTGCGGGACCTGCCGATCGACGAGATCAAACTGGACCGGTCCTTCGTCGCGGACGTGATCAGCGACCGGCGCACCGCCGCGATCATCAGCTCGACCATCGAACTCGCCCACCACCTGGGACTGACCGTCGTCGCGGAAGGAGTCGAGACCGCAGCGCAGCAGCAGCGGCTGGCCGACATGGGCTGCGACACGATGCAGGGCTACCTGATCAGTCCGGCTCGGCAGGCCGTCGACGTGTCCGCGATGTTGCGGCAGGAGCAGGCCCGACTGGGCCCACTGCGCGGCTGAGCGATCCGGACTGCTCGGAAAACAGGTGGTGGAGCTGCGGGGAATCGAACCCCGGACCTCTTCGATGCGAACGAAGCGCGCTACCAACTGCGCTACAGCCCCGCGCCCGGACGTTCTCCGGAAGCAGGGAAAGACTACCAGCCGTCCGGGGGCGGTCGTGCACTCGAGAGTGAGCGTCAGGCTGCGGTGAAGGCCTCGCCCCGCAGGATCGGAACCACGCCGGAGGCGTTCAGTTCGGCAGCGACGGGGATCTCGGCGCCGAAGCCGTCGGCGGTCAGCTCCCGGCCGGAGGCGCAGGCCTGCAGGGCCAGCCCGATCCGGCCGCGCACATCCCGGTACGTGGCGACCGCGGCGTCGGCCTCGGGCGAGGAGGTGCGGATGCCCAGCGTCTGCAACTCGGCGATGACGGCTCCGGCGCCCCACATGTCCTCGACGGCGGGCCGCAGCAGGTCGCCCGGCCAGCGCTCACCGGAGGCGATGACGGCGACCGGCCGACCCTGTCCGTACTGGACCACCCAGCGCGCGACGGCCGCCGCGTTGCGCAGACTGGCCCCGATGACGACGGCGCCGCGGTCGGCCATCGTCTTGGCGATGGCGGAACCGTTGGGTGACGGCAGGACCAGCCGGCGGGCCCGGGCCAGCGGGCCGTCGGGGGCGGCGGCGGCGCGGACGGACAACGGCGACAGGCTCACCCCACTCGCGCCGGCCTCGCTCCGGCCGACCGCCAGCACCGCCTGCCGGGACGCGGCGAAGGCGGCTGCCGAGGCGTCACGGACGCGGAACGGGAAAACGTCCACCCCGTGGTCGACGGCGACGGAGAGGGTGGTGGTGAAGGACAGCACATCGACCACGACGACGATCCCGGCGCCGGCGGCGGTGGCTCCGGCGCCCTCGACCCCCCAGTCGAAGCGGATGGTCGCGTCGGCCTGCTGATAGACCCCTGCCACCACACCTGTCATCGTCACCGGACCTCACTGTCCAACAGCGCGGCGGTACTCCATCGGCTCGTACTGCTCGAGGTCGTCGAAGCCGGGATCGTCGTCATCCAGGTCCAGGACGACCCGGTTCGAACGCTGGCGGACCGGGCCGGAAGCCGGAGTAGGCCTCGGCGCCCGCTGAGCATACGGACCGGCGAAATCGTCTGCTTCCGGGGCGTGTTCGGGGCGGATCTGGCGGGCCCGCTGCAGCTTCGCGAGCCGGCGGGCGCGGATGTCGGACTCGATCCGGACCTGCCGGCGCAGGTAGGTGAGGAACAACGCCAGCAACACCGCGGACAGGCCGGCGCCGATCCAGAGCGTGGACGACACCAGCACCGCGGCCAGCGCGAACCCGATGATCAGCAGGGTGAGTACCAGCACCGCGCGACGACGGCGGGCGAACTTGTAGGCGCGGGCGCGCTCGGCGGCCTCCGGGTCGTAGACGCCGCGGCCGGGACGGCGCGGGATCGGCCGGACGTCAGCCGGCTCCGGCGACTCGTCGGCCTCGTCGGAGCCGTCGGCCACGTCGGAGCCCTCGGTCACGGTGTCCGTGCGGGTGGAGGCGCGCCAGGCCTGGTACTGCCGGCGCAGCTCGGCCTCGTCGTGCTCGTCGTAGGCTGCGGCCTCCTCGCGGGCGGACTCGTCGTCGGCGGACCCGTCGCGGTCGCCGACGGACTCGTCGGTGTGGGCGCCCTCGGCACCACTGTCGTCGGCGAGGCGGTCGTGGTCGGGCGCGGAGCCGTGTGCGCGGGGCGCGTTGTCGACGGCATCGAGAACGACCGTGTCGTCCTCGGTGCGGGAGCTGTCGTTCACCTGCTGGCTGGACATCTGATCCTCACTCCGGACAGTGCTGCGGGGGTCCTGGGTCACGGGACGGGACGGGGTTGTCAGGGCAGGCGGGCGGCGGGCGAGTCGGCGACCCACCGAGGGGGCGCGGCTCAGCACGCGGAACCCGCTGCCCTCCACGCTCTCCTTGACGTGGCCGCGGCGGCGGGACGACGACGGGACCAGGACGACGATCCAGGCGACTGCGAGCGCCACCAACACCAACGACTGCGGAACCGTCATACCCATCCTCCTGGCACTGCCGAGTTGGTCGCGCCCGCAGTGCGGCGCCGGCACGGCGCGCAGCTCGAACCAACCCTTCCTGCGGTGTCACGCTAGCCATCGCGGCGGCACCCGTTCGGGAGGACACGCGGTCGCTCCGCGACCACCCGGTTCAGCGGGGTCGGCGGGTCCTACGGATGTGCGAATCCGTCCGCGGACCAGGAGTTCAGCAGACCGGCGGCACCCCCCGGCGCCTCCTCGGCCGTGAGGGCCCACAGCTGGTGGTCCCGCCAGCCGCCGTCGATGTCCAGGTAACCCCGCAGCAGACCCTCCTGCCGGAACCCGAGGTGCGCGAGGACCCGCTGGCTGCCCGGGTTGGCCGGCGAGACGGTGGCCTCGACGCGGTGCAGCCGGCCCTCGGTGAAGGCGTGCGCGACCACCTGGGCGACCGCCACCGTCGCCACCCCGCGGCCTGCGTACTCCGACCCGATCCAGTAGCCGATCCAGCCGCTGTGCAGCGGGAAGCGCTGGATTCCGCCCACCGTGACCTGACCGGCGAACTGGCCGTCGACCGTGACGGCGAACGGCAGGGCGGTCCCCAACCGGGCGGCCTGCCGGAGCATCGCGCGGTGGTCCATCCAGGCCGGCCGGGTGTGCCGGGCCGCCCAGGTCAGGCTGGAGGTCGGGTCCCAGGGCCGGATCGCCGCCTCGTCGCGCATTCGCATCCGGCGCCATTCCGCGCCGTCGGACGCGCGCAGCGGACGCAACTCGATCGGGCCGCGCGCCGACGGCACCGGCCCCAGCCGGGCGGGCCAGCCGGGTGTCCTCGGGGCGAACCAGCTCATGACCGGATCAGGCCCGTTGGGCGAGGAACGACACCGCGACCTCGGAGCCGACGTTGACGTCGGTGGCCTGCTCGTCGATCAGCACCAGGCAATTGGCTTCGGCCAGCGATGCCAGCAGGTGGGTGCTGTGCCCGCCGAGGATGTGCACCAGGTAGTCGTTCTCGTCGTCGCGCATCAGCTGGCCGCGGAGGAACGACCGGCGTCCGAACGGCGACGTGATCGGCTCCAGCGTGCGGGCCGACACGGTCCGCCGGTACGGGTTGCTGCGGCCGAGCATCACCCGCAGCGCCGGCCGGACGATGACCTCGAAGACCACCAGCGCGCTGACCGGGTTCGCCGGCAGCAGGAACGTCGGCACCCGGTCCGGGCCGAGCAGGCCGAAGCCCTGCGCGGAGCCCGGCTGCATGGCGACCCGGGTCAGGTCGAGCTGTCCGAGGTCGGCCAGCGCCTCAGCCACCACCGCCGCCGTGGCGCCGCCGGCCGCGCCGGCGATGACGACCGCCTCGCTGACCAGCAGCCGCGCCTCCACCATCTCGCGGAGTCGCCGGAGGTCACGCGGGCCGATGCCGATACGGTTCACGTCGGCGCCCGCGTCGCGCGCCGCCGCGGCCAGCGCGAAGGAGTTCACGTCGTAGACCTGGCCGGGGCCGGGCGTCCGGGCGACGTCGACCAGCTCCTCGCCGACGGAGATGATCGACAGCCGGGGGCGCGGGTGCACCAGCACCTTGTCGCGGCCGACCGCGGCCAGCAGTCCGACCTGGGCGGCGCCGATGAAGGCGCCGGACCGCACGGCCACGTCACCGGGCTGCACGTCCTCGCCGATGCGGCGCACGTAGGAGCCGGACGGAACCGAGGCGGAGAAGGCCACCCGGGCCGCGTGGCCGTCGGTCTCGTACCGCGGCACCACCGTGTCGGCGATGATCGGCAGCGGCGCTCCGGTGCCGACGTAGACCGCCTGGCCCGGCTGCAGGCGGTGGGCGTTACGGGCGCCGGCGTTGATCTCACCGACGACGGGCAACTCCACCGGGGTGGCCTCGGAAGCCTGCGCGATGTCGACGAAGCGGACCGCGTAGCCGTCGACGGCGGCCTGGTCGAAAGCCGGCAGTGCCGACTGGGCCACCACCTCTTCCGCGCACAGCAGGCCCTGGGCCTCGGAGATGGCGGTACGGACGGGCGACGGGGTGACCGCCGACCGCAGCACCAGGTCGAGCTGTTCGCTCACCGATCGCATCAGACGGTCCTGCCGGTGGTCGGGGCTGCGGTCGTGGGTACGGTGGCGCCTGGGAACGGGCTCGGTCGACCGGGCCGGCCGGCCCGGTGCTGCCCGCCGGACACCGGCAGCGCTGAGCTCAGGGTGGTCATGACTGCCCAACCTATAGCGCCGTAGGCGGTCCGCGCGGCATCCTCGGGCGTCGAGGTGCGCGTTCACAGCGCCGCCGGTCCCGCCATCGCGTCCGTCGACCCCGGAGGAACAGGTGGACCAGTCGACAGCCGGACCCGGTGCGCACGATCACCCCGGCTCGGCGGCGGCGGCGGCAGCGGGAGTGACGGCGGCCAAGCAGGAGCTACGACGCCGGTTGCTGGACCGGCGCCGGGCGCGCACCGCCGGCGAACGGGCCGCGGCCGGCCGGCTGAACGCCGACCACCTGATGACGGCCGCGTCGGGGGCGACGACGGTGTGCGGGTTCCTGCCGCTGCCGTCCGAGCCGTTGGACGCGCGCTTTCTCGACCGGCTGACCGACGCGGGCATCACGGTGCTGGTGCCGACGGTCGTCGGGGCGGCACCGCTGGACTGGACCGACTACTCGGCCGCGCGCCGGACCTCCGGCACGGGCGCGCTGCCGCTGCGGGCCGGGCCGGTCGGCATCGCCCAGCTCGCCGCGGCCGCGCTGGGGCCGGGCGCGATCGCCACCGCGGATCTCGTGCTGGTCCCGGCACTGGCGGTCGACCGGGCGGGGTTCCGACTGGGGCGCGGCGGGGGTCATTACGACCGCACGTTGGCCCTGCTCGCGACCCTGACCGACCTCCGGCCGCCGCTCATCGCGGTGATCGACGACGACGAGGAGGTCGACGAGGTGCCCCACGACGGGTGGGACGTGGCGATCGACCTGATCGTGACCCCGCTGGGGGGGGTGCGGGCACCGTCGCGCCGGTGACGTCCGACGCAGGCGCACACGGTTGTTTGCGCCCCGGCCGTCGCCCGTGGATCATCGAACTGGCACTCCGACCGGTGGAGTGCCAACCGCCCGGCGCCGGACCATCCTGCCGCCAACCCTCGATGTACCGGAATGCGCCGTCAGCGGAGGAACTTCCAGTGCCCACCTATCAGTACGCCTGCGTCGAATGCAGCCATGAGTTCGAGCAGTTCCAGTCGTTCAGCGACGCCGCACTCACTGCCTGCCCCGCCTGTGAAGGCCGGTTGCGCAAGGTCTACGGCTCCGTCGGTGTCGTGTTCAAGGGTTCGGGCTTCTACCGCACGGATTCCCGCAACGGTGACGGCAAGGTGCCCGCTTCGACGTCCAGCGCGGACGGCGCGGCCGCCAAGAGCAGCGAGAAGAACGCCGACAAGAAGTCGTCCGGGGATTCCGCCGCCAGCACGCCGAGCACCTCGGGATCGTCCGGTTCCGCGGCATCGGGATCGTCGTCCAACGGCGGCTCGTCGTCGTCAGCGACCTCGGCCGCGGGGTCGTCGACGTCCAGCAGCAGCAGCTCCACCACCTGACGCACCCCGCGGTGTCGATCGACGACACGCCGACGGGAGCGACGCTGCACGCGCATTCCGTCCACAGGCCGTTCCCGTGCCGCCGCTGTCCACACCGGCCCTGATCGGTCTCGTCCTCCACGCCGTCCCCGACCTACCGTGGCGCATCACGACGGAGGATCGGGTGGGACACGAATGCGGACGGACCAGGTACGCGCGGCCCCGGGAGCGGGTGACGCCGCGGCGTGCGCGTCGTCGGTCGGTGCGGGCGATCGATCCGCGGTGGCGCCGGGATCGCTGGACCGGGCGTTGCGGTGGCCGCCGCTACCGCGCCGCGCGGCGCCTGCTGGCCGTGGTCCTACTGGTCCTGGCCGGGGTGTCGGCCGCGTACCAGAGCGCGACCGCCCCGGGAGCCGACGCTCTCGTCCTGAGCCACGACCTCGAGCTGGGCGCCACCCTGACCGCGACGGACGTCGTGCTCACCCGGGTCGTCGAGCCACCCGACGGCGCGCTCGCCGACGCCGGCGCCGTTCAGGGGCGCCGCCTCACCTCGGCCATCCGACGCGGCGAGGTCCTCACCGACCGGCGCCTCGTCGACACGCCCGGCCCGGAGCCGGGTCCCGGCCGGGCGGCGGTGGCCGTCCGGCCGGGTGATCCGGCGCTGTTGCAACTGCTGCAGGCGGGGACCCCGGTGGCGGTGGTCGGGATCGGCAGCGACGGAACGGTGGTGCCGCTGGCCACCGACGCCCTGGTGCTGGCGGTGCTGGACGCCGACGGCGGCACGGGCGACACCTCCCGGCCGGTCCTGCTGTCGGTGCCGCAGGCCGACGCCGACCGGCTCACCGGGGCCACGCTGACCGGCGACATCGCGTTGCGTCTGCGCTGATCCGCCCCGACGGCGGAACTCCCGCGGGCCCGCGGCGGAACCGGCGTCGGCATCCGGCCGCCCCCGGCATCGACCGGTGGCGGTCCCACCCGCAGGCACGACCGTGGTTACGCTGCGTCCGTCATTCGCGCAGTGCCGCGCGGCCCTCCCCCAGCAACGAGGAGATCTTCCGTGCTCAAAGGCTTCAAGGACTTCCTGTTCCGCGGCAACATCGTCGAACTGGCCATCGCCGTCGTCATCGGCAGCGCGTTCACCGCGCTGGTCGGCAGCTTCACGACCGCGATCATCCAGCCGATCCTGGCCAGTGTCGGCGGGGTCAACGCCGACGGCTTCGGGTTCAACATCTTCGGGTCCGACGGTCCGGCGACCTCGTTCGTCAACATCGGCGCCGTCATCACCGCGGCGATCACGTTCCTGATCACCGCGGCCGTCGTCTACTTCATCTTCATCGTCCCGATGAACACGATCACCGAGCGCCGGAAGAAGGGCATGAAGCCGGTCGACGCCGCCCCCACCGACAACGAGCTGCTGCTGCAGATCCGCGACCTGCTGAAGGCCCAGAACGACGGCAAGGCCACCGACAACCCGGTCATCTGAGCCGATCCGGGGGTCCCTGCCCTGAGGCGGTCGCTCGCGCCGACCGGCTGGGCGACGAGACCGCCGGTCAACCCCCGTGGTGCGGCGGGCGGTTGTCCAGGTACCAGGCCTCGGCCGGGTCCCGGCCGGACGGGACCTCGGGCTCGGGCAGGTCGTCACGGGTGCTCACCGGGTCGGTGCCGAAGATCCGGTCCAGCTCCTCGCGGGTCGGCCGGCGCTGCGCACCACCGGTGGGCGGACCGGGCGGCACCGCGACTCCGGCCGAGGTCCCGCTGTCGTCCGCGTCCGGCCCGGTCCCGGTCGGGTTGCTCACCCGTCGGCCCGAGGATCCACGGGTCGCGTCCGCGCTCGGGCCACCGTCAGAGCTCGTCGAGGTCCGACAGCTCGCCGATCAGGTACGCCGCCAGCGGCGTCAGGGTCGCCAGCGCGTCCCGGATGGCCTGCCTGGTCCCGGGGATGTTGGCGACCAGCGTCGAGCCGGACACCCCGACGAGGCCGCGCGAGATGACGGCCTCCATCACACCCGCGGTCATGCCCGACCAGCGCAGCGCCTGGCTGACGCCCAGCAGCTCACGATCCAGGATCTCCGCGGTCACGTCCGGCACCACGTCACGCGGCGACACCCCGGTGCCACCGACCGTGATCACCAGGTCGACGCCGCCGATGACCGCGGTGTTCAGCGCGTTGCGGATCACCGCCTCGTCGGACGGCACGGTGACACTGCCGTCGACGACGAACCCGGCCTCGACGAGCAGTTCGGTGACCAGCGCACCGGTGCCGTCGTCCTCCGCCTCGTGCAGGTGGCGGTCCGCCACCAGGACGATCAGGGCCCGGCCGAAACGATCGTTGATTGCGGGCACTCGCAAGCCTTTCCTCGGCCGGTCGCCGTCGGCGCTCCCCGGTCACCACTGCCGCCGCGCAGGTGCAGCGGCGCATCCCGAGACTAGTCGGAGCGCAGAAGAGCGGTGCGCCCAGCGCGGCCCACCCGCCCCGGCCGGCTCAACCCAGGAATTCAACGGCGGCCGTACGGAAGACCCCCGACGGCACTGCCGAGACGTGGTTGCGCCCCGGCAGGCTGACGAACCGGGCGTCCGGCAGCGCCGCCGCCCAGGCATGGGCCCGGTCGTGCAGCGGGTCGTCGGTGCCGACGGCGAGCAGGGTCGGAACGGTCGGGTCAGGAGCGCGCCGATGGGCGTCGGGATCGTCGTGGAGTCCCCTGACCAGCGCGGCCAGCGCCCGTTCGTCATTCGTGGGCAGGGCAGCGACCGTCCGGGCGATCCGTGCGGTCTCCGGATCGGTCGGGGTCGGCCCGCCGCCGACGGCGAGCTCCACCGCATCCGGGTCCATGTCCTGCAGCAGCGGCTGGCCCGCACTGCCGCCGAGCACCAGGCGCCGCAGCGGCGCGGGAGCCGCCGGTCGCGCCGCGTACTCGAGCAGCACCCGGGAGCCCAGCGAGTAGCCGACCGCATCCATCTCCCGGCCCGCGACCGTCTCCGCCAGGACCGCGGCGAGATCGGCGACCAACAGCGAGAGCCGGTACGCGGCCGGGTCGTGCGGCGCGCCGCTCGACCCGTGCCCGCGCAGGTCCAGCGCCACCAGCGGCCGGCCTGCCGCGCGCAGGGCGCGGACCCAGCCGGACCGGGTCCAGTTGACGAACGCGTCCGACCCGAGACCGTGCACCAGCACCACCGGAACCCGGTCCGCGTCGCCGGCGAACTCCTGCACCCGGACGGGAACGCCGTCGTGCCCGGTGACGGTACGTCTCGACGGGAATTCGGCAGGCATCGTCCTGATCGTTCCTCATCACCCGCGGCGGCGTCGGCAGAAACCCCCGGTAGGGTCCGTCTGTGACTCGACAACGCCATCCCGCACGGGATCTCGCGCAGATCGCCGTCTTCGCCGGGCTCATCGCGGCGCTCGGTCTGCCCGGTGGGATCCAGATCGGCTCGACGGCCGTCAGCATCACCTTCCAGACCCTCGGCGTGATGCTCGCCGGCGCGATCCTCGGACCCCGCAAGGGTGTCGCCGCCGTCGCCCTGTTCGAGGTCCTCGTCGTCGCCGGCCTGCCACTGCTGTCCGGCGGCCGGGGCGGCGTCAGCTGGTTCACCACCGCACCGAGTGCGGGGTACCCCTACGGCTGGCTGCTCGGGGCCTTCGTCATCGGCCTCGCCACCCGCCGACTGTTGCCCGCCTACCCGCTCTGGCTGGCGCTGCCCTTCACCGCCCTCGGGGGGATGGTCGCCGTCTACGCGATCGGCGTCCCGGTCACCGCCCTGAACCTCGACCTGCCGCTCGGTGTCGCGTTCGTCGACTCGCTGAAGTTCTGGCCGGGCGACCTCGTCAAGGTCGTCGTGACGGTGCTCGTGGCCGGCCAGGTGCACCGGGCCCGCCCGGGCCTGATCACCCGGCCCACCCGCACCTCACGCGCCCACGGCGCCGCAACCCCGGCCGTCGACGCCGGTGCCGACCCCCGCGGCGACGTGGTGAACCGCGACGCCGCCCGGGACCTCGACCTCGGCCGCGGCGACGCACCGCACCCCAGGACCACGTCCAGCCCCACCACGGCCCACCGGAACGACACCGATGAACGCGTCTGACCAGCCCTTTCCCCCGAGCGACCCGGCCACTACCGCGACCGACCCGGCCCCGGCGGGCCACGGCGGGACCCACCACACCGTGACGGACCCGCCCGCCGCGCACCCGGCCGGTCTGGCCGGCTGGTTGCAGGGGCCGCTCGAGCGCCCGGCGATCGACCTCGGCGGCGTCCGGCTGACCTACGGCGAGCTCGCTGCCGAGATCAACGAGGCGGTCGACGCCCTGCACGCCACCGAGGGCGGCGACGGCCCCGCCGACGTGCTCGCCGTCAGCGACACCGACCCGCTGGCCACCCTGATCGCCTGCTACGCCGCGATCCTGGCCGACCGGCCGGTCCTGGTCACCGACCCCGAGCAGCCGGTGCCGCCGGTGACCTCCCTGCCGGCCGGCGCCCAGCTGCTGCTGACCACCTCCGGTTCCACCGGCCGCCCCCGCGTCATCGCCCGCACCTGGGAGTCGTGGCGGGTGTCGTTCCCGGCGTTCACCGAGATCACCGGCATCGACGGCGACGACGCCGTCGCCCTCACCGGACCGCTGTTCGGCAGCATGCACCTGCTCGCCGCGCTGCACACGCTGTGGACCGGCGCCACCCTGACCGACGACATCGGCGCCGCCACCGTGCTGCACTGCGTGCCGACGGTGCTGGACACCCTGCTCCGCGACGACAGCGGCAGCACCCCGGACATCCGCCTCGCGGTGATCGGCGGCGCCCCGCTCACCACCGGACTGGCCGACCGGGCCCGCGCGGCCGGCATCGAGCTCGTCGAGTACTACGGCGCCGCGGAGTTGTCCTTCGTCGCCGCCCGCCGCTACCGCCGTCCGCTCGCCCCGTTCCCGGGCGTGGAGGTGCAGGCCCGGGAGGGCGTCATCTGGGCCCGCTCCCCGTACCTGTCGCTCGGCTACGCGGGCGCCCCGGGAGCGCTGCGGGTCGACGAGGAGGGTTTCGCGTCGGTCGGTGACCTCGGCGCGTTCGTCGGCGAGTCTCTCGCCGTCCGCGGTCGTGGCGACGCCGCCATCACCACCAGCGGCTCGACGGTCCTCGCCGAGGACATCGAGGCAAGCCTGCTGGAGCTGCCCGGGGTGCGTGCGGTCGCGGTCGTCGGTATCCCGCACGAGCGCCTCGGTGAGATCGTCGCCGCCGTGATGGAGGTCGCGCCGGGCACCCGCGGCGCGCTGCTGCGCACCGAGGCCCGCTCGAGGCTGCAGAGCGCGGCTCTCCCCCGCCGCTGGTACGTCGCCACCCTGCCCCGCACCTCGGCCGGCAAGATCGCCAGGGCCGCCATCCGGGCCGGCCTCATCGACGGAACGCTGGATGCGCACGAGCTGGCCTGAGCCGGCCTGCCGGTGACCGTCGCGGTCGTCGCCGCCCGCCGGACGCCGATCGGCACCGCCGGGCACGCGCTCGCCGGGATGACCGTCGACCAGCTCGCCGCACCCGTGCTGCGCACCCTCGCCGACGATCCGTCACTGGGCGGCCGGCCGGTCGACGACGTCGTCCTCGGCAACTGTCTCGGCCCGGGCGGGAACCCGGCCCGGCTCGCGACGCTGGCCGGCGGCCTCGGGATCGGCGTCCCCGCGGTCACGGTCGACCGGCAGTGCGGCTCCGGACTGGACGCCGTCCTGCAGGGCGCGGCCCGGATCGCCGCGGGTGCCGCCGACGTGGTGCTGGCCGGCGGGGCCGAGTCGGCGTCCACCGCCCCGCACCGCCTCCGCCGGGACAACGGCCGGCCCTACACCCGCGCGCCCTTCGCCCCGGCCGGCTTCCCGGACCCGGAGATGGGACCGGCCGCCGACGCACTCGCCGCCCACCTGGACATCAGCCGGGCCGACCACGACGCCTGGGCGGCCCGCTCCTTCGCCCTGGCCGCGGCCGCGCACGCCGCCGGCGCGTTCGCCGCCGAACTCGTCCCGCTGCCCGCCCTCGACCGCGACGAGCGTGTCCGGCCCGGCATCACCGCCGCGCGGCTGGCCCGGCTGCGGTCGTCGTTCACCCCGGGCGGCACCCACACCGCCGGCAACTCGTGCGGGATCTCCGACGGCGCCGCCGCGGTCACGCTGACCACTGCCGACGCGAGCGGCCCGCACCTGCGGATCCTCGGGGGCGCGGTCCGCGGCTCGGACCCGGCGCTGCCCGGTCTCGGGCCGACCGCAGCCGTCCCGCCGCTGCTCGCCCGGCTCGGGCTGACCGCCGCCGAGCTCGGTGCGGTCGAGATCACCGAGGCCTTCGCCGCCCAGGTCCTCGCGGCGGTCCGCACCCTCGACCTCGACCCCGACACCGTGTGCGCCGACGGCGGTGCCATCGCGATGGGCCATCCCTGGGGGGCGTCCGGCGCGATCCTGGTGGTGCGGCTGTTCGCCCGGATGCTGCGCCCTGACGGCCCGGAGTTCGGGCTGGCCGCCTGTGCCGTGGGCGGTGGGCAGGGCATCGCGCTCGTCGTCCAGCGGGTCGTCCCGTGAGCCTTCCGGCGGGCGGCCACGAGATCCGCTTCGACCACGTCGGGCACGCCTTCGGCGGCCGCCGGGTGCTCACCGACATCCATCTCACCCTCACCGAACGCCGGATCGGCATCGTCGGGGCGAACGGCTCGGGAAAGTCGACCCTGGCCCGGCTGATCAACGGACTCGTCGAGCCGACCAGCGGCTCCGTCACCGTCGACGGGTTGTCCGTCGCCCGCCACGGAAAGCGGGTCCGCGAGCTGGTCGGCTTCGTCTTCACCGACCCGGACACCCAGATCGTGATGCCGACGGTGCGCGAGGACATCGCCTTCACCCTGCGTCGGACGAAGCTGGGCAAGACCGAGGCGGCCGCGAAGGTCGCGGCCGCGATCGAACGGTTCGGCCTCGCCGATCACGCCGACCACCCGGCGCACCTGCTGTCCGGTGGCCAGAAGCAGTTGCTGGCGCTGGCCTCGGTCCTCGTCGGCGAGCCCGCCATCCTGGTCGCCGACGAGCCCACCACGCTGCTCGACGCCCGCAACGCGGCGATGATCAGCCTCACCTTCGGCCGGCTCGACCAGCAGGTCGTGGTGGTCACGCATCAGCTCGACCTGGTCGCCGACTTCGACCGGGTGCTCGTCGTCGACGAGGGCCGGGTCGTCGCCGACGACGTCCCCGAGCGCGCCCTCGCCGCCTATCGCGCTCTCCTCCTCGGATGATCGGGCTCTACCGACCCGGCACCTCGCTGCTGCACCGGGCCCCGGCCGGGCCCAAACTGCTGCTGCTCGCCGTGGCGGTGGTGCTCACGGTGCGGATCCACACCCCCGCCCAGGCCGGTCTCGCGCTGCTCGGCGTCCTCGCCCTGTTCACCGCCGTCGGGACACCACCAGCAGTGACGCTGGCCCAGTTCCGGCCGCTGCGGTGGATCGTGGTCTTCCTGCTCGCCTTCCAGCTCGTGTTCACCGGCTGGGAGCGCGCCCTCACCGGTGTCGGGGTGCTGCTGGTCAACGTCGGGCTGGCCGCGCTGGTGACCCTGACGACGCGGGTCAGCGCGATGCTCGACCTGGCCCGCCGGTTGCTCGGCCCGTTCCGCCGGTTCGGTGTCGACCCGGACCGCGTCGGGCTGCTGCTGGCGCTGGCCATCCGGTGCGTCCCGCTGATGAGCGGCATCGTCCGCGACGTGGTGCAGGCCCGCAAGGCCCGGGGCGTCACCGGCCTGCGCAACTCCACCCTCGCGCTGGCCGCGCCCGCCGTGGTGCGCGCGCTGCGGACGGCGGACAGCCTCGGTGACGCCCTGAAAGCCCGCGGCGTCGACGATTGACGTCATCAGGCGCCCTTGACCCTGACGCAACGTCAGGCGCGACGCTGGTCCTTGGAGCCGGCACCCGCCGGCCCGTCGAGACGAGGATGGGTGGATGGGCGTGGACCGGTACACCGTCGGGGAGGTCGCTCACCTCTCCGGGGTCACCGTGCGCACCCTGCACCACTACGGCCAGATCGGTTTGCTGGTCCCGGGTGAGCGGACCGGGGCCGGCTACCGCCTGTACACCGACGACGATCTGGACCGGCTGACCCGGATCCTCTACTACCGGGATCTGGGCTTCGCTCTCGACGCCATCGCCACCCTGCTGGACACGGCCGCGGACCCGCACGCGCACCTGCGGCGGCAGCACGAGCTGCTGACCGCCCGGCTGGCACGGGTCCGGACGATGGTCACCGCGATCGAGAAGGAACTGGAGGCTGCCGTGAGCGGCACCGATCTGACCGCCGAGGAAAAGCTGGAGATCTTCGGCGAGACCTACGACCCGGCCTACGAGGTCGAGGCGGAGCAACGCTGGGGCGACACCGAGATGTGGCGCCAGTCGCAGGAGCGCACCCGCCGCTTCGGCAAGGAAGACTGGAGGAAGGTGAAGGCCGACACCGACGCGGCGAACGCGCGAATGGTCGCGGTGTTCCGATCCGGCGCCGCCCCCGGTACGCCGGCAGCCGACGCCATCGCCGAAGAGCACCTCGCCGGGATCAACGTGTTCTACGACTGCGGCTACGACATGCAGCGCCACCTCGCCGACATGTACCTGGCCGACGAGAGGTTCACGAAGACCTACGAGGACCTCGCACCCGGCCTGACGCAGTGGCTGCGCGACACCGTCCACGCCAACGCCGACCGCGCCGAGCCGTGACCTGATCGCGGCGGGGCCCGCCCGGCCCCGCCGCACAGGATCAACACAGCTCGGACCACCGGTGCGCACAGTCGCCGGGCCGAGACTCGGACCATGACGCCGACGGTGGGACCGCTGGAGCACCGCTGCGTCGAGGCGCGTCGCAAGACCCTGACGTTCCTGGCCATCGGCACCGTCTGCACCCTGGCTTACCTGGGGCTCTACGCGGTGCTGCGCACCACGATGACGGCCGCCACCGCGAACCTGGTCGCCCAGCTGGCCACCACCGTGATGAGCACGGCAGCCAACCGCCGCTTCACGATGCGGATCACCGCCGGCACCCGCGCGGTGCGCCATCACGTCGAGATGGTCGGCGTGTTCGTCCTCGGGCTCGTGGTCAACGACATGGCGCTGGACCTGCTCGCGCAGGCCGCACCCGACGCCGGGAGCCTGACCGAGGTGACCGTCCTGCTGGTCTCCGGCGGGCTGGCCACCCTGGTCCGGGTGCTGTTGATGGCGCGCTGGGGCAGCACACCGTCGGTGCCGGACGGCACCATGGACACCGATGACCCCGCCGATCTCCCCCGATCCTCCGGACGCACCGTCGCCGCCGGCGGCACCGCGACCGTGGATCCTGCACGTCGACCTGGATCAGTTCCTGGCCGCCGTGGAGGTGCGCCGGCATCCGGAGCTGGCCGGGCGGCCCGTGGTGGTCGGTGGGGACGGCGATCCCACACGCGCCCGCCAGGTCGTCGCGAGCGCTTCGTACGAGGCCCGGGCGTTCGGGGTGCACGCGGGGATGCCGCTGCGGCTCGCCGCCCGGAAGTGTCCTGACGCCGTCTTCCTGGCCAGTGACCACCCCGCCTACGAGGCGGCGTCCGCCGAGGTGATGGGCACCCTGCGCGGCCTCGGCCACCCGGTCGAGGTGTGGGGGTGGGACGAGGCCTACCTGGCCGCCACCACCGACGACCCGCGGGCCCTGGCCACCGCGATCCGGGAGCGGATCCTCGACGCCACCGCGCTGTCGTGTTCGGTCGGGATCGGCGAGAACAAGTCCCAGGCCAAGCTCGCCACCGGCTTCGGCAAACCGGCCGGCATCGGGATGCTGACCGGTGCCGACTGGGAACCGGTGATGTCCTCGAAGCCGACCGGGGCGTTGTGGGGGGTGGGTGTCAAGACCGCCCGAGCGCTCGCCTCCCTGGGCATCCACACCGTCGCGGAGCTGGCCGCGGCCGATCCGGCCCATCTGGTCGCCGCTTTCGGCCCCAGCACCGGCGGCCGGCTGTCAGTGGCCGGCCGCGGTGGCGGCGACACCACCATCAGCACCGAACCCTGGGTCGCCCGCTCCCGCAGCAAGGTCGTCACCTACGAGACCGACCTGGCCGACCGCGACCGGATGGACGCCGAGGTCTCCGCGATGGCCGCCCGGCTGACCGCCGACATCGCCGCCGACGGCCGGACCGTCCACCGGGTCGCCGTGACGGTGCGCACCGCGAGCTTCTTCACCCGCAGCAAGATCCGGAAGCTGCCGTCCCCGACGGTCGACCCGGACGTCGTCGCGGCCACGGCGCGGGCGGTCCTGGCCGCCTTCCCGCTGGACCGCCCGGTCCGGCTGCTGGGAGTCAGGGTCGAGCTCGAGCCACCGGCCACGACGGACCGGGAAACACCACCGCCCCCGGGGTGAACCGGGGGCGGTGGGACTGCAGCGGTGGCGATCAGGGCTGGTAGGCCACCGAAGCCTGGTCCTGCAGGTCTTGCAGCACGGCCGGGTCCTGCATCTCCATCCAGGCGATGACGTCCTGATAGGTGGCGCAGTAGGTGTCGGGCTTGCCGCAGGTCTCGGTCATGAACTGCGCGGTGGCCGGATTGAACGCGTTACCGGCCCAGTCGTTGAAGTGATTGGCGATCAGTACCGGGGCACGGTTGCCGTTGTAGGCCTGGTCGTACATGTAGCGGTAGGTGTCGAGGACCTTCGGCGTCAGCTCGGCCGCGAAGTCGCCCTTCTGCGCACCGTTGAACTTGACCCAGAAGTTGTAGTCCATCGCGGTGACCTTGCCGCCGAGGCCGGCGGAGTACACCTGCGGCATGTAGAACTCCCAGATGCCGCTGTCCAGCCGCTCCGGCCAGAAGATGCCGTCCCGGGGGGCGGGCATCGACGAGTCGTAGGTCATGTTGTGCGCCGTCCACGCGGGCTGCAACTGGTCGAGCTGCCCGACGAGGCACATCGTGCGGCCGCCCTTGATCTCGCTCGGCGGGAACACCAGGTCGGGCGCATCGGTGATGCCGTCGATGGTCTTCCAGTTCGTCATGAAGTCGTAGAACTGATCGAGTTCGGAATTCCACTCGGCCGTGGACCAGTTCTCGCCCGAGTCCGCAGAAGTGACCGTTGTAGTGGGTGCCGATCTCGTTGCCCGCGAGGTAGGCCTCGTTGAGGTCTTCGACCCGCTGGATGACCTCGGCCTTGTCTCCGCCGAAGCCGACGTCGGACTGTCCACGGTTGGCGCCGGGGCCCTGGTAGGCATCGGCGTTGCTGTCATCGAGCACGTAGGTGCCGGTCAGGAACCCGGTGAAGCGGGCGTCGTTGGGTGCCGCGGCGTCGAGGAACTCGTGCATCTTGGCCGAGCTGCCGACCCCGTCGAAGGAGAAGAGAACGAACTGCGGCGCCTTCTCACCCGGGGCCAGCTTGGTCATCGGGATGTTGGTCGCCTTGCGGCCGGACGGATCGACCGGCGCGGAGCTCGCCGGGGCCGACTCCGGGGACGAGGCGCTCGTCGAGCTCTCCGGAGCCGACGTCGCGGGCTCCGCCGAGCTGGTCGCCGGCGGCTCGGACTCGGTCGGCTTGGCGAAGGGGTTGTCCGAGGGCGGCACCGTCACGGTCTGGTAGACCGGACCGGACGCCGAGTCGTCACCGCCGGCGAGGTTGGCGGCGATGATCCCGGTGGTGGCCGCGAGCACCACCACGACACTCACGACCGCCCATTTCACCTGCTTGGAATTCACGCCACGCCCCATCCGGCACCCTCGGCGCCCATCGACTGCGGGACGTCACGTGACGTCCGCCCACCAGACGTTAGGCGATCCTGTGGGTTGCCTGTAGTGCCGGACCCACAGCGACTCACAGCGTCGTGGCGATCTCAGGTCGAGCCGCCGGAAGTCGCCGCCCGGCGCGCCGCGCAGGTCGATCCCGGCGGGTGCGCCCGTTCCCGGTAACGGCGCGCGCGCGCGGCTGCCTCACCTCGGACGTCGCGCAGCATGTACTCCATCCCGCGGGTGACGAGCAGCGCGTGGATCGGCTCGCGGTAGGTGAACCGCCCGGCGGGGAGGATCTCCGCTTCCCGGTCGGGGGCGCAGGGCCGACCCGGCGAGGATCGTGGCCAGGGAGAGCGCTCGCATCGCGGTGCGCACGACGCGGAAGTCCGCTGGTGCCCACAGCAGCCGCCTCGGTGCGAGCTGGATCACACGAAAGCACCCTGGACGGCCCACCGGAGCGCAGGAATGCGGTCGCCGGACCTCCGCCGCCCCAAATCCTCCCGAGGTCATCGTCGACCGAGGGACGGTCCCGCGGACATCGGGCCGGCCGGCAGCAAGTAGATTCCACAACAGCACAGGACGGACCGGGGGCTTCCGCCGGTCCGCCGTCGTGAAACGGCCCGCAGATCGACGATCCGCTCCGCACCAGCCCGCAGCCGTAGTCGCTGTACCGACGAGAGGCATCCGTCCACACATGACCGACACCACGATCACCCCGACCGCCGCGCCGACCACCGACACCGCAGCCGCGGTCGACGCGGCGCCGGCCGGTGCGACATTCCGCTACGGCGATCACGAGCTGGCCCTCAAGGTCGTCCCCGCCACCGAGGGCGCCTCCGGCGTGGAGATCGGCTCAGCTGCTGTCGACCGCGGGCGTCATCACCCTCGACCCGGGCTTCACCAACACCGGTTCGACCACCTCCGCGGTCACCTACATCGACGGCGACGTCGGCATCCTGCGCTACCGCGGCTATCCGATCGAGCAGCTCGCGAAGCAGCTCCACGTTCCTGGAGACCAGCTACCTGCTGATCTACGGCGAGCTGCCGAGCGCCGACCAGCTGGCCTCGTTCACCTCGCGCATCTCCCGGCACACCCTGCTGCACGAGGACCTGAAGCGGTTCTTCGACGGGTTCCCCCGCGACGCGCACCCGATGCCGGTGCTGTCGTCCGCGGTGTCGGCGCTGTCGACCTTCTACCAGGACTCGCTGGACCCGTTCAACGACGACCAGGTGGAGCTGTCCTCGATCCGGCTGCTGGCCAAGATGCCGACCATCGCCGCCTACGCCTACAAGAAGTCCGTCGGTCAGCCGCTGCTGTACCCGGACAACAGCCGCGGCCTGGTGGAGAACTTCCTGCGGATGGCGTTCGGCTTCCCGGCCGAGAACTACGACGCCGACCCGGTGATGGTCAAGGCGCTCGACCAGCTGCTGATCCTGCACGCCGACCACGAGCAGAACTGCTCCACCTCGACGGTGCGGCTGGTCGGCTCGTCCCACGCCAACCTCTTCGCCTCGGTCTCAGCTCGGGCATCCACGCGCTCTCCGGCCCGCTGCACGGCGGCGCCAACCAGGCGGTGCTGGCGATGCTCGTCGGCGATCAAGGCCGACGGCGGCGACATCCCGCAGTTCGTCAACCGGGTCAAGAACAAGGAGCCCGGCGTCAAGCTGATGGGCTTCGGTCACCGGGTCTACAAGAACTACGACCCGCGCGCCGCGCTGGTCAAGGCCACCGCCGACGAGGTGCTGGCCGAGCCTCGGCGGCAACGACGAGCTGCTGGACCTGGCCAAGCAGCTCGAGGAGATCGCCCTGCACGACGAGTACTTCGTCTCCCGCAAGCTCTATCCGAACGTCGACTTCTACACCGGCCTGATCTACAAGGCGATGGGCTTCCCGGACAAGATGTTCACCGTCCTGTTCGCCCTCGGCCGGCTCCCCGGCTGGATCGCGCAGTGGCGCGAGATGATCAAGGACCCGGCCACGAAGATCGGCCGCCCGCGGCAGGTCTACACCGGCCACACCGCGCGCGACTACGTCGAGATCGACGCCCGCTGACGGTCCCGGGTCCCGGTTGTCGGCACGCCGGTCGGGTACCCGACCGGCGTGACCGACTCCCCCACGCTGCTCTGGTTCCGCCGCGACCTGCGGCTGGACGACCACCCGGCCCTGCTGGCCGCCGCCTCCGGCGGCCGGCCGGTGCTCGGACTGTTCGTGCTCGACCCGGTCCTGCTCGCCGGTTCCGGGCAGCCCGCGCATCCACTTCCTGCACTCGTGCCTGCAGGCGCTGTCGCGCGTCGATGGACGGCCGGTTGCTGGTCGTCCGGGGTGATCCGCGCGACCGTGGTGCCCGCTGTCGCCCGGCAGGTCGGCGCCGCCGAGGTCCACATCAGCGCCGACTACATGCCCTACGGCCGCCGCCGCGACGAGGCTGTGCGGACGGCGCTGGGCGACATCGCCGCTGATCGCCACCGGCTCGCCGTACGCGGTCGCACCCGGCCGGGTCACGCAAGGACGGCGGCGGCCACTACGCCGTCTACACGCCGTTCTTCCGGGCCTGGAGCGATCACGGCTACCGCGGCCCCGCCGGCCCCGGAACCGGGTGTCGAGTTCCTGCGACGGCGCCCGGCGTGGACGTGCGACGACCGGGTCGCCGTCGACGATCTCGACGGTGTGTCCGGCGACCGATCCGGAGCTGCCGGCCGGGCGGTGAGGCGCACGCGCGGCGATCGGTGGGCCACCTTCCGCGACGAGCGGCTCGCCGACTACAGGACCGAGCGCAACCGGCCCGACCGGGCCGGCACCAGCCGGCTGTCGGCGTACCTGAAGTACGGCTGCATCCACCCCCGGACGCTGCTCGCCGACCTCAAGGAACACCCGTCCGAGGGTGCGGTCGACCTACCGGCAGGAGCTGGCCTGGCGGGACTTCTACGCCGACCTGGTCTGGCACCACCCGCGGTCGGCGTGGCACTCCGTCGACCCGGCCGTCGACAGGCTGCAGTACGACAGCGGGCCGGTCGCCGAGCAGCACCTCGACGGCCTGGCAGACCGGCCGGACCGGCTACCCGTACATCGACGCCGCGATGCGGCAGCTGCTGGCCGAGGGCTGGATCCACAACCGGGCCCGGATGGGCGTCGCGTCGTTCCTGATCAAGGACCTGCACCTGCCGTGGCAGGTCGGCGCGAAGCACTTCATGCACCACCTGGTCGACGGTGACCTCGCCGTCGAACAACCACGGCTGGCAGTGGGCGGCCGGCGCCGGCCCGCAGGCCGCCCCGTTCTACCGGGTGTTCCAGCCGGTCACCCAGGGCGTCCGGCACGACCCGGACGGCGACTACGTCCGCCGCTACGTCCCGGAGCTGCGCGGCGTCGCCGGCAAGGCCGTGCACACCCCGTGGGAGCTGCCCGGCGGCGTCCCCGACGGCTACCCGGAGCGGATCGTCGACCACGCCGCCGAGCGGCTGGAGGCGCTGCGGCGCTGGGAGCAGCGGCCGACGTAGGCCGGCCGGCTCGTCAGGCCTGCTGCACCGGGCGGAGGCCCCAGGACGCCTCGAAGGTCTCCCCCGGTTCGAGCCACCGCAGGCCCTCGCCGGTGTTGAACGCGTTGGCCGGGCAGGTCATCGGCTCGATGGCGACGGTCAGCTCGCGGCCCGGGAAGTCCCGCGGGGTGAAGACCTGGATGTAGGAGAAGGGTTCCTCGCCCCACATCACCAGCCCGGAGCCGTCCGGAGCGGTCAGCGTGGCCGTGTAGTGCTCGCCGGTCGGGCGGATGTCGGTGTAGCAGGCGTCGAGGCTGATCGCGTCGATGCGGACCCCGTCGCGCAGATCCACCCCGGTGCCCTCGACCGATGCGGTTCCGGTCGGGATCTTGTTGTCGTCGAGCTCGAAGTACGTGTCACCGTCGAGGGTGATCGTGAGGTCCTTGATCGGGGTCTCCCCGACCCGTAGGTAGGGATGCGCGCCGACGCCGAACGGGGCGGGGTCGGCGCCGAGGTTGGCGATCCGGTGGGTGACGTGCAGCCCGTCGTCGGCGAGCCGGTAGGTCACCGTCGTATCGAGGATGAACGGGTAGCCGTGCTGTGGGTAGATCGCGGCGCCGAGCATCACCGACGACTCGTCGACCTCGACCAGCTCGTAGCTGGTGTTCCGCAGCAGCCCGTGGCTGGCCGCGTTGTTGCCGCGGTCGGTCAGGTCGAGCTTCTGCGGCCTGCCGTCGAGCGTCCACACGCCGCCGGCGATCCGGTTCGGCCACGGCACCAGCACGATGCCGCAGCCGTACGGCGACGGCAGGGCGTCGTCCCAGACCTCGGTGTAGTGATGCCCGTCGACCGAGAACTCCCGCAGCACCGCCGCGACCGAGCCGATGACGGCCCTGGCGGTGCCGTGGGTGATCTCGTACTGCAGTCCGGTGGGCAGGCGGCGGGCGGCGATCTCAGGCATGGCACGACACCCTATCCAGGCCGCCCGTCAGATGATCGAGCGGGACAGCGCCCGACCGAACTGGGTGAGCCGCTGCATCTGGCCGCGACCGCCGTCGGTGACGGACTTGGCGAACCGGTAGGTCTCGACGTACTGCATCGTCCGGGTGCCGGCGTCCTCGGTGAGCTCGGTGACCGACCGCTCCGGGGTCTGGGTGGACAGGTACAGCATCACCGAGTGCAGTTCCCGGGCGCCCTGGTCGTCGTAGCTGTACCGGGTGCGCATGCCCTGATCGACGACCGCGACCAGGGGGACCGTCCGCACCGACGACGAGAACATCACCCGGCCCGGCTCCTCGTCGTCCTCCTCGTCGTCGCCGTGCCACAGGATCAGCCGACGGCCGTCGGTCACCGCGACCTCCTGCCACAGCGACTCGCCGAAGGTGGCCGTGCTCAGCACCCGCTCGCAGGTGAAGGCCCGCACGTGGTCGAGGTCCACGACCGCGGTGATGGCGTCCAGCGCGATGTCGGCGTCACGGAGGTAGGCCCGGGCGGCGTCCTCCAGTCCCTGGTAGACCGCCCAGTCCTGGCCGGGCTGATCGGGCTGAGCCATGTGGGTCTCGTTCCTGTCGGTGGTGGTCCGGAAGTCCTCTACCCGGTCAGGGCGTGACGGCGTTCTCGGCCCGGTAGCGGATCAGCGCGGGCCGGACGAATGCGACGGCGAGCACGGTGACCACGACCAGGATGCCGCCCCCGGTGACGGCGATCGTCGTCGAGGTCGCCTCGGCCGCCAGGCCGTGCACCAGGTCGGCCACCCGGGGTCCACCGGCGACGACGACCAGGAACACGCCCTGCATCCGGCCGCGCATCTCGTCGGTGGCCGACAGCTGCAGCACGGTGGTCCGGTAGACGGCGCTGACCATGTCGGCCCAGCCGCCGACGGCGAGGAATCCGACCGCGATCCAGATGCTGGTGGACAGGCCGAAGCCGACCATCGCCAGCCCCCAGACCACGATGGCCACGATGATGGCCAGCCCCTGCCGGCGGACCCGCTGGATCCAGCCGCCGGTGAGCCCACCGATGGCCGCCCCCAGGCCGAGCCCGAGGTTGAGCAGGCCGAGCTGGATGCCGCCCTCGGCCGGGCCGCCGAAGGTCTGCTCGGCCATCTGCGGGAACAGCGCCCGCGGCATCCCCAGCACCATCGCCAGGATGTCGACCACGAAGGTCAGCAGCAGCACGTCCCGGCCGCGCAGGTAGCGCAGGCCCTCGCCGACCTTGGCGCGCTGGGCGGTCTTCGGGCCCAGCCGCGGCATCGCCGGCAGTTTGTAGGCCGCCCACACGACGGCGGTGAGCCCGATCGCGTCGATCAGGTACAGCGGCCCGAGACCGACGGTCGGCAGCATCACACCGGCCAGCAACGGGCCGAGGAGCACCCCGACGCTGAACACCGTCATGCTCAGCGCGTTGGCCCCGGGAACCAGCTCGATCGGCACCAGCCGCGGGATGATCGCGCCGCGGGCGGGACTGTTGACGGCGAACAGACCTTGCTGCAGGGCGAGCATCGCGAACACGACGATCACCGAGCCGCCGCCGACGATGGCGTTGATCCACAGCCCGACGCTGGTCAGCGCGATGCCGGTCGACGACAGCACCAGGATGACGCGGCGGTCGTGGGTGTCGGCGATGGCCCCGCCGAGCAGGCCGAAGGTGATCAGCGGGATCAGCGCGACGAAGGACGCCGCGCCCACCCACGCCGACGATCCGGTCAGGTCGAAGATCTGCTGCTGGACGGCGACGACCGTGAGCTGCGAGCCGACGACGGTGACCGTCTGGCCGACGAACAGCCGCCGGAAGGCGGGGATCTGCAGGGCGCGGGTGTCCGGGGCGATGCGGCGGAGCCGTGACTGCCGGGGCGGCGGGGTCGGATCGACCGGATCGGGCGACTCCGGGTTCGCGCCCGGGGTGGGGACGTCGGTCACGGGGCGAGGCGCTCCACGACCCAGCCGGCGTCCGTCACGCCGGTAGCGGAGCCGGTCGTGCATCCGGCCGAGCCGGCCCTGCCAGAACTCCACGGACGACGGGACGACGAGCCAGCCGCCCCAGTGCGGCGGTACCGGGACGGGTGGTGCGTCGACGGCGTCGGGACCACCACCGAAGCGTTCCTCGAGGGCCGCCTCGGTGTCGGTGATCCGGCGGCGGAACGATTCGGGCGGTGGGGATCCCGCCGGGAAGCTGCCGAGCACCGCCGACTGCGGACTGGCCCAGGCCCCGAGCTGGGAGCCGCGGGGGCGGGTCGTCCAGTACGCCTGGGTGGTCTCCCGGTCGACCTGGACCACCGCGCCCCGGACGTGCACCTGGCGGTGCAGGTCGATCCACGGAAAGGTCAGGCTGGCCACCGGATTGCGCAGCAGATCGGCCGATTTCGCCGAGGTGTAGTTGGTGTAGAAGGTGACGCCGGCCTCGTCGACGTCCTTGGCCAGCACCGTCCGGGAGGCCGGCAGGCCGTTCTCGGAGGCGGTGGCCAGCACCATCGCGTTCGCCTCGGTGACGCCCGCCGCGACGGCCTGGTCGAACCAGCGGCGGAACTGGGTGAGCCAGTCGGCCGCCAGCTCGTCTTCGGCCAGGCCCGCACCGGCATAGCTGATGCGCATGTTCGCGAGCGTCCCGGGATCCTGCTGACCAGCCACGGTGATGGGCCTCCTCGACGGCTCCGGACGGGGCGCTGCGCCCCGCAGGCACGGTACGCCTGCGGACCGACAGCGTTCCCCGGGTGGCCCTCGCGATGGCCGCGCCGGCCGGACTCAGCCGGCGAGCAGGGTGTCGATCTGGTTGATCGCGGCCGAGGCACCCTCGACGACGCCCATGTCGAGCACCTGCTGGAGCCCCTCGGCGGTGGCGTAGGTGCTGGTGTAGACGGCACGGGTGCCGCCCTCGGACTCGCTGAACGCGAAGACGTTCCGCGACACCGGCAGCTCTGCGTTGATGGCGAAGTGATCGTCGGTGAAGGCGTCGTCGAAGGCGAAACCCTTGGGCGCATCGACGCTCTCGACGAGCCAGGTGCCGTAGAACTTCTCACCCCCCGGGACGCTCATCACGTAGTTGACCCGACCGCCCGGGGTGAGGTCGTGGTCGACCACGGTCGCCGGGCAGGTCGGCGGGCCCCAGATCCGCTCGAGCTGGCGCGGATCGGCGTAGAGCTGGAACACCCGCTCCACCGGGGCGGCGAATTCGGCGGTGATGGTGAGGGTGCGGTTCTCGATGTCGGGGGTGACGTCGGTGACAGGCATGGCGGGTCCTTTCCGGGGCCTCAGTGGGTGGGAGTGCTACAGCGTGGGTGGTGCGGGGGTGTCCAGAGCCAGGAGTTCGTCCATCCGGCCGATGCGGCCACGCCAGACGTCCTCCAGCTCACCGAGCATCGAGGCGACGGACCTCACGGCGGCGACGTCGCCGCTGGCCAGCTGCTCGCGGCCGGTGCGGCGCTTGACGATGAGGCCCGCCCGCTCGAGAACGGCGACGTGCTTCTGCACCGCGGCGAAGCTCATGTCGTACGTCGCCGCGAGCGTGCTGACCGAGTGCTCGCCGCGCAGGACACGGCGCATGATGTCGCGCCGGGTCCGGTCGGCCAGAGCGTGGAACATGGCGTCGGCCCGGTCCTCGTCCTGGGTGTCGCGATCGGTGGTCACTCCACCAATATACAACCGATTGGTTGTACGTTGTCAAGCGTCCGCCCGATTTTCCTGTCGGTCGGCGTGACGAGAACCACTCGGCCCCCGCTGGCGCCCGGGGTGGCGACGGGCGATCGTAGGAGGTCGGACCATCTCGGCGCGGAGGTGCCTCATGTCGGCTGCAACGTTCACCCCTGGACTCGAAGGCGTGGTGGCGTTCCACACGGCCATCGCCGAGCCGGACAAGGAAGGCAGCGCGTTGCGCTACCGCGGGGTCGACATCGAGAACCTGGTCGGCCGTGTCGGTTTCGAGGACGTCTGGGCCTTGCTGGTCGACAACGCCTTCGGCGCCACTCTTCCCGTGGACGTCTCGTTCCCGATCCTGCGCTCGGGTGACGTCCGGGTGGATGCCCAGTCGTCGCTGCCGGCGCTTGCGGCCAGCCGCGGTTTCGGCCCACTGCTGGACATCTCGGACGAGGCGGCCCGGGACCACCTGGCGCAGACCACCGCCGCGACGCTGTCCTACGTCTCCCGTTCGGCCCGCGGCGATCTCCCCGAGGTGCCCGAGACGCTGCTCGACGGCACGTCGAACGTCGTCGAACGGTTCCTCACCGCCTGGCTGGGTGAGCCGTCACCGGAGCAGGTCCGCGCGATCGACGCGTACTGGGTCAGCGCCGCCGAGCACGGGATGAACGCCTCCACCTTCACCGCACGGGTCGTCGCCTCCACGGGAGCCGACGTGCCGGCCGCGATGGCCGGGGCGATCGGCTCGATGAGCGGCCCGCTGCACGGCGGCGCACCGGCCCGGGTGCTGCCGATGATCGAAGAGGTCGAGCGCACCGGCGACGCCCGCGCCGTGGTCACCCGCATCCTGGATGCGCACGAGCGGCTGATGGGCTTCGGTCACCGGGTGTACCGGGCCGAGGACCCCCGCGCCCGGGTGCTGCGCCGCACCTGTCGTGAGCTGGACGCGCCACGCTACGAGGCCGCCGCCGCGCTGGAGGAGGCCGCCCGCGCGGAGCTGCAGGAGCGGCGGCCGGACCGCACGATCGAGACCAACGTCGAGTTCTGGGCCGCGGTCATCCTCGACTTCGCCGGGGTGCCGGCGCCGATGATGCCGGCCATGTTCACCTGCGCCCGCACCGCCGGCTGGAGCGCCCACATCCTGGAGCAGAAGCGTCTCGGCCGGCTCGTCCGGCCCGCCGCCGTCTACGACGGCCCCGCCACCCGCGACCCCGAGTCCGTCGACGGCTGGGCGGTGCTGGGCGCCCGGAACTGAATCCGGCGCCGCGTCACAGCTCGCAGGTGAGATACGTGCTGTGCGGATCCGGCTCGTCGTCGCCGAACGGCCCGGTGGGCCCGAAACCGTGTGCGACGTAGAGCGTCCGGGCCGGCGCGACGAACGGCTGGGTACCGGTCTCCCGGCTCAGCCGTGCATGACCGCGCTCCCGGGCGAGCCCCATCAGATGGATGAGCAGCGCCCGCCCCACCCCGCTGCCGCGGGCGGCGGCGGTCGTGCGCATGGACTTCAACTCCGCGTGCGTGTAGTCCAGCTCCGTGAGTGCGGCGCACCCGAGCAGCACGCCGTCACGCCGCGCGGTCACGAACGTGACCTCGGGCTGCCGCAGCGCCTCGACGTCCAGCGCGTGCACGCTCGCCGGCGGTGACGTCGCGAACATGTCCGCGAGGTGCTCCTGCAGCAGGGCGGTGACGTCCGGCCGCGCCGGGTCGTCCGGTGCGATGTCCACGGACCGGTTCTCCGGTGCCGTGGAGCCGGCGACGCCTGTGACAGGCTGATCCCGTGACAAGAGAGCCTGTCTGCCAACTCCTGATCCGCTGCGCGGCTCCCCGGCACACCATCGGACTGCGTTGCCGCCGCCGATCCGACACCGGTATCGGACTTCTCCGGCGCGTTGCCGCTGACGTACCTGAAAACCGCTCGCGATGATCGGGATCGACAGACAGACTCTCGCCGACCTCCTCCCGACCCCCGGCCACGACCTGGGCGACGAACACCCCCGCACGGCCGACGACCTCTTCACCGACTTCGAGGGCTGGGCGACCGCACGCGGGCTGCCGCTGTATCCGCACCAGGAGGAGGCGCTGCTCGAGATCGTCGCCGGCTCCAACGTCATCGTCGCCACCCCGACGGGCTCCGGGAAGACGCTGATCGCGACCGCCGCGCTGTTCGCCGGGCCTGGCCACCCGACGCCGCGCTTTCTACACCGCCCCGATCAAGGCCCTCGTGTCAGCGAGCGGTTCTTCGAGCTGGTCGCGGTCTTCGGCGCCGAGAACGTCGGCATGGTCACCGGCGACAGCGCGGTCAACCCCGAGGCGCCGATCATCTGCTGCACCGCCGAGATCCTGGCGTCGATGGCGCTGCGCGGCGGCGCCTCCACCGAGGTCGGCGTGATCGTGATGGACGAGTTCCACTACTACGGCGACCCGCAGCGCGGCGTGGCCTGGCAGATCCCGATCATCGAGCTGCCGCACGCCCAGTTCGTGCTGATGTCGGCGACCCTCGGCGACGTCTCCTTCTTCGCCGAGGACCTCACCCGCCGCACCGGCGCCGAGACCGCCGTCATCACCGGCGTCACCCGACCCGTTCCGCTGCACTACAGCTGGGCGCTGCAGCCGTTGCAGGAGCTCCTCGAGGAGCTGCTCAAGACCGGCCGCGCGCCGATCTACGTCGTGCACTTCACCCAGGCCGCCGCCCTGGAACGCGCCCAGTCGCTGACCTCCATCACCGTCGCCACCCGGGCCGAGCGGGACCAGATCGCCGACCTCATCGGCGATTTCCGGTTCTCCGCCGGTTTCGGCAAGACCCTGTCCCGGCTGGTCCGGCACGGCATCGGCGTCCACCACGCCGGCATGCTGCCCAAGTACCGGCGGCTCGTCGAGAAGCTCGCCCAGTCCGGGTTGCTCAAGATCATCTGCGGCACCGACACCCTCGGCGTCGGCATCAACGTGCCGATCCGGACGGTGCTGATCACCGCGCTGACCAAGTTCGACGGCACCCGGATGCGCTCGCTGAACGCCCGCGAGTTCCACCAGATCTCCGGCCGTGCGGGCCGCGCCGGTTTCGACACCGCCGGCGACGTCGTCGTGATGGCGCCCGACCACGAGATCGAGAACGAGCGGCGGCTGCGCAAGGCCGGCGACGACCCGGTGAAGAAGAAGCGCGTGGTGCGCACCAAGCCGCCCGAGGGCTTCGTCAACTGGTCGGAGAAGACCTTCGACCGGCTCGTCGCCGCCCAGCCCGAGCAGCTGCAGTCGCACTTCGCGGTGACCAACGCGATGGTGCTGAGCGTGGTGGCCCGGCCCGGCGACGCGTTCGCCGCGATGCGGCACCTCATCGAGGACTCGCACGAGCCGCGGAACCGGCAGCTGCAGCACGCCAAGCGGGCGCTCGAGATCGCCCGCGGGCTGCTGGGTTCCGGCGTCGTCGAGCGGATCGACCCGCCGGACGCGACCGGCCGCCGCTGGCGCGTCACCACCGACCTGCAGCTCGACTTCGCGCTCAACCAGCCGCTGTCGCCGCTGGCGCTGGCGGCGCTCGAGATTCTGGATCCGGACTCCGAGACGTACCCGCTGGACGTGGTGTCGCTGATCGAGGCGACGCTGGACGATCCGGGCGCGGTGCTCGGCGCGCAGCGGTTCAAGGCCCGCGGCGAGGCGGTGGCGGCGATGAAGGCCGACGGCATCGAGTACGACGACCGGATGGCCAGACTCGAGGAGGTCGAGCTACCCGCAGCCGCTGGCCGACGTCATCGAGGCCGCCTACGAGCTCTACAGGAAGGGTCACCCGTGGATCGCCGACTACTCCCCCTCACCGAAGTCGGTGGTCCGGGACATGTACGAGCGGGCGATGAACTTCGGGGAGTACGTGGCGTTCTACCAGCTCACCCGCTCCGAAGGCGTTGTGCTGCGGTACCTCTCGGATGCCTTCCAGGCGATGCGCCGGACGGTGCCCGTCGAGGCCCGGGTGCCGGAGCTGACCGACCTGATCAGCTGGCTGGGTGAGCTGGTCCGCGGCGTGGACTCGTCGTTGCTGGACGAGTGGGACGAGCTGTCGCACCCGGAGCCGCTGGCGGGTGGGAGTCGCCGCCGATGCGTTGCGGCCGCCGTCCGCGCACCGCGGGGTCACCGGCAACGTCCGGGCGTTCACGATCATGGTCCGCAATGCGCTGTTCCAGCGGGTCACGCTGGCGGCGTTGGAGCGCTACGACCTGCTGGGCGCCTTCGACGACGGCTGGGACGCCGGCCGCTGGGAGGACGCCATGGACGGCTACTGGCAGGAGTACGACGAGATGGGCACCGGCGCCGACGCCCGCAGCACCGCGATGATCACCGTGACGCCCGGCCCCGAGGTGTGGACCGTCCGGCAGGTCTTCGACGACCCGGACGCGCATCGCGACTGGGGCATCAGCGCCGAGGTCGACGTCACGGCCTCGGACGAGGCCGGCGAGCCGGTGGTGCGGATCCTGTCGGTGGGTCCACTCGAGTCCTGAGAGTCCCGCACCCGGGGGGCGGACAACGACCGCACACACGGTCGTTATCCGCGCCACCTCGCCGGGGATTTCCGCCGGCGCCGGAGCAGCGTCGCCGGGTACTACGGGCGGCCCACCAGCCCGGCCAGCACCAGGTTGCCGATCATGGTGGCGGTGAACACCACCGAGCGCCAGGAACGCGAAGGCGTCGGTCGCGCCCGAGCCGAGCGACAGGACGACGAGCGCCCAGCGGACCCGCGGATCGTTCGGCCACTCAGCGCGCCGGCGCTCGGCACGGCGGGACGTCGGTCATGGACGCCGAGCCCAGGAGCACCGCCTGCCGACGGTGGGCCGGACCCGGCACCGAAGTCAGTCGACTGCTCGCAGCATCGGACCGGCATCGCGTTCGACGATCAGATCCGGCGGCTCGCCGAGCGTCGCCAAGGCTCCCACCCACCCGCCCGGGGGACGCACGGTGTGCAGGGTCAACGCCGCGGTCGGGTGTCCCGCCCACCGCAGGACCCGGGGCCGCGAGGACGGCGGCGAGACGACGAGCTCCGACACTGACGCCAGCAGCCCGTCCCCGGTGGCCTTGAGCACCGCCTCTTTGCGCGTCCAGTAGGTCGTGAACGCCCATCCGCGCTGGTCGGCGGGATACAGGGCCAGCTCCGCACGTTCCGACTCGGCGAGGGTGACGTCACCGAGCGAGCTCAGCAGTGCGGCATCGAGTCGGCCGATCTCCTCGACGTCGATTCCGACCTCTCCGCGCGCGCTGACCGCCACTGCGACGCAGCCGCCGGAGTGCGAGACCGAGAACTGGACGCCCAGTGAGCGGGGCAGCCGCGGCTTTGCGTGGGCGGCGCCGCAGCCCGCACAGGTCCGGTCCACCGGGACCTCCGCGGGCGCGATGCCGAGGTGGGCGCCCACGACGATCCGGACGATCGCTGCGGCAACGGTCGACCGCCGGCGGTCGGCCGATCGCCGCAGTCGCGCGCGGCGCGCCACGTCGGAGGGGTGCAGCACCGTGTCATGCGCGGCCCGGGCGTCGTCGGACCGGGCAAACCAGACCTGGCACTCACCCGGGTTCAGCACCGGAACGGCCATCGCCGCCCCGGCGCGCACCGCACCCGTCGCGGCACCGACCCCCGCCGTCATCCGTGGCGGCGAACTTCGCTGAAGAACTCCGGCACGACGGTGAGCTCCGCTGCCTGCGCCACCTGGTCGTAGACGAACTTCCCCACCGCGATGTCCAGCACTCCCAGGCCGAAGGGCGAGAACACCACGGTCCGGTCGGCGGGGATGGACACCCGGCCTTCCATCACATCCGCCAGGGTGCCGGCCAGGAAGTCGCGGCTGCCGGTGAGCTGCTCGACCAGGTGCGGCGAGGTGTCGGCCTTCAGACAGTGCTCGACGTCGTCGACGACGTTGGTCGACGCCAGCAGGATCTCCGGGGAGAGGTCACGCAGTGAGACGTGCAGCACCAGGGGATGGTGGTCGAACCATTTCACCTCGTGCACGTGCGGGACCCCCGCCACGGTGGCGAAGACGACCAGGTCGCTGTCCCGGACCACCCCCTCGACGGAGGTGTGCGCGGTGAACCGGCCGGCTGCGCCGGATCGGTCCAGGTACGTCCGGAAGCCGGCGACGCTGTCCGCGGACGGGTCGAACACCCCGACCTCGTCGAAGGTCCACCCGGTGGCGGCCAGGAAGGTGTGGATGAAGCGGGCGATCAGGCCTACCCCGACGAACCCGACGCGCCGCGGACGGGGCCTGTCCCCGGTGAGTCGATCGGCCGCCAGGGCGGCCGACGCCGCCGTCCTGGTCGCGCTGATGATCGAGCTCTCCATGCACACGAACGGATAACCGGTGTCGTGATCGTTGAGGATCAGCACCGCGGACGCCCGCGGGATCCCGGCGGCCACGTTCTCCGGGAAGCTCGAGATCCACTTCAGCCCGTCGACCCGTACGTCGCCACCGACCGAGGCGGGCAGCGCGATGATGCGCGAGGAGGGCCGGTCCGGGAAGCGCAGGAAGTAGGACGGCGGATTCACCGAGTCGCCGGCGGCATGCAGCCGGTAGGTCGATTCGACCAGATCGACGATCTCCTGCTCGCGGCCGTGCAGCGCCCGCTGGACCTGCCCGCCGGAGATCACCGCGAACGGCGGAACCTGCCGCGAATCCGTCGTCGACGCGACCGGGCCGTCGACCACGGCGGTCATCGGCGAAGTCCCACGGTCGGCGCGCAGTCGGCCACCCGGACGGCGTCAGCCATCCCGACGATCACTTCGCGGGTCCCCTGGTACGCCTCCCGGCTGTGCGCCGAAGCCAGATTGTCGACCAGCAGCAGATCTCCCGGCTGCCAGAGCGTCCGCCGCGTCCGGCTGTCGTAGACCTCGTTGATCGCGGCGACGATGTCGGCGTCCACCTCGGTGCCGTCACCGAACCGGGTGGTGAACGGCAGCCCGTCCGGGCCGTACTCGTCGACCAGATACTCCCGGATCTCCTCGGCGAGGGTCCACTCGCTCAGGAAGGCCACCTGGTTCACCCAGCCGCGCCGGCCGGTCCGAGGGTGGGTCAACACCGCGCTCCGCAGCTGCCGGGTGCGCAGACCGCCGTCCGGCTGCCACTCGAAGTCGATGTCGTTGGCCCGGCAGTAGTCGGCCACCGCATTCCGGTCCTCGGTGCCGAACGACTCCTCCCAGGACGCGCCGATCTCATCGTTGTAGTTGCGGTCCAGCATCCAGCCGTGGGTGTCGAACCGTTGCACCAGATCTCTCGGCAGCGCGTCCAACACCGCGGCCGTGTCCGCCACTCCGGTGGCGCCCCCGGCGGTCGCGGCGGCGAGGCAGCCGAACATCAGCACGCCCGGAATCTCGGACCGGTAGCTCGATTCGTTGTGCATGCACATCTGCTGGTGGGCCGGCCAGGTGGTGGAGGAATACACGCCGTCGGCGTATCGCCGACGGGTCCCGAACGCTTCCTGTTCGGCCGGTAACAGGCCTCCCCAGGCCCGGAACACGGCCCCCACCTGCTCGACATCCCGCAGGCCCAGTCCACGGATCAGGACCGCGCCGTGATCGTCCAGGGTGGTCCGCAGGGCGACTCGGTGATCGGACATCCAGGCGTGCAGATCATCGGGGCTGCCGGTGCGCAGCATCGGGGCCACACCCGGTTCCAGCTCGATCTCCAACACCGATCCGGCAACAACTGACATCAAGAACTACCTTTCGTGACCGACCAGCTCAGGTGCTGGTCAGGAGGAGGACGAGACGAAGCGATCGGCCCGGACGACGTCGGCCGCCGCGCGGGCACGGTGGCCGATGAAGTAGTGACCGCCGTCGGCGATCTCGTGCAGGGTGACGTGAGCGGCGAGTCGGGACCACCCCTGGTAGCGATCGGCATACCCGGCAGTGGCCGGATCGTCCGCGGCGACGACCACGGTGACCGGCGCACCCAGGGCGGCCGGAGCGCTGTCCAAGGCCGCTGCCAGGTATCGATGCGCGGAGACGCAGTCGTGCCGGTACGCCGCAGCCACCCGTTCGATGCCCACGGCGTCCAGTGCGCCCAGCTCGCCGCGCCCGACGCCCGACGCGAGCATCGCTCCGATCTCGGCGTCGGTGCGGGTCTCCAGCGCGGCGGCCGCCGCGCGCCGCTCCGATGCCGTTCCCGGCAGCTGTGCGGCGAGAACGACCCGGGTCACCGGCATCGACCGCTCTTCGAGCAGGCGCGCGGCCGCCAGCGCGAAGGCCGCCCCCGACGAGTGTCCCCACAGGATGATCTCGGTCAGGCCGAGTCGGCCCAACTCGGTCACGACGAGACCGACCACGTCGGGCAACGAGCGGAAGGAGTCGCCACCACCGACCGGGTCGTGCCCTGGCAGCTCCACTCCGTAGACAGCGCAACCGCTCTCGCTCAGCGCATCGGCCAGCGGCCGGAAGTTCACCGCGTTTCCACCCGCATAGGGAAAGCACACGACAGCGGTGGTCGGGGGCGGGTCGGCCCGCGAAAGCAGCTGCAGCAGGCCGGCCGTCGATGCGGTCGATGTGTCGACCAGCCGGGCGAGGTCGGCCAGCACCGGATGTCGGGTGACGTCCTTCAGCGATACCAGCCGCTTCAGGGTGACCGCGAGCTTCACCGCCAGCAGCGACGTCCCGCCGAGATCGAAGAAGTGATCCTGGCGGCCGATCCGGTGCGGCGGAACGCCCAGCACCACCGCCCACGCTGCGGCGAGACGCTTCTCGGTCTCCGTGCACGGGGGATCGAAGTCGTCGGTCACGACGAGCTGTCCGGCCGCAGCCGTCAGGTTCTTCCGGTCGATCTTGCCGTTCGCCGTGAGCGGGAGCAGTGGTCGCCAATGGAACGCGGTCGGCACCATGTAGACGGGCAGCGCCGCCCCCAACCGGTCGCGCAGGAGTTGGTCGTCCACCTCCTGGGGGCCGGAGTAGAACGCCACCAGACGCTTGCTCTGCTGATCACGCTGCCCGATCACCACCGCGCCGTCGCCGACCCCAGGCACCTGCAGCAGCGCGTTCTCGATCTCGCCGATCTCGATGCGGAAGCCGGCGATCTTCACCTGGCTGTCCCGGCGGCCGAGGAACTCGAGTGTCCCGTCGGGCGACCACCGCCCGAAGTCGCCACTGCGGTAGAGCCGCTGGCCGGGACGGTGTGGGTCATCCCCGAAGGCGGCCCGGGTGCGATCCGGATCGTTGATGTAGCCCCGTCCGACGCACACGCCACTGAAGGTGATCTCGCCCGGGGCGCCCAGCGGTACCGGGTCGAGGTGGTCGTTCAGGATGGTGATGGTCACGTTCTGGACGGGCAGGCCCAGCGGCACCCGGTCCTCCGGGGGTGCCTCGCGCATGACGTGGTGATTGGTGTCGTCGCTGGTCTCGGTCAGCCCGTAGGCGTTGACCAGCGCGATGCCGGGTTGCACGGCGAACCAGCGCACCGCCAACTCGCGCTTGAGGGCCTCGCCGGTCACCGAGACGCAGCGCAGGTCCGGCAGCGCGGTCGGGTGCTGTTCGAGGTGGGACACCACCACGTCGAGGTACGACGGGACCAACTGCACCACTCCGACCCGGCCGGCGACCAGGGTGTCGACGAACCTGCCGACGTCGAGGACCACTTCCTGCTCCACCAGCAGGGTGGTCCCACCGACGAGCACCGCGGAGACCAGTTGCCAGAGCGAGATGTCGAAACACTGCGGGGCGGTCTGGGCCACCACCTGCCCGGATTCCACCTGCAGATCGTCGATCTTGGCCAACAGGTGGTTCACCAGGCCGGCATGTTCACACATCGCACCCTTGGGCTGACCGGTGGACCCGGAGGTGAAGTAGATGTAGGCCAGCTGGTCCGCGCCCACGTCGAGGCCGAGATCGTCGGCGGGGTGATCCTCCTGATGAACCTCGTCCAGCAGCAGCTCCTGCACGTCGGGGAGTCCCTGCAGCGCCGCCGCCAGCGACGTGCGGCTGGCCCGCTCGGTCAGCACCAGCCGGCAGCTCGAGCGGGACAGCGTGCCGGCGATCCGGTCGGCCGGGAAGTGCGGCTCGATCGGCAGGTACACCCCACCGGCCTTGAAAACGGCCAGCACAGCCGCCATCCAGTCCAGGTTCCGCTCGGTGACGACGGCGACCACACCCTCCCGGACCAGGCCGCGCGCCACCAGCGCACGGGCCAGCCGGTTGGCGAGCTCGTTCAGTTGCGCATAGCTCCATCGCTGGTCGCGGTGCACGGCGGCGATCGCGTCCGGATGGGCGGCGGCCTGCTGCTCGAACAACTGGTGGACCCGCAGATCCGGCAGCTCCCGGGTCGGGCCGGCCAGCCCGGACAGCTGCAATTCCCACTCCGCCGCCGAGAGCAGGGTCTGCCGTCGGTGGTCGGCATCCGGGTCGCGGACCAACGCGGCGAGTGCACTGAGGTGGTAGTCAGCGATCCGGGCGGCCGCCTCCCGGTCCAGTGCCTCGGTGCGGTATCGCACCCGCAGCGTCGCGGGCAGCCCGTCACCGCGGACCAGCCCGACCTGTACGACCGTGCCGTCGCCGAGGAGACCGCCGACCCCCTCCGGATCGAACTCGGTGTCGAACGGAGCTTCCGGCAGGCCCAGCTCGCGGGCGAGGTCGGCCACGGGATGGTCGCGGTGCAGCACCGCCTCGTTCATCACGCTGTCGACCGCTCGAGCCAGCGTCCGCCAGGTCGCCGTGTCGGTGTCGACCCGGACCGGCAGCGCCGCACCGATCCGTGCGATGACCAGCCCGGCGCAGACGTCCCTCTCCCCGGTCAACGACGCGAGCACCGCGGTGTGCGCCGTCAGCAGCACCGACGACACCGGGACGCCGAGTCGACGGGCGGCCCCGGCGACCTCTGCGGCGAGCCCGGCCGGTACGTCGATCTCGTACTCATCCAGGCCCACCCGCGGCTGGGAGGTCCACCGCGGGATCGGCCCCGACCCGCCGGCGAGCAGTACGGCCCGCCAGAATTCCCGGCTCCGGACCGCGGTCGTGTTCATCTGGTCGTCCTCCGAGTGGGGGCGGCGCCCGCCGGTCAGTGTCGAGCTCATCGGGCGGAGTGCCGTCCACCCGTGGCGAGGGCGTGGCCGCCCGCAGGCTGATGGCGACCGGAGCTGCGCTTGGCCGGCCCCACCAGCTGGTGGGCGGGCGCCCGGCCCGGCGACCGACGGTGTCGGCCGGCACCGGGTCGGCTGTTGCCCGGGCGGAGAGCGGTCGGTTCGGCCAACGTGCCCGGAATTTCAGCCGGCCGCACCGAGACCTCGACCGCGGGGTTGCCGGCCCACCGGACACCGGCCGGCACGTCCTCGCCCTTCATGACGAACGAATCGGGGGCGATCTCCACGCCGTCGGCAACGGTCACCCCGTAGTGCACCAGCGCACCGACTCCCACCGTGCAGCCCGAGCCGATCGTGGTCCGATCGGACTTGAACGCACCGTCTTCCTGGGAGTGGCACTGAATGCCGGCAGTCGCGTTCAACGTGCAGTTGGCGCCGATCGAGACGAGGGTGCGCTCCGGAATTTCAGCGCCGTCGTCGAACAGCCGACTGCCGACCTGCATGCCCAACAAGCGCCAGATGGCGCCCTTGAAGGGGGTGCCGTTGAAGATCCGGGGCTGCGCGGAGAGCTTCCACAGTCGCTCGTGCCACCAGAAATAAGGGTCGTAGATGGAACAGAACTGAGCGGAGAGGGACCCGAACCGCAACAACACACGCTCGACCAGGATGCCGAAGCAGGTGGTGAACAGAAGGACAGCCACCAGCGAGAACGCGAAGGAAAGCGCACCGAACCGGTCGTGCAGCTCGGCACCGGTCAAGCCGATCACCGTGACGATCAGCAGGCTGAACCAGCGGAGGAACAGCACCAACCCGATGGTGCGCCGATTGTGCCGGTTCTTGGCGGCGAGGTGCCGAGGCAACTCCGACGGCTCCTTGAGGTGGTCGAAGGTCGCGTCGCGGTTCACCGACCGCGGGATCTCGAAGGCCGGGGACCCCAAGAGCCCCACGTTCTCGCGGACCCGCCCGTCGGTGGGCACCATGACCTTGGTCGCCAGCAGACAGTTCGCGCCGGTCTTGCCCTGAGCGGGGTAGGTGATGTGGTTGCCGAGGAAGTTGCGCGCACCGACCGTCACCCGGGTCACCCGGAACGACGAACTGCTGTACTCCGCATTCACCAATGACAGGCCGTCGGCGACCATCGTTCCGGTACCGACCGTCACCAGGAACGGGTTGTCGTGCTTGTTGGTATTGCCGAAGTTCGACCCGGACTGCTCCCTGCCGAGGAGCGTGTAGCCGACGGATCGCAGGTACCCGACGATGTAGGAGCTGTCGCCGAACAGCTTGTTGTAGAACCGGTTGTTGGAGGTCCGCGCGACGGCCCGGTGCACAGAATGGTGGAAGCCGTGCACCGGGTAGACCCGGTCCGGAGTGAGGGCCAGGTTCAGCAGTCGCGGCAGGATCGTTGCGCCCAGCAGGCTGAGCACGAGCGCGGCGACGAAGATCACGCTGGATCCGATCAGCGCGTCGGCGTAGAACCACCACTCGGTCAGCGCCACCGGCCCCACACTCAGCAACTCGTCGATGCCCGGGAAAAGAACGGTGACGAGAGCGATCACGCCGATCAGGATGGGCATTCTGACGAACACGACACCCAGCAATTGGAGAAGGGTGTAGACAAACGTCCAGACCGGCCGCGCCGGCAGCGGCTCGACCGTGCGGAAGCTGGCCGGTGCGGGTTGGCCCGGCGAGCCGTGCCAGCTCTGGCCCCCCGGAACGGACTGACCTTCGTGCAGTGACGACCGATGCCCGAGCTCCGAGCCGTCCTGCATCGAGGTCCCGATGTCCAGCACGGCCGCCTCGCAGATCAGCACGTCGCGCCCGAGGGCGACGGGCCCGGTCTCGATCACGCCGGCGCGGGCCCGGTAGCCGGTGAGCACGGCATCCTTGCGGATGACGGAATCCGCGCCGACGGTGAACAGGTCGGTGCACACCGGCGTCTGCCGGGTCAGGATGACGACGCGCGGCCCGATCTTCGCACCGAGCGCCCTCAGGTACATCGAGTACACGGGGGTGCCGACAAAGATCAGCACCAGCGGATTTGCTCTGATGAGCGTCTTGACCAGCCAGAAACGGACGTAGGTCAGACTCCAGATCTGGATCTGGCCGGATGTCCAGCGGCCGATCAAGAGCCATTTGGCCGCAATGGGCAGCAGGGATGTCCCGACGAACACAGCCCCACCGAAGACGACTGCTCTCAGATAGTCGTCGAAAAGGCCGGCGCCTGTCGCGATCCAGTCATAGCCCCGCATGAAGACCAGTGCAGCAGCGTAGGAGTACGCGATGAAGCACAGGACCTGAAGAACGCCACACAGGTAGAACTGGAACGCAGTCGCCGGCTTCTGCTGGTCGGCACCTGCGGACCGAGCCGGTGATTCGTGCACCACGGCGGTCGTCGGTGTTCCGGCCGCCGCTACCGGCGAGCCCCCTTCGGTCGGCACCGAGGCGAGCGAAGCCGGAACATCTCCGCCGGCGGCCGGCGCCATCGAGGTGGCCAGGCTGCGGATCGACGGATGCAGGTACACGTCCTTCATCGACACGGTCGGCAGATCGGCGCGTTTGCGGACCCGCGCGCAGAAGTGGGCCATCACCAACGAGTCCGCGCTCAGGTCATCGAAGAAATGGGCGTCGATCGCCACCTGCTCGCGTTCGAGCACCTCTGCGAGAACGCGAGCGAGCCCGTCCTCCAGCGGCGTGACCGCGCCGCCCGGCGCCGTCACGGGTGCCGCCCCGGCCAGCGATCGGGCCAGCCGGTGAATGGACGGGTACTGATAGATGTCCTTGATCGACACCGACGGCAGATCGGCGCGTTTGCGGACCCGCGCGCAGAAGTGCGCCATGACCAACGAGTCCGCACCCAGGTCATCGAAGAAGTGGGCGTCCGGCGCCACCTGGTCGACTTTCATCACAGCGGCGAGCACGCCGGCCAGGCTGAGCTCCATCTCGATGTCGGTGCCGGTTGCCGGTTCGCGGACGTCGCTCCCGCCCTGGACGTCCAGGACAAGGCTGACAAAGGGCCTAGCCGTCACGCGAAACTCCTCCATGCCGATGGCCCGCCGGCTCGGTGCACGGTCGTGCACCTCATAGCGCTGCGAGGACGTCGGCGGCGCGATTCTGCAGGGGGAGCTGGCGGCGCTCTCCCCGGCCGGCGCGGAAGACGTCCTCGCCGAACAGTTCGTGAACCCAGTTGGTCTGGTACACCGTGTCGAGGTAGCGCTCGCCGAGGTCCGGGGCGAGTGCGACCGCGGTGAGGTCCTGGGCATCGTGCTGGGCCAGCCACCCCATGGCACCGCTGACGACCGTCCCGGTCGACCCGCCGAAGAGGAAGCCGTGCGATGCCATCCGGTGACACGCCCGAATGGTGTCCTCCTCCTCCACCATGACCACCTCGTCGACGAACGACATGTCCAACATCGGCGGTCGGACGCTGGTCCCCAGGCCGGGGATCATCCGTCGTCCGGGCGTGTCCTGGAAGGTGATGGAACCGACGGTGTCGACCGCGACGATCCGCACCGGCCGCTCCTGCTCCCGGAAGAACCGTGCGCACCCCATGAGCGACCCGGTCGTCCCGGCTCCGACGAAGAGCACGTCCAGCCGGGGGAAATGCCGCGCGATCGCGGGTGCCGTGGTGCGGTAGTGCGCCTGCCAGTTGCTCGGATTGCGGTACTGGTTCAACCACACGTACCGACTGTCGGTCGCGCACTTGGCGGTGACGTAGTCGATCCGGGCGCCGAGGAACCCGCCGGTTGCGGATGGCTCGGTGATGATGTGCACCTGGGCGCCCAACGCCTCCATCAGGCGCCTGGTGGACAGGTTGCATCGCTGATCGGTCACGCAGACGAAGCCGTATCCCTTACTGGCCGCCAGGATGCTCAGGGCGGCACCCAGATTGCCCGAGGACGACTCGATCAGGATCGATCCGGGCTTGAGCAGACCGGTCCGCTCCGCCGCCTCGACCATCTCGGTGGCCGCCTTGAGCTTGATGGAACCGGCGAAGTTGAAGCCTTCGCATTTCAGCAGGAGCGAGTACCCGAACATCGTCTTGAGGTCGACGTACAACTCGTCCTCGTTGTATGCGTGCGGGGTCGAAATGACGGTCACAATGCCTCCTGGCATTCGGCGGCCGCGCGGCGACGTTGCCGCGCGACCAAAGTGGAGACCAGGGACAGTCAGTGGCTGCCGAGCCTGGTGAGAACGGGCTCGTCTCGAGCCCAGAGCGACGGTGGATCAGGTGGGCTACCGCCGATCGGCAGATGTCCCTGTTCAGCGGCGGCGTTCGCGGCGTGCCCGCTCTTCGACGCGGCACAGGAAGGGACGCTGCTGGGGCAACACCCCGCCCCTGGCTCGACCGAGCCGGACTACCCCAACGCCGCCGGACACCAGGGCGGTGGTATCACTCCCCGTCCGGCTGACACCGGGTCGACGTGACAGCACGGGAGCGGACCCCGGGCAGATACCGGACCTCTCGCCGGTGCAGGCGACACTGACAGCGCGGACACTCGAACCTCCACCACCCCGGCCATGAGGCCGTCGACACAGGGGCCGTCCGAACATCACCACACGTAACGACGGCGGCGGCGAAACGGGCCACTCAGAGCTGACACCTGGCGGCGGCGCCTTGCCCAGAATGATCGTGATGTCCGGATTTGAACTTCCTGTGAGAAAGAGGCTCGTCGATCATGCCGGGTACTGCATAGGGCCAAACGGGTGAAAGATTCATTACGTAGTGACAGGTCGCCGGGCCGCGCCAGCCAACCAGGGAGACGTAGATCCCCCTCTTTCCCCACTATGGGCCGTTTCGAGCGGGCCGGTGGTGACTGAGCGTGACCGTCCTGTTTGACACTACGCACGCCGTCGGTAGCGGCCGCCGAGCTGCGTGCGGTATCAGACCAATCGTCACGCAGCGTGAGCTCCCGGCGCGGAGAACGCGAGCACCGCCTGCCGGCGGTGGGCCGGACCCGCCGCCGCACGGAGGCCGGCCGGCACCCGGCGGACCGCCGCGTGCCCCTCCGGCAGCCCGACGGCCGGCACTCAGCAGCAGATGCCGCGCGCGATCCCGAGCTGCGCGCCTTCAAAGACGGCGACCTGGCCGCCGTCGCGGCCGCGGAACGTCCCTGACGTGGTGACGATCACCGGACTGTTGCTGTCGACCATGAGCGCCCTCCATCGGATGAACCATCCGACCGCACGACGACGCACCGCAGCCCGGGACGGTGCCCGGCGGATCTGCTCGGCGGGGCGTTCAGGCCGCGAGCGCCCCGACCAGCTCGGGTTCGGCCGGCTGGGGGCGTTCGGCGCGACGCGCGGCCAGACAGTAGGCGGCCATCGACGCCAGCACCGCCGGGACCACCAGGTAGGCCCACCGCAGGCCCACCGCGTCGGCCAACTGCGCGAGCACCAGCGGCGCACCGCCGATGGCCAGGCCCGACATCAGCGCGCACAGGCGGCTGGTGCGGTCGGTGTCACCGGGTCGCGCCGCGACCGCCCGCGCCAGCAGCGCCGGGAACGTCAGCGCCACCCCGCCGCCGGCCACCAGCAGCCCGACCGCGGCGCCGGCCGTCCCGGGCACGGTCCAGAACAGGCCGAAGCCGGCCAGGGTGACCGCGCAGGAGACCAGGACCACCTGCAGCGGGTGCCGACCGGTGGTGAGGCGCGACGACGCGGCACGGACCGCGGCCATGCCGGCCAGGAAGGCCGCGCCCAGCGCGGCGGCGGTGGCCGCGGAAGCGCCGTGCCACTCCTTGAGTGCCTGCGCGGCCCAGAAGACCAGGCAGAACTCCACGCTGACCGACGCGAACACCATGGCGAGCCGGGGGGCGAGCCGTCCCGGGTGGAGCCCGGGACCGGACACCGGCGGGGTCGGCCGCGGATCACTCGACCGCTGCCGGCCCGCGAACGGGAGCCCGCCGCGGACGACCAGGAACAGCAGCCCCGCCGCGGCCGGGATCGCGAGCAGCAGGTAACCGGTGCGCCATCCCCAGCCCAGTGCGAGCGCGGCGGCGATCGCGGCGGGCGCCGTCAGCGACGTCATGCTGGACACCGCGTTGGCCTCACCGAACGCGGCCGGCGTCATCGTCGGGTGCCGGTCGGCCAGCACCGAGGGCACCAGCGAGATGGCCAGCGAGACACCGAAGCCCAGCGTCAACGCGCCGAGCAGGGTGAGCCAACGGATCGGGCAGCCCAGCAGGGCAACCCCGGCGGCCATCAGCGTCAACGCGGCCGCCAACCCGGAACGGTGGCCCAGTGCGGCCACCAACCGCCCCCCGAAGAGGCCCATCAGCACCAGCGCGGCCGCGATCAGTGCCGGGTACACCGCCACCGCCGACCGGCTCAGCTGGAGCTGCTCCTGCAGCGGCGCCAGGACCGAGCCCAACCCGTTGAGCAGGAAGCCGTTCAGACCCATGACCCCGAAGGCGGTCAGGGTGAGCCGGTCCCGCTGCAGGGTCGGTCGGGTCGGTTTGTGTAGTTGATTCACAAACTTAGAATAGGACAATGCCCCCGCCCTCCACAAGGCCCGCCGGCCCCCCGCACCCCGGCAACCTGGGCCGGGCGCTGATGCTGGTGCACACCGGGCAGGCGGCCAAGCGTTCGGACCTCACCGCGCTGCTCGGAGTCACCCGCACCGGCGTCGGCGGGCTGCTGCGCGAGCTGGAGTCGCTGCGCCTGGTCCACAGTGGTCCCGCGGTCGCACCGAGGGAGAGCGCCGGCGGGGGACGCCCGTCACCGACGGTGTCCCTGCACCCGGCCGCCCCGGTCGGTGTCGCCGTTCAGATCGGGATCGACGGCGTGACCATCGCGCACGCCCGGTTGGGCGGCCGGCTGACCGACCTGCACCGGGTGCCGCTCGACGACCCGGGCGATCCCGACGCGGCGCTCGCCGTGGCCGCGGAGCTGATCACGACACGGGCGCCGACCGCGGGCTGCGTCGGGATCGGGGTCGCCGTGGCGTCGGCCGTCGGGCCGGGAGGCATCGCGCTGTCGGCGCTGCCGCTGCGCTGGCCGGCCGGAGTTCCGGTGCTGGAGCGCCTGACGGAGCTGATCGCCCGGCGCGGCCCGGTCGGGGTGCCGATCACGGTGGGCAACGACGCCAACCTGGCCGCGCTCGCCGAGTCCCGGCACGGAGCCGGCCGGGGTGCCGCCCAGATGCTGTACGTGACCAGCTGGGCGCACGGCGTCGGCGGCGGCCTGGTCGTCGACGGCCGCCTGCACACCGGCAGCGCCGGGCACGCGCTGGAGCTGGGGCATGTCACCGTCGATCCGGCCGGGCCGGTCTGTTACTGCGGCAACACCGGCTGCCTGGAACGCGCCGCCACCCCGGGGGCGCTGGTCGCACGGTCGGGCGGGTCGGGATCGGGCGAACCCGAGGCGGCCGCGGTGGAGCGGATCCTGCAGACCCGGGCGTCGGATCCGGCGGCCGCGGCCGCGCTGGAGACCGTCGTGGAGCACCTGGCGACCGGCCTGGGAGCCCTGGTCAACATCCTCGACCCGGACCGGATCGTCCTCGGCTCGTTCCTGGCGGAGTTGCTGCGCGCCGACCCGTCGGCGCTGCGGGACGCCGTCGGCCGCCGGTCCTACCTGGCCCACGCCCAGCAGCTCGACATCGTGCCCGCGGAGCTCACGCACACGGCCCTGCTCGGCGCCGGCGAGCTGGCGCTCCAGCCGTTGCTGGACGATCCGCGCCGCCCGGCCCGCCCGGTGGCGATCCCCGCCGGGTGAGGCTGCTCACCTCCGCCCGGCGGCACTGCGCGCACTCCAGCCCCCCGGGTGCCCACCCCGGCCGGCGCCGGTGTCGATCCGAGGTCCCGGCGAGGTGGGAGAATCGAGCCGCCCGAACGTCCCGCCGACAGTGCCCGCCGTGCGCCCCGACGCCCGCGACACCCCCGAGGAGCCCGACTTCCATGGCCGACGCCAGCACCATCAGGATTCCCGACGAGCTCACGCCGGCCGACGGCCGGTTCGGCTGCGGACCGTCCAAGGTCCGCCCGGAGGCGCTCGCCGCGCTGGCCGCGTCCGGCACGTCGCTGATGGGCACGTCCCACCGGCAGGCCCCGGTGAAGAACCTGGTGCACCGCATCCGCGACGGCCTGACCGACCTGTTCCAGCTGCCCGACGGCTACCAGGTCGTCCTCGGCAACGGCGGCAGCACCGTGTTCTGGGACGTCGCGGCGCTCAACCTCGTCCGGCAGCGGTCGCAGCACCTGACCTTCGGTGAGTTCTCCGCGAAGTTCGCCGGCGTCACCGCGGGCGCCCCTTTCCTCGGCACGCCGACCGTGATCAAGACCGATCCGGGCGACGCACCGGCCCCCCGTTTCGAGGCCGACGTGGACGCCTACGCCTGGGCGCACAACGAGACCTCCACCGGCGTCGACGGTTCCGGTGATCCGCCCCGACGGTGCCACCGACGACCAGCTCGTGCTGGTGGACGCGACCTCCGGGGCGGGCGCGATCCCGGTCGACATCAGCCAGGCCGACGTCTACTACTTCGCCCCGCAGAAGGTCTTCGCCTCCGACGGCGGGCTGTGGATCGCGCTGATGTCGCCGGCCGCACTCGCCCGGGTCGAGCAGGTCAGCGCCACCGAGCGGTGGATCCCGGAGTCGCTGTCGCTGGCCACCGCCATCGACAACTCCGGCAAGGACCAGACCTACAACACCCCGGCGGTGGCGACGCTGTTCCTGCTCGCCGACCAGCTCGACTGGATCAACGGCAGCGGCGGGATGGCGTTCTCCGCCGGCCGCAGCGCCGACTCCGCGAAGGCGCTCTACAGCTGGGCCGAGGAGTCGTCGTTCGCGACGCCGTTCGTGGCCCGCCCGGAGCTGCGCTCCCCCGTCGTCGGCACCATCGACTTCGACGCCGCAATCGACGCTGCTGCGGTGGCGAAGGTGTTGCGCGCCAACGGGATCGTCGACACCGAGCCGTACCGCAAGCTGGGCCGCAACCAGCTGCGGGTCGGGATGTTCCCGGCGGTCGACCCGTCGGACGTGCAAGCCCTGACGGCGTGCATCGACCACGTCGTCGCCGCCCTGTAGCAGATCACGCAGGCCCGGTCGGGCGCGCTGCGGCGCGCCTGGCCGGGCTGTCGTGAGGGGATCGATACCGTTGTCGGCAACGAGATCTGGGGAGGATCGATGCGCGCGCTGAAGTTGCTGGGGCTGTCCGAGGACGGTGCCGGGCTGGTGTGCGAGGAGCCCGCCAGCGGCGAGCGCTTCTTCGTGCCGTCCGACGACCGGGTGCTGGTCGCCCTGCGCGAGAACCTCTTGCGCGACGCCGCTCCCCGCCGCGAGGCCCCGTCGCGCACGGCGGCTCCGACCCCCCGCCGCACACCGATCCGGGAGACCCCGATGGAACCGCAGCTGCGCCCCCGCGACATCCAGGCCCGCATCCGCGCCGGTGCCACCCTCGAGGCCGTCGCCGCCGACGCCGGGTGTGAGCCGTCCCGCATCGAGCGCTTCGCCTTCCCGGTGCTGATGGAGCGGTCGATGATCGCCGACCGCGGCCGGCAGGCCCGTCCGGTCGTCGACGGCGCCCCGGTCAGGGAGAGCGTCGAGAAGCTGGTCCGCAACACGCTGGCCGAGCGCGGCCAGGCCGACACCATGAGCTGGGACGCCTACCGCACCGAGGCCGGCGCGTGGATCCTGCTCCTGACCTGGAACGCCGGCCGCAGCGAGAACACCGCCCGCTGGACCTACCACCACAGCGCCACCAGCGGCACCGTCACCGCCCTGGACGACGCCGCCGCCGAGCTGATGGACCCGGCTCCGCGCCCGCTGCGCACCGTCCGTGAGCCGGTCGTCGAGACCCCCGCGCCGCCGCTGAACCCGCTGGCCACCCAGCACCTTCCGGCCGCTCCCGCCGTCGAGTCGGCGCCGGCTCCTGCACCGCAGGTCGACCGCACCCCGGCCCAGAATCCGCTGTTCGACAGCCCGGCTCCGGCGGCCGCCCAGAACAAGGTGGCCGCGGCGCTGGCGCATCACACGATGAGCTCGCCGACCGTCCCGGACGAGCCCCGCGAGGAGCGCGCGACGGTCGCCCGCACCGGCACCGACGACAACCGTCGCTCCGGTCGCGCCCCGATGCCGTCCTGGGAGGACGTGCTGCTGGGGACCCGCTCGCCGGGTCGCTGACCCGAGAGATCTTCGGGCCTGCTGCGATCGGTGGCAGCACGGCGGTGACCAGGGTGGCCTGCGCCCCCCGCTAAATCAGTTCCACAGTGTCGGGCCCGGCCCGTACCGTCGGAACAGCCATGAGCACCGATCAGTCGACCGCCCCGCCGGACAGCGCGACCCCGCTCCCTCCGACCGGCGACCTCCCCGTCCACCCGCCCGCCCCGACGTCGGGTGTCTCGATTGCGCGCCTCTGGCCGTTCGTCCGTCCCGAGGCTCCCCAGCTCGTGTTGTCAGCCGTGCTGGCCCTGGCCGCGATGGTCTGCGGACTGGTCCTGCCGCTGATCGTGCAGCGGATCGTCGACGGACCGATCGCCGCCCGCGACCTCTCCGGTTTGTGGTGGCCGGGAGCGCTGCTGCTGCTCGCAGGCATCGGCGAGGCGCTGCTGTTCGGGCTGCGCCGCTGGGTCGCCGCCCGGCCCGCGACGCGCATCCAGGCCGTGATGCGGCAGCGGATCTACGACCGTCTGCAGGCGTTGCCGGTGGCGTACCACGACGGCATCGGTTCGGGACAGCTGCTGTCGCGGGCGGTCTCGGACCTGTCCACGATCCGGATGTTCCTCAGCTTCGGCGCCATCTTCCTGGTGGTGAACTCGCTGACCTTCCTCATCGGGCTGGGCATCCTGTTCAGCCTGTCGTGGCTGCTGGCGCTGGTGGTGCTGGCCCAGGCCGTCCCGCTGATCGTCATCTGCGCCCGGTACGAGACGCACTACAAGGTGCTGGCCCGTCGTTCGCAGGACCAGGTCGGCGACGTCGCCACCACGGTCGAGGAATCCATCCTCGGCGTCCGCATCCTCAAGTCGTTCGGTCGCTCCGCGCACCTGGGCCGGGCGTTCTTCCGGCAGGCCAGCGAGCTACGCGCGACCGAGATCGGCAAGGCCCGGATGATCGCGAAGCTGTGGGCGACGATCATCGCGCTGCCCGAGATCGCCCTGGGCGTCTGCCTGTTCCTGGGGATCCAGCAGGTCGCCGACGGCACGATGTCGGCGGGCACCCTGGTGGCCTTCTTCACCGTCGCGATGATCCTGCGCTGGCCGATCGACTCGCTCGGTTGGCTGCTCAGCCTGCTCAACGACGCGGCGTCCGCGTCCGAGCGCTACTTCGAGGTGCTCGACGAGCAGGTCACCATCACCTCCCCGGCGAACCCGGTCCGGCTCCCCCTGGATGCGGGCGCCGGCGCGTTGACCTTCCAAGACGTCCGGTTCCACTTCCCCGACGCCGCCGACCGTCCCGACGTGCTGGCGGGCATCGACCTGCACCTCGCGCCCGGGCACCACGGTGGCCGTCGTCGGCGCCACCGGTTCCGGCAAGACCGCGCTGACCGCGCTGGTCAACCGGATGTACGACGTCACCGGCGGCCGCGTGCTGCTGGACGGTGTCGACGTCCGCGACCTCGATCTCGCGGACCTGCGCCGCGCGGTCAGCGTCGCGTTCGAGGAGCCCATCCTGTTCTCGGCGAGCGTCGCGGAGAACATCACCCTGGGCCGCCCGGACTCGACCGACGACGAGGTCCGTCGGGCCGTCGCGGTGGCCCAGGCCGACTTCGTGTACGACCTGCCCTGGGGACTGCGGACCCGGGTCGGCGAGCAGGGGTTGACCCTGTCCGGCGGTCAGCGGCAGCGCCTGGCGCTGGCCCGCGCGGTGATCGGCAACCCGCGGGTGCTGGTGCTCGACGACCCGCTGTCGGCACTGGACATCCACACCGAGGCGCTTGTCGAGCGGGCGTTGCGCAGCGTGCTGCACTCCACGACCGCGCTGATCATCGCCCACCGCGCGTCGACGGTGATGATGGCCGACCAGGTGGCGCTCCTGCAGGACGGCCACATCGCCGCCGTCGGCACCCACCAGGAGCTGCTCGCCCGGGTGCCGGCCTACCGCGCGCTGCTGTCCAGCGGTCCGGCCTTGCACTCGACCACCCCTGACCGCACGACCGAGAAGCGACTCCGATGAGCACCTCGACCGACCAGGACCGTTCCGGCGACCTGCCGGACGATCCCGCCACCGGCACCGACTGGCGGGGCATCGGCGACGACGGCACCACCGCACCCGACGGCGACGTCCCACCCGCCGGTCCGAAGCTCGCCCGGGGCAGTCGGAAGCTGGTGCGCGAGCTGGCCCGCCCACACCGTGGACGGCTGATCCTGGCGGGGCTCGTCATCCTGCTCGACCAGGCCGTGTCGGTCGCCGGTCCGCTGCTCATCGCCTACGGCATCGACACTGCGGTTCCGGCGCTGATCGACGGTGACCGTGGGCCGATGTTCCTCGCCGTCGGGCTGTACCTGTTCACCGCCGTGGCCAGCGCACTGACCCGGTTGGTGTTCGTCCGGATGTCCGGCCGGATCTCGCAGGACGTCCTGCGCGGGCTGCGGGCCCGGGTCTTCGACCACGCCCAGCGGCTGAGCGTGTCCTTCCACGAGAAGTACACCTCGGGCCGGGTCATCTCCCGGATGACCAGTGACCTGGAGACCATCGGCGACACCCTCGAGACCGGCATCAACGACCTGATCGCCGGCCTGCTGTCGGTGGTGGTGATCAGCGGTGTGCTGCTCTGGCTCGACCCGACGCTGGGCGCTGTGTCACTGCTGGCGTTTCTGCCGCTGTTCTTCGTCACCCGCTGGTTCCAGCGGCGCTCGCTGACCATCTACCGCGGCTCCCGGACGGCGATGGCGTCGCTGATCGTCCAGTTCACCGAGACGATGAACGGCCTGCGGGCGGTCCAGACGTTCCGCCGCGAGCCGCGCAACGCCCGCATCTTCGCCGAGGACAACGACCGCTTCGCCCGCAACGACGGCGACGCCCTCGTCGTCGCCGGCATCTACAGCCCGACGGTGCGCCTGATCGGCAACGTCGCCCTGACCGCGGTGATGATTCTCGGGGCGGCGCGCGTGGTGGACGGGTCGCTGGAGATCGGCGTCCTGGCCGCGTTCCTGCTGTACCTGCGCCGGATGTACGACCCGATGGACGAGCTGGCGATGTTCTACAACCAGGCACAGTCGGCCGCAGCCGCGCTGGAGAAGATCGCCACCCTGCTGGCGCAGCAACCGTCGGTCCATGAACCGGCGGAGCCGACGCCGCTACCGGCGCCGCACGGCGAGCTCCGCTTCGAGGGGGTCGGGTTCGGCTACGCCGCCGAACGCGAGGTGCTGCCCCGCTTCGACCTGACCGTGCCCGCCGGGCAGACCATCGCGCTGGTCGGCGCGACCGGCGCCGGCAAGACCACGTTGGCCCGGCTGCTGGCCCGGTTCTACGACCCCACCGTCGGCCGGGTGCTGCTGGACGGCGTCGATCTGCGGGAACTGGCCGACGACGACCTGCGGCGGGCGCTGGTGATGGTCACCCAGGAGTCGTTCCTGTTCTCCGGGTCGGTGGCCGACAACATCGCGCTGGGCAAACCCACCGCCACCCGCGCCGAGGTCGAGGCCGCCGCCGAAGCGGTCGGGGTGGCCGACTTCGTCAACGCGCTGCCGCAGGGCTACGACACCGACGTGCGCAAGCGCGGCGGCCGGCTGTCCGCCGGGCAGCGGCAGCTGGTGGCGTTCGCCCGGGCGTTCCTGGCCGACCCGGCCGTGCTGATCCTGGACGAGGCGACCGCGTCGCTGGACATCCCCAGCGAACGTGCCGTGCAGGCCGCGCTGCACCGGGTGCTGCACGGCCGGACGGCGGTCATCATCGCCCACCGGCTCTCGACGGTGTCCATCGCCGACCGGGTGCTGGTGATGGACCGGGGCCGGATCGTCGAGGACGGCTCCCCCGCCGAGCTCATCGCCGGCAAGGGCCGGTTCGCCCAGCTGGACACGGCCTGGCGGGAGTCGCTCGCCTGAGCCGGTGGGTCGCCGGGTCGTGTGCCCCCAGCGCCGGAGGTCGGACGAGCAGTCATCAGCCGCCCCTGCAGGCGCAGCTCGCCGCAACCGAGGGCCGGTTTCGTAGGACCCCACTCAGGGGACGTGCGGGAAGAACAGCAGCGAGATCCACGCGATCGCGGTGCCCGACGCGCCGCCCAGCGCGACCCACCGCAGCACCGGCAGCCCGCGCGACATCCACAGTGCGGGCGTCAGACCGACGGCGACGACGACGTTGGCGATCACCGCCCACACGAGGGTGTCCCGGAGTCCGGAGCTGATCACGTACACCGCGCAGCCGATGATGAGCCCGGCGAATCCGGCGAGGAACAGGCCGGGCCCCCACGGGGTCGGCTCGTCCCCGCGGCGCCACTCCTCCACCCAGCGCCAGTCGGCCTGCGGCTCCGGCGCCGGGGTGGGTCCGCCCCGGCGCGACCACCCGAACCGTCGCCGACGGGCGGGGGGCAGCGGCAGCGCGGCGAGGAGATCACGGTCGTCCGGGGTCCACGCCGGGACCCGGTCCGCATCCGCGGGTGCCGTCGGACGGGATGACACCGACCCGGCCGGTCCACTCTCGTCAGCCATGACGACGAGTCTGCCGCACGGGCGGCACCGGACCGACGGGCCCGCCCGCACGGACCCCGGACGCGCAGCCGGTTCCGGCCTCGGCTGTGCACCCGTCGACGCGGTACCTGCCGTTCGGCGCCGGCCGCCACCTGCCGCAGCGCAGGTTGCGATTCGCCGCCGACGCCCCTCCTCGGGCATCGCGCCGGCCGGCCGGAACACCACCGACTACTGCCCCGGCGCTGCCAGTGTCGCGAACGCGACGGCCCCGGCGGTGGCCACGTTGAGCGAGTCGACCCCGGCGGCCATCGGGATCCGCAGCCACACGTCGGCGGCGGCCAGCGCCGCCTCCGACAGCCCGGGACCCTCCGACCCGAGCAGCAGGGCCAACGGACCGGACCCACGGTCGAAGGACAGCAGCGGCTGCGCACCGGTCCGCGGCGTCAACGCCGCTACCCGGAACCCCCAGTGCCGCAACGATTCCACGGCCAGGTCGGCCGGCCCGGTCAACGCCGCGAACGGCACCTTCAGCACGTTGCCCATCGATACCCGCACCGATCGCCGGTAGAGCGGGTCCGCACAACCGTCCATCAGCAGCACCGCGTCGACGCCGAGGGCGGCCGCGTTGCGGAACACCGACCCGAGGTTCTCGTGATCACCGACACCTTCGAGCACGGCGACGGTCCGGGCCGCGGACACCAGGTCCGCCGCCGCCGGGAACGCCACCCGGTCGGCCACCGCCAGCACCCCGCGGTTGAGGTGGAACCCGACCACAGCCGCCATCACCTCGGCCGACGTCCGGAAGTACGGCACGTCCACCGAACCCAGCGCCGCTGCCAGCACCTCGTACTTCGACGCCACCCCCAGGAGTGAACGCACCGGGTACGGCGACGCCAGCAACCGTTCCACCACCACGCTGCCCTCGGCGATCACCAGACCCCGCCCGCCGGGCCGGTCAGGCCGACGATCGGCGGTCGTCAGATCGCGGAAGTCGTCCACCCGCTGGTCGGCGGGGTCGTCGATGTCGATCAGATCGGCCATGGTCAGCCGACCGTACCGGCGAAAAGAAATCCCGATCGGACCCATCCGTTGTGCAGCTGGTCACGAATGCCCTGTGTTCCAGCCCGCACAGCGGGTTCACACCGGTCTCGCACAGACCGGTCACCCGGCGGGTGCGACCGCCGTGACGTACCGATCGACGCGCCAAGGCGCACGTCGGACTTCTCTGCGCCTACGCGGCGGTCGTCGCGTCCGAGCAGCCTCTGCGAGACAGCGTTCCGGGCAGCGGTTACCGCTGTCCCCACGACCCATGGCCGCGAGACGGCCCATGGCAGAAAGGGATCGATGATGGCCGATCAACTCTTCGACGGAAAGCCGGTGCTGCACTTCAGCACCGGACACGACCGTCGCACCTTCTTGAAGTGGGCGGGACTCGTCGGAGTCGGCGCCACCTTCGCCGCGGGTGTCGTTCCCACCACTGCCCAGGCTGCCGAACTCAAGGCGAACATCCTGAGCAGCTCCAAGGCCGCCAAGGCCGGGACCGACATCGACATCCTCAACTACGCGCTCACGCTCGAGTACCTGGAGGCCGACTTCTATGCGAAGGGCCTGCAGGCGGGCTTGCTCAGCGGCCGCGAGCTGGAGCTCGTCACCCCCATCGGTGACCACGAGAACCAGCACGTCTCCGCCGTCACCGACACCATCACCACCCTGGGCGGCACCCCGGTCGCGAAGCCGACGATCACCTACCCGGCCGGCGTGTTCGACACCAAGGAGAGCTTCCTGAAGAACGCCTCGGTCTTCGAGGAGCTCGGCGTGACCGCGTATCACGGTCAGGTCCCGCTCATCGCGAGCGTGGACATCCTCGCCGCCGCTGCGTCGATCGCCGGTGTGGAGTCGCGGCACGCTGCCGTCATCGCCACCCTGATCGGCGGGAACCCGTTCCCGAACCAGATCGAGAAGAACGCGTCGATGGAAACCGTTCTCGCCGCCGTCACTCCTCTGATCAGCTGAAAGGGACCACCATCATGACGAGCATCTCCTCCGCCCGCGCCGATTTCGTGCGGGGCCAGCTGGGCCAGGTCTCCTCGAAGCAGGCCCTGTTCGCCCTGAACAACCGGTGGGCACTCGCGTCGAAGGCGGACTTCGCCAACGACGTGGACGTCCTCAACTACGCGCTCACCCTCGAGTACCTCGAGGCCGCGTTCTACCAGCAGGGCAACGCCGCCGGGCTGCTCAGCGGCATCGAGAAGGACTACCTCGGGGTCATCCAGACCGACGAGGAATTCCATGTCACGGCGCTCACGGCCACCATCACGTCTCTCGGCGGTACCCCCGTCGAGAAGCCGGGTGTCGGATTCGGCGACGCGTTCAGCAACCGCGAGACCTACCTCACCACCAGCGTCACGTTCGAGAACGTCGGCGTGGGTGCGTATCTCGGTGCGGCAGGCTTCATCAAGGACAAGACCGTCCTGCAGGCCGCAGCCGGCATCTTCGGGGTCGAGGCCCGCCACGCGGCGGTTGTCGCCAACCTGCTGGGACTGCCCGCCGAGGGCGGCGTCTACAAGGGCGCCTACGAGACGCCGATCGCCCAGGCCGACGTCCTCAAGGCCGTCACGCCGTTCCTGATGAACCAGATGGGTGCCGTGCCCGCCGGCGGCGTCCAGACCGGTGGCGGAGCCGCCTCCGAGAAGGACCAGACCGGGCTGTTCGTGCTGGGCGGGGCCGCCCTGCTGGGCGCCGCCGGCGCTGCGGTCTACGCCGGCCGTCACCGTGCCGACGAGGTCTCCGACGCGGTCTGAGTCCGACCCGCATCACCTGCACCGACGAACCACCTGAAGCACCGCATCACTGAAGCACCGCATCACCTGAAGCACCGGCGTGCCGTCCGGGGCGGGGACTCCTCACCCCGGACGGCACCGCCGTCCCACCCCGATCGCCAGGCCCCGGGAGGACGCCGTGTCCGTGAATCACCTCGCGCCATCCCGTCCCGCCGGGACCTCCCGCACCGCATTGCCGCTGTTCGTCGCCGTCGCCGCGGTCTGGATCGGCGGGATGCTCGCGCTGTTCCAGCGCTGAGCCGCCGCATCGACCCAATGAGCTGACGCACAAACCCCCCGCACCGACACTCCGCCGGGCCACATCGGCCCGACCGGACGAGGAGACCGCTGTGATCGCCCGCCAGACCCCGCCCCCGCCCCGCGCCCGCCGGGTTCCGGCGCTCGCCGCCGCGGGACTGGCCCTCGTGGGCGTGGTCCTCATCGTGGTCGCGGCCTGCACGTCACGGCCCGCTCCCCCGGAACCCACCGCCGCGGCGGCCGGATCGCTCAGCCCGGCGACGAGCACATCGTCGAGCACCCGGACCCCGACCACCAGCTCCACCGTCACCCCGACCAGCGAGCCGAGCGCCCCGCCGACCAGCGAGTCGGCCCCGGTCACCAGCTCGGAGCCGCCGGTGACCACGTCCGCCGCACCGGCCCCCGCGACCAGCAGTACGCCGAAGCCGGTCCCACCGAGCACGACAGCCGCCCCGGGCGAGACCCTGCCGGAATCCGCACCCGTGTCCTTCGACATCCCGAAGATCGGCGCGAGCTCGGACCTGCTGCACCTCGGGCTGAACTCCGACGGCACGATCGAGACGCCGCCCATCGACGAAAAGGTCTCGCACGCCGGTTGGTTCGACCAGTCGCCGGAGCCCGGCACCCTGGGACCGGCCATCCTGCTGGGGCACATCGACTCGGCGCGTTACGGCCCGGCGATCTTCTACGAGCTCGGCTCGCTGGTGCCGGGGGACACCGTCGAGGTCACCCGCGCCGACGGCACGGTGGCGATCTTCGCCGTCGACGGTGTGCGCGAGTACCAGAAGGATCAGTTCCCGACCCTGCAGGTCTACGGCAACCTCGACCACGCCGGGCTGCGACTGATCACCTGCGGAGGGGTGTTCAACGACAACACCGGCCATTACGAGAGCAACATCGTGGTCTTCGCGTCGCTCGTCGCGTCGCGAGCGGCCTGAACCGGCAGTCCGGCTCAGCCCTCCGCGAGCCGGTTGAGCAGGGCTGCCGCTTCCCGCAGCAGCGCCCGCTCCTCGGGGGTCATGGTGCTCAGCTTCTGCGCCAGCCATCGTTCACGGGCCGCACCCTCGGCGTCGGCGCGGGCGGTGCCCGCCGCCGTCAGGTCCACCAGCACCTGCCGGCCGTCCTCCGGGTTGGTTTTCCGGTCGATCATGCCCATCCGCTGCAGCGCGGCGATGATGCGCGTCATGGACGGCGGCCGGACATGCTCTCGGGCAGCGAGATCGCCTGCGCTGAGCGGACCTTCGCGACGCAGCACGGACAGCGCGGACAGCTGGGAGACGGTCAGGTCATCGCCGAGCTGCTGGTGTCGCAGCCGTCGGTTCAGCCGGTTCAGCGCGAAGCGCAGGTCGGCGGCCAACGGTGCGACGTCCGGCATTTCGTGAGCGTACCTCACGATCGGGACCGCTTTCCGGGGTTCCGACCCGGTCCGTGGCCGCCCGAAAGGACGGATCCGGCGGACTACGCTGACGCGCATGACCGGCAGTTCCCCCTCCCCCGCGACCTCGACGCCCGCCGGTCCGCCGCCGCTGCCGCCCGTCCGTGGCGGCATCGCCTACATCGTGGTCCCGGGGACCATCGTCTGGTTCGTCGCCTTCGTGGTGCTGATCTTCGCCACCGACTTCCTGCGCGAGCACGACGCGATGATCTGGCTCTGGACGTGCCTGACCGGCTGGATCCTCGGACTCGTCGGGCTCGGCATCTTCGGCTGGCAGCGCAGCGCGGCCCGCCGGGGACGGCGTGGCGCCCAGACCAGCGCGCTGGACTGACGGCCGGGGCGGACTCAACCCGTGGGATCGTCCAGCAGTGCCGCGGCGGCCCGGAGATGCGCGGTGGCGGTGGCGAACTCGGCCAGTACCTCCGACGACCGGCCGTTCGCTCTCCACCAGCCCGGCCGCCTGGCCCGCATAGACCGGCGCATACCGGATGTCGTCGGCCTGCTTGGCCGCCTGCACCTGATCCGACGCCGCCACCGCGGCCGGCGTCCCGGCGGCCAGTTCGTTCTCCCGGCCCTGCCAGATCTCGGTGAACTGGTTGCGCAGCGCGCGCCCACCGTACGAGGCCGGCCACGGGACCTGAGACGCGATGTCGAAGATGCTGCCGTACACGGTGTCTCCGAGTTCGGCCCGCACGATGGCCTCCTGCGCCTCCTGCGAGGTGTCGGCCTCCGGGCAGCAGGTGAAGGCGGTACCGACCCAGGCCCCGACCGCGCCGGCGGCCAGTACCGCGGCGAGTCCGCGACCGGTGGCGATGCCGCCGGCCGCGACCACCGGGACGTCGACCTCGTTCAGCACGGCCTGCAGCAGTGGCAGCGTGGCCACCTCGTTGCGCCCGTGACCGCCGCCCTCGCCGCCGCGGACGACCACGATGTCGACGCCCATGTCCTCGAGATCGAAGGCCTCCAGCAGGTTCCCGGCCTGTGCGGCCAACGCGATGCCGGAGTCGTGCAGCGGCGCCACCCAGCGCTCCACCTCACCGAAGCTGACCGAGACGAGGTCCGGCCGGGCGGCGATGACCTGCTTCATGTGCGCGTCGGACAGCTCCAGCGCCCACCCCAGCAGACCCACCCCGTACGGACGGCCGGACCCGGCGGCGATCTCCAGCTGGCTGCGCAGCCAGCCGGCCGAGGACGTGGGGCTGACCCCGATCATCCCGAGCGCGCCGCCGGCCGACACCGCGGTCGCCAGCCGCGCGCCGGACACCCCTGCCATCGGGGCGCTGATCAGCGGCAGCGTCAGCTCGAACTGCTCGGTCAGCCAGGTGTGCACGGGGCTCCTCAGCCTGCTCGGCGGGCGGCCGGCATGGCGTCGGTACCCGTTACCAGCCCATCTTCGACCACCCGGCCCGCGTCGCCGACCACCCACGCGGTCGCGGTGTGCCGCAGCGCCCAGTCGCCGGCCGTCCAGGCCAGCAGCCGACCCCAGCCGGCCGGCGAGCCGTCCACCCAGCGCTGCCCGCCACTGATCCACCACGGCACCCGGTGCTCGGCACCGTCGAGCCGGACGCGGAGCTCCGGGTCGACCCGGACGTCCTCCCACGCGCCGTCGGCGAGCCCCAGGGCGGCGGCGGCCGCCACCGGCCGGGACGCCTGCGTCGGCGGCCCGGCCACGACGTCGACGGGATGGCGCTCGGACGCGAGCTCCAGGTCGAGCAGCGCTGCGACCGCCGCCGGGTCGGCGCCGCCGGGTACCGTCCGTCCTGGGTCGAGAACCGATGCGTACCAGGGCAGGTCGAGCACCACGGCGTCGTCGGCGGCCACCACGGCACCGGACAGCACCCGCACCCCGGACGGCAGCGGGTCCACCCGGACACCGGCCAGCGCCGTCACCAGAGCCGCCGTGAGGCCCGCGACGCGGACCGCGGCAACCGTCCGGGCCGGGTCGCTGAAGCGGTGCAGCAGGTCGACCGGAGCGTCCGCGAGCACCTCGGCCAGCCCGGTCCGCACGCCGATGGCGACGGCGACGATGTCCGGCAGCGGCAACGGGAGTGGATCGAGGAGCCCGGTGAGGTCGGCCGCGTCGGGCAGCCGCCACGCCGTCGGCGGTCGGCCGGCGAGCACCGCGAAGGAGCGGAGCCACCACGCGGTGTAGCTCGGGCGGCCACCGACCGGCGCCAGCGCGTCACGGGCGGCCCGGTCGTCGGCGATCACCCGCAACGCCGCCGGCCACGCGTCATCGGCGACGAGGTCGAGGTCGGCGACCGCGCTGAAGGACACCGGCAGCGGCCCGTCCGCGACGATCTCGTCCCACCATCGGTCCTCGTCCGGCAGGTCGTGATCCGGCCCGGTCGGCGCGCCGTCCTCGACGACGCGGAAGCCAGCCAGCACGCCGGCGCGGCGCAGCACCTCGGCGGGATAGTCGGCGCACCAGGACGGATCGACCTCCTCGAGATCGGCGTCCACCAACAGCGTGGTCAGCGGGGACCCCGGCAGGGTCAGCTCCGACACCGGCCAGGGCTCGTCGTCGGCGGTGGTCAGCAGCAGATCGGCGACCAGTGCGGGCGGCGGGGTGCCGCCCGCGGCGACGAGATCCAGCACCGCGGTGGCGACCGCGCGGACCCGCTCGGGATCGACGTCGTCCTCGTCCAGGTCGGCCCGCAGCGCGGCGACGACCGTGCGGACGGCGGGGTCGGCCAGGACGCCGGTGGCGTCGGCCTCGACGGCACCGATCCGCAGCAGCAGTCGGCGGGCGGCCGGTGCCGCGGTGGCCTCGGGGTGGATGAGCCGCAGGCCGGGGACGGCGGCCGTGGCGGCGGCGAGCCAGGGCGCGTCGGCGTCGGCGACCAGACAGCCGCGGGCCCCCAGCACGGTGCGCCCTCCGGCCAGCACCATCGGCAGATCGGCGAGATCGCCCGCGCCGGCGCCGGTCTCGTCGAGGACGGCATACAGCCGCCCCCAGAAGGCCGGCTCCCGTCCCAGCGAACCGAGCGCGGTGGACACGTCGGCGACGGTGAGCGTGCGGACGCCGAGCGCCCGCAGCGCGTCGCGTTCGGCGGCGTCCCGCGGGGCGGGCAGCAGACCGGGAACGGCCTCCGCGGCGAGCGTGACGAGATCCACCCCGACACCGGGCAGCACGGTGGCCTGTTCCGGCCGGACCGCCTCACCGGCGGCGCTCACCAGCAGCGGTGCCGCGCGCACCGCGGCGGTGATGTGGTGGCGCAGCCACTGGTCGATCTCGCCCCGGCCGAGGTCGACGGCGGGCAGCAGGCCCAGCCGGTCCTCGGCCGCGGTGGCGACCATCAGGTCCAGGTAGCCGGCGACAGCCTCGTCGAGCAGCGCGTCGACGAGCGGGCCGGCGGCCAGGTGACGCCGGGTGTCGTCGACCGGGAACGAACCGATGAGCCGGGCGGGCAGGCTCAGCGGTTCGTCGGTGGGGGTCGGTGCGTAGAGGACGTCAGGGCCGAGCGGGCGGGTGGTCGGGTGCGCCCAGGTGAGCTGCCAGCGGCTGCGGCGGCGCTGCTCGGTGGGCAGCGTGGCCAGCTGCGACCCGTCCCACTGCCCGGTGCGGGTGACCAGCCGCCAGCACGTGGTCGGTTCCGCGGCCGGGTCGGCGGTGTCGGACAGGAGCACGGTGCCGTCGTCGGTCGGCAGCCGGGCCAACCGGCGCCCGTCGACCACCAGCTCCTCGATGGCCGGCAACGCCAGCAGCAGATGGTCGCCGATCTCGGCGAGCACGGCGGCGGGGGCGAGACCGGGCCGCAGCGGCAGCCGTACCTCGGTGGTGAACCCGGCGGGCGGGCGCTCGTCGGTGGGCCACGGCAGTCGCAGCACCGGGACGTGCCCATCCCGGTCGGCCACGGTCGCGTCGAGGTCCGGGTCGTCGAGCGCCGCGACGGCGGCGGCGGTCGCGGCGCCGTCGAAGCGGACGGCGCCGCTGGTGGAGGCGACCGACGGGTGGTCGCTGACGGCCAGGACCGAGGTGAACCCGACGCCGAAGTGCCCGACCCCGGCGTCGTCGGTCTTGGCCGAGGCGCGCAGCGAGGCGAGCGAGGCGACGCCGGCCGCCGTCAGCGGCGTACCGGTGTTGGCGACCCGGATCTCGGACCCGGTGCTGACGATGCGGATGCGGGCCGGTTCCCCGGCGGCGACCGCGGCGTCCACGGCGTTGGCGATCAGCTCGACGAGCACCCGGCCGGCGTAGCCGACCAGGCTCAGCGCCTCCTCGGCGTTGGCGTCCTCACGGAGCCGGGCCGGTGACCGTCGCCAGATGTCCAGGACCGCCGCCCGCAGGGCCGCGGTGTCGAACGGGTCGGGCAGGTCGTGCGCAGATGCCGCCATGGGCGGACCGTGACGCCGGCGGTCAGGCGTCGGCATCGCCCGGGGCGGACGCCTCGACCTCGACCGGCGACTCCTCCAACGCAGGCGCCTCATCCGGCGAAAAAGGCTGATCGTCGCCCGACCGCGACCTCGACCGGCGACTCCTCCAACGCACGGAGCCTCATCCGGCGCGAACGGCTGATCGTCGCCCGCCGCGACCTCGACCGGCGACTCCTCCAACGCAGGCGCCTCGGCCGCGTCCACCGCGGTCGGGGCCAATTCCGTGTCCACGGGAGCGTCCGCGGGCTCGGCCGCGACCTGATCGGCGTCGGCGTCGGCGTCGACCAGCGACAGCGACATCGCCGGCGGCGGGCGCCACGGGTCCCGGAGCGGCCGGCTCGACCGTCTCGTCCTCGGCCACCGCATCGTCGGCCACCGCATCGTCGGCCGACTCGCATCGTCGGCCACCGCATCGTCCACCGGGTCACCGTCCACCGGGTCACCGTCCACCGCATCGTCGGGCCCGGCCGCCCGGCGGCGGGCGCGTCGTGCGTCGGCCGGATCTCGAGCTCGCTGTCGTCGTCACCGAGGAACGCCTCGGCGCTCTCGGCGAGCCCGCGTGGGTGAACGTCGAGCACGGTGTCGTCGATGTGGGACGGCCGGAAGCCGGTCGGCACCGGCTCGATGACCAGCTCGGAGTGGGCCCCACAGCCGTAGCCGGCGTCGACGACACGGCCGTCGGCGGGCGACATCTCGTTGCCGCAGGCTCCGAAACGGGCTCCCAGCGAGCCGGCGAGCGGCAGGAAGAAGGCACACAGTACGCAGTGCTGCGGAGCCTGCTTGGCCATGTCCGCGGTCGGCCCGAAGCCGCCGTCGAACCAGCGCTCGGCGGTGTCGGTGCGGCCGGCCCGGCTCATCACCCGGACCCGGCCGATGCCGAGTTCGTGAGCGACGTCCTCGACCGCGGGGTCATCGGACCGGACGTAGGCGGGAACCAACCGGGGGTCGTCCTCGGTCGGCGGCAGCAACAGGTCGCCGGGGCCCAGGTCACCGGGCCGGATGCGCTCGCGCCACGGCAGCCAGGCCGGCGGCAGCAGCGAATCGGGACCGGGCAGTAGCACCACCTCGCTGATGGTCGGGTGCTCCGGGTCGACCAGCGCCACGGTCACACACCAGGCCCACCCGGTGTAGGCGACATCGGTGGTGGCGAAGCGGACGGTGATCGCGACATCGTCCTCGGACCCGGCACCGGCGAAGTCACCGATGAGCGCGGGGTCACCGGCGTCCTGTCGGGCGGCGGTCCGCGCCAGCTCGATCACCGCGGCAGACGGATCCACCGGAGGACGCGGTTCACCGGCATCAGTGCTGATCGTGGGTGTTGCGGCATTCACAACGATCATCTTGCCGCACCGCCGCGCCGGATGTTCGCACCCGATCGCGCAGCACCGCGGTGGAGGTGCCCGATGGGTGCGGTCCGGGTGGCCCGGTGCGGCAGGATGGGTGCCGTGACGGGTCCGGGCAACGAGCACGATCGCGCGGACGAACGCGGGCGTGACACCGACCCGTCAGCACCGGCCGAGCCGTCGTCGCCACGTTCCGCACCCGATCCCGACACCGGCCCGCCGCGCCCCGGACCGACCCGGCCGGATCACCCGTTGCAGGACGCCGACGGCAACCAGCCGACCGACGTGCTGCCGCGGCCCGGGGGGTTCCCGCACCGCCGGCCGCCGCTGTCGGAACAGCCGACCACCGCGCTGCCGCGGCCTCCCGGGCCGCCGCCGATGGCAGGCCGGCCTCCGTGGGTGCCACCGGCGGGCGACCGGTCGCAGATCCCACCGACCGGGTCCGGGGGTGGATACCGCTCAGCCCTGCCACCGTTGCCCTACGGACCTGATCCGTACGGAAGCCACCAGCGCCCCGGTGCGCCGTACCGCGGTGCGCCCTCCCCGGCCGGCCCGAACGCGCCCGGCGGCTACGGACCCGACCCGCACAGCCGCGGCGCGCACCTGCCGCCCTACCGCGAGCCGCTCGGCGGCCCCGCGACACCACCCGACGACGAGCCGACCGGACCGCGCACCCGCTCCGGTCGGCCGCTGCGCAAGATCACCGTGACCCGGGTCGCCGCGGCCCGCAGCCGCGAACTCACCCTGCGCGGCGTCGACCTGTTCCACCGCGCCACCACCGCCGACGGGGCCGACCGGTCCGGGCTGGCCCACCTCACCTACGCGCAGATGGCCAACTACGCCTGCGACGCCGCCCTCGCGGTGGCGCTGGCCAACACCCTCTTCCTGGTCCGGCCCGAGGAGGGCCCGGGCCGGGTGCTGCTGTACCTGCTCATCACGGTGGCGCCGTTCGCGCTCGTCGCACCGCTGATCGGCCCGTTCCTGGACCGGCTTGCAGACCGGCCGGCGCCTGGCGCTCGCGCTCTCGATGGGCGGCCGCGGCCTGCTGGCCATCCCGATGATCTTCACGTTCTCCGGCGCCGACGCGAGCTGGGTGCTCTATCCCTGCGCGCTCGGGTCGCTCGTGCTGAGCAAATCGTTCGGCGTGCTCAAGGCGTCGCTGACGCCGCGGGTGCTGCCCGACGAGATCACCCTGGTCGCCACGAACTCCCGGCTGACCGTCTTCGGGCTCGTCGCCGGCGGCGCCGCCGGTGCGGTCGCAGCCGGCCTGACCTGGCTGCTGGGCTCGCCCGGCGCGCTGGTGTTCACCGCGCTGCTGGGTTTCGGCGGCGCGTGGCTGTGCCTGAAGATCCCGGCGTGGGTGGAGTCCACCGAGGGCGAGGTGCCGGTGCACCTGACCCCCCGCGCCACCCGGGACGCCCCCGCGCAGCTCACCGTCGACGTGCGGGTCACGCTCTGGGCCAACAGCGCGATCCGGATCGAGACCGGATTCCTGACCATGTTCATCGCGTTCGTGGTGATGAAGGAGTACGCGGCCGAGACCGGCTTCTACAAGCTGATGCTGCTCGGTATGGTCGGCGCCGCCGCCGGGGCGGGCGGGTTCGTCGGCAACGCGCTGGGCGCCAAGCTGAAGCTGCGCTCCCCCGAGCTGATCGCCACCGTCGGGCTCTGCGTCACGCTCGTCACCATCCTGTTCGCGGCCGTGCTGCCGGGCCTGGCGATGGCCACCATCGTCGGCTTCGTCGGTTCGACCTCATCGTCGCTGGCGAAGGTGTGTCTGGACTCGGTCATCCAGCGGGACATGCCGGAGGTCAGCCGCGCGTCGGCCTTCGGCCGCTCGGAGACCTCGCTCCAGCTCAGTTGGGTGTTCGGCGGGGTCGTCGGGCTGCTGATCGGCGGGCTGCTGAACCTGGGTCACGGCCTCGTCTACACGATCGGCTTCGGCACCGCGACGCTGCTGGTGGCCCTCGGTCTGGTCCAGACCTGGCTGGCGCGCTCCGGGCGGTCGCTGTTCCCCGACCGTGCGCGTGCCCCGCCGTCGGGTCGGGCGCCGGCTCGGCACCGGCCCCGCCGCCGCGGGCGCCCCCAGCGCCGAGCCGGTCACCGATCCCCTGACGAAGGCGGTGCCGACCGAGGCCACGACCCCGGTCGAGCGGCCCCGCCGACGCCCCCGCGACGCCCGCCGACCCCGCGGCGAATGAACCACCCCACTCAGCACCACCCCACAGAAGAGGCGGCGACGATGACCCCGAGCACCCCCGGATCCACCGGCCGAACGACCCGCCGCAAAGGTCTGCTGGCCGTCGGCACCCTGCTGGTCGGCGTGGCCCTCTCCGGTTGCGAGGCCCCCACCCCGACGATCACCTGGTACGGCAACGGGCAGTCCACGAACGTCGGTCCGTCGCTGTACTGCGAGATCACCGCCGACGCACCGACCTGCAGCGTCACCGACGGTCCGATCGCGCGGCTGTCGCTGAGCCCCGGCGACCCGGTCCAGGTGAACATCCCGAGCGAGATCGCCGCCAAGCCGTGGGTGCTCGTGTGGAGCTACGCCGACGGCGAGTCCTCCGAGCGCAGCCCGGTGAGCGTCGACGGTCACACCCTGAGCTACGTGATCCGGCCGGAGGCGGGACGCCAACTCGCCACGGTGGAGCTGCAGGTGCCCATCATCGTGACTCTGCAGAACGCACCCGAGTACCCGCCGCTGCAGGTGTGGAGCCTGCAGGTCGACCCGGACAACTGAGCCACCCGGTCGGCATCATCAGCGAGGCCGACGTGGCTCAGCACGCCGCGGCCGACGAGGTCGGCGAGACCGGCGGCGCGGTGACCGGGGACGCGAACGGCGACGGGGCGGATCCCTCTCACCCACGAGAGGAATCCGCCCCGTCGACCGCGAGGTGGGGGTGGGCCTGGTGGCCCGACCCGCTAGCTGCCGAGATCCAGCTCGGACGCGATGGCCCGCAGCACGTCACCGATGCGCTTGCCGGTGGCCCGGTCCGGATACCGGCCGCGGCTCAGCTCGGGCAGGATCTTGGCGTCGATCAACTTGATCACGTCCTCCAGCAGCCCGTGCAGCTCGTCGGTCGACCGCCGGTTCGCCGCGGCCACGTTCACCGCGACCGACGGCGGCGCCTCGACGAGCCAGAGCTGCATCGCCTGCGGTCCGCGCCGGCCCTCGGCGACGCTGAACTCCACCCGCTGACCCGACTTGAGCGTCTCGACGCCCGACGGCAGCGCCGAGGCGCGCACGTGGACGTCGTCGCCGTTCTCCTGGGACACGAAGCCGAAGCCCTTGTCCGCGTCATACCACTTCACTCGACCGCTTGGCACGGTACTCACCTGTTCTCACATCGCGATGAAGCGGGCGCACCCGCCGGGGCCGATGAACCAAACCCACGACGTTCCAGAGTAACGGTCCGCGAAAACCCGGACACACCAATTAGGGTGGGCTGTCGTGAGTCCTGCCGACGCGTCCGACCCGACCGCTGCCACCCCCGGCACCAGCTCGCGCTGGGCGTCCCGCCAGACTGCCAGCCCCTGGACGAAGGTCGGGATGGTGCTGTTCGCTGTCGGCCTGCTGGCCATCGTGGCCAACCTGATCCTGTTCGCGGCCGGCAACCGCAACCTGCCGGTCTGGCTCAACGTCACCTGCATGCTGGCGCCCGTCGGGCTGGGCGTCGGTCTTGTCGGTGTGGTCCGCGACGCCCGTGCCGGCGGGCCGCGCCCGCGCCACCCGGGTGAGCCGGGACACCCTCGCCCCCTGAGCCGGCTCGGTTCGGGCGTCGGTGGCGCGTCCTAGTGGACGGTCGCCAACAGGTAGGAGTTGAGCCAGGCCGGGAACTCGGTGAGGTCCCGCAGTACCACGTCGGCACCGGCCTCGATCAGCGCCTCCGGCGAGAACGGCCCGGTCGCCACCGCCACCGCCATCGCATCGGCTTCCCGGGCCGCCACCACGTCGCCGGTGTGATCCCCCACGTACACCTCGGCGCGGTGCTCCCGCAGCGCGACCGCCTTGCCGCCGGCCCACAGCTGCCCGACGACGGCGCTCACGTCGGCCCGCAACGCCTCGAGATGGGCCACCGCGTTCGGCCCGTGCTTGCCGGTCACCACGACGACCTCGCCGCCGCGCTCGGCCACCGTCTGCAGCGCCTCCATCGCCCCGGGCAACGCCACCGTGGCCGGCAGGACGATCTCCTGGTAGAGCTCGCGGAAGCGCGCCACCAGCGTGGCCGTGGTGCGCATGTCCAGGCCGTAGCGGGCGAACTCCTGCTCCAGCGGCGGCCCGAGCCGGTTGCCGAAAGCCACGCCGTCCAGCGGCACCCCGGACTCCGCCGCGAGGACGTCGAACAGCGTGATCAGGCCCGCGCGCGGGTCGATCAGCGTCATGTCGAGGTCGAAGCCGACGGTGAAACTCACCGCGCGACGATATCCCGGCCCACCGTGGACGCCCCCACCAGAACCGGGGTCGAGGCCGTACGGTGATCGATTCGTGACGAGAGCCCACGGACGGTGACCGCATCCGGTCAGGCCGCAGCGGCCCACCGAACGGATCGCCGGTGCGTCCGACCAGGTCGGCGACGGAGTCCAGCACCAACCGCGGCCGGTAGGGATAGAGCTCGATGCTGGTCGGGGTGGAGATGCCGGTGAGCACCAGGATGGTCTGCAGGCCGGCCTCCATCCCGGCGACGATGTCGGTGTCCATCCGGTCGCCGATCATCACGGTGTTCTCGGAGTGCGCGCCGATCGCCCGCAGCGCCGAGCGCATCATCAGCGGGTTCGGTTTGCCGACGAAGTACGGCCGCCGCTGGGTCGCGGTCTCGATGAGGGCGGCGATCGAGCCGACCGACGGCAGCACCCCGTAGGGGCTCGGGCCGGTCGCGTCGGGGTGGGTGGCCACGAACCGGGCGCCGCCGAGGATGAGCCGGATCGCGGTGGTGATCTGCTCGAACGAGTAGTTGCGGGTCTCCCCCAGCACCACGTAGTCGGGGTCCCGTTCGGTCAGGATGTAGCCGACCTCGTGCAGCGCCGTGGTCAGACCGGACTCCCCGATGACGTAGGCGCTGCCCTCGGGCCGCTGACTGTGCAGGAACTGGGCCGTGGCCAACGCTGACGTCCAGATCCGGTCCTCGGGGACGTCGAGCCCACCGGCCAGCAGCCGGGCCCGCAGGTCCCGCCGGGTGTAGAGCGGGTTGTTGGTCACGACGACGAAGTTGATGGCCTCCGCGGTCAGCTCGGCGATGAACTCACCGGCGCCGGGGATCGCGTGCTCCTCACGGACCAGGACGCCGTCCATGTCCATCAGGTACGACCACGGGGCGTCGGTGTTGTCCGGGGCAAGGAGGGAGTCGGTCACGCGGTCCATGATCCCGCATCCGGGCTCCGCCACCCGCGTGGGCAGGTGGTCGGCAGGACCGACCGGTCAGCCGGCCGGGACCGTCACCGTCGTGCACCCGAGCAGCGTGTTGCCGACCCCGCCGCCGGTGGTCAGGGCGAAGGCGCACACCTGGTGGTCACCGGGCGCCGCCGGCAGCTCGATGCCGAAACCGTGGGCGGCACCCTGGCCGAACGCCGCGGCCACATCCGGCCGGTCCCCACCGGCGAGGTTGCCCGGCGTACCCGTGGTCGAGGAGCCCACCGTGTCGTAGACGTGGATCTCGACCGCCTGCGGCGGTGTCGTTCGGGTTGACCGCCCAGCCGGCGAGCTGGATGCGGCCGGCCGTTGCGGTCACCGCGTCCAGGGCACCGTAGGAGTTCTGCACCGGGACCGGCCGGCAGCCGATGGTCGGGTTCAGCGCCGGCGGGGCCACGCTGATGGCGTAGGCGCAGACCCGGAAGACGCCGACCTGGCCGACCGGTAGCGAGCCGGTGAAGCCGTGCCGGTCACCCGCACCGGGGAAGGCCGACGCCACATCCGGCCGGCTGCCGTCCGCGGTGTAGGCAGCTCCGACGAGCCCGCCGTCCGGACCGGTCACGTAGACGTGGGTGGACGTCGGCGCGGTCGGGTCCTGCGGATCGAAGGACCAACCCCCGACGGTCAGCACACCCGGGGCGTCGTTGGCGGCGACGTCCAGCGCGCCGATCGGGGCGGGGGTCTGCACCGCGGCGCAGCCCAACTCGGAGTTGCCGCCGGCACCGACGCCGATCGCGTAGGCGCAGACGCGGTGCGACCCGCCGCCGGTGAGCCGAACGGTCGCCGTCCAGCCCTGGTTCCCGCCGATCCCGCCGTACGCGGCGGCCACGTCCGGCCGGGCGGTCACCGCGGTCGCGCCGCCGTAGCCGACGAGGGAACCGTCGGCCCGCTGGTCGTAGAGGTCGATGCGCAACGGCTGATCGGGCTGGTTCGGGTCGAACGCCCATCCGGACAGCGTGAGGTCGAAGCCGCTCAGGGCACTCGCGTCGAGCGTGCCGACCGGTTCGTCGGTGAACCGACGGGCGGCCTGGATCAGCCGGGCGGTGGTGGTGGCGGTGTCGCGCATCAGCAGGTAGGTGCCGGAGCCGCCGGTCTGCAGCACCGAGGCGAACCACTGGTCGGTGTAACCGACGGAGTGCACCGCGTTGGCCTGCGAGGTCCAGTTGTCGCTCCCCCAGCCCTGTTTCGAGCCGTGGTCGCCGGACAGCGCGTTGAACCCGAAGCTCTGGTCGAACCCGTCGGATCCGTTGGGGGTGGTCTGCGCCATCAGGCCCATCAGCCACGGCCCGACCAGCGGGTCGATCGACATCCTGTACAGGAACTTCGTGGTGTCGTGGGCGGTGATCCGGGCCGCCCCCCAGCGCCCGGGTGGGCTCGCGTTGGCGGTCTCCCCGAGGCCGTAGCGGGCGGCCACCGACGGGATGGCCGCGCTGGTGAACAACGCCGAGGCGATGCCGTCGTCGGAGTTCCGGATCATCGTCGACAGCCGGCTCGCGCGGACCGGCGACAGATTGCCCGCACCGCCCGCCTGGACGGCGTAGTACGCGGCCAGGAACAGCTTCATCACCGACTCGGACGCCACCTGGGTGTGCGCGTTGGCGGTTTCGCCGACCACCTGACCCGTCCGGCGGTCGACCACGCTGACGTAGCTCGTCACGCCCCGGGCGGCCGCCTGCGCGACGCCGGCGGCGATGGCGTCGTCGACCGGGGCGGCGGCGGCGCGCCCGGTCGGGGTCAGCACCCCGATGCCGATCAACAGCGCCACGGCCGAGCGTCGGGTCCGGGTCCAGCGCATGGGTCCTCCGATGTCGGTTCACGGTCCGGACGGGATGCGGGGCACTCCGTCGCCGGTGGGGATACCCATGCCGGGCGGGACGGACTCCGCGGGAGACTGCCGCACCGACGGGAACAGCCGGTCCGGGTCGAGGTCAGCGCAGCGAGTCGACCGCCGTGGCCAGCGGCTCGAACAGCGGGCCGACCAGACCTGACCAGGTCCAGCGGGCCGGCGCGGTGCCGCCGTCCACCGGAGCCGGTGCTGCGGCGACCACCACCTCCTGGCACCCGAGGAGGGTGTTGACCGCGTCGCCGCCGTCGACGGCGACGGCACACACCGCGTGGGTCCCGACGCCGGTCAGCGGGACGGCGCCGACGAAGCCGCGGGGACCGGTCGCGCCGGTGGCCAGGGTGATCTCCGGGCGCTCGGTGCCGGTGGTCAGCCGGGTCGTGGTGACGGCGCCGTTGGGCCCGGTGGCGACGATGTCCACCGCGACGGGAGCGGCGGTGTCGGTCGCGTCGAGGGCCCAGCCGGCGACGGCCACCGGAGCACCCTCGACTGCTGTACCGCCGTCGGCGACGACGGATTCGAGCTTTCCGGCCGGCGCGCGGGACACCCGCGGCGCCGCCTGGATCAGCCGGGCCGTCGTCGTGGCGGTGTCGTGCATCGTGTAGTAGGTCCCCGATCCACCCGTCTGCAGGACCGCCGCGAACCAGCGGTCGGTGTAGCCGACCGAGTGCACCGCATTGCGCTGCGCGGTCCAGTTCTCGCTGCCCCAGCCCTGTTTCGAGCCGTGGTCACCGCCGAGGGCGTTGAACCCCCAGAACTGGTCGAACCCGTCGTGGCCGTTGGGCGCGGTCTGCGCGAGCACGCCCATCAGCCACGGGCCGACCTGCGGGTCCTGGCTCATCCGGTACAGGAACACCGCCATGTCGTGCGCGGAGATCCTGGCCGCCCCCCACTGACCCGGCGAGTCGGCGTTCTCGGTCTCGGTCAGGCCGTACCGCTGGGCCTGCGAGGGGATGGCGTCGGGGGTGAACAGCGCCGAGGCGATGTCGTCGTCGGAGAACTCGAGCATCTCCTCGAGCTGAGCTCCGCCGGCGCTCCGTCAGCTGATCGGCGCCGCCCGCCTCGGTGGCGTAGTAGGTGGCCAGGAACAGCTTCATGATCGACTCGGACGCGACCTGGACGTGGGCGTTGGCGGTCGCGGCGGCGATCTCACCGGTGGCCCGGTCGACGACGGTGATGTAGCTGGTGACGCCCTGGTCGTCGGCCTGCGCGACCCCCGTGGTGATGGCGTCGTCCAGCGCGGCGGCGTTCGCCGTGCCGCCCGACACCGCGACGCCGGCGAGGACCACCGACGCCACCAGAAGGGTCCGCCACCGCATGAGTTCTCCGCTCCGGGCCGCCGCCGCTCGCGGCTCCCGCCTCCATGGTCCTTGCCCATCCTGAGGAACCGCCGTGTCCTCGCTGTGACAGCACGCACTACGGTGTCGACCGTGACGATGCGATTCGGTGTGTTCATCCCGCAGGGCTGGCGTCTGGACCTGGTCGGTATCGACCCGGCCGAGCAGTGGGCCACGATGCGACGGCTGGCCGAGCACGCCGACGCCGGACCCTGGGAGTCGCTGTGGGTCTACGACCACTTCCACACGGTGCCCGAACCCACCGCGGAGGCCACCCACGAGGCGTGGACGCTGATGGCCGCGTTCGGCGCCGTCACGTCGCGCATCCGCCTCGGCCAGATGTGCACCTGCATGGCCTACCGGAACCCGATGTACCTGGCCAAGGTCGCGGCCACCTGCGACCTGATCTCCGGTGGCCGGGTGGAGATGGGCATCGGTGCCGGCTGGTACGAACACGAGTGGCGCGCCTACGGCTACGGCTTCCCCGGCGCCGGCGAGCGGCTGCAGCACCTCGACGAGGGCGTGCAGATCATGCGGCAGGCCTGGACCACGGGCCGGGCCACCCTGGACGGTCGGCACTACCAGGTCGACGACGCCCGCTGCTACCCACTCCCGTTGCAGGAGAGCGGGATTCCGCTGTGGATCGCCGGCGGCGGCGAGAAGGTGACGCTGAAGATCGCGGCGAAGTACGCGCAGTACACCAACTTCGACGGCACCCTCGACACCTTCACCGCACAAGTCGGAGATCCTGCGGTCCCACTGCGCCGACGTGGGCACTGATTTCGACGCGATCACCCGCTCCGCCAACTACAACGTGGTCATCGGTCGCACCGAGGCCGAGGTGGAGGACCGTTTGACCCAGCTGGCCGAGCGGCTCGCCGGGACGCTGGCCCCGGCAAAGGTCCAGGAGACGGTGGACGGGTTCCGCGGGATGCCCGCGGTCGGCACCCCGGAGCAGATCGTGGAGAACCTGCGGAGCCTGGAGCAGGCCGGAATGACCTACGCCATCACCTATTTCGCCGAGGCCGCCTACGACACGTCCGGCATGGACCTGTTCGCCGCCGAGGTCGTCCCGGCGCTGAGCTGAGACCGTTGCGGCGCAGGACTTCTCGTCCTGCGCCGCCCCGCGGTCAGCCGGCGGCGTTCTCGGTGCGGAACTTCGCCGGCGTCGCGAGCAGGCCGTCCAGCTTGAAGAAGGACTGGTTCCAGCCGACGGCGCTCATCTCCTGCATCTGCTCGGGGAACGGTCCCTGGCGGAGTTCCAGCCGGGTGCCGTCACCCTCGGCGAGGAACTCGATCGTCAGGGTCAGCTTCGTGCCGTCCTCGACACCCGGGAAATCCTGGGCGATCTCGTAGCCGACGAGCAACTGGTTCGCCACCACCTCGGAGAACGTCGAGTTCACCGGGGACGACCAGTCGGGATTCAGGTGGCCGACCATCGTCAGTTTCATGTGGCCACCGGCGCGCACGTCCAGGTCGACCGAGTCGGCCGGCACGTGGAAGGCGAGCGGCCCGAACCACTGCGCGAGCTGGATCGGGTCGGTGAACGCGCGGTACACCAGGGCGGGCGGCGCCGCGAAGTACCGGGAATTGTGGACCTCGAAGGTGGTGTCGGTCATGGCTGGTTCCTCTCGGGGTGGGGACTGTCGGGATCGGCGACGGGCTCTGGGCCGAGGTCGTCAGGTGTCGGGCCCAGCGGCGGCTGGGGGGTCGGCCGGTCGCGCATCAGCCCGGCGAGGTGGGCGTCGAGCCGGTCGAAGCGGTGGCCCCACAGCCGGTGCAGGTGGTCCATCCAGGCACTCGCCTCCTGCAGGGTCTCGGCCCGCAGCGCGCTGGTCCGCCACTGCGCCTGCCGACCACGTGCGATCAGGCCGGCGTGCTCGAGCACCTTCAGGTGCCGGGACACCGCCGGCAGGCTGATCGGGAACGGTGCGGCGAGTTCGCCGACGGTCGCGTCGCCCTCCCCCAACCGCTCCAGGATGGCCCGCCGGGTGGGATCGGCAAGTGCCGCGAAGACCAGACTCACCGCGTCGTCGGCCATCCCACCCGCCTTACTTCACTCATCGGTTAATTAACACATACGTTAAACGCAGCTGCCGCCGAGGTCAACCGGACGTCGGGACCGACCCCTTGACGACCGCTCCCATCGGCGTCATTATTCAAGGCGTTGCTTGATAAAGTGCTCTCATTGCGGAAGGAGCACTCATCGACAGCGACGAAGCCGCGCTGAACCGGGCTTTCCTGGCGTTGGCCGATCCGGTCCGGCGGGCCATCGTGGCCCGGCTGTCCCGGGGTCCGGCCACCGTGACCGAGCTGGCTGCGCCGTTCCCCATCAGCACCCAAGCCGTGTCGCAGCACATCCAGGTCCTCGAGACCGCGGGCCTGGTCACCCGCACCCGGGAGGCGCAGCGCCGCCCCGTGCACCTGGATCCGGCGGCGCTGGAACGGCTGACCGCCTGGATCGACCGGTACCGACTCGTCGCCGAGGACCGTTTCCGGCGCCTCGACGCCCTGCTCGGCAGCACCACCGCCACCACAGCCGCGGCAGCAGCCGCGGCACCAGCCCGCACCGACTCCGAGGAGGAGCCCCCATGAGCACCACCATCACCGCCCCGACCGCCACCCCGTTCGTCGACATCGTCCGCGACTTCGACGCGCCCGTCGCCGCGGTCTTCCGCGCGCACACCGACCCGGACCTGTACCGGCAGTGGGTCGGACCCCGCGGGCTCGCGATGGAGATCCTCGAATTCGCGGCCATCACCGGCGGCCGCTGGCAGTACGTCAACCGGAGCGACGACGGCGTGTTCGGCTTCCGCGGCGTCTTCCACACCGTCCGCGGCGACGAGCTGATCGTGCAGACCTTCGAGTTCGACGGCGCCCCCGACAACGTGGTGCTCAGCACGGCCACCTTCACCGAGCACGACGGCCGCACCCGGCTGGAGGTCCACGAGGTCTACCCCAGCGGCGAAGCACGGGACATGGCCGTGGCGTCGGGCATGGAGTACGGGATCGTCGAGGGCTACGAGCGGCTCGACGAGCTGCTGGGCACCGACGCACCGGTCTGACCGTCCGGTCCCAGCCGCGCGTGGTGGATCGGCCCGGTCAGCTCCGACAGCGGCCGGCCGGCACCGTGCCACTGCCGGGCGATGATCTCCGCCGCGATCGAGATCGCCGTCTCCGCCGGGGTTCTGGCCCCGAGATCGAGGCCGATCGGGGACGACAACCGACCCAGCTCGTCGTCGGTCAGGCCGGCGGCCCGCAGCGCAGCCAACCGGTCCCGGTGGGTCTGCCGCGATCCCATCGCCCCGACGTAGCCGACCGGCAGCCGCAGCGCGGTCTCCAGCAGCGGCAGGTCGAACTTGGGGTCGTGGGTCAGCACGCACAGCACCGAGCGCTCGTCCAGCGCGCCGGCGGCGGCCTGCGCGGCCAGGTAGCGGTGCGGCCAGTCGACGACGACCTCGTCGACGTCGGGGAAGCGGCGGGCGGTGGCGAACACCGGGCGGGCGTCGCAGACGGTCACGCGGTAGCCGAGGAAGCCGCCCACCCGGGCGACGGCGGCGGCGAAGTCGATGGCGCCGAAGACGATCATCCGGGGCGGTGGGGCGAAGACGTCGACGAAGACCTCGAGGCCCGCACCGCGGCGCTCGCCGTCCGGGCCGTAACCCAGAACCGCGGACCGACCGGCGGTGAGCAGCCCGAGGGCGTCGTCGGTGACGGCATCGTCGAGCCGCCCGGACCCGAGACCGCCGGCCCGGCGGCGGTGCTCGCCGGGGGTCTCGCCGAACACCAGCAGCCGCCGGCCGGCACGCGCGCCGGTGATCACGGTGGCCGACGCCACCGGCTCACCGGACGCCACCGCGGCGGCCAGTCGGTCGAGCTCCGGGAAGGTCGTCGGGTCGACGCGGTCCACGAACAGGTCGATGATGCCGCCGCAGGTCACCCCGACGCTTCCCGCCAGCTCGTCGGAGATGCCGTAGCGCTCCAACGTGGGCGGTGCGCCGTCGCGGACGGCCGTGGCCACCTGGTAGACCGCGCCCTCGACGCACCCGCCGGACACCGAGCCGACCGCGGCACCGTCCGGTCCGACCAGCATGGTCGCGCCGGCCGGTCGTGGCGCGGAGTGGTAGGTCCGCACGACGGTGGCCACCCCGACCGGCTCACCCCGCTCCCACCAACGGAGCAACTCGGGCATCGCCTCACGCATCGGGGGCGAGGTCCATCAGCTCCCCGAGGGAGGTCAGCGCCTGACCGGCGAACAGGTGGTCGCAGAACGGCCGGACCGCCAGCAGCCCGCGGGACGCCGGCGCCAGTCCGTCGACGGCGGGGTGCGGGTTGACCCAGACGAACGAACGGCTGGTGCGGCTCAGCCGGCGGGCCTGCTCGATCAGCAGCTGTGAACTGCCGCGGTCGCAGCCGTCGGAGAGCACCACGACGACGGCACCGCGGGTCAGCCGGCGGTGCGCCTGGTCGTCGAGGTAGGCCCAGAGCGACTGTCCCAGCGGCGCGCTGCCGGTCCAGCCCGGCACCAACTCGGCGGCCGCGCCCAGGGCCTCGTCGGCGTCGGGGTCGTCCAACGCACCGGAGAGGTCCAGCGCCGGGTGGCCGATGGTGTGCACCTGGCAGCCCGAGCCCAGCGCGCGGCGGGCGGCGTGGGCGAACCGCATCACCGGGTCGGCATGTTCGGCCATCGTGTCGGAGACGTCGACCAGCACGATCAGCGCCCGCGGGCGAACACCGAGGCGCAGCCCCAGACTGTCCTGGCCCGCGCCCCGCAGCACCGCCTTGAGCGTCCGGCCCGCGTCGGCGCGGGTCCGCCGGCGGCCGGTCGGGGCGGGGTCGAGCAACCGGACGAGGGCCGTCAGCTCCGCCAGGTCGTCCTCGGCGAGCTCGGCGAGGTCCTCGTGCGGGATCAGCTCCGGGTCGGCCGGGCGGCCGTCGAGGAGCCCGTCGAGATCGTGCAGGTCCGCGCGCGGTCCCGGCCGGTGGTGGGCGTTGCCGGGGGCGACGTCGTCGGCGGTGACCAGCCGCACCACCGAGCGGCGGCCGACCGGCTTGATCGGGCGGGTGGGCACCTCGCGGCGGAAGAACCAGTTGAACGTCTCGTCGAAGATGTCGAAGTCGGCCGGACCCTCGCACAGGGTGTTGCGGCCGGCCCAGTACAGCTGGACGTGGTCGTGGGAGTCCAGACCCGCGACGGACCGCAGGAACGACATCGACCCGTCGATCGTGACGGCCACACCGGCGAGCCGGAGTGCGAAGGTGAAGTCGGTGAGCTCGGCGACGAGCTCCGGGCCGACGGCGTCGTAGGTGGGATCAGCCATCGGCGAGCTCCCGCAACAGGGCGCGGGGCGCCGTCATCTCCCAGGCCTGCCGCAGCAGGCCGTTGATCTCGTCCCAGTCGGGGGTGTGGGCGTCGTCCAGATGGGCGCCCACCCAGCCGCTGCGGCCGGTGTAGGCGGGGGCGAAGTAGCGGTCCGGCTCGGCGGCTGTCAGCGCCTGCTGCGCACCGGCGGGCGCTCTGCAGGTGACGGCAAGCCGTCCGTCACCGTGGTGATCCGCCATCGCGTACCCGAACCCCTTGTCCTGCACGGTCAGCCGGAGATGTGTTCCCCAGGGCGTCGCTGAAGTGGCGGGAAGAGCGGTGATCGTCCGGGTCACCCGATCGAAGCAACGCTCGCGGTCCTGGTCGGTCCACACCCTGACCACGCTAGCGCGCTTTGCGCCGGGACGGGATGCGAGGCGGCTGCCGCGGGCGATCCCAGCCCACCGGTCCCCGCCGGTCCACCCTCGGCGAACACCCGTCCGTCGGCCGACAGCCCGGCGACGACACCTCGGCGTCGTGCTGGTGGGTGCCCGCCGGCCGGGTCGGCGCGTCCGGGTTCGGGGGCGAGGACGGCCGAGTGCATGACGCCGTGCTCGGCGGCGAGGGCCTCGGCGTCGTCGGTCGGCACCGCGGCACCCCGCCGGCGGGCACGCCCGCACGGGACATCCCCGGAACCGGTGTCAGTTGACGGCGAAGTCGGCCAGCAGCCCGGTGTAGGGCTTGGTCGGCGGAGCGGCGAACTCCCCACGGGTGCTGGTCCGCAGGCCCATCGCGACCAGGCCCTCGACCTGCTTCACCGCCGCCGCAACACCGTCCACCACCGGCACCCCGACCAGCTCCGAGAGCCGACGGCAGAGGTCGGCCATCCCGGCACAACCGAGCACGATCACGTCGGCCCCCTCCTCGGCGACGGCCGCCGTGCACTCGGCTGCGATCAGCCCGAACGCGTCCCCGGCGGGGTCGTCCAGTTCCAGTACCGGGACCTCACAGGCCCGGACCCGCCGGCAGATGTCGGCCGAACCCGTAGTGCGCAGCGAGGTCCTCACGCGCGGCCGGCGGTCCGGCTCGAGTGTGGTGACCACGGAGAACGAGCGGCCCAGGAAGCTCGCGGCGTGCATCGCCGCCTCGGCGATCCCGACCACCGGTCCGGCGGCGAGCTCCCGGGCGGCGTCCAGACCGGGATCGCCGAAACAGGCGATGACGTAACCGTCGACGCCGGCCGACTCGGCCCGCCGGATCTCGGCGAGGATGCCCGGCACGGCGAGCGCCTCGTCGTAGTGGCTCTCGATCGACGCCGGTCCCATCGTGGGGTTCACCGCGGTGACGACCGTGCCCCGCGGCGGCGATCGACCGGGCCGCATCGCCGATCTGCCGGGTCATCGACGCGGTGGTGTTGGGGTTGATCACGCGTGATCTGCACGTCGAGGTCCGCACGATCGCCGGCAGGTCCTCGACCGACACCGAGTTCTTCACGATCATGGTGCCGACGTAGTGCGCGACGAAGCCGATCGCGCAGCAGATGAACCACGTGTAGCTGGCCACCGACAGCGGCAGGAAGAACACGATGACCATCACCGATCACCGCGCCGAGCACCGTCGCGCCGATCGCGACCGGGTTGTAGCCGCCCGTGTAGTGGTAGCGGCCCGCCGGGTCCATCGTGTACAGGTCGTCGACGACGACACTGCTGCTTCTTGACCAGGTAGTAGTCGGCGATCAGCACGCCGTAGAGCGGGCCGATGAAGGCGCCGAGGGTGTCCAGCGTGTAGTGGATGACGTCCGGGCTGGAGTACAGGTTCCACGGGGTGATCAGCACCGAGCCGACCGCGGCGATCATGCCGCCCATCCGCCAGCGGATCTTCTGCGGGTTGACGTTGGAGAAGTCGAACGCCGGCGAGATGAAGTTCGCCACGATGTTGATGCCGACGGTGGCGATCATGAACGTCAACGCGCCGAGGACGACGGCGTAACGTGATGTCGATGCGGGCGACCGTCTCCACCGGGTCGGTGATCAGTTCGCCGAACACCGGACGGGTGGCCGCCGCGGTGACCACGACGAGCAGCGAGAACACCAGGAAGTTCACCGGCAGGCCGAGGAAGTTGCCCTTCTTGACGGCGCGAACGATTCGCCGTAGCGGGCGAAGTCGCCGTAGTTCAGCATCGGTCCGGAGAAGTAGGACACGACCAGCGCGATGGCGGACAGCATGCACCGGAACCGACGGCCCAGCCCGTCAGCGTCAGGCCGCCTTCGGCGAGGTTGAAGTCGATGTTGCGACCAGCCGGCCTTGGCACCAGGTAGCCGGCGAGCAGGAACATCACGACGTAGACGGCGGGTCCGCAGAAGTCGATGAACTTGCGGATGGACTCCATGCCCCGCCAGAACACGACGGCCTGCGGCGACCCACATGATCATGAACGCGATCCAGCCGAGCAGCGACAGCCCGGCGAAGCCGTACTGCGTCTACGTCGGCGTACGGGCGCCAGGACCGGCCAGAGCTTGACCGCCAACAGACACCAGGGCGTGCGAAGCCAGGTAGGTCTGGATGCCGTACCAGGCCACGGCGATCAGGCCGCGGATGATGGCCGGGATGTTCGCGCCCGAGCACGCCGAACGGGATCCGCGACGCGACCGGGTACGGGCGTCCCGGTGACCTGGCTGGGCCGGGCCACCAGGTTGCAGAGGAAGTAGACGATGGTGATGCCGACCAGCAGCGCGATCAGCACCTGCCAGGCGGCCAGCCCGAGCGCGAACAGACTGCCCGCGGTGACGTACCCGCCGACGCTGTGCACGTCGCGACATCCAGAACGCGAAGAAGTTGTACGACTTCCAGGTCTGCTTCTTCAGCGGCGCGAGGTCCTCGTTGGTCAGGCGCGGGCTGTACCCGGGTTTGATCAGCGCACCGCCAGGATGGGCCCCTTCGTCGGGCGCGAGTGCAGCGGTCCCGAGATCGGGCGTCACGGATTTCATGGTGTCGGTCATCGGGGCTCCGGAGGGAGGAACGGTCGGCAGGCGACACGTCGGCGGTGGCGGAGAGAATGGCCGGGGGTGACGTTCGGTGATCATTCGAGACGTCGGAACCAGCGCGAAGCACACGCTAGGAACGCGATATTTCGACTTCGTGTCCGGAAACATAAATTCCTGCGTCGGGGCACACCGGAAATGGGGCTCTGTTCACCCGGTCGGTCGCACGACCGCCGGCCCGGGTTCCGCCGTTGCGGTCCGGCCCCGCAGGGCGGTCGCTACCCTGAGGTCATGACCGCCGTGCCCCTCGGGCTTCCGCGCCCGGGTGCGCGCCGCCCCGGGCTCCGCTCCGGCGACCGGGTCGGACACGGCCGACCGACCCGACCTGCCCGGCCTGATCGACCGCTTCGGCCGGGCCGCGACCGATCTGCGGGTGTCCCTGACCGACCGCTGCAACCTGCGCTGCACCTACTGCATGCCGGCCGAGGGTCTGGACTGGATGCCGTCGGACGAGCTGCTCACCGACGACGAGCTGCTCCGGCTGATCCGCATCGGCACCGATGACCTCGGCATCGAGGAGGTGCGCTTCACCGGCGGCGAGCCGCTGCTGCGCCGCGGCATCGTCGAGCTGATCGGCCGGGTCGCCACCCTCCCCCGCCGCCCGCGCCAGTCGCTGACCACCAACGCACTCGGGTTGGTCCGCAAGGCGCCGGCGCTGGCCGCGGCCGGGCTCGACCGGATCAACGTCTCGCTGGACACGATGGACCCGGCCGTCTTCGCCCGGCTGACCCGCCGTGACCGGTTCGGCGACGTCATCGACGGACTGGCCGCCGCCGCGGCCGCCGGACTGACCCCGGTCAAGATCAACACCGTGCTGATGCGCGGCGTCAACGACCATGAGGCGCCGGAGCTCGTCGCCTTCGCGCTGCGACACGGCTACCAGCTGCGCTTCATCGAGCAGATGCCGCTGGACGCCCAGCACGGCTGGGACCGGACGCAGATGGTCACCGCCGCGGAGATCCTGGAGCGGCTGTCGGCGGTGTACACGGTCGCCCCGCATGCGGCCCCACGCGACGGCGCCCCGGCCGAACTCTTCGACGTCACCGCCCCCGACGGCACCACCGGCCAGGTCGGTGTGATCGCCTCGGTCACCCGGCCGTTCTGCGGCGACTGTGACCGCACCCGGCTGACCGCCGACGGCCAGATCCGCAACTGCCTGTTCTCCGCCACCGAGACCGACCTCCGCGCCCTTCTTCGCGGCGGCGCCTCCGACGGCGAGATCGCCGACGTCTGGCGGGGCGGAATGTGGGTCAAGCTGCCGGGCCACGGCATCAACGACCCGTCGTTCCTGCAGCCGGACCGGCCGATGTCGGCGATCGGCGGCTGACCACGATGACCACCCACCCGGCCGACACCCTGACGCTGACCGTCCGCTACTTCGCCGCCGCCGCAGCCACCTCGGGCGTCGAGGAGGAGCGCCTCGACGTGACCTCTCCGGCCACCGTCCGCGATGTGCTGAAGGCGTGCGCAGACCGCTTCGGGCCGGAGTTCGCCACCGTCCTGCAGCGTTGCAGCTACCTGCTCGACGAGATCGCCGTGCACGACCTCGATTCCCCGCTGCATCCCGGCGCCCAGCTGGACGTGCTGCCCCCGTTCGCCGGCGGCTGATCCAGTCGACCCTGCGCCGACGCATCAGGCGGCCGGCGCCACGCCTCTCCCTGATGCCGGTGGGCACCGTTCCCCGGCCCCACGACCACCGGCACGTCGGTCGGCATCGCGTTGTCGGTTCCCGGTACGCGCCACGTCGCATCCTCGATTCGTGGCGAGCGGGGGCATACCCTCACCACGCACGGCTGTCAATGGATCCGCACTCATCACATCCGCTCGACCGTCCCAGGAGGATGCAGTGACCCAGCCCCCGCCGGAAGAAGAGAACCCCACCGAGGGGCGGCCGCCTGAGCAGGAGTCCGGCGGATCCGCGCCAGCTGGTCGCTCCGCGTCCGACGCCCCGGCGCCCACCGGCTTCCCGCCGCCCGCGCCGGGCGGCTACGGACCGCCGCCCCAGGGCTACGGCCCACCCCCGCAGGGTGACGGCCCGCCGCCGCAGCAGTACGCGCAGCCCGGCTACGGCCCTGGGCCCGCCAGCCCGGGCTTCCCGCCGCCGGCCCCGCACCAGCAGGGCGGCGGATACGGGCAGTCGGGCGCCTTCCAGAAGCAGCCCGACCCGGGCCGGCCGACGGAGTACCCGCCACCCCCAGCCGGCGGGTACGGCCAGCCACAGCCGGGTGGTTACGGAGACCCGCAGCAGCCGCGCAGAGGGCTACGGCCCGCCCCAGCAGGGCGGCTTCGGCCAGCCCCAGCAGAGCTACGGCCCGCCCCAGCAGGGGGGGTACGGCCAGCCCCAACCGGGTTACGGCCAGCCCCAACCGGGTTACGGCCCGCCCCAGCAGGGCGGCTACGGCCAGCCCCAGCAGAGTTTCCCGCCCCCGGCCTCCGGTGGTCACGGCGCACCTGGCGGCTTCGGCCAGCCCCAGCAGCAGGGCTTCCCGCCGTCGGGGAGCGGCGGCGGCGGGCCGAGCCTGCCGCCGATCGACATCTCCAAGGTGGGCACCGGCGACTGGATCGTGCTCGGTCTCGGGGTCCTGCTGCTGATCTTCAGCTTCTTCAACTGGTTGTCGGTGAGCTACAGCTTCCTCGGCGAGTCCGCGAGCTACGGCGTCGGCGGGTGGAACCGGTTCTGGTGGATCGCGCCGCTGCTGGTGCTGGCGATCACGCTGATCCGGGCGGCCCAGCTGCTCACCGGGACGCTGAGCAAGGAGGTCAAGCCGCTGTGGCTGCTCTACGGCGCGGTCGGCGCGCTGGTCTTCTACCTCATCTCGCTGATCGACATCTTCGTGCAGACCTCAGGCACCGACTTCCAGGACCTGGGTGGTGCGACCGAGATGTCGTCGAGTGTCGGCACCGGCTTCGGGATCTGGGCGTCGCTGATCCTGGCGGTCGCCTTCGTGTATTTCCTGGCCCTGTCGCTGCAGTCCCGCGGCGAGAAGCTCCCGGTGGCGGTCCCGGGTCCGAAGCTCTGACCCCGCCCGTCCCGACGGCCGTCGTCCCGCACCGCGGGCCGGCGGCCGTGGTCGTTCCCGGCCGCGCTGACCCCCGCAGTTGAGTCAGGCGCTGTTGACCCACTCGTCGGTGCCGTCGGCGAACAGCTGGTGCTTCCACACCGGCAGCCGCGCCTTGACCTCGTCGACCAGGTCGCTGCACGCGGCGAACGCGACCTGCCGGTGGGCGCTGGAGACCGCGGCCACGATGGCCGGGTCACCGATCGAGAGCGACCCGATCCGGTGGGTGACCGCGACCGCGATGACCCCGTCCCGGGCGGCCAGCTCGGCGGCCACCTCGGCGACGATGCGGGCCGCCGTCGGGTGCGCCTGGTAGTGCAGCGCCGACACGCTCGCGCCGTGGTCGTGGTCGCGCACGGCGCCGGTGAACGACACGACCGCGCCTGCGGCCGGGTCGGCGACCGCGGCGGTGTGGGCGGCCACGTCGAGCGGCTCGTCGGTGATGCCGCTGAGCCGGACCTCCCCCATCAGAGGTCGCCGGACTGCGGGTGGTCGCCGCCGGCCAGCTGGTCCAGCGCGTGGTCGACGATGCCGGCCAGCACCCCCAGCCCGTCCTTCACCCCGCCCTTGGACCCGGGCAGGTTGACGATCAACGTCCGGCCGGACACCCCGGCCACCCCGCGGGACAGAATCGCCGTCGGCACCTTCGCCACGCCCTGCCGGCGGATCTCCTCGGCGATGCCGGGGATTTCGTAATCCAGCGCGGCCGCGGTGATCGTCGCCGCCCGGTCGGTCGGCGAGATGCCGGTGCCCCCCGAGGTGATGATCAGGTCGGGCCGGAGGGTGAGTTCGGCGGTCAGGGCGGCGGCGAACGGATCGCCGTCGACGGCAAGGATCGGGTCACCGACGGTGAAGCCGCGCTCGCTGAGCCAGTCGCGGATGACCGGCCCGGTGGTGTCGGCGTAGACGCCGGTCGCGGCTCGGGTGGACGAGATCAGCACCGCTGCCGTCCGGCTCATCCCCGCTCCTCCGGTCGGGTCCAGAGGCCGGTCTTGCCGCCCTCCTTGCGGTCGACCCGCACGTCGGTGAGGGTCGCGGCCGGGTCGACGGCCTTGATCATGTCGTGCAGCGCCAGGCCGGCGACGGCGACCGCGGTCAGCGCCTCCATCTCCACCCCGGTGCGGTCGGCGGTCTTCACCGTCGCGGTGATCAGCACCGCGGCGTCCTCGACGGTCAGGTCGACGGTCACCCCGGACAGCGCGATCGGGTGGCAGAGCGGGATGAGGTCGGCGGTGCGCTTGGCGCCCATCAGGCCGGCGATGCGGGCCACGGCGAGGCCGTCACCCTTGGGCAGCCCGTCGGTGACCAGCAGCGCCGTGACCTCGGCGGTGGTGCGTACCCGCCCGGACGCCACGGCCCGGCGGGCCGACGGCACCTTGTCGGTGACGTCGACCATCCGGGCCGCGCCGGCGCGGTCGAGGTGGGTCAGGACGGGTTCGGTCATGAGACCGCCGCCGGGACCGCTCCGGCCGAGACGCTGATCCGGGCCTGGGCGGCCGCCGCCCCGATGGCGTGGGCGACCGCGGGCGACACACTCGCGTCGAAGACGCTGGGCACGATGAACGACGCGTTCAGCTGTTCGGGCAGCACGACGTCGGCGATGGCGGCGGCCGCGGCCAGCAGCATCTCGTCGGTGATGCGGTGCACGCCCGCGTCGAGCAGCCCGCGGAAGACCCCGGGGAAGGCGAGCACGTTGTTGATCTGGTTCGGGAAGTCCGATCGACCGGTGGCGACCACGGCGGCGTGCTTCTGTGCCTCCAGCGGATCGATCTCCGGGTCCGGGTTGGCCAGTGCGAACACCACTGCCTTCGATGCCATGGTCGCGACATCAGATCCGGCCAGCAGGTTGGGCGCGCTCACCCCGATGAAGACGTCCGCCCCGACGATGGCCTCCTTGAGCGTGCCCTGCTGGTTGTGTGCGTTGGTCTTCTGCGCGACGTCGGCCAGGTTGGGGTCCATGCCCTCGCGGCCGCGGTACACGATGCCCTTGATGTCGACCGCGACGATGTCCTTCGGCTGCTGCAGCAGGATCAGCCGGATGATGGCGTTGCCCGCCGCGCCCACGCCGGAGATGACGATCTTGCAGTCGGTGATGTCCTTCCCGACCACCCGCAGCGCGTTGCGCAGCGCCGCGACCACACAGATCGCGGTGCCGTGCTGGTCGTCGTGGAAGACGGGGATGTCGAGCTTGGCGCGCAACCGCGCCTCGATCTCGAAACACCGCGGGGCGGCGATGTCCTCGAGGTTGATGCCGCCGTAGACGGGGGCGATCAGCTCGACGGTGCGGACGATCTCGTCGACGTCGGTGGTGTCCAGGCAGACCGGCCAGGCGTCGACGTTGGCGAACCGCTTGAACAGCGCGGCCTTGCCCTCCATCACCGGCAGCGCGGCGGCCGGGCCGATGTTGCCCAGGCCGAGCACCGCGGTGCCGTCGGTGACGACGGCGACGGTGTTGCGCTTGATGGTCAGCCGGCGGGCGTCGGCCGGGTTGGCCGCGATGGCCAGGCAGACCCGGGCGACACCGGGGGTGTAGGCGCGGGAGAGGTCGTCGCGGTTGCGCAGCGGGACCTTGGAGGTCACCTCGATCTTGCCGCCGAGGTGCACCAGGAAGGTCCGGTCGGACACCTTGCGCACCTCGACGCCGGCGAGAGCGTTGACGGCGGCGGTGATCTCGTCGGCGTGCTCGGCGGACAGCGCGTTGCAGGAGAGGTCGACGACCATCATGCCGGCGGTGGACTCGACCACGTCGAAGGCGGTGATCACGCCACCCGCACGGCCGACCTCGCTGGTCAGGTCACCCGCGGCCGACGCCGACGGCGGGGCCGCGATCCGCATCGTGATGGAGTATCCGGGCCCTGGTACGGCCATAGTTGCACTGCTCCTCGATTGCCCGACGACGGTCGGGTCAAGGCTAGTGGCCCAGGTCACTGGTGCGGGCGGGGGCCCGATCGCTCCGGTCCGACACCACGTCCACGTCGGCACCCTCGGCGGCGGACCCGAGCGGGACGCGGACGGCGCCGTGCTCCCGCAGGTACTCCCGGGCACCGCTGTCCCCGTCGGCCGCGGCGGCCACTCCTGCCCAGTGGTCCCGGCCCAGTACCACCGGGTGGCCGGGCCGGCCGTCGAACCCGGCCTGCCGCAACGTGTCCGGGCCGACGTCGGCGATGAGCGTGCGCACCATGCCGGCGGTGACCCCGGGCAGGTCGACCAACAGCACCACCAGCGCATCGGACGGCAGCGATCCGGCCGCGGCCAGCCCGGCCCGCAGGCTCGACGCCATGCCGGTCTCCCACTCGGGGTTGCGCACGCCGGTCACTCCGGCCGGCAGCACGGCCAGCACCTCGTCACCCGACGCTCCGACGACGACGAGGACCGGATCGGCCCCGGCGGCATCCAAGACGTCCACTGCGCGGACCACCCAGGGCACCCCGTCGGTGCGGGCCAGCGCCTTCGGTCCACCGAAGCGGCGTCCGGCGCCGGCCGCCAGGATCAGTCCCGCGACCGTCAGGTGCCGATGGGATTCGTGTTGATGACCGTCGTCGGGTGCTTGTAGGGCAGCGATGCACTCGGCAGCGGGAACTCGATGTCACCGAACGGCGACAGCGCGCCCTGCCGGTCGGAGTTCAGCTCGGTCACCGGGTGGTCGCCGTCCTCGCTGTGGGGCCAGGTCGGGTCCACTCCCATGCCGCTCTTCTTCGCCACGTCACACCCCTTGTTCGTCACTGTCGTTCGCCGGCGTTGTCACCGCCGGGGTCGCGCGGATGCGCCGCCCCGGTCGGGAGGCCATTGTCTCCCACCGCACCACTAAAGTCGACGGGATGGCCAACACGCTGGATTGGCTGCGCAGCCTGGATGACGACGCGATCGTCGCGTTGCTGACCGCCCGCCCGGACCTCTCGGTACCGGCCCCAGGCGACTTCGAGACCCTTGCCCGGCGGGTCAACACCGCCCCGTCGATCTGGCGCGCGCTGGAGACGGTCAACCGGTTCGGCATCGAGGTGCTCACCGCACTGGTGCTGCTGCACGCCGACGCCCGTGGGGTCGGGGTCGACGATCTGGCCGCGTTCCTCGGCGACCAGGTGACGCCGGGACAGCTGTCCGGTGCGCTGCAGGCCCTCGGCGGGCTCGCCCTGGTCCGTGCCGACACCGCCGACGGGGCGCTGCACATCCCCTACCCCGTCACCGAGGCCCTCGGACCCGCACGCCGGCGGTCTCGGCGCCGAGTCGGGCCTGGACGCGACCGAGGTGTCCGCGCTGCTGGCCGACGTGTCGGATCGGGGGCGGGGCGTGCTGGAGAAACTGGCCGCCGGTCCGCCGGTCGGGGCGGTGACGCCGACCGGGCCGCTCGCGCCGACGATCCGGGCGCTCGTCGCCCAGCGGCTCCTCGTCCGCAAGGACGCCACGCTCGTCGAGCTGCCCCGCGAGGTCGGTCTGGTGCTCCGCGGCGACCGGCCGCTGGGTGAGCTGCACCCGGAGCCGGCGCTGCCGGCCCCCCGCAAGCCCGGCGCGAAGACCGTCGACGCCACCGGCGCCGGCCAGGCCCTGCAGGTGCTGCGCCAGCTGCGCCGCTTCATCGACGCCCTCACCGCCACCTCCACACCCGCACTGAAGTCCGGTGGTCTGGGCGTCCGCGAGACCCGCCGACTGGCCCGGGAACTCGACCTCGACGAGCCGACCCTGAGTCTGCTCGCCGAGCTGCTGGTCGCCGGGAACCTCGTCACCGCCACCGACGGGGTGGGGAGGCAGGCGGCGTTCTGGACTCCGACGATGGCCGCCGACAGCTGGCTCGCCCTGTCCGACGAAGCGGCCTGGGCGTTCATCGCCCACCACTGGCTCGATCTGCGGCGCGACCCCGCCCGGGCCGGCCAGCCCGACGCCGGCGGGAAGCCGTTCAACCTGCTGGCCTCGGAACTGAGCTGGCTGCGCGGTCCGGCCGACCGCCGCTGGGTGCTGGGGGTGCTGGCGGAGCTGCCGGCCGGGTCGGCGTGGTCGGCCGCGGACATCGGCGCGGTGCTCGCCGTCCGGAGCCCGCTGCGCGGGGCCGACCGCCGCGACCGGGTCATCACCGCCGTGCTGCGGGAGGCCACCGAGCTCGGCGTCGTCGCCTTCGACGCGATCACCGCCGCCGGCCGGGCGGTGCTGGCCGGCGCCGAGGACACCGCCGAGACGCTGGCAGCGGCGTTGCCGGAGCCGGTCCGCACCGTGCTCGTGCAGGCCGACCTCACCGTCGTCGCCCCCGGGCGGCTGGTGCCGGAGCTCGCCGAGGAGCTGGCCGTCGTGGCCGAGATCGAGTCGGCGGGTTCGGCCACCGTCTACCGGGTGACCCCTGCCAGTGTCCGCCGTGCGCTCGACCGCGGCCGGTCCGCCGCCGAGCTGCACCGGCTCTTCGCCGACGCCTCGGCCACCCCGATCCCGCAGGCGCTGACCTACCTGATCGACGACCTGGCCCGTCGGCACGGCGTGCTGCGGGCCGGGATGGCGTCGTCCTACCTCCGCTGCGACGACCCGGTGATCATCGACCAGGCCATCGCGTTCGCCACCGCGGCCGGCATCCACCTGCGCCGGCTGGCGCCGACGATCGCGATCACCGCGACCGAGACCGACGAGCTGCTGACCGAGCTGCGCAAGGCCGGGATGGCGCCGGTCGCCGAGGACGAGTTCGGTGCTGTGGTGACGCTGCAGGCCGCCCCCCGGCGGGTGAAGCCGGGGTTGGTCGTGCACCAGCGCTGGCGGGAGCCGGCCGCGCCGAGCAGCGACCAGCTCGCCGTCGTGGTGCAGCGGATGCGGACCGCCGAGCCGGCCGGGGCCACCGGTGCGCAGACGCCGACCGAGGCGGTGACCGCGCTGCGCGAGGCGGCCGGCCTGCGGACCCCGGTGTGGATCGAGTACGTCAACGCCGAGGGCTCACCGACCCGACGCCTGGTCGAGCCGCTGGCGCTGTCCGGCGGCACCGTCGCCGCCTTCGACCGGCTGTCCAACCAGTTGCGGACGTTCGTGTTGCACCGGATCACCGGCGTCGTCGCGCACCGGGAGAACTGACCGGACCGCGGCCGTGAGCGCGGCGATGGTGGCCTTGGCGACTTACCGAGCCGCCGGCTACCGGGCGAGCCGGCTCCGACCACCGCGACCACGGCGGCCAGCCCGACCGCGGCCAGCGACACCGTGAACGCCGCCCCCGGTCCGCCGTCCTGGGCGAGCTGCCCGCCGACGCTCGACCCGATGGAGTAGCCGACCACCGACCCTGCCGAGATCAGCGTCATCGTGACGCCGGTGCGCTCCGGCGAGACCTGCCGCTCGGCCAGTGCGTAGACCGTGATCAGCGCCGGTCCGACGCCGCAGCCCACGATGAACAGCAGCGCCGCGACGACCGGCACCGAGGTGACGAACAGCAGCGGGATCACCGCCAGGACCAGCCAGCCGCTGAACACCGCCAGCCGGTCGCCGAGCCGGAACGACACCGGCAGCGCGGACGTGGCCAGTCCGGTGAGCGCCGACCCGACGCCCATCGAGGCGTACAGCAAGCCGGCCGACGCAGCCGCCCCGGACAGGGTGGCCACCGCGGTCACCGCGGTCTGCGAGCCGCCGAAGAAGGCCCCGATGGCCAGCGACACCAGGAGCAGCGAGCCGATGGCCGGGTCGCGCCAGACCGGCGCGTGGACGGTGTGCGACTCCGCGGGGCCGGCGGCCGCGGCACTCGGGTGCAGCACCGGCCCAGACGCCGAACACCGCGACCATCGCCGCCCCCGCGACCATCGCGAGCGACGGCGAGATCAGGGTGAACAGGCTGACCACGACGGGTCCGAGGATGTACACGATCTCGTCGGCGGCGCCCTCCCAGCTCATCGCGGTGGAGAGCTGCCCCCGATCGCGCAGCAGCCGCACCCACCGGGACCGCATCAGCGGCCCGATCTGCGGGGTGGCCGCGCCGGTCAGGGCAGCGGTGGCCAGGGCGAGCCAGCGGGGCACGTCCAGTGCGATCTCGGCCACGAACACCACTGCGAACGCCGCGTTGAGCAGGCTGGCCGCGACGATGACCGGGCGTTGCCCGTGCCGGTCGGCCAGTCGCCCGACGAAGGGTCCGCCGACCGCGGCGCCCAGTGACAGCACGCCGGCGGCGAGACCGGCGTACCCGAGACTGCCGGTCCTCGTGGTGACGAGGAGCACCATGCCGAGCTGCAGCATCGGCTGCGGGAGCCGGGCCAGGAAGCCGACCGGCAGCAGCGCGCGGCCGGCGACGGCGGGAAGGGCCTTGTAGGCGGAGAGGAAGGTGGTCACACGGCCCCGGGTCGTCGCTGCGGTGGCGCCGTCCCACCCCCGGCGCCGAAACCCTGTGCACCCTCAGTGTAGGCAGCCGGCGCGTGCCCGCCCGGGCGCGGGGCCAGGCACACTGGATGGGTTGCCCTCGCCGGGCACGACGACGTACTGCAGAGAAGAGCACCCGTGACCGACGGTCCCCTGATCGTCCAGTCGGACAAGACCGTCCTGCTGGAGATCGCGCACCCCGACGCGCCCGCCGCCCGCGCCCAGCTGGCGCCGTTCGCCGAGTTGGAGCGCTCCCCCGAGCACATCCACACCTACCGCATCACGCCGCTGGCGCTCTGGAACGCGCGCGCCGCCGGTCACGACGCCGAGCAGGTCGTCGACGCGCTCGTGCGCTGGTCGCGGTTCCCGGTGCCGCAGGCGCTGCTGGTCGACATCGTCGACACCATGGGCCGCTACGGCCGTCTCGTGCTGCGCAGCGTCCCCGGCCAGGGGCTGGTGCTCGTCGCCCGGGATCGCATGGTGCTCGCCGAGGTGCTGCGCAACAAGAAGATCGCCCCGATGATCGGCCAGCGCATCGACGCCGAGACCGTCACGGTGTTCCCCTCGGAGCGCGGCAACATCAAGCAGATCCTGCTCAAGCTGGGCTGGCCGGCCGAGGACGAGGCCGGCTACGTCGACGGCGAAGCGCACGACATCTCCTTGGCGCAGGACGGCTGGACGCTGCGCGACTACCAGGCGATGGCGGTCGAGGGCTTCTGGGCGGGTGGCTCCGGCGTGGTCGTGCTGCCCTGTGGCGCCGGGCAAGACGCTGGTCGGTGCGGCCGCGATGGCCAAGGCCGGCGCGACGACGTTGATCCTGGTCACCAACACCGTCTCGGGACGGCAGTGGAAGCGGGAGCTGATCGCGCGCACCTCGCTGACCGAGGAGGAGATCGGCGAGTACTCCGGTGAGCGCAAGGAGATCCGCCCGGTCACCATCGCCACCTACCAGGTGATGACCCGCAAGTCCGGCGGCGAGTACCGCCACCTGGACCTGTTCGACTCCCGCGACTGGGGGCTGATCATCTACGACGAGGTCCACCTGCTGCCCGCGCCGGTGTTCCGGATGACCGCCGACCTGCAGTCCCGGCGGCGGCTCGGGCTGACCGCGACGCTGGTTCGCGAGGACGGCCGGGAGGGCGACGTGTTCTCGCTCATCGGCCCCAAGCGCTACGACGCGCCCTGGAAGGACATCGAGGACCAGGGCTGGATCGCCCCGGCCGAGTGCATCGAGGTCCGGGTGACGCTGACCGACAACGAGCGGCTGCAGTACGCCATCGCCGAGCCGGAGGAGAAGTACCGGCTCGCCTCCACCGCGCGCACCAAGCTGCCGGTGGTCAAGGCGATCCTGGCCAGGCACGCGACCGAGCCGACGCTGGTCATCGGCGCCTACCTCGACCAGCTCGAGGAACTCGGGGCGGCCCTGGAGGCGCCGATCATCCAGGGGTCGACCAAGAACGCCGAGCGGGAGCGGCTGTTCCAGGGTTTCCGGACCGGCGAGATCCCGGTGCTGGTCGTCAGCAAGGTCGCCAACTTCTCCATCGACCTGCCCGACGCGACCGTCGCCGTGCAGGTCAGCGGCACCTTCGGGTCCCGCCAGGAGGAGGCGCAGCGGCTGGGCCGGCTGCTGCGGCCCAAGAGCGACAAGCGGCAGGCGCACTTCTACTCGGTCGTCTCCCGCGACACCATCGACACCGAGTACGCCGCGCACCGCCAGCGCTTCCTCGCCGAACAGGGCTACGCCTACCACATCGTCGACGCCGACGACCTGCTCGGCCCGTCCGTTCCGGGCAGCACCGAAGGAGACATCACATGACCGACCGGATGGATCTCGAAGCGACCGGGGCGGCCGCCCTCGACGAGGCCGACGACGAGATGGACCTCGAGCCCTGGGAGGAGGTCCTCGACGAGTGGGAGTACCTCGGCTGGCTGGACGTGCTGCCGGCCGGCCTGATGGCCATCACCGGCGCGTTCGACGGCCCGACCACCACCCGGCTGGACTTCGACAAGGTGTCGGCGGACATGGTCGCGGGCGAGGGCCTGATGCTGCTCGACGGCGACCCGCTGTGGCCGGTGCTGTCGGCGGATCTGGCCGACGAGGACCGGCTGGACAACCACGAGGAGGCCTACGGGCAGTACCTCGAGGAGATGCGGGCGCAGCGGCAGGACTGGGCTGAGCTGGTGGCCCGGGATCCGCGGATCGCGGTGTCCTCGCTCAACGAACTGGTCGACCGGCTGATCGACTGGGGACTGCTGACCGAGCACGGCGACCTCATCGAACTCGTCGAGACGGTGCCGGACCCGCTCGAGAAGCTGCCGCTCACCGAGGACACCATCGCCCGGCTCATCCTGGACCGGATGGGCCCGGAGATGGAGGCCGTCGAGGACGTCCTGCACGACACCCTCTACCACGGCGATTCCGACGAGCTGGTGACCACGCTGCGCAAGCTCGCCGACCAGGCGGACGTGACCGTGGAGATCGCCGGCATGACCGTGGCCATGCTCATCTCCCACGCCGACAGTGGCGTCAGCGCCGAACGTTTCGGCCCGCTGGACACCGAGGGCGTCGAGAACCTCAAGGAGCACCAGAAGTTCACCCTGCGCGTCGACCGGACCGCACCGGGTTTCACCGACCACGAGCACTGAGCTCGTGGCGGCCCGGAGGTGGGCGGGGCTGATCTGCGTCGCGGCGGCGTTGACCGCCTGCAGCACCCCGGACGACGCCGTACCCACCCCGGGGTCGGCGCCGTCGACGGTGAGCGCCGCCGAGATCCCCACCGGCACCGCCGGCTCGCTGGCGGTCGGGTCAACCCGGACGATCCCGACCGACACCCCGGTCGCCCAGCTCGGGGTGATCACCGGCCCGGGCGTCGACGACCAGCAGATCACCCTGGGCACACTGATCGATCCCGCCACCGACCGCGGCTTCCGGGGCGGCCTCGAGTTGTGGCGGCAGTCGGCGAACACGGCCGGCGGTATCTGCAGCCGCAGCGTCCTGCTCGTCGACGCCGGGGCCGACGACGTACCGGACGACCTGACCGACGCCTACCGCTCACTCGGCGCCTCGGTGCTCGGTTTCGTCACCGCGACGGACTCCGAAGACGTCCGCACTGCACTGTCCACGCTGCTCAGCGCCGACCGGATCCCGGCGCTGACCGTGGACGGCACCGCGTCTGACCTGCTCGTCGGCGAGCCCGGTAGTCGTCGGGCCGACCGACGACGTGATCGCCATCAACGCGGCCGAGGAGTTGCTGACCTCGGGTCAGTTGGCGGCCGGCGACCGGCTGGGCGTGGTCAGCGACGGTTCGGCGGCGTCCCGCAACGCCGTCGACGGGTTGCGCTGGTTCGCCGCGCGCCACGAGCTGATCCTCGTGTCCCAGACCGCCCAGGGTCGCGACCCCGCGGCGCTCTCGACGCTGCCGGTGGTGTTCGCGCTGACCGCGCCCGCACTGACGGCCGAGCTCGCCGCCGATCTGCCGGACACGACCACCGTCGTCACCACCCTCGACGGCTACGACCCCGCCCTCGTCGACGAGGCCGCCGCCGCACACCTGGACATCGCGCTCAGCACCCCGGCTCCCGGCGCCGACCATCCGGGGGCGGCGTCGGTGGGAGCGGCGATCACGGCCGGCGGCGGCGAGGTCGGGGCGTCGACGTTCGCCGGGTACGCGGCCGGCGCGACCTGGCAGCGGCTGCTCGAGGCCGCGTGCGACACACAGACGCTGACCCGGGACGGGGTCTTCGCCGCGCTCGACCACCGTCGGACCGGCGTCGGTCGAGAGCCTGCTCGGCGCCTCGGATCCGGCGCTGCCGGTCACCGAGCAGCTGCCCGCCACCCGCTCGTCGTCGCTGGCCGCCGCCGATCCGGCCGCGCCCGGCGGCCTGCGACCGCTCACCGCATTGACCCTGGCCGACGGGATCGAGGAGTACACCCCGCCGGTGCGTTGACACCCGGTGCGTTGACACACTGTGCAACACCATGGTCGCCGGCGCGGACACCGGGACCGGTAGCCACATCGACCACCGCCGCAGCGCTCGCCGCCTACCCCGGAGCGACGATCCAGCGGGTCGAGACCGCCGCCGACGGGGTCCACCAGGTCCACTCCACGACCACCGGCGGCCTGCGGCTCACCGTTCAGATCGACGCGGACTTCGCCGTCAGCGGCACCGAGACCGACCAGTGCTGCTGACGCCGGGCCCCATCAGCACCCCGGGGCTCTGGCGGAGCCGATGGAACGCCCGAAGGCCCGCTCCGGTGAACCGGAACGGGCCTTCGGTACTGCGGTGGTGCAGGTGGAGTCGGACTCAGAAGTCCATGTCCCCGCCGGGGCCCTGGGGAGCGGCCGAGGCCTTCTCCGGCTTGTCGGCGACGACGGCCTCGGTGGTGAGGAACAGGGCCGCGATCGAGGCCGCGTTCTGCAGCGCCGAGCGGGTGACCTTGGCCGGGTCGATGATGCCGGCCTTGATCAGATCCTTGTACTCACCGGTGGCGGCGTCCAGGCCCTCGCCCGCGGGCAGGTTGCGGACGCGCTCGGCGACCACGCCACCCTCGAGACCGGCGTTGATGGCGATCTGCTTCAGGGGTGCCTCGACGGCAACCTTGACGATGTTCGCGCCGGTGGCCTCGTCACCGGTCAGCTCGAGCTTCGCGAACGCCTTGGTGGCAGCCTGCAGCAGGCCAACACCACCGCCGGCGACGATGCCCTCTTCGACGGCAGCCTTCGCGTTGCGGACGGCGTCCTCGATGCGGTGCTTGCGCTCCTTGAGCTCGACCTCGGTGGCAGCGCCGGCCTTGATGACGGCAACGCCACCGGCCAGCTTGGCCAGCCGCTCCTGCAGCTTCTCGCGGTCGTAGTCGGAGTCCGACTTCTCGATCTCGGCGCGGATCTGCTTCACGCGTCCGGCGATGGCCTCGGCGTCGCCGGAGCCGTCGACGATCGTGGTCTCGTCCTTGGTCACGACGACCTTGCGGGCCGAGCCCAGCAGGGCGATCTCCGCGGTCTCGAGCTTGAGCCCGAGGTCCTCGGTGATGACCTGGCCACCGGTCAGGATCGCGATGTCCTGCAGCATGGCCTTGCGGCGGTCACCGAAGCCCGGCGCCTTGACGGCGACAGACTTGAAGGTGCCACGGATCTTGTTGACCACCAGGGTCGCGAGGGCTTCGCCCTCGACGTCCTCGGCGATGATCAGCAGCGGCTTGCCGGACTGGATGACCTTCTCCAGCAGCGGCAGCAGATCCTTGACGTTGGCGATCTTCGAGCCGAACAGCAGGATGTAGGGGTCGTCCAGGACGGCCTCCTGACGCTCCTGATCGGTGGCGAAGTACAGCGAGATGTAGCCCTTGTCGAAGCGCATGCCCTCGGTGAGCTCGAGCTCGAGGCCGAAGGTGTTGCTCTCCTCGACGGTGATGACACCTTCCTTGCCGACCTTGTCCATCGCCTCGGCGATGAGCTCGCCGATGGAGGCGTCAGCGGCGGAGATCGAAGCGGTGGCCGCGATCTGCTCCTTGGTCTCGACGGGCTTGGCGTCGGCGAGCAGCTGGTTGGAGATGGCCTCGACGGCCTTCTCGATACCGCGCTTCAGTCCGAGCGGGTTCGCGCCGGCGGCCACGTTGCGCAGGCCCTCGCGGACCAGCGCCTGGGCCAGAACCGTTGCCGTCGTCGTTCCATCTCCAGCGACGTCGTCGGTCTTCTTGGCAACTTCCTTGACGAGCTCGGCCCCGATCTTCTCGTACGGGTCCTCCAGCTCGATCTCCTTGGCGATCGACACACCGTCGTTGGTGATGGTCGGCGCGCCCCACTTCTTCTCCAGCACGACGTTGCGGCCGCGCGGGCCGAGGGTCACCTTGACCGCGTCGGCGAGGATGTTCATTCCCCGCTCGAGCCCGCGGCGGGCTTCCTCGTTGAAGGCAATCAGCTTTGCCATGAGGTGTACGTCCTCCAGATTTGGGTGTCCGCGACCGGACCAGATCGGCCGGCGCGGGTGACATGCAGTTCTGTGATGGAGCAGCCGACTCCGATGCCCGCGACGGACGCCCGGTGGCGCGGCCGAGGCCGCATGGCCGGACTCATCGAGTCGACTGGCACTCGGACGTGCCGAGTGCCAGTTCCAGGTTTAGCACTCTCGACTCGGCGAGTGCAAGAAAACAGCGGGTGTCGCGACGGTGCCGTCAGCAGCCCGCGAGCGCCGTGCGGGCGGCGTCGGCGAGCGTCTCCGGGCACGCCGGGCGACGGTCCGGATCGGTGTGCAGACCGGCTCTGATGACCCGGTCGATCCGGTCCGGCAGGCCGGTCATGGCGGCCAGCGACGGCGCGTCCCCGCGCAGGTGCCCACCGATCACCTCGGTGAGCCGACCGGCGAACGGCGGACGGCCCGGCGAGCAGCGCGAACAGCACACAGGTGAGCGAGTAGACGTCGCTGCGGGGACCGATGGCGGCGCCGCGCAGGTGCTCCGGGGAGGCGTAGTTCGGGGTGCCGACGAAGTCCGACGCGGGCCTCGGGCACCACCTCCTGCAGGCCGTAGTCCATCAGGAAGACGTGGTCGGCGGGGCCGTCGGCGAGCAGCACGTTCGCGGGCTTGAGATCCAGGTGCAGCAGCCCGCGCCCGTGCAGGGCGGCCAGCGCGCTGCTCAGCTGGCCGAAGATGCCGATCGCCCGCGCCGGTCGCAGTCCGCCGGCGCGCAGTGTGGCCTGCACATCGGTGCCGCGCACGAGGCGCATCGAGACGAAGAGCCGATCGGCGGTCTCGCCGATCTCGTGGATCGGGATGACGTGGGGATGGTCGATGACGCAGATCTGTCGGGCGAACCGGCGGCGCACCGCGGGGTCGGCACTGACGCGGGCACTCATCACCTTGCACGCGACCTCGCCACCGGAGCGTCGATCGCGCGCCCGGTAGACCGTGCTCATCCCGCCGCGGCCCAGCACCTCACCGAGGGCGTAGTCGCCCAGCGTGGTCCCCGACAGATCGGCCCTGTCCCCCATACCCGTCGACGGTAGGGATCCGGCCGCGCAGCGGGGGGAGGCGGGCCGCGGACCGGCGCAGATGCCCCCATTAGGGTTACCGCCATGACGGCGGAGGACAGTACGACCGAGATCGTTCCCGTGGAGCTGCGGGTCCTGACCGGGCCCAACCTGTACTTCTCCCGACCTGCGGTGAAGCTGACGCTGGACGCCACTGCGGCGCTCGCCGCCGACGCCGCGGTGATGCTCGGCTGGCAACAGGTGATCGCGCCGTCCGCACCCGCGGTGGGGATGCCCGGCTCCGAGGTCCGCGTCCAGGCGGTGGCCGATCTCGCCGCGGCCCTGATCCGCCGGGTCGCATCGGGGATCCGGCGCCGGGTCCCGGCCGTCGGCCGGCCGGGTGACGGCGGCACCGTCGTGACCGCGTTCCCGTTCAAGCACCGCGATCTGGCGGAGGCGTTCGGCGACGCCGTCGCGGCGGCTTTCGGTGCCATCACCGAGCGGGGCGTGGACCCGAAGACCGCCATCGCCGCGGCCCGGCAACGCCTCCGCAGCGTCCCGGTCGGCCCGGTGACCCGGCCGATGCGCCCGACCATCCCGGTGATCGCGGTGACGGGCACCAACGGCAAGACGACCACCACCCGGCTGATCTCGCACCTGGTGAAGGCCGGCGGCCGCGTGCCGGGCTGGTCGTCCACGGACGGCATCGTCATCGACGGCGAGATCGTCGAGACCGGCGACTGGTCGGGTCCCGGCGGCGCGGCCCGGGTGCTGGAGGACCCGCGGGTACAGGTGGCGGTGACCGAGACCGCCCGCGGTGGCATCCTGCTGCGCGGGATCGGCCTCGCCGCCAACGACGTCTCCGTGGTCACCAACATCAGCGCCGACCATCTGGGCACGCTGGGGGTCCACACCGTGGAGCAGCTCGCCGAGGTCAAGTCGGTGGTCCCGCGGATCACCAAGCCCACCGGCTGGGCGGTGCTCAACGGCGAGGACGACCTCGTCTACGCCATGCGGGCGGTGACCCGGGCGCGGGTGTGGCTGTACTCGACGGATCCGCAGAACCCACGGCTGGCCGCGGTGCTGGACGCCGGCGGCCGCGGGATCACCGTGCTGGACGGTGAGATCGTCGTGCTGGAGCGCGGCCTGGACCCGGTGCGGGTGCTCGAGGTCGCGCAGGTGCCGCTGACCCTCGGTGGTGCCTCCCGGGTGAACCTGGCGAACGTTCTCGCCGCGACGGCCGCAACACTGGGGATCGGCATCGACCTGACCGCCGTGCGCACGGGGCTCTCGACCTTCGCCGGCGACGCGGCCCACAACGCCGGCCGCCTCAACTGCTACCTCGCCGGGTCGTCGATCGCCGACAGCACGGTGGTCATTCTCGACCTCGCACACAACGAGGCCTCGCTCGAGTCGCTACTCGAGGTCGGGGCGGCGTTCCGGCGACCCGGCGGCGAGCTGGTCACGATCGTCGGAACCGCCGGGGACCGGCCGGACGAGGCCATCCACGCGATGGGATCGATCGCCGCCCGGCACGCCGACCGCGTGGTCATCGCCGACAAGGCGAAGTACCTGCGCGGGCGCGAACCGGGCGAGATGGCGGAGCTGTGGCGCTCGGGGGCGACCGAGGCCGGCGTCGTGGAGGTACCGGACTTCCCGGATGAGCTGTCCGCACTGCGGGCCCTGCTCGACGCCGATCTCCCGACGGGCTCGGCGATCGCGGTGTGCACGCTGGAGCAGCGGATGGAGAGCGTGGCCGAGATCGAAGCACGCGGCGGGCACGAGCTGACCCCGGCGGAGATCGTCGAGCGGGTGTCGGGGCCGGCATGAGGGCTTACCGAGCTCGCTGGTTTCGGCGTGAAAATCGTCGGATTCCGGAGCTGGCCACGCCGAAACCGGACGGGACCTCCCCGGTCCGAGCTGCCTTGCCGAGCACTAGGTTGGCCGGATGAGCACACTCGACGACTGGCTGCGTGAAGCGACCGCGGCCCTGCAGCTGCCGGTCGATTCTGTCCCGGCCGACCTGCGCACCGATCTGCTGGACGTCACGCGCGACGTCGCCCACAACGTCACCCGGGTCGCCGGACCGCTGACCACCTACCTCCTGGGCCTCGCGGTGGCCCGGGGCATGGCGCCGTCCGCCGCCGTGGGAGTCGTCAGGAGCTTGGCGCTGGCGCACCAACCGCCGCCCGAGCCCAACGAATGAGTGCGCCGCGCACCGTCGAGGAACACCGGCAGGTCGTGGAGGCACTGGTGCCCGACCTGGGCACCCTCCGGTCGAGCCTGGCCGCCGCCCAGGGGCGGGTCCTCGCCGGTGATCTCGTCGCCCCCATCGACCTGCCGCCGTTCGACAACTCGGCGATGGATGGATATGCCCTGCGCGCCGCCGATCTCGCGACGCTCCCGGTGACACTGCCGGTGTCGGTGGACATCCCGGCCGGCTCGGTGTCGCCGAACCCACTGGCGCCGGGCACCGCCGCTCGCATCATGACCGGCGCCCCCACCCCCGACGGCACGGAGGTCATCGTCCCCGTCGAGCTGACCGACGCCGGCGTGCACGAGGTGACGATCCGGTCGGCGCCGCAGCCCGGCGTGCACATCCGGCGGCACGGCGAGGACGTCCGCGCCGGTGGCGTCGTCCTCCGCGCCGGGACCACACTGGGCCCCACCCAGTTGGCGGTGGCGGCGGCCCTCGGCGTTGCCGAGGTCGACGTGGTCCGTCCCGCCGAGGTGCTCATCCTGTCGACGGGTTCGGAGCTGATCGCACCCGGCGAATCCCTCGGGCCAGGACAGATCTACGAGTCGAACGCAGTGATGCTGGCGGCCGCCGTGCGGGCGGTCGGCGGGCACGCCCGGGTCCTGCAGTTCGTGCCGGACGACGCCGCGCAGTTCACCGCCGCGCTGACCGACGCGCTGGACGGCGTGGACGTGGTGGTGACCACCGGCGGCGTGAGTGCCGGGGCGTACGAGGTGGTCAAGGACGCGCTGACCGGCCAGGGCGTGGAGTTCGCCAAGGTGTCGATGCAACCGGGCGGCCCGCAGGGGGCGGGACGGTTCGCCGGCGTCCCGGTGGTCACCTTCCCCGGGAACCCGGTGTCGGCGTTCGTGTCGTTCGAGGTCTTCCTCCGGCCGGTCCTGTTGCGCGCCATGGGGTTCGGTATGCAGACCCGGACCGCGCTGCGGGTGCCGCTGGCCGAGGCGGTCGACTCCCCCGCGGGTCGTCGTCAGTTCCGCCGTGCCGTGTTCGACCGGGCGGCGCACACCGTGAAGCCGTGGGGCGGCCCGGGCTCGCACCTGCTGTCGTGGCTGGCCGGCGCCGACTCGATGCTGGTCATCGCCGAGGATCAGACCCGTCTCGAGCCGGGTGACCTCGTCGAGGTGTGGCTGTTGGAGTAGGGCGGGCACGCTCAGCGCCGGCCGTCCACGTCACCCGCCCGGTCTCCGTCCCGCGTCCGCCCCCGCGCCAGCAACCCGAGCATCGGGAAGAGCAGCACGGTGACCAACCCGGCCCCGACCATCGCGGCAGCGAGCGAGCCGGTCAGCTCGCCCCGCTGCACCCCGATGTCGGTGACGGCGATGATGATCGGCAGCCCGGTGGCGGTGAGCAGTACCAGGCCCACCCGGTCGCCCGTTCCGGCCCCGCGCGGCGCCGTCAGCAGCCCGGACCCACCGCGGATGACCAGCATGAGCGCCACGAAGAGCGGCAGCAGCGCCAGCGCCCGCCCGTCGTCGAGCAGCGCCCGCAGGTCGAACGTCATCCCGGTGTGCACGAAGAAGATCGGCACCAGGAAGCCGAAGCCGAGACCCTCGAGCTTCGACTGGACCAGCTTCTCGTCGGCCGGCTCGGCGTTGCGCAGCACCAGTCGCATCAGCACCCCGGCCGCGAACGCCCCGAGCAGCATGTCCAGTCCGAGCGCGAGACTCAGTCCGGCGAGCAGCGCCAGCACCAGCACCACCAGCCGCACCGCGAACTGCCCGCTGGTGTGCAGGGTCGCGTTGATCAGCCGGTGCACGCCCCGGTGGCTGCTCCGCCCGGCCACCACGATCGCCACCGCGGTGACCGCGACGAACGCGAGCAGCACCGCGGTCGCCGGCCCCGGGCTCCGCCCGGACAGGAACACCGAGATGGCGATGAGCGGCCCGAACTCCCCCACCGCGCCGACTGCGACCACCGCGGTGCCGAACCGGGTCCGCATCTCGCCCGCGTCCCGCAGCAGCGGCACCAGCGCGCCGAGCGCGGTACTGGTCAGCGCGACCCCCAGGTACACCGCACCCGCCGGACTGTCGGCGATCAGCAGCCCGAGCCCGACCATCACGCACACGGCGACGAGCCAGCCGGCGACCGAGCGTCGCAGCGGCCGCCCGTTGATCTGGCGGAAGTCGATCTCGTTGCCGGCGAGGAAGAACAACATGGCCAGCCCGACCTCGGCCAGGTCGTCGGTGAAGCTGTTGACCGGCGCCCACCCGAGCACCGCCGGGCCGATCAGCAGTCCGAGCGTCACCTCGAAGACCACCAGCGGCACCCGCAACACGCGTCCGACGATCGTGGCCAGCAGCGGCGCGAGCACCACGGCCAGCGGCACCATGCATCACCGGCGCGAGCGAGTCGATCAGCACGACCGGCTCCGGTCACCCGAGGTACTCATGCGCTGATCCTCCCCCACCGGTGCAGCCAGATCGTCAGCGCCGCCGCCTTCGTCGAGACCGGCGACGAGGGCACCTCCGTCGACGATCTGGTCCGCCGCATCGGCCTGCACCGCGGCAGCCTCCACCGGGCGTCCGGCAGCACACAGCCTCTCCGTTGCCGCACCCCGCGAGCTCGAGGGACCGCCACTCCGACCGCGCTGGACCGGCTGCTCGTGGCCCACCCTCGAAGTGGCCTCCCGCGACGACGAGGTACGCGCTCTCGTCGCTGACGCCCTACGGCGGTTCGCCCACCCGGCAACGGTTCTCGGCACCCGCCGGCTCGTATCCCCGGCAACTGGACCGGGACCCCCTCCCGTTGAGGGCACCCTGTCGTTCTGGTAGGCCGGCGCCGCCGGCCGCACGGTCGTCGTCGAGCTCACCGCTACCAGCGGCTGTTCCTCAGCGCGTGGACCCGCGCGCCCCGGTCGACGCCATCAACGCCGCGGTGCCGCGCTGACGGTTTGCCGGGTGCGCAGTCCGGACAGAACCCAGCGACACCCTTCCGAAGGAGACCCATGCCGAGCATTCTCATCTCCGGAGCCAGCGTGGCCGGACCGGCGCTGGCCTTCTGGCTCGCGCGCTACGGCTGGGACACCACCGTGATCGAGCGGGCCGACGCCCGGCGCCCGGAAGGTCAGAACATCGACATCCGCGGCGCCGGCCGCGAGGTCGTGCGCCGAATGGGTCTCGAGGACGAGATCAGGGCGGCCACCACCGGCGAGCAAGGCACCCAGTTCCTCGGCGACAGCGGCGTGGTCGCCGAGTTCCCCGCGAGCACCGACGACTCGACCGGCCCGACCGCCCAGGTCGAGATCCTCCGCGGCGAACTCACCCGCATCCTGGCCGAGCACACCACCGACACCGAGTACGTCTTCGGCGACAGCATCACCGCCGTGGCGGACACCGGCGACGAGGTCCGCGTCAGCTTCACGCACGGCACCGACCGGACCTTCGACATCGTCGTCCTGGCCGAGGGTCTGCGCTCGCGGACCCGCCGGCAGGTGTTCGGCGACGAGCCCCGCATCAAGCCGCTCGGCATGTACATGGCCTACCTGACCGTGCCGAAGACCGACACCGACATCCCCTGGTGGCGTTGGTACAACGCCCCGGGCGGCCGGTCCGTCACGCTGCGTCCGGACAACCTGGGCACCGCACGGGCCACCCTGCAGTTCATCTCGGAGCCGACCGGTCTCGAGGAGCAGGATCTGGCCACCCAGAAGCAGGCGTTCCGGGAGACGTTCGCCGACGTCGGCTGGGAGGCGCCGCGGCTGCTGGACGCGATGGACGGCGCCGAGGTCTACATGGAGTTCGTGTCGCAGGTGCACGCACCGCGGTGGTCCAAGGGCCGCATCGGGATGGTCGGTGACGCCGCCTACGGGCCGTCCCCGATCAGCGGGATGGGTACCACCCTCGCGCTGGTCGGGGCCTACGTGCTGGCCGGTGAGCTCGCCGCGCACGCCGAGCCGGTCGACGCGTACGCGGCCTACGAGAAGATCATGCGGCCCTATGTCGACCAGGCTCAGAAGCTGCCGCCGGGGACGCCGAAGCTCGCGAACCCGCAGACCCGGGCCGGGATCGCCGTCTTCCACACCGCGCTCCGCGCCGCCGCGAGTCCGCTGGCCAAGGCCCTCGGCAGGGCCGGCGGCCGCATCTTCTCGCCGCCCGCCGACGCCATCGAGCTGCCGACCTACGTGGTCGTCGCCGGTCGCTGAGCCGGTCGCCGGCCCGGTCCGGCGGCCGTCCACGCCGGGTCCCGGCCGGTCAGCGCGAGCAGCCGGTCCAGCACGGGCGCGTCGCCCGGGACCGGCACCTCCGGTCCGTAGACGCCGATGTCCCGACCCCAGCCGGCGGTCGGGGCGACGAGGGCCAGGACGAACTCCAGCACCTCGTCGTCCCAGGCCACCGGATGTCCGGTCGCCACCCCGAGATCCCATCCGTGGACTACCATCTCGCCGAGGACCATGCCGCCGATGAGCTCGGCCGGCATCGGGTCGGGGCTGCCCATCGAGGTCACGCCCGCCCAGGCCGAGGGCTCGCTCCACGCGCCGGTCGTGGCGTCCAGCTGCTGGAGCAACGCCCCACGCAGGTCACCGGGTTCGTCATCGGACGGGGCGACCACGACCTTGCGGCCGGCCCCGGCCGACGCCGGCCCCCAGTGGAGCAGATGCTGCGCCAGCTCCCGGACGGTGAACTCCGCGCACGGCGTCGGCAGCGTCCACCGGTCGTCCGAGAGGGCGGCGACGACCGCGCGGACGGGGGCGGCCGCAGCGGCGGTACGGGCGGCGACAGTGGTGTCGGCAACGGTCATCTCAGGAGTCCTCTCGACGATCGGCAGGCGGCATCCACGCTAGGCGGGCCGCGCGGAGGCGTCTTGTACGAACGCGACGCCTACCCTCGACCCATGTCCGACGACCGGGGCCGCCACGGGCGGTGGCGCGACTTCCAGCGCCACTGGCAGGGCGCCCCGACCCCTGACCTCGCCGACATGGTCGCCCACTACTGGTGCGCCGACTGGGATCTGCGCGGGCAGCCGCCGTATCGGCAGCTGCTGCCGCCGTCGCTGCACCCGCACCTGACGATGGTCGCGGGCGAGCCGGCGATGCTCCGCGGCGTTGCCCGGCGGGCCGGGTCACGGGTGCTGGCCGACCGAGGTCGTGCCTTCGGGGTGGCCTTCCGGCCGGGCGCCCTCCGGCCGTTCCTCCCGGGCCGGGTCAGCGCGCTGACCGACCGGTCGGTGCCGGCGGTCGACGTCCTGGGCTTCGACCCCGTCGCCGACCTCGATCGCGGTCCGGAAGCGCTCCGGACCGACGTGGCGAACCTGTTCCGGCAGCACCGACCCACCCCGCACCCGGGTACGACGATCGCGCTGCGCCTCGTCGAGACCATCGCCACCACGGGTGATCTCACCCGGGTCGACGCGCTGGCGGCGCACTCCGGACAGTCGGTCCGCGCGGTGCAGCGCGTGTTCGCCGAGCACGTCGGAGTGGGCCCGAAGTGGGTGATCCGCTTCCACCGGCTGCGGGAGGTGCGGCAACGTCTCGCGGACGGCACCGCACCACCCTGGGCGGAGCTGGCCGCCGAACTCGGCTACACCGACCAGGCGCACTTCAGCCGGGAGTTCGCCACGATGCTCGGTGAGCCGCCGGCGACCTACGCGCTGCGCTACCCACCGGCACCCTGAAAAAGGCACCCTGCAACGGCTCAGTCGTCGGTGCCGGCCTGCGCCTTGTTGCCGATGATCTGCAGTTCGTCCCACACCGCACGGGCCCGGTCGACGCACAGCACGACCAGATCTCCCGGGTTGGCGCGGGCGAGACCGGCGCGGGTGGCGTCGATCTCGTCCAGCACGGTTTCGATCTCGCGGACCCGCAGCAGTTCCGACCGCGCCTTCTGCGCACCCTCGGCGATCAGCGCGGCCGTCTCACCCCGCTTGCGGCCCCGGGTCCGCTCGTCCTCGCGGATGATGATCCGGTCGAAGTGCTTGCCGGACTCGTAGCCGAGGTCGCGCATGTCGGAATCGCGGCGGTCGCCGGCGGTGGCGATGACGCCGATCTTCTGCGGCCGCTCCCACGCCTGCAGGTCGCCGAAGAACTTGTCGACGAACCCGCCCAGCGCCTCCATGGCCGGCACGTTGTGGCAGTAGTCGACGACCACCTGCACGCCCTGCACCTCGGTGAGGTTCATCCGGCCCGGCGCCTGGTAGTACGACGGCGTGAAACTCCGCAGCCCGCTGCGGATGTCGTGCAGGTGCGCACCGGCGACGTACGCCGCCGCGGCCGCGGCCATCGCGTTCTGCACGTTGAACATCGCCCGGCCGCGCGAAGGTCACCGGCAGCAGGTGGGTGTAGGCCAAGGGCATCCGGCGGCGGCCGTGCACCAGCAGGATCTGGTCGCCGAGCTCACCCTTCTCCAGGATGACCGCCTTGCCGCCCCGCCGGCAGTGGTCGTCGATCATCCGGTTGTCCGGCTTGATCGAGAACCAGACGATCTCCCCGGAGCAGGCCCGGCGCATCGCGGCCACCAGCGGATCGTCGGCGTTGAGCACCGCGGCGCCGTTCTTCGGCACCGCCTCGACGACGACCTGCTTGACCCGCGCCAGATCCTCGACGGTGTCGATCCCGCGCAACCCCAGGTGATCCGGTGCCACGTTCAGCACCACGGCGACGTCGTTGCGGCCGTAGCCCAGACCCTCCCGGAGGATGCCGCCGCGGGCGACCTCGAGCACCGCGAAGTCCACCCGCGGGTTCTGCAGCACCATCCGGGCGCTGCGCGGACCCGAGGCGTCGGAGCGGATGACCAGCCGTTCGTCGATGACCACCCCGTCGGTCGACGTCATGCCCGACCTTCTTGCCGATGCCCTTGAAGATGTGCGCGATGATCCGGCTGGTCGTGGTCTTGCCGTTGGTGCCGGTGACCGCGACGATCGGGATCCGCGACGGCGCCCCGGGCGGGAACATCAGGTCCACCACCGGTTTCGCCACGTACTGCGGCTCACCGATGGTCGGATGGGTGTGCATCCGGAACCCGGGTGCGGCATTGACCTCGCAGATGCCGCCGCCGGTCTCGCGGACCGGCTGGGTGATGTCGGGACAGATGAAGTCGATGCCGGCGATGTCCAGACCGACGACCCGGGCGGCCTCCTCGGCGATGTCGACGTTGTCCGGGTGGGCCTCGTACGTCCGGTCGATGGAGATGCCGCCGGTGCTCATGTTGGCGGTCAGCGCCAACAGCACCTGGGTGCCGGACGGCGGGCACGTCCGTCATCGAGAACCCCTGGCTCGCGACCAGTTCCACCGCGGCGTCGTTGACGACGATGCGGGTCAGCACCTTCTCGTGCCCGACGCCGCGGCGCGGGTCGGCGTTGGTCGTCTCGACCAGTTCGGCGACCGTGCTCCTGCCGTCACCGATGACGTGCGCCGGCACCCGCTCGGCGATGGCGATCATGTTCCCGCCGACCACCAGCACCCGGTAGTCCTTGCCGGTGATGAACGACTCGACCAGCACCGGTCCGCGGCGGGACTCGTCGGCCGCCACCTCGAACGCCGCCCGGACCTCGTCGTCGGTGGTGAGGTTGATCGCCACACCGCGGCCGTGGTTGCCGTCCAGCGGCTTCACGACGACGGGATAGCCGATGCGGCGGGCGATCTGGACGGCGCCGTCGGCGGTGCGCACGACGTCCGACGCCGGCACCGGCAGGCCGGCGGCGGCCAGCAGCCGGTTCGTGAGTTCCTTGTCCGACGCGATGTCCACCGCCAGCGAGCTGGTGATCGACGTCATCGTGGCCCGGATGCGGCGCTGGTGGACGCCCTGCCCGAGCTGCACCAGCGACGCGGAATTGAGCCGCTGCCAGGGGATGTCGCGGGTGATCGCCTCGTCCAGGATGGCCTGGGTCGACGGCCCGAAGGCGACCCGCTGGCTCATCCGGAGGAACGCTTCGTGCTCGGCGGTGAAGTCCAGCTCGTGATCGGGGTTGGCCAGGTGGTTGACCAGCCGCACGGCGAGCCGGCCGGCGGCGGTGCCGACGGTCTCGTCCATGAAGCCGAAGATGACGTTGTAGACGCCACGCTCGCGGGCCGACCGGGTCTTGCCGCGGGTCATCACGTGCCCGGCGGTGCGCTGCAGCTCCAGCGCCACGTGCTCGGTGACGTGCCCCAACCAGGTGCCCTCCTCGAGCCGCTCGACGAACCCGCCGTCGTGCCCGCGGCTGCACTGGTGGTCGTGCAGTCCCGGGCAGCAGCGTGATCAGCTGCTCGGTGAAGCCGGGCAGCAGGTTCGTCGGCTCGTCCTCGAACGCCTGCAGGTCCACCGTCAGGTGGATCGACTGCTCGTAGGAGTAGTAGTTCGGCCCGCGGTAGACGCGGACCTCCCGGATCGAGATCTCGCGGGGCAGCTCGGACACGTCGCTACGACCTTTCCTCGACGAGAGTGACAGGGCCTGCCGGGGTGCGCACACGGGACCCGTGCCATCGCCGAGCACCCTAACCTGCGGGATGCACCCGGTCGGCTGCGACCTGGGTGCATCGTCGGGGATCAGCGCCGGCGCAGCTGCTCGGTCGTGACGTGCGCGCCCTCGGCGGCGATCCGCCGGCTCTGCGGCCGGGTGCCGGCGGGCACGTCGTCCAGCGTGGTCACCGGCGGGCGCAGCGGTTCGTCCCCGGGCAATCCGGGCGCACTGATGAGCGTCCGGGTGGTCAGGTCGAACTTCGCCCCACGGGGCAGCGAGTGCAGCTTCAGCCCGGAGATCATCAGCGGTTGCGTGCCGGTGGCGGTGTATGCGGTGGTGACCAGGTCGGCGCCGTCCACCACGGTCAGCACGCCGCGTCCCTTGACCTCGAGGACCCCGTCGGGGCGGAAGATCGCGGCGGTGTCCTCGTCGATGCCGACGCCGAGCTGAGCCGGGGTTCGCCGCGACCAGGGCGAGCAACCGGCCGAAGCGGTTCCGCTGGGTGAAGTGCTGATCGACGATGACGTCGTCGAGCAGCCCGAGGCCCTCCGAGACGTGCGAGATCCGGAACTTCGGCGTCGTCCCACCGGGACCGAACGAGACCATGTGCCGGCTGCAGATGCTGGCGCCCGCCGACGTACCGGCGACCAGCGCGCCCCGCTCGTGCGCGGCGACGATGGCGTCGCCGAGCGGCGTGCCGACCAGCAGGGTGGCCAGCTTGACCTGGTTGCCACCGGTCATGAAGACCGCGGTGCACTGCTCGACCGCGGCGACCAGCGCCGGATCAGCCGCCTCCCGGCGGCTCTCCGGCCGGATACCGACGACCTCGGTGACGCCCAGTCCGGCGAAGAGCTGCAGGTAGGCGTGGGTGATCTCGTCGCCGAGCGACGACGCCGTCGAGATGACGACGAGCCGGGTGGCCGGTCCGCCGGCGAGTCGCACGACCTCGCGCAGCACGGTCATCCGGCCGACCTTGTCCTCGGCCCCGCCGATCGGCATCACCACACCGCGACCCGCAGACCCCCGAGAATGCGCAGTGTCCATGCGTGAAACCTACTGGGCGCGATGACCTCCACCGACGCGCTCCGCTCAGCGCGGGTCACCGGGAAGGTCACACCGGCGACTATCGTCATTGTTTCGCCGAGCCGGTGGTGACCACGTCGCCGGCCCAGAGGAAGGATTGTCCGACCGAGATGGCCGACGACACACAAGGACGTGCGGTCCACATCCTGGCACTGGTCCGGCAGACGGTCCCTCCGATCCACCGGGGCGGGCTGCCGATCATCGGCGGCGCCCTCGGCGGCACGCTGCTGGTGCGCAAGGCGCTCCGCACGGTGGGCCTGACCTCCGCCGCCGGGACCTGGACGAAGGTCGGGCTGGCCACCACCGCCGCCTGCGCCGCCTTCTTCCGCGCCCCCGTCCGCGTCACCCCGCCCACCCCTGGCCTGGTGGTCGCCCCCGCCGACGGTGTGGTGTCGCTGATCGAGACGGCCGCCCCCCCGATCGAGCTCGGCCTCGGGCCTGGAGCCCCGCCTGCGGGTGTCCATCTTCCTGTCGGTCCTCGACGTGCACGTGCAGCGGATCCCGATGAGCGGCGTGGTCACCGCGGTCGCCTACCGGCCCGGCAAGTTCCTCTCGGCGGACCTGGACAAGGCCTCCGAGGTCAACGAGCGCAATTCGCTGCTGATCGAGGACTCCGTACTGGGCACCCAGGTGGTGGTCACCCAGATCGCCGGCCTGATCGCCCGCCGCATCGTCTGTGACGTCACCGCGGGCACCGTCGCGGCCGCCGGCGACACCTACGGCCTGATCCGCTTCGGATCCCGGCTCGACACCTACCTCCCCCTGGGGACGCCGCTGCAGGTCACCGTCGGCCAGCGCACCATCGGCGGCGAGACGGTGCTGGCCAACCTCGCCGCCACGGTCTGATGTCGGCGGTCCCGGGCGTCCGCTTCCTGCCCAACGCCATCACCGCACTGGCGCTGGCGACGGGCCTGACCAGCATCGTCTTCGCGACGCAGGGCCAGTTCATGACCGCGATGGTGATGATCGGGGTGGCCGCCGTCCTCGACGCGCTGGACGGCCCGGCCGCCCGGTTGCTCAACTCGAGCAGCCGCGTCGGTGCCGAGCTGGACTCACTCAGCGACCTGTCCAACTTCGGTATCTGCCCGGCCATCCTGCTGTACCTGTGGCAGGACCAGACCCCGGACCGGATCACCCCGAACGAGCTGTGGTTCGTCTGGGGCGGTTCGCTGGTCTACGCGGTGTGCACCGCGCTGCGGCTGGCCCGGTTCAACTCGCTGCTGGACGACCACGAGCCGAAGCCGTTCGAGAAGAACTTCTTCACCGGCATCCCGTCGCCGCCCGGCGCGCTGCTGGCCCTCGTGCCGATCCTGATCTACGTGCAGTTCGACGGCTACGCGCTGCCGCACTGGTTGGTGGCGATCTGGTCGATCGGAGTCGGGCTGCTGATGGTCTCGCGTTTTCCGACCATCGCACTCAAGTCGATCCGGGTGCCGCCGAAGGCGTTCGTGCCGCTGATCGTGATCCTGGTGTTCGTCCTGGTGGCGTTCGTCTTCCTGCCCCGGGTGGTCGCACTGATCGGCCTCGCGCTGTACCTCGCGCACATCCCCTGGGCCGCGGCGCGGTACCGCTACCTGGCCGCCCACCCGGAGCTGTGGGACACGCGTCCGCGGACGCGCCGGTCGCGGCGGTCACTGCGGCTGGCGGTACGGGCCCGGCGCGCACCGTCACGGTGGTCGGACGGGGCCCGCGAGCGCTGGGCGGACAACGCCGCGGCCCGGCAGCGGATGCGCGAACCCCGACCGCGGCAGGGTGGCCGGCGGGACGGGACACCGCGGCGCAATTTCGACCGGGACTGAACGTCCCAGGGGTCAGAGCTGGATGCCGAAGCGGCGGGCCGAGCGGGCCTTCTGACGACCGGCGCGGAGTCGGCGGAGGCGGCGGACCAGCAGCGGGTCGGCGACGAGCGCTGCCGGCTTGTCGATGACCTCGTTGAGCAGCTGGTAATAGCGCGTCGGCGAGAGTGCGAACTCCTCGCGGATCGACTTCTCCTTGGTGCCCGGGTACTGCCACCACTGCTTCTCGAAGTTGAGGACGGCGCGCTCGATCTCACTCAGACCGGCCGGTGCGCTGTCGCCGGACCGTTCGGCGGCTGCCGCACTGTCCATGTCACATCCCCCTCGACCCACCGGTCGGACGGCGGCGGCACGCCACGGTCCGGCCCGAATGACAGACGTGTCATTCGCGCCGCACCATCGAACCACGTCCGGCCCGATCCGGCCGCCCGCCACCCCGCAACGGCGCAGTGACCTGGCCGGCGCCGGACCTGACGGGAACGGTCAGCCGGCGGGCGCGGGAACCCGCGCCTCGGTGGTCGGCGCGGTGGGCGCCACAGCTCCGGCGGTGGTCGGCGCCACCGGGCCGGGATCGGCGCCGGTGGTCGCGATGCTGCCGGCCGGGGCGGACGGCGACGTCGCGCCGGCCGTCGACGACGGCGGGGTCGGATCCGACGGCACGGACGAGGTCGGCGGCCGGCGTGGTCGGGGTGACGGTCACCGTACTGGTCACCGTCGTCGACGTCGGATCGGTGGCCGGCGTCGACGTGGCGGGCCCGTCGGTGACGTCGGTGGTGCTCTCCGGGCTGTCGCTCCCGGTGGACACCGTGGTGGTCGGCGACCCGCTCGAGGTGCGACCGGTCGTCGCGCTCGAGTCCGGGGTGCCGACCGAAGCGCCACCGAGGACGCTGAGCCCGCCGGGAGTGCCGCCGGACAGCGGTGTGCCGCGGACGGCCTCGATACCGGTGACGGCCAGCAGGGCCAGTGCGCAGGCTGCGACGACCCCCAGGCCGCCGGCGACCCAGCGCGCGCGCCAGGACCGCGGCGACCGCGGCGGGGTGCGGAGCTCGGGCGGCCGGACGGTGGCTGAGACCGACATCGGTGCCGCAGTGGGTGACGCAGCCGGCGGCAGCTGACCCCAGGCCTGCGACGGAAGCGTCAGCTGCTCGGTCGGCGCCGCGGCCACCGTGTCGGACTGAGCCCTGGCCCCCTTGACCTTGTAGGCCGCGGTGGCCAGCGAATGGCTGTAGACGGCAGCGGCGATCATCGACACCGACGAGGCGAGGGCGGCCCCGATCAGGGTGCCGGCGACCCCGAGACGCGAGCCGAGCACGGCCGCGGTGACCGCGGCGGCCGCCCCGGCGAGCAGCTGCTTGAACGACAGCTGGAAGGTCGGCGGCTCCAGCGCTTCGGGCTCGGCCGGGGCCACGACGGCCGGCGCCGCACTCACGATCACCGCGGCGGTCGGGGGCGCCGGGGTGGTGGAGGCGGTTGGGCCGGCCGCCGCGGCGGTCGGATCCGTCACGGGCACCGGTCCGGAGAGCGGCGTGCCCGTGGCTGGTCTGATGCGGGACGTGCGGTACGACATCGGGTCTCTTCGTCTCTCAGCGCCCGAAGGTGCCTCTCGGCGCCGGGCAGGGTTTCGTGATCTCTCCTCCAACGACGGCCCACGATGCCGCGGGGTTGCCCGGGGATGAGCCAGATCACCCGCAGCCCGGCAACCCCCTCGATCGCCGGGCCGGGTGCATCAGCGCTGGTTCAGCGGCAGCGCGATGTCGGTGACCGGGACGCGGAAGCCGCCCTTGCGGTCCAGCGCGCCGGTGAGCAGGTCGACTTCGTACAGGGCGTACGCGCCGTGGACGCCGAGCGTCGCGTACCCGGTCACCTCGACCGTGCGGTCCTTGCGCACCTTGGAGTAGATGTCGAAGCCCGCGTCGAGGTCGGCGGCGACACCGAACTTGCCCGTCGCGACGAGCGTCCCGGCATTGGCCGGCGACTGCAGCACCACCTGGTCGGCGGCGGTGTCGAGGTCGAACAGGGTCGTCGCGGTGTCGGCGCTGAGATCGTTGTTGGTGTACGCCGCGGCCGAGATGCCGACGGCCGGCGCGGCGGCGTTGGTCAGCGCGGTGTCGGCCACGGTGGCCACCGTCGGGCCGTCACCGGTGCCGAACGGCTGGCGCAGGTTCTGGCCGGTGTCACTCACGACGCGGAGGGCGTTCGCGGCCGGGTTGAAGTCGACGCCGAAGGCGGCACCGGACAGGGCGATGCTGAGCTGGCCGACCTTGGTGGCCGCCGCCTTGTCGGAGAGGACGTAGAGGCCGCCGGAGTTGCCGACGCCGTAGAGCTTGCCGTTCTGGACGCGGTGGTCGATACCGACGAGCGAGGTGTCGCCGGCCAGGCCGGTGATCGTGGCGCCGCCGTCGGCGCGGTGCGGGCGGTTGACCGAGAACGCGGTGAGCTTCGTACCGCCGCCGGTCAGTCCGACAGCCGTCAGACCGCCGCGGTCCCCGCCGCCGGAGCTGAGCGCGAGGTCGATCGAGGCGGGCGTCGCGCGGGTGCCGGCGACGGCCGGACCTGTCGACAGCGACAGGCCGGCGGCCACCAGGACCGCGACGAGTCCGGTGGTGGCGATGGGACGGAGACGCATGGTCGTTCCTTCGTTCGGGAGCGGAGCCGGACCGTCCGGCCGCCGCCGGATGGCGACGCCGGTGCTTACGTGGCCGACCCGGTCGGCGTTCACACCCATCTGCGGCGGTCGCGGCACCGAATCGCTGCGTCCGGAGGCGGTGTCGCGATGTCCGCGACGCCGCTGAACGCAATCCCGGGCTGTGACGTATGCACGTCGGACGAGAGGGGTGCGTGGTGGCCGTTCTGACCAGGTTGCGCCGGGTGCGGACGCCCGGGCTGGGCGACGAAGCGGAGATCCAGGCCGCCTACGCCGCGCACGGCGCCGAGCTGTACCGCTTCGCGCTGCGCTCCCTGGGCGACCCCGGCACCGCACAGGACGCGGTGCAGGAGACGTTCCTGCGGGCCTGGAAATCCGCAGAACGCTACGACCCGGAGCTGGCCAGCCTGCGGGTGTGGCTGTTCGCCATCGTTCGCAACGTCGTCATCGACCTGGCCCGGCAACGCTCCGCGGGATCATGGGCCAGGGTGGCCGGTGAAGGCGACACCGTGGAACAGGCTCTGGACCCGGTGCCCGACGACACCGATGCGGTGCTCGACCGCTGGCTCGTCGAAGAGGCGCTGCGTCGGCTGAGCCCCGAGCACCGGTACGTCATCGTCGAGACACACCTGCGGGGACGGCCCTACGACGAGGTGGCGGCGGAGAGTGGTGTGCCGACGGGCACCATGCGCAGTCGGGCGTTCTACGCCCTGAAGGCGCTGCGGATCGCGATGGACGAGATGGGAGTGACGCTGTGAACGCCGAGGAGCACCGTGCACTCCGCGAACTGATCGGGGCGTACGTCCTGGACGGTCTGACCGACGCGGAACGGCTGGCGCTGCAGGCCCACCTGGACGGCTGCGCCGAGTGCCGGGCCGAGGTCGAGGAGCTGACCCCGGTGGTGACGACCCTGCGGGGCGTCGACCCGGACGCGCTGGACGTCTCCACCACCGCACCGCCGCCCGCGCTGGGCGAGGTCATCCTGGCGTCGGTGCGCGAGCGCTCCCGGCGGCGGGACCGTGAGCGGCTGCTCCGGCGCACCGGGGCCGGCCTGCTGGCCGCCGCGGTGCTGGTCGGCGTCTTCTTCCTGGGGGTGCAACTGGCGCCCACGCCGGCCACCCCGCCGGTGATCGCGATGACGGTCGACCGGGTGGCGAACGGGGTGCAGGCCGAGGCCGGTCTGGTCCGGCACACCTGGGGCACCGAGCTGAAGCTGACGGCGACGGGATTGGCCGAGGGCGCCTACACGGTGGTGTTCGTCCGGGACGACGGCACCGTGGTCCCCGGCGGCACGTTCATCGGGACGGGTGCCAACACGCTCAACTGCAGCCTCAACGGCGCCCTGCCGTTGGACCGGACCGCGGAGATCGTGGTGACCGACGCGACCGGCGCGGTCGTGGTGGACGCCGTCACCGTCTGACCGCGGTTACCGGACCGACACCGGCCGGTCATGTCCGCGCCGCGGGGTCGGGCGTAGCTTCCTGCGTACCCACCGCGCAGAGGAGACCTGTGTCCACCGAACTGTCCGACGACGAAAAGCACCTCGCCTCACTCGGTTACAAGCAGGAACTCAACCGGTCCTGGTCCGGCTTCTCGAACTTCGCCATCTCGTTCTCCATCATCTCGATCCTGGCGGGGTGTTTCACCTCCTTCGGCCTCGGCTGGAACAACGGCGGGCCGGCGGCGATCGCCTGGGGGTGGCCGATCATCGCCGGCTTCATCCTGCTGATCGGGTTCTCGCTGTCGGAGCTCGTCTCCGCCTACCCGACGTCGGGCGGGATCTACTGGTGGGCCGCGAAGCTGGGCGGTCCCAAGGCCGGCTACTACACCGGCTGGCTGAACCTCATCGGGCTGATCGCGATCGTCGCTTCGGTGGCCTACGGCTGCGCCACCTTCCTCGACCTGACCCTCGGGGTGTTCAGCGAGAATTGGCTCGAGAGCTACAGTCTCGGCCGCGTCTTCGTGCTCTTCCTGGTCATCCTGGTCATCGCCGCGGTGGTGAACATCTTCTCCAGCAACCTGCTCGCGGTGATGAACAACATCTCGGTCTGGTGGCACGTCGCCGGCGCCTCGGCGGTCATCCTGATCCTGTTCCTCGTCCCCGCGCAGCACGCCGGCTTCGGCGAGGTGTTCGGCAAGGTCATCAACAACACCGGTCTGTTCGGCGGCGAGACGGGGGTCGGGTTCCTGTTCTACGTGCTGCCGATGGCGGCCATCCTGACCCAGTACACGATCACCGGCTACGACGCCTCCGCGCACCTGTCGGAGGAGACCAAGTCGGCGGGAGACGCCGCGGCCAAGGGCATCTGGCGGTCGATCTTCTACTCCGCGATCGGCGGCTGGCTGCTGCTGCTGTCGTTCCTGTTCGCCGTGCAGGACTCCGACGCGGTCAGCGCCGGCGGCGGCGGGGTGGCCGTCATCTTCGGGCAGGCCCTGTCGCCGACGTTCGCCGGCATCGTGCTGCTGATCTCGACCGTCGGCCAGTTCTTCTGCGCGGTGGCCTGTCTCACCAGCTGTTCCCGGATGCTCTTCGCGTTCAGCCGGGACGGCGCGGTGCCCGGCGCGACGCTCTGGGCGTCGCTGTCGTCCAACAAGGTGCCCGCCAACGGTGTGCTGCTGTCCGCCTTCATCGCCGCGCTCATCACGCTGCCGGCGCTGGTCGCGGTGGACATCAACGGGGCCCCGGTGCCGGTGGCGTTCTTCGCCGTGGTGTCCATCGGTGTCGTCGGGCTCTACGTCTGCTTCGCCATTCCGATCTACCTGCGCTGGCGGCTGGGCTCGGCGTTCAGGCCCGGCTCCTGGACGCTCGGGAAGCACTACAGGTGGATCAATCTCGTGGCGCTCATCGAGATCGCGGCGACCTCGGTCGTCGCGCTGTTCCCCACCTCGGCCGGCGGCATGCCCTGGGACGACGCGTTCGAGTGGAAGTTCGTCAACTACACGCCGCTGCTCGTCGGCGGCGCGCTCATCCTGCTGTGGATCTTCTGGCACCTCTCGGTGAAGAAATGGTTCACCGGCCCCAAGATGACCGTGGAGCAGCCGTCGGTCGCCGACGAGCTGGGGCTGGCCGAGCAGTAGCGGGTGGCCGGCGCTGCGGTCAGCAGTTGCTCCCCGGCACCGGGGTTCCTCCGGGTGGGCGCGCCGCAGCGGTCCTCGCAACCCGTTGCGCCGGCCGCGGTGCAAGGATGAGCCACGTGACCACATCCAGCACCGGATCCCGCAACCCGCGCCTGCTGACCGTGGACCAGCTCCGCACCCTCATCGAGGACGGCACCGTCGACACCGTCGTCGTCGCCTTCACCGACATGCAGGGCCGACTGCAGGGCAAACGGCTGCACGCGCCGTTCTTCCTCGACGAGGTGCTCGGCCACGACACGGAGGGCTGCAACTACCTGCTGGCCGTCGACGTCGAGATGAACACCGTCCCCGGCTACGCCATCTCCAGCTGGGAGAGCGGCTACGGCGACATGGTCTTCACGCTGGACCTGGACACCATCCGGCTCATCCCGTGGCTGCCGGCGACGGTGATGATCCAGTGCGACCTCACCACCATGGACGGCACCCCCGTCGCCGAGTCGCCGCGGACCATCCTGGCCGCCCAGGTCGCGAAGGCCGCCGAGAAGGGCTGGACCGCATTCGCCGGGACCGAGCTCGAGTTCATCGTCTTCGACGACAGCTACGAAGCCGCCTGGAACGCGAACTACCGGGACCTCACCCCGGCCAACCAGTACAACGTCGACTACTCGATCCTGGGCACCACCCGGGTGGAGCCGTTGCTGCGCGACATCCGCAACTCGATGTACGCGGCCGGCATGGTCGTCGAGTCGGCCAAGGGCGAGTGCAACTTCGGTCAGCACGAGATCGCCTTCCGCTTCGCCGAAGTCGTGCAGACCGCGGACAACCACGTCGTCTACAAGAACGGCGCCAAGGAGATCGCCGCCCTGCACGGGCAGTCGCTGACCTTCATGAGCAAGTTCAACGAGCGCGAGGGCAACTCCTGCCACATCCACCTGTCGCTGCGGGGTACCGACGGGGCACTGGTCTTCGAGGACCCGGAAACCAAGGCGCGCACCCCGCTGTACGAACACTTCATCGCGGGCATCCTGGCCACGATGGCCGAGTTCACCCTGCTGTACGCGCCGAACATCAACTCCTACAAGCGGTTCGCCGACGGTTCCTTCGCGCCGACCACCGTCGCATGGGGGCTGGACAACCGGACCTGCTCGATCCGGCTGGTCGGCCACGGCGCCGGCGCACGGCTCGAGAACCGGCTGCCCGGCGGTGATGTCAACCCCTACCTGGCCATCGCCGGGATGCTGGCCGGCGGGATGCACGGCATCGAGCACGAGCTGGAGCTGGAGCCCGAGCAGGTCGGCAACGCCTACACGTCCGGCAAGCCCACCGTCCCCCGCACCCTGCAGGCGGCGCGGGACCTGTTCCACGGATCAGCGATCGCCCGCGCCACCCTCGGCGACGCCGTCGTCGACCACTACGTGCACGCCGCCGACACCGAGCTGGCGGCGTTCAACGCCGCCGTCACGGACTGGGAGCTGCGGCGCGGATTCGAGAGGCTGTAGGTGAGCGTCGATTTCACCGACGGCGGGGTCAGCACCCTGATCTCGCCGGCCACCGGCACTCCGCTGCAGGACGTCGGGCTGGCCTCGGCCGCCGAGGCGGACGCCGCGATCGAGGCCGCGCACGCGGCGTTCCCGGCCTGGCGGGCGGTGTCACCGGGTGATCGGGCCCGCCTGCTGCGCCGGTTCGCGACCGTGGTGGACGAGAACCTCGAGGAGCTCGCGCAGCTCGAGGTCCGCAACGCCGGCCACACGATCGGCAACGCGCGGTGGGAGGCGGGCAACGTCCGCGACGTGCTGAACTACTTCGCGGGCAGTCCGGAACGGCTGTCCGGCAGGCAGATCCCGGTTGCGGGCGGGCTCGACGTCACCTTCTACGAGCCGCTCGGCGTCGTCGGCATCATCGTGCCGTGGAACTTCCCGATGCCCATCGCCGGTTGGGGTCTCGCACCCGCACTGGCCGCCGGGAACACGGTGGTCCTCAAGCCGGCCGAGGTCACCCCGTTGACCGCGATCCGGCTCGGCGAGCTCGCGCTGGAGGCCGGGCTGCCGCCGGGCGTGTTCACCGTCATCCCCGGCAAGGGGTCGGTCGTCGGGCAGCGGTTCGTGGAACACCCGGCGGTGCGCAAGATCTGCTTCACCGGGTCTACCGCCGTCGGCAAGCAGATCATGGCCGGGGCGTCGGACCAGCTGAAGCGGGTGACGCTGGAGCTCGGCGGCAAGAGCGCCAACATCATCTTCGACGACGTCGACCTCGAGGCCGCCGCGGCCGCCGCCCCCGGTGCCGCCTTCGACAACGCCGGCCAGGACTGCTGCGCCCGCTCCCGGGTGCTGGTGCAGGCCTCGGTGTACGAGCGCTTCCTCGGCCACCTGGAGGCCGCGGTCAGCGGGATCGCCGTCCGCGATCCGGCCGACGCGACATCGGAGATGGGACCGCTGATCTCGGCCGGCCGGCTGGCCGCCGTGCGCGGCTACTCCGACGCCGCCGACATCGCGGTCACCGGCACGGCCCCCACGGGCGACGGTTTCTGGCACGCGCCGATGGTCGCGCTGCCCCGCTCCACCCAGGACCCGGTGTGGACCGAGGAGATCTTCGGCCCGGTGCTGTCGGTGCTGCCGTTCACCGACGAGGCCGACGCGATCCGGCTGGCCAACGACACCGAGTACGGACTGTCCGGGTCGATCTTCACCCGCGACATCGGCCGGGCGCTGCGGGTCGCCCGCGCCGTCGAAGCCGGGAACCTGTCGGTCAACTCGCACTCGTCGGTGCGGTACTGGACGCCGTTCGGCGGCTTCAAGCAGTCCGGCATCGGCCGGGAGCTCGGGCCGGACGCGCCGCACTCGTTCACCGACGTCAAGAACGTCTTCCTCAGCTCGGAATGACCGGCCTCGAACAGCAGGGAGCGCAGCACATGGCAGGACGTCTGGCCGGCAAGGTCGCGGTCGTCACCGGCGGATGCTCGGGCATCGGCCTGGCGACCGCGCGGAGGTTCGCCGCCGAGGGGGCGAAGGTCGTCATCGGCGACCTCGACACCGCACGCGGACCGGAGGTCGCCGGCGAGCTCGACGGCCTCTTCGTGCGAGGTGGACGTCACCGACAAGGCGGCGGTGGACGCGCTCTTCGCCGCCGCGAAGGACAGCTTCGGCTCGGTCGACGTCGCGTTCAACAACGCCGGCATCTCGCCGCCCGACGACGACTCCATCCTGACCACCGAGCTGGACGCCTGGCGCCGGGTGCAGGACGTCAACCTGACCAGCGTCTACCTGTGCTGCAAGGCGGCGTTGCCGTACATGCTGGAGCAGGGCCGCGGCTCGATCATCAACACCGCGTCGTTCGTCGCCGTGATGGGGGCGGCCACCTCGCAGATCTCCTACACCGCCTCCAAGGGCGGCGTGCTCGCGCATGTCGCGGGAGCTCGGCGTGCAGTTCGCCCGGCAGGGGGTCCGGGTGAACGCGCTCTGCCCCGGTCCGGTGAACACCCCGCTGCTGCAGGAGCTCTTCGCCAAGGACCCGGAGCGGGCCGCCCGCCGGCTGGTGCACATCCCGGTCGGCCGCTTCGCCGAGCCGGACGAGATCGCCAACGCGGTGCTGTTCCTCGCCTCCGACGAGTCGTCGTTCATCACCGCGTCGCAGTTCATGGTCGACGGCGGCATCGCCGGCGCCTACGTGACCCCGCTGGACTGAGGACGGCCCCCGTGTCCCGACCGATCATCGGCATCACCATGTACCGCCAGACCGCCACCTGGGGGCAGTGGGACAGCGTGCCCGCCACGCTGCTGCCGGCCACCTACGCGGCGGCGGTCTCGGACGGCGGCGCGTCGCCGGTGCTGCTGCCGCCGTACGGCATCGCCGACGACTTCCACGGGATCGTCTCGCGGCTGGACGGTCTCGTGATCGCCGGCGGCTCGGACGTCAACCCGTCCCGCTACGGACGCGACCCGGAGCCGATGACCGCCGGCTGGGTCGACGAGCGCGACGTCTCCGAGCTCGCGCTGCTCGACGCCGCCGCCGACATCGGGCTGCCGACGCTGGGCATCTGCCGGGGCATGCAGCTGATGGCCGTGCACGCCGGCGGCACGCTCATCCAGCACGTGCCCGACGTGGTCGGCAACGACGACCACTCCCCGGGACCGGGTCGCTACCAGGACAACCCGTTGTCGGTGGTGGCCGGCACCCGGCTCGCCGAGATCCTCGGCACCGCCGCCACCGCGCACTGCCACCACCACCAGGCGGTCGAGTCCTACCCCGGTTTCGGCGCGGCGGCGTTCAGCGCCGACGGGCTGGTGGAGTCCATCGACCACACCGACCGACCGTTCTGGCTCGGCGTGCAGTGGCACCCGGAGACCGGCACCGACCCGCGGCTGTTCCAGGCCCTGTCCGCAGCGGCGCGCGAGTACCGGACGGCCGACGCCCGGGCCTGATCCGGGAGATCGTGGAGCTTTCTGCCCGCTGAGCGGGCACATTGCTCCCCAACTTGGGGAGACTTCTGCTCAGGCCCAGCCGCCGAAGACGGCGGACAGCAGGGGTTCCTCGTCGATCGGGGTGAGCCCGGCCCGGTCCGGAGTCAGGCTCAGGTCCGGGAACAGGTCGCCCAGCGACACGCCCGACCGCGCGGCCCGGCGCAACGCCCGGGTCGCGGTCAGCGTCACCGGTCCGGCGGTGACCCGGCCGACCCCCTCGTCGGTGAGTGTCCGCAGCACTTCGGTCAGCCCGTCACCGGCGCGCACCGGAGCCGTCACCGTCACCTGCACCCGGGCCCGCGCCAGGACGTCTGCCGGTGGCGCCCCGAGGTGCACCCGTGGGTCGTCGGCGAACCAGTCGGCGACGGCGCCGCCGTCCCCGGACAGCCAGACCGCAGCGTCACCGGCCGCCAGCAGGGACCGCACCGCCACCACGGCCGAGCCGAACGGCCAACCCCTCACGTCAGCGGTCACCGCCACGTCGGGCACCGGGTAGACCTGGCCACGCCCGCGCAGCGACGGCTCCGGAATCCGCCGGGCCAGCTCCTGGATCTCCCGGTTCTTCTGGGTCCGTTGCGCCGCGGGGTCGGGGTTGCGGCCCGACCAGTCGGGACCCTGGTGCCAGGCGACGGCGTCGGGGACGTAGGCGAACACCGCGCCGGCGGTGAATGCGCGGTAGGTGAAGTCGTAGTCCTCGCCGCCGTAGCCCACGAAGGTCTCGTCGAAACCGTTGACGGCGTCGAACATCTCGCGGTTGCAGGCGAGCGTCGCACCGATCAGGTGCTGGTAGCTGCGTGGCCCGACGTCGAGCAGATCACCGGACGCCCGGTACTCCCGCAGCAACCACTCGGGTTCCTCGATCACCGCCGGCGCCGGTCCACCGGTGAACCATCCGGCCAGTTGCGCCGGTGTCCAGCCGGCCAGCCCGGCGTACCGGCGACGACCACCGACGACGGCGTCCGGCAGCAGCGCGGGCAGCCGGGTCAGGGCCGCGACGTACCCGGGCTCCGGCACGGTGTCACCGTCGAGCAGCACCAGCACCTGCCCGTCGGTGTGCCGGACGCCGAGGTTTCGGGCAGCGGCGGCCCGGAACCCACGGTCGTCCTGCCGCACCACCGTGACGTCGAGACCGACGTCGGTGACCCGCGGCGGTCGGGCGGAGCCGTCGTCGGCGACGACCACCTGCAGCCGGGACCGCGGATGGGTCTGCCGGGACAGCGCCGCGAGGACCAGGTCGAGCTCGGGCTGACCCTCGAAGTACGGGATCACCACGCTGACCTCCGCGGGAGTGGCCGGCGCGGCCGGCAGCAGGTCCCACCGGTTTCCGGGCACCACGAACGCCCCGTCCGGTCGCTGTGCGGCCGCGGTCAGCACCGGTCGGCCAGCGCGCGCAGCCAGTCGATGTAGCGACGGGCCGCCACCTCCGGTCCCGGCCCGATGACCGCTCCGGGCGGCAGCCAGGTCGACGCCGGATCTGCCAGGGCGGCAATGACCCGCGCCCGGAGCTCACCCGCTCCGTACAGGTGCAGACAACCGGGCCGGCGGGCGGCGATCTCGCGGGTGTAGTCACCGGTCAGCGCGAGCGGCCGGCGACCGGCGGCGATCCAGGAATTGATCGAACCCGACGCCGAGACCTGGGCGGCCGGTGCGACCGGGACGTCGACAGCGCGGAGCAACGCATCGACCTCGTCATCGGGCACGTAGCCGGTGGTCGCGAACTCGACCCCGTGGACGCGGGCGTATTCGGCCAGGTCCACGAGCAGCGGGTCGTGTCCGGTCGACGCGCGGCCGATCGCCAGCAGGCGGACGGTCGGCGCGAGCCCGCTCAGCTCCTCGATGACCTCGATGTGGCCCTTGCCGGGGTAGAGGAAGCCGAAGACGCCGACGGTCGCAGTGCCGCCGCGACGCAGCGCCGGCATTGCCCGGGTCACCGCCGGCGCGACCGGCAGCGGGATCACCGTCACCGGCGGCGGCGTCGCGCGCGGGTCCGCCGCCCGTACGGCCCTGGCGAGCAGGGCCGCCTCGTGCTGGCTGGACACCACGATGCCGGCGGCGATCGAGGCGACGGCCGCGTAGGTCGCGGCGCGGCGCCGGTAGAGCGCCGCCGTCACCTCGGTGTGCGGGAGGTCGTGCAGGGTCACCGAGAGCGCCGTCCCCCGGGCCCGCAGCCGCGCGGCGACGTCGAGCAGCCGGTCCCGGGCAGCGGCGGTGGAGTCGGCGAAGAGCCAGTCGTTCACCTGCAGGTGCAGCAGCCGGGTCCCGGCCGGCACCGCCTCGACGAGGGCCGGCAGCGCCGCCGGGCTGGGCGCGACCAGCGGGACGCCACCGAATCCGAGCGCGACGGCGGCGTCGAACAACCGCCGGCCGAAGAGGGTGACGCCGTGGTCGTCCGGCCCGCACCACGCCATCACGACATCCTCACGCCGCAACTGCGAGACCACGACCGGATGCTGCTGCATGACGGTCATGTCAGCCCCAGCAACGCGAGAGTGTCGGCGTGACGTTCGATCCCGGCGGCGAGCACCCACGGATTGTCGAGGTACCAGCGCTTCTGGGCGTCGTCGCACCGCCGCCGGATGCACCTCCTCACCGCGGACCGTCCAGTCCTCGATCGGGTCGGCGTCGATGCCCAGCGCGGCCAGGGCGGGTGCCTCGACGGGCGCCACCACCTCGCCGAGCAGGACCCGGCCCGGGTCGACGGCCGCCGGCGGCACCCCGATGGCCTCCTGGAGCCGGCGGGCGAGGGTCACCAGCACCCGGTTGCCCGGATGGTTGATCGTCACCATGTCACCGGGCCGGGGAGCGGCGAAGACGTCCGACACCGCGATGTCGCAATCGCGCTCCTCCCGGCGGGCCAGTTCCGCCCGGGACGCCTCGGCCACGGCACGCAACGCAGCGACGTCGGCCGGGGGCACCCTCCGGCCCGCCGCCGCGGCCAGTGTGCGGAGGTCGTGATAGGGCACCACCGGGGGGTTGCGCGACGGGTCGCGGGGGTCCCGGACGATGGCCTGCCAGGGATGGAATCCGGCGAAGCGCAGCACCGGCCAGCGGATCACCCGGGCTCCCGCGGGCAACAGGCCCGCCAGCTCCCGGGTCCCCAGGGTCAGACCGCCGTAGCCGTCCTTCACCGGTTGGCTGACCAGCACGTCGCACCGGGCCAGCAACCGCTCCAGGTGCGGCAGGTCGCCGACGGTCAGCTCGAACACCGGGGGGATCCGGACGGTCCGACCGCGCAGTTCGGGCGCCTGTTCGAGCAGCAGCCGGATCGACTCGGCCTGGCAGTTACCGTGCACCAGCACCACGGGGCCTGACGCGAGGTCCGCCTCCGGGTCGTCGGGGAGGCCGTAGAAGGTTCCGTAGTGTCGCGTTCGACCGTCGATCGTGGACACGTGAGGCATCTACCCGTTCCGGACCGGCCGAAACGGGCCCGTCAACGGGCGCCGGAGCACACCACAAGGGAGAGCGCAGATGTCGGACCAGCCGATCCGGGTCGCGTCCATCCCGGCGGGGCACCCCTACGTCGAGCACCTCGCCGACCCCGACGGCCCCACCGTGCTGCGGTTGCCCGACCCGACCCCGGCAGTGGCGGATCCGCTGCCCGGTCAGTGGTGGCCGCCGCCGATGCTGGAACCGGCCTGGGTGCGCAGCCACGCCGACGGCTTCGACGTCATGCACCTGCACTTCGGCTTCGACGCAGCGACGCCGGACTCCCTGCGCGAGTGGGTGTCCGCCCTCCGATCCGCCGGGAAGCCGTTGGTGTTCACCGTTCACGATCTCGTCAATCCGCACTTCGCCGATCCCACAACACATCTCGCCAATCTCGATGTCCTTGTCCCGGCGGCGGACGCGGTGCTGACCCTGACCGGCGGTGCCGCCGCGGAGATCGCTGCCCGGTGGGGCCGGACGGCGACGGTGGTGCCCCATCCGCACGTCGTGCCGCTGGACCGGATGGGGGACCGGCGTCCACACACCGAGGGAGACTCGTTCGTCATCGGCGTCAGTGCGAAGAACCTGCGCGCCAACCTCGACCCGCTGCCGGTGCTGGCGGCCCTGCTGCCGGTCGTCGCCGCCATGCCGGCGGTCCAGCTTCAGGTGGACGTGCACCGGGAAGTGCTGGAGCCGTCGCGCACCGATGAGCGGGCGGCGGCGTTCCGGGCGTGGGTGGGGCGGCATCGCTCCCACCCCCGGGTGACGGTCCTCCCGCACGGGCGGTTCACCGACCCCGAGCTGTTCGCCCACCTGGCTGCGCTGGACCTGAGCGTGCTCCCCTACCGCTTCGGCACCCACTCGGGATGGCTGGAGGCCTGCGTGGACCTGGGCACCGGCGTGCTGGTGCCGGCCACGGGTCACTACGCCGACCAGCACGGTCACCCTCGCTACCGGTTCCCCACCGACGCCGGGTCCGACTCCGATCTGGCGGCGCAGGTGACGGCCGTCGTGAACGGGCGCCTCGACGCCCGACCGACCCGGCCCGACCGTCGTGACCAGCGCAGACGGGTGGCCCGCGCCCACCTGCAGGTGTATCGCAGCGTGCTCGCTGCTACTTCTGGGTAAGCCCCTTGGGGCGACCGGATCGCGGTGCGCCACGCACTCTGGAGACAAGGAGGCGGTCGATGCTGCCGCAAGGACCGGACCGGGCGACATCACCGCAGGCGTCACCCACCTTCAAGATCCTGGTCATCTCCTCCCTCCGCTACCCCATCGCCGAGCCGTTCGCCGGCGGCTTGGAAGCCCACACCCACGCCCTGGCGGTGGGTCTGCGGGAACGGGGCCATTCCGTGCTCGTCGCGGGCGCCGTCGGGAGTGATCCCGACGTCGTCGATCACGAGTTCGGCCAGATGCCGCCCAGCAGTCCCGGCGAGCGCGCGGACATCTCCGAGAGCGATGCCGTGCAGCAGGCCGAGCATCGCTACTTCACCGCTCTGATGGACGACGTCCGCGACGGTCTGCTCGGTTCGTTCGACGTCATCCACAACAACTCGCTGTATTCCGTCCCGGTCGAACGCGCCGCGGGCCTGCCGTGTCCGATGATCAGCGTGCTGCACACCCCGCCGCTGAACTGGTCCGAGCGGGTGCTCGGGCGCAAGCAGCACCGGGACAGCGACTTCGTCGCGGTCAGCGCGTCCACGGCCCGATCCTGGGAACCGCTGCTGGCACCGAGGGTGGTGCTGAACGGTGTCGACACCGATTCATGGCGCTGCGGTCCCGGTGGACCCGACGCCGTCTGGTCGGGTCGGATCGTCGCCGAGAAGGCACCGCACCTGGCCATCCAGCTCGCTCGCGCGGCCGGCCTTGCGTTGACCATCGCGGGACCGGTGATGGACACCGACTACTTCCAGACGCACATCGTTCCGCAGCTGGGCCACGACGTCCGCTACGCCGGCCATCTCGAACGCGCCGAGCTCGCCACCCTGGTCGGCCGCAGCGCCGTCGCGCTGGTGACGCCGGTCTGGGCGGAGCCGTTCGGCATGGTCGTCGCGGAGGCGATGTCCTGCGGCACCCCGGTGGTCGCCTTCGCCCGTGGCGGTATCCCGGAGATCGTCGACCCGTCGTCCGGTCGACTGCTCGATCCCCCCGCCGACGACACCCTCACCCCGTCCGACCTGGCGCGCGCCGCGGTCGTCGTGACCGAGGCGGCCGGGCTCGACCGGGCCGACGTCCGGCGCCACGCCGTGGAGCGGCTCAGCCTGGACGCCATGCTCACCGGGTACGAGGCCGTCTACCGCGACGTCGTACGCGACCTCGCGTGATCGGCTACTACGTCCACCACCACGGTCGGGGCCACCTGACGCGGATGTTGTCCATCACCGCACACCTGCGGTCGCCGATCACGGTGTTGTCCTCACTGGCGCCGCCCACCGGAGCCGGCCACCTGCAGTGGCTGCAACTCAGTGCCGACGACTCCGGCGATACCTTCGACGACCCCGACGCGGGCGGCACGCTCCACTGGGTCCCCCGCCGTCATCCCGGGCTCCGGGGGCGGATGGCGGCCATCGCTGCGTGGATCGACCGGAACGACCCGGAACTCGTCGTCGTGGACGTGTCCGTCGAGGTGGCGACGCTGTGTCGGCTGCTCGGCGTGCCGACCGTGGTGATGGCGATGCGCGGCGACCGTTCCGACCGCGCGCATCAGCTGGCCTACGACGCCGCCGACGCCCTGGTCGCACCCTGGTCGGCGGAGTTCCCCGAGCCGGGCTGGCCGGACCGCTGGTACGACAAGACCCTTCACACCGGCGCGATCTCCCGGTTCGCCGACCGGACGGTCGCCTCCCGCGGTGCCCGCAGCGGACCCCGTCGCGTCCTGGTGTTGTGGGGCTCCGGCGGGGTCGGACTGAGCCCCGCCCAGTTGGAAGCCGGTCGGGCGACACCGGACACCGTCTGGCGCATCGCCGACGGCGGCCTGGACGCCGACGACGTCTGGGGTGCCCTGCACTGGGCCGACGTGGTCGTCACCCACGCCGGCCAGAACGCCGTCGCCGAGGTGTCCGACGCGCGGCGCCCGGCGATCGTCGTCGCCGACGACCGACCGCACGGTGAGCAGCAGGCCACCGCAGTGGCCGTCGGCGCCACGGGCGCGGCGATCGGCGTCCTCGGCTGGCCGACCGCCACGGAGTGGCCGGCGCTGCTGGAGCGGGCCGGGCGGCTCGACGGCGACGGCTGGCGCGCCTGGACCCACCCGGAGGCGGCCGAACGCGCCGCCCGACACATCGAGGCGCTCGTCTCCGAGCGGCTGCCGGCGTGACCTGCGCCGTCATCACCATCGTCGCCGGCCGAGCCGATCACCTGCGTGAACAGCAGCGAGGGCTGGCCCGGTCGGTCGTGCCGCCGGACCACTACGTCGTGGTGGCGATGGGCGATCCCGCCGCTCTCGCGGCCACCGTCAGCGGACCGCTCGCCGGCACCGGCATCACCGTCCACCAGGTCAGCGTGCCGACCGGGGCTCACCTGCCGCTGGCTGCCGCCCGCAATGCCGGGGCGGCTGCCGCGCTGGCTACCGGAGCGGACGTGCTGATCTTCCTGGACGTCGACTGCATCCCGTCACCCGATGCGGTGGGTGCGTACCTGGCTTCGGTGGCCACTGCCACCGACGGCGCCCTGCACTGCGGTACCGTCCGCTACCTCGATGCCGCCCACAGCCGTGCGACACCGCCGCTCCTCGACGGCCGGCCGCACCCCGCGCGCCCGGTCCTGGCTGCGGGCGAGACTCAGGCCTCCACCGACTGGCCGCTCTTCTGGTCCCTGTCGTTCGCCGTCGACGCATCGACCTGGCGTCGGCTCGGCGGTTTCCACGAGGGGTACACCGGCTACGGCGCCGAGGACACCGACTTCGGGCTGTCGGCCCACGAGGCCGGGGTGCACCTGCGGTGGGTCGGCGGCGCCGACGTCTACCACCAGCACCATGCGTCCGAGTCGCCGCCCGTCGGGCACCGCGACGACATCCTCCGCAACGCCGCAGTGTTCCACGGGAGATGGGACCGCTGGCCGATGGAGGGCTGGCTGACGGCCTTCGCCGCACTGGGGATCGCGCGCTACCGCGACGGGCGCTGGGAGGCGGTCGACGCCGGACGGTCGGTGTGACGGGGAACTCGCCGGGGTGACGCCGTAACGGGTGTCATCTCGACCGTTCCGGCTGTTGCAGCAGGCAGGTTGACCGGTGGGACGAGGGTGCGGAACAGAATGACGACGGCGAGCGGGTGCCTGGCGACGACGCGGCCGTCGATGGCGGCAGACACCCCGCAGACCCCGGAGGTCAACCCGCCCCCGCACCGGCTGGTCCGCTTCGCCCTGGTCGGTGGCGGCGGCACCGCCGTGCAGCTGGGCCTGTTCGCGCTGCTGCAGGTGTTGGTGCCGGTGTCCTGGGCCAACGTGATCGCCTGGGGCGCCTCGACCGTCGTCGGTAACCAGGTGCACCGCACCCTCACCTTCGGGCGGCACGGCCGTTCCGGTGCCCGCCGCGATTTCGCCGTCTCCACCGCACTCAGCCTGCTCAGCCTGGGCGTCACCACACTGGCGCTGGCATCGGTGGACGACGACCAGCCGGTGGCGGCCCTGATCGTGTTGGTGGCAATCAACAGTGTGGTCGGACTGGCCCGGTTCCTGGGCCTGCGTCGGTGGTTCGCCGGTCACGGCACGGCGGCTGTCACCGCCTGAACCGCCCGTCGTACCGGTACGGCCGGACGGTCGCTGCTGTGGAACGCTGGGCCGATGCGGATGCAGTTCTCCTCGGGGCCCGACCCCACCGACCTGTTGACCCTGCCGTGGTCGACCCCGCTGATCGACTGGCCGAAGGACCTCACCGTCACCCTGCCGCGGGGCATCTCCCGGCACATCGTCCGCTTCGTGCGGATCGGCGGGATCGTCTACGCCATCAAGGAGATCTTCCCGGCGCTCGCCGAGTCCGAGTACGCGATGCTGCGCGAGCTGAACAAGCGGCAGATCCCCTGCGTCACCCCGGTCGGGGTCGTCTCCAACCGGGTCGACGCCGAGGGGAACCCGCTCGACTCCGCGCTGGTCACCAAGCACCTGCGGTTCTCGCTGCCCTACCGCGCTCTGTTCTCCCGCCGGATGGATCGCGACCTGGAACCCAAGCTGCTGGACGCGCTGGCCGAGCTGCTGGTGAAGCTGCACCTGGCCGGGTTCGCCTGGAAGGACTGCTCGCTGTCCAACACCCTGTTCCGGCGGGACGCCGGCGCGCTGGCCGCCTATCTGGTCGACGCCGAAACCGGCGAGCTGCGCGAGCGGCTGTCCGACGGCCAGCGGATGCACGACCTCGACATCGCCGAGACCAACCTGGCCGGTGAGCTGCTGGACCTGGAGATGAGCGGGTTGCTGCCGCCCGGGGTCGACCCGATGGACACCGCGCTGTCGGTGATGGCCCGCTACGAGCAGCTCTGGAGCGAGCTGACCACCGCGCAGACGATGAGCGACGACGAATGGTGGCGGGTCGAGCAGCGGCTGCGCCGGCTCAACGGCCTCGGCTACGACGTCGCGCAGATCGACATCAACGACGTCGAGGGCCAACCGCACGTGATGGTGCAGACCCAGGTCGTGGAGGCCGGGCACCACAAGCGCCGGCTGTTCGAGCTGACCGGGCTGGACGTGCAGGAAAACCAGGCCCGGCGCATCCTCAACGACCTGGACAGCTACCGGTCCCGGGCGGTGATGCCCGGCACCGACGTCGACGAGTACGCGGTGGCCCGGCACTGGCTGGTCGACGTGTTCGACCCGGTGCTGGAGATGGTGCCGGCCGCCTTCGCGCACAAGCTCGAGCCGGCCGAGATCTTCCACGAGGTCCTCGAACACCGCTGGTTCCTCAGCGAGTCCGCCGGCAGGGAGGTCGGGCTCGAGGACGCCGCCCGGTCGTACCTGGTCACCGTGCTGGCGCACCGTCCCGACGAGCAGGCGCTGCTCGACCCGGAGCTGATGGGCATGGGCGGCACCGCCGGGATGACCGACGAGGACGGCCAGCCGGTCGATCCCGACGACGACCGTTTCGGCGGGCCGGCCACCGACGATTACGGAGCCACCTACACCGGCGCATCGGAGGCGGTCGAACGGGGTCGGCAGGCCTGGCGCGACTGAAGCCTGCGCTCTGAGCAGACTCACAGACCGGACCGGAACGCCGTTCGTGCCCACGACGTTGCATCGGTGATGGGGTACATCGGGGCCCGGCCCCGCCGACAAGGAGTGCGCGACATGGTGTGGCAGCCGATCGAAATACGACAGGCGTCGGAGACGGTGCGGCGCGTCTGGCCGCTGCTGGTCGCCCGGGGAGCGCTGATGGCCGTGTTCGGCCTGGCGACGCTGGTCTGGCCGGCGCTGACGGCCGCCGTGCTGATCGCCGTCTTCGGCGCCTACGCGGTGATCGACGGGGTGATCACGCTGGCCTACGGGTTCAGCCGCCGACGGACCCGGCAGGGCGGGAACGGCTGGTTGCTGCAGGGCGGCATCGCGGTGGTGGCCGGCCTCATCGCGCTCTTCTGGCCGGTGGCGACCGGCGCCGTGGTGTTGTTCGTGCTGGGCTTCTGGGCACTGCTGATCGGGGTGGTCATCCTGGTGATCGGGCTGCAGTTGCGCCGCTCGAGTCCGCGGTTCTGGTGGGCACCGTCGGCGCTGGGCATCCTCGGGATCGTGTTCGGGTTGGTCCTGATCGTCCAGCCGGCCGAGACCATGGTGGTGCTGGCGGCCGTCCTGGGCGTGCTGACCCTGATCGGCGGCGTGATGCTGATCGTCGGTGGGCTGCGCTTGCGGAAACTGCAGCTGACCTAGACTGAGGTCCGGTCCGCCTGGCACACGTCCTGCGGACCGGTCCCGCCGCCTTAGCTCCAACGGTAGAGCGCCTCACTTGTAATGAGATGGTTGTCGGTTCGAATCCGACAGGCGGCTCTGTTTTCCCAGGTCACCCTGGGTGCACGGAGGGCTACGTCCGGGTTGTCCGCCTTGACAGGGCGCTGCGCGGCCCGCCACCATCGTCGGATCGGTTCGGGGGGCGCGGGTCACCGACCCCCCGGCCGGTTCACCACCACCGACCGACACGACCCTGAGGCGCCCCACCGGGCCGCCCGGCACGGCCGACCACCGGAGGACACCATGACCACTTCCGCACCCACATCTCCTGCACCAGAATCGGCGAGCGACGCCCACACCGACGCCACCCCGCCGATGAGCGCCCCCACCTACCGGGCCTGTGCCTGCGGCTGGTCGACCAGCGGCAGCAGTCACTCCAGCGCCGTCGAGAAGCTGCAGCAGCATCTGGCCACCGCTGCCTGATCCGGTCCGCGGCTGACATCCGCCGGCAGCCCGGCCGGTACCATCGCAGCAGCGCCCGGATATCTCCGTCCGGCTACGGGACAGGAGGTCCGCAATGACGGCCGACCCCATCGACCCGACCGGCGTCCTCACCGAGCTGCATGCCCTGCTGCGCGAAGAGCGGGACCTCGACGCCGTCCTGGCCGACGTGGTGCGGATGGCCAAGCGCCGCATCCCGGGCACCGACGAAGCCGCGATCACCTTGATCCGGAACAAGAAGGCCGGCACCGTCGCCACCACCGGCGGGATGGCCGTCCCGCTCGACGAGCTGCAGTACCAGGCCGGCTACGGGCCCTGCCTCGACGCCGGTCGCGACAACGAGGTCAAGCACATCGCGGACGCCGAGACCGAGACCCGGTGGCCCCGGTACCTCCCGCCGGCCCGGACGCACGGACTGGCGAGCTCGTTGTCGTTGCCGCTGCCGGTGGAGAACTACCTGGTCGGCGCACTGAACCTGTACTCGAAGCACGCGCACGCGTTCGAGCCGTCGTCGCTCATCGTCGGTGAGGCGCTGGCCGCGCACATCACTGCCGCACTGAGCAGTGAGGAGTCCCGCCGCGGGCACCGCACCCGCGCCGAGAACCTCGAGCGGGCGATGGTCACCCGCAGCATCATCGAGCAGGCCAAGGGCATGATCATGGTGCAGCGCAAGTGCACCGCCGGCGACGCGTTCGACATCCTCCGGCAGACCTCGATGGAGGAGAACGTCCGGCTCGCCGAGGTCGCCACCCAGCTCGTGGAGAACGCGTCGGGCCACCGGGTCGACTCCTGACCTGCCGGTGACCGAATCAGCCAGCACGGCGCGCGGGCCGTCGCTCCGTGCTCCGGCGGTGGCCTCCCTCGAGGAGGCGATCTTCCCGCACCTGAAGCCCGCGGCCGCCCGGCGGCTGCTGCTCTCGGCGCACCAGGTGTTCGCCCGCAAGGGTTACGCCGGTGCCACCACCCGCGAGATCGCGGCCGGCGCCGGCATGAGTCCGGCGGCGATGTACATCCACTACCGCTCCAAGCAGGACCTGCTGTTCCACCTCAGCCTGCTCGGCCACGAGTCGTGCGAGGAGGCGTTGCTGGCCGCGCGCGCGGTCGGATCCACCCCGACCGAACGCCTGTCGCTGATGATCGGCACCTTCGCCGCCTGGCACGCCACCCACCACACCACCGCGCGGATCGTGCACTACGAACTGGCCTCGCTGACCCGCGACAACTTCGACGCCGTCGCAGTCATCCGGCGACGCATCGACCGGATCGTCGTCGACGCCGTCGAGGCCGGGCTCGCCGACGGCAGCTTCCGCCCGACGGACCCGGCCGGCACCGCGCTGGCCCTGACATCGATGTGTGTGGACGTCGCCCGCTGGTTCCCGGCGGGGACGCTGCACTCGCCGGCCGACGTGAGGTCGCTGTACGCCGACCTCGCGCTGCGACTGATGGGCGCCGCCCCCTGATCCGGGGTTGTGCGGTCGGCGCGCTGGGTATGTGTCGTGCGCGTCGCCGGGCGGGAGGACTGCTGAAAAAGATCGGTGACAGCCTCGACGGTCGACGCACGGACGGAACCCCATGTCCTCGCCTGTCCGGTTGGCCGACTCCGCCAGCCCCGCATCACAGCAACTCGCGTCCCGGGCTGCCGGCATCGCCGACGACGTTCCCTCGGCGCTCGAGCTGGCCGTGGAACTCGGACGCAGCGTCGCAGCGCCCGGCTCCCGGACCCTCGGCCGCTGGGAGACCTTGGCGACCCTGGGGGCGGCGGATCTGACCGCCGCGCGGGTCGTCGAGCCGCACCTGGACGCGTTGGCCATTCTCGACGAGGCCGCCGCCGCCGGACATCCGGTGGATCTGGAGGCCATCGGTGCCGACGCGGACAGCACCTGGGGGGTCTTCGCCGCGGAGGGGCCGGGACCGGGGGTGGTCGCGACCGCGCGCGGCGACGGGTGGACCCTGCACGGCACCAAGCCGTGGTGCTCGCTGGCCGACCGCCTCAGCCACGCCCTCCTCACCGCAGAAGCCCCCGAGGGGCGCGGGTTGTTCGCGGTGTCGCTTCGCGGCGGTGGCATCGACATCCCAACCGGCACCTGGGTCGCCCGCGGCCTCGCCGCCGTCACCAGCGGGCCGGTCGTCATCGACGAGGTCACCGCCGTGCCGGTCGGCCCGGCCCGCTGGTACCTCGAGCGGCCCGGCTTCGCGTGGGGCGGCATCGGCGTGGCGGCAGCGTGGTTCGGTGGCGCGGTCGGCATCGCCCGTCGGCTCTTCGACCACGGTGCCGGCAAGCCGGGCGACCCGCTACGGCTGGCGGCCCTCGGCGCGGTGGACACCGCGCTCAGTGGCGCGGCTGCGGTCCTCGCGGCCTCCGCGGCGGAGATCGACGGCGGTTCGCCCGATCCGGCCCTGCTGGCTGCACGGGTCCGCGGCGTGGTGGCGGCCGCCGTCGAGATCACGCTGATCCGGGCGGGCCACACCCTGGGTCCGGCCCCACTGGCCCTGGACGAGGTGCACGCCCGTCGAGTTGCCGACCTCACGCTCTACGTCCGGCAGCACCACGCCGAACGTGACGACGCCGCCCTGGGCGCGGCCCTGGTGAAGAAGGCGGTACGACCGTGGTGACGTTCAGCGCCGACTCCCCCGGCACTGTCCCGGAACGGTGGTCGACGGCACTGGACGCCGCCGGTCTCACGCCGCTCGAGATCGCCGGACATCGTCGACTTGTCGTCATCGCCGCCCATCCTGACGACGAGACCCTCGGCGCCGGCGGGCTTCTCGCCCACGCAGCGGCAGCCGGCCTCGAGATCGACGTGCTGGTCGCCTCCGACGGCGAGGCTTCGCACCCCGGCTCCCCGACCCACACCCCATCGGACCTGGCGGCGATCCGCCGCGGCGAGGTCGCGGCGGCGGTGGGGTTCGTCGCGCCCGGGGCCCTGCTGGAGCGGCTGCACCTGCCGGACGGCAGGCTGCCCGACCACCTGCCCGAGCTGACCGACGCGCTGCGCGTGGTGCTGGACCGCGGATCCCGCGGACCCACCCTCGTCGTCTCACCCTGGCTCGGCGACGGCCATCCGGACCACTGGGCCGCGGCCCTCGCCACGATCACGGCCGTGGCGGGCCGGCCCGAGGTGACCGTGCGTCAGTACCCGGTCTGGCTCTGGCACTGGGGAGATCCGGACGGCGATGACGTCCCGTGGGACCGGCTGTACGCGTTGCCGCTGAGCGGGGCCGCGCTGGCCGCCAAGCAGCGGGCGCTGGCGGCTCACGTGAGCCAGACGACGCCACTGTCCGCCGCCCCCGGCGACGAGACGCTGCTACCCGCGACCCTCACCGCGTTCTTCGATGCGGGCACCGAATACTTCCTGGCCCCGGCGGCGGCCGACACCCGGCCGCCGCCCACCCCGTTCCCGGGCGTGCCGGATCCGTCGGTGTTCCCGGGTGCGCCCGTTCCGTCGGCGTCCGCGGGTGTGCCGGATCCGTCGACGCTTCCGGGTGTGCCGGATCCGACGGATCCGGCGGACCGGCTGGGCCGGACGCGAGCCTCGGTCGGGAGTTCTTCGAGGAGTTCTACGGCGACCGGGCGGATCCCTGGGCGTTCGAGACCAGCTGGTACGAGCAGCGCAAGCGCGACCTCACGCTCGCGTCGCTCCCACGACGCCGGTTCCGGTCGGCGTTCGAGCCGGGCTGCTCGATCGGTGTGCTGACGGCGGAACTGGCGCGGCGCTGCGACGCCGTCCTGGCCGCCGACATCGCCACCCGCCCACTGGACCTCGCCCGCAGGCGGCTGGGTTCGGCGGACCATGTCAGGTTCGAGCAGCTGCAGGTGCCCCAGGAGTGGCCGGCGGGGCGGTTCGACCTCGTCGTGCTGTCGGAGGTCGGTTATTACTGCGACAGCGACGATCTCGACCGGTTGATCGACCGGGCCGTGGCCTCCCTGGACGCGGACGGCGTGCTGGTGGCCTGCCACTGGCGGCACCCGGTGGCCGAGTACCCGCTGGGCGGCGACGACGTGCACGAGCGACTGCGGCAGCGGTCCGGCCTGGACGTACTCGTCGCACACGTCGAGCCGGACTTCCGGTTGGACGTGTTCGTCCGGCCGCCCGCGGTGTCGGTCGCCGCGGCCGACGGGCTCGTCGGATGACGGCGGTCGACCGCGTCGCCGTGGTGGTGCCCGCCCGCAACGAGGAGCGGCGCATCGGGACCGCACTCGCGGCGATCGAGGCAGCGACGCTCACCCTGGCCGCAGCTCATCCGGCGGTGACGGTCCGGGTGGTGGTCGTGCTGGACCGGTGCACCGACGGCACGGCCGCGGTCCTCACCCGCTTCCCGGGCGTCCTGGCGGTGCCCAGCACGGCGGGGATGGTCGGCGCCGCCCGCTCTACCGGGGTGCTCGCCGCGCTGGCCGAGCCGGGGGTCGTGGTCGAGCGCACCTGGATCGCCACCACCGACGCGGACTCCCGGGTGCCGGCGGACTGGTTGCGGCATCATGTCGAGATCGCGCGCGAGGGGGCCGATCTGCTGCTCGGCACGGTGCTGCCGGACCCGGCCGAGCTGACCGCCGAGGCCTACGACGCCTGGCTGGAACACAACCCGCAGCTCGACGACCACCCCTACGTGCACGGCGCGAACCTCGGGGTCCGCGCCGACCGGTACCTCCGGGTCGGTGGCTTCCGTCGGGTGCGCGAACACGAGGACGTCCTCCTCGCCACCGCGGTCCGCGCGTCCGGCGCGGTGGTGGCGAGCCCGGGCGCGCACCCGGTCCTGACGTCGGCGCGGGCGGCCGGCCGGACCCCGGGCGGTTTCGCCGGCTACCTGGCGGAGCTCCAGAGACGGCCGGCGATCACTGGACGCGGCGGACTGCTACCGGCTCTCGGCCAGCAGTGATGCGGCGTCCTTGTCCGGGCGCAGTCCGCGCCAGCTGGACGCGCGGATGCGGTGGGTGTCGGTCCACTCGGCGAAGCTGATCTCCCCGACGAGCTCCGGAGTCACCCACACCGCGTCCTTGCGCTCGGCGGCCGGCAGTGCGTCGGCGAACGGAGACGCGGTGCGCCGTAACGGCTCCAGCTTCGCCATCAGCGTGTCCAGGGCGGCCTGGTCGAAGCCGGTGCCCACCTTTCCGGCGTAGCGCAGTCCGCCGCCGTCCGGTACGCCGACGAGCAGCGATCCGAGCGAGCCGGCCCGGTTGCCGTTGCCGGGCTTGTATCCGCCGATGATCACCTCCAGATCGTTGAAGTTCTTGATCTTCAGCCAGGCACGGGACCGCTTGCCCGGCCGGTAGACGGAATCCCGGCGCTTGGCGACGATTCCCTCCAGCTTGCGGTTCCGGGTGTGGGCGAGGGCCGCATTCGCCGGACCGGGCAACTCGTCGGGGGTGTGGCAGCTGGCCCCCTCGAAAGCCATCGCCACGAGCAGCTTCCGACGGTCGTCGTAGCGTTTGGTCAGCAGCGACACACCTTTGAGCTCCAGCAGGTCGAAAGCGAGGAACTGCACAGGGATCTCGTCGCGGAGCCGGGCGATCTCGGCGGGCTGGGAGACGTTCATCCGGCGTTGCAGCAGCGAGAAGCTCGGGACCCCGGGAGTCGCGCAGGCGACGATCTCGCCGTCCAGTACGGCGTCCAGATCACCCAGCAGCGCCGTCATCTCGACCAGCTCGGGATAGGTCGCGGTGATGTCGTTGCCGTTGCGCGACATCAGGGTCAGCTCACCGTGCCGGATGTGCGCCAGCGCCCGGACACCGTCCCACTTGTTCTCGTACGCCCACGACACCCCGTCGTCGATCGCGGCCACCGTCCCGAGGGTGGCGAGCATCGGCTCGAGCTCTTTCGGGTCGACTCGCGGGTGGCGGACCGTGTCCCCGGGCTGCTCCCGGGTGCGGTGCAGCAGCCAGTTCCTGCCGTTCGTCCGGATCAGCGCGAACCGACCCTGTGCCCGGGCACCGCGCAGCGTCATGATCACCTCGTCGGGGCGCCACTTCTCGGCCTCGTAGGTACCGGAGTCCCAGATCGTCATCTCGCCGCCGCCGTACTCGCCGTGCGGGATGCTGCCCTCGAAGGTCGCGTACTCCAGCGGATGGTCCTCGGTCTGCACCGCCAGTCGGTTGGACCTGGCATCGTCCGGGATTCCTTTCGGAACGGCCCAGCTCACCAGCACCCCGTCACGTTCCAGCCGCAGGTCCCAGTGCAGGGCGCGGGCGTGGTGCTCCTGGATGACGAACGTGTTCCCGGTGCCGGCCGGCAGCGGACCGGGCTCGGGCACCGGCTCCGGGGTCTTCGCCCGGTCGCGCTTGCTGCGGTAGATGGTGAGCTTGGCGCCGGGTTCCTCCTCGCTCCCCCAGCTGCCGCCGCCACCGAACCGGCCGCCGCCGCTGACCGGGGCGTCGCGAGGTTGCGGCGTCGCCTCCGGGCCCAGCGCGGCCAGCAGGTCACCGTCGCGCGCTGCCCGGCGCAGGACCTCGTCGAACATCAGGTGCTCGAGGTCCGGCGACTCGATCTCGGCCCAGCTGCGTGGTGCCGCGGCCGTCGCGTGCTCCCGCCCACGCAGCGAGTACGGGGAGATCGTCGTCTTCGCGACGCTGTTCTGGCTCCAGTCGATGAAGACCTTGTTATTGCGCAGCGCTTTACTCATCTGCGACAGCGCGAGCGTGGGCAGTCGGCGCTGCACCGCGCGGGCGATCGCGTGCGCCCACTTCGAGATCTCCTCCGAGCTGCGGCTGCCGTCGACCCGGGCGTAGAGGTGCAGCCCCTTGCTGCCGCTCGTGACCGGGACACTGACCAGGTCCTCGGCGTCCAGGTGGTCCTTGACCGCGAAGGCGACCTCGGCGCATTGCTCCAGCGTCGCTCCCGGGCCCGGATCGAGGTCGAAGACGACGCGGTCGGGGTGCGCCGGGGCGCCGTCGGGACCGAAGAACCATTGCGGCACATGGAGTTCCAGCGCAGCGACCTGGGCGAACCAGACGAGGACCGCCTCCGAGTCGGCCATCGGGTAGCGGACCGTCCGGTCCTCGTGCTGCAGCGCCTGGGCGGGCACCCAGCTCGGCGCCGACACCTCCAGGTCCTTCTGGAAGAAGGAGTGCGAGACGGTGCCGTCCGGCCACCGCTTGCGGGTGACGGGACGTCGGCCGAGATGCGGGATGAGCGTCGGGGCGATCGCGGCGTAGTAGGCGATGACGTCACCCTTGGTCGTCCCGGAGCCCGGGTACAGCACCTTGTCGAGATTGCTCAGACTCAGACGGCGACCGTCGATCTCGACCTGCGTCGACTCCTTGGCCACCGGTTGTCCTCTCAGGTCGCCCCCGCTCTGGTGTCACAGGCGACCCCGGTTCATCATGGGTCACATGCGATCCATCTGGAAAGGTTCCCTCACCTTCGGTCTGGTGAACGTCCCCATCAAGGTCTACAGCGCCACCGAGGACCACGACATCCGGTTCCGGCAGGTGCACGGCCGCGACATGGGCCGCATCCGGTACAGCCGGGTGTGCGAGAAGTGCGGCGAGGTGGTGCCCTTCGAGGACATCGAGAAGGCGTTCGAGGGTGACGACGGCCAGGTGGTGATGATCACCGACGAGGACCTCGCGTCGCTGCCCACCGACCGCAGCCACGAGATCGAGATCATCGAGTTCGTCCCGACCGACCAGATCGACCCGCTGATGTACGACAAGCCGTACTACCTCGAGCCGGCCACCAAGTCGCCGAAGGCCTACGTGCTGCTGCGCAAGACGCTGGAGCAGACGGACCGGATCGCGATCGCCAAGTTCGCGCTGCGGCAGAAGCAGCGGCTGGCGGTGCTGCGGGTGCGTGACGACGTGCTGGTGGTGCAGACCCTGCTGTGGCCCGACGAGGTGCGAGCGGCGGAGTTCACCGGCATCTCCGACGACGTCGAGATCAGTGACAAGGAGCTGAAGATGGCGGTGTCGCTGGTCGACAGCTTCGCCGCCGACTTCAAGCCCGAGGACTTCGTCGACGAGTACCGCGCCGAGCTCGAGCAGATGATCGACGCCAAGCTGGAGGGCGGCGAGGCCTTCACCGCCGAGGAAAGCTCTGACGGCGAGGACGCCGAGGTGCTCGACCTGCTCGCGGCGCTGCAGCGCAGCGTGGAGCGACAGAAGGGCGGCTCCACGGCGGCGGACGACAAGTCGGCAGCCGCCGCCAAGAAGGCCGATGCCGATTCCGCGGAGAAGCCCGCACCGAAGCGTCGGGCCCCCGCCAAGCCCCGTACCACCGCCGCCGCCAAGAAGGCCGACGCCGACGAAGCCGCCAAGCCCGCGACCCGCACGCGGAAGGCCAAGTCCGCCTGAGCCCTCTGCAGGTTTCGGGGTGATTGTGTTCGCTGAGCGGTCACAATCACCCCGAAACCTGGGGTTGTGGATGGACGCGGCGGGTAACAGCGCGACCGTGTCAGGGTCGCGCGATGCAGGAGTTGCGCCTGATCGCCCGCCAGGAGGGCTTGGTCACCCGCCAACAGGCGTTGATGATGGGCCTGAGCCCGTCGGCGATCACCCGTCGCGTGACCACCGGTCAGTGGGTGAAGGTGCTGCCGGGGGTCTATCGACACCTCGCGAGCCCGGTGTCGGACCTCATGTGGGTGCACGCTGCGCAGCTGTGGCTCGGCCGCTCGGCGGTGCTGCACGGGAGCTGGGCGGCCTGGTGGCACGACCTGCGTCAGGAGCCGGCCGGCCCCGTGAGCATCACCATCCCGCGTGATGCACGCAGCCGGTCGCACCCTCATGTGAAACTGCGGCGGCGCGACCTCGAAGCGATCGACGTGACGGAGCTGCGGGGCGTACGGGTCACGACCCGCCAGCTGACCGCACTGGAGAACGCCCAGTTGCCGGACGGTCAGAACACTTTCGACCGGGCGCTGCAGCGCCACGTCAAGGTCCCCGAGCTCGAGCGCACCATCGCCCGGTTGTGGCATGCCTACGGCGTGGTGGCAGCCCGGGACTCCTTGACGCTGGCGGTCGACGGAACGGTCTCGCCCCCAGAACGGACTCTGGCTGCCGCTCTGCGCGCCGCCGGCCTGGACCAGGTCCGTGCCGGGGTCACCGTGGTGGTCGGAGGTCGTCCGTGCTGGCTCGACTTCGCCGAGGTCCGGCTCAAGGTCGCGATCGAGGTCGACGGCTTCAGGGCCCACACCGACCCCGCCGTGTTCGCGGCCGACCGCATCCGGCAGAACCTGCTGATCCGCGACGGCTGGACGGTGTTGCGCTACACGCCCTGGCAGATCCGTGAGGACCTCACCGCGATCGTCGCCGAGATCCGCGCCACACTGCAGGTTTCGGGGTGATTGTGTTCGCTGAGCGGTCACAATCACCCCGAAACCTGAGATGGGGCCTCAGATGGCCATCGCCTCGCGGACGGACCCGGCGGACTCCCGGCCCCCGTCCCCGGTGGCGCTGATGCGGCCGGAGGCCAGCACGTAGTAGCGGCTGGAGGCGTCCAGGGCGAAGCCGACGTGCTGCTCGACGAGCAGCACCGACAGACCGCCGCGGGCGGCCAGATCGATGACGGTCTGCTGGATCTCGGCGACGATCGACGGCTGGATGCCCTCGGTCGGCTCGTCGAGGATGAGCATCCGCGGCTCGGTGATGAGCGCCCGCGCGATCGCCAGCTGCTGTCGCTGACCACCGGAGAGCAGCCCGGCCTTGCGGGTGCCGAGCTCGGCCAGCACCGGGAACATCGTCAGCGCCTCGTCGATCAGCTCCCGGCCCCGCTGGCGGCCGTCCGCCACCACTTGCAGGTTCTCCATCGTCGTCAGCTGCCCGAACGACTGCTGCCCCTGCGGCACGTACGCCATCCCGCGCGCCACCCGCTGGTACGGCCGCAACCCGGTGATGTCCTCACCGTCGAGCAGGACCTTTCCGGAGCGCACCTTGAGGAGCCCCATCGCGGCCCGGATGAGCGTCGACTTGCCGGCACCGTTGTGACCCATCACCGCGGCCACCCCGTCGGTGGGCACCTCGACGGTGACCCCGTGCAGCACGTCGGACCGGGTGTACCCGACCGTCACGTCGATCAACGACAGCATCAGATCTCCACTTCGGACGAGGCGGCGGTGCCGAGGTAGACGGCCTGCACGCGCGGGTCGGCCTGCACCTGGGCGACCGAGCCCTCCGACAGCACCTTGCCGGCGGCCAGCACGGTGACCGACTTGGCGAAACTGCGCATGAAGTCCATGTCGTGCTCGACGATGACCACCGTTCGCTCCTCCGAGATGCGTTGCAGCAGCTCACCGGTGGCGTTGCGTTCGTCATGGCTCATGCCGGCGACCGGCTCGTCCAGCAGCAGCAGCTGGGCGTTCTGCACCAGCAGCATGCCGATCTCCAGCCACTGCTTCTGGCCGTGCGACAGGATGCCGGCCATCGTGTCGATCTGCTTCGTCAGCCCGATGGTCTCCAGCGCCGAGGTCACCTCCGCCGGCACCCCGGCCCGTCGGCGGAGCAGCGTCAGGGGCGTGCGTTTCGCGCCGGCCGCGATGTCCAGGTTCTGCAGGACGGTGAGATCCTCGAACACGGTGGAGGTCTGGAACGTGCGGCCGACCCCGAGGCGGGCGATCTGGTGGACCTTCCTGCCCTGCAGCTGGTTGCCGGCGAATTCGACGTGGCCGGTGGCGTTCACCAGGCCCGAGATGGCGTCGATGATCGTCGTCTTGCCGGCACCGTTGGGGCCGATCAGGAAGCGCAGATCACCCTTCAGGACGGTGAGGTCGACGGAGTCGACGGCGATGAAGCCGTCGAAAGAGACGGTGAGGTTGCTGATCTCGAGGTAGTCGGTCGCCATCAGACCATGCTCCCTGCGTCGTGCTTCACGGTCTCGACGGGGTTCGCCGCCGGTGGATCGACCCGGCCACCGCGCTTGTCGTCCCACCAGGCGCGCGCATGGCGGACCGCCGAGCCGAGGCCGGCGAGACCGCCGGGCAGGAAGGCGATGACCGCGATGAACAGCGCCCCCTGGATGTAGGTCCAGAACGCCGGGAACTGCTCGGAGAGTGTGCTCTGCGCCCAGGCGACGCCGATCGCCCCCAGCACCGGGCCCCAGAGCGTGCCGCGGCCGCCGATGGCGACGCCGATGAGCATCGCGATGGACGGTGCGACGCCGACGTCCAGCGGCGTGATGATGCCGACGATCGGGACGAACAGCGCACCGCCGATGCCGGCCATCGCAGCGGCGATGACGTAGGCGACGACCTTGACGTTGGCCGGGTCGTAGCCGAGGAAGCGGACCCGCTCCTCCGAGCTCTGGCAGGCCCGCAGCAACTCGCCGTAGCGGCTGTTCCGCAGCTGCCGGGCGACGGCCACCATGATGAGCAGGAAGCCGGCGGCGATGAAGAACAGCATCTTCTGGTTCACCGGGTCGTTGAGGTCATAGCCGAAGAACGACCGGAAGTTGTTGAGCCCGTTGGTGCCGTTGGTGTAGTTGCCCGACTGGGAGCCGAGCACGATGATCAGCAACGCGAAGGCCGCGGCCAGCGCCTGGGACAGGATGGCGAAGTAGGCACCGCGGACCTTGCGCTTGAATGTCGCGAGCCCCAGGACCAGCGCCACCAGGGCCGGCAGCAGCACGATCGCAACGACGCGTGACGACGCCGCTGCGGAACATCTCCACCCAACCGGGCAGGAAATCCGTGGTCGGCGGCATGTAGTCGGGCGCCCGGCCGGGACCGGCGTCGTCGAGCTTCATGTGCAGGCCCATGGCGTACGCGCCGAGGCCGAAGAACACCCCCTGGCCGAGGGTCAGCATGCCGCCGCTGCCCCACGCCAGCCCGATGCCGACGGCGACGATCGCGAAGCACAGGTAGCGCGCGAGCAGGTTGAGCCGGAAGTCGCTGAGCACCGCAGGGGCCACCACGAACAGCACCGCTGCGGCGACGAGGAACGGGATGACCGCCGAGAAGCGGCTGGAGGTGATCGCTTTCATGCCAGGCTCCGGGTGCGGACGTTGAAGATGCCCTGCGGCCGCAGCTGCAGGAAGGCCACGATGGCGACGAAGATCAGGATGCGGGCGAGTGAGGCGTCGTAGATCTTCTCCAGCGCCGCCTGCCCGATCCCGAGAATGAACGCGGCGATGACCGCACCCTTGATCTGGCCGATGCCACCGACGACCACGACGAGGAAGGCGTTGATGATGTAGGACTGCCCGACCGAGGAGTTCACCGGCGAGAGCTGCGTCAACGCGACGCCCGCGATACCGGCCAGCCCGGACCCGAGGAAGAAGGTCAGCCGGTCGGTGGCGCGGCTGGAGATGCCGGAGCATTCGGCCAGCTGGCGGTTCTGCACGGTCGCCCGGATCCTGCGCCCCAGCGAGGTGGTCTTGAGCGCGACCGACAGGCCGACGACGGTCACCACCGCCAGCACCAGGACGAACACCCGGGTCTTGGGGAAGTCGAAGCCGAAGATCTCCAGCGGGCCCTGCAGCCAGGTGGGCGTCATGACCGACTTGCCCTGGGTGCCGAAGATGTTCTTGGCGAGCTGCTGCAGGATCAGCGAGACACCGTAGGTCACCAGCAGGGTGTCCAGCGGGCGGTGGTACATCCGGCGCAGCAGCGTCATCTCGAGGACGACGCCGAGCAGACCGCCGACCAGGAATGCCACCGGGATGGACAGCAGCAGCCCGACTCCCGCGTTCTCGAACAGGCCCTGGACGACGAAGGCGGTGTAGCCGCCGGCCATGATGAACTCACCGTGGGCCATGTTGATGACGCCCATCTGACCGAAGGTCAGTGCCAGGCCGATCGCGGCCAGCAGGAGGATCGAACCGATGCTGAGGCCGGTGAAGATCTGTGAAACCACTACATCCATCTGGGCTCCCCTTCGGGTGCGGTCGACAAGCGCTGTGCGCGAACGGGAGCGGCGGCGGGACCCGTCCGGGTCCCACCGCCGCAGACGGTCAGCTCAGACCCGCGGCCCACGGGTAGGTGGCCAGGTACGGATCCGGCTCGATCGGCTCGGGTGAGGTCCATTCGGTGTAGATGAGACCGTCCTCCGCGACCTTGCCGATGAGGGCCGTCTTGGCGATGTGGTGGTTGTCGCCGTTGATCGTGACGGTGCCTTCCGGGGCGTCGAAGCTGACCCCGTCGGCGTTGGCCTGGATGTCGGCGACGGCGAAGGACTTGCCCTTCTCGACGGTGTTCTTCCACAGGTAGAGCGAGGTGTACGCGGCTTCCATCGGGTCCGAGGTCACCCGCTCCTCGCCGTACTTGGCCTTGAAGTCCGCGACGAACTTCTTGTTGGCCGGGCTCTCGATGGTCTGGTAGTAGTTCCAGGCCGTCAGCTGACCGACCAGATTCTCGACGCCGACACCCGCGACCTCCTCCTCGGCGATGGACACCGAGACGACAGGCATGGTGTCGGCGGCCAGACCGACGTTCTTGTACTCCTTGAAGAACGAGACGTTGGCGTCGCCGTTGAGGGTGTTGAACACCGCCCCGGCATCGGAGTCCTTGACCTTGGTGATGATGGTGGAGAAGTCGGCGCCGGAGGCGAGCGGGACGTACTCCTCACCCTTGATCTCGATGCCGTTGGCCGCGGCCCAGGCCTTGATCTCCTTGTTGGCGGTCTGCGGGAAGACGTAGTCGCTGCCGACCAGGAACAGGCTCGTGACGCCCTGCTCCTTCAGGTAGTCCAGGGCGGGGAGGATCTGCTGGTTGGTGGTGGCCCCGGTGTAGAAGATGTTCTTGCTCGACTCGAGACCCTCGTACTGCACGGGGTAGTAGAGCAGCGCCTGGTTGCTCTCGAAGACCGGCAGCATCGCCTTGCGCGACGACGACGTCCAGCCACCGAAAACGGCAGCGACACAGTCACTCTGGATCAGCTTGGTGGCCTTCTCGGCGAACGTCGCGGGCTCCGAGGCACCGTCCTCGGTGACGACGTCCAGCTGCTTGCCCAGGACGCCGCCGGCGGCGTTGATCTCGTCGGCCGCCATCGTCAGCGACTCCTGCACGGTCTTCTCGCTGATCGCCATCGTGCCCGAGAGCGAGTTCAGGAAACCGATCTTGACCGAGTCACCCGAGGTGTCGACACACGACGCACCGGCCGGCGCGGCGGAGCCGGCGGAGGGCGTGATGCTGGAGGCAGCCGACACGGGCTCGATCTTGCTGCCACATGCGGTCAGCACCAGTGCCGCCGACAGGCCCAGTACTCCAGCGGTGGTGATTCTCCGTCGTGTTCGTTTCACGGCAACGCCTTTCACAGTTCATTCGGTAGGTCTTCAGGACAGCGGATGGTGCGGGCGGTCAATGGGTACCGTGGAGGCGAGGAGCACCGGGCCACGTGCACGTCCGACAGACCGGATCACACGCGAGAGGGACGGCCGCAGCAGTGTTCCGCTCGGCACGTGCTCGCAATCGATCCGAAGAGCAACGTATGGGCGTGGTGTTTCGCGCAGAGTCGTCGCCAGATTGCCGTGAGATTGCCCAGCGCAAGCCATTGTTGCCGTCATGCAACATCAGTGCCGTATCTCACCCACGCGGTGGCTTGACGCGACCCGTCGTATCGGCAGTCGGACCGATCATCGAGAAGCGTTGTCGGCGCCCGCCTTCCGAGCGACATCGGGGTGACCTGTCGCCCGATCCGGAAGGCGACGAGGTTCTGCGTCAGAGTCGACAGGACCGAGCACGCACGGTCTCTGGATGCGACCTGACCCATCACCGCATGGGGTTGATCCGAGGCAGCTCACGCCACTGAAAAGAGTGCCGCTCTCTGCACTGTGCGCGTAACGGCAGGTGGGCGGAGCGGAGGTCCTGAGTGGGCAGCGGCGACGACAGGGGTCCGCCACGTCGGCCGCCCGTGTCCGGCCGAGTTCCGTGGCCTGAGCGAGACGCCGGCCCATGTCGTGGCGCGGCGGAACGCCGACGCGGGATCGACACGGTGCTGGCTACGGCAGGCGCCGCACTGGCGGACGGGCTGCCGGGCGTGGTGGCCCGGGCCGGCGCGGGCTGAACTGCTCACCCGGCGAACCCCGGCCGCTGCCCTCACCTGCCTCGACGACCGGGTGGCGGTCGGCGTCCAGCCGGACGTCACCGAGGCTGGGCTGCCGTGCCCGGTGACGCCTCCATCGTGTCGTTTGACGGGTCCGATCCGGCGTCGTGGATGCGACCGGGCTGACGAGCGTGGCGATGGCTCACCTGGAGACAGGGCGGTGAGCGGCTGAGCTGTTACTGGCCCCGGCGGCGGTGCACCGCGTGGAGATGGCCGTGATCCGGCGTTCACCGGTGGGTCCGCAACGACGGGTGCGCCGGGGTGGTGATCGTGATGGTCGGGTTCGGCCCGTGAGACCAAACAGCCCTCCGCTCGCCTGACGGCGACGAAGGGCTGGTGGTGGCCAGGCGCGGGGTCGAACCGCGGACCTTCCACTTTTCAGGCGGACGCTCGTACCAACTGAGCTACCTGGCCTCAAACGTCGGGCCGGGCTCATGTGACTGAACCCGGCCCACGTTCGGCGACCCCGACGGGACTTGAACCCGCGACCTCCGCCGTGACAGGGCGGCGCGCTAACCAACTGCGCTACGGGGCCTCGGTACTGCTGAGACCTTGGTGCTGAACTGCCTGGTGCCCGGACTACTTTACTGCCTCGCGGAGGTGCTCCTGACCCTCGCGCTGCGTACCCCCAACGGGATTCGAACCCGTGTTACCGCCGTGAAAGGGCGACGTCCTAGGCCACTAGACGATGGGGGCTGGAGGAACTCCGCCTCCAACGGCCATCCGTTGGGAGCGAGTCAACTATAGGGGACGGGGTGGGGAGGTCCCAAATCCAGTGACCGCCCTGCTCCGACAGAGGATTCAACACGCGCAAAGCTGTCCACAATCACGCGATCGTGACACACAGCAGCCAGCAGCGCCCGCTAGGCTACGCCGATCGGGTAGCGCTGCGCATCGGGGATGTCGGCGAACGAGGGCGGGGTTTCAATGGGCGTGTGGGCGCACGATGCACGGCGGGCGGCGCTCGGCGTGGCACTAGCCGGGCTCACTGTGATCGGGGTCGCTGGTTGCACCTCCGAGCAGGCCACGCCGGGGACCACGCTGGCTCCAGTGAGCAGCTCGATAGACCCGTCGCGTCCCGCGCCCTCAGACGCACCATCAAGTGCGGCCGTGTCGACAAGATCGCTGACGTCAGAAGCCCCGCCGTCCCCGCCGGCAGTCTCGAGTTCCGCTCCTGCGTTGATACTCACTCCGGAACAACAGCAGTGGGCCGACCGGGCGATTCCTCTCCTCCAGCAGACGTGGGAGGTCAAGGACGCTGTCCTTGCGGACCCTGGCCGCGATTGGACAGCCGAGATTCGTCGAGTCATGGGCGACCCTGCTGCTTCGAGGGAGATCGGTTCCGCCCAGAAGTGATCCGAACTCAAGCTTCGCGGGATAGGAACGACGCAAGGTCGAAGATTGTCAGTTGCTCAGTGCAGGGTGCAGGCGAGCCGGGGACCGAGATCATCCTGGACACGTGCGTAGACACTTCACAAGGAGATCTTAGTCGACGCACAAGGCAACTCGGTGCAGGCGCCGATTGAGACGGGCCCACGCTTCCGCCAGTTCGCCACTGCAACGGTCTACTCCGCTGACCTTCAATTCTTGATCTCCGACTTCGCCCTGCCAGATCCGATGGAAGCATGCTGAACGTGTCGTTGCGAGCGCGCCTTGGCTGCTCACTATTGATCATCGGTGCGATCGTCGCCGCTGCTACGAGCCCAGCTCAAGCGACCGTGCAAGAGGTCAGCGACATGCTTCGGATCCGTCGAACGACCGGACCTGCGTCATCATGCTGATCGACGACGGCAAAGCCCCGGTCGTCAAGATCAATGCGGGCACGCTTCCGCTACTCCGAGGTGACAAGCCTCTGGAATCCGACGGGCCGCCCGCACAGGGGGCGATAGCGAACATGTGCGACTGGCGCCGGATGGAGCCACAACCCGCGAGTCCGACCGACGCACGCTGGAATGGGCTGGATCCAGCCACTCACGTCGTTCTGACTCGGGACTGCGACGAGAACTCTGAGTACACCGTGATCGCATCCGACTTGCTCCTGCCACCACCGGACCCTGCTGTCGTCGCGGAGATGGCCATCGACTCATTGACCATTCCCGACCCTTTCCCGCACTTCGGACCTGACACAGTTCAGGCAGTCAACAGGCGGACATACCTGTGGGTGGACAACCCCGGGCCGCTCACGGCGACTGCTGACCTACGCGGAGTTTCCGTCACCGCGACAGCCGAGATCACGTCCGTCCAATGGTCGATGGGCGAGCCGGTCGACGCTCGGAAGTCCGCGGCGGGAACCGCGCCTGCTTTCTCGTGTGCGGGCTCCGGACGAGATCCAGGGATCCACGCCAACGTGAGGATCGACCAGCCGCAGGCACCCGACACCTGCGCCTACATCTTCGAGTGGCGATCACTGCCCGAGCGAACCGGCGGCAGCGGGGCCTGGAACGTCACGGCCACGAGTACGTGGACCGTCACCTGGACGTCCAACGTCGGTGCGCGGCGGGACCGACACGCTGTTCGGCACCTCCACCACCCCCGTGTCCGTCGGGGAGTGGCGGAGCGAGCTGGTCGCGGGACCGAACTGATCAGGCCTGGTCGTACCGGAGGCGACTGCTCGCCTCGACCTCCTGGCGCAGCGTGGGCGTCAGGAACATGTCACCGAAGGTGATCGGGGTGTCGGTCCAGCAGGTCGCGGTGACCGTGTCGGCACCGACGATCACCCGCACTCCGACGCGGCCGGGGCGCACTGCCAGGTAAGCGATCGCCGCGTCGTTGGCCGCCGCGGCCTGCCGGGGCCGACCGGGAACATCGGCGGTATCGCTCGCCGCGAGCGCGGCACCGTCGCACTGATTCTGCAGACGTGTGCGGCCGAGGAACGCCGACCCGGCGGCCGTCACGCCCGCCACCAGGATGAGCAGACAGAGAGTCAGGCCCAGGATCAGCGGGGTGATCGAGCCACGGTCGTCCCCCACCCTGCCCCGACCATCAGACCCGTTAGGCCGCATACTCAGCTCCCCGGCTCCGTTGAACCGGCCCACCCTAGCCCGCCGCGACCGCACGTATCACCCGTTCGCCACAGATGTGGACAACGACCAGGCGACGGTGTGGCGGCGACCACAGCCATCGTGGATCCCTCCTGATCGCGTGTTAGTGTCCTCGCGTAGGTCATGAGTGCTAGCGACAAACCCTGGTTTGCTAGCCGGCAACCCTCCTCCGCGGTGGGGTGCCCCAGGTGAAGACCTGGCCGTCCGGTAGATCCGGCGGCAAGCGCGGACCTCCGGCTCGTCCCCGGCGGTCCTTCGACCGCAAGGAGCCCCGTCATGACGCTCACCCTCGAAGACCTCCACTTCCTCGTCGCCACCGGTCCCGTCGAAGCCTCGCTCCCCGCGTTCGACGACGTCGCCCCGATCACCGGCGCCCACGCGCCCGGCCTGGAGATCGTCGGCGCCGGCCACCGCGTCCCGCTCGCCGACGGCACCCTCGTCGAATACGCGAACCTCGACCACGCCGCCTCCGCGCCGTCGCTGCAGGTCGTCAAGGACGCCGTCGACGCCGTGCTCGACCAGTACGCCTCCGTGCACCGCGGCGCCGGCTTCGACTCCCAGCTCTGCACCGCGCTGTACGAGGGCGCCCGCGAGCCGATCCGCGCCTTCGTCGGCGGCCGCGCCGACGACGCGGTCCTCTTCACCCGCAACACCACCGACTCCTTCAACCTGCTCTCCCACTGCCTCCCCGCTGACACCACCGTGGTCGTCTTCGAGACCGAACACCACGCGACGCTGCTCCCCTGGGAAAAGCACACCGTCGTCCGGCTGCCCGCCCCGGCCACCCCCCAGGCCGCCGTCCGCGCGGTCGGCGACGCCTGCCGCGACGCCCGCCGAAACGGCCCGGTCCTGGTCGTCGTCACCGGCGCCAGCAACGTCACCGGCGAGATCTGGCCCATCGCCCGACTCGCCGCCGTAGCCCACGCCCACGGCGCCCGGATCGCCCTCGACGCGGCCCAACTCGCCCCACACCGGCCGTTCTCCATCACCGACCTGTGGGTCGACTACGTCGCGATCTCCGGCCACAAGGTCTACGCGCCCTACGGTGCCGGCGCCCTCATCGGCCGCGCCGACTGGCTCGCCGACGCTCCCCCGTACCTGGTCGGCGGCGGCGCCACCTCGACCGTCGACAGACGACCGCACCGTGTGGAAGCCGCTCCCCGACCGCCACGAGGCAGGCACCCCGAACATCCCCGGCGTCGTCGCGCTGGCCTCCGCCTGCCACGCACTCCGCACCGCCGACCGCGACGCCCTCGTCGACCGCTGAGCGCGACCTGACCGCCCGGCTCATCCGCGGCCTCTCGGACATCCCGGGCGTCACGGTGCACTCCCTGTTCGCCGGCGGCGCCAGCGTCATCGGCGTGGCGACCTTCACGCTCAGCTCGCTGGCGTCGCCGATCGTCGCCGCGCACTGTCAGCCGAGTACGGCATCGGCGTCCGCGACGGCGCCTTCTGCGCCCAGCCGCTGGTCCGCCGCCTTCTCGGCGCGGCCGGCTGCGACTCCGTCGACGGCACCGGGCACGCGGTCCGCGCCTCGGTCGGCCTCGGTACCACCACCGAGCACGTCGACCGGCTGATCGCCGCCGTCACGAAGCTCGCCACCGAGGGCCCGGAGCTGCGGTACGTCGCCGTCGACGGGCGGCCCCAGCCGCTGCGCGATCAGCGCACGCTGCCCAGGATCGTCGCCTGGCAGTAGGCCCGCAGCAGCGGAGCCCGCACGAACGAACAATGGCCCCCGACCGGTCGGTCGGGGGCCACTGCTTGTCCAGGCCGTGAACTGTCCAGGCCGTGAACTCAGGGCGGGATCAGTCGCGCCGGTGCCGTCCACCCGGAGTGTTCGTCTCCTCGACGTCGCCGACCGACCCGGCGTTGACGAGCTCGTCGTCCTGCACGCGCTCGACCTCCGCACCGGCGGCGTCGTTGAGTCCGACGTTCCCGGCCGCGGCCGCAGCGGCAGCCGCGTCCTCCTCCTGGATCTCCTGCAGCGCGGACTTGGTCCGCAGCGGGATCTCCTTGAGCATCAGGACCAGCAGGAACGCCAGGATCGCGACGATGCCGGCCAGGATGTAGACGACGTGCGTGGAATCCACGAAGCCCTGCTGGATCGGCGTCGCGAGCGGCGTCGGCAGCGTGGACAGGAACGCGGAGTCCTCGCTCAGACCGGCCACCTGCGCCTGGTACTGCTGGGAGGACAGCCCGGACGATGCGAGAGCCTGCTGGAACGCCGGGGTCGACGAGGCCGCCTGGACCTGCGTCGAGACGTTGGTCGGCAGACCGTTGAACAGCAGCGACAGGAACACCGCGGTCCCGATCGTTCCGCCGGTGGCGCGGAAGAACGTCGCCGACGAGGTGGCCACGCCGATGTCACGGGCCTTCACGGTGTTCTGGACCGCCATCATCATCGTCTGCATGTTGAGGCCCAGCCCGGCGCCGAGCACCAGGAACGTCCCGGCGAGCACCAGGTACGGGGTGTCGACGTGGATGAAGGCGAGCATCATGGCGAAGGCGATGATCAGCAGCACGCTACCGACGACCGGGAAGATCTTGTACCGGCCCGTCCTGCCGGTGATGATGCCGGAGCTGATCGAGCCGCCCATCAGGCCGACCATCATCGGCAGCAGCCAGAGACCGGACTCGGTCGGGGTCGCGCCCTTCACCAGCTGCAGGTAGAGCGGCAGGGTGGCCGAGCGCGCCGAACATCGCGAGACCGATCATCACGTTGACGATCAGACCCTGCGAGAACTGGCGGTTGGCGAACAGGCGCATCGGGATCAACGCGTCGTCGCCCATCCGGCGCTCGATCAGGATGAAGCCGACGATGCCGAGCACGCCGACGACGATCGAGGCGATGGTCGCTGCGGACAGCCAACCCCACTTGTTGCCCTGCTCGGCGACGAGCAGCAGCGGCACCATGCCGACGACGAGTGCGACAGCGCCCCACCAGTCGATGCGGTGCTCGCGACGGGTGTGCGGGATGTGCAGAACCCTGAGCACGACGGCCAGCGCGACGATGCCGATCGGCACGTTGATCAGGAAGACCCAGCGCCATCCGGTGATGCCGAAGATCGTGTCGGCACCGGCGAAGAACCCGCCGATGATCGGCCCGATGACGGACGAGGTACCGAAGACGGCCAGGAACATGCCCTGGTAGCGGGATCGCTCACGGGGCGGCACGATGTCGGCCAGGATGGCCAGCGCCAACGAGAACAGACCACCGGCGCCGAGGCCCTGGACGGCACGGAACGCGGCGAGCTCGGTCATCGAGGTGGCGATGCCGCTGAGCACGGAACCGAGCCACGAAGATGGTGATCGCGGCGATGAACAGCGGTCGCCGGCCGTAGAGGTCGGACAGCTTGCCGTAGAGCGGTGTGGTGATCGTCGAGGTGATCAGGTAGGCGGTGGTCGCCCAGGCCTGGCCGGACAGCTGGCCGAGGTCGTCGGCGATCGTCCTGATGGAGGTCGAGACGATGGTCTGGTCCAGCGCGGCAAGCAGCATGCCCGCCATCAGCCCGCCCAGGATGGTCAGGATCTGTTTGTGGGTCAGCCCGACCGGTGACTCCACCTGAGCTGGTGCGGTGGTCATGCGTTACTCCCTCGAGCGTTCGGCCGTGCATGCGACGACGCCGGCTCGATGAGCTCGGCGGCGACGTCCTTGACGGCTTCGATGTTGTTCGACAGTTCGTGGACGAATTCGGTGAGGAGCCGACTGAAAACAGCGCGGTCCTCGGCGGACCAGTCGGCGACGATGGGGGCGAACAGGCGGCCCCGCAGCGAGATCATCTGGTCGACGCGGGCCTGCCCCTGCGGCGTGGGGACGAGGATCGAGGCTCGGCCGTCGTCGGGGTCGGCCTGTCGCTCGACGAAACCGGCCTTGACCAGTCCGGCGACCTGCCGCGAGACGGTGGACGGATCGGCGCAGAGCTTCTCGGCGAGGTCGCTGGCACGCATCGGACCGGTGTGGACGAGCTTCAGCAGCAGGCCGTAGTCCAACCCTTCCTGCGGAGAAGCCCCGTGCATCCGGTGCTTGACAGCGCTGAAGGCCTTGACGACCTCGATCAACCGCTGGGTGATGTCGCTCGCGTACTCGCGGTCGGTCTCGGAGCAGGACGCGACCGCGTCGGCGTAGGAAGCGGTCACCACGGCGGGTACCGGCGCTGCGGTCGTAGTCATCACGCCTTCTTCGGTCAACGTCAGGAAACTTGGTTGAGCAACGCAACTAGTTGCACAAGGCAAGGATGCCTTCGTTGCATGCACGATGCAAGTTCTTTTCCGCTGGGTGCCGCAGATCACGTGCGAGACGCGGGCCGGACCCCCGGTAGGCTGCCAGGCGTTGTCGGGCGACGGTCCGGCGCGGGCCTCTAGCTCAATCGGTTAGAGCTACGGACTTTTAATCCGCAGGTTCCGGGTTCGAGCCCCGGGGGGCCCACAGACAGCCGGCCGGGCCGACAGCCGGATCGCCACGTCGATCCAGGCCCGTCCGCCTCAACCGAAGACCATCAGGAACTCGTCGATCGGTGTGTATCGGGCCAGTTCTGCGGGGGTGGGATGCACTTCTTGAGTCATCCTCGAGCGACCGGATCCGTCCGCCACCTGACACGCCGCAATCTGGGCACGGAGCCGGTCCATCGCTGCTGCCGCCGCATCGACGGAGTCGAACTGCATGACGAACTCGGTGAGGCTCGGCTGCCGGGACACGTACTCGCTGTAGGACGCTACGCGCCAGGTCGGTGGCAGCACCGCCGACACCGCGATGCAGTCGAACAGCTGGTCCGGCACCTCTCCGGTCTCGAGCTGCACCACCGACTGGCCGGTGATCGTGAGCCAGTCCTCGGGGGTCATCATCGGGTCGTCCCCCATGACGAGGAGCTGACCCTCCGGGGCGCCACCATGGATCTGATCGGGTCCGCAGGGCAGGACGTCCGCACCGCACCGGTCCCTCTCGCTGGGTATGGCCCGCCCCTCGACGTACTCCATGGTCCGCTCCACCCGGTCGGACCACCCGGTGGTCTCCACTGCGATGACCACGTTGCGATCCCGGAGCAGGGCCAGGTGATAACGGTGCCCGATCGGCAGAACGGAAGGCACGGTCACTGTCGGAGTGGCGTCCATGACAGTGGCCGGAGAGGGCTCACCCGACTGCCGGCCCTGCAGCACACGCGGCCCGACCATCACCGCGACCGACACCAGCAGTGCCAGCGTCCCACCGGCGATCCGCCGCCGCCGCCTTCCTCGGTCCGCTGCGCGACGAAGCTCCGCCGGGGGACCGCTGACCGCTTCCGCGGCCAGCCCGGGACGGCGACTCGGCCCGTCTGTCATGGCGCCTCCGTCCACTGCGCCGGACCCGGGTCGGCGACAGTCCTGCCGTCAGCCCCGGTGCCGGACAAGCTTCGGGTACGGGTCTCCCCCGCACCGAACTCCGACACACAACCCTGCACACCAACGGTGTCACCCCCGATGACGCCTGGGAAGACTCCTCGGTGACATCGGTCCGAACGATCGGCCGGATGAACCGCATCCGGTAGCTTCGATCGCGTTCCGCGAGCTGACCACCGGCTCACGAGCGCGGCGGCGGGGGGTCAGTCATCGCAAGCGACGCCGAGATCAGCGCAATGCGTCGGGCGCTGGAGCTGGCCGGACAGGCGGCAGCGAGCGTGCTGCCGAACCCCGTCGTCGGCTGCGTGCTGCTCTCCCCCACGGGTGACACCGTCGGCGAGGGGTGGCATCAGCGGTACGGCGAGGCCCACGCCGAGGTGAACGCCTTGGGGATCGCCGGCCCCGCCGCTCGTGGTGCCACCGCCGTCGTCACGCTCGAACCGTGCAACCACACCGGCCGCACGGGTCCGTGCACGCAGGCCTTGATCGCGGCCGGGGTAGCCCGGGTGGTGATCGCCAACCGGGATCCGTGGGCGCCGGCGGCGGGTGGAGTGGAGGTGCTGCGGGCCGCCGGTGTCGAGGTCGAGACCGGCGTGCTGGCCGATGACGCCGCCGACGTCAACCGCGTCTGGCTGACCGGGGTCCGCCGACAACGACCCTTCGTCACGTTCAAAGCGGGGATGACGCTGGACGGCCGGGTCGCCGCGCCCGACGGAACCAGCCGGTGGATCACCTCGGCGGAGTCGCGCGCGGACGTGCACCTGCTGCGGTCGCGGGTGGACACCATGCTCGTCGGCTCCGGGACGGTGCTGGCCGACGATCCGCTGCTGACCGTTCGAGACGCTGCCGGCCGGCCGCTCGGCCGGCAGCCGCTGCGGGTGGTCGCCGACAGCGCCGGGCGGACGCCGCCCGACGCCCGCGTCCGCAACGGTGACGCCGAGACCTGGATCGCGACGGCGGCGGAGGTCGGCGGCGGCGACCGGGTCGACCTGCCCCGGCTGCTGGAGATGCTCTGGACCCGCGGCCGGCGGCACGTCCTGCTGGAGGGCGGCCCCCGCCTCGCCGCGGCGTTCTTCGATGCCGGGCTCATCGACGAGGTGCTCGCCTACCTCGCCCCCGCCGTGCTCGGCGCCGGGCGCTCGGCGGTCGAGGGCGGTGCGGCGCGGACCCTGACCGATGCCGTCCCGCTGGAGCTGCGCGAGGTGACCCGGATCGGGCCGGACGTCCGGCTGCGGTACGCCGCCGGCAGCGCCGGAATCGGGTAGGAATGTGCCCGCCCAGCGGGAAGAACGCTCCCCAAGTTGGGGAGAACTCTGCTCAGGCGAACTGGAAGGAACGCTTGGACATCCCGAACCAGAAGCCGTCCACCGCGGTCTTGGCCTCGATGCCCTGATCGGCGCTGGCACCCATGGTGACGAACAGCGGCGCGAAGTGCTCGGTGCGCGGGTGCGCCCGGCGGCCCGCCGGGGCGATGTTCTCGAAGTCCAGCACCGCGTCGACGTCACCGGACTCGACGGCTTCCTTGGCCCACAGGTCGAACTCCCGACCCCACTGGGGCGCCGCCCCGGTGGTGTCGCCGAAGATCGCCTCCCGCAGGTTGTGCGTGGTGAACCCGGACCCGATGATCAGCACACCCTGCTCGCGCAGCGGAGCCAACGTCCGGCCCAGCTCGAAGAGCTCCCGCGGGTCCAGGGTCGGCATCGACACCTGCAGCACCGGGATGTCCGCCTCCGGGAACATCTCCACCAGCGGCACGTAGGCGCCGTGGTCGAGCCCCCGGTTCGGGTCCTGGTGGACCGGCCGGCCCGGTTGGGCCACCAGTCCGGCCACCGTCTCGGCGAGTTCGGGCGCACCGGGGGCTGCGTACTCGACCTCGTAGTAGTGCTGGGGGAAACCGCCGAAGTCGTAGGTCAGCGGCACCGTCTCGGTCGCTCCGACGGTCAGCGGCGCGGACTCCCAGTGCGCCGACACCACGAGGATCGACTCCGGACGCGGCAGGTCGGCGCTCCACGTCGCGAGCTGCGAGGTCCAGAGCGCGTCGTCCGCCAGCGGCGGCGCTCCGTGGGAGAGGTACAACGCGGGCATCCGGGTCGAGGTCATGTACCGATGCTACGGTCATTTACATGAGCGTTCAAGTACCCTTCACCCGTAGGATGCCGCACATGGCGGATCAGCCCTGGCTCACCGAGACGCAGCAACAGGTCTGGCGTCAGTACCTGAACCTGGACCGCCGCCTGCAGGAACGTATCGAGCGCGACATGCAGCAGCAGTCCGGGGTGCCGATGGCCTACTACCTGATCATGGCGATGCTGTCGGAGGCGCCGGGCCGGTCGCTGCGGATGAACCAGTTGGCGGTCATCGTGGAGGCCTCGCAGTCCCGGACCTCGCACGCGGTCGCGCGCCTGGAGGAGCAGGGCTGGGTACGCCGCGAGCGCAGCCCCGACGACGGCCGCGGACAGGTCGCCGTCCTCACCGACGCGGGCTGGGCCCGCGTGCAGCAGTTGGCTCCGGGGCACGCGGAGACGGTGCGCAGCAGCATGTTCGACGGCCTGGACGACCACGACCTCGCCGAGCTGAGCCGCCTGTTCGACAAGATCGCGCGGAATCTCGGAGCGTCGGCAACGGCCTGCGACTGAGCGTCGCCGGCGGGTTCGTCAGGTGGCGCGGCGAGCCGGTAGAGTGACCTCCCGTTGCCGCCTTAGCTCAGTCGGTAGAGCATCTCACTCGTAATGAGAAGGTCTGGGGTTCGATTCCCCAAGGCGGCTCACATGGCCCCACCTGCGGAAACAAGCAGGTGGGGCCGCTCTGTCTCCTGGGGTCATGACGGGGTCGTGGGGCCAGAAGCGCGGCCCATCAGCCCCACGGGCCACTGCTGGAGCTGTCGGTTCGGGCTCGCCCGCACCCCGTCGGTCCGACGGTCCCCCCTCCGGCCAGGACCGAATAAGGTCGGTGCATGCCCGTACCCAATCTGTCGGCCTTCTTCCTGGTAGCTCTGCTGATCGTTGCCGTGCCCGGGCCGAGTGTGCTGTTCGTCATCGGACGAGCGCTGACGCTCGGCCGCCGGGGGGCCCTGATCACCGCGATGGGGAACGCGACGGGAACGCTGGTCCAAGTCGTGGCGGTCGCGGTCGGTGTCGGCGCCCTGGTCGAGCGTTCGATCCTGGCGTTCACGGTCTTGAAGTTCGCCGGGGCCGCCTACCTGGTGTTCCTCGGGGTGCAAGCTTTCCGGCACCGCCGCGTGTTCGCTGTCCAGAGCAGCGCGCCGACCGAGCCGGCCCGGACCGGACGGGTGCTGCGCGAGGGGTTCCTGGTCGGTGTCACGAACCCCAAGACGACGGTGTTCTTCACCGCGGCTCTGCCGCCCTTCGTCGACCCCGCCGCCGGTGCGGTCCCCCTGCAGATGATGCTTCTCGGGGTGGTGTTCCTGGGCATCGGTCTGGTCACGGACAGCATCTGGGCCCTCAGCGCCGGCACCGCCCGCACCTGGCTGGCCCGATCACCCCGACGCATCGAAAGCATCGGCGCTGCCAGCGGTCTCGTGATGATCGGCCTCGGTGCCCGAGTGGCGTTCACCGGACGGCCCAACTAGCAATCTCGCTCGTCTCACCCGTCCGCGACGAAGGCGGATCGAACCCAGCCGTCGCAACGAGAAGGTCTGGGGTTCGATTCCCCCGGGCGGCTCAGCCGCGGGGTCGGGAATCGTAGGCCTTCCGCGCGCTGCACACCGACGCCTTCTTGCAGACCTCGGTGCTGCCGTCGGCGGCGAGCTTGAGCACCACCGAGTCGTCGAGCACGTTGTGACCGACGACGGTGCCGGCGCCGACCGGGGAGTCGACCCGCTCCCCCACCCCGGGCGCGGTCGCCTTGAAGTCGGCGTACATCGGGTGCTCGTACTTCAGGCAGCACATCAACCGCCCACAGGCGCCCGAGATGCGCATCGGGTTCAGCGGCAGGTCCTGGTCGCGCGCCATCGCCAGCGTGACCGGCTCGTAGTCGCGCAGGAACGTCGAGCAGCAGGTGTCGCGGCCGCAGGAGCCGATCGCCCCGGTCACCCGTACCGCGTCGCGGTCGGTGACCTGCCGCAGCTCGACCCGCACCTTCAGCGTCGACGACAGATCGCGCAACAGCGACCGGAAGTCGACCGTCTCCGGCGAGGTGTAATACACGATCGTCTTGGCGGTCTGCGGGTCCACCGCGAGGATCTTCATCGGCAGGCTGTGCAGGCGGACGAGCCGCCGGGTCGCGACCAGTGTCCGCGCCTTGGCCTGCCGAACCTGCTCGGTCGCCGCTTCGTCGGCCGCGGTGGCCTTGCCCGCCAGCAGGGGGAAGCCGTCGGTGTCCTCGGACGAGTACTCCGGCGGCCACAGCACCGTCGCCGTCACGTGGCCGTTGTCGGTCGGGTAGAGCACGTGTTCGCCGACCTCGAGCTGCAGCTCACCGGGGTTGGCGTAGAAGAGCTGACCGTTCCTGGTGAACACCACCGCACACAGCATGCCCATGGGAGCACCGTACGCGGCCCCCGCCGCCGGCACCGCACGGACGACGGATCAGCCGGTGAGGAGCCGCATCATCAGCGCCTCGATGGCGATCTGCGGCTTCACGTTGGCCTCGATCGCCTCCCGGCACTCCAGGATCGCGTCCAACCGGCGCAACGCCCCGGCCGCCCCGAGCTGCTGGACCGCGGCCGCCAGGTCACCCCGCAGATCGGGGTTGAGCAGCGCCGCCGGCGCTCCGAGCGCCAGCGTGATGACGTCGCGGTAGTAGCCGGACAGGTCGATGAGGGCCCGGTCGAGCACGTCGCGTTCGGTGCGGGTGGCCCGCGACTTCTGCCGTTTCTCCAGCTCCCGGACCACGCCGACGGTGCCGCGGGCCGCACCCACCGCGCCCTTGCCGGTGCCGCCCGCCCCGAGAGCGGTCTTGAGCTCCTCGAGCTCGGCGGTGTCACGGCGCTCGCTCATCGCCCTGGCCTCCTGTTTGGCCCGGTCGAGGATGGTGGCCGCGGCGTCGTAGACGTCGCCCAGCCCGACCAGGCGCCGCGGGATCTCCAGGATCGCCGCCCGCACGGCGGCGGCCTCCGGGTCCCGGGCCAGCCGGCGGGCCCGGCCCACGTGCCCCCCGCACACCGACGCCGCCCACGCGGCTCGCTCCGGGTCGATGCCGTCCCGGGTCTGCAGGACCTGGGTGATGTCCTCCACCGACGGGCCGGCCAGGCTGATCACCCGGCACCGCGAGCGGATCGTCACCGACACGTCGTCGGGATGCGTCGACGGTGCGCAGAGCAGGAACACCGTCTGCTTCGACGGCTCCTCCACCGCCTTGAGCAGCGCGTTCGCCGCCCCCTCGGTGAGCCGGTCGGCGTCCTCGATGAGCACGATCTGCCAGCGGCCCGTCGTCGGGCGACGGGCGGCGGCCTGCACGACCGCCCGCATCTCGTCGACGCGGATGGACAGGCCCTCGGGATTGAACGAGCGGACGTCGCCGTGGGTGCCGTGGGCCACCGTGCGGCAGTGCACGCAGTGGCCGCAGCCGCGGTCCGGACATTCCAGTGCGGCGGCGAAGGCACGGGCGGCGTTCGACCGGCCCGAGCCGGGCGGACCGGTGAACAGCCACGCGTGCGTCATCGCCGACACCGGCACGCCGGCGTCACCGTGCGAGGCGTCGACCGCCGACCGCAGCGTCCCGATCACCTCGTGCTGGCCGACGAGGTCGGCGAAGACGTCGGTGGTGGTGGCGGTCACGGGAGCGACCCTACCGGCGGCCGCCGACAGTGACCCCGGTGCTGAGCGGACGGCGGGCTCAGCGCTCGAGGATCCTGCTGACAGCGTCGACGATCTGTCCGCCGAGGCCCGTCGTCGCCAGCAGCAAGACCAGCACGAAGAACGCGAGCGGGATGGCGCTCGCCTTCCGGCGCCGCGGTCGGGTGTCGGCCGGCTCGGGCCGGAAGGCCGAGGCGGGGACCGTCGACCGCGGCCCGGACTGCGGCGAGGAGGGCATCGCCGTCGGCGTCCGCGTGTTGCCGGTGCCGAACTGCTGCCCGAGCTGGGTCAGCTGACTGCGCAGCCGGTCGGCGGCACCGGGGACGGTGCCGGCCGGACGGGGCGGCGACGACGGGAACTGCGGCCGGGCCGGTGCCTGCCGGTGCTGCGACGGCGCGGCCGGCGCGATCGCGGTCGGTGTCGGCCCCTGGTAGTAGCCGGCCCGGGAGGCCTGGCTGCGGCTGGGCGGCGGCACCGCCGGCGCCCGTGGTGCCCGCTGCCGGGGCGGGTTCGGACGTGGGGTCGCCGGCCGGTCGATCGCCGCCAGCTCGGACACCGCCGCGGCGACCCGCGGGTCGATCTCCGGGATCCGGATCGAGACGCGCGGCAACGCCGTCGGCCGGACCGGCGCCACCGGCACCGTCGCGTCCGGATAGACCGGCGGCACGTCGTAGCGCACCCGCAGGGCCTGGGTGCCGTCGGCACCGCTCAACGCATCGACGAACCGTTGCGTGCTCATGGCCCGAGGGTAGGCGTCAGGTGGCCGTCTTGGTGGCGGCCTTGCGCACCGCGGGCTTCTTGGCCGCTGGTGTCTTGGCCGCGGTTGACCTGGTGGCGCCGGCCTTGACCGTCTTGGCGGTGGTCGCCTTCGGGGCGGCCGGCTTGCGGGTGGTGGCCCGCTTCGGCGCCGGACCCCGGGCCCGCCGCTCGGCGAGCAGCTCCGACGCCCGCTCCACGGTCAGCGACTCCACCTCGTCACCCTTGCGCAGCGACGCGTTGGTCTCGCCGTCGGTGACGTACGGCCCGAACCGGCCTTCCTTGATCACCATCGGCTTCTTGGTCTCGGTGTCCTCGCCGACCTCGCGCAGCGGCGGCGCGGCGGCGGCCGAACGGCCACGCTGCTTGGGCTGCTGATAGATCGCGAGCGCCTGCTCGAGGGTCACCGAGAAGAGCTCCTCCTCGGTGGTCAGCGACCGCGAGTCGGTGCCCTTCTTCAGGTACGGGCCGTAGCGGCCGTTCTGCGCGGTGATCTCGACATCGGTCTCCGGGTCGGTGCCGACCACCCGCGGGAGGGTCAGCAGCCGCACTGCGTCCTCGAAGGACACCGTCTCGACGCTCATCGACTTGAAGAGTGACGCGGTGCGCGGCTTGACCGCGTTCTTTCCCTTGGTCGGCGCATCCTCGGGCAGCACCTCGGTGACGTAGGGGCCGTAGCGGCCGTCCTTGACGACGATCGGGTAGCCGGTCTCCGGGGCGACGCCCAGCTCGCGGTCGCTGATCTCGGACTTGGCGAACAGCTCCTCGACCGAGGCCGCGGTGACCTCGTCGGGAGCCAGCTCCTCGGGCAGGTTCGCCCGTTCGCTGCCCTCGCCGCCCAGCGCGGCCCGCTCGAGGTAGGGACCGTAACGACCGACCCGTACGTAGATCTGTCGGCCGTCCTCGGAGGTGGCGATGGGCAGCGAGTTGACCTCGCGCGCGTCGATGTCCTCGAGGTTCGCGCCGACGAGCTTCTTCAGCCCGCCGGCCTTGCCGACGGCGCCACCGACAGTCGCGGCGCCGCCGTCGATCCCCTCGGCGTCGCCGAAGTAGAAGGAGCGCAGCCAGTCGGTGCGTTGCACGCGGCCGTCGGCGATGCCGTCGAGCTCGTCCTCCATCGCCGCCGTGAAGTCGAAGTCGACCAGCCGGGCGAAGTGCTGCTCGAGCAGCCCGATGACCGCGAACGCGACCCAGGACGGGACGAGAGCCTGGCCCTTGCGCCAGACGTAGCCGCGCTCGGTGATGGTGCGGATGATCGAGGTGTAGGTGGAGGGGCGGCCGATACCGAGGTCCTCGAGCGCCTTGATCAGCGACGGCTCCGTGTAGCGCGCCGGCGGCGAGGTGGTGTGGCCGCCCGGGGTCAGCTGCCGGATCCCGAGTTCCTCGCGCTCGCTGAGCTTGGGCAGCTTGCGTTCGGCGTCGTCGGCCTCGCCGCCGGCCTCCGCGTCGACGGTCTCGACGTAGGCCCGCAGGAAGCCGGGGAAGGTGATCGTGCGGCCGGACGACCCGAAGACGCATTCCCGACCCGAAGCGTCCGCGGCCATCTTCACGGTCAGCGTCAGCCCGCGGGCGTCGACCATCTGCGAGGCGATGGTCCGCTGCCAGATCAACTCGTAGAGCCGGAACTCGTCGCTGCCCAGCGCGTTGCCGACCTGACCGGGGGTGCGGAAATTCTCCCCGGCGGGACGGATCGCCTCGTGGGCCTCCTGGGCGTTCTTGACCTTGCGGGTGTACTGCCGCGGCGCGTCCGGCACGTACTCCGGGCCGTACAGCTCACGGGCCTGGGTGCGGGCCGCGTCCAACGCCGTCTGCGACAGCGTCGTCGAGTCGGTCCGCATGTAGGTGATGTAGCCGGATTCGTACAGCCGCTGTGCGGTGCGCATGGTGCGCTCCGAGGACATGCCGAGCTTGCGGCCGGCCTCCTGCTGCAGCGTCGACGTCATGAACGGCGCGTAGGGCTTCCGGGTGTACGGCTTCTCCTCGACGGAGGTCACCACGGCCCCGCGGCCTTCGAGGGTGCGCGCCAGGTCGTTGGCAGTCTCCTCGTCGAGCTGCAGCGCGGCAGAACCCGCCTTGAGCTGTCCGGTGGACTCGTCGAAATCCCGGCCGGTGGCCAGCTTGCGACCGTCGACCTGCTGAAGGGTCGCGGTGAAGGTGGCGTTCCCGGCGTTGGCCAGCAACGCGTCGATGCCCCAGTAGCTACCGGAGACGAAGGCCATCCGGGCCCGTTCGCGCTGGACGACGATGCGGGTGGCGACGGACTGCACGCGGCCCGCCGACAGCTTCGGCATGACCTTCTTCCACAGCACCGGCGAGACCTCGTAGCCGTACAGCCGGTCGAGGATGCGACGGGTCTCCTGGGCGTCGACGAGGTTGTCGTCGATCTGCCGCGGGTTGGCCGCCGCCTCCCGGATCGCTGCCGGGGTGATCTCGTGGAAGACCATCCGCGACACCGGCACCTTGGGGTTCAGCGTCTGCAGGAGATGCCAGGCGATGGCCTCGCCCTCGCGATCCTCATCGGTGGCGAGCAGGAGTTCGGAGGCACCGGCAAGCGCGGCCTTGAGCTTCGCGACCTGGGCGCGCTTCTCCGGGCTGACGACGTAGAGCGGTTCGAAGTCGTGGTCCACGTCGACCCCGAGGCGGGCCCACGGCTCACCCTTGTACTTGGCCGGCACGTCCGCCGGCACCGCGCGGCAGGTCGCGGATGTGCCCGATCGAGGACTCCACGATGTAACCGTCGCCGAGGTAACCGCTGATCGTCTGCGCCTTGGAAGGCGACTCGACGATCACCAGCCGGACGCCGTCGGTCCCGGCGCTCTTCGTGGATCTGCGCACAGCCATGAGCTGTCAGGTTCTCCTTGTCATCGACCCCGGTCACGGGGCGGTGCGACGACCGCTGATTCGACGGGGGTGAGCGGGCCGCATCCGCTCGCGGGATCTCCGCGGCCGGCCACAGCCCAGCAGTTCCGGGGCCGAACGGCCCACAGGGAACGTCGCGGGATCCGAGTCGTTCCGGGCCGGCGGCCCACTGAGTGCAGAATGCCACGGTTCAGGGCCAATCATCGCATCCGTGGCCGACACGCAATGTCGTGGCGTGGGTGGATAGCACCCGAGCGGGTGGGTTCCGTCAGCCGAGTTCAGGTTGCATCGGGTGCACCGGCACCGGTTTCGGCGCACGCGGCATCGTGTCGTCGTACACCGCGCGGTGCTCATCCGGCGGGGCACACCCGACCGGCAGGTCCGTCGGCAGTGTGCCGACCGAGTCGGCCAACCGGGCCAGCCGTCGGTGGCCGACGATGCGGATCGCCGGTCCGCCGGCCCGCACGCCGACGAACGATCCGGCCAGCCCGGCCCGCGAGCAGGCGGCGATCAGGTCGTCGACGGTGTCGGGTGTGTGCGGGTCCACGCCGAGCAGGTACCCGGCGTGGTCGGTGCGGCCGGCGGCGAGCACCCAGAGCCGGCTGAAGGCGGCGCTGACGGTGAGGTCACGCGGGACGCTCTTGACCGCACCCCGGATCCAGGCCTCGGCGAGCGGCAGCAGGGCCGCGCACCGGACGGTCCGCATCAGCAACTGCCCGCCCTCGACCGGCACCACCTCGGCGACGACCGCCCGGCGACCACACTCGGCGACCAGCGCCGAGGCGCGGGCGCGGTCGTCGAGCAGGATCGACAGCCGCGCGCCGGCCGGGCCGGTGGTGATCTGACCGTGAGCGGCGAGCAGACCGCCCAGGTCGGCGACGACCGGCGGCTGGTGGTCCGCGGAGAAGAACGAGAGCTGCGACACGATCGGTCACGCTATCCCGCGGCGCCCCGCGGGTCTGCCACCCCGGAAGACACGCAACGGCCGGGTCGGTGGTTCCGACCCGGCCGTCAGCCGTGCTTACCGCGATGGGGCGTTCGGATCAGGACGCCATGTCCGAGCACTCCGGGACAGCGCCGATGGCCTCGTCCAGGCCCGGCTGCGACTCCATGTCGATGGCCGAGAAGGCGCTCTGGGCCTTGGTGGCCTCGTCCCGCAACACCGTCTGCAGCTGGGTCGCCGCGGCCTGCAGCGAGGCCTCGTCAGTGATCTGGGTCTGGGCGAACTGGTCGGCGGCACCGATCATCGCGGCCCCGATGCCGTTGAAGCCGTCGACCGCGGCGGTGGCCATCGACTGCCCGTTCTCGATGGTCGGCGGCGGCAACGCCTCCGTGTCGGTGGCGAGTCCCTGGAGCTTGGTGCCCAGGTCGGTGATGACCGCCGCGACCGCCGCCTGCGTCTCCTGCGGGGTCGTCCCGGTGGCTCCGGCCAGGTCGGACTGCACCGACGCGAAGGAGTCGCGCAGGCCGGTGAAGCCCGATGCAGAAGGTGGCGAACCAGGTGGTCGTCTGCTCGTCCAGGACGAGTGTCTCGCCGGTCGGGGACACGTCCCCGGTGCCCGTCGCCTGCTCGGCCGATGACGGCGCGGCCGCCGAGCTCGCCACCGAAGCTGGAGTCCGTCGACGCGGAGGTGGCCGTGTCGGTGGCCGCTGCTGCAGGCGGTCAACCAGGGTGGCGACGAGCTGCGGCGATCAGGTGGCTCTTCTTCAACGGTCTCTCTTTCGGAGTCGATCCGGGCGGAAGAACGCCGGCCGGCCGGAACCGGCGAACCGTTTCCGGGCGATCCGGCGACGGTGGTGCTGACGCGGTCGACGTCAGGAGGCGGCGACGTTCTCGCAGCCGGGGATCTCCTGCGACCGCGCTCCCAGCTCCGGGGTCGGATGGTCTCCAAGCCGGCGCCAGGCTGCTCCTGGATACCGAGCGGCCGCGGCCTGGACATCAGGTGCCGAGAGTGGTGGCGGCCGACAGCAGGCTGGCCTCGATCGGTCACCGGGGTCGGGCGAACTTGTCCGCGGCGGCGATCATCGCGTCACCGATCTGCGTCGAACGCGGCGGTGGCGCCGATCGCGAGCTGCTCGCCGCCCTCGACCGTCGCCGCGGGCAACAGCTGCGATGTCGGTCGCCACCGGTCTTGAAGGCTCTCGCCGTGCTTCGGTGACGCCGGTCGCGAGGACCGTCTGCTGCTCGGCCGGGGCCGCAGCCTGATCCGGCTGCATGGTCGCTCATCGTCGCCGCGAGGTCTCGATGCCGGCTGCACCGAGCTGCAGAACGCGCTGAACCAGGCGACGCTCTGCTCGTCGAGGGCGACAGGCTCGCCGGTGGCGCTGGTCTCGTCCGAGGTGGTGGTCTCCTCCGACAGGGTGGTCTCCTCGGTGGTTTCGGCCGCGCTCGAGGACTCCTCGGTCGACGACGAGGACACCGACGTCGAGCTCGACGGCGAGGACGTGGTCGAGGAGGTGCTCGCCGCTCCGTCGGTGCCGCTGCTGCACGCGGTGAGCGCGGACGCAGCCAGGGCGATGCCGATGATGAAGGTCTTCTTCATGGGTTCACTTTCGTTCGGTCGCACCTGTGTCGGTGCTGTTCCACGATGGGTTCCGGTGACGCTGCGGTACGGGTCGTGCCCCTACCGTTGACCCTGCGAACGCGGTCGATCACGTGCGCCGCCGACCACCTCAACATGTCAGCAGGCGCGACGAGCCCACGATCTGACAACCTTCACCCGTTCGAGACGTTCGCACCCACGACGAACCGGGCGCCCCGGTGACGGGACGCCCGGTGGCCGGAATCGTTGTACAGAGCTCAGGAGCTCATCATCGCGCACTCGGGGAGCGCCTGGACGGCCGCGACGATCTCCGGGGTCAGCGTCGCGTCCATCCCGCTGAACTGGGTCTCCAGTTGGGTGCCGTACCGCTCGGTCTCGGCATTGAGAGCATCCATCGCCGCACTCAGCGAGGCCTCGTCCGTGACTTCGGCCGCGGCGAACTTCTCGGTGGCGGTGGCGAAACCCTCGCTGAGGGCGCTCAGCGCTGCGGGCAGGTCGCGGGCGATCTGGTCACCGCCGGCGACCGTGGGCGCGGGCAGGCCGCTCAGGTCGGAGGCGGTGTCGCTGAAGGCGGTCGCGACCTGCTGGTAGCTGCTGACCATGGCGGCCTGGGCAGCCTTGGGATCGCTGCCGCCGCCGGTGGTCTGGGCCCCGCCCATCGCGCCCATCATGCCGGTGAAGGCGCCGGTCAGACCGGTGCACAAGGTGCCGAACCAGACCCTGGACTGGTCGTCCAGGGCTGCGGGCTGAACAGACCCGGTGCCGTCGGCGGCGGAGCCGTCGTCGGTGGACGCCTCCGTGCCGGCGTCCGACGTCGAGGCGGCGGTCGACCCGGACGAGGTCGACGTCGCAGTGGCCGTCGTGGCCGGGTCGGTTCCGGCTGCACTCGACGCGGTCGCGCTGGACGTGGTGGTCTCGGCGCTGGCGTTGCCGTTGTTGGACGTGCCGCTGCAGCCGGCGAGCAGCGCGGCAGCGAGCGCAGCACCGATCAGCAGGTTCTTCCTGACCATGAGTTCTCCCTCGTGAGATCACGCCGACGGCGCGGATGACGCCCGGGACGCCCGTCCCCTGGCGGACGGACGTCATCGGCCGGCACCGCTCGGTTACCCGATGGAGTGCCGACCCACGCCGTCAGACGGCGTCCAGCACCGACTCGCGGCGCTTGGACACGAGCACCGCGCCGACGATCACCGCGAAGACGACGACGGCGATGATGATGCGCAGCGGCGTGTTGGCGCTGTCGCCGACGGACAGCGCGACGACGGCCGGGGCGATCAGCACCGCCACCAGGTTCATCACCTTGATCAGCGGGTTCATCGCCGGGCCGGCGGTGTCCTTGAACGGATCGCCGACGGTGTCACCGATGATGGTCGCCTCGTGCGCGGACGAGCCCTTGCCGCCGTGGTGGCCGTCCTCGACGAGCTTCTTGGCGTTGTCCCACGAGCCGCCCGAGTTGGACAGGAAGACCGCCATCAAGGTGCCGGTGACGATGGCGCCACCGAGGAACCCGGCCAGCGGGCCGACGCCGAGGCCGAAGCCGACGGCGATCGGGGCGAGCACGGCCATCAGGCCGGGGGTGGTCAGCTCCCGCAGCGAGTCGCGGGTGACGATGTCGACGACCTTGCCGTACTCCGGGCGGGTGGTGCCCTCCATGATCCCGGGGATGTCGCGGAACTGTCGGCGGACCTCGAACACGACCGCGCCGGCGGCCCGGGACACCGCGTTGATCGCGAGGCCGGAGAACATGAACACGACGGCCGCACCGATCAGCGCGCCGACGAGGACGTTGGGCGAGACGATCTCGGTGACGAAGGCGCTCGTCCCGTTGGCGGCACCCTCAGCCGCGTCGCCCGCTTCGCGGAGCGCGTTGCCGATGGCGTCGGAGTAGGAGCCGAACAGCGCGGTCGCGGCGAGCACCGCGGTGGCGATCGCGATGCCCTTGGTGATCGCCTTGGTGGTGTTGCCGACCGCGTCGAGCTCGGTGAGGATCTGTGCGCCCTCCTCCGAGACTTCGCCGCTCATCTCGGCGACGCCCTGGGCGTTGTCGGAGACCGGACCGAAGGTGTCCATCGCGACGATGACGCCGACCGTGGTCAGCAGCCCGCAGCCGGCCAGTGCGATCGCGAACAGACCCACCAACGGGGTGGCCGCAGCCAGCGAGAACGCTCCGAACACAGCCGCGCCGATGACCAGCGCGGTGTAGACGGCCGACTCGAAGCCGACCGAGATGCCGGCCAGGATGACCGTCGCCGCACCGGTGACCGAGCTCTGGCCGACACCCTTGGTGGGCTTGAAGTTGGTGTCGGTGAAGTAGCCGGTGAGCCAGAGGATGACCGCGGCCAGCACGATGCCGATGATGACGGCGATGATCGCGATGACGGCCGGGTTGCCGGTGGCGTCGGCGACGGCGTCGACGCCCAGCTCGACGAAGGTGCTCGGCAGGTAGACCAGCGCGGCGACCGTGCACAGCACGGCCGAGATCGCGGCCGAGATGTAGAAGGACCGGTTGATGGTGGTCAGCCCGGCCTCGTTCGGCTTCGCCTTGGTGATGTAGACGCCGATGATGGCGGTCAGCACGCCGATGGCGGGCACGATCAACGGGAAGATCAGGCCCTTGCTGCCGAACGCGGCGGAGCCCAGGATCAGCGATGCGACCAGTGTGACGGCGTAGGACTCGAAGAGGTCGGCGGCCATTCCGGCGCAGTCACCCACGTTGTCGCCGACGTTGTCGGCGATGGTGGCGGCGTTGCGGGGGTCGTCCTCGGGAATGCCCTGCTCCACCTTGCCGACCAGGTCGGCGCCGACGTCGGCGGCCTTGGTGAAGATGCCACCGCCGACGCGCATGAACATGGCGAGCATGGCGGCGCCGAAACCGAAACCCTCGAGGACCTTCGGGGCGTCGCCGAGGTAGATGAACACGACGACCGCCGCGCCGAGCAGGCCGAGCCCGGTGGTGGCCAGGCCGACGGTGCCGCCCGTGCGGAACGCGATCCGCATGGCCTCCTCACGGCCGGTGGTGTTGGCCGCGGCGGCGACGCGGGCGTTGGCCCGGGTGGACAGCCACATACCGACGTAGCCGATGGTGCCCGAGAACAGCGCGCCCACCAGGAAGAAGAGGGAACGGCCGATGCGCTCGGAGGCGTCGCCGGGCAGGACGAACAGCAGACCGAAGACCAGGACCACGAAGATCGCGAGGGTGCGGAACTGCCGGCCGAGGTAGGCCGCCGCACCTTCCTGCACCGCTTCGGAGATCTCCTGCATCTTCGGGGTGCCCTTGTCAGCGGCGAGGACGCCGGCCCGCAGGACGAAGGCGATCGCCAGCGCGATCACGGCGATGACGGCGACAGCGACGACGATCGTCTTGTCACCGCCGTCCACGGTCACGACATCGGCGGCAAGAAGGTGTGTCATGCGGCTCCGGTTCTTTGCATCACTGCGCCGGCTCACGACCCGACCGGCGTTGGTCGATACGGTGGCGCGCGGCGCCCGGGGCGCCGACGCGTCGTGCGCCGACCCCTTGGGCCAGCGCACGTAGGGACACTGTAGGGCAGCACACGGTGACCCAGGACACGACCCCGCCCACGCAGCGAGTCCCGACTGCGCCAACCGGGGACTGTCGGTGCCGGTACGCATGATGGAGCGGTGACCCCCCACCACGACCTCGCCCCGCGGTCGCGGCTGCTCGACCTGGTGCTGCCGACGGTCGGGGTGGAGCTCGTCGAGGCCGTCGCCGCGGGACCTGGACGCGCTCTCTCAGAGCTGACCGACGGGGCCGCGGGAGGTAGGTCGGCAGGGGCGGGAGTGGCCTCCGACGGGCGGGTCACCGACTCCGAGAGCAGCCAACCTGTCACCCATCTGGAAGTGCTGCCGCCCCGGCCGGCCGGGCATGCACCCTGGCCGGCCTGGGCCCCTCCGACCGTCGTCGAGGCGTTCCGCGGACGTGGTGTCCGGGAGCCGTTCTCCCATCAGATCGAGGCGGCCGAACTGGCCCACGCCGGTCGGCATGTCGTGCTCGCGACGGGTACCGCGTCGGGAAAGTCGATGGCCTACCAGCTGCCGGCCCTGAGCGACCTGACGGCCGACCCGCGCGCCACCGTGCTCTACATCGCGCCCACCAAGGCGCTGGCCGCCGACCAGCTGAGTTCGCTGCACGGGCTGGGGATCGCCGGCGTCCACCCGTCGCTGTTCGACGGGGACACGCCTGTCGACGTCCGTGACTGGGTGCGGTCGCATTCGCGGTGGGTGCTCACGAACCCGGACATGATCCACCGCGGCCTGCTCCCCCAGCACGCCCGCTGGATCCGGTTCCTGCGACGGCTGCGCTACGTCGTGGTCGACGAGTGCCATGCCTACCGTGGGGTGTTCGGGTCGCACATCGCACTGGTGCTGCGCAGGCTGCTGCGGATCGCCGAGCGGTACGGCGCGCACCCGACCGTCGTCCTGGCGTCGGCCACCGTGGGCGACCCGGCGGCCTCAGCGACGCGGCTGATCGGGCGGGACGTGGTGGCGGTGACGGAGGACGGCGCGCCGCGGCCGGGGGCGGAGTTCCTGCTGTGGGAGCCCGGCTCCGAGCCGTCGTCGGTCGGACCGCCGATGCGCCGGTCGGCGCCGGCCGAGACGGCGCGGATGCTCGCCGAGCTGGTCGCCGGTGGGGCCCGGGTGCTGGCGTTCGTCCGATCGCGGCACGGGGCCGAGCAGACCGCGCTGTCGGCGCAGCGCCGGTTGGCCGAGATCGCCCCCGAGCTCGTCGACCGGGTGGCCGCCTACCGCGGGCGGTTACCTGCCCGAGGAGCGGCGCGAGCTGGAGGCGGCGCTGAACTCCGGGCAGCTGCTCGGCGTGGCGACGACGAACGCGCTGGAGCTCGGCGTGGACATCTCGGGGCTGGACGCGGCGATCCTGGCCGGCTATCCGGGGACGTTGGCGTCGATGTGGCAGCAGGCGGGTCGGGCCGGGCGCGGTGACGTGCCGGCGTTGGTGGTCTTCGTCGCGCGGGAGGACCCGCTCGACTGCTACCTCGTGCACCACCCCGAGGCGGTGTTCGGCCGACCGGTCGAGGTGGCGATCACCGACCCGACCAACCCGTACCTGCTGCGTCCGCACCTGGCCTGCGCCGCGGCGGAGCATCACCTGACCGATGACGACCTCGCGGCGTTCGGCGGCACGCCGCGCTGGAGTGCATCGGAGACCTGATCGCCGACGGGGTGCTGCGGGAGCGGACGGCGGGTTGGTACTTCGCCGGGCTGCTGCACCCGTCCGACGAGGTGGATCTGCGCGGCGGAGGTGGCGGCCAGATCGTCATCGTCGAGGACGAGACCGCCCGGATGCTCGGGACGGTCGACCTCGGGCGGGCGCCGAGCTCGGTCTACCCCGGGGCGGTGTATCTGCACCGCGGAGTGTCCTACGTGGTGGATGCACTCGACTTCGAGGACCAGCTGGCGATGGTGCACCAGGAGCGGCCGGAGTGGACGACGACCGCACGGTCGGTGTCGTCGGTGGACCTGCTCGAGGTCGAGACCGACCGGTCCCTGGGGTTCGGGATCCGGGCCGGCCTCTCCCGGGTGCGGGTGACCGAGCAGGTCGTCGGGTACGTCCGGCGGCGGCTCAACGGCCAGCTGATCGACCAGCGACCGCTGGACATGCCCGAGCACACGCTGGACACCCGGGCCGTCTGGTACACGATCCCGCTGGAGGTGCTGGCGTCGGTGGGCATCAGCGAGGGCCGGATCCCGGGGGCGCTGCACGCCGCCGAACACGCGGCGATCGGACTGCTGCCGCTGTTCGCCGGGTGCGACCGCTGGGACATCGGCGGGCTCTCGACGAACCTGCACCCGGACACCGGGGAGCCGACCGTGATCGTCTACGACGGGTATCCGGGCGGGGCGGGGTTCGCCGAGCGCGGGTACACCGTGCTTGCCGAGTGGCTGACCGCGGTCGGCGACGCGGTCGCGTCGTGCGCCTGCCAGGCCGGCTGCCCGTCCTGTGTGCAGTCGCCGAAGTGTGGGAACGGGAACGAGCCGTTGGACAAGGCGGGGGCGCTGGTGGTGCTGCGGTTGCTGAGTGAGCGGTTGCGGGCGGTGGAGGCGGGGGGCTGAGTGTGGTGGTCGGATCGACCGGCCGCCCTCCTCGGCGACAAAGAGAAGCAGCACCTCGTCGGGCGGCCGATCGCCCCTCAGGCGGATACCCGGACCATCAGCTCGGGGTGGGAGGGTAGGGCCGGCTGGGGGTGGGAGGGCACCGCGTCCCGGTACGGCCGGGGCGGCCGACTCCACAGGGTGGGCTCGATCCGCTGGGGCGGGGCTTCCGGGGAGCGAGCCTGTCCGGGAAGGCGCGTGGGGTTGGCGTCGATCGGGTCGTTCGGCGATGCTGTCGCGGTGAATCCTGTGGTGGTCGGCGTGGATATCGGCGGTTCCAAGACGCACGGGGTGCGGGTCGCGTCCGGCGGGGAGGTGCTGGCCGAGAAGGTCGTCGGCAGCGCCAACATCGAATCGGTCACCCGCGCCCAGGCGGACGCGGCACTGGACGAACTGTTCGACGCCCTCGGCCGTGACGGGATCGATGTGGTGTGCGCGGGTTCGGCCGGCATCAACACCCCCGCGCAGGAGGAGTGGTTGGCCGGCATGATCAGCCGCCGCGCTCCCGGCGCGAAAGTGGTGATCGCTCACGACACCCGGCTCATCCTGGCGACGCCGGAGTTCGACACCGGCATCGCGGTGATCTGCGGAACCGGATCGGTGGCGTGGGGCCGCAACGAGGCCGGCGAGACCGCCCGGGCCGGCGGCTGGGGCTACCTGCTCGGCGACGAGGGCAGTGGTTACTGGGTCGCTCGCGAGGCCGTCCGGCACGCGCTGCGCCAGGCCGACCGGGGACTGGCCGCCGACCCGCTGACGCAGGCGATCGCCGCGGCCAGCGGCGTGACCACCGCCTACGAGGTACTCGGCACGTTCTACGCCGACCCGGTGCGCCGGTTGTGGGCGCAGCGGTCCTCGGTCGTCTTCGACCTTGCTCGACAGGGTGACGAGGCCGCCGGGAGGATCGTTGCCGCGACCGCGGACGCGATCGTCGGCCAGATCGCGTCGGTGGCCGACCAACTCGGCCTGCACGGCCCGGTCGCTCTCGGCGGCGGCTTGATCGTGAACCAGCTCGCGCTGCAGGAGGCCGTGAAGGCCGGCCTGGCCGATCGGGGCATCACCGGCGCCGAGCCCCTCACCCGCGAGCCGGTCTTCGGGGCCGTGTACCTCGGACGCCAGTCCCTGGCCTAACGTCACGGGCTCCGGCGCACCGGCACCGGAGCCCAGGTCCGGCCCGGCGCGGGCCCGCGCGGTCGCCCGCTGATCGAGGATGCCGGCGGCCGCAGACGCGACCACCCGGACCTCCCAGCCGTCGACCTCGCAGCTGTCCAACCGGGCGGCGCCGGCAGTGACGACCTCTCCGGCCTCGCCGCACGGCGAGGGCCGTCCGTTCACCGCCGCCGACGCACCGGCGAGCGCGCCGAGGTCAGCCGCCGCGGCGGCCCGGTGCCGGGCCACCACCGCGGCACCCAGATGGACGACCAGCGTCGCCATCGCGAACAACGCCATGACCAGCACCGCCCCGATCACCGTCGCACTCCCCCGGTCCCTCGTCCGCAGCCTCATCGGGCAAGCGCCCGTCACCATCGCATTTCCGCGGTCGCGGTGCTTCGCCTCATCGGGCACCCTCGACCGCGGCCACGGAACGGGCACTGATGGTCACCCCGGGCAACAGCCCACCGAGCGGCTCGGCCGACACGACCACCTCCACCCGCGACGCTCCGACATCGATCGCCACCTTTGCCTCGCCGGCCAGCTGGGCCGCCGCCGATCGGGCTCCGGCCACATCACCGCGCCCGGCCAGCCGGGCGGCTTCCCGGGCCGCGTCGATGCACCGCACCTGCAGCGCCACGCACGCGATCCCGGCCAGACAGGCCGCGAGGACCAGCACCAGCACCGGGATCACCAGCGCCGCCTCGACCGTGACCGACCCGCGGTCCCGGTCCGGCACCATCGGCCCAGGCTCTGACACGGTCAGAAGTTCGTGTTGAGCGCGGACTGCACCAGGGCGGTCAGCCCGGAGACGATCGAATCACCGGTCACGATCCGGTACAGCACCGCCGCGAACGCCGCGGCGACGACCGTGCCGACGGCGTACTCGACGGTCGACATCCCGGCGTCGGCATCCGGCGTCTGTGGCACATCGACTGTGGCAGCCGCAGAATCGGGGGCCGCCGCGGCGACGACGGTGTCGGAAGCGGTGAGTGGGTGGGTCATGAGGTGTCCTCTCGGAAGGGTCGACGGACGCCGACTCTGCTGAGCTCGGCGACGACGGACAACCGGGTTGTCGTCGATTGGGGATGGAAACCGGCTTGTGGACAACCGGTCTCGAGCGGCGTCACGGTGAGCGCCCCACAGCGGTGGCACGCTCCCTGCCTCAGCGGCCGAGGTCCAAGGTGCCGAGCAGCGCGATGACCACCGGCGCGAGCCCGAGGCAGATGAAGGCGGGCAGGAAGCACAGCGTCAGGGGCGCGGTCATCAGCACCCCGGCGCGCTGCGCCCGCCGCTCCCCCGCCCCGGCCGCGGCGCGACGCACCGCCCGGGCCTGGGCGCGGACGGTCGCCGCGAGATCGGTGCCGACCTGCTCGGCGCGGCGCGCAGCGGCACCGATCGGCTCCAACCAGGCATCGCCCTCGGCGGGTTGCCAGGCGCGGCCGACATCCGCCCCGACCCGCAACAGCCCGGCGACCTGCACGAGCCGCCGGACCGTCGGGTCGGACCCGCCGTTGCCGTGCCCGCCCAGCACCTCCAGCGCCGCCGCGAGCGCACCACCTGTGGGCATCCCGACGTCGAGGCAGCCGGCCCACAGGTCGCAGAGCAGGGCGACCTCCCCGGCCTCCCGGACCGGCCGGGTGCTGCGGCGACGCCCGTCCCACCACGCCGCGACACCGAGGACCGTGCCGGCCCCGATCGCCGGGACGACCGCCGCCGGCCACACCAGCAGCACCGCGGCGACCGTTGCCCCGCCCATCAGGAGAGGCCGGATCGACCGGTCGACGCCCGCCGCAGCCTGGGACCGGGGCGTCGGAAGCCGCGCCGGCGCGCTCGACCAGCACAGCAGCGCGCAGGCCGCGGCGATCAGAGCGGCGGTCACCGGGCGATCCGGGCCGACCACAGCAGCCCGACGCAGAGCAACACCGTCCCGACCAGCAGCAGGACCGACCCGAGACCACCGCCCAGCAGCACGGGGACCGGGTCGGCGCCCATCCCCGCTCCGAGCAGCACCCCCATCAGCGGCAGGCCGGCCAGCACCCAGCCCGACAGCCGCGCACCCGCCACCGCCGACGAGCGCTGCTCGATCGTCTGCTGTTCATCGGCCAGGCCGTCGGCGACCCCGGCCAGCAGCACCGCGAGCGGAGCCCCGTAGCGGCGTGACAGCTGCACCGCGGCGGCCAGCGCGAGCTCGGTGCCGGCGACGTCCGGCGGGGAGGGACCACCGTCGGCCTGCAACCGGCCGACCAACGCATCCGCCGCGGACCCGTGGGCGCCGCGGACCGCCGCGACCGCGGAATCGAGGTCGGCCCCGGCGTGAACCTCCCGACCCAACGCCCGCAACGCCCCGAGGACCTCCACTCGGCTCCGGGCGTCGCGACGGGACCGCGACGCCGAGCGGACCAGCCCACCGACGGTCGCACACAGCAATGCTGCCGCCATTGCGACGACGGGCGAGTCGGTCAGCAGGTACGAGAGCACCCCCGCACCACCGGCGACAGCACCCAGAACCACCGGCGCGCTCGGTCGGACCTCCCATCGGAGCAGCCGAGGCGCCGTCTCCTCCCACACCGACACGGGCGCGGTGGGCCAGGCCAGGACGCCGACGGCCAGCAGCAGCAGCGCCGTCATCCGGCGGCCGATCGGATCAACGCACCCAGGGCGGCGGCGCCCGGACCGGGCTCGCCGTCGGGACCGTGTGCCCGCACCACCTGCGCCCGCCCGTCGGGTCGTCGTTCCAGCACCCCGAGCTCGGCCACCCGGCGGACGACGAGTCCGGCCGACGACAACCGCTCCAGCTGCACCACCACCTGCACCGCGCCCGGGAGCTGTGCGTGCAGGACACCTTCAGTCATGCCGCCGAGCGCAGCCAACGCGGTGAGCCGGTCCGGGATGTCCGCGGCAGTGTTGGCGTGCACGGTCCCCGCACCGCCCCGGTGGCCCGTGTTCAGGGCGATCAGCAGGTCGATCACCTCGGGCCCTCGGACCTCGCCCACCACGAGCCGGTCCGGGCGCATCCGCAGGCCCTGCCGGACGAGATCGCGGAGCTCGATCCCACCGGCGCCCTCGACGTTGCTGGTCCGGGCGATCAACCGCAGGACGTGCGGATGGCGCGGCCGCAGTTCACCGGCGTCCTCCACGGTGATGATGCGCTCGTCGGCGCCGACCTCGCCGAGCAGCGCGGCGAGCAGCGTGGTCTTGCCGGTGCCGGTGCCCCCGGAGATGAGCAGAGCGAGCCGGGCGGCGACGACGGCACGCAGCAGCCGGCCGACCGAGGGTGGGAAGGCGCCGCGGCGCCCCAACTCGTCCAGCCCGAACTCGGCCGGCCGCAACACCCGTAGCGACAGACAGGTGCCGTCGGCGGCGATGGGCGGCAGGACCGCGTGCAGCCGGGTGCCGTCCGCCAGCTGCGCATCGACGAACGGTCGCGCGTCGTCGAGGCGGCGGCCGGCGGCGGCGGCCAGCCGACGGGCCAGCCGCTGCACGGCGGCGTCGTCGGCGAACCGCACCGCGGTCGACTCCCACCCACGGCCACGGTCCACCCGGACGTCGTGGGGGCCGTTGACCACCACGTCGGTCGTCGCCGGGTCAGCGAGCAGGTCGGCCAACGGCCCGACGCCGACCAGCTCGGCCTGCAGCGCCCGGATCATCCGGAGCATCTGTGCGTCACTCACCAGCACCCCGGCCTCGGCCCGTACCGCTGCGGCCACTGCGGCGGCCGTCGGCTCCTGCCGATCGCCGTCCCGCTCGGACAGCCGCTGCTGGACCCGGGCGACGAGTTCGGCCGTCACCGGCAACGCACTCACGGCAACGGGTCCGGCCCGGCCGTCACCTGCAGCACGGCCGCCGCAGCCCGGCCGAGCGGGCTGCGCGGATCCTCGCCGGGCGCCTGTCCGAACTCGACGTCGCGCGCGAGGTGCGGCTGCGGTCGCATCTGGGCGATCAACGGCAGCTCGAGAGAACGCGCCAGGTCGTCCGCTCCCAGCCCGCCCGGAGAGGGGCCGCGTACGACGAGCCCGGCCCGGGTGCCCACCGCGTCGATGCGGTCCAGCACGCGGCGGCCCGCGTAACAGGAGAACAGGTCGGCGGTGGCGACCACGACGACGAGGTCGGAGTTCTCCAACGCGAGATCGCTGAGCGGATCGGCGGCCCGCGGCAGGTCCAGCACCGCGATCTCGCCGGCCCGCCGGCAGGCGTCCAGCACGACGGCCAGCGTGTCGAGTGGCGGCGGTGCTGCGGTGGTGTCCTCACGGCCGAATGACAGCACCGACAACACCCCGGGCTCCGGACCACGCCACCGGTGCCGCGACCCGGGCGGGCCTGACCGGGCCACCGAGGGCAGCGACGCGTGCAGCGCGTCCGCGGGTACCCGACCGGCCGGCGTCGCCAGGTCCGACCATCGGAGGCCGGGGTCGGACTCCAGGCCGAGCAGAACGTCCAGGCCCGCACCCCAGGGGTCGCAATCGGCGAGGACCACGCCGGCTCCTGATCGCAGACCGGCGACGGCCACCGCCGCAGCCAGCACAGAGGCGCCCACGCCACCGCGGGCGCCGATCACCGAGACCACCCGGCCGCCGCCCGGACCGCGGTGCAGGCTGTCGGCGAGCACCGCCACCAGCAGGTCCTCCGCCTGCGGGAGCAGCACAGTCCGCTCCACCCCGAGCAGGACGCAATGCTCCCAGACGTTGCCGTCCGGCTCGGACGCCGACACCACGATGACCCCGGACCGTCGTGGGAGCCCCGCGAGCACTGCGCCCCGCACCTGTCGCGCGTCCAGCAGCACCACCGGCGCAGAACGCCAGAACGCCCGCGAGTCGGCCGTGCGGGCGTGGTTGATCTCGACCCCGGCCGCGGCGGCGATCCGGAGCAACTCGTCCAACAATTCCTCGTCGCCGGTGATGACCAATGGCCGCGCTTCCATCCCAGTCCCTCCACCCGGTCGACCTGGCGACGACGCGGTGGAGGCAGCTCAGCCGACGGGACGGCGGCGGTCGAGGTCGTCCGAAGGTGCGGTGGACAGCCGGCCTCTTGTGCGGCCTTGTGGACAACCGGTGAACCGGACCCGTCGGGGAGTCGTTCCAGCAATGTGGACAACCCCACCGCCGACATACGCGGGTAGGTCACAGTGGAAGTCGTGGGCGTCCGGTGCCGTCACGGACGTCGAACCGAGATATGGGGCGCCCCCCGCCAAGGGGGGGTAGGCGGGGGGCGCGGGGTCCGACTCAGGGGGGTGAGTCAGACCGGGTGGTCGGTTTCGGGGGGGTGAAAACCGACAAGGGCGAGCGTAGTCCTTGTTCCCGAGCGCGTCACGCATGTTGCGCACAAGTCACTCCAATACCGCTTTCGGCCTAAGTATGAGTGCGCATATAACGCTTCACCGGCACTCTTTCATTCGTTCGAATGACCCTCTTGCCCACGGTCGTCTTCGGGCGTAGTAAAGAGCTACGAACTCGTGGTCGGCCCGGCCGGCGGTGGAAGAGAAACCACCGGCTCCCCGATTCCGACTTCGCACGCAGACACCCGGCACCCACTCACCGCACCAACCGCGGAGGTACGTCGTGCGGGCGCACCGTGACACTCGCGGTCCCCTTTTTCCGACGATCAGTGGTGAGCACTGGTAACCAGGCAGCCTGCGTCCGACGGCGCCCCCACTCCGGTAGGGGCGCCGTCTCCATGTGCGCACCTGGCGAAGGCGGGCGGGGCATCGGGCGCCGTCGCGCATCGGGCGCCGAAAATTCAGCCCCGTTGCGCGTCGGCGATGGACCGGCCCTCCCGGGCGCCGGCGACGAGGGCCTGGCAGCTGAAGACCAGCCACGCGTCCAGTGCCCCCGGTTCCCGCGTGCGGTAGGCGTCGATCAGCTCCGTGTACCGGGCGCCGGCCCGCAGATATCCCACCTCCGGCACGCCGAGCGCGTGTGGATCCAGCCAGGTGTGGACCATGGCGAGCCGGGCCGCGGCCCGTGCGACAACGCCGTTGGCTGTGCCGAAAGGTCGCAGCGCGGCGATCTCGGCATGCACCAGTGACACCAGCACGGGCGCCGGCCACCCGGACCCGGCCACCATCGCGGCCACCCCGGCCAGCCGACCGGCGGTGTCCGGATCGGCCACGGGACGGCCGAGCTCCGTAGGCCCGGTCAGGTCCGCGGCCGCCAGTGTGTGCAGCCGGGCGAGTGCCTGCAGCGGCGCCCGGCCGAACACCGGCGCCAACGTCCCGACCGCCGCGGAACAGCGGATGGCCCCGGCCAGGATCGGGTCCGTGACGGCCGCGTCCTCGGAGTCCAGCCCCGGATCGCCCCCGTCGAGCGCCGCGGAGGCACGAGCCGCCCGGATGCCCGCGGCGGCGGCGGACGTCGGCCAGCCGCGACGGTTCGTCGGGTGCAGCGCGAGTGCCGAGAGCGCATCGCGCGCCTCCTCGACGGCGGCGGCGACCCCGGGGCCGGCGGTCAGATCAGGCCATCGGGAGTCCACGGGACGACCGTACGGGGATCCCCGCCGGTCCCGACCGCCAGCCGGAACGCCATGACCGCATTCGCACCGAGGCGGTGAGTTCCGCCGGTGGTCTGCGCCATACGGTCAGCTGTCGGGCACGACGACGTGGCCCAGGACCCGGGGTCCACCGAGACCATCCGCATCCCACCGCTCCCCGTTCGATTCCAGGCTGTCCGCCACCGCTCCGCTCCCGACCGGTCGCTGTCCCGGGGCCGACATCGGTTCTGACGCCTTGCCCTGCCGGGCGCGCCCGCCGGACGAGCTCGTCGGCCCGACGTTGGCGGACCACATGGCGGTCTGTCGGTGGCCCCGGTTAGGTTGGCACGACACCAGCGCACCGGGCTGCTCCAGTACGGACCACCCCGCACAGCGCTGAACAGACACCGTCGTCGAAAGGCTCCTCCCGTGTCCGAGGCAACGAGCTCCGAGGTATCCGGCCAGGCCCACACGCTGGACAACCTGCTGGCCGAGGACCGGACCTTCGCGCCCAGCGCCGAGTTCGCCGGACAGGCCAACCTCGGCGAAGAGGCGTATGCGCGGGCCGCCGCCGACCCGGATGCCTTCTGGACCGAGCAGGCCCGCCGGTTGACCTGGTCCACCCCGTTCACCGAGGTCCTGGACTGGTCCGACGCCCCGCACGCCAAATGGTTCGCCGACGGGAAGCTCAACGTCGCCTACAACTGCGTCGACCGCCACGTCGAGGCCGGCAACGGCGAGCGGGTGGCGATCCACTGGGAGGGCGAACCCGGCGACTCCCGGACGATCACCTACGCCGACCTGCAGCGTGAGGTCAGCAAGACGGCGAACGCCCTGTCGGCGATGGGACTGACCACCGGCGACCGGGTCGCGATCTACCTGCCGATGATCCCCGAGGCCGTGTTCTCGATGCTGGCGTGCGCCCGGCTGGGTCTGACCCACACCGTCATCTTCGGCGGCTTCTCGGCGGAGGCCATCCGCTCCCGGGTCGGGGACAGTCGAGGCCAAGCTCGTCATCACCGCGGACGGTCAGTACCGGCGCGGCGCCCCGGTGTCGCTCAAGGAGGCCGTCGACAGCGCCGTCAACGCGACCGATTCGCCCGTCGAGCACGTGCTCGTCGTCCGCCGGACCGGCATCGACATCGCGTGGACCGCGAAGGACCAGTGGTGGCACGAGGTCGTCGACAGCCAGTCCGACGTCCACGAACCGCAGCCCTTCGACGCCGAACACACCCTGTTCCTGCTGTACACCTCCGGTACCACGGGCAAGCCCAAGGGGATCCTGCACACCTCCGGCGGCTACCTCACGATGGCCGCCTACACCCACAACGCGGTGTTCGACCTGAAGCCCGAGACCGACGTGTACTGGTGCACGGCCGACATCGGCTGGGTCACCGGGCACTCCTACATCGTCTACGGACCGCTGGCCAACGGCGCCACCCAGGTCATCTACGAGGGCACCCCGAACACCCCCCACGAGGGCCGGCACTGGGAGATCGTCGACAAGTACGGCGTGACCATCTACTACACCGCGCCGACGCTGATCCGGACGTTCATGCGGTGGGGAGCCGACATCCCGGCGAAGTACTCGCTGGAGTCGCTGCGCGTCCTCGGGTCCGTGGGTGAACCCATCAACCCCGAGGCGTGGATGTGGTACCGCCTCAACGTCGGCCACGACCGGACCCCGATCGTGGACACCTGGTGGCAGACGGAGACCGGCGCGATCATGATCTCGCCCCTGCCCGGCGTCACCGCGACCAAGCCCGGCTCGGCGATGGGCCCGTTGCCGGGGATCAGCGCCAAAGTCGTCAACGACGAGGGCATCCCGGTCGGGAACGGCGAAGGCGGCTATCTCGTCGTCGACCGGCCGTGGCCGTCCATGCTGCGGACGATCTGGGGAGACGACGAGCGCTACCGCGACACCTACTGGTCCCGGTTCGCCGCGCAGGGCTACTACTTCGCCGGCGACGGCGCCAAGTACGACGACGACGGCGCGCTCTGGGTCCTCGGCCGGGTCGACGACGTGATGAACGTGTCCGGTCACCGCATCTCGACCACCGAGGTCGAGTCGGCGCTGGTCTCCCACCCGTCGGTGGCCGAGTCCGCCGTGGTCGGCGCGACCGACGCGATGACCGGCCAGGGCATCGTGGCGTTCGTCATCCTGCGCGGCATCCCGCTGCCGGAGCGGGAGACCGACGAGGAGAAGGCCCTCATCACCGAGCTCCGCAACCACGTCGCCGCCCAGATCGGACCGATCGCCAAGCCCCGACAGATCCTGCTGGTGCCCGAGCTCCCCAAGACCCGGTCCGGCAAGATCATGCGACGGCTGCTGCGCGACGTCGCCGAAGGCCGCGAGCTGGGCGACGTCACCACGCTGCAGGACTCCGCGATCATGGGCCTGATCAACACCGGGCTGGCCAAGCCGTCCGCCTGACCCCGGCAGCACCACCCCGGAACCGGTCCGGCTCAGACGGCGATCGCCCGGCCCGACCTGACGAGGTCGGAACGATCGTGGGTATACCTCAGCCCGACCGCGGGTGACCGCGGTCGGCGGTGAACCGGCTCCGGTCCTGCCCCGGCACCCCGACCGCGCCGGCACCCGATGTGTCGGACCCGTCACCGGCCCACCGCGCGGACCCGACCGGGGGTACGTGGCACGATGGGCGGGCTGTGTTCCGCTCCGTCGCCGGAGCATCCGGCACGCAGTACCCAGCACCACCGCAGTTCGGAACCCGTCCGCAGAAACGAAGTTCGTGCAGAGCCCCCGTGGCTCCGACGTCAGGAGATCGCCGTGACCTACCCAGGGAACAACCCCGGCCAAGCCCGCGGCACCGGCTACGTCCGGCCGTCGATCCCGCTCACGCCGGAGCAGGACGTCGACCGCGCCGGGTCGATCGGCACGTTGGTCAAGGACGCCACCGCACAGGTGTCGACCCTGGTTCGCGCCGAGATCGAGCTGGCCAAGCTGGAGATCATGTCGTCGGCGAAGCAGGGCGCCGTCGGCGCCGTGTTCTTCGTCGTCGCCGGGGTGATCGGCCTGTTCTCGCTGTTCTTCTTCTGGTTCATGGTCGGCGAGATCCTCGACCTGTGGCTGCCGCGGTCGCTGTCGTTCGCCATCGTCTTCGTCGTGATGCTGATCCTGGCCGGGCTGTTCGTGCTGATCGGCGTGCGCAAGGTCAAGAAGATCGGCAAGCCCGAGAAGACGATCCAGTCGCTGCAGGACACCGCGACCACGCTCAAGAGGGCCGCGTCCCACCCGGACGTGCCCACCAAGGCGTGACGCCGGCGGTGTCCGCTCCCGGTCCCCGGTGAGCGCACCCCAACGGTCGGTCGCCGCGCCCGATCCGTCCGCCGTGCGCTACCCCGGGCCCTGGCGGCACACCGATGTCAGCGCCAACGGTGTGCGGTTCCATGTCGCCGAGGCGGGCGCCGGGCCGCTGGTCCTGCTCCTGCACGGTTTCGGCCAGTTCTGGTGGTCGTGGCGCCACCAGCTCGAGCAACTTCCCCAACTCGGTTACCGCGCGGTGGCCGTGGACCTGCGCGGCTACGGGGACTCCGACAAGCCGCCGCGGGGTTACGACGCCTTCACCCTCGCCGGCGACACCTCGGGGCTGATCAGGGCGCTCGGCGAACCGAGCGCCGTCGTCGTCGGCACCGGTCTGGGTGGGCTCACCGCGTTCAACACCGCGGCCGTCCGGCCGCAGCAGGTCCGGGCGGTGATCGCGGTCAACTCCGCGCATCCGATGTCGCTGGCGCGGATGCGCCGACCTCGCCGGGCCGGCGGCTACCGCCGGCTGCTGTCGCGGGCCCGCTGGCCGTGGTGGCCCGAGCGGCGGTTGGCCGCGGGCGACGGCGCCGGCCTGGAGCGCGTGGTGCGCCAGGGCGCCGGCCGGGCCTGGCTCGCCTCCGCGGACTACGAGGACGCCATCGGTCGGATGCGCAGCGCGGTCACGCATCCCCGGGGTCAGCCACGCCGCCCTCGAACACCTCCGCTGGATCTGCCCGCTCGCCGTGGCGCTCCGACGGGCTGCGGCACCGCGAGGCGCTGCTGCGACACCCCGTCTCGGCCCCCGTGCTGCACATCGGCGGCGAGGGCGACCGGGTCATCCCGCCGGCGATGCTGGCGCGAGGCCGCCCAGTACTGCTCGGGCGGCTATCTGCGGCACGTCATCAGCGGCGTCGGGCACTACGCCGCCGAGGAAACTCCCGGCCGGGTCACCGAGCTGATGGCCGACTTCCTGCAGGGCCTCGACCACCGCTGAGCGGCAGCCGTACCTGAAAGCCCCGAGAGCCGCACTACTGCTGCCGTGACGAGCCCGCTCGTCCGAGCACCGCTGCACCCGGCCTCAGGCGAGCGCACACGCCCCGGTGGCGGCCGCCGTGGTGTCGGTCAGACCGGCCGCCACGGTGTCGGCGATCTCGGCGGCGGTCAGCGCGAAGCCGGTCTCGGGGTCGTCGATGGCCGCGCCGAACACCAGCCCGATCACCTCGCCGTCGGCGTCCAGCACGGGGCCGCCGGAGTTCCCGGGCCGGACCAGCGCCCGCAGCAGGTAGACCTGCCGCTGCACGGTGGTGCTCTGGTAGATGTCGGGACCGGTCAGCTCGGTGACCGAGCGGACCCGGCCGGCGCTCACCGTGAACTGCCCACCCAACGGGTAGCCCAGCACGATCGCGTCGGACTCGGCCGGCTGGGTCTGCGGGTCGAACGTCAGCGCCGGCAGGTCGAGCCCGGGCACGTACAGCACCGCGGTGTCCTGCTCGGAGTCGTAGTCGACCACGGTCGCCGTCACCAGTTGGCCGTCGACCTCGACGCCGACGGCCGACGCGCCACCGACCACATGCGCGTTGGTGAGGACGTGGTCGGGTCCGATGACGAAACCGGTGCCGGTGAAGCCCTGGCCACACGATTGCGACACCGCGCGGACCCGGAGCACCGACGGGGCCGCCGCGGCCACCACCGGGTCCGAGATCAGCGCCTCGTCGGGTGCCGGCACGTCGACGATCGGGCGTCGCCCCGAGCGGCCCGAGGATGTCCGGGAACCCGGTGGAGTTCAGCAGCGCCCGCAACTGCTCGGTGATGCCCTGCGAACCCTCGGGGGCGACCCGGTTGACCGCGCCGAGCACGGTCGAGTTCCGGATGGCCGAGCTCAGCCACGGCAGTGGCGCCGAGGCCAGCGGCAACGCGACGATCCAGGCCAGCGCGAGCACCGCGACGGCCTGACCGGCCATGCCCGAGGGCGCGGTCGACTGCCCTCACCGGGGTCCAGGTGATCTGCTCGGACAGGGTCCGGCCGGCCCAGCCGCCGACGAATTCGCCGATCAGCACCCCGACGACGAGGATCGCCATCGACGCCGCCGTCCGGGCCAGGCCCGCCTCGAGATCGCGGATCAGCACCGGCGCGAGCGCGAGCGCACCGAGCGCACACACCACCGCGCCGAGTAGCGAGCAGCCCGCGGCCACCAGGCCCTGCCGGAAGCCGGCGACCCCGCCGGCCACCACCATCAGGATCAGCACCGCGTCGACGAGGGTCACTGGACGCTCAGATCGATGGTCCGGGTGTGTGGGAATTCCCAGGGCACCGTCCAGCCGCCGAGGTCCAGCAGGGCGTCGACGATGGCGGCGGTGAAGCCCCAGACGAGCATCCCGGCGACCTCGAACGCGGGCCCGACGAAGGTCCCCCACGATCCCCGGACCCGGTTCGCCGGGTCGACCAGCTCGGCGATGGGCACCCGCGCGACCAACGCCGTCTCGGCCGGATCGACCGGCGCGACCGGCCCGGGGGTGTGCCAGTAGGCGAGCACCGGCTGCACGATGAACTCCGAGCGCGGCAGGTAGAGCCGCGGCATCAGGACCAGCGGCGTCACCGACGACGGGTCCAGGCCGGTCTCCTCGTGGCCCTCCCGCAACGCAGCGGCGACGGCGTCCTCACCGACGTCGAGCGCGCCGCCCGGAAACGCGGGCTGCCCGGCGTGGGTCCGCAGGGTGGCGGCCCGCTGGGTGAGCAACAGGTCCGGGCCGGACGACTCGGAGACGCCGTCGGAGATGCAGCATCAGCACCGCCGAACGCCGGCCGCCGCCCTGCCCGTGCCGGGCCGCCCGGTCGAGCATGCCGGGCAGCGGACCGCCGAGGCTCCGGCGGATCATCGGGCGCAGCCACGGCGGCACCTCACCGTCCCCGACGAGCGGTACGGCGGCGGCGTCGAGCTGCTCCTCGGCCGGCTCCGGTGAGAGGTGGACCGGACGGCTCACGCGAGTCCGGCGAGGGTCAGCAGGTGCTCCCGCTCAGGTCCGACGACGAGTTTCGCGGCCACCTCCGGGTCGGTGGGGCCCGCCCCGTACGAGGGGCACAGCGGCGCGAGGAAGCACGCTCCGCAGGCCGGCTTCTTCGCTGCGCACACCCGCCGGCCGTGGAAGATCACCCGGTGGGAGAACATCGTCCACTCGGCGGGCGGCATCATCGCGCCGATGGCGAGCTCGACCTGACCGGGTCCTCTCGTCGGTCAGCCCCCACCGGCGGACCAGCCGGCCGAAGTGGGTGTCGACGGTGATCCCGGGGACCCCGAAGGCGTTGCCCAGGACCACGTTGGCGGTCTTGCGGCCGAAACCGGGCAGCGTGACCAGCTCGGCCAGGGTGGCCGGCAGCGTGCCGTCGAACCGCTCGAGCAGCGCCTGCCCCAGTCCGATCAGCGACGTCGCCTTGTTGCGGAAGAAGCCGGTGGGCATGATCAGCGTCTCGAGCTCGGTCCGGTCGGCGGCCGCGTAGGCCGCCGCGGTCGGGGTACCGGGCGAACACTGCGGGCGTGACCTGGTTGACCCGGACGTCGGTGCACTGGGCGCTCAGGATGGTGGCCACCGCCAGCTCCAACGGGGTGGTGAAGTCCAGCTCGCAGTGGGCGTCCGGGATAGCCGACGGTCAGCTCGGCGTTGAGCCGGCGGGCCCGCCGGGTCCGCGCCAGCGGCGCTGGCCGGCGGCTTCGGCGCCTTCGATCCGGGCGGCCGGCGACGGAGCGGGAGCGGACACCTCAACACTGTGTCACACAGCACCGACAACGGGCCCGGGGCACAGTTGCCGGGGTGGCGGCGGTGCGCCCGGCGGCCGGGCGGGGGAAGATGTGATCACTATGGCCGTCTTCCTGGTGCTGCTCTTCCCGCTGCTGCTGCTGGTCTTCGCCGTCCTGATGGAACGCGTCGAGGCCCGGCTGCAGAACGTGTCGGTGACCGAGAACGAGGTCGAGGAGTTCCTCGATCAGGCCCGCCCGGACGAGGTCAACACGTTCATCCGCGAGGGTCTGGGCCGGGCGCTGTACCTCTTCCGGCTGCGCCGTCGCCCCCGCCGGCCGCGCCGCGCCCGGACCGGTGAGGCCCCGCGTCCCTGATCCGCGGCACCCGGGCGACGGGTCCTGGTAGCACGAACGTGAACGTTGCCCCCTAGACTGCCTTCTGCTGAGGTGACTCAGGTCATAAGTCAGGTCAGGTCAGGAGGACTGGGTGGAAGACACGCTCGCGAAGGCCGGGATTTTCCAGGGGGTGGACCCGGACGCCGCGATGGCGTTGGGTTCCCAGCTCGAGACGGTCGAGTACCCCCGGGGGAGCGCGATCTTCTCCGAGGGCGAACTCGGGGACCGCCTGTACGTCATCCTGTCCGGCAAGGTGAAGCTCGGACGGCACTCCGCCGACGGTCGCGAGAACCTGCTGGCCGTGATGGGGCCGTCCGACATGTTCGGCGAGCTGAGCGTCTTCGATCCGGGCCCGCGCACCTCGTCCGCCACCGCCGTCACCGACGTGCACGCTGGCGACGATGGAGCGCAACTCGATGCTGCAGTGGATCCGGCTGCGCCCCGAGATCGCCGAGCAGCTGCTCCGGGTGCTCGCCCGCAGGTTGCGCCGGACGAACAACTCGCTGGCGGACCTCATCTTCACCGACGTCCCCGGCCGGGTGGCCAAGGCGCTGCTGCAGCTGGCCCGCCAGTTCGGGTCGCAGGAGGGCAACACCACCCGCGTCACGCACGACCTCACGCAGGAGGAGCTCGCCCAGTTGGTCGGCGCCTCTCGCGAGACGGTGAACAAGGCGCTCGCCGATTTCGGTCAGCGCGGCTGGCTGCGCCTCGAGGGCAAGAGCGTCATCATCCTGGACGCCGACCGGCTGGCCCGCCGGTCCCGCTGAACGCACGACGACACCGCCTCCGGTCCGCCCGGGGGCGGTGTCGTGTGTCCGGGGTCGGCGGCCACCGCCTGACCGTCGGCGGCCACCGCCTGACCGTCGGTGGTGCGCGTTCAGCGAGGACGCCAGCGGCTGACCGTCACCGCCAGCGTCGCGACGGTGACGTCCGGTCCGTCGTCCAGGGTCCGGCCCAACGACTCGCGGTCGACGTGGCGCGCGGACGGGCCCATCAGCACCAACCGCCGCAGATCGTCCCGGTCCAGCCGTAACGGCGCCCGGACCTCGGCAGCCCCGTCGGCGACGAACCGGTCGGCCAGCGACCCGGCCAACTTGGCGTCCTTGCCGGCGGCCACCGTGAGCATCCCGAGCGGCCCGATCAGCTCGGCCAGGTGTTCAGGGGCGGGCGTGACCACGATCAACCGGCCGCCCGGGCGCAGCACCCGGGAGAGTTCCGCCGCGTCCCGCGGCGCGAAGATGCTGAGCGCGACGTCCACCACCCCGTCGCGCACCGGCAGCCGCGACCACGCGTCGGCGACCACCGAACCGATCGCCGGCGAGGCGGACGCCGCTCGCCGCGCCGCCCGCACCGACGAATCCAGCGCGATCCCGACGGCCCCGGCCCGGGCCGTCAGGACCGCCGCCAGGTACCAGCCGGTGCCGGCGCCGACCTCCAGCAGCACCCGCGCAGCGGGCGGACACAGCGCGGTCACCGCGTCGGCGGTGGGCCGGTAGTGCCCGGCGGCGAGGAAGGCGTCCCGGGTGGCGACCATCTCCGCGCTGTCGCCGGTGTCGGTGCGCGACCGGCGTCCCAGCAGCGAGACGTAGCCCTGCCGGGCGATGTCGAAGCGGTGCCCCTGCGCGCAGCCGACCGTGCTGTCGACGCGGGTCAGCGGGCCGTCGCAGTGCGGGCAGGCCAGGTACGGCAGGACGGGGTCGATCACCGGGACCGCAGGTACTCCAGCTGCGCGGCCACCGACTTCTCGGCGGCGGGCCGGACGCTCGCGTCGATGTCGGTGTAGACGGCGTCGGTCACCGCGGTGACGTCGTTCCCGACCACCGCGACCGCCGCCTCGATCGCCGCCAACCGGCCGAGCCGGTGTTCCCGGTACTGGCGGACGACGAGTGCGAGGTCGGGCAGCACCGGACCGTGCGCCGGCAGCACCGTCGCCGACCCCAGCGCACCGAGCAGCTCGAGCGACGCCAGGTAGTCGCCGAGCCGGCCGTCGGGATGGGCGATGATCGTCGTCCCGCGGCCGAGGATGGTGTCGCCGGTGAGCACCGACCCGGTCGGTCGGCCGTCGAGGGTGACGTCGTCGCGGAGCAGGAAACACACCGAGTCGGCGGTGTGACCGGGCGTGGCCAGCACCTGCACGTGGACCCCGGCGGCCTCGATCACCTCGCCGTCGGTCAGCACCGCGCCGCCCACGCAGAACGCCGGGTCCAGCGCCCGCACCGGCGCACCGGTGAGCGCGGCGAACCGCTCGCTCGCCGCCGTGTGGTCGAGGTGGTGGTGGGTGATCAGCACCAGGTCGACGCGCCGGGCGGCGAGGTCGGCGAGATGCGCGTCGTCCAGCGGACCGGGGTCGACGACGATCACCGACGCGGACCCGGAAGCGGCCAGGACGTAGGTGTTGGTGCCGTCCAGCGTCATCGGGCCGGGGTTGGGGGCCAGCCGGGAGCCCGTCAGCGCGGTACGGGGCCGCACCCCGGCGGTGTCGTTCACGCGGACCACCGTAAGCCCCGGCCGGGGCGGCAGACTGCGGGGATGCGCACGCTCGTCGAGGTCGCCGACGGTGTCCACGTCGCCACGTCGGTGCTGGACGTGACCACCAGCACGGTGCTGGTGCACGGGGGTGAGGCGCTGCTCGTCGACCCGACCTGGACGCCGGCAGAGCTCGCCGCGCTGGCCGACTGGCTCGACCACCGCGGCCTCAGGGTGGCCGGCGGCTTCGCCACCCACGCCCACCACGACCACGTGCTGTGGCATCCACGGTTCGGTGACGTCCCACGCTGGTCGTCGGCAGTCACCGCCCGGCGCGCCGCCGACCATCGCGACGACCTGATCCACGCCCTGGGCGCCTGGCCCGGAGATCTGGCCGCGCTGGTCGGGCGACTCGTGGCGACGGAGCAGCTGCCGTGGCCGGACCCGGTCGAGATCGTCGTCCACGACGCGCACACCCCCGGCCACACCGCGCTCTGGCTGCCCGGTCCCCGGGTGCTCCTCGCCGGCGACATGCTCAGCGACGTCGAGCCGCCGTTGCCGGAGGAGACGGGGCCGGCCGACTACGTCGAGGGCTTGCAGACGCTGCGCCCCTACGTCGAGCGGGCGGCGCTGGTGGTCCCCGGACACGGACATCCGGGGACCGACGTCGTCGCGCGGTGGCGGCGCGATCTGGCGGTCGTCGAGGCCGAGGTCAGCGGACCTCGATGATCGCTTCCACCTCGACGGGTGAGTCGAGCGGCAGTTCCGACACGCCGACCGCGGACCGGGCGTGCCGGCCGGCCTCACCCAGGACCTCGGCGAACAGGTCGGACGCGCCGTTGATGACGCCGGGCTGGCCGTTGAAGCCGGGGGCGGAGGCCACGAAACCGACGACCTTGACGATGCGCACGACGTTGTCGATGCCGACCGCATCGTTGGCCGCGGCGAGGACGTTGAGCGCGCACTGCCGGGCCAGCCGGTTCGCGTCCGCCGGGTCGACCTCGGCCCCGACCTTGCCGCTGGCGGGCAGTCGACCGTCGACGAACGGCAGCTGGCCGGCGGTGTAGACCAGGTTGCCGGTCCGCGACCAGGGCAGGTAGGAGCCGGCGGCCGCCGGCAGGTCGGGCAGCACGATGCCCAGCTCGGCCAATTTCGCCGACGCGGTCACAACTTCTCGCGCTTCAGGTAGGCGACCAGCTGCTCCGGATTCGGGCCGGGGATGACCGACACCAGCTCCCAGCCGTCCTCCCCCCAGGTGTCCAAGATCTGTTTGGTGACGTGGCTGATCAGCGGGATGGTGGCGTATTCCCAGGTGCGACGGGCGGGGCTCGGCTGTGTCATGCCCTGACCCTAAGGCTGATCGGTGAGCGCGGACACCTCGGGGAGCGGCATGATGACGGTTCATGGAGTGGTGGCGATGGGCGGCGGCAGGCGGGGCGACGGTGCTCGTCCTGTTGTTGCTCGCGTTGCGGTTCGACACGTTGAAGGACCAGCGCGGCGGGACGGCGGCCGCCGCCGCGCGGCGGTTGGCGCCGTGGCTGCTGCTCGTTCCGGTCGTCGTGCTGGCGTCGGTCCTCGGGCCCTGGTGGCTGGCGGCTGTCGCCGTGACGCTGCCGGCGGTGACCCTGTTGGCGATGGCGGCGGTCGACTGAGGCAGTTTGACCGGCCACCGTTCGCAGCCGGTGCCGGCGCCTCGTCGGGTGGTCGGCCGGCGGCGCGCACTACGCTGAGCCGCATGGCCGAGACCGCTGACCTGTGGCCGGAAGCGGCCCGTCGCGCCCGTCTGCACATCGTGTCCGGCAAGGGCGGCACCGGGAAGACCACCGTCGCCGCCGCGCTCGCCATCGCCCTCGCCGCGGGCGGCAAGCGGGTCCTGCTGGTCGAGGTGGAGGAACGGCAGGCGATCGCCCGGCTGTTCGACCTGCCGCCGCTGCCGTACGAGGAGCGTCGCGTCGCGGTCGCCGCCGAGGGGGGCGAGGTCCGCGCGCTGGCCATCGACGTCGAAGCCGCGCTGATGGAGTACTTCGCGATGTTCTACAACCTCGGTTTCGCGGGTCGCTCACTGAAGAAGCTGGGCGCGGTGGAGTTCGCGACCACCCTCGCCCCGGGCCTGCGCGACGTGCTGCTCACTGGCAAGACCAAGGAGTGCGTCACCCGCACCGAGCGCAACGGGTCCTACGTCTACGACGCGGTGGTGATGGATGCGCCGCCGACCGGCCGGGTGGTGTCCTTCCTCAACGTGACGGTGGCGATGGCCGACCTCGCCCGCAAGGGCCCGATCCGCAACCAGGCCGACGGCGTCGTCGAATTGCTGCACTCCCCCGACACGATGGTGCATCTGGTGACCCTGCTGCAGGACATGCCGGTGACCGAGACGATCGAGGCCGTCGCGGGTCTCGGTGACGTCGGGCTTCAGGTGGGGACGCTGATCGTGAACGCGGCCACCGGCGCGCACCTCGCCGACGCCTCGCTGCTGCCCGCCGCCGAAGGCCGCCTCGACGCGACGCGGCTCACCGCCGACCTCGCCGACAGCGGCATCCCGGTCACGTCGGAGCTGGTCGACGGCCTGATCGCGGAGGCCACCCTGCACGCGGCGAAGGTCGTCGCCGAACGGGAATGCGCGCAGACCGTCGCCGCCCAGGGAATGCCGGTGATCACGCTGCCGTTCCTGGCCGACGGCGCCGACCTCGGCGGCCTCTACGAGCTGGCCGACCACCTCCACGCGCAGGGAGTCCGATGACCCGGTTGGACATCGACGATCTCATCGGCGACCGCGCGACGAAGATCATCGTCACCTGCGGGGCCGGTGGCGTGGGGAAGACGACCACGGCGGCGGCGATCGCGATCCGGGCAGCCGACCAGGGCCGCACCACTGCGGTGCTGACCATCGATCCGGCGAAGCGCCTCGCTCAGTCGCTCGGGCTGGACGAACTGGACAACACCCCGCGACGGGTCGAGACGGGCAGCACGGGCGAGCTGTGGGCCATGATGCTGGACACCCGGCGCACGTTCGACGACATGGTCTCGGCGCACTCGACGCCACAGCGGGCGGAGCAGATCTTCGCCAATCCCTTCTACCAGACCATCTCCAGCTCCTTCAGCGGGACGCAGGAGTACATGGCGATGGAGAAGCTGGGCCGGCTGTCGGCCACCGGGCAGTGGGACCTGATCATCGTCGACACCCCGCCGAGCCGGTCCGCGTTGGACTTCCTGGACGCCCCGCAGCGGCTGTCGTCGTTCCTGGACGGGCGCACGATCAAGCTGCTGACCAGCCCCGGACGCGGTGTCATCAAGGTCGTCGGCGTCGGTTTCAACCTGTTCGCCAAGGCGGTCAGCACCGTCATCGGCGGTCAGATGCTCACCGACGCCGCGAAGTTCGTGGCCCTCTTCGAAGACATGTTCGGCGGCTTCCGGGCCCGGGCCGAGTCGACGTACGAGCTGCTCCGGGACGAAGGCACCACGTTCGTCGTGGTCGCCACCCCGGAGGCGGATGCGCTACGCGAGGCGTCCTACTTCGCCGACCGGCTGCAGGCCGACGACATGCCGCTGGCCGGCATGGTGCTCAACCGCACCCACCCGCCGTTCGCGGACCTGTCGGCGCAACGCGCGGAAGCGGCGGCGGAACGGCTGAACGGCTCCGCGCCGCTGACCTCGGCGGTGCTGCGGGTGCACGCCGAGCGACAGACCGTGCATGCCAACGAGCAACACATGACGCTGCGGTTCGTCCGGGCACATCCCGGGTTGCCGAGTGTGGCGGTGCCGGCCGCGGCGACCGACGTGCACGACCTGGCGGCGCTGCGGGCCATCGGCGAGCAGCTCGCCGCCGGCTGACTCCCCCTCAGCCGGCGACGAGAGTGCGCCCGGCTCAGCTGGCTGCAGCCTCGATGGCGCCGGGTCGCGAGTGCTCGAGCAGCTCACGCCAGTTGGTGACGTCCGGGCGGTTGCGCAGCAGCATCCGACGCTGGCGCTCGGTCAGACCGCCCCAGACGCCGAACTCGACGCGGTTGTCCAGCGCGTCGGACAGGCACTGCAGGCGCACGGGGCAGCCGTTGCAGACCTTGGCCGCGACACGCTGCGCGGCGCCGGTGACGAAGAGCTCATCCGGGTCGCGCCCGACGCAACGGCCCATGGCCGTCCACTCCCGCGACTCCTCCGCGGAGCCGCGCATATCCGTGCTCGGCGCCATCTGCGCCCGCACGGCCCCCGTCTGCAGCATTGTCACCGTCATGGTGCCCCCCTCGACGACCCTGGTCGTCCTCATGCGTCCCACCCAGGACAGATGCACGAGATGTGTCATCCGGTCCCCGAGGCCGTCCCCGTTCGGGTCCGACATGGGTGAGACGGCGCCTCCCCCACACGGCTTCCGCGGTTTCTCCGGGTTTTTTCATCACGGTTCGGTCACAGTGGCCCGATCACGCCCGGCGGGCGCCGGACGGGCCACCCACTGCGTGTGAGGTCGGCGTGTGAGGTCCGCGTGCGAGGGCCCGGCGTGAGCCCCGGTCGAGGCGTTCTGGCTGGTCGGACCCGTACCCTGGTGACCGTGCGTGTCAAAGACAACCTCAGCCGAATGGCCGCCGGCACCTTCATCGCCGGCTTCCTCGTCGCCGTCCTGATGCTGCCCTTCGTGGCCGCGGTCGGGTATGGCGGCACCGAGGTCGCCTCGGCGGTCAAGCAGTCCGACGACGTCGATCTGGACATGCCGGCACCGGAGCTGACGACCGTCACCGACAACGCCGGCACACCGATCGCCTACCTCTACGAACAGAACCGCACCTGGATCCCGTTGTCCCAGATGTCGCGGTACCTGACCAACGGGATCGTCGCGATCGAGGACCGCCGGTTCTACCAGCACCGCGGGGTGGACTGGCGGGGTACGGCCCGGGCAGCGCTCGGCGTCATCCAGGGCTCCGAGGGCACCGGCGGCGGGTCCACGATCACGCAGCAGTACATCAAGAACTACCTGTTCCTGGTGGTGGCCAAGACCGACGCCGAAAAGGCGGCGGCGATCGAGGTGACCCCCATCCGCAAGCTCCGCGAGGCGCGGATGGCACTGAACCTGGAGCAGACCCACAGCAAGAACGAGATCCTCGAGGCGTACCTGAACACGGTCGCGTTCGCGCCGTCGGTGTACGGGGCGCAGGCGGCATCGCAGTACTTCTTCGGCAAGAACGCCGCCGACCTGGACCTCAACGAGGCCGCCACGCTGGCCGGGATGGTCAACAACCCGAACCGCTTCAACCCGTTCACCGAGAGCGGTCCGCCGCAGGTGGAGAAGCGCCGCAACCTCGTCCTGGACGCGATGTCGCGCGACAAGTACGTCTCCGCGGCCATCGCCGACGAGACCAGGACGCTGCCGCTGACGGCGACGCGTAACGCCAAGCCGAACGGCTGCATCGCCGCCGACAACGCCGCCACCAACGGCTACTTCTGCCAGTACGTGCTCGACTACCTCGAGAACCTGCCCAACGACGGCGGCTTCAGCTACGAGGAGCTGTCCGCCGGCGGCTACACGATCCGCACGACGCTCGACCCGGCCGTCATGCAGCGCACCATCGCCTCGGTCACCTCGAACGCGAACCCGGCGACGCCGGACACGGCGCGCATCGCCGACGTGATGGCCGTCGTCGAGCCGTCCACGAATCCGAGCGCCACCGGCCGCCCGGTGCTCGCGCTGGCGGTCAACCGGCCGTTCGGTCTGGACGTCGACCAGGGGCAGACCACGCTGCGGTTGGCGACGACTTTCGCGCCGCTCGGTGCCGGCTCCACGTTCAAGATGTTCACCGCCGCGGCGGCGATGGAGAAGAGCCTGGGCACCGACTCGGTCATCGACTCCCCCGCCGAGTACAGCTCGCCACTGACCCCGCAGTCGGTGGTCCGCAACGCCAGCGAGAACTTCCCCGGCACGATGACGCTGGAGCGGGCCTTGGCGACCTCCCCGAACACCGCGTTCGTGGCGCTGGAGGACCAGGTCGGCCTGACCGACGTGACCAAGATGGCGGTCAAGCTCGGTCTCCGCGGCTACAACCTGCCCGCTGGTGAGGTCGAAGCGCGCTTCGCGAGCTCCGCGGGCACCTTCGCCGATCAGGTCGTCCAGCAGAACATCACCTCGTTCACCCTCGGGGTGACGCCGGTGAGCCCGCTGGAGCTGGCCAACACCGGTGCCACCGTCGCGTCGAACGGCTTGTGGTGCCCGCCGACGCCGGTCGCTGCCATCGAGGACCGCGAAGGAAACCCGATCCAGTGGTCGCAGTTCCCGTGCGACCAGGCGGTGGACGCGACGCTGGCGTCGACGCTGGCCCAGGCGATGGAGCCCGACATCCTGGCCGACTACGGCACCGCGTACCGTTCGCTGCAAGCGGCAGGCTGGGGTGATCGGCCGGCGGCCGGCAAGACCGGCACCACCCAGAACTACCGGTCCTCGGCCTTCCTCGGTTTCACTCCCTACTACGCCGCCGCCACCATGGTCTTCGACTACCAGAACGGCCCGCAACCGATCTGCCGGACGCCCACGTTGCGCACCTGCACCGAGGACGAGGCGGAGGGCGGGCAGGGCATGAGCGGCGGCTCGGTGCCCGCGAAGACCTGGGGTGATGCGATGACGCCGTTGCATCAGGGCAAGGAGTCGCTGGACTTCCCGCCGGCCACGCTGCAGTACCAGAAGGGCACCGGCTCGAGCACGGTGACCAGGGTGGTCGGGCAGCAGCTGGAGGCGGCCCGGGCGGCGCTCACCGCCGCGGGGTACACGGTGCCGGACAACTACATCAACGAGGAAGCGAATCCGGCGAGCCCGGGCACGGTGCTGAGCCAGGCCCCGACATCGGCCGCCATCCCCGGTGCGGCGATCAAGCTCGTCGTGTCGTCGGGCCCAGCCGGATGACCCGCTCGCTCGCGACCCGCGCCGCCGAGGTGGCGGCCGGTCTGGTGGGGACGGGGGCCGTCGTGGCCTCGTACGCCTTGTTCGTGGAGCCGCGGTGGTTCGCGCTGCGTCGTGTCGAGGTGCCGGTGCTGCGGCCGGGGTCGCTGCCGATCCGGCTGCTGCACCTGTCGGATCTGCACCTGCTGCCCGACGACCACCGCAAGGTCGCCTGGGTCAACGGGTTGGCGGCACTGCATCCTGACGTGGTCGTCAACACCGGGGACACGTTGTCGCACATGAAGTCGGTGCCGACCGCGGTGGCGGCGCTCGGATCGTTGTTGGAGTTGCCGGGGGCGTTCGTCTTCGGCAACAACGATTTCGTCGCGCCGGTGCGCAAGAGCCCGCACCGCTACTTCGTGAAGAAGAAGCCGGTGAAACCGGGGCCGGAGCTGCCGTGGCGGGACCTGCGCGCGGCGCAGGCCGAGCGCGGCTGGCTGGACCTGACCAACCGGCAGGGCACGGTCACCGTGCGCGGGCAGCGGGTCGCGTTCGCCGGGGTGGACGACCCGCACACCGAGCGCGATGACTACAGCCTGATCGCCGGTCCGGCGGACACCGGCGCGGTGGTCCGCATCGGCGTTCTGCACTCCCCGGAGCCGCGCGTGCTCGACCGCTTCGCCGGCGACGGCTACGACCTGCTGCTGGCCGGGCACACGCACGGCGGGCAGGTCCGACTCCCGTTCGTCGGGGCGCTCACCACCAACAGCGGGCTGGACCGCAGCCGGGCGCGCGGGCTGTCGCGCTGGGGTACGGCGAGCCGGCTGCACGTCTCGGCCGGGGTGGGCGGCAACCCCTACCTGCCGGCCCGGTTCTGCTGCCGGCCCGAGGCGACCCTGCTGACGCTGGTCCCGCCCGGGGAGAACTGAGGGACCGGCGCGCAAAACTGGTCAGGAGCACGGGCCCGCATCGGATAGTCTGGTCCAGGCATTACGGGGTGTGGCGCAGCTTGGTAGCGCGCTTCGTTCGGGACGAAGAGGTCGCAGGTTCAAATCCTGTCACCCCGACCATGTTTTCAGCAGGTCAGAGCATATGCTCTGACCTCACGCGGTGGGAGTGTCGACCCCGTGGATCCGCTCCCGCACGTTCACAGGCGATCGTCCGATCCCTCTGTCACTGCGTCCACGTCGCGAGGATCAGATCCGCGTAGGTGTCCAGCGTCATCGTCTTCGGGGGGAGTCAGCCCTCTCGGTTGACTACCGCGCGTTCGTGACTCCCGGCTCGTCTGCCCAGGACATCCGCCGACCGGGTCAGGAGCACGCCGCGCCCGGGGTCGACGGCGCGGATGACGTGACCGTCGTCGTCCGCCGCCGGCACCGCTGACCGCGGAACCGGATCAGGTCGCCGAGGCGGTGACCGTGGGGAAGGCCTCGCGCTCTGGAGGGACGAGGTCACGGTGCCTGCCCGAGACGCTCGGCCATCCAGGTCATCGTGGGCCAGCCGGCGTCGCGGTCGGCCTCCACGAAGAGCGTGAACTCGTGGTCGAGGGGGAGTCGCTCATAGGCGAAGTCGACTCCCTGCTCGGCGAACAGGTCGATCACCTTCTCCACCCGGTCGCCGTTGAGGTCGCCTCCGACGGAGGTGATCCTCGTCTCGGCATCCTTTGCACCGTCGAGGAACTTCAGGTAGTCGGCGGGCTCGCGGCTCATCGCGCCGTCCACGGCCCACACGGCCGCGAACATGTCCGGATGCTCGATGCCGAACCGGAAGGCGCCGTGGCCGCCCATCGACCAGCCGACGAGGAGCCGGTTCTCAGCACCGGCCCGTACCCGGTAGTTCTCCTCGACGTACGGCACGAGTTCGTCGATGAAGGCGCTGTCGTACCGCCCCTGCCAGCGCCCGTCGAGGGCGCTGTCGGGGGTGATGATCACGACGTCGTCGAGCACTCCGTCGTCGACGGCTCCGCGGAGCTCCTCGGCGAAGGGCAGAAACGTGGCGTTGCTCTCGCCGCGTCCGTGCAGCGCGAACAGCACGGGGTACTCCCGGCAGTCGGTGTAGTAGTCGGCGGGGAGGCTCACGCTGTACGGCACGGGCCCGTCGGCGCCGGCGAGCTTGGTGTCGAAGCGGAGGCTTCCGGCCTCGGTGTCGCACACGCGCGGGTCGCCGTCCCCGGCGGACGCCTTCGGCGGCGGCCCCGCGGTGGGCGCCGGGTCGGCGGTCGGGGCGCCGGAGCCTCGCAGCGCGACGACGAGCGCGAACGCGCCGACCAAGGCGGCCACGACCACGACCACGACGGCCACCAGGACGCCCGTGCGCCGGGTCCCGCCGCGGCGGGGACTCAGGGCACCGGGAGATGGATGAGGGCCGGAAGGGTCTGGGCCGGTCGAGTCTGGGCGGGTCGGGTCCGGGCGGGTCATCGGCGGCCTCTCGGTCGTGGGAGCGGATCCGGCGGCGGGCGTTCCGGCGGCAGGTGCAGGGAGGGCGCTCGCGGCAACCGCCCTGGACGACGATTCTCCGCCACCCTTCTGTGCGGGTCCAAGGACCGACCCCGGCCACGAGGCCTGCGCGGCTCTCGAAGACCGACCGGGACGGACCGCGTCCCGCCCCTTGCCCACCCACCTCGGCTGAGCCGAACTGCCTGCGCTCGGAGCCAGCTCCTCGCCGCACGGCAACGCCTGAGGCCGCTCCTGGCGGCCACCAGCCCGGAAAGCATCGGGTCCATCACCGCCGGTCCGGTTTCACCGCCGGCGCTCACTGTTCCGCCTTCGAGAAGCGCCGGACGGTGCATGGCTCTTCTCTCGGAGAGGTGGTTGAGGTCAGCGCAGCGCGGGTCGCCGCAGCCACCCGGACCGAGCCTGCGTCCGACGCCGCAGTCGCGTGATGCACCCCACTGTCGTGGTGGTACCGGACCGCGCAGATCGGCCGGGACGCGCCTGCGACCCACTTGCGCCCCGTCGAGACACAGCCGGGGCCGACCCGAGGTATCTCACATTGGTTGGCTTGTTAGCCACAAAGCGAGCTAACCTGCTAGCAGCTGACGTTCGCCGGGGACCCGTCCCAACGGGGCCGCGGCGTCGCACAGCGCCGACCTGGAACACACCGGGTCCGGATCAGCACCCCCAGGCCGCCCAGCGCGTGACAGCGCGACGGGCGGCGTGGCGGACAGTCCCACAACGACCTTTCGAGGAGTGCCATGACCAGCACCGAGCAGTACACAGCCACCGCGCAGCAGTTCAAGGGTGCCGCCGAGCAGGCCGCCCAGTTCTGGAAGCAGGGTGCCCAGGCGTTGACCGACCAGGCCGAAATGCTGAGCCGGTTCCCCAAGATCGACCCCACCGCCGGCGTTCAGCGCTACTTCGACCTGCTCCAGAAGTCCGTCGACATGAACCGCGACCTGGCCACCTCCTGGGCCGATGCGCTGAACGCGATGACCGGTTCGCTGGGTAGCCAGTTCACCGCCGTCGCCGGGGTCGCCCGTCGCCAGCTCGACACCGCCGCCGACGTGGTCACCAGCCACGCCGAGGTGATCGAGGAGGTCGCGGTGCAGCAGGCCGAGGTCGCCGAGGCAGAGGCCAAGGCCGAGGCCCGTCGGGTCCGCGCCGCCGAGCGCGCCGCCGAGAAGGAAGCTCAGGAGAAGGCCCGCGAGCCCTACCAGGGCCTGACCAAGGCGGAACTGTCGGAGAAGCTGGCGGAGCGCGACCTCCCCAAGACCGGCAACCTCGACGAGCTCGTCGACCGCCTCGTCGAGTCCGACGTCAAGCAGGCTCCCTACCGCGGCCTGACCAAGGCCGAGCTGTCGGATCAGCTGGCCGAGCGCGACCTGCCCAAGACCGGCGTCGTCGAGGAGCTCATCAGCCGCCTGGTCGAGGCCGACGAGGCCGCTGCGCACGACGACAAGTAATCCCGCCGACCGTGGCCGACGGCCGCGGGCAGCAGGACCCGCACCACCGATGACGCCGGTGCCGGCAGCGCGAGCTGCCGGCACCGTCGTCTCTCACCGCCACTGGGCACCCGCCCACATCAACCGAGGCCCGCCCAGCGCCCGGTTGCTCACTGCCGGCGGCAGTACCCGAGCTCGAAGGACCACCATGAACGCGTCCGGCACCACCTCGTCGTCGCTGCACCTGTACCGCACCGGGAGCGGCGAGCCCCTCGTGCTGCTGCACGGCCTCGGCGAATCCCTCGTCGGGTGGCGGCCGGTGATCGACGCCCTCGCGGCCGAGTACGACGTCATCGCGCTTGATCTCCCGGGGTTCGGCGGCTCACCCGCGCTCGCGGACGGTGTCTCGCCGAATGCGGCGAATCTCGCCATCGCGGTGGAGGAGGCCCTGGACCAGCTGGGCGTCGCGTCCTACCACGTGGCCGGGTACTCGCTCGGTGCCCGCGTGGCGATCGAGCTCGCCAAGACCGACCGCGTCCGTTCCGTCGTCGCGATGGCCCCCGACGGCATGGGAACGCCCCTCGAGCGGGTCGGCGGTTTCGTCGCACTGGTGGCGGGCCGCGGGGTCGCCATGACCCTCGCCCCGGTCGCGGAGTGGCTGAGCCTGACCCCGGCCGGCCGGTCGGTGTTCTTCGCCGGCAGCCGCAGCCTGCCGTGGCAGCTGACCAGCACCGACGCCCACCAGCTGCTCACCGGCTACGCGGACTCGCCCGCCTACGAGCAGGCCAACTGGGCCAGCCTTTTCGACATGCCCCTGCACCTGAGCGCCATCAACCAGCCCACCCTGCTGCTGCAGGGCACGTCCGACCCGCTGATGGGACCGCAGATCCTGCGATACCAGGCCTGCATCCCCGGGGCGCAATTGCGCTGGCTGCCGGGCGCCAACCACGTGCCGATCTCCGACTCCCCCGCTGCCGTCGGCCGGCACATGCTCGACTTCCTGGCGACGGTCCCGGCCCCCACGGCCGCTGCCGCCTGACCCCGGCCAGCTGACCCCGCGGGCCACGTCGTCCACGAGCCCGGTCAGGGCAGTCGCCACCGAGCCTCGGCGAAGCAGCATCACGACGGCTCCACACTCCCCGCCGGCACCTTCGGCCGGACACAGAACCACCCCGGCACGTCTGGAGACTCCAGACGTGCCGGGGTGTTTCTGTCGTCCGTCGCGTGCTGCCGCACGCACGTCGACCGACCTACACCACCAGCCAGAGGACCGAGGTGAGGGCGAAGCCGACGAGCCCGAGGACGGTGGTGAGCACCGTCCAGCTGCGCAGACCGTCAGCGACGCTGAGACCGAGGTACCGGGTGACGACCCAGAAGCCCGAGTCGTTGACGTGGGACAGACCCAACGCGCCGAAGGCGATGGCCAGGGTGATGACGACGATCTGGATCGACGAGTAGCCGCCGGAGGTGACGGCATCGGCCATCAGACCGCTGGTGGTCAGGATGGCGACGGTGGCCGAACCCTGCGCGGCGCGCAGCGCGAGGGACACCACGAAGGCCAGCAGGATGATCGGCAGCCCGGTGGACAGCAGCGTGTCCGCCAACGCCCGCCCGATACCGGACTCCGTCAGGATCCGGGCGAAGGCACCGCCGGCACCGGTCACCAGGATGACGATCGCCGCGGGCGGCAACGCGGATTCGAAGACGTCCGAGATGTGCGACAGGCTCCAGCCGCGGCGAACGCCCAGGAAGTAGGCGGCCAGCGCGACCGTGACCAGCAGGGCGAAGATCGGTGCGCCGATGAAGCTCAGGACGTTGCGGCCCGTGGAGCCGGCCTCCAGCAGGGTGGCCCCGGTGGTGCCGGCGCCGATCATCGCCAGCGGCGTGACGATCAGCGTCAGGATCATCCCGGCCGACGGCGGTGCCAGCTGCTTGACCGAACCCTCGGTGGGCTCGTTGATCTCGCCGGCCTTCTTGCCGCCGAACGCGTCGAACATCTCCCGCGTCGACGCGAGCATCACGAAGTCACGCCGGTTGAGCCACTTCGAGAACACGTGCGCCACGACGCCGAGTGGCAGCGCGATCAGCAGACCGAGCAGGGTGAGCATGCCGATGTCGGCACCCAGCAGCGCGGCGCCGCCGACGACCCCGGGGTGCGGCGGAACCGCCACGTGCACGGCCAGCATGATGCCGGCGATCGGCAGGCCGAACTTCACCGGGTTCAGCCCGGCGGCCTGGCTGAAGCCGTAGATGATCGGCACCAGGATGATGAACCCGACGTCGAAGAACACCGGCACGGCGAGCACGAGCGCCGCGGCGGTCAGCGCTCCGGCCACCCGGCGCGGTCCGAGCAGCTGGGTGAACCGTCCCGACAGGCTGGAGGCCCCGCCGGACAGCTCGATGATGCGGCCGAGCATCGATCCGAGCGCCACCAGAATGGCGACAGAGCCGAGGGTTCCGCCCATACCGGCGATGATCGCGGGAATGATTCCGAGTTTCTCCGGCGCCCCGTCCTTGGCGGCGACGGTGGCCAGCGGAATACCGGCGACCAGCCCCACGAGAACGCTGGTGACGAGCAGGGCGAGAAATGCGTTGACCTTGAACTTCACGATCATCAGCAGCAGGAGGGTGATTCCTCCCACTGCGATCGCGAGCAGTGCTGACGTGGACACGGTGTCTCCTTCGACGATGTGTTGGTGAGGTGTTTCAGGAATGTGCGCGGCGCGGCGCGACGACGCGGATGACGGCGGAATCGTCGGCTTCGCCGAGTCCGTGAGCCTCGCCCACCAGGTACAGCTGCTCGGCGGCCGCCGCCACCGGGGTGGCCACCTTGAGCGCCCGGGCCGCCTTGGTCACGATCCCCATGTCCTTGACGAAGATGTCCAGCCGGCTCAGGACCGGCGCGCCGCCCTCGTCGTACGCCTGCAGAACCCGAGGTCCGCGGTTGGCGAGCATGAACGACGCGGCCGCACCGGCACCCAGCGCGTCGAGGGTGCGCTGGGTGTCCAGACCGAGCGCGTCGGCCAGCGCCAGCGCCTCGGCGGCGGCGGCGATGTGGACGCCGCACAGCAGCTGGTTGACCGTCTTCAGCGCCTGACCGTCGCCCGGCCGGTCACCGACCACGGTGAGGGTCGAGCTCAGCCTGGACAGCACCGGCTCGGCCTTGGCGCGCGCCGTCGGCTCGGCGCCGACCACGATCAGCAGGTCCCCGTCGCGGGCCCGAACCGGCCCACCGCTCAACGGGGCGTCGACCAGGGCGGCGTCGAAGGACGTGAGCCGGGATGCGAGCTCGGCGATGCCCTCGGTGCCGACGGTGCTGGTCAGGATCACCACCGATCCGGACGCCAGCGACGTGGCGATGCCGGTCTCGCCGAACAGGACCTCGTTGAGCTGCGCGCCGTCGCGGACCGCCAGCAGCACCACGTCGGCGCCGGCGACGGCGGCCGCGGCCGAGTCGTGGACGGTGATCCCGTCGGCCGTGGCCAGCTCCAGCCGGGACGGGTTGATGTCGAAGCCGTGGACGACGAGGTCCTCGGCGAGGCGGGCTGCCATCGGCAGGCCCATCGCGCCGAGGCCGAGCACAGCGACTGCGGGGGAAGCGGACATGGGGGTATCACCTTTCGCATGCGGGAATGGTTCGGGTCGGCACGAACGGCCGGAAGAACAATTGGCTGAGGGTCAGGAGCCGGTGAATGCGGACAGTTTCCCGACCGCCTCGGTGAGTGTGGTGTCGGTGCCGACATTCCCGGCGAAGACCACGTACGGAATTCCCGTCGCGGGCCCGGCGGCCGGTCGCCACACGGACACGATCCCGGGGAACAATGACCCCTCGACCATCGCCCGCGATATCTCCAGTCCCCTGCTGGCCACATCGCTGGAGGTGATTCCGCCCTTGGCGATCACGAACCGCGGCGGGCGGGCGCTCAGCGTGCGACGGACGACCGCGACGAGCGCGTCGGACACCGTCCGGGAGATGGCCAGACTCTCGTCAGGGTCGTCGGTCCGGATGAGGCTGCGGCTGGAGTGCACGACGACGTCGGCCTCCGCGAGACCGGCGACGACCCGCTCGGTGACCGCGGCGATGGTGGCTGCGTTGGTCGCCGGGTCCAGCACCGCAGGCACGTCGAGTTCGACGACGACGACATCGGACCGGCGGCTGGTCAGGTCGGCGAGCTGCCTGCTGGTCACGCCGACGTGGGAGCCGACGACGACCAACCCGCCGGGCGCCCGCCCGGCGAGTTCCTCCGGCGCCACGGTGAGCGGCTCCCGGACAGCCTGGCCGATCCTGGCGCGGACGAAGGGCGGCCCGACCCGGTAGACGTAGGACCGTCCCTCGGACTCCGCCAGGTCGAGCCCCAGCGCGAGGTGGCGCATGTCGTCCTCGTCGACCACGTCGGCGGCGAAGACGCTGCCGGCCGCAGCCGATCGCAGGACGGTCGCGATCGCTTCGGATCCCGCGCGGATGGTGTCCAGCTGGATCTCGACCACCTCGGTGGCGGGAATTCGACCTTCGGACTTCTCCGCCACCCAGTCGGCCAGCCGGGAGGACCGGTACCCGAAGGTCGAGTCGCGGGCGAACTCCGTCTCGCCCACCGGGGTGAAGGAGGTGCCGTCGGTCATCCCGTGAACGCCTCCGACGGTGATGCGACCGGCGTCCGGGAACGCCGGCACCAGCACCACTCCGTCCGGTCGCCGCTCCCCCAGACTGTGCAGAGTGTCGGCGATGACGTCGGTCTCGAGCGGAAAGTGCCCCCGCAGGGTCGAGTCGCTGCGGCTGACGAAGGCCACGGTGAGACCGCGGGAGTGGGCGGCCGCGGTGGCCGCGGACACGATCTCCTGGTTGAGGCGGGTGGCGGTCGCGGGATCGAAACTGCGCGAGTTCGTCAGCACGTACACCGCGGGCACGTTCTGATCGAAGGCCCAGGCGAAGTCCTCCGGGGTCCACGCCGAGAGGACCGGCAGGTCGGCAACGGACTGGGTGCCGGTGGGGTCGTCATCCAGCACGATCAGCACCCGACCGGAGCGACGGACCCGGTCCGCCACGACGGGCGGGTCAACGGGTCGCGAAACCGGGAAACGGGCGAGCAGCTGGGTCACATCCATGGGACCTCCATCAACGTCGGTGTTGAGATACCTGCTATCAGGTATATGACAGCTTATCTGTGACCCATTCGATGTCAAGGGGCGATTTCAGACCCCGGCGCGCTGGAGGACGTAGTGCCGCAGGTCGTCCAGGGTCTGCTGCATGTGGTGGTCCATGCTCTGCCGAGCGCGCTCGGTGTCCCCACTGCGCAGGGCCGCGAGCACCGCGATGTGCTCGGCGATGGCGTGCCGTTGGATGTCCGGTACCCGCGAGGTCTGCGCGCGTCGCTCCTGCAGCACCCGGCCGAGGGGCTTGAAAAGGGCTACCAGGAAAACATTGTCGGAACCAGCGAGGATGATGTCGTGGAAGCGCAGGTCGGCGTTCACGAACCGCGCCACGTCGCCCGCCACCTGCGCGGCCTCCATCTCGGCCACTGCTGCGGCCAGGTCGGCGAGATCTGCCGACTGCAGGCGACTCGCGGCAAGTGCGGCGGCCTCGGTCTCGAACATCCGGCGAACGGCGATCAGCTGCTCCGCGACCTGTCCGTCGTCCCCACGCGCCGAGGTGTACCGCAGGATCGAGTCCAGCGACTGCCAGTGCGCCAACGGTGCCACCACGGAGCCGATGCCGGAACTGACGCGGACCACGCCCTGTGCGGACAGGATCCGCAGCGCTTCCCGCATCGTCACCCGGCTCACGTCGAAACGTTCACGCAACTCCGCCTCGGCGGGCAACGGTTCACCGACGGCGAAGTCGCCGCCGACGATCTGGTCGAGCAGCGAATCGGCAACCGCATCGACGAGCGACTTACGCGCCATATCACCACCCACCTCCCCGGCCAGTCCCGCCGAAGCGTAGTCGGCTGGCGCAGCGACGCGCCGGTCCGCCACAAGTCGCCGCCGCAGGCTTCGTCCGCCGACGCGGGTTCGGGATCACCGGCCACAGTCGGGATCCACCCGCCTCAACCGGGTGCGGCGACCCCGAGCCGACCACCCAGGCGCGTTGCCCGAGTGCAGAGTTCAGTAACGAACCGTGGGTGCGCCGTAGATGCCCGTGAACACGAGGTCGAACAGGTAGCCGACGCCGGAGCGGAACAGGCTGTTTCCGACGAGGGTGATGGCGATGGCCGCGACCGCCCAGCTGGTGCCGCTCCGTCGCACGGCGGCGACGATCGCCAGCGCCAGCACCACGAGGACGGCGATCGTCTGGATGCCCATCACCGTGCTCGAGATCGTGGACGCCTGGCCGAGGAATTTCTCGGTGTTCACCAAGCTCGTGAGGGCGGGTTCGACGAGGAACACCAGCACGGCAAGGACGAACGTGATGATGCCGAACGTCGATCTGCCCCGCCGCTGCACGCGCCCGTCCGCCCCGACCTGGACGACCGGCGTCGGCGGGTCGTCAGACTGCGGCACCGCGGCTGACATGGGCGAATGCTAGCCCCGGGATCTCCCGGACGCGAGGGATCGGACCATCCGTGGGCGACGACGCACTCATGCACACGAAACCAGCGCAGGAGCGTGTCGGCTCCTAGGGTTCAGCCTGTCAACGCCGACGTGTCCGGAGGTCGCTGCGGACGTGAGGGGAGCAACCCGTGGACCCGAGCGAACGCGACCATGACCGCTCGCTGAAACCACCTGACCTCCCGGCCGGCAGCACCGCAGTGGACATCGCCCGGCACGTGCGGGACGGCACCGCGACGGCCCGGCAGATGGTGGAACGATCGCTGGCCACCATCGAGGCGGCCGATGCCGCCATCGGCGCTTTCCAGGTCGTCCGGCGGGAGAGGGCGCCGGCCGAGGCCGATCTGATCGATCAGCACCCCGACCGCAGCCGCTTGCCGCTGGCGGGCGTACCGATCGCCGTCAAGGACAACATCCCGGTGGCCGGGGAGCCGATGCGCGACGGCACCCTCGGTTCCGACCCGTCGCCGCAGACCACCGACCACGTCGTGGTCCGACGACTTCGAGAAGCCGGCGCCGTCGTCGTCGGGCTCACCCGCTGCCCCGAACTGTGCGTCTTCGGCGCCACCGACTCGGCGTTCGGGCTCACCCGCAACCCGTGGAACCCGCAGCTCACACCGGGTGGGTCGTCCGGCGGCTCGGCCGCCGCGGTGGCGTCGGGCATGGTCACCGTCGCCCACGGCAACGACGGGATGGGCTCGATCCGCGTCCCCGCCGCCTGCTGCGGTCTGGTCGGGTTCAAGCCGGGCCTGGGCGTGGTGCCCGCCGACATCGGCGCCGACTCCTGGTTCGACATGGCCGAGAACGGCGTGCTGGCAACCACTGTCGCCGACACCGCACTGATGCTGTCCGTCCTGGCCGGCCGCCCGGAACTGGCCGTCGTCGACGACCCTGGCACGCGTCCGGATCGCCGTGTCGACCCGACCGCCGTTGGCCATCGTCCGCGTCGATCCGCAGTGGGCCGCCGCGGCGACCGACACCGGAGCGATCCTGCGCCGGCTGGGACACCGGGTCGTGGCGGCCGACCCGCCCTACGGACAGGCCCTCGGCGTGCGCGGGATCGTCCGGTGGACCGCCGCCACCGAGCTCGACGCCCGGTTGCTCGCCGACCGGTCCCGGCTCGACGCCCCGGTACGACGCCACGCCCGCATCGGCAGGGTCTTCCTCGCCGCCGGACTGCCCCGCCCCCGCGGTCGCGAACGGTGGCAAACGCGGGCGAACCGGCTCTTCGACACCGTCGACGTGCTGGTGACGCCCGCCCTGGCCCGGACACCGATCGACGCCGTCGAGTGGCGGCACCGTGGCTGGTTCGCCAACTTCTGGAGCAACGCCACCTACGCCCCGTTCGCCGCCCCGTGGAACCTCGCCGGCTGGCCGGCGATGACGGTGCCGGCGGGACTGGATGCGGCCGGGATGCCGCTCGCCGTGCAGCTCGTCGGACGTCCGGGTGCGGAAGCGTTGCTGCTCGCGGTCGCGGCACAGCTGGAGCGCACCCGGCCGTGGCCCCGGTTGCCACCTCGACACCCTGCCCACCGGGCCTGACCTCCACCACGGCCGAGCTCGGCCTGGGCTGTTACCCCCAACGGCGATGAGCACTGCGAAAGAGGCCGATGAGAAACGGTTGTCGCGGATCAAGCACTCCGACCGCGACCGCCCCCATGAGGAGGCGGTACCGAACCCCGAGGCTCGACAGCCACGTCTCGTGGCAGCGATCTGACCGTCCGGGGGTGGCGGGCCTCAACTGCCGGCGTCGCGCTTGTCCCAGTTCACGAGGGGTGCGGGGCGCCCGATCAGGTAGCCCTGCCCGTAGTTGCAGCCCAGGTCGACGATGGTGTCGAGTTGGGCTCGGGTCTCGATGCCTTCGGCGGTGACGCTGAGGTCATGGGCGTGTGCCAGCCTGATGATGGCTTCCACGGTGGCCGTGGCTCGATCGCTGGTGGGCAGCTGGGCGACAAAGGAGCGGTCGATCTTCACGAAGTCCAACGGAAGCCGCTGAAGGTAGCCCAGCGACGAGTATCCGGTGCCGAAATCGTCGATTCCGACGCGCACACCGAGGGCGCGGAGCGACATCAGCGAGCTCAACGAATTCCCCGAGGTGTCCATCAGTGTCCGCTCGGTGACCTCGACGAGCAGCCGGGACGTGTCGACGCCGTGCTCGCCTGCGGCGGCGGTGAACCGCTCCGCGAATCGTGGGTCGAGCATCGAGCGGGGAGACACGTTGATGGCGACGTCGACGTCCGGCCGGCTCAGGTGAGCGCCGGCCAGATCCCGCATCGCCTGGTTGAGGACCCACTGGTCGAGGTCGGAGATCAGACCCGAGTCCTCCGCGGCCTCGATGAAGCGATCCGGTCCGATGAGCTGGTCGCTGTCGCGGTCGCGGAGCCGGATCAGCGCCTCGGCGCCGGTCACGAGATTGTCCGCGAGCCGCAGGATCGGCTGATAGTGCAGCTCCAGGCCGTCCCCGGCCAGACCACGCCGCACCTGACGCTCCGCACTCACCTGGGCGAGGACGCGTTGACGAAGCCCGGCGTCGAACGTCGAGTGTCTGTCGCGGCCGTGATCCTTCGCGTGATAGAGAGCGAGATCGGCTTCCCGGAACAGTGCGTCCGCGGGGTGATCAGGATCCGAGGTGGTCGCGATCCCGATGCTGCCCCGGGCCGACATCGTTTCGTGGGTGGGCAGCGCCAGGGGCTCCCGCAGGGCGGTGAGGAGTCGTTCAGCCGTGCTGACGGCCTGGTCCGGATCGGTGAGGTTTTCCAGCAGCACCACGAATTCGTCGCCACCGAGGCGGGCGACGGTGTCGGTCGGGCGAACGCAGCGTCGGAGTCGATCGGCGACCTCGATCAGGAGTTGATCACCGACGTGGTGCCCCGAGGAGTCGTTGACCAGCTTGAACCGGTCCAGGTCGAGCATCAACAGTGCGACGCGGCCAGGAATTCGCCGCAGACGCTGCTGAGCGTGGCTCAGCCGGTCGATGAGCAGTGCCCGGTTGGCCAACCCGGTCAGCGAGTCGGTCAGGGCCAGGCGTTCCAACCTGGCTTCGGAGTCGCGCCGTTCGCTGATGTCCCGGGTGGAGGCCTGGACTCCGGTGACCGCACCGGTGGCGGGATCCCGCAGGGGATGCGCCTCAGCTTCCAGCCACACCCAGGTGCCGTCGGATCGCTGACTCCGGAAGGTGACCCGACGAGGCTCGCCGCTGACCGCGGCCGCGAACGCCTCACGGACCGAGGCGGCGTCATCAGGATGAGAGCCCACCCCCACTTCGGTACCGATCACGTCCTGAGACGCCCCGCCCAGAACCCGCTCGTACGCGGGGCTGACATAGCGCAATGTCCCGTCGGGGTCCGTGAAGCTGATGATGTCGCTGCTGTTCTGCGCCAACAGGCGGTACCGCGACTCAGCTGCGGCCAGTTCCGCCTCGAGCAGGACCCGCTCGGTCACGTCAGCCTGGATGCCGACGTAATGCGTGCGTTGGCCAGCCGCGTTGTACACCGAACTCAAGGTGCACTCGTTCCAGAATTCGGAACCGTCCTTGCGGTAGTTGAGCAAGGTGACCTTGACGTCGTCCCCGCTGCCCAGACCCTCCCGCAGAACCGCGACCTGCGCCGGGTCGGTACCGGGACCCTGCAAGAAGCGACAGTTCCGACCGAGCACCTCGGCCGCGGCGAACCCGGTCATCGCGGTGAACGCAGGGTTCACCCAGATCAGCGGCACGTCGTCCGCCCGTGCGTCCGCCACGGTGAACGAGACTCCCGTGGCAAGGAGAGCGCGCTCGCGGACGTTCAGCTGGAACGACAGATCGTCGTGACTGTCGGCGTCGCCCGTCACGTGGTGCCCCCGAACTGGAAAAAGCATTGGTGACACCCGGTCGCCGACCGCCGGCCGCCTCACACTCTGCCCTCCCACGGCAGGTCCCCGACCCCGCTACCGTGCCGGTCCGGGAGCTCGTCGACGGCACTCGCGTCGTCGCTGCATGGACCGCCGTCGTGGCGGCCGTCCTGGATCAGGCGCGGCTGTAGCCGAATGGTCACTCTCAGAACATACCCGTTCGCTCGTTGGTGGCAGGACGCGGCGCCACGTGGAGTCCCGAGCTCGCCTGGTCTGCGCGCCGATCGGGTGCCCTCAGCGGATACCCCGCCGACGCGCGTCCGCGACCTCAACGTCGGAGGGCGGGTGACGGACAGGGTCGCCCGAGAGATACGAAAACGATGCACCTGGGGAGCGACTCAGGTCCGTGGACACGGCGGCGAGCCAACCTAGACTTCGCTTTCAGGCGCGCGCACTCGGTGCCATCGTGACCGACGAGAGTGGGTACTGCACGATGACGGACAACGATCCGCTGGAAGGGGCACCGGGCGGCACACCGCCGCCCACCGTGCAGGGTGCGCCCGCCGCCCGGTTTGTGGACGCCCCCGCCGGAGACGCTGTCGCGAAGCCCGCGCCTCCCCCGAAGTCGACCGCGGTGGCCGCCGAGCCGGCGGCACCTGCCGCCCCCCGGCGGAAACCGTGGATCCTCCGGACGGCAGCCAAGGCGCCGTTCACCACCGCGTACGTCGTCATCACGATGGTGCTGTCGGTCGTGCTGGGCACGCTGTGGAAGCCCGTCGAGGACGCGTCGTTCTTCGACATCGTCGGCTACGGCCTGCCCGCCTTCGAAGACGGCCGCTGGTACACCCTCGTCACCGGCAACTTCTTCGCCCTGTACCCCGTCTACTACATCTTCGTGGCGGGCGCGTTCGCGGTCGTCACCGGCTTCGCCGAGGTCCGGCTGGGTACCACGCGGACCGTTCTGATCACCGTCGGTTTCCAGTTCGCCGCCGTCCTGCTCACCGCGCTGCTGTTCTGGGTCTTCCGCACCTCCGGCTGGGACTGGGTGTCCCAGCGCGCCACCGAGACCGACGTCGGGTTCTCCGCCGGCATGATGGCTGCGATCTCGGTGGCCAGCGCCACGGTCAAGCCGCCGTGGCGTCTGCGGTTGCGGCTGCTCATCTGGGTGTACGTCCTGTACTCGGTGATGTTCATCGGTCAGATGGCCGACGCCGAGCACGCCTTCGCGGTCTTCCTCAGCATGCCGTTCTCCACCCGGCTGGCCGGTCCCCGCGCCCTGCGGACCCGCGCACTGCCGACCCGCTTCGAGATCCGGCAGCTGGCGTTCGCTCTCGTCGCGGTGTCCACGGTGTCGCAGCTGCTGAGCACCTTCCTGCCCGACCGGCTCACCCCCTTCGGTCCCACCAACGACGAGACCGACGCCTGGTGGGTGCTCATCATCCTGCTCACCGTGACGCTGCTCGTCGCCAACGGCATCCGCCGCGGCTACCGCTGGGCGTGGTGGCTGGAGATCCTCGCGCAGGGCGTCACCGTGCTGTTGGGCGTCGTCATCGGCGTCCTCGTCCTGGTCTCGTTCTTGGCTACCGACCTCACGCTGGTCATCGACGACCCGGGCCAGTTCGTCGCCAACATGGTGTTCTCGCTCTTGCTGTTCGTGCTGCTCATCGTGTTCCGGGACTCCTTCCGGGTCCCGCGGCGCAGCAAGCGGCGGCTGGCCACCGCCAGCAATCAGCCGGAGAAGGCCAAGGAACTGCTGCGCAGGTGGGGCGGTGACACCATCTCCTGGATGACGACCTGGCCGGAGAACCGCCAGCTGGTGACCGCGGACGGCGAGGGCTATGTCGCCTACCGCCGCCACGCCGGTGTCGCCGTCGCCCTGGGTGATCCGGTCGGCCCCCCCGGATCGACCGAGGCGACCCTCACGGCGTTCTTCGCGGCCTGCGACAAGGCCGGAATCATCCCGTACATGTTCTCCTGCACCGCGCGGACCGTCGCGGTCACCGACGCGCTCGGCTGGCACAGCGTCCAGGTCGCCGAGGACAACCTGATCGACCTGCCGACCCTGGAGTACAAGGGGAAGAAATGGCAGGACATCCGGACCGCCCTGAACAAGGCCCCCCGAGAGGGCATCGAGTTCCGGATGGTCACCCTCGCCGACGAGCCGTGGTCCACGGTCAACAAGGTGGAGAACATCTCCGCCGAGTGGCTGGGTGAGAAGAAGCTGCCCGAGATGGGTTTCACCCTCGGTGGTCTCACCGAAGCGCTGGACCCCGAGGTCCGGGTCGGACTGGCCGTCGACGCGGCCGGCGCCATCCACGGCGTGACGTCCTGGATGCCGGTCTACGGCCAGGGCGGCGTCGTACGCGGTTGGACGCTGGACCTCATGCGGCGCGGTCCCGAGGGCAGCTACCGCGCCGCCATGGAGTTCCTCATCGCCTCGTCGTGCCTGTACTTCAAGGCGCAGGGTGCGGAGTTCGTGTCGCTGTCCGGGGCGCCGCTGGCCCGCTCCGAAGGAGATGCCGGCGGCGGCACCGCGATCGAGAAGCTGATGGACAGCCTCGGCGCCTCGCTCGAGCCGGTCTACGGATTCCGGTCGCTGCACCAGTTCAAGGCGAAGTTCCAGCCCCGGCTCTCGCCCATCTACATGGCCTACCGCGACGACGCCGACCTGCCCCGGATCGGCATCGCCATCACCCGGGCGTACCTGCCCACGGCCGGCATCGGCGACATGATGGCGGTCGTCAAGCACTGAGACCCGGTCGGTCCACCCGCCGGCGTCAACGGCCCGGCGGCGGGGACCGCCGTATCCGGTCGCGGCCGGCCCGCTTCGCAGCGTAGAGCGCGGTGTCCACCCGCTCCATCAGGTCGGCGGCGGACTCCTGGCCGTCCCAGGTGCCGTAGCCGAGGCTGCAGGTCTGCCCGCCCGGGACGCCCTGCCGGATCCGTTCGAGCACGTCGGCGGCGGTGCTTCCCGGGCAGTCCGGCAGCGCCACCGCGAACTCCTCGCCGCCCCAGCGGGCGACGGTGTCCGCCGTCCGTAGCTTGCTGGCCGCGTGCACCGCGAAGTCCCGCAGGAACTGGTCGCCGGCCGCGTGTCCGTGGGTGTCGTTGTAGTCCTTGAAGTGGTCCAGGTCCATCAGGGCCACGCTCAGCGGATGGCCGTTGGCGGCCATGCTGTGCAACAGCGAACCGAGCGTCGCGTCCCAGCTCCGCCGGTTCGGCAGGCCGGTGAGGGAATCGGTCTGCGCCAGCTGGGCGAGCTCGGCGACCAGCGCGACCTGCCGCAAGGCCACCCCGGCCTGGTCGGCGAGCAGCGCGATGGCGCGGACCCGGGTGTCGTCCATGCCGTTGACGAACACCGGCCAGTTGACCGTCAACACCGCCGTCACCCGGTCTCCCGAGCGCACCGGGAACGCGCACAGCGATCCGGCCCCCAGCCGGCCGACGATGCCCGGGGACAACCACGTCGAGGTGGACGGGTCCGTGACCAGCACCGGCTCACCGCTCAGGAACGCCTGGCCGGACGCGGACGAGCCGTCGAAAAGCACCTCCATCCCGACCAGCTTTGGCCGGGTGGACGCTGTCATCACCAGGCAGTGACCGTCCGGGGCCGGCTCCAGCAACCCGGCCCCGTGGGCGTCGGCCAGGTTGCGCCCGGCTTCCACGATGGTCTGCCGGGCGTCGCCCCCGGCCTGGATGGTGCGGATGACCTCGGCAACCGCGGTCAGGTTGGCCTCCGAGTCCCGGACGGCCTCCTGGATGGCGTGTCGCTCGGTGACGTCCTGGATGTGGGCCAGCGTCCACACCTCGGCACCGGGCCCGGGGGTCGGCGCAGTGGCGGTCCAGGCCCACCGCACCCGACCGTCCGGCAACACGACTCGCCGTTCCGCGGTGGCCGTGGCGACGTCGCCGAGGTGCATCTGCTCCGGTGAAGCGGCGTCGTCGGGATGGGCGAACTCGCCGGGGCTGTGGCCGAGCAGCTCGTCCTCGGAGCGGCCGAACAGCGCGCACAGGGCCCGGTTGACCTCGCGGAACGCGCCGTGCTCGTCCAGCACGCAGATCCCCACCGGTGAGCCCGCGAACAGCTCGTGCCACCGCGCCTCCGACGCGCGCAACGCCTCGGCCGCCGCGAACTGCTCGGTGACGTCGACACCGTTGAGCACCAGCCCGGAGATCGTGCCGTCGGCGTCCCGCAGCGGGAACTTCGCCACCCGGAACATCAGTCGCCGGCCGTCGGGGTGCGTGAACGGCACGTGCGTCTCGGTCCTGGCGGCCTCCACCGCGAACGTCCGGCGACCGACGGTGTCCTCGCCGACCAGGCTCGCCGGCAGCACCTCGGAGGCGAGCCGCCCGGTCAGCGTCCCCGGCGGACGGTCGAGCAGCTCGTGCAGCGCGTCGTTGGCCATCAGGAACCGGCCCTCGAGGTCGCGGGCCATGGTCACCACGTCCGGATTCGCCAGGACACCCTGCAGCAGTCGTTCGTGATCGGCCAGCGCGGCTTCCGAGGTGCGCCGCGCGGCCACCTCGATGGCCAGCTCGGCCGCCTGTTGACGCAGCGTCAGTTGCGCCATCACCTCGTCGGCCAGGGTGTGCAGCTGCTCGTTCTGCCGCGGCGTCAGGTCCCCCGGCACGGTGTCCAGCACGCTCAGCCGCCCCAGCACGAACCCCTCGGGGGACACCAGCGGCACCCCCGCGTAGAACCGGATGGACGGCGGGCCGGTGACCACCCGGTGCGCGGCGAACCGCAGGTCGGTGCGGGCGTCGGTCACCACCAGCGTCTCGCCACCGGCGAGCCCGTGCCCGCAGAACCCTTCCGAACGGTTCATCGGCGGCGGATCGATGCCGTAGGACGACAGGTACCACTGGGTGTCGGCGTGCACCAGGCTGACCAACGCCATCGAGGTCCCGCAGAGATCGGCGGCGAGCTTCGTCAGCCGGTCGAACGACGGTGCCCCCGCGAAGGACACGAGGTGATAGCGCTCGAGGACGGCGAGCCGGGCGCTCTCGGCGTCGGCATCGGACTCACCGGCCACGCGCAGGCGGACCTGTCCGGGTTCGACAGACAGATCCACCCAGGTTCCAGTCGGCCCCGAACCCCCCGGAGCCTGCTGAAGAACCATGAGCTGCGTGCCGCCGTCCCGGAAGTGTGACCCCCCTCGACTCCACCACAGATTCTCCGGTGGCGCACCGCAGTGCACCCTGTTCGTGCGGCAATTTCACCCATGGCCGCGGGCGCTGTGGGGGGCCGTCAGCCGCGGGACGGACCGGGCGGCAGCCGCCTGAGCTGCGCGTCCACCGCCTGCCGGGCCGCCCGATGGCCGCCACGCACCTCGAGCTCTGCGGCGAGGTCGACGAGCAGTGCCTGCGCCGCGGCCCGGTCGGGCTCCCAGCCGCGTTCCTCGCACGCGGTCAACCAGTCCGACGGCGACCGGTGTCCCCGTTCGGCGTTGCACCGACGGCAGGCGGCGACCTCGTTGGACAACCAGCTCGGGCCACCACGGACCCGCGGGATCAGATGATCGGTGGTCGGCGCCACCAGCCGGGAGAACGGGCGCCGGCACCAGAAGCACCGGTCGCCGTCGCGGACACGCGCGTCGTCGAGCCGGTCCCGCCGGCGGGGCTGGCGCGGATCGGAGGTCACTCGACCTGCTACCCCTCTCCGCAGCACTGGTCGGCCGACGACTGCGTCCACGATGACACACCGGCCCAGGCCGGCGACGGGTCCAGGGCTGACGGGTGCTGGGCTGGCGGATGCTGGGCTGACGGGTGCTGGGACGGCCGGTGCTGGGCGGGCGGCGAGGACGGTGCGGGGAACGGTCCGGGGACCGGCGGAGCCGCGGTCGGCTCAGCGCTGCCCTCAGGCCGGTCCGTGTGCCACGGAACGGGACCGGGGTCGGCGCCGTACGTCATCGCCGTCCTCCCACTGCCGAGCCGGTCCACCCGACGCGGTCGACACCCCGATCTTGCCCCATCGGTGCTGCGGCTGGACCCGGTTCGGCGGCTCCGTCGCTCCCGGGGAGCCGGCCGGCCGTCGTCGGAAGTCCGGGCGCCACCGCCATTTAGGCTGGCCGGATGGCCGATACGACGACCCACCCGCTCGCCGCGGTCCCCGACCGGCTCTTCGACGACCCGGCGGCCGAGGCCCGGTGGCGGGCCCGCTTCGACGCCGTCCGCATCGGGCTGCCGGACCCGGCCCGGGACGCGCCCGACCGCGCCGTGCTGGTCAGCAACGAGTCCGGGGTGTACGAGTTGCACACGCTCGACGTCGCGTCGGGCGAGCGGGTGCAGGCCACCAGCCGCCCGGACGGCACCACGTCGGGTGTGCTCAGCCCCGACGGCGAGCAGCTGTGGTGGTTCGACGACGCCGACGGCGACGAGTTCGGGTCGTGGCGGCGGCAGCCCTTCGGAACGGCAGGGCCGGCCGAGGAGGCGCTGCCCGGGGTGCCGCCGGGCTACCCGGCAGGGCTCGAGCTCGGAAGTGGTGTGGTCATCGCGGGTTTCGCCGACGACGACGGTTCCCGCGTGCACCTCAGCGACGACGCCGGCACCCGGGTCGTCTACGCGCACCCCGAGGACGCGTCCGTCGGGGCCCTCTCGCGTGACGAGACCCGTTGGGTGCTGGCGCATTCCGAGGCCGGCGACTCCCGCTACCCGGAGCTGCGCGTCTACGCGGTCACCGACGGCGCGGTGCTCGCCGAGCTGTCCGACGGGGCCGGGAAAGGGCTCAACCCACAGGCGTTCTCGCCGATCGCCGGCGATCAGCGCCTGCTGGTCGGCCACGAACGACGCGGCCGCGACGAGCTGCTCGTCTGGGACACCGCCAGCGGTGAGGTCACCGAGATCGTGCTGGACCTGCCCGGCGACGTGGATGCCGACTTCTATCCCGACGCCACGGCCCTGCTTCTGTCGCACACCCACACCGGGCGCACCACCCTGCACCGCTACGACCTCACCTCCGGCGCGCTGACCGATCTCCCCGCCGCCCCCGGGACGGTGGGCGGCGCGGTCGCCCGGCCCGACGGGTCCGTGTGGTACCGGCATTCCTCAGCGGCCGCCGCGGCGTCGGTCCGGGTGGTCACCGACGGGGTCGACGGCGTCCTGCTCACCCCGCCCGGTGGTGCCGCACCCGGTTCCGAGCCGCTCACCGACCTCTGGGTCGACGGACCCGGTGGTCGCATCCACGCCTTCACCGCGCGACCCGCCGGCAGCAGCGGACCGCTGCCCACGCTGTTCTACGTGCACGGCGGCCCCGCCGCGGCCGACGACGACTCCTTCGACGCCACCCGCGCCACCTGGCTGGACGCCGGCTTCGCGGTCGTCCAGGTGAACTACCGCGGCTCCACCGGCTACGGCTCGGTGTGGCGGGACGCCCTGACCGAGCGGATCGGCCACACGGAGCTCGCCGACATCAACGCCGTCCACGACCGGGTCGTCGCCGACGGGTTCACCGACCCGGCCGGCAGCGTGCTGCTCGGCTACTCGTGGGGAGGGTTCCTCACCCTGCTCGGCATCGGCACCGACCCCGACCGCTGGACGGCCGCCGTGGCCGGCGCTCCGGTCGCCGACTACCTCGCCGCCTACGAGGACGAGATGGAACCGCTCCGGGCCTACGACCGCGCGCTCTTCGGTGGTTCGCCGGCGGAGGTGCCGGACAAGTACCGGGATTCGTCGCCGCTGACCTGGCTCTCGTCCGTGCGCACCCCGGTGCTCGTCTCGGCGGGCGAGAACGACCCGCGGACGCCGATCCGGCAGGTGGAGAACTACCTGGACGGGTTGGCCGCCGGCGGCCACCGTTATGAGGTGTACCGCTACGACGCCGGCCACGGGTCGATGGTGGTCGCCGAGCGGATGCGGCAGGTCGCCGTCGAGCTCGACTTCGTCCGCCGGGTGCTGGCCGCCCGCGCGTGAGGGCAGCCCGCTGGCTGCTCGCCGGAGTGCTGCTGGCGGGCTGCGGCACGGCTGTCCCACCCTTCCCCACTGTCGTCCCACCGCCCTCCGACGCCGTCGTGACGTCCACCGGTGACGCCGGTCCCCCGGAGACGTCTGCCGTCGACCCGCCGGGCACGGCCCCGGCTGCTGCGGAACCGAATTGCGCGTGGGATCCCTGCTACGCCGATCCCGTCGACGGTGGCACGCTGCCCGACACCGTTCCGGAGGCCAGCGGGATCGCCGCGTCCGGCAGCGATCCGGACCTGTACTTCGTGGTCGACGACGGCACCGGTGCCGCCGCGCTGACCGCCGTCCGCAGTGACGGGAGCCTGGTCGGGGTCGTCGACGTCGACGGGATGTCGGCCGACAACGCCGAGGCGGTGGTCGCAGGGTCGTGTCCGGCCGGCCGCTGCCTGTACGTCGGCGACATCGGTGGCAACAACGGCCGGGAGGTCGTGACGGTGTATCGGGCGGCCGAGCCGACGCTGCCGCTGCCGTCGTCGGTGGCGTCCGAGCGCTGGGACTACCGCTATCCCGACGGCTCGTGGAACGCCGAGGCGATGCTCGTCACCGACGCGGGCGGCATCGTGATCATCACCAAACCGGGCGGCGGGGAAGCCCCGCACCGGGTGTACACCGGGGTGCCCGGCGGTGGAGACCTGGTGTTGCGCACCACGTTCAGCCCACCGGACCCGGCGTCGCCGTCCCGGTCGCTGATGGTCGGCAACGTCGTCACCGACGCCGCCCGCAACGCCGACACCGTCCTGCTGCTGACCTACGACCACGCGATCGAGTACCGCGCGCCCGGTCCGGACGCCGATCCGGCCGACTTCCCGACCTGGGAGCGGCGGGTGGTGCCGGTACCCCGGCAGTGGCAGTCGGAGGGCGTCAGCCACCGGGCGGCCGGTGTCTGCGGGTACGTGGTGGTGTCGGAGAGGTCGCCGATGGGCGACCCGGCGATCGGTACCGTCCCCTGCCGGTGATGTGTGGCGGACCTGATGAGAAGTTTCGGGTGACCGAACTATGGTGGACCAAACTTCGAGCTTCGGGGTTCCGAATACGTTCCGTCCCGCATCGACGAAGGGTGGGCAATGACCAAACCGGCCACGGTGACGACGGTGCTCGACGAGACCGCTTCGCGCTTTCCCGACCGCCGTCCGCCATGGCGTCGGCGGCTGCGCACCTCTCTGACCCTGCTCGGACCGGCGTTCGTCGCCGCGGTCGCCTACGTCGACCCGGGCAACTTCGCGACCAACTTCTCCGGCGGCGCCAGCTTCGGCTACCTGCTGCTGTGGGTCATCGTCACCGCGAACCTGATGGCGATGCTCATCCAGACGCTGACCGCGAAGCTCGGCCTGGCCACCGGTCGTGACCTCGCTTCACTGTGCCGGGAACGGTTCCCGCGTCCGGTCACCTGGGGGCTCTGGCTGCAGGCCGAGGCGGTCGCCATCGCCACCGACATCGCCGAGATCGTCGGTGGAGCCGTCGCTCTCAGCCTGTTGTTCGGGATCCCGCTGCCCGTGGGTGGGGTCATCTCGGCGATCGTCGCCTTCGGCCTGCTGGCCGCCCAGAACCGTGGGCACCGGCCGTTCGAGCTGGTCATCGGCGGACTGCTGGCGGTGATCGCGCTCGGCTTCGGCTACACGCTGATCCGCTCGGGCGCGTCCCCGTCGGGGATGGCGGAGGGCCTGGTGCCGCGGTTCGAGGGGGTCGACAGCGTTCTGCTGGCCACCGGCATCCTCGGTGCCACCGTGATGCCGCACGTCATCTACGTCCACTCGGCACTGGTGCCGGACCGCTACCCGCTGCCCGCCGACGTCACCCGGCACGCGCTGCCCGCGCCGCGCCGCAAGCAGCTGCTGCGCACCCAGCGGACCGACGTGATCATCGCGATGGGGCTGGCCGGGGTGGTCAACGCGGTCATGCTGGTCATCGCCGCCCAGCTGTTCTTCGGCGACGCGACCGAGGTGGCGTCGCTGGAGGAAGTGCACGCAGGTCTCGGCGCGCAGCTGGGCAGTGGCGCCGCGATCGCCTTCGGTGTCGCCCTGCTGGCCTCGGGCCTGGCCGCGTCGGCGGTGGGCACCTACGCCGGGCAGGTCATCATGGCCGGCTTCCTCAAGCGGCGGATCCCGCTGCTGTTGCGCCGGCTGATCACCGTGGTGCCGGCGCTGCTCATCCTGGTGAGCGGGGCCGATCCGACCCAGGCGCTGGTCTGGTCCCAGGTGGTCCTCAGCTTCGGCATCCCGTTCGCGTTGATCCCGTTGGTGTACCTGACGTCGCGACGAGAGCTGATGGGCGACTGGGTGAACCGGCGCGCCACCACGCTGGTGGCCTCGATCGTGGCGGCGCTGATCGTCGGGCTGAACGTGTTCCTGCTGGTCAACCTGGCGCTGGGCTGAGCTTCCGAGGGCCTCAGTCCGGCCGTGACTCGTGGTGCCGCCGCCCGTGGGTGCGGCGGTCCTCCTTCATCTCCGACTCGAAGAGATGCCGCTTGCCGTCGGCAAGCTCGTCGCGGGCCCGCTTCTCCAGCGCCTTGAACGCGGCGTAGTAACCATCGTCGTAGTCCTCGACGATCTGGAACGTCCAGCGGCCCTCGATGACGTTGCGCCCGACGAGCTCGGTCTCCAGGGTGTCGGCCAGCTCGGTGGCGCCGGAATCTCGGAGCTGTGCGACGGCCTGACCGAGCGCGAGGTCCGCCTCACCGGTCATCCGGTGGAAGGCGTACAACATGCCGCGGGCGTGCTCGACGACCTCGAGCGCCGCGCTCAACGTGCCCAGTGCCTCGACGGTGGCGTCGCTGACGCCGGCCGGACGCACGTGGGCCGGATCAGGGGTTCCACTCATGGGTGGAGCTGTACCCCGGGTACCGCCAACTGCCACTTTCGGCGTGGAAATCTCCGGATGCCGGAGATTCCCACGCCGAAAGTGCGCGTTCAGGAGCGCTTCGCGGCGACCAACTCGGCGATCTGCACGGCGTTGAGTGCCGCGCCCTTGCGGAGGTTGTCGTTGGAGATGAACAGCACCAGGCCGCGACCCTCCGGGGCGCTCTGGTCCTGCCGGATCCGGCCGACGAAGCTGGGGTCGGAACCGGCCGCCTGCAACGGATTCGGCACCTCGGACAGCTCGACGCCCGGGGCGTCGGACAGCAGCTCGGTGGCGCGCTCGACCGACAGCGGCCGGGCGAACTCGACGTTGATCGACAGCGAGTGGCCGGTGAACACCGGCACCCGCACGCAGGTCCCGGCGACCCGCAGCTCCGGGATGCCGAGGATCTTGCGCGACTCGTTGCGGAGCTTCTGCTCCTCGTCGGTCTCCAGCGACCCGTCGTCGACGATCGCGCCGGCCAGCGGCACCACGTTGAAGCCGATGTTCCGGACGTACTTCACCGGCGCCGGGAACTCCGCGGCCGACCCGTCGTAGGCCAGCGCCTCGGCGCCGTCGGCGACCGCCCGGACCTGGGTGGCCAGCTCCTGCACGCCGGCCAGCCCGGAACCCGAGACCGCCTGGTACGTCGACACGATCAGCCGCTCGAGGCCGGCCTCGTCGTGCAGCGGGCGCAGCACCGGCATCGCCGCCATGGTGGTGCAGTTCGGGTTGGCGATGATGCCCAGCTTCGGCCTCGGCGATGGCCTGCGGGTTGACCTCGGACACCACCAGCGGCACGTCCGGGTTCATCCGCCAGGCGCTGGAGTTGTCGATGACCAGCGCGCCGGCCGCGGCGAAGCGCGGCGCCTGGGCACGGGAGGTGGTGGCCCCGGCCGAGAACAGCGCGATGTCGATGCCGGACAGGTCGGCGGTGTCGGCGTCCTCGACGACGACCTCCTCGCCCCGGTACTCCAGCGTCTTGCCGGCGGAGCGGGCCGAGGCGAAGAAGCGGATCTTCGTCAGCGGGAAGTCGCGGTCGGCCAGGATCTGCCGCATCGCGGCACCGACCTGCCCGGTCGCGCCGACGACGGCGACGGTCAGCGCCGGCGCGTCCCCGGCCGGCTGCTGCGGATCCTGGACTGCGACGTCTGTGTTGGACCGGCTGCTCATCTGGTTCGCTCTCTGTTGTCGCCCGCTCGTCGGGCTGGTGGGTGCGGTGCGGGTCAGCGCCCGGTGCCGCCGTACACGATCGCCTCTTCGTCGCCGCCCAGTTCGAACGCCGCGTGCAACGACTTCACCGCGACGTCCAGCTCGGAGTCCTTGACCAGCACGGAGATCCGGATCTCCGACGTCGAGATGATGTCGATGTTGACCTTCGCCTCGGCCAGTGCTTCGCAGAACGTCGCGATCACGCCCGGGTGCGAGCGCATGCCCGCGCCGATCAGCGACACCTTGCCGACGAGGTCGTTGTAGATGATCGACGAGAAGCCGAGCTCGTCGCGGTTGGCGTTGAGGGCGGCGACCGCACGCTCGCCGTCGGCCTTGGGCAGCGTGAACGTGATGTCGGTGCGACCCTCGGCGCCGCGGGACACGTTCTGCACCACCATGTCGATGTCGATCTCGGCGGTCGGCGATGGTGCGGAAGATCTTCGCCGCGACCCCCGGGTGGTCCGGGACGGCGACGACCGTCACCTTGGCCTCGCTGCGGTCGTGCGCGACGCCGGTGATGAGCGCTGCCTCCATCGGGAGATCCTCCATGCTGCCATTGACGATGGTGCCCGGGGTGTCCGAGTAGGACGAGCGGACGTGAACGGGAACGTTGTAGCGGCGGGCGTACTCGACGCAGCGCAGCATCAGCACCTTTGCGCCGGACGCGGCCAGCTCGAGCATCTCCTCGTAGGTGACGGTGTCGAGCTTCCTGGCGTCCGGGACGATGCGCGGATCGGCGGAGTAGACGCCGTCGACGTCGGTGTAGATCTCGCAGACGTCGGCATCGAGCGCCGCGGCGAGCGCGACGGCGGTGGTGTCGGAGCCGCCGCGGCCGAGGGTGGTGATGTCCTTGGTGTCCTGCGAGACGCCCTGGAAGCCGGCGACCAGGGCGATCGCGCCCTGGTCCAGCGCGGACCGGATGCGGCCCGGGGTGACGTCGATGATGCGGGCCTTGCCGTGCACGGAGGTGGTGATGACGCCGGCCTGCGAGCCGGTGAACGAGCGGGCCTCCGCGCCGAGGGCGTCGATGGCCATCGCGACGAGGGCGTTGGAGATGCGCTCACCGGAGGTCAGCAGCATGTCGAGCTCGCGGCCCGGCGGCAGCGGCGAGACCTGCTGCGCGAGATCGAGGAGCTCGTCGGTGGTGTCACCCATGGCGCGACACGACGACGACGACTTCGTTGCCGGCGGCGGCGGTCTCGACGATGCGCTCGGCGACCCGCTTGATCCGCTCGGCGGTGGCCACGGACGAGCCACCGTACTTCTGGACCACCAGGCTCACCGGAGGACACCTTTCCCAGCTCGGGCGCTGCGGTGCAGGTGTCCCGCCGGGTGTCGGCGGCTGCGTACAGCCGCATCGAGAATACCGGCGATCGGGGGGCTGCTTCGACGCGTTGCCGCCGTCAGACCTGCGGCGTTGCGAGCTGCTCGCCGGAGAATTGGTCGATCCGGCAGCAGATGTCGGCGCCGGCGACCGGGTCGGGCGCGACGCCGAGGAGCTTCCCTTCGAGCCCGGCGGCTTCGACGTGTCCAGGAACTTGTGTAACGCGAGAAGCTGCGTCTCGACTGGGCTGCGTCTCGACTGGGGGCGATCACTGCGAACGCCTGGATCGGGTGCTCTGCTGTCTCGGCAACGTTGTGGCCAGGCGGAGATGCGGCGGTGGGGGCCACTGGATCGGTCCAGTGACCGGAATCGTTGCGACGAAACCTGGTGTTGGCGGGACCCGCGCGTAGAGTTTCGGCATGCCGAACTTGTCCGCGCGACCTGGGTATCAGTGGGCGCCGCACGCCTCGTCGCCGCGGCGGGCCGCCTGGGAGGGTGCGGTCCTGCTGCTCACCACGCTGGTGTGTGCGTTGGCTGCGTTCGAGGTCTTCGGGTACTGACCCTCGGGCTGTTGTGCGAGGTCGCGGGCCTTAGGCTGGACGGGTGTCTGCTTCGGAACTCCCGCCGCCCCCCGTGGGCGAGCTCAGCCCCGTGATGCAGGACTACCTCAAGCAGATCTGCACGGCCGGTGAGTGGGACGACGTCCAGATCACCACGTCGCTGCTCGCCTCGCTGGTCGGGGTGTCGCCGTCGACGTCGTCGGAGATGATCCGCAAGCTGGCCGCCGTCGGGATGGTCACCCACCGGCCGTACGGGGCCGTCGAGCTCACCGACGCCGGCCGCACGGTGGCACTGCGGATGATGCGCCGCCACCGGCTGGTCGAGACCTACCTCGTGGCCGAGCTCGGCTACACCTGGGACGAGGTGCACGACGAGGCCGAGGTGCTGGAGCACGCGATCTCGGACCTGATGCTGTCCCGGATCGACGCCAAGCTCGGGCACCCGACGCGGGACCCGCACGGGGACCCCATCCCCGACGCGACCGGAGTGGTGCAGCGCCCGGACGCGCGACGGCTGTCGCTGCTGGAGCCCGGGGAAACCGGTGTGATCGCCCGCATCTCCGACGAGGACCCCGAGATGCTCCGCTACTTCGACGAACTCGCCGTCGCGCTGGACCGCCCCGTCACCGTGGTGCGCCGGCTCCCCTTCGGCGCCGGCACCGCCATCCAGCTCCACGGCCCCGCCGAGGTCACCGTCGACATGGGCGATCTCGCCACCCAGGCCATCTGGGTCACCCGGGGCTGACCTGCCGGACCTGCGACGGACCTGCGCCGGACCTGCGCCGGCCGCCTTCGCGTCACCTGTCCAGGCGACGCGTCAGCTACAACAGGTGCGCCGGTCGCACAGATGATGCGAAGGCGTTGTCCACAGGCGGGTGCCCCGCGTCAGAACTGTCCACAATCCGCTCGTACCGCGGTGGCCGGCGGCCGCACCTCACCACACTGGCCGGATGGAAACGAGCTCGACAGGCCTGGTGCGTAGGTCCCAGGCAATCGCCGACGGCTGGACGGACGCCGAGCTGCGAGCCAGGGTGCGAGTCGGCGACCTCACGCGCGTCCGCCGTGGTGGTTACGCCTACGGGGTCGATGTCGACGGACTCGTCGCCGAGGCCCGTCACCGGCTGGCCGTCACCCTCTCCCGTCCTGCGCTCCCCGCGGGAGTCGTGAGTCACGTGTCGGCAGCGGCGATGTGGAACCTCCCGCTGGTCGGAGCCGACCTCCGCCGGGTGCACGTGACGCTCCTGAAGACGACGCGCACCGGGCGCATCGGGCCCGAGCGGCACGACCACATCGCTGAGCTGACGTCTGACGACGTCACCGAGGTCGACGGCATCTCGGTGACGACGGTGGCCCGAACCCTCGTCGACGTGGCGCGTTCCGGCTCAGCAAGCACCGCGGTGGTCGCCGCCGACGCCGCCCTCGAACGAGGCCTCGTCATGCCGGCGTCCGTACGGAAGGCGCTCGACAGCGCCAAGGGATGGCCGGGCATCAACCGGGCTCGGCGGGCGTTGGCGCTCGCAGACGGTCGCAGCGAGAGCCCGGGCGAGACCCTCACCCGCCTCACCCTGCGCACGGTGGCGCCACTGGATCTGCAGGTCGACATCGCTGATGAAGTGGGTCGTTTCGTCGGGCGGGTCGACCTGGCGATCAAGGAAGCAGCGCTGCTCGTCGAGTTCGACGGGCGGCAGAAGTACACGTCTCATCGCCACCCCGGGCAGAGTCTCGACGACGCGGTGCTGGCCGAGAAGCGCCGCGAGGACCAGCTGAGGGACTTGGGTTACGGCTTGGTGCGGGTGGTGTGGAGTGATCTCCGCACCCCGGAGGCGGTCGCCGACATCGTGCGGCGGGCCGTCGTCCGCGGCCGGGCGACACGGGATCGCCACGGCGCCCCGCGCGGCGGGTACCGGCCTCGCCCGCCACTCATCCTGTGAGCCGCCTTCGCGTCACGTTTGTCAGCGACGCATCAGTTGCAACTGACGCGTCGCTGACACAGTTGATGCGAAGGCGACCCCCAACCACCCACACCCAGCGGTTGCGCCCCACCACACACCCGGGGGTAGGGTTCCCAACCGTGGCGCACACCGCAGCACCCGGCGCGTTCACCACCGCCGGACTGCTCCTTAGCTGCCGCGACGAGGCCTGACAGACCGGCCTCCTCGTCGCGGGGCTTCGTCGTGCCGGTCTGCCGACAGCAGCCCCAGCCCCCAGCAAGACGAGGAACCCCATGACCACGTTCTCCCGCGCCACCGGTGTCCGTATCCCGGTCGGCGACATCCCCACCGGCCAGCCGACCTGGAACCGCCAGCGCTCGAGCTCCATGCCGGTGCAGCGCTACCAGCCGTTCACCCCGATCGACCTGCCCGACCGCACCTGGCCGACGAAGGTCATCGAGAAGGCCCCGCTGTGGTGCGCGGTCGATCTGCGTGACGGCAACCAGGCACTGATCGACCCGATGACCCCGGCCCGCAAGCGACGGCTGTTCGACCTGCTGGTGCAGATGGGCTACAAGGAGATCGAGGTCGGGTTCCCGGCCGCCTCGCAGACCGACTTCGACTTCGTCCGCGAGATCATCGAGCAGGACGCGATTCCCGACGACGTCCGCATCCAGGTGCTGACGCAGGCCCGCCCCGAGCTGATCGCCCGCACCTACGAGGCCGTCGAGGGCGCGCACAGCGCCGTCGTCCACCTGTACAACTCGACCTCGGCGCTGCAGCGGCGCGTCGTCTTCGGGCTGCCCAAGAGCGGCATCACCGCGATCGCCACGAACGGCGCCGAGGAGGTGCTGCGCTGGGCGGACAAGTACCCGGACACCGACTGGCGTTTCGAGTACTCCCCCGAGTCCTACACCGGCACCGAGCTGGAGTACGCGCTGGAGGTCGTCAACTCGGTGTCCAAGATCTGGCAGCCGACGTCCGACCGGCCGATGATCGTCAACCTGCCGGCCACCGTCGAGATGGCCACCCCGAACGTCTATGCCGACTCGATCGAGTGGATGCACCGCAACCTGGAGCGCCGCAGCGCGATCGTGCTGAGCCTGCACCCGCACAACGACCGCGGCACCGGCGTGGCCGCCGCCGAGCTGGGTTACCTGGCCGGCGCCGACCGCATCGAGGGCTGCCTGTTCGGCAACGGCGAGCGCACCGGCAACGTCTGCCTGGTGACCCTGGGTCTGAACATGTTCAGCCAGGGCGTCGACCCGCAGATCGACTTCTCCGACATCGACGAGATCCGCCGCACCGCCGAGTACGCCACGCAGCTGAAGGTCCCGGAGCGCCACCCGTACGGCGGCGACCTGGTCTTCACCGCGTTCTCCGGTTCGCACCAGGACGCGATCAAGAAGGGCTTCGACCACCTGAAGCGCGACGCCGACGCGGCGGGCGTCGCCGTCGAGGACTTCACCTGGGAGGTCCCGTACCTGCCGATCGACCCACACGACGTGGGCCGGTCCTACGAGGCGGTCATCCGGGTCAACTCGCAGTCCGGCAAGGGCGGTGTCGCCTACATCATGAAGTCCGAGCACGGCCTCGACCTGCCGCGCCGGCTGCAGATCGAGTTCTCCCGCGTCGTCCAGCAGGTCACCGACGCCGAGGGTGGCGAGGTCGGCCCGGCCGCCATGTGGACGTACTTCACCGACGAGTACCTGACCCGCACCTCCCCGGTCGAGCTGATCCGCGCCCGCACCGTCACCGACGAGGACGAGGACCGTGACCGGCTCGCCGCCCGCGTCATCGTCGACGGAGCGGAGCAGGTGGTCCGGGGCGTCGGCAACGGCCCGGTCGCCGCGTTCTGCGACGCGATGAGCAGCATCGGCGTCGACGTCCGTGTCCTGGACTACGTGGAGCACGCGCTCAGTCGCCGGCGGCGACGCCCGGGCCGCGGCCTACCTGGAGTGCGCCATCGGCGGCAAGGTCGTGTGGGGCGTCGGGGTCGACTCGTCGATCACCACTGCGTCGATCAAGGCCGTCGTGTCGGCGATCAACCGGGCCGGCATCCCGGACGCCTGACGGGTCCGGCCGGCGCGATGGCGGAGTACGGCGAGTTCAGCGCGCCGCCGCGACCATCCTCCCGGGGTGGCGCCGCCCGCTACCGACCCGCCGGCCACCACCGTCCGGGTGGGCGGGAAGGGCGGCGCCGCACCCGGCGGCGTGGGCGCGGTGGAGGTCCGGCCGGTCCGGCCGATGGTGTGGTGGCGACCACCGCCGACGATGCGCACCATGCCCTGGTCGCGCTGACCCGTTTCTCCCTGGAGCCGGCCGCCCGGAGCGGTTGACGGTCTGCCCGGCGGCCCGACGTCCGGAACGGGTACGTCATCCTCACCTGCAACCGAGGGAGACCGCCATGGGCCACCACGACGACACCACCGAGCACCCGCTCACCGACGAGCACGCCGCCCCGAACACCGCAGCCGAACCGGCCGTCAAGGACGGCACCGACCCCAACGACCTCGTCGTGTCCGACGACATCGACCAGGAGATGCTCAGCGAGGACATCGCCGAGCGCTGACCCCGGCCGGCCGGCGGTCAGCCGGCGATGACCACCGTGAGCAGGCTGACCGCCGACAGTCCACCGATCAGTCCGAGCGCCGCCGCCTGCACGGTCAAGAACCCCGACCAGCGCCGCAGGACGGGCTCGGAGCGCAGCCCGAAAGCGGTGAAGGCGGCCGCGATCTGGACGACCGGCACGATCACGCCGCGGACATCGCCGCGCAACGCCAGCCGACAGCCCCACACGCCGAGCACGAGCCACACCACGATGAGCAGCCCGCCGAGCCGCGCGAACACCGCCGGCGGCGGCACCGGGTGCTCGATCATCCCGCCGCCCGCCGCGCCCGGTAGGCCTTGACGTGCTGCCGGTTGGCGCAGTTCCCGGTGTCGCAGAAGCGGCGCGAGCGGTTACGGGTGAGGTCCACCAGCACGGCGTCGCAGTCGTCGGCGGCGCAGGTGCCGAGCCGGTCGAGCTGGTCGACCCGGATCAGGTCGGCGAAGGCCATCGCGGCTTCGGCGGCGATCCGGCTCGCAAGCGGCGCATCGGCGGGCGTGAAGTGCAGATGCCAGGGCCAGCCGTCGTGCCGGCTCAGGAAAGGTCCGGCCTGCGCCTGGGCCAACAGGTCGTTGACGACTTCGGCGACCCGGTCGACGTCGGTCTCACTCCACAGCGCCCGCAGCCGGGGCCGCAACGCCTGCACCTGCTGCAGCTCGGCGGTGTCGAGGTCGCGGCGGCCGGAGTAGTCGTTGGCGTCGAGCCAGCGGTCCAGGGCGTCGATGTCCGGCAGCAGCTCGGTGGCCCCCAGCTCGGTGTTCACCAGCGCAGCGACGGCAGTCAGACCCCATTCCGTGTCATGAGCAAACAAGAGGTTGACTCCTGAACTAGTGGCGGTTTAGTGTCATGCGTCAAGACCACTTTAACTCGTGACACACGGGAGGTGCTGTGCACATCAAGGACACCACAACCATTCCGAACAGCGCCGACCGGATCAGCAGCACCCGGCGCCGCGGGTTGACGTACGCCGGCATCTCCGCCCTGGCATTCGGCTCGGCCGGCGTGGCCGCCAAGGCCGCGATGACCGCCGCCGGGCCCGAGCTCACCCCGCTGTGGTTGGCTCAGTTCCGTATCACCGGGGCCGCGCTGGTGTTGCTCGGGATCGTCGGGGTCAGCCGGTGGCTCCGGCCCGCGTTGGAGAAGGTGGTCTGGACGCCGCGCGCCGTGGTCGCCGTCGTGGCCTACGGGGTGGTCGGCTTCGTCGCCATCCAGATCCTGTACTTCGTCGCCATCAGTCGGATGCCGGTGGGCGTGGCCCTGCTCCTCGAGTACACCTCGCCCGCGCTGGTCGCCCTCTGGGCACTGCTGGTGCAGCGCCGGCCGCAGCACCGATCGCTGTGGCTGGCCATCGGCGCCGCCCTGATCGGGCTGATGCTCATCGCCCGGCCCTGGCAGGGGTTCGCCCTGGACACGATCGGCGTGGGCGCCGCGCTGCTGGCGGCAGTCGCGTCGGCGTCCTACTTCCTCATCGGTGACGCCCTGAAGGGACAGGTGCCCGGACCGCAGCTGGCCGGCTTCGGCGCCGCGGCTGGGGCGGTCGTGCTCGGCGTGACCCAGTCGTGGTCGGACTTCCCCTGGCACCTGCTCGGGCGTCCCGGAGAGCTGGGGGGCGCCACGGTCCCCGTCTGGTTGCTGCTGGCCGTCGTGGTGCTGATCGGGACCGTCGTCGCCTACCTGACCGGCATCGCAGCGCTCCGCCGACTGCCGGCGCCGGTCGCCGCAGTGGTCGCGACGATGGAGGTCGTGGTCGCCGCGATCAGCGCCTGGGTGTTGCTCGGCGAGCATCTGTCGGCGTGGGAGCTGACCGGCGGGGCAGTGCTGTTGTCGGGTGCCCTGATCGCCCAGTGCAGCCCGTCCCGCCCCGCGGCGGCGACGCCACCGGCAGCGCTTGCACCGGTGGGCTGATTCCGGGACGGGTCTTCGCTCCGAATTGTCGCCGCTGCGGGATGCTGTCAGACCTCTGGGCAACAGCGACCGGGAGACGCAATGACGCACACCGAGGAAGCGACCGTCGGCAATCGCCGCGGAATGCGGATGATGGCGGTACTGTCCGCGATCGTCCTGATGTTCTCGGCATCGGTGGTGACCGCACCCCCGGCCGGTGCACACGGAAACGGTTCCAACGGATGCACGCTCTCGCCGGATTCCAGCTCGTTCCCGGTGTATTACAACTTCCACCATCAGTGCGACCGGCACGATTGGTGCTACGACCAGCTCTGGTACGGCCTGGGCTGGTACAACCCGTTCCGCGGCGGATGGACCGGCCGCCTGGCGTGTGACCAGATGTTCCTGCGCGAGACATCCGGTTGGTGCAACTCGTATCACCGGTACAACATCGCCAGACGACTCACCTGCAACGGTGTCGCCGTGACGTATTACCAGGCTGTGCGCAATTTCGGTGCGCTGTTCTTCAACAATCCGTGGCTGGATCAGCGGCCGTGAATCGCACACCGTCGGTCAGGCGCGGTCCAGTTGCTGACCGGGCGTCACCATCGGAGAGTCTGATCGGTCATCAGGTCCCGACAGGCGGGTCCGTCCGTCAGCTCGGTGTCGGTCACCCGGTGACCTGAGCGGTTTCGGCGACCAGATCGTCGAGCACCGTCCGGACCGCCAGCCGGGCCGCCCGGTCGGGGCGACTCAGCGCTTCGACCACCCGGCCCGCCCGGATCTGCTTCAGCGGTACCAGCACGAACCGGCCCGCCGCCCGGTCGGCACTGGTGTGCCGGGGCAGCAACCCGATGCCGTGCCCGGCGGCGATGAGCTTCTCGATGAGCGGCAGGTGGGTGCTGCGCCGCACCACCCGTACCGGCAACCCGGAGCGGGCGGCGACAGCGGTCAGCACCCGGTCGATCGGGTACTCCGGCGGCGGCACGATCCAGGCCTCGCCCACCAGGTCCTCGGCGGTCACGACCTCCCGGCCGGCCAGCGGATGGTCCAGCGGCAGCCCGACGTCGAGGGGCTCGCGCATCAGCAGGGTGGCGGACAACTGCGGCCGATCGGGCGCGACCACGTCGTCGGAACGGTGCGCGATCACGATGTCGTAATCGGCGGTGAGTGCGGCGAAGTCGTCCTGCGCGACGTCCTCGTCGAAGGTCTCCAGCTGGAGTCCGGGGAACCGGGCCAGCCGGTGCAGCAGCCCGGGGATGAGCAGCTCGGCCGCGGAGTGGAACGACGCCAGCCGGACGGTGCCGCTGACCTCACCGCGGTACGCCTGCCAGCCGGCCTGCGCCTCGGCCAGCGCGGTCGCCACCGTCACGGCCCCCACGACGAGCGCCCGCCCCGCGTCCGTCAGCTGGACCCCGCGCCCGACCCGCTCGACCAGCGGCACCCCGACCTGCCGCTGCAACGCCTTGAGCTGCTGGGACACCGCCGACGGCGTTCGCCCGACTGCTGCGGCGACCCCGGTGACCGACCCCCGGTCGGCCAGCTCCCGGAGCAGGGTCAGCTGGTCGAGGTCGAGCTGGTCCGTTCTCATTGAAGTGACGCTACAAGGTGTGTTCAGATCATTGTGCTTGTGCTTCAGGGTCGGCGACTGGCAGCGTGGCTGCCGTGACCACCCGCGACCGCCTTCTCGCCGTGCTCGTCGCCGTCTGCTGGGGCCTGAACTTCCCGGCCACCGCGCTGGCACTCGAGCACTTCCCGCCGCTGCTGATGGTCGCCGTCCGCTTCGCGCTCATCGCGTTGCCGACCCTGGTCTTCGTGCCGCGCCCGGCGGTGCCGGTGCGCTGGTTGATCGGTGTCGGGCTCGGTATCGGCACCCTGCAGTTCGCCTTCCTCTACCTGGGCATGGCCGCCGGGATGCCCAGCGGCTTGGCGTCTCTCGTGCTCCAGGCGTCGGCGCCGTTCACGGTCGTGCTTGCCGCTGTGTTCCTGCGGGAGAAGCTGTCCGGGCGACAGGTCGTCGGGATCGTCGTCGCCGTGGCGGGTCTCGCGGTGATCGCCGCGCACCGCGCCCAGGTGGCCGCCCTGCTGCCGGTCGCCCTCACCCTGTGCGGCGCGCTCGGCTGGGCCCTCGGCAACGTGTGCAGCCGACAGGCCAAGGCTCCGAACGCCTTCCACCTGACGCTGTGGATGTCCACCGTCCCGGTGCTGCCGATGCTGGTGCTGTCGTTCGTCATCGAAGGGCCGCAGCGCATCTGGGGTTCGCTGTCGACGGTCGCGACCGCCGACGCCGTCCCCGCCGTCCTCGGCCTGCTCTACATCGTGGTCATCGCCACCCTGCTCGGCTACGGCATCTGGAACACCCTGATGGGCCGCTACCCGTCCAGCACGGTGGCCCCGTTCTCGATGCTGGTGCCGGTGGTGGGGGTGTTCTCGTCCTGGCTGATCTTCGACGAGGTCATCGACCTGACCGAGCTGGTCGCCGGGGTGGCCATCATCTCCGGGGTGCTGTGGGGCTCGTCCCGACGCCGGAAGCCGGTGCAGGCTCCGGCTACGCCCACGGGCAGCGGCGGCGGCTCGGCCAGTTCACGATCAGCCACGGCTACCGGCGGTTCGACTCGGAGGTGACCTGGGTCGCGATGCTCGCCTCATCGTCGTCCAGCTCGCCCGGTGCGTCGAAACCCGTTGGCGCGCAGCGCACTGCGTCGCGAAAGCGATGCTCCCGGCCGGGACCGCCGTCGACAACCGGGCAGACGCCGGGTCGAGGGGGCCGGCCCCCGCGTAGGGTCACGTCGTGACGATCCGGGCCCGCGATGCGATTCCGGCTGTCGACCACGGACCCGCGGACGCCGCCCTCGGTGACCCGGTGCTGGACAACCCGGCCTGGTCGGCGCTCACCGGGCGGCACGCCCACCTCGCCGTCCGGCACGGTCGGGCCGCGCGCTACCGGTCGGACGCGGCGCTGTTCGTCGCGCTGGCCGACCACAGCGATCCGCAGGCCTGGGTGGACCTCGCGGAACTGGTCGGGCCGGGCGCCACGGTACTGCTGGCCGGCACCGGGCCGCGGCCGGGCGCGGGCTGGACCGTCGAGGAATCCGTCCCCGGCGTGCAACTGGTCGACGAGACCGTCGACGCAGTGACCGATCCCGAGGCCGTACAGCTCGGGCCGGCCGATGTCCCGGACATGCTCGACCTCGTCGCCAGGACGAAGCCGGGCCCGTTCCTGGAGCGCACCATCGATCTCGGCACCTACCTGGGCTTCCGGCACGACGGAAAGCTGGCCGCGATGGCCGGCGAACGCATCAAACCCGACGGCTGGACCGAGATCAGCGCGGTGTGCACCGATCCCGCCTTCCGCGGACGAGGAATGGGCACCCGGCTAATTCTCGCCGTCGCCGCCGGCATCCGCGAGCGCGGCGACCGTGCTCTCATGCACGCCTCGGCCCACAACGTCGGCGCCATCGGCCTGTACAGATCCCTGGGCTTCGGACTGCGCCGCTACACGGACTTCTCGGTGCTCACCTCGCCCGCTCCCTGACCCCCGGCGTCCCCGTGCCGAGCGCTGCCCGGGCGGACGGCCGGTCGACGGTGAACTGGGCGGCGTCCGACACGCGGCGCCGGCGGTCTGCGGTCGGCGGCCGGACCGGCTGCGCCGGCCGGAGATCACCGTGGGCGGTGTCCATTCGGGCAGACCGACCGGATCGGTCCGACGCGATGTATCTCCCGGTGACCGGTGGGCTCTGGTCAGCAGGTCTTCACCTCCACCTGCTCCGGACAAGGGGATGCTCCATGTTCTTTCTCGCCGCCGACCGCCAGGTCCTCGACTGGGCCATGCCGGGTCTGGACGACAAGCTCGCCTCGGCCCCTGCCGGCAGCCTCGAAACCCCATCCGGTCAGGGCATCTCGCTCTTCCAGGTGGCCGGTGGGTCACGCCTCCTGGCGCCGACGGCGTGCGGCGGCACCGGCGCGTCGGCGGTCCAGGCGGTCGCCGTCCAGCGGGCCGTCGGCGCACGCTCGGGATCGCTGGCCGTGGCGACCACCATGCACCACTTCTCGATGGCCAGCCTGGTGGCGCTGGGCCGGGTCGGCACCGGCCTGGAGTGGATCCTCATCGAAGGGGTGGCCCGCCAGGACCGCCTGCTCGCATCGGGTTTCGCCGAGGGCCGGCCCGGCGCCGGCATCCTCAGCCCGACGATGCGGGCGACGCCCGCCCCGAGGGGCCTGCTGCGTCAGCGGGGTGAAGAAGCCGTGCTCGCTCGCCCGGTCGATGACCATGCTGACCGCCAGCGTCGCGGTCCGCGACGAGGACGGACGCGACCGGCTGGCCGTGGTCCTGGTCCCGGCCGACGCGCCCGGCGTGACCGTCGAGAGGTTCTGGGGGTCGCCGGTCCTGGCCGGCGCCGAGAGCGATGCGGTGATCCTGGACGACGTCCTCGTCCCCGAGGAACTCGTCGTCCGGACCGCGATGACCTCGGGCGACCAGCTCGACGTCGTGCACCGGATCGGCTTCCTCTGGTTCGAACTGCTGATGACCGCGTCCTACGTGGGGATCGGTGCCGGCCTCGTGGAGAAGGTGCTCGCCACCTCCCGCGCGTCCGCCGAGGCGGTGCTCCGGCTGGCCGCGCCGGTCGACCTCCTCGCGTCGTCGCTGGACATGCTCGCCGCCGAGCTGGACCGGGGCCGGGACGACGACGAGCTGCTGACCCGGGTCCTGCTCACCCGCTACGCGGCCCAGGACCTGCTCACGGCCGTCGCCACCGGCGCGGCAGAGGCGTTGGGCGGCATGTCGTTCGTCGCCTCCGAGGTGCTCGCCACCGAGGTGGCCTCGACCCAGTGCCTGGCCTTCCACCCGCCGTCCCGCAGCCGGTCGGCCGCGGCCGTCGTCGCGTCCCTGCAGGGCTCCCCCCTGACCTTCGACTGACCCCCGGCGCCGTCGACCCGGGCTCCGACCACACCACGACCCCGCCCAGCAAAGGATCACCATGAACGACAGCGGTGCCACCATCCTCGTCACCGGCTCGAGCGGCGTCCTCGGACACGCCATCGCCGCTGAACTCGCCACCCGCCACCGGGTGATCTGCCTGCGGCACCGGAAGCCCACCGAGCTGCCCGGCGTCCACGAGATCGCCGCCGACCTCACCGCTCCGGGGCTCGGCCTGTCCGCCGCGGACCGGGCGCTGGCCCGGTCCGCCGACGTCATCGTGCACAGCGCGGCCACCACCAACTTCACCCGGGACCGCATCCGGATGGCGGCGGTGAACATCCAGGGCACCGAGCGGGTACTGGACCTCGCCGCCGAGACGGGCGCCGAGCTGGTGCACGTCAGCACCGCCTTCGTCGCCCGGCACCGTCCGGACGACGAGGGCGGGGACACCGTCCGCGGACCCGCGACCTACGTCGCGTCCAAGGTCGACGGCGAGACTCTCGTCCGGAACTCCGGTCTCGCTGCCCTGACGGTCCGGCCGTCGGTGGTCATCGGCGACTCGCGCACCGGCCGGATCCGCCGCGCGCAGGGGCTGCACGCCTTGTGCGGCGCGGTGATGCGCAACGAGGTCCCGCTGCTGGGCATCAGGCTGTCCGCGTTGGTGGACTGCGTGCCGCAGGACGCGGTGGCCAGGGCCATCGGCCGGCTGGTCGACCGCGGCGTTCCGGCCGGTGAGATCTGGCTGACGGCCGGCGAGAACGCCCTCACCGCTGCCGATGTCATCGACGTCGCACTGGCGGTCGGCGCCGATGCGGGGCTGCGGTCGCGGCGGTTCCGGGTCGTGGAACCGGAGATGGTGAACCGGCTGCTGCTGCCGATGGTTGCCGATCCCGCGCTGGCTCCGCTGCGCCGCCGGTTCGAGGAGATGTCGGCCCTGATGGACCTCTTCGCCGCCCCCGACCCGTTCCCGTCCACCTGGGAGGCGGCCGGCGCCGACCTCCGACCGAGCCGGCCGGAGTTGCTCGCCGCGCTGGACCTGTCGCTGCGGTGGTGGGTCGACCAGGAGGACGGCTTCCGCACCGAGGCGGTGGCCTGATGACGCAGCAGCTGCGCCGTCCCGCCGCCGCACCGGCCGCCGGCGCCGAACTGGTCGCGCTCTACAAGCGCCACCTCAGCCGGGGCCGCGCGATGTTCGGCGAGGTGACCGGCGGCCGCGACGAGGTGTTGTCGGCAGGCGCCTGGGTGTTCTCCTCCGACGGTCGCCGGCTGCTCGACTGCGGCGGCTACGGGGTGTTCCTGCACGGCCACCGCCACCCCCGGGTGGTGGCCGCGGCGATCCGGCAGCTGGAGCGGCATCCGCTCGCGACGCGGGTCCTGATGGATCCGGTGCAGGCCGCCGCGGCGGCGGCGCTGGCCGAGGTGAGCCCCGGCCGGCTGCAGCACGTGCACTTCGTCAACTCCGGCGCGGAAGCGACCGAGGCGGCGTTGAAGCTGGCCCGGGCCCTGGGCCGGCGGCACGTCGTCGCCGCCCGCGGGGCGTTCCACGGCAAGACCCTCGGCGCACTCTCGGTGACCGCCAACCCGACCTACCGGGATCCGTTCCGACCGCTGCTGCCCGACATCGAGCACGTCCCGTTCGGTGACGCGGTGGCGCTGGAGGAGGCCGTCCGTGCGGCCGCCGGGCCGGTCAGCGTCATCGTCGAGCCGGTGCAGGGTGAGGCCGGTGTCATCGTCCCGCCCGCCGGCTACCTCGCCGCGGTCCAGCGGATCTGCCGGCGGCACGACGCCCTGCTGATCGTCGACGAGGTGCAGACCGGGCTCGGCCGGCTGGGCTCCTGGTGGGGCGGCGATCCGGAGGGCCTCGAGCCCGACGTCATGCTGGTCGGCAAGGGCCTGTCCGGCGGCGTCGTCCCGGTGGCGGCGGTCGTGGCCACCGCCGCGGCCTACCGGCCGTTCGACCGGGATCCGTTCCTGCACAGCTCGACCTTCGCCGGGTCACCGCTGGCCGCAGCGACCGCCACCGCCGCGATCGAGGTGGTGCGCGACGAGGGCCTGGTGGAACGCGCCGCCGAGATCGGTGCCCGCCTGCAGCCCGCGATCGAGGACATCGTCCGCGGCGCGCTCGGTGCCCGGGTCGTCGAGGTCCGGGGGCGCGGGCTGCTGATCGGGGTCGAGTTCGCCGACCCCGGTGTCGTCGGCGAGCTGCTGCTGCAGCTCCTGGACGCCGGGATCGTCGTCAACAGCTCCCTGAACAACAACGAGGTGCTGCGGTTCACCCCACCCGCCGTGCTCACCGCCGGCGACGAGGACCACCTGCTCCGCGGGCTCGCCACCGCCGCCCGCGCCACCGCGGCCCGCCGCGACGGCGCCGCCGCGGCCTCGGCCCGTTCCGCCCCCGCCGTCGCTGCGCCGAACCCGGTGCAGACACCCGTCCCCGCACCGAAAGGAACCACCGCATGAGCATCTCCGTCACGGTCGACGTGCGCGCCGAGGTCGACCCGGACGAGGCCTACCGCCGCCTCGTCGACTTCGAGCAGTACCCGCGACTGACGAGCAGCGTCCGCGGCGTCGACGTCGACCGCAGCGACGGCCCGGACACCCTCACGTCCTCGTGGGCGGTGGACTTCCGCGGCGGCATCCTGCAGTGGACCGAGCGGGACACCCTCGACCGGCCGCGCCGGGTGCTGACCTTCGAGCAGGTCGTCGGCGACCTGGACCACTTCGCGGGCAGCTGGCGGATCACCGCGGCCGACGGCGGCTGCGCGGTACGTTTCGACGCCGAGCTCGACATGGGCATCCCCAGCCTGGCCGCCATCATCGACCCGATCGCCGACGCGGCCCTGCGGGACAACGTGCTGCAGATCCTGTCCGGGCTGCTGGGCGCACTGCGGTCGCCGGCCGGCGACCCGGTCGCGCCGTCCGCCGCCCGGTCGATGTCCGGCGTCGGTCGGGGCTGACGTCATGACGGCGACCACCGATTCCAGGCCCGCGGCGGAAGATCCGGCGCCCGACGTCTGTCGGGACCTGTTCCGCAGCATGGCGTCCGGGGTCTCGGTCGTCACCACCGACACCCCGGTCGGTCCGGCCGGGATGACCGTGAGCGCGGTGATGTCGTTGTCGCTGCAGCCACCGCTGATCGTGCTGGCGGTGGTGCACACCTCGCACACGCTGCGCGCGGTGCGCCGGTCGGGACGCTTCGTGCTGCACCTGCTCCGGGACGACCAGGACCAGCTGGCCACCGCCTTCGCCCGCCCGTGCAGCCCGGCGGAACGGTTCGCCGGCGTGCGGCTGCGACCCGGGCTCCGGCCCGCCGGTCATCGCCGGCGCGCTCGCCCGGGCCTCGTGCGACGTCGAGCGGGTCGTGCCCGGCGGAGACCACGACCTGGTGATCGCCCGGCTCCGCACGGTGGCCGTCACCGACGGCGCGCCGCTGCTCTGGCACCGCAGCGACTTCCACCGGGTCTCGACCGCGATCCGGCTCGGCCGGACCGCGTGAGCCACCCCGGCACAGCCACCGCCGACACGTGCGGATGCGTCGCAGATTCACCCGTCGGCCGCCGGTTTCACTCCGGCGATCCGATGTATTCCGCGTTTCACTGTCAAGGAGAGAAGGACCGGCCATGGGCTTGGAGAACGGGCAGTTCGACGTCGTCGTCGTGGGCGGCCGCGTCGCCGGCTGCGCAACGGCCATCCGGCTGATCAGGGCCGGCCTGGAGGTCGTGATCGTCGAGCGCGGGGTGCTGCCCAGCGACACCCTCTCGACCCACCTGATGCAGGACATCCACCTCTTCGAGGAGATCGGGGTGCTCCGCGAGGTGCTCGCCTGCGGGGCGCCCCCGATGCGGGCCACCAGCATCGACCTCGCCGGCCACGACCTCTCGGCCGACGTCTCGCACCTTCCGTGGCTCTGCATGCGGCGGCTCACCCTCGACGCCGTGCTGATCGACGCCGCCCGGCGGGCCGGCGCGACGGTGCTCATGGAGACCGCCGTCACCGGGCTGCTGCACGAGGGCGACCGGGTGTCGGGGGTGACCGTCCAGCGACCGGACGGTACCCGCACCGAGCTCCGGGCGAAGCTGGTGGTCGGCGCCGACGGCCGGAACTCCACGGTGGCCAGGCTCGCCGGCGCCCGTAAGTACGACGTGATGGCCAGCGAGCGGGACGCCTACTGGCGCTACTACCGCGGCCTGGCGGTGCCGGAGGTGTTCTACTTCGCCCGGCGCGGACCGGACATCATCCTCACCGCCGCCTGCGAGCAGGGCCTCACGCTCATCGTCTCGCAGCCGCCCAGGAACGATGGCATCGACTGGCGTGACCGCCGGCAGCTGGAGGACGTGGCCGGCCGGTTGGTGCCACCGCTGCGGTCGGCCTTCGCCACTGCCGAACCCGTCGGGGACGTGCACACCGTGCGGCGGATGGAGGGCTACTTCCGGCAGGCCGCCGGGCCGGGCTGGGTGCTCGTCGGCGACTCCGGCCACTTCAAGGACGTCGTCGTCGGCCAGGGGATCTGCGACGCGCTGCGGCAGAGCCGGTCGATGACGAGCCGTGTTCCGGCGGCGATCTCGGACCCGGCGAGACTGGACGCGGCGATGCAGACCTGGTGGACCGAACGCGACTCCGACGCCAAGCCCATGTACTGGCTCTCGCAGGACCTGTGCCGTGTCGAGCCGACGGTCGTCGACCGGGAGCTGTGGGCGACGCTCGCCGCCACCGCACGCAACCGGCGGAACATGCACGACGTGTTCGCCCACCGGCTGCCGGCCGGCCGGATCGCCGGGCGCTCGGTGCAGCTGCAGGCCACCGTCCGCGCCACCCTGCGCACCAGCGTCTCGTTCCCCGACCTCGTCGCCGGCATCGGTGCCGGGATCGCCCGCGACCGGGACCGCATGAGCGCGGACCGCCGGCCGCTCTGCCGCACCTGACGCTCCACCCCGCCCGTTCACCTTCCGCCCCGCGAGCCGCCGAGGAACCGACCGTGGCACCTACTCCCGAGACCGCACCGCCGTCCCGTCCGGCGGCCGACATCCCTGCCCGGGCCGGCCGTCCCGTCGCCCGCTGCCCGAGAGCGGAGTGAGCCGTGTTCGCCCGTCTCGCCGCCCTCATCGCCCGCCGCCACCGGGTCGTCCTCGTCGTGGCCGCCGTCTGTGTGGTGGCCGGCGGGCTGTTCGGCATCGGCATCGGTGGCCACCTCGGCGTGGGCGGCTTCTACGCCCCCGGTGACGAGTCGACCACCGCCGACGAGGCCTTCGACCGGGTCCTCACCACCGGCCCGCACAACCTGGTCGTCGTGGCCCACGCCCCCGACGGGACGACCGTCGACACCGCGGCCGCGACCGCGGCCGGGCTGGCCCTGACCGACGATCTGGCGGCGGAACCCGGCCTGAACACGGTGATGTCGTACTGGGCCGGCGGTGACCCGCGGCTCCGGTCGGCCGACGGCGGTACCGCCCTGGTGCTGGCCCGGATCGCCGGCGACGAGGACCAGCGCAAGGCCACCCTGGCCCGGATCTTCCCGCGCATCAGCGGGTCCCACGACGGACTGACCCTGCGACCCGGCGGCCAACCGGCGGTCGAACGCGAGGTCACCCTCCGCAGCTCCGAGGACCTGCAGAAGATGGAGCTGCTGGCCGCACCGCTGATCGCGCTGATCCTGCTGTTCGTGTTCGGCAGCATCGTCGCGAGCCTGCTGCCGCTGGTGATCGGGCTCGTCGCCATCGTCGGTACCCTCGTCACGCTGCGCACCCTCACCGCGTTCACCGACGTCTCGATGTACTCGCTGAACATCGCCACCGCCCTGAGCCTGGGCCTGGCGATCGACTACGGCCTGTTCGTCGTCACGCGCTACCGCGAGGAACTCGACACCGGCGCAGGCGTCCCGGCCGCCATCGCCACCACCCTGTCGACCGCGGGCCGCACGGTGCTGTTCTCCTCGATCACCGTGGCGCTCTCGCTGTCGTCGCTGCTGGTGTTCCCGTTGTACTACCTGCGGTCCTTCGCCTACGCGGGGATCGCGGTGGTGGCCTTCGCCTGCCTCAGCGCCGTGGTCGTGCTGCCCGCGGTGTTGATGGTGCTCGGCCGCCGGGTCGACCGCTGGGACGTCATCCGGGGGTTCGGACGCTTCCGCAACGGCGAGGTCGGCCGTCCTCGCGGCTATCGCATCGGCCGGCACCGGCGGCTGGTGGACACCACCGGCGGGCGCCTCAGCCGGGCCGGCGAGGGCCGCTGGCACCGGCTCGCGCTGTTCGTGATGCGCCGCCCGGTACCGCTGGCCCTGGGCGTCGTCTCGTTGCTGCTGTTCCTCGGATCGCCGTTCCTCGGTGCCCGGTTCGCGCTGCCGGACGTCGCCAACCTGCCGGCCGACAGCGAGAGCAGCCAGGTCGTCACGCAGTTGCGCACCGACTTCCCCCAGCTGTCGACCGACGCGATGTACCTGGTCTCGGCCGGGCAACGGCTGACGCCGGAGCAGACCGCCGACTACGCCGCCGAGGTGTCGACGGTGACCGGGGTGACGTTCGTCCGGTCGGCCGCCGGCGCCTTCGTCGGCGGCGCGCTCGCCGAACCCGCCACCCCGCAGACCGCTGCGGTCTTCGACGCCGAGCGCGCGTCGTGGCTCAGCGTCGGCCTGCAGGGCGATCCGCAGGGCGCCGCGGCCGGGGTCACCGTCGACGCCGTGCGGGCACTGGACGCACCGGCACCGATCCTGGTCGGCGGGATCGCCGCCCACCTCGTCGACACCCGGGAGACGCTGGGCGATGCGCTGCCGTGGGCGCTGGCGGTGGTCGCGATCGCCACCCTGATCCTGCTGTTCCTGTTCACCGGCAGCGTGCTGATCCCGATCAAGGCCGTCGTGCTCAACCTGCTGAGCCTCACCGCGACCTTCGGCGCGGCGGTGTGGATCTTCCAGGACGGCAATCTGAAGTGGCTGCTCGGCGACTTCCAGACCAACGGGGCCATCGAGCTCACGACGCCGATCCTGTTGTTCGCCATCGCCTTCGGGCTGTCGATGGACTACGAGCTGTTCCTGCTGTCGCGGATCAAGGAGGAGTACCAGCGCACCGGGGACAACACCAGGGCGGTGGCCGACGGCCTCGAGAAGACCGGCCGGCTGGTCACTTTCGCCGCGCTGCTGTTCGTCATCGTGATGGCCGCCTTCGCCACCTCGCAGCTGAGCGTGCTGAAGCTGGTGGGCGTCGGCCTCGGACTCGCGGTGATGATGGACGCGACGCTGATCCGGGCTGTGCTGGTGCCGGCGGTGATGCGGCTGGCCGGCCGGGCCAACTGGTGGGCGCCGGCCCCGCTGCGGGCCGTGTACCGCCGGTTCGGCCTGCACGAGGGCGAAGCCCCGGCGGCCGGGCAACCGACCACGGCACCCACACAGGTCGTCCCGGCGCCGCCCACGCCCCGGGATCCCGGCAATGGGCCGCGGTCCGTGCCCCGATGGCCGGCGGACGTCGTCGGCCGCCCGTCCCGGCGCGCCCGTCCTGAAGCCGACGCCACCGACCGCACCGACGACACCGCGCGGGTGGGTTCCCACTCGGGCAGTTGATCGCCCCCGGTGAATCCGGCCGCCGTCGGCCGCCTCTGTTCGGTAGAGCCACCGGAGCCGCTGCCGCGCACCGTCTCCGCGTCCCGCGCGGCCGCAGGCCCACTCCACCCGTCGAGAATCGAGTTCCGTCATGGACCCGCAGAACCTGTTCCACACGCCGACCACGTTCCGGCTGGTCCGGCTCGAGTACCTCTTCCACCTCGCGGTGGCGGCCGGCCTGGCGATCGCCCACCTCGGCGAGATCAACTGGTGGGTCTTCGCCGGACTGTTCCTCTACATCGACGTGATCGGTTACCTGCCAGGCGTTCTCGCGCACCGCCGGCTGGGCACGACGTACCTGCCGAAGGTCTATTACGTCCTCTACAACACCATGCACAGCCTGGTGACGGCGGGCGTGGTGGCCGGGCTGTGGATCCTCTTCGTCGGGCCGGAGTGGGCGTTGCTCGCGCTGCCGCTGCACCTCTTCGGCGACCGGGCGCTGTTCGGCAACGTCGTGAAGTCCTTCGGTGTCGAGTTCGAGCCCCGCGCGCACCCCGACTACGCGGCCGTGAAGCCCGCCCTGGACCGGCCGCGTCGGCCGGTCGGACCCACCGTCGACCAGGTCCGTCACGACACCGTCACGGCCGCCCGATGACGACCGCCGCGCCACCGACGATCGATGCGCTGCAGGCGTTGTCGCAGTACTCGCAGAACCCCTCCGGCTTCCTCGCCCTCAACGTCGGCACCCGCCACTTCAGCGTGCCCGGGATCGACGGCTTCGTCGCCTACCGGCCCATCGGCCGGCGGTACTGGGTCCAGTTCGCCGGTCCGTGTGCGGCGGTGCACGAACAGCACGCACTCTGGGTGGCCTTCCGTGCCGCGGCGGACGCCGCCGGACGTCGGGTGATCGCGGCCCAGCTCCTCGCACGAGAGGCGCGACTGGCCGCCGCGACCGGCTGCACGGTCACCCAGCTCGGAGCGTCCTACAGCATCGAGCTGGCCCGGTTCAGCCTGCGCGGCAAGGCCTTCGTCAAGACACGGAACATGATCGCCCGGTCGCGCCGGGAGGGCGTCACCGTGGCCGAGGTCGGCATCGACATCCCGGCCGCGGACGTCGACCCCGCGGAGCTGGCCGCCCTCGACCGGAAGTGGTTGCGGGACAAGGGGTGGCACGTCCGCGAACTGGCGCTGATGGTCGGCGAACGGGGCGGCCCGTACGACGAGCGGCGCCGTCTCTTCCTCGCCCTGAAGCACGGACGTGTCGTCGCCTACGTGAGCTGGTCACCGGTGTTCGGCGACCGGGCGGGCTGGCTGTACGACCTGACCCGCCGGCTGCCGGACGCCCCGCCCGGTGTCATCGAGCACGTCTTCGTCGAGGCGGCACAGCGGATGGCCGCCGAAGGGGCCGGCTGGCTGCACCTCGGATTCACCCCGTTCGTCGGCCTCGACGACGCCGCCCGGATCGGCGACGCCCACTCACCGGCGCTCGGCGCCCTGATCGGCTGGATCGGCCGGAAGGCGCCCTGGCTGTACCCGGCCGCCGGGCAGGTCGCCTTCAAGCTCAAATGGGCGCCGCACCTGGTCACACCCGAGTACCTGGCCCTTCCCGGACGCCCGCGACTGCGCGACGTCCTGTCCTTCGCCGCCGCCACCAACGCCTTCTGAAGGGACGACCCGTGACCCCGCTCTTCGACCTCGAGACCCCGCCGGTCTGGCGCTGGGACATCAGCCCGCCGAGCCGGGACGCCCATCACGGCACCACCACCGCCGATGTGCTCATCGTCGGCGGCGGGCTGGCCGGGGTGGCCACCGCCCACCACCTCGCGGAGCTGCGACCCGACCTCGACATCGTGCTGGTCGAAGCGCTCCAGGTCGGCCTCGGCGCGACCGGCGCCAGCACCGGCATCGTCGGGCCCGGGCTGAGCGCGCCGCTGCCCGCACTGCGCCGCCACTACGGCGACGCGACCACCCGGGCAGCCTTCGCCAGCACCCTCGCCGGGGTCGCCGCGGTGCGGCGGCTGATCGACGCCGAGGGCATCGACTGCGACGCCCGGACCGAACGGCACGTGATCGGGGCCCTCACCGACGGGCAGCTGCGCCGGATGCGCCGGCACACCGCAGCCCTGTCCGAACTGGGTCATCCGGTGCGGTGGTGGGACGCGGCGACCACCGCACGACGGCTGGGCGGCGGCTACCGGGCCGCGTTCAGCTACGACAACGTGTTGCTGCTGAACCCTTTCCGACTGGTCGACGGCCTGGCCGCGGCGGCGGAACGGCGCGGGGTCCGCATCTTCGAGCGCAGCCGGGTGACCGGCCTCGAGCACCGGCTCGGCGCGGTGGTGGCCACGACCGCCGGCGGGACGATCGTCGCCGACCGGGTACTGCTGGCCGTCGACGGCTACGGCGGCGCCCTGAACCCGCATCCGTCGGCGGTGGTGCCGGTGCGCACCCACGTCGTGGCCACCGCACCGCTCAGCGAACGGCAGCGCGCCGAGCTGACCTGGGACGGCGTCGGCGGGGTGATCGACCAACGGAACTTCTTCGACTACTACCGGCTCGGGGCCGGCGGCCGGCTCATCTTCGGTGGTGGACCGGCACTGCACCCGACCGGCGACCCGCACCGCGACGCCCGGGCGTCGGTGCGGGTGTTCGACACCCTCGAGAGTCGACTGCGCCGGCGGTTCCCGATGCTCACCGACGTGGCCGTCGAGGCCCGTTGGTCGGGCCTGACGGGGGGCACGCTGGACCGGTTGCCCGTCGTCGGGCCGGTGTCCGACGACGGCCGGGTGCACTTCGCCGGCGGCTGGTGCGGACACGGCCTGTCGATGTGCGTGGACACGGCGCGGCGATACGCCGCCACGCTGGCCGGGGTGGGCGACCCCGGGACGCTGCCGTGGTTCCGCAGCCGGACCGCGGGTCTACCGTCCGCGGCGCTGCGGTCGGTGGCGCTGCCGGGGTACCTGCGGGCGATGGACCTGCAGGACCGGTTGTCGCTGGCCACCGCGGGTCGACCGGGAGCGCCGGTGCCGGTGCCCATGCCGGCGCGGCCGTCGGACCGGGCCGCGGTATGAGCGCCGGAACCGGTCGGGAGACGACCGGCAGCGCGGGCGTCGACCGGCCCGCCCGGCGGATCCGCCTCGGGGTGCTCGCCCTCGCCGCGGAGTCCGGCCTGATCGCCGTGCACGCCCTGTTCCTTCCGCGGTACTTCTACGAGGAGTTCCTGTTCGGCCGGGGCTGGGTGCAGATGCTGCCGCCGTACAACGAGCACATCACCCGTGACCTCGGTGCGCTGTACCTCGGGTTCACCGTGGTGCTGGTGTGCGCGGCGGTGCGGTCGAGCCGTGACCTGGTCAACGGCGCCGTCCTCGGCTTCCTCGTCGCGACCGTGCCGCACCTGGCGTTCCACGCCCTGCACACCGACGCCGCCCCGCTGCTGCTGGACAAGGTCCTGCAGGTCGGACTGCTGGCGCTGACCGTCGGCCTGTGTCTGGCGGTCCTCTGGTGGGGCCGGCGACGCTGATCCGGTCACGCTGTCGGGCGGATCAGGCTCCGCCCGACACCTGGGAGGATGGTCCCTCGCCCTGCGAATCGAGCAGCCGGCAGCACGGGACGAGGGGGCCGGGTCGGGTGACGAGCGGTGAGCCGGTGACCCTGCGGTCGATCGCGCTGACCGCATTCGTGCCGCCGGCGCTGTTCTCGATCGGTCAGGGCGCGATCGCCCCGGTCGTGGTCATCAGCGCGACCCGGCTCGGTGCGAACCCGGCCCAGGCCGCCCTGGTGGTGGCGATCGCCGGGATCGGTCAGCTCGTCGCCGACATCCCGGCCGGTGCGCTGGCTGCCCGGATCGGCGACCGCAGGGCGATGGTGGTCGCGGGCGCGATCACCTGCGCGGCGCTGAGCATCTGCATGTGGGCCCCGAACCTGATCGCCTTCGCCGCGGCGATGTTCGCCACCGGGATGGGCACCGCGGTCTGGCAGCTGGCCCGGCAGGCCTACGTCGCCCAGGCCGTGCCGTACCGGCTGCGGGCCCGGGCGATGTCGACCCTGGGCGGCGTCTACCGGATCGGGTTGTTCGTCGGGCCGTTCCTGGGCGCCGCGGTGATCGCCCACACCGGCCTCCACGCCGCGTACGGCGTCCATCTCGTCGCGTGTGTGGTCGCGGTCGTCGTGCTGCTGCTGGCCCCCGATGTGACGACGCCCCCGCCGTCGGGCGCGGCGACCGCGACCAGCCTGACGCTGGCCCGGGAGCACCGGCGGACCTTCGCCACGCTGGGCATCGGGGTGCTGCTGGTCAGCGCGATCCGGGCGACCCGACAGGTGGTCATCCCGCTCTGGGGTCAGTTCATCGGCCTGTCCCCCGGCACCATCGCGGTGGTGTTCGGGGTCAGCGGAGCCGTCGACATGCTGCTGTTCTATCCGGCCGGCCGGGCGATGGACCGCTGGGGCCGGGTGGCCGGTGCGGTGCCGGCCATGAGCCTGCTGGCGATCGGCCACGTGCTGGTGCCGTTCACCCACACCACCGGCACCCTGATGGCCGTCGGCGTGCTGATGGGCATCGGCAACGGGGCCAGCTCCGGGCTGGTGATGACGCTGGGTGCCGACCTCGCGCCGCCCGCCGACCGGGCCCGCTTCCTCGGTATCTGGCGGCTGCTGGCCGACTCCGGGGCAGGCGTAGGCCCACTGGTGCTGTCCGGTGTCACCGCGGTGGCGTCACTGGGTGCGGGGGTCGCCACCTTCGGCGCCGTCGGCGTCCTGACAGCGGTGCTGATGGCGCGCTGGATCCCCCGGCGCGCCCCGCACCCACCTCCCGAGCGCTGACCGTGCGTGCACCGGATCACCGCCTCGTCGGCCGACACCGCAGCCCTCAGACGGCGGCGTGCTCCGGCCGGACCAGCGCCCGCATCGAGGCGGCCCCGTACGCCCGCCCGAGAGACGTGCGGACCAGGTACGCCACGGCGAACGCGCCGACGCCACAGGCCGACGTCACGAGGTAGGCGTGCGACGCGGACATCGAGTCGACGATCCAGCCCGACAGCAGCAGCCCGCCGGCCAGCCCGACCGACAGCCCGCCGCTCACCCACGTCATCGACTCGGTGAGCCGGGTTCCGGGGACGACGTGCTCGATGAGGCTCATGCCGCTGATCAGCACCGGTGCGACGGCGAAACCGGCCACGAAGGCCGCCACGCCGAGCAGCCACGGCGATCCCATCACGGCCAGCGGGGCACTGACCACGGCCAGCAGCAGGCTGGCTCGGACGAGCTGTCCCGGCAGCGGGACCCGGAAGGTGTGGGCGCCGAAGGCGAATCCGGCGATCAACGAGCCCACCGAATAGGACGCGAGCAGGACGCCGGTCCAGCCGGGGACGCCCTGTTCCTGGGCGAAGCCGATGGTGGTCAGCTCGAACGACCCGAACACGCCGCCGAGCAGCACGAAGATGCCGGTGACCGCGGCGACGCCGGGCAGCCGCAACGCGGTGCCGCCGGACTTCGACGCCGGCCTGCCGCTGGGCAGCGGCTGGGTGCTGCGCTGCAGCACGAGCACGGTGCAGCCGACGGTCAGCACGGCGGTCGCGAACAGCAGTGCGGCGCTCGGAAAGACCTGCAGCGCCAGCACGGTGGCCAACGTCGGGCCGGCGATGAAGACCACCTCGTCGACCAGTGACTCCATCGCGAACGCGGTGCGCAACTGGGGAGTGCCGGTGTAGATCTTCGACCAGCGGGCCCGGATCAGCGATCCGACCGACAGCTGGGAGGCGCCGGCCAGGAAGGCCAGCAGGAACAGCAGCGGGGTCAGGCCGTCGAGGGTGGCGACCAGGATGAGGCCGAGCATGGCCGGCACGTGCACACCGAGCTGCAGCGGCACCACCCGGTGCTGGCCGAACTGGTCGATCCGGCGGGACACCAGCGGCGAGATGACCGCTCCGGAGATGGCGTACAGGGCGGTGACCTGGGCGGCCAGCGCGTAGGAATCGCGTTCGGCGACGATCAGCAGGGTGGCACCCATGCTGGCCATCGACAGCTGCAGGCGCGCGAAGAGTCCGGTGACCGAGAACAGCAGGGCACCGGGGAAGCGGAGGATACGGACGTACTGGCCGAACACAGGACACACTCCAACAACGCCGGCGGCCGGAAACCAGGCTGGGGTACATGAGGGCTGGGATATACGAGGCGTTGGGGTATATACCGTCCGGCCGGTACAGTCTAGCTCATGGTCACCGGAACCCACGAGCGAATTCTCGCCGCGATGCGCACCGTGCTGGCCCGCGGCGGAGCCTCCGCGGTGACCCTGGAATCGGTGGCCGCCGAAGCGGGTCTGTCCAAGGGTGGACTGCTCTACCACTTCAAGAACAAGCAAGCGCTCTACGCCGGTCTGCTCGCCGATGCCGAGGCCGACGTCATCGCCCAGATGCGCTCCCGCACGGAACGGATGAGCGCCGCCCGGGCCTACCTCGACTTCGCACTGCCGGCTTCCGAGCTCGAGGCCGCCTCCACCAGCGCCCTGATCGCGGCCGTGCGCGCCGATGACAGCGTCGGCCCCGACGCCGCCGCCGCACTGGTCGCCGGCTTCCACCGCTGGGACGAGCCACTGCTCGCCGAGGTGTCCGACCCCGTCCTCGCCCAGACCATCCGACTGGTCGGGCTCGGTCTGTACCTGGGCTCGGTGGCGGGCATCCCGACCCCGGATCCGGCCCTGCTCGCCGAGCTCACCGAGCGCCTCGTCCGGCAGGCCGAACCAGCGCCCGTCGGCACCGCGGCCGGATAGTACGGATTGTCCGTTGTCGCCGTCAGTGACGGCGACGGGCATCCTGGTTCGGCTGGAGATCAAGGCTGTCGCAGCCCTGACTCTCTGTCACATCTGATTACGTAGCGTCAACCTCTCGGGCGAACCTGCAGCTCAGAGCCCTGAACGAACCGCCAGGACTGCTGGTTCCGCCCTAGTCTTGAGCCTGTGCCCCTCAGCCTTGCAGTCCTGCCGCCCGCCGTCCCGGTGGGCCTCCAGCCCGCTCGCGCCTTCGACACCGCGTGCGGGATGGTCGTGGACTACCTGATGGCGGCGGTCCCGCTGGGCATGTGGGCGGTCACCCGGGTGGTGCACGGGAAGCAGATCGTGCTCGAGGTCCGCAGCGAGGACTACCCGGTCACCGCCGGGGTCGAGTTCCCGTTCGACATGTCCCTGTGCAAACCGATGGCCTCCGGTCAGGCGCCGCAGATCGCCCCCGACGTCGCGGCCATCGCCACCTACGACGTGCTGGCGAAGGCGTTGCCGCTGCCGATCGGCGCGTATGTCGGCATCCCGATCGTGCTTCCCGACGGCGGATTGTTCGGCACCGTGTGCGGCTTCGCCACCACCCCGCAGGACGACTCCCTGCTGGACCTCCCGCCGCTGCTGGGACTGCTGTCGAGCCTGCTGTCCGCGGTCCTCGACGCCGACAGTTCGGTCACCGCCGCGGCCCGCGCCCTCGAGCGGACCCTGATCGAGGCCGAGACCGACGCCCTGACGGGTCTGGTGAACCGCCGCGGCTGGGACCGGTTCCTGCAGGAGGAGGAGGACCGGTTCAAGCGGTTCGCCGACCCCGCCTGCATCGTCGTGATGGACCTCGACCGGTTGAAGTACGTCAACGACACCTTCGGTCACCACGAGGGCGACCGCTACATCCAGCGCGCCGCGGCCGCGATGGCCGCCACCGTCCGGCAGGGCGACGTGCTGGCCCGCCTCGGCGGCGACGAGTTCGGCGTCGTGATGATCGGCGCGAGTCCGGACCGGGCCGGCAAGCTCATCGACCGGATGTCGGCCGCACTGAAGGAGTCCGGCGTTTCCGGATCGTTCGGCGCCGCCCCCTACACGGTCGTCGCCGGCTTCCCCGGTGCGTGGCAGGACGCCGACGAGGCGATGTACGAGGCGAAGCGCATCAGTCGCGCGTCTCAGCCCCCGCGCTGACGCCGCTCAGCGAACGTCCCACCGCAGATCCGCCCGGTCGCGGGTGCCGTCCGCGGCGAACCAGGCGTCCTCGGCGGCCTGCCACCGCCGGAGCGGCTCCCGGATGGCGTCGCCGTCGCGGGCCACCGCGCGCTCGGTCCGGAGGGCGCGGTCGGGATGCTCCACCCACACCACCAGCGACAACCGGTCGGCCAGTGTCCGCCGCGCCGACGAAACGCCCTCCAGGATCAGCACACCCACCGGCGGCAGGGTCACCGGCCGTCGGGGTACCGGGCCGCCGCCGGTCCAGTCCATCGCCAGGTAGGACACCGGACGGCCGGCGACGACCGGCGCGAGCACCTCGGCCTCCAACCGGGGCCACCAGTCGAACGGCTCGTCCCAGGTCGCGAAGTGGTCGGTCCGCACCAGACCGGCGGCCTCCCCCGCGGCGGTCAGCGCAGTGAGCAGCCGATCGGCCACGGTGGTCTTGCCCGATCCGGACGGCCCGTCCACGGCGATCAGCCGGACCCGGCCGAGCCGCGGCGGGGCGGCTCGGACCGCCGTCACCAGGTCGTCGACCGTGGTCACCGGGTGGGGCGACTCAACCGACCGAGGTGCGGCCGGAGAAGGCACGACCGAGCGTCACCTCGTCGGCGTACTCCAGGTCGCCGCCCACCGGCAGCCCGGAGGCGAGCCGGGTGACCGACAACCCCGGGAAGCTCTTGAACAACCGGATCAGGTACGTGGCGGTCGCCTCGCCCTCCATGTTCGGGTCGGTGGCGATGATGACCTCCGTGACGACGTCGTCGGCGACCCGGCGGAGCAGTGGCGCGATCCGCAGCTGCTCGGGTCCGATCCCGTCGATCGGCGAGATCGCCCCGCCCAGCACGTGGTACCTGCCGCGGAACTCGCGGGTCCGTTCCACGGCGGCGACGTCCTTGGGCTCTTCGACGACACAGATCGCGGCGGCGTCCCGACGGGGGTCGGCGCAGATCCGGCACAGGGTGTCCTCGGCGACGTTGCCGCAGAGGTCGCAGAACTTCACTTCGTCCTTGACCCGCTGCAAGGCCGTCTGCAGCCGGGTGAGATCGGCCGGGTCGACGGTCAACAGGTGGAACGCGATGCGCTGCGCGGACTTCGGGCCGATCCCGGGCAACCGCCCCAGCTCGTCGATCAGGTCCTGGACCGGTCCTTCGTACACCTGGTCAGCCGGGCAGGCCGGGCAGGCCCGGCATGCCGAGACCACCGGCGAGATCGCCGAGGCCACCGGTGACGGGGCCCATCAACTGTTCGGTCAGTGCCTCGACCTCGGAGCGGGCGTCGCGCACGGCGGCGATGACGAGATCGGCCAGCGTCTCGGTGTCGGCCGGGTCCACCGCCTCGGCGGCGATCTCCAGTCCCACGAGTTCGCCGGTGCCGGTCAGCGTCGCGCTGACCAGACCGCCGCCGGCAGTGCCGGTGACGGTCGACTCGGCCAGTTCGCGCTGCGCGCGGGCCATCCCGTCCTGCATCTGCTGCGCCTGCTGCATCAGCTGCGACAGGTCGAATCCGCCTGGCTGCATGGAGATCTCCCTGGTGCGTTGGGTGGAACGGTCACGGGCCGAACCGGTCGCGTGGCCCGATCCACCCTAGTGGCGGTCACCGCCGCGCCGGCGCGGCCCGGACGGGACCGGTATCAGCTGAAGGTGCCGCGGACGACGCTGGCGCCGGAGTGCGTCGGGTTGCCGTCGGCCGGCTCGTCGGAGATGTCCACCGTGCGGTACTCCGCGGTGTCGATGCCCTGCGGGACGGTGAAATCGCCTCGGCCCGCGTGCAGGGACCCCAGCGACACCATCTTGCCCTCGGCCCCGAAGAGCCAGACCTCGTAGGCCCCCGGAATGGCCGGCAGCTGCGGGGCGTTGACGACCACCCGCTGGGCGCCGTCGACCGAGACCAGCTCGGCCTGACCGGCGGTCGCGGCCGGGAGCGGCACCGGCGCCTCGGGGAGCGCGTCCAGCGCGGCGGTCGCCTGGACCTGCGTCGGGTCCGGATCCTGGGAGCGTTCGGTGACGGCGATCGCGCCGGCACCGAGAGCGGCGCCGACGACGAGGGCAGCGGCGGCCGGGAGCCAGCGGGACCGACGGCGGCGTCGTTCGGCGAGCTCGTCCGCCGGGTCGCCGACAGGCGTCTCCGCAGCGGGCACGGTGGTGCCTGCCGGAACGTCAGGAACGGCCGGGACGTCCGGAACGGCGGTCAGGCGACCGGCGCCCGGCTGGCCGTTGTGGGACGTGAATCCCAGCTCGCCGGCGATGGCGTCCCAGACGTGCGGGCCGGGGGCCGGCAGCTCCGCGGCCGCGGCGTCGTCCCGGATCATCTCGACCACGTACCGGAAGGCGTCGACCTCGGCACGGCACACGGGACAGTCGGTCAGGTGCTCCGAAAGGTCGGCGTGCGCGTCGAGATCGGCGCCGGAACTGCCCGCGAACAGCGCGAGGTCGTCGAAATCAGGATGTCGCACCGTCCACCTCCCAGACTTTCCGCAGGTTGATGAGTGCCCGACGGATGTGACTCTTCACGGTTCCGAGGGGCATCCCCGTCGTCTCCGCGATTTCTGAATGGCTGAGGTCGGAATAGAACGCCAGCCGTAAGACTATTCGTTGCTGCTCGGGCAAACGATTGACCTGATCTCCGACGATCACCGAATCGACCACCCGGTCGGTGGAACGGTCCTCCGTCGCGGGCGGGGCGGCCTGCTGTGCGGCGAGCAGCACCCGTCGGTCCTTGTCCAGACCGGCGTAGTGATCGGCGATCAGTCGGCGCGCGATCCCGAGCAACCACGCGGCGAGCGAGCCGCGCTGGGGGTCGAATCCGTCCCGGCCCTTCCAGGCCCGGACGAACACCTGCTGGACGAGTTCCTCGGCGAGGTGGTAGTCGCCGAGGCGCTGCATGCCGATCCGGAACACCATGGTGCTGTAGCGGTCGAACGCCCGCCGAAGGGCGGTCTCGTCGCCGGCGGCGAACCCCCGCACCAGCTCTTCGTCGGCATCCGGCCCGGCGGCGTGCGCGGGACTGGTCGTTGGACGGTCGGACACAGAGCGGAGCCTACTGAATGCCAGGCGGTCAGCGCTCAGCTCGAGCTCGCCGGGACCGGTACCGCGGTGATGGCGATGTTGTCCTCGTAGTGGCCGGAGTCCGCGTCGAAGTCACCGCCGCAGGTGATCAGGACGAGCCGCCCACTGCCGCCACGATCGAAGATGCGGTCCAGCGGGACCTCGGACTTGGGCCATGCCTCGCGGGCCAGCACCGTGAAAGAGCGGGCGGCACCGGTCTCGTCCACGACGACGAGGATGTCACCCTCAGCGAGCTCACCGAGGCGTGCGAACGGCCCCGGCCCCTGGCGGGCGCTGTCGACGTGGCCACTCAGGACCGCCGAACCCTCGACCGCCCCGGGCGCCGGGCCGTACCGGTACCAACCGATGTCGTCGACGTCCTCGGGGATCTCGAGTTCACCGGAGCCGGTGACGCCGATCGGGATCACCGGACTGTCGATCCCCAAGGTGGGCAACTGCAGCCGGACGGGTGTTCCGGCTGCTCCGGGCGCCGGCTCCGCGGGAACCGGGTCCGGAGCGGGTGCCGGGGCGGCAGATTGCTCTGCAACCGGTTGCTCCACGGCCGGCTCGATCGCCGGCCGGGCGGTAACGGGCGGTGCGGCGACCGGCAGGGCGGCGGCCGGTGGTGCGGCGATCGTCAGGTCGGTCGTCAGGTCGGCCGTCGGATCGACGGGTGAACCTGCGTCCGCCGATGTCGCCGACGTGGTGTCCGCCAGCGCCACCGCGGCGGCGGCGTTCAGGTCAGTGACCGTTTCCCCCGCCGGATCCGGCGTGAGCCAGGCCCAGGCGAAGGGAGCGGCGACGAGGAGGACGAGCCCCGCCGCCAGGCAGATCGCTGCCTGGCGACGGGTCATCCTGGCGGGTCGAACCGACTGCCGTCCCGGGTCGGGAACGGTCAGCTGGCACGCCCCACGGTGAGGCGACGGCCACCGACGACGGCGGCACCGAGGCCGGCGGTCAGCATGACGACGAACGCGACCGTCGACCACGGGGTGGAGGCCGGGCCGCTACCGGCCGGGACACCACTCGGGGAGGAGTGCAGACCGCTCACGGTGAAGGACACGAGGCCCAGGGTGCCGTCGGCGGCGCTACCCACGGCGTGCACGAACGTCGCGGCGCCTTCCTTGAGGTCCAGCTCGGCCGGGCCGATGGCCACGGTCGTGGTGCCGGCGAGGACGACGTCTGCCGAGACCTTGCCGGCCGGGATGTTCAGCACACCCTGGTTCGGGTTGGTCACGTTCGACAGCACGACGGTGCCGCCGGCGCGCACGTCCACCGCGGGGGCGGCGGCGGTGTGGCGGACCACGAGGCGGGTCTCGCCGGCCTTGACGGTGGCGACGTCGTTGCTGAACGGCGTGATGGTCGGGCTGCCGTCCTCCTTCAGGTGCGCGACCAGCGAGACGCTGGTACCGGCGACGAGATCGGCCTTGGCGGTGAGCAGCGGCGCCGAGGCGTCGGCCGCGTCGGCCGCGGTGACCGCTACGTCGTAGCTGCCGGCGGGCAGGTCGAGCGGACCGGCGACCGTCTCCGGGGCGAAGTCGTCCAGGGTCAGTGCCCCGTTGACGTACACGTCGACCGGCAGGTCCGGGATGCCGTGGACCACGTACACCTTGGCGGTTTCCGCCGCGGATGCGGCGGTGGCGCCGAAGACGGCGGTGGTCAGCGCAAGTGCACTGACGGCGGTGACAGCTGCGAGACGCCTCATGGGTTCTCCTCGTTCGAGTGGAACTGCTTGACGCTGCATTTACCTGGGCGAGCGGCGTTCCGGATGCATGTCGGAGCCACTGATGTCCGCAACGGCTGGCAGGCTGGCCCGATGGCTTCCCGAGAGTTGTTCCGGCACCGGCGGTCCGGCGTGCTGACCGCCGGTGTCGCCGCCGCCGCTTTCATCGTGGTGAGCGCCTGCGGCAGCGGAACCGCGAACCCTGACTCGGCCGCGCCGCCGTCGGCGACGTCACCGTCGGTGACGGCCGGTCCGACCTCCGCCACTCCGACAGGTGCGATCGTCGCACCGCCACTGACGAGTCCCCCGGCCACCCCGTCGGTCACCGCCGAGTCCACGACCCCACCGGTGATCACGCCCGGGACCACACCCGAGCCGCCGCCGGCCACCACCGCCACGCCGGTGCCGCTGCCGACACCCGAGCCGGCGACGTCGAGGACGACCCCGGCACCCGTGACCAGCACACCGGCACCCGCCGTCCAGGGCGACGGGGGTGGCCGGACGGTCGTCCTCGATCCGGGCCACAACGGCGCCAACGGGCGCAATCCGTCGATCATCAACGCCGAGGTGGATGCCGGGTTCGGACAGCGCAAGGCGTGCAACACCACCGGCACCTCGACCGACGACGGATACGCCGAGCACACGTTCACCTGGGCCGTCACCAACCGGGTCGCGGACCTGTTGCGGGCATCCGGCGTGGAGGTCGTGCTGACCCGGTCGTCCGACGACGGCGTCGGCCCGTGTGTGAACGAGCGCGCCCGGATCGGCAACGAGTCCGGCGCCGACGCCGTGGTCTCGATCCACGGTGACGGCTCGGCGGCCGGCGATCGTGGCTTCTACGCGATGACGTCGGAGCGGCTGCCCGCCGGCGAGAAGGTCGGATCGGCGTCCCGGTCCCTGGCGGCGGCGGTACGGGACGGCCTGGTGGCCGCCGGCGCCGAACCCAGCAACTACCTCGGATCCGACGGACTCTGGGAGCGCGACGACCTCGCCGGACTCAACCTGTCGCAGGTGCCGACGACGATGCTCGAGCTGGGCAACATGCGGGACAGCGAGGACGCGGCGTTCATGACCTCCGACGCCGGTCAGGACCTGCTGGCCGCCGGCATCGCGCAGGGCATCCTGGACTACCTGGCCGCCGGCTGAGGGTCTCCGCGTTGACCGCCCGTTGAGCGGCCTGCCGCACACTCGGGGCGCGACGGCGGACGAGCCGTCCGACGGCGGCCCGGAGGCACGACATGCCCAGCACCAGCACCGCGATCGCGTCCGAACCGTTGCTGCGGGCCGTTCCGCCGACGCCGCTGCCGAACGTGCTCGCCCACCGCGAGCTGATGGCGCTCCGACTGCTCGCCGACGGCTGCGACACCCGCGAGATTGCCCGGCATCTCTGCTATTCGGAGCGGACGGTCAAGTCGATCATCGGCACCGTCACCGAACGGCTGGGTGTCCGCAACCGCACGCACGCGGTGGCCCACGCCATCCGGCACGGGTTGATCTGAGGCGCACCTGCACGGTCCACGCCGCCGCTTCACTACGGTCGACGGATGAGCACCGACCGCTTCGCCGTCCTCCCACCTGCGGACCGCCCCCGGCGGACCCGCAGCGCGGTCCGGGTGGTGCTGACCGACGACAGCGGGCGGGTGCTGCTGTTCGAGGACTCCGATCCCGGGGTGCCGGGCGCCCGCTGGTGGATGACGCCCGGCGGTGGCATCGACCCCGGCGAGTCCCAGCAGGAAGCCGCCGTGCGTGAGCTCCGGGAGGAGACCGGGCTGGTCGTGCCGACCGAGCTGCTGCTGGGTCCGGTCGCGACACGCACCGTGTGGCACGGGTTCTCCGACCAGATCGTCGAACAGACCGAGTGGTTCTTCCTGGTGTCGGTGCCCGCGTTCGCGGTGGACATCGCCGGGCACACCGAGGACGAGAAAGCGACGGTTCTCGGACACCGCTGGTGGGACCCGGCCACGCTCGCCGCGAGCGGCGCGCTGGTGTGGCCGGCCGATCTCGCCGTCCTCGCCGCCCTGACCGACCGGCCGGACCGCTGGCCGGTGGACCTCGGCACGGTCGAGGAGTCCTCGGTCCCGCTGTGACCGCCGTCCGGGCTCAGGCCGAGTGCAGCCGCCGGTCACCGACGGGCCGGCCGAACACCCCGAGATCGGCCAGCACCTCGCCGTATTCGCGGCGGGCGGTCGCGGCGGCCGCCGGTTCCCCCAGTTCGGTCAGGGCCGTGACCAACCGCCGCCAGAGCCGGTCGTGCGACCGGTCGTGACGCAGTCCGCCGCGCGCCACCCGGACCACGTCTCGTGGCCGACCGGCGCGGGCGTGGGCGTCCGCGAGGTCCGACGCGAGCCCGAGGGCCAGTGTCTGCAACCGGTCCCGCTCGGCGACCACCCAGTCCGCGTCCCCGGCCGCGGGTAACAACGAGCCGCCGTAGGCCGCGAGGGCGTTCTCCCAGCGCGGCACCCGCTCCTCGCGGGGGGCGGCGCCCGCGACCGTCAGCAGCCGCTGGAAGCGGCCGGCGTCGGTGGACCCGCCGTCGATCCGCAACCGGTAGCCGTCGGTCCCGCGGACCAGCTGCGGACCTCCCGCCGCGGACAACACCGACCGGATCGCACTGACCCCGACCGCCAGCCGGTGGCGGGCCGTCCCGGGATCGGCGTCGGGCCAGAACCACGCGCAGATCCGGCGGTCACCCAGCGACCGGCCCGCGTGCGCGCTGAGGACCTGCAGCAACATCCGGTGCTGGGGGCGCAGTGGCGACAGATCCACCGGCCGACCGTCGACGGACACCGAGAAACCGCCGAGAACGGTGATGCGCCAGCCGCCGTCGCCGGCGGGACGGTCCAGCACCCGCACCGCGCTCTCGTAGGCGGCGATGGCATCGGTCAACGCGCCGTCGGCGGCGAGCCGCCGTGCGGTGTCCAGCCAGGCCGCGGCGTCGCGCACCGCAGGATCGTCGGCGTCACACATCGGTCGCGCTCCGGAGATGATGGGCACGCCCAGCTGCGGTCCCACGAGGGTGAGGACCGTCGACCCGCACCTGATACATCCCGGAGGAACCGACATGGAGCACGACCGCGCCGAGGCGCTCGCCGCCGTCGAAGCGGCCACCACCGATCGTCGGGTGGCCGACGCCGCGGCGGCCGTCGCCCGGGACGTGCAGAGCGATGCCATCCGGCAGGCGCTGACCGCCGGGGTGCCCGCGACGCAGCTCCGCGACGCGACCGGGTTCTCGCTGGCCCGGATCTACCAGGTCCGGGACGGGCGCCGCTGAGCCCGACGGCAGGCAGTTAGGTTGTAATCCGCGCCGGTGCGGGTCACCCACCGGCAGGTCCGAGAGGAGCAGACATGGCCGAGGCAGTCATCGTGGCGACGGCGCGCTCGCCGATCGGACGCGCGTTCAAGGGCTCGCTGGCCGGGATCCGGGCCGACGACCTGATGACCCAGGTGGTACAGGCCCTGCTCGACGAGGTTCCGGCGCTGGATCCGACCACCGTGGACGATCTGCTGGTCGGCGCCTGGGACCAGTCGGGTGAGCACGCCGAGAACATGGCCCGCCGGATCGCCGTCCAACTCGGCTACGACCACCTGCCCGCGGTGATGGTCAACCGGGCCTGCGCGTCCAGCGTCCAGACGGCCCGGATGGCGGCCAACGCGATCGCCGCCGGCGACGGCGACGTCTTCGTCTCCGGTGGTGTGGAGAGCATCTCGCGCTACACCCGGCAGACCAGCGTCGGCTCCGGTGATCCCGACCTGCAGAACCCGATGTTCACCGCGGCACAGGAGGTCTCGCAGGGCTACGTGGAGAGCAACGAGACCTGGCACGACCCGCGTACCGAGGGGCAGCTCCCCGACATCTACCTGTCGATGGGGCAGACCGCCGAGAACGTGGCGACCTACTGCGGGGTGACCCGGGAGGAGCAGGACGCCTTCGCGCTGCTGTCCCAGCAGCGGGCCGCGGCGGCCATCGCCGACGGGTTCTTCGCGCGCGAGATCACCCCGATCATGCTCCCGGACGGCTCGGCGGTGACCACCGACGATTCGCCGCGGCCGTCGACCACCGCCGACGGTCTGGCGAAGCTCAAGCCGGTCTTCCGGGTGGATGGCACCATCACCGCCGGCAACGCCTGCCCGCTCAACGACGGCGCCGCCGCGGTGCTGATCATGAGCGACGTGCGGGCCCGCGAGCTCGGGCTCACCCCACTGGCCCGCATCGTGTCGACCGCGGCGTCCGCACTGTCCCCGGAGATCATGGGTCTCGGGCCGGTCGACGCCACGAACCGCGCGTTGGCCAGGGCCGGCCTCACGGTCGACGACATCGATCTGTTCGAGATCAACGAAGCCTTTGCCGCGCAGGTCATCCCGAGCTACCGACAGCTCGGCATCGACCCGGCGAAGCTCAACGTGCACGGCGGCGCGATCGCGCTCGGGCACCCCTTCGGCTCCACCGGCGCCCGCATCATGACCACGCTGATCAACGGGCTGCGGGCCCGTGACGAGCAGTTCGGGGTGGAGACGATGTGCGTCGGCGGCGGCCAGGGGATGGCCATCGTGCTCGAGCGGCTCAGCTGAGCCCTACGGTTCCGGAACATCGGCGTCGCCCGACTTCAGCGCGCGCGGCGCCCAGCGGCACGGTCCGGCGACCGACCTGGGCCAGGCCGTCCGAATACCGACGTGACCGTTCGGGCCGGCCCTCGCGCGCCGGTGAGGATGCGCCCGCCGGACGCACACGGCGAGGCTCCCCACCGCGTGGAGAGCCTCGCCGTGTCGTGACGGTCAGTGGGTCGCGGCCTCCGCTTCCGCCTCGGCGGCCACCGCGCCGGCGGCGTCGTCGGCGCCGCGACGCAGGAAGCCGAAGACCACCAGCACGACGGCGAGCATCGCGTAGCCGAGGGCCACCTGCGGCGCGGCCGCCCAGGAGACCTCGGGAGCGTGGATCAGCCCGATGAAGGCCAGCGCGGCCCCGACTGCCGGCCGCGATCGCCGACGCGTAGAAGTTGCGCATCAGGAGGAAGGCGACGATCGACCCGAGGACCATGCCGGCGAGGACCGCGCCCTCGCCCAGCACCTTGAGGCCGGAGTAGACCAGACCGGCGTCGGCTGAGGGCCTGCTCGCCGACCTCGTCGGCTGTCGTTCCCGCGGCGGCCAGCGCGTTGTCGATCTGGCCGACGCCCCACGACGCGAGGTTGGGCAGGATCGCGGCCACCACCGCCGCCGCCTGGATCTTGGGCACCGACTGGAACGCCTGGGCGCCGATCAGCAGGCCGATGTACAGCAGGATCGGCACGATCGCCGGCATCGGCAGGACGGTGGACAGCACACCGAACAGGCCGAGGAAGCACAGCAGGGCGATGAACACGCCGCTGGCCATCGAGTAGCATGCCGCGCCCGCCGGAGGCCTTCCAACCCGGATGGCCGATGTAGACGGCGGGCGGGAACGGCGAGCCGAGCGCGGAGCCGATGATCGCGCCGCCGCCGTCGGCGAGCAGCACGCTCCGCAGGTTGTAGCTGTCGCCGGCGGCGGCCGCGCTCTCGACGTTGCTCATCGCCTCGGCGAAGTTGTAGACGCCCGAGCGGGATGGCCGTGGCCAGCAGCGGAGCCAGGTCGCCCAGCCCGTTCGAGCAGCATGTCGACGTGGAAACTCGGGATGGCCACGGCGATGTCGCTGACCGCGGCGCTCGACGTCGGGCACCGACATGTAGCCGCCGATCCAGCCGATCGCGGTGCCGACCAGCAGCGCGGCCAGCCCGATCGGGATGCCGCCGGGCAGCCGGATGTTGGTGAAGAACCCGACCAGGATGATGCCGAGCACCGGCAGCCCGATCCAGGCGGCGTCCCAGATCTGGCCGGCCGGCCGCATCGAGATGAAGGTCAGCGAGATGCCGGCCAGGGTGCCGAGCATCGCCGCCCGCGGGGTGATCTTGCGGATGAACGGCCCGATGAAGGCGCCGATCAGCACGATGACGCCGATGACGAAGGCCCAGGCCAGGCCCGCCTCCCAGGCCCGGACCGGGTCACCGGTGCTCAGGAAGATCGGCAGCATGATCACGAAGACGACGATGAACATGTGCGGCACGCTCGGCCCGTACGGCAGCGCCGTGACGTCCGAACGGTTCTCGCGGCGGGCCAGCCGACGGGCGAGGACCGTGTAGTAGACGTTGCCGGCGAGCATGGCGACGCCGAGCGCGGGCAGCACGGTGCCGAGCACGTCCTCGGACGGGATCTGCACCACGAAGATCAGCAGGGACGTCAGCGTCAGCACGTTGACCAGGATGTTGAAGCCGAGACCGAAGAAGGCGTTCGTCTCACCCCGGGTCCACAGCGGCAGCGGATCAGGGTCGCCGGGAGCGGATTTCGAGGCGGTGAATCCGGGCAGGTTCATGGGAGTCCTCAGGTACCGGTGGGGCGGAACGGGATCGCCGCGGGTGCGGCGGGGCGGCGGGCGGGACGTACCGTCCGCGCCGCGGTCAGGACGCCAGGGCCGGGGTGGCCGCGAGAGCGTCGATGAGCAGGAACGCGGAGTCGGCGACCCAGCCGAAGATGCCGCCCTGGGCGGCGACCATCTCCAGACCGATCCGCTGGAACTCGGGGAAGTAGGAACCGACGCAGTCCGACAGCACGAGCGCACTCGTAGCCGCGGTCGTTGGCCTCGCGCACCGTGGTGTGGACGCAGACCTCGGTGGTGACGCCGGTGACGATGAGCTGCGTGATTCCCGGCCTCGGTGAGGATCTGCTGCAGCGTCGGTGGCGTAGAACGCGCCCTTGCCGGGCTTGTCGATGACGATCTCGCCGTCGATCGGGGCGAGCTCGTCGATGATGTCGTGGCCGTACTCACCGCGGATCAGGATGCGCCCGTTGGCGCCGACGTCCCCGATCCGCTGAGAGGGCGTCCCCGCCGCAGCTTGGCCGGCGGACAGTCCGAGAGGTCCGGCAGGTGGCCCTCTCTGGTGTGGATGACCGGGACACCTGCGGCGCGGGCGGCGGCCAGCAGGTCGACCAGCGGCGGCACCACCTGCTGCAGCAGGCTGACGTCGTTGCCCAGCGTCTCGCCGAAACCGCCGGGCAGCAGGAAGTCCCGCTGCATGTCGATGACGATCAGCGCGACGCCACCGGGACCGAGCGGGAACGGTCCGGGAACGGCGTCGACGGCGGGGAACGCGGGGCGGGGCTCGGACACGACTGCCTCCAGGGCGGGACGGACAGGTGCGGGTGTGGTCAGGAGCTGCTGCGGGTCAACGGGTGTCGAGGTAGGCGCGCCAGCCACCGTGGGCGGAGATGTCCTCGGGCGCGTCGGGGTGGGCGAACACCGAGGGGTCGGCGACGAAACCGATCTCCGAACGGCCGTCGGCCAGCCGCACGCGGCCCAGCGCGACCGACGGGGACGAGCGGGCCAGCACCGCCGGTACGGCAGCCGCCGGCACCGACCAGGTCTCGACCTCGATGGCCACCCCGTCGGCGGACGCCACCAACACCGGCACCCCGAGTTCGGCCCCGCCGGTGCGCAGCAACCGGTACTCCGGTGCGGTACAGGTGCTCTCGAGGAGCACCCCGCCCCGGTCGATGAGGTCGGCACTGCGGGGCTGGCCGGCCAGGTGGTGCCCGACCACCACCAGGGTGACCGCGTCGGTGGCCACCTTCCCGGCAGGTGGGGCGGTCTCGCCGGCCAGGGCGACGGCGACGGCGAGCACCCGGTCGTCGGCCAGGGCCGGACCGAGCACCATCAGGCTGACCGGCCGCCCGTCGGCGGTGTGGCCGGCCGGGACGGCGACGGCGCACAGGTCGAGCAGGTTACCGAAGTGCGTGTAGTGCCCGAGGACGGTGTTCGTCCGGATCGGGTCGGCCAGCACCTGGTCGACGGTGAAGGTGGTCCCGACGGTCGGCAGGATGAGCACGTCCATCCGCTCGAACAGCGCCGCCACCTCGGTGCGCAGGGCGAAGAGCCGGTGCTCGGCCCGGAACACGTCCACCGCGCTGTAGGCGCGACCGCTGTCCAGGATGGTCCGGATGACCGGCAGCACGGAATCCGGGTGGGTGTCGAGGAAGTCACCGAACTCGGCGAGCCGCTCGGCCACCCACGGGCCGGCGTAGAGAAGCTCCCCGGCGGCGGTGAAAGGTCCGAGCGGGGCCCGCACCACCCGGGGGAAGTCCCGCTCGATCCGGGCTCGCGCGGCTGAGATGCCCGTCCCGCATGGCGGTGTCGCCGAAGAACTCCAGCTGACCCGCGTCCGGGAGGCCGATCCGCAGCGCCGGGGCGGGGGTGGCGTCGCGGTGCCGGTCGCGGGAGTAGGGGTCGCGGTCGTCGCGACCGGCGACCACACCGAAGACGGTGGCCAGATCGGTGACCCGGCCGGCGATCAGGCTCAGGCAGTCGAGCGAGCGGCAGGCCGGGACCAGGCCGACGGTCGAGATCAGCCCGCGGGACGGCTTGAACCCGGCGATGCCGTTCAGCGCCGGCGGCACCCGGCCCGAACCGGCGGTGTCGGTGGCGACGGTGAACGGCACCTCACCCAGCGCCACGGCCAGCGCCGAGCCGGAACTCGAGCCACCCGAGATCATCTCGTCGCCGTAGACGCTGCGCGGGATGGTGCCCGGGGTACGGGTGCCGTTGAGACCGGTGGCGAACTGATCGAGGTTGGTCTTGCCGACGAAGATGCCGCCGGCGTCGATCAACCGCTGGACGGCGGGGGCGGTCGCGGCGGCCAGGTAGCCGTAGTCCGGGCAGGCCAGAGTGGTCGGGTGACCGGCCACGTCGATCGAGTCCTTGACACCGAACGGCACCCCGTACAGCGGCAACTCCGCGGCGGCCGGGTCGTCCGCCAGCTCCCGCGCGCGGACGAGCACGGTGTCGCGGTCGGCGACGGTCACCCAGGTGCCGTCGTCGCCGCGACGGTCGATCAGGTCCAGGGTCCGGGCGGCAGTTTCCAGCGGGGTGGTGGCGCCGCTCCGGTGGGCCGTGACCAGCTCGTCGACGGACGGCGCCAGGGTCGGTCCGGGCCGGGTCACGGTGGAGGTCGGGTACGCCATTGCTCGATTGTCGACAATGTGAATCACGTGCGTGGAACTGGCGTGTTAACAGTGCACTACCGAGTTCTCACCACTCCTCGGCGGTCTCGGCGGGCTGATGCCGGGCCAGGAAGCGGTGCGTCCCGTGGTCCCGCAACGCCTCGAGAACGACGTCCACGTCGTTCGTCTCGAGCGCGGTGAGCAGCTCCTGGTGCCGCCGGAGGCCTTCGTCGGGACCGAGTGCGGACGCCTCCAGCCGCAGGTTGACCGCCATCGGCCGCTGCAGCTTCAGCAGGATCGGCTCCAGCGCGAGATCGAGCTGCCGGTTGCCGGCGAGCGCGACGACGGCCGCGTGGAACGCCCGGTGCGCGTCGTCCTTGGCCAGCTCGTCCCCGGCGTCCCGGGCCACCCGCATCTGGGCCAGCCGGTGGCGGACACCGGCCAACGGGTCGCTCCCGTCGAGCGTGACCAGCGGCAGCGCGCAGGTGACGGCGTGCCGTTCGAGCAGCCCACGCACCTCGAACAGCTGGGCGATGTCCTTGTCGGACCAGGTCGCCACCCGGGCCCCCCGACGGGGCAGGTGCTCGACGAGTCCCTGCTGGACCAGCAGCCGCAACGACTCCCGCAGCGGCGCGCGGCTGATCAGGAACCGCTGGCAGATCTGCTCCTCGATGAGCCGCTCCCCCGGACCGAGCTCACCGGACAGGATCTCGTCGCGCAGCCGCCGGGTCGTCGCCTCGACGAGGCTGGGGGCGAACAGGCCGGTGTCGGTGGTCACACCCATGTCCTGCTCCCCCGTCGCCGTCCGGTCCGTGTCCGGCCAGTGTAGGAGGGCGACCCGCCGCGCCCCGCAGGTCGATCCGGACCGCGCGGGTGCGGCGGCGTCAGACGACCGGCTCGACCACGTCCGCCACGGACCGGTTCACCGGGATCTTCCCGGCGGCGATGTCCTCGGCGAAGTGGCAGGCCACCCGGTGCCCGAGGGTGAGGGTCCGCAGCTCCGGCCGTTCGGTGTCGCAGCGGGTCGGCTGCCGCCACGGGCAGCGGGTGTGGAAGCGGCAGCCGCTCGGCGGGTTGGCCGGCGACGGCAGGTCACCGGTCAGCAGGATGCGCTCGCGGGTGTCCTCCACGACCGGGTCCGGCACCGGCACGGCCGACAACAGGGCGATCGTGTACGGATGCCGGGGCGCGGCGTAGAGGTCCGCCGCCGACGCCTCCTCGACGATCCCGCCGAGGTACATCACCCCGACCCGGTCCGAGATGTGTTTGACCACCGCGAGATCGTGGGCGATGACGACGTAGGTGAGCCCGAATTCCTGCTGCAGATCCGACATCAGGTTGACCACCTGCGCCTGCACCGATACGTCCAGGGCGCTGACCGGCTCGTCGGCGACGATCAGGTCCGGGTTGACGGTCAGCGCGCGGGCGATGCCGATGCGCTGCCGCTGGCCGCCGGAGAACTCGTGCGGGTACTTCTTCAGCGCACTGGTCGGTAGACCCACCGACGACAGCAGTTCGCGCAGCCGCTTCGCCGTGGAGGCCTCGTCGGTGGCGAGCCCGTGCGCCTTCATGCCCTCGACGAGGATGGACTGGACCGACTGCCGCGGGTCCAGCGACCCGAGCGGATCCTGGAAGACCATCTGCATCCGGCGGCGCATCCGGCGCAGCTCCTCACCCTTGAGCGCGGCGATGTCGGTGCCGTCGAACACCACCCGGCCGGCCGTCGGCTCACTGAGCCGGAGGATGCCACGACCCAGAGTGGATTTACCGCAACCGCTCTCGCCGACCAGGCCGTAGGTCTCGCCCCTGCGGACCGACAGGGACACCCCGTCGACGGCGTAGACGTAGCCGACCGTCCGGTCGAACACGACGCCCTTCTTGATCGGGAAGTGCACCTTGAGGTCGTCGACCTCCAACAGCACCGGCGCCGCGGCGGCAGGTGCCACCGCCGCCGTTCCTGATGCGTCCGGATCCGCCGTCATACCGTCTCCCCGAAGTCGATCGCGCCGGACGGCGCCACCTGCGCGCCGACCGGACTCACCCCCAGCTCGGGGTGGAAACACCGGAGCAGGTGGCCGTTCTCGGCCTCCGGCGCCTGCTCGAAGCCGGGGGTCTGCTGCCGGCAGCGGGCGATCTCGTTGCGGCACCGGGGCGCGAACGCGCAGCCACCGTCCCACGGGATGTTGTCGGCCACCGAGCCGAGGATCGGGGTGAGCCGCTCCCCCGGCCGGGCGTCCACCCGCGGAATCGACTCCAGCAGGCCGTTCGTGTACGGGTGCCGCGGACGCTCGAAGAGCTCGTGCCGGCCGGCCCGCTCGACGATGCGCCCGCCGTAGAGGACGTTGACCTCGTCGCACATCCCGGCGACCACGCCGAGGTCGTGGGTGATCAACATCAGTGCTGTCCCCGACTCGGTGACCATCGACTTCAACAGGCTGAGGATCTGCGCCTGGATGGTGACATCGAGTGCGGTGGTGGGCTCGTCGGCGATCAGCAACCGCGGCCGGCAGGCCACCGCCATCGCGATCAGCGCCCGCTGCCGCATCCCGCCCGACAGCTGGTGCGGGTACTCCTTGAGCCGGCGCATCGGGTCCGGGATGCCGACCTGGTCGAGCAGGTCGCGGGCCTCCTTCGTGGCCGCCGTGCGCTTCATGCCGCGGTGGCGCTCCAGCACCTCGGTGACCTGCAACCCGATCGGCACCACCGGGTTCAGCGAGCTGAGCGGATCCTGGAAGATCATCCCCAGATCGCGGCCGCGGCGGTCCCGCATCTGCGCCGATCGGCAGCCGCAGGAGGTCGGTGCCCTCGAAATCGACCGAGCCGCTGACCTCGTTACCGCGCTTGTTCAGCAACCGCATGATCGCCAGCGACGTGACCGACTTCCCGCAGCCCGACTCGCCGACCAGACCGACGGTGCGGCCCTCCTCGACGTCGAAACTCACGCCGTCGACGGCGGTGAACGGCGACGAGCCGCGGCGGGTGAAGACGACCTTCAGGTCCGAGACGGACAGCAGGGCCATCGGGTCACCTCCGATTCTTCGGGTCGAGGGCCTCGCGCAGCGACTCGCCGACGAGGGTGAAACCGAGGGCGACGATGATGATCGCAATGGCCGGCAGGAACGCGAGGTGCGGCTGGTAGTCGATCTTGGTCTGAGCTTCGCCGAGCATCTGTCCCCACTCCGGTGCGGCCGCATCCTGCGAACCGAGCCCCAGGAACGACAATGCCGCGGCGTCGATGATCGACGTGGCGACCACGATGGTGGCCTGCACGATCACCGGGCTCATCGAGTTGGGCAGCATGTGCCGGAACACGATCGGCGTCCTCTTGACCCCGAGGGCGGTGGCCGCGAGGACGTGGTCGGTGCTGCGCTGGGCCAGCAGCTGACCGCGGAGCAGCCGGGCGAACACGGGGACCTGCACGATGGCCACCGCGATGATGACGCTGAGCTGGTTGGGCCGCTGGAACAGGATCGCGATCGAGATGGCCAGCAGCAGCGACGGGATCGACAGCAGCACGTCGACGACGCGCATCACCAGGGTGTCCACCCAGCCGCCGAACGCGCCGGCGATCAGGCCGAGGGCCATCCCGCCGGCCAACCCGATCAGGGTCGCGGCGACTCCGACGAGCAGCGTCTGCCGGCTGCCGAGCACCATTCGCGACCACAGATCGCGGCCGAGGAAGTCGCTGCCCCAGGGGAAACCGGGCTGGGCCGGGGCCAGCGTGTTCCGGGCGACGCTGACCTGCCCGCGGAGCAGCTGCGCCGCCGGGTCTTGAGTGGCGAGTAAGCCGGCGGTCGCCGCGAGCAGCAGGAACAGCCCGGTGATCACCGCGCCCACCCAGAACACTGGGGAGATCTTGAGTCGCCGCCAAGCGTCACGTACCAGCGAGACGCCCGCGTCGTCGCCGCTGTCGGCGAGCGCGTCGATGCGCTTCTTGCGGGCAGAGCCCAGGGTTGTCATCATCGGGCTGCTCCCGTCGTCCGGATCCGTGGATCGATGACCGCGTACGACAGGTCGACGACGAGGTTGATGAGCACATACGTGGCAGCGGCGGCCAGGATGATGACCTGCAGCACGGGGTAGTCCTTCTCCCGGAACGACTGAGCGAGCGCGGCACCGAGGCCGGGATACGCGAACACCGTCTCGGTGAGGACCGCGCCGGCCAGCAGCGCACCGGTCTGCAGGCCCACCGTGGTGACTACCGGCAGCAGCGCGTTGCGGAGGATGTGCCGCCGGCGGATCACCGACGTGGCCAGCCCCTTGGCCTCGGCGGTCCGGACGTAGTCCTCGCCCTGCACGTCGATGACCGCCGAGCGGGTGATGCGGAAGATCACCGCCAGCGGAATGGTGCCCAACGCGATGGACGGCAGGATCAGATGCTTGAGCGCGTCCCAGGCGGCGTCCCACTCGCGCGTCATCAGCCCGTCGAGAACGAAGAAGCCGGTGATCCGGGTGGCCCGCAGCGTCGGGTCCTGACGACCGGACGGCGGCAGCCAGCCGAGCTTGACCGCGAAGATGAACTTGAGCAGGTAGGCCAGAAAAAAGACCGGCACCGCGAAACCGACCAGGGTGGCGACGATCCCGGCGTTGTCGAGAAGGCCACCCTTACGCCGGGCCGCGATGTATCCGAGCGGGATGCTCACCACGATCGCGAAGAGCAGTGCGCCGACCGCCAGTTCGATCGTCGCCGGGAACCGCTGCAGGAAGACGTCCAGCGCGGGTGCGCCCGGGATGACCTTCGCCGAGGTGCCGAAGTTGCCCTCGAAGACGCGGCCGAGGAACTTGAAGTACTGCACGATCAACGGGTCGTCCAGGCCGAGGACGGTGCGGATCTCGGCGATCTTCTGCGGGGTGCAGCGCTCGCCACAGATGGACGACGCGAGACCGCCGGGGATCGAGCGCAGCCAGAAGAACAGCAGCATCGACAGGATGAACAGCACGACGACCAGCTGACCGATGCGGCGGATCGTGTATCTCAGCACGGACGCCACCCGATGGCGGCGGGACTCCGGGACGACATGGGCTTGCTCCTGACGATGGCGGCGGCGGTGTCAGCGGTGCGGCAGGACCTACCGACGCCGGGTACGGGTGCGGCCACCCCGGAATGATGCTCCCGGGGTGGCCGCGGTGTCACACGTGCGGACGTCAGTTCGTCTTGTAGGCGCCCACGAAACGCTCGTCGGTCAGTGGGCTCGGCACCAGACCCTGCACGGCGGCCGAGACGACCAACGCCGGCGGCGAGTGCGAGATCGGGATGGCCGGCAGGTACTCGCCCATCAGCTTCTCGTTGAGGGTGACGTAGAGCGCGGCCCGCGCATCGGCGTCCGGCTCGCTGTCGGCGGCGGCGAGCTCCTGCGAGAGCTGCTCGCCCCACGGGTAGTCGGCGGTGTCGAACCGGTTGCCGGTGTCGGAGAAGAAGGTGCCGATGAAGTTGTCCGGCGCGTTGTAGTCACCGGTCCAGCCGAGCAGGAAGGCGTCGGCCTGCTGCGCGGTGACGCCGTCCAGGTAGCCACCGTTCCACGGCTTGGACGTCTCGTTGACCGTGATGCCGGCGGCCTCGAGGTCGGCCTTGAACGCCTGGAAGATGGCGCTCGGGTTCGGCATGTACGGCCGGGAGACCTCGGTCGGCCACCAGAAGTTCAGCGTCAGGTTCGACTGTCCGGCCTCGGCCAGCAGCGCCTTGGCAGTCTCGAGGTTGTAGTCGTACTGGGTGACGGTGTCGGTCCAGCCGTCGACGGTGTCCGGGTAGAACTCCAGCGCGACCTCGGCGCCCTCGGGGAGCTGGCTGGTCACGAACTCCGGGCGGTTGATCGCGTAGGCGATCGCCTGACGAACCTTGAGATCCAGCAGCGCGGGGTTGTTCTTCGGGTTCAGGCCGACGTACAGGACGTTGAACGCCGGGCGGACCAGCACCTGGTTGCCTTCGGCAGCGAGCGCCTCCCAGTCACCGGGGCTCGGCAGGTCGTAGCCGTCGATGGTGCCGGCCTGCAGCTCCTGCTTGCGGGCCGACTCCTCCGGGATGATCTTGAAGATGAGCGTCTTGGACTTGGCCTTCTCGCCCCAGTAGTCCTCGTTGCGGGCGAGTTCGACGGTGCCGTTGGCGGTGTCGTACTTGGTGAACGTGAACGGCCCGGTGCCGGTGGGGTGCTCCAGTGCGTAGGCCGGGTACTTGAACGAGTCGCCCTCGGCCACGACGTTGTTCGCGTCGTACTGCTCGAGCGCGGTCGGCGAGTGCAGGGAGAACGACGGCAGCCCCAGGATGTTCGGGAACTTGGAGGTGACGCGGGTCAGCGCGATGACCGCGGTGCCGGCGTCGGAGGCGGTGCAGCTGGAGTAGATGCTCGGCACCGCAGCGCCGGCGTCGTCGACCTGGCCCTTGAAGCCGCCCATGGTGTCGCTCCAGTACTGCGCCTGGGTCGCCCCGGCACCGGTCTGGGAGTACATCCGGTCGAAGTTGTAGCAGACCGCGGCGGCGTCCAGATCGGTGCCGTCGTGGAATTTCACGCCCTGGCGGATCTTGAACGTCCAGGTCAGACCGTCCTCGGACGGCTCCCACGACTCGGCCAGCGAGGGCTCGATGTCGGCGGTGCCGGGGGTGTAGGCGACGAGGCCCTCGGTCATCTGGCGGGTGACCTTGAAGGTCGCGCCGTCGGTGGCGTACAGCGGGTCGAACATGCTCGGCGCACCTTCGGCACCGAAGACGATCGTGCCGTCGGTCGAGGCCGGCCCACCGGTGCCGCCGCCGGTGGTCTCCCCCGGACTGACCGGCAGGGTGCCCTCGGCGCCCGAGGTCGCCTGGGTCGCGATGCTCGCGGTGTCGCGGCTGGAGGACGCGCACGAGGCCAGCGTCACCGCGAGGGCCGCCGCGGTGGTCGCGGCGAGTAGTCCGCGTGTTCTGCGGGGTCGTGTCACAGGCATTCCTTTCCTTGTCGGGCGACCACACCCGATGACCGGGTGACGTGGGCGACCGGACTGTCTGACGGACGGGTCGTGCAAGGGGTGGTACGGCTGCGCGAGATGGGACCGGTGCGGCCGGCGGCACTACGGCGGACACCGCAGGATCCGTCGCACCGGTGCCGCCACGACGCAGATCCTGCGGCAGAAACGGACACGGCGGTCGATTCTGATGCAGTGCGCCGCTGGAGGACGGCGTTCCACCGGCGCAGTACAGGCACCGTACGTCCGTCTGCCGGGATCCGACCACACCGGGGTGCCGATCGTTACCTTTCGGTAGCCCCCCTCCGGGTGATCGGCTACCCCGACGGGTGCACACCCGGCGGCGTTCCCGGCCGCCCCGGACACATCCGCTGGTCTGCGACAATCGAGGGCGGCCAACAGCGCACCACGAGGAGAGCCATGACCATCGATTCCGACGTTCGCCCGGACGTCACCGACGTTGTCCCGGCTGCGGCCGCCTGGCCCGGACTGAACGCCTCGCTGGCCGAGGCCGACCCCGAGGTCGCCGCCCAGATCGCCCAGGAGCTGCGGCGCCAGCAGAACACCCTGGAGATGATCGCCTCGGAGAACTTCGCCCCTGTCGCCGCGCTGCAGGCGCAGGGCAGCGTGCTCACGAACAAGTACGCCGAGGGTTACCCGGGCCGCCGCTACTACGGCGGCTGTGAGTACGTCGACGTCATCGAGACGCTGGCCATCGAGCGGATCACCGCGCTGTTCGGCGCCGGTTTCGCCAACGTCCAGCCGCACTCGGGCGCGCAGGCCAACGCCGCCGCCATGCAGGCGTTGATCAAGCCGGGCGACACCATCCTCGGTCTCTCGCTGGCCCACGGCGGCCACCTCACGCACGGCATGCGCATCAACTTCTCCGGCCTGCTCTACAACGTCGCGGCGTACGAGGTGAGCAAGGAGGACCACCGGATCGACATGGATGAAGTCGCCCGACTCGCCGAGCAGCACCGTCCGCAGCTGATCATCGCCGGCTGGTCGGCCTACCCGCGGCACCTCGACTTCGCCCGCTTCCGCGAGATCGCCGACTCCGTCGGCGCCTACCTGATGGTCGACATGGCGCACTTCGCCGGCATCGTCGCGGCCGGCCTGCACCCGTCGCCGATCCCGCACGCGCACGTCGTCACCACGACCACGCACAAGACGCTCGGCGGCCCGCGCGGCGGTGTCATCCTCACGAACGACCCGGCGTTGGCCAAGAAGATGAACTCGGCGGTCTTCCCCGGCCAGCAGGGTGGCCCGCTGGAGCACGTCATCGCGGCCAAGGCGGTGGCCTTCAAGATGGCCGCCGACCCGGCGTTCAAGGAGCGCCTCGAGCGCACCCTGAGCGGCGCCCGCATCCTGGCCGAGCGGCTGACCGCCGCCGACGTCACCGAGGCCGGCGTCTCGGTGCTCACCGGCGGCACCGACGTGCACCTGGTGCTGGCCGACCTCCGCAACTCCGAGCTCGACGGCAAGTCCGCCGAGGACCGGCTGCACGACATCGGCATCACGGTCAACCGCAACGCGGTGCCGTTCGACCCGCGGCCGCCGATGGTGACCTCCGGGCTCCGCATCGGTACCCCGGCGCTGGCCACCCGTGGCTTCGGCGACGCCGACTTCGCCGAGGTCGCCGACATCATCGCCGCCGCCCTCGTCGAGCCGGCCGGTGAGCTGTCTGCCGAGGTCACCGCCTCGCTGCGGGCCCGGGTGTCGGCGCTGGCCGCAGCGCACCCGCTCTACACGGAGCTCTGAGGTCGGGCTCTGCCAGAAGGGGCTCTGCCAGAACGGGTACTGCCAGAACGGGCTAGCCTGCCATCCGGCGGGGCCCGTTCGGCGGTGGCCTGCCTACTACCCGGTCAGCAGACGACCTGCTGGACCCGTGCGGTCAGGTTGGCCACCACACCCGTCGAATCGGCGATCACGACCCCCTGGTTGCCGCCCGGCGGGATGGGCGGGGTGGTGCCGCTCGCGCTGCCGATGGGGTTGTCCGGGTCCCGGGCCTTGTCGAAGATCCCGACGGTGACGCCGGCGCCGACCGGGCACCCCGGTTGGCTGAACACCATGATCCCGAAGCAGCCGCTGGCCTGGTCCGGGGTGCAGTCGAATTCGTCGGTGCTCATCGGCCGGTAGGCGAGCTCGCCGCCGGCGGCGTAGAAGCCGGGCGGGAGCTGAGGTCCGGCGGCAGTCGAACCGTCCACGAGCGTGCTGCCGACCGGTGCTGCTGTCGATGACGCGTCGGTCGGTGAGGTGCTGGTCGGAGCCGCCGTTGCCGGTAGAGGACTGCCCGGGGCGGCAGTGGTCGGAGCAGTGGGGGTCGGCGGTGCGCTGGACAGAGCTGCGGAGGTGGATGCCGTGGAGGCGAGGACACCGGCGCCCGCCTCGTCCGTGACCGGGGTCGACGGGACCGGTGTCGACGGGACCGGTGTTGGCGCAGTCTGTGACGGCGCGTCGGTTCCCGTCCGGCCCCGACCCTCGACGGCCGACGAGCACGCGGACAGCACCAGGCCGACAGCCAGCAGCGCGAGACTTCGGCGCATGCTTCACCTCACCCGGTTCCGGATTCCGCCGTGCTCCGACGGGCTGCGGAGCGTGGGGGGCACGGCTTTGCTGGGGCGAGTATGCACGGCCTCCCCCCGAGTCGATCAGCAATGGGGCGGGACCGACTCCGGCGTGACATCTCGTCACAGGCTGCGATCTCCCGGCCGGGCGGTCACGCGACCCGCTCCGGCGACATGGCAGACTCGGGCCGCTGTGATCGATCGAGCGGGGAGATGCGCGCATGACGGCACGAATCGAGCACCTGACCACTTCCGGCACCTTCAGCCTCGACGGCGGCACCTGGGAGGTGGACAACAACGTCTGGATCGTCGGTGACGACACCGAAGTCGTCCTGATCGACGCCCCCCACGACAGCGAGGCGATCTCGGCCGCCGTCGGCGATCGCACGGTGACCGCCATCCTGTGCACCCATGCACACGACGACCACATCGACGCCGCGCAGGCGCTGGCCGACCTCCGGTCCGCGCCGATCCTGCTGCACCCGGCGGACACGGAACTGTGGCAGCGGACCTACGCGGACCGGTTGCCGGACGGCGAGCTCAGCGACGGTCAGACCGTCACGGTGGCCGGGACGACGCTGCAGGTGCTGCACACGCCGGGCCACTCGCCCGGCAGCTGCTCGTTCTACGCCCCGGATCTGGGTGTCGTGTTCACCGGCGACACCCTCTTCAAGGGCGGCCCGGGCGCGACCGGACGGTCGTTCTCGAGCTTCCCGACCATCATCGACTCGATCCGGGACCGGCTGCTGACGTTGCCCGCGGACACCGAGGTGCGCACCGGCCACGGTGACCCCACCACCATCGGTGACGAGGCGCCCGACCTGGACACCTGGATCGCCCGCGGGCACTGATCATTGTCGGTCATTGTCGGGCGGGGCCAAGGTCGCTCCACTCCTCCGGGATCTCCGTCACGCTCTCGCCGGCCGGGGCCGCCGGCGGCGGGTCGGTGCGGGCGCGTGGTCGATCCGCCGACCGAGCGGGCATCAGCCGTGGCCACGGGTAGGTGGATCACGACTCCGGTGACTGTTCGGCCCCACTGCCTCGCGCCCGCCTCTCCAGCTCAGCCGTCGAGCCGCCGGGCGCCCAGCTGCTGGGTCAGGAGTTCGATGGCGGTGACCTCCGGATCCCCGACGACAGTCCGCTCCCGAGGGGTGTCGTCGACGACACGGACGTCGTAGCCGTCCGGGGTGTCGTCGCTGTCGGGCGGCGGATCCGGCACCACGCTCAGCGTCGGGCGCTTCGCCGGCGGCGCACCGTCCGGTGAATCGCAGCGGATCGCCCACTGAACGGACAGCACCTCCTGGATCGCCTCGCGCAGCACCGACACGTTGCCGGGTTCCGTGACGCGGCGGGCCATCGCCGCGGAGGTGACGGTCAGGTGCAGCACGCTGTCGGTCAGGTCGGCGACGGTGGCGGCGCCGAGCATCGCGTAGGTGACCCGCTTGCGGCGCTGCACGGCACTGAGGATCTCCGGCCACGAGCGACGGGCATCGGTGACGTCGAGCGGCTTGGACCTGCCCGACGTCGCCGCACCCCCAGCGGCGGGCGCAGTGGCCGCGGCAGCCGGCTCGTGGCGTGCGGGCTGCTCTGCGGGAGTCGCCGGCGCCGCCGGTACGGCAGCGGGGCGTGACGGCGGCGCGGCCGACCGGCCGGCGGCCGGCTCGGCCGCCCGTTCCGGTGCGACCACCACCGGTCGGTGCGAAGACGGGCGTTCCGACGGCGCCTGGTCGCCCCGGCCCGGCGGCCGGGCATCGGCCGGCCGCGCGGACGGCACGGGGTCGCCGTACTCCTCCTCGTCGGGCGGGGCGTCCGGCGGCGCCCAGTCGTCCGTCGGGTTCAGCACTGTGGGAGCGTCGGCGGGCCGCGACGCACCGGCCGCCGGGGGCGCCGCCGCGGCGGGCGGAGCCGCAGCGACGGCACCGGGTCGGCGGGTCGAGAGCTTCGGCGGCGCCGGCAGGCCGAGAGCCGGGTTGACCGCCGGGCGGGCCGGCGGGGCAGGGGCCGGCGACGGCCGCTCCACAGCTACGGCGGGAGCGGCTGGGGCCGGCGGGGTGACCACCGGCGCTGCGGCCGGCGCAGCCGGCGCTTCGTCCGTCGGAGCGCCCGGCATTGACGACGGCCGGCGGTAGGTGGTGCCGCTCCCCCGGCCGGCGCCCTCCCGTACCGGCGGCGACGATGTGCCAGCGGCGGGAGCAGCGGACACCGCAGCGGCGGGAGCAGCCGGGGCGACACCGGAACTCAACGCCTGCTCGAGCCGCTCGACCCGCTGCACCAGGGCACCCTCGCCACCGGTCGCGGCCGGAAGCAGCATCCGGGCGCACATCAGCTCCAGTGCGAGCCGCGGAGCCGTCGTGCCGCGCATGTCGGTCAACCCGGTGTGCAGCACGTCGGCCAGCCGGGTCAGCGTCCCTGGGCCCAGCCGCTCGGACTGGGCCTGCATGGCGATGACCTGATCGTCCGGAGCATCGATGAGCCCCTTGGCGCCGGCGTCCGGCACTGCGGCGAGGATGACGAGGTCGCGGAAGCGCTGGAGGAGGTCGGCAGCGAAACGGCGGGGATCGTGGCCGGCCTCGACCACCTTGTCGATGGCCCCGAACACGGAGGCGCCGTCGTCGGCGGAGAACGCATCGACCGTCTCGTCGAGCAGGGCGGAGTCGGTCACTCCGAGCAGCGCAACCGCATGTCGGTAGGTCACGCCCTCGGGGCCGGCTCCGGCCAGCAACTGGTCGAGGATGGACAGGGAGTCACGAGCCGACCCGCCGCCGGCTCGGATGACCAGCGGGAACACCGCCGGCTCGACCCGGACGTGCTCCTCCGCGCAGAGCTTCTCGAGCAACGTGCGCAGGGTGGCCGGCGGGATCAGCCGGAACGGATAGTGGTGCGTCCGCGAGCGGATGGTCGTCATGACCTTTTCCGGCTCGGTGGTCGCGAAGATGAAGACGAGATGCTCCGGCGGTTCCTCCACGATCTTCAGCAGGGCGTTGAAGCCCTGCGCGGAGACCATGTGCGCCTCGTCGATGATGAAGACGCGGTACCGCGATTCGGCCGGCATGTAGAAGGCGCGGTCGCGCAGATCACGGGTGTCGTCGACCCCGCCGTGGCTCGCTGCGTCGAGCTCGACGACGTCGAGCGAGCCGGGGCCCTCGGGCGCGAGCGCGATGCACGACGGGCACACCCCGCACGGGTCCGGCGTCGGGCCTTCGACGCAGTTGAGCGAACGGGCCATGATGCGGGCGCTGGACGTCTTGCCGCAGCCGCGTGGCCCGGAGAACAGGTAGGCGTGGTTGACCCGGCCGGCCTTGAGCGCCGTCCGCAGCGGCTCGGTGACGTGGTCCTGCCCGACCACCTCGGCGAAGGTCGCCGGGCGGTACTTGCGATACAGAGCGAGAGCCACGGACAAGAGGCTACGTGCTGGGTCCGACAGTGACCTCCGGGGCTGTGCACACCGGACCTCGGTCGCACCGGCCGGAGACGAAAGGGGACCCCCGCACCCGTCAGAGCTCCCGGACCCTTGCTGCCTTCCGGCCCTGGGGGAGTTAAGGAGATGGACGCCGCGGGGGTCCGTTGGACATCATAACGGCTTCCCCGGCGGGTCCGCGCACACGACGGCTCCGTCGCACGAGGCGTCCGGACCATCCCGTCCGGGCCGGTAGACTCCTCCGCGGAGGATTCGCCTAGTGGCCTATGGCGCACGCTTGGAAAGCGTGTTGGGGTAACTCCCTCAGGGGTTCGAATCCCCTATCCTCCGCCACCACATTCCTGATCGAGGGTTTCACCCTTCGACGGCCCACAGCGCCAGCGCCGCCAGCGCGGCCAGGGTCAGATCGGCCCGTGGTGCCTCGAACTGATGGGTCCGCACCACCGCCTCGTGGGCGCGGCCCATCGCCACGACCACCCCGCCCAGCCGGTATGTCTCGTAGTGCGCTTCCGGGATGTCGCTCACGCTGCCGTCCAGCACAGACCGGCCGACGTGCCGCGACCGGGTGGACTGCTCGCGGAACCGCGCCTGATAGCCGGCGAAGTCGCCGCGGCCGTCGCCGGTCGGGAACACCTGAACCGACGCCCGCCGGCCGGTGTCGAACACGACCGTCCAGGCGTGCTGCCGGTGCTGGGTCGCCGCCTCGCTGATGGTCGTGACCACCATCTCGATCTGGTCCTCCGACATCCCGCTCGCCCGCAGCTTGGCCTTCCTCGCCTCCTGCTGACCGGTGACCAACGCCCCCAGCGTCGGGTGGGTGTCGACCAGTCCGGGAGCGGTGCCGTCGAGCGGCGTGATCGCGACGACGCCGAGACCCACGTAAGCGCTGATCACGGTCGGGTCGACGCCGAGGAGGCCACCGTCCAGCTCCGCCGGGAACGGCGGCACGGCCGACAGATCAGGCCCCGGGCCGGCGATGGCGATCGGCGCGTCCCGTCCGGACCCACCGCGTCGTGACCGCGTCCACCGCTCGAACATGTCCCCTCCTCGGAACTCGGGCCTGCCTCCGAGGATGCGCGAACCCGTCCCGGCCCGCCACCAGGGGCGCACCACGAACCCGCAACAGTGTCGGTGTCCGCCACTACAGTTCCCGGGTATGACGCTGCTCGTCCGTTTCGGCCTGTCGCTGCTCGCTGCGCTCGCCCTGATCGGGCTGTTTCCCGGCACGGCCTCCGCCGGAACCGCCACCGTGGTCGACAACGCCGGCGTTCTCGACGCCGGCGACATCCAGGCCGCGGCGGCCGGGGTCGAGGGCGTCGACTTCATCGTCGTGACCTTGCGGACCGGCAACCGCGACATCGAGCGGGAACTCAAGGCGCTCGGCCCGCAAGTGGGCTGGGCGGACGGCGGCTGGCAATCCAACACGGTCGTCCTCGCGGTCAACCTGCAGTCACGGCAGCTCGGAGCCTTCGCGGGTGAAGGCACCACGGCCTCCATCGGTACAAGCAGATACACCGCAGTCCAGGACGCGCTGGAGCGAGGATTCGCCACCAGCTGGACGGCCGGGATGGTCGCCGGTATCGACGAAACGCGGTCCATCGTCACTCCGTCGTACACCTGGGTGTGGGTGCTCGCGGCGGGAGTCGTCCTGGTCATCGGGTGGCTGTTGTTCCGAAGCGCCAAGACCCGTAAGGCCAAGCAGCAGAAGAAGGCGGCCGACGAACAACAAGCCGCCGTGAATCAGCTCACCGCCGTGAATCTGCGTCAGCGGATCGACGAGCTCGAGGTGCTGGTGGAGACAGTTCCGGACGGTCCTCATCGGGATCCTCTCGAGAACGACCTGTCTGACGTCGACGTCGCACTGCGTCGCAGAGAGGAGCGCGGGGGCCTCAGCGGCACGGACCTTGGAGTGCCTGTCGAACAGGACACCCAGAACCTCGACGGACTGCGGGCAGTTCTCGACAAGGTCGCCGCCAGGCTCGCAATGCTGCGTCAGGACACCGGGTGGCAGGACGCCTGGAATGACGCCGTAGCCGGCACCCGCCACCGGATCAACACTGTGACCAGCAACCAAGCGCAACTGATCGACGAGGAATCGTTCGAGCCGATGGACACCAGTCCGCTCGACGCGCAGCTGGCCACGATGGCGTCGGCAGTGCGTGACGGCAGGACGTCGGTCGCCGACGGCATCGCCATCCTGGACAGCGTGGACAGTGCGGTGGCCTCGAAGCAGATCGAGGTAGACGCCTGGCTGGCGCAGAAGGAGCAGGCCGAGCAGGCCGAACGCGAGCGACTGGACCGGGAGGCGCAGGAGCGCAACAACCGCAACAACCGGGGCGGCGGCGGCAGCGGGTTCGGTGGAGGTTTCGCCGGGGCGGTGCTGGGCGGGGTGCTGTCCAGCGGTCGTCGCCGTCGCGGTGGTGGTTTCGGCGGTGGCGGATTCGGCGGCGGTGGTTTCGGCGGTGGCGGCGGCCGCGGATTCGGCGGTGGCGGTGGCGGCCGCGGATTCGGGGGCGGCGGCGGTGGCGGCCGCGGATTCTGACCGATGACGCCCACCCGCCACACCTACGGCCCCCACGTCGACCAGTGGGCCGATCTGTACCTGCCGGTAGGCCCCCCGCGCCCCGGTGTCGCGGTCATCATCCACGGCGGTTTCTGGCGCAGCCGCTACGACGCCACTCTCGGGGCCCCGCTGGCCGCGGCGCTCGCCGACCTGGGGTACGCCGCCTGGAATCTCGAGTACCGCCGGGTCGGCAACGGCGGCGGCTACCCGGAGACGCTGCAGGATGTCGCTGCCGGGATCGACCTGATGTCCACCGTCGACGGGCTCGACCTGAGGAAGGTGGTCCCCATCGGGCACTCGGCCGGCGGGCAGCTCGCCGTCTGGGCCGCGGGCCGCCCGCAGCTCCCGGACGGCGCCCCCGGTGCCCGGCCCGTGGTCGCGGTCACCGGTGCGGTCAGCCAGGCCGGGGTGGTCGCGTTGCTGCGGGCCGCCGAGGAACGCGTCGGCGACGGCGCCCCGCAAGATCTCATCGGTGCCGGACCGAACGAGCACCACGACCGCTGGGGAATCGCCGACCCGTTGACCAGGGTCCCGCTGCCCGTTCCCGTCCGGCTGCTGCACGCCCGCGACGACATGGACGTCCCGTTCTCCCAGTCCGAGACCTACCTTGGACTGGCCGGCGCCCTCGGCGCCGACGTGCGGATGATCGAAGTTGTCGGCGGGCACATGTCTCTCGTCGACACCACGGCTCCCGCGTGGGCGGCCAGCGTGGCCGCCTTCGAGGAGCTGATCCGGTAGTGGACGAATCGCCCGTGTCGTTCTCGGCGTCCTTACCGCTGTGGGCCAAGGTGCTGGGCGGAGCCGTGCTCGCAGTCGTCGCCCTTCTCGCCGTCCGCAAGGCGGTCCGGCGGTCCAGTGAGATCCCCCGCTGGGTCGACGAGCACAGCTACGACAGACGCGGCGTCGTCATCCCGGCGGTTCTCGTCGTGGTTCTCCTGCTCGCACTCGCGGCCCTCGCCCTGGACGTCGGACACGACGGTCTGATCAGCCGGACCTTCGACGGGCCCGTCCACGGCTGGTTCGTCGACCATCGCGTCGCCGGCCTGACGCCGGTGGTGATCGTCGTGACCAACCTGGTCAGCCCCTTCGGGTCGTCGGTGCTCGCCATCCTGCTGGCCACCCTCGTCGCGTTCAGGACCCGGTCCTGGGTGCCGGCGTTGATCATCTTCATCGGCCCGAGTGTCGCCGGACTGCTGGTCCGGTTGAGCAAGCTGCTGGCCCCGCGCACCCGGCCGCCGCGCGTCGACCAGGTGGTACTGACGATCGAGCCGTCGTTCCCGTCCGGTCACGTGGCCGGCGCGGTCAGCCTCTACGGCTGCGTGGTGGTCGTCATCCTGATCGGCTTCTTCGGGCCGGTCAGCCGGGCCAAGGCCGTCCTGGTCGTCACCGTCGCGGCCGTGCTGTCGATGGTCGTCGTCCTCACCCGGCTGTACCTCGCGGTCCACTGGTTCACCGACGTCACGGCTTCGGTGCTGCTCTCCGGGGCCGTCGTCTGCGCCACCCTGGCGGCCTACCGCCAGTTCGTCCGCACCCGCCCGCCGGTCGGCTGAGATCTCCCGGGACCCGCCGGACCAGGCATTACATTCGACGCGTCGGCGGAGTTGCGACGAACGGGGTGCTGATGACCAAACCCAGGCGGTGCCGGATCGGGCTGCACGACTTCGTGGACTTCCCGGACCCGAACCCGGAGTCCGGCGGGCTCGAGAAACAGGGATACCGCGCCTGCACCCGCTGCAGCACGGAGCGGGACCAGCCCGTCTACCTGTCACGCTCGGGCAGCTGGCCGCTCCCCGGAAACCGGCGCCGGGAGGGCTGAACCCCCGCCCCGGGATCAGCCCGCCAGGACCTCGACCGTCGCCCGCGCGATGGCCAGTTCTTCGTTCGTCGGCACCACGAGCACCGTCACCGGTGAACCGTCGGGGGAGATCACCCGCGCCCCCCGGGACGACTCCGCGTTGCGCACCGGGTCCACCGAGATGCCCAACCCGGCGAGGTCGGCCATCACCAGCTCGCGGGCCCGTGCGTCGTTCTCGCCGACACCGGCGGTGAAGGTGATGACGTCGACCGACCCCAGTAGCGCGTAGTAGGCGCCGAGGTAGCTGCGCACCCGGTGCACCCAGACGTCCAGCGCCAGTTGCGCGTTCGCGTCGCCGGTGGCGATCAGCCGGTGCAGGTCGCGGAAATCGCTCACCCCGGACAACCCCTGCACACCGGAACGCCGGTTCAGCAGGGTGTCGATCTCGTCGACCGACAGTCCGGCCACCCGGTGCAGGTGGAACAGCGCACCGGGGTCGATGTCGCCGGATCGGGTCGCCATCACCAGCCCCTGCAGCGGCGTCATCCCCATCGAAGTGTCGACCGGTCGGCCGCCCCGGATCGCGGCCACGGACGCGCCGGCCCCGAGGTGCAGCACGATCTGGTTGAGCTCGCCGTAGGGCCGGTCCACGAACGCAGCGACCTGTCGCGACACGTAGCTGTGCGACGTCCCGTGGAAGCCGTACCGGCGGACGCCGTGCTTCGCGGCCAGCGCATGGTCGATGGCATACGTCGCCGCGGCCGCCGGCAGGTCGGCGAAGAACGCGGTGTCGAAGACGGCGACGTGCGGCAGGTGGGGGAAGTTCGCCATCGCGCGCTCGATCCCGACCAGGTTGGCGGGGTTGTGCAGCGGCGCCAGCACCGACAGCTCGCCGATCTCCCCCACCACGGTGTCGTCGATGAGGACGGGCCCGGTGAACGTCGTCCCGCCGTGCACGACCCGGTGCCCGACCGCGACGACGCCACGGTCGTTGAGGTCGTTGCCGGCGTCGGCGAAAGCCTGCCGCATCAGCGTCAGCCCGACCGAGTGGTCGGCGATGGCGCCCTCGATGCGGACGCTGTCGGCTCCTTCCTTGTGCGTGACCACACCGTCCACGGACCCGATCTTCTCGACCAACCCGGAGGCGTGCGCCTCGCCGGAATCCGTGTCGATGAGCTGGTACTTGATCGACGACGAACCGCAGTTCAGGACGAGCACGTTGCGGCTCACGCCGACACTCCTTCGGACAGGGATGCCGACGCCGCGTCGGCAGCGGCGCGGGCCTGCGCCTGGATGGCGGTGATGACCACGGTGTTGACGATGTCGACGACCAGCGCGCCGCGCGAGAGGTCGTTGACCGGCTTGTTCAGCCCCTGCAGCACCGGGCCGATGGCCACCGCGTTCGCGCTGCGCTGGACGGCCTTGTAGGTGTTGTTGCCGGTGTTGAGGTCCGGGAAGATCAGCACCGTCGCGCGGCCCGCGACCTTCGAGTCCGGCAGCTTCGACGCCGCGACCGACGGGTCCACCGCGGCGTCGTACTGGATCGGTCCCTCCACGAGCAGCTCCGGGGTGCGCTGGTGCACGATCGCCGTCGCCTCCCGGACCTTGTCGACGTCGGCGCCGCTGCCGGACGTCCCGGTCGAGTACGACAGCATCGCCACCCGCGGGTCGACGCCGAACTGCGCGGCGGTGGCCGCCGACGAGATGGCGATGTCGGCCAGTTGGTCGGCAGTCGGGTCCGGGTTGACCGCACAGTCGCCGTAGACGAGGACCCGGTCGGCCAGGCACATCAGGAAGACGCTGGAGACGATCTTCGTCCCGGGCACCGTCTTGACGATCTCGAACGACGGCTTGATGGTGTGCGCGGTGGTGTGCGCCGCTCCCGAGACCATGCCGTCGGCCAGGCCCAGGTGCACCATCATCGTGCCGAAGTACGACACGTCGGTGACGACCTCGCGGGCCTTCTCCAGCGTCATCCCCTTGTGCTGACGCAACCGGTGGTACTCCGCGGCGAACCGCTCCACCAGCTCCGGGTCGTGCGGCGAGAGCACGGTCGCCGCACCCAGGGTCAGCCCCAGCGTCGACGCCCGGGTCCGCACCGTGTTCTCGTCGCCGAGGATGGTGATGTCGGCGACGCCGAGCCGCAGCAGCGAATCGGTGGCCAACAGGATGCGGTCGTCGTTGCCCTCGGGCAGCACGATGTGCCGGCGGTCCTCGCGGGCCCGGTCGATCAGCCGGAACTGGAACATCAGCGGCGTGGTCGCCTCGCTGTGGCTGATCTGGATGCTCTCGATCAGGGCGTCGACGTCCACGCTCTCGGCGAAGACGCGCAGCGCGGTGTCGACCTTGACCGTCGAGCCGGCCCGCAGCTTGCCCTGCGCCTGGCTCAGCACGGTGGCCGTCTCGTAGGTACCCAGCTCGGTGACGATGACCGGCAGGTCGCCGACGAGCCCGTCGATGAGCCGTTGGACGGGCTCCGGCGGCAGGTACCCGCCGGTCAGCACGATCGACGCGACCGGCGGGAACGTCCCCGCGTAGTGCGCGAGCACGAGTCCGGGCAGCAGGTCGTAGCGGTCGCCGGGGGCGATCACCGTGTAGTTGTCGTGCAGCCGGATCAGCACGTTGGGCAGCGACATCGCCGCCACCACGAAACCCATCGACTCCTTCGCCAGCCGTTCCGGCGAGTCACCGCGCAGCACCCGGCCGTCGCAGGCGGCGATCAGCTGCGCGATGGACGGCGCGATCAGCGTCGGCAGCTCCGGGATGGCGCCGACGCCGAGACCGCCGTCGGCCACCAGCAGCGACCGCACCTCGGCGACCGCCTCGGGATCGACCCGGTTGGCGACCACCGCGACCGGGTGCGCGTGCAGGCCGGCCAGTTCGGCCCGGGCGAGGTCCGCCGACAACCGGATCTCCTCCGGGGTGCGGCCCTGGCCACTGACCACCAGCACCACCGGTGAGCCCAGGTTGGCGGCGACCTCGGCGTTGAACGCGAGCTCGCTGCCGGTCGCGATGTCGGTGTAGTCGCTGCCGAGGACCACGACCACGTCGAACTGCTCGGCCATCTCGTGGTACCGGCGCAGGATCTCGCCCATCGCCCCCGCGGGGTCGCGGTGCAGCGCGTCGTAGCTGATCCCGATGGTGGTGTCGTAGTCCTGCTCGACCGCCGGGTGCGACAGCAGCAGCTCCACCACCCGGTCGATCGCGGTGTCGGACTTGGTCACCGGCCGGAACACACCGACCCGTTCGACGCTGCGCGTCAGCTGGTCCAGCAGCCCGAAAGCCACCGTGGATTTGCCGGAGTTCCCCTCCGGCGAGGCGACGTACACGCTGCGCGACATGGGTTCAGGCTAGAGGGGGAGGGCGGACGACGGCACCGCAGGCCGGAACGCGGCGGGCCTCGGCCGCACGCCTACGATGACGCGGTGACCAGCCCCGTCGAGGACGTCCTCGGTGCCCCGTTCAGCGCGCAGACCCTGCCGCTGCGGCCCGACAACGAGGGTCCGGTCGTGGCGACGCTGGTACGCCGGACGCCGATCGGGCGGCACCGCCGGGCCGTCCTCTACCTGCACGGCTTCGTCGACTACTTCTTCCAGGTCCACATGGCGCAGGAGTGGGTGGACCACGGTTACGACTTCTACGCCCTGGACCTGCGCAAGTACGGCCGGTCCATCAGGGCGCACCAGACACCCACCTTCGTCACCGACCTGGCCGATTACGACGAGGAGATCGACGAGGCAGTCCGCATCATCCGCGCCGAGGGGCACGACGTGGTGGTGCTGTCGGCTCACTCGACGGGCGGCCTGATCGCACCGCTGTGGGCCCACCGCCGCCGCGGCCAGGGACTCATCGACGCGATGGTGCTCAACAGCCCGTACTTCGACCTCAACGGGACCCGTGTCCAGCGAGGGCTGCTCACGCGGGTGGTCGACGTCGTGGGCCGTTTCTTCCCGAGGCTGGTGGTGTCGTCCATGGCGTCGGCCTACGCGCAGGCGCTGCACACCAGCAACGGCGGAGAGTGGAGTTTCGACACGAGCTGGAAGTCGATCCAGAAGTCGCCGGCGCGGGCCGGCTGGCTGCGCACGGTCCGGCGCGGCCAACGCAGGCTCAACGCAGGCCTGGCCATCGACGTCCCCGTGCTGGTGCTGACCTCGGCGCGGTCGGGCGACGGACAGCAGCCGGGTCCGCACCACCTCGACGCGGATTGCGTGCTGAACGTCGAGCACATGTGGTCCGGTGCAGAGGTGATCGGAGCCGATGTGACCGTCATCCGGATCGAGGACGGTCTGCACGACCTGTCACTGTCGAAACCCGCAGTACGCGAACGGTTCTTCACCGAGCTCTTCGCCTGGACCGAGATCCACGTCCCTCAGGTCCAGCGCAGCAGCGGCGTCTGAGCCGCGTCACAGTTCCCGCATTCGCTGGGCCGACCGGGTGACGCCTCGGTAGGATCGGTCCGTGAATGCCGAGTCCACGACGGCGTGGGGACACGGCCGACAACTGACGGGCCGCGCCCGGCAGCTGTCGGTCCTGGTCGACGGTGCGCGGGTGCCCGTCACCGTGCCCCGGCCGCTGTCGACCGACGGCCTCGCCGGCGACGTCCATCCCGGCGGCCCCGAACGCGCCCTGACCGTCCATCCCTGGGAGCACTACGCGGCCTGGGCGGCGGCCGGCCTGCCGGCCGTTCCCGAACCCGCGTTCGGCGAGCAGCTGACCAGCGTCGGCCTCTCCGAGGCCGAGGTCTTCGTCGGCGACACCTTCCGGTGGGGCACGGCGGAGGTACAGGTCAGCGCGCCGGCGGTGCCCGATCCGGGCGCCGTTCCGGCCGAGGTGGCCGATCGGCTGCGCCGCAGCGGGCACACCGGCTTCCACCTGCGGGTGGTCCGTGCCGGCAAAGTCGGTCCCGACGACCTGCTGCAACTGATCGACATCGATCCGGCCGGGGTGAGCCTCGCCACGGTCAGCCTCGCGATGATGGACGGTCCCGCCGCGGCGGGTGTCTCCGTCGAGCGGCTGTTGCTGCTACGCGACGTGCTGCCGGCGGACCTGGTCGCGGGGTGGGAGCGGCTGCTCCCGCCCACCGACCTGCACCGATCGACCGACCCGGTGTCCGCCGTCGGTTGAGGCGACATCCCGGCCGATCCGACCGGTTCTGAAGACACGATCGATGATCCCGGGGGCACTGCTGGGTGGTGCCCTCTCGGCTGCCCCTGATTTATCCCTGATCCGGGCCTGAACGCGGGGTATGTACGTGACAGCGCAGCAATCCACCAGGCACCATCATGAGGTGGACGTCAGTGAGCGTGGCGACGGCGGGACCGCCGACAGCGACCTGACGTCGGCCGCCGTGTCGGTGGAGGTCGGCGCCCTTCCGGACGGTGGGTCGCTGATTCCTGTCCCGTCGGCGGATCGCAAGCGGCCGCGTCAGACCCGTTGGCACAAGACGTGGCCCCGCGACCCGGCCGCCCCCGGGGCGGTCGCCGACACCACGGACGAGGCCGACGACGACGATCCGGACGACACGGACCAGGCGCCGAAGACGAGGTCCAAGTGGCGGTTGCCGCTGCGGGCCCTCGGCATCGTGGCGATGCTGGTCGTGATCGGGTTCGCCCTGCAGGGCAAGCTGCCCCAGCCGTCGGAGGTCTGGCAGGCGCTGCTCACCGCCAACTGGCTCTGGGTGCTGGTGGGTGCGGTCGCGATGTTCATCTCGATCCTCGCCTTCGCCGAACAGCAGCGGCAGTTGCTCGCGGCATTCGACACCCGGATCAGCCACAAGCGCATCACGGTCATCACCTACGGCGGTACCGCGCTCACCAACAGCCTGCCCGCCGGCGCCGCGGTCTCGGCCGGCTACTCCTTCACCCAGTACCGGGCGAGCGGCGCCAATCGCAGCACCGCCGCCACCGTGATGGTGCTGTCCGGCCTGCTCTCCATCGGCTCCCTCGCGGTGATGTACTTCCTCGTCATCGGCGCGGCCACCGGTACCGCGTTCCTCACCCTGCTGCGCAACAATCCGATCGTGTTCGGGCTGGTCGGGCTGGCCGGGCTCGGTCTGTTCGCCGTGCATCTGAAGCGGCGGATCAGGGGTCGACCGACCGACGTCATGGACCGCCCGACGCCCCGGCTGGACCGCTACCAGCGCCGCTACCCCAAGCTCGCCGCGCTGGCCCGGGACGGACTCGAAACCGTTCGGCAGGCCCGGCAGGTCCGGCTGAAGTACCTGACCATCGCCATCGGGTGGAGCCTGTTGAAGTGGGCGACCGAAGCCATGTGCCTGCTCGCCTCGTGCTGGGCCTTCGACATCGAGACCGACCTGGTCAAGCTGTCGGTGGTCTACCTGAGCGTCCAGCTGGTTCGCCAGGTCCCGTTCACCCCCGGCGGTATCGGGCTCGTGGAGGCCGCACTGCTCGCCGGCCTGGTGTCGTCCGGCGCCGCTCACGGCCCGGCGGCAGCCGCAGTCGTGGTCTACCGCCTGATGTCCGCCTGGCTCATCATCCCGATCGGGTTCGCCCTGGTCGCGAACCTCAAACGGCACGACGCCCGGCGGGCGGCCCGGCTCGAAGCAGCCGTCTGACCGGTCGTCAGGCGGCTCAGCTCGACAGTCCGCAGCCGGTGACCCCACCGTTGACACCGGCCCGGAAGGCATCCATCCGGTCGAAAGCAGTGACGTCGCCCGCGTCGACGATCGGGTTCTCGTCATCGGCGGACAGCAGCATCACGGTGGCCTCGTCGAAGTCGCCCGGGCTCAGGGTGATCCGGCTGGGATTGTCCGCGGTGAGGACGCTGGCGACCACGCCGGTCAGGCAGCTCACCGCGAGCATCGCGCGTGGGTCGTCGACGGAGAAACCGAGCTCGACGATCGCTGCGGTGCCGTAAGCCAGGCCCATCGCCGACATCATCGCGAAATCACCCAACTCGTCGTGCACCCTCCGGAGGTCGGCCTCGTCGGAGATGACCACCGCGTTGTCGGCCTGGCAGTACGAGACCATCCGGTCGCCGGGGCAGTTCGCAGCCCCGCCGAGCACCAGCTCGGGGGCGTCCCAGGTACCGCCGAGCTGGTCCAACGCCTCGGTGTAGAACAGGTCGAAGATCCTCTGTGCGCTCTCGACCGCGTCCCCGAAGGGCAGGTCACCCGGGTCGGCCGTCCGCAACTCGTCCGGGGAGAACTCGGCCTGGGTGAACAGCCGGTCGTCGCCGAAGTCGTCCCGACAGGCGGTCGGGCCCCGCTCGTAACCCTCCTGCAGGGCGCTGACCCGGTCGAACGCGCTTCCGTGCTGCCCACGCGCATCGGGATCGGACCCCACCTCGCTGGGCAGCTCGAGCGCCCAGGCCAACAGGGTCTCGTCCAGGTTGGCCGGGTCGTAGGCGAAGTGCGGGTTCTCGCCCCGGGCGACGGAGGCGGCCCACACGCCGGCGAAGCAGTCGGCCTGGGTCTCCGCGACGATCGACCGGACCTCGAACACCCCCTCGCGCGCCTGGATCGCGTGCCCCAGCTCATGGGCGAGGACCAGGCCGACCTGCATGTCGCTGTACTCGTCGGCGTAGCGCTGCAGCAGCGGGCGCCAATACGCGATCTCGTCGCGGCCGGGACAGTAGAAGGCGTTGTCCTCGATGATCGGGTCGTCGGAGGACTCCATGCAGCCCGACTGGTGCCCGTCGCCCGGGCCGATCGAGAAGAAGCCGCCGGTCGGCGGCTCGAACTCGTGCCCGAAGACGTCGGGATACCACGAAGCGTAGGAAGCGAGGATGTCGTCGACCGCGTCCCGGGCGATCTGGTCGGCGCCGTCCTGCTCCGCGAAGGTGATCGGGAACTCGGACGGCTGATAGCCCACCGGCTTGCCCGCGGGCGGCAGCGAATCCTGATCGGGGGCGGCCCGTCCGGCGATCGTGGTCGTGCAGCCGGCCAGCAACACGGCCGCGAGGACGACGCCCAGAACGGCCGACGGCCGACCATGTACGGAGCCGGCGGGGAAGGTGCGCATCCGAGATCCTCCGTGTGCTGCGTCGCTACGGGCGCACCGCGTCGTCCGCGGGTGGGCGGTGATCCCGCAAGTGCACGATGCCCACGACGTCGCCGATGCTGTCCGCATTGTGCGCGAAACCGGCGTGCCGCGTCAGGAGCGTCCGACCTCGACGACCGCGGCGGCAGCGTCCTTCGGCGGCCGTACCGGCAGCAGCGCGAGCAGACCCGCCAGCAGGACGAGCACGATGCCGACGATGCCGGCCTTGGGTTCGAACAGGAAGGTGAACAGCCCGAACAGGGCGGGCGCCAGGAACGACACGGCCCGGCCGGTGGTCGCGTAGAGGCCGAACATCTGGCCCTCCCGGCCGGGCGGGGTCAGCCGGGCCAGGTACGTCCGCGACGACGACTGCGCCGGGCCGACGAACAGACACAGGATGAGCCCGAAGATCCAGAACATCGTCGGACCGGAAACGAAGAGCAGCACGATCGCGGCGGCGATCATGCCGATCAGTGACACGACGATGACCGGCTTGGGGCCGACCCGGTCGTCGAAGCGGCCGGCGGTCAACGCGCCGACCGCGGAGATGACGTTCGCGGCCACCCCGAAGATGAGGACGTCGCTCTCGTTGATGTCGTAGACGGTCACCGCCAGGACGGCGCCGAAGGTGAAGACGGCGGCCAGGCCGTCGCGGAACAGCGCGCTGGCGCCGAGGAAGTAGACGGTGTGCCGGTCGGTGCGGAACAGGTCGCGGATGTCGCGGAACAGCAGCCGGTAGGACTCGACCAGGCCGGGCCGGCGCTGGGCGGGCAGCGCCGGCACCTCCGGCACCGCGAACAGCACCGGCAGGGCGAAGACGGCGAACCAGGCGGCGGCGAACAACGCCACCATGCGGTATTTCAAGCCGTCGTCGGCGGTGGCTCCGAACCAGCCCTCGTCGGGCGCGATGAAACCGACGTAGCAGACGAGCAGCAGCACGATGCCGCCGAAGTAGCCCATCGACCAGCCGAACCCGGACACCCGGCCGATCGTCTTCGGGGTACTGACCTGCCGGAGCATGGCGTTGTAGGCGACCTCGGCGAACTGGAAGGTGATCGAGCCCAGGCCCATCAGCACGCAGGCCGAGCCAGAGGTAGGTGTAGTCGTCGCGGACCCAGAACAGGCCGACCATGACCAGCGCGGTGACGCCGCTCCAGATGCCGAGTGAGCGCTTGCGGTGGCCGCCGGCGTCGGCCCGCTGACCGGTGATCGGCGCCAGTACCGCGATGACCAGACCGGCGATCGCGAGCGACCAGCCGAGCCAGGTGTTCGCGCTGATCCGGCCGGGCAGATCGTCGCCCACGACCTTGGTCAGGTAGGGCGAGAACACGAACGTGACGATGACCGCGTTGAACGCCGCCGATCCCCAGTCCCAGAGCCCCCAGGCGAAGATCGTGCCGCGCGGCACCGGGGCCGAGATCGACGCGGGTCCGACCGCCGCAGTTGTCATGCCAGGGATCGTAGGGCCGGGCGGTGACGATCGGGGTTCACCCCGTGGCGCCGGCGGGTAGCGGGAGGGCATGGTCGCCGCCCCCACCGCCGCCCCGTTCGTCCCCGAGAGCCTGGACCTGTCGACGTTGGAGTCGGCTGCGTCCGGCTGTCAGGGGTGCGAGCTGTTCGCCGATGCCACCCGGACGGTGTTCGGCCGCGGCACGTCGGCGGCACGGGTGATGCTGGTGGGCGAGCAGCCCGGCGACAGCGAGGACCGCGAGGGCGAGCCGTTCGTCGGCCCGGCGGGCCGGCTGTTGGACGGGGCCCTGGCCGAGGCCGGCATCGACCGCAGCGCCGTGTACGTGACCAATGCGGTCAAGCACTTCCGCTTCACCACGACCATGGACTCCCCACGGCGGCTGCACGCCACCCCCAGCACCCGGCACGTCAACGCCTGCCGGCCGTGGCTGGCCGCGGAGCTCGCGGCGGTGACCCCGGAGTACGTCGTCGCGCTCGGCGCGACCGCGGCGAAGTCGTTGCTGGGACCGGCCTTCCGGGTCACGAAGGAGCACGGTCGGTTGATCAGCTGGCCGCCCGCAGCCGGGCCGTTCGCGGGCAGCCCACTGGCCGTCGGTTCTGTGCTGGCGACCATCCACCCCTCCGCGGTGCTGCGGGCCCGGACACCTGAGGACCGGGAGACCTCACGGGCGATGCTGGCCGCAGACCTCGGCGTGATCGGCCGGGCGACGGGCTGATCGCGAACGACTGGGCATCGACAGCCGACGGCATCACCCGGCCCGGGTGCCACCTGACCGGCGTACCGAGCTGACCCCAAACGCACGGAACCGGGCTGCTTGTCCGATGACGGCGGAACGCGACATGGCCGCCACCGCGGAAAAATCTGCGGTCCACTCTCGCCGCCGAGCCGGCGACCGGGTGTGGGTCGGCGGTGTGTGGGGTCCGCTCACGCGGTCGTGGACAGCAACACTGCGAAGGCCAGAGTGGCGCCCATCAACGACAATTCGACAGCGCCGAGCTTGATCAGAGGCCACAGCCGGCCGCTGGAGGCGGCGGGGAGGGTCCGTTTCCGATGAAGACAGCCGATGAGGACGAGCAACCCCAGGGCCGCGGTCTTCGCCAGGATCAGGTGACCGCGGGAAGTCGTCCACAGCGCCACCCAATCGTCGAGCATCAGGACTCCGGCAATCAGTCCCGACGCGCCGATGGCGGCGACACAGACCAGCGCCACTGCACTGAACAGGGGGGTGGCCCGGCGAAGCTGGTCGGGGAACGTCCGGAGGTGGACGATGAGTGCGAGAAGGCCACCGATCCAGATGCTCGCCGCCACGATGTGGATGCCCAGCGAGATGGAGGACACCACGATGGCGTTGTCGTGGTGGGCGGCGTGACCGGTCAATGCGCTGGGCAGCAGCGCCCCGGCTGCGGCCAGGGTCAGCAGCCCGCTGCCCAGAGCCCCGGGAAGGCGTTCGGCGAACATGACGAGCAGCAGCGCGACCCACAGTGTCACCACCCCCGACAAGAATCGATCAGTGCCGATGAAGGCCCGGATCAGCTCCGGACGGAGCAGCATCTCGATGACGGGGACGGCGGCGAGCTCGGAGAGCATGAAGAGGAGCCAGGCCGCGGCGCTGGCCAACCACAACCAAGCCCACCGCACCGCCATACGCCGCAGGTGATGGCGCCCCGTGGCGGGGTTGGGGGTGTCGGTCGGTTCGGGGTTGCGGATGGCGGTCAGACACGCCACGAACAACGTCCCGACAACGGCAATCCCCGCCAGCTCCTGAACGAATTGTGCCACCGGCAGTCCGACCCGGGTGAAAGCGCCGGCGTCGGGCAGGCCCGCCAGGACCGGCGGGACCGGTACCGCCGTCAACCAGCGTGACACCAACGTCGTCGAGATTCCGGCGAGCACCATCGCCGCGACCACGAGACGGGAGCTGGGTCGTCCGTGGAGCAGCAACCGGCCCTTACGAGCCGGGTCGCCGGCCTCGGTGTCGACGTCGACCCTGGCGCGGGTCCGGGTACCACCGAGCAGTAGAACCATCGGTTTCTCCTGGGGTCTGGAATCCTGCCGCCGGAGGTTGGCACGGCGGGCACGTTCATCGTCGTCGGCGTACCACTCACGTGGCGTTGGAGCGCCGGGCCGTCGGGAACGGGCGGCGAAGTGCGCGACCTTGGTGTCGTCTGCGATCAGGCCGCAGTTCGTGCAGTTTCCGATGGGCAACCTGCACCCAACCGCGCGGCCCGCGGCGATTTCGGACTCCGACTGCAAGGGGGAGCTTTGGGCGACAATGGCCAAACGCTCCGGCCTGACTATTGTGACGGATAACGTGGTTCACGGAAGCCCTAGCCTTGGGGGGTTGAGCCCCCCCAAAAATGAGGGCTTCGCGACCATTGCGGGCACGCATCGGGCGCGGGCGGGCATGGGGGCGGGGCGGGTGCGCAGATGTGATGTCGTCGGCGGGGGTGGCTCGGCGCCTCGGTGAGGGGCGGTCGACTCCTGCGGCCGGTCGGATCCCGGCTTCATCACCTTGCCGTGGCTACTGGGTATGGAATGCCCGAAACTCGTCAGCGGCGCTCCGGACCATCGACGTTATCTGATTCATACCGCTACAGGAGTCCAGATGGATCTTCGACCGACCGCTGTGGCACCCGCCGCCGTGCGGAGGCTCACCGCCCGCAACCGGTTGCGAGTGTTCCTGGGCGGCGCGCTGGTCGTGTTGGCGCTGGTCTCGACCGGGGCCGTTATCGCGAGCCAGGCACTGGCCCGCGATCAGGCGCTGCAGGATGCGAAACGGATGACGGAACGTCTCGGCGGATTGGTCGTCGCTCCGCTACTGACTGAGGCCCTGGCGGGTGACGCCGAGAGTCTCGTCGAGTTGAACCGCACCCTTGCCAACCGGATGACCGACGGCTACCTCACCGAGGTGACGGTCTGGAAGTTGGACGGCACGGTGATCTACGCCAGCCGAGAAGAAGAGATGAATGTGCAGCTGGATCCGCCGGCCGAAGTGGTGGCGGCGATCACCCAGGACACTTCGACCGCAGCATTCGCCTCGGAGCGCGAGGCGGCGAGCGTCGATGGTGGCCGTTCGGAGTCCGGTTACGTCGAGGTGTATGTCCCCTTCTCGGTGAGCGGGCAGTCGAAGCTCGCATTCGAGGCCTACTACGACTACGGCCGCGTCAACGAAATTGCCGACGACATCCTGAAGAGCCTGCTCCCGGTGGTTCTGATCCCCCTGGTACTGCTGGAGCTCATCCAGGTGCCGATCGCGATCTCACTCGCCCGCCGCGTCAAGCGTCACGAGTCCGAACGTGCGGACCTGTTGGCCCTCAGCCTCACCGGATCCGAGAAGGAGCGCATTCGGATCGCTGCCGACCTGCACGACGGCCCGATCCAGGATCTCGCCGGTATCGGTTACGCCCTCGGGGCGGTCAGGGTGTCCGCTCCCGCGGCCCAGCACCCCCTCCTGAGCACCGTTCAGGAGTCGGTCCACCGGGCGATCGACTCGTTGCGACGGATGATGGTCGACCTGTACCCGCCTGATCTGAACGCGGCGCAGCTGCCTGACACCATCGCGGACCTGGCTGTTCCGCTGCTGGACAAGGGAATCGCGGTCGACGTGCAACTCGATGACGAACCGATGCCCGAATTGGAACCGGCGACGGTGACTGCGCTGTACCGGGTCGCCCGGGAAACGCTCGCCAACGTCGTTGAGCACAGCGAGGCCACCGAGGTGACGATCAGGCTGACGCTCAGCTCCGCGGACCACCACGCGGACGGCGACGACGGCACGATCTGTCTGAGCATCAGCGACAACGGTGTGGGGGTCGATCTCGGCAAGATCGACCGTCGGCGCGAGGGCCACCTCGGCCTGCGGCTGTTGCGTGACCGGGTCGAGTCCCTGGGGGGCACCTTCACGCTCGGACCCGCTCAACCCGCGGGCACGCTGGTCACCGCCAGGCTTCCGTGGGGCACCCGCACCGATGCGGCGACGGTGTGAACCGACGCAACCAGGAGCACGCCACGGTGGCCGGCCACACGACGTGCCGGGACCGGGACCGGGACCGGGCACCCTGCGCACAACCGGCAGCCGTCGACCGCCCGGATCTGACGCCGACGTACCGCAGACGTCCGCGCAGGATCTCTCCTTGCTGCGGTGCCTGCGGTAGAACCCCGACTCAGGCCCTGCGGGGCACCTGTGGCCCTTCGCGGTTCGGGTCTGTTCGATGATCGAGATTCACTGTTCGACCACGTCCAGCCACGGTCACGAGGTCGGTGAGAACCAGAGGACGGTCCGGGTGCCCGCCGCGCGCCGGTGGAACGGCTCGGCGATCGTGTGGGCTGCATCGGTCGTACCGTCGCGTCCGCAGTAAACTCGAAGACGTACAAGGCTCATTCGCGAACAGCGCGATCCGCTGCATCACCCCAGCCGCTCGGGGGCTGTCGCCGACAGGATCCCTTCCCGATCCGCAGGCGACTGGGGACACTCGCCGTAGCGCGCCGTCCACTTCTGCCCCTACGTGCATGGCACGCGTACCTCATTCCCGCGCACACCGGTGACGCTCCGTAGGTCAGACAGCACCAATGCGCCGCACCCCCCCTCATTAGGGGTGGACGCGGCGAGGTCCGTCAGTGATGCTCAGAGGGAAGGCCATCTTCAGATCGCACACTCCATCTGGTCCCGGCACGATGCCGGCAGCGATTTCGCACGCGATAGGAGGTGACCCGCAGGTGGTCAAAGTGATGCTTGTGGACGACCATGCGTTGATCCGTGCAAGCCTGTCGTTCCTGCTTCGGGCGACAGCCGGGTTCGACGTGGTCGGCGAGTGCGCCGACGGTGCCGAGGCACCCGAACGGGCGCTCCAGCTCCATCCGGACGTCGTGTTGATGGACGTGAACCTGAATACCACCTCGGGCATCGTGGTCACGCGCGACCTCCTGCGGACCAATTCCGATGTGCGGGTCCTGATGCTGAGCGGCTCGGTCAACGCACAGCTCCTCCATGATGCCGCCGAGGCCGGGGCCAACGGCTTCGTCCTGAAAGGCGGCGATCCCCATGACCTGCTCGCTGCCGTTCAGGACGTTGCCGACGGCGGCACGGCGTGGCCCGCTGGATTCCCGATGAGGGACAGCCGGCTGTCGTGATCCGAGGCACCCGGCAATAGTCGACTGCTGCCGGCGCCACTGTCCTTCATACGGCACCGGACCGTCTACCCTCCCGCGCAACAGAGGGTGTGGTCCCGTCGCATGACAAGACCACCTGCGCGGCGTTCCGGGCCGGGTGCGCGACCTCGACCCGGTTGCCAGCAGGCCCCCTCCGGCCGATAATCACCCATAAGGCCGCGGGTAGGCGTTTTCGTGCCCTCTGCCCAAGTTCCGATCGAGCGGGGCGAGACGTCTCCACGCGAAGGGTTGAGTGACGATGTCAGAGGCCGCCACGGGAAGTTCGCAGTTCAGTCGACGCACGGCACTGGCCGGTGCGGCCGGTGCTGCAGTAGCCACCTCATTGGTCGTCGGCGGGGGCACGGCGCATGCCGGGGTTTCGCGAGGCGGGTGGGGGCACGGCAGTACGGCCACCCTGCGCGGCGCGGACGTGGTGGTCAAACTCGGCCGCACCCGGCAGGGCAAGTTCGGCTTGATGTTTCCGAACCTGAAGGCGTACACGCCGCCGGATGCCGCACTGAAGAGCTTGGCGGCCACGATGGTCGACCCCCGACCGCCGGCACCCGACCCGTCCGCGGCGCGGGACGGTTTCGACAACTACGCCGTACCTTCCGGGTACACCTTCCTCGGCCAGTTCATCGACCACGACATCACGCTGGACACGACGTCGCTCGAGCAGGCCACCGCGGATCCACAGGGCATCCGCAATTACCAGTCACCGGCCCTGGATCTTGGATCCGTCTATGGTCGGGGCCCAGCCGCAGATCCACACCTGTACGACACGACGCGAAAGCCGAGCGGATTCCTCCGAGTCGACATCCGTGACGGAGTGGAGGATCTGCCGCGCGACGCGAGCGGCGCCGCCATCGTCGGCGACGGCCGGGACGACGAGAATCTCATCGTCGCACAATTGCATGCGGCCTTCCTCTGCATGCACAACAAGTTCATGGAGAGCGGACTGAGCTTCGCCCAGGCGCGCCAGGAAGTGACCTGGCGCTACCAGTGGGTCGTCGTCAACGACTATCTGCCGCGCATGTGCGGGGCGGACGTGGTGCAGTCCATGCTCGAACGGCCGAAGACCGGCCACGGTCTGCGGTTCAAGAACAGCATTTACAAGCCGCACAGTCTGAACAAGCCGATGATGCCGCTCGAATTCGCCGTGGCCGCCTACCGCTTCGGTCACACCATGATTCGACCCGAGTACGAGCTCCACGACAACCACACGAAACCGATCTTCGGCGCTGAGGGCTACGACCTTCGCGGGCGACGGCCCGTGCAGCGGGAGGACCGGATCGACTGGAGCTACTTCTTCGACGTGCCGGGGATGTCGGTTCCCGAGGGTCGCAATTTCGCTCGGCTGCTGGATCCCAAGCTGTCGCTGCCGCTGTCGACGATGCCGGGCACCGTGGTCGGCGATTCACCGGTCGTCTCGCTGGCCGAGCGGAACCTGATCCGGTCGGTGCGGCTGGGCCTGCCGGGGGGTAAGGCGGTCGCGCTGTCCATGCGGTTGAAACCGCTGAGCGACAAGGAGCTCGGGGTGAACGATCCGCGGCTCGGCGGTGACGTACCGCTGTGGTACTACGTCCTGAAGGAAGCCCAGATACTCAAGGGCGGCAGCGTTCTCGGCCCGGTTGGTGCTCGTATCGTCGCCGAGTGCATTCTCGGGTTCATCGCCCTCGACCCGACCTCGTACTTCCACACCGGTTTCAGCCAGAGCCCGGACTACGGAATGGGTGCCTTCCTGGTGGAGGCCGGCGTCGTACAGCTCGACGAGCGGATGACTCCGGAAGACCCCGAAGCGCCGGAAGACCCTGATGCTCCAGAAGCGCCGGAGGAGGCCGAGGCGGACCCGAATCTCGCGGAGACGCCCGATCTGCCGGAACAACCGTAGGCCTCACATCGCTCGGGCTTGATCCTCACAGGCCGAGTCGAGGGTCCACAACAGTCGTCCGGTGACCTGCGAGGTCAGGATCGATCCGTAGTGTCGCGAATCGATGGACCGTTCCCGGTTGTCCCCCATCACGAAGACGGAATCGGCGGGCACGGTCACCGGGCCGAAGTACACCCCGTCGATGCTGGCCCGGTCGACATAGGATTCCGGCACTGCTGTGCCGTCGACCTCCAGCTGGGCGTCCTTGATCGCGACCCGATGCCCGGCTGTTGCCACCACCCGCTTGATCGTGAGGGTTCCGTCGCTCGGGCTGAAAAAACTGACGATGTCGTCGCGCGAGACGGCGCTCGTCGCATGACTTCTCGCAAGGATGATGGTGTCGCCCTGGCACACCGTCGGCTCCATGCTCTCCGACGTCACCGTCACCGAATCGATGACCTGCGTCCTGACGACAGCGACCGTGATCACCACGATCGCTGCCGCCAGGAGCAGCTTCCCGGTCCGGATGCGGCGGGCGACTCGCGCCACGTCAGACCCGGGTGGGCGGGTCGGCGTAAATCGGATCGTTGAGCATCGGTGTCGGTCGCCCGAGGCCGACGCTGAACTGGTGCATCATGTCGTGGTCCTCGTGCGGCAGGTTGTGGCAGTGCACCATGTACTTGCCCTTGTGCGGCCCGAACTTCATGATCAGTTTCACCGTCTCGCCCTCACCGACGTAGACGACGTCCTTGGGGCCCTGTTCGTAGGCGAACGGCGCGCGACCGTTCCGGCTGAGGATCTTGAAGTCGATGAGGTGGATGTGCATCGGGTGGAACCACCCGCCCGAGTTGTTCTGGATCTCCCAGATCTCGGTGTCGCCCAGGCCCGGATCGGCGAGCACCTTCTTGTAGCCGGACTCGACGACATCGTGCCAGCTCTCGCCGTTCAGGTTCCACAAGTTGGTCGTGTCGTCCCGCTGGACGCGGATGTTGCGCTTCTTCCACCTGCCGGTGTCGACGAGATTCATCACGTCGTTGCTGGGATCCAACGTCCCCGGAATCGTTCCCCACGTCGGGTCGGCCTTGTCGAAGGCATCGTCCACCACGTCGAACGCCATGATCTTGTTGGTGTGGTCGTAGTCGCGGTTGTTCGTGTTGCTCAGGTTGCGGAATTCGATGCGCTGCCCGGTCTTGAAGTTGCGGAAGTCGATGAGGACCTCGTACCGCTCTGCACTGCCGTGCCGCCACGAGCTGACCTGCTGCGATTTCGGCATCAAGCCGCCGTCCGTGGCCACCATGTACATCGGCGCGGCGGGCGAGGTCGTCGGACGGTAGGAGCGGGAGATCGAGGAGTTGAGGATGCGGAAGCGATAGATCCGCTTCTTCACCTTCATCACCGGCCACGGCGCGCCGTTGACGAGGACCACGTCGCCCCACAGGCCGGAGTGGCTGCGATCGTCGTACAGCAAAGACCCGTTGGCGGCGAACATCATGTCCGTGAGGGTCAACGCGACGTCGTACTCGCCCTGGGGGAGCAGCGCCCGCTCTTGATCGTCGTGCAGGTGGTACTGCGACGCCAAGCCGGAGTACGCGTTCTGGCCGGTGTAGTGCACGCCGTGGTCGTGGTACCACAGCGTGCGCGCGTTCTGGAAGTTCGGGTACTGGTAGGTCTTCTTCTGACCGGGTCCGGTGACGTCGTCGGCGTATCCGTCGTACTGCGGAAGCGACGCGGAGCCGTGCAGGTGCGTCGAGATGTTCAGCGGAGTCCCGAACGTCGGGTGCGTCGCCGGCAGGTTGTTGTACATGGTCATCTTGATGCGGCGACCCTGCTGCACGTCGATCCGCTTGGCCGGCACCAGACCGTCATAACCCAGGACCGGCGTCTGCATGCCGGGGATGATGCCGGCGCGACCGGGCATGGCCTTGATGTGGTACTCGTCGAAAAGACCGTCGGCATCGCTCTTGGTCGTGGGCGTGAGGACGCCCAGCGGGGTGAACTTGGCCACGTACGGCCGTGGCATCTTGGACGACGGAAGAAGGCTCGCCGATGCGGCGCTGATCCCAGCACCCCACGGCAGGGCCAGACCCGCCGCGCCGGCGGCGGCCAGACCGCCGAGCTTGAACGCATCGCGCCGTGACACACCCATGAGAGATCCTTCTACCGAAGTGAATTGACGAAGTAGGTGGCGACATGTCGTGTCCCGGATCAAGACCTGAGGGCATGCCCGCCACTCATAAAAGGATGTCGGAGCTGCGCGAGAACCTGAACCCCGATCGGGGGGGGTGGGGGTCCCCTAATGTTGGGGACTTATTCACCACCTGTGACCGTTCCAGCCTGTTGGAGTGACGCACCTGGGCAGATGCACGGGCCGGACCGTGTGAGCCGTCACCCTCCGTTGCGCTCGCCGGCTGTTCGACAATGCGCGGCCGACGTGTCACATGGCCCGGAAAAGGCGTGTCCGGTTCCTGTGGCGAGCGACGGCCGGGGTGCCCGAGTAAGCAACACCACGGGGTCCCCGGCTGCGGGTGAGTGAGAGCGCACACCCGGGGTGCTGCGACGCTTCCCCGAGGGGCTGCCTGCGGGTCCAGGGCGATCGGTCCGGCGCCGGCGACACGTCTGCCGCCCCGGAACCACCTGGAAACTCCCCACGGCGCTGTGGAGTCGACCAGCCGCCGCCATCCCCTACCGACAAGCCACGAACTATCTGGATCCCGTGCCCGAGGGCGACGACGACCGACCGCCGACCATTCCTCGGCCTGGCTCTGCGCTGGACGTCACGGGGCGACAGACGGTCCTCCGGGAGCGCGCGGCGAGCGCCGGGGCACTTTCCCTGGAACGCACAAAAGCGTGCGGCGGGCCTGTCGGCCCGCCGCACGCTTGCTCCGGTGCGGGGCGGATCAGCCCGTCAGAGTGAACGGAGCGCTGACCCCCAGCTCCTTGCCGCTGCCGTCGAACAGCTTGGCGACGATCTGGCCCGGGTTGGTTGTCCCGGTCAGCGCGGCGGTACGGAACCGGCCGTCGAAGGTCGAGCCGGTGGCCGGGGCCACTGCGGCGACCAGCGCGGCCGGACCGGCGTACTGGGTGCTGTAGGTGCCGTCGGCCGACTTGCGGTAGAACCGGACGACGCTCGTGGTCAGGGCCGGCTGGTCGGTCGTGCCCTGGATGCGGGTGTCGGCGTTCTTCCAACGGCCCGAGCTGATGGTCACCTTTGCGGAGGCCACCGGGGTCGTCGCCGTCGCCGGAGCGGAGGGTGCGCTGGATGACGTGCCGTACAGCGCCTTCACGGTGAAGGAGTACTTCGTGTTCGACGCCAGGCCGGTGACGATCTGGTTGGTGTCGGTGGTGCCCGCCGGCTGGGTGGCCAGCGGGGTCGTGGTGCCGTCGGCGTTCACGGTCCAGGCCTCGACCTGGTAACCGGTGACCGGGGTGCTGCTACCGGCGGGGGCGACCCACTTCAGCGACGCCTGGCCGATGCCTGCGGTGGCGGCGAGACCCGTGGGGGCGTTGAGCACCTGTTCGGTTGCCGGCTGGTAGAAGCCGATGGCCTGCTTGGAGATGTTGCCGGCGCGGTCGATGGCGACGGCGTGGATCTCCGTCAGCGTGGTGATGGCGATCGGGGACTTGTAGAGCTGTGCGGTGTCGCCGGGCAGGTCGCCCAGGACAGCTTCGCTGCCGTCGGTGGTGAAGTACACGTCGGCGGCGCTCTCGGAGCCGAGGGTGACGCTGGATGCCTTGACCGCGGTGTCGGCGGTGTTGCCCGACGCCGCCGGGTTGATGGTCAGGTTCGGCGCGGTCTGGTCAGCCGGAAGCTCGCCGGTACCCGTGGTGGGAGCCAGCTTGAACGGGTCGCCCATCTTGGCGCCTGCCATGGAGCGGACCTCGACCGTGTAGTCAGCCACGGCGGGGTCGACCGTCAGGGTCGCGCCGGTTGCGGTGGCAGCCACGCGGGCTGCCGACGAAGGTGCCGTCGGCCTTAGATGCCTGGACGTTGTAGTTGGTCACGTCGGGGGTGCCGGCAACGACGTCAGCCGGCGTCCACTTGACCGCGAGCTTGGTCTTGTCCGCGGAGCGGGTGACGGTGTAGCTGGACTTCGGCGGGGCCACGTCAGCGGGGCCGGCCGGGCAGCCGCCCATGCCGGGTCCGCCGAGCTCGCCGAACTCGGAGATGGTGAGGCCCTGACGGTTGGCATCGCCGTCCTCGACCTGCCAGGACATGAAGCGCTCGACCTGGGTGGCGACAGCGATCTCGGCCGCCCTCTGGGTGTCGAAGTCGAAGGTGGCGGTGAAATTGCCGCCGTCCATCTCGAGGTTCGAGAAGTAGCCGCCCTTGGGTGCCGCCGCCATGCCACCGGTCACTGCACGGACGTCGCGACGACCGACCTCGGCGGTGAGGTCGGGGTTGACGATCCGGACCTCGGCCTGGCCGGCCTTGACGTCGCCACCGTAGGTACCCGTCACGGTCACGGTGTTGCCATTCCGGGCCGCATGCGTGGTTGCGGTTCCGGTGCCGACGGTGGTGTCACCGCTCGCGCCGTCGTCGAACTTGATGGAGACCTTGTCGCCCTTCTGGATGTCCGGGGTGACGTTGAGGCCGGTGCCGGCGCCCCAGCAGTAGCCGCCGGGGTGGTTGATCTCGAAGGCGACGTCGCCCTCAGCCACGGTGCCGACGGCAGATCCCACGACCTGAGTGCCGCGGGTCACGGTGACGGTGGCAGTCTCGCCGATGTGGTCCTGGTAGCCCTCGATGGTGACGAAGTCCCGGTCCGGGAAGACCACGACGTTGTCGGGGAAGGTCGGCACCGCGGCTTGGGCGACGCCCATGCCGAGGGCCCCGGCGCTGACGATACCCATCGCGCCGGCCAGGATCATCGGGAGTCGGCGACCGGCGGTTCCTCTCGCCGGGGCGGTGGCTACCGCTCTTTCGGTTCTCTGCATGGTGCGTCTCCTGCAACGTAGGCGGGACTGGGTCCCGAATGGAGGTAATTGACCTCTTCGGTCGACGGGTTCCACACTCGCCGTCACCTTCCCGCGGGAAAAGCCCGATTAGGGGGGTGAGTGCCCCCCCAGATTTGGGGAAACCGGGTGATTGCGGTAACCCGCAGTGAGCGAGCCGGGACGTCCCACCGCAGCTGGTAGCCGGAGCGGGTTTCGGATGGCTGAGGCACCGAGTCCGCCATGGCCGCACAGGCGATGACGCCATGATCCGGCGCTCCGCTCGTTGGTCGCAGCGACCGACCCGCCGACGACGAATTCCTCGGACCGGCGGCACGCTGCCGCCGTCCGACGAGCCGGCGCCGACCGAACTCGGTGGGCGGGAACGATCTCCGATGAACCAGCGGGCGGGGCGGCGCAATCGCTGCCTGGGAGCCCGAACGGAGCACTCGCCGTCCTGTCGGAGTGGGTGTCCCGTCACCCTCCGCTCCGGGCAGCGACCCGCGCCCCGGCGCGATCCCGGGAGGGTGACCGAACCGGGCGGACTGAATCGGCGGATCCACCGCGGGCCCCCACGTTCGGCTGATACCGTCGTCATCGATCGCTCCAATAGGGACGATTCGGGAGCGCCTGGTTACTCCTGGTGCACAGACCAAGGACTCAGATGGCGCAGGTTGCCCCAACGGACCCCGGTGAATTGCGTGGGCGCGAGTATTCGCCCCTGACGATCCTGGTCGTCGACGACCACCGCTCGTTCGCTGACTTGTTGTCGGTCGCCCTGAACAGCGTGTCCGGGATGCGCTGCGTCGGCACCGCCAGCTCGGCGGCCGAAGGGATCGCGCTGGCAGCTCAATTGCGACCGGACATCGCCGTGATGGATATCCAGATGCCTCGTCAGGACGGGCTGATGGCGAGCCGACGCATCCGCGAGGCGTCTCCGGACACCATTGTCGCCGTTGTGACGGCGCACCGGGACCCGGAATGGGTTTCCCGAGCCGCCCAGGCCGGCGCTTCGGCGTTCATCCCCAAGGACGGTTCGCTCGACGAGATGATCGACGTCCTGCGCCGCGTGCGCCAGGGGCACATGCTGGTGGCTCCGTCCGTCTTCGGCCCCTCGACGTCGAACCGACGACACGAACCGGAGACACAGGCGAACCTGACTCAGCGGGAATTGCAGGTCCTGCAATTGCTGGGCCGGGGAACGACGGCGACCCAGGCCAGCCAGATCCTGGGCATCACCCTGAACACCTGCCGCGGGTACATCAAGTCCCTGCACCTCAAACTAGGGGTCAGCAGCCAGTTGGAAGCCGTCGTGAAGGCCCAGCAGATGGGCCTCATCGGGCCTTCTTCCGCGCACTGAGGCGACTCGTGTCGGCCGCGTTCTGAGAACAACGATCCGGCGGACCTCGAGGATCCGGTGCGGCGCGCAGGGTTGTGCCGCGCAGATGTCGCACTGCCCTTCGTAGCGAAACAACAAGCCGGTTGACCCCTGCCGGGAGCGTCGCGCTCGGTTTAGCGCGACTGGCGTCCAGCGGGAGTCCACTGAACATCACGGCCGGGCCGACGGCCCGGGATACCGGCGGCGGCGCCTGCTCCGCCGCCGCCGCGGCCGGCTCAGCGAACATGCGAACGCCGAGCTCCCCGCCGCGTTGAAGGCCCTGAGTGGACCCGATCCCCGACGGCCGCCCCATGATCATGGGAGAAGCCGAACTACCCGCGGCGACAGATGGGCCGCCCGCCCGCACCCTCGACAACGCGCAGGGACTACCGAACGGTCGCCACGAAAGCGCCTGCCGACGGGCCTCGAGCGCCCCAGCCTCGGTCCGGGAGACCGGCTGCAAGCGGACCGATCGCGCCGAGACGACGACCCCGGCGACGATTCGAGAACGCAAGATCCACTGTGGCAACGGGTCTCAACACGTCGCCAGACACCACACCCGGGTCCACACGACCGGCGGCTGCTGCCTCGATGACCTGCCGTCCGCTGATCGGTGGACGCCGATGTCGTCCGGTGTGGGGCCTGGTCACCGGACAGGTCCGGCGGTCGTCGGGCGGCAGAGTCGTCGTTGTCGAGCCCAGCGGGCCGGCAGGGAGGTCCGGATCGGCCGGCCGCCCGACGAGATGACAAGGAACCGCACTGATGAAGATCCTCGCCAAGACCGCCACCGTTCTGCTGGCCACCGCCGCGTTGGGCGGATTCGCGTCGCTGGGGTCGACCGCGTTCGCCGACACCCCGGCCGCCGCTGCGACCACCGCCGAGAATCAGCTGGGTTCGACGCAGGGTTTCCACATCACCAACATGAGCGGCGACCCGCTGACCCTGACTAGGGTCGACGGCCGCCCGCTCGGGTCGGCCCCGAAGGTGGGTTCGGTCCTGCAGCCCGGCGGCGACGCCGACTTCGAGGTGAACTACACGACGGCGTACGACTCGGACACCCTCTACTACACCAACCCGCAGGGCCACACCGTCATCATCGGGATCGGCGTCGAGGGCGGCCTCATCCCCGAATCGCAGTGCCTGTCCTCGGGGGGCTACGACTGCTCCCGGCCGTTCCTGCACCAGAAGTACATCACCATCGCCGACCCGGCCGGCACGGTCCGCGAGTTCAACGGAACGCAGGCCCAGGCCGAAGCGGCGGTCGCCCAGCAGCTGTGTGCCAACAACAGCCAGGCCACCTGCACGTTCACCCCGGAAGGGCCGGTGACCACGACCTACGGGTCGCGGCACCTCATCGCCAGCCACGTCAACAACGATCACAAGCCCGATGAATGGAAGGTGACCCGGAAGGACGAAGCCGAAGAGAGCAACAGCCTCGACATCAGCATCTCCGCGGGCGCGAAGTTCGACGTGTTCGGCCAGGAGATCAAGATGGAGGTCAAGACGGCCTACGGTCACGAGTGGACTTCGAGCCACGAATTCGACGTCAGCGACACCATCGAGATCGAGCCCGGCTACACCAGCTACTTCTACGGACAGGACCCGGTGCTGCGCTACACCGGCACCGTGACCGTGTCGATGGGCCACACCACCTGGAAGCTCCACGGCGTCACCTTCGACACCCCCGACGTCAACGGTGCAGTCAGGACCGACTCCGACCAGGCCCCCACCCCGCCCGCCACGGTGAACCCCGCCTGACACGCTGCCATGCCCATGACCCGACCGGCACCAGCCGGCCGGGTCATGGTCCGTTCTCCAGCTGAACCGGACCTCGGCTGCACCCGAATGTGGCGGCAGGCCTCGGCGACGACTCACGACTTCATCATCCGGCCGAGCCGACCTGGGGCGGTGGTGCAGGACCTGGGTCCATTGTCGCGGTGACCGGGCGGCGACACCATCGAGGGGTCTGCAGATGCACGGTGGCGGCGAGGGAGTCGGATGGAGCGGCGAAAAGTCGGCTGCGCCGGGCAGCGGGACGCCCGACCGCGCACTTCGTGCCCCCTACGCCACCGAACCTCGATCACCACCACTCGGTACCGACAGATTCACCTCGAACCGTTCATGACACCCGTGACCTGATCTCAGAGGATCGCCATGCCCGAACGCGACGTCGACGGCCCCGCCGGTCGCCCCCGCCCCGCCCGACCCGCCCGGTGCCGTCGGACGCGTCCGACGCTGATCGCGCTGTGCGTGGTCAGCATGGCCATCGCCGGTTGTACCGCGGACCAGGGATCCGCCCCGACCTCGACATCAGGAACGGGGAGCCAGGTCGCCGCCGGCATGACCACCGCCGAAGCCTCATCGGACAGCCCGACGCCGGCCGGCCCCGCGCCCTCACCCGCCTATGCCGCCACGGTGTCACCCGCGATCGAACAGGTGATGAGGGAGGACGGGACACCCGGTGCAGTGGTAGTCGTTCGCAGCGCCGCTGGGGACTGGACGTCTGCATTCGGTGTCCGGGCGGCGGGCAACCCGCAGCCGACGCAAACCGGCGACGTGTTCAGGCTCGCCAACGTCACATCCGCGTTGACCGCCACCGTCATCCTGCAGCTCGAAGAACAAGGGCTGCTGTCGCAGGACGACCCGATCTCGAAGTACGTCGACGGTGTCCCGAACGGTGACCAGATCACCCTGCGGGCCCTGGGCAGGTACCGCAGCGGCCTGTTCGACTTCGAACAGGACGAGACATTCCAGGCCCGGTACGCCGAGGATCCGGCGCGTAGCTGGACACCGCAGGAGGTACTGGACCTCGCGTTCGCGCACCCGGCCGAGGCGCCGGGAACCGAGTCCTACTCGACGACCAACTTCGTGCTCCTCGGCCTGGTCATCGAGAAGGTGACCGGTGCACCCGCCGCCCAGGCCTTCGGGACCGGCCTCTTCCAGCCGCTGGCACTCACTCGCATCGGCCTCGCCGGCGATGCGACGCTGCCCGACCCGCACGCGGACGGCCACAGCTGGGTCACGAACCCCTTCGCCGATCCGATCCTCCCCGCCGACCAGCGAAAGGCGGCCGCCGCCGGCACGCTGGCGCCGATCAACCGGACCGCGGACAACCCGGGCTGGGCCTTTACCGCCGGCGCCGGCTACTCCGACGCGGCGAGCCTGGCCGATCTGTTCGCCGGCATCACCACGGGGTCACTTCTGGACGCCGACAGCCAAGCACGACGCACCGCCGGTATGAACTCGCTGCGACCGGCCAACGGCGTCGATTCGGTGCAATACGGATTCGGCATCAGCAAATACGGCCAGTACCTCTTCTACAGCGGCACCATGCCCGGCTACAGCGCATTCGCCGCAATCTCACCCGATACCGGAACCACGATCGTGGTGCTGACCAACCTCGACTCCGCACCTGACGGGGCCAGCCCTGTCGGCAGCATCTTCCACGCCATCGCCGAGACCGTCGAACCGGTTGACCTGCCCGGCTCCTGACAGGAGTCGTGTTTGGACACTCACGGGCGGGAACAAAACGCCGGCCACCGTCGCACTGCCACGGCAGAACCAGACCATCGGAACGAGGATCCATGAACACCAGACGCACAGGACACGGAACGACGCCGGCCCGGTTGACCATCATGCTGCTCGCCCTGCTCATTGCCGTCGGGGCGGTCGGCGCAGCCGGTATCGGAAATGCCCAGGCCTCGGATCAATTCGCCTCGGCCCGAAAAGCGGCGCCTTCGACCCGTGCCTTCTGGATCGACAACATGACCACGAAAAGACTGAAACTGACGGGCACACTGGAGCCCGACAATTACGGCTGGGACAACTCTGGGAGATTGCCGGTGGGCTACGTCATCCAGCCGGGCGAGACGTCGCACACCGAGCTGGACGCGGGTGCCTTCACGGACAATCACGTCGTGTACGAGTTCGACGTTCTGGACCCGGACGGTAGCGTCTACAGCCGGATCGACATCGGCATGTTCCTGCACCAAGGCATGCGTTATCAGTCCATGACTGCCAGCACACCGGTGAAGCCGGGAGCGCGACCGCAGGTCGCTAACGGTGGCAACGAGGGAATCTGGATCGCCCAACAACTGAGGACCACCGCCCCCGTGGCTGGCCAGAACATCGGCATCTACGACCCGCAGGGCACCACCTTCGACGGCACCTCATTGACCCCGCCACAACAGGGAAGGCTGATCGCGGCCTTCTGCGAACGGGACGAGGCGCATTGCGACTTCATCAGCGACGGGGCGGAAGGGGTGCGGGCTCGTAGTCCCATCGCGATCCTGGCCGGCGATCACCCGAACAACACCTGCGATCCCATCTCCCACTCTGTCGACCAGATGGACTCGCGCAGCGCAACCCACAGCTGGGAGTTCTCGCTGTCCCTCAAGTACACCGTCGAAAAACTGTGGGAGGCGCAGTTCACGGCGAAATACGGCGGTTCCGTCACCACAAAAACCGATTTTGTGGCCAAGAACGCGATGAGCATACGTCCTGGCTACATCGGGTACTTCGCCTCGACGGTCCCGGTGTACCACCACAGCGGAAAGTGGCTCATCGAGGTTCGGGTGGACGGCGCCGGCGCGGTCATGAGCACTATCGAGGTCAACGGCACCGTCGACATACCAGACAACTCGGAAACCACCGCGGCCACAGTCGATGCCAAGACCGACCCGATGACCGATCAGGAGCGGGCTGCCCTCAAGCACAAATGCGCAACTTGAGCTCAGGGAACGCACTCCGACGGCGCAGAACAATCACGATGGCGTGGAGTGATCAGGTGGGCCTGCAGGTTGTGGTCGTCTGATCGGGACGCAGTCGACTTCGTCGGTCCTGAGCTGTTCCACGACGCCGAGAGCCGCAACAACTCCGGCCAATGACCGGGCGCCGAGCAGCCTCACCGTCAGTCGCATCCGAAGCGGACCTCGCAGCCGCCCAAGGCATGCTGGGGCACGCCTCCGCCGCGGTGACGCGGCACGTCGGTACACCCTGTTCGATGACGATCTGGACACCGTTGCCGCCGCCCTGGATCACGCAGCCACGACAGCCGTTGTGAGCAGCGGATCGGCAGCGGCCCGGCGGTGGTGCGTTGAACAGGCATGATACTCACCGCAAAGGCCCTTGACCGGGACTCATGCGCCCCGGTCAAGGGCCCTCCAACGGCGGTGGCGGTGGGATTTGAACCCACGGAACGCTTTCACGCTCACACGCTTTCGAGGCGTGCTCCTTAGGCCGCTCGGACACGCCACCGCGAAGCACTTTACCGGAGCTCAGCGGCGCTCCCGACCATCCTCAGGACGGATCGACGTCCCGCTGGGTCCGGAAGAAGTCCCGCAGCAGGGCGGCGCACTGGTCCTCGAGGACGCCACCGACCACCTCCACACGGTGGGTCAACCGGCGGTCACGCAGCACGTCCCAGAGCGAGCCGGCCGCGCCGGTCTTGGGTTCCCAACAGCCGAACACCACCCGCTCGATCCGGGCCAGCCCGATCGCGCCGGCGCACATGGTGCACGGCTCGACGGTCACCGCCAGCGTGCAGCCGGCCAGTCGCCACTCGCCGACCGTCGCGGCCGCGGTGCGCAGCGCCTCGATCTCGGCGTGGGCGGTCGGGTCCCCGGCCGCTTCCCGCCGGTTGTGTCCACGACCGATCACCGTTCCGGAGGCGTCCCAGACCACCGCACCGATGGGGACGTCACCGCCGGGCAGCGACAGTGCGGCCTCGGCGAGCGCCGCGCTGATCAGCGGCTCCAACGCACGGCGCAACGGTCAGAGCTTGTCGATGACGCGCTGCAGCTCGTCCTCGAAGCCGGCCCGGCGCGCGATCACCACGAGCTGCTCGTCCGGATACATCTCGTCGTCGTCGACGATGAGCTGCATCTCCTGCTCGGGGACGCCGAGGTCGGCCAGCAACGCCATGTCACCCTCGGGCCAGGCGTCGTCGTCGACCTCGTCCTCGTCCGGCGTCTCGACGTGCAGCAGGTCCAGCACGTCCGCGGCGAGGTCGAAGTCCAGCGCCGCGGTCGCGTCGGACAACAACAGCGCCACTCCACCGGGGACCGGCCGGATCACGACGAAGAACTCGTCCTCGACGCACACCAGCCCGAACACCGCGCCCTCGGTGGCCACCCGGCGCAGCCCGGAGATGATGCCGTCCAGGTCGTCCAGCAGCTCGGGAGCGAGCAGCGAGCAGCGCCACTTACCTTCGGCGCGTACTACCGCCACAGCGAAACCGTCGGTGCTCACGCGGGGAACGGTACGCGGGCGGGTGGATCCGAGCCAATGCGGCCATCAGCCGACCCCGACGCCATCCTTTTCGGGGTGATGCCTCGCCGAAAACTGGCCCGTGGGGCATCGTTGCGACAGGATTGCGCTGAATGCCCGACTCTCCCCTGCCCCGCCGGGGTGACGGACCGAACGCTGGAGGCACCATGTCGACGTCTTCGACAGAGGCTGCCATGCCGCCCGTGTGCGTGCTGGGGCTGGGACTGATCGGCGGATCGCTGCTGCGTGCCACCGCGCCGTTCACCACCGCCTACGGATGGTCACGCAGTGACGGCACCCGGCTGGCTGCGGCGGCGGACGGCTTCACCGTGCTCGACGACCTGGAGACCACCCTGGACCGCGCCCGGGCCGACGACGCGCTGATCGTGTTGGCCGCCCCGGTGACCGCTTTCCGGCCGTTGTTGAAGTCGGTGGCCGAACGGGCTCCGGGCGCGCGACTGACCGACGTCGCGAGCGTCAAGGCCTCGGTGGCCAGGGACGTCGCGGAGCTCGTCCCCGGGGCGCGGTTCGTGGGATCGCACCCGATGACCGGTACCGAGTTCTCCGGCTGGGACGCGGGCTCCGCCGACCTGTTCGCCGGCGCCGCCTGGGTGACCTGCCTCGACGAGGACGCCGACATCGCCGACTGGGTGCCGGTCGCCCGGCTCGGGCTGGCCGTCGGCAGCCGGATCGTGCCCTGCGAGGCGGCCGCACACGACCGGGCGGTCGCGCGCATCTCGCACCTCCCCCACCTGCTCGCCTGCGCGCTCGCCCAGGTCGGCGAGCTCGGCGGCGCGCTGGCGGTGTCGCTGGCCGCTGGGTCCTTCGCCGACGGCACCCGCGTCGCGGCGACCCGCCCGGAACTCATCCGGGCGATGTGCGAGAACAACGCCGCCGCACTGGTCGAGGCGATGGACGATGCCCTCGGCATTCTCGGGGTGGCCCGCGCCTCGCTCGCCTCCACCGGGTCATTGCAGAAGATCACCTCCGGCGGGCACGACGCCCGGATGCTGTTCGAGGCAGGCGGAGCCGACCTGATGTCGGTGCAGCTCGGCGGTGACGACCTGGTCGACCAGCTGTTGTCGATCGGGGTGGCCGGCGGGCACATCAGCGCGGTCCACGGACCCGACAGCGCCCCCCTGGTGCTCGCGCACTACCCCGATCCGGCCGCCCAGGACTGACCGCGCACGGCGCTGAACTGCGCTGATGAGCACCGTCAGCCGCCGGAATGGCCGCGGTGAGCGGCTCCACGGGTCGTATCCTTGGCCCATGCAGCGACTCGGCGCCTTTCTCAAGACCTACTGGACCCGCGGGGTGCCGGGACGCTCGACGCCCCGCTCGGTCCAGGTGCTGATGCTGCGCTGGTGGGTCACCGCGCTCGCGTTCAAGCTGATCGGCTCGAGCTGGGACGTCTCCTGGCACTTCAAGTGGCTTCGTGACGACATGGCCCCCCCGCACCTGATCAACACCGTCGGCACCGGCATCGCGATCGCGCTGGTCCTGGTGCACTCCTTCACCGGATTCGGCGTCGACCGGCGGTCGCTGCGCATCATGCAGTGGGGCACCGGCATCTTCCTGATCGCGGCCCCGATCGACGTCATCAACCACCGCGTCAACGGCCTCGACCTCACCGCCTGGTCGCCCTCGCACGCGATGCTCTACGTCGGCACCGCCATCATGATCGCCGGCATCATCCGCGCCTGGTACCTCCTGTACCCGCGGGACGGCCGCTTCGGCTGGCAGTGGACGGCTGGTCTGGTCGCGTTGTTCGCCTTCTGCTTCGAGAACGCGCACTTCGCCCAGCTGCAGCAGGAGTACGGCATCCTCGAGATGGCCTCCTGGTTCCGCGGTACTCCGTACGCCGAGAGCGAGCTGCTCAACTTCGCCGCGAACCAGCTCGGCCGCGGGGTCGACGACATCGCCCTCGAGGGCTTCGCGCTGCCGATCCCGGCCTGGGTCTACCCGATCTGGGCGATGGTCTTCTGCGTCCCGATCCTGATGATCGCCCGGGTGATGGTCGGCAAGGTCTGGACCGCCACCGTCATCACCGGCGCCTATGTCCTCTACCGCTCGGTCATCTGGCCACTGCTGGTGGTCGGTGACTTCCCGCCGTCGGTGGTGCCGTTCTGGATGGTGCTCGTCGGTCTCGCCGTGGACGCGGTGTTCCTGCTGCGCGCCAACCCCTACCTGCGGGCCGCGGTCGGTGGGCTACTCGTCACGGTTGTCGGTTACGGCGCCCTTTTCGTGCAGAACGTGCTGTCGTCCACCCCGACCGACCTCGGCTCGATGGACGTCGCCCGGATGCGGGACGCCTACGAGAGCGGTCAGAACCTGGCCGCGGTGCCGGTCGACTACGGCTCGATCGTCTGGGCTGTCCCGGGCGCGCTCGCGACCTGGCTGGTCGTGACGTACCTGCTGCAGCGCTGGATCGGGGTCGACACCCCGCGGCCGCCGGCCATCGCTGCCACCTTCGCCCCGGAGCCGGAACGTGGCCTCAACGGTCACCTGACCGGTGCGCCACTGAATCCGCCCACGCCGCGGGCCGGCCATGCCGAGCACCGTCCGCGAGCCGGCCATGCCGGGCATCGTCCGCGGGTGCGATCGGGTTCGCGGGCCCGCTGACTCCGGGAGTGCCACCGGCAGCATCCGGCTGCGCCGGACTGCGGTGGCGCTTCCACGTTCCGTTCCCGCTGCCGCGATCGCGGCCGCGGGAACGGAAATCGGCAGCGCGAGCGACGGTGGCGGCTAGTACGGCGCCGAGCGGGTGAGTACGACGGCGACGCCGTAGGCGACGGCCATCACGACCAACTCGAAGCCGCACCACATCGCCACCGCGGTCGGCTTGCGGTCGGAGATCCGGACCAGCAGGCCGCGCCGGACGCCGACCGCCAGCGTCGCGATGACGGCGACGCAGAGCAGCTTCACGAGCATCAGCTGGCCGTAGTGCGTCGTCCAGATCGACTGCGGCAGCGGAACCGAGATGTCCGCGGTGGCGAGCATCGAGATGCCGCTGAAGATGCCGCTCGCCGCCACGATGAAGACGCAGTACGTCGCCAGCCGTGAGAATCGGGGCAGCGCCACCGCGAGGAGGTGCGGTCGGCGGGACAGGAAGACGATGGTGGCGCCGAGGCCGCCGACCCAGGCGGCCGCCCCGATGAGGTGCAGCTCCATCGACATCATCATGAGGTCGTGGTAGATCCAGTCGGTCGCGTGGCCGGTCAGCGGGATCGGCAGCAGGCCGAACGCGGCGACCCCGGCCCGTAGCTCCGCCGGGACCGACTCGCCGCGGCGGACCGAGATCCGGCACAGCCACACCGACATCAGGCCGATGCCGGCCACCGTCAGCAGGCCCTTGCCGGCGGGCACGCCGACGATGTAGCTCCACACCAGGTCGGGCGAGGTGACCACGTACTGCAGGAACGACAGCGGCGCGGTGAGCAGGTCGAGGCCGGTCGACGTCCGCGTCGGGAAGTCGTTCGGGTACACCTCCGCCGACAGCAGCACCAGACTGACCAGCGCCGCCGAGACCCACGTCCAGGACGACCACAGCGCCGCCCGGCGGGCGTGCCGCATCACCGGCTCGGTGCGGTCGGGATCGTCGAAGCCGAGGAACTTCGCGAGCAACGCGAGCCCCATCGTGGTCACCACGCTGACGTCCAGCAGCACCCGGAACACGGGCACGCCGTACTTGACCGCCGGCGACGGGGCCGGCAGGCCGGGCAGCGGGGCTGCGCCGGTGGCGAGTTCCGCGACCAGGGATGTCGCCACCGCGACCACCGCGAGCAGCGCCACGAACCAGCCCGCGGACGCGACCACGCCGGCAAACCGCGGCCGTGGGGTCGGCTTCGCGGGCAGGGAGCGGCGGGTCGTCACCCGTCCATGGTGACAGAGGGGCCGCGCCGGGCGGCGGTCTCAGACGGTGGGTGTGGGGTCCGCCACCGGCGGGGACACCATGCCGCTGGTCGCAGCCCAGCGTTCGGCAGCCGCCCGCGGAAACGGCATTCGGACCACCAGGACGGCGGCGCGACGCCGATCGGCACCGCCCACGCGAGGACGAGGAAGATCAGCGGCTCGCGGTACGCGATGGTCACCGAGGCCAACGCGAGCGGCACGGTCGACATCTTCGGCCGGCGGCGGAAGTGCAAGTCACCAGGGTCCCGCGGCGGGAACACCACGACGAGGACCGAGGTCCGGGTCAGCACCAGCGTCAGCAGCACCCCGGCCCGAGCGAGGTCCCGGCCGTGCGCCACTGGTCGGCGGTCCGGATCCGTCGCGCCTCGTCGGTCGGCGACCGGTGCAGGACGGTGCAGGCCGCCGTCCACCGGGTCTCGTCGTCGTACGTCCAGCGCAGGGTCGGCCTCCGGTCGAGGGTCTGCCGCTCGCGGACCGACCCGCCATCCACAGACAATCAAACTTGTCGTTGACAACATTGGTTGTCGTAGGGCACAGTGGGTCCCATGGAGCTGACGGAGATGTTCGACTACATCGCCGATCTCGTCGCCGAGGCCGCAGAACGGCCCGACGACGAGGACGAGAAGGCGTTCGAGCTCAGGAAGCTCGAGCTCGTCTCCCGCGCCCGGCTGGTTCTGGACATCATCGAGGGCCAGACGGTGCACAACCTCCGCAGCACGCTCCCTCAGGCGAGCTACACCGACATCGGCGATGCCCAGGGCATCAGCAAGCAGGCCAGCCGCCTGCGCCACACGAAACTCGAGCAGGTGCTCAAGGTGCACCAGCTCGACGGTCGACGGCACGCCATGGCCAAGGCGGTCGTCTCGGCGAAGCACCGACGGGCCGCCCGCCCGCTGCGCCGGGCCCGGCGCACCACCAGCTGACCTTCGTACCTCCCGCACGCAACTCCCCCGACGGCATCCCGCCGCCCGGGTGTCCCCGCACGTCCACAGAAGGGCTGTCCCATGTCCGATCCCAAGGTCACCAGCAAGCACACCAACGCGTTCTTCGGGGCGTCCGTGCTGTTCATGGCGGTGACCGTCGTCTGGAACCTGGCCAACCTCTCGTTGCTCGACGTCGCCGTCCAGGACCGCTACACCATCGGCATGGGCATCCTCTGCTCGATGTTCGCCACCGTCGTCGTGTCCAAGGTGGTCCGCGACCGCGAAGAGGCCAACGACTTCGTCGCCGGCCTGCGGCAGGCCCGCTACGAAGAGGTGCTCGCCCACGCCCCGGCACCGGGACTCGGCCACCTCTGACCCGCATCCGTCAGCCCCGGCGCTTCCCGCGTCGGGGCTGACGTGTGCCCGGCTCTCCACCGCTGTACCGACGTGCGGGCAGGCACCATGATGGGCGAATGACCAAGCCCTACGCCGTCGAGCGCCGCATCGAGATCTCCGTCGCCCCCGAGCGTGTCCACCCGCTCGTCGCCGACTTCCACGCCTGGGTGCAGTGGTCGCCGTGGGAGGGCTTGGACCCTCAGCTCCGCCGCACCTATTCCGGCGCCGACTCCGGCGTCGGATCCGAGTACGCCTGGGACGGCAACCGGAAGGCCGGCGCCGGCACGATGGTGATCACCGGGGACACCCCGGGTCGGGTCGACGTGGACCTCGCCTTCACGCGGCCGTTCCCGTCCAAGAGCAAGGTCGAGCTGTTGCTCGAGCCGGCAGCATCCGGCACGACGGTCGTCTGGCGCATTGTCGGCGAGCTGCGTGGCCCGGCCCGGGTGTTCGCCCTCGTCAAGTCGATGGACAGCCTGCTCGGCCCCGATCTCGAGAAGGGGCTCGCTCGGCTCAAGAAGGTCGCGGAGACCCCGTAGGCCAGAAACCCCTCGCGCTTCCGACATCCGCGTCCGCTGCCGCGATGTCGGCCGCGGGAACGGAAATCGGCAGCGTCACGGCTCCGGTTGGAGCCCACCGCCACCGAGGTCCCACCCCGCCTCGCGCGACCGCACGGTGCGACCACTGTCGCGCTCGCCGGTCAGCGCAACGGTCGCAGGAACGTCAGCGCACCCGCTGGACCCGCGCCACGTCCCACACCGGCCCGTCGGTCTCGACGACCCGGCCGTCGGCGCCGAAAACCAGGAAGCGGTCGAAGGTCCGGGCGAACGCGCGGTCGTGGGTGACGGCGACGACGCTGCCCTCGAACCGCTGGAGTGCGTTCTCCAACTCCTCGGCCGAATGCAGGTCGAGGTTGTCGGTCGGCTCGTCCAGCAGCAGCAGGGTGACGCCGGACAACTCCAGCAGCAGGATCTGGAACCGCGCCTGCTGCCCGCCGGACAGGGTCTGGAACATCTGCTCGGCACTCAACGCGAGCCCGTAGCGGTCCAGCGCCTTGGACGCCGGCTCCCGGCTCAGCCCGTCGCGCCGTTCGTCGCCGCGGTGCAGGATCTCGAGCAACGTCCTGCCGTGCATTTCCGGATGGGCGTGTGTCTGCCGGAAGTAGCCGGGTCGCACCCGTGAGCCGAGCTTGGCCAGCCCGGTGTGCCGCACCGGTTCGAGCGTCTCGTCGCTGACCGGCTGGTGTTCGATGTCCGGGTCGGAGCCGCCGCCGGCGAGCAACCGCAGGAAGTGCGACTTGCCGGAGCCGTTGGCTCCCAGCACCGCCACCCGCTCGCCGAAGAACACCTCCAGGTCGAACGGCTTCATCAGTCCGGTGAGCTCGACCGCGGCACAGGTCACCGCGCGCTTGGCGGTGCGTCCGCCGGACAGCCGCATGACGACCTTCTGCTCCACCGGCACCGCCTGCGGCGGCCCTGCCTTCTCGAACTTGGCGAGCCGGGTCTGGGCGGCGGCGTACCGCGAGGCCAGCCCGTCGTTGAACGCCGACTTGGTCTTGAGCGTCAGCACGAGCGTCCTGAGCTTGGCGTGCTCCTCGTCCCAGCGGAGCTTGAGCTCCTCCAGCCGGGAGTTCCGGTCGGCGCGCGCCGCATGGTACGTCGCGAACGAACCACCGTGGATCCACGAGACCGCGCCCGCCACACCGGGTTCCAGAGTGACGATGCGAGTGGCGGCGCGGGCCAGCAGTTCCCGGTCGTGCGAGATGAGCAGCACCGACTTGTTCGTCTCGGCGAGCTTGTTCTCCAGCCACACCTTGCCGGGGACGTCGAGGTAGTTGTCGGGCTCGTCGAGCAGCAGCACGTCGACCGGGCTGGCCAGCAGCAGCTCGAGGACCAGTCGCTTCTGCTCCCCGCCCGACAATGTCGCCGCGTCGCGGTACTGCGCCCGGTCGTAGGGGACGCCGAGGGCCGCGACCGTGCAGGTGTCGAACAGGGTCTCCTGCTCGTATCCGTGCACGTCGGCCCAGTCCGACAGCGCCTCGGCGTAGCGGATGGCCGTGGCGTCGTCGTCGTTCTCCATCATGGCGAGCTCGCTGGCGTCCAGGGCGGCTGCGGCGGCGCGGATCGGCTCCGGCGACACCGACAGGAGAAGGTCCCGCACGGTCGAGGTGTCCCGTACCGAGCCGATGAACTGCGGCATCACCGCCATCGCTCCCGAGCGGCTGACCGCGCCGTCGTCGGCGGTCAGCTCACCGGTGATGATGCGGAACAGGGTGGTCTTGCCGGTGCCGTTGGGACCGATCAGCGCGGTCACCGAGCCGTCGCCGACGCGGAAGTTGACGTCCGCGAGCAACGCCCGCCCGTCCGACAGCGCGTAGCTGATCCCGCTGACCTCGAGATGACCCATGCGCCGACAGTGCGGGCGGCGCGGCGGCTGCGTCAAGTCGGATTGCGGCCGGCACGGGGCTACGGGCGCCCTCGGCCGCCGTGACGGCGCACAACGGTTCGGTGACCGTTGCGTCACTGTCGGCGCAGCGGTGGGGTTGGTTCGCCTACCGTGATGTCGTGATGAATGCGCAGTTGGGCGCGATGATCCTGTCGTGGAGCTCGCACGGGGAACGGCGGCTGGAGACAGTACGCACCGTCATCACCGAGCGCGGTCTGCGCGCCAACGGGTACATCATCGACGCCGGCGACCAGCCCTTCGGTGGTTCCTACTCACTGCTCGTCGACGCCAAGGGCCGCACCCGACGCCTGTCCGCCCAGTCGGACTCACTCGAGGGCGAGCGGCACCTGTCGCTGACCCGCACCCCGGGCGGACCCTGGGTCGTCGAGTCGACCAGCGGATCCAACCCGCTGTACGCCCTCGACGACGCCGCGGACATCGATCTGGACGCCTCGACGTTCTCCCACTCGCTTCCGTTGCGGCGACTGGCCGTGCTCGGGCACGACGCCGAGATCGGCACCGAGTTCACCGTCACCGTCGCCTGCATCTCCTTCCCCACCCTTGCGGTCCGCCCGGTCGCCCACCACTACACGTTCCGCGGCGACGGGGTCGTATCCCACCGCGGTCCGGACGGCGACGACGACGTCACGGTCGACCCGCAGTATTTCGTCGTCGACGTCCCGGGGACCTCGCACCGCCTCGCGTGACCTGGCCGGCACGCTCCGCGGTCGGCGCAGTAGGCTCGCCCGCAGCGGTGCGTCCGCACCGCTGACCAGCACGGACAACCGTGTGCGGCGGCCGGGCAGCACCCGGATTTCGCCCCGCACCGGGCGTCCGCGTGGAAAGGGACCCGCATGGTGGACTTCTCCGGACTCGCCGACAAGGCCAAGAACCTCGTCGCCGAGCACTCCGAGCAGGTGAAGGGCGGCGTCGACAAGGTCGGCGAATTCGTCGGCAACAAGATCGGCCACGACAAGGTCGATCCGATCGAGGACAAGATCGGTGGCCTCGTCGACAAGATCGCCGGCGATCGGACCCCGGACGGCCCGGACAGCCCGGCCACTCCCCCGGTCGTGCCGCCGCCCGCCGCGCCGCCGGTCACCCCGCCGGTCTGACGCCTCCCCCGACCCACCCACATCCTGGCGGTTTCCCCCCGGCCCGCGGGAAGAAGCCGCCAGGATTTCGTCGGTGGGGGCCGGCAGCTGCGCCATCAGCCCAGCGCGGCGATGGCCTTCTCGACCCGCGGTGCCGACACCGGCATCGTCGTCTTCATGGGCTGCGCGAACAGCGAGATCCGCCATTCGGCAAGCAGCCGCCGGACCTCGCCGACGTCGGGGTCGCCCCGGCGCTCCACCGGCAGTGCCGCGACCGCCGCGCGGAACCGCTCCTCCCAGGGCAGCACCTCGGCCATCCGGGCCCGGTCCCGCTCCGGATCGGTGGGCAACCGCACCAGCCGCCGGTCCAGCGCCTCGAGGTAGCGTTTGAGGTCGGTCAGGTGCGCCGACCCGGTGGCGCTGATGAAGCGCTCCGGCAGCAGCGTCGCGAGCTGCGTCTTCGCGTCGATGATCGACGCCGCCAACAGGCCACCCCGCAGCTCGGACAGCGTCGACTCGACCCGCTGCGCGGCGGTCAGCACGTCGGACGCCGCGACCACCACATCCAGCGTCGACGCGTCCAGGTGCGGTGACATCCGGTTCCGGACGGCGGTGAACGCGGCGGCATCCCAGCCCGGGCCGCCGGCCCAGTCCAGCAGCGCGTCGATCGCGGCGAACGCGGCGTCGGCGACCAGCTCGGAGAAGCCGGCGTGCCGGCCGCTGACCGCGAGCCGCATCAGCACCGGTCTGGGCAGCGCGTGCCGCACGTACCCCTCCGGCGAGCGGAGCGTCAGCTGCAGAAGCCGGCGGGTCCCCGACCGGGCGGCCCGCAGCTGGTCCGCCTCGGTGGCGAACACCCGCACCCCGACCGTCGTCCCCTCGTCGACCAGCGCCGGATAGCCGCGCACCGCGAAGCCGTCGACGGTGGAGTCGACCGTCCGCGGGATCGGCTCCGGCGGGAACGTCGTCAGGCCGGTGCGCTCGACCGAGCCGGACGCCTTCGCCACCGCCCGGCGGGTGTCGCCGCGCAGCTGCTCCTGCATCGCAGCCAGATCCTTGCCGGCGGCGACCGGCGTCCCGCCCGCGTCCACCACCTCGAACGTCATCCGCAGGTGCGCGGGGATCCGGCTGGTGTCGAAGTCGCCCGGGTGCACCACCACCCCGGTCAGCGCGGTGAGCGCGGCGGCGAGTTGGTCGGGCAGGCCACCGGTCAGGCCGTCGGCGGCGATCCGCTCCAGCGCCGCCGCCGCGAAGTCCGGCACCGGCACGAACGCCCGGCGCAGGGTCTTGGGCAGCGACCGGATGAGGCCGATTGCGAGCTCCGTCCGCAGCCCCGGCACCTGGGCTGCGAAATGTTCGGGCGCCACCCGCTGCAGCACGGTCAGCGGGATGGTCACGGTGACGCCGTCATCGGCCCGGGTCGGGTCGAACACGTACTTCAGGTCCAGGTCGACCCCGGCGCTGGAGATGCGGTCCGGGAAGGCGTCCGCGTCGACGTCGGCGGCACCGGCGGCGACCAGGTCGGCCTCCGTGAAGGTGAGCCGCGCCTTCTCGTCCGGCGACGCCCGGCGGAACCAGGCGTCGAAGTGCGTGGCCGACAGCGCCTGCGCCGGAACGCGCCCGTCGTACAGGCCGAACAGGGTTTCGTCGTCGACGGCGATGTCGCGGCGGCGGGCGCGGTCCTCGCGCTCGGCGATCCGCTCGAGCAGCTCCTGGTTGTGCCGGAAGAACGGGTGCCGGGTCCGCCAGTCGCCCTCGACCAGCGCGTGCCGGATGAACAGCTCCCGCGACAGCTCCGGATCGATCGAGGCGTAGCTGACCGAGCGAGCCGCGACCAGCGTGACGCCGAGCAGCGTCACCTTCTCCGTCGCTGCCGCCGAACCGCGCTTGGACTCCCAGCGTGGCTCCGAGTACGACCGCTTGACGAGGTGTGCACCGACCTGCTCGGCCCAGCCGGGCTCGATGGACGCGACCATCCGCGCCCATAGCCGTGATGTCTCCACCAGCTCGGCCGCCATCACCAGCTTGGGTTGCCGCTTGGCCAGCACCGAGCCCGGCCAGATCGAGAACCGGGCGCCGCGGGTGCCCTGGAAGTCGCGTTTGACCTCGTCCCAGCTACCGATGTGGGCGAGCAGCCCGGACAACAGGGCCTGGTGGATCCGGGTGGCATCAATGTCGCGAGCTTCCGAGTCCGCATTCTCTTTCTCCACCGTCAACCCGGTGGAGCGGGCGATCTGCCGCAGCTGCCCGACCAGGTCCTGCCATTCGCGCACGCGGAGGTAGTGCAGGTACTCGGTGCGGCACATCCGGCGGAAGGCGTTGCCGGAACGGTTCCGCCCCTCCTCCTGCAGGTAGTTCCACAGCTTCAGCAGCGACAGGAAGTCCGAGCGCGGGTCGTTGAACCGGGCGTGGCCGGCGGTGGCCTTCTCCCGGTCCTCGACGGGGCGTTCGCGGACGTCCTGGATGGCCAGGCCGGCGGTGATGACGAGGACGTCCTGGATGCAGCCCAGCTCGTTCGCCGCGACGATCATCCGGGCGAACTGCGGGTCGATGGGCAGCGCCGACATCGTCCGACCGACCGGGGTCAGCGCGACCTGTTCGGCGGTCGATCCGGCGCGCAGCGCCCCGAGTTCGGCGAGCAGGGTCAGGCCGTCACCGATCTGGCGTTGGTCGGGCGGGTCCAGGAACGGGAAGGTCCCGATGTCGCCGAGGTCCAGCGACGCCATCTGCAGGATGACCGACGCCAGCGAGGTCCGCAGGATCTCCGGATCGGTGAAGGCGGGACGCGCGGCGAAGTCGTCCTCGCTGTACAGCCGGATGCAGATGCCGTTCGCGACGCGGCCGCAGCGGCCGGCCCGCTGGCCGGCCGAGGCCTGCGAGATCGGCTCGATGGGCAGCCGCTGCACCTTCGTCCGCAGCGAGTACCGCGAGATCCGGGCCGTCCCCGGGTCGATGACGTAGCGGATGCCGGGCACGGTCAGCGACGTCTCGGCGACGTTGGTGGCCAGCACGATCCGGCGGCCGGTGTGCGACTCGAAGACTCGGTGCTGCTCGGCGCTGGACAGTCGGCCGAACAGCGGGATGACCTCGTAGCCGCGGCGACGACCGGCCAGGTGGCCCTTCAACACCTCCGCGGTGTCGCGGATCTCCCGCTCCCCGGACAGGAACACCAGGATGTCGCCGTCACCGGGGGCAGTACTCAGCTCGTCGACGGCGGCGCAGATGGCCTGCCCCTGGTCGATCTCGCCGGAGCGGCCGGCCTCATCCTCGTCATCGGGGTCGTCCGAGCCGACGACGGCGGCGCCCCACGGCCGGTAGCGCACCTCGACGGGGTAGGTGCGCCCGCTGACCTCGACGATCGGCGCACCACCGAAGTGCGCACTGAACCGCTGCGGGTCGATGGTGGCCGAGGTGATGACGATCTTCAGGTCCGGTCGGCGCGGCAGCAACCGGGCCAGGTAGCCCAGCAGGAAGTCGATGTTCAGACTCCGCTCGTGGGCCTCGTCGATGATGATCGTGTCGTAGCGGGAGAGCATCCGGTCGCGGCTGATCTCGGCCAGCAGGATGCCGTCGGTCATCAGCTTGACCAGCGTCTTCGGACCGGTGTGGTCGCCGAAGCGGATGGTGTAGCCGACGGCGTCGCCGAGCTCGGTGCCGGTCTCGTCGGCGATCCGCTCGGCCAGCGCGCGGGCGGCGATCCGCCGCGGCTGGGTGTGCCCGATCAGTCCGCGAACCCCGCGCCCGAGGTCCAGGCAGATCTTGGGCAGCTGGGTGGACTTCCCGGAGCCGGTCTCACCGGCCACGATGACGACCTGGTGCTCGGCGATCGCCGCCTTGAGGTCATCGACGCGGGCGCTGACCGGCAGCTCCTGGGGATAGTGGACCACCGGCACGGCCTCGCGGCGCAGCGCCAGCCGCTCCTCGGCGGCGCCGACGGCCCGCTCGATCTCGACCAGGGCCTCGCGGCGCGCCGACTTGTCGCGAAGGCCGGCGGTCTTGCGGATGCGGCGTCCGAGGGTTTCGGCCTCGCGGATCGGCAGCCCGTCGATCCGCTGTCGGAGCTGAGCCGCGTACCCGCTGCCGCCGGACTCCCGGCCGCGAGACCCGCGCCCGGCCTCCCGCCCCCCGGACTCCCGACCGCGGTGCTCTCGACCGTGGGAGTCGTGGCCCTTGTCCACGCTGCCGCTCTCCGCGGTGCCGCTGTGCTGCGCGACAAACCCGTTGCCGCTGTTCTCCGTCATGACCTGCTGCAGTTTAGGCGAGCGCTCGGGGGCGGCGTCGGTGGTGAGAGCGGACGGGAAGATCGATACCCCCGCGCTGGTTACCGTGGAGCGGCACCCGCCGCCGTCACCTGGAGGACGATCCGCATGACCAGCACCGAGGCCACCAGCCCCACCGACGCGACCGCGGGCGCCGTACCGGCCGACCTGTGGGTGCACCGCACCGGCACCCGCACCTACACCGGCCACAACGGCCGCGGCGCCGAGGTACTCATCGGGCCGATCGAGAACGACGGCTCGTTCACCCCGGGCGAGCTGCTGAAGATCGCCCTGGCCGCCTGCACCGGATTGACCACCGACGCGGTACTGGCCCGCAGGCTGGGCGACGATTTCGACGCCACCATCACCGTCGAGGGCGTCAAGGACCTCGAGGTCGACCGATATCCGGCCATCACGGAGAACCTGCTGGTCGACGTGGCCCGGCTGACGCCCGCCGAGCTGAAGCGGCTGCTGACGATCCTGCACCGCTCGGTCGAGGAGCACTGCACTGTCGGTCGCACCGTGACCACCGGCACGTCGGTGTCCCTTCAGGTGAACGGCGATGTCGCTCACTGAGAGCAACGACGCGGAGCGCCTCACCAACGAGCGGAATCACGCGCGAGTGCAGCATCGTTCGGTGGTCGCACGTGATTCGTTCACGCCGATGGGTGCCGACCCGTCACTCGTTCGCGTGATAGATGCGTCATGAGCTTCGACGAAGATTCGGCCAAACAGGGACGTTCTCGCTAGACTTGTCATCCGCCGTCGCGGCAAGCGTGGAATGCGCTGAGTGACGGGACCGGTACCGCGGTTCGCGGCGGCACCGCGGGTGCCCTATCGCCGACGAGTCGGCGACCGGGCCTGCAACGACGAGTGAGGGATCGGCACTGGTGAAGGCTTCCGAGGCGTCCGGCCCGTCGGGCACGCCGTCGGGTCGATCCGGCTGGCTGGTCCAGCAGCCACCGGCGTCGCGGGCCTACTTTGCGGTGGTGATGGCCATCGGCATCGTGGCGCTGGTCGCCTCGGCCTTCCACCCCGCATGGACGGACACTCCGTGGTTCGCCGTCGCGGGCTGGTCTGTACTCGCCGTGCTCACGTCGTTGAGCATCGGCCTGCAGCTGCGCAAGCTCGCCGAGGGCTCGGGCACGGTCACCATGCGCGACGTGTGGACCTTGTCCGCGCTGTTCCTGTGGAGCCTCCCGGCCGCCCTCGCCGTCAATCTGGCGCTCGTCCTGTGGTCCGAGGCGGTCATCAAGACGCGGGTCGAGGGCCGGCCTTTCGTACCGGCCCGGGCCGGCTTCAACGCGGCGTTCACGTCACTGGCCTTGATCGCCGCCTGGGGCTTCGTCGAGGCCGGCGGCGGGGCGGCCGCCAGCTGGAAGACCTGGCTGCTCGCCGGCGTGGTCTTCGAGGCGGTCACCGTGGTCGCAGTGGAGCTGCACGTACTGTTCAACCGCTCACGGCGGCGGCTGACCCAGGCGCTGATCGTGCTCGCTGCGATGTGCCTCACCGAGGTGCCACTGGCCGTCGTGCTGACGATCAGCGCGCAGACCGACGCACTGCTGGCCGTGCTGTTGACGTTCCCGATGTTCGTGGCCGCCGCCGGGCTGCAGTACATCCTGGAGTTCATCGAGCTGCGCGATCTCGTCTCGACGGACAGCCGTACCGGGTTGCTGACGCCGGCCGCGTGGCGGGACGCCACCGAGAAGCTCGTCCGCACCCAGAAGATCGCCGTCCTGATGGCCGACCTCGACGGCTTCAAGGCCCTCAACGACACCTACGGCCACCTCACCGGCGACGAGATCCTGCGCCAGGTCGGCGACATCCTGATCTCCTCGATCCGACCGCTGGACCTGGCCTGCCGCTGGGGTGGTGAGGAATTCGTGCTGGTGCTGGCGAACACGTCGGTCCGGGACGCCGTGCTGGTGGCGGAACGGATCCGCACCCGGGTCGCCGACGAGGCTCGGCACAACGGTGCCGCGGTCACCATCTCGATCGGCGTCGCCGGCTGCCCGGCGACCGCCTCGCAGCAGCTGTCGCAGGCCCTCACCACCACGATGGGGCTGGCCGACGAGGCGCTCTACCGAGCCAAGGGCGCGGGCCGCAACCGGGTCGCCGCGATCGGCGCCGACGCGCGCTGACCGGGCCCACGAGCCCACCACCGCAGCGGGCCCGGACAGCGAACGGCCCGCCCCCGCCGGAGCGGGGACGGGCCGGATCGAGACGACACAGGTGACTCAGCCCTCTCAGTTCTCCGCGTCGACCCAGTCGAAGGTCTTCGTGACGGCCTTCTTCCATTGCGCGAAGGCCTTGTCCCGGTCGGCCGCGTCCATCTGCGGCTCCCAGCGCTTGTCCTCGGCCCAGTTGTTGCGGATGTCGTCCTCGTTGGCCCAGAACCCGACGGCCAGACCGGCCGCGTAGGCCGCACCCAGGGCGGTGGTCTCGGCGACGACCGGGCGGATGACCGGGACGCCGAGGATGTCGGCCTGGAACTGCATCAGGGTCTCGTTGACGACCATGCCGCCGTCGACCTTGAGCTCGGTGAGGTCGACTCCGGAGTCGGCATTCATGGCGTCCAGTACCTCACGGGTCTGGAACGCCACCGACTCGAGGACAGCCCGGGCGAGGTGGCCCTTGTTGACGTAGCGGGTCAGACCGACGATGGCGCCGCGGGCGTCGGCCCGCCAGTACGGCGCGAACAGGCCGGAGAACGCCGGCACGAAGTAGGCGCCGCCGTTGTCCTCGACGGACTTGGCCAGGTCTTCGATCTCGGCCGCGTCCTTGATCATCCCGAGGTTGTCCCGGATCCACTGCACCAGCGAACCGGTGACGGCGATCGAGCCCTCCAGCGCGTAGACGGGTGCGTTGTCTCCGATCTTGTAGCAGACCGTCGTGAGCAGACCGTTCTTCGACGGCACCTTCTCGGTGCCGGTGTTGAGCAGCATGAAGTTGCCGGTGCCGTAGGTGTTCTTGGCCTCGCCGGTGGACAGGCAGGCCTGGCCGAAGGTGGCGGCCTGCTGGTCACCGAGGATGCCGGCGATCGGTACACCCGCCAGATTGCCCTGCTCGCGGCCCTTGGCATAGACCTCGGACGAGGAGCGGATCTCCGGCAGCATGGACATCGGGATGCCCATCTCCTCGCAGATCTCCGGATCCCAGGACAGGGTGTCGAGGTCCATCAGCAGCGTGCGGGAGGCGTTGGTGGGTTCGGTGATGTGCAGGCCGCCCTGGACGCCGCCGGTCATGTTCCACACGACCCAGGTGTCCATGTTGCCGAAGACCAGATCGCCGGCCTCGGCCTTGTCCCGAGCACCCTCGACGTTGTCGAGGATCCAGCGGACCTTGGGGCCGGAGAAGTAGGTGGCCAGCGGCAGGCCCACCTTTGCCTTGTAGCGGTCCTGACCGCCACCGAGCGCGCCGAGCTGCTGACAGATGGCGTCGGTGCGGGTGTCCTGCCAGACGATCGCGTTGTAAACGGGCAGACCGGTTGTCTTGTCCCAGACCAGCGCCGTCTCGCGCTGGTTGGTGATGCCGACAGCGACGATGTCCTTGGACGCCTTCAGGTCGGCCTTGGCCAGCGCCTCGGCGACCACCTGCCGGGTGTTGTCCCAGATCTCCAGGGCGTTGTGCTCGACCCAGCCCGCCTTCGGGAAGATCTGCTCGTGCTCCTTCTGGGCGACCGAGACGACCCGGCCCTCCCGGTTGAAGATCATGCAGCGGGTGGAGGTGGTGCCCTGGTCGATCGCGGCGACGAACTGTTCACTCATGTGGGGACTTCCTTGTCCATTGAGAAGGGTGGGAGGTGACGCTCGTGGTCGGGCGGGTCAGAGGGCGAGCGTGCCCTTCGTGGCCAGGAACACCAGCCCGGCCAGCACGGCACCGATGATCGGTCCGACGATCGGGACCCAGGAGTAGCCCCAGTCCGGATCGCCCTTGCCCTTGATCGGCAGGATCGCGTAGGCGATGCGCGGGCCGAGATCACGCGCCGGGTTGATCGCGTAGCCGGTCGGGCCGCCGAGGCTGTTACCGATGCTCAACACGACGAAGGCGACCGCGGCATAACCCAGGCCGCCGTTGGTCGGCGGGTTGACCAGGATCCAGAAGACCAGCACAAAGGTGCCGATCACCTCGGTGACCACGTTCCAGCCGTAGCTACGGATGACCGGGCCGGTGGAGAAGATGCCCAGGGTGCCCTCCGGGTTGGGCTCCTCGTCGAAGTTCTTCTTGAACGACGCCCAGCAGAGCACGGCGCCGATGAACGCCCCGAGGAGTTGCCCCAGGACGTACACCGGCACGTCGCCCCAGGGGGTGGTGCCGGTGACCGCGAGGCCGAGGGTGACCGCGGGGTTGATGTGGGCGCCGGACCGCCAGGCGACGGACGCGCCGACGAAGACGGCCATGGCCCAACCGAAGTTGATGAGGAGCCAGCCGCCGTTGGTGCCCTTGGACTTCTGCAGGACGACGGTGGCGACGACGCCGGTGCCGAGCAGGATCAGCACGGCGGTGCCGATCGTCTCCCAGAGGAAGATGGTGCCGAGTGAAGTGGACAACGGTGTCCTTTCGACGGATGCCGGCAGTGCAGCCGGCACTCAGGGGTGGATCGGAACGGGAACGACGGGACGAGCTCGGGCCCGGTCAGGCGCCGCCGTCACCTCCGGCTCCCGCCGACGCCCCGACGCGAACGTCGGCGGCACCGAGCCGGGCGGCGTCCGCGGTGCGGTCGTCGGGCTGCACCTGCGAGTCCCGCTCGGCGGCGACCCGCGCCCGGTAGTGCTCGACCTCGTCGATCACCGCGGCGTCGTCCCAGTCGAGCAACGGCGCCACGAGTGCGGCGACCTCCTCGGCCGAGTCGACCCCGCGGTGCCAGGTGTCGATGGAGATGCGGGTCCGGCGGGCCAGGATGTCGTCCAGGTGCAGCGCGCCCTCGTGCGAGACGGCGTAGACCAGCTCCGCCTTGAGGTACTTCGGCGCCGACGGCAGTTCCTCGCCGAGCTCCGGGTCCTGCTCGATCATCGCCAGCAGCTCGGTGATCGCGCTGCCGTAGCGACCGAGGAGGTGGTCGATCCGGGCCACCGTGAGACCACTGTCGGCGGCGATCTTGGCCTTGTTGTTCACCAGTGCGCGGTAGCCGTCGGCCCCGATCAGCGGGGTCTTGTCGGTCACCGACTTCGGTGCGCCGCCGGGCAGCATCTTCACCGCCTCGTCGACCGCGTCCTCGGCCATCACCCGGTAGGTCGTGTACTTGCCGCCGGCCACGATGACCAGGCCCGGCACCGGGGCGACGACCGCGTGCTCGCGGGAGAGCTTCGAGGTGTCGTCGCTCTCGCCCGCCAGCAGCGGACGGAGACCGGCGTAGACGCCGACCACGTCGTCGCGGGTCAACGGGGTCTCGAGCAGCGCGTTGGCGTGGTCGAGCACGTAGTCGATGTCCATCTCGCTGGCGGCGGGGTGCGCGAGGTCCAGGTCCCAGGGGGTGTCGGTGGTGCCGATGACCCACAGGTCGTCGCTCCACGGGCACGGGATGATGAACAGCAGGCTCTTCTCGGTCTCGGTGATGAGGCCGAACTGGCAGTCGATCTTGTCCCGCGGGATGAGGACGTGTACGCCCTTGGACGCGGTGACCCGGAACGAGCCCTTGCCGCCGATCATGTGCTGGATCTCGTCGGTCCAGACGCCGGCCGCGTTGACCACGACCTTGGCCCTGACCTCGAAGTCGTTGCCGGTCTCGAGGTCCTTGACGGTGGCGCCGGTGACCCGGTTGCCCTGCCGGAGGAAGCCGGTGACCCGGGCGCTGGTCGCCGAGATCGCACCGTAAGCCACTGCCGTCCGGGTGATCATCATGGTGTGCCGGGCGTCGTCGATCTGGCCCTCGTAGAACTTGATCGCGCCGTGGATCTGGCCCTTCTTGGCGCCCGGGAAGATCTTCAGGGCGCTCTTCTTGGACAGGTGCTTGTGGTGGGCGGGCACGCCCTTGCCGGCGCCGAGCACGTCGTAGACGCCGATGCCCAGGCCGACGTACGCGCGGTCGTAGACCGGCTTCTCCAGCGGGTAGAGGAACGCCACCGGCTTGGCCAGGTGCGGGCACAGGTCGTCCAGGATCAGTGACCGCTCGCGGAGCGCCTCGAAGACGAGGTGGAAGTTGAGCTGTTTGAGGTAGCGCAGACCGCCGTGCACCAGCTTGGACGAGCGGCTCGAGGTGCCGGACGCGAGGTCACGGGCCTCGACGATGCCGACCTTGAGTCCGCGGCTGGCGGCATCGAGGGCCGCGCCGGCGCCGACGACACCGGCGCCGATGACCAGGACGTCGAGTTCGGTGGTGGACAGATCCTGCAGGGCTTGTCGACGAGCCGAGGGGCTCATCGCAGCGGAGACAAAACTCATTCGTATTTCCTCCATGGTGGCCGCGCCGTTGCTGACGAGAGGGGTGCCATGAACTTAGGAGCAGAGTGTGACCCGGACAACACGGGGGGTTCGACATTGCCGAACGGCCCGTCGTTCGACAATGCCGAACGGATTGAGCCGGTCGCGGTACTGTGGCTGCGTGCCGGGATCCATCCAGTCGATCGAGCGGGCGGCCGCAATCCTGCGCCTGCTGGCCGAGGCCGATGACCCGATGGGCCTGCTGCAGATCTCCGCGGCGCTCGACCTCGCCAAGGGCACCGCCCACGGTCTGCTCAGCACGCTGGCGGACGTCGGCTTCGTCGAGCAGTCACATGCGGCGGGCCCCTACCGGCTCTCCGATGACATGGCCGGCCTCGGCCGGAACCGGCTGGACGCCAACGAGTTGCGGTCCCGGGCGCTGAACTGGACCGATGCCCTCGCCGCGCGCAGCGGCGAAGCGGCCAAGGTGGCGGTGTTCCGGGACGGCCGGGCGGTGATCGCCCACCATGTCTTCCGGGTGGCCGACGACCACCGCACCCGGCAGCGCCTGCTGACCGGCGCGGAGGTACCACTGCACGCGACGGCCCTGGGCAAGGTGCTGCTGGCCTTCGAACCGGCGGCCGCCCGCAGCATCGTCGGGCGCGAGCTGTCCAGCCTCACCTACCGCACGGTCACCGACCGGGTGGCGCTGTACCGCGACCTGGCCGGCGTCCGCGACCTGGGCTGGGCGGCCGCGGTCGACGAGGCGGCGCCCGATATCGCCGACATCGCCGCCCCTGTGCGCGACCGCGGCGGCTACGTTGTGGCGGTGGTCGGCATCGAGGGCGCCAAGGACCGGATCTGCGACGAACGCGGCCGGCCGCGTCCCACTCTCGTCTCCCACGTGGTCCGCGCCGGGCGCGACATCTCCCGCGAGCTGGGCCACGGGCGCGGCCTGTGAGGCGTCGCTACGTCGCTGCGCTCGATCAGGGCACGACGTCCAGCCGGTGCATCGTGTTCGACCACGACGGCCGGATGATCGCCATCGCCCAGCGTGAGCATCGGCAGTACTACCCCCGCCCGGGCTGGGTCGAGCACGACGCGGTCGAGATCTGGACGACGGTGCAGCGGGTCATCCGGCAGGCCATCAGCGACGCCGGGATCGCCGGCGACGACATCGCCGCGCTCGGCGTCACCAACCAACGAGAGACGATGGTGGTCTGGGACCGGGCGACGGGCGTGCCGGTGCACCGGGCCATCGTCTGGCAGGACACCCGCACCGCCGGTCTGCTCGCCGAGCTCGACCACACCGACGCTGCCGAGCAGATTCGCACCCGCGCGGGGCTGCCGCTGGTCACCTACTTCAGCGGCGCCAAGCTGCGCTGGCTGCTCGACTCCGATCCCGAGCTCGCCGACCGGGCGTCCCGGGGTGAGCTGATGTTCGGCACCATGGACACCTGGATCACCTGGAAATTGACCGGCGGCACGGCCGGCGGCCGGCACGTCACGGACGTCACCAACGCCAGCCGCACCATGCTGATGAACCTGGAGACGTTGGACTGGGACGACTCGCTCCTGGACATCTTCCACGTACCGCGCTCGATGCTCCCCACCATCGGCTCCACCGTCGGCGTCGTCGGGACCACGGTGGATCCGGTGGCCGACATCCCGATCGGCGCGCTGATCGGCGACCAGCAGGCCTCGCTGTTCGGGCAGGGCGCGTTCGACGCGGGAGAGGCCAAGTGCACCTTCGGTACCGGCGGCTTCCTGCTGCTCAACACCGGCACCGAGATCGCCCACTCGACGCACGGTCTCATCACGACGGTGGCGCACCGGATCGACGGTGAGCCGGCGGTCTACGCGCTCGAGGGCTCGATGGCGATGACCGGCGGGCTGGTGCAGTGGTGCCGCGACAGCCTGCACCTGATCAAGACCCCGTCGGAGATCGAGACGCTCGCCGCCCAGGTCCCCGACAACGGCGGATGCTATGTCGTGCCGGCGTTCTCGGGCCTGTTCGCACCGCACTGGGATTCCGGTGCCCAGGGCCTGCTGATCGGCCTGACGTCGTTCGTGACCCGGTCGCACATCGCCCGCGCGGTCCTGGAGGCCACCGCCTGGCAGACCCGGGACGTGGTCGACGCGATGAACGGTGACACCGGCATCCGAGCGTCCCGCCTCGTCGTCGACGGTGGGATGACCGCCGACAACCTGTTGATGCAGATGGTCGCCGACGTGCTCGACATCCCCGTGGTGCGGCCGATGATGGCCGAGACGGTCGCGCTGGGCGCGGCGTACGCGGCCGGGCTGGCCGTCGGTTACTGGCCGGACCGGGCAGCCCTGCGTCGGCACTGGCACGTGGCGGCCGAGTGGCTGCCCGCGATGGACCCGGTCCGGCGCGACCGCGAGCTGGCCGACTGGCGGCGGGCGGTGCAGCTCACCATCGCCTGGGGCGACCGCTGAGCCGGTCCCGTTCGTCGCATGCTGCGGGACCGCACAGTCGTGGTACAGCCGCGCACCCCGGTCGGTTGAGCGCGGACCGCACCGTGCGTGACGGAAGCGGCCCAGGAATCACCCCGTGGAACGGCCTCGATCTGTTGTCAGATTGCTACTCAACGTGAATAGTTGATAGCAACGGGTAATCAAGACAAGGACGGTCTGCATGGGTTGGAAGTTCGGTCGGCGTAGCGCAGCACCGGCCTCGGTGGTCCTCGCGGTGTCGGTACTCGCGTCCCTGGCGACAGCCGTCGGCGCGCCGCAAGGCGCCGCCGCTGCCGCGGCCGCGCCGCAAGCCGTCGCCGCTGCCGCGCCGACCAGCCGGATCATCGATGTCGGGACCCCGGTGCACATCGAGATCATCACGGCGGCAAGCCGTTCCATCGTGACGAGCCTGCAGTCACCGAGCACCGCGGAGCCGCTGTACGTCCCCGCGGGGTTGATCACGGACACCTCGTGGACGACCGAGGCCGCCACCGTCCCGGACCGCACCACCGATCCCCGGAGCAACCGCGTCACGCCGCGCACGGCGACCATGGTGGATGCCGCCATCGATCACGGGGTCGCCCGACAGTCGTCGACGACCTGCGTCGCGGGCCGGTCGGCGAACCCGGCCTCCGATCACCCGGGCGGTCGCGGCTGCGACCTCATGTTCGACCCCAGGTCGGCGGCCGGCGTCGCGGCCGGTTGGCGGGCCGCCAACTGGCTCGTCGCCAACCAGGCCGCGCTGGGCGTCAAGTACGTCATCTGGCAGGGGATGATCTGGAACGCCCGATCCCGGCCCGGCCCGTGGACGACCTACAACTCCACCGCCTACGGCTGCCCCAACCCGGCGAACCTGACCGGCTGTCACTACGACCACGTCCACGTGTCGATGTACTGAGCCCGACTCAGAGCGGAAGCGCTGCGGCCGCGTGGCAGCACGCCCGCGACCGCTGCGATGCACACCGCCCCCCGGGGGTGCGGCTCGTGCCGTCAGGTCGTCGCGGGTGGCCCACCCTGCCCCAGCAGGCCCGGCCGCCGCACCTGGGGAACCATCGCCATCGCGGCCTCGGTGGGCAGCGGATACCGCACCACCACATCTCGGTAGTCCTGTCCAGGAGCTGGACGGCATCGGCTCCGACGTGCCGGCGCAGCCGGTGACCCATGAGAGCGGGCCGGCGCGGCACGCCGTCGAGTGCATCGACCTCCACGTCACGCCGGCGAAGACCGCGGCGATCACGACAACCGCCACCACCGCCAACGCCGCCCCCATCTGACTGAGCTGTGCGGGTCGTGCCACCCACCGCAGAACCGTGCCGTGCCGCACGGGCTCCGCCGGCACGGTCGGCGAGCGGGCCCGGCACGGCACGCGGCGCGGGCCGAACCGGTCGACGTGCTCGTCGGGTCAGCGGTCGTTCGCTGCGATCGGGTCCAGCAGGCGCAGGCGCGGAGGCGTGTGATCCGCCGCTCGGCGAGCCATCCAGGCGCGGAGTTCCGCAGCCGGCATCGGGCGGCCGATGTGGTAACCCTGCCCGATGTCGCACCCCAGGTCGCGCAGCTCGGCGAGACGCTGCTCGTTCTCGACCCCCTCGGCGACGACACGCAGACCCAGGTTCCTGCTGAGTCCGGCGATACTGCGGATCAGGGTCCGGCTGTTGGCCGGCTCGGGCGAGTCGAGCCCGATGACGAAGGAGCGGTCGATCTTGACCTCGGTGACCGGGAGCTGCTGCAGGTAGGACAAACTCGAGTGCCCCGTGCCGAAGTCGTCCAGCGACAGGCTCAGCCCCAGGTCGTTCAGCCCGTGCAGCACGGGCATGGTGTGGGTGGGATCGCCCATCACGGTGCTCTCGGTGATCTCGACCACCAGCTGCGCCGGATCGACCCGGTGCTTGCGCAACGCCTCGGCGACCAGCGCCGGCAGCTGCGGGTCCTCGATGTTGCGGGCGGAGAAGTTCACCGCGACGCTGGCCGAATGTCCGTCGCCGGTCCATGCGGCGCAGGTGGACAGCGCCTGATCGAGGACCAGCGGGGTCAGCTCGGCGACCAGGCCGGTTGCCTCGGCGAGCGGAATGAACAGATCGGGCCCGATGAATCCGAGGCGGGGATGCTGCCACCGCACGAGTGCCTCGGCGCCGACGACGGCGCCGGTGGCCAGGTCGATCTTCGGCTGGTAGTGCAGCAGGAACTGGTGCGGGTCGGTGCGCAGGGCCGAGCGCAGATCGGCGAGCAGTTCAAGGCGTTCGGTCCGGATCCGGTCCATCTCGGCGTTGTAGAGCGAGATCGGCTCGCGGGCGGCCTTGGCGGTGTACATCGCGGTGTCGGCGCGACGCAGCAGGTCGTCGACGGGCTCGGAGCCGGCGGCGAACGCCACCCCGATGCTGACCTGGACGTCGAGGCGGGCCTCGTCCAGGTGGACCGGCCGTAGCAGCGATTCGGCCACCTCGGCGGCGATGGCGAGGGCCTGGTCCTGCCCGCCGGGCAGATCGCGCAGCAGCACTGCGAACTCGTCGCCGCCGAGACGCGCGACCGTGGCGCCGGCGGGAGTGTGGGAGAGGAGGCGCTTGGCCACGATCTGCAGGAGCCGGTCGCCGACAGCGTGCCCGAGGGTGTCGTTGACCTCTTTGAACCCGTCGAGGTCCAGGAGCAGCACCGCCACTCCGGGTGCCGCGGATCCGTGGGGCGTGCGGGCGTCGCGGATGCAGCCGGCCAGGTGTGAACGGTTGTACAGACCGGTCAGCGAATCGTGGCTGGCGTCGTAGCCGAGCTGCTCCACCAACTGGGTGCTGTGCAGCGCCACCGCAAGGTGGCCGGTCAGGGTCTGCAGCAGGCTCACGTCGTCGGCGGTGAACGTCGTCGTCTCGCCGAGCCGGTCGCACACCATGACCAGTCCGGCCAGGTCCTGGTTCATCGGCAACGGGACGAGAACGGCGTCCCGCAGACTGCGCGTCTTGAGCCAGGCCCGGATGCCGCGGTCCTTCGAGTCGCGCGCCAGCAGCGCAGGCTCGTCTTCGGTGCGCACCCGCAGGGTCAGCCAGTCCGCCGGGTCGATCTCCTCCGTGACGGTCCGCAGGCCCGGGTGGTCGGATGCGATCATCCGCACCGCGACCACAGCCGGCCGGGTGGCGGGCGCCGGTGGCCCGTCGGAGGTCGACGTGTCCGAGGCCGGCCGGAAGAGTCGCAACTCCGCGGTGCCCGCGTTCATCAGCGTGCGGATGCGCTGCAGGAGCTGTTCGGTCAGCGCGGTCACGGATTCGGCGCCCACACCGTCGGCGACAAAACTGTGCATCAGTTCCAGGCTCTGGTGGCGACGTCGGGTCGAGGAGTAACCCCGGTAGGCCAGCGCGGCCACCGCGGTGACCAGGACGACCAGCAAGGCGCCCAGCAGACCCGCCCGTCCGATCAAGACGATCACCGCGGTCGCGAACGCTGCGGTGATCACGCTCATCGCGAGGGACGACCCGAGGACGCGGATGATCTGCGGGCGGTCCAACACCCCGCCGTGCAGGTGGATGATCCACAGGACCAGCGCGCTCATCGCCTGGTCGGCGACCGACACCACCAGGAGCACCACCCCGAAGGCCAGCGCCTCCAGGTGATCGTCGGAGCCGACCAGTAGCCGGGCGAGCGCACTGCCGACCGCGATCTCCAGCGCATAGCTGGAGATGTTGAAGAAGACCTTGTCCCAGGCGATCCGCTGCAGGAGCAGCGCGGCCAGCGCCCCGAGGACGCGGGCCAGGACCGCCGTGTCGGTCGGCGCCAGCAGGACCGCCATCATCACGGGCACGCCGGCCAGCGTCAGGGAGTGCGCCTCCCGGCGGAACTCCACGTTGAGCAGCGAGTACTCCGCAAGGAAGAACAGCACCGTCAAGAGCGTGAAGACGGCCACATCGGGCAGGTCGACGACCACGATCGGGCCCGCACCCGCCTGTAGTGCGACGAGTACAGCCAGGCACGCGAGGCCGGCGGCCACCGTGCGGGTCACGATCGCGGGGCTCAGCGCCCCCGCGCGCCAGGACATCTGGCTAGCTCCAGCCGTGGTCGGACCAGCCGGCGGACGACCAGCCGGCGGACGACCAACGCGCGTCGGACCTACGCGGCTGATCCGGACGACCGAATGGGTGTAGCACGGATCTCCCAGGCGCTGGACGGGGTCGACTTATTGTCGAATCGATGATGAAGACGTTTCAGCCGGGCGCCCGTCACGCGGATCGCCCGTCCCGTGACAGTTCGTGATGTGAGCTGCGGCACCCTCCCCCGACGCTTCCCGAGCGCCTGGCGCGGCCCGTGCGGGTGAGGTGGATACGGCGGACGCTCCGCGAGGGCGGCGGTCGGCCGCCGACGAGATCTGCACACTGCGGGTCTTCGACCGCACCGGCGGCCAACCGGACCGTCGGCATCTGGACGGTGGTGCCCGGCCGGACCACCACGATGGTCGACGGACCTCCACCCCGGCCCGCTGCGCGGTCTCGCGCGACGGCGAACACTCGGGCGAGGTCTTCCACGTCTACGACCCGGCGCCGGCCACCGGCGATGCCGGCCACACAACCGAGGTCCTCGCCGTCCGGGATCCGGTGGCAGGTGACACCACGACGGCGCTGCTGAGCACCTCCCGTGGCGAGCTGGCCGTCCGGGACACCGGTCGGACCTCGCCACCGGACGAGCCCGACCTCCGCGTCACCGTCGAGATCTACCAGTTCGACGACGACAGCGTCCGGCCGGTCGAGGTGCTGCCGGCCGGCAACGACGGCTGGGCGCGGTGTGTGGTGCAGGCGGTCGATGGCCGGTCCGTCGCCGGGTCGCTGCGGCGACGCGGATCGGACCGATCCCATGGGCGCCGTAGGACCGGTCCGCGCCGGGTCGCCGGCTCATCGACCGCGGCGGTACTGCGACTCGCCCAGTCAACCGTCACGGTCGGGTCGAATGCTGCCGCGCGTCATTCATCACCGCCCGGCCGCAGGGCGCGGAGGGGCAGATCCCCCGTCACGATCTGACGCGCGACATCGTCCACGGTCGAGTCGGTGCTGAAGGCGTGTGCCCGCAGCACCGCGAGCGCGTCGCCGGTGCTGATCTCCGACGCCACGTTCAACATCCCGGTGGCGATGAAGACCGCACGTCTCGGCGAGTGCGAGTCGTCCAGCCAGGGCGGCAGGTCGACGGCAGTGCCACCGGACCGCGCCGGAGCGACCGCACCGAACGCCGCCAACAGCGTGGTCGCGATCCGGGCGGCGACGGTCTCGGTGTCCTCCAGGTCGAGCCGGGACGCCCGGTCGGACTCGTCGAACAGCAGGTCGATGGTGCCCACCCGGAGCAGCGGCCACGGCAGCGGGACGGCCGCGACCGACCGGAACGGAGTGCGCTCCACCAACTGTCGGGCGAACATCGGCCAGCGCTCCGCCAGCACCTCCCCGTCGGCACGGACGGCGGCCATCGACTCGTGCGCAGTCAGGCAGGGGCCCTGACCGACCGTGAACTGCAGCCGTTCCGCGACGGCCGCCTCCTCGGTGCTGGCGCCGATGGGCACCGGGACCCCGTCGGCCGTGAACAGGCTCAGGCCCGCCGCGCTGGCCGAGAGCACCTCGGCGGCGGCGCCCGCCAGGTGCTCCGGCAGCAACGCCGGTTCGGTCGCGGCGGGGTCTACCCGCGCGGCCACCGCGGCGTCGAACAGGTCCGCCACGTTCACCGGGACGCCCGCTGCCCCGGTAGGTCCCAAGCGGGGGCCGGACACACCCGACGGCTCGGGCTGGGCCGGCGTGGACGGAATGTGATCTGCATCGGCTCGACCTTCGTGAGGACACACGTCGCAGACGCTCGCAGCGGCTGCGGCGCATCCTGGGCCTTGGTCCGAACCACCGGTGAGATTACCCCTGCCGCCGCGTGTACCGACGGATCGACCACCGGCCGCCGCGGTGCGATCGACCGGGAGTCGCCGTTGGGCGCAGCGACGGGTGCGGTCCGGCCGGCATCCGGCGGACGGCGACCGTTGGCGAGCTGCTCCGGACGGCGGTCAGGGTGGCCGTGGCCGGACAGCTGCCGGCTGCTGTCCGGATCGTCGTCCGGCTGATGTTTCGCGCAGCGGCGACACCCTGGGCGTCCCGGTTGCACCGGTCGGCGGCGGTCTGGATGGTGGATCACCGCACGTCCGTGCTGGACAGCCTGACCTGGGTCAGGAGTCTGCTCGGGCACACCAGCCACCGGACAGCACGACGCCCCCACTCCAGGAACAGAGCGGGGGCGTCGTGAACTGGCGGTCGGTCAGCGGCCGAAGGCGTCCTTGGCGGCGTCCTTCACGTTTTCGCCGGCCTGCTTGACGTCGGCCGAGGCCTGGTCGCCGCGCCCCTCGGCCTCCAGCGACTCGTTGTCGGTCGCCTTGCCGGTGGCTTCCTTCACCTTGCCCTTCGCGTCTTCCGCGGCGTTGCTGATCTTGTCTCCGAGCGACATGCGCTACCTCCGAAGGTTGGGCGGATACGTCCCACCGAGGTTACGCCGGGACGCTCCCGTCGGCGAGGCGTCACCCGGCGGCACAGCTGCTCAGCGCCGCCGCCAGCGAGTCCAGCGCCCCCGGCACCAGGGCGAAATACGCCCACACACCGCGCTTCTCGCGGGTGAGTAACCCGGCCTCGACAAGGACGCGGAGGTGGTGCGAGACCGTCGGTTGGGAGAGGCCCAGCGGTTCGGTCAGGTCACACACGCAGGCCTCGCCGCCGTCGTGGGCGGCAACCATCGACAACAGCCGGAGCCGGGCCGGATCGGCGATCGCCTTCAACGTCCGGGCCAGCTCGAGCGCGGCCGCGGCCGAGAGCGGCTCGCACCTCAGCGGCGCACTGCACGTCACCGCGGTCGGCGCCGGGTCGGAGGTCGTCACCGCACCAGTATGCGCTCGGACATTGACAAGCGTCTATATCCGAGCGGATGCTTCGTCGAAGACATCGAGATCCGTCCTGGGAGGTGCGCCGTGTCCGAGACCGATCTTCTGCGGCAGGTCCGCAGCCGGTACGCCGCCGCTGCCGACGCCGTCACCGCCGGCACCGCCGGCGCCGGGTGCTGCGGACCGACGGACGCCCTGGCCGCCGTCGGCGCCGGGGAAGCCGACGTCTTCGGCGCGGGTCTCTACGAGCCCGGTCAGACCGCCGGCCTCCCCGAACAGGCGGTGCTGGCCAGCCTCGGATGCGGCAACCCGATCGCGGTCGCCGACCTGCACGAGGGCGAGCGGGTGCTCGATCTCGGGTCCGGAGGCGGCATCGACGTGCTGCTGTCCGCCCGCCGGGTCGGGCCCACCGGGTTCGCCCACGGCCTCGACATGACCGAGGAAATGCTCGCGCTGGCCCGCTCGAACGCCGCGAAGGCCGGCGCGACGAACGTCGAGTTCCACGCGGGCCACATCGAGCACATCCCGCTGCCCGACGGCTCCATCGACGTGGTGATCTCGAATTGCGTGATCAACCTGTCCACCGACAAACCCGCGGTGCTCGCCGAGATCTACCGGGTGCTCCTGCCGGGCGGCCGGATCGGGATCTCCGACGTCGTCGCCGAGGACCACCTCACCCCCGACGAGCGGGCCGCGCGGGGCTCCTACGTAGGATGCATCGCCGGTGCGCTGTCCCGCGCCGAGTACCTCGACGGCCTCGCCGCGGCGGGATTCGTCGACGCCGAGGTCGTCTTCACCCACGAGGCCGCGCCCGGTATGCACGCCGCGATCGTCCGCGCCACCAAGCCCGCCGGCGCCCCCGCCGCCGCCATCTCCCCGAGGAGCTCCTGACGTGTCCGACAAGCCCAGCGTGTTGTTCGTCTGCGTGAAGAACGGCGGCAAGTCGCAGATGGCCGCCGGCCTGATGCGCAGAGCCGCGGGCGACACGGTCACCGTCGACTCCGCCGGCACCGAGCCCGGTCGGGCGGTCAACGCACTGTCCGCCGAGGTGTTGCTCGAGGTCGGCATCGACATCAGCGACCGGACCACGCAGCAGCTCACCGAGGAGATGGTGGCCGCCGCCGACCGCGTCGTCGTCCTCGGCCGGGACGCCCGGGTCGCCTCCGTCGGTGGCACCCCGGTGGAGGTGTGGGACACCGACGAGCCGTCCGAGCGCGGCATCGACGGCGTCGCGCGGATGCGGCTGGTCCGCGACGACATCGGCCGCCGCGTCGAGGAACTCGCCGCCCAGCTACGACACTGATCGCGCGGCGGGGCACCATCGGCAGGAAGGCCGCGATCCAAGGCTGGATCGCTCCCGGTTCTGGACCGCCTCCCGTCCACGGCCGCAGCGGCACCTGACGGTGGTGACGACAACAGTCCCGGCGGACACCGGACATCGGCTCGACCGAAAACAGACTCCGGTCACACGGTGTCGTGCTGGTCCGCGTCGAACCCGTCCGGCTCACTCGACAGGATGCTGAGGCTGCCGTCGGTCTCGAGGATCACGGCGCCGATGTCGTCGAGGCCGGCGTGTCCCTGTCCCCTCGCGGCCTGCCGGATTTCGTCCTCGGTCACCCTGGCCCGGCGCATCGCGCCGCGCAGGAACCCGTTCCGGTACAGCAGCGCCGGGTCCGACTTGACCAGCCGCTCGACGCGTCGGCTGCGGACGGAGGCCCATGCGACCACGTACTGCAGGCCAGCCAACAGGGCGAACGCCAGGACACCTTCGGCGAGCGACACATCCGACGACAGCAACACTGTCGCCAGCGTTGAGCCCAGAGCGACGGTGACCACGAAGTCGAAGGCGTTGAGCTTGGCCAGCGTCCGTTTGCCCGACACCCGCAGCAGCACGACGAGCGCGAAGTAGGCGCAGACGCCGACCACGGCCACCCGCAGCAGGTCGTACCAGCTGTCGAAGAACACAGCGCGGTCAGCGGGTAGGGGTGGTCACGACGACGCTGGGCGGTGCACCGTCATCGGTGGGGGTCGGTTCGACCGCGGTGGTGACCACCGACCCGTCGGGAAGCCGGGTGGAGACCTCACACGCGGCGACGTCGTCGCGCAGGGCCGCCTGGAGGGGCTGCAATTCCCGGACGATGCCGTCCAGGGCAGCGAAATCGAGGTCGGTGATGGCGCCGGCGATACGTTCGATCGCACCGTAGGCATCCTGGGCGGCGTTGATCGCCCGTAGGCAGGGCTCGTTCACCAGAATCTCGACGGTCGCACCGGATGTGTCCGCGGCGGCCTCCGACGAGGGGGCACTGGTCGTTCCGCCCGACGGCGAGGTCCCGTCCGCGGCGCCCGGCTCGGGCGAGTTGGTGATGAGCAGTCCCGCGATCAGCACGCCGACAAGCAGTCCGACGACGAAGGTGCCGCCTGCCAGCCACCAGCGGGCGACGCCCCGGGCGGGCCGGGCGGGGGAGGATCCGGAGGCGGTCATCGCTGTCCTTTCACGCCGGGTGAGGCTGCTTCGGTGGCTGCCCCTGCTTGGTCGGAGGCGGCGAGGGGCCTCAGTGCGGCGACTGTTTCAACCGATGGGCGCCGGGGCCTGGTACGGCTACTGCGTCGGTCGGGGTGGCCGGTTACGCTGCGCCCGACCCTACGGCACGGGCCGGAGCCGGCCGGGATGAGCGTCGTCGGTGGTGGACGGGTACGGAAGAGAGACGCCGCTCGCGGTCGAGGCCGGCACGGACCGCACGCCGCCGCACGGCCGGAGAGGATGGATGTGCCCCGACGGGACGTAGGGCCGAACCTGGCCCATCGTGTGCGCACGGCGGTCGCGCGCGCCGGCACGGTGTACCGGGCCACGATGATCCGGGCACGCTGGCTGATCGTCGCCGTGTGGATCGCCCTCGCCGTGCTGCTGACGGTGCTCGCTCCGGCCAGTAGCGGCGGCGGTGGCGCCGACATCGGCTCCCTCCTCCCGCCGAACAGCGAGGCGGTCAAAGTGCAGCAGCGATCGCTGGCGCATTTCCAGGTGCCGGTGCTGTCGGAGACCACGGTGGTGGTGCACGACCCGGACGGGTTGAGCCTGCTCACCCGGGCCGATGTCGCACTGTGGGCGTTGTCCTTCGTCCAGGAGTCGAGGGCGGGGAGGGTGCCGGACGGCCCCGGCCAGATCGTCGCGGCGGTCCCCGTGCCGACCAACACACCTACGACCGCGGTCACCTACCTGTACGTCTCCAGGTACACCTCGCTGGCCGAGACCACCGCTCTCGCCCAGCAGTACGCCGCCCATTTTCGCAACCAGCCCTCCGTCCAGACCTACGTCACGGGCATCGCCCCCGCGCAACTGCGGCAGGGCTACTACCTGCAGAACTGGCTGCCGTTCTTCGAGGCGGCCACCCTCGCCCTGATCGCCGTGGTGGTGGCGATCGCGTTCCGTTCCCTGGTGGCGCCGCTGACCGTGCTGGCTGTCGCGGCTGTCGGATATGTGGTGGCCATCCGGGTTCTCGGCCAGTTGGCCGCGGCTTTCGGCTTCGCGCTGCCCGACCAGTTGCAGCCGCTCATCGCCGCGCTGCTGATCGGTGTCGTGACCGACTACTGCGTGCTGTTCTTCTTCGCGCTGCGCCATCAGCTGCGCGACGACACCGACCACCGTCGGGGCACGTTACGGGCTCTGGCGGGAGAGGCGCCGATCATCTTCGTCGCCGGCCTCACCGTCGCCGCCGGGACGGCGGCGCTGCTGTCGGCGAATTTCGAGCTGTTCCGGGCGTTCGGTCCCGCGCTCTCGGCGACCGTGGTGGTCGGCCTCGCCGTCTCCCTGACCCTCGTGCCGGCATTGATGGCGATCCTCGGGCCGAGGTTGTTCCGGACCTGGGGTCGCGGTACCGGGCTGACGCCTGTGCGCTCGCCGTCCCCACGGTCTGCGGGTCGCCTGGTCCGGATCGTGGTGAACCGCCGGGGCGCGGCCATCGCCACCGCAATCGGCGTCGCCGTCCTGATCGCGGCGTCCGCCCCACTGGCCGCGATGAAACTCGACCTGTCGTTCACCTCAGGGCTCCCGGACGACGACCGGGTTCAGGTGGGCGCTCGGGTCCTGGACGGCTCCGGCATCCGGGGGATCACCGCTCCGACCGAGGTGTTGATCGAAGGCCCGGAGGTCGTAGGTCAGCGAGCAGCGCTGAACCGGTTCCAGGACCTGCTCACCCGTCAGCCAGGGGTGGCGACGGTGCTCGGGCCCGCCCAGAATCCGCTGCCCGACGAATTCGGCATCGTGTTCGCCGTCGATCGGAGCGCGGCACGCTTCCTGGTCGTGTTCGACAGCGATCCGCTGGGCGGCGACGCGGTGGCCACCATCACCGCCCTGAACGCGCGGCTGGACGGCCTGCTCCGGGAGGCCGGCGTCCGCGACGCGACCGTTGCGTCGACCGGACAGACGGCGATCGCCGCGGAACTGGACGCCATCACCCGCGAGAATCTGTGGATCACCCTGCTGGCGGCGCTCGGTGTCGTGCTGGTGATCCTGGTCGCCTACCTACGTGCGCTCGTCGCTCCGTTGGCGTTGCTGGCGTGCAGCGCGCTGGGAGTGACCGCCGCCCTGGGGCTGACCGTCCTGGTGTTCCAGATGATCGGTGGTGCCCCGGGGTTGACGTTCTACGAACCTTTCGCAACCGCCGTGCTGCTCCTCGCGCTGGGATCGGACTACAACGTGTTCATCGTCGGGTCGATCTGGAAGCAGGCCGAGCGCCATCCGCTCAGCCAGGCACTCACGCTCGCCATCCCGGGCACCGCCAAGGCGATCGGCACCGCGGGCGTGGTCCTCGCCGCCACCTTCGCCATGGTGGCGGTCATCCCCCTGGGCACCTTCCGGCAGCTGGCGTTCACCATGGCCGTCGGCCTGCTGATCGACACCTTTCTCATCCGGCCGGTTCTGACGCCGGCTGTGCTGACGCTGCTCGGGCGGTGGGCGGGATGGCCCGGCTCCCGGATCCGGACGACCGCGGTGTCCCCGACCGACCTGAACCGCACTGCGAGCGCAGCGGGCGCCGACCCGCTGCTCGCGACCGCCCCGTCGTCGACGGGCCCGGACCTACGAGCGAACGGTGTACGCCCGCTGTGAACGACACCGAACCGATCCCGGCCGTTCCGTCGCGTCGGCGCTCCCGGCGGGGACGTACCGCCACCACCGCGTTCTCGGTGGTGCTGGGAATCGTCGTGCTGCTCATCGGGGCGGACTGGCTGTCCCGCGTGGGTGCTCAGACGCTGCTGTCCCGCCAGATCCAGGACGCCACCGGCTCGCTGACCTCCCCCGCCGTGCGGATCAACGGCGGCCCTTTCCTGCCGCAGGTCGTCCAGGGGTACTACCACGACGTGCACGTCGAATTGACGGACGTCTCGTCCGGCCCGTTGACCATCCGCTCGCTGAACGCGACCCTGTCCGGGGTGCACCTGCCGTTCCACGACGTGCTGGTCCGCACGATCGACCGGGTGTACGTGGACAGTGCCGACGAGACGGCCTTCCTGACCTACGAGGACGTGAACGCCTACCTGGCCGTGACCGGCCGCCAGGTGACGGTGGAGCCCGCACCCGGCGGGGAGGTGACCCTCACCGGCACGGTCACCGTGCTGGGCCGCGAGGTGTCGGCCTCCGCGGACGCTCAGATCGGCAGCGATGACGGGGCAGTGTCGTTGAAACCGAAGCGGTTACGGACCGACACCGTCCTCGATCAGGCCAGCGAAGTCCTCCTCGGGCAGCGCTTCACGATCCTCATTCCCCTGGACCCCCTCCCGTTCGGGCAGCAGATCCGCAGCATCGAACCGCAGGAGACCGGCATGGTGATCCGGGCGGGCGGCACGGACATCGTCGTCTCACCCTGAGTCGCCGGGCTGACGCAGGTCGTTGCCTGCGGGCTCATGCCTCCGGCGCAGGCATGCGAGACACGACCTCGATGCACCAAGCTCGTGGTCGACCGGTCAGGGCGGTGCTGGCCCTGATCCGGGACGCTGTGGCCGCTGCCGTGCCTCGGAGAATTCCTCGCTGTCGGCCCGGGGGAGCTGCCCCGCCGCGGACGGCTGATGGCGCGGTGTGGGGTACGCCCCGCTGGGTTCGCCAAATGGCGGTGGCGCCGCCCGTGACCTACTCGTCGTTGCTGCGGACAACGTCACATGCCACACACCTCTTGCGTTCGGTCACAAAACAGTAACGGGGAAGTCGCTGCCACGATCAGTGGTGAGGGTGGTAGACAGGGCCTGCCCACATCCCGAGTCGGAATGGTGGGCAGGCCGTTTCGTCGTCGGGGAGGGTCAGCAGGCGCCGATGGCTGTGGCCCCGGCTGTTGCCTGTTCCGTCGTGAACTGGCTGCCGTACTTCGATGAGAGCTGGTCGATCAGCCCGTTGCAGGAGAACGCCGAGAAGTCGGCGTAGGACTTGGCGGCTTCGGCGGCTTCGGTGTTCCAGTCCACGTTGAGGCCATCCACCGCGGCGGTGGCGTCTTGGACGGAGTACTTGTCCCCGTATTCGGAGGACAGCTGGTCGATGAGACCCTGGCGTGAGAACCCAGCGAAGTCCAGGTATTTCAGTGCGGAGGCGGCTGCGGACTTCTGGCCGGCGGGGACGTCGGGCTGGCCGGCGCCCGGGTCGGGCGCAGCAGGCGCAGCGGTCCGAGCTGCGGGTGCGGTGGTGGTGGTGTCGCTGGGCGGCGCGGCGGGCGCCGGGGCGGGCGAGGCGGTGATGGTGACGGTCGCCGGCTCGGCTGCCTCGGCGGTCACGGTTGTCGTGACGTTGACGGTCTCGGTAGCGGTGGTGCTCGCGGTGGCGGTGGCGGCAGGCGCTGCGGCCGCTACCGGGGTGTCGGTCTTCTTGAGGCCATTGGAGATCGCCCCGATGATGATGACCACTGCCAGGGCGGCGCCGCCGTACAGCAACCATCGCCGCTTCTCCTTCGGCCGGCCTGGCACCCCGGCCGGCGCCGCGGGTGCCGAGCCGGGGGCTGTCCACTGCTGGCCGTCGTTCTGTTCGCTCATCGAGATCCCCCCGTTGGTGTGACGTTCGGGTGAACAGTCGCACCGTGGTGGCTCAGCGTTACGCGGCGAGTCGGCAATCGCGCCGGGTTCGGGTCGTGACGTCGACGCCACGATAGCGGCGGCCTTCGGTCCGTTCGTCGTGTTGTTCAGCCGGGACCGCGCCGACGAGTCGGATCAGAAAGTCGCGGTCAGAAATGTCCCGACGACGTCGGTGCGTCGGCGGATCTCTTTGTTCAGTCCTTCCTGGGGGTTGCAGCAGGACGCCCGCCTCGGGTTCCGGGAGCTGGGCCGCACGGTTGGCATGAGTCCCCCCGCGGTGGCGGCCCGCGTGCGGCGCCTGGATGACCTGGGGGTGATCACCGGTTACGGCGCGCGAATCGACCCCTCCAAGGCAGGCTTCGACGTGCAGGCCTTCGTCGTGGTCACCACCGCCGGGCGGCGACAGTCCCTGGCCCTCGGGCGCCTCGTCCAGACCCAGCGGACCGTTCTGGAGGACCACCGCATCACCGGAACCGAGGAGCACCTGCTGAAGCTCATCGCACCCCGCCTCAGCGACCTCGAACCGTTGATGGACGAAATCAACGGCCTGGGCAAAACGGCCACCTCGATCGTGCTGTCGTCACCGAATCCGTGGTCGCCGATCCCGCTGCCGCCGTAGCCGACCGAAGGAACGAGCTGACGGTTCCCACGCCGGCGCACCCACATGGTGCGACGAACCCCGGCGTCTCCGGCGTCGGGCGTCACGTTTTCGCTGAGATGGGCGGTGTGGTGCGACCTTTCCGGGTTCCGAGGCTGGGGTGGTGACAGGACATCGGGTCTGGTCCCCTCGGTGCCTGCCGTCAACCGCCGCTCCACCCCCGGTCGTCAGTCGAGGGCTACCGGAAGATTGTGGGGCGTCACCACATGGATCGTGGAGGCGACAGTGGTCGGTGTCCCTGGCAGCGCTCCGTGGGCTTGCATGATCAGTTGGCAGCTACGGCGCAGGTCGTCGTTGAGGTTGTGGTGCAGCACCGCGGAGATGCGTCCGGCCAGCAGCAGGTCCCGGTTCTCGGCGTGCAGGTCGTGGGTCACGAACGCGACACACCGACGTCCCCGGGCGTCGAAAGCATCCAGGACGGCGGTGTTCCCGCCGAAGGCGTACATCGAATACACCGCGGTCACGGCCGGCTGCGCCGCCAGGACGCTGTCGACGGCACGCCGCAGTGTGGCGTCGTCGCCGCTGGAATGGACCAGTTCGACCATGGGCCGGGACGGCGTGACGGTGCGCAGGGTCCCCCGGAAGCCCATCTCGCGTTCATCCTCCCCCCGGAATGCCGCATCACCTCGGATCACGAGCACCACCGCCGTGGTGTCCACCCCGAGCCACTGATCGACGAGATACGCCGCAGTTGCACCGGCCGATCTGTTGTCGATACCGACGTAGGCCACCCTGGCCGAGCCGGGTAGATCCGTGACGAGGGTGACCACCGGAATACCGGACCGCTGCGCGCGGGCCACCGCGTCCACCACCACCGGCGTTTCCGGCGCTTTCAGCACGATGCCGTGCGACCCCCTGGCCGTCACCCGGTCGATGATCGCGGCCACCGCTGCGGGCGGGGCCGCCTCGGTGAAGCTGAACCGGGACCGCACCACCGCGGGGCGCAGCGCCGGCAGTTCCGCTTCGAGCGCGTTTCGCACAGCGCCGGAAAAACGGCGTGGTGCGTCCACCACGACGTCGACGATGAAGTTGCGGCCGTCGACGGTGAGCTGGGTCTGCTGACGGTCCAGCTCCGCAATCGCGCGGCGCACCTGCGCTGTCGTGCTCGGGCGGACACCACCCCGGCCGTTGAGGACCCGGTCGACGGTGGCCTGACTCAGGCCGGCCTGCACGGCGATGTCACGGACACGGTGCGGATGAGCCATGACGGCCACGATGATGGTTTGTTGAGTGGTTTGCAACCTTGTCGGGGTCGCGGAGGCACTCGTAGGGTCGATCCACGATCACCGTCGATCTCACCGGAGGACCAGCCCACATGACCACTACGACATCCAACACCGACCCCGTTTTCCTCGACCGGACGGATTGCCGGCTGAGGGATTTCGCCCAGCTTCTCGAATCGGGCACAGATCTCGCCGATTACCCCTACGCGGACGCGGTCAACAAAGGCGTGTTGATCTACTCGCGCCGGGTGCTGTCCTACCTCGACGACGCCGCCGGGCGTCACGATGTCCAGACCGAGATCGCCCGAGCGCTGTCCGACGGACCCGGCATCGTCGTCTTCAAGAACGCTTTCGACCCTGACGTCGTGGATCGGGCCACCGCGGCGTTCTTCGCTCTGCAGGCCCAGGAGAAGGCCGCCGGGATGGTGTCGGGGGACCATTTCGCGAAGCCCGGGTCGAACGACCGGGTGTGGAACGCGCTGGAGAAGCTGGCGGTCAGTGACCCGGCGCTGTTTGCCGAATACTTCGCCAACGAGTTCACCGCCTTGGCCGCCGGCGCCTGGCTGGGCCCGGACTACCAGATGAACGCATCTCTGAACATCGTGAACCCGGGCGGCCAGGCCCAGGTGGCGCACCGCGACTACCACCTCGGGTTCATGCCGCTGGCCAAGGCCGCCGAGTTCCCGGCTCACACCCACCGGTTGTCCCCTGCGCTCACCCTGCAGGGCGCGGTGGCGCACTGCGACATGCCGATCGAGACCGGCCCGACGCTGTACCTGCCGCACTCCCACAAGTACCTGCCGGGCTACCTGGCGTTCTCGCTGCCGGAGTTCCAGGAGTACTTCTCCGAGCACTACGTGCAGCAGTCGCTCGACAAGGGCGACGCCGTCTTCTTCAACCCCGCCCTGATGCACGGGGCCGGCACCAACACCACCACCGATGTCCGCCGGATGGCCAACCTGCTGCAGATCTCCTCGGCGTTCGGTCGCTGCCTGGAAGCCGTTGACACCACACGCATGTCGATCGCGGTCTATCCCACGCTGCTCGAGCTGGTGCGCTCCGGCGCTCCGGCCCGCGCGGTGGACAACGTGGTGACCGCGGTCAGCGAGGGATACCCCTACCCGACCAACCTCGACCGGGACCAGCCGGTCGGCTCCATCAACCCGGAGAGTCAGTCCGACCTGCTGCGTCGCGCACTACGGGAAGGCTGGGACATCGCCCACACCGTGGACGAGCTGGAGGCGCAAGCTTTACGACACGCGACCCGATGACCTCGTCGGGCCTTCTGGCAATGACCACGAAGAGGTCCTGCCGAGAGAACGTGGCCCCTACCCCCGGGTGACGAGACCGCGGTCAGCAGAGGCGATCCACCGCAAACGACAGGGTGGCGGAACGGTGCGCGGGGCTTGACGGGGCCGACTGCCGGCAGCCGGGGCACGAGGAAATGTGGTCAACGCCGAGGTGGGCTCAGCGATCTCCCTCGACGAAAGGCGTGACAATGAAGCGTTCCTCGTCGTAGGGGCACCCCCCATTGTCAGGATCGTCGATCCTGACAATGGGCGGGGCGGCAGTTCAGTAGGTGATGGTTTCGCTTTTCCCGGTGGTCAGCGAACGAGTGGCTGCCTCGGCGATGGCCTGGGCCTTCAGGCCGTCCTGGAGGGATGGGGTGATGGGGTCACCGTTCTCCAGGGCGGTGACGAAATGGGCCAGCGCGGCCCCGTAGGTGGGCTGGACGCGTTCGAACCAACCAGGGTGCAGGCCGTCGTCGACGACCTTGCCGTTCGAGTACCGGGAAACCGCTCCGGCGCGGTGCCGTTGCGCGTGGACCATGCCGGTCGATCCGAGGACCTCGATCCGCTCGTCGTAGCCGTATCCGGTGCGGCGGGTGCAGTCGATCTGGACGAGCGCACCGGTGGGTAGCCGGAGGGTGACGACGGAGGTGTCGACGTCGCCGTACTCGGCCAACCGCGGTTCGGCCAGGGTCGAGCCGGCAGCGAACACCTCGGTGGGGTCGAGGTCGGCGATCCATCGCGCGAGATCGAAGAAGTGCACGGTCTGGTCCCGCATCTGCCCGCCGGAGACGGCGATGTAGGGCAGCGGGGGCATGGCGGGGCCGCGGCTGGTGAGTTGGATCAGTTCCACCTGACCGATGTCACCGTTGTCGACGATCCTTTTGATCTCTGCGTAGTCGCGGTCGAACCGGCGGTTGAAGTTGACCATGGCCCGGGCGGAGCGTTCGTCGGCGTACCTGACCACGTCCGTGGCCTGCGCCAGATCGAGATCGATGGGCTTCTCGCACAGCACGGCGACTCCGGCTTCCGCGGCGCGCCGGAGGTGTTGCGCGTGGGTGTCGGTGGAGGACGCGACGAACACGGCGTCGATCGTCGACGGGTCGAACACCTCGGCGATGTCGGAGACGGCTCTGGCGCCGTTCTTCTCGGCCAGGGCGGTTGCCCGCTGCTGATCCACGTCGTAGACGGCGACGAAATCGACATCAGGGTTGGCGGCCAGGTTGGCGGCATGAACGGTGCCGATGAATCCGGCACCGATGAGGGCGAAGCGCTGCATGTCAGTTCCCTGCTTCTTCGAGAGGGGCGCCGGGAACGGTCCAGGCGCCGTTGTCGCGGTGGGAAGCGGCGACCGCTTCCACGAACTGCACACCGATCAGCCCGTCGCGGCCGGTGGGAAAGGACAACTCGCGGATCGTCGAGGGTCGTCCGTCGCGCCGGGCTGTGACCTCGTCGGCGACGTCCCGGTAGAAGTTCGCGAACGCCTCGATGAACCCCTCGGGGTGACCCAAGCCGATCCTGGTCAACCGGGAGGCGTCCTCCGACAGTCCACTCATCCCCTCTGTGAGCACGGTGGCCCGGCCCGTGAGGTCTTGAACGGTGAGGTGGTGGGGGTCTTCGTGCTGCCATCCCAGGCTGCCGTGGTCGCCGAAGACGCGGATCCGCAGACCGTGGTTGTGCCCGGTCACCGCCATCCCCGCCCACAACCGACCCGGCGTCTGCCCGGCGAGGCGCAGCGAGACGGTGGCGTTGTCGAACACCCGGCGACCTGGCACCAGGGTGTGCAGCTGCGCTGACACCTCCTGCGCGTCCAGCCCGGTGATGTACCGAGCCAGGTGATAGGCGTGGGTGCCGAGATCACCGACGACGCTGGGGAAACCGGCAACGTCGGGATCGGTCCGCCAGGAAGCCTGTTTGTGACCGGTCAGTTCCAGCGGCGTCGCGGCCCACCCCGACGCATGCTCGACGTCGACGAAGGTGACCCGGCCGATCGCCCCGTCCCGCACCAGCCGCGCCGCGTGCCGCACCATCGCGTACGCCGAGTAGCAGTGCGGCACCGCCAGCAGCACCCCACGCTCGTCGGCGATGCGCACCAGCTCGGCCGCGGACGCCGAATCCCCGGTCAGCGGCTTCTCGCACACCACCGCGATACCTGCTTCCAGGAACGCGGCGGCGATCTCGAAATGCGAGTCGTTCGGGGTGGCCACCACGACCAGGTCGATCCCGTCCGGCCGCTGCGACTCGGCGCGGGCCATCTCCCGGAAGTCCCCGTACACCCGGTCCGGGTCGACCCCCAGACCAGCCGCCACCGCGGAAGACTCCGCGGGCGACCGGCCGAACACCCCGGCGTCCAGGGTGTACCGATCGTCGAGCCGCATGCCGTACCGGTGGGTCTTGCCGATGTCGGCTCCGACGCCGCCACCGATCATGCCGGCGCTCAGACGAAGGCCGCGGGGTGCACTCATGCTCAACCTCATGCAATCTATGGACAAATGTGGACCGGTCCAAATTAGCAGGGAGGGAAGGGCGCCACAAGCCCCATATGCTGGATCGATGAGGTGGGGCGCATGACCGGATCCGCCCCGGCCGCGGCGGGCCGTCCGGTGACCATTCGTGACGTCGCCGACCGGGCCGGGGTGTCGAAGTCGTTGGTGTCGTTGGTGTTACGCGGTGCACCGCACGTCAGCGAGGAGCGGCGGCAGGCGGTGCTGGAGGCGATGGCTGCGCTGGACTACCGACCGAACCGGCGTGCCCAGACCCTGGCCACGTCGCGCAGCAACACCGTCGGGGTTCTGCTCAATGATCTGCGCAACCCGTGGTTCGTCGAACTGTTGGAAGGGCTGAGCACAGCCCTGTACAGCGAGAACCTGGCGCCGATCCTGGCCGACAGCCACACCGCGACGCGGGTGGGGCGACGGTCGGTGGAGACCCTGCTCGAACAAGGCATCGATGGATTGATCGTCGTCGGCACCACCCCGGAAACAGCGTCGATCACGGCTGCCGCCCGCAGCATCCCCGTCGTCCTCGCCGGCACCTTGGAGCCGCGGCTGCCGAACGTCGACATCGCGGTCAACGACGACGTCGCCGGCGCCCGGCTGGCCACCGACCACCTCATCACCCTCGGACACCAGCGCATCGCCCACCTCCGCGGCCCCGACGAGGTCGGTGCGCTGCGGCATGCCGGCTATCGCGCCGCCATGACCGACGCCGGGCTGGACCCCGACCTGTACAACGAACACGGCGGAATGAGCGAGGACAGCGGCTACGCGGCCGCCCGCCGTCTACTGACCCTCCCCGACCGGCCGACGGCGATCTTCGCCTTCAACGACATCGCCGCCGTAGGGGCGATGTCCGCCGCGGCCGACCAGGGAATCACCGTCCCCGCTGAACTGTCCATCGTCGGTTACGACAACACGTACCTGGCCCGGATCCGGCACATCTCGCTCACCAGCGTCGACAACGGAAACTTCGCCGTCGGCGTCCAAGCCGGCAAGTACCTGATCGAACGACTCGATGTGGCCAACCTGCCCGCCCGTATTCACTCCGTGCCCACCCAACTGCACATTCGCGGCTCCACCGCACCGAGCCGAACCGTTTGAACCGGCACCCGACCGTCCGGCTTTGTCCATGGAGAAGAGCTGGGTGCTGCTGCGTCACTACTGGGTGATGTTCAGTTGTTCATCACCGTGGTGGCCGTCGTGGTGTTGTTCCTGCATCTGGGCGCGATCCGGTGCCTGGTCGACGTCGGCGCGACCGTCCTGTCGGCTGCAGAGACCGCTGAGACGCGCGCGCCGCTGGTGGTCTTCGCCGGCGGCCGCCTGGTCGTGCTCCCGCTGCCCGCCGTCCTGTCGGTTCTCCCGCCGAAGGGCCCGACCCGTTACGGAGCTCGACACCGGCAGCACCCCGCCGCGGTGTCCTGACGACGATCGGGGAATGGGATTGCCTGCTTCAGAGCACGTCGGAGTGGCGCCACTCAGAGTGACCCGTGGGATTGCTGATAGCCGTGTGCCGGATGAGGTACTACGTTGCCTAGTAGATAGCGGGATGGACCCGGTCTGGGGGCGGCATCGTGGGTGTAGGAACGCGAAATCTGAGCGGTGCCGGGCTTTCGCGGCGACCCCGGAAGGTCCGCGGCCGGGTCGCGGTGTGCGTGACGGTCGCATGTTCGCTGGTGTTCGGTCTGGTACCGCCGGCGGGGGCGTTACCGCCGCCGCCGCCCAACCCGTCTGATGAGCAGCTGACGGAGAGCCAGGCGCAGGTGGAGGCCACCAACGCCGCAGTCGCTGACATGTCGGTGCAGGTCACGGCGACGCAGGGGCAGATCGACCTGCTCAACGACGAGATGGCCCTCAAGACAGAGCTGGCGATGAAAGCAGCGGTGGACCTGGATGTCGCGGTTGCTGACGCGGCCGCGGCGGCGTCGACAGCTGAGGCGGCCGCGGTCGCCGCGACGCAGGCGCAGACCGCTATCGGCGTGGCCGAGGACAACGCGGCATCCTTCGCGGCGGCATCGTTCCGACAGGGTTCACAGGTCGGGTCCGTGTCGGCGTTCCTGGATGCCGGCAGCGTCACCGAGCTGCTGCAGCGTGAGCAGATGCTGTCGTTCGTGTCGTCGTCGCAGCTGGACGTGATCGGTGATCTGCAGCGGGCCCGGGTCGGGAAAGCCAACGTGGATGCCGCCGCCCGCGACGCGGTGGCGGCCGCGGCGGCGTCGCAGGTCGCCGCGGAGCAGGCGAAGGTCGTTGCTGACGCTGCCCGGACTGCTGCGGCGACTGCGGTAGAGGTCGGGAAGTCGCAGCTGGCGACGCTGCAGACGCAGTTGGTGTCGCAGCAGGTCGCCTACCAGGCGGCGGTGAACACAGTCGGTGAGTTGCAGAGCCAGCGGGCGGCCTACGACGAGTGGCTGGTCCTCAAGGCCGCCGAGGAGGAGCGCCTGCGCAAGGAGGCCGAGGAAGCGGCCCGCAAGGCCGCCGCCGAGGAGGCCGCCCGGGTGGCTGCCGCGGAAGAGGCGGCCCGACAAGCCGCAGCCGCACAGGCCGCCCAGGCCGCGGCGGTGAGAGCCGAGGCGCAACGCCGGGCAGACGCAGCGGCGGCCGCGCAGCAGCAAGCCGCCCGGGAAGCGCAGGCAGCTGCGGCGGCCGCGGCAGCGGCGAAGTCACAGTCAGCCGCCAGGGCCGCGGCGCCCCCGAAGGCGGCCGCGCCCACCAGGTCGGCACCGGCGCCGGCCGCGGCGCGGGCGAAGCCGAAGCCCGAGGTCAACGGTGATCGGGGAGCGGCGGTGGTCGCCGCAGCCAAGGAGTGGATCGGCACGACGTATGCATGGGGTGGTGGCGACGCGAAGGGCCCGTCGCGTGGGATTCGCGACGGTGGCCGTTCGGACACCTTCGGCGACTACAACAAGATCGGTTTTGATTGTTCGGGTCTGACGCTGCACGCCTACGCCCAGGTGGGGATCTCGCTGCCGCACTACTCCGGTTACCAGTACAACATCGGGTCCCGCATCGCCCGGGACGATCTGCAGCCGGGTGATCTGCTGTTCTGGGCCAACGACACCTCCAACCCGGAGACCATTCACCACGTGGCGATCTGGCTGGGCAACGACCAGGTCCTGGAGGCACGCCAGTCAGGCACCCTGGTGACAATCAACAAGATGCGGTGGGGCGGCGGCTACATCGGCGCCACCCGCCCCGGCAGCTGACCCCGGAGCCGTCGCCGGCGTCAGCTGGCCTGCTGGGTCACGTGGTGCGGCTGGTGAAGCGGCGCAGCCGGAGGCTGTTGGTCACGACGAACACCGAACTCAACGCCATCGCCGCCCCGGCGAGCATCGGGTTGAGCAGGCCGGCGGCGGCCAGCGGCAGCGCAGCGACGTTGTAGGCGAACGCCCAGAACAGATTCCCCTTGATGGTGGCCAGGGTGCGCCGCGCCAACCGGATCGCGTCGACAGCGGCGAGCAGGTCACCGCGGACCAAGGTCAGGTCCGACGCCTCGATGGCCACGTCGGTGCCGGTGCCCATGGACAGTCCAAGGTCGGCGGCGGCCAGGGCGGCGGCGTCGTTGACCCCGTCACCGATCATCGCCACCACGCGGCCCTCCCGCTGCAGCCGGGTGATGACGTCGAGCTTGTCGGCGGGCATCACCTCGGCCAACACGTCCTGCTCGGGGATGCCGACCTCGGTGGCGACGGCGGCGGCCACGGCGGTGTTGTCGCCGGTGAGCAGCACCGGCCGCATCCCCATCGCCCGCAGCTGCGAGATCGCTTCCGCCGACGTGGTTTTCACGGTGTCGGCGATGACCAGGATGCCGCGGGCGCGGCCGTCCCAGCCGACTGCGATGGTGGTGCGACCGTGGCGCTGCGCCGCGGCGGCGGCGGTGGTCAGCTCATCGGGCAGCGGCTGGGACCAGTCCGCGAGCAGCTGCGGGCGGCCGACGAGCACCGCGTGCGCGGTGCCGTCGACGTCACGCACGACGCCTTGCGCGCCCAGTCCGGGCACGTTGTCGAAGCTCTCGACGGCAGGCAGCGGCCCGTGCTCGGAACCGGCAGCGGTCACGGCCCGGGCGATGGGGTGCTCGGAGGCGTGTTCTACGGCGGCGGCCAGCCGCAGCACTTCGGACCGGTCCTCTCCAGCGGCGGGGACGACGTCGACGACGGTCATCCGGCCGGTGGTGACGGTGCCGGTCTTGTCCAGCACGACGGTGTCGACGCGGCGGGTGGACTCGAGCACCTGCGGGCCCCTGATGAGGATCCCGAGCTGGGCGCCGCGGCCGGTACCGACCATCAGCGCGGTCGGGGTCGCGAGCCCGAGGGCGCAGGGGCAGGCGATGATCAGCACGGCCACGGCGGCGGTGAACGCGAACTCGGTGGCCGCGCCGTTGCCGAGCCAGAACCCGAGGGTGGCGACCGCGAGGGCGATCACCACGGGCACGAACACCGCTGACACCCGGTCGGCCAGGCGCTGCACGTCGGCCTTGCCGTTCTGCGCTTCCTCGACCAGCCGACCCATCTGCGCCAGTTGGGTGTCGGCGCCGACGCGGGTGGCGCGGACGGTGAGCCGGCCGCCGGCGTTGACGGTGCCACCGACGACCGCGTCGCCCGGTCCGGTCTCGACCGGCACCGATTCGCCGGTGAGCATCGACGCATCCACCGCCGACGTCCCGGCGCTGACGGTCCCGTCGGTGGCGATCTTCTCCCCGGGGCGGACGACGAATTCGTCGCCGACGACGAGTTGATCGACGGGCAGCTGGACCTCGCGGCCGTCGCGGAGGACGGCGACGTCTTTGGCGCCCAGTTCCAGCAGGGCCCGCAGGGCAGCACCGGAGCGTCGTTTCGCGCGGGCCTCGAAGTAGCGGCCGGCGAGGAGGAACACGGTGACGGCGGTGGCCACCTCGAGGTAGATCTCCGTCGCGCCGCCACCCCGGTGGGGCAGCAGGCTGAACGGCATGGTCATGCCCGGTTCGCCGGCGCCGCCGAGGAACAGCGCGTACAGCGACCAGCCGAACGCGGCGGTGACGCCGAGGGAGATGAGGGTGTCCATGGTGGCGGCGGCGTGCCGCAGGTTGGTCCACGCCGCCCGGTGGAACGGCCACGCCCCCCAGGTCACCACCGGTGCGGCCAGCGTCAGCGACAACCACTGCCAGTAGGTGAACTGCAGCGCCGGCACCATCGCCAGCACGAGCACCGGGGCGCTCAACACCGCCGAGCCGACCAGCCGCCGCCGCAGGTCCCGGGTCCGCTCGTCGCCGTCTCCCGCGCCGGCCGCTCCTGCGGTGTCGGTGCCGTCGGCGGCGGGTGCGGTAGTGGGAGGTGGCGGGACGGCGGCGGTGTAGCCGGTCGCCTCCACGGTCGCGACGAGGTCCTGCGGGGTGACGGTGCCGGGGTAGAACACCCGCGCCTTCTCGGTGGCGTAGTTGACGGTGGCGGTGACGCCGTCCATCCGGTTGAGTTTCTTCTCGACCCGCGCCGCGCACGACGCGCAGGTCATGCCGCCGATGACGAGTTCGATGGACCGGTCGTCGGGGCCGGAGGTGGTGTCGGGGGTGGTGCTGGTGGTCATGGGGTCCTCCCGCGCACGCGCTGGGCGATGCAGGTACTAGAGGTAAGGGTCAGGGCCCGTGTCCGTCGCCGGCTGGGCCGCTGTCGTGGTGTTGCATCGGGCTGCCGCCGTCCGTCGGAGCGGGGAGTGCTGAACCGCGGGGTGTCGTCACGGCGGGTGCCGGATCGGTGAGGGCGGGTACGGCGGCACCGGTGGTGCAGGCGGCGCCGAACACGGCGGCCAGCCCGACCGCGAACGCGGTCAGTGTCGCTGCCGGTTTCACGACGCCGGCTGTTCCAGGGTGTAGCCGGCCTCGTCGACGGCGGCCGCCACCTGGGCGGCGGCCAGCGGGCCGGCGCTGGTCACGGTGACCGCGGACACTCCCCCGGCGTTGAGGTCCACGCCGACGGAGCTGACCCCGTCGAGCCGGGACAGCTCCTCGGTGACGGCGGACACGCAGTGGCCGCAGGTCATGCCGGCGACGGAGTAGGTGGTGGTGGTCATGGAAGAACTCCTTTGTCGGTGAGATGGGACGACTTCTACGAAACTTGCAGGGACCGGCCCGGTCGGACCGGGGCCGACGACAGTCCGGGTCGGGGTCAGCTGCGTACGAGCCGGGCGATCGCCGCGGAGGCCTCACGGACCTTGACCTGTGCTTCGTCGCCGCCCTTGGCGGCGGCTTCCACGACGCAGTGCGCGAGGTGCTCGTCGAGCAGTTCCAGCGAGAACGCCTGCAGCGCCTTGGTCGCGGCCGACACCTGGGTGAGGATGTCGATGCAGTACTGGTCCTCCTCGACCATCCGCTGCAGCCCGCGGACCTGGCCCTCGACGCGGCGCAGCCGCTTGAGGTGGCTGTCCTTGCGGGCGGTGTACCCATGGGTGGCGGTGTCGGTCATCGCGTGCGCTCCTTCTGACCCCGGCCCGGGGTGTCACCGTGGGCGGCGCCGGCGGGGGCCGTGTCCTGTCAACACATGTTACATACCCCCCTCCGGTACCGCCCGGATGTGGTCTGCTGCCGCTGTAGTCACTCCCCATCGTACCCCCTGGGGGTACCTGGCGCCAGGCTCAGAAAGCGGGGAAGGACCGCCACTCGTCGTAGCTGTAGGTCCAGTCGAAGATGTCGCCGTCGGCGCGTGAGAGCTGGGTGCTGGTGCCGCCGACCTCCACCGGGTCGCCGGAGAGGGCGTTGTCGCAGAAGTCCTTGGCGTCGGCGGGGCTCACGTTGACGCAGCCGTGGAAAACGTTCTCCTTCCCGAGAGAGGCGACGACGGCGGCGTTCTCGAGGATAAAATCGCTGTTGTTGCTGATCCGACGGCCCAGGTGGTGCCTGCGCCGAACGCGGCGACGTACCACGCGGCGTCTACTACCGGCCATCGTAGGTGTGTCTGCGGCTGACTCGACCTGACAGCGCTGCGAGCAGCGCAGATGTGACAGTTGTGGTCATGGGTGGCGCCGGAGCGGCGGCATGTCGTAACCTTCCCGTGACTTCCTGGTTGCTCATCCATCGGATGGCCTGGGAGTCGCCGCCGAGCCGGGCGCACCCGGGCCGGGGAACCACATGCGTTATCTGGGGTGAATCCCCGGTCGCCGCCTGGCGCCGGGGTAGGGCTGTCTCAGGCCCGAATCCGTCAGCTAACTCGGTAGGCGGCTGACGATGAGAGGCTCGCCACCCTTGGCTCAGCATGTCCTCGTGCGGCTGCGTTCCGCCGCCGCCGCCACTGCCGCCCTGCTCACCCTCAGCCTGTTGCCGATCGTGGTGGCCGGCGCGGAGCCCGTACCGCCTGGTGGTGAGGTCGCCGTCGACGCACCCGCACCGGGTAGCGCGGCGCAGGCGCAGGCGGCGTGGCTGGCGGCGGAGGAACGCGCCGAACACCTCAACGAGCAGCTCGTCCAGGCCGGCATCGACGTGGACACCGCGACCGCCGCGCAGACCGCCGCCGCCGCGCAGACCGTCGCGGCGACCGCAGCGGTCGCCGAGTCCGCCGCGGCCGGCGCCGCCGCGCAGGCCGTCGTCGACGAGTACGCCGTCCAGCTGGAGCAGTTCGCCGCCGCGACGTTCCGCGGCGCCCGGACCAGCTCGCTGACGTCGCTGCTGACCGCCAACTCCCCCGACGCCTACCTCGACTCCGTGGTTGCCCTGGACCGGGTGGCGGCGTCCAACAACGACCTGCTCGAGCAGGCCCGGGCCGCCAAGACCACCGCCGACAACGCCGGCGCCGAGCTCGCCGCCGCCCAGGCCGCCGCCGTCGAGCAGCAGCAGACCGCCGCCGCCGCCCGGGACGCCGCAGTCGGCGCACAGACCGAGCTCACCGCGACCCAGGCCGACTTCGACGCCCGGGTCGCTGAGTACGAGACCCTCTACAACCAGCTCACCGAGCAGGAACGGCTCGCCGCGTTCGCCGCCGAGGAACAGCGGCTGGCCGACGCGGCCGCCGCCGCCGCCGCCGCCGCCCCCGACGACGCTGATGCCGCGGTCGTCGCCGACAGCCTCACCCTCGAAGCCGGCACCCCCGCCGTCACTGCGGCGCCCGCCCGCGCTGCTGCGGGTGCGGTGACCGGCCCGCTGGCGCCGGCCCCGAACGCGGCCGCACAGGTTGCGGTGGAAGCCGCGCTGTCCAAGGTGGGATCGAAGTACGTGTGGGGCGCGGCCGGCCCGAACCAGTTCGACTGCTCCGGGTTGACGTCGTGGGCGTGGAAGCAGGCCGGGATCACCATCCCCCGGACCAGCAGCACCCAGGCCGGGCTGCCGGTCGTCCCGCTGGACCAGCTGCAGCCCGGTGACCTGATCACCTTCTACTCCCCGGTGAGCCACGTCGCGATGTACATCGGCAACGGGCAGATGGTGCAGGCCTCCACCGCTTCGAAGCCGGTGTACGTCACCTCGATCGCCAAGGGCGGCCCCAATCCGGTCGGGCACCGCGTCGGCTGACTTTGCCGCCCCACAGCCCATGCAGCAGCGAAGGCCCTGTTGGCGCCCCGTCGGGGGACGCCGCCAGGGCCTTCGCCTTGTCGGCGGCTCAGGTGAGAGCGACGAAGGTGTGCCCGCCGTCGCCGGAGTCCAGCAGCTGCGTGCCGGTCACCACCAGCACCCGCAGGCCGCCGGCCCGGGTGATGGCGGCGGCGACGGCCTGCGGCTCGGTGGTCGCCCCGCGGGCCTGCCACGTCACGCCACGGTCGGTGCTGACCTGCACGACCCCAGCGGCGGACACCCCGACCGCGGTGTCGTCGTCGGCCCAGCTCACCAACACCAGCGGTGCCGCCGGTGTGGGCGTCCAGGTGCGGCCGTGGTCGGTGGAACGGCTCAACCCGGCGGGACCGGTCGCGAGCAGGGTGGCCCCGCCGGGGGCGGCGGCCAGCGTGACCGGCGCATCCACACCCGCCAGCTCCGTCCAGGTCGTCCCGTCGGTGCTGCCGCGGAGCTGCCCGTCGAACCCGACGATCCCGGCAGTGGACGCGGTCAAGGCGTGGAAATCGGAGGCGCCCTGCCGGGACAGTGGCGTCCAGTTGGCGCCGGCGTCGACGGACTGGAGCAGACCCACCGGGTCGGGTAGATCGGTGCCCGGCCCGGGGTGCCCGGACGCGTAGAAGTGGTCCGGGCCGGCGACGGTGAACCCCATCAGGTCGATCACCGGCCCGACGAGCTGCGGCCCGTTGTCGCCGAAACGGAACAGCCCCTGATGGGTGGCCAGGTACACCCGGCCGTCGCCTGGGTTCACTGCGACACCGTGCACGTGCGCGCTCGGCAACCCCGACGACGCCATGTCCGCGTGGGTCGCGGCCGGAACCGTCGTCGGGGCCGCGGCAGGACCGGTCGTGCAGCCGGCGACCAGCACGCCGGCGACGACGGCGGCGAGGCCGCCGGCCAGACGCCGACGGCCACGCCGGGAACTCCGGTCGCAGCTCACGCCGACCGCAGCCGAAGACGGCGCAGTAGCTGCGCGTTCAGCGCTACCACGATCGTGGACACACTCATCAGGATCGCGCCGACCGCCGGGGCCAGCACCACCCCGACACCGGCCAGCACGCCCGCCGCGAGCGGCACGCTGATCACGTTGTAGCCCACCGCCCACGCCAGGTTCTGCCGCATCTTGCGGTAGCTCGCCGACGACAGGGTCCGGACCGCCACGACCAGCCGCGGATCGTCGGCAGCCAGCACCACCCCCGCGGACTCGATCGCCACGTCGGTGCCGGCGCCGATCGCGATCCCTACGTCCGCGCGGGCCAGCGCCGGGGCGTCGTTCACACCGTCGCCGACCATCGCCACCCGGTGACCGCGGGCCTGCAGCTCCGCGACCTTCTGGTCCTTGTCGGCCGGCAGCACCTCGGCGAACACCTCGTCCACCCCGAGCCGCGCGGCGACCGCGTCGGCGACGGAACGGGCGTCCCCGGTGATCATCGCCACCCGTACCCCGGCGGCGTGCAGCCGCCGGACCGCCTCCGCCGACTCCGGCCGCACCTCATCGGCCAACGCCAACGCACCGACGACCTTCCCGTTGCGCTGGACGTACAGCACGGTGGCGCCCTCACCGGCCCACCGGTCGGCGGCGGCCTGCACCGCCGGGTCCGGCGCCGGGGCGTCCAAGATCGAGCGGGGACCACCGACCATGACCCGGTCACCGGCGACGTCGGCGACGACCCCGTGACCGGGGACCGCGGTGAACCCGGTGGCCGGCGGCACCGTGGTCCGGGCGGCGGCCGCGGTGACAATCGCCCGGGCCAGCGGGTGCTCACTGTCGGCCTCCGCCGCACCCGCGAGCGCCAGCACGTCGTCCGGCGATCCGCCGCCGGCGACGACGATGTCGGTGACCGCGGGTGTCCCCTTGGTGAGGGTGCCGGTCTTGTCGAACAACACCGTGTCGACCTGCCGCATCCGCTCCAGCGCGAGCCGGTCCTTCACCAGGATCCCGGCCTTGGCGGCGGTGGCCGTGGAGATCGCGATCACCAGCGGGATCGCCAGACCCAGCGCGTGGGGGCAGGCGATGACCAGCACCGTCACGGTCCGCTCGATCGCCTCCTGCGCATCCCCGATCACCATCCACACGACGAACGTCAGCACCCCGGCGGCCGCGGCGAAGTAGAACAGGGCGGCAGCGGCCCGGTCGGCCAGCGCCTGCGCCCGCGACCGGGAGGTCTGCGCTTCCTCGACCAACCGGCGGATACCGGCCAGTGCGGTCCCCTCACCAACGGCGGTGACTTGGATCCGCAGTGCCGCATCGGTCACCACGGTGCCGGCGACCACCCGGTCGCCGACGGCCCGGGACACCGTGCGGGACTCGCCGGTGATCATCGATTCGTCCAGATGTGCGTGGCCGTCGACGATGTCGCCGTCGGCGGGCACCCGACCGCCGGGGCGGACGAGCACCACATCACCTGTCGACAGCTCCCCCACCGGCACCGGCTGAGCCTGTCCTGACGCGTCCAGGCGCTCCGCGGCGTCGGGGAGCAGCGCCGCCAGGGCGTCCAGTGCCCCCGACGCCTGCCCGAGCGCGCGCATCTCCAGCCAATGCCCCAGCAGCATGATGACGACCAGCAGCGCCAGCTCCCACCAGAAGTCCAGATCCAGGGCGCCGACACCGAGCGTGGTGAGCCCGCTCGCCACGAACGCCACGGTGATCGCCATCGCGACGAGCAGCATCATCCCGGGCCGGCGGCTGCGGACCTCAGCGATGGCACCGGTGAGGAACGGCCAGCCGCCGTAGAAGAACAGCACCGAGCCGAGCACGGGCGGGATCCACGTCGTTGCGGCCGGCGGCGTGTAGCCGAGCAGGTCGGCGAACATGTGGCTGAACACCACCACCGGGACCGCGAGCGCCAGGCTCCACCAGAACCGGTCCCGGAACTGCGCCGCGTGGTCGCCGTGGCCGCCGTGAGTTGCCTGGTGCTGGTGCTGATCGGGGCCATCGTGGATCGCCACGGGCGTCTCGTGATGGGCTGCCGGGTCGGTGCTCATGATGTGGTCCTCTCCGTCGTCTCGACCCCACCAACAACGTACCCCTGGGGGGTATTCCGGTCAGAGGAGCCAGACGAGTGAACTTCAGGACTCAACAGGGCCTGTGACGGAGGTGGCCGGGCAGACAGATGTTCTGCCCGGCCACCTCTGGCGTCAGCCGGTTGGGGTCACAAGCCCTGGAGCAGCTGCTGCATCTCCGCGATCTCTGCGGTCTGGCTGGTCTTGACCGACTCGGCCAGCGCGAGCGCATCCGGGTTGGCGCCCTGGGCGAGCTCGGTGTCGGCCATCTCAACCGCACCCTGGTGGTGCATCACCATCATCTCCAGGAACATCCGGTCGAACTCCGCGCCGGTGGCGGCGGTCAACGCGGTCATCTGCTCGGCCGTCATCATCCCCGGCATGCCCGCCATCCCCGACGAGCTGGTCGACATGTCCATGCCGCCGCTGGTGCCCATGTCCATGCCGCCGGTGCCCATGTCCATGCCGCCGGTGCCCATGTCCATGCCGCCGGTGCCCATCGCGGCGTCCCAGGCCTGCAGCCAACCGGTCATCAACTCGATCTCCGGCGCCTGAGCGGCTTCGATCTTCCCGGCCAGGTCCTTCACTGCCTGGCTGGCAGCGCGGTCCGGGGCCAGCTGAGCCATCTCGATGGCCCCGCGGTGGTGCTCGATCATCATCTGCGCGAACGACACGTCCGCTGCGTTGTGCTCGGTGCTGACCTGTCCGCTCGCGGTGCTGGTCGGCGCCTGCGACGCCGTGGACGGCGCCATGTCCGACATGCTGGTCATCGGTTCCGACGACGCCATGGGCGGCGCAGTGCTGCTGGCCCCCGCCGCACCGGTCGATGACATCGACATCGTGGTCACCGAGTCGTCGGTGCCGCAGCCGGCCACGGTCAACGCCACGACGGCGATACCGGCGAGCGCGCTGCTACGAAAGAAAACGTTCATGAGTAAGTGCTCCTTGTGAGGGTGGATCGGGACAGGGAACGCCGCGGACATCGGCGCGCGTCGCGCGCCGACGTGGGTCTCCTAGATCCGGTACACGCACAAGGCGAGGCGGGGAAGTCCCGACCCCGGTGGTCCGCGACGCATCATGCTGCCGACCCCCGGCCCGCCGCCGGGCATCGTGGCGCGACCCTGCGGCCGGCTGCCGCGCCCGCTGAGCAGCGCCAGAAGCAGGGTCGCGCCACCGACGACCAGGAACAAGATGCAGGAAGCCATCCCCCCATGGGTCATGCCAACCACCGCGTCCGACAACCACCCACCAACACCTGCAAACCCTGTGTTCACGGGCCCGACGTCGGCGGCAGCTGACCGGTGGTCGTCCATGCCGGCCATGCCTGCGGTGTCGTGCGCGTCGGCGGTGTGTCGCTGCGAGACGTGCGCCGTCGGGAGGGGACCATGGCCTGCGGTCATGTCACCGCCGGTGAGTACGTGCATGCCCAGGATCCCGCCGATCACCGCGGTCAGCAGCACCCACAGCCGCAGCGGTGGGACTCCAGGCCCATGCCCGGACGGCGTGGCAGTGCCGACAACCAGACCCGACATCGCCCGCACCCCCGTCCTCGTCCGCCGCACGTTCCCCGCTATACCCAAGCTACTAACTATCCTCGTAACAACGGCGTGGATGTCGTCCCGACATCCACGAGAAGCCGAGACGACGGAGGCACCGATGCGGGGGTTGGGGTCACTGGAAGCCGCGGTGATGGACGTGCTGTGGTCGACCGACACACCGCTACCGGTCCGGGGGGTACTCGAGCGACTGGTCACCGCCCGGCCGCTGGCCTACACCACCGTCATGACCATCCTGGACAACCTGCACAGCAAACACTTCGTCGAACGCGCACGCGAAGGACGCGGCTACTCCTATCTGCCCGCCACCACCCGCGAAGAAGCCGCCGCCAACGCCATCCGCCAGATCCTGACCGAGGCCGGCAACCCCGAAGCGGCGCTGCTGCACTTCGCCCGCACCGCCACCGACGGCGAATCCAAAGTCCTGCGCACCGGGCTCAACCGCCGCCGGCGCTCCCCGTGATCATCGGCGCCGCGCTGCTCATCGGCACTCTGATCATGGCCACCCAGGCACACCGGCCGCTACAACGCCTGGTCCGCGGGAACTGGGACCCGCGGGTCGTCATCTCCTGCTGGCTGCTCGCCCTTGCCAGCGTCGTGCTCACCAGCACCATCGCGGTGTACCTGCTCAGCCACAACGGCCACGGCACCCTGGAAACCCTGCTCGAAGAACTCGGACGCTGCTGGGCCACCATCGAACACGCCGACACACCCACCCTCGAGCAAGCCGCCACCATCACCGGCGCAGCCCTGCTTCTCTACCTCGGCAGCCGGCTGGTACTCGCCGCCGCCGGCCAGATCCGGGTCCGCCGACGACGCGGCGACAACGTCGCCTTCCTCCTCGCCGTGGCCGGCGACCCCGGGACCGGGAACATCCACTGGCTCGACCACCCCGAACCAGTCGCGTTCAGCGTCGCCGGCCGCCCCGGCATCGTCGCCGCCTCCCGCGGCCTCGCCGACATCCTCACCCCTGCCGAACTCCGCGCCACCCTGACCCACGAACAAGCCCACCTCAACGGCCACCACCACCTCCTGGTCGACATCGCCGAAGCCGCCGCCGCCGCGCTGCCCTGGGCCCCGCTCTTCCGCGCCGCCCCGGCGGCCATGCGAGAACTCGTCGAACTTGCCGCCGACGACACCGCCGCCACTCACCATGGCGCACCCACCGTCGCCCACGCCCTCCAAGCCCTGACCCCCGCCGCACCCCCCACCGGTGGCCTCGCCATGGCCGACACCGCCGTCACCCGCCGCCTCGCCAGGCTTGCCGACAGCACACCCCGCCGGCTCCACAACCGCCGCAACCTCTGGTGCGCCGCCGCGGCTCTGACCATCCCGCTGCTACCCGCCCTGCTCGGCGCTGGACTACTGCTCGGCATCGGCTGCGCCTGACCGGAGTCATCTGCCTGAGGGCCGGCCTGAGGGGCTCGGCGGGGGGATCCGACCTGACCCCAAGGATGCTGCCCCTGCAGCGGGTCGGCCGCGGTCAAGACGCTGGTGGTCGTGGCCGGTGAACCCGAACTCCCGTTACCGCCATCTGTCGCCGTCGGGCGCCGCACTCGCGGCACGTGCTCGTCAGCTCCGACGCCTATCGCGTCAGCCTCCTGCTCGAGACCGTCGGCCACCACGCCACCACCGAGAAGGGCGTCGGCCTCCGTACGGCGGGCGTTCTCCTCCGACGTCAAACTGGCCGGCCGCCGTTCACGTTCGGCCGCAACATCATTCAGACCGGCACCCAGTCGTTCCGGCTCGCTCACGCCAAAGCGGCCCATCTCACCCACTGATACGCGGCCGGGCCGCCCGTTCAGCAGGTCGGGGACAAGATCCTGGCTGTGCCCTGCGATTGACGACCCAAGAGACGCACTGGATGTGAGCGTCCTCTCTGCGCTCGACGTGGCCGCCGGAAACGACTACCCTCAAAGATACCCCCAGGGGTATTGAGTACGAGTAGCCGCACCATAGAGCTCGGCTGAAGCCAAGGCACCGACTGCTGGCGTGCTGGAAGCGGCTGCAGGTGGCAGATCGGCGGGATCATCACAAATGATCGAGGACGGTCGAGACTGCGCAGCAGAGGTCAACCAACTGGTCGTGGTATCCGGAGCGCTGGACCGGGCCGGGTTCACGATCATTCCCACCGGGATGCGACAGTGCATGGTCGCCGACCGGACCGGCACCGAGCGCCCACTGTCGGACGAGGAACTGGAGAAGCTCTTCCTGTCTTCCGCCTGACGCACCGGTCAGGAGGATTCTCGCGCCGGGTGCGACGACGTTGTGCCGGCCCGTCACCGATCGAAGGAGGACGTCCGGTGGACGCCATCACCGCCCACTCGCTGGGCGCCGATATCCAGATCGTCGATGTCCGCGAGGACGACGAATGGACAGCCGGTCACGTCGTCAGCGCCTGCACATCCCACTCGCGCGACCGGGGGCACGACTGGCCGAGCTCGACCCCACCCGCACCCCGATGACGGTCAGCACGCCGGACGGCCGCCCCGGCCGGGTCATCTGAGCGACTCGAACCGCCTTGCTGCTCTCAACAAGCGGCCCCGTCTGACCACCACATACCCTACGGGGTACGGCATAAAGGAGATTTTGTGTTCGACATCATCACCATCGAGACGACCAGCCTGGGCGACCGCAGCTACCTCGCCACCGACGGCCGGGTGGCCGTGGTCGTCGATCCGCAACGCGACATCGACCGCATCCAGGACCTGATCGCCCGGCTCGGGGTCCGGCTGACCCACGTGCTGGAGACCCATGTCCACAACGACTACGTCAGCGGTGGTCTGGTGCTGTCAGAGGTCAGCGGGGCCGCCTACGTCGTCCCTGCGGACAGCCACGTCGATTTCGACCACGTCAGCGTCGCCGACGGCGACGTCCTCACCACCGGCGACATCGTGATCGAGGCATTGCACACCCCGGGCCACACCCACCACCACACCAGCTACACCCTCGCTGACACCGGCGGCCGGGTGCAGGCGGTGTTCACCGGCGGGTCGATGTTGTACGGGTCGACCGGCCGGACCGATCTGGTCGGCCCGGACGACACCGACGCACTGACCCACGCCCAGTACCACTCGGTGCGCCGGCTGGCCCGGGACCTGCCCGCCGGCACCGCCGTCTATCCCAGCCACGGGTTCGGCAGCTTCTGCGCCGCCACACCGACCAGCGGGGACGCCTCGACCGTGGGAGAGCAGTCGGCGGTCAACCCGGCCCTGACCCTGAGCGAGCAGGACTACGTCGACGGGCTGATCGCCGGCTTGGACGCCTACCCCGCCTACTACGCCCACATGGGACCGGCCAACCGGGCCGGTGCCGGCCCCGCCGACCTGTCGATGCCGGCACCCGCCGACCCCGCACAGCTGCGGTCCCGGATCGACGCCGGGGAATGGGTCGTGGACCTGCGATCCCGGACCGCTTTCGCCGCCGGGCATCTCGCGGGATCGCTGGGCTTCGAGCTGTCGAACAATTTCATCACCTACCTGGGCTGGCTCTACCGCTACGGCACCCCGCTGACGCTGATCGGTGAGACCGAGCAGCAGATCCTGGATGCTCGCCGGGAGCTGGTCCGCATCGGTATCGACGACGTGGCCGGCGCCGCTGTCGGCGACATCGACACCCTCGCCGGGGATGTCGCGCTGCGCTCGTACCAGGTCAGCGACTTCGCCGGGTTGGCCGCGGCCCGCGCGGCCGGGCCGGTGCAGATTCTCGACGCCCGCCGCGCCGGCGAACGCGCCCAGGGATACGTCCGCGGCTCCTTGCACATCCCGCTGCACGAGCTGGCGCAACGCTTGGGTGAGGTCCCTCCCGGGAAGGTGTGGGTGTACTGCGGCTCCGGGTACCGCGCCTCGATCGCGGCGTCCGTCCTCGACCACCCCGGCCGCGAGCTCGTCCTGGTCGACGACTCCTACAGCAATGCCGCCGTCTCCGGCCTGGAGACCCGTCCCGACGCCTGACCACCCACCGCCCGGCCGCACCCGCTGTCACCCCACACAACTGTCAGGAGCATCCGCATGCCCAGCACCACCCCGAACCCCCGGCCCGCCCACGTCGACCCGGCCACCGTCGCCCACTGGATCGACACCGACCCCGACAGCGTCACCGTCATCGACGTGCGCAGCGCCGCCGAGTTCGGCACCACCCACATCGCCGGGTCCTACAACGTGCCGCTGGATCTACTCGGTGAACACGCCGCTCAGTTCGCCGCCCGTCTGGACCGCCACATCGTGCTGGTCTGCCAGAGCGGCACCCGCGCGGCACAAGCCGAGCAGCGACTCGCCGGCGTCGGCGCGGACAACCTGTCCATCCTCACCGGCGGCGTCCCCGGCTACGCCGCCGCCGGCGGTGCTGTCGTGCAGGGCCGGTCCCGGTGGTCGATGGAACGCCAGGTCCGCCTCGTCGCCGGATCCCTCGTCGTGGGATCCATCGCGGTCAGCATCGGTTTTCCCGCCGCCCGCTACCTCGCCGGCGCGGTCGGCGCCGGTCTGACCTACGCGGCGGTCAGCGACACCTGCACCATGGCGCGGGTCCTGTCACGGCTGCCCTACAACCGCGACCCCCAGCGACGCAGCGCCCAGCAGGTCCTGGCCGACCTCCCGCCCCGCCGGATCGCCGCATGACCACCCGCCTGCTGACCGTCCCGACCCCTGCGGGCCGTAGCACCCGGTGATCGTCGTCGCCGTCCTGGGGCTGGTGATCGGCGTTCTGCTGGGCCTGCTCGGCGGCGGCGGCTCCATCCTGGCCGTCCCCGCCCTGGTGTACGGAGCCCACTTACCGGTCGCGGCCGCGGTCACCACGTCACTGCTGGTGGTCGGGCTGTCATCGATCACCGCGCTGCTGCCCCGGCTGCGACAGGTCCAGTGGCGGCTCGCGCTGGTCATCGGCGCCGCAGGGGCGGCCGCGGCATTCGCCGGGGCCGCGGTGAACCGGCTCCTGGACCCGCAGCTGGTCCTCGTCGGCTTCGCGGTCCTGATGATCGCCGCCGGGATCCGGATGCTCGACGACCACCACCCCGACCACGGCGGGGCGTGCGCGCTGCCGACCGGGGGGGTCAACTGGCGGCGCTGCCTGCCCCGCAGCATCCCCGTCGGGCTCGCCGTCGGGTTCCTCACCGGCCTGTTCGGCGTCGGTGGTGGATTCCTGATCATCCCCGCCCTCGTGGTCACCCTCGGCCTGCCGATGACCGCGGCGGTGCCTACCTCCCTGGCCATCGTCACCCTCAACTCCGCGTCCGGGTTCCTCGCCCACGCCGGCGACGCCACCATCGACTACCGAATTGCCGCGGTCTTCGCCGTCACCGCCATCACCGGATCCCTCGCCGCGACCCGGATCGCCCGGCGGCTCGCCGCCGCCCGCCTGCGGCGCTGGTTCGCCTACCTCGTCTTCGCCACCGCCGTCTTCGTCATCGCCCAGGCCCTGCTCAACCCCGCCGCCACCTGACCACCCGCCGGAGGACCCCCGTGACCACGATCGCCCCCGCCCGGCGGGCACCCACCGCCCCGCCGCGGTGGTCCCGGATCGACACCCGCCGCCTCTCACGGCTCCTCGGTGTCGTGGCCGCGCTGCACCTCCTCGGCTGGGGCGGGCTCGCCGTCATCACCAGCAGCACTGCAACCTCCACTGCGCTCACCGCCGGGCTCGCCGTCACCGCCTACGCGCTGGGCGTCCGGCACGCCTTCGACGCCGACCACCTCGCGGTCATCGACGGCGCCACCCGCGCGCTGTCCACCCACGGCCGCCGCCCCCTGTCCGTCGGCCTCTGGTTCTCCCTCGGGCACAGCACCGTGGTGTTCGTCATGGCCGCTCTCACCGCAGTCGGAGCCCACCTGACCACCGGGCTTCTCGACGAGAACTCAACCGCACGAGACCTTCTCGCCACCCTCGGGACCGGCGTCTCAGGCGTATTCCTCTGGGCGATCGGCATCGTCAACCTCATCGCCCTGATCCGGCTGCTGCGTCAGCGCCGCCGCCCCGGGACCGCCGCCGACGTCACCCCCACGCCCGGCGGCGTTCTGAGTCGCCCCTTGCGAGGTGTGCTGCCCCGGGTCGCACGGCCCCGCCAGGTCTATCCGATCGGCGTGCTGATGGGGCTAGGGTTCGACACCGCCTCCGAGGTGGCGCTTCTCGTACTCGCCGCGACCGCAGCCGCCACGCTTCCCTGGTACGCCCTGCTGCTACTGCCTGTCCTGTTCACGGCCGGGATGACACTCTTCGACACCCTCGACGGGGCGTTGCTCACCATCGCCTACCGGTGGGCCACCGAACACGCCCACCGCACCGCCACCTACACCATCACCGTGACCGCGGTGTCCGTCGCCGTCGCCCTGGGGATCGGCGGCATCCAACTGGTACACCTGGCCACCACCGAACTTGCGCTGCACGACCCGGTCACCCGGTGGCTCACCGACCTCACACCCGCAGCCCTCACCGCAGCAGTCATCGCAGTCGTCGCCACCGCCTGGACTGTCGTGACCGTGGCCTCCCGACGCTCCAGCCAGCACCGGCGTCGCCCAAGCCGAGAGGCCTGCGCGGCAACCCCGACGGGAACCTAGACCGGAGCCGGGCCGGCTACCGAGTCCAACACCCGACGCAACCGCGCACCCGCATCGGCTGCGACCGGCTCCAGACCCGCCTGGCCCGTCGCGGTCACCATCATCTCCGGGTTCACCGCAGCCACCACTATGGACCCATCTGCATCAAGGCGGACGACCACGTTGCACGGCAACAGCAACCCCAGATCGGGCTCCACCCGCAACCCCTCCCGGGCCAACGGCGCATTGCACGCCCCCAGGATCACCTGCGGCGGCACCTCCACATCCAACTTCGCCTTGAACGTCGCTGCGATGTCGATCTCGGTCAGCACCCCGAAACCCTCCACCTGCAAAGCCGACCGCACCCGGTCCAAAACCGACCCCATCGAACCCGACACCCGCACGCTCATCCCGAAATCAGTCATGACCCATCCTCACCCCCGGCCCGCTGTTCCGCCGTCCGATACGCAAACATGACCAGCCGGCCAGGAACGAAACCCCTGCCGAACTGACACCCCTGGCATGTCCGGAGACTCCGAGCCTGGGGCCACCCAAACTCGACCCCCGCAACCGATGATCATCGGGTTCATCGACCAGATGAGAAGCGAAGACCACGCAGTCGAGTCGGTCTGCGCGGTCCTGCGGGAGCAGGGCTGCCAGATCGCTGCGCGGACCTACCGAGCGGTCAAGGCCGGCACGAGGGGCCGGTCGGCCCGGGCGGTTTCCGACGCGACCGCGGAGGACCTGATCCGGCAGGTCGCCTACACCGCCGACACCACCACCGGGCTGCGCCGACGCACCCCGGAGGGGCTGTACGGGCGGCGGAAGATGACCGCCTACCTGCGCAGACTCGGCCATCAGGTGTCCGCAGGGGCGGTCGACCGGGGTATGCGCACCCTCGGTCTGCAAGGGGTTCGCCGCGGCAGCAGGGTCTTCACGACCGTGTCGGACAAGACCGCTTCGAGAGCACCTGACCTGGTGGAACGCAACTTCACCGCGGCGGCACCGAACGAATTATGGGTCACCGACTTCACCTATTGCCGGACCTGGACCGGGTTCGTCTACGTCGCGCGACGAAACCCCCTGCCGAACTGACACCCCTGGCATGTCCGGAGACTCCGAGCCTGGGGCCACCCAAACGCGACCCGATGGGGCCGTCAGATTTTGGCAGAGTCACGCTGGCGACCCTGCCGCGTATCGAGGTACTCGCTTACGGACGTGGCGCTGACGCGTCGATGGGTTCCGACCATCCGGTACTGAATTCTCCGCTCGTACAGCCGCTCGATGACATGCGGACGCAAGTCGTTCATCAGGTCGGCTGCGTGCTGGGTCGTCAACTCGGCGTAGTCGGGCATCCCAGTGACCGGCGTGCCCGGCCGCCATGCTGATAAGCGATACATCAGCAGCTCAGATGCGTGGCGGGGAACGGTCAGATCCTCCTCGCCGTCAGAGGATCGAAGCAGAACGGTCTCCGCTACCAGGTGCTCCCCAACTCGGTTTCCCGGCCTGGCCGCGCTGGGCATTCTGATCATCTCAGTTACGAAACAACCGCAACGGGGCTCAGGGGATCTCAGAACCTTGACGAGACATCCCGGGGAACGGGACCACACGAGACCGCCTCATGTTCGTCATCTGTGCGGGAGACTTTGTGACCCATTGGTGCCCAAATGGCCACCGGGCGGAGGCCAGGACTTGCCTCGACTGCCCATTCCTGCAGGTCAGAGACCTGCAATCTGTGCGCCTGGAGGGATTCGAACCCCCAACCTTCTGATCCGTAGTCAGATGCTCTATCCGTTGAGCTACAGGCGCATGTTCACTTCTCGATCACCGACTCCGCCGACGCGCGACGGGGCCGGAGCCCACAAGAACCTACCAGGCTCTGCAGACCGCGGAAGCGAGAGGATTTGAACCTCCGGTACCTGTTAAGGCACATCTCATTAGCAGTGAGACCCATTCGGCCGCTCTGGCACGCTTCCCCAGCCCCACCCGAGGGTGTTGCCTCGACGAGGGTACCCGGCGCCGACCGGCAACAGCAAAACCGTCACCCGGACCGCTACGACAGGCACGCCGCCAGGTCCAGCGACGGCAGGTCGGGAGCATCCCCGTCCGGCCCGCACCCCAGCGTCGCGAACTCGGAACCGTTCCAGGCCAACACGTTCCAGATGGTCGTCGTGCCGTCGGTGACCTGCACGGCCGCGCCCAGCGCATCCTCGAGCATCACCGCGACGGCCTTGTCGGTCGCCGAGACGAAGCCGTCCGATCCGGACAGGTCGGTCCACCGGCCGTCCGCACCCAGCCCGAACGCCGACAGCACGGCCTTGCCGTCGGCCTGGGTGGCGAGCACCAGGCAGCGGCCGCCGGCGCCGCAGGCCAGCCGGCCGTCCGGCTGTGCGGCGAACGTCACGCCGTAGGGCACCGACTGGATTGCCACCAGGGTCCCGGCCCGATCCACCGAGATCACCGCGGCCCGCCCACCCTGGCTGACCAACGCCGCCGAGTAGCCGCCGACCACGTCGCCGTGGGTGCCCAGCACCTGGCAGTCCTGGCAGCCGACCAGCTGCACCTCGACCGACGCCGGTACCGACGGGGCCGCCGGGGCCGCCGGTGATGCCTCGCTCGCGACCCCGTCCTCGGCGCCGGGGGTCGGCGCCTCGGCGGCCGAGCCCGGGCCGGGCGCCACGGATCCGGGGGACCCGGGGACTGCGGTCGTCGGGTCGGTCACCGGCCGCGCCTCCGAGCCCCGGCACGGTCACCTGCAGCTTGGCCGGGGCCGCCGACGGGGCCGGATCCGACGCGACCGTCGCCGGTGTCGCGGCCGGTCCCGACACGAGGGTCGAGGTCTCACCCCCGCAGGCAGCGAGCATCACCAGACCGACCGCCAGACCCACCCACCGTGCCCCTCGCATGGTGGGTGACCCTACGGAGCCCACCCGAACCCGAGCGCGGGCCGCGCCGGAGGCCCGGGGCCGACCACTACGCTCGCCAGGTCCGAACAGGAAGGCTCCCGCGATGACCGCCCAGCTGCGGGCCGCGCTCGACGCGCTGCCCGCCTACACCCCCGGCCGCACCGTCCCGGGCGCCATCAAGCTGGCGTCCAACGAGATGCCGTTCCCGCCGCTGGACTCGGTGGTGCGGGCCATCGCCGAGGCCGCCGCGGGCATCAACCGCTACCCGGACAACGGCGCCGGCGCGCTCACCGCGAAGCTCGCCGACCGGTTCGGCGTCGACCCCGGTCAGATCGCCGTCGGCTGCGGCTCGGTCGCGCTGTGCCAGCAACTCGTCGAGGCGACCTGCGTCCCCGGCGACGAGGTGCTGTACCCGTGGCGCTCGTTCGAGGCGTACCCGATCATCACCGCGGTCGTGGGTGCGACCTCGGTCCACGTCCCGCTCCGGGACGAGGCGCTGGACCTGCCGGCGCTGGCCGACGCCATCACCGACCGGACCCGGCTGATCTTCGTCTGCAGCCCCAACAACCCGACCGGGACCGTCGTCGACCGGGCTGCGCTGGACGACTTCCTGGCCCGGGTCCCGGCCCGGGTGCTGGTCGTGCTCGACGAGGCCTACCGCGAGTTCGCCGACGACCCCTCCACGGTGGACGGCATCACCTACGCCCGTGGCCGGGAGAACGTCCTGGTGCTGCGGACCCTCTCGAAGGCGTACGGCCTCGCCGGCCTCCGGGTCGGGTTCGCGGTCGGCGCCCCCGACATCGCCGCCACCCTGCGCAAGATCGGCATCCCGTTCGCGGTGAACGCCCTCGCCCAGGCGGCAGCGATCGCCTCCCTGGACGCCGAGGAAGAGCTGCTCGCCCGCTGTCGGCAGATCGTCGCCGAGCGGACCCGGGTCCGCGACGCGCTGCTGTCCGCCGGTTTCGCCGTTCCGGAGTCCCAGGCCAACTTCGTCTGGCTCCCGCTGCGCGAGCGGGCCGGCGCCTTCGCCGCCCACTGCGAACAGGCGAAAGTCATCGTCCGGCCGTTCACCTCCGCCGACAACGGCGGCGTCCGCGTCTCGATCGGCACCACCGAGCAGAACGACGCCTTCCTGGCCGCCGCGCTCAGCTTCGACGGAGTCGCCGCGGCAGCTACCCCAGCGTGACGATGCGCCAGATCGCGTAGACGCCGAGCACCACGATGGCGCCGCGCAGGACCGGTGCCGGCAGCTTGCGGCCCACCCCGGCACCGATGAAGCCGCCGATCAACGAGCCGACCGCGATCATCGCCGCGGCCACCCAGTTGATCCGGTCGAACGCGACGAGCGTGTAGATCGTCGCCGACACCACGTTGACCAGCAGCGACAGCAGGTTCTTGGCCGCATTGATCTCCTGCAGCGAGTTGTGGACCAGCGCGCCCATGATGCCGACCAGCAGGATGCCCTGGGCCGCGGCGAAGTAGCCGCCGTAGACCCCGGCGATGAATGTCCAGACGATCAACAGGGTGAAACGGCCGGTGGTGATCACCGACAGCTCGCGGCCGGCCAGCACCGCCCGCCGCCGCACCCAGGCCTGGATGCGCGGCTGCACGACGACGAGCACCAGCGCCAGCGCCAGCAGCACCGGGACGATGGTCTCGAAGGCGTCGGCCGGCAGCACCAGGAGCAGGCACGCGCCCAGCACCGAACCGATGAGCGAGGCGGGGATCTGCCATCGCAGCCGCGGCCACTGACCGCGCAGCTCGCGCCGGTATCCCCAGGTGCCGGACACGCTGCCGGCGACGAGACCGACCGCGTTGCTCATCGTCGCCGTCACCGGTGGGATGCCGAAGGCCAGCAGGGTGGGGAAGGTGATCAGGGTGCCGGAACCGACGACCGCGTTGATGGTTCCCGCACCCACGCCGGCCAACAGCACGAGCATCGCCTCGACGAACGTCACCCAGGCACCCTATGGGGCCTCTCCGCCGGTCCCCGACGCTCACCGCCGCCGGGGACACCGCAGTCGTGTCGATTTCTCCCGGTCCCGGTCCCGGTGTGCTGCGGCCGTGGGTGTTCACGGTGAGCGATACGGCACCAGACGTTTGAAGCAATTGAGGCCCGCTACACCCATAGGGACCATCCCATTACGCCTGTGAGTGATCGTGTTAGCGGCAATTCTCACCCTTCGACGTTCTCACACGTCGTAACGCGGCCTTGACCGCCGTGAGCGGTCACTGAATGGAGTAACGTCGCCGTAAATCTGACGGGGGAGGTGTCCGGTGTCACGAACGCCTGCCTTCGGCCTGCCCGGCTCCCACTCGACGCCACGCCGACTGAACCGGCTGGGTCAGTGGTGGCTCGACCGGTCCGTTCCCGTCAAGGGCCTCCTGGCGCTGGCCATCCCGATGATCGCGCTGATCGGCGTCTCCACCTCGGCGTTCGTTCTGCAATTGGAGGAGCGGGCGGAGCGGCAAACGGCCATTGCCGCCTCCAACATCACCTCGCCCGCCAACGTCATCCTGCAGTCCGCCACGGATGCGGAGACGCGAGTGCGGGGCTACGCGGCGACCGGCGACCGCAGCTTCTACGACGGCTACGGCGACAACATCGACACGGCATTCGCGCGGCTCGACGATCTCGACGGCCGTGTCTCGACACCCGCGGAGCGGGCCCGCGCGACCGAGATCCGGGCCAGCCTGAACGCACTGCAGGCGCAGCTCTTCACGATCATCAGGGCGGTCGGCGACCGGACCACCGATTCCGGACTCACCAACCCGCTCGCCATGGGCCGCAGCATCATGGACGGGCTCCGTAGCCAGATCCGCGAGCTCACCGCCGAACCGTCCGCGATCTCAGCGCAGAAGCGGGTGCAGATCAACGATCTCGAACGCCGGATCCTGACGCTGCAGATCATCGGCCTGGCCGTCGGCCTGCTGACGGGTGCCGCGGGACTCACGCTCTTCGCGTACGGGATCGCCCGCCGGGTGACGGCGACGGCAGCGAACGCCGAGCGACTGGGCGCGGGCCGCGAGCTGACCCCGACCAGGCCGGCAAAGGACGAACTCGGGCGCCTCGACGCGGCGATCGCCGACGCGCAGCGCCTGCTGAGCAGCCGGCTCGAGGAGCTTGTCGCCGCGCGCGATCAGGCGCTCACCGCCACCCACACCAAGAACTCGTTCTTGTCGCGCACGAGCCACGAGCTCCGGACTCCGCTGAACGCGATCCTGGGTTTCGCGCAGCTGCTGGAGATGTCGGATCTGGACGACGAGGACCGCGAGAGTGCCGAGCACATTCATCAGGCCGGCCGCCACCTGCTCGCCCTGATCAACGAGCTCATCGACATCTCCCGGGTCGAGTCGGGTGAGCTCCAGGTCTCCATGGAGCCCATCTCGATCGGCCGGGTCACTCAGGAGGTCGTCTCGCTGGTCGGCCCGCTGGCCGCCGCCCGCCAGATCACCGTCCGGAATCTGATCACGGATCCGGCCGTCGCCGTCTATGCCGATTACCAGCGACTCAAGCAGGTGCTGGTCAACCTGGTGTCCAACGCGATCAAGTACAACCGGCACGCCGGCACCATCACCCTGGACCACCGGCACCCGCCCGGTGACATCATCGAGCTCCGGGTGACCGACACCGGCGAAGGTCTCGACGAGGCCGATCGCGAGCGCATCTGGATGCCGTTCGAACGGCTCGACGCCCACCGTGGCCCGATCGAGGGCACCGGCATCGGACTGCCCCTGGCCCGCGCCCTGGCGGAGGCCATGCACGGGACGATCGAGGTCGAGAGCATCCTGGGTCAGGGATCGACCTTCACCATCCGGATGGTGGCAGCGACCGACGTCGCCGCGGCCACGTCGATCGCAGCCGACCCGCCGGCCCTACCGGCGCCGCGCAGAAGCAGTCCCGCCGGCCGTCGCCTGACCGTGCTGTCGATCGAGGACAACATGGCCAACAGCCACGTGCTGGACCGCATCTTCCGCACCTGGAGCGATGTCTCGCTGATCGCCACCGACAACGCCGAGGACGGCCTCACCCTCGCCGGCCACCAACGCCCGGACCTGATCCTGATGGACCTGCATCTGCCGGGCATGTCCGGTGAGGAGGCCATCCAGTGCCTGCGGGCGGATCCGGCGACGGCCGCGATCCCGGTGGTGGTGCTGTCGGCCGACGCCACTCCGGGCACGGTGCGGCGGCTGCTGTCCCACGGCGTTTCCGCGTACCTGACCAAGCCGCTCGATCTGCCGTCGCTCTACCAGGTCCTGGAGGACGTGACGCAACGCAGCGCCGGGTTGCCGCCGTTGGCCCTGCCGTCCCGGGGACCGGTCGCCACGTGACGCAGCCTGGGCGCCGCCGGGTGCTCTACATCGAGGACAATCCGGTCAACGTGCGGCTCGTGCAGAAGGTGCTCCGCCTGCGGCCCAGCGTCGAGTTGGCGGTGGCCGGGACCGGGGAGGACGGCCTCCGCAGAGCCCGGGACGAGACCCCGCACCTGGTGCTGCTGGACTGGCGGCTCCCCGGCATCCAGGGTGCAGAGGTGCTGCACGCGCTGACCACCGACCCGGCGACCGCCGCGATCCCGGTTGTGGTCTTCAGCGGCGACTCGGGCCGGGAGCAGGTCGCCGCCATCCTGAAGGCCGGCGCTGCCGCCTTCGTGCCCAAGCCCTTCGACATCGACGCACTGCTCGCCGTCGTGGATACCCACTGCGCCTGAACGCGTCTCGCGACTCCGGGATTCCGTATCGCACCACACGCCCGGCCCAGACCTGTTCTCACCCAGGCAATCGGTGGAATCGGCGCCGAAGGGCTGGATGTCGGACGCCTCTGGAGATCCTGGAGTAGGGGCTCGGCGGCCGGTGCCCGACCGCCGTTTGTCGGCCAGGCACCGGTCACTAGTTTGTAAAGACATGGAAACCTGCAAGCCGTAACATGACGTCATCGACAGTGGTGGGGGTCGACCGGATCGGGGCAGGACAGCTCGGGGGGCAGGCAGACGTGAAGCAGGACATCACTTCTCATTGGATCGTGGCGTGACGACCCGACAGGCGGTCTGGCCGCCGGAACTCATCGAGCGGCGCCGGAGTGCGGTGCGGCTGGAGACGCGCATCCGTGAGCTCAGCCGGCGCGCGTCGGTCGAGCTCCGCGACGAGGTCGACCGGCTCCGGGAGGAGCAGGCGGCGCTACCGTGCGCGCACTGGGAGGTCGACCGCACCGACGGCAGCGTCGACGAGTGGGTGTGCGCCGACTGCGACGCGCGCATCGTGCCGGCGTGGGTGCCGTTGGAGGAGCAGGAAGCGCAATTGCGACGCGCCGGCGCCCGGCCGTCCAGGTGGGCGGCGACCGGCTGATCCAGGTGGGCGGCGACCGGTCGATCCAGGACACGGACCCGACCGTGTCGCCGCCCACACCGGGAAGTGCCCGGCCGCCGGCAGCGTTGGAACTCCTGACATGGACACCGCTGACAGTCTCGTTTCCGCCCCGACGAGGGCGTGGATCCCCCGGCACGTGCAGATCACCCGCGCCGCGCAGGAGCAACCCCACACCGCCGAGATCATCCGGCGCTGCGAGGCTGCCGGCGTCGACGACATCCAGCTGCTCCCCGGCGACCGGCTGACCAACCTCCGTGGGGAATCCGAACGCGAGACCTACGCCCGGGCGAAGTCGACCCTCGCGGTGGTCGTCGCACCGCCGAGTGCGTTGAAGCCGCAACCCATCCCGCCGAGCGCCGACTGGCGGATCGACCTCGCCCGCGGCTGCCCGGCGCACTGCCAGTACTGCTACCTGGCCGGCTCGCTCACCGGTCCGCCGGTGACCCGGGTCTACGCCAACCTCGACCAGGTGCTCGCCGGCGTCGGTACCCACGCCGGCCGCGGCACCGTCACCAGCGGCACCGTCGAGCGCGGCCACGAGGGCACCACTTTCGAGATGTCCTGCTACACCGACCCGCTCGGGATCGAGCGGGTCACCGGGTCGCTGGCGGCGGCGATCTCCCGGGTCGGTTCCGGGGAGTTCGGCGACGACGTCCAGCTGCGTTTCACCACCAAGTTCGACGACGTCGGCGAACTGGTGACGCTGGACCACCAGGGCCGCACGCGGGTGCGGTTCTCGGTCAATTCCGACGACGTCGCACACCGCTTCGAGGGCGGCACCGCCCGGATGCCGGCCCGGCTGACCGCGATGGGCGCGATGGCCCGGGCCGGCTACCCGGTCGGCCTCACGATCGCCCCGATCATGCCGATCGGCGACTGGCGGGCGGGCTACGGCGCCCTGCTCGACGACGTCGCCGCCACCCTGGCCGACGTCGGTGACGTCGACCTGACCGCCGAGATCATCACCCACCGATTCACCCCGGCCAGCAAGGAGGTGCTGCTCGGCTGGTACCCGAACACCCGGCTGGAGATGGACGAGGAGAGCCGCAGCGAGAAGCGTTCCAAATTCGGCGGGGTCAAGTTCGTCTACCCCAAGGCGGTCATGGGCGAGATGCGGGGCTGGTTCACCAGGGAGCTCGAGCAGCGGTTGCCGAGCGCCCGACTGCTGTACTGGACCTGACGCAGTAGCTCCGGGGCGCGCGTGTACCCGCCCCGCCCGCCGGTGACCTACCGTGGCCTCATGACCGTGGTGTGCCTTCCCGACGACAACGCCGTCCGCCTGCTGGGCGATCTCCCCCACGGTGTGGAGGTGGTGGTCTGGGACGGCACCGGCGAGAAGCCGGCGAAGCTGGCCGAGACGACCTTCTGGGTCCCGCAGGTCGAGGACTCCGACGATCTGCCGGAGAAGTTCGCCGCCCTCCCCAACCTGGAGGTGATGCAGCTGACCAGCGCCGGCGTCGAGGACATCGTCGAGCACCTGCCCGAGGGCGTGACCCTGTGCAACGCCCGGGGCGTGCACGGCAGCTCGGTCGCCGAGCTGGTGCTCACCCTGATCCTGGCGTCGCAGCGGCGGTTGCCGCACTTCCTCGACGCGCAGCGGGAGGGCCGCTGGGACCTCGTCGAAGCCGACGACCTCGTCGACAAGCGGGTGGTCATCCTCGGGGCCGGTGACCTCGGTGAGCAGACCGCCCGTCGGTTGCGCGCGTTCGACGCCGATCCGGTGCTGGTGGCCTCCGCCGCCCGGGACGGCATCCACGGCATCGACGAGCTCCCCGCGCTGCTGCCGGACGCCGACGTGGTCGTGGTGACGCTGCCGCTGACCCCGCAGACGACCGGCCTCGTCGACGCCACGTTCCTGGCCCGACTGCCCGACGACGCGCTGCTGGTCAACGTCGCCCGCGGCAAGGTCGTCGACACCGACGCGCTGCTCGCCGAGCTGACGGCCGGCCGGTTGCGCGCCGCACTGGACGTGGTGGAGCCCGAGCCGCTGCCCGCGGGACACCCGCTCTGGCAGGCAGCGAACCTGATCCTGACCCCGCACGCCGCCGGCCACGTCAAGGCCGCCGGCCCGCGGGCCTTCGCGCTGGTCGCGGAGCAGCTGCGCCGGTTCGTCACCGGCGAGAAGCTGGCCAACGTGATCTCCGGCCGCTACTGAGCCGCCCCCACCAGGGCGGCGGCACGGCTCAGGCGTAAGCGGTGAAGTGCGGGCCGAGCACGTCCAGCCAGGCGGCCGGATGGGTGGCCATCGCGGCCGAACCCGGCCGGCCGAAAGCCTTCTCGACGGCGGTGCTCAGGGCGGCGGCCGTCCGGGCCGGCGGGTAACGGTCCAGCACCCAGGTGCGGTTCGCTTCCCGGAGGGGCTCCAGGGCGACCGCGGCCGCCAGCAGCTCGACCACCCGGTCGCGCACCAGCAGCGGACGCTGTTCCGGGACCAGCCAGGCGCCCGGGGCCTCGAACAGTTCGTGTCCACCGCCGCCGCCGTACCCGGCAACGAGGCAGCCCGACGCCAACGCCTCCGCGACCGGCAGCCCGAAGCTCTCGCTGTGGCCCAGCGCCACGAACACCGTGCTGGTGCCCAGGACGGCAGCGACCCCGGCCCGGGGGGTATCGATCATCTCGACGAGATCGACCCCGGCCAGACGGTTGTCGTTGCGCAGCAGCGCCTTCAACAGCGACGCCTCCCGTGGACGCTTCCGCGGGAACCAGCTGACGCGGGGCGTCGAGGTCGGCTGCGGTGCGAACAGGTCACCGTCGACCGGGTTCGGGACGAGCTCCACCGCCAGTTCCGGCAGCACCGCCGCGAGCACGTCGCGGCTCTCCGCGGTGACCGCCCAGATGGCCGGCGGCCGCGCCCAGCCCGGGAAACCGGGCGCGGGTGGGCCGGCCGCGAAGGTGTAGAAGTGGTTCTGATTGAAGATCACCGTGCGCGCACCGGGCGCCGGGTCGCGGCCCGGGACGGTCGGCGTCTCGGGCAGCACGAGCAGATCGTCGGCGCCGATCGGCGTCGTCGCGCCGGCGACCACGGGCACCTCGTCGTCGATCCAGTCGGTGCGGTCCCCCGGGTCCGGGAGCCAGAGCCATGCCTCGTGCCCGGCCGCCCGCAGCAACCGCACGTGCTGGGTCAGCACGTGCACGCCACCACTGTGCCGACGGGTGGCGAACCCGGCGTAGAGGATCCGCCGCGTGCTCATTCGAAGCGGGGCGGGCTCAGGTACCACGACGAGCCGCTGCCCGTGTTGTGCGGCGGGAAGGCGTTGGGTCCGAGGCCGACCTCGGCGCGCCAGTCGGGGCCCCACTTGCTCGTCATGCCGTCCAGGATCTCGGCCCGGTTGCCCTCCGACGTCTGACCGGTCCGGTTCATCGTGGCCCGGCGCAGGTGGGAGACGTAGGCGCGCTCGGTGACGACACAACGCAGCCCCGCCGCGCGGACCCGGATCGCGAGATCGATGTCGGAACCGTAGCCGTGCCGCGGGAAGGCGACCGTGTCCAGCGCACCGAGCTCGACGATCGCCGGAGCGGCGAAGGCGATGGCGGTGCCGTCGCAGAACGGCACGTCGCGGATCCTGTTCTTCGACCGGTAGTCGAAGGCGGTCTCCGGGATGAGCTGGGCGCGCTGGTGCAGCCAGAAGTCGTCATAGCAGGCAGCGGCCACCGCCACCTTCTCGTCCTCCTGGAACGGAGCGACGAGGGCCGCGAGAAACCCGGTGGAGAGCCGGATGTCGTTGTTGAGCACGACGGCGGCGTCGAAACCGTCCGTCACCGCCGTTCGCAGCGCCCAGTTCGCGGAGCCGATCCAGCGCAGGTTCTCACCCGGCCGGTGCACCGAGATGCCGCTCCCGGCCACGGGCACCACGTAGTCGCCACCGTTGTCGACCACCACGATCCGCACGTCGGGGCGGCGGTTGGTCCCGTCGCGCACCAGATCGCCGAGGACGGCGTCGGTCAGCTCCGGCGAGCCGAAAGCGGGAATCACCACGAGCGTCGACAGGGTCGTCCCGTCGCCACCGCTCGGCGCAGGATACTGACCGGCCATGTGCGGACCCATCCGTTCTGTCACAGCGGGCTCATGCCTACTTGATCGTTCACAGTAGGGACCGCGGCGGCCGGTGGGGACCGGCGAACGGGCGGCGCTGTCCGTGGAGGCTTCGGTCAGCCCGACCGGGCGGGGCCCGGGATCGCCGTCGGCATCAGCGCCCCCTGATCACCATGCCCCGAGCACGATGTCGTCGATCAGCCGGGAAGTGTGGCGGAGGCGGAGGGATTTGAACCCCCGAGGGTGTTAGCCCTGGCCGCTTTCAAGGCGGCTTCCTTCGGCCGCTCGGACACGCCTCCGCGGGAAAGTGTACGGTCCCCGCGGCCGGCCCCCGAACGGTCCGGACGCAGGCGACCGCCGGCGACCGGCCGCCGTGGCGGCCGCCCGGGCCTCAGACGCGGACCGTCTCGGGCTCGGGCGACGGCGTCGGGGCGTCGAGCTGCTGGAGCAACTGCTCCCCCTCGATGTCGACGTTGGGCAGCGACTTCTGCAGCCATGCCGGCAGGTACCAGGCGAACCGGCCGAGCAGCGTCATCAGCGCCGGCACGATCGTCATCCGGACGACGAACGCGTCGAACAGCACGCCGATGCCGAGGGCGAAGCCGATCGAGGCGATGATCGTGTCCGGCGCCAGGATGAAGCCGGCGAAGACGCTGGTCATGATGATGGCCGCCGCGATGACCACCCGGGACCCGTGCGCGTAGCCGCTGCGGACCGCCGCCTTCGGCTCCTCGCCGTGCACGAACGACTCACGCATGCCGGCCACCAGGAACACCTCGTAGTCCATCGCCAGGCCGAACAGCACCCCGATCAGCAGGATCGGCAGGAACGAGACGATGTTGGACGGCGTCTCGACAATGCCGAACCAGCCCCACTGGTAGATCGCGACCACGGCGCCGAACGAGGCTCCGACGGACAGCAGGAAGCCCAGCGCGGCCTTGATCGGCACCACGATCGACCGGAAGACCAGCATCAGCAGCACCAGCGCCAGGCCGACCACGATGATCAGGTAGACCGGCAGCGCGGCGGCGAGCTTCTCCGAGACGTCGATGCCGAGGGCGGTCTGCCCGGTGACCTGCAGGGTCGCCCCGGTGCTCGCGGCGATGCCGTCGGCCGAGTCGCGGATCTCGTGGACCAGATCCTCGGTGGCCTGGTCGCCCGGGGCGGAGGTCGGCACCACGTTGATGGCGGCGAAGGTGCCGTCGGCGGCCTGCGCGAACGGGGTCACCGCGATGACGTCGCCGGTGGCCTGGATCGCCTGGACGGCGGCCTGCACGGCGGGGCCCAGCGCGGCCGGGTCGGTGGCGTCGACGGTGACGATGATGGTCCCGTTGACGCCGGCGCCGAAGCCCTCCGCCAGCAGGTCGTAGGCCTGCCGGGCGGTGGAGTCCAGCGGCTTGGAACCGTCGTCGGGGAGCCCCAGGTGCAGCTGGGTGGTCGGGATCGCGGCCGCACCGAGGGCGACGATGCCGCCGACCAGTACCAGCGCGGGGTACCGGGTGACGAAGCGACCCCAGCGGTTGGCCCGGTCCGGGTCGGCCTGCTTGCGCCGCTCGACGGCGTGCTTGCCGAGGTTCAACAGCTCGCGCTGCTTGCGGCCCAACACCTTCGGGCCGGCGAAGGCCAGCAGGGCGGGCAGCAGGGTGACCGCGATGAGCACCGCGATCAGCACGGTCAGCGAGGCGGCGACGCCCATCACGGTGAGGAACGGGATGCCGACGACACTCAGCGCGGCCAGCGCGATGATGACGGTCAGCCCGGCGAAGACGACCGCGGAACCGGCGGTCCCGTTGGCCCGGGCGATGGACTCCCGGACCTCCATCCCGGCGGCCAGCTGCTTGCGGTGCCGACTGACGATGAACAGCGCGTAGTCGATGCCGACGGCCAGGCCGAGCATCAGCGCGAGGATCGGCGCGGTGGACGACATGTCGATCCCGTTGGCGACGATGAGCACGCCCGCGACGCCGATGCCGATGCCGATCAGGGCGGTCAGCATGGGCAGGCCGGCGGCGACGATCGAGCCGAACATGATGAGCAGCACGATGAGCGCGACGATGACGCCGATGCCCTCGGTGGAGCCGATGGCGGGCGCCTGCTTGACCGCAGCGCCCGACAGTTCCACGGTGACGCCGCTGCCGTCGGCGCCGGCGGCGAGGGCGGCCAGCCCGTCGTGGGTGGCCGGCGGGACCTCGGTGATCTGCCCCTGCATCTGCAGGGTGGCGAAACCGATCCGGCCGTCCGGCGGCGCGAGCTGCGGCTGGGCGGCGGGGTTCTGCGGGGCGGCAGTGCCGCCCGGGAGCAGGATCTGGCCGGTGAACGGATCGGTACCGGCCGTCACGCCGGGCAGGTTCACCGCCGCGTCGACGATGCGCTCGACCGTCGCCTGGTACTCGGGCTCGGCGAGGCTGCGCCCCTCCGGCGCCTGGAAGACGATCCGGCCGGTGGAGCCGCCGGCGCCGGGGATGCGCTCGGACAGCTGGTCGATCGCGTTCTGCGCCGGCGTGTCCGGGATGGAGAACGAGTCGCTGAACGTGCCGCCGGCGAGGCCGGCAGTGCCGCCGACGACGGCCAGTAGGACCAGCCAGACGGCCAGCACCAGGCCGCGGCAGCGGGTGGCGAAGCGCCCGAGTCGGTACAGCAGTACGGCCATGTCAGGGGCTCCTCAGCGGGGGACGGGCAGGTCGGGGTCAGGGACGGTGACGCAGGGCGTCGAGCGCGGCGGGATCCAGGATCAGGAACACGCGCTCGAGGGAGGCGGTGAGGCCGGGGATGCCGCCGGACCGCTGGTCGGCCAGCCACCGGTCGGTGACGACCCGGCACGCGGTCAGGGCGAAGAGGCTCAGGGACTCGGCGACCACGTCGTCGCCGTCGATACCCAGCCGCTGCGCGATCCCGGCGGCGAGGACGGTGGCCGTCTTCTGGTCGACCACCGCCGCCTCGGCACGCAGTTCCGGGTGGGCGGTCACCACCGCGGCGAAGTCGGCGCCGCGCCCGTCCAGGTCCGTGGTGACCAGCTGCAGCAGCCGGCGGATCAGCGCCGGGATGGGCTCGTCGGGCTCGGCCGCCAGCAGCTCGCCGACGGCGTTCTCGGCCTGCACGAGGTTCCACGACAGCACGCACTCGGCGCGGCTGGAAAAATAGTTGGAGAACGTCCGTCGCGAGATCCCGACCGCCTCGGCCAGATCAGCCACGGTGAAGGCGTCGTAGCCGCGGTCCAGGGTGAGCCGGTGCGCGGTCTCGACGAGGGCATGACGGGTGTCGTCCCTCTTTCGTTTCCGCAGGCCGGACCCGGCCGTCATGTTCCTCACGAGGCCAGCCTGCCTGGTTATTGCCCAGTGGGCAAGTTTGCTCACTGCGCAATCGACGGTGATGCCGGTGACGTCCGTGCGGCCTACGCTGCGAGGACCTGGACGCGGGTATGGCTCAGCTGCACGGCCTGCCCCCTCGGCGACCCCTGGTCCCGGGCAGCCGCGATCACGAGGAGTTCCCATGAAGTTCAACGACCGGGCCCGCCTGGACACCTCCCAGGTGCAGGACCGCCGCAGTGGTGGTGGGGGCCGTGGCGGCGGGGGATTCGGTGGCATGCTGCCCCGCGGCGGCGGCGGGGTGGGCAAGGCCGGCGGCGGCCTCGGCCTGCTCGTGGTCATCGGCATCGTGTTGTGGCAGATGTTCGGTGGCGGCGGCGGCGCGTCCACCGACGGCGGCACCGGCGGTTCGAGCGAGCGGCGGCGGCAACATCCTGTCGAACATGCTGGGCGGCGGCTCGGGCGCTCCGGTCGAGGCGGACAACAGCTCCCTCGAGGCCAACTGCCGGACCGGAGCCGACGCCAACACCAACACGGACTGCGCGCTGGTCGCGGTCATCAACTCGGTGCAGGGCTTCTGGACGGCCGAGCTGCAGGCGTCGGGCACCTCCTACACCGAGGCGGACACCATCTGGTTCCGGGACGATGTGACCACCGGCTGCGGCGCGGCGACGTCCGGCGTCGGGCCGTTCTACTGCCCCGCGGACCGACAGGTCTACGTCGACCTGTCGTTCTTCCAGACGTTGAAGACCCAGTTCAAGGCCAACGACGAGCTCGTTCACCCAGGCCTACGTGCTGGCCCACGAGTACGGCCACCACGTGCAGAACATCCTGGGCACGTCGTCGCGGGTCGGCCAGGAAGCCGGCCCGACGTCGGGCATCGGTGCGCCTGGAGCTGCAGGCCGACTGCTACGCCGGCGCCTGGGCCAACCACGCCAGCACCGTCCCGGACGCCGACGGCGAGATTCTCATCACCGAGATCACCGCCGCCGACATCACCGCAGCCCTGGACGCGGCCGGCAAGATCGGCGACGACTACATCCAGTCCGAGCTCGGCAGCGGCACCGTCGACGAATCCTCGTTCACCCACGGCTCGTCCGCACAGCGCGAGAAGTGGTTCAGCACCGGCTATCAGACCGGCGATCCGGCCACCTGCAACACCTTCGACACCGACGACCTGGGTTAGAGCCAGCGGAGGTCAGCCGCGGGTCAGGCGCTTCTCGAAGCAGAACGACTCCGGCATCACCGTGGCGTACGGCTCGTAGAGCGGGATCGGGGTGTAGCCCAGCCGCCGGTACAGCGCGACGGCCTCGGGCTGGTTGTGCCCGGTGTGCAGGACCACGCGCGTCGCACCGTCGTCGCGGGCGGCCCGCTCCACCCGCTCCATCAGCAGTCGGGCGACCCCGCGGCCCCGCTGGTCGCCGCGAACGATGACCCGTTTCACCTCGTGGTCACCGTTGTGGGTGCGCAGCGCCGCATGACCGACGGCCTCGCCGGCGTCGTCCCGGACGAGCACGGTGACCAGCACGTCGGCCGGGTCGACCAGCAGCGAACGCAGGATGGCGTCAGCCCGGTCGACACCGAAGTCCGGGTACCGCTCCTTGAGTTCCGCGTCCATCACGGCCCGCAGCGCGATCGCGTCGGGCTCGTGCCAGGCCACGTCGGTCACTGTGTATCCGTCAGGGCGTTCCATCCGTGTTGCCTCCTTCACTGCAGGTCGGGACATCAGCCGGTGGCGAGTTCCCCGCTCGACTTGCGTGCGCTGAGCACGATGGCCGCACACACCAGCGCCATCCCGGAGATCTCGGCGGCGTGCGGGATCTGGGCCAGGAAGACTGCCCCGGTGACGGCGGCGGTGACCGGCAGCAGCGCCAGCAGGATGGCGAACCGGGCGGCGGTGACCTTCCGGAGCACCACCTGCTCGATCGCGTACGGGATGACCGAGCTGAGCACCGCGATGCCGACCAGGGCGAGCAGCGCCGGGCCGTCGGAGACGATGCCGCCGATGTGCCAGACGCAGAACGGCGCGAACACCAGCGCGCCGGCGGTCATCCCGACGCTGAGCGAGGTGATGCCGTCCCGGGTGGAGGCGATCCGGCGGCCGAGCACGATGTAGAACGCCCAGAACAGGCCGGAGCCGACGATCGCGACCAGCCCGATCACCACCGAGCGGGTCCAGCCGCCCTCCAGGCTGACCCCGGCCAGCAGCACCACGCCGGCCAGGGCGAGCACGATGCCCAGTCGGTCGCGCCAGCCGGTGCCGGTGATCGCGGCCACCGCCACCGGCCCGAGGAACTCGATGGCCACCGCGGTGCCCAGCGGCAGGTGCTCGATGGCGACGTAGAAACACAGGTTCATGGCGGCGAGCACGACACCGAATCCGGCCGAGGCGAGCAGCTCGCGACGGGACCAACCCTGCTTCCAGGGGCGTCGCCAGGCCAGCAGGATGACCGCGCTGACCACGATGCGCAGCCAGCCGACGACCGCCGACGGCGCCAGCACGAACAGGCCGACCGCGAGCGCGGCCCCGTAGTACTGGGTGAACCCGGAGACCAGGAACAGCGCCGGCGCCGGGGTGACGGCGATCAGGTTGCGGGGCGTCGGCACGTCCCGACAGTAGCGGCGTACCGCGGCTCAGAAACCCAGCAGCGCCCGGCACTCCGCGAGGCCGTCGACCTCGACGGGCCAGTCCGGACGAGCGAACGATTCCGGGGTGACCAGCAGCCGCCGGCTCTCGGCCGCCTCCCCCGGACGCCGCGGCTGGAACGAGCCGCCGTTGTCCACGTAGCCGAGCTTCTCCGAGACCCGTAGCGAGCGCGGGTTGTCCACGAACGCCGCCGACTCGGCGCGCCGGCTGCCGAGGTGGTCGAAGGCCAACATCAGGATGGCGGCCCGCATCTCGGTGCCCAGGCCCTGGCCCTGATGTGCCGACGACAGCCAGGATCCGGTGGCGATGGTGCGCACCACGTCGAAGTGGTCGGCCCGGACGTCCTGCACGCCGATCGGCACGCCGTCGCGCAGCACCGCGAAGTGGATGTCCCAGTGCTCGGCCCGGGTGGCGGCCCGGGAAGCCCACAGGTGCCGCAGGGTGTTCGGTCCGAGCTCGTCGGCCGGGGCGCCGGTCCACGGGACGTCGAAGGGGTGCTCCGCCGGATCGTGCACGCCGGTGCGCACGGCGGCGACCAGACCGGCCAGGTGGTCGTCTCGCACGGGTGTGAGCACCAGCCGGGGACTGCGCACCTCCAGCCCGAACAGCGGCCACAGGTCGACGAGCGGAGTGTCCATACGAGACAGTCTGGTGGCCCGGCGGTGTCGCAGTCGACCGGGTCGACGCCGAGGACGTCCGAGTCGTCGATCCGGTCGCCCGCGGCGTCGACATCCGCACCGTCGCCGGCGGCCTCGTCACCGACGGCCTCGTCACCGGAATCCCGACCGTCCTCGCGCCCTGACCCGGTGGTTCACTGGGCGGCATGCACGCCATCGCGACCGACGGAGACCGGCTGACCTGGACGCCCGCACCCGATCCCGAGCCAGGGCCCGACGAGGTGGTCATCCGGGTGTCGGCGGCCGGGGTCAACCGCGCGGACCTGTTGCAGCGCAAGGGTCATTACCCGCCGCCGCCGGGCGCGAGCGGGATCCTCGGCATGGAGTGCAGTGGCGTGGTGGAGGCCGTCGGCGCGGACGTGCGGCGCTGGCGGGTCGGCGACGAGGTCTGCGCGCTGCTGGCCGGCGGCGGCTACGCCGAGCGCGTCGCGGTGCCCGCCGTCCAGGTACTGCCCGTCCCCGACGGGGTCGACCTGATCGACGCCGCCGGGCTGCCCGAGGTGGCCTGCACGGTCTGGTCCACGCTGGTGATGGCCGGCGGCGCCCGGCGCGGGGAGACGCTGCTGGTGCACGGCGGCACCGGCGGGATCGGCACCTTCGCCATCCAGCTCGGGGTGGCGCTGGGCCTGCGGGTGATCGTCACCGCGGGCTCGGCGGCCGGCCGACAGCGCTGCCTGGACCTCGGTGCGGAGCGGGCGATCGATTACCACGAGGAGGACTTCGTCGAGGTCGTCCGAAAGCTCACCGACGGCCACGGGGTGGACGTCATCCTCGACGTCGTCGGCGGAAAGTATCTGCAGCGCAACCTCTCCGCGTTGGCCACCCTGGGCCGGCTGACGATCATCGGCATGCAGGGCGGCACCAGGGCGGAGCTCGACCTCGGGGCGCTGCTCACCACACGTGCCACCATCCTCGGCACCACCCTGCGCTCGCGCCCGGTGACCGGCCACGGCTCCAAGGCCGACATCGTCGCCGAGGTCGAGCGGGAGGTCTGGCCGTTGGTGGCGGCCGGGGCGATCCGGCCGGTGATCGGGGCCCGGCTGCCGATCGTCGAGGCGGCCGCCGCCCACGCCGCCCTGGATTCCGGGTCCGCGCCCGGGGGCAAGGTCCTGCTGACCGTCCCCTGACGTCGTCCGACGCCCGCCGGCATCGGGGACAATGGACCGGCATTCGCGACCAGAGAGACTCGAGGTGCAGACGTGAGCGAACCCCAGGGACAGCGCATCGTGGTGATCGGCCCGGACGGGCAGCCGGAGAGCGGCGACGCATCGGTGACCGGCACCGTGCAGCACTACGGCGAGGGCGAGTCCCTCAACCCGGCCGACGCGATCGGTGAGCCGGCCAAGGTCATGCGGATCGGCACCATGATCAAGCAGCTGCTGGAGGAGGTGCGGGCCGCACCGTTGGACGAGGCGAGCCGCGAGCGGTTGAAGCGCACCCACGCCGCGTCGCTGCTGGAGCTCAAGTCGGGTCTGACCCCGGATCTCTCGGAGGAGCTCGACCGGCTGGCCCTGCCGTTCAGCGACGACTCCACCCCGTCGGACGCCGAGCTGCGCATCGCCCAGGCCCAGCTGGTCGGCTGGCTGGAGGGCGTGTTCCACGGCCTGCAGACCGCGCTGATGGCTCAGCAGATGGCTGCCAAGATGCAGATCGAGCAGATGCGCCGCAGTCTGCCGCCCGGGCACGGTGCCGGTGGCGAGCCGCACGGCCCCGGGGGCGGCACCGGCCAGTACCTCTGAACCCTGAACCCTGAACCCTGCTTTCGGCGTGGATATCTCCGGATTCCGGTGATGGTCACGCCGAAAGTGGCGGGAGGATCAGGAGTCGAAGCCCAGCCCGAAGCGGTCCAGGGTGCGCAGCCACATGTTGCGCTTGCCCTCGTTGGCGTCGGCCCGCTCGACCGACCACTTCGTCATGTTGATGACACCCGACCGCAGCGGCTCCGGCGGGAAGGGCACCGGCTTCCCGCGGACGGTCTCCAGCTCGGTGATGTCGGTCTTCCTGCCGTCCAGCAGGTCGAGCATCACCTGGGCGCCGAACCGGGTGGCGCCCACGCCGAGCCCGGTGAAACCGGTGGCGTGCGCGACCCTTCCGCCGTGGCCCGTCCCGTAGAACGGGAAGAACCGCGAACAGGTGTCGATGATGCCGCCCCAGGTGTGACTGAACTTCACGTCCTCCAGCTGCGGGAACGTCTCGAAGAAGTGCTCGGACAGCCGCTCGAACGTCTCCTGGCGCTGGTCGTAGCTCTCGTCGATCTTGCTGCCGTAGTGGTAGACGACGTCGTACCCGCCCCACAGGATCGAGTTGTCCTCGCCGAGACGGTAGTAGTGGAAGAGGTTCCCGGAGTCACCGACGCCCTGCCGGTTCTTCCAGCCGATCGACGCGAGCTGGTCCTCGGTGAGCGGCTCGGTGGCGATCGCATAGTCGTACACCGGCACCACGAACGGCCGGACCCGCTTGAGCAGCGACGGGAATGCGTTGGTGCCCAACGCGACCTTGGCCGCGCGCACGGTGCCCTCGGCGGTCGTCAGCACCATCGAGGCGCCGTCGCGGACCATCGAGTCGACCCACGAGTTCTCGTAGATCCGGACGCCGAGCTCCTCGCAGGCGTCGGCGAGACCCCAGCAGAGCCGGGCCGGGTCGACCATCACGGTCTTGTCCTTGGACCACACCGCACCGAGGTAGGTCGGCGACTTGAGCTCGGCACGGACCGCATCCTGGTCGAGAAGGACGGCGTCGTCACCGAAGTCGAGCATCCGCTGGTAGTCGACCCAGATGTCGGCGAGCTGGTACTCCATGGTGGCGACCCGGAGCTCGCCGGACTTCTCGAGCTTGCAGTCGATGCCGAACTTCTCGATGGTCTCGACGATGCCGGCGAGGTTCTGCCGGCCGAGCCGCTCCAGCCGCGGCATGTCCCGCGGGTACCAGTCCATCCCGTTGGCCTGACCGTGGGTCAACGACGCCGAGCAGAAGCCGCCGTTGCGACCGGACGCGGCCCAGCCGATGTTCTTGCCCTCGACCAGGACGACGTCCCGCTCGGGGTTGCGCTGCTTGGCGATGAGCGCCGTCCAGAGGCCGGAGTACCCGGCCCCCACGACAACCAAGTCAGCGGTTTCGCCTCCCGTCAACGTGTCCCGTGGATCGGGGGCGTCCACATCGTCGAGCCAGTAACACGTGGGCTCGGCGTCGGAGAGCGCGTTGAGGGCCAGCCGGCGGTGGGCCGAGCTGTAACGGCGGGAGTTCATCGGAAGCGCTTTCTACATCGTGGGTGTGACCTGCAGGTCGGGTGACCTGTCAGTGAAAACGGTACGGTGCCAGGGCTTCCGGGCGTGGGCGGTCAGCTCCATCGCGACGTGCTTGACAGCCGTGTATTCGGTCAGTGAGTACATGCTCATGTCCTTGCCGAACCCTGAAGCCCCGAAGCCGCCGTGCGGCATCTCGGAGAAGATCGGGATGTGGTCGTTGATCCAGACGGTCCCGGCGTGGAGTTCCCGCGACGCCCGCAGCGCCCGGTGGACGTTGCCGGTCCAGGCCGAAGCGGCAAGCCCGAACGGGCTGTCGTTGGCCAGCCGCAGGGCCTCGTCGTCGTCGGTGAACGGGACGACAGTGAGCACCGGCCCGAAGATCTCGTCCTGGACGATCTCGCTGTGCTGGTCGGCGCCCACCACGAGTGCGGGCCGGCACCAGAAGCCGTCGGCGAGGTCCCCGCCCGGCAGGCCGCCGGGTGCGATGACCTGCGCACCGCCGGCCACGGCACGGGACACCATGCCGGTCACCTTGTCTCGGTGGGCGGCGCTGGCCAACGGCCCGAGATCGGTGTCCGGGTCCCGCGGATCTCCGAGCCGGAGCCCGGCGAAGAGATCGGCGACGCCGGCGACGAAGGCGTCCAGCAGCGAGACGTGCACGTAGGCCCGGGTTGCCGCGGTGCAGTCCTGCCCGGTGTTGATCACGCTGCCGGCCACCGCGCCGTGCACCGCCGCCTCCAGGTCGGCGTCGCCGAACACCACGAACGGCGCCTTGCCGCCGAGTTCCAGATGCACCCGCGCGCCGCGCTCCGCACAGCGGGCCATCACCCGTCGGCCGACCCCGGTGGACCCGGTGAAGCTGACCATGTCGACGTCCGGATGGCCGACGAGCGCATCACCGGCGACCGCACCGGTGCCGGTCACGACGTTGACGACCCCGTCCGGGATCCCGGCGCGCTGGGCGGCCCGGGCCATCAGGACCGCGGTGAGCGGGGTGATCTCGGCGGGCTTGAGGACGATGGTGTTACCGGCGGCGATGGCCGGCAGGATCTTCCAGCCGGCCATCTGCAGCGGGTAGTTCCACGGCGCGATGGAGCCGACGACCCCGATCGCCTCCCGTCGGATACTGCTGGTGTGGTCGGGCGAGTACTCGGTCGACGCCGAACCCGCCAGCACCCTGGCCGCGCCGGCGAAGAACGCGGCGTTGTCGACGGTGCCGGCGACGTCGAAGTCGGTCGAGAACCGCAGCGGCTTGCCGGTCTGGGCGGTCTCCACGTCGGCGAGCTCGGCGGCGGTGGCGGCGAGTTCGGCAGCCAGCGCGTGGACCGCGGTGGCGCGCTCCCCCGGGGTCGCGCGGGACCAGCCGGGGAACGCTCGGCGGGCGGCCGCGACGGCGTCGTCGACCTCTGCCCGGCCGGCCAATGCATACGTGCTGACCGGACGTCCGGTGGCCGGGTCGAGCACCGCGAAGCTGTCGCCCTCGCCGTCGCGGGCGACCCCGTCGATGACGTTCACCGGGCCGACGTCCACTCGGGACGGGGTGCGGGTCATGGCCGGCTCACCGCGCCCGGCGGGCGCTGACCGCGCGCCCGATCAGCACCGCGGCCAGCGCGATCAGCAGCATGGCGGTGCCGATGACGTTGATCTGCGGCGGCAGCGCCTTCTTCGACGCGCCCCAGACGAACATCGGGAAGGTGACCTCGGAGCCGGAGTTGAAGTTCGTGATGATGAAGTCGTCGAAGCTCAGCGAGAACGACAGCATCGCCGCCGACACCACGCCCGGCAGGATGAGCGGCAGGGTGATCCTGGTGAACGTCTGCACCCGGTTCGCGTAGAGGTCCTGCGCCGCCTGCTCGAGCCGTGGGTCGAGCCCGATCAGTCGGGCCTTCACCGTGACGATGACGAACGACAGGCAGAACATGGTGTGGGCGATCCAGATGGTCAGCTGCCCCAGCGGTATGCCCATGTTGACGAACAGCACCAGCAGCGACGAACCGACGACGACCTCGGGGGTGGCCATCGGGACGAAGATCAGCACGTTGGCCGGGCCGCGGCCCCGGAAGCGGTGCCGGACCAGCCCGAACGCGGCGATCGTACCCAGGATGGTCGCCGCGATCGTCGACAGCACCGCGATCTTGAGGCTGAGCAGTACCGAGTCGCACATACCGGGGACTTCGCAGACGTTCGCCCACGCGTCGAAGGAGAACTCGGTCCAGGTGTAGTTGAACGAGCCGGCCGGCTTGTTGAACGAGAACACGATGACCACGAAGATCGGCAGGAACAGGTACAGCAGTCCCAGGGCGCCGACGAAAACGACGAGGTGGTCCTTGATCCACCGCCCCGCACCGGGTTTCGGTGCGACCGGCGGTGCGGGGGACTCCTTCGGCCGGTTGAGGGTGGCGGTCATACGAGCTCCTCCGTGCCGGAACGGCGGACGTAGTAGACGACGAGGACGACGATCGCGGCCATCAGTGAGATGGACAGCGCCGCGGCGTGCGAGTAGTCGCGGATCCGGAGGAACAAGGCGTCGATCACGTTGCCGCTCATGGACTCCCGCATCGACCCGAGGAAGGTCGAGTTGATGTAGTCACCGGTCGCCGGGATGAAGGTCAGCAGCGTCCCGGACACCACGCCCGGCAGCGACAGCGGCCAGGTCACCTTCCAGAAGCTCGACCACGAGCTCGCGTACAGGTCGCCGGCCGCCTGCAGCAGGCTGATGTCCTGCTTCTCCAGCGAGGCGTAGATGGGTAGCACCATGAACGGCAGGAAGTTGTAGGTCAGGCCGATGATCACGGCCAGTGGGGTCGCCAGCACCCGGCTGTCCGACGTCAGTCCGATGACGTCGCTGACCGCGAGGAAGCCGATGGAGCGCAGGAACCCCACGACCGCGCCGTTGTCGGACAGGATCGTCGTCCAGGCCAGCGTGCGGATCAGGAAGCTGGTGAAGAACGGCGCGATGACCAGGACCAGCAGCACCGATCGCCACCGGCCGGCCTTGAACGCGATCATGTACGCGATCGGATAGGCGATCAGGATGGTCAGCACGGTGGCCGTGGCCGCGAAGACGAACGAGCGCAGGAATTGCGGCCAGTAGTCCGACCACACGTCGACGTAGTTGGAGAACTGCCAGGTGAAGCGGAAGCCCTCCTCGAGACCGCCGCTCTGCAGCGAGGTGTTGACCAGCGTCAGGATCGGCAGCAGGAAGAACACCAGCAGCGCCAGGAACGCGGGCAGCAGCAGGAAGTAGGGCGTCAGCCGGTTGCCGCGGCCCGGTTCGGGCGGCGGGACGGCCGCCCCGCCGGTCGGCGCGACATGGGCCATCGCACTCACGATCTGACCTCCGCCGCGTACGCCACGTCCGCCGCATCGCCGTCGAGGGCGAAGGTGTGCGCCGGGTCCCAGTACACCGAGACCCGCTCCCCCACCTTGCGCAGCGTCGTCGCGGTGTTCTGCGAGAACACCGAGAGCTCCTCGGCGGCCGGGGTACGCACCAGGTACTGGGTCGAGACCCCGATGAACGACGCGTCGACGATGATGCCGTCGATGACGTTGGTCATCGCGGGAGCCTGTCCCTCGTCGGCGATCTGGATCTTCTCGGGGCGGACGCCGACCTGCACCGAAGGGCGCTGGGAGTGCGCCCGGGACGCAGGCATCGCCAGCCGGAAACCCTCGGTGTCCAGGGTGATCACGTCGCCCTCGCGGCCCAATACGGTGGCGGGCAACAGGTTCGACTGGCCGAGGAAGCCGGAGACGAACGCGGTGGCCGGGTTCTCGTACAGGTCGACCGGCGCGCCCATCTGCTCGACCTTGCCCTTGTTCAGCACCGCGATGGTGTCGGCCATCGTCATGGCCTCCTCCTGGTCGTGGGTGACGTGGACGAAGGTGATGCCGACCTCGGTCTGGATGCGCTTGAGCTCCAGCTGCATCTGCCGGCGCAGCTTGAGATCCAGGGCACCGAGCGGTTCGTCGAGCAGCAGCACCTTCGGCCGGTTCACCAGCGCGCGCACGACCGCGATGCGCTGCTGCTGCCCGCCGGAGAGCTGGGTCGGCTTGCGCTGGGCGAGATGGCGCATGTCGACCAGCTCGAGCATCTCGTTGACCTTGGCGTCGATCCCGTCGACCTTGCGCCGACGCAGCCCGAACGCGATGTTCTCGAAGATCGTGAGATGCGGGAACAGCGCATAACTCTGGAACACCGTGTTGACCGGACGCTGGTGTGGACGCAGCGACGCGATGTCGCGGTCGCCGATCTCGATGGAGCCCCCCGTCGGCTCCTCGAGCCCGGCGACCATTCGCAGCGTCGTCGTCTTCCCGCAGCCGGACGGCCCGAGCAGCGCGAAGAACGACCCCTCGGGCACGTCGAGATCGATACCGTCGACGGCCTTGAAAGAGCCGTAGCTCTTGTGCAGACCGCGGATTCGCAGGCCCCCGCCGCCGGTGAAAACGTCTGTGCTCATTTCTCGACTCCTCCGCACTCCGGGCCTCGCTCGCCAGCGCTCACTCGTGTCCTCGCACTGTCGTCGCCTTCGTTGCCAGTTGCCGTCATGTCTTCCTCACGCACCCGTCAGTGTGGCGAACGCCCGGTTGCACCGGTTCTCTTCTTCTTCGGTCAGCCCCATGAAGACCTTCGCCTTGGCCAGGGTCGATTCGTCCGGGAAGATCAGCGGATCCTCCAGCAGCTCGGGATCGAGCTCCTCCATCGCCTCGCGGACCCCCACGACGGGCGAGATGTAGGAGATGTAATTGGCCGCCTCGGCGGCGATGTCGGGCTGGAAGTACCAATCGATGATCTTCTCCGCGTTGGCCTTGTGCGGAGTGCGGATCGGGATGACGAAGTTGTCGCTCCACAGCGTGCAGCCGGCGTCCGGGACGACGAGCTGCAGGTTGGGGCTGTCGGCCTGCAGGCTGAGCACGTCACCGGTCCAGCCGACGCAGGCGATCACGTTGCCGGCGGCGAGGTCGGCGCCGTAGTCGTTGCCGGTGAACCGCCGGATCTGACCCGAGTCGACCGCCGTCTGCAGCTTGGCGATGGCCTTGTCGAACTGTTCGAAGGTGAAGTCCTCGATGTCGTAACCCAGGTCCAGCATGGTCAGGCCGACGGTGTCGCGCATCTCGGTCAGACAGGTGACCTTTCCGCGCAGGCGCTTGTCGGTGAGCATCTGGTCCATCGACTCCACCTCCTGACCGCCGAACGCGTCCGGGTTGCAGGCGATGCCGGCCAGCCCGGACTGCCAGGTCAGGCTGCTCTTGCGGCCGGGATCGTAGGAGATGTCCTGCAGCGCCGGGTCGAGGTTGGCGGCCGCGTTCGGCATGTTCGCGTAGTCGAACTCCTGCACGAAGCCGAGGCGGATCAGCTTGGCCGCCATCCAGTCGGTGACCACGAACAGATCGGCCGCGATGGCCTGGCCGCCGGTGATCTGCGGTTGGATCTTGGCGAAGTACTCGTCGTTGTCGTTGACGTCCTCGATGTAGGTGACGTCGATGCCGGTGGCCTCGGTGAACGACACCAGCGTCGGCCGCACCGAGGTGTTGTCCTCGTCGATGTCGATGTAGAACGGCCAGTTCGACCAGGTGACGGACTTGTCGGAGTCCGAGGTGTCCGGTACCGGATTCCAGCTCCCGACCCCGATCCCGGGGGTCCCGCAGGCCGCGAGGAAGGCAGCGGCGCCGCCCATCCCCATCGCGGACAGGAACGAACGCCGGGACACGCCTGGTCTCGTCAGGGGTGATCCACCGGATCGGGCCGGCCGACCTGTGCGCGGGCAGGCGATTCGCCCGGGGAGCGAGGGCCGCGCGGTCATCCGCGGGTCCGGACTGCGGGCATGGGCTGCCTCCTCGGTAGGGGACGACTGAGGTGCCGGCGTCGCGGCTCGCGCAACGTATCACCCGGCTGCGCCGACTTACCAGGCCAGACGTGCGGAAATCATATTACGAGGGCGTTTCGTCAACGATATCCGCGCTGAATCGTCGATCCGACTACGGAATCACTTGCAGACACCCCTGGCGCGATGACAGCATGGGTGCATGTCGCCGCCTGCACTCAACGTCACCGACCGCGCCGTCGGCCCGCCGGCCGCACCGACGCCGCTGGACGCGACGTCGCTGGCCATCATCGAGCAGCTGCAGCAGGACGGCCGTCGCCCGTACGCCACCATCGCCGCCGCCGTGGGACTGTCGGAAGCGGCGGTGCGGCAACGGGTCCAGCGCCTGGTGTCCTCAGGCGTCGTGCAGATCGTCGCCGTGACGGACCCGCTGCTGGTGGGCTTCCATCGACAGGCCATGGTCGGCATCCGCACCGAGGGCAGCATCGCCGCGGTCACCGAGGTGCTCACGGCGATGCCCGAGGTCGACTACGTCGTCGCCACCGCCGGCTCGTTCGACATCCTCGCGGAGGTCGTCTGCGCCGACGACGACCACCTGCTGCGCCTCGTGAGCGACCAGATCCGGGTCATCCCGGGCGTTCGCAGCACCGAGACCTTCGTCTATCTCAAACTTTCCAAGCAGACCTACACCTGGGGAACCCGATGAGCACCACACCGACCGCGCGCGCCCACGACCACCTGTGGATGCACTTCACCCGCATGGGGTCCTACGAGCACGCGGACGTGCCCATCATCGAGCGCGGCGAGGGTGCCTACATCTTCGACAGCCACGGGAAGCGTTATCTGGACGGACTGTCCGGGCTGTTCACCGTCCAGGTCGGGCACGGCCGGCGGCAGCTGGCCGAGGCCGCGGCCAAGCAGGCCGAGAAGCTCGCCTTCTTCCCGATCTGGTCGTACGCGCACCCGACGGCGATCGAGCTGGCCGACCGGCTGGCCGCGGCGGCACCCGGCGACCTGAACAAGGTCTTCTTCTCCAGCGGCGGCGGCGAAGCCGTGGAGACCGCGTGGAAGGTGGCCAAGCAGTACTTCAAGCTGGTCGGTAAGCCCGGCAAGTTCAAGGTGATCTCGCGCGAGATCGCTTATCACGGCACCACGGCCGGCGCACTGTCGATCACCGGGGTACCCCCGTTCAAGCAGGCGTTCGAACCGCTGGTACCGGGCACCTTCCGGGTGCCGAACACCAACTTCTACCGGGCACCCGAGCATCTCGCGGGTGACGAGAAGGCGTTCGGCCTGTACGCGGCCAACCGCATCGAGGAGGCCATCCTGGCCGAGGGACCCGACACGGTCGCCGCGGTGTTCCTGGAGCCGGTGCAGAACGCCGGTGGCTGCTTCCCGCCGCCGCCCGGATACTTCCAGCGGGTGCGCGAGATCTGCGACCGGTACGACGTTCTCCTCGTCTCCGACGAGGTCATCTGCGCGTACGGGCGGCTGGGCACCATGTTCGGCGCGCAGAAGTTCGACTACGTGCCCGACATCATCACCACCGCCAAGGGTCTGACCTCCGGATACTCGCCGCTGGGCGCGACGCTGATCTCGGACCGGATCTTCGCGCCCTTCGCGAAGGCCGACGTCAGCTTCGCCCACGGGTACACCTTCGGCGGGCACCCGGTGTCGTGCGCGGTGGCGCTGGCGAACCTGGACCTGATGGAGTCCGAGGACCTGCTCGGCAACGTGCTGCGCAACGAGAACGACTTCCGGCGGACGCTGGAGAAGCTCGAGGACCTGCCCATCGTCGGCAACGTCCGCGGCGACGGCTACTTCTACGGCATCGAGATGGTGAAGGACAAGGTCACCAAGGAGACGTTCAGCCCGGCCGAGAGCGAGCGCATCCTGCGCGGATTCCTGTCGCACGCGCTGTTCGACGCCGGGCTGTACTGCCGGGCCGACGACCGCGGCGACCCCGTCGTGCAGCTCGCGCCGCCACTGACCGCCGACCAGGCGATCTTCGACGAGATCGAGCAGATCCTGCGGGGCGTGCTGAGCGAGGCCTGGACGCTGCTGTAGTGGCGGAACCGCTGTGGTGGGAGGGGGTCTCGCGGACGCCGCGGAATCCGCTGCCGGGCGATCACAGCTGTGATGTGGCGGTCGTCGGTGCCGGCTTCACCGGGCTGTGGACGGCCTGGTACCTGATGCGCGCCGACCCGTCGCTGCGGATCGTGGTGCTGGAGCGGGAGTACGCCGGGTTCGGCGCGTCCGGCCGTAACGGCGGCTGGGCGTCGGACCTGTTCCCGGTGTCGAACGCCGGGCTGGCCCGGCGCTACGGGCGGGACGCGGCCCTGGCGATGCGCGGGGCGGTCCGGTCCTCCATCGACGAGATCTCCTCGTTCGCCGGCGACTTCGTGCCGGACGCGCACGTGACGCGGGGCGGCGAGCTGTCGTTCGCCCGGACGCCGGCGCAGCTGGTCCGCGCGCAGGCCGCGGTGCGTTCGGCTGCGGAGTGGGGCGACGACCTCCGGTGGCTGGACCCGGCAGCGCTGGCATCGGTCTGCGGTGTGGCCGGGACGCTGGGGGCGACGTTCACCCCGCACTGCGCCGCGGTCGACCCCGGGGCACTGGTTCGCGGTCTCGCCGACGCAGTCGTCGGTGCCGGCGCCACGCTGCACGAGTCGACCGCCGTGACGTCGATCGCGCCCGGCCGGGTCGTCACCGATCACGGGACCGTGACGGCCGGCGTGGTGGTCCGGGCGACCGAGGCCTACACCGCGGGACTGCCGGACGCGAAACGCGCACTGGCGCCGGTGTATTCGCTCGTCACCGCGACCGAGCCGCTGACCGACGCGCAGTCGGCGGCGGTCGGGCTGCTGGACCGGCCGACGTTCAGCGATCACGGCAACCTGGTCATCTACGGGCAGCGGACGCACGACGGGCGGATCGTCTTCGGCGGGCGGGGGGCGCCGTACCACTTCGGCTCGCGGATCCGGCCGGAGTTCGACGCGGACGCCGCGGTGTTCGGGTCGCTGCAACGGACGCTGGTCGGGCTGTTCCCGGCCCTGCAGGGAATCCGGTTCACCCATGCCTGGGGCGGACCATTGGGCATCCCACGGGACTGGCACGCCTCGGTCGGCTTCGACCGGGAGCGTGGAATGGCCTGGGGTGGCGGTTATGTCGGCGATGGAGTGAGCACCAGCAACCTGGCCGGCCGGACGCTGGCCGACCTGATCACCGGGACCGCGTCGGATCTGCTGACGCTGCCGTGGGTGGGCCACCGGTCGCGGCGGTGGGAGCCGGAGCCGCTGCGGTGGGCGGGCATCAACGGCGGGCTCCGGCTGGCCAGGCTGGTGGACCGGCGCGAGGCCGCCGACGGGACGGCCGTCACGGCTCGGGACGGTGCTGGGCGCGTTGACCGGGGGCTGAGGCCGTTCCACCCCCGGGGCGGGTGTCGCGGGGCCGTTAGGCTCGGTGCGCTGCTCGTACCGATGAGAGGACCGCCCGACCATGCCCCGACCGCTGGACGACGACGACTCGGACGGCGCCCGCGGGGGCCGCCTGCGGCGCTGGGGACGGTCGCTGATCGGCCGCGGCCGGGACGACGAACCGGGTGTCGAGGCCGATGCCGCCGAGATCGCCGCCCGGGAGCAGGCCGAGCGGGAGGCCGCCGCCGAAGCCGCAGCGGCTGCCGCCGCGGCCCAGGCGATCGAGCGGGAGCGGCTCGAGCGCGAGCGGGTGGAGCAGGAAGCCGCTGATCGGGCGGCCGCGGAGCAGGCGGCGGCGGAGGCCACCGCTCGCGAGCAGGCCGAGCGCGCGGCGGCGGAGGCCGCTGCCGCGGCCGAGCGCGAGGAAGCCGACCGCGCCCAGGAAGCCGCAGCCGCCCTGGAGCGGGCGATGCAGCAGGCCGCCGAACGTGAGGCCGCCGCCCAGGAAGCAGCAGCCCGCGAGGAAGCCGACCGCGAGCAAGCCGACCGCGAAGCAGCCGCCACCCGAGCCGCGGAGGCCGCCCAGCAGGAAGCCGCCAGGGCCGAAGCCGAAGCCCGTCAGGAAGCCGCCCGCGAAGCAGCCGCCGCTGCGGACGCCGCCCAGCAGGAAGCCGCCAGGGCCGAAGCCGAAGCCCGTCAGCAAGCCGACCGCGACGCCGCCGCCACCCGAGCCGCGGAAGCCGCCGCCCGCCAGGCCGAACAGGACGCGCAAGCGGCCGCCGAACGACAGGCAGCCGAAACCGCAGCAGCTGCCGAAGCCGAGCCGACAAGCAGCAGCCCAAGCCGCGCACGACGCCGCCGCCCGCCAAGCCGAACAGGACGCGCAAGCGGCCGCCGAACGCCAAGCAGCCGAAACCGCAGCAGCTGCCGAAGCGAGCCGACAAGCAGCAGCCCAAGCCGCGCACGACGCCGCCGCCCGCCAGGCCGAACAGGACGCGCAAGCGGCCGCCGAACGCCAAGCAGCCGAAACCGCAGCAGCTGCCGAAGCGAGCCGACAAGCAGCAGCCCAAGCCGCGCACGACGCCGCCGCCCGCCAGGCCGAACAGGACGCGCAAGCGGCCGCCGAACGCCAAGCAGCCGAAACCGCAGCAGCTGCCGAAGCGAGCCGACAAGCAGCAGCCCAAGCCGAGCACGACGCCGCCGCCCGCCAGGCGGCCGAGGTCGCCGCCGCGGCAGCGGTCAGCCGGCAGGCCGTCGCCGAGGCCGAACGCGAAGCCGCCGCGCAGCAGGCGGCCGATGTCGCTGCGGCGGCCGAGGCCACCCGCGCGGCCCGCGAGCTCGCCGAGCGCGAGGCGGCGGAGCAGCAGGCGGCCGACCTGGCCGCTGCGACGCCGGTCCCGGTGCCGGCCGCTCCGTCACCTGCCACTCCGACTCCGCAGCACGTCCCGCCGCCACTCATGGAGCGGCCCGCCGAAACTCTTCCCCACGAGTCCGTCCTGGTCCCGTGGGTGCCGGGCCCGAAGGGCGGCCGGATCGTCCTCGACAAGCTCGACGTGGCCACGAACCGCCGTCAGGTGAACGCGGCCCTCGTCGAGGGCATCAACGCCGAGGGCCCCATCCACATCGAACGGCTGGCCCGGCTCATCGCCGCATCGTTCGAGGTACGCAAGCTGTCCCCGGGCCGGGTCGTCGACATCGCCGCGGTCATCCCCAGGTCGACGGTCCGTACCGAGGACGGCACCGTGTGCTGGCCCGCCCGCGTGGACCCGGCCACCTACGAGAGCTTCCGCAGCTCCCCCGAGCCGGAAGTCCGCCCCACCGAACACATCCCGCGTCATGAGCTGGCCAACGCGATGCGCGACGTCGTCGACCTGCAGGGACCGACACCGGTCGCTGAGCTGTTCGGCATCATCCGCCGGGTCTTCGGCGGCAAGCGCGTCACCGCCAACGTCGAGGCCCGGATGACCGCGGCTCTCGACGAGGCGGTCAGCGAAGGCCGCCTGGTGCGCGACGGGGACCTGGTCGCCGCCCCTTGATCCTCAGGCGGCATTGCTGCCCCAGGGCTCGGAGTGTGGTGGGTCGGGTAGTCGGCTGCGGTAGGTGTGGCCGGTGGGGGTGGTGATGGTGATGTCCCCGTCGGGCTGGGTGGTGCTGGTCCAGCCGGGTTGTTGTTTGGTCTGGTTGCAGTCGGCGCAGAGTCCGGCGCCGTTGGTGGTGTGGGTGGGGCCGCCGGTGGCGTAGCTGTGGGTGTGGTCGGCGTGTCGGATGGGTGCGCCGCACCAGGGGGTGCGGCAGGTCTGGTCGCGGGTGATGAGGAACTGCCGCTGGGTGTGGGTGAACAGCCGCCGCCGGGTGTCGGATCTGGCGAGGGTTCTGGTGTCGGGGTCGGTGTAGAGCCGCCGGATCCAGGTGGTGGTGTGTGGATCGGCGCGGGCGAGGTGTCGGGCGAGGGGTGCGGGGATGGGTCCGTAGCCGGTGAGGACCGCGGGTTCCTGGTCGCCGTCGAGCAGGGTGCGGTCGGTCATGACGAGGTGGATCTCGACGGATACGCCGGCCGGGACACCGGCGAGTCCGTCGGTCAGGTGCTCGACATCGTCGGTTTCGCAGTCTGTCTCGACGCCCTTGACGCCGTGGACGCCCGGGACGGGCTGCAGCAGCCGGTCCCGGAACTCGTCGGCCATCAGGGCGCCTCGGCCCCGTGGGTCACCTGCGGCGGTGGCGGTGGCGGCGTGCCGGGTGAGGGCGGCGTAGGCGGCGACGCCGTCGACGGCGGGGAGCAGCGCGGTCAGGTAGGTCATGGTGTCGGGTGCCGGTCGGAGGGTGACGCACCGGTCGGCGACGGCTGTGCGGTGGCGGCGGACGGCCTGTTCGGGGTCGAGGCGGTAGCCGATACCCGCGGCGGCGCTGCGGGCCTGCCGTGGTGTCATGGTGCCGTACCGCTGGGCGAGTTCGGCGTCGACGGCCTGCCGGTGTTCCCGGGTCAGGGTCGCTGTTTCGGCGACGACGAGCATCGCCTGGTACTCGTCGAGGGCGCCTTCCCGGAGCGCGTTGTTGAGGTGCGGCATCTCCCCGGTGAGGACCTTCGCCAGCCCGACCAGTCGGGTGCCGATGCGGGGGCTGACCCGACGGGCCAGCCCGATCTGCGCCCCGACGTCGCGACGGGCCCGCTCCCGCACCTGCTCGGTGGTGACGCTTGCCAACTGCTCTTCCCGTGACGCCGCGAACTCCGCGGTGAGGTCCGCCTGCACCCCCGACGCCACGTTCTTGAGCGTCTCCAACAGTCCGACCACCGAGACCCGTGCGGCGTCATCGCCGGCGATGCACCCGGCATCGCGCAACCGACCGACCAGCTCGGTCAGCTCAGCCGCCACGACCGGAGCACAGCTGCGCTCGCTCCGGGTAGTGGAAAGGGATCCGAACATGTGTTCGAGTATACCCGTGCGGGCTGCTCTCATGGAAGCGTTGTCCACGAGCAGATGTCCCGCAGAGCCCGTCAGCGACCGACGCTGCGGGTCGTTCCCCGCGGACGCGCAACTCGGGACGCGGCTGCCTTCGGTGCACTCCACCGGTCACCACATCCGGGCCGCACTCCCGGGCCTGACTCCCGCCGAGGCCGGCGCGATCCCCGCCCACCGAACGCCGACTCAGGTGATGTCGCGCCGCCTGAACAACAGCACCGACACGCCGAGGACGACCAGCGCGTACACCGCGAGCACGACACCGCCGTGCAGGTTCGAGATGGGTATCTCCTCGAAGTTCGTCGTGCCGAGCCGCGGGTCGTAGACGAGATCCCCGTAGACCGTGATCCCGCCGTGCGTCACCCACGCCGCGGCGTTGGTGGTGAACTGGTACGGCTGCCACCCGGGACTCACCCCGCGCATCACCGACTCGACGATCACCAGGAACACGAACGCGACCCCGAACGCCGCCGCCGTGTTGCGGAGCAGGTTCGCCAACCCGAATCCGAGCAGCGTCGCGGGAACGACGAGCAGCACCGCCCGCACCATCACACCCGTTGAGTTGCCCCAGAACTCGGCGGCGTTGTCCAGGGTGGACACCGGCACACCGCGTTGCGAGATCAGCAGCAGCGACGTCAACCACCAGATCACCTGCGCGACGACCGCGAGCACCACGACCGACACGGTCAGCGCCAACAGCTTCGCTCCGAGCAACCGCAGCCGTCTGGGTTCGTAGAACAGCCATGCCACCACGTTGCGGCTGGACCACTCCGCTCCGATGAACGTGGCCCCGAGGACGAAACCGGCGACAGCGACGGCGGCGCCCACCGCCAGCGCCAGGTCCTGGACCTGCGTCGGCGAGAACGCCTGGACCGGCAGGAACACGTCCACCGGGATGTCGGCGAGGGTCGGGGCCGGGCCGCAGATCGCCTCCGAGCCGCTGTTCGAGTCGAGGCATTCCTGGTGGTACTGCTGCGAGTAGGTGAGGTTCTGGGTCCGCGACTGCTCGGCGGCGGCGTAGTCCGACTCGTTGGGCCGCGAGTACGAGGACCACAGGAACACCATTGCCGCCAGGTATCCGAGCACCGAGAGGCCCAGCAGCACGACGGTGAACCGCCGCAGGAACAGCCGCCGGAACTCGACCTCGAGCAGCCGGCCGAACGCCGGCGCCGAGCCGTCGAGGGTGGTCGACCGCGACTCGACGGCCGTCATGCCGCTGCCCCCGATCCGGCGGCGGACGGCTCGGACGTCAGGTCCAGGAACACCGACTCCAGATCTGCGGACACCGGCGACAACTCGGACAGGTACAGCCCGGCGTCACTGAGCGCCCGGGTGATCGCCGCCGCGTCGGTGACCCCACCGACCCGCAACGTGTCCTCGACCTGGGCCACCGTGTACCCGCGAGCCCGGAGCACCTCCGCACCGACGACCAGATCACCGACCCGGACGCGCACCTCACCACTGCTCCCGGACGCCAGCAGCTCGGCCACCGAACCGGACGCGATGACCGCGCCGTGGGACATGATGGCCACCCGGTCGCACACCTGCTGGACCTCGGCGAGCTGGTGCGACGACAGCAGCACCGTCCGGCCGCTGGCCCCCAGCCGCACGATCAGCTCGCGCACCTCCTTGATGCCGGCGGCGTCGAGCCCGTTGCCCGGCTCGTCCAGGATGATCAGCTCCGGGTCCTTGAGCAGCGCGGCGGCGATGCCGAGACGTTGCTTCATGCCCAGCGAGTAGCCCTTGACCCGGTCACCGGCGCGGCCGCTCAGGTCGACGAGCTCGAGCATCGCGTCGACGCGGGACGTCGGCAGACCGGCCGCGGACGCGAGCAGCTCGAGGTTGCGGCGTGCGGAGAACTGCGGGAAGAACAGCGGCGTCTCCACCAGCGCACCGATCCGGCCGATCACCTGCGGCAGGTCGCTGGGGATCGGCCGGCCGAAGATCGTCATGGTGCCGCCGTCGGACCGCGCCAGGCCGAGCAGCAGCCGGATGGTCGTCGTCTTGCCCGACCCGTTCGGCCCGAGAAACCCGAACACACCACCGGCTTCGACGGTCAGGTCCAGCTCGCGGACCGCGTGCTCGGGCGGCTTGTTGAAGCGCGTGTAGGTCTTGCGCAGACCTCGGATCTCTATCACTGCCATCGCAGCCCCCCTCGTCGGTGGACCCACTATGTCAGTGATGGTCGCGGCGCCCCAGGGACCTTCGCCCGGTCAGCGAGCCGGTGGGGGCAGGAACAGGAAACCCCGCCGGCTCCCGTGGGCGGTCCGGCCCGCGACCACCAGCCAGGCGCCGAGCAGCACGGCGAACAGCACGGTGGCCGCCACGACCCAGCCGGTGGCGCCGGTGTGCAGGGCCATCCCGTTCGCGCCGGTGACGCAGGTACCGAGCGGGAAGGTGAACGACCACCACGTCAGCGAGAACGGCAGGCCGCCGTGGCGCACGGTGCGCACCGTGGCCGTTGCCGCGTAGACACCCCAGGTCAGCGCCAGAGCGAGAACGACCACACCGTAGTCGATCCCAAACGTGTGCAGGACGTCAGCGGTGGCGCCGGGCACGGCGACGGTGGCCGCACCGGCGAGGAGGTTGACCGCCGTCACCGACTGGCCGAGCGGCCCCAGGACGATCCACAGGGTCGGCACCATCCGGGCCGGCCCGGTCGGGAACGCCGAGAGTCGGTGACACAGAACGATGATCACCACAACCGACGCCACCAGGCTGATGCCGAACATGGCGTAGCAGGCGACCAGCAGCGCCACCCTGGGCCCACCGGCGGGCAGGTGCGGCACCAGCAGCGCACCGGTCGAGGCCGAGACCATCGGTGGTACGACGGACATCAGCCAGCCGCCGAACGCGCTCCCCACGGCGAGCCGGCGACGGCGCAACATCTGGTACGGCACGACGACCGCACTCGCGAGGCCACCCATGGTCCCGACCGTCCACAGCACGACGTCGATCGCGAGGGCAACCGCGGGACCGACGAGATCCGTTCCCACCAGCAGGGTCCCGGCCCCCACGGTCAGACAGGCCATCGGTGGGGCACCGTAGAAGTGGCCGATCACCGGATCGGCCCCGTGACGTCGCGCTGCTGCCGGGAACCAGCACCAGTGCAGCACCGTCGCGATCGTCAACGCCACCAGCAGGAATCGCCGCAAGCCCCCAGAACACCACGGCCACCGTGCGCAACCCCGGCACCGCCACCGGCAACGACGCCGCGGCGACGGCGACGACGCCGGTGCCCATCACCGACGCGTACCAGTTGGGGGTCAGTGCGCCGAAAACCAGGCGGGGGTGGGCGAGGTCGGGGAGCAGACCGAAACGGGCAGCGGGATGCGGGGCCGGGACGCGGGTCGCGACGATGCTGCTCATGGTCTCGACCCTGCCGCGACGGCGGCCTCCCCGGTAGCGGGGTGCGCCTTGTGCCGTTACAAGCCCAGCTTGTATCGAGGCCGTACAGTGCGGTGGGTGCTGAGTCCCCGGATGCCCGATCTCGCCGCGCTCGAGGTGCTGCTGGCGGTCGCCCACACCGGCAGCCTGAACGCGGCAGCGAAGCAGATCGGCGTGAGCCAGCAGGCCGTGTCGGCCCGCATCTCGACCATCGAGACCCAGATCGGCGTGCCACTGGTCCGCCGGACCCCGCAGGGCTCGACGCTGACCCCTGCCGGGGTGACGGTCGCGGCATGGGCGGACCGGTTGATCGGCATCGCGTCCGAGTTCGACACGGGGCTCGCGACGCTGCGGCACGGCCGGCACAGCCGGCTACGGGTCAGCGCGAGCCTCACCATCGCCGAGCAACTGCTGCCCCGCTGGCTGGTCGCATTCCAGCAGCGCCGCCCGGACGGCCGGGCGGGAGGCGCCCGAGGTCACCCTCAGCGCCACCAACAGCGATCGCGTCCTGGCCGACATTCGTGACGGGAAAGCAGATCTCGGCTTCATCGAGGGTCCGTCGGTGCCACGCGGTATCCGCAGCCGGGTGGTCGGGCACGATTCACTCGTGGTCGTCGCGCGGCCCGATCATCCGTGGGTGCGCCGCGGACGGGCACTGACCGCCGAGACCCTCAACGACACCCCGCTGGTCAGCCGGGAGGAGGGCTCGGGCACCCGCGACGCACTCAGCACGGCGCTGCGGAAGGTGCTCGGCAGCCGCGTCCAGGCGCCGCCGGTGATGGCCCTGTCGACCACCTCGGCGGTCCGGGCGGCGGTCATCGCGGACGCGGGCCCGGCCGTCCTCAGCGCGCTGGCGCTGTCCGACGACCTGGCGACCGGCCGGCTGCGCGCCGTGCCCGTCGCCGACCTGGACCTGTCGCGGACCCTGCGGGCAGTGTGGACCGGCCCGCCGCAGCCGCCGGCGGGGGCGTCCCGCGACCTACTGAGCCACATCGTGGCCCATCACCAGAAGGTCTGAACGCTCAGAACCAGCGCTCGAGCACCTCGGCGACGGCGTCCTCGTGGTGCAGGCCGATGACCTCGTCGGCCACCGCGTGGACCTCGGTGTGCCCGTTGCCCATGGCGACGCCGTGGCCGGCCCAGCTCAGCATCTCGAGATCGTTGGGCATGTCGCCGAAGGCGATGACCTGGGCCGGGTCGATGCCCCACGACGCGGCGAGCCGGTCGAGCGCGGTGCCCTTGTTGACCCCTGGCGCCGAGACCTCGATCAGGCCGTCGTCGGTCGAGTAGGTGACGGTGACCCGGTCACCGCCGGCGGCACGGGCGTGCGCGGCCAGGCCGGCCGATCCCTCGGTGCCGCGGACCAGCAGCTTGGCCAGCGGCTCGGCCAGCAGCTCGCTGCGCGGGACCCGTTGGAAGATGCCGTCCGCCCACGGATGGTCGTAGCTCTCCTCGGCGAAACACGAGGCGAGCTGGGTGCCGGCCCGCTCGACGGCCAGCGCGAAGCGGGGTTCGCGGACCTGGAGGTCGGTGACGAACTGCCGGGCGAGATCCGCCGGCAGCAGCGACGCCGAGAGCACCTCTTTGGCGGCGATGTCGTAGACGATCGCGCCGTTCATGCAGATCGCGATCCCGTCGAAGCCGGCGTCGATCACCGGTCCCAGCCACCAGACGGGTCGGCCGGTGGCGATGACCACGCGCACGCCGGCCGCATCGGCCCGTTTCAACGCGGCCGCCGTCCGGGCCGTCACGGCACCCAGCTCGTTGAGCAGCGTCCCGTCCATGTCGGACACCACCATCGCCGGAGCATTCTGCACACCTCGATTGTGCCTCGCTCGGGATGACGGGCGGACCAACAGCGGACGTGATGAGGATTGCGCGGCCGCGGAAGGTGGGAAAGAGCACTGCATGACAGACACCTCGAAGGGCGTCGACGACGTCTGGGACGACTGGAAGGACGCGGTCAACATGACCGCGTCGGAGATCGAGCACTGGTTGGAGACCGACGAGTCGAAGGAGGTCGGGCAGAAGAAGGACGGCGGCGGCGAGTCGACCGGCCATCACTCGGGACGCCTCATCGTCGACATCCTGCGGAAGAAGAAGGCCGACCTCACCGACGACGACATCGAGTGGATGCAGAAGGTGGTCGGCTACGTGCACCGGCATCGGGCGCAGGGACCCGCGAAGGACGTCGAGCACTCCCGGTGGCGCTACTCGCTGATGAACTGGGGCAACGACCCGCTGAAGCAGTGAACCTGGCTCAGAAGGAGCGCGACGCCGCGCCCCGCCACTGCAGGTAAGGGTCGTCGGTCGGGACGATGACCTTCCCCAGCGGCATCAACGACACCGGGATCAGTTTGAAGTTGGCCAGGCCCAGCGGGATGCCGATGATCGTGATGCACAGCGCCAGGCCGGTGACCAGGTGACCGATCGCGAGCCAGATGCCGGCGAAGATCAGCCAGATCACATTGCCGATGACCGATGCCGTCCCGGCGTCGGAACGGTCGACGACCCGCCGGCCGAACGGCCACAGCGCGAAACCGGCGATCCGGAACGAGGCGATCCCGAAGGGGATCGTGATGATGAGGATGCAGCAGATGACGCCGGCCACCACGTAGCCGATCGCCATCCAGATTCCGCACAGCACCAGCCAGATGACGTTGAGGATCGTGTTCATCCCGTCATTCTCCCTGGTCGGCGGAGCTCTGGCGAGAGACCCCGGTCGCCTGCAGACCCGCCCAGATCCGATCCCAGGTGAGCGGCAGCGCGGTGAACCGCACGCCGGTCGCATCGGTGATGGCGTTGACGAGAGCGGGCGCGACCGGGTTGTAGGGCGACTCGCTCATCGACTTGGCGCCGAACGGACCCAGCGCGTCCGACGTCGCCGCGAAGTGGACCTCGGTTCGCGGCACGTCGGCGAACTGCGGGATGTGGTACTGACGGAGCGTGTCGGTGACCACCCGACCGTCCACCGGATCGACCCGCATGTCCTCGTAGAGCACGGTGCCGACGGCCTGGGCGACGCCGCCCTCGATCTGGCCCCGGCACTGTGCGGGGTTCATCACGAAGCCGGCGTCGGCCGCCTGGACGGACTGCAGGATCTTCACCTCGCCGGTCCGGACGTCGACCGCGACCCGGAACGCCTGGACGTTGAAGGCGATCGACCGGCCCGAGCCGTCGTCCCGGCCACGGCCGACCAACCCGACGACGGGTCCGCGAGCGACCATCATCCGGGTGCGCAGATCCTCGGCCGCCCGCAGCACGGCGTGACCGGCGACGACGACACCGGTGGAACCGTAGGCGCCGGTGTCGTGCTCGACGGCGTCGGTGTCGGACGGGATCAGCCGGATCCGGTCGAGACCGACACCCAGGACCGAGGCGGCGATCTGGGTGTGCACGGTCGCAGTGCCGTTGCCGAACTCCGCCGTACCGACCCGGACGGTGTAGGTGCCGTCGGCCTCGGCGGTCACGGTCGCGTCGGCGAAATGGCCACGGGGCGGGATGGTGTCGATCATCGACATGGCCATCCCGGTGCCGATCCGCCAGTGCGGTCCGGGCGGCGGCTCGACGCCGTTGCCGCGGTTCATCGCCGCGCGGACCAGGTCCAGGCACTCGTCGGCGCCGTGCGAGCCGTAGCGCACGTCGTGCGGCTCCGGGGTGGTGGACAGCATCATGTCGCCGGGGCGGACGACGTTGCGGCGGCGCACCTCGTACGGATCGAGCTGCAGCCGCCGGCAGAGCTCGTCCAGCGCCCCCTCGATCGCGAAGATGACCTGACCGAGCCCGTAACCGCGGAACGCGCCGGCCGGCGGGGTGTGGGTGTAGACGGCGGCGGCGTCGACCTTCTTGTTCGGGCAGCGGTAGACGGTCAGCGACTCGTTGCAGCCGTGGAACATCACGCCGATCGCGTGGTTGCCGTAGGCCCCGGTGTTGCTCAGCACGTCGATGGCGATCGCGGTGATGTCACCCTGGCGCGGTGGCGCCCATCTTCACCGCGATCCGCATCGGGTGCCGGCTCGGGGCCCCGGTGAACTGCTCGCTGCGGGTGAACTCCAGCTGCACCGGGCGGCCGGTCTTGAGCATCCCCAGCAGCACGACGTCCTCGGTGAGCAGCTCCTGCTTGGCGCCGAAGCCGCCACCCACCCGGGCGGTGATCACCCGGAGCCGGCGACGGTCCAGGCCGAAGATCCGGCACAGCTCGTCGCGCACCAGGAACGGCACCTGCGAGCTGGTGCGCACCACCATCCGCCCGTCGGAGTCGATCCAGCCCAGGGCGCCGTGGGTCTCGAGGTGGGCGTGCTGCACCCGGGGTGTGCTGTACACCTGCTCGACGACGACCGCGGCGGCGGCGAAACCGGCGGCCTGATCGCCGATCTCGGAGTGCACCTCGGCGGCGACGTTGCGGGACCCGTCGATCATCCGGGAGGTGGCCGGGTCCTTGTCCGGGTGGACCTTCGGCGCGTCCGGCTCCCGGGCCTGCTCGGGATCGATGACCGCGGGCAGCATGTCGTAGTCCACGACGATCTGCGCGGCAGCCCGCCTCGGCGGCGGTCGACCGACTCGGCGATCACGGCGGCCACCCGCTGCCCGACGAACCGGACGACGGTGTCGAAGACCCGGGTGTCGTCGATGTCGTCGAGCCGGTTCTCGTGCCGGCCGGTGGAGAACAGCACGTCCGGCGAGTCGTCGGCGGTGAGCACGGTGACGACACCGGGTACCTGCAGCGCGGCGCTGACGTCCATCCCGCGGATCCGGGCGTGCGCGTGCGGACTCCGCAGCAGCTTCGCGTGCAGCAGGCCGGGCATCGCGAGATCCAACGTGTACGGCTCGGTCCCGGTGACGACCGGACGCTGGCGGGCGCGGCGACCGACTGTCCGACGGGAGGCCGGCCGTGCTCGGACTGCACGTTGACGACGCCGCGGACGGCATCCTCCATGGCGCGGTACCCGGTGCAGCGGCAGAGGTTGCCCTTGAGCTTGCGGGGCAGGTCGTCGAGGTCGGCGGGGGTGAACGTCGACGCGGTGACCACCATGCCGGCGGTGCAGAAACCGCACTGGAACCCCTGAGCGGCGACGAAATCGGCGGCCACCGGGTGCAGCTCGCCGACGCTGAGGCCGGTGACCGTGGTGACGGCAGTGCCCGACGGCCTGGTGCGCCGGGAACACGCAGGAGTGCACCGGGGCGCCGTCGACGAGGACCGAGCAGGCGCCGCAGTCGCCCGCGTCGCAGCCCTTCTTGACCCCGAAGTGCCCCTGTTCGCGGATGTAGGTCCGCAGGCACTGACCCGGCCGCGGTGCGACCGACGCTGCGGCGCCGTCGATCTCGATGACCCCGTGGGTGGGTGCCGGAGCGCCGGTCGGCGCGCTCGGTGTCGGCGCTCACGCCAGCTCCTGCAGGATCTCCACGGCCAGCACGCCGGTGATGTGCCGGCGCCAGGCGGCGGCGCCGTAGACGTCGTCGACCCAGTGACCCGCGACCACGGCGTCGATCCGCTCGACCAGGTCGGGCACCGGTCCGCGCGGCAGTCGAAGGGTGTACGGGCGGGAGGTCGACGCGCTCACCGTCAGCACGACCAGGTCGCCGTCGGTCCGGCCGATGAGCACCGCCGACGACCGTCCGAGCGGCGCCAACGCGAGCTTGCGGATCGCGAACGTCGCCCGCAGCGCGGCGTCCGGCAGCACGATCTCGCGCAGCACCTCGCCCGGTTGCAGCACGTTGAGGGTGTCCCCCACGACGAATTCGGTGACCGGCAGCTCGTACCCGCTGCCGTCCGGGCGCCAGACGACGACCCGGCCGTCGGCGGCCGCGGTCAGCGAGATCATCGAGCCGGCCGGGTAGGAGACGCACAGGTTGCCGCCGACGGTGCTGCGGTTCCAGATCTTGAACGAGGCGAGAAAGGCGTCGCAGCAGTCGGCGACGAGACCGGCCAGGTGTCGCCCACTCGAGGGGCGGCTGGAAGGCCCGGAGCTCGGCCACGGTGCAGGTGGCCGCGATGTGCAGCCCGTCGGGGCGGACCATCAGCGGCGGCCAGTCCAGCTCGGTGAGATCCACCAGCCGGCGGAGGCTGTCGTCCGCGCTCCCCGAACAGCGCGGTCCCGCCGGCCAGGAAGGCGTCACCGGGGCGCGGGTCGGCGAGGTCGCTGCGGTCGCGGGCGACGAGCACCTCCGTGACCGTCGTCAGATCCATCGGGTACCCACCCTCAGCGCTTGCCCGCGTTCGGTCCCCACTGTGCCAGGACGGCCGACTCGACGATGGTGGCGATCTCGTACAGGACGATCGAGATGATCACGGAGAACACCACGATCGCCCAGACACCGGTCTTGTTGGCCCCCTGGTAGCGGTTCAGCAGACCGCCGAAACCCTCGTTGCCCGAGAGCCACTCGGCCAGCATCGCGCCGACCACCGCGCCGGGCACGGAGATCCGGACCGCGGCGAAGAAGTTCGGCAGCGCCGACGGGATGCGCACCTTGAGCAGGGCGTCGCGGTCGCTGCCGCCGTAGACCTTGACCACGTCCAGCGACTGCGGCGAGGCCGAACGCAAGCCCGATCACGATGTTCACCAGGGCCGGGAAGAGCACGACGATGGCGCCGATCGCGGCGATCGCCGCCTTGCCGGTGAACATCATCAGCAGCACCGGAGCCATCGCGACCAGCGGCACCGAGCGCAGCAGCATGGCGATCGGCATGAACGCGAATTCGACGGCCGGCACGAGCACGAACACGGCCGCGATGACCAGGGCGATGGTCAGACCGGTGACGAACCCGATGGCCGCGTCGAGCAGCGTGGTGCCGAGCGCACCCCACAATTCGGAGCGGGCAGCCTCTGCGGACAGCGACTGCGGGCGGATGCCGCGGGCGGACGGGGTCTGGGCGGTCAGGTACTCCCAGACGTTGCCCGGCGTCTTGCCGACCAGCGGGTTGACGTCGAAGATCGCGAACAGCGCGACCCAGATGACCCCGAGGCCGATCAGCGCCGACACCAGGACGGTGACCGAGGTCAGGGCGCGGCGGGCCACGATCTTCAGGATCGACGGAGTGGCGTCGGTGTCGGCCGGTCGCGCGGTGACGGCGGGATCGATGACGGCGGTCATGTCAGGTACCGGCCTTTCCGGCGGTCCACGGGGTGACGAACTTCGCGACCAGCCCGACCAGGAAGTAGGCCAGCCCGGCGACGCCGCCGCTGATCAGGGCCAGGAACCACAGCGTCGGGACGTCGCCGACGGCCTGCGCGGAGCGGAGCAGTTTGCCCAGCTTGTCCTCGCCGCCGCTGCCGAGGTACTCGGCCAGGATGGCGCCGAGGAAGGCGGCCGGCGCGGCGATCCGCAGCGCACCGAAGACGCTCGGCAGAGCGGCGATGAGCTGGACCTTGCGCAGCATCGTCCAGCGACCGCCGCCGTAGGCGCGGATGACGTCGAGGCTGGTGGCCGAGGCGGCCCGGAAGCCGAGCAGGGTGCCGACGACGGTGGTGAAGAAGACCGACAGCGCGGCCAGCGTGATCGACGGGACCTGCGGGCTGTCCAGGCCGGCCACGATGACCAGCACCGGGCCGATCGCCACCAGCGGGATGCAGTAGGTGACGATGGCGAGCTGGGTGACGATCTGTTCGAGGGCGGGCACCAGCAGCACCAGCGAGGCGAAGAAGAACGCCGCGAGGTTGCCGCAGAGGAAGCCCCAGCCGGCCGACCCGAGCGTGACCCGCAGGTTCGTCCAGAGCGACACCCACTGCTGGGCGTCGAAGAAGCGGGCGGCGACCGAGAACGGGGTGGGGATGGCGCGGCTGCCCTGGAACAGCGTGACCGACGCGATCCACCAGACGATCAGGATGAGGACGATGCCGATGGCCGCTCCGATCCAGGACGGCAGCGTCGCGACGCGCTGACCGAGCGGGATCTTCGGCGCGGCGACGGTCGGGCGAGGCGGTGCCGGGTCCAGCGCGGTGGCCTGCGGGGCGGTCATCAGTGCTCGTCCCCGGCGGCGCCGCCGCGGCCGAACAGGATCTCCGACAGCCGGTCGTGGTAGGCGTGGAACTCCGGGGTGCGCATCATGTCCGGGTGCCGCGGCCGGGGCAGGTCGATCGGCACCACCTCGGCGATCCGGCCCGGCCGGGGGCTCATCACCGCGACCACGTCCGACAGGAACACCGCCTCGGCGATGCCGTGCGTGACCATCAGGGTGGTGGCGGGCTTCTCGGTCCAGATCCGCAGCAGCTCGACGTTCAGCCGCTGCCGGGTCATGTCGTCCAGCGCACCGAAGGGCTCGTCGAGCAGCATCACGCTCGGCTTCACGGCGAGGCAGCGGGCGATCGCGACCCGCTGGCGCATGCCGCCGGACAGCTGGGCCGGCTTGGCGTCCTCGAAGCCCTTCAGGCCGACCAGCCCGACGAGGTCGTCGATGAGACCGGGCTCGGGGGTGATGCCGGCGACCTCGAGCGGCAGCTTGATGTTGTTGCGCACGGTCCGCCACGGCAGCAGCGCGGCCTCCTGGAAGGCGATGCCGAGCTGATGGGTGCGCTGGATCTCCAGGGTCGACATCCCGTTGATGAGCGCCACGCCCGAGGTCGGCGTCTCCAGTCCGGCGAGGATCCGCAGGATCGTCGACTTACCGCAGCCGGACGGGCCGAGCAGCGACAGGAACGAGTTCTTCGGCGTCCCGAGGTCGGTGTCGGACAGCGCCGTCACCGAGTTGCGGCCCATCGTGAACTTCTTGGACAGCCCCCTGCAGGCTGATGCCGGTCGCCGTCATGGGGTCGTACTCCGGCCAGCTCGCGGCGGGAGTGGTGAGCGCGTCCGTCGAGGGGTGCGTCATCGAGGGGCCTTCCTTCACGAGGGCAGGTGGCGCGCGACCGGGCCGCACGCCTGGAACAACTACGGCGGGGTGGCGCGGGACGCGTCCCGCACCACCCCGCCGACCGTCAGGTCAGCCCGTGATCAGGTCCGGGTGCGCGCGTAGACCTCGTCGAGCAGGCTGAGGTCGAACAGCTCCTCAGCGGTGATCGTCGTACCCGGTCAGCGCGATGGCCTCGACGATCTCGGCCTGCATCTCCTCGGTCAGGGTGAAGATGCCGTTCGCCTTGGTGTCGTCGGTGACGATCAGTTCGTTCTGCGACGCGGCCTGCTCCGCCTCGCTCGCCTCGGTCAGACCGAGGTCGGAGCCGTACTTGGTGACGACCAGCTCGGCCGTGCCCGTCGGGGTCGGCGATCGAGTCGGTCCAGCCCTTGATCTCGGCGTAGAGGAACGCCTTGAGCATCTCGCGGTCGTTGTCGATCGATGTCCTGCGGCGACGGTGAACGTCTCGGCGGTCAGCGGCAGACCGTTGTCGGCGAAGACCAGCGTGACCGGGGTGAAGCCCTTGGCCTCGGCCAGGAACGGCTCGTTGGTGACGTAGGACATGAAGCCGTCGACCTGGTTGTCGTACAGCGGCGACGGGTCGAACTGCACCGGGGTGATGGTCATCTGGTCGATGGTCAGACCGTTGGCCTTGAGGAAGCCCTCGAAGATCGACTGGTTGGTGCCCGACTGGACGCCGATCGTTCTTGCCGACCAGGTCCGCCGGGGTGTTGATCGGCTTGCCCTCGGACAGCGACAGGATGCAGAACGGGTTCTTCTGGTAGGTCGAGCCGATGATCTTCAGCGGGGCGCCGGAGTCGAGGATGTAGCGGGCGGTGGCGTCCGGGGCGGACAGGCCCGACCGTCGACCTCGCCGGTGGCGACCAGCTCGTCGGCGCTCTGCACCGGCCCGGTGACGAGCTCGACGGAGCTGAAGCCGGCCTCGGTGTAGTAGCCCTTGTCGTCGGCGAAGAACTCGCCGCCGAACTCGTAGTTCTTGATCCAGGACAGCTGCACCTTGATGTCGCCGTAGGTGCCGGCCGGAGCCATCGTCATGCTGCCGGCGGTCGACGGCGAGGCCATCGACGACGTCATCTCGCTCGCCGAGGACGCGACAGCGGAGGTGACCGACGACGCCGAGCTCGCGGCCGGGGTGCCGCTGCCGCCGCAGGCGGCGAGCAGACCGCCGCCACCGAGGGCGGCGGCGGACAGGCCGGCCACCCGCAGGAAGCTGCGGCGGGAGACCGGGCCTCGGTCGTCGGGGCGGATCAGCGGGTTGGTCATGGCACTCCATCGGGAACGAGGGAACCGAGTCGCCCGGACAGCGGTCCGGGCGGATCGGCTCGACGGTGAGGGTGGATTTCAAGCGTGCGGACGGGGGACGGCGGGCGTCTCGGCCTACTGGATGCTCCGCCGGACGATGGAGCACAGCTAGGTGGACCATCGCGCAGGGTCGTGAAATTCGTGTAACGCCCACATTGCCGGACGTTGACGTGCGCCCGAGGTGCGATCTGAGCGTTCGATGGTGCGTCGCACTCGATGGTGGCACTACGCACTGGCAGGTCGCTTTGAGTGTGATTCATCGGTCCGCGGCGACCAGCACCGGCGGATCCCGCCACGTCCGGAAGACGGCAGGAGCCCCCGACAGGTGCAGTTCGCGACCCAGGTGACGTGCCACTGCGCCCTCCCCGGCGAGCGGGAAGATCCGGACACCGGGCAGCTGCCCGGGTGGCGGGCGGCGGCCGAACAGGCTGACCGTGTCGATGACGCGGTGGGGGCCGAGCAGGCCGACCCGGCTGGCGGCGCTGCAGATCGGTCAGGTCGAGCTCCTCGGCCAGCAGCGGGTCGGCGCCGTGGTCGACACGGGTGCTCGACCACAGCGCACCGCCACCTTCGCCCGACCGGCCCAGGACCAGGGTCTCGCGCAGCACCGCGACACCGGTCGCGGCGAGCTGGACGCGTGGTGGTCCGGACGACGTCCGCGCCGTGGGCGACGACGAACGGCTCGGCCTTCCACGTCAGCGACGCCCCGTCGGCGACCGTGATGTCGACCGTCCACGACGACGTCCCGCCGCGGCCGTCGTAGGCCACGGTGCCGGCGGTGTCGACCATCTCGAGACGACAGCCCGGGCCGACGTCGATGCCGATGCGGACATGGTCCCCCGCGAGCAGCAGCGCGGTGGTGCCGACGAGCGCGATCCGGGCGCCGTCGGAGCTGGTGCGCAGCGTGCGCGGGCTCAGGTGGGAGGACCGCAGCGTCAGCTCCGGGCGGCCGCCGGAGCCGGCGCGGATGCCGATGAAGGTCACGTCCGGGCGGGGGCGGGCTCGTGGGTGTGGGTGTGCTCGCCGTGGGTGTGGGGCTCGCCGTGGGTGTGGGCGCTCGCCGTGGGCGTGGGGCGTCGCTCGTGGCGTGGTCATGTCCCCCGCCTCCTTCGTCGGCGTGGCTGTGCACATGTCCCCCGCCTCCTTCGTCGGCGTGGAAGTGCGGCGCCATCGGGCCCGGGTCCTGCGGGACGTGGTCGCCGGAGCGGTGCAGCGGCGAGCATCGCGTGCACCCAGGCGGTGAGCGCGTCGATCGAGACGCGGTCGAGGCGGGACAGCCCGAGCACCGGGCGGCCGTCGCGGGCGGCCTCGCCGTCGGCGATCATCTGCGGGACGTCGACCCCGACGTAGGGCGCCAGGTCGGTCTTGTTGACGACCAGCAGGTCGGCGCGGCCGATCCCGGGTCCGCCCTTGCGCGCCACGTCGCCGCCGCCGGCCACGTCGAGGACGAAGATCTGCGCGTCGACCAGCGCCGGCGAGAACGTCGCGGTCAGGTTGTCGCCGCCGGACTCGACCAGGACCACGTCCAGCGGGGAGAAGTCGCGCTCCAGATCCTCGACGGCCAGCAGGTTCGCGGTGACGTCGTCGCGGATGGCGGTGTGCGGGCAGGCCCCGGTCTCGACCGCGCGGATCCGGTCGGGGTCGAGGACGCCGGCGGAGCGCAGGAACCGGGCGTCCTCGTCGGTGTAGATGTCGTTGGTGATGACGCCGAGCCGCAGCTCGGACGGCGAGCTCGCGGCAGATCAGCGCGATGAGCGAGCTCTTGCCGGTACCGACGGGGCCGGCGATGCCCAGGCGCAGGCGAGCGGGCGGGGGTGCTGGATCTCAGGCACGGAACAACCTCTGGGTCGTGGTGGCATGGAGTTCGGCCCACTCCTCGATGAGGGGTGCGGCCAGGGCGGGGATCTCGTCGACGGAGCTGATCGGGGCGAGCCGAACGGCCAGCCGTTCGATCTGCGGCTGGGCCTCGAGCACCCAGCGGGTGGTGCGGACCGGATCGACCGGCTCGATCTTGAGCACGGCCGCGGCGATCGTGGCGGCGTCGTCGTTGCCGATCAGCCGGACCAGTTGCGCGGCCGACAGTCCTGACACCGCGGCGGTGACGCCGAGCACGACGGCCCGGCACGGCTGCCGGACGGCGCGTCGAGGGCGGCGAGCCCGGGGCGCGTCCGGCCACAGCGATGCGGAGCAGCCGCAGGTAACCGCGGGCGGCCAGCACCGACGCCTCCCGCAGGGCCGGGCTGACCGTGCGGGCCTGCCAGGCAGCGTCGACCGCGCCGCCGAGCTCGCCGAAGCGTCCCTCGACGGCGAGATGCCGTGCGACGACGGCGGTCCCGGCCTCGACCGCGGTGACGGTGGACAGCCGGGCGGCGATCAGCTCGGGCACCTCGGCGACCGAGACCCCGTGCCGCATGGCCGGTTCCAGCCCGGCCGACTGGGTGTGCGCCCCGGTCGGCAGCCGGGCGTCGGCCAGCAGCATCAGCATCAGCTCGGGGGAACTTTCCTGCCCAACTCGGGGAGGAAAGTTCCCGCCCAGCGGGAACTTCTGTCCCCGATCCGGCAGGGTGGGAGCCACCATCAGAACAGCGAGTAGAGCTGGGCCAACGGCAGGCTCGACGCGGGGGCGGGCTCGACCAGCTCGTCGTCGACCCAGATGTTGAACGTCTCCGGGTCGACCCGGATGGCCGGCAGCACGTCGTTGTTGATCATCTGCGCCTTGCCGACGTCCCGGGTCGGCTTGACGCCGTACAGGCTGCGGCGCAACCCGAGTCGCCCGGCCAGCCCGTCGTCCACCGCGGCCGGCGAGACGAACGACACCGACAGGTCGGCGCCGATCGCGTCGCCGAACGTCGGCCGCATCAGCACCGGCTGCGGGGTCGGGATGGAGGCGTTCGGGTCGCCGAGCGCGGCCCAGGCCAGCGCGCCGCCCTTGATGACCACCGACGGCCGGACGCCGAAGAACTTCGGCTCCCACAGCACCAGGTCGGCGAGCTTGCCGGCTTCGATCGGAGCCGATCTCGTCGTCCAGGCCGTGCGCGATGGCCGGATTGATCGTGTACTTGGCGACGTAGCGCTTGGCCCTGATGTTGTCGGCGGGGCCGCCGAGCGAACCGCGGCGCGCCTTCATCACGTGCGCGACCTGCCAGGTGCGGGTGATGACCTCGCCGATGCGGCCCATCGCCTGCGCGTCCGACGAGGTGATCGACATCGCCCCCATGTCGTGCAGGATGTCCTCCGCGGCGATCGTGGTCGCCCGGATCCGGGACTCGGCGAACGCCAGATCCTCCGGCACCGCCGGGTTCAGGTGATGGCAGACCATGAGCATGTCGAGGTGCTCGGCGATGGTGTTGACCGTGTGCGGCAGCGTCGGGTTCGTCGATCCCGGGATGACGTTGGGCAGCCCGGCGATCGTGAGGATGTCGGGGGCGTGCCCGCCGCCGGCGCCCTCGCAGTGGAACGCGTGGATGGAGCGGCCGCCGATCGCGGCGACAGTGCTCGCGACGTAGCCGGCCTCGTTGAGCGAGTCCGAGTGCAGCGCGACCTGCAGGCCCCAGTCGTCGGCGGCACGCAGCGCCGCGTCGATCGCGGCGGGGGTGGAGCCCCAGTCCTCGTGGACCTTGTAGCCGCCGGAGCCGGCCAGCGCCTGCTCCTTCAGCGCGGCCGCCGACACGGTGTTGCCCTTGCTCATGATGAGGAAGTTCATCGGGAAGTCGTCCAGCGACCGGTGCAGCTGGGTCAGATGCCACGGGCTCGGGGTGACCGTGGTGGCCTTGCTGCCCTCGCTCGGCCCGGTGCCGCCGCCGGCGATGCGTGGTCAGACCGGTGGCCAGCGCCTCGTGGATCTGCGACGGGCGAGAGGAAGTGCACGTGCAGATCGATGCCGCCGGCGGTGAGGATCTTGCCCTCGCCGGAGATCACGTCGGTGCCCGGGCCGATCTCCAGGTCCGGGTGCACCCCGTCGGCGATGTCGGGGTTGCCCGACGCGGCCGAGCGCGACGATGCGGCCGCTGCGGATGCCGACATCGGCTCGCACGATGCCCCAGTGGTCGAGCACGATCGCGTTGGTGATCACGGTGTCCAGCGCACCGTCGGCGCTGGTCCGCATCCCCTGCGCCATCGACTCCCGGATGGACTTGCCGCCGCCGAAGACGGCTTCCTCGCCACCGGCGGTCCAGTCCTGCTCGACCTCGATCCACAGGTCGGTGTCGCCGAGACGCACCTGGTCGCCGACGGTCGGGCCGTAGAGCGCCGCGTACTCGGCGCGACTGATCTCAACCATCGAGACGCTCCCGTGCTCGTCCTTGATCTGGAGACCCGGCACGATCCGCCGACCCTTGAACGCCACCGCGGCCACCGTCCTGGACGCCCCCGGCTCGAAGCGGCGGGAGGTGCCGGACGGGATGTCCAGCCGGAAGCCGTGCGCGGCTTCCCGGTCGAAGTCCAGCGCCGCGTTGGACTCCGGAAGGTGCAGGTGCGAGCCGATCTGCACCGGCCGGTCGCCGGTGTTGACGATGACCAGCTCGATGCGCTCGGCGTCGGTGCGGTCGGCGTTCAGCGTGATGGTGCCCTCGACGGTGCGGATCGCACCCGGGCCGGACGAGGAAATGGAAGCCATGACAACTCCTACTGTGTTCGATTGTTCGGCGCCTCATCGCTGCGGGCCTCGCTCGTTCCTCACTCGGGTCCTCGCTTGATCGTTGCCTCACGTCACTTGATCGGCGAGTGGATGGTGACGAGCTTGCGCCCGTCCGGGAACGTGGCCTCGATCTGGACGTCGGGGATCATCTCGGCGACGCCGTCCATGACCTGGTCGCGGGTCAGGACGTCGCGGCCCTGCTCCATCAGCTCGGCGACGCTGCGGCCCTCGCGGGCCCGCTCGATCACCCAGGTGGTCAAGCAGCGCCACCGTCTCGGGGTAGTTGAGCACCACGCCGCGCGACAGCCGGTCGCGGGCGACCATGCCCGCCACGGACAGCAGCAGCTTCTCGGTGTCGGCCGGGGTCAGGTTCACGGGCGTGCCTCCTGGTCGGGGTCGGGTGAGGTCTCGGGCACGTCGACGCCGGGGACGGCGTTGCGGACCAGGTAGCGGCGCACGACCGCCGGACCGATGCCGCCCGCGTCCTGCAGCTCGTCCGTGGTGACCGCGCCGCACTGCACGGCGGCGGCGAGGTGCCGGGCGAGCGCGAAGGCGGTGGCCGGTTCGTCCATCACCCCGTCAGCGCTGTGCTGCCGGTGGTAGTCACCCAGCCGGCGGGCGGCCTCGGCGAAGCCGTCGCGGAAGAAGGCGAAGGTGGCGGCGAAGCGGGTCGGCAGCTGCGCCGGGTGCAGGTCCCAGCCCTGGTAGATCCCGGACCGCAGCGCCCGCTGGACGCCGTCGGCGTGCGCTTCCCACCGGGCGAGCACGGTCGCGTCGTCGCCGACCGGCACCTTGTTGTCCGAGCCGTCACTGACCCGCACCCCGGTCTCGGCGGCGGCGAGCTGCATCAGCGACTTGGCGAAGTCGGCGACCGGGTGTCGCAGGTTCTGGTGGGCGCCGAGAATGCCGAGACTCGCCGTGTAGTCGTACGTTCCGAAGTGCAGGCCGCTGACCCGACCAGCCGAGGCGTGGATCATCTCGGCCACCGGGACCCGGCCGTCGGCGCCGAGCACGGTCTGCGGGGTCTCGACCTGGATCTCGAACCGCAGGCTGCCGGAGGCGATCCCGTGCCGCTGCTCGAGCGCCGACAACACCTCGACGAACACCGCGACCTGTTGCCGGGACGTCACTTTCGGCAGCGTGACGACGAAACCGTCAGGCAGGGAATCGGTCCGGTCGAACAGTGCACCGAAGAACAGGCCCAGCGTGCGGAGTCCACGGGCCCGCGTCTCCGGCGCGAGGGAACGGATCCGCATCCCCCACGACGCGGGCAGCTCGCGGGGTGCGTTCGACGAGTGCGACCACGGCAGCAGCCGCCCGGTGGGCGTGCGCATCCTCGTCGGCGTCGTCGTCGACGGTGCCGCGGTGGGCACGGAAGCCGTCCTCGAAGTCGATACGGAGGTCCTCGATCGGCTCCGCCGCCAGCTTGGCCCGCGTCCGATGCGTCCAGCTCGGCACGGTCCGCGCGGGGTCGGCCAGGTTCGGCCAGCACCGCGTCCCACTGCGTCGGATGCTCGTCGATGCCGGCCAACGCCGCCGCCCGCCACTCCCCCACCGTGTCGGCCGTCGAACCGGGGTACCGGCACGTACACCGTGTGGACGGCGCCCGGGACCGGGCGGACCGGGATAGGCCCGCCGGTACCGCTCGTCCTCGGCTTCGAGAGCGGCGTCCCACCCGGCCAGTTGAGCCGGCGACCAGTGGTCAGTCGACGAGTTCATACGCCGGCAGGGTCAGGAAATCGATGAAGGAGTCGTCGTTGCACAGGTCGAACATGAGGTTCCGCGCCTGGGCCAGCAACTCGAGACCGCCGGGTACGGCCGCCCACGACTCCGAGAGCCGCTCGGTGGCCCGGTCCAGCACGTCGGTGATCAGCACGTCGGTGACCGGCCGGCCGGTGTCCAGCGCCACGCCCGCGACCCGCCACTGCCACACCAGCGACCGCGAGATCTCTGCCGTGGCCGCGTCTTCCATCAGGTTGTGGATGGCCACCGCGCCCCGACCGGCGAGCCAGTTCGCGATGTATTCGAGCGCGATCGCGATGGTGTCCTCGAGGCCGGCCATCGTCACCGGTCCGGCGACCGCCGCCACGTCGAGCAGGTCGGCGGCCGTCACGGTCACCGGTGGCAACTCCCGTCGACAGCTGGTTCGGCCGGCCGCCCAGCACCCCGTCGAAGATCTCCTGGCAGATCGGCACCAGGTCGGGGTGGGCCACCCAGGAGCCCTCGTAGCCGGCCTCGGCCTCGCGGGTCTTGTCGGCCCGCACCTTGGCGAAGGCGGCGGCGTTGACCTCCGGGTCCTTCCGGGACGGGATGAACGCAGCCATCCCGCCGATCGCGTACGCGCCGCGACGGTGGCAGGTGCGCACCAGCAGATCCGAGTAGGCCTTCATGAACGGCGACGCCATGGTGACGACCTGACGCTCCGGCAGCACGAACGCCGGCCCGGCGTCCCGGAACGTCTTGACGATGGAGAACAGGTAGTCCCAGCGACCGGCGTTGAGACCGACGATGTGGTCACGCAGCTCGTAGAGGATCTCGTCCATCTCGAAGGCGGCCCAGATGGTCTCGATGAGGACGGTCGCTTTGATGACGCCGTGCTCGAGACCCAGGTACTCCTCGGAGAAGTCGAACACCTCGGCCCACAGGCGGGCCTCCAGGTGCGACTCCATCTTCGGCAGGTAGAACGCCGGGCCCTCGCCCTTGTCGATCAGCGCCTGCGCGTTGTGGAACAGGTACAGCCCGAAGTCGACCAGCGCACCGACGCACTGCTCGCCGTCCAGGGTCAGGTGCTTCTCGTTGAGGTGCCAGCCGCGGGGCCGCGTGACGATGACGGCCAGCGGGCCTCGGTCGAGCCGGTAGCTCTTGCCGTTCTGCTCGAGGGTGATCTCGCCGCGAATAGCGTCGCGGAGGCTGAGCTGGCCCTCGACGATGTTCGGCCAGGCCGGGGTGTTGGCGTCCTCGAGGTCGGCCAGCCACACCTTGGCGCCGGAGTTCAGCGCGTTGATGGTCATCTTGCGGTCGGTCGGGCCGGTGATCTCGACCCGCCGGTCGGCCAGGTAGTCCGGGATCGGGGCGACCTGCCAGTCGGCGGCGCGGACCTCGGCGGTCTCCGGCAGGAAGTCGAGAGTGCCGTGCAGCGCGACCGTCTCGCGACGGACCTGGCGCAGGTCGAGCAGCTCGCGACGGCGGGCCGCGAAGCGGCGGTGCAACGCCTCCAGGAACGCCAACGCACCGGCGGTGAAGACCTCGTCGGCACCCGGCACGTCCGGGGCGCTGATCACGATCGAATTGTCCACTCCGGTCCCCTCGTCCCTGCGGCGCTGCGTCGGCCGGGACCATGCTGCCGGAGTCATGTGTCCCGGGGGTTACCGGGGTGGCCGGGACCTGCTCCGGCTGTCAGGGACGACCGGGTCGCCCAGCCGGCGGGCTACCGTGGGCGGGGTGAGCGAGTCGATCAGTGATGCAGCACCCCGCCTGACCGGGCGGGCTGCCGACGGCGCCGTCACGCCGCGGATGATGAAGGACGTGCTGCGCAACTTCGGCACCGGCGTCACGGTGATCACCGCGATGGCCCCCGACGGGCCGATCGGCTTCACCTGCCAGACGTTCGCGTCGCTGTCGCTGGACCCGCCGCTGGTGAACTTCTGCCCGGCGCGCACCTCCACGACCTGGCCGCGGATCCGGGACATCGGCCGGTTCACCATCAACATCCTGGCCGATGACCACTCGTGGCTCAGCGACGCCTTCGCGCAGGCCGGCGCCCCCGGAACCGACAAGTTCGACGGGGTGGACTACACCCTGTCGTCCGGTGGCAGCCCCGTCCTGGAGGGTGTGATCGCCTGGGTCGACTGCCGGCTGCGCGCCGAGCACGACGGCGGCGACCACACCATCGTGGTGGCCGACGTGCTGGATCTCGACGCCACCCCCGACGTGATGCCGCTGTTCTACTTCCGCGGCGACTACCTGGGGCGGCAGCCCGGCTGAGCGGCGGCAGCCGGAACGTGCGAGCTGGCGATCGACCGGCGCCGAGGGTCCGCCGCCGCCGCGCTGCTTCCTCGGCTCGTCGACCATCCGGTGATCACCGCGGCCGAGGCCATCGTGCTGCTGGGCACTCCGCCCGCCGGCGTCTACGCCGCGATCGACCGGCTGCGGGAGGCGGGCGTGCTGCGCCCACTGACCACGCGGACCAGGGACCAGATCTGGGGAGCCGGTCTGGTGCTGGACGAGCTGGACGACCTCGACGCGCGCATCGCGGCCGCGGCCCGCGCCTGACGACCCCCACCGAGCTGCGGCGGGGGTCGTCGACCATGCGATCTCAGTGAGCGGGTTCCACCACGTTGTCCTCGTCGCCCTTGGCGACCGCGGCCGGCGGTTCCTTGCCGCTGGCCAGGTGGTTGAACAGCAGGTTCAGCACCACCGCGAAGATCGCGCAGGCACTGATCCCGGACTCGAAGATCTTGTGCAGCCAGTCGGGCATGTGCAGGTAGATCTCCGGCACGGTGATCGGGATGATGCCGACACCGATCGACGTGGCCACGATCAGCACGTTGGAGTTGTCGAACGTGACGCGGCTCAGCGTCCGGATCCCGGATGCGGCGACCGAGCCGAACAGCACGATGCCGGCGCCGCCCAGCACCGGCTGCGGGATCGCGTTCATCACCCGGCCGAGCACCGGCAGCAGTCCGAGGACGACGAGGATGAGACCGCCGGCGGCGACCACGAACCGGCTCTTGATCCCGGTCATCGCGACCATGCCGACGTTCTGCGCGAAAGCGCTGATCGGGAACCCGTTGAAGATCGGCGCGATGGCGGTGGCGCCCATGTCCGCGCGCAGGCCGTCGGCGATGCGTTTGCGGTCGACGTCGGTCCCGAGGATCTCACCGACCGCGAGGAGGTCGGCGGTCGTCTCGGCCATGATCACCAGGATCACGATGCACATCGAGATGATGACGCCGATGCGGAACTGCGGCGCCCCGAAGAAGAACGGCTGCGGCAGCTGGAACACCGGGCCCGTTCCGACCGCGCCCCAGTTGACCTTGCCCATGATGGTGGCGATGACCGTGCCGACGACGAGGCCGACCATGACGGCCATCCGGGCGAACAGACCCCTGCCGAAGCGGGCCACCGCCAGCGTCACGAACAGCGTCACCGCACCGAGTGCGAGGGCCCAGCCCGCGGCGTAGTGGGGGTTCTCGACCAGCTGGCCGTTGACCCGGATCATCGCGTTGCCGCGGATCCAGCGCAGCGCCACCGGGAACAGCGACAGCCCGATGATGGTGATGACGCACCCGGTGACCACCGGCGGGAAGTAGCGGACCAGCTGTGCGAACAGCGGCGAGATGATGAAACCGAAGACGCCGGCGACGATGACCGCCCCGAAGATCACCGCCAGCCGGGCGTGCGGGTCGCCGATCGAGGTGTCGGTCGCGGCCGCCGTCATGGTGCCGACGGCGGCGAACGAGACCCCCTGCACCAGCGGCAGTTGCGAGCCGACGTAGGGCACGCCGAGCGACTGCAGCATCGTTCCGAGACCGGAGACGAACAGTGCGGCCGTGACCAGGGTGGCGATCTCCGGGCCGGTGAGACCGGCTGCCGCGCCGATGATCAGTGGCGGGGAGACGACGCCCGCGTACATCGCGAGGATGTGCTGCAGGCCGAAGAAGAACGCGGAACCGACCGGGACCCGCTCGTCCTCGGGCCGGACCTTGGTATCCACGGAAGTTGCCATCAGATGAACCCTCCGATTCCGGACCAGGCGGCTGGGTCGACCGGTGCGTCGTCACGCACGACCGCGGCCTGGATCAGCCCGTAGGGCCGGTCCGCCGCGTAGAACACCTCGTTGTCGTTGGACAGCCCGAAATGGTCCATCGGGACGAGGAAGTGGTGCTTGTTGGGCATCGAGAACCGGATCTCGCCGACCATCGGGAACTCCTCGAGCACCGCCTCGACCCATCGCGTACAGCGTCTGCTGCAGAGCGAGCGAGTGGGTGGTCGCGAACTTCTTCAGCATCAGGGCGCGGATACCGGCGAAAAGACCGTCCCAGTCGGCGGTGTCGTTGTCGACCCCGGTGTAGATCCAGCGGACGGTGCACGCGGTGGCCAGGATCCGGTCGTCGGTCTCGACCAGCGACGTGTACTCGACCTGCGGGAAGCCGTGGAACTCGCTGTGGGCGCTGTTGAGCAGCACCAGGTCGGTCAGGCCGGAGATGACCGTCTCGCGGTCGGCGTCCTTCCACACCACGGTGGTACGGATCTCGGAGGAGCCGCGGGAGAACGAGTGCCCGACCGGCTCTCCGTCGGCGAGAACCGAGGTCCAGGAGTACTCCTCGATCTCCTGCCGGGAACCGGTGATCCACTCGTACTTGTCGACGAAGTTGCGCGCCATCCGCAGCGCGAACTCCTCGATCGCGCCCACCCCGCCGATCTTGGCCAGCGCGTAGACCGTGTTCTTCTGGGTGTCGGTGGCGATGACGAGTGAGTTGTCGCCGACGGTGTGGGCGGCGGTGAAGTCGCCCATCAGCTGGCTGGTGACGTTGAGGTCCTTGATGACGTGCTGCGCCTTGCTGCGGTCGAGGTGGACCATCCGCACCTCGGCCTTGCCGTAGCGGTTCTCCCCGAGCCTGATCCCCATGAAGCCTCATCCCGTGCGGTCGTCGATGCCGATGGACATTCATTCGTCGGAGGTGGAGCCGGTGACCGACGGTGCCAACAGTCAGGTCATCGTGACCGTCGAACATGACGGTGGTGTGACGATTTCTGACGTCCGGGTGAAAGGTCGCGCAGATCGTTCCCGCTGGGAGCGGTTCAGCTTCCGAGGTAGCTGGAGTGGGCGAACGTGCCGGCCAGTACGGGCAGGTGATAGTGCGGGCGGACCCCGTCGAGCCGGACGGTCACGGTGATCGTCGGATAGAAGACCGGCCCGGCGGCGGCGAAGTAGCCTGCGGTGTCCAGGGTGATCCGGAAGTCGCCGGGCGCGACCGGTTCGCCGTTGAGCTGCCCGATGCGACCGTCGGCGTCGGTGGTGCCGGATCCGACCTTCGACCCAGCCGGCGTCCCCGAGGCGCTCGAGGACGCCGGGAACTCCCTGCGCGGGCACGCCCCTGCTGGTGTCGAGCATGTGGGTGGAGATCCGATCGATCATGCCGGGACCGCCTTCTCGAGTCGCAGCTGCGCGATCTTGCGCAGTTCGGTGATGACGACGCCGTGCTCGGTGTCGTCGTCGTTGCCGAGTCGGGCGTCGAGCGCGGCGAGCATCTCCTCGCCCGACAGCCCGGCAGCGCAGATCAGGAAGATGTGGCCGAAACGCTGCTCGTACAGCCGGTTGCCGGCGGCGAAGTCGTCGATCTGGCCGGCAGCGACACCGCTCTGCTCGGACGCCGACTGCGCCGCGTCCGCGCCGGTGGCCTTCTCGCCGATCCGCGGGTGCCGGGCCAACGCGGTCGCCACCTGCTCCCAGGTGATCGCCGCGGACATCGCGAAACCCGTGCGCCAGCAGGGCGTCCCGGCTCGGGTAGGGCCGGGCGTCGGCCACATCATCGACCCAGGTGTCGATGTCGAGGCAGCCGTCGAGCAACGGCCGGACGGTGGCGTCGTCGGCGGCGTTGAAGGTCGCGAGGTCCATGGTCACCAGGTCAGCGACAGCAGCTGCTCGGCGGTCAGGTCCGTCACGGCCGCGAAGGGGATGTCGTAGGACGACAGCATCGCCGCGTACGCCGTCGGCGGCAGCAGCCGCAGCCAGTGCGCGATCGCCGCGGACAGCGCGGCCGGCGCCAGCTCGCCGAACAGGTGCAGCCGGGAGAAGCCGCCGTCGGGATAGGCGTCCACCCGGACGGCGGTGACGTCGTCGGTGACGTGGTCGAGGCGGAAGCGGTTGTGCGCGTCCGGCGAGATCTTGCGTGCGGGGCAGGATCTCCGCCCACGGGGCGTCCGGATCGGTGCGGGCCGACAGCCGGATCCAGCCCGGGGCGTTGCCGAGGAAGTAGGCGGTGTCGAAGTCGACGTAGTCGAGCTTGGACGGGCCGGCGAGGGTGACCACGACGTAGTCGTTGCCGGCGGTGCGGCGGCGGGCGGTCTCCCAGCCCTCGGCCATCGACCGGGCGACCCCGGGGTAGAGCAGCAGCCGCGCGTCGGAGTAGAACATGTCGCTGATCTCGGCGACGTCGCCGCCGTGGTGCAGCGCGGCCAGATCGACGCGGGAACCGAGCAGCCGCGGGTCGGGCACGGCGGTGCCGTGCACCCGCAGCCGGGCGACACCGCCGTCGGGGAAGATGTTCAGCCGGACGTGGGTGAAGGCGTAGTGATTGTGCACGCGGTAGGTGTTCTTGGTGTTCCCGCGGGCGGCCGAGCTCGGCACGATGGTGACCCAGTCCGCCGCCTGCAGGGTGTCCTCGTCCGGACTGCCGTCGATCCAGGTCGCCTCGACGGAGATCTCCGGCGGGTAGTTGCCGGTGAACCACGAGGTGTCCACGACGATCTCGTGGATCGCGCCGGGCGCGCCGAGCTGCACGACGGCCCAGTCGTGGCCGGGGTTGCGGCGTCGGCGGGTCTCCCAGCCGTCGTAGATCTTGCCGTGGGGACCGAAGGTGGCGGTGTCGTGCACGGACGCGGCGGGGAAGATCAGCGCCTCGCGCGGGCGCGAAGAACTCGTCGCTGACGTACCGGACGGACCCGCCGAGGGCCCGGCTCGCCAGGTCCAGGTCGGTGCGCTTGGCCATCGTTCCTCTTTCCTCCGCCGGTCCAGGGGTGCTCAGAACCGTTTGGTCAGCAGCTGTCCGGCGACCAGGCTCTCGTCGAGCCGGGTGCCGCGCAGCCAGCATGCTCTCACCTTTCCGGTCAGCCGGGCCCCGAGGTAGGGCGTGATCGGGTGCTTGTGCCGGATGAGATCGGAGGTGACGACGAAGGTCTCGTCGACGGCCAGGGCAACCAGATCGGCGTCGGCCCCCAGCGTCAGCCGGCCCTTGTGCGGGAGGCCCGCGAGGTCGGCCGGGCCACGCGACATCCACTGCAGCACCTGCGGCAGGCCGATCCCCCGGCGCCGGGCCTCGGTGAGGGTGGCCGCGAACCCGAACTGCAGCCCGGCGATCCCGCCCCAGGCCAGGCCCAGGTCACCGACGTCGAGGATCTTGAGCTCCGGGGTGGACGGCGAATGGTCGGTGACGATGATGTCGATGGTGCCGTCCAGCAGCGCCGCCCACAGCGCGTCCTGGTCGGCGCCGCCGCGGATCGGCGGGCAGCACTTGTACTGCGGCTGACCGTCCGGGATCTCCTCGGCGGCCAGCGTCAGATAGTGCGGGCAGGTCTCGGCGGTGATCCGGACCCCGTCGGCCTTGGCCCGGCGGATCAGGTCGGCACCGGCCGCCGACGACAGGTGCACGATGTGCACCCGGCAGCCCGTCGCCCGCGAGGTCTCGATGACCGTCTCGATCGGCCGCGGCCTCCGCGGTGTCCGGCCGGGAGGCGACGAACGCGGCGTAGTCACGGCCCAGCGGGGTCGGCGAGACATGAAGCACGGCAGGGTCTTCCGCGTGCACGAGCAGCAACCCGTCGAGCCCGGCGATGATCGTCATCGCCGCTGCGAGCTCCGCCGACGAGAGCGGCGGGAACTCCGGGACACCGGAGTCCTGCAGGAAGCACTTGACGCCGAAGACGCCGGCCGCGAACAGCTCCGGCAGGTCGGCGAGATTGGTCGGCACCGCACCGCCCCAGAAGCCGGTGTCGACCCGGCAGTGCCCGCGGGCGGCGGCCTTCTTGGTGGCCAGCGCCGCCGCGGTCAGCGTCGGTGGCAGCGAGTTCAGCGGCATGTCGATCAGCGTGGTGACGCCGGCCGCGGCCGCCGCCATGGTCGCGGTGTCGAAACCCTCCCACTCGGTGCGGCCGGGTTCGTTGATGTGCACGTGGGTGTCGACGATGCCCGGGATGAGCACCTCGTCGTCGGCCAGCGTCCACTGCTGCTGCGCGGTGATCGCAGTGCCGAAGTCCTGGACACCGACGATGCGGCCGAGCCTCACCGCGAGGGAGACGCTGCGCTCGGCGCCGTCGATGATCGCCCGCCGGGCGTGGACGACGAGTTCGGGGATCGGGCCGGTCATCAGTACGCCGTCCGGTCGACCTTGGCCAGCCACGCGGTGAAGACGTCACGGGCGCCGTCGGCGTCGACCTGGACGAACGGGATCGTGCGGTCCCCCAGCGCGCCGGCCAGCTCGCTGTAGATGAACGAGTCGTCGAAGCCGCCGTACGCGGCGTCGTCCTTGGTTCCGGCGAAGTAGACGACCTCGGGCCGGGCCCAGTACACCGCGCCGAGGCACATCGGGCACGGCTCGCACGACGAGTACAGCTGGAAGCCGTCGAGCTGGAAGGTGCCCAGCGCAGCGCACGTCCGGCGGATGACGGTGACCTCGGCGTGCGCCGTCGGGTCGTTGGTGGCGATGACCTCGTTGAAGCCCTCACCGACGATCTCGCCGTCCTTGACCAGCACCGCACCGAACGGTCCGCCGGCGCCGGACGCCGCCCCCTCGACCGCCAGCTCCAGTGCGCGCGCGAGGAATCGGTGTTCGAAATCCGCCATGGGTCGAACTCTAGGGTGGGTGTTGACGTCCAGGGGTCCGGCGGATGACACGACTGTTACGGGCGGCCCACCTGTCGGGTCGCCCGGCGACGTCGACCCCTTCGGCCTCTGATCGGTCGCGCTCTGGTGGGGGCTCGTCAACCGACTGTGAGGATCGCGGTGGAGATCAGGTCAGCCCCGTCACACTGTTGGCCGATCTCGGGACAGACGTCCGTTTCAGCCGTTAGCGTCCGAAGCACGGCGGATCGCGCGGCGGCTCCGCACCCCTTTTCCGGAGACGGCATGACGGTGAGCACAGGTACCAGCATTCTCGAACTCACGCGGGACGAGCTTCCCCAGCAGCCGTTGCTGGTGGAGTGGGACCGGGTGGTGCGCCGGCACGGTGACCGCTCGGCGCTGTCGACCCACGGCGGCGGCCACACATTCACTGCGGCGGACCGCTCGGCGGATTCCGTGGCGGCCGGGCTGCGTCCATTGCTGGACACCACGGTGCGGACGCCGGTCGGCATCCTGTGCGGGCACACCCCGGAGGCGGTGATCGCCATCCTCGGTGTCCTCAAGGCCGGCCACATCGTCGTCCTGCTCGATCCACACCTGCCGCCCGCGCGCCTGCAGGAGATCGTCGCGACGGCCGGCGTGACCGTCTGTGTCGTCGATCAGCAAAATGCGGCACTGGCGTCCGATCTGGGTGTCACGATCAGCCATGTCGTGTCGCTGGACCACCTGCTCAGTGGCACTGTCTCCCCGGTGGGCCACGGTCTGGCGCCGGCCCCGCCCGTCGCAGCTGCCGCGGACGACCGGGCCGATGCGGTCGCCATCGTCTTCACCTCCGGCTCGAGCGGGCGTCCCAAGGGAGTCGTCCAGACCTCCGGGCAGCTCCTCAACGACGTCCTGACCCACCGTGAGAGGTTCCGGTTGTGCCCGCAGGACCGGGTGGCACTGGTCCTGCCCTACGGTTTCGCCGCAGGCTTCTCCCTGCTCTGGGGGGCCCTGCTCAACGGTGCGGGTGTGTGGTGCTACGACCCACGGGACCGCGGCACGCGCGGGCTGCCGGCGTGGCTGGACGACAACGAACTCACCACGTTGCACTGCACTCCGCACCTGCTGCGGTCCCTGACCGGAACACTGCCGGCCGGCGCCGTGCTGAACTCGCTCCGGTTGGTCTCGACGGTCGGCGAAGCGGTTCACGGTACCGACGTCGTGGCGATCCGCCCCCATCTGCGCCCGACGGCGTCATTCGTGAACTGGACCGGCTCGTCGGAGATCGGAATCCTGTCGCTGTACGAGATCGCCGGCGACAGCGAGATCCCGGCCGGCAGCCTGCCCGCCGGTCGGCCGGCACCGAATCGGCAGGTGCGCCTCGTCGCCGATGACGGCAGCATCGCCGGGGAGGGCGAGTCGGGCGAGATCGCGGTCGTGTCCCGGTTCCTGTCCGGCGGCTACTGGAACGACCCGGACAACACCGCGAGACGCTTCTCCGTCGACGACGACGGCACTCCGGTCGTCCGCCAGGGCGATCTGGGGAGGTTCGACGAGAACGGCGACCTGCTTCTCCTGGGTCGCGGTGACGCGGTCGTGAAGATCCGCGGCTACCTGGTCGACCCGAGCGAGATCGAGACCGCGCTGCTCACGCTGGACGGGGTCAAGGAGGTCGTGGTGCAGCCGGTGTTCGTTCCCGCGGCCCCGACCCGGCTGATCGCCTACGTGGTGCCGCACCCGCACCGGCGCACCGATTCCCCGGCCGCGCTCCGCCGTCACCTGCGCGAACGACTTCCGGAATACATGGTGCCGTCGGAGATCGTTCCGTTGGTCGAGCTGCCGCGCAACGAACGAGGCAAGGTCGACCGCGTGAACCTGCCCGCTCCGGATGCCCGGGTGGTCACCGAGCACCCGTCGACCCAGTGGGAGCTGGCCGTCGCGGACCTGTGGTCCGAGGTGCTGGGAGTCGATGCCGTCGGACTCTCGGACGACTTCATGTCACTGGGCGGTGATTCGCTGTCGGCCGAGGAGATGCTCGCGCGCGTCAACGACCAGTTCAATGTGGCGCTGGCATCGACCGACCTTCTCGAGTCCCCGACCCTGCGGGACTTCACCCGCCGGGTGACCCTCGGCTCGTCGTCGCTGCCGAGCCACCCCGACGTCGTCACCCTCCGGACCGGGGCCGGCACACCGATCTTCTGCTTCGCCGGCGCGGGCGCGCTGGCCCTCACCTTCTCACCACTGGCCCGCCACTTCACCGATCGGTCGGTGTACGCGTTCCAGGCCCACGGGCTGGAACGCCGCGGCATCCCGGACTGGAGCGTCGAGGCGGCCGCGAACCGATTCCTCGAGATCATCAGGATTCTGCGGCCCCACGGCCCCTACATTCTGCTGGGTCACTCGTTCGGCGGTCTGGTCGCTCTGGAGATCGAGCGGCTGCTGACCAATGCCGGCGAGGTGGTCGAGACCGTCGGGCTGCTCGACACCTGGATGCCTCGCCGCGGCGGCGCGGGGGGACCGGTCGCGACACCGGCGACGGACCGGGCAGACGTACGCCCCGCACGCACCCGTGGCCGGGCCCTGGTGATGAACCACGTCACCCGGGTTCTCCAGTCCGAGGTGCGACTCACGCAAAGAGTCAGCAAGCGGGTGCATGCGTTGCTCGCAGGCGTGGTGCCGTTCCCCGGCCAGGCCCAGTTCGACGCCTTCTTCGACATGGGTGTCATGGTGGGTGACAGATACCGACTGAGGCCGACCCATGCGCCCGCCGTGCTGGTGCTGGCCGAGAACAACCCGGACGATCCGCGAGCCTGGGCCGACATCCTCAGGGGACCGGTACACCGCATCGATCTGCTCTGCGAGCACACGTCGGTGCTGCGCGAACCCCACGTCGCCGTGCTCGCCGCGGCACTGAACCCAGAACTTCCGCGCCCGGTGCGGTGATGGTCGGCGTTCCCCCACGGGGATTCCGGCGCGGCCGCCCGGCGACGCGCGGACCGGTGCCGCACACCGGCGCCACCGACGAGTTCCGCGGACTCGGTCGGGTCGAGCAACTGGTGTTGCGCGGCGACGGACTCACCACCACGTCGCTGCAGATCCTCACCGGTGACGAGATCACCGTCTCCGTCGTCGGCCACTGGCGCATCACGGTGCCATGCCCGGACGAACAGCGCTCGCTCAGTGGCATGCACGATGAAGCGGACGGCCCGGACACCGAGCACTACCTCTTCGCGGGCCGGCAGCAGCTCGCTGCAGGGCCGGGTGACGTCCTGCTCATCCGGGAGGTCCTGCTGTCCGGTCCCACGGGGGCGGTTCACGGAACGGCGGAGGTCGTCGCGCTGCTCGACCGGCTCTCGCCGCCGGTCGCCCAGGGGCTGTCGGCGACGGATCAACCGATCGGCCGACTGCTGCGCGAGCACGGCGTCCCGGTCAGTCGGGAGCTTCAGTCCTGGGGTCTGCAGGCTGCCGGGCCTCAACATCTGCGTCTCGGGCCGAACCTGGACGCGACGTCCCGGGTGCCGGCACGCACGTACGTCATGCGGCTGTCAGACACTCGTGAGCCGCTGGCCGTGCTCACCGAGTGGTTCGCGCCGCACGTGTTCGACTGACGCCCGTAGGCGTTGCCGAACGCGAGCCCGCCGCGGCGGACGTCCCTCACTGTGGACATTGCCACCATCCCCCGGGCCACCCGGTCCGGACGGTGGACCCGCACACCTCGATCGGCAGGCCCAGCCGAGGACCCGGCATCCGCCCGCCGGTGTCGAGCGGATCCGGCCCGATCGGCGGCGACACAGCACAGCTGTGCACCGATTCGGCGTGACGCCGACGTCCGTTCGCGCGCCGCGCACGGGAACGGGGCATCCTCGACGTATGAGCACTCCGTCCGACGGCTCCCGGCCCGATCTGTCGCCGTTCGACCAGCGGCACCCCGCAACCGGCGGCGACTCGGAGGCGACCGCCCGGATCATGCCGCGGACCTCGGTCACGGGACGGCCGATGACCGAGCAGGAGCAGCTCGAGCACCAGATGTTCGAGCTGGCCGACACGAACCACGACGGTGTGCTGTCGCGCACCGAGCAGCTGGCCTTCCGCGCCTATCTGACCCGCGCCAAGGCCGGCAAGGAGATCCACGAGCCGCTGCCCAACGATCCGGTGCCGCATGCCGGCGATCTCGGGCCGCTGGCCTGGCACGAGTTCGTGGCCGGCGACCTGCCGCCGGCCCGGCAGAAGCGCTGGCGCCGGGTGGCCGGCCGGACGATGGGCAAGGCCTGGGGCGATTCGCTGTTCGGCCTCAGCGCGCAGGCCGCGTTCTGGTGCGCGTTGTCCACCGCGCCGATCCTGCTGGCCCTGCTCGGTCTCGTCGGGCTGATCGCGCCACTCTTCGGACCGGACACGATCGCCGCAATCCAGGATCAGGTCGACCGGTTCCTGCATCAGTTGTTCAACCCCGAGGTCGCCAACGACCTGGTCGGCAACACCGTGCAGACGATCCTCAGCCGCGGCCGTACCGATGTCGTGTCGGTCGGCCTGGTCATCAGCCTCTGGGCCGGCTCGTCGGCGATGTCGGCGTTCGTCGAGGCAATCACCGTCGCCTACCGCCAGCACGAGTTCCGACATCCGGTGCAGGAGCGCTTCTTCGCCCTGGGCCTCTACCTCATCGCCCTCGTCTTCGGCATCCTGTTGCTGCCGCTGATCGCCATCGGACCGGAGTACCTGCCGCGGCTGTTCCCCCAGGACTGGCGCGACAACGTCACCAGCGTCATCGGTTTCAGCTACTACCCGGCGACCGTGCTGGTCCTGCTGCTGCTGCTGACCACCCTCTACAAGGTCGCCCCGAAGGTGAAACACCCATGGGTGCGAGGGATCCCGGGGGCGCTGCTGGCGGCGGCGATGTTCCTGGTGTTCAGCTTGGGACTGCGCCTGTACCTCGCCTATGTCTACAGCCACGGCCTGACCTACGGCGCGCTGGCCACCCCGATCACGTTCCTGCTCTTCTACTACTTCGCGTGCATGGCGATCATCCTCGGCGCCCAGTTCAACAACGCCCTGCTGGAGTACTTCCCGGTCAAGAAGCGCACCAAGAGCATGCGCGTGGCGCATCCGGACGGACACCCGGACACGGTCCCGTCGGCCGATCGGGCCTGAGCGGTCACCGGCTGCGGAGCGCGTCGAGCACCACCCGCACCGCCGGCCGCGGCGCCGCGCCGCCGCGCACCAGCATCGAGATCGACCGTCCGATTCGTGGCTCCAGCGGAGCGGTGGCCACCCGGTACCGGCCGTCGATGGCCAGCGCGGGCAACACGGTGACCGCCGCACCGGCCTCGACCTGCTGCAACATCAGCCCGAAACTGCGGTACCGCCCCACGACGCGCGGCTCGAAACCCGCCTGCCGGCAGATCCGCAGGACGAGGTCGGACAGGTAGCTGCTCGCGGAGTCGAGCACCCACGGCAGCTCGGCCAGTTCGGCCACGTCGGTCGGCGCGGACCCGCCGTCGCGGACCACCGTGACCAGCGGGTCGGTGGTCAGCGGCACCGCGGTCACCGGCGCCCCCCGGGGCAGCGTCGGATCACCGACGTCGGCCACCACCGCCACGTCGCACTCGCCACGGAGCAGGGCCGGTACCGACTCGTGAGGTTCCAGCTCGACGATGCCCGGCTCGAGAAGAGGATGTTCGGCCGAGAGGTCGGCCAGTGCCGGGATGACCAGTGACGACAGCGCGCTGGAGAACGCCGCGATCCGGACCGGCCCGACCGGGGCGGACCCCCGGCCCGCGAGATCGCGCTCGGCGACGTCGATCCGGTCGAGGATGTCACGGGCGTGCTCGACGAGCCGGCGGCCGTCCGGGGTGAGGACGAGGCGTCGACCGTGCCGGTCAAGCAGGGTCGCCTTCGCCTCCCGCTCGAGCACCGCGAGTTGTTGGGAGACCGCCGACGGACTCATCGACAGCGCCCCGGCGACGGCTCGGACGGTGCCGCGGTCGGCGAACTGGGTCAGCAGCCGGAGTCGCCACGGGTCCAGGGTCATCACCGCATTGTTCAGCAGATCCGCACAGACTGACCGTCATTGTGCGATGGACGTCATCTCCATCGGGTCCTAGCGTGCACGTCATGACGCTCACCGCTGCTGCCCGCACCGCCGACGACTTCTGGGCCGACGCCGACCGGCACCTCATCCGGTACGGCGGCGACTTCAGCCCCGAGATCATCGAACGGGCGGCCGGCAGCTGGCTCTACACGGAGAGCGGCCGCAAACTGCTCGATTTCACGTCCGGCCAGATGAGCGCCATCCTCGGGCACTCGCACCCCGACATCGTCGCCACGGTGCAGCACGGAATCGCGACCCTCGACCACCTGTTCAGCGGAATGCTGTCGCGGCCCGTGGTCGACCTGGCCCGCCGGCTCGCCGGGACGCTGCCGGATCCGCTGGAGAAGGTGCTGCTGCTGACCACCGGCGCCGAGTCCAACGAGGCCGCCCTGCGGATGGCCAAGTTGGTGACCGGGAAGTTCGAGACGGTGTCCTTCAGCGGGTCGTGGCACGGCATGACCGCGGGTGCCGCAGCGGCCACCTACAGCTCGGGCCGGTTCGGCTACGGGCCCGTCGCACCGGGGAACTTCGCCATCCCGACGCCGCACAGTTACCGCCCCGACTTCGTCCACCCGGACGGCACCTTCGACTGGCGCCGGCAGCTCGACCACTCGTTCGCACTGATCGACGCCCAATCGGTCGGCAGCCTGGCGGCCTGCATCGTCGAGCCCATCCTCAGCTCGGCCGGCATCGTCGAGCCGCCGCTGGGCTACCTGGCCGCCCTGCAAACCAAGTGCCGCGAGCGCGGGATGCTGCTGATCCTCGACGAAGCGCAGACGGGACTGTGTCGCACCGGCGACTGGTACGCCTTCGAGCGCGACGGCGTGGTGCCCGACATCCTGACCCTGTCCAAGACGCTGGGGGCCGGCCTCCCGCTGGCCGCGGTGGTCACCTCGGCCGAGATCGAGCAGACCGCCCGGGACCGCGGCTACCTGTTCTTCACCACCCACGTGTCGGACCCGCTGGTCGCCGCGGTCGGCAACACCGTGTTGGACGTCCTGCAGCGGGAGCAGATGACGACTGTCGTCGCCGAGCGCGGCGACCAGCTGCGTGCGGGGCTGTTGGACATCCAGCGACGGCACGAGGTGGTCGGCGACGTCCGCGGACGTGGACTGCTGCAGGGCATCGAGCTGGTGCTGGACCGCGAGACAAAGATGGGCTCGGACCTGCTCGGCGCCCAGGTGACCCAGCGGTGCCTGGAGCTCGGGCTGCACATGAACGTCGTCCAGCTGCGCGGCATGGGCGGCACCTTCCGGATCGCGCCGGCGCTCACCAGCACCGCCGCCGAGATCGGCCTCGGGCTGGAGATGCTCGACCAGGCCATCGGTGAGGTCGTCGAGGGGTTCCCGGGGCTGGGCTGACCGGCAAGCGGCGTGGGCGCCGACAGACGGCAGGCCGCGTCGGTGACCCTCGGTATCGTCGTCGACGATGGGAAGCGGCAACGTGACGGGGCTGGACCGGTTCGGGCTGGCCGACTTCGTGGACCCCGGAAGCTACGAGCGCGGGATGCGCTACTTCCGGTCCGGTCAGGTCGTCAGCCTCCGGCACGACGCCGACGCCGGGATGGTCACCGGGTCGGTCCGGGGTTCCGGCTTCGCCCCGTACGGCGTCACCGTCACCTACACCGCAGCGCACGACGGGTCGCTGCGCACGATGGATTCCGCGTGCTCCTGCCCGGTCGGTGGCGGCTGCAAGCACGGGGTCGCGGTGCTGCTCACGGCGCTGACCACCGAATCCGCCGCGCCGGACGGCGGCCGCCCGGTCGCCGACTGGGAGCGGGCGCTGGGCACGCTGCGGACGGCGCAGCGGGACGGGACCGAGGCCCTCGGGCTGACCTTCGAGCTGGAACAGGCCACGGCGACCCGCCGGGCGGACGTCACCGTGCGATCCCTGCGGGTCCGGCCGGTCCGCATCGGCAAGAACGGTCGCTGGGTCACCACCGGCGCGTCGTGGACCGACATCGGCAATCGCTGGCGGGTCGACGGCGCCTACCGTTCCGACCACCTGGAGGTCCTTCGCAGCCTCTCCGCACTGAACGCCGAGGTCGACCGGTACGGCTACCGGGCCGGCACCGGCACCTGGCTCCGGCTCGACCTCATCCAGAACCCGGTGCTGTGGGACCTGCTCGACGACGCCGTCCGGTGCGAGGTCGCCCTGCTGACTGCCCGCGGCGGAACGCTGACCGTGAGCCCCGAACCGGCGGAGTTCAGCCTGCGGTTGACCCGTACCGACGACGGGACCCTCGAGCTGCGCCCGACCCTCACCGTCGGCGGCGCGCCCGTAGCGGGAGCCCCGCTGCCGGTGGGCTCCCCCGCGCACGGGGTGGCGGTCGCCGTCCCGGCGCGCGACGCGAGCACCCCGGCGTCGATCACCGTCGCCCGCTTCGCCCGCCGCCAGCACCCGAGCACCATCGAACTGTTGGACTCCGGACCGGTACGGGTCCCCGCGGACGACGAGAGCCGTTTCTTCAGCGGCTATCTCGAACTGCTGCGGCAACACCACCGGATCGTCGTGGACGACACCGTCAGCGTTCCGGAACCGGGCGGACCGATCCTCGTTCTGGACATCCACCCCGAGGCGGAACACCGGACCCGGATCGCCGCCGCCTGGGACTATCCGCTCGGTGAGCGGTCGCGCCGGGTGGAGTTGACGGGCCGACGGGAGGACGTCCGGCGCGACCGGCCCGCAGAGGAGCTGATCCTCGCTCCCGTCCGGCGGCTCTTCGCGGGCACGCCTCTGGTCGCCGGCGGTCCCGCCGGCGCGCCGGTGCTGCTGAGTGACGGCATGTTCGGCACCAGCGGCACCATCGACCTGGTCGAGCGGGTCCTGCCCGCGTTGCGCGAGATCTCCGACGTCCGGTTGCAGATCTCCGGGACGTTCGCCGACTACCGGCAGGCGACCGAGCAGCCGGTGGTCGGCTTCGAGGTCAGCCCGTCCGGCGGCCGCGACTGGTACGACCTCGCCGTGACCGTCACCGTCGCCGGCGAACACGTGCCGTTCGTGCTGCTCTTCAGCTCGCTGGTGTCGGGCGAGACCCGGATGATCCTGCCCAGCGGCACCTACTTCGCGCTCGACACCCCTGCGCTGGCCCGGCTGCGGGAGCTGATCGACGAGGCCCGGTTCATGTCGGACAAGAAGGGCGGACTGCGGATCAGCCGCTACCAGGCCGACTTCTGGGCGGAGCTGGAGAAGCTGGGCATCCCCGGTCGACAGTCCCGGGAGTGGACCGCCCACATCCGGTCGCTGCGGGACGTCGACGACCATCCGGCGGCGCTGCCCGCGGACCTCACGACCGACCTGCGGCCCTACCAGTACCGCGGTTACCAGTGGCTGACGTCGTTGCGCCGACTCCGGCTCGGCGGGGTGCTCGCCGACGACATGGGCCTGGGCAAGACCGTCCAGACGCTGGCCATGATCGCCGCCGACCGCGCGGAGAACCCAGGTGGCGCACCGTATCTCGTGGTCGCCCCGACGAGCGTGGTCGGCAACTGGCAGGCCGAGGCCGCCCGGTTCCTGCCGAACCTGCGAACAGCCGTGGTGGACGGCACGTCCCGACGCCGGACGGACTCCATCGCCGAGCTCGCGGCCGGCGCCGACATCGTCATCACCTCCTACACCCTGCTGCGGCTGGAAGCCGAGCACTACGGCTCGATCAACTGGGGCGGCCTGTTGCTCGACGAAGCGCAGACGGTGAAGAACCATGACAGCAAGACGTTCTCGGTGATCACCCGGATGGACCGCGCCTTCACCGTGGCCATCACCGGCACCCCGCTGGAGAACAACCTCACCGAGCTGTGGGCGCTGTTCGCCCTCGTCGCCCCGGGCCTGCTGCCGAGCCTGAAGAACTTCACCGAGTACTACCGGACGCCGATCGAGAAGCTCGGCCAGGACGACCGTCTCGACCAACTGCGGCGTCGGATCGCGCCGCTGATGCTGCGCCGCACCAAGGACCAGGTCGTCGCGGACCTGCCCGCCAAGCAGGAGCAGGTGCTGACGCTGACCCTGGAGCCGGGTCACCGCGAGGTGTACGACCGGCTGCTCGCCCGCGAGCGGCAGAAGGTGCTCGGCATGCTCGACGACGTCGACGGGCAGCGGTTCGCGATCTTCCGCTCGCTGGGACTGCTGCGGCAGGCCAGCATCGACCCCGGACTCGTCGACCCCGAGTACGACCACGTCGGCTCGACCAAGCTGACGGTGCTCAGCGAGCTGCTCGAGGACGTCGTCGGGGGTGGCCACCGGGCGTTGGTGTTCAGCCAGTTCACCGGCTTCCTGCAGCGGGTCCGGACCCGCCTGGACCGCGACGGGATCGGCTACAGCTACCTCGACGGCAGCACCCGGAAACGGCAGGAGGTCATCGAGAAGTTCCGCAACGGAACCGATCCCGTCTTCCTGATCAGCCTCAAGGCCGGCGGGCTGGGCCTGAACCTGACCGAGGCCGACTACATCATCCTGCTCGACCCGTGGTGGAATCCGGCGACCGAGATGCAGGCCGTCGACCGCGCCCACCGGATCGGCCAGACGAAGACGGTGATGGTCTACCGGCTCGTCGCCGAGGACACCATCGAGGAGAAGGTCGCCCTGCTCAAGGCCGACAAGACCGCCCTGTTCGACGGCGTGCTGGGGCCGCGCGGGGCCGGCTCCGGTGGTGCGGTCGACGGGACGCTCAGTGCGGCCGACATCCGGGCACTGATCGGTTGAGGCGTGGGGACCGGGTGCGGCGGGAGTGGGGCACACCACCACGGCCCGTCCGGGACGGCGGCACCCGGTACGTTCGTCCGATGGCCGCCGAACCGTCACCTGAACGCGAAGTCCTGCCCTGGGAGCTGTTCGGCTCCGCCACGCGGGAGCTCGCCCAGTCCATCGCCGACAGCGGCTTCCGGCCCGACATCGTGGTGGCCATCGCCCGCGGTGGCCTGCTGCCCGCCGGCGCGCTGGCCTACGCGCTCGGTACCAAAGCCGCCGGCACCCTCAACGTCGAGTTCTACAGCGACATCGAGGAGACGCTCCCCGACCCGGTGGTGCTCGCACCGCTGCTGGACACCGACTCCTTGTCGGGCAAGAAGCTCCTCGTGGTCGACGACGTCGCCGACTCCGGCCGCACGCTGGACCTGGTGATGCGGCTGCTCGCCGAGCACGCCGCCGACGCCCGCTCCGCGGTGCTCTACACGAAGTCGCGGACCATCATCCAGCCCGACTACTCCTGGCGGGCCACCGATCTGTGGATCACCTTCCCGTGGTCCGGACGCCCAAGGTGGCGTCACGACCGCCGTCGACGGCGCCGCTGGGCGATCGCAGGTCATGCGACCGCGCTGAAGCGCCGTGACGGCCGCGGGCGCCGGGTCCGGCGGTCAGACCGGCGTCAGCTCGGTCAGTCCGCCCATGAACGGCTGCAACGCCGCGGGCACCCGCACCGAGCCGTCCGGCTGCTGGTGGTTCTCCAGGATGGCGACGATCCACCGGGTGGTGGCCAGCGTGCCGTTCAGGGTCGCTGCCGTCTGCGGCTTGCCGTCCTCGTCGCGGTAGCGGATGTTGAGCCGGCGGGCCTGGAACGTGGTGCAGTTCGACGTCGACGTCAGCTCGCGGTACGTCTGCTGCGACGGCACCCAGGCCTCGCAGTCGAACTTGCGCGCCGCCGAGACGCCGAGATCGCCGGCCGCGACATCGATGACCCGGTAGGGGATCTCCATCAGGCCGAGCATCTCCTCCTCGAAGGCGACCAGCCGCTGGTGCTCGGCGGCGGCGTCCTCGGGCTTGCAGAAGACGAACATCTCGACCTTGTCGAACTGGTGCACCCGGATGATGCCCTTGGTGTCCTTGCCGTACGAGCCGGCCTCGCGCCGGAAGCACGACGACCAGCCGGCGTAGCGGACCGGGCCCGCCGCCAGATCGATGATCTCCTGCGAGTGGTAGGCCGCGATCGGCACCTCGGAGGTGCCGACGAGGTACAGGTCGTCGGCCGGCAGGTGGTAGACCTCGCTCGAATGCTCACCGAGATAGCCGGTGCCGTCCATGGTCTCGGGCTTGACGAGGACCGGCGGGATCATCGGGACGAAGCCGTTGGCCAGCGCCCGGGTGATCGCCAGGTTCAGCATCGCCAGCTGCAGTTGGGCGCCGACGCCCTTGCAGGAAGTAGAACCGCGCTCCCGAGACCTTCGCGCCGCGGACGGTGTCCAGGGCGCCGAGCAGCTCACCGAGCTCGGCATGGTCGCGGACCGGGAAGTCCGGCTCAGCGGGTTCTCCGACGGTGCGCAGCACGACGAAGTCCTGCTCCCCGCCGGCCGGCGCGCCCTCCTGGATGACGTTCGGGATCGCCTTGTGGGCGGCGAGCAGTGCAGCATCGGCGGCCTTCTCGGCCTCCTCCAGCGCGTCGACCTCGGCGGCCAGCGCCTTGCCCTGCTCGAGCAGCGCCGGCCGCTCCTCCTTGGACGCCTTGCCGATGGTGCGGCCGAAGGCCTTCTGTTCGGCCCGCTTGGAGTCGGCGGCGGCGATCGCCGCCCGCCGCGTGACGTCGAGGTCCTGCAGCTCGTCGACCACGGCGGCCTGGGCGCCGCGGGCCAGCTGCGAGGTGCGAACCAGGTCGGGGTTGTCGCGGAGCAGGCGCAGATCGATCACGCGGGTCAGCCTATCGGCCCCGACCCGGCCCTCTGTCCGGTCCGGGCGGGCGCCATCCACACCACGACGTGACCGCGGCGACGTATCAGGACCACCCCGGACGGGCTCTGCACAGTGGTCCCCCGCCCCGCCCACGAGAGGTACCCGCCGTGAAGCACCGCGCCGACGATCACTCCGCCGTCCTCGGCCGCCACCGCGGGACCGGGCAACCGGCGCCGACGCGCCGGCGGCTGACCGCCCTGGCGCTGGTCCTCACGCTGGCGCTCACCACCGCGGTGGCGCTCGGCGTCAGCGCCGTGCTCGGGGGCGCGGAGACGAGCGCGGGCGGGGCGCCGGTCCCGACCGCACCGGCCACGTCCGCCGCTGCGGTCACCCCCGGGGCGAGCACCACGCGCACCGCCCCGGCGACGGTGGCCGTGCCGGTCTGCCCCGCCGCCCCGGTCACGGTCAGCGCCGCGGCCGACGTCGCGCCGGTGCTGCGGCGCTACCTGGACGTGGCCGGTGACCCGGCGGGCTGCCCGGTGACCGTCGAGGCGGCGGACCCGGCTGATGTCTTCGACGGGCTGCGCGCAGGAGCGCCGCGGCCGGCCGTCTGGCTCCCCGACGCGTCACTGTGGATCGAGCGGGCCGCTGCGGCCGGCGTCGAGGTGCCCTCGGCACCGTCCGTGGCGTCCACCGCCGTGGTGATGGCGATGACCGACACCGCGGCCGGACGGGCCGCGCCGGACCACCGCCCGACGCTCGACGCCGTGCTGCGGACCCGGGCCACCGCGAATCCGCTGCGGATCGGGCTGCCGGACCCGACCCGATCGGCGGTCGCCGCGCTCGCCCTCGTCGACCTCCGCAGCGCGACCACCGAGACCGCGGCACTGACCTGGGCGATGCGGTCGACCCCCGCCGGTGCCGATCTGCGACCGGCCGCCCTCACCGACGGACTGGTCGTCCCGACGACGGCGCAGGCCGCGGCCGGCATCCCCGGTCTGGTCACCGTCGCCGGCGGATCGGTGCTGGACCATCCGTTCGCGGTCCTCACCGCCGACCCGGCCCAGCGGCGGGTCGCCGACGCCCTGCTCACCGGGTTGCTCTCCGGGCCGGGTCGGGAGGCATTCCGCGACAGCGGGTTCGACGCCCCGACGGCGGCCGGGCCGGCGGCGGCCGCGGTCGACGAGGCGCTCCGGGGCTACGCGTGGGCGAACGCGCCGTCGAGAATGCTGGCAGTGCTGGACATCTCGGGGTCGATGGCCGCCGAGGTGCCGGGCACCGGCGGCCGGACCCGGATGGACCTGGCCCGGGCGGCCGCGCAGCTCGGCCTGTCGCTGTACGGGGACGACAGCCAGATCGGCGTCTGGGAGTTCTCCCGGCGGCTGACCGGCGACCTCGACCACCGCGAGCTGGTGCCGGTCGTCGGGATGGCCGACGCGATCGACGGCGTCCCGGGCCGGGACCGGATCAGCGCCGCACTCGCCGGGCTGGAGGTGGCTCCGAAGGGTGACACCGGTTTGTACGACACCACGCTGGCCGCGGTGCGGGCGGTGCGGGCGGGGTGGTCGGAGGGACGCGTCAACACGGTTCTGCTGCTCACCGACGGCTACAACGACGACGAGGGCAGCATCGACCTGGCCACCCTGGTCGCGACCCTCACCGCGGAGAACGACCCGGCCCGGCCGGTCACCGTCATCGCCATCGGCGTCGGCACCGACGTCGACACCGCGGCGCTGGACGCGCTGACGCAGGCCACCGGCGGCGACGCCTACCTCGCGTCGGACCCGCGCCAGGTCGGCGAGATCTTCCTGGACGCCGTCGGGCAGCGCTCCTGCCGGCCGGCGTGCTGAGGCGGTATCCCGGACCGGTGCACGTGCTCAGCTGCCCAGCGGGATCTCGTCCGGCCCGCCGGCCATCCGGGTCTGGTCGTCGATGTCAGCGCGGAAGCCCACCACGTACGCCCCGCCCGGCATCATGGAGGGCGTGCTGGATCTGGACCGACTCGAATTCGAAGACCTGGTGAGCGAAGCCCTGGACATGATCCCGGAGCAGTTCACCCGGGCGATGGACAACGTCGTGGTGCTGGTCGAGGAGAAGCACCCCACGGAGAGCCTGTACGGGCTGTATCACGGGGTCGCCCTCACCGAGCGGACCCACCAGTACTCCGGCGCCCTGCCCGACACCATCACCATCTACCGGCAGCCCATCCTGGCCCGCGCGACCTCCTACGAGGGCGCCCGCGAACAGGTCATCACCACCGTCATCCACGAGGTCGCGCACCACTTCGGCATCGACGACGACCGGCTGGACGAGCTCGGCTGGGCGTGAGCCCGTGGGACGATCGGCTCCCGTCCCGAACCCCCGGAGCTGCCCCATGATCCGCGTCGCCACCATCGGCACCAGCACCATCACCGAGCGCTTGGCCGCGGGTGTGGCCTCGGTCGACGGAATCACCATCAGCCACGCCTACTCACGCGACCCGGCGAAAGCCGCGGCCACCGCCGCGGCCTTCGGCGCGGAACCCGCCTCGGACCTGGCCGCGCTGCTGGCTTCCGACGCGATCGACGCGGTGTACGTCGGGAGCCCCAACAGCGTGCACTTCGCGCAGGTCTCGGCAGCGGTGGCCGCCGGCAAGCACGTCCTCGTGGAGAAGCCGGCGGTGCCGACGGTCGCCGAATGGGACCAGCTGGTCGAGGCCGCTCAGACGTCCGGGGTGGTGCTCATCGAAGCGATGCGGACGGCCTACGACCCGGGGCTGAGCGCGGTCCGCGACGCGATCCCGTTGCTGGGGACGGTGCGCCGGGTGTCGCTGCGGTACGGCAAACGCTCGTCGCGCTACGACCAGGTGCTGGCCGGCGAGCGGGTCAACATCTTCGATCCGGCGATGGCCGGCGGCGCGTTGAACGACCTCGGCGTCTACTCCGCGCACGCTCTGATCAGCCTGTTCGGTGAGCCGCGGCGGGTGGCCGCCGCGCTGATCCCGGTCGCCTCCGGCGCGGACGGGGCCGGTACCGCGCTGGCCGTCTACGACGGGTTCGTCGCCGACCTGAGCTGGTCGAAGATCACCGACTCCGCGTTGCCCAGCGAGATCCAGGGCGAGCTCGGGACTCTCGAGATCGACGCCGTCGACAGTGCGCGGCGGCTGACCCTGCGCTTCACCGACGGCCGCGTCGAATCCAGAACCGTCGACGCTCCGGCGGAGACCTTGACCGACGAGGTCCGCCGCTTCGCCGAGCTCATCGACGGCGACGGCGACGCCGCCGTCGATCAGGAGCGGACCCGGCAGACGCTGCGGCTGCTGGAAGCGATCCGGGCGGCGAGCTGAGCGTGGATGTCCCCACGGCCGTCGCGGACGCGACCGTGGTGCTCGCCGCAGCCGGGGTGCCGACGCCGGCCGCCGACGCCCGGCGGCTGGTGCAGCACGTCGCCGGGGACGCGTCGCTGGTCGACCCGGCCGCGGTCGCCGCGCTGGTGCAGCGGCGGGCCGACCGGGAGCCACTGGAGTACCTCGTCGGGAGGGCGTCGTTCCGGGGGCTGACGCTGGCGGTCGGGCCGGGCGTGTTCGTGCCGCGGGCGGAGACCGAGCAGACCGTCCAGCTGGCCATCGACGCGCTGGTCGCGGCCGGCGAGCATCCCGTCGGGGTGGATCTGGGCACCGGGTCGGGCGCGATCGCGTTGGCGCTGGCCGCCGAGGTGCCGCAGGCGACGGTGGTCGGGGTGGAGGTAGCGGCGGAAGCGTTCGTCTGGGCCGAGCGCAACGCTCTCGGAGTGGCGGGCGTCCGGATGGTGCTGGCCGACCTCGCCGGCGCACTGCCGGAACTGGACGGCGCCGTCGACGTGGTGATGTCGAACCCGCCGTACATCCCGACCGGGATGGTGCCCCGGGAGGTCGAGGTGCAGCGGCACAGCCCGGCGGTCGCGCTGTTCGGCGGCGCGGACGGGATGGACGTGCTGCGGCAGGTGTCGACGACGGCCCGGCGGCTCCTGCGCGCCGGCGGGACGCTGGTCGTCGAGCACGGCGAGCAGCAGGCCGCGACGATCGCGGCCATCCTGACCGTGGACGGTTGGGACGCCGTCGCCTCCCACCGGGATGCGTCCGGCCGCGATCGCGCCACCACCGCCCGCCGCTGAGCCGGTCGACCTCCCGCTCGGCATAATGCGGGGGCCGTCCGGGCCGCACCGGGACACCGAGAACGTCTGAGGGAGAACATGACCACCATCGCCGTCGTCGGGGAAGTCGTCGCTGATGCGGTCCTCCCGCCGGACGGGGTGCGGGACCACGTCGCCCACCTGACCGTGCACCCCGGGGGCGGACCGGCGAACTTCGCGGTGGCTCTGGCCCGGCTCGGTACGGTCGCCCGGTTCGCCGGCCGACTGTCGACCGGATCGCTGGGGTCGCTGTGCCGGTCGTCGCTGGAGGCGTCCGGGGTCGACCTGTCGACGAGCATCGCCGCGCCCGAGCCCGCGACACTGGCCATCGCCAAGCTCGCCGAGGACGGCGCCGCGTCGTACGAGTTCTACGTCGACGGCACGGCCGACTGGCAGTGGACGCCCGAGGAGCTGGCGCCCCTGGTCGCCGGCAGCGGCGACGACGCCCCGGTCGCCATCCACACCGGCACGCTGGCGCTCGCGCTGCAGCCGTCCGGCCAGGTCATCGAGGACCTGCTGGCCGCGGCCCGCGCGCACCTCACGGTGTCGATCGATCCGAACCTGCGGACCGCGCTGATCCCGGTGGAGAAGTACCGCACCAAGATCGCCCACTGGGCCGCGCTGGCCGACATCGTCCGGCTGTCCGAGGACGATCTCGTGCAGCTGTGGCCGGGCGCGTCCCCCGAAGACGCGGCCGCCACCCTGCACGAGCACGGCGTGGTGCTGGCCATCGTCAGCCTCGGCGCCGACGGCGCGTTCGCGTCGCTGCGCGGCGAGCACGTCCGGGTCCCGGTGGCGGGCACCGCGGTGGTCGACACCGTGGGCGCCGGCGACTCGTTCCACGGCGGGCTGCTGCACCACCTCGCCGCGGCGGGAGCGCTCGGCGGCCGGATGGACGACCTCACCGTCGACGGGCTCCGGCAGGCGCTGGAGTTCGCGTCCAGGGTCGCGGCCGTCACGGTGTCGCGGGCCGGGGCCAACCCGCCCTGGGCGCACGAGCTGGCCTGAGGGTCGGCCGGTCTCACCCCGCGGGCGGCGCCGGGACCACCAGCGCGCCGCGACGGTTCAGCGCCCACACGACGAGCGCCACCAGCAGGATCGCCGCCCCGCCGGCCATCACGGCGGTCCAGCCGCCGACCTGCCACAGCAGGGCGGCCAGCGCCGATCCGGCGGCGCCACCGATGAAGTTCACCGTGACGAACGCGGTGTTGAGCCGGCTCCGGGCGGCCGGGTCGACCGCGAAGATCCGTGACTGGTTCAGCACGTTCATCGCCTGGATCGCGATGTCCAGCACCAGGACCGCGAGCAGCACCACGACGATGGACCGCTGCCCCACCGCAGCGAGGACCAGCGAGGCGATGGTGACCACGATCGCCGCCCCGGTGACCGGCACCGACCAGCCGCGGTCGGCGAGCCGGCCGGCCCGCTGGGCCGCGATCGCACCGGCCAACCCGACGAGCCCGACCAGCCCGATCTGCGTCACCGAGTACCGGTACGGCTCGGCGCTGAGCAGGAAGGTGATCGCCGTCCAGAACAGCGTGAAGACGCTGAACCCCGCGGCGCTGATCACCAGCGTCACCGGCACCGTCCGGTGTCGGCGCACCGCGGTGAACACCGAGCCGAGCAGACGCAGGTAGGGGATGCGCGTACGCGTCGGCAGCACGGGGAGCACCCGCCACAGCACCGTGGCGAAGATCAGCGCCACCACCCCGGCCAGGAGGTAGATCGCCCGCCACCCGAAGGCGTCGGCCACCAGCCCACTGACCGTCCGCGACACCAGGATGCCGATCAGCACGCCCGACACCACGGTGCCGACGATGCGCCCGCGCTCGGCCGGGTCGGCGAGGTCACCGGCCAGCGGGATGAGCAACTGGCCGGCGATCGTCGTCAGCCCGACCAGCACCAGCGCGGCCAGCAGGAGCGCGAAGTTCGGCGCGGCGGACGCGGCGAACAGGGCGACCGAGGACGCGACCAGGACGGCGGGGATCAGCCGTCGTCGGTTCAGGACGTCGCCGAACGGCACGACCAGGAAGATGCCGACGGCGTAGCCGATCTGGGTGACGGTCACGAGCAGACCGGCCGCGCCGACCGACACGCCCAGCGACCGCGCGATCTCCTCCAGCAGCGGCTGGGCCCAGTACAGGTTGCCGACAGCGGCGCCGCCGGCGACGGCGAACAGCAGGGTGAGCGTGCGGGTCATGGTGTCCTTCCGAACCGGTGTCGATCCCCGGGCGACGCTCCCATCCAACGCGCCACGGCCCCCGGGCGGGGGACCGCCCCGCACCCGGGGGCCGCGGGAACCAGGTACCGACAGGGTGCCGCCGCGCGCACGCTGGGTACAGCGGACGGCAACGACGCACCTCGTCCGACCTCGGCGCGGCGCCCGACCTCAGGGAGACCACCATGACCGGACCGGTACCGCGGCACGACCACCAGAGCATCGACCAGTGGGCGCAGCAGGGTCTCGTCAACTCGCAGGGCCGCACCTCGCCCGAGTCCGACCTGCCCGCGGTTCCCCACCGTCCTGATGACGCCGCCGACCTGCACACGGCGGGCCTGCCGGCAGCGGGGAATGCGACCGATCCGGCAGCATCGACGGCCGGCGCCGACAGTGACGACGACCGCGACACCGGCACCGCCGGCGGCGAGCCCGGCACGGTGGCCTCTCCGGGCGACGCGGCCGAGACAGCGGCGTTCGAGGGCGACGGCGCCTACAGCGAGGGCCGGCACGCCTCCGGTCCGCCGGCGGGCTGAGCTCACGAGCCCCGCCGGCGGGCTGAGCTCACGAGCCCCGCCGGCGGGCTGAACGATCAGCGCCAGCCGTCGACGAGGCTCTCGATCAGCTTCTTCACACCGGTCGTCCGGGGCTGCCGGATGTGAATGGCTCCGTAGCGCTTGACCCCGACCAGCGTCAACGTGAAGGGCGGCGGGCCGACCGACGTGACCGGGGGCAGGTTGTCGTGCACCGAACAGCCGCGCAGATCGAGGCCGTCGTAGCGGACGACGGTGCCGATCGGCACCCGGAGATGCACCGTGCCACCCAGGTTCGACGCGAATTCGATCGTCACGTGCGAAGCGGTCAGGCGCGCCTGGGTGAAGTCGAGCTTGGTGCCGGCCCCCATCCCCTCGACGGTGATCAGCGAGGGCACCGTCCAGTTGCCGGTGAACTGGCGCGAACCGTAGCCGCGCAGGTGCAGGACGTCGCCGGGTGACCGCGGCGCCTGCGCCGGGACGGGCAGGGGCGCCGCCGGGTCGAACGGCCGGCCGGAGAGCTGCAATCCGGGCAGGTCCAACAGCAGCAGGTTCAGGTCGGCGCGGGTGCGGGCCTCCATCGCCCGTCGGCTGCGGTCGCTGAACTCACCGATGTCGATGTAACCGCGGCCGGTGGCCCGCTCGAGCAGCCGCAGCGCGTGGGCGCGCTCGGCGTCGGACACCCGCAGGTCGCGCGGGTGGATCTGGGGACCGGTCATGCGCTCCAGGTTAGAGAACCAGGTGGCCACCGGCATCGGGGTCATCCCTGACCGGCCGAGGGTCCGAACCATCGCGACGGCCGTGAAAGGCTGGCGCCCATGGGGGGCCGTGTGGTGCAGCTCGTGCTGTCGTGTGCGGTCCTGGGCGTCGGCGTGGCCCTGCTGCTCGCGCCTGCACTCGGATCCGACGGTTTCTCGACGATGATCAGCGGCCTGTCGCTGGCGACGGACACACCGTTCCTGCTGGTCAACGCGCTGGTCGCGGTGCTGCTGGTGGCGCTCGCCTGGATGAAGGGCCGCCGCCCGGCGGTGGGTACGGTGGTGCAACCGGTCGTCACCGGGACCGTGGTCACGGTCGTCCTCGAGCATCTGTCGGCACCGTCGGGGCTCGCCGGCCGAGCGGCGCTGCTGATCCTGGGTTTCGCCGTGGTCGCCGTCGGGGTGGCCGGGTATCTCGGCAGCGACACCGGCGCCGGCCCCGCCGAGGCGCTGTCCACGGCCTACGACCCGCCGATTCCGTTCCGCTGGAGCTACAGCGTCTTCCAGGGTCTGAGTGCCCTGCTCGGGTGGGTGCTGGGCGCCGCCGTCGGGCCGGGCACCGTGCTCGTCGTGCTGCTGCTGGGTCCTGCCGTGAGCCTCGTCGGGCGGCTGTCGCCGCGGCTGCGGGTCGAGCGCAGCGGAGCGGTCTGAGCGTCGCTCAGCGACCGGGCGCGAGATCCCAGGACTCGCAGTGCCAGCCCACGGCCGCAGACCCGGTCACCACGATGACGCCGGTGTTGACCAGGTAGTTGGCCAGCGCGAACTCGTGGGTGATGTTGGCGCAGCGCAAGGCGGACCAGATACGCAGCACCCCGCCGTGGCTGACCACGAGAGCGGTGTCGTCGCCGGTCGCGACGATCTCCGCCATCGCGGAATCCATCCGCCGCATGATGTCGTGACCGCTCTCGCCGTGCGGCATCGCGGGATCCAGGTCGCCGTCGATCCAGGCGTGCATCACGGCGAGGAACACCGTCATCGCGGCGTCGTCGTTGCGGCCCTCGAGGTCGCCCACGCTGAACTCGCCCAGCTCCGGGCGGATGTTCAGCTCGAGCCCACGATCGGCGGCGACGGGCCCGGCGGTCAGTTGCGCCCGCAGGTGCGCCGACGTCCAGATCCGGTCGAAGGTCTCACCGCGGAACCGGTCGACCAGGGCGGCGGCCTGGTCCTGCCCACGGTCGGTGAGACCCGGCCCGGGGACGGCGGTGTCGAGCCGGCCGGCGACGTTGCCCGGGGTCTCGCCGTGACGGACCAGGGTGAGTCTCATCGGGCCGACCCCAACCCGTCGACGAATGCGCGAGCCCGCTCGAATGCGGCCGGTGAGGCAAAAGCCGGTGGGGTGTGGGCCGTTCCGGCGCCGCGCGGGTACGAACCGAGGAAGCGCACCCCGGCCGACCGTCGGTGCAGGGCGGCCACCGCATCCGCCATCGCCGGGTCCTGGATGTGACCGTCCGCGTCGAGGAGGAAGAAGTACTTGCCCAGCTCCGACCGGGCCGGACGTGACTCGAGGCGGGTCAGGTTGATCCCCCGGTTGGCGAGTTCGGCCAGCACCGCGAGCAACGAGCCGGGCTCGTCCTGCACGTACACCACCAGTGAGGTGCGGTCATTACCGGTCCGCGGCGGCGGCGCCCCGGGCAGCCGGAGCAGCACGAACCGGGTCACCGCACCACGCACCTCGCCGATGTCGACCGCCGCGGCGATCAGGCCGTAGCGGCGGCCGGCGTTCGGGGCGGCGGCCGCGGCGTCCAGCTCACCGGCCGCGACCGCCGCCGCCGCGGCCGCTGTCGACCCGAACACGACGCTCTCGGCTTGCGGCAACTCCGACGTCACGAACCCGCGGACCTGGGCGTGCCCGTGCGGATGGGACCCCACCTTGCGGATGTCGGCCAGTGCGGTACCGGACCGCACCAACAGGTCCAACTGCACCGTCACGTACGCCTCGGCGCTGATCGTGAGCGGGTCGCCGTGCGTCAACTCGTCCAGGGTCAGCGGCACCGCACCCTCGACCGAGTTCTCGATGGGGACGCACGCGGCGTCGGTGCTGCCGGCGCGGACCTCGGCGATGGCGGCGCCGACGGTGGCCGCCGGCGCCAGCGCGACACCCGGGTCGGCCTGCCGCCGTAGCTGCAGCGCCGCCTGCTCGGTGAAGGTGCCTTCCGGTCCGAGGTACGCCCAGCGCTCAGTCACTCCTGCACAGTAAGTGACCGCGGATCGACACCGGCTCCGGCACTGCTCGCAGCCGTCCCGCAGCTCCGCTCTCTACGCTGGCCCGTCATGGCCCTTCCCCGCTTCCTGGTGCTGCCCGCGGCAGCGCCGGACCCGCTGCCGCAGCGGGACACCCGGCGCTCGATCCGGGTGGAGGTGCTGATCGTCCTCGCCGTCACCCTCGGGGTCAGCGGTGTCCGGGCCGTCATCTCGCTGATCCAGCGGGTGCTGGACGCGGCACCGCTGTCCGCCCAGCAGGTCAGCGTGGTCGCACCGCAGTCCCCGGTCAGCTGGGTCGATCTCGCGCTGCAGCTGACCAGCATCGTCAGTGGGCTGTCGTGGGGACTGCTCGGCGTCTACCTGCTGTGGCGGGCCGGCTTCCGGCTCGGCCGCGACATCGGGTTGTCATGGCGGATCGGCGATCTCGGCCGTGCCGTCGGGATCGCCGCCAGCATCGGTCTCGTCGGGATCGTGTTCGTGGTGGTGACCTATCGACTCGGCGTCAGTACCCGGATCACCCCGGCCACGTTGGACGACAGCTGGTGGACGATCCCGGTCCTGGTGCTCGCGGCCCTGGAGAACGGCTTCCTCGAGGAGGTCCTCGTCGTCGGGTACCTCCTGACCCGGCTCCGGCAACTCGGCATGGACCCGTGGGTGGCGCTGGTCCTGACCTCGCTGCTGCGCGGCTCGTACCACCTGTACCAGGGCTACGGACAGGCCGTCGGGAACGTGGTGATGGGGCTGGTTTTCGGCTTCCTGTGGCTGAAGTGGCGCCGGCTCTGGCCGTTGATCGGCGCCCACACCCTGATGGACGTCGGCGCCTTCGTCGGCTACTACTTCCTCGCCGACTTCTACAACGGCCTGCTCAGCTGACCGGAACGGCGCGACCCTCTCCCGCTCGGTCGGCACGACAGCGGTCGCGACGGCGGCGGGACCGCAGAACGGGACCTCTGCGGCTGATGAGAAGTGCCGCAGAATCGGCGCTCTCGGGTCCCCCGGGTCGCCGGCGACGAGGAGAGCGGTCTCGGCGTGGCCCACTCGGGCGGCGAGGCGGCGTTGTCGGTGGCCGGGAGTAGGTTCCCGCGAAAGGACCGTGCTCGAGGAGGACGCCGGGATGAGACCGCTGCGCTACGCCATCAACGTCACCCTCGACGGCTGCTGCCACCACGAGGCGGGGCTCCCACCCGACGGCGAGTCGATGCGGTTCTGGACCGACGAGATCGGGCGGGCCGATGAGATGGTCTTCGGCCGGGTGACCTACGAGATGATGGAATCCGCCTGGCGGCGGCCGGTCACGGGCACCTGGCCCGACTGGATGGACGGGCCGGAGATCGCCTTCGCCGAGACCATCGACCGGGCGCGGAAACACGTCGTGTCCAGCACGCTGCGCGAGGTCGACTGGAATGCCGAGCTGGTGCGCGGAGACCTCGGGGCGGCGGTTCGGCGGCTGAAGGAAGAACCCGGCGGGGGGCTGTCCGTCGGCGGCGTGACGCTGCCACTGGCGCTGGCCGACCTGGGGCTGATCGACGAGTTCACCTTCGTGGTGCACCCGGTCCTGGCCGGGCACGGACCGACGCTGCTTGCCGGCCTGCGCGAACGCGTCGAGCTGGAACTCGTGGAGCGTCAGGACTTCCGGTCGGGCGCGATGGCCCTGCGGTTCCGGCCACGTCCCTGACGACGCAACCCGCGGGTCCGTCCTCTCGGTCGACCGGGGCGCCCGCGCTCGCGGCGACTCAGCGCAGCGTGAACTGACGGCCCAGGATGCCGTCGCGGGCGCGCCGCTCGGCATCGGTCAGCGGCGCGTCGGAGGCCAGCGCGGCCTGCAGGCGCTGCTCGAAGGCGAGCGCGGGCTCGTTCCACTCCGTGGGATGTGCGTCGCGGTCGAGGTCCCACACCGGGACCAGCCGTCCGTGGGCCCGGAACGATCCGACATAGCGGGAGCCGTCGCCCAGGTCGAGTTCGTCGGCGGCCGCCAGCCGGGCGAGGGCGGCCATCACGGGCGCCTCCTCCTCGGGCCGCACCCACCGGAGATGTGCCTTCTCACCGGCGTCGACCCAGTAGGCACCGGGCAGCTCGGCGATCCTCGCGGTCGGCATGATGGCGGAGTTCGCGCGCTCCAGGGTCAGCGCGACCTCGCTGCCCGGCTCGGCCTCGACGTCCAGCCACCAGCCGAAGGTCTCGTGCACGGTGACGTCCAGCGGGCCGTCCACCAGCAGGTCCTGGAGGCGGTTGCCGGCGGTCGCCCGGCCGACGACGGACAGCACCTGGGAAGGCCCGGCCTGCAGCGCCCACTCCAACGCGGCGGCGACGTCGCGGGAGAGGTCACCGGAATGCGTCTGGACCTGCAGCCCGAGCAGGATCGAGCCGTCGGCGCGGGTCAGCGCGGCGGCCGCGGCCGGCAGCACGCTGCCGAGGGTGATCGACGGCGCGTCCTCGCGGTCGATCGTCAGTGGTGCGGTGGCCGACGGGACGAACTCGCGCAGCGCGATCAGCTCGGTCTCGCCGACGAGACCGGCGAACGGCCGCGCCACGATGAGGTTCTCGGCGTCTCCCGAGCCGTGGCACGCCTTGAAACGGCGGCCCGAGCCGCAGGGGCAGGGCTGGCGGGGGTTGATGCCGTCCCCGTCCGCGGGCCCGTTCTGGGCGTTCTGGACGGAGCGGGTGCGTCGGGATGTCTTCTGAGCCACCCCGCCACGGTAGTGCACCGCCCCGCTTCCCCCGGGCTGTTCCGCTCCTGCCTGGCGACCGTCGGGGCGCCTACCGTTGAGGCATGGACCGGCGGGCGGGTGGCTTCGTGGTGCTGCTGCTGGCCGTGTTCGCGATCCTCGTCGGGCCGCAGGTGCTACGTCCCGGGATTCACGGGCAGGCCACGGCGGCGCCGCTGCCCGCCCCACCGGAGATCGGCGCCTGCATGACCCTCGCACCGCGCAGCTCCGCACGGGTGGACTGCAGCGAGCCGCACGACGGCGAGGTGTTCATGACCTGGACCGCCGACGACCCGGAACGGCCGGCGGGCCGGCATTCGCCGGCCTGCGCGGACGGGCTGGCGGCCTACCTGGGAACGGACCGCCCGACCACGGTGCACGGCTGGGTGCCGACGGTGTTCAACGCGTCGACCCGGCTGGTCCGGGCGCCGCGCGTCGACCGGCTCGGCGACCGGGCCTGGGCGGCCTGCCTCATCCGTCCCGCGAACCAGGCGCGCTACGCGGGCACCGTCGTCGGCCCGGATCTGGACCAACGGGACCGGCCGGGCGCCTTCGGCGACTGCTGGTCGGGATCGCTGTTCTTCGAGGTGCCGTGCACGGAGCCGCACACCACCGAGGCGCTCGGGACCGCGGCCGGACAACTCGGCCGTGACGAGGCGGTCGACCTGCGGCCCAACGGGGTTCCGCCGCAGCTGGACGCGATCCTCCGGCAGAACTGCCTCCTGCTCGCCGGCGAGATGATCGGCGCCGCCGATCCGACGTTCGGGGGCCTGTTGACGGTCGACGTCATCCGATCGGGCCTGATCGCACCGGTCGGGGATACGTCGGAATCGGTCGGCTGGTCCGTCGACTGCGTCGTTCGCGCAGCGGGCCTGGACCTGGTCGACTCGGTGGTCGGGCTGGGTGGTGGGGCACTGCCGGTCGGCTGACGAGGCGTTCGGCCGGCCGCTGGGTCAGGACCGGCGGGTGCCGGCGTGTTCGTCGCGCACCGGCGCCGGCAGCACCCAGCCGGCCGGCCATTCGACCGGATCCGGTGCGGCGATCCGGTGCCACGACCGGGCGAGGGCGGCCGTCAGGGAGGCACACGCCGCCGCGACCAGGTCGATGGCGACGTGCAACTCGACCAGGTTCGCGCGGGCCTGCAGGCTGCCCGGGTTCAGCGACCAGATCAGCGCCACCGCGGTCAGCAGGCCGCTCAGCGCCCAGGTCGCCCACCACCAGACGGCGAGCCGGTGGGGTGCCCGGTGCACCGGTGCAGGGGCATCGGCGACCGGCGGGTCTCCGGTGGGGGTGGCCCCGGTCGGCCCGGCGTGCCTGTCGGCGCTGCTGGCCTGCGGCGCTGTCGGCGCTGTCGGCCCTGTCGGCACGTCGGCCTGTCGGCACCGTCGGCGCTGTCGGCGCCGGGACGTCGACGGTGGGCAATCCGGCGGCGCGCCACCGCAACCGGTCGGGACGCGGGGGTTCGGGCTCATCGGGCAGTGGCAGCCGCAGGACGGCGTCGATCTCGGAGACCACGACGCCGGCGCCGTAGAGGTTCCAACCGGGCAGCAGCAGCCAGATCAGCCTGCGGGTGGTCGACCGCGGGGTTCGCAGCCGGGCACGGTGCACGGCCCAGGCGCCGGTCCGGGCGATCGCGGGCAGCAGGGTCGCGGCCGTGGCCACCGCCAGCATCGGTGCCGCCCAGCCCGCAGCCATCACCAGCGCGTCGCTCCACCGCACCTGCGCGGCCGGCAGCACCTCGGTCCGGCCGCGGACCAGCAGCACGAAGCGGAACGACTCGGCGGCCGCGGCGATGAGGCAGATCACCGCCGTGGTGCGGGCCAGGATGACGACCGACCGCAGCTCACGGGCCGGTGACACCGGGTCGGCGGCAGGTACGGGACGGTCGGCGGCGACCCACACCGACGGCGGGAACCCCCATCGCGGGACGTCGCGGTAGCGGGGCGGTCCGGCGTACGCCGTCGGCCGGCCGGGCCTCGCCGGGCGCGCGATCCCCGCGGGCCGGTGGGCCATCCACCGCCAGCGGGACGCCGGCGGCGGCCCCAGCAGCGCACCGCACCAGCCGCACTGCCCGGTGGCGACGGTGGACGGCGGGAGCGGCGAGCCGCACCGTCGGCAGTGGGGGGCGTCCATGGTGAGGGTCAGATGACCTGCGGCGGGTCGGCGGACTCCGACACCAGCGGCTTGTCCAGCCGCTGCCACATGGCCATCCCGCCGTCGACGTTCACCGCATCCCAGCCGTTGGCGTTCAGGTAGCTCGTGACCCGCGCGGAGCGGCCGCCGCTGCGGCAGATCACGTAGATCGGGTCACCGTCGGGGACCTCGTCGAGCCGGTCGGCCAACGAGGTCATCGAGAGGTGCACCGCATCGGGCGCGTGCCCGGCGGCCCATTCGTCGTCCTCCCGGACGTCGAGCAGGACGGCGTCGTCGGGAAGCCGGCTGACGGGGATCTCAGGAAAATCGGACGCGGTCACGAGGGCCATCCTGCCACCGGGGGACGGAAGCGGGTCCGGCCGTCCAGTGCGCCGGGTGACGCAGCACGCCCGGGATCATCGTCCGGTCGTCGCCGCTCGCCGACCCGATCCGCGGCGGGGTCGGCGCCGCGGCGTTCCCGCGACTGCGGCACGGGCCCACGGCCTGCGTGCCGACGGGCGACTGTCGGTGCCACCGGACACAATGAGCCGCATGGCACGCACCCTGAACAAGGACACCCAGCTCTGCATCTCGCTCGCCGCGCGGCCGAGCAACCACGGGACGAGGTTCCACAACTTCCTCTACGAGGAGCTGGACCTGAACTACGTCTACAAGGCGTTCGCGCCGGCGAACCTGGCGGACGCGATCCGCGGCATCCGCGGACTGCCGATCCGGGGCGCCGCGGTGTCGATGCCCTTCAAGGAGCAGTGCATCCCGATGCTCGACGAGCTGGACCCGTCGGCCGCGGTCATCGCCTCGGTGAACACCATCGTCAACACCGACGGGCACCTCAAGGCTTACAACACCGACTACCTGGCCATCGCCTCGCTGCTCGCCACCCATCACGTCGACCGCAACGACGACTTCGTCGTCCTGGGCAGTGGCGGGATGGCCAAGGCGGTCGTCGCCGCGCTGCACGACGCCGGCTTCCAGGCCGGCACCGTCGTCGCCCGTAACCAGAGCACCGGCACCGCGATCGCCGAGCAGTACGGCTACGGCTGGCAGGGCGACCTCGCCGCCCTCCGACCGTCGCTGCTGATCAACGCCACCCCGATGGGGATGGCCGGCGGCAGCGGCGAGGGCGCAGCTGCCCGTCCCGGGGGATGCGGTGGGCGCGGCGACCACCGTGTTCGACGTCGTCGCCTCCCCCTCGGAGACGCCGCTGATCCTGGCGGCCCGGGCCGCCCGCCGGAAGGTCATCACCGGCGCCGAGGTCGTCGCGCTGCAGGCCGCCGAGCAGTTCGAGCTCTACACCGGGGTGCGTCCCACCCCGGATCAGGTCCAGCGGGCGTCGGCGTTCGCCCGGTCGGCGTGAGCGCCCCGACCACATCCGGCTTCGACACCGCTTTCCTGCCCTTCGCCGTCCCGCTGCCGACGCCCGCACAAGGCGATCGCCGACGACCTCGCCGAGCCGTCCACCGGCGGGACGGTGCTCGACTATCAGCACTTCTCGCTGGTGATGAGCCGTTCCCGGCGGCTGGCCCGCTGGGTGGCCTGGAACATCGACGGCGCTTCGCGGTTCTCCGACATCTCCCGTGACGGGCAGAAGTTCCGGGCGGATCCGCGACTGCCCCCGTCCGGGCAGGTCCTCAACGACGTCTACGACCGGAACCGGCTGGACCGCGGGCATCTCGCCCGCCGCGCGGACCTGCTGTGGGGTACCCGGGCGGCGGCTGAGCGCGCCAACAGCGACTCGTTCTTCTTCACCAACATCACGCCGCAGATGGACAACTTCAACCAGGCGGCCCGCGACGGCGTCTGGGGGCGGATCGAGATCGCCCTGCTCGAGGTGGTCGACCGGCAGCGGGCCAGCGTGATCGCCGGACCGGTGCTGCAGGCCGACGACCCGACCTACCGGGACGTCCAGGTGCCGCTCGAGTTCTGGAAGCTGCTGGCGTACGAGATCGACGGGCGGCCGCGGGTGCGCATCTTCCTGGTGACGCAGAAGCTGCAGCTCGGCGTGCTGCCCGACCCGCTGGCCCCGTTCGAGGTCTTCGCCATCACCCCGGCGGAGCTGTCCCGCCGGACCCAGCTGTCGATCTCCCGTTCACTGCGGGCGAAGGTCGTCCGGGAGCCGTCGTTCGCCGGGGAACTCAGCGGGGACCTCGGCCGGCGGCGGGCCGTCACGGACGCAGCCGCGATCCGTTGGTGAGCTGACGCAGGGCTGCCGGCCACGCAGCGGCCCGGCGGCTTTGCGCTTCCGAGATCCGTTCCCGCTGCCGACATCTCGGCCGCGGGAACGGAAAACGGAAGCGCGACGGGGTGGGGCGGGACCGACACCGACCGAAGTCCGCGGGCTACTCCGACCCGGCCGGATCCTTGACCAGCAGCGCGACGCCACCGAAACCGGGCAACGACACCTGGAAACTGCCCAGCGCGTCGACGGTCCCGAGTTCTGCACCGGTGGCGAGGTCGACCACGGTGCCGCCGACCGGCAGCTCCGGGGAGATCACCGGCCCGGACACCTCGTTCTCGGCGAAGTTGAGGACGGTGATCTGGATGGCGCCGACGGCGAGCCGGTTGACCATGATCAGCATGCTCTTCTGCGGCACGTCGGGAACGTCCAGCAGGAAGCCGGTGGCGATGCCGTGCTCCTCCCGCACCGCGAGGATCTCGCTCAGCCGCGAGGCGAACGACTCCGGGTCGGCCAGCTGATCGGGCAGCGAACCGTACAGGCTGATCGACTTCGGCATCCCGGACGAGGACGACGTCGACTCCGGGTGACCAGCCCATCAGGTCGTGCGCGCCGCGCTCGATCCAGCGGGTGTCGCCGCTGGAGATCAGTGACTTCACCTGCTTGCGGTCCAGCGGCAGCGTCCCGCACAGATCCCAGCCCGACAGCGCGAACACCCCGGGCTGCAGGGCGTTGAACATCGCCAGCAGCAGGTGCGCGCGACGGACCCGCTCGACGTCGTCGGCGGTGAGCGCCTCGAGGTCGGTCATGCCCAGCGTCGCGGTGATGACGCTCGCGCGTGGTGCAGGCGATCCCGTTGGTGGTGAACGTCGAGTTGTACGGACCGGCCGGGCCGGTCAGCTTCTGCCGCAACGTTTCCCGGACGGTCTCGGCCAGGTCGGCGCCGTTGAGCGTCTCGCCGCCGAGCTCGTACAGGTCGTCCTTGTGCGTGGTCGCGAAGTGCACCAGCTCGTAGGTCAGCTCGTCGTGGTTCTGCATGGCGTGCACCAGCGACGCCTGGTCGATGCCGACCCGCATCGACTCGCGCAGCGTCAGCCGCAGGAACTCGGTGTCGCCGGTGGCCAGCGCGTGCTGGTAGCCGGGCCGGGAGACGAAGTCGTACGACAGGTCGGGACCGACCTCCGAGGTGGCCTTGATGTCGTCCATCGTCAGGTTGAGCTCCTGGAAGGTGAACCCGCCGACCTTGCGGACCATGCCGCCGATCAGCTGGTTCGCCGCCTCCGACAGCGGGTGCCCCTCCGACCACGCCGGGCTCTCCTCGGCGCTCTTCTCCACCCCGAGGAAGCCGTTGGCGTCCAACCGCAGCCCACCGGACCCGAGGTCCAGCAGCGAGTGCAGCGCGTCGCCCATCACCAGCCGCATCCCGGCGAACGTGGGGTCGAGCCAGTTGATCGACGGCTGTCCGGCCTTGAAGTAGTGCAGGTAGACCCAGCGGCGCATCTGGCCCTCGGTGTCGTACACCGCGCGGGTGACGCTCCAGTTGGTCTCCTTGACCCCCGGCTCGTAGAAGATCACCCGCTGCAGCTGGCCGATGATGATGCCGGCCTCCTGCAGCGCCTGCTCGGCGGCGGCGTCGAGGTTGACCGAGTCCTCGCCCTCGGGGACGTCGGGCAGCAGGTGCCAGTCGGACTCCGGGATGTCGATCATGTGATAGACGCCGGGGTAGTCGCGGTAGTTCATCTCCGCGAGCCGGAAGTCGGCGCCCTTACCGGTGTGGCCGGGGACGATGTCGTCGATGATGGTGCCGCCGAAGCTGGTCGCCGACTCGCACATCGCCCGGAAGTCGTCCTCGGTGCCGAACAGCGGGTCGATGGCCATGCTGATCCGGTCGAAGTGACCGTCGATGCTCGGGGTGGGCTCCCAGCCGCTGATACCGCCGGCCAGCTTGACCGGCCCGGTGTGCACCGCCTTGATGCCGATCCGCGCGAACGCCGCCCACAGGTCCTCCGCGCCCAGCGCGGACAGGAACGTCTGGTTCGCGCTTGGTCATGAACGACAGCGGATACGCGGTGAACCAGACCGACGCCCGGTCGACCGCGGCCCGCGGGTTCGGGTGGGCGAACGGATTGGCCCACATGCTGGCCTGGCCGGCGAGCTGGCGGGCCAGCGTCTTGGCGTCGCCCAGCATCGACTGCTTGACCAGCCAGTCGACGTAGGCCTGGTTGCGGCCGTCCGGCTCGAACGGCGGCTTCAGGTCGGCGCTCACCTCGATACGGCGGCGCGCCTTGGGGCGCAGCGCGCGCGGCCGGGCCGGGTAGAACTGTTCGTCGAAATTGATCTCGGACGCGGTCGCGCCCTCCACAGCCGACGCGTCGACCGGGTCCGCGGCTCCGTCGCCGGATGGGGTGGTGCTCGGGTTCGCGGTCACGGTCACAGCGAGGGGTCCCTCCGTCGGTGATGCGGGGTGCAGCCGGTGTTCTCAGCCCGCCGGGCGGTCGGCCCGGTCCGCGCACCATGGTGTCACCCCGGACCGGGGGCGTGTCACGTCCCCGGGCGGGGAGCCGCGTCGGGCGTCAGTTGTTCTCGGGCCGACCGCTGATCCAGCAGTGCCGGCTCACCGGTGCCGACGCCGCGAGGACGCGTGCGAGCAGGTCCTCGTCGATCGGAGCGGAGGCGGCCTCGACCGCGCTGTCCAGGTTCTTCGGCTTCACGGTGCCGATGACGGTGGTCGGGCAGCCGGACCGCTGGATGGCGAACTGGTTGGCGAGGAAGGCGACGTCGACGCCGGCGTCGGCACAGATGGCTTTGACCCGCTCGGCGGCCTCGATGATCTCCGCGTCCGCCGGGTGCTGCCCGCCGATGATCTTCGAGGGTCCGGGGGTGAGCAGCCCGAGGGTCACCGCGGCGGCGTTGATGATGCCGACGCCCCGCTCGGTGGCCGGCGGCAGCAAGCGCTCGCCGAGGCACTGGTCGAGCAGGGTGGCGTGGCTGTAGCTGAGGACGACGTCGACGTCGGTCTCGGCGACGACCCGCTGCAACGCCTTCATCGGGTAGCCGCTCATCCCGACGAAACGGGTCAGGCCCTCGTCCTTGAACTGCTGGAGCGCGGCGAAGCCCTCGGTGAGCACCCGGTCCATGTCGACGTACTCGACGTCGTGCAGGAAGAAGACGTCGACGTGGTCGGTGCCGAGCAGTCGCAGGCTCTCCTCGAGACTGGCCCGCAGCCGGGCGGCCGAGAAGTCGAAGGTGTCGGGACCGAAGCGGCCGGCCTTGGTGCTGATGAAGACCTCGTCGCGATGGCCTCGGAGGGCCTTGCCGAGCCTCTCCTCGGCGAGGCCCATGCCGTAGTAGACGGACGAGTCGAAGAAGTTGATGCCGGCGTCCAAGCGCGCGATGGACGGCGGCGATGCCGGACTCCTCCGACGCCGGCCCGAACATGTCGCCCAGCGGCGAGGTGCCGAACGACACCGTCGACACGTTCATCCCGGTGCGGCCGAGTTCGCGGTAGTCCATGACAGGCAGCCTCTTCCGTAGAGATCGACCGGGGTGTCCGAGCCTGTCCGAGCGTAGTGGTGCAATCGAATGCAGCAACAGTGGGGAGCTCGGCGACGCGGGACGCCGTGCTCTCGGGCGGATAAGGCCCGCATACGGTCGTTTTCCGCCCGAGAGCACGACCACCCTGCGCCGGCCGGCCCGTAGCGGGGATGATGGCCGCCGACGAGGGAGGACAGCGATGACGCTGCAGCGCCGGCAACCCCGGGTGGCCGTGATCGGGGCCGGGTCGTGGGGAACGACGGTGGCGTCCATCGTGGCGCGCCGGAACCCGACGACGATCTGGGCGCGGTCGCCGGAGACGGCCGCCGAGATCGACAGCACGCACCGCAACGAGCGCTACATCCCGGACACTGCGCTCACGCCGACCCTGCGCGCGTCTGCGGACCTGGCGTCGGTCGTGGAGCCCGCCGACATCCTCGTGATGGCGGTGCCGTCCCACGGCTTCCGGGCGGTGCTGACCGACCTGGCGCCCCACCTCCGGCCGTGGACGCCCATCGTCAGCCTGGTCAAGGGGCTGGAGCAGGTGACCGATCGGCGGATGACCGAGATCGTCGACGAGGTACTGCCCGGGCATCCGGCCGGGGTGCTGGCGGGGCCCAACATCTCCGGCGAGGTCGCCGCCGGGTTCGCCGCGGCCGCGGTGATCGCGATGCCGGACCAGCACCAGGCCGCGCAACTGCGGGACCTGTTCCGCACCTCCCGGTTCCGCATCTACTCGAGCTCGGACGTGGCGGGCGTGGAGATCGCCGGAGCACTGAAGAACGTGTTCGCCATCGCCGTCGGGATGGGCGACGGCATCGGGGCCGGCGAGAACACCCGCGCGATGGTGATGACCCGGGCGCTGCGCGAGATGAGCAAGCTGGGTGTGGCCGTCGGCGGCGACCGCGAGACGTTCACCGGGCTGGCCGGTCTGGGCGACCTGACCGTGACCTGCACCAGCCGGCGCAGCCGTAACCGGCACGTCGGCGAGCAGCTCGGCCGCGGTGAGGCGATCGCCGACATCCTGGCCGGGATGACGCAGGTCGCCGAAGGGGTGAAGTCCGCGGCGGTGGTGATGAAGCTGGCCGCCGAACACGGTATCGACATGCCGATCGCCCGCGAGGTCGACGCGGTGGTCAACGCCGGCGCGAGCGTCGAGGACGCCTACCGGGGCCTGCTCGCCGTGCCGCCGGGGCACGAGGTGCACGGGGACAGCTGGTGAGGTCCGCGTGACGAGGTCGGCTCGACCGACCATTGCACCGTCAGAGTCACCCGCAACGTCCATCGACCCGGCAAACTCCTCGTATGGAACGCGAAATCCTGCTGGACCACCTCGAGGGTGAGGTGGCGGAATTGCTGGAGCTGGCCGGGACGAAGACCGGCCTGACCGCGGTCGCGCCGGGGTGCGCCCCGATGACCGGGCACGACGTGCTGCGGCACCTCGGCCGCATCTACTCCGGAGTCGCCGGCTGGATCAGCGAGGGGCGCCGGCCCACCGACTGGCCCACCGGCCCCGACGAGCCCGCGCAGCTCGCCGGCTGGGTCGCCGAGGCCGCCCACGCGATGATCGATGCGCTGCTGCCCCGCAAGGCCGCCGCACCCGCCGCGACCTGGTGCCCGTACGACCGGACCAACGGTTTCTGGTTCCGACGGATGGCCCACGAGACGCTGGTGCACCGGGTGGACCTCCAGCAGGCCCTCGGCCGCGAGTGGTGGGTCGACCCGAAGCTCGCCTCCGACGGCATCGCCGAGGCCGTCGAGCTGTGGCTCGGCGTCCGGCTGTCGGCACCCCCCGCCGGCAGCGGTCGCACCGTACTGCTCAGCACCCCGGAGCGGGACTGGCGGATCCGTCCGCTCGACAGGTACATCGACTTCCCCCAGGGCGGGCCCGCCGATGCCGTGGTCGACGGGGAGCCCGCCGCCGTCTGGGCCTGGGTCTGGGGGCGCGCCGACACCGCCGCCCCGGTCACCATCAGCGGCGACCAGACCGCCGCGGACGAGGTGCGCCGGCTCTTCGCCACCGCCATGGTCTGAGGCCGACCGGGTGTCGCGGTTGCCCTACCAGCCGGTATGCGGTGTGATCCGCGGGTGACTTCCGCAGACCCGAGCACGCTCATCGAGGAATACCTGGCCGAGCTCGTCGCCCGGGCGAGGGAATCGCTCGGTGGCAACCTCATCGGTGCCTATGCCGCCGGATCGGTGGCCTTCGGCAGCTACCAGCACGGCCGCAGCGATGTCGATGTCGCCCTGGTCACCGCGGATCCGCTCTCCTGGGAGCAGAAGAACGACCTCGTCCAGCGGCTGCGTCACGAGAACCTGCCGTGCCCGGCCCGCGGCCTGGAACTCGTCGTCTACTGGCGGGCCGTCGCCGGCGCGGGGGCCGCGGAGCCGGGCTTCGAGGTCGAGCTGAACACCGGCGCCACGATGCCGTTCCGCGCCACCTACGGCGGCACCGAACGCGCCGCGGCCGACGGCCTGTTCTGGTACGCGATCGACCGCAGCATCCTGCGTGAGTACGGGCGGGCGCTCGTCGGCCCGCCGGCGCACGACGTCTTCGGCGAGGTCAGCCGGGGCGACCTGCGTCAGCTGCTGATCGACGGCCTCCACTGGTACCTCGCCCAGCCGGCGCCTGCCGACAACGAGCCCGACCCGGACGCACACGACGCGATCCTCGGCGCGTGCCGAGCACTGGCCCGGATCCGCACCGGCTACTGGCTCGCCAAGGTCGCCGCAGGCACCCGCATCGCCGAGTCAGGGTTCGGCACCGAGATCATCCGGCAGGCCGTCGACGCCCGGGTGAACGACGGGCCGGCCCCCGGCGCCGCCGACGCCCGCGCCTTCCAGCAGCAGGTCCTCGACGAGATCACCGGCTCCTGAGACCCGTTGCGGGCGAGGCTGTCAGGGTCCGCTCAGGGACGCCTACGATCGGTCGGGTGGACATCTTGATCGGCATTCTGGTGGCGTTCGTCGCGCTCGTGGTCATCGTCGTGGTGGTCGGTCGCAAGGTCGTCACCCGGGGTGTCGACCCGACGCAGCTCACCTTCGATCCGAGCGTCATGACCGACGTCCACGCCCTCGCCCGCGCCGGCAAGAAAGTGCAGGCGATCGCCCTTCTGCGGCAGGCCACGCCCGGAATCTCCCTGGTCGCGGCGACCGCGATGGTCGAGAAGATGGCCACCCGGGAGGCCCGTCGGCCGGCGGCGAACCCGGACCGTCCCGCGGGCGGACAGCCCGTGGTCGAGACGGCCGCGACACCCGAGGTACCGCTCGTCGCCGCGCCGGCCGACTGGTCCGACAACGCCCCGAGTGCATCGGTGGTCCCGTTCGAGGTCGAACTGGCGGTGCGCAACCTCAAGGCGCAGGGCCGCGAGGACGAGGCCGCCGAGCTGCTCCGGTCCGACGCCGGCTTCGACGCAGAGGAGGCGCGGACCTTCGTCCGTGGGCTCTGAGACCGTGGGCTCCGAGACCCGGACGAGGGCTCCGAGACAGTGGGCTTTGAGACCGTGGGTTCGAAGGCTGCGAACGACGCGCACGCCGACCACAGGCCACGCACGGAGCCATGGTCGGCGCGGGACGGTTCGCCCCCAGCCCGTCCGGCCCGCTGCACCTGGGGAACTTGCGGACCGCACTGCTCGCGTGGCTGTTCGCGCGGTCGACGGGGCGCGCGTTCCTGGTCCGGATGGAGGACCTCGACCGGGTCGCCGCCGGGGCGGCCGCGGGCCAGCTCCGTGACCTCGCGGCGCTCGGCATCGACCACGACGGGCCGGTGCTGACGCAGAGCCGTCGCGCAACGGTGTACGACGAGGCGATCGCCCGGCTGATCGCCGACGGCTTGACCTATCCCTGCTTCTGTACCCGCCGCGAGATCCGCGAGGCGGCGTCCGCCCCGCAGGCCGACGGCCGCCCCGGTGAGGGCCGCTACCCGGGGACCTGCCGCCGGTTGACCCCCGACCAGGTCGCGCTCAACGTCGCGCGGAGCCGGCCATCCGCGGTGCGGCTGCGCAGCCAGGTCGCGTCGCTGACCGTGCGGGACCTGCAGCTCGGGCCGTACACCGGGCCGGTCGAGGACATCGTGCTGCGGCGCAACGACGGGCTGGCCGCCTACAACCTGGCGGTCGTGGTGGACGACGCGGCGCAGGGCGTGGACCAGGTCGTCCGGGGTGACGACCTGCTGCCGTCCACCCCGGCCCAGGTGCACCTGGCGACGTTGCTCGGACTTCCGATCCCGAGCCATGCGCACGTACCACTGGCCCTCAACCCGGCGGGCGCTCGGCTCGCCAAACGGGACGGCGCGGTGACACTGCCGGAACTGGTCGACGCCGGCCGGTCGGTCCCACAAGTGTTGGCCCTCATCGCCCGCAGTGCCGGCCTGACCGACGCCGAAGAGGTGTCACGCGCCGCGGAGCTGCTGCCGACGTTCGACCCGTCGCGACTGCCGCGCGCACCGTGGACGGTCGACCCTGCCGCCTCAGTGGCTCCGCGTCAGTGAGGGCCGCTCCGCTGCCGTGAGACGGATGGTCTGGCGGAGGGTGAAAGGGCCGCCACCGACGATCTCCCGGGCCCGGCTCAGCAGGCCGTCGGCCAGGTCCGCCGGGACGGCGTCCCACATCGCCCGCTGACCCAGCGACATCGTCCACGTCCGCCAGTGCGCCACGTCGTGCAGGTTCACGGACTGCTCCCACCGGGTGGTGCGGATTCGTGCGAACCCGGCCGCGGCCATCAGGTCGGCCATGCCCGCATCGGAGGCGAACGGGCCGCGGCTACCCGACGTCCGGGCGTCCATCAGACCCGGCGGCAGGTAGGGGTCGAACAGCGCGTCGAGCTCGCGCCAGGTGTCGTCGCGCTCAGCGAAGGTCGTCACCCCGATGCGACCCGACGGGACCAACAGGCCGTGCCAGGCCCGCAGCGCCGCCGCCGGATCCGGCAGGAAGAACAGCACCAGTGACGACACCACCATGGAGAACGACATCGGCGGCAGGGCCGGCGCGGTGGCGTCCATGACGTGCAGGTCGACGTGCCGCAGATTGCGACGCTGCACCGTCTCGCGGGCCCGGGCGACCATGCCGGGCGAGATGTCGATGCCGACGACCCGGCCCGCAGACCCCACCGCCGCGGACAGTGCGGGCAACGCGCAGCCCCGACCGCAACCGGCATCGAGCACCCGGGTGCCGGAGTGCGGGTCGAGCTCGTCGACCAGACGCTCGGCGATGGGGGCGAACCAGGGCACCCCGACCGACTCGTAGGAGGGGGCGACGCTGTCGAACAGCGATGCCACCGTTCCGACGGACGCGGTCCCGGCCACCGGATCATCGTGGCACCGCAACCCGTCCCTGACGATCCGCCGGACGGAGGACCCCGGATTCGCAACCGGCGGGCCACCGTCCGTGCGCCACGACGGGCACCTGTTCGGCCCTGTCCCGACGCGACCGGAGATCCTAAGGTCATGCGCAGGTGGACCAGCCGGCCCCGCCGGAGTGGCGCGACCCGGGAGACCCATGACGACAGTCGTGCTGCCCATCGCCCTCGGCATCGTCATGTTCGGCCTCGGCCTGACGTTGTCTCCCGCCGACTTCACGCGGATCGGACGGCATCCACGGGCGGTGCTCATCGCGCTGGTCTGCCAGCTGGTGCTGCTGCCCGCGGTCTGCTTCGGACTGGTGCTGCTCTTCGACCTGCCGCCGGTGCTGGCGGTCGGGATGATGCTCCTCGCGGCCTCCCCCGGCGGCACCACGGCCAACCTGATGTCCCACCTGTTCCGCGCCGATGTCGCCCTCAACATCAGCCTGACTGCGATCAATTCGCTGATCTCGGTGGTCACCCTGCCGCTGGTGGTGAACCTGTCGCTGAGCTGGTTCGACACCGGCGACCCGACCCTGGGTCTGCAGCTCGGCAAGACCGTCGAGGTGTTCGCCATCGTGCTGCTGCCGGTGGTGGCCGGAATGCTGGTCCGAGCGCGGTCCGCGGCGATCGCCGATCGGGCCGAGAAGCCTGTTCGCATAGCATCTTTCGCGATCCTGGTGCTCGTCGTGGCCGGGACGATCATCACCAACGCCGACCTGCTGGCCGACAACTTCGGCAAGCTCGCCGGCATCGCCGCCGTGTTCTGCATCCTCAGCCTGGCGGTGGGTTACTACGTGCCGCGGGCGTTGGCCGTCGAGCGGCGGCAGGCGGTCGCCAGCGCATTCGAGATCGGCATGCACAACGCCACCCTGGCCGTGGTGATCGCCCAGTCGGTCCTCGGCAACGTCGAGATGTCGCTGCCGGCCGGGGTCTACGCGGTGCTGATGTTCTTCCTCGCCGCCGGCTTCGGAATGCTCATCCGCGATCGCAGCACCGCGCGCCCCCGGGCGGCCCGCACCCACTGAGTCGTGCTCAGTGAGCGGGAGGCCCGGGACGCCGTGGTCGCTCCGGTCACTTCTTCTTCCTGCCCTTGTCCTTCTTGGCCTTCTTGGTCTTTCTCTCGGCCTTCTTGGTCTTCCCGTGGGTGGCCCCGGTGACGGCGCCGCCACGGGCGTGGTCCTTGGCCACCTTGACCAACCGCAGGTGCCGGACGGTGTAACCGTCCGGGAGTGTGCCGTCGGCGAGCATCCGCAACGGGCAACGGGTACAGCGCGGCTTGCTCACGCAGCACTTCTTCTTCGGCTTCCCGGACACGCAGCCACCGTACGTGTCGGGGCCGCCGGGCCGGTCGCTACGGTCGGATGCATGAGCACACCGTCGTTGCGTCATCTCGGCTCCTCCGGTCTCGTCGTCTCCGCCACCGGGCTGGGCTGCAACAATCTGGGCCGCGCCGGCACGTACACCGAGACGCCCGTGGGGTCGGCCGAGGTGGTCGCCGCGGCCCTGGACGCCGGCATCACCTTCTTCGACGTCGCCGACATCTACGGCGCCACCAAAGGTCGCAGTGAAGAACTGCTCGGGGCCGCCCTCGGATCCCGGCGCGACGAGATCGTCCTCGCCACCAAATTCGGCATGGACATGCAGGGCGCCAACGGTCCCGACTTCGACGCCCGCGGTTCCCGCCGCTACATCCGGACCGCCGTCGAGGCCTCGCTGCGCAGGCTCGACACCGACTGGATCGACCTCTACCAGCTGCACCAGCCCGACCGGTCGACGCCCATCGAGGAGACCCTGTCGGCTCTGGACGACCTCGTCCGCGAGGGCAAGGTCCGCTACCTCGGGCACTCGAACTTCGCGGGCTGGCAACTCGCGGACGCGGCCTGGACCGCCTCCACCGGCGGCTACACCCCGTTCGTCTCCGCCCAGAACGAGTACTCGTTGCTCGAGCGGAGTGTCGAGCGCGAACTGCTGCCCGCTGCCGAGGCCCACGGGGTCGGGGTGCTGCCGTACTTCCCGCTCCACAACGGCCTGCTCACCGGCAAGTACACCCGCGACCACGCACCTGAGGGGGCGCGGCTGACCACAGCCAAGCCGCAGATCCTGGCGGCCGCGCCGTGGGACACCGTCGAAGGCCTGCAGGCGCTGGCCGCCGAGCGCGGCATCACGCTCCTGCAGCTCGCGTTCGGCTGGTTGCTGGCACAGCCGCAGGTGTCGTCGGTGATCGCCGGGGCCACCAGCGTCGCGCAGATCCAGGCCAACGCGGCCGCCGCGGACGCCTGGACGCCGACCGCCGACGACCTGGCCGCCGTCGACACGGTGCTGTCGGGTGACGCTTCCAGCTAGCTCCTCGGCCGCGCGCCGACCGTCCATCCGGCCTCGTTAGGGTGGCTGAGTGACCACCTCCACGCACGCGACCGCCCTGCAGAGCGACCTCGACCTGGCGGCGCAGCTCGTCACCGAAGCCGGCAAGCTCGCGCTGACCATGCGGCAGGGAGTGCTCGTCGTCGACCAGAAGACGTCCATCAGTGACGTCGTGTCCGACGCCGACAAGGCCGCCGAGGCGATGATCGTCCAACGGCTCGCCGAACTGCGGCCCGACGACGGGCTCATCGGCGAGGAGGGTGCCGCCCGTGAGGGCCGGCGCACATGGATCATCGACCCGGTCGACGGCACCTACAACTTCGTGTCCGGATTGCCCGAATGGTGTTCCGCGCTGGCGTTGATGGACGGCGACGACCTGCTGCTCGGAGCCGTCTACCAGGCCACCACCGACGAGCTCTGGCTCGGTGGACCCGGTATCCCGACCACGCTGAACGGCCGGCCGGTCGCCCCGTTGGCCGACGCGTCGCTGCCCGAGATCTCGATCTCGACCTACCTGCACCCGGCCCGGCTGTCCCGGCCGGAACTCATCGGGCCGCTGCTGCGCAGCATCGCAGGGTCCGCGGCCCTCCGGGTGCTGGGGTCCGGCTCCGTCGAGCTCGCGGCGATCGCCGGTGCCCGGCTCGGCGTCTGGGTGCACGCCGACACCCTGTCCTGGGACTGGTTCCCGGGGGCGGCGCTGGTGCAGGGCGTCGGTGGGGTGACGGACGTGTTCGAGGCGGGCGGGGTCCGGTGGCATCTGGCGGGGCCGGCGACGGCGGTTGCCGAGGTGAAGGCTCTGTTGCTGGCGTAGTGGTTCTTCGGAGTGCGGACCGTCGCGCGGCTGGGTGTCGGGAGTAGGGCCCGTTCCGCCTGAGGGGAGCTTGTTGCCGCTCGGCGGCTCGAACCGAGCTTTGCGCTGCCGACTTCCGTCAACGCTTGCGACATGTCGCCAGCGTGAACGGAAAATGGCAGCGCGAAGGGCCGAGAAACGGCGACGTCCGCCGCGCACCGGGTGCGTGGCGGACGTCGACGGGGGTGGCGCGCGAGATCAGCCCTGGTGGGGGTAGCCGACCGAGGTGGGGGCGTCGAACGTCTCCTTGATGGAGCGCGGCGAGGTCCAACGGAGCAGGTTCAGCGGGGAGCCGGCCTTGTCGTTGGTGCCGGACGCACGACCGCCGCCGAAGGGCTGCTGACCGACGACCGCGCCGGTCGGCTTGTCGTTGACGTAGAAGTTGCCCGCCGAGAAGCGCAGCGATCGGGTCGCGGCCGCCGCGGCCTGCCGGTCGGCGGCGATGATCGACCCGGTCAGCGCGTACCTCGAGCCCTTGTCGACCATCGACACGACGGAATCGAACGCGCCGCTCTCCGAGTCGTCGTAGACGAACGCCGAGACGATCGGCCCGAAGTACTCGGTGGAGAAGATCTCGTCGGTCGGGTCCTCGCCGACCAGCACCGTCGGCCGCACGAACCAGCCACGGCTCTTGTCGTACTTGCCGCCGGCGAGAACCTCGATGCCGGACGTCTTGTGCGCCCGGTCGATCGCCGCCGCGTGCTTGTCGAACGCGCGCTCGTCGATGACGGCGCTGGTGAAGTTGCGGAAGTCCGCCACGTCCCCGATGGTCAGCGCCTCCGTCTCGGCGGCCAGGCCGTCGCGCAGCTCGCCCCAGAGCGAGCGCGGCACGAACACCCGCGAGGACGCCGAGCACTTCTGCCCGGAGTACTCGAAGGAGCCGCGGACGATCGCCGTCCGGAGGATGTCGACGTCGGCCGACGGGTGCGCCAGGATGAAGTCCTTGCCACCGGTCTCACCGACGAGGCGCGGGTAGCTGTCGTAGCGGGCGATGTTCGTGCCGACCTCGGCCCACAGGTGCTGGAAGGTCTTCGTCGAGCCGGTGAAGTGGATCCCGGCCAGCCGCGGATCGGCCAACGCGACCTCGGAGACGGCGAGGCCGTCGCCGGGGAGCAGGTTGATGACGCCGTCCGGCAGCCCGGCCGCGCGCAGCAGGTCCATCGTCACCGAGGCGGCGAGCTGCTGGGTCATCGACGGCTTCCACAGCACGACGTTGCCCATCAGCGCGGGCGCGGTCGGCAGGTTGCCCGCGATCGCGGTGAAGTTGAACGGGGTGATGGCGTAGACGAAGCCCTCGAGGGGGCGGTGGTCGCTGCGGTTCCAGATCCCGGAAGCGTTGGCGATGGGCTGCTCGGCAATGATCTGCCGCGCGAAGTGCACGTTGAACCGCCAGAAGTCGGCCAGCTCGCACGCCGAGTCGATCTCGGCCTGGTAGGCCGTCTTGGCCTGGCCGAGCATGGTCGCGGCGTTCATCCGGGCCCGCCACGGGCCGGTCAGCAGGTCGGCGGCCTTGAGCAGGACAGCGGCGCGGTCGTCGAAGGAAAGCTCCCGCCAGGCCGGGGCGGCGGCCATCGCGGCGTCGATCGCGGCGGTGGTGTCGGCGGCGGTGGCGTGCGCCGAGGTGCCCAGCACCCGGGCGTGGTCGTGCGGGGCGGTGACGTCGAAACGGGCGCCGCCGGCCATGGCCACCCTGCCGCCGATGACGGCGGGCAGCTCACGGGCGTCGGCGAAGGTCGCCAGCGCCGCGGTCAGATCGTCGCGCTCCGGGCTGCCCGGGGCGTAGTTGCGGACCGGGTCGTTGACCGGTGCCGGCGGGGTGGTGATGGCGTCCACGGGAGCTCCTTCTGGGATGCGGGGGCAGTTCGGGAAGACAGGTGGTTCAGCTGCGGCTGGCGAGCGAGCGCAGGAAGAACAGCAGGTTGGCGGGGCGCTCGGCGAGTCGGCGGGTGAAGTAGCCGTACCAGTCCTCGCCGTACGGGACGTAGACGCGCACCGTGTGGCCCTCGCCGACCAGCCGGCGCTGCTCGTCCGGTCGGATCCCGAAGAGCATCTGGTACTCGTAGTCGCCGGCCTTGCGGCCGTGCTCGGCGGCGAGCTCACCGGCGATCTCGACGAGCCGCGGGTCGTGGCTGCCGATCATCGGGTAGCCCTCGCCGGCCATCAGCTGCCGGATGGCGCGGACGTAGGCGAGGTCGACCTCGGCCGGGTCCTGATGGGCGACCGACGCGGGCTCGTTGTAGGCGCCCTTGACCAGGCGCACCCGCGACCCCGGGCCGACCAGCGACTCGAGGTCGTGGGTGGTGCGGTGCAGCATCGCCTGGATGGCGACGCCCACGTCGGGCTGCTCCTCGCGCAGGGTGTGCAGCACCCGCAGCGTCGAGTCGACGGTCGGGTGGTCCTCCATGTCGAGGGTGACGCGGGCGCCGGCGGCGTAGGCGGCGTGGACGATGGTCCGGGCGTTGGTCAGCGCGAGGGCCTCCCCGTCAGGCAGCGCCTGACCGACCGCGGAGAGCTTGACCGACACCTCGGCGCCCTCGACGAGCCCCTGGGCGGTGAGCGCCTGCAGGAGTTCGAGGTAGGCGGCGACGGTGGTCGCCGCGCCGGCGGCGTCGGTGACGCCTTCCCCCAGGTAGTCCAGGGTGACCTGCAGCTCCGCGCCGCGCAGCGTCCGGACCGAGTCCACGGCCTCGGCGACGGTGGCGCCGGGGATGAAGCGGTCCACGACCGCGCGGGTGACGGGCGCCCGGGTGATCACGTCGCGGACCTTGTTCGAGGCGGACAGGGCCAGGATCGGCTTGCGGAGCAGGTACACCGGGTTTCCCCTCGTCAGAGCAGGTGGTGGGACTTGCCGTACTAATCGTTCGATCGTACGATTAGCAGGATAGCGCAGCCCCGTCGCCAACGGAAGAGCCCCGGAAACGTGACCCAGCCGACAGCACCGCCCGCCCCCCGCCGCCGCCGACCGCCCGAGGTCCGCCGCCGGATGATCATCGAGTCGGCGCGGACGCTGATCGCCGACCAGGGGCTCGCAGCGACCACCATGCGCGACGTGGCCCGCGCCGGCGACGTCGCGCTCGGGACGGTCACCTACCACTTCGCCGGCATCGACGAGGTGCTGGCCGGGGTGCTCGCGGAGGAGATGGTCGCGTTCTCCGCGCCGGTCACCTCGGCGGCCCGGGACGCCCACACCGGTGCCGCCGGGCTGGACGTCGTCATCGACGGGCTGATCGGTTCCGATGACCGGGCCCGGCAGCACTGGCGGCTGTGGCTGGACTTCTGGGCGCTGGCCTCGCACGTGCCCCGGTACGGCGAATGGCAGTACGAGATCTACCGCGAGCTGCACGAGCTGATTGCCGACCTGCTCGCGCGGGGTGGGGCCGACGGGACGCTCACGGTGGCCGACCCGGTCCGCCAGGCGATCGAGTTCATCGCTCTCCTCGACGGGCTCGTCGTGCAGTGCTACCTGCCGCATCCGCGGCTGCCGGCCACCCAGGCACGGGAGATCCTGCGCGCCTACGGCCGACCGGCCGCCTGAGCCGCCCACCTCGCGACCCCGGCAGCCGCACGACCGAGGGATTCACCCACGCTGCCGCCTGGGCGGATCCCCGCTCGAGGAGCGGCTGCGGTCGCCGACCGGGGAAGATGGGCACCTGATCCAGCAGAGCCACATCTGACAAGGAGCACGCATGCGGGTACCCCCGGAAGTCTTCACGACCATCGGTCTGATCGGCGGCTTCGCCGTGGCCCGGCAGACCAGGCGTGAGTACGGCGGCATCGTCCTCGCCGCGGCGGGCACGATGGCGCAGCTGAGCTGGAAGCAGCAGCTGAGCTGGCCGGTCGCTGCGGGCCTGGGTGCCCTGTACACCGGCGGGTTCGGGGCCAGCCATCCGCTGGCCAAGAAGCTCGGCGCCTGGCCGTCGGTCATCACCGTCGCCGCCGGCGTGGCCGCCGCGTCGCTGGTGGCACGCAAGCTGAGCACCGGGTCCATCGCCCCCTGAGCCCCGCGGGCGCGCTCAGACCGCCCACTGCTCCCGCCGGTCCGGCCCGACCGGCACCCGGCGGACCGACAGGTCGGCGATGGTCGGGGTGTCGCGCGCCGCGCCGTCGGTCATCCAGCGCCGCAGCGCCAAGGTGGCCAGCACGTCGTCCTCGTTGTACTCGAGCAGGCGCTGCTTCTGGTCGGCCGACGGCGGGTTGCCGTCGGAGCCGACCGCGGCGCGGTACCAGACCATGGAGTTGGCGCCGTCGGGTTCCGGGTCGCGCCAATTGAAGCCGGCCAGCGGCGCGACCGTCTTGAGCCGCTTGGAGCCGGCGGCCAGGAACTCGCGGCCGAGCATCTCGTACATGTCCACCCACGATGCGCTCGACGTGAACGCCCGCACCTCCTGAGCGGTGGGCATGCCGGGCACGTCCGGGTAGCGGGCCGGAGTCGAGAACAGCCACCGCTCCTCGGCCTGCCGCGAGTAGCAGTAGGCGGCGAAGGTGAGACCGGCGTCGTTGGCCACCAGCTGCAGCTCCCGCAGGTAGGCCCAGAACTCCGCGAAGACAACGCCTTCGGCCCGATCCGGCAGCGGGTGCCAGGTGACGAACGGCTGGTACCCGCCCTCGAAACCGGCAGCGGTCGCGACCGCCATCCCGGAGTCCGAACCCGTCAGATAGGTACCCCACAGGTAGGCGCCGTCGTCGATGAAGCACTCCATGTCGACGTCGAGCTCGATGTCGGCGCGCGGTACCTGCACCGCGTCACGCCGGCGGATCAGCACCGCGTCGGCCTGCCACGCCCGCGCCCGCAGCCGCAGCTCCGGCCCGCGCACCGCACCGGTCGAGCGCGACGGCGCCACCGAGGCGAGCTGCTCGTCGTCGGCCAGTGCGAGATCGTCGATCGTCACCACGCCGACCGCCCGCAGCCCCGCGGCGTCGGACCCGGACGCGATCAGCGACACGTCCCGCCCGCGGGTCAGCTCGGCCGTGCAGGCCGGGTTCCACGGGCACCGACGGCATTCCGACACGCGGCTGGGCGAGGCCAGCGGCCGGTCGCGTCGCAGCGCGGCCTCGGCCACCGCCACCCGGTCGGCGAAGCGGGCGTCGTAGTCGGCCAGGATGTTCGGCGCCGACACCGCACCGTCGGGACCGCTGCCCTCGGGGCTCGCCGCCACCACCGGGCCGAGCCCACCGAGCCCGAAGGACACCGCACCGAACGACACGGCCGGCACACCGCCCGGGGCGGACAGGTCGTACCAGGTGATGGTCGCGTCGTCGGCGTTCCCGCGTCCGATGACCCCGCCGACGGCCCGCGGCCCGGCCATCCCCAGGTCGGCGAGCAGCCGGTGGCAGTGCGCCAGAGCGAGGGCGTCCTCGTGGTGCGGCCGGACCCGGAGCGAGGACGACCGCTCCCACCGCAGCGGATCGGCCAACGACGACACGATGGCTCCGGAACCGGCGTCCAACGTGCGGTGACCGCGGATGAGGATCGGCACCCAGCCGCCGTCGGGGCCGGGGACGAGCACGTCCACGATCGCCTGCCGGCGGCCGGAGCGCAGGTCCTGGGCGAGGCGTGCCCCCTCGACCCGGACCGTCGCCGCCATCTCGACACGGTGCACCCCGATCTCGCGGCGGATCAGCGCCGCAGCGGGATCGGGCGCCGACTGCGCGGCGCGGTCGGCGTCCGGGTCGTGGTCGAGGTGGATGCGCCGACGGCAGGACGACGCGGAACCCGCGCCGAGCCGGACCTGAACGGCCTGTCCTGTCTGCACTGCAACACCTCGATCGACAACGCCGGATGAACTTCCGTCAGGCTAGGCGTCCCCACCGACAGTGCCCGCACCTCCGCCTCGCGGGGGGCTCCGAGCAGCAGCGATGCGCCGTGGGGCGGGCCGCGGACGGACCCGCGCCGTCCCGTCCGACTAGGCTCGGCGGGCAGCTCGGGTGCCGACCGTCACCGGCGGGTACCAGGGCGGTGGGTACAACCGCGGGGTCATCCGGCGACGACGGCACACCGAACAGCGAGGCGGTCCGGGACATGGTGGGCAAGAGCGCGGCACGCACGCTCGGCGCGAAGGCCGCAGGCGTGGTGGGGAAGAGGACGACGTCCCGCAGCGGCCGGCTGGTGAGCGGCGTCGCGAAGACCCTCACCGATCCGAAGAAGACGAAGCGGCTGCTCAGCGTGGGCCAGGTCGTCGCACCGATCCTGGCTCCGGTCGCATTGCAGGCGGTCGACAACGTACGGCTGCTCGCCGATCGGCAGCGCGCCAAGAAGCTGGGCGTGCCCGTCGACGACGTCGCCCTGTACCGCGGGCCGACCGGCCCGGTCCGGGCCCGCATCGACGCGGTCGCGGCCGCCGTCCGGGAGCTGCGGGAACGCCGCGGTGGCGATGCGGCCGTGACCGCCTTCGCGGAGAAGACCACGGTGACCCTGACCGATCTCGGCATCGCGGTGAACGCGGCCGCACCGATGCCGGCCGCCCGCCGCAAGCCCACCGTGGCCGCCGTCGAGCGCGAGCTCGACAAGGTGGAGGCCGCACTCATCGCGCACCTGCTGCACGCCGGCAGCTGACCCGGCCCCTACTCCGGGCGTCGGTGACTCCGGCTCCGGGCGATACCCTGGACCCCGTGTCCGCCCCCATCGACGGCCGCTGGCGGTCCGTCCGCGCCGGCGCGTTCGTACTGATCGCGGCACAGATCGCCGTCCTGGGACACGTCATCGCCGGTGGCACCCCACCCGACCTCCCGCTGCTCGTGGTGATGAGCGGGCTGCTGGTGGCCGCACTCCGCTCGGTGGCGACCCGGCGGCAGCGCTTTCCCGCGCTGCTGGCCGCGATGGCCGGTACCCAGCTCGCATTCCACCTGGTCCTGACCCTGGCCGACGCGCACCACGCGTCGCCGGGCCATGACGATCCGGTGCGGATGCTCGCCTTCCACGCGTTGGCGGCCGTCGTCTCGGCGGGACTGCTCGCCCACGGCGACCGCATGCTGTTCGCCCTCATGGGCTGGCTGGCCCGGCGTCGGCCGCGCCCGCGCATCGTCGATCCGGTCGTATCCACCGCCGGCTGGACTGCGCTCGTGGACCGCGCCGGCGGCGTCCTGCGCTCCCGGTTGGCCGGCTCGACGGTGTCCCGGCGGGGTCCGCCGGCGGAGTTCGCTCCGTCCTGTTGACCGCTGCGCGCCACCCACCCGGGGCGTGCGCGCACCCATGCCCTGAGGGGACCCGAATGACCTCCACCGCTTCACCGACCCGTCCGCACCTGACCTCCCGACGCGTGCGCCGGACCGCGACCGTCGTCGCCACCACCGCCGCGGCCCTGCTCCTCGGCCCCGGCGTCGCGTCCGCCCACGTCTCGATCACCACCGAGACCGCCGCCCCCGGCAGCTACAGCACCGTCGGCTTCCGGGTGCCCAACGAGAGCGACACCGCGGCCACGACCACGGTCGAGATCCAGCTGCCGACCGACAGCCCGTTCTCGTTCGTCAGCGCCCAGCAGGCTCCCGGCTGGACGATCAGCACCACCGAGACCACGTTTCCGGAGCCCGTCACCGTGGGCGCGGTCACCGTCGACAAGGCCGTCACCACCGTCACGTTCACCGCCGACGGTGCCGGTCTCGCGCCGCACGAGTTCACCGTTTTCAGCCTGCTGCTCGGCCCGATTCCGGACGTCGACTCGCTGACCTTCGGGGCGATCCAGACGTACGACGACGGCGAGGTCGTCAGCTGGACCGATCCGACCCCGGCGAGCGGTGCGGAGCCGGCGCACCCCGCGCCGGTGCTCACCGTCAGCGGCGAGGCCACCGACGGGCGCGCCCACGGTGGGGACGACGGCGTCAGCGCCGCCGCCGACGGCACGACCACCACCACGACCGCTGCCGCCGCACCGACCGCGGACGCCACCGCGCGGGTACTGGGAGTCGCGGGCATCGTGGTCGGCCTGGCCGGTCTGGGCAGCGGTGTCGTCCTGGCCCGTGGCCGCCGGCAGCGGTCCGGGCCTGACGAGCGAGGGGCCTTATGAACTACTCACGCCGGATCGTCGGAACCGTCGTCGTCGCCCTCGTCGTCGGCGCGCTGGGGCTCGTCGGCGTCACGCCGGCGTGGGCCCACAACGCGCTGACCGGCAGTGATCCCGCGGACGGTTCCTCGACGGCGACCTCGCCGGCGACGGTGACGCTCACCTTCAACGACGTCGTGCAGAACCTCGCCCCGTTGATCACGGTGGTCGGCCCGGCGGGCGACCGCTGGGAGGGCTCGCCGGTCACGACTCTGAACAACACGGTCAGCGTGCCGGTCAACGTTCTGGGGCCGGCGGGCGCATACACCGTTGCCTACCGGGTGGTGTCCGCGGACGGCCATCCCGTGGAGGGCACCACGACCTTCACGCTGACCGCTGCGGCCGGCGGCATGCCCAACCCGGCGAGCGCCGGCCCGTCGGCGGCGGGCGACAGCATCCCGGCGTGGGTGTGGGTGCTCGGTGCGGCGCTCGTGGTCGTTCTCCTGGTGGTGGGTGGCGTGGTCACCACCCGCCGCCGGACGGCGGACCAGCCGGACTGAACCGCAGTCCCCGAACGGCCTCAGGGCCGGTGCGCGATGTGCACCGGCCCTGAGGTGTTCCTGCAGGTGACGTCACGCGACGGCACGTTTGGGCAGCGCAGATCCTTGGTGAGCGACGGATCGCGGGGGCTGATCTCGACCGCGCAGACCTGTCACTCCCCCGCCGCGTCGGCACCGGGAGGGTGGCCAGGTTGCCGTGAAGGTTGCCGGTACCGGCGAACGCCCGGGTGCTGCCGTCGGTCGCCCGGGGTCCCGGTCACGTCCTGACGATCAGGCGCGGTCCTGCATCGGGACGACGACCTCACGGATGATGAGCTGGATCGCCGCCGCCACCGGCACCGCCATCAGCGCACCGGTCACGCCCAGCAGCGCACCGCCGATGATGATGGCCACCACCACCGAGCCGGTGCTGATGCTCATCGCCCGGTTCATCACGCGGGGGTAGAGCCAGTAGGCCTCGAAGAGGTGCTGGACGAGGTAGACGCCGGCCGCGACGATCCCGACGGTCAGCGACACCGTGAAACCGAGCAGCATCATCGAGATACCGATGACGATCGGCCCGACGACGGGGATGAAATCCAGCAGCGCGGCGCCCAACGCGATGGCCCACGGGTAGGGCAGGCCGACGATCGAGGCGAAGACCCCGGCGAAGATGCCGGCCTGGATCGCGATCAGGGTCGCGCCACCGAGGTAGCCACCCATCTGACGCAGGATGACCTCGCCCAGCTCGGTGACCCGTTCCCGGCGGGAACCCGGAGCCAGCCGGTAGGCGGCCCGCTTGATCTTCGGGAAGCCGGCGAGGAAGTACAGCGTCAGGACGAGCACGATCAGCAGGTCCACGACCAGGCCGGCGATGGTCACCCCCGCCGACAGCAGCGTCGCACTGGCAGTGGAGACCAGGGACTTGAAGGCGTCCGAGTCCTGCACCTGCTGGACGATGTTGACGTCGAACTTCGCGTTCAGGTTCTGCACGAGCTGGTTGTTCTGGAGGCCGGCGAGAGTGTCCGGCAACTTTCCGGCGAACGACGCGACCTCGTTGACGATCGGCGGCAGAACCGCATAGGACGCAGCCGCGAGAGCGAGCAGCAACCCGAGCATCACCAGCAGCACCGACAGACCGCGCCGCAGACCACGCCGGATCAGTGACCCCACGGCCGGATCCAGGCCGATGGCCAGCAGCGCCGCAACCGCGATGGTGATCAGCGTGCCCCGCAGCGAGTCCAGCGACTGGTAGGCGATCCACGCCAGCAACACCCCGAGGCCACCGAGGAAGCCCCAGCGGAACGGCGAGTGGTGCCGCGGCCCGCTGGCGAGCACCGCGTCCGGAGAGGCGTTGCGTGACTGCGAGTTGGCCAGCTTGACCTGCTCCACCGGCGCCGGCTCCAGCGTGGTGTCCGGCGTGTCCGCGGCAGTGGCGGCGGCGGCGGCGGCCGGGGAGACGGCGGGCAGCGTCCCGGGGACCGGCTTGCCGGTCGAGCGGCCGGCGCCGAACCCGCGCATGGGACCGGTGGTCAACCAACCCTTGCCGACCCCGCGACCGGTGGTCACTCCGCCCGCGCCGGCACGACGACGTCGGCGTACTCGGGGTGAGCCGCCACGTAGTCGACGACGAACGGGCAGACCGGCCGGACCCGCACGTGCTCGGCGCGGGCGGCGTCCAGGGCGGCGCGGGTGACCTGGGCGGCCAGCCCGCGACCACGGGCGGCCGGCTCGGTGAAGGTGTGGGTGATGAACCAGACGCCGTCCCGGACGACGTACTCCAGGTGCGCGAGCTCGGCACCGTGGTCGGCCAGCACGAACCGGCGTTCCGCCGGCCGGTGGGTGATGTCGATCCCTGAGTCGCTGACGTTGTCGTCCGCCATGTCCCGCTCCCGTTCGCCGCGTGATGCGTGATGTCGATCGTGACCCACGGCGCTCCTCGTGACACTGACCGTACCCATCCGGAGTCACCTGCAACGCCGTTCTTGCACACCCGCTCACCGCCCGCCGGGACGCCCCCGGCCGGCGATTACAGTCGTGCCATCCGGCTACCGCGTCAACGGGCCGGGTCACTGCGCCACGCGATCGGCCCGCCGGCCGGACCCTCTTCGACCACTGGAGATCCCCCGATGATTCCCGTCCGCTCGGCGGTCCTCGCGCTCGGCACCGCCGGCCTGCTCGTCCTCACGGCGTGTGGCGGCTCCGACGCCGCCGCCCCGTCCGGCGCCACCACCTCGGCGGGTACGCCGACCTCCGCCGCCGAGGCGACGTCTGCGGGCACGCCGACCCCGCCGGTACGCCGACCTCCGCCGGACCCCGACCTCGGCCGGCGGCGCCGGGACGGCGGGCGGTGCCTGCACCCCGGACAGCCTGGCCACGCTGACCCCGGGCACCCTCACCATCGCCACCAGCGAGCCCGCGTACGAGCCGTGGATCGTCGACAACGACCCGACCAACGGACAGGGTTACGAGGCCGCGGTGGCCTACGCCGTCGCGGCGCAGCTCGGCTTCGACAACGCCCAGGTGACCTGGACCCGGGTGCCGTTCGAGGCGGTCATCGCGCCGACCCCGAAGGACTTCGACTTCGACCTCAACCAGGTCTCGATCAGCGAGGAACGCAAGGCCGCGGTCGACTTCTCGTCGGGCTACTACGACGTCGTGCAGGCCGTCGTCACCGTCACGGGCAGCCCGATCGAGGGCGCCACCACGCTGGCCGGCCTGAAGGACGCCCGGCTCGGCGCGATGATCGGCACCACCAGCCTGGACGCGATCGCCGCGTCCATCGCCCCGAACTCCGATCCGGCGATCTTCGACTCCAACGACGCCGGTGTGCAGGCGCTGCAGGCGGGCTCCATCGACGGGCTGGTCCTGGACCTCCCGAGCGCGCTCTACGTGGCCAACGCCCAGCTGCCCGACGGCTCGTTGGTCGGCCAGCTGCCGGCGAGCAGCTCCGACACCGAGCAGTTCGGCCTCGTGCTGGACAAGGGCTCGGAGCTGACCCCCTGCGTCACGGCGGCCGTCGACGCGCTGCGCGGCGACGGGACCCTGGACGCGCTGGCCCAGCAGTGGATCGCCGACACCGGCGCTCCTGCACTGTCCTGACGTCGATGACCGCGCCCGGCGGCTGGACGCCGTCCGCGGTCGAGCTGGAGCGGCGGGCCTACCGTCGCTCGCGCAGCCGGCGGAGCGCCCTGATCGCGCTGGTGTCGACTGTGGTCGTCGTCGCCGTCGTGGTGACGGTGGTGGTCAACTCGTCGGGCTGGCCGCGGGTCCGCTCGACGTTCTTCGACCTGGGCTACGGCTGGCAGGTGCTGCCGGACATCCTCGGCGGGCTGTGGCTCAACGTCCGGCTGATGGTCGCCTGCGGCGCCTGCATCCTGGTGCTGGCGATGGTCGTGGCGTTGGCCCGGACGCTGCGCGGGCCGGTGTTCTTCCCGCTGCGGCTGCTGGCCACCGTCTACACCGACGTCTTCCGCGGGCTGCCGCTGATCCTGGTGCTGCTGCTCCTCGGCTTCGGCGTGCCGAGCCTGCGGCTGTCGTTCCTGCCGCGGGACCCGCTGTTCTGGGGGTGTGTGTCGTTGGTGCTCGTCTACGGCGCATACGTGTCAGAGGTGTTCCGGGCCGGAATCGAGTCCATCCATCCGTCGCAGCGGGCGGCGTCCCGGTCGCTCGGGCTGTCCTACGCCCAGACGATGCGCTTCGTCGTCGTTCCGCAGGCGGTCCGCCGCGTGCTGCCGCCGCTGCTCAACGACATGGTCGCGCTGCAGAAGGACACCGGGCTGCTCTACGTCCTGGGCGCGGTCGCCTACGACGCCATCCTCAACGCCAAGATCGAGACCGCCCGGACGTTCAACTACACCCCGTACGTGGTGGCCGGGCTGCTCTTCGTCCTGCTGACCATCCCGATGACGCGGCTGACAGATCACGTCGCCCGGCGACAGGGATGGTCCGAGGGCAACGACGGCCTGCGGAAACGGGCGAAGCGAAGCCCGCAAGGACGAGGCGTCGAGTCGAAGAGCGCCGGCGGGTCCGTTGTCTGACCCGCTGCTGAGCGTCCGGAGCGTGCGCAAGTCCTACGGCGAGACGCTGATCCTGGACGGTTTCTCCGTCGATGTCGCCGCCCACGAGTGCGTGACGGTGATCGGCGCGTCCGGCTCCGGGAAGTCGACACTGCTGCGCTGCATCAACCTGCTCGAACCGGTCGACGACGGACAGATCTTCCTGGACGGCGTGGACATCACCGATCCGCGGATCGACGTCGACCGGTCCCGCGCAGCCATCGGCATCGTCTTCCAGGCGTTCAACCTGTTCCCGCACATGAACGTGCTGGACAACGTCACGCTGGCGCCGCGACGGGTGCACGGCGTCGCCAGGGACGCCGCGGAGGAGGCAGCACTGACGCTGCTGGAACGGGTCGGGCTGCGGGACAAGGCGGCGGCCCGCCCCGACTCGCTGTCCGGTGGGCAGCAGCAACGGGTGGCGATCGCCCGCGCCCTGGTCAACCAGCCGAAGCTGATGCTCTTCGACGAGGTGACGTCGGCGCTGGACCCGGAGCTGGTCGGTGAGGTGCTCGCGATGCTCACCGACCTCAAGACCGAGGGGATGACCATGCTGGTCGCCACCCACGAGATGGGCTTCGCCCGGCAGATCAGCGACCGGGTGCTGTTCCTGGCCGGCGGGGTGATCGCCGAGCAGGGCCCACCCGCGCAGGTGCTCGGCGAGCCGGTCGACCCGCGGACCCAGCAGTTCCTGCGGCGGATCATCGACGCCGGACGGTTGTAGAGACCCGCGTGACGTGGGACTCGCCGCGGCGTCACATCGGCAGCGGGCCCGACCGGTCCGTGTTCCGTGGTGTCGGCCCCCGTCGACCACCGTCCGACAGGCCGCCCATGAAGTTGACCGAGCTGGAACCGACGCTCGACCCCCGCCGTCCGCTGCACTTCGCCACGATGCCGCCCAGCGGCCGCTCGCAGCACTTCGCGGCCCGCCGGCCGGTGGTCACGGTGCCCTCCGACCTGCGGTCCGTCGACGCGGTCATCGCCCGGCTGGCGTCACACGCGCCGGTCGCCGATCCGATACCGGCCGGGCACACGTCGAGCCGCTCCGCCGATCTGGGGGTCCGGGCCGCGGCGGCGGTCACCCTGTTCACCGGCGCCGCGACCGGGCTCGTCGTCGCGCTGTGGCGCGACCGCTCCGACCGCATGGAGGCGTCGTTGCGCTGCCGGCTGTCCACCGCACGGACGGCCCTCGTCGCCGACCGGTCCGCCGCCGAGGCCGGCGATCCCACCGATGCCGACCTGGCCGGCCTCCGGGCGGCCTCGACCGCCGCCCAGGACGCGTGGACCGCACTCGCCGACTTCGATGCGCTGCACCGGGCGTTCGCCGGCGGTGACGTCCGGGCGCTGTCTCCGGAGATCGCCGCGTCCTTCGCCCGCACTCCTCCGACCGCGCAGCGGGCAGCGGCGGCCTTCGCCGGCCACACCACCTGGGGCGACGGTGTCACGTGGACCCCGGACGGGATCGTCGCCTGGCACGCGACCGTCGACGGCGTCCAGCTGTTCACCGTTCCCGGCCCGGAGCTCGCCTCGTGGGTCATCGCACCGACGGTGACGGCACCGACCTGGCCGACGGTCTTCCTCGGGGCGGACACCCGCTTCGACGACCTCCCACAACGCTGGCGGGCGATCGTCGTCATGCTCGGCCGGCTGGTGGCCCTGGGCACGCAGACCGCGGGACCGGACGGCGGCGCCACGGTGCCGGTGACCCGACTGCTCATGACGGCCGCGGAAGCGCGGCGCGGCCTGGACGCGGTGGACCTGTCCACCGGTTCCGCGCCGAGTGGACGCGCCTACGACCGCGCGCAGTACCGCGAGATGTTCTCGGCGGCGCAGAACCGCCGGATCCGGGTGTTCGTGGACGCCACCTGGCGTGGCAGCCGGCCCCCGATCGAGACCGTCCTCGTCACCGTATTGCCACACTGAGCGGCAGCGGGAAACCGCGCATCGGCCCGATGGAACAGCCGCCCCCACGGGCTCGCGCGTCCGTCCGGAGGATGCTTCCGAAAACCCGGTTACCGCTGGTCACAAAGGTTTGACCTGGCCGGAGGGGCCATGCTTCACTGACCACGGTCTCAGCTCGTCACGTGCAACATGGTTCCTCCCCGGGGCCCGGGTACCCTCCCGCGCTCGTCCTCGGAGTCCTGCTCCGGTGTCGTCTCCCGGGGCTTTTCTCTCGATCGAAGTATCCAGAGATGTCGGATTCGTGGACAGACCCGGGGGGCGCACCAGCGTTCCCCCGACGGATACATCGCCTCAGGGAGAACAGCATGGCCGACGGCACCGTCAAGTGGTTCAACGCGGAAAAGGGCTACGGCTTCATCACGCCCGACGACTCGGGTGCGGACGTCTTCGTCCACTACTCCGAGATCCAGACCACCGGGTACCGCTCGCTGGAGGAGAACCAGCGCGTGACCTACACGGTCACCCAGGGCAACAAGGGCCCGCAGGCCACGGCGGTCTCCGCGATCTGACCTGCACGACACGCACAGGGGTGGTTCCGTCTCCGGACGGGACCACCCCTGTTGTCGTTCGTGGGCTTGTCGTCCCGCTCAGGCGGACAGCTCGTCGTCGGCGGCCGCGAGGTAGCGGCGGAGTGCGGCGACCGCCGCCCGGCCGGCCCGGTTGGCGCCCACGGTGGAGGCGCTCGGCCCGTAGCCCACCAGGTGGATTCGCCGATCGGCCGCCACCGACGTGCCGTTCATGACGATGCCGCCGCCGGGGCCGCGCAGGTGCAGCAGCCGCAGGTGGTCCAACGCAGCGCGGAACCCGGTCGCCCACAGGACGGTGTCCGCGTCGAGCGTCGCGCCGTCGGCCCAGGCGGCGCCGGTGGCGGTGAGCCGGTCGAACATCGGCCGGCGGTCGAGGAATCCGGCGGCCTGCGCCCGCCGGATCGCCGACGTCAACGGAAGGCCGGTCACGGACACGACCGAGCGCGGCGGCAGGCCGGCGGCCACCCGGTCCTCGACGAGCTTCACCGCGGCACGGCCGGACTCGAGGGTGAACTCCCGGTCGACGAACGCGGGCGGTCGGCGGGTGATCCAGTACTGCCCGGCGGTGACCGGGCCCAGCTCGATCAATGCCTGGACCGCGGAGATGCCGCCCCCGACGACGAGCACGCGTCGACCGGCGGAGGCGGCCGGACCGGGGTACTCGGCGGTGTGCAGCTGCCGGCCGGCGAAGTCGCGCATCCCGGGGACCGTCGGCCAGAACGGTCGCGTCCAGGTCCCGGTGGCGTTGATCAGGGCGCGGGCGGCGATCGTCCCGCGGTCGGTGACGGCAATCAACAGCTCGCCGTGGGACGTCACCGACCGGACCTGAACCGGGCGCCGGACGTCGAGATCGAAGGCGCGCTCGTAGGCACGGAAGTAGCGCGGGACGGCGACGCTGGCACGCTCGGCCGGATCGGCCGCCGGCACCGGGAAGTCCGGCAGCTCACGGATCCCGTTGACGGTGGCCATCGTCAGCGTCGGCCAGCGGTGCTGCCAGGCACCACCGGGTGCGGTGTTCGCGTCCAGCACGAGGTGCGCGGTCCCGGTCCGGCGCAGGTGGTAGGCCGCGCTCAGACCGGCCTGACCGGCACCGATCACCAGGACGTCCGTGTGCTCCACGGCCGGTGCAACGTCCAATGGCGCCGGTTCATGCCGGGGGCAGTGCCCGATCAGCGGGACGAGCGGGCGGCGGCCGACACTGCCTCGGGGTCATCCCTTGTCGTCCGGCAGATCCGCCCGCCCGGGTCGCTGTCGGTGATCCGTGGTCGAATGGAACCAGTGACTCAAGCCACTCCCAGGCGAACCGAGGCAACCATGACCGTGACCGACACACCGACCGGACTGGGCGCCGAGCAGCGCACCGGCGGCGCCCCCGCGACGACCGACCAGGGCAACCTGACCACCGACATCGTCGTCATCGGCGCCGGTCTCGCCGGGCTGGTCGCCGCCGCGGAGGCCGCTGACGCGGGGCGACGTATCGTCGTCCTCGATCAGGAGCCGGCCGCGAGCCTGGGCGGCCAGGCGTACTGGTCGCTCGGCGGGCTGTTCCTGGTGAACAGTCCCGAGCAGCGCCGGCTCGGGATCCACGACAGCGCCGACCTGGCACTCTCCGACTGGATGGGCACGGCCGCCTTCGACCGCCCCGAGGACCACTGGCCCCGGCTGTGGGCCGAGGCGTTCGTGAACTTCGCGGCCGGCGAGATGCGCAGCTGGATCAAGGAGCAGGGCATCAGCCTGTTCCCGATCGTGCAGTGGGCCGAACGCGGCGGTTACCAGGGCAGTGCGCACGGCAACTCGGTTCCCCGCTTCCACCTGGCCTGGGGCACCGGTCCCGGCGTGGTCACCCCGATCCTGAAGCGGGTGATGAAACACGTGCGCGACGGCCGGATCCAGTTCCGGTTCCGGCACCGGGTCACCGAGCTGCTCACCGAGTCGGGCACCGTCACCGGAGTGACCGGCGAGGTGCTCGCGTCGTCGGCGGTGGCCCGCGGCGAGGCATCGTCCCGGGACGTCGACTCCGACTTCACCCTGCGGGCCCAGGCGGTGATCGTCTGTTCGGGCGGCATCGGCGGCAACTTCGACCTGGTGCGGAAGTACTGGCCGGCCGACAAACCCCAACCGGCCGATCTGCTGTCCGGAGTACCCGCCTCGACCGACGGCCTGATGATCGAGGTCGCCGAGCGGGCCGGCGGGCACCGCATCAACAGCGACCGGATGTGGCACTACGCCGAGGGTGTGTTCAACCACGCGCCGATCTGGCCGTCGCACGGCATCCGCATCCTGGCCGGGCCGTCGTCGCTGTGGCTGGACGCCCGCGGCAACCGGTTGCCGTCGCCGCTGTGGCCGGGGTTCGACACCCGCGGCACCGTCGACCACATCCTGTCCACCGGCTTCAGCCACTCGTGGCTGGTGCTGAACCAGCGCACCATCGGGCCGGAGTTCGCGCTCTCCGGGTCGGAGCAGAACACCGACATGACCGGGAAGTCGGTGCGGGCACTGCTGAAGAACCGGCTGTCGGACGGGCCGACCGACGCGGTCGCCCTGTTCCAGGAGCGGGGCGTCGACTTCCTGACCGCCGATACGCCGGCCGAGCTGGTCGGGAAGATGAACGCACTGGCGGGCGAGGACCTGATCGACCCGGCGGCGGTGACCGGCGTGCTGCACGGTCGTGACCTGCAGGTCCGCTCCGGGCTGGGCAAGGATCCGCAGCTCGCCGCCGTGGTGGCGGCCCGCCGCTACTTCGGCGACCGGAAGATGCGCACGGTCGAGCCGCACGAGTTCCTCGACCCCGCAGCCGGTCCGCTGGTCGCGGTCCGGGTGCACATCCTGACCCGCAAGACCCTCGGCGGGCTGGAGACCGACCTGTCGTCACGGGTCCTGCGGGTGGGCGGCGAAGCCATCCCCGGCCTGTACGCGGCGGGCGAGGCCGCCGGCTTCGGTGGCGGCGGGGTGCACGGGTACCGGTCACTGGAGGGGACGTTCCTCGGCGGCTGCCTGTTCAGCGGGCGGGCCGCCGGGCGGGCGGCGGGCGCGTCGGTGGTCTGACGCCCGGCGGCGGGTCGCGGCGGTGACGGAGTAGAAACGACCGGGGACCGGGCCGCCGTGGGCGCTCGAACCCTCCGCCCGCCGATCGAAAGCAGACACTGTGACCCGTCCGATCCGCATCGCCGTCCAGCTGCAGCCGCAGCACGCCGACTACAGCCAGATCCGCGACGCGGTGATGCGCGTCGAAGAGGGCGGCGCCGACATCGTGATGAACTGGGACCACTTCTATCCGCTGTACGGCGACCCCGACGGCAAGCACTTCGAGTGCTGGACGATGCTCGCCGCCTGGGCCGAGCAGACCGAGCGCATCGAGTTCGGCCCGCTGGTCACCGGCGGCGGCTACCGCAACCCTGACCTGCTCGCCGACATGGCCCGCACCATCGACCACATCTCCGGCGGCCGGTTCATCCTCGGGATGGGCGCCGGCTGGTTCGCGAAGGACTACCGGGAGTACGGCTACGAGTTCGGCACCGCCGGCTCGCGGCTCGACCTCTTCGCGGAATACATGGACCGCCTCGACGCCCGGCTGAGGAAGCTGAACCCGCAGCCGGACCGGCACATCCCGGTGCTGATCGGTGGTGGTGGCGAGAAGAAGACGCTGCGCCAGGTCGCCGAACACGGCGACATCTGGCACTCCTTCTCCGATCTCGCGACCTACCAGCGCAAGGTCGGCATCCTCGAGGGCCACTGCGCCGACGTCGGCCGCAACGCCGCCGACATCGAGCACTCGACCGAACTGGGCGATCTCGACGAGACCGCGATCAACGCGATGGCCGACGCCGGAGTCACCTTGTTCACGATGGGCGTCAACGGGCCCGACTACGACCTCGCGCCGCTGAAGAAGTGGGCCGCCTGGCGGGACGCCCGCAACGCCGGCTGACCGGTCCCGACAGCGCCGCATCGGGGCAGTTCTCCTCCGCTGGCGGGTGGGAACTGCCCCGGTTGCTGTGTGTCAGCGGATCTCGGCCACGGGCTGCCGCAGGATGGTGCGCAGGTTCGCGGGCGCTGCCCGGCGGGCGTCGGACAGGTAGATCTCGTGGTGCTTCCCGGTCATCCGCAGGCCGTGGGCGGGAATGAAGTCGTCGTGCATCGCGGCGAGGACCGGCGCCTCGTCGTCGTAGGAACCGACGTGCAAGGTCTGCACGCACAGGCCCTCGTCGAGTCGCTGGAGCCGGACGGATCCCAGGTCGAGATCCTTCCGCGCCGCGGCTGTCTCGAGATGTTCCTGGGTGATCCACTCCGGCACCATGATCATCACCGTCCACTGCCAGCGAGTCTTGTCGCGGTCGGTGGTGAAGGCCGCCATGTCGTCGGACCACCACAGCGCCTCGAGCGGCATCACCACGTGGTCACGGCGGAGATCGACCTTGCTGAGGAACTTGAGCGCATAGGCCAGCGGATACAGCGTCGCCATCGCCGCCCCGTAGGCGGGCGCGGTGTTGGGATCTCCGTGACCGTCGACCATCAGGTAGTCCAGCGGCGGCACCCGGACGATGTCGCACCGACCGCGTCGGGCACTGTAGGCGTCGACGGTCTTCTTGAAGTCGATCTTCACCGGTCCTCGCTCTTGAACGTCGTCGGTCCCCGCGAGCATCGCATCCGGCACCGGTGAGACGCATCAGGCCCCCATCGGCTCGGTGACCGAGCTGACGACCTGACCGACTCCGGACCCGGCGGTCGCCGACCTCGCTCAACGGCTGAACACGGCGAAGGAGGTCCCCCGCTTCGGCGGCACCGGTGGGGTGTCGCGGGGCGTGCCCGGCGGCGCTCCCACCCGCTTCAGCAGCTCCGCATCAACTGTTGAGCCGACGCGTCCGTTGCAACAGATGCGCACCGCAGGAAGTGGATGCGGAGGTGGCAGGCGCGGCGGGGTCGGGCGGGGCGGCCGGCGGCGCTCCGCACCCGGTCCAGCAGCTCCGCATCAACTGTTGAGCCGACGCACCCGTTGCAACAGATGCGCGGAGCAGGAAGTGGATGCGGAGGTGGCAGGCGCGGCGGGGTCGGGCGGGGCGGGGCGTGCCCGGCGGCGCTCCGCACCCGGTCCAGCAGCTCCGCATCAACTGTTGAGCCGACGCACCCGTTGCAACAGATGCGCGGAGCAGGAAGTGGATGCGGAGGTGGCAGGCCGAGGCTGGCCGACCCCTCAGCGCTGCTCCTTCGAGCACCACCAGGTGGTACGACCGCCGACGGTGTCGCGGAGCATCCCGGCGCCGCAGCGGGGGCAGCGGCCGCCCTTGTGCCGCGCGGGAATGACGACGCCGGTGTGGACGCCACCGTGGGCGATGGCCGACTCGGTCGCGGCGTGCAGCGCGTCGTGCAGCGTGGTCAGCGCTCGCGGCGACAGCTCGTCCACCGGGGTGGACGGCCGGATCTTCGCCTGCCACAACGTCTCGTCGGCGAGCAGGTTGCCGACGCCGGCGATGACGCTCTGGTCGAGCAACCGGGCCTTGATCGGCGCCTTGGATCCCTTGATGGCTGTGCGGAAGTCGGCTCGGCTGACCAGCCGCGCGTCCGGACCGAGCGCCTCCAGGTTCGGGTCCAGCCGGGCCCGGGAAAGCCGCCGCTTGTCGAACATCCGCAGCATCCCGCCGTCGGTGAAGGTGAGCGTGAAGCGGTCCCAGCTGGGGTTCGGCGTGCCGGTTCCGAGCCGGATCGGGTCACCGCCCTCGTGCTTCGACCCGTCCGGGCCACCGATGTAGATGCGTCCGGCCATGCCCAGATGGAGGCCGAGCGTCAGGTCCGGGTTCGGGTCGTCTCCCGTGCCGGCCCACGCCGTCTCGCACCACATCGTCTTGCCGCGGCGGCGGGCGGCCATGAGCGTGCGGCCGACGAGCACCGCCTTGATCTCGCCGGGCTGGTGCGGGCGGCAGACGTAGCTGTCGTTGTCGTCGACGTCGGCGATCTCGCGGTCCAGACCGGCACGTTCGATGACTGCGCGGGCGGTCTCGACCTCGGGGAGTTCAGGCACCGGGCCAGTCTGCCCGGAAGTGCGCTGGGCCGAGCTGGTCAGCTGGTGGCGGGCGGTCCCCACCCTTAGCGCTGCCGATTTCCGTCTACGCGGGCGACATCGCGGCAGCGTTGACGGAAACCGGCAGCGCCACTGGGTGGGGCTCGGCTGAGGCGCCGGTTGCGGCACGAGCGACAGGATCAGCGACTCCGTCCGCAACACGTGTCAGCCCCGCACCCGCCCCCGCTTGTACCGATCCGACACGGCGCGCTCGATCTCCCGTTGCGCGTCGCGCTTGGCCAGGTCGTGCCGCTTGTCGTAGCTCTTCTTGCCCCGCGCGACGGCGAGCTCGAGCTTGGCGATGCCGTTGCGGAAGTACAGCTCCAGCGGCACCAGCGCATGCGGGCTCTCGTGCAGCACCGCGGCGATCCGCAGGATCTCGCGCCGGTGCAGCAGCAGCTTCCGCGGCCGCCGTGACGAGTGGTTGTTCCACGTCCCCTGCAGGTACTCGGGGATGGTCACGCCGTGCAGCCACACCTCGTTGTCGGTGACGACGGCAAACCCCTCGACGAGCGACGCACGGCCTTCCCGCAGCGACTTCACCTCGGTACCGGTCAGCACGAGCCCGACCTCGTAGGTCGTCTCGATCGCGTAGTCGTGCCGGGCCTTGCGGTTGCGCGCGATGATCTGCCGGCCGTCGGTGGTTTTCATCGGGGTCAACGCTATCCGGAACCGTGGGGGGATCCGGGCTCCGGCCGCGGGACTCCATGGCGGGCGAGATGGCGGTGAACGCGACCCGGGCCCACCCGACCCGACCCGCCCGCCGGCAGCATCCGGCGTACGGCTGCGCAGGCCTCCGACACCGCCGCCGCTCAGCGACGCCGGACGGCCCGGACGACCACGTCGTGCAACTCGCGCGGGACGCCACCCCGGCCCACGACAGCGCGGACCCGCTCGTCGGCGGTGACGACATCCCACTCCTGCGGGTCCAGGACCGCCGCAGTCCGTGCCGCCGTCACCGATGCCTCCGCAGGCGGCTCGGCATCCGACGCCGTCCCGTGGGCGTGCCCCGCCCCGTGCCCCACGTCACCGCCGTGCCCGTCACCCGCACCGTGACCGTCACCCGCACCGCGACCGTGACCGTGACCGTGCACCGTGCCCGGCACCGGGATCCCACCGGTCGAGATGCCCGACGATGAACAGGGTTCCGCCCGGCGCGACCCATCCGGACAGCCGCCGGTAGAACGCCAGTTGCGGCAGCACGGAGTGCGCGTAGTGCGTCGTCACCAGGTCGAACCGCTGATCCGGTGTCCAGACGCTCAGGTCGGCCTCGACCCACCGCACCGACCGGGACGGCCCGGCCTGCCGGGCAGCCCGCGCCAGCACCTCGGCCGAGATGTCGGCCCCGGTGACCTGCCAACCCTGATCGGCGAGCCAACCGGCCTCCGCACCCTCGCCGCAGCCGGCGTCCAGGGCGGACCCGGGCGTCGCGCCCCCGATCTCGGCGACCAGGTGCGGGTTCGGCGGCATCGACGCCGCGCCGGTCGTGGCCCCCTGCTCCCGCCAGTGCGTCTGCCAGTAGCCGGTGTCGAAATCGTGCGTCATCGTGCCTCCCACCTCGGACCGCCATCTCGGGGGACGGGCGACCATCACCCTCCCCGCACCCGACCGAAAACTGCAACGTCACTTGCCAGAACGGCAACCGTGGGCGGGTGGCGCCGTCATCGATGACAGGATCCCCGTCATGGAGCCACAGCGCCGCCCCTGCACCTGCCGAACCCGCACCACGTCGGACATGCACCGCTGATGGCCGCCCGCGCCACCCGCACCCGCCGCCCCACCGCGCGGCCCAGCGCCACCAAGCGGCCCAGCGCCGCCACCACCGTTCCACCGCACGACCCGAGCGCCGGCCGGCTCTGGTACCTCGCCGTCCCGTTCCAACAGCAGGTCGAGGGCGCGACGTGGGACCCGGCCCGCAAGGCCCACACCCACACCGCGGTCGTGCTGCCCGCCCACCTGCTCCCCTACCGCTCGGAGCCGTACACCGTGTTGCGCCGCCGCGAGGACGACGCCAACGGCACCCCCGGCGCGCCGGCCCCGCCGGTGGCCCCGATGACCCCGCGGGAGCTGCAGCGCGACGGCGCCCGCGTCATCGTCGATGCGGCGGCCACCAGCATCGACGGCGTTCCGGTCCGCGGCTTCCTGCTCACCGACGACACCGGCGTCGGCAAGACGATCACCGCGTTCCTGGCGCTGACGGAGATCGCGGCGGCCCGCAGGGTGACCCGAGTGCTGATCCTGGTCGACCGTCCGAAGCAGATCACCATCCCGCACTGGCGTCGGACGATCACCGCGATCGGACCGGGCGACCTCGACATCCTGATCGCCTCCCCCGACGAGCTGCCGCACCTGCTCGACGGCGCCAAGGCCCGCTGGACCTGGGACCTGCTCGTGGTCGACGAGGCCCAGCTGTACCGCAACGCCGACACGGCGCGGGTCAAACGGTTCCGCACCGTCTCGCGCTTCGCGACACCGCACGCCAAGGCGCCGTTCACGCTGTGGATGACCGCCACCCCGGGCAACCATCCGGCCGAGCTGACCTATCTCGCCCCGCTGCTCGCACAGGTCCACGCCGAACCCGCCACCCGCTGGCGCGACTTCGGCGGCCGGCTGCTCGCCTCCGGGCTGCCGATCCGCAGAGGTCCGTACGGCGCCTGGACGTGGGACGGCCCGGCCGCGGACGACACCGCGGTGCAGCAGGCGGCCACCGCGACGGTCCGGAACTGGCTGCTCGACGCGCCCGCCCCGCTGACCCTGCACCGGGCCGCGCCGTGGGGGCCGGCCCCGCTGGAGCTGATGCCCATCACGCTCGGCCCCGACGAGCGCATCGCCTACGACATCGCGTGGTCGGCGTTCCGCCGTGCGCTGCATGCCCTGGAGAACGACCGCGAGATCCGCGGACGTGCCGCCACCACCCAGGGCCGGGCCGCGATCCTGCGGTTCCGACAGAAGGCCTCACTGCTGCGGGTGCCGGCCACCGTCGCCTGGGTGCTGCGCGCCGTCGAGGCGGGGCGCCAGGTACCGGTGTCGTGTGAGTTCGTCGGGGCGGCCGCGGAACCGATCGCCGATGCCGTCGAAGCCGCCGGAACACCGGTGGCCCGGATCTTCGGCGCCACCGCCCGCGATGGCGAGAGCGAGCGGCTCCGTTTCCAGACGGGTGCGGCGAAGGTGGTCGTCTTCACCCCGACCAGCAGCCTGAGCTTGCAGGCCTCGGAACAGCTCGCCCACGGCACCGGTTCGGCGGCGCCCCGCGAGGCCCTGATGCACAACGTGCGGTACTCCGGGATCGCCGCCCGGCAGATCCTCGGCCGGTCGCACCGCGACGGCCGGATCTGCCCCTGGCACCTCGCGTTCGCCGAGAACACCGCCGAGGAGCAGATCGCCGCCCTGATGGTCGGCCGGCTGCGGGCCACCGCCGACACCGCCGGCGCGGACAGCGCCGCCCTGGCCGGGATCGCGGAGATCCTCGGGATTTCCTGGCTGCCCGTGTCAGCCATCACGGACACCGACTGACACGGACGGACCGACGGGCTCACCGGCACACACCGTGAACACGGCCGGCTCGCGGACGTGCATCGGCACCGCGGGCACGCGACCGGTGGCCCACGGAGGCAGGCGACCACTCCACCCCTCACCGACGGTCACGGAGAACATCACCCGTCCGAACCCGAGTCGGTACCGCACCGTAACGATAGAGTAGCTCTCTGCAACCACTATCGCACGCCCTGAGCGTGGCCGCCCCTCGCGGTTGCCCGAGCGAAGGACGCCACCTTGACGTCGACCGAAGTCCTCTCCCCGATCCGGGCCACCGCCACCGGCATCGCCCGCGCGGTCGGCGTCACGAAGATATTCGGCCGCGGACCGGCCGCCTACACCGCCCTGGACGACGTCTCGGTCTCCTTCGAGACCGGCAGCTTCACGGCCATCATGGGCCCGTCCGGCTCCGGCAAGTCCACGCTGATGCACTGCATGGCCGGCCTGGACACCGCGGACCGCGGCCAGGTCTACGTCGATGGCGTCGAACTCGGTGGCCTGAACGACCGCAGGCTCACCGTCCATCGCCGGGACCGCATCGGCTTCGTCTTCCAGAGCTTCAACCTGCTGCCGATGCTGTCGGCCGAGGAGAACATCACGCTGCCGCTGGAGCTTGCCGGCCGCAAGGTCGACAAAGCGCTCTTCGAGGAACTCGTGACGTCGCTGGGCCTCACCGAGCGGCTGAACCACCGGCCGGCGCACCTGTCGGGCGGTCAGCAGCAGCGGGTGGCCGTGGCCCGGGCGCTGATCACCCGGCCTGCGGTCGTCTTCGCCGACGAGCCCACCGGCGCACTGGACTCCAAGACCGGCGCCGCCCTGCTCGCCCACCTCCGCGACGCCGCGCACCGCGGCCAGACCATCGTCATGGTCACCCACGACCCGGTCGCCGCCACCTATGCCGACCGAGCGATCCTGCTCGCCGACGGACAGCTGCGCGGCGAGATCCGGTCACCCGACGTCGATGCGGTGCTGCGCGCGCTGTCCTCGCTGGCGGTCTGAGATGCGGTCCGCCTGGGCGAGCCTGCTGCTCCACAAACGGCGCTTCGCCGCCGTCGTGCTCGCCATCGCCATCGGCGTCGGTTTCGCCGCCTCCACCCTGATCTTCACCGACAGCTTCCGGACCGACCTGACCCGCACCGTCGGCGCCTCCGCCTCCAAGGTCGACGTGGTCGTCCAGCCGCGGACCGGCACGGACACCGCTGCCATGCAGACCGCGATCGGCGCCGTCCCCGGCGTCGCCGCCGTCGAAGCCGTGCACCACGTGATCGTCCCGTTCACCACCGAACTCACCCGCGGCTTCGTCCACGTGCAGTCCATCCCGAACGCACCCGCGCTCCGCTGGTTCGACCTCACCGACGGCCAGTGGCCGGCGCAGGCCGCCGACCCGGGGTCGTCGGTCGCGGTCGACGTCGACACCGCCGAGCGCAACCAGCTGTCGGTCGGCAGCGCCGTCACCGTCACCACGGCCGACAGCGTCGAGCGCCGGTTCACCGTGGTCGGCCTGCTGGACGTGCACCGCTCGTCGCTGACCGGCTCGCGCGACGAGCTCTACGCGACCATCGACGTGGCCGGTCAGCTCAACGGCGGCCGTGTCGACGAGTTCGACGTGACCGCGGTCCCCGGCACGGACACGGGCACCCTGGCCACGGCCGTCGGTGCCGCGCTGGCCGACACCGCGGTGGTCCGCACCGGTGCCGCCATCGCCGCCGACCAGGTCCACATCGCACTCGGCGGAACCCAGGTGCTCGGCACCGTCCTGCTCGCGTTCGCCGTCATCGCCGGCCTCGTCGCGTCGACCGTTGTCGGCAACACCTTCACCATCCTCATCCATCAACGGCAACGGCAGATCGGGCTGTGGCGGTCGATCGGCGCCTCCAGGCGTCAGGTCCGCGCCTCGGTGCTGGGCGAGGCACTGCTCATCGGCGTACTCGGATCACTGGCCGGCGTCCCGCTGGCCATCGGGGCGGCACTGCTGGCGATGCCGATCGCCGACCTGCAGACGTCCAGCCTGACCGTGAAGGTCCTGCCGCTCGCGCTGTCGATGGGCGCCGGCATCGGGGTCACCGTCATCGCAGCCCTGCTGCCGTCGGCCAAGGCCATGAAGGTGTCCCCGCTGGCCGCACTGAACCTGCTCATCCCGGCTCCGCACAGCTCCAGCCGCGGTCTCGTCCGGACGTTCCTCGGCCTGGTCATGGTGCTGTTCGGCGGTGGCGGGCTGGCCGCGGGTGTCGTGCTGCCCTCGCTGTCGGTGGCCATCACCGGGGGTGTCGTGTCGGCGCTCGGCGTCCTGCTCCTCCTGCGCTCCGTGCTCGCCCGGTTCCTTCGGCTGGTCGTCCCGGCGGCCCGACTGGCCGGTACCCCCGGCCGGCTCGCCGCGGCCAACGCCCTGCGCAACCCGCACCGCGCTGCGGCCACCGCCACCGCCCTGACCATCGCCGTCGGCCTCATCGTCACCCTGCAGGTGGCGGCCGCGTCGGCGCGGTCCAGCCTGACGTCCTCGCTCGACGACCGGTTCCCCCTGGACATCAGCATCACCAGCGTCGCGCTGCCGTCGGCGGACAGTCCCACCGGCCGGGTGCTGACGGCGCTGCCGGCCGGTGTGGACGCCGAGATGGCGGCCATCGACGGGCTCACGCTGCGGACCCTCAACGGCACCCTCGCCGACCTGCGGATCGACGACATTTCGACCCCGGTCACCGTGCTCGGCGCCGCACCCGACACCCGGGCGGTCGTCCGCACGACGATCGTCCCGGCCGGCACCGTGGCTCTCCCCGACGGCGTGATGGCCTCCGCACGGCTGCGTGCCGGTGACACCGTCGAGTTGGCCGGCCCGGCCGGCACCCTCACGCTCGCCGTCTCGGTCAGTCACCTGGCCCGCGGCCAGCGCGGCACCGTCATCGTCGCCGCCGCCGACCTCGCGGTTCTCGACCCGGCCGCCGGACCCACGGCCGTCTGGGGGGAGCTCGCCGAGATCGACGACGCCAACGCCGCGATCAGCGCGCTGAACCCGATCGTCGGCCGCTACCCGACGATCGCGCTGGCCGGCGCGGCCATCGACCACGCCTCGATCTGGAAGGGGCTGGCGCGCATCCTGCTGCTGGTCACCGCCCTGCTGTCGGTGGGTGCGGTGATCGGCGTCGTCGGCATCGGGAACACCCTCGGGCTCGCCGTCACCGAGCGGACCCGGGAATCCGCCCTGCTCCGGGCCCTGGGACTGCGCCGTGGTCAACTGCGCACCAGCCTGGCTGTCGAGGCGGCGCTGCTGGCCACCGTCGGCGCCGTCGTCGGCATCGGTCTGGGCGCCGTCTACGGCTGGGTCGGCGCGGCCGCCACCTTCGGCGAGATGGGCACCCCGCTGGTGCTGGCCTTCCCGACCGCCGACGTGCTGCTGGTGTTGGGGCTGGCCGTCGTCGCGGGTGTCGTCGCGTCGGTGCTGCCGGCCCGCCGCGCCGCCCGTGCGCAGCCGCGGGCCGTGCTGGCCGAGATCTGACCGATGGGCCCTGCCCAGGTTGGGCGTTCCGCCAGGACCGATCACCCCGACTCCGCCGACCTGCGTGGCGTGCTACTCCACGCCGTCGGCCCGTCCGTGAGCTGGTGGGCAGCGTGATCAGCGAGGGCCTGCAGCACCTCGGCCAGGCCGACTGGATGCGGGGACGGCCCAGCGGGACCGACCCGCGGGCGGGTGCCGCGTCGCAACGACGGGCTCGGTGCGCCGGGCTGCGTTCGGTGGGCGCACCGGCGCCGGCCGGCCGGTTCATCCGGGTGGCGATCATCGGGAACACGGCGACCGACAGCACGCCCGCCCCGACCCGCGCGGCGGCGTCCTGACGATCCTCGCAGGCGACCGGTGCAACGGACGGCTGACCGGGGCGCGTCGTGACGGTCGCGGACGGCGGGTCCTTTCAGGCATTCGCCGGCCGCGTCGTTGTTCCGGGGCCGGTGCCCACCGGCCGGCAGCGGCCCTCCCGGTATCCTGCTCACGGACCACCATCCGCGGGACCACGACGGCCGAGGCCGGGAAACGAGCGCACCGTGACCAGAGCAGTGGACGTCCGCTGGACGACCGATCGCACCTACCCCGACATCCGGAGTTGGGTGCAGGGTTCGCTGCTGACCACCCTGCGCAAGGCGGGTTACCGCGTCGAGTCCAACGTCGAGTCCGAGACCGCCGCCGGACCGCGGTTCGTGTGGCAGCTGAAGCGGACGAACCGCTCGCTGTTCCTGCTGCCGATCAGCATCCTGGCCTTTCTCGTCAACACCTCCTCGGACAAAGCGACCCTGACGCTGTCGACGGCCGGTCCGCACACCGAGCTGCACATCGACGGCCGGCTGCCGAGCGGTGTGGCGAAGCTGATGCAGAAGCTGGCCGACTCCTCCGTCGCCTGACTCCGCGGTCGGCCCGCCCGCTGTCGGTGCCGCCGGTTACCGTCCCCGGGTGACCTCCGTCCCCGGCCGCAGCGTCAACCGGCAGATCCTCGGCCTGGCGCTGCCCGCGCTCGGTGCGCTGATCGCCGAGCCGCTGTTCCTGCTGGCGGACTCGGCCATCGTCGGGCATCTGGGCGTCGCCCCGTTGGCCGGGCTGGCGCTGGCGGCGACCGTATTGACCACCGCGGTCGGGCTCAGCGTCTTCCTCGCCTACGGGGCCACCGCGGCGGTCGCGCGCCGGGTCGGCGCCGGCGACCTGCGCGGCGCGCTGCAGCACGGCATCGACGGCATGTGGCTCGCGGTGGCGCTCGGGGCGGTGCTGCTGGCCGCCATCGCACCGGCCGCGGGACCGCTGGTCGGGTTGCTGGGCGGCTCCGGCGAGGTCGCCCGGCAGGGCGCGATCTACCTGCGGTGGTCAGCTCTCGGGCTGCCGCCGATGCTGCTGGTGCTGGCCTGCACCGGTGTGTTGCGCGGACTGCAGCGCACCATGTCGCCGCTGGTCGTCGCCGCGGTCGGTGCGGTGGTCAACGTCGGGCTGAACCTGCTGCTCGTGTACGGCCTCGACCTGGGTATCGCCGGGTCCGCGATCGGCACCGTGATCGTGCAGTACCTGATGGCGGTGGCCCTGACGGTGGCGGTGTTCCGGGCGGCCGGACCGGGCGGGGTTCCGCTGCGGCCGTCGGTGCGTCGCGTCAGCCACGCCGGCCGGACCGGCTTCCCGGTGTTCCTGCGCACGCTGACCCTGCGGATCGCGGTGCTGCTGACCGTGATGGTGGGGGCCGCGAAGGGTGAGGTCGCGTTGGCCGGGCTCCAGGTGACCTTCAACGTCTGGAACCTGCTCGCACTCGCGCTGGACGCGATCGCCATCGCCGCGCAGGCACTCACCGGACACGCGTTGGGCGCCGGCGACGCCCCGGCCACCCGGGCACTGACCCGCCGGATGCTGCAGTGGGCCTGCTGGGCCGGGGTGGTCCTCGGCGGACTGCTCGCGGTGTCGGCGCCGTTCGTGGGGCGACTGTTCAGCCCGGACCCGGAGGTCATCGCCGCGGTGACGGCCGCCTGCCTGGTGCTCGCGGTCGGGCAGTTGCTGTCCGGCTGGGTGTTCGTCCTCGACGGGGTGCTGCTGGGCGCCGGCGACGGGCGGTACCTGGCCGTCGCGGGCCTCGCCAACCTCGTCGTGTACCTGCCGGCGCTCTTCCTGGTCGCCCGGCTGGCCCCCGACGGCACCGCCGGCCTCGTCTGGCTGTGGACGGTCTATGCCGGGGTGTACATGCTGGCCAGGGCGGTCACCCTGGGCCGGCGTTACCGCGGCGACCGGTGGCTGGTGCTCGGTAGGTGACCGAGCGAACCCCGCCCGGCCGACGTCGACGCGGGTAAACTCGAACGTTCTCGAATGCACCGCACGTAGGACCTGAAGGACACCGTCATCAGCCAGGACATCACGGACCAGCTCCCCACCGGTCCTTCCCTGCCCACCACGACGCCGGCGCCGGTCGACGGCGCCGCCACCACGAACGGATCACTGTCGTCGGCAGCGCCGCCGGACCGCGACGGCATCGAACACGAGCAGCGCTACGTCGGCGTGCTGTACGAACGCCTCGACGATCTCTGGGCCGAGACGAAGGAATCCCTGCGGCGTGCGCTGCGCGAGACCGACGGCACCCCGCAGGGCCTGACCAACCGTGACGTCGCCGCCGCCCGCTACTCCGACCGCCTGCAGCAACTGGGGGCCGCTGAGTACGGGTTGTGTTTCGGCCGTCTCGACTTCGATCCCGAGCGCCCGGCGACCCCGCACCTGGACGGCGAGCAGGACGGCCGCGCGGCCGACCCGGACCGCCTCTACATCGGCCGCCTCGGCCTGTACGACGAGGACTTCGAGACGCTGCTCGTCGACTGGCGGGCGCCCGCCGCGCGGCCGTTCTACCTGGCCACCGCGGTGTCGCCGGCGGGCGTCACCCGGCGCCGGCACATCCGCACGCGGCGTCGTCAGGTCGTGTCGATCGATGACGAGTCGCTGGTCTACGTCCCCGGACAGGCCACCGCCCCCACCTCGCTGACCGGCGAGTCGGCGCTGCTGGCCGCGCTGGGCGCGGCCCGCACCGGCCGGATGGGTGACATCGTCGAGACGATCCAGGCCGAGCAGGACCGCATCATCCGGTCCGAGGTCAACGGCGCCCTGGTCGTCCAGGGCGGGCCCGGCACCGGCAAGACGGCGGTCGCACTGCACCGCGCGGCCTACCTGCTGTACACCCATCGCGAGCGGCTGGCCACCCGCGGCGTCCTCGTCGTCGGGCCCAACTCCACCTTCCTGCGCTACATCGAGCAGGTGCTGCCGGCGCTGGGTGAGACGGCGGTCTCGCTGGCCACCGTCGGCACCCTGTATCCGGGCGTCAGAGCCACTGCCACCGACGACGCCGCGGCCGCGCTGATCAAGGGTGATGCGTCGATGGCCGCCACCATCGCAGCCGCCGTCGCCGACCGTCAGCAGTTGCCGCACCGGGGCGACTCGGTCCGGTTCGAGCGCCAGGAGCTGGCGCTGGACCGGCAGGACGTCAACCAGGCGCGGCGCCGGGCGCGCAGCTCTCGGCAGCCGCACAACCGGGCGCGGGCCATCTTCGTCAACGAGATGATCACCGTGCTGGCCCGCCGCTACGCCGACCAGGTCGGCGAGAACGTGGCCGGCGGCGGCAACCTGCTGGACCGCCACGACCTGGACGACGTCCGCGACGAGTTGCGCGGCGACGGCCGGATCCAGTCAGCGCTCAACGAGCTGTGGCCGCGGCTGACCCCGGAGGCGCTGCTGCGGGACCTCTTCGCCTCCGACGACGCGATGGCGCAGATCCGGCTGACGCCCGCGCAACGGTCGCTGCTGCTGCGTGACCCGTCGTCCCCATGGACGGTCGAGGACGTGCCACTGCTGGACGAGGCCGCCGAGCTGCTGGGCATCGACGATCGCGCCGAGCAGGCCCGGTCGCGGCGCCGCCGCGAGGAGGAGGTCGAGTACGCACAGGGCGTGCTGGACGTCATCGAGGGCTCGCGGTCGGCCGACTTCGAGGACGACGCGGAGGAGGAGATGCTCGTCGCGTCGGACCTGATCACCGCCGACGTGCTCGCCGACCGCCAGGAGGACCTGTCCCGGCTGACCACCGCCGAGCGGGCGTCGCTGGACCGCGAGTGGACCTACGGGCACCTCATCGTCGACGAGGCCCAGGAGTTGTCGCCGATGGCGTGGCGGTCGTTGATGCGCCGCTGCCCGACCCGCTCGATGACCATCGTCGGGGACGTCGCGCAGACCTCGGACCCGGCCGGGACCTCGTCCTGGCGGCAGGTCCTCACGCCGTACCTGGGTGAGCGGTGGCGGCTCGCCGAGCTGACGGTGAACTACCGGACGCCGGCCGAGATCATGACCGTCGCCAACGACGTGCTCGCCGCGATCGACCCGGAGCGCAGGCCCCCGGAGTCGGTCCGCGAGACCGGCGAGCAGCCGACCGTCACCGCGGTGCACCGGGACGGCCTGGTCGCGGCGATCGTCGCGGCTGCCGAGCGGGAGGCGACCCGGCAGCAGGCCGATGTCGCCGACGACGAGGAGGTGCCGGGCGGCACCACGGCGATCATCGTCGCCGACGATGCGCTGACGCCGTTGACCGCCGCCGTGCACGCCGCCCGGCCGGGGTTGCTGGCGGCGGACGTGTCCGACGACCCGGACCTACGCCGGCCGCTGGTCATGCTGACCACCAGGCAGGCCAAGGGCCTGGAGTTCGACGCCGTCATCCTGGTCGAACCCGCCGCCATCGCGGCCGAGTCCGGCCGCGGGATGAACGACCTGTACGTGGCCCTCACCCGCCCGACCAAGCGGCTGACCGTGCTGCACGCCGAGCCGCTGCCGGCGGTGCTGCGCGTCCTGGCGTGAGCGGGTCGTCGGGTCGGGGCACATCAGCGGTATGGACGACCCCGACCCGCACGACCTGGACCGCTTCGTCACCGCCCAGCGCGACACCTGGGAGCGGGCCCTCGGCGAGATCCGCCGCGGCCGCAAGACCGGACACTGGATGTGGTTCGTCTTCCCCCAGCTCGGCGGCCTCGGCTCCAGCCCGATGGCTCAGCGGTACGCGATCGGCTCGCCGGCCGAGGCCCGCGCGTACCTCGACCACCCGGTACTCGGTCGCCGGCTCCGGGACATGGCGCAGGCCCTGCTCGACCTCGGTCCGGACGCCACGGCCGAGGGCGTCCTGGGCGGGATCGACGCGCTGAAGCTGCGGTCGTCGATGACGCTGTTCGCCCGCGCCGACCCCGGCGAGCCGGTGTTCCGCGCCGTCCTCGAGCGGTTCTACGGCGGGGTGGCGGACGAGGCGACAGCGCGGCTGCTCGGTCGCTGATGATGCGCCCACCCGCCGTCCGGACTGCGGGACCGCATCGACGGGCAAAGTGGACAGTGACCCGGCCGGCGCGGCGCCCTTGCGGCAGCCGCCCCGGGTCCGGGCCGCACCGCGCCGGGCGTCGCCCCGCCCCGCCGCGGGCGGCCCGTCACACCGTGGCACCCGACGTGGGCGGCCCGTCACACCGTGGCCCCCGCCGTGGGCGGTCCGTCTCACCGTGGCCCCCGCCGTGGGCGGGCCGTCCCACCGTGGCGCTCAGCGCGCGGAGCCCAGCTCGGTGGCCGGGATCCGCCGCCCGTTCTCCCGGACCCTGTCGGCCAGCTCCCGCCACGGACCCTGGACGAGGGATTCACCGAGGGTGGTCCGGCGGCGGCCGGCCTGGAACTCGTAGACGAAGCGGTCGGCTCCCGGACCGGCGCCGGCGTCCTGCGGGGGCGGGCCGTCCCACGGACAGGCTTCGACCAGGGATTCCCAGCGCGCCGGGTCGGGTTGTTCGTCGACCCGGACCTCCCAGCCGGTCATCATCCCGGCGAAGCCGCCGGTACGCAGCACGTTGACCTTCACAGGTTCGTTTGTACGCCGTCGACACCTCCGACGACAGCAATCGCCGGAATCACCACGGTGACCACCTCAGCGGTCACCCAGCGTGCCGGTGCTGTTCCGACACCGGTGCCGGTCGCGCCGGCTGCACTACTTCGCGCGTGACAGCGGCAGTCCCTTGACCGCCAGCCCCACGGCCTCCCAGCCCTGGCGGACTGCGAGCTCCTCCGGTGACCGGACGCCGAACCGGGCACGGGCCGCCTTGGTCGTCGCGGTGGCGAAGCCTGCGAACCGCACCGTCGGCGACAGCGAGCCGTTGGTCAGCGTGTCGTACCACACCCGGCCGACGGTCTCCCAGGCGTTGCCGCCGAGCTCTCTGGCCGCGACCGCGAACGCCCGGTTGGGGATGCCTGAGTTCAGGTGGACCCCGCCGTTGTCGCTGGTCGTCTTGATGTAGGAGTCCATGTGGTCGGGCTGCGGATCCCTGCCGAGGACGTCGTCGTCATAGGCGGTGCCCGGCGCGATCATCGAGCGCAGCGAGGAGCCCTGAACTTCCTCGGTGAAGAGCCCGGCGCCGATCAGCCAGGTCGCCTGATCGGCGGTCTGTCCGTCCTTGTACTGCTCGACGAGCGCACCGAAGACATCACTGACGGACTCGTTGAGCGCCCCGGACTGGCCCTGGTACACCAGCCCTGCGGTGTACTGGGTGACGCCGTGGGCGAGCTCGTGCCCGATCACCGACAGCGACGCGGTGAAACGGTTGAAGACCTCGCCGTCACCGTCGCCGAAGACCATCTGGCTGCCGTCCCAGAAGGCGTTGTCGTAGTTCCGGCCGTAATGCACGGTCGCGCTCAGCGGCAGGCCCGCGCCATCGATGGAGTCACGGTCGAACACCTCGGCGTACAGCGCGTACGTCGCCCCGAGACCGTCGTAGGCCTCGTCCACCGCAGTGTCGGAGACGGGGTCCTCGCCCTCGCGCCGGACGATGGTGCCGGGCGTCTGCTCGCTGCCACCTGCATCGCCGATGGTGCGCCGCGGACCCGCAGGGGAGTCGTCGGTACCCGCCCGGGCGCGCGCCGCGCCGGCCCGGGACGCCGGGGAGGTCGGCGGTGCCGGCTCACCGTCGCGGGCGCTCCGGGCACGGCGGATCCCCTCGTCATGGGCCAGGGTGGCGGCCGCCGCGCTGCGCGCGACGGTCATCCGCTCGGCCTGCATGGCGGAGACCTGGGCCAACAGGTAGGGCGGGACTATTCCGTGTCGCATGCCCCGATAGTGGCACGAACCACCGACAGCGACCGGGGCGCTCGACGATGCGGCTTTCGCGGCGACCGCAGCAGACCCGGTCGGGGGTCGTCGTGCAGGTCGTCGAACCGTCAGGGCACCGCGAAGAGGCCGACGCCCCGGAATGGCGCAATTCCAGAGAGGCCCCTCCCGGTTCGCGACAGGTCGACCCCCCAGCGACCCGAAGCCGTCGCGGGACAGCGGAACGGTCACGGGAAGCGGACCGGACCCCTCGACATCCCACCCGTCAGCCCCCGCCCGCGTCGCCGGACCCGTCGTCGTCACCGGCTCCACCCCGCGCCTCGAACCAGCTCGCCAAGGCGCGTACCGCGTCGACCGAGTCGGCCTCGGCGGCGGTCTTGTCGTCGCGGTAACGCAACACCCGGGCGAAGCGCAGCGCGAAGCCGCCGGGATAGCGGGTGGACCGCTGGACGCCGTCGAAGGCGATCTCCACGACCTGCTCCGGCCGCAGCGTGACCACCCAGTCCGATCGCTCGGCGGCCAGCTGCGAGAAGCGTTCGGTCTGCCAGGCCAGCATCGCGTCGGTCATGCCCTTGAAGGTCTTGCCGAGCATCACGAACTCCCCCGGCCGCTGCGGGTCCCGCGCGCCGAGGTGGATGTTGGAGAGCAGCCCGCGACGTCGGCCGCTGCCCTGTTCCACCGCGAGCACGACCAGGTCCAACGTGTGACGAGGCTTGACCTTGATCCAGCCGGCACCGCGCCGACCGGCCTCGTACGGCGCTGTGAGGTCCTTGACCACGACGCCCTCCTGGCCCGCCGCCAGGGTGTCGGCGAAGAACGCCGCAGCCGCCGCCGGGTCCGCCGTGACGAGCCGGTCGATGAGATACGCCGCCGGCACCGCCGCCGCCAGCACCTCGAGCCGCTCGGACAGCGGCCGGTCGATCAGCTCCTGCCCGGCCCACACCAGGCAGTCGAAGAAGAAGACCGACAGCGCAACCGCAGCGGCCGCGTCGCCCTGGGTCGCCGTCCGTGACGCCGTCTCCTGGAACGGTCGCGGCCGGCCGGCCGCGTCCAGGGCGATGACCTCGCCGTCGAGCACCACCCGGTCGGCGGGCAGCGACCGGACGATGGCCACCACCTCGGGCAGCCGGGCGGTGATGTCGTCGAGACTGCGGGTGAACAGCCTGACGGACTCGCCGTCGCGGTGGGCCTGGATCCGGATGCCGTCGAGCTTGGTGTCCAAGCACGCGGGCACCCCGTCGCCGATCTTGGTCAGGGCGGCGGCGACATCGGGTGCGCTGGACGCGAGCATCGGCCGCACCGGGACGCCGACCCGCAGACCGAAGGCGGCGACCGCCCCCGCACCGCCGGTCAGGGCGGCGACGGCGACCGGACCGGTCGCACCGGCCAGCATCACCGCCCGGCGGACCCGCGCCAGCGGGACACCGGAGGCCAGCGCCACCGCGTCGAGCACGGTCGAGTCCAGCGCTCCCTGCCGGATCTCGCCGGAGACCAGGCGGCGCAGGAAGTCCTGCTCGCCGGCCGTCGCGCGACCGAACAACGCCTGCACCGAGGCCGTCCGCGCTGCCGCCGAGCCCGGGCCGGCCAGCGCGGCGATCCGCTCCAGCGCAGCGTCCACCTCGGTGACGGTCAGCGACGGTTCGGCGGCCGGGGACGGCAGTGCCTTCAGCGCGGCGTACCCGATGCCGGTGCGACGCTGCCGCAGCTCACCACCGAGGTAGGACACGACGATGTCGACGTCCGCCGGCTCGGCGGCGGTCAGCAGCGCCGCGAGGGCGTCCCGCTTGGCCAGCCGTGAGCGGGTGGCGCCGACCGTCGCGGAGGTGCTGACCAGCACATCGAGGAGCATCCGCCCATTGTGGACGCCGGCACCGACACTCCCCGCGGACACGGCGGACGCCACCGCCGGAGGACCGGCGCAGCGGGGCTGCGGACGGTTTGGCACGCTGGTGGCCCGGGTACCCGCCAGGAAGGGAATGGGCCGCGTTTCGGCGGCCCGCCGGACGTTCGCGTCCGGCCTCATCGGTTCCCTGAACCCGTCGGACGTGCCCGACCGTCACGTCACCTGCCGGACACCCCGGCAACGACACAGAAAGGCAGTACCAATGGCCCTCACGCCGAAGTTCACCGTTCCGTCGATGTCTCTCGAGGCCGGCGCTCAGGTCGCGGAGATCCTGCAGGACCGCCTGCATGCGCTCAACGACCTGCACCTGACCCTGAAGCACATCCACTGGAACGTCGTCGGACCCCACTTCATCGGGGTGCACGAGATGATCGATCCCCAGGTCGAGGCCGTCCGCGGTTACGCGGACGAGGTCGCCGAGCGGATCGCCACCCTGGGTGGCAGCCCGGTCGGCACCCCGGGCAAGCTCGTCGAGGCCCGTAGCTGGGACGACTACTCGATCGGCCGCGCAGACTCGATCGCCCACCTGGGTGCCCTGGATCTCGTGTACGTCGGCGTCATCGAGGATTACCGCAAGGCCGCTGACGAAACCGAGAAGCTCGATCCGGTCACCAACGACCTGCTGATCGGCCACCTGCACCAGATCGAGCAGTTCCACTGGTTCGTCCGTGCGCACCTCGAGTCCTCCGGCGGGGAGCTCAGCAGCGAGGATGCGACCACCGAGAAGACCGCCGCCGCGCAGGCGCAGGACGCCAGCATGGAAGAGCGCTGACCGACCACTGACCGGCCGGCCTCCGGGCCGGCCGGCCCGGTGTGCCGGCGTGGACGACACGATTCGGCCACGTTTTCGCGAGAATCGTCGCTCAGGTGGGCGACGTCACGGGAGGCGCGAAGTCACGGTGGCCCCCATCAAGGCGATCCACGGAAATGCCCGGGGAATCTTCGTGATCTCCCGGGCTTTTGTGTATCACCATTTGTGGGAGATGCCTCACCCATCACTGGGTCCATTCATCTGACATCCGCCGAAATAGCTGACACGCATTCGTCGAAAACAAAGGCGATCCGAACGACCGGGTATTCCGATCGTTCGGATCGCGGGGATGAAGTCGATCATTCACCGGTCGTGTGCCGCGAAACCTCCGGCCGTCAGGTACGCCACCGGCTCAGGCGATGCGATCCTGTCGCACCTCGGCAGCGGCCACGGGGGCGTTCTGGCCGTCCTGGCCGGCGTGCGTCGACGACAGCTTGTTCATCGCCGAGCGCAGGGTGCGCGAGATCTGCATCTGACTGAAGCCGAGATCGGCACCGATCTCGGACTGGGTCCAGCCCAGGTAGTAGCGCAGCAGCAGCACCTTGCGCTCGCGGTCGGTCAGATCCACGAAGAGCGTCGACAGCAGGTCCATGTTCTCGACGCTGGCGAGCTTGGGGTCGTCGGAACCGGAATTGATGAAGCCGTCCGAGAACGGATCCAGGGAGGCAGTGCTGAAGCCCTGACCTGCGACGACCGCTTCGGTGACCTGCTCGGCCGGCACGTCCATCGCCTCCGCGACCTCACGGCTGGTGGGCTGGCGCCCGAGCTTCTGGGTCAGGGCGTTGCGGGTCGAGGTGAGCAGCGGCTGGATCTCCTGCAGCCGGCGCGGCGGCCGGACGCTCCAGGCGTGATCGCGGAAGTGACGCTTCAGTTCGCCCATGATGGTCGGGGTCGCGTACTGCATGAAGTCCGCGCACCGCTCGGGATCGCAGCCCTGGGCGGCCTTGACCAAACCCAGGTACGCGACCTGGACCAGATCGTCGTAGTCGACGCCACGGCCGCGGAAACGGGAGGCCATCGAATGCGCGTAGCGCATGTGTTCGGTGACAACCTGATCCAACAGACGCTGACGCAGTTTTTCATCAGTGGTCTCGCGTGCTTGACGCAATACATTCAGCGTCTCTTCGCGGTTCCGGTCGGAATGGGATGATGCTCGACGAGCCGCACGATCGGCAAGAACGCTGACAGCCTTCGGCTCTGCAGCCGCTGTCGTGGTGGGGGTGCGGTCGTCCAGGGATAGCGGCATTTGAGCCTCCGTGGTGGAAACACTCGGATTCTTGGCGCCGCTGCTGGACCAAGGACCTCATACAACCACGATCGACGATGTCTCGCAAGGCTAAGCAAGCTCCCCCCGCTCGACCGGCAGGTGAACAGCCGACGGCGCTCGGTGGTGCCACACTGGTCCCACCACCGGTGGACGGACACCCGCACACCATGTTGGCCACGAACGGCCGGCTGCTCCTCGGGCCGACCGTCCGGTGCTGCGACGGAGGCCGCCATGCCAGGAGATCTCACGGCCGCTGCATCGGGCGCTGGACCCCTCCCGGGCCTGAACATCGGCGCCGCCGTCGGCCAGGGCCCCGCTGCATGCGGGACGGCCGGCGCCCGCAGTCTGGCCGCCGGTCTCGCGGAGAGCACCCGCGGACTCGCCGCCGAACCCGACGTGGACGCGGCCATGCGCACCATCGTTGCGCTCGCCACCAGGTCGTTGGCCAGCGACGACGCCAGCATCACGGTCCGGCTGTCCGGTGGCCGCCTCCGGACCCTCGCACCCACCGACGACCGGTTGGTCGAGGCCGACCGTCTGCAGCACGAGCTCCACGAGGGACCGAGCGTCGCGGCCACCTACACCGACGGGGTCCTCCTCGTCGAAGACCTGGCCACCGACGGCCGGTGGCCGCGATGGGGACCGCGGGCGGTGAGCCTGGGCGTGCACTCGATGATCAGCGTCCATCTGTTCACCACCTCCCTGTCGGTCGGTGCCCTCAACCTCTACGGACGTCGCGGGCAGCGCTACACCACCGATGACCTCGACCTGGCTCGCATCGTCGCCGCCCACGCCAGCGCGACGCTGGCTCGGCTGCGCATCGAGCAGGACCTCTGGTCGGCGATCGACGCCCGCCATCTGATCGGTCAGGCCCAGGGAGTACTGATGGCGCGACTCGATCTCACCGCGGCAGAGGCGTTCGCCTGGCTGCAGCGGTCTTCGCAGCGGTCCAACCGAAAGGTGCGCGACATCGCCGACCAGATCGTCCGGACCCGGCAGGTACCGGATTGTCCGTCCATCAAGCGCCGGGTCACCGGCGGCTGATGCGGCCGGGGGTGGCTGTCGCGCCGGTGTGCGCGGTGGCCATCACCGGATCGTGATTCTGCTGAGCTGGACGCGATCGGTAGGTCGACCTAGTATCGGCACGAGTGATTGCTGTCACAGACTGTGACGGTTCAGGTGTTCGGTTCACCCTCCCCGGTGAGGGGTCGCCACGGGTGGACCACCGGACTTCTGCACTCGAAGCGACAAGGGGTCAGATCATGACCGTTCCGACGTCGGGCGGCGCGGTGCCCGGCGGGTCGCGGTCGACCTGGGTGGTGTTGTGTCCGGGCGACGACGGCCGGCCCCGTTCCGAATATGTGGAGGGCACCGAGGTCGTCGCCGACCGCGCCGGAGGCGTGCTGCGCATCCTCGACGGCGGGCAGGTCGTGCGCGAGTACGCCGTCGGAGCATGGTCGAACTTCTGTGAGTGGGTCAGCGCCCACACCGATTACTTCGCGAGTTCGGCAATCCGCCTCACGTCCGTCGCTGAACCCCCGGAGCCGTCCGACGCCGAACGGCTGCTGGCGGCCGCGATGCGGATGGACACCGCATCAGCCCTGACGATGTGGGACGCCGCCCGGGCGCACGGAAAGACGTCGGAGCCGGACGGCGTAGTCCGTGCTCCGGCCCGGCTGCCCGGTTCCCGTCACGCCTGACGGGACCGGGCAGGCCGCGGAACCCTGATCAGCCATGACCCACGGTTGTCGCCACCCGCACCAGGGACGGCCGCGCGGGCACCGAACCGAAGCCGAACCGCACCGGCGGTGAGACGGGCGCGAGGTCACCCAGCGGAGCGCCGTCGAACACGCCACCGGCCCTGTCCACCCGGTGCAGATCGAGCGCGGAGTACCACTCCTGACGGCCGTTGCCGGCCGAGCCGCGGGTCCGGACCCCGGGGAGGAGGGTCCGCGCGATCGGATCGAGCGCCGAGGTCCACCAGCGGGCCCGGGCGAGCCGGGTCGGCACCAACCCCAGGATGGTCCCCAACAGCGGGCGCCCGCCGATCCCCAGCCGCAGCTCGAGGCTCGGCGAGGTCATCTCCAGGGCTGCGCCTCGGCGGGCGACGGTCACTGTCTCGACCCGGATCTCGTCGAAGTGGTAGGTGCTCGCGACGTACGCGGCGACGTCCGGGCGGGGAGCCAGCAGGACGCGATGCCCGCCGGCCGTCTCCACCATCACGTCGGTGAAGGTGCCGAGCGGTGAACGCGGCCAGATGCCCACGACCAACCGCACTCCGGAGGTGGTGCCGAGGCCGGTGATGAAGCCGTCGAACACGGCGAAGCGGGATCCGGTCATCGTGGCCACGCTACGTGGACCCGGGTCAGCCGGCCGCCAGTACCGGTCGTGCGGGGATCAGCAGCTCGACCAGGGCCGGCAACACCACGGACGTGCCGGCGTCGACCCGCAGGGTGGCGAACTCGTCGGCCCGGGTGGGACCGCGGTTGACGGCGACGACGGGGATGCCGCGCAGTGCGGCCTGCCGGACGAAGCGCCGTCCCGAGTACACCGTCAGCGACGATCCGAGCACCAGCAGCGCGGCGGCGTCTGCGACCAGCGCGGTGGCCTCGGCCACGATCGGCGGCGGTACCGACTCGCCGAAGAAGACCACGTCGGGTTTGAGCACTCCCCCGCAGTGGTCGCAGTCGGCGACGACGAAGTGGTCGGTGTCCTCGACGTGCGCGTCACCGTCCGGCGCCAGGTCGATCTCGCCGGACCGGGTCGCGTCGGGGTTGAGCACCGCGAGCAGGTGCTGGTAGTCCTCGCGGGAGCTGCGCCGCGAGCACGTCAGGCAGACCACCCGGTCGATCCGGCCGTGCAGATCGATGACCGCCGTGGAGCCGGCCGCCTGGTGCAGCCCGTCCACGTTCTGGGTGATGACGCCGTCGAACAAACCGGCCGTCTCGAGTGCGGCGAGGGCCAGGTGGCCGGGGTTGGGCGCGGCACCCGCCATCCGCTCGAATCCGACGAAGCTGCGCGCCCAGTACCGCTGACGGCCCCGCGGGGTGACGAACTCCTGGAACGTCATCGGCGCCCGGGGCGGCGATCCGGGGCCGCGGTAGTCGGGGATCCCGCTGTCGGTGCTCATCCCCGCACCGGTCAGGACCGCGGTACGCCCGGCACTCAGCACCTCGGCGACGGCGCCCAGCAGCGACTCAGTGGTCGCACTCGCTGCGGTCTGCACACGACAACGGTACCCACCGCCCCGTAACCGGGAGGTGTCCACGGCGTAAGCACAGCGACTCAGCGCCCTCGTCGGCACCCTGCCCGGCATCCAGGTGGCCTCACACCGTCCCGGCGCGACCCGGGACGGCCTGCCGGGCGGCGTGTATGACGACCGTCAGGTGCGGTTCTTCCGGCCGACAAGCAGCGCGTCCACCCCGAAACGGCCGGAGCCGAGACCGGCGAGCATGGCGGCACCGACAGCCAGCGCCAGCACCAACTCGAAGCCGCCGTCGGTGACGAAGAGGCCGGCGTCGATGTGCACGAACCAGAGCGCGCCCAACATGTCCAGCGTGAGCAACAGCCCGGCCAGGGGCACTGCGAGACCGAGGATCAGGAGGCTGCCGCCGACGAGCTCGACCAGGGTGGCGAACCAGGCGCTGGCGCCGGGAGCAGGGATACCCATCTGGGTGAAGCCGGCGGTGACGCCGTCGATGCCATTGGTCACGAGCTTCTGCCAGCCGTGCGCGATGAAGATGACGCCGAGGCCGATGCGGCCGATCAGCAGTGCGACATCACGCCGGACCGAGGACTGGGTCACGGAGGCGGCCGGGGAGAGGGCGATGGTCATGGGGTCCTTGTCGTCGCGCCGCGTGGAGCGGCAGAGGGCGGTGAGTCCGGCGGGCGTCACCGGCTGGGGCGTCAATTACATGAACGTTCATTCACAGGTCTGAATGTAGTCGGCGGCCAGCGGACGGTCAACGCAGCGAAGGCCGCGTGAACCATCCCACAGTTGCGCCGGTGGCCGGGCCCGGGTCGAAGATGCTCGAAACTGTCGACCGGACAACGACTATGGGGACGACAGCGGTCACCTGTCGAGTACCGCCACCATGCCCCGGAGGCTGCGGACCCCACGAGCCGTCGCCACGACACCCAGCCGCTTCTCGATGACCGGCACGGTGAGCTTGCTGTCCGCCTGGCCACTCGGATACAGCAGGTGGACGGCGTCGCCGTCGATGACATACCGCTCGTCGGCGAACGTGCCGAGCCGGTCCGGGGCGACGTCGAGGACCGGCCGGTCCAGGAAGGCGACGGCGACGGTCTTCTCGGGCGCGTCGGGGAAGCACCGTTGCGCGGTGTGAACCGCCCGCTCCAGCTGCTCCACGGTCCGCACCACGACGGGCACCGGCCGCCCGACCAGCTTTTCGAGGGCGGCGGACACCGTTCCCGCGAACTGCTGCGGAGTGCCGGCGGACGCCCGGAACAGGAGATTGCCGCTGTTGAGGTGGGTACGCACGTCGTCGAAGCCGGCCGCCGTGCCGATCGCACGGAGGTCGGCCATCGCGATGCGGGCGCCGCCCACGTTCACCGCCCGCAGCAACGCCGCGTAAGCCGTCATGACCGACGATTCTGCCCCGATGGGCACCGGGCCGCCGCGCTGCCGGCCGTCGTGGTTCGCCCGGCGCTGCTGCGCCCAGGTCAGTCCTGGCGGTCCGCGGTCAGGAGTCGCCGGGCCCGCTCGACAACGGGCCGGTCGACCATCCGGCCGTCGATCTGGGCGGCGCTGTCACCGGCGGCCAGCACCCGCCGGGCCCAGTCGAGCTCCGCCGATGACGGTCGGAACGCGGTACGGACCGCGGCCAGCTGAGCCGGGTGGATGCACAAGCTGCCGGTGAAGCCGAGCCCGCGGGCGGACCGGGCGGCGGCGGTCACCGCGGCCAGGTCGGCGATCTCGGTCGGCGGCGAGTCCAGCGGACCCGCGATGCGGGCGGCTCGCGAGGCCAGCACCACCTGCGCGCGGGCGTACCCGAGCAGCGCGCCGGCGTCACCCTGCGCGCCCACGTCCGCCGCGAGATCCAGCGCGCCGAAGGCCAGCCGGGTCACGCCGCCCACCGCGGCCAGCGACGGCGCGGCCAGCACCCCCCGGGCGGTCTCGACCAGTGCCACCAGGGGCGACGGCCCGTCGAAGCCGGCGGCGAGCCGGCCGGCCAGGGCGGCCAGCGCGGCCGGGTCGTCGGCCTTCGGCACCATCACCCCCGCCAGCCGCACGTCGGGGTGAGCGGTCAGGTCGTCGATCAACTGGGCGTCCGCGGCCGCCTCCGGCCCGTCCAGCGGGTTGATGCGGACGACGAACCCCGGACCGTCCCGCAGCGCGGTGCGGACGTGGTCGCGGGCCGCTGCCTTCGCCGCGGGCGCGACGGCGTCCTCCAGGTCGACGATGACCACGTCCGCACCGGCGGCCAGCGCCTTGCCGAAACGATCCGGGCGGTCCCCCGGGACGAACAACGCGGTGACGGCAACGTCGAGGCCGGTCACCGGTCGGCGGATCCGGTGGTGCCCGGGGCGGTGCCGGCCCCAGGCTGACGGGCATGACCGGCCGGTCCGGGCGGCAGGTGGCCGCGGCGGTAGACCAGGAAGGTCCTCCGGAACACGATGACCACGGAGTCCTGCTGATTGAGGCCCTCGCTGCGGACGGTCACGATCCCGACGTCCGGCCGCGACGCCGACGGCCGCAGCGAGAGCACCGTGGACCGCGAGTGGATGGTGTCCCCCTCGAACACAGGGTGCGGCATCCGCACCTCGTCCCACCCCAGGTTGGCGAACACGTTCATCGAGAGGTCGATCGTGGACTGGCCGGTGACCAGCGCCAGCGTCAGCGTGGAGTTGACCAGGGTCCGCCCGTAGGCGGTACCGGCAGCGAACTCCTTGTCGAGGTGGATCTTCGCGACGTTCTGGGTGAGGAGGGTGAACCACTGGTTGTCGGTCTCGGTGACGGTTCGGCCGAACGGGTGGTGGTAGACGTCCCCCACGACGAAATCCTCGAACAACCGCCCGGCCCAGCCGGGGACGTCGCGGGTGACGGACGGATCGGCGGTGGTCATCGGGCTCCTCGGGACGGCGGTGTCCGGAACGGGGGTGCGCCCTCCAGCCTGGCACTCCCGGCGCGGCATCGTCGATCGGGTCACGGCACCCCTGGGCAACGGGTGCGGGCGGTCCTATCCTGACCCGATGGAGCGCCGGCTCGCCGGGATGGTGGTGCTGCTGGTCGCGCTGACCGTGCTGGTCGCAGCGCCCCGGCTACTGTCCCCGGCGCTCGTTGCCCGGCCGTCGGCGCTGCCGCTGCCCCTGCCGCCCGCCGTCGGCTCGTGCCTGCGCTGGGAGCCGGCTCTCACGGTGGTGCCGTGCACCGCACCGCACGCCGCGGAGGTGACTGCCGGATGGACGGCCGTGGCGACCGTCCGGACCGCCGACGACGGCGACTCCCGCTGCCGGGCCGCGGCCTTCCAGTACGTGGGCCTGACACTGGTCGGGGCCGCCCAGGTCTGGCGGCCCGCTTTCGGCAACCGCAGTTGGCAGGTGCCGGCGCCGCCCGCAGAACGGGCCGGGGACCGCGGCTGGTCGGTGTGCGTGGTTGCGCCCGCCCTCGCCGCCGTGTCCGTGGGATCCGTGCGCGACCAGGGGCGGAACCCACTGTCGCGACCTGCCGCCTTCGGGATGTGCCTGACCGTGGACGCGATACTGGTGGCGTGCGATCGGCCGCACCGGGTCGAGTACCTGACCGATGCGGTCGGCTTCGCCCGTTCGCTGATCGGCGAGCGGGAGGCGGACAACTGGCGGACCGGCTGCGGCGAGCTGGCCGCCGCCCTGCTGGACACCGGCGATCCGACGTTCGGTGGCCGGCTCACCATCGAGTTCCGAACGGTCCCGGCGGATCCGAGGAGCGGCTTCGACCCGCCGTCGTCGATCGCGTTCGCGCTGTGCGCCGTGGTGGTGGACGGCGACCGGGACCTGATCGGCTCGGTCTACGGGCTGGGTGCGGGTGCACTGCCGCTGGCCTGAGCCGGCCGGACACCGACGGTGTGGCGTGTGGGGCGACGGGTCGGGGGTGCGACCGGCGCACAGCGCTGGAGGCACTGAGCCCAGGAAACGCACGGCCCTGGAACACGCGGGCCGAGAAACGCCGCAAGGGCGGCCACCCCTCTCGGGATGACCGCCCTTGCTGCCGTGCTGGTGACGCGGGAGACAGAGTCTCAGACGACGGTGACGCCGGTCGCCTGCGGGCCCTTGGGGCCCTGGGTGACGGTGTAGCTCACGCGCTGGTTCTCGTCGAGGCTGCGGTAGCCGCCCGAGTTGATCTCGGAGTAATGCACGAAGACATCAGCACCCGAGTCCTCGGGGGTGATGAAGCCGAAGCCCTTTTCCGCGTTGAACCACTTCACAGTTCCGGTAGCCATGTTTTCTCCTCTGGAGGCATATCCGTCGGTCGCCCGCGGGTGCGGGTGACCGGGTCTGTCTGGAAATCCGACATCTCTGGATACGACGATCGAGAGGATCCACTGGCCGGAGCCGATGGATGGTTATGCGAAGAACAAGATCTGGTGACCACGAACAGTCAATCACGTCGTCCACGGTTCGACAAACGGGGGGTGACTCAGATCTCCAGCACCAGTTTGCCCCGGACGTGCCCCTCCTGCGAGAGCCGTTGCGCCGCAGCCGCTCCGGCAAGTGGGAAGACCTGCTGGACGGCCACTTGGTAGCGGCCCTCACCGTGCAGCCCGGCGACCACGGCGAGGACGTCCCACCGCCGGCCCTCCGCACCCCCGGTGGCCCTCGCCCCCAGTTCCGGGGCGCTGAAATCAGCGACGCTGACCACCGCGGCGGGGTCCCCGGTCAGGGTGATCAGCGCCGGCAGCACGCCGGAGCCGGCGATGTCCAGGGCCACGTCCACGCCCGCCGGGGCGATCGCGCGGACCCGGTCCACCAGCCCGTCGCCGTACGCGACCGGCAGCGCCCCGAGCTCACGGAGGTAGTCGTGGTTGGCGGATCCGGCCACCCCGATCACCGTCATCCCGCGTGCGACGCCGAGCTGGACGGCGGCACTCCCGACCCCGCCGGAGGCGCCGTTCACCAGCACCGTCGACCCGTCGCGGGCGTCGACCGCGGCGTAGGCCCGGGCGGCGGTCTCCGCAGCGAGCGGCACCGCGGCCGCCTCGACCCAGGACATCGATGCCGGCTTGGGCGCCCATGCGGTCAGCACGGCGTGTTCGGCGTAACCACCCTTCGGCGCGGCCCCGAACACCTCGTCGCCGAGCGCCACCCCGGTCAGGCCCGCACCGAGCTCGTCGACCACGCCCGCGACGTCGGTGCCGGGGACGTAGGGCAGCTCCTTCACGGTCATGATCCCGGCGCGGTACTTGGAATCGACGCGGTTCACGGCCGCGGCCCGCACGGCGACGCGGATCCGGCCGGGGCCGGGATGCGGCTCCGGCACGTCCGCGAGAACCAGCACCTCGGGGCCGCCGTACTCGCTGAACTGGATGGCTCGCATGTCTCTCCCGTCCTGGAACCCGCGTGCCGCTGACCGGTCTCGACGACACTCGTCGGCCGCCACCGGGCGCCCGGTCGATCATCCCGGAGGGCGGGATGCAGGTGTTCCGCCGTTCGTGTTGCCGGTGCTGGATACTCAGGGGCGGGACCACCTGTCGAACGAACGGGTCGTCGTCCTGACGAGATGTCGGTGCCGGTTCGCCGGGCCGGCCGGACGATGCGGACGCGGATGGATGAGCCGGACGGATCGGTGACGGCCCGACCGCCGCGACTGGCCCGCTTCATCGGCCACTCCGACGATGCGCGCAACCTCGACGTGGCCGGCGCCGCATCACTGCTCGAGCCCGTGCGCAGGGGCATCGCCGTCTCGTGCTGGACCTATGGGCTCGGCGTGCTGCTGCTGACACTGTCCCCGTCGGGGCCGGCGACACCGCTGGCGACCTGGGTGATCGCGGGGCTCGGGACGGTGAGCCTGGTCCTGGGGCTGCTGTGGTGGCGGGGCAGCTGGCCGAAGGCCCACCTGTCGGTGCTGTTCCTGCTGTACTCCGAGCTCGCCCACACCGGCGTGCTGCTGCTGACCTCGAGCTCGATGCTCGCGTTGATCGCCACTCTGTGGTTCTCCCTGATGGGCGAGCACATCGCCATCGCGCACAGCCGGCGGGCCGTCGGGGTGCACGCGCTGTGGGCGCTGGCCAACATCGCCTTCTTCGCCACCCAGGCCGCCCGCCGCAGCAACGCGAACGTGCCGTTGATCGTCTACGTCGCGGTGGCGCTGGCGGGCCTGATCGTCGCGCTGCCCATCTTCCGGCAGCTGGCCACGGACGCCCTGCGCGACGACGTGCGGCAGGCCGCGGCCCTGGCCGAGCGGGATTCGCTGACCGCCCTGCTCAACCACCGCGGGATGTACGCCGCCCTGCCCGCGCTGCTGGTGGCGGGCCGCGGACCGGACGACGAGCTGGCCATCGTGGTGCTGGACCTGGACCGCTTCAAATCGATCAACGACCGCTACGGACACCACCGGGGTGATCACGTGCTGACGCTGGTAGCGGCCCGGCTGGCCGGCAGTGTCCGGCGTGGCGCGATCGTCGCCCGGACCGGCGGCGAGGAATTCGTCGTCATCGACACCGTGGCCCCGGGGGGTGCGGGCGCGCTGGCCCACCGGCTGCTCGGGGCGGTCCACCGACACGACGACGAGATGCCGGTGACCGCCAGTGTCGGCGTGTCCAGCGTGCCGCTGCGCGAGGTCGCGGTCGAGCGGCTGACCCAGAATGTCCAGGAGCTCATCACGCTCTCCGACATGACGATGTACGGAGCCAAGCGCGGCGGCGGCAACCAGGTTCGGGTCGCCGTCCGATCCGGGCAGTCCGGCGACCTGCTTTCGGGGTCACAATAGGGAGGCTGTCCGCAGTCGGACACTCACGTTCTGCAAGCTTCCTCTGGGTGCCGGGCGGTTCCACAGAACGACGGCGGCAGATTCGCGGCGACCGCCAGATCCACCGCTGAGACGGCCTCCGCGGCTCGGCTGAACGGGAGCGACGATGGGTGAGGGCGTGGGCTCCACCGTCGACCCGGACGCCGCCGGGCCCACCGGGGCCGGGCCGACCGCCACCGGTCGGTGGCCGCGGTGGAGCAACCGACGATCTCCGGTCTACCGGCAGAACCTCGCAGTGGCCGGGACCAGACGCGTCCTGCGGTCGACCGGCCGGTTCGTGGCGTCGAGCTGCCTGCTGCTGGCCGCCGGCTCGGTGCTGCTGATGTTCACGCCGGGCGGTCCGGCCGGGCGGGTGGCGATGGCCGCCACCGGCATTGTGGCCGCCGCCGCCCTGGCCGCCGCGGTGCTGTGGTGGTGGCGTGGCTGGCCCCGGGAACGGGTCTCGATCGCCTTCGTGCTGGGCGCCGAGATCGGTCACGGGGTGGTGCTGTTCAGCTGCGCCGATCCGGCTGTCTCGCTGCTCGCCGCGACCTGGTTCTTCCTGATCGGTGACTACATCGCCTTCGCACACGGCCGGCGGGCGCTGGTTGCGCACTGTGTGTGGGTGAAGGTCAACCTGCTGTTCTACGGGGTCCGGGTGCTGCTCGAACCGGGCACGGACGTCGCCTTCGTGGCGTTCCTCGTCGTCGGACTGACCGCCACCCTCATCGTCACGCGGCTGTTCGGCCAGGTGTTCTCCGACGCGCTGCGATCCGACGGCACGCGCAGCGCCGAACTCGCCCACCGCGACCCGCTGACCCAGCTGCTGAACCGCCGCGGCCTGGACTCCGCGGCGCCGCGGGTCTTCGCCCAGGCCTGCGCGGAGAACGCGGTGACCGCGGTGTTCCTGATCGACATCGACCGCTTCAAGAGCGTCAACGACGACCACGGTCACGACGCCGGCGACGCGGTGCTCACCCTGCTGGCCCGCCGCCTGGACGGCTCCGTCCGCAAGTCCGGGCTGGTCGCCCGCACCGGCGGCGAGGAGTTCGTCGTCCTGGACGTGGTGCACGCCGACGGCATCCCCGCGATGGCGGAACGACTGCGCGGCGTCTGCGACGATGCGGACGACCCGGTGCCGGTCACCGTCTCGGTCGGCGCGGTGGCGCTGGCCGGTGCCGACTTCCCGTCGACCGGCGCCTCGGAGTTGCTCACCCACCTCGTCATCCGGGCCGACGCGGCGATGTACGCGGCCAAGCAACGCGGCGGCAACCAGGTCGAGGTGGACCTGGTGCGGACGGATGCGCTGCGCCGCACTGACGGCGGTTCGAACCTGGTCAAGGGGCCCGGCGAGATCTTCGACGGTGTGATGGCGGCCCGCCTCGGGGCCGACCGCCGGGGGCCGGGGCGCCGACCGGCCGACTGAACCGCGGTCGGTGGCTGCCGGGCGGGCGTCCGGAGGTGGGCAGTACGCTCGTCCGGCTGGGCACCGGTGCCTTGGCTGCGAGGGAGGTTCTCGATGACGAACGGTACGGACCGCTGGTCCGACGGACCCCTCGGCGACATCCTGGTCGTCGATCTGACCCGGGCGCTGGCGGGCCCGCACGCCGCGATGATGCTCGGCGATCTCGGGGCGCGGGTGATCAAGGTCGAGACGCCCGGTACGGGTGACGACACCCGCGGCTGGGGCCCGCCCTTCGTCGGCCCCGAGCACGACATCTCGACGTACTTCCTGTCCTGCAACCGGAACAAGGAATCGATCGCGCTGGACCTCAAGTCCGAGACCGGCAAGGCCGCGCTGACCGAGTTGATCCGGCGCAGCGACGTGCTGCTGGAGAACTTCCGGCCCGGCGTGCTGGCCCGGCTCGGCTTCTCGACCGAGCAGCTGGCCGAGCTCAACCCGGGCCTGGTGGTGCTGTCGATCTCCGGCTTCGGCGCGGACGGTCCCGAGGGCGGCCGCGCCGGCTACGACCAGATCGCCCAGGGCGAGGCCGGCCTGATGTCGATGACCGGCCCGGACGCCGACACCCCGACGAAGGTGGGGGTGCCGATCGGCGACCTGCTGGCCGGGATGTACGGGGCCTACGGCGTGCTGGCCAAGCTGCACGAACGCACGACCACCGGTCGCGGCGGGCTGGTCAGCACCTCGCTGTTGGCCTCGATCGTCGGGGTGCACGCCTTCCAGGGCACCCGCTGGACGGTGGCCGGCGAGATCCCGGTCGGCGAGGGGCCACACCACCCGTCGATCTGCCCGTACGGGTTGTTCCACGCCAGCGACGGCATCGTGCAGATCTCCGTCGGGTCGCAGGGGCTGTGGACGAAGTTCGCCCCCGCGTTCGGGCTGCCGCTGGACGCGCCCGGCTTCGCCACCAACGGCGACCGCGTGCGCAACTCCGAGGCGGTCAAGGCCGCCGTCGAGGCCGCGTTCGCCGAGTACACCACCGACGACCTGCTGGCCAAGCTGAACGCGATCGGCGTCCCGAGTGGTCAGGTGAAGAACATGCAGCAGGTCTACGAGTGGGATCAGACGCTGTCCCAGGGACTGCTCGTCGAGGTCGATCACCCGGTGCTGGGATCGATCGGGCTGCCCGGCCCGCCGCTGCGGTTCTGGGATGCCGAGGGAGCGGAGTGGAAGCGCGACCACCGGTCACCACCGGCACTCGGCCAGCACACCGACGAGGTCCTCACGTGGCTGGGGGTGCAGGCGTGACCGTCACCGCACTGCTCGACGTCCGCCTCGACGCCGACCGCCGCGACGAGGGAATGGCCTTCCTGCACCGGACGCTGACCGACACCCGGTCGTTCGCCGGCTGCCTGTCGGTGGAGGTGCTGGTCGACGCGGACGACGCGGCCCACGTGATGGTCATCGAGCGCTGGGAGTCGATGTACCACGACACGATGTACCGGGAATGGCGGGCCGGGCCGGGCGCGAACGAGCTCGGTGAGTACCTGGCCGGGGCGCCGTCGCTGTCGAAATTCGTCGCCTCCGACGTCTGATCGCCGGGAACCGGCGGTCCGTCCGGGGCGGTGAGCTCGGCCCGGACGGTCGCGGCACGTACGATCACCTGCCGTGAAGTTTCTCAACGGACTCCAGCCCACCGCCGATCTGACGTACTCCGACGTCTTCCTGGTCCCGTCCCGTTCCGCGGTGACGTCCCGGCTCGACGTCGACCTGCGGACCCCGGACGGCATCGGCACCACGATCCCGCTCGTGGTGGCCAACATGACGGCCGTCACCGGCCGTCGGATGGCCGAGACGATCGCCCGCCGCGGCGGGATGGCCGTGCTGCCGCAGGACGTCCCGATCGAGGCGGTCGCCGCGGCCATCGCTTACGTCAAGGACGCCGACCCGGTCTTCGAGACGCCGATCACCGTCGCCCCTGACGCGGCCGTCGCCGAGGTGCTGTCGCTGCTGGGGAAGCGCGCGCACGGCGCCGCGGTGGTCGTGGACAACGGTCGTCCCGTCGGCATCATCACCGAGCGGGACTGCCTCGAGGTGGACCGCTTCTCCCGGGCCTCCGGGGTGATGACGCCCGACATCGTGACCGTCACCAAGGACGACGATCTCCGCGACGCCTTCGACGTGATGACGTCCCGGCACCTCGACGTCGTCCCGGTGATCGACGGTGACCGGATGCTCGGTGTGCTGACCCGCAAGGGCGTGCTGCGCTCGGCGATCTACTCGCCTGCGGTCGACCCGACCGGCAACCTGCTGATCGGGGCGGCCATCGGCATCAACGGCGACGTCACCGGCAAGGCGGAGGCACTGCTCGCCGCCCGCGCCGACGTCCTCGTGGTCGACACCGCACACGGCCACCAGGAGAAGATGATCGAGTCGCTGGCCGTGGTGGTCGCGGCCCGGGACGCCTTCGAGGCCGAGACCGGCCGCCGGATCCCTGTCGTCGCCGGCAATGTCGTCTCCGCGAGCGGTGCGGCGGACCTCGCCGACGCAGGCGCGGACATCATCAAGGTCGGCGTCGGTCCGGGCGCGATGTGCACCACCCGGATGATGACCGGCGTCGGGCGGCCGCAGTTCTCCGCGGTGCTGGAGTGCGCGACCGCGGCCGCCGAGCACGGCGCCACGGTGTGGGCCGACGGCGGCGTGAAGTACCCGCGCGACGTCGCGCTGGCGCTGGCCGCCGGGGCCGCGAACGTGATGATCGGGTCCTGGTTCGCCGGGACCTGGGAGAGTGCCGGCGACCTCGCCCGCGACGCCGACGGCCGTTGGTACAAGGAGAGCTTCGGGATGGCCTCGGCGCGCGCGGTGCGCAACCGGACCCGGACCGCCTCGGCCTTCGACCGGGCGCGCTCGGCGCTGTTCGAGGAGGGCATCTCGACCTCGCGGATGTACCTGGACCCGGCCCGGCCGGGCGTCGAGGACCTCGTCGACTCGATCATCGCCGGCGTCCGCAGCTCGTTCACCTACGCCGGCGCCCCTTCCATCCCCGACTTCGCCGACCGCGCCGTGGTCGGCCTGCAGAGTGCCGCCGGTTACGACGAAGGACGGCCGCGCCCGGTCTCCTGGTGATACCCGGTACCGGGGATGCGCTGGGTGGACCCGGGGTCAGGCGCGCGGCGCGCCGTGGCCCTCCGGCACCACCTCGGACGGGAGGGGCGGTCCGGGCGGGGTGCCGTCGCCGAACGGCCGGCCACCCAGCTCCTCGCGGTGGTGCGGCTCCCACCAGTTCGTCAGGTCCGGCCCGGCCGGGACGACCTGGGTGGGGTTGATGTCGGTGTGCACGACGTAGTAGTGCTTCTTGATCTGCACGAAGTCCGTGGTGTCGCCGAAACCGGGGGTCTGGAACAGGTCCCGGGCGTAGGCCCACAGCACCGGCATCTCCGACAGCTTGGACCGATTGGCCTTGAAGTGGCCGTGGTACACCGGGTCGAAGCGGGCCAGCGTGGTGAACAGGAAGACGTCGGCCTGGGTGATGCTGTCGCCGACCAGGTAGCGCTGCTGCGACAGCCGCTCGGTCAGCCAGTCCAGCCGGGTGAAGAGCCGGTCGTAGGCGCTCTCGTAGCTCTCCTGGGAGCCGGCGAAGCCGCATCGGTAGACGCCGTTGTTGACCTCGGTGTAGTTGCGGTGAGCGACCTCGTCGATCTCGTCGCGCAGGTGCTCCGGGTAGAGGTCGGGGGCACCGTCGCGGTGGAACGCGGTCCACTCGGTCGAGAAGTCCAGCGTCATCTGCCGGTAGTCGTTGGTCACGACCTGCCCGGTGCTGACCTCGACCATCGCCGGCACGGTGATGCCGCGTGCGTACTCCGGATCGCGCGTGAAGTACGCCTCCTGCAGCCGCTCGATGCCCAGCACCGGATCCACCCCGCCCGGATCGAGATCGAAGGTCCAGCTGCGCTTGTCGTGGGTCGGGCCGGTCATCCCCATCGACAGCACCGGCTCCAGGCCGAGCAGTCGGCGGACGATGATCGCCCGGTTCGCCCACGGGCAGGCGCGGGCGACGATCAACCGGTACCGGTCGGCCTCGACGGCGTATCCCTCCCGGCCGTCCGCGGTGATCCGGGTGGTGATGTAGTTCGTGTCCCGGGCGAACTCGGCCCCGCCGGTCACGTACGCACCCCTGGTCGAGTTGTCGGTGTCGGTCCCGCTCATCGAATGTCTCTCCGTCCCGTGTGGTCTCCTCGACGGTAGTCGCTCCCGGGCCGTTTCGATGCGCCTGCATGAACTTTGCCGGTGGTCGTGGCCGGCATCCGGACCGCGTCGCCGGGCCGTGCAGCGCCTGTTTGTCCTGCGGAACCGGCGGGCAACCCCGAGAACATGGCAGCTATCGGATACACCCTGATGACCGAACAGGCCGGACCGCGCGCTCTGATCCGACACGCCCAACAGGCCGAGGCCACCGGGTTCGACTTCGCCGTGAGCAGCGACCACTACTTCCCGTGGCTCGACGAGATGGGCCACGCGCCCAACGCCTGGGTGACCCTCGGCGCCGTCGCCCAGGCCACCGAGACCCTCCCGCTGATGACCTACGTGACGGCACCGACGTTCCGTTATCACCCGGCGGTGGTGGCGCAACAAGCGGCGACGCTGCAGATCATCTCGGGCGGGCGGTTCACCCTGGGGCTGGGCTCCGGTGAGAACCTCAACGAGCACATCGTCGGCGGCGGCTGGCCCGCGGCCGACATCCGGCAGGCCCGGCTCGTCGAGGCCGCGCAGATCATCAACGCCCTGTTCGACGGCGGCTACGTCAACCACGACGGCCGCTACTTCCAGGTCAACTCGGCCAAGCTCTGGGACCTCCCCGACGTCCGGGTGCCGATCGGCATCGCCGTCTCCGGCAAGCAGTCGTGCGAGCTGTTCGGCCCGCTGGCCGACGTGATGATCGCGATCGACCCCGAACCTCGGCTCGGCCAGTGGTGGGACGCGTCGAGCCGGGCGGGCGGGTCGAGTCGCAAGGTCGCCCAGCTGCCGATCAGCTGGGACAGCGACGCGGACGCCGCGGCGCAGCGGGCGCACTCGTTGTTCCGCTGGAGCGCCGGCGGCTGGAAGGTCAACGCGGAGCTGCCGGGTACCGCCGGCTTCGACCAGGCGTCGTCGTCGGTCAAGGTCGCCGACGTCGCCGAGATGATCCCCTGCGGCAACGACGTGGGAGCGGTGGTCACCGCGGCCGAGAAGTTCTTCGACGCCGGCTTCACCGACCTCGCCCTGGTCCAGGTCGGCGCCGACCAGCAGGACGACTTCTTCGCCGCCGCGGCCGCGGAGATCCTGCCGGAGCTGAGGAAGCTGTAGCGGGACCTGCGGCTGTCCGCGCGGACGCCGCTGATCAGAAGCGCCGATCCGGGGTCGGGTGGGCCACCGCGCGGCTGTCACACCGAGGGCGTCCAGATCGTGCTGACCGACATCGACGAGTGGATGTCGGGGCCGGCGACACCGCGATCGGTCCCGCGGAATGAACGCCCGTACCGGGAGGTCGGTCACCCCGGAGAGGCGGATGAGGTGGCGGCGGTGATCGGCTTTCGCTGCGGTGACCGGGCGACCTTGTCGACGGATCCCACGACCGGGTTGACGCCGGCTCGGTCGCCACCCTCTGAGCCGAGCGGACGGCGGGTCACCGCAGCGGCACCGGCGCGTCGACGATCAGCGCGCTGATCGTGCGTTGCTCCATCGATCCGGGGGCCTGGTAGGCACCGTGCGCCCAGAGGCCGTCCAGGGCCGGCGACCGGATGCCGGCCAACCCGAGGTCGGCACTGCCCGGAATCAGCCGGAAGGGCTCGGTCTCGATCACCCGGGCGCCGAAGCCAGGCTCGTAGGGGCTGCCGCGGTGGACCGGCTCGGTCCACCGGATGATGTCGTTCTCGCGCACGAGCGCGAAGACCCGGTCGCTCACCCGGTCGGGAGCGACACCGTCGAGGTGCAGGTCCGCCACCGACGACAGCTCGAGTCCGGTGCTGGCGACGAGGACGAGTCGATCGGCAGCCAGGCTGCGCCCCTCGGAGGCGGCCGCCGCGATGGCGGAGTTGCCGTAGCTGTGGCCGACGACCGTCGTGTGGGCGGGTGGGCCCTGGTGCGAGGCACGCAGACCCTGCTGGAAGGCGACGAGCGCGGGAGCGGCGGCGTCGGCGTAGGAGTCGTGTCCCGCGGCCGTCAGCCCGGGGGGCGACTCGTAGCCGATCCAGGCGATGGCCGCGACGTCGCGTGTCCCGAACTCCGCCGTCCCGGCCGACCAGGCGTCGGCCCGGTCCAACTCCGCGCCGAGCGAGGACACGTCGCTGCCGGTCCCCGGGACGTAGGTGGCCACGTGCGCGGCCGTGTCCGGATCGCCGATGGCGACGACGGCGCGGCCACGGCCCGCGGAATCGAACGACAGCAGGTAGAGCGGCTGGGACCGGGGAGTCGCGAGTTGGGCCCGGACCGCGGCGATGCTGTCGCGGTGCTGCTGCAGACCAGCGACGACCGCGCTCCGGACGAGGACCGAGGACGAGAAGCCGGCCGTGGAGGCGGCAGCGATCAGCGACCCCAGCTCGGCGTCACGCCGCTCGATGGACAGGAGGTTGGCCTGGTGGCGAGACACCGCAGACACTCCGTCGGCGGCTCCCACGGCCTGCGGTGCGTCGTGCAGCACAGCCTGTCGTTCGGTCCAGCTGCGGCTGCTCCACCAGGCGGCGACGAGGGCCGGTGCACTCGAGGGCGGCGGCAGGGTGCCGGCGGTGGTCCGGGCGAAGGCCTGCGCGGCCGGTCCGAGCGAGGCCCAGGCAGCCTCGCTGTCCGGCGTCCGGTCGAGGACGGAGCGGAACGCATCATCGCTGGTCATCCGGTCGGTCCCGAGCGTTTCCCCGAGGTCGGCGGTGACCGCGCCACGTCCGGCGCGGTACACCGGGGCACCACTGACGGTCGCCGTCAGCGCGGACGCGCAGACTGCGGTGGCCACGTCCGCCCGTCGCACCGCATCGCTCCATGACGTCGTGGCCGTGTCCCGACGCACGGTGGCCAGCCGCAACGCTTCCTGCAGCGGCGCCACCGTGGCGCAGTCGGACAGCCGGATGGCGAGCTGCAGTGCCCGGACATCCCCCTCGGCGCGCAACCAGCCGGCGCGCGCAGCCTCCACCGCAGCCCGGATGACGGTCAGCTCGTCCTGCAGGTCGAGGAGGGCGGCCCGGGCGCGGTACAGCCGGTCGGAGCCTTGGTCGAGGGCGGCCCGGATCGTCTCCATCTCCGCCTGGCCGGTCGTCGCGGCGGTACCGCGCCAGGCGCCGGCGACTGCGGTGGCGGCGTCGAACAGGACATCGTCGAGCCGGGCGAGGTGCTGGGCGGCGTCCAAGAGCCGGTTGGCCACTCCGTCGAGTGCGGTCGGGTCGTCGCCCGGAAACGGCAGTGCGGCCGCACTCTCGGCGTACGGCACAGCCACCGGGACGACGGGCGCAACGGTGCGGGCGGCCGTCACCGCGGGATTCCCCGGAAGCTGGTGGCGGCCGCGTCATCGACCGCGAGCACCGCCGTCACTGACCCGTCGACCCAGGTCGCGAGCTGGGCGAGCCCGGCGGTGAGGTCGTCGGCGACGTCGGTCCAGGCCGCGGAGACGCCGTCTGCCGCGGACCGCACCGAGCGGCCGGTGGCCGGTGCCGGCAGCAGCGCGCCCAGCCCCGCGGCCGAGGTGCCGGCCAGCGCCGCCCGCTCCGAGCCGTCCCGGAGCAGCACGGCCACCCGGTACACCCCGTCCGGCACCATCTCGAATCCCGCCATGTGTCCCCCCGGACCTGTCGATGCTGTGCAACGACCGTAGGGACCGGCGGTGATGTCACGGCGGGTCTGTCCACATTTTCGGGACGGCGCAGGTCAGGAGGATCAGGTGCCGCCGCAGCCGCCGGAACGACAGAACGGGAGCGACCCCTCGGTCGCTCCCGTTCCGGTACTCCGTCGTGCGGGGATCAGCCCCAGTAGCGGTGCAGCATCGGGTCCGCCGACGATCCGCTGGTGCGGCTGTAGACCGCACGGATCTGGACGTACCTGCCGACGCTCGGCGCCTCGAGCAGGTAGTCGACCCCGTCGACCTTGCCGAGGTAGACCGCGACATGCCCGCTGTAGCCGATGATGTCACCAGCCTGCCCGGAGCTCCACGGCACCGACCGGCCGCCGGCGCGCTGGGATCCCGAGTTCGTGCCGACGGCGAAGCCGGCGGTGGTCAGGACGTGGGCGGTCAGCCCGGAGCAGTCGAAGCCCACCGTTCCGGAGCACGAGTTCTTCGAGGTGCCGCCGCGGGAGCAGCCCTGGTCGGCCTGGCCGCCGTTGGTGCCGCCGCCCCAGACGTAGGGCAGCCCGATGGAGGCGAAGCCGGCGGCGATGCCGCGGGCGACGTCCTCGTTCGGGGCGGTGATGACGGCGCCGCGGACCTCCGGGGCCACGGTCGGCAGGTCCGGGATGGTGACCTGCACGCCGTTGACGGCGATGGTGGCGCTGACGCCGCCGCCGGTGACGCCGAAGTACTTCTGGAACAGGAAGAAGAAGTTGCGGTTGCCGTAGGCACTGCAACGGTCACCGACGCCCGGGTAGCCCGCCACGGCGGCCGCGTTGGGTTGGTACGGCGTGTAGTTGTACAGCGACGCGGTGGCGGTGTTGCGGATGGTGACGTCCGTGCCGCCGCAGCCGGTTTCGGCCACGTTCCACAGGATGTTGGTCGTCTCGCCGGCCTGGTGGTTGTACTTGCCGGGGTCGACCCGGTAGCGCGACCACTGCTTGGCCATGCCGTACAGCTGGTTGAAGAAACCGGCGTGCTCCGGATCGCAGTTCGCGGAGCCGCCGGGACCGGTGTCCGGGCAGTGCCAGCCCCAGGCCGCGTTGTACGAGGAGGACGTCGGCGACGGACGCGGTGACCAGCGCCGATTCCTTCTGCAACGTGACCAGCATGACCTGCGGGTTGATGCCGCAGGCCACCGAGGCCCGGGCGAGCACCGCGGACGCCGGCTCGTCGGTACCGCCGGTGTAGGCCGTGCAGTACTGGTCGGCGGGGACGTCGGGCGTGGTCACCCGGAGGTTCTTGACGCACCACGCGCCCTGACAGGCAGCGCCCTGCGCATCCAGGAAGGCCTGGATCTGCTCGGCCGTCATCGCCGCGGTGTTGTAGAAGACCTCGTCGGAGACGATGAAGCCGGGGTCGAAGGTCGTCGATCCGCCGTTGTTGTTCGGGCCGCAGTCGATGACCGCGGTGCGGCCCGGCGTGCGTCCCACGGTGTCGCTGCCACGGACCGGTTCGGCGGCGGTGTCCGGCTCCCGCGGGGTGTCGACGACCGGCGGCTCCAGCACCGGCGACTCGAGCACCGGGGGCTCGACGGCCGGCGGCGCGACCACCGGCGGTGCCGGCTCGCCCGTCGGCTCGACCGGCTCGACCGGCGCGGAGGTCGTCGGGTCGGTCGTGATGGGACCGGGCGTGATGGGGTCGGTCGTGGTCGGGTCCGTCGTCGGAGGGGTCCGTCGTGGTCGGGTCCGCGGTGCCCGGACCGGTGGCGGTCGGCTCCGCGGCGCCCGGCGAGGTGCTGGTCGGCTCCGCAGCGCCCGGCTCGGTGGTCGTCGGGTCGCTGGTCGTCGGGTCGGTGCTCGACGGGTCTGTGGTCAGCTCCGAGAGACCCGACCCGGTCGCGCTCGGATCGGTGGTGGTCGGAACAGCGGAACCGACGCTGGTGGCGTCGGCAGTGGTCGTCGGGTCCGTCGAGACGGCCGCCGTGGTGGTCGTAGCACAACGGTGCTGCCGTCGGGGGTGCCCCCGGTGGTCTCCGATACCGCCGGCGCGGCCAGGGCCGGCCCGGCGGGACGGAGCGGGAAGGCCACGGTCTGACCGAAGCGGCCCGCGAACAGGGCAGTCGCGGCAGCGGGTGCCCCCACGGGGGCCACCGTGGCCGGCTCGGCGACGGTCGGCTCGACCACGGCGGGTGACGCCTCGACCGGGATGAAGTGGTCGACGAGACCGTCGGCGAGCGCCGACCACCGCGACGCCGGACCGGCGTCACCGGACTCCTGGACGACTTCGCCCACCTCGGCGTCGGTCCGCGGGTCGGTGTCGTACGCGGGCAGCCGGTCGACCAGCTCGGCGAAGAACATCGTCGCGCTGCCCACCGGATCCGACCGGTCCTCCGCGGTGTACAGGCCGGACCTACGGTCCTCACGCTGCTGGAACAGCCCGACGTAGGCCTTGTTGCGGGCGCCGGGGTTCAACGACGACGCCGCCATGGCGGCGGCGATCGCGGCGGCGATGCCCCGCCGGGACACCCCGGCGTCGAGGCCGACGTTGACGATGGTGGCGGCGGCGTCGACCTGGCCCCCCGTGAGGAGGATTCCGCCGTAGATGCCGGCGGCACTTCCGGTCGCCGCGACCACAACGGGGGCAACGGGCGGCGCGGTGACGCAGGCGGTGCTCGCGACGGGGGCAACGGAGGTGGCGGGCGCGGCGAGGACCGGGGTCTGACCACCGATCGCGACGGCGAGGACGAGCGCCGAAGCCACGGCCACCCGTCGGCCGGTCGCGGTCAGCGGCCGCAGGCCCCAACGACCTCGTGGCCCGGCGTCCGCACGTCGGCGGGCGCCATCCTGCCGAGTCGACGTCATCGTCCTGTCCCCGGGCACTTCGACCGCCACTACCAACCCCCTGATGAACCACACAACGGCCGGACCGACCACCTACCGAACAGCGCGCACAACGGCTCGCGTTACGACGAGGTGTCGAATTCAGAGCGTAGGCCGATCGGGTGAGCCCTGTCCAGACCTCTTCGGGAATTGTTTTCGGCATCATTCACCGGACATCCTCCCCACTGCAGGAGAGCACATCGGCGAATTGGTCGCACCGCATTCCCGACGTCGATACCGAACTGATATGCGGCACTCACCCTGTCCGCGTGACGACACGGTCCGTGGTCGACCGGGGCCTGGCCGCACTGTCGCACCGGGGCTCCGGGGCCACTCCCGGGCCCGTCGACACCGGCGTCCGACGGAGGCGGACCTCCAGGGACGAGTCCGCCCAGAAACGCTCGAAACACGTTTCTCGGCACCGACTTTCGGCGGCCCGCAGCGATCGTCACGGTCAGCCACGGAATGGAGTGTCGGTACCGGCGGACGGGTTCCCCGCACCTCCACCGTGTTCATGGCGCCTCGTCGGTGACGCTGCGTGATTCACACCGGAGGCGATGCGTGCAGATGGAGCAACGGCATCCACGCCGGACGTTCGGCACCTGAATGATCGTCCGCAGCAATGCCTGACACATTGTCGATCCCCAATCTCGGGGGGGCGTCCAGCGCCATTCTCACAGGCGCGGTATCGCATTCCGCAGACCGGTCACCGAGGGCGCACAGAATGCCCCAGCACCCAGCTCCAAGGACGCTTCTTTCACTCGGATGCCTCAGTCCGACCGGGATGACCCACTCGGTTGCGTCACGGCTGTCGATCTCTGGTCCACCGGCTTCGACACCGTCCCACGACGGATGCCGATGGAGACGGCCGCCGCCACCACGCACAGCCCGGCAGCGCCGAACCAGGCGATCGTGTAGCTGCCGGTCCCGTCCCGGAGCAGACCGGCGGCCGCCGAGCCGATCGCCGCACCGATCTGGTGGGAGGCGAAGACCCAGCCGAAGACGATGGTGCCGGCCTTCCCGAACGCCTCCCGGCACAGCGCCACGGTGGGCGGCACGGTCGCCACCCAGTCCAGCCCGTAGACGATGACGAACCCGATCATGGTCGGGTGCAGGGTGTCGCTGAGCATCCCGGGCAGCATCACCAGACCGACGCCGCGCAGCGAGTAGTAGACCGCGAGCAGCACCCGTGGATTGAACCGGTCGGTCAGGTAGCCCGATGCGATGGTCCCGACGATGTCGAAGACGCCGACCACCGCGAGCAGTCCGGCAGCCGTGGTCTCGCCCATCCCGTGGTCGTGCGCAGCGGGGATGAAATGCGTCCCGATCAAGCCGTTCGTCGTCGCGCCGCAGATCGCGAAGCCGCCGGCCAGGGCCCAGAACGTCCGGGTCCGGGCGGCCTCGCGCAGGGCGGCCAGCGCCCGCCGGACCGCGTCGATCGGACGGCCGGCGGTGTCGGCGGGGATCTCGTCGGCTGCCGTGCCGCCGTAGGGCAGCACGCCGCGGTCGCGGGGATGGCTGTGCAGGGACCGCAGCACCAGCGGCACCACCGCCAGCGCCGCGCCGGCGACGATGAGACAGGCCACCCGCCAGCTGGTGCGTTCGGTGACGGCGGCGAGCACCGGCAGGAAGATCAGCTGACCGGTGGCGGATCCCGCGGTGAGCACGCCCATCACCAGCCCGCGGCGGCGCACGAACCAGCGGTTGGCGATCGTCGCCGCGAACACCAACGCCATCGAGCCGGTGCCGATGCCGACGACCACGCCCCAGAGCAGCACCAGCTGCCAGGCCGCGGTGACGAACACGGCGGAACCACTGCCGAGTGCGATCAGGGTCAGCGCGGTGGCGACCACCCCTCGGACACCGAACCGGTCCATCAAGGCGGCGGCGAACGGCGCCATCAGCCCGAACAGCACCAGGTTGACGCTGACCGCGAGCGACAGGGTGCCGCGGGTCCAGCCGAACTCCTCCTGCAGCGGAATGATGAGCACCCCCGGTGCCGACCGGAACCCGGCGGCACCGAGCAGCGCCACGAAAGCAGCCGCGGCCACGAACCAGGCCGGATGGATCCGCCCGACCCGCTGTCGTGGTACGTCGGTCGCGACCATGCGCGTCCCTCTCGTCGTCATCGCCCGCCCGCACCGGGCCCGCGTCACCTCACCAGATGCGCACCCGGTCGGCGGGATCCAGCCAGAGCCCGTCGTCGGGGGTGACGTCGAACGCCGCGTAGAACTCGTCCAGGTTGCGGACCACCTGATTGCAGCGGAACTCCGGCGGCGAGTGCGGATCGAGCGCGAGGCGCCGTAGGACCTCCTCGTCGCGGCCCTTCGCCCGCCAGGCCATCGCCCACGACAGGAACAGCCGCTGCCGGGCCGGTATTCCGTCGACGTCGGGCGCGGGCTCCTCGCCCTGCGCCAGCAGCCACGCCTGGTAGGCGATACCGAGTCCGCCCAGGTCACCGATGTTCTCGCCGACGGTGAGCGCACCGTTGACCTTGTTGCCGGGCACCTGCGCTGGCTCGAGTTCGGAGTACTGGGCGATCAGCCGCTGGGTCAACCCGTCGAAGGCCGCCCGGTCGTCCTCGGTCCACCAGTCCTTCTTGGCGCCCGTGCCGTCGTACTTGGAACCCTGGTCGTCGAACCCGTGGCCGATCTCGTGCCCGATGACCGCTCCGATGGCACCGAAGTTCGTGGCGTCGTCGGCGTCGGCGGCGAAGAACGGCGGCTGCAGGATCGCCGCCGGGAAGACGATCTCGTTCATCCCGGGGTTGTAGTAGGCGTTGACCGTCTGCGGTGTCATGAACCACTCGTCGCGGTCGACCGGACTGCCGATCTTGGCCAGCTCCCGGTCGAGCTCGAAGGACGCCGCCCGGCGGGCGTTGCCGGCGAGGTCGTCGGCCCGGACCTCGAGAGCGCTGTAATCACGCCACCGGGTCGGGTAGCCGATCTTGGGGTTGAACGCGGCCAGCTTCTCCAGTGCGCGCGCCTTCGTGGTGTCGCTCATCCACTCCAGCCGCTGGATCTCCTGGCGGTAGGCGGCGATCAGGTGGCCGACGAGCTCGTCCATCCGGGACTTCGACGACGCCGGGAAGTACCGGTCGACGTAGCGCCGACCGAGCGCCTCGCCGACCGACCCCTCGACCAGACCGACCCCGCGCTTCCAGCGTTCGCGCAGCTCAGGGGTGCCCGAGAGAGTACGGCCGTAGAAGTCGAAGTTCTCCTCGACGACGGCCTGCGGCAGCATCGGCGCCGCCGCGTGCACCACCCGCCAGGCCAGCCACACCTTCCACTCCGCGAGTCGCTCCTCGGTGACCAGCGGGGCGACCGCGGTGAAGAACGCGGGCTGGCGGACGATCGTGTGGGCGAACACCGCGGGGTCGGCTCCGAGCCCCCCGAGCCAGGCGTCCCACCAGGTCGCCGGCCACAGCGCGTCCAACTCGGCACGGGTTGTCGGGTTGAACGTCTGGTCGCTGTCGCGGGTCCGGACCCGGTCCCAGTGACCGGCCGCGATCGCCGCGTCCAGCGCGAACACCGTCGCCGCCGCGTCGTCGCCGGCAACCCCGGGGGACGCGAGGTCGAACATCCGCGCCAGATGTGCGCTGTACGCCTCGCGGATCGCGGCGTACTGCTCGTCCCGGTAGAACGACTCGTCGGGCAGGCCGAGGCCGCCCTGGAGCAGGTTGAGCACGTAACGGTCGGGCTGCCCCGGATCGGTGTCGACGTAGAACCGGAAGAGACCCGACACCCCGTCCCGCTCCAGCCGGCCGAGGGTGGCGAAGAATCCGGTCACCCCGTCCACGGCGGCGACTGCCGCGAGTTGGTCGGCGATCGCGCCGACGCCGATCTCCTCGACCCGCGCGGTGTCCATGAAGCTGCGGTACAGGTCGCCGATCAGCTGTTCCGCCGATCCGGGCGCGGCGTCGGCGATGGCCGCGGCCTCCTCGACGAGTCCCCGCGCGGCCGCCTCGGCCTCGTCGCGGAGCCGCACGAAGGCGCCGGTCATCGACTGGTCGGACGGGATCTCCGTCGCGTCCAGCCAGGCTCCGTTGACGTGGCGGAACAGATCGTCCTGCGGTCGGGTCGTGCCCTCGTTGTCGGCTGCCGTGCTGGTCACTTCGTCTCCCCGCTCCCGCGCAGTGTCGCGCGGCGTCTGTGGTCGGCCTCGCGTCCATACCTACCACCGGGAGCGTGCCACGAGGCACCGACAACGGGCTCCCGGGGCATCAGTCGCACCCCACCGGCCCACGACGGAGCCGGCGCCGCAGGCAGGTCGCCGTCGTCGGGTAGGGCTCCTATGCTGGTCGGCGATGACTCTGACAGCCGCCGACGTCCGCGCCACCGACTTCCCCGCCGCGTCGCGGCTGCGTCGGGGCTATGACGCCGATGCGGTCGACGCCTTCGTCGAGCGGATCGCGCGGCGGCTCGAGACGGGCGAGGGCCTGTCCTCCAACGACGTCTACCACGCACCCTTCGCCAAGGCCGGCATCGGTGGCCGCGGGTACAGCAGCACCGAGGTCGACGCCTTCCTCGAACGGGTCCACGTCGAGCTCCTCCGTATCGAGGACGCCTGGGGTCACGTGACCCTCGCCGACGACCGGGAGTCCGGGCACGACCGCGATGCCCCCGACGTCGGCGACGAGCTCGACTCATCCGACCTGCCGGCGGACGGCGAGGCCCTCGCCGAGATCGCCATTGCCCCTCCCGACGATTCCGCGATCGACGCAACGGACCCCGAGGCGACGACCGACGACGGCCCCACCACCGTCACCCGCTGACCAGACACCCGTGGTACGCGAACCTGCCCACCCTGGCGTCGTGCGGGCCGACGGCGTGCGCGGCACCCGCATCCCGCCGCCTCCCCCGGCAGTCGAACCTGTCGGACCGGTCGGCCCGGTCGCTCATCGGAGCACCGTCTGGCGGCCCGGCTTCGACGTCGACGTACGACGGATGCTCAGCGGCGCTGCGCCGCGGGGGCTCCGACCCGAGCCATCACCGGACCGTCGACGGCACCCTGTGGCGGGCGAGCCGGTTGGTCACCGGCCCGACCTCGTACCGGCTGCGCCAGGTCTCGCTGCGCGAGGTGCATGCCGACGCCTGGGGACCCGGTGCCGAGGAGTTCATCGGCCAACTCCCCCGGATGCTGGGGGCGGACGACGACGTCGACGGCTTCGAACCCCGCGAACCGTGGTTGGTCGAGGCGATCCGGCAGAACCCCGGTATCCGGGTCCCGCGCACCCACCGGGTACTCGAGGCGTTGATCCCGGCGATCCTGGAGCAGAAGGTCACCGGCAAGGAGGCCTTCGGCGAGTGGGCCTGGCTGGTCCGCCGCTACGGCGAGCCTGCGCCGGGCCCGACCCCGGTGCCGATGTGGGTGCCGCCGGACGCCGCCACCTGGGCCCGCATCCCATCGTGGGAGTGGCACCGCTCGGGTACCGATCCGGCGCGCTCGGGCGACCATCATGCGGGCGCTGCGGGTGATCGGCCGGCTCGAGCAGTGCGCCGAGCTCGACCACGCCGCGGCGCAGCGACGCCTCACCGCGGTGCCCGGCATCGGGGTGTGGACGGCCGCCGAGATCGCCCAACGGGCGCTCGGTGACCCGGACGCCGTCTCGGTCGGCGACTACCACCTGGCCGGCTTCGTCGGGCTGGTCGCTGATCGGCGAGAAGGTCGACGACGACCGGATGCTCGAGTTGCTGGCACCCTGGGCCGGTCACCGCTACCGGGTCATCCGGCTGCTGGAGGTCAGTCCGGTGGGCGCGGCGCCCGCCGCGTCACGGCGCCCGGATGAGCATCGAGCGGCACTGGGACAAGTGACACCCCGGTCGGTGGCGACCACGGCTCAGGCGTCGACCAGGTGCTCCTGCAGGTAGCGCATGTCCCCGCCCGTCCCGTCGACGCCGCCGGGCGTCTCGACGATCACGTCGCTCTTCGCCGCGGCGCAGACGTGGGCGATCAGCTGCGGGTCGATGGTGCCGGTGTCGAAGTTCGCGTGCCGGTCGGCGCCGGAGTCGAAGGCGTCCCGACTGTTGTTGGCGTGCACCAGATCGATGCGTCCGGTGATGGCGCAGCACCCGGTCGACCACGTCGTCCAGCGGCTCGCCGCCGCAGTGGGCGTGGCAGGTGTCCAGGCAGAAGCCGACACCGAACTCGCCCACCTCGTCCCACAACCGGGCCAGCCGGTCGAAGCGGCGGGCGATCGCATTGTCGCCGCCGGCGGTGTTCTCGATCAGGATCGGCAGCGGGAACTCCTCCCGCTCGAAGACCTTGCGCCAGTTGGCGAAGCCCTCGGCCGGGTCGTCGCCGGCGTTGAGGTGGCCGCCGTGCACGATCAGGCCCTTGGCGCCGATGTCGGCGGCGGCTGCGGCGTGCGCGGTGAGGATCTTGCGGCTGGGGATCCGGATCTTGTTGTTCCGCGTCGCCACGTTGACCAGGTACGGCGCGTGGACGTACTTCGGCATCTCGGATGCGCGCAGGTCGGTCGCGAACGGGTGCTCGACCGGCTTCTTCCACCCCTGCGGGTCGCCGAGGAAGAACTGCACGGCCTGCGCCCCCGACTCGCGCGCCTCCGCCAACGGATCATCCGAGCGCACGTGCGCGCCGATAGCCACCATGGATCCGAGGTTAGCCGGGACCACCGACACCGGGCGCGGGACGCCGTCGGTGGTCTCCCCGACGTCGTTGTCGGTGCTTCCACCTAGGTTGGGCGGGTGCGCACCTCCGCCTTCCGTCCCTCGCTGCTCGTGCGGCTGGTGATGCTGGCGGCCGCCTACAGCCCGTTGCTGCTGTTGCTGGCGGTGCTGAACTCGTTCCGCATCGAGTGGCTGCGCTGGGTTCTCGTCGGGATGAGCGCCGCAAGCGTGGTCGGGACGCTGCTGTTCCTGTTCGTGGCCGTCCCGCGGCGGAACGCGGGTCCGGAGGTGTTGACCAAGCCCAAGCCGCGCGACGGCGAGGCGCTGAAGTTCTTCGCCTCCTACGTCGTGCCCTTCTTCGTCACCACCGCGGCGCAGCCGGCGGCACGCTGGGGGCTGCTGATCTATCTGCTGATGATCGCGGTGCTGTACCTGCAGTCCGATCTCTACTACTCCAACCCGCTGCTCGCCCTGCTCGGCTTCCGCGTCTTCGAGGTCGACCGTCCCGACGGCGGGTTCCTGCTGCTCATCACCCGGGCCTGGTACATCGCGCCCGGCGAGAGCCGCGACCTCATCCCGCTGGGCGGCTACGTGCACTTCGACCGCACCAGAAGAACCCGCCAACGGCAGAGCAGGACAGGACGACCATGACCGACGCAGACACCGCCGCCACCACCGACCTGACCGACGACACCGCCGATCAGCTGCGGCGCGAGCTGATCGGGCCTGACGCCGACCCTGCTGCTCCGGCTGACCATGGTGATGGTCACCGAGGCCCTCACCGATCCCGTGGCCTACGAGGTCGCCCTGAGCGGCGAGCTGGCCGCCGAGTTGCTGGCGCAGTGCGCCGAGTCCGCCGCGACCGCCGCCGACGCCGAGTTGCGCCACGCCGACCCGGGCCTGAGCCCGAGCGCCCAGCAGTGGCTCTACTCCCCCGTGGTCGCCGACAGCCCGCTGGCCGCGGTCGACGCGTTGGTGACCCGGCCGTCGCACCCGCAGTACGACCGCACGGTCGAGTTCGGTCGCAAGAGCCTGCTGGTGTTGCGCATCCGCAGCGCCGAGGGGCGCGATCTCGGCCGGCTGTACCAGGCCTTCTCCCCCGAGAAGGCGCTGCAGCGGCGCAAGGTCTGGGCGCTGTGGAGCGGCGAGCAGTTCGTCCGGCTCACCGAGGAGCCGCTGGTCATCGACCGCGGTCTCCGGCTGATCGTGGTGGGCGGCGCGGTGACCAGCACGGTGGTGATGCAGTCGTCGGCGACCTACCAGTCGATGTTCGGTGCGCTCCCGGAGTTGAAGAAGTCGGCCGAGAAGACCTACCAGGCGTCGATCGGCAAGCTCGACATCGTCGACGGCGACAAGCTGGAGGCCGCCTGCCGGAGTGACCTGAACATGATGCGCAAGCTGGTCAGCATCCAGGCCAAGCTCGACCGGCCGGGGTACGCCGACGCGGTCACGATGCCCGCGCTGATCACCTTCCTCAGAGCACACCCGAAGATCGACGTACCCGTCCAGGACGCCGACGGCCCGCACCCCAAGCTGGTGTTCAGCTCGGATGCACAGCACCGGTGGGCGATCCTCAAGCTGCTCGACGACGACTTCCTGCGCTCCGAACTCACCGACATCACCTATGAGGCGAACTCCAAGACCCAACTCGGTTGACCCCCGTCACCGGCTCAGGCGGAACTGTTCCGACGTCCGTTGCCGAGTGACCCGCTCATCCCCGCTGGGTACCGGAAACGACATGACAGCAGACCAGTTCGAAGCCCAGAACCCGGCCGAGCAGCACGATCAACCCTCGACCAGCGGTGACACGATCCCGCACCCCGGCCTCACCGACGACATGGAGGACCGGCCCGATCACGGCGAGCAGAGCTACCGCGGCACCGGTCGGCTGACCGGAAAGCGGGCGGTCGTCACCGGCGGCGACTCCGGCATCGGCCGGGCCGTCGCCATCGCCTTCGCCCGCGAGGGTGCCGACGTGCTGATCAGCTACCTCGCCGAGGAGCAGTCCGACGCCGAGGAGACCGCACGCTGGATCACCGAGGCCGGCCGCAACGCCGTCCTGGTGCCGGGCGACATCCGCGACGAGTCGACCTGTGACCACATCATCGCCACCGCGGTCAGCGAGCTCGGCGGGATCGACATCCTGGTCAACAACGCGGCCTACCAGATGGTCCAGCAGGGCGGCATCGAAGAGGTCACCACGGAGCAGTTCGACCGCGTCCTCAAGACGAACCTGTACGCGATGTTCTGGTTGACGAAGAAGGCGCTGCCGCACCTGCAGCCGGGCTCGACCATCATCAACAGCTCGTCGATCCAGGCGACCTCCCCGTCGCCGGAGCTGTTCGACTACGCGCTCACCAAGGCCGCCATCCACAACTTCACGAAGTCGATGGGCCAGGGTCTGGCCGACCGCGGCATCCGGGTCAATGCGGTCGCCCCCGGCCCGATCTGGACGCCGTTGATCCCGGCGACGATGACCGAGGACAAGATCGAGAGTCACGGTCAGGATGTCCCACTCGGCCGGGCCGGCCAGCCGGCGGAGCTCGCGCCCGCCTACGTCTTCTTCGCCTCGCAGGAGTCCAGCTACATCACCGCGGAGATGCTCGGGGTCACCGGCGGCAAGCCCACCCACTGAACCCCGCGGCCGACGGCAGCGGAAACAGCACCGACCGCTCGCGGGGCCCGCCCGCTGGCGGCAGCTGGTCCACACCGACATCCGCCACCGGGAACCCTGGTCACCGGTACTCGCAGCGCAAGAGGAAACCGCCACGATCCGGCTGGTGGCGAGGGCCGTTCACACTGCCGCTCCGGGGCGCCCGGTCCCGCGCTTGAGAACTGCCGGCCCTCAGACCGGGTCCGGCGCCTCCTGGGGAACCTTCGGAGCGACCGCGGCGCGCTCGGCCCGCATGGCCGGCAGGTACAGCGGTGCCGCGGCGGCGATCACCAGGCCGGCGATGACGAACGACCAGCCGGTGCCGCCGCTGCGGTCGGCGACAGCGGTCAGCACCAGCACACCGATCGAGGCCGCCGGTTGGGACACCATCGAGTTGATCGACACCACGGTCGCGCGGTGCTCGGCGCCGACCTGACGGTGCAGCAACGTGCTGTGCAACGCGTTGGAGGCGCCGTGCACCAGATAGCAGGCGAAGAACGCGGTGAGCAGACCGACGACGCCGCCGACGAGACCCATCGTCACCACCGTCGCCCCCTGCACCAGCCGCAGCAGTACGGCGCTGCGTGCGACGCCCCACCACCCCGATGTCAGGAGGGCGACCGCGGAGCCGGCGGCCGACGCGGCCCACGCCGCCGCACCGGCCGGCCCGATGACCGCCGCCGCCTGGTCGGCGTTCCCGAGCATCTCGGACAGCCGGACCGGGGTCAGCGACTCGAAGGCCGGCATCCCGAAGCTCCAGAACAGCTCCACCGACACCAGCGCCAGCAGGACCCTCGAGTGTCGCAACAGCGCGACCCCGCCGCCGATCACCCGCGGCACGTCTCGGACACCCGTCCAGATGCCCGGCCGCTCACCGGTCGCTCGGCGCTCGGACATCAGGGTGAGGGTCAACGGCAGCACGACGATCTGGATGACGACCGCCACCGCGACCGGCACGGCGAGCGGGTCGATCCCGGCGACGGGTTGCCAGTTGATCAGCGGCAGCGCGAGCGCCGACCCGACGGCGATCGCGATGCTCAGGGCGGCGTTACCCGCCGAGAGGCCACGTTCGATCGGGTGGTCCGGCTCGGTGGCGTGCGTCGCGTCGACGTACCAGGCCTCGAGCGGCCCCGAGTCCAGCGCGCGGAAGACCCCCATCAGGGCGCCGGCCGCGGCGAAGGTGGCCATGCTGTCGGCGAAGAAGTACAGCGTGGTCGCCGTGACCCCGATGATTCCGGCCAGCACCAGCACCGGACGGCGGCCCCACGCGTCGGCCAGGCCGCCGGTCGGCAGCTCCAGTGCGAGGACGACGAAACCCTGGATCGCCATCACCACGCCCAGTTGCGTCAACGTCAGGTCGCGCGCCAACGGCAGGAGCACCTGGACCGGGATCACCAGGCCGACGGCCAGCCACCGCAGCGAGAGGAGCAGCAGGTAACGCCGACGGACCTGGACGACGGACAGTAGCGCCACTCAGACGACCACGACGTCCGTCGGACGGCGATCAGCCTCACCGATCACGGCGGACGTCGTCATGGCACGTCCTCTCGATACACGCGGTGTCACGATCGTGGAATTCAGAGCCTGCTACAGCACCGTAGCGAAGATCAGGGCGCAGTGGCGAGTCCGGCTCTCGAGCCCGGAGGGCGAGGGTTCAGAACGAGTGGGACAACAGCGCCTGCTGGGCCGACCGACGATCGGGGTGGGCGAACTGCTCGGCCCGGACCCCCGGCCACTCACGGTGCAGGAACGCGAGTTGGTCCTCGGGCAGTCCACAGGCGGCAAAGGCGATGCGCTGCTCGTGCGCCCGGGTCGCGGTCAGCACGCCCACCTCCAGTCCGCGACGGGACCAGGACGACACGTGCCCGCAGTCCAGGACGATGGCGCGGACGCCGGCGGCGAGCAGTCCGTCGATGGCCGCGAGCAGCGGGTCGAGAGCGTCCGACCGAGCGTCACCGCGCAGGGTGAGGCAGCCGACGTCGTCGGCGGTCATGGACTCCACCGCAAGGGCCCGGACCCCGTTCCCGGGTGCCCGGCGCATCTCCGGGATGGAGCGGTGAACCGACACTGGCAGCCTCCCTCGGCCCTCGCACACGGGCCCCCTCCGACAAGACCGAACGTACCCCTGCGTTCGCACGCCGTCATGGCACGACCGGGCGATCCGCACCGGGCTGGAACCGTGTGCGATCGGCTGATGGCAGCGGAGGGTGGCGGAGTATCAGCCGTCCGGGTGCGGGAGCCCGGCGTCGCTCAGCGGAACAGCTCGGTGATGCGCTTGCGTGCTGCAGCCAGCTGATGATCCGCGATCGCCGCGTTGTAGCGATCGGCGTCCCGGGCCGCGCTCGCATGGGTGCCACCGGCGATGTCGATGACGGTCAGGTCGAGGTCGGTCGCGAGCGTGAGATCGGCCAGCGCGGCCTCGACCCGGTCCACGTTGATGGTGTTGTCGTTGCTGCCGACATCCGGCCGCAGGTAGACCAGGTCGGTCCCGGCCGGGAGTCGGCCGAGCACTCGCGCCGCATCGAACCGGCGGATGACGCCGTACTGGTCCTTGACCAGCGCCGTGGAAACGCCCGTCGGGTTCAGCTTCTCGCGCCACACCTCGTCCCACTTGTAGGCGAACCGGTGACTGTCGACGATCAGGAACGGATACACCCCCGACGACCACTGCTTGCGCTGGACCAGCATCTCGGCGGTCAGCCGGGTGACCGCGCCCCCATCGGTGCCCACGGCCTCGGTGAGGCCGGTGAGGAAATCGGCCCGCGCCCGGGCGGAGTACCGCACATCGGCCGTGCCGAGCGGGGTGCAGTCGAGGTACACGGTGTCGATCACCGGCACGATCCGGCCGGGGGCGTAGAGGTCGGGATCGGCGAATCGCTGCTGGAAGCGAGCAGCGATGTTGAGGACCACGTCGCCGCCCATGCTGTTGCCGTAGAGCACGAGCCGCTCGGGGCGGAACTGCTGGAACAGTGCGTCGAACTTCGTGTCGATGTCCTCGTCGTAGATCCCGCTGCCGTAGACGAGGGTGAACACCCGGTTGTCCGGACCCGACAGGGACGGCGCCAACGCCTCGGCGACGAGGTTGCCGCTCTTCCGGTTGAGGCCGCCGGCGACGATCGTCATCGTGCTGCGGTGGTCGGGATCGCCGGCGGACGCGGCTGATTCCACGAAGGTCGAGCCGGTGGTCGGCCACACCACGATCGCGGACAGCTGCTGGTCGGTCCGGAGGACGACGTAGCCGCCGGCGGCGAATGCCACCACCAGCACCACCACGAACCACCAGCGCGAGCGCCGGACCGCCCGCTCCTGCGCGAGACCCGCACGGCGGTGGCGGCGGATCTCCGCGGTGCCGACGGCGGCGAGCGGAATCGGGGTGAGGACGCCGGCCGCAGCCGCGGCCCGGTCGAACGCCGGAGGGTCGGACCGGGCCGGCGGTGGGGTTCCGTGGTCCTCCGGCGGCACGAGGTCGGTCCGCTCCCCGGTTGCCGACCCGACTTCCAGCACCGACGAGCCGGTCACCCCGGCCACGAGGACCGCCGACACGACGGGAACGCACACATCACTCAACGGTACGTCGGCCCGTTGCGCCGAAAGGGGCGATCAACCCACATCCGTGGGTCGTGCATCCGCGCGGAGCGCCCGCCGACCCGCGCGGACTCAGTCGGTGCGGGTCACCGGCGACTCGGCGAGCGCAGCGTCGACGACGAGGCCGACGCCGATGGCGGTCAGCCAGACGTCCTTGGCGATGCCGATGCCGCCCGGGGTCGGGCGCAGGTACTTGTCGTGCAGGCCGGGGGTGCGGACGTACAGGCCGACAAGCCCGCCGCCGAAAGCAGTCAGCCCGAGCCCGACGAGGCCCGCCGGGGCCAGCGGCAGCAACAGCGCGCCGCCCAGGATGACCTCGGTGGCACCGAGCACCTTGAGGAAGGTGTTCGGCTCGACCTTCTTCAGGAAGGGGTAGGCGCCGACCGCCATGCCGTGGATCCCGGCAGCCTGCTCGGCGCCGCCCTTGAACTTGCCGAGCCCGCTGTTGAGCACGAAGGCCCCGGCGGCGATCCGGACCGGCGCGCGACGCAATTTGGCGGCGAGTGACATGGCGTTCCTCGTTCTGTGTCCGTGGAGACTCGGTACCGGCTCCTGGTGGGCGGCCCGATGATTGTCTACCCAGGTCGTCGCGGAACTCCCGGCCACCCCCAGGTGGTGGTGGCCATTCAGCCCGATCGGCGAGGGTTTCGGTCATACTGGGCCGACGCCCGAAGACGCCCCGACGACCATTCACCTCAGAAGGTGATGCGGGCGTATTCCCGAGAGAGGCTGCGCCGTCTTGTTCCGCTCGCTGTAGGCCCTGCGTCCGTTCCCCGTCCACCGCCCTCTCCGGGCTGACCGAGCCCGTCGACCACCTTCTCCGGAGCTGCCCATGCCCGGCTCGTCGACCCTACGAGCGCCCGCCGTTCGGCTGCTGGTGCCTGCCGCGATCGTCGTGCTCGTGGTGGGTGGGGTGTTCGTCGGGTCCGAGGCGAGGAGCCGCGAGATCACCGTGTTCGGCGATCTGACGCAACTGGTGCTGTCCACTCTCGCCGCCGCCGCCGCGCTCCGCAGCGCAGCCCGCGTGAAGGGACCGCTGCGGGCCTCGTGGCTGTGGATCGGCCTCGGGGTCGCCGGCTGGGCCTGTGGGCAGGCGGTCTACTGCTACTACGAGCTGGTGGCCGACAACGCCGCTCCGTTGCCGTCGCCGGCCGACGTCGGCTTCCTGATGTTCCCCATCGGGGTCGCTGTCGGCCTCTGGAAGTTCCCCACCTCGGAACCGCCGGGCATCCGGATCCGCAACGTGCTGGACGGCGTGGTGGTCGCCAGCTCGGTCGTCGTCATCTCGTGGTGGACGGTGCTCCGGACGATCGTGGACACGGACAGCGGGGACTGGCTGGGGCTGGCCGTGTCGTTGGCGTACCCCATCGGTGACGTGCTCTTCGTGGCCATGGTCGTCTACTCGCTGACGAGGCCCGGCCCCTACCGGCGGCCGCTGCTGCTGCTGACCGCGGCGCTGACGTCGATGGCGGTCGCCGACAGCACCTACGCCTACCTCTCGGCCGTCGGGACGTACGCGACCGGGAGCATCTCCGACATGGGATGGGTCATCGCCTTCGTGCTCATCGCGGTCACCGCACTCTGGCAGGCCACGCGGGTCGAGACCGTCGGTGACGACACGCCCCGGATACACGACGCGCCGTTCATCATGCCGTTCCTTCCCGTGCTCGCCGCGGCCGCCGTCGTCATCGCCATCCAGCTGGCGACGGGACAGCAGGCCGGCGTGGTCGATTTCGTGTGCTTCGGTCTCGGCGCCCTCGGTGTGGTCGGACGGCAGTACCTGACCTACAAGGACAACCAACGGCTGATGAACGTGGTCGCCGCCCGCGAGGACCAGCTGCGCCGACAGGCCACCTCGGACCTGCTCACCGGCCTCACCAACCGGGCGCTGTTCAACGACCGGGTCGGGCACGCTCTCGAGCTCCACCGCCGCGACCTGCGGCCGCTGGCGATCATGTTCTGCGATCTCGACGACTTCAAGGCCGTCAACGACACCTTCGGCCATCCGGCCGGCGACGAGCTGTTGATCCGGGTGAGCGACCGTCTGCGCGGGGCGCTGCGGACCGGCGACACCCTGGCCCGGTTCGGCGGTGACGAGTTCGCGATCCTCATCGAGGACGGCGGCGAGTCGACAGCGATCGGAGCCCGGATCATCGAGGCCCTGCGGCCGCCGTTCACCATCGCCGGCAGCCTGCTCACGGTCCGGATGAGCGTCGGCTTGATCGAGGTCGCGTCCGACGATCCCAGCCCGACGGTGGAGACACTGCTGGCCAACGCCGACCTCGCGATGTACTCGGCGAAGCGGTCCGGCAAGGGCAAGCTGGCCCTGTACGACCCGACGACGATGGCGCCCAACGTGCTCGACCTGCCGCTGCAGCGGCCGCTGGCCGCCGCCATCCAGGCCGGTGACATCTACGCGGTCTACCAGCCGGTCGTGCAGCTGGCCGACGGTGTGGTGGTCGGCGTCGAGGCGCTCGCCCGGTGGCGGTATGACGGCGTCGACGTGCCGCCGAGTCAGTTCGTGCCGCTGGCGCTGCGCTCCGGACTGATCGGAGGCCTGACGACGGTGATGATGCAGACGGCGTGCACCGATCTCGCACGCTGGTCGGCCCGGCTCGGGCATCGCAACACCCGGATGGCGGTCAACGTCCCCCCTGCGCTCATCACCGACGCGGGCTTCCCGGCGCGGGTGCGGGAGTTGCTGGGTAGGCACGAGATCAACGCCGACCAGTTGGTCCTGGAGATCACCGAGGACGCACTCATCGGCGACATCGACACGGTGACCCGGGTGACCCGGGCGCTCACCGCCCTCGGCCTGCCGCTGGCGCTGGACGACTTCGGCAAGGGCTACTCGTCACTCGTGCACCTGCAGCACATCCCGCTGCGGATCCTCAAGATCGACATGGCCTTCGTCGCCGAGATCGACCGCGATCCACGCGCCGAACGACTGATCCGGGCCCTGCTCGGGCTCGGCCGTGACCTCGGGTTGGACATCGTCGCCGAGGGCGTGGAACGGCCGTCGCAGGCAGCGATCCTGCGGAACCTCGGCTGCCCGTTCGCCCAGGGCAACCTGTTCGCCCTCCCCGCTCCGGCCGACGAGACCTTCGCCCTGGTCGGTCAACCGCTGGGCGCCGAGGTCGGCTGACGGTTCGGCCCCGCGGGCTCAGGTGATGAACTCGATCAGGGCGCGCTGGGCGGCACCACCGGGTTCGGTGGCGTTCTTCTCCGCCGACAGGTCGCGGTAGTCCACCGTGCGCAGGGCGTTCTCCAGCTGGCGCAGCCGTGAGCGGTTGTCCGAACGGGCGGCTCCCAGATCCAGCAGCAGCACTTCCGCCTCGATCGCCGACAGCCGGTCCCACCAGTCCTGGTCGGGTCGGGACAGTGTCTCCAGCAGGTTCTTCGCCCGCCCGAAACCGCCGACGTTCTGCAGGATCCGGCCCCGGCGGACCGTGGTGAGGGCGCCGTTGAGGGCCATCGAGGCGGTCATCCGGCTGGTGGCGCGGCCACCGGCCGGCGGTGGGGTCATCGGGTCCTCGAGGACGATCCGCCGGTAGCGGCCCGGCTGGTCGGCGGCCAGACTCAACGCCAGGTAGCCGCCGAAACCCTGCCCGACGATGTCCACCTCGTCGTCGATGGTCTGCTCGGCCAGCTCCTGCAGGTAACCGACGAGTTCCGGCATGCCACCGTCGATCGGATCGCTCTGCGCGAACCCGGGCAGGTCAGGAGCTACGGCTTCGCGGCCGATCTCGACGATCGCGCTGCTCAATCCGGCGAAAGAGGCGCCACAGCCGCCGATGTCATGCAGCAGTAGCAGCGGGCGGCCGGTCCCCGCGCAGCGGATCCGGACCAGGTGGTCGCCGATGTGCACGTCGTGCGCCAAGCTGAAAGCCACGGAGGAACCATCCTCGTCGATGGGTGCGGCGACCGGAGCCACCCGGATCCGGTCCAGACGTCGGCCGGCGGTGAGGCCCGCGACGAATGAACCACCCTACCGCGGGCCCGATCACCCGAAAGCCCGAAGTCGCCGGTCCCGGCGGCGGCGCGACGAAGGCCGTCGTCCTACCCTTGGCGTATGTGTCGCAACATCACCGAGCTCCGAGGTCTCGTGCCGTCGGCCACCCCCGTCGAGGTCGAGGCCGCCGCCCGTCAGTACGTCCGCAAGGTCAGCGGGATCCAGAAACTGACCGACCAGACCCGCGAGCCCTTCGAGGCCGCCGTCGCCGAGATCACCGAGATCACCTCACGGCTGCTCGGCCAGTTGCCCGAACGACGGCAGCCGCCGGCCACCGTGCCGCCACTGCGCCGGCCCGAGGTGCTGGCGCGGATGGCCGCGCGGGCCTCGGCGTCCTGAGATGCCGCGCGCGGAGCAACTGACCGGTCCGGATGCTTTCCACGGCGAGGGACCCGTGTGGTCGCCCTCGTGGGGCGGGCTGCGCTGGGTGGACATGCTCCGGGGGACGATCCTGCATCTGGAGGCCGACGGCTCGGTGTCGCGCTGGCCGGTCGGGAAGGTGGCGGCAGCGTTCCGGCCGCGACGTGACGGCGGCGTGGTGATCGCCACCGAGCGGGCCGTCGTCGTCGCCGACGAGGCCGGCGGGGAGTTGACGACGCTGGTCACCGCCTTCGGCGATCCGGCCGTCCGTTTCAACGACGGCACCTGCGACCCGGCCGGCAACTTCCTGTGCGGCACGATGGCCTACGACGAGACTCCCGGCGCCGGGACGTTGTACCGGGTCACACCGGCCGGCCGGCTGGACGCGGTGTTCGGCGGAGTCACCATCTCCAACGGACTCGCCTGGACCGGCGACGCCCGTCGGGCGTACTACAACGACACCCCGACCGGCCGGGTCGACGTCTTCGACAGTGACGCCACGGGTGCGCTGACCGACCGGCGGCCGTTCGTCGCGGTGGCGGGCGGATCGCCCGACGGCCTCACCGTCGACGCCGACGGCGGCGTCTGGGTCGCGTTGTGGGGCGGCGGCGCCGTGCACCACTACGCCGCGGACGGCAGCCTGGCCGAGGTCGTCGAGGTGCCCGCGAGCAACGTCACCGCCTGCACCTTCGGTGGTGACGACCTGGGCGACCTGTTCATCACGACCTCGGCCGAGGGTGACCAGGACAACCCGGTGGCCGGTGCGGTGTTCCGCTACCGGACCGGCGTGCGCGGGCTGCCCGCGGCCGCCTTCGCCGGCTGAGTCTGCCGCGCCCACCGGCCACCCGGCAGGACGCCGGCGATCGGCAGGACGCCGGCGATCGGCAGGGCCCCGGCGCTCGCGGTGGCCGCGTCGGCACAGCCGATCGACGGCGAACGCGAGCACTTCGAGCGTCGCCACCCGGGGCGCCCGAGAGCCCGCTCGAACGTCGCCGTCCGCATGTCAGCACACCTCCCGACGGTGCCCCGGTCCGGTCCCCCCTTGGCCTCGACGGTGGTCGTGCGCCATCCTGGATCGACCGCAACCGGGAGGTCCCTATGCACCCGTCCCCCACCGGCCGTGTCGACCGGCGCCCCGACGGACGCCACGACCTGGTCGTCAGCCGGCGGTTCGATGCTCCGGTCGATCACGTCTGGGCCGACGTCACGGAGCCGGCGTCGACCGCCCGCTGGTTCGGTACCTGGAAGGGCACGCCGGGCGAGGGCCGGACGGTGCATCTGCAGTCCGGTTTCGAGGACGGCGCACCGTGGAGCGACGTGCTCATCCGCACCTGCCGGGCGCCGCACAGCCTGGGCGTGACGTTCGAGGACGCAGCCATGCGCTGGGAGATCGATCTCGACCTCACCGCCGCGGACGGCGGCACCGTACTGACGCTGACCCAACGCGCGGTGGACGCTGCCGCGCTGGGCGACATCGGACCCGGCTGGGAGTACTACCTCGACATGCTGGTCGCGGCCCGGAACGGCGAGCCCCCGCCGTCGTTCGACGACTACCACCCGGCCCAGTCGGCCTGGTTCACCGACCAGATCACCGGCTGACAACGGACATCTCCTGACCTGAGAACTGCGCCGGTGGGTGCACCTGCGAGAAAGGGTCTGTCATGACCACGACCACCGTTGCCTGGAACACCGAGTTGCTGACCCAGCTGACCTGGCACTGGGAGCAGCAGCTGCGGCCCCGCCTGCGCGGGCTCACCGACGACGAGTACTTCTGGGAGCCGGCCGACGGCTGCTGGAGTGTGCGGCCCCACGGAACGACCACCACCCCGATCACCGGCGGCTCCGGCGACTGGCAGATCGAGTTCGCAGCGCCTGCGCCGGAGCCGGCGCCGGTCACCACCATCGCCTGGCGGATCGGGCATGTCCTCGTCGGTGTCCTGGGCGCACGGATCGCCTCCCACTTCGGCGGCCCGCCGGTCGACTACTTCGGCTACGACTACCCGGGTACCGCCGACGCAGCCCTGGCGCAGTTGGACGGGATGTACGACGCCTGGGTGGCCGGCGTCCGGTCGCTCGGCGAGGACGGGCTGCACCGTCCGTGCGGCGAAGGTGGCTTCGAGACCTGGTCGATGGCGGCGCTCGTGCTGCACATCCACCGGGAGCTGATCCACCACGGCGCCGAGATCGCCCTGCTGCGGGACCTGTACGCACACCGCAGCTGAGCTCGATCGCTCTGGGGCGGATTCTGACCACCTACAGACGGGCCTTTCCCGCCCGAGGCCGCTCGACCCTCGTGCTCTGGGGCGGATGACTCTCGCCCCCTTGAGAGAAATCCACCCGAGGAGCGTGGCGCCTACCCCTGGATCCAGGTGTCCTTCGAGCCGCCACCCTGAGACGAGTTGACCAGCAACCCCTCGGACTGCAGCGCCACCCGGGTGAGACCGACGGGCGGCACCACCACGTCGGTCATCGAGTTGGAGAACGCGAAGATCCGCAGGTCCACGTGCCGCGGCCGGACCACGTCGCCCACCAGCGTCGGATGGGTCGAGAACCGGACGACCTCCTGCGCGATGTAACGCTCGGGGCAGGCCGCGACCGCCTCCTCGACCGCCGCCACCTGCGACGGCGCGAGATCGGGTCCGATCATCACGCCCTCGCCGCCCGAGCCGTCGACGGGCTTGACCACCAGGTCACCCATCCGGCCGCGGACCGCGTCGTACTGGCCGGGGTCGGCCAGCACCCAGGTGCCGACGTCGTCCAGGATCGGGTCCTCGCCGAGGTAGAAGCGGATCATCGGGCCGACGAAGGCGTAGATGGCCTTGTCGTCGGCGACCCCGTTGCCGGGGGCGTTCGCGACCGTGAGGGTGCCGGCGGCCATCGCCTGCCGGATCAGCGCGCCGGGTCCGTCGGCTCGGTCGATGAGCTCCTCGGCACCGGTGCGCCGGTAGATCACGTCGACCGGCACCGGTGTCCCGTCGACGATCACGGCGATCCCGTCGCCCGCCACGACGAGTTGCCCGGGCAGCACGATCGGGATGCGCATCTCCTCGGCGAGTGTCCGGTGCTCGTACCAGGCGGAGTTCTCCGGCCCGTCGGACAGCACCACCGCGGTCGGCACCTCGGCCGCACAGCGCGGCGGCCGCACCGAGGTGAGCGCAGTCCGCAACAGCGGACCCAGCGCCTCCGGCGACTGGACGCCGGGGACGGTGACGGCCAGCTCCGGGAACGCCTCGACAGCGGTCCGCCGGTTGGCCAGCGCGTAGGCGCTGCCGGACGGGACCTGCAGGTTGTCCTCGAGGACGACCCAGCGGCCGGCCTCGTCGGTGAGCAGGTCGATGCCGTAGACGACGGCCCGCGGCACGTCGGCGGGGACCAGGCCCGCCGACGTCTCCAGGTAGCCGGGCGCACCCCGGACCAACCGGTCCGGGATGATCCCGGCGGCCACGATGTCCGCCGCGGACCCGTCGGGACGATCGGTGTAGACGTCGGCGAGGAAGGCGTTCAGCGCGCGGGCCCGCTGACCGGCGCCGCGGGACAGCACTTTCCAGGTCTCGGCGCCGATGATCCGCGGCACCGCGTCCAGCGGGAAGACCTGCTCCTTGAGGTGCCCCCCGACCGGGGCGGCGAAGATCATCCCCTGCTGCTGGCGACGCGTGTGCAGCCGCGTCACCCGGTCCGCGAGGGCGGCCGGTCCCAGCGCGTCCAGCGCGGCGAGGACCGGTGCATAGACCGGTCGCACGTCGCCGGCCGAGGTGACGGCCTCGTCCAGCGGTGGGGTGCCGTAGCCGTCGAGCAGCGGGTGCGCAGGGCGGCCCGGATCCGCCAGGTCGGCGGGCGCGACCATCAGCTGATCCCGTGCTGCTGCAGCCACATCTCGAGCAGGCCGACCTGCCACAGCTGGTTGGAGCCGAGGTTGGTGCGGTGCTTGTTGGGGTCGGCGAGCAGCCGGTCCAGGTATTCGGGACGGAACAGCCCACGCTCCTCGGCCGCCGGCGCGTGCAGCGCCTCCCGGACCCGGTCGAGGTAGCGACCTTCCAGACTGATGATGGCCGGCACCGGGAAGTGCCCCTTCGTCCGGTCGATCACCGCCGACGGCAGCATCTTCCGGGACGCCTCCTTGAGCACGCCTTTGCCTCCGTGCGCCAGTTTGAGCTCCGGCGGCACCGCCGCGCAGAGCTCGACGAACTCGTGGTCCAGGAACGGCACCCGGGCTTCGAGACCCCAGGCCATCGTCATGTTGTCGACCCGCTTGACCGGATCGTCGACCAGCATCACCAGCGAGTCCAGCCGCAGCGCGCGGTCCAGCGCGGTGTCGGCGCCAGGACGGTGGAAGTGCTCGCGAGCGAGGTCGCCGCTCGGGTCGCCGGCGAGGAACCAGCGCGGGTCCAGGATGCCGCCGAGCTCGGTGTGTGTCCGGTCGAAGAAGTTCGCGGAGTAGGCGGCGAGCGCGGCCTCCGGATCGTCGGGATCCACGCCGGCCAGCGGCGGGTACCACTCGTAGCCGGCCAGGATCTCGTCCGCACCCTGTCCCGACTGGACGACCTTGACGTGCTGCGACACCTGTTGCGACAGCAGGTAGAACGCGACGCAGTCGTGGCTGACCATCGGCTCGCTCATGGCCTGGACGGCACCGTCCAGTCCGTTCAGCACGTCCGTGGACGGGATCAGCAGCTGGTGGTGGTCGGTGCCGAATTCACGCGCGATGAGGTCGGAGTACTGGAACTCGTCACCCTCGTAGTCCCCCACCCGCTCGAAGCCGATGCTGAAGGTCGCCAGGTCCCGCTGACCTTCGTCGGCGAGCAGCGCGACGACGATGGACGAATCGATGCCGCCGGACAACAGCACCCCGACGGGCACGTCGGCGACCATCCGGCGTTTGACGGCCACCCGGAGCTTGTCGAGAACCAGTTCCTGCCAGTCGTTCTCGTCCATCCCGGCGTACTGCGGGTGGCGGGCGTGGGTCGGCGACCAGAACTGGGTGTCCACGAACCGACCGTCTGTCTCGATGACCCGGACGGTCGCCGGCGGCAGCTTGCGGACGCCGTTCAGGATGGTGAGCGGCGGCGGCACGACGGCGTGGAAGCTCATGTAGTGGTGCAGCGCGACCGGGTCGATCGTGGTGTCGACCTCGCCACCGGCCAGGATGGCGGGGAGCGACGACGCGAACCGGAGCCGCCCCGGTCCGGCCGACAGGTACAGCGGCTTGATGCCGAGCCGGTCCCGCGCCATGATCACCCGGCCGCTGTCGCGTTCGACGATGACCACGGCGAACATGCCGCTGAAATGCTGCACGAACTCGGTGCCCCAGCGGTGGTACGCCTTGAGGATCACCTCGGTGTCCGAGGTCGAGAAGAAGCGGTACCCGAAGCCGGACAACTCCGCGCGGAGCTCCTGGTAGTTGTAGATGCAGCCGTTGAACACCGCAGCGAGCTTCAGCTCCGGGTCCAGCATCGGCTGCGCGCCGTCGTCGGACAGGTCGATGATCGACAGCCGGCGGTGGGCCAGCGCGAAGCGGCCGTTCTGCCAGAGTCCCTGCCCGTTCGGTCCGCGCGGCTCCAGCACGCACGACATCCGGGCGACCGCCTCGACGTCGGCAGGATGGCCGTCGAACCGGATCTCACCGCTCAGGCCGCACATGAACGGTCCCCCCTCGGAAGCGGGGTGGATCCTGGGGCTGTCTCGTCGATCATGGTCAGATCCTCCGGTGCGTCCGTGGTCGGCCTTTCCCGGTCCGGCACCGGCGGGAACCACCACGAGGACACCTCAGGCAGGCGTGGCCGGCACTCCGGAGTGCGGTCGTCACGGGCCTGCGGGTCCCCACAGCCGTTCGCGACATCGCGAGATCCGCAGCGTGCCATCGGGGGCGACGACGACGTCGCCCGTCGAAGGTACCCGGCGACGTCGTGGCTGGTCGAGGCGGCGGGTCGGCGCCGCGGGTCCGCCGGTCAGGCGCGGTTCAGGCGGCGCTCAGCGGCACACCGAGGATGCGGTCGTCGCCGTCCTGCGGCTCACCGCGGCCGTCGGTGTTGTTGGTCAGCATCCAGAGGGTCCCGTCGGGGGCGACGGTGACGTCCCGCAGCCGGCCGTAGGTCCCGTCGTACAGCTCGGTGGACGTCGACGGATCGGCGAGGTCGACGGCGCGCAACCGCTCGCCGCGGAGGTTGGCGATGAACAGCGTGTCGCCGGCGATCGCGATGCCACTGGGGCTGGCTTCCCCGGTCGACCACTGCTGCACCGGATCGACGAACCCGTCGACTCCCGCCGCACCCTCGTGGGTCGGCCAGCCGTAGTTCGCGCCGGCCTCGATGCGGTTCAGCTCGTCCCAGGTGTTCTGGCCGAACTCGGCGGCCCAGAGCTGACCCGAGGCGTCCCAGGCGATGCCCTGCGGATTGCGGTGGCCCATCGAGTACATCGGGTTGCCGGCGACCGGGTTGTCGGCCGGCACGTCCCCGTCGGGGGTGAGGCGCAGGATCTTGCCGTTGAGGCTGTCCGGATCCTGCGGGGTGTCCCGCTGCTGGGCGTCGCCGGTGGTCACGTACAGCATGCCGTCGGGGCCGAAGGCGATGCGGCCGCCGTTGTGGGTGCTGTTCTTGACGATGCCCTCGAACACCACCTCGGCCGACCCGAGACCGAATCCCGCGGCCGCGTCGCCGATGAGGGGCATCCGGACGATGCGGTTGTCGTCCGCGCCGGTGAAGTAGGCGTAGAGGGAGGTGGGGGCATCGACGGGGTAGGCGGCGATCCCGAGCAGCCCGCCCTCGCCCCGCGCCTCGACGCCGTCCACGGCACCGATGTCGCTCAGTCCGTCCGCTCCGAGCTGCCGGATCAGACCGGTGTCGCGCTCACTGATCAGCGCGGTGTCGCCGACGAAGACGACCGACCAGGGCGCCGACAGCCCGGTGACGACGTCCGTCGGATCGCCGGCCGGCTGCTGGGCACCGCTGAGCACCGCGGTCGGCGCCGACGTGGATCCGGTGGCGGATCCGGTGGCGGACGACCCGGTGGGCGGCGGTGCCGCGGAGGTCGCCTCCGGGGTCAGGGTCGCGGTGGTTGTCGGACCCGACGGGGCGGCGGTCGAGCCCAGGGTCGAGCCGGCCGGCGTCGACGCCGGCGACGCCGCCTCCGACGCGCACGCCGCCAGACCCAGCGAGGTGGCGGCGAGCACTGCGGCAAGGCGGTGGCGAACGACGGATCGGCTCATATCCTCCACCGTGCCGAGACGGTCGAAGGCTGTCAAAGACAGTGGCGCCCCGGAAGCGAACTCACACGGGATCACCATGATCGCGCCCGCATCACCCCGACAGCGGGAATGCCGCCACCGATGCGACGGTTGTGCGCGTCGGTGGGCTCCTCCGCGGGCACTGCTGCAGCGACAGTGCCGGCGAGGAGACGCATGACCAGCAGCACGACACCGTCCGACGCTCAGGTCAGGCCCGTCGGATTCCGGTCCGACCGCGGGCCGGTATTGATCGCGTTGATGCTCAGCACGTCGCTGGTGGCGCTGGACGCGACGATCATCGCCACCGCGGTGCCGTCGGTGGTGGACAGCCTCGGCGGGTTCACGTCCTTTCCGTGGCTGTTCTCGATCTACCTGCTGGCGCAGGCGGTCTCGGTGCCGATCTACGGGCGCTGCGCGGACCTGTTCGGTCGCAAGCCGGTCATGTTCCTGGGCATCGGCCTGTTCCTGCTCGGCTCGATCCTGTGCGGGGTGGCCTGGAGCATGCCTGCGCTGATCGCGTTCCGGGCCATCCAGGGGCTCGGCGCCGGGGCCGTGCAGCCGATCGCGATGACCATCGCCGGTGACATCTACACGGTCGCCGAGCGGGCCCGGGTGCAGGGCTACCTGGCAAGCGTCTGGGCGATCTCGGCGGTGGTCGGGCCGACGCTCGGCGGGGTGTTCTCCGAGTGGGCCTCCTGGCGCTGGATCTTCTTCGTCAACATCCCGTTCTGCCTGCTCGCCGCCTGGCTGCTGGCCCGCAACTTCAACGAGAAGGTGACCCGCACCCCGCACGTCATCGACGTGCGCGGCGCGCTGCTGCTGACCGTCGGGTGCGCGCTGCTCATCCTCGGGCTGCTGGAGGGCGGCCAGGCCTGGGCCTGGGACTCGGCGCCGAGCCTGGTCGCGCTGATCCTCGGGCCGCTGCTGCTGGTCGGCTTCGTGCTGGTGGAGCGGACGGCGGCCGAACCGATCCTGCCGCTGTGGGTGTTGCGCCGGCGGCTGCTCGCGGCCACCAACGCCACCACCTTCCTGGTCGGCGCGGTGGTGCTGGGGTTGACCTCGTACGTGCCGACGTACGTGCAGACCGCGCTGGGCACCGGCCCGCTGACCGCGGGCTTCGCGCTCGCCACGCTCACTCTCGGCTGGCCTCTGGCGGCGAGCCTGAGCGGTCGGCTCTACCTGCGGATCGGCTTCCGCGACACCGCCCTGATCGGCTCGGTGCTGGTGGTGAGCGGAGCGGCGCTCACGGCCACCCTGGGCACGTCGTCGACCGTCTGGCAGGTGGGGCTGTACTGCTTCGTCGTCGGGCTGGGCTTGGGGCTGGTGGCGAGCCCGGCGTTGATCGCCGCGCAGTCCAGCGTCGACTGGGCCGACCGCGGGGTCGTCACCGGCACCAACATGTTCGCCCGCTCGGTGGGCAGCGCCGTCGGGGTCGCGCTGTTCGGCGCCATCGCGAACGCGAGCCTCGCCGGCAACGGCAACCCCACCGCGGCCGCGATGAGCACGGCGGCGCACCAGGTGTTCCTGGTCGGGGCGGTTCTGACGGTGCTGATGGCGGTGGCGGTGGGGTTCATCCCGCGGCGGATCGCGGCGCCGGCCTGAGCGTCGGGCCGCGGAGGTGTGGTGACGGTCTGCACCGATCACGCGTCGGCCGGCCCCGACCTGAGGTCGGCCACTCACGACGACCGGCTGGGCCGGTCACGGTCGGTCGTCAGGCGACGAATGGGCGTCACGCCACGCCTGCCAGGTCTCCGGTCGGAGGCGGCCGCGATCGGAGACGGTCAGGCCGGCAGCGCGGGCCCAGGTCCGGACCTCCGACGTCGTCGGTTCCGGCGCGTCCCGTCCGACAGTGCCGGTGAGGTCCACCTGAGTGGTCTCGCGGATGCGCTCGACCAGTGCGAGCTCCGTGGTGGCCCAGGCGTGAGCGGTCGCCAGGTAGCGGTAGGTCCATTCCTCGGCGAGGGCACGCGTCTCGCAGAACAGGATGGGCACGCTGGGCCAGCGGACCTGGAGTTCCGCGAGTCCGTCGGCGACGACGGCGGGGCGAACCCGGTCGAGCTTGAAGATCTGGGAGTAGCGGTCCTCCACGACGACCGCGGCCCGGGGCAGCGAGGCCAGGTCACCCAGGGCGTACCGGAGGGTGCCGTTGATCAGGCTGGACACCAGGTCGGCCAGGGACTTGCGCTCCACCGAGGCGATCAACCGACCCTCCACGGTGACGGCGTAATCGCCGCAGGGCAACGCCCGCTTGGCGGTGGTCACCTGCTGATGGGTGAAGCGGTAGGCGTACTGCTCCCGCGTGTCCACGATGATCTCCAGCGCCGCGACACCCGCGGCACGTGCGGTCGGCACGGTGACGTTCGGGCGGGCCTGTGTCCGGGTGCGGGGGGATTGCCAGAAGACCGCGTCGCGACCGCGGGCGGTGGTGAACACCAACTGCGAGCGGTTCTCCCGTCCACGGTCGAGGACGAGATCGATGGCGGCACCGCGTCGCACGCACGACCGGATGGGGGCACGCTCGACGATGTCGGGTTCGGCCGGCCACTCGTCGACGGCGACGGGGTAACAGAACAGCGCTTTGGCCCGCGGCCAGGTGCCGGCGGTGCGGAAGACCATCGCACCGTCCACCGGCAGGCGCAGCAGGTAGGGCAGCCGCGAATCGGGCTCCGGGTTGACGGCGATCAACATCTCGGCCACTCCGCTGGTCACCATCCTGCGTTTCGTGCCCTCGCCTCGCGCGACGCCGACAGCGCGGGGACGTCGGCGGGCCCACCGTGGGATCGTGACGCCGCTATGCGCACCGTTGGCCCGCCCGTCGGAGTGTTCGTTGTGGACGTCATGGTAGGGGCCGTCCCCGAACTCGTCGTCCGGCGCGCTGCGCTCTGCTGGTCCGGTAGACCTGGGACCTGGTCCACCCTGCCCTGAGGGCTGGTCCTCAGCGTCATCCTGGCGGCCATCGGGCTCTGTGTTCTGGAGGTGCTCAGCAGCGCTTCGCCGCAGTCGGTCAGTGCCCCGCGCCGGGCTGTACCGCTACGCCACTGGTCGCCCGGGTGCCGGGGCTCGATCCGCGGGTGCCGGCGAAGTCACTCCATCCAACGGCAATCGACTCTCGTCCCGGCCACCGCAGCTCGGCGCCGGCCATTGCGGAGGGTTGGTACCGACGGATGGTCGGCACGTTCCCGCTTGCGGCGGCCGGACTGTCGTCACTCCCCGATCGCATCGGTGGTCGGCGGGTGTTCGGCAAGACAGAAGAGGTTGCCCTCCGGGTCGGCGAGGGTGCTCCACTGAACGTGGGGGAACTCGTCGAGGACATCCCAGCGGTGGGTGGCGCCGAGGCCCAGAAGACGGTGCACCTCGGGGCGACGCTGTCCCCACGGCACCGTCAGGTCGAGGTGGGCGGTCTGGCGTCGCGGGCGAGGGCCGGTCGAGGGCTGGAGGAACATGGCGAATCCGGACGGCCCGGCCGCCGGCAGGTAGACACTGCCGCCGATGGGCACGGGCGTGGCGCCGGTGACCGCGCCCCAGAAGCCGGCCAGCGTCGAAGGACTGTGCGCCTCGAGGTTGAACGCGCCGAGGGTGATCTGCGGAGCTGTCACGGCACTCATGCCACTTTCGATCGTCGTCCGGCGGGCGTCTGATCCCGCCGTGACCGTCCGGACAGTGTCGTCGCTCGCCGCCTCCCGCTCCACCGGGGCTCGCTGGGCGCTCGCGTAGTGTTCGGCCCACGACGTCCGCCGATCTCTGGGTGCGAGGAGGTGAGCGTGACCGGGAACGAACTGTCGCCGAGGGCCGACCCTGGCGCCGCCACCTTCGACGCGGCATCCGAACTGGTCGTGGACTACCTGACCCGCACGGTCCCGATGGGACTGTGGGCCGTTACCAGGATGGCCGACGACCGTCAGGTGATGCTGACCGTCCGCTCTCCGGGCTACCCGGTCGAGGTGGGCACCGAGCTTCCGCGTCTGACGTCGTTGTGCGAACTGATGGCCACCGGAGCGGCTCCGTCGATCGCGGCCGACACCTCCGAGGTCCCGGAGTACCGCGTGGCGGTGGCGGATGCCCGCCGGCTGGGGTTCCAGGTCGGCGCCTATGCGGGAGTGTCCATCCTGGGGCCGGCTGGTGAGCTGTTCGGGACGCTGTGCGGCTACAACAGCACGGCGGCGCCCGATCTGACCAGCGCGGTCGAGCCGCTCCTGACGGTGTTCGCGAGGCTGCTGTCGAACGTGCTGGCCGCCGACCGGGCCCTCACCGCTGCCCAGCGGGAGCGGGAGCGGGCCCGGGAGCTCGCCGAGGTCGACGAACTGACCGGTTTGCTCAACCGGCGGGGCTGGGATCGTTTCCTGCACATCGAGGAAGCCCGCTTCCGGCGCTTCGGCGACCCCGCGGTGGTCATCGTCCTGGACGTGGACGATTTCAAGGCGGTCAACGACGCGCACGGCCACCACGCCGGCGACCGACTGCTCCGGAGCGCCGCCCACATCATCCGCACCACCGCCCGCGCGACGGACGTCGTCGCCCGGCTCGGCGGCGACGAGTTCGGGGTGCTCGCGACAAGCGCCGGCAGGACAGAGGCCGAGACGCTGATCCGCCGCCTGGAGCACAACCTGGCCGAGTCGGGACTGCGGGTGTCGGCGGGTTGTGCACCGCACACCGTCGCCGGCGGCTTCGCTCGCGCGTGGGAGGAAGCGGACTCCGCGATGTACTCGAGCAAGCGCCGGCGCCAGGATGAACGGGAACCGGAGCGTCTCGGCGACTCCTAGCGAGGTGCTGTGGTCGCGGCGGCACCGTCGCTCCGCGGGGCGCAGACCCGTCCGCGCGAGACGACCAGGCGTACCTCGCGCAGCGCGGCGGGGTCGAGCAGCGGGTCGCCCTGGACCAGCAGCAGGTCGGCGTCCAGGCCCGGCCGGAGGCGGCCGGTGCGGTCGCCGATGCGACAGGCGGCCGCCGCTCCGCTGGTCGCCGACGCCAGCGCGGCGGCCGGCGGAACACCGCACTCGACCAGGTCGGCGATCGCGTCGGGCAGCACCCCGTGCGGCTTCCCGGGACTGATCCCGCCGTCGGACCCGCTGATCAGGGTGACGCCGGCCGCGTACAGCGCGCGGACGGTGGCGAGCAGCGACGGCCACGACATGCCGATGCGTTCCATCAGCGCCCGCACCTGCGGCGGCGGCTGTGCCCCGGGTGCCCGACCGAGGGTGGGGCACACGGCGATACCGGCGGCGGCGATCCGCTCCGCCAGGCCGGGCGGCAACGCGATTCCCGCCGCCGTCAGGCAGGTGCAGTGCTCGATGCCGTCGACGCCGGCGGCCACCGCCTGTTCGACGGCCGCCACCGCGTGCGCGTGCGCGGTGATCGGCAATCCCCAGCGGTGTGCCTCCTCGCAAGCCGCCCGGACCTCGTCGGCGCTGAACTGGCACGCCAGGACGTCGGTCGTCACTGTCATGGCCCCGCCGCTGGCCATCAGCTTCACGACGTCGGCGCCGCGGTCGTACCGCTCCCGGACCGCCCGGCGCACCTGCTCCACCCCCGCCACCTCGCCGCCCATCGACCAGCAGTGACCGCCGGTGGAGGTCAGCGGCGGCCCGGCGGCCACGACCGTCGGCCCCGCGCTGTCGCGGTGACGGTCCACGACCGCCCAGTTCAGGTCGCCGAGATCGCGCACGGCGGTCACGCCGGCCGCCAACTGGGCGGCCCCGGCGCGCACGACGATGGCGTCGACGGCGGCGTCGGAGAGTTCGGGCAACTGGTCCAGCGCGCGCGGACCGTCGTCGGCGCACAGGTGCACGTGTGCGTCGATCAGGCCCGGCAGCAGCGTGGTGCCGGGCAGGCTGGTCACCGGGCAGTCGTCGGGCACGGCCGCGCTCGCGGACTCGACCCCGACGATGCGGCCGTCCTCGACGAGGACCAGCGCCCCGTTGGGCAGGCTGCGCTCCCCGTCGAAGGCGAGATCGGCCCGATACGCGTGCACACTGCTCACCGCTTCCGCGCCCCAGGCCGGGCGCCCCGTCGACTATCTGCCCGGGGGTCAGCCGCGTCAAGATCTCCGCTGCTCAGCGATACCGGAACCGAAAGTCGTGATTCTCGGGTGATCCCGGGGGCTGCGACAACGCAACAGACTCTACTGACGTGCGGTCAGCAGCTCCGCGATCGCGGCCTGCAGTGACTCCGGAACGCCGAGCGCGGCGAGCTCGGTGAGCACCACGGCCGGCGGCCCGGCGGAGAGCCGCCGCCACAGGTCGGCCTTGTCCTCGAATCCGTAGTGACTGCGGGTCAGCAGCTGGAAGAGCCGGCCGGGAACGTCGTGCGTGACCGGGAGCAGACCGGAGCCGAAGGTAACCGAGGTGGCCGTGCCGACGGGAACGTCGGGGAGTTCGACGCTGCAGCGGCCACCCGCAGAACGCACCGCAACCGTGGCTCCGTCGGGGGTCGCCCCGCCGGTCCCGGTGACGCCGAGCAGGGTGACCGTCCAGGTCCGGGCGGCCGGGAGGGCCTGCACGGCACCCTCGGCCGCGTGCACGGTCAGCGTGCCGGTCGCCTGCTCCCAGGTGATGCGGGTGGTCGCGGTCGGGATGGTCGTCGGATCGGTGCCGGTTCCGTCGTCCTCGACGAGGGTGAACGCGCCGTCGGCACCGGGCGCCACGATGATCTCCAGCGCGGCCGGGTTGACCGTCGCGTCGGACTCGGTCGGCGCGGCCAGTGGAACGATGCCGCCGGCCCGGACCAGCACCGGGACCGATCGTCCGTCCCGGTGCAACCGGACCTCGCGGTCCCCGTCGTGGACGACGTCGGTGAGCAGATCGACCCAGGAGCCGGCGGGCAGCCAGGCGCGGGCCGACCCGACCTGGGTGACCGCATCGGTCGGTGTGGTGATCGGCGCGACGAGCAGCTCCGATCCGAACGCGAACTGGTTCGGCACCCGGTAGGCCGCGTCCTGATCCGGATGCAGGTGGTACATCGGGCGGACCAGCGGCACCCCGTCGGTGGCGGCGCGGTGGTTCATCGTGTGCAGGTACGGCACCAACCGGTGCCGCAGCCGCAATGCGTCGCCGAGCGCGGCCCGGACGTCGGCGCCGTAGGCCCACGGCTCCTTCACGACGAACGGGTTGCTGCCGGAGTGCAGCCGCAGGATCGGCGAGAACACCCCCAGCTGCACCCAGCGCAGCAGCAGCTCCGGGTCGTAGGTGCCCTGGAAGTGACCGCCGACGTCGTGGCTCCACCAGCCGTAGCCGATGTTGGACGCGGTGGCGGTGAACTCCGGCTGGAAGTCCAGGGAGGCCCAGGAGATGACCGTGTCGCCGGAGAAGCCGACCGGGTAGCGGTGGCTGCCCGGCCCGGCGTAGCGGGAGAACGTCAGCGGCCGCTGCCCGCCGTTTGCGGAGTCGTGGAAGTGAAAGTGGTTGAGCATCCACAGCGGGTCGATGCCGACGACCCGCGAGTACGGACCGGACTGCCAGTCCAGCCACCAGAAGTCCACGCCCTGCCGTTCCAGGCCGCGGTGCAGGACCGCGAAGTAGGCGGCGAGGAAGTCGCGGTCGGTGACGTCGAAAGCGATCGGCGATTCGTCGTCGGGGTCGCGGCCCAGCGCGGCCGCCATCGCCGGGTAGGCGTCCTCGAAGGCCCGGACCCCGTCCGCCGGGTGCACGTTGAGCGTGACGCGCAGGCCGCGGCGGTGCAGCTCGGCGAGGAATCCCTCGGGGTCGGGGAAGAGCTCGCGGTTCCAGGAGTAGCCGGTCCAGCCGCTGCCGTGGATCTCCGGTACGTCCGCGACGCGGTGCCAGTCCATGTCGATCACGGCGACCGAGAACGGCAGACCCTCGGCGGCGAAGCGGTCGTGCAGGGCCAGGTATTCCTCGGCGCTGTACGGGTGGTAGCGGCTCCACCAGTTGCCCAGCGCCCAGCGGGGCAGCACCGGCTGCGGGCCGGACAGCGCGTAGAAGGCCCGGACCGCCTCGGCGTGGTCGAGGCCGTAGGCGAAGACGTAGAGGTCGAGGTTCTCGCCGGTGCGGGGGGCGACCCAGCCGTCGTCGGTGAAGACCATCGAGGACGAGTCGTCGAGCGCGGCGAAACCGCGGCGGGACACCACCCCCGGCTCCAGCGGCAGCCGGCCGTCGACGTTGTCCAGGGTCCGTGCGGTGCCCCGCAGGTCCGGCACCGGCTCGCCGTACCGCCAGACCGAGTGGTAGGTCGTGGTGTTGCCGCGGACCTGCAACGACAGCCCCGCCGGGGTGAAGGGGCCGCGGTCGTAGGTCAGGTGGATGCGGTCGGTGACGACCTCCAGCGTCCCGCCGGCCTCGGTGACCGTGAACGCCGGGACGGGCAGGTCTCGATGCCGGGCCAGCGTCGAGGCGCGGTCCTCGAAGGTGCCGGTGGGCGACCACTCCAGGCGGACGAGGCCGGCGGTCAGAACGGTGATCCGGTACCGGTCCCCGACGATCATCGCCGCGGGGTCCGCTACCGGCGTCGGGACGGCGGTGCCGGTGGGCCGGAAGTCGTAGCTCTGGGACGGTGCGGGCACGGAGGTCCTTTCTCGGACGGAGCGGCCGGCGGCCGACCGCGTGGGACGCGAACAGCTGGACGACGTTTCGCGATCGGGGCGACCAGGCCCGAGTCCACCGGTCCGCGCTGCGGTCCCCGTTCGCTTACCGGACGGCGACGCTACCCGGCACGGTTCGGGGCCGAATTGCGCGGGTCGGGGCCATCGGAGGTAGGTACGCGGCAGCGTGCGCCGGGTCCGCCCCACCCATCCCGCCCGGGGCGGTCAGCCGACCTGCTGGGTCCGACCCGTGGTCACGGGGTGCCAGGCGCGGTAGATGGCCATGACCGCGACCGCGCCGAGGACGGACACCAGCCAGCTCCCGTTCGAGGTCGAGCGGGCTTCCGGGGTCATCACCCACCACTGGACGATCGGCCCGACGGTGGCGCCGAGAGTGCCGAGGGCGATGGTCATCGGCAGCGAGAGCCGGAAGCGGTCGAACGTCACCAGCCGGGCGATCAGTCCGACGACCGCGCCGACTGCGATGAAGAATCCGATGGTGGCGAGGATGTGGATCACGGTGGGCTCCCTGAGGTGGTGACCGGGCCTGTCGTCCGGGCGTTGCGAACGAGCCTCGTCGGAACTGCGCCGCCGCACCTCGGCCGACCGGCGGTTCCGGCAGGGGACGCGTCGACCCACCGATCGGTGGACACCGCGGCTCAGGCATGACCGCAGGATCAGGCATGACGCCGGGACCAGGCATGACCTCCGCCCCGGGTGCGGTCAGTGCCCGGCGGCGAGCCGCTCCCGCAGACCCGAGGCGCGGGCGGCGCGGCGGTCGACGGCCGCCCGGAACGCCTCCTCCGTGCCGAGCAGGCGGACGTGCTCGCGCGCCCGGGTCAGTGCGGTGTAGAGCATCTCGCGGGTCAGCAGCGGCGAGTCGGGCTCGGGCAGCACGAGGCTGACGTGATCGAACTGGCTGCCCTGGCTCCGGTGGACGGTCATCGCGTGCACGGTCTGCAGGCCGCTCAGCCGGCCGGGGGCGAATGTCGCGACGCTGCCGTGCCGGCGGAACGCCACCCGCAGGTCGACGGGGCCTCCCGGCTCACCCGCGACGACCACGACCCCGGTGTCGCCGTTGTACAGGCCCAGCAGGTGGTCGTTCGCGGTCACCAGTACGGGCCGGCCGAGGTACCACTCCGCCTGGTGCACGACGCTGCGCGATACGGCCAGCCACCCTTCGATCCGCCGACTCCACTCCTCGACGCCGTACGGCCCGGTCCGGTGCGCGCACAGCACCCGGTGCCGGTCCAACGCCGCGAGGGCGGCGCGGGCGTCGCCGTCGGAAGCGGCGTCGCGGAGTGCCGCGGCCGCCTCGACGACGTCCCTGCGCACGTCGTCCAGGTCGTCGCCGGCCGCCGGGTCGACGAAGGCGACGTCGTCAGCCTCGCTGAGCAGGATGTCCAGCGCCTCGTCGGCATCACCTTTCCGGACGGCGTGCGCGAGTTGGGCGATGCCGCCCTGGAAGCGGTGCACGCGGGTCAGCAGCACGACGCCGCTCCCGGCCTGGGCCGGTGCGGACCCGGCCGCCGCCCGCTGCTCGCGCTCGCCGAGCCCGCCCACGAGGTCGGCGAGGACGGCGCCGGCCTCGACCGAGGCGAGCTGATCGGGGTCACCGACCAGGATCAGCCGCGCCTCCGGACGGACCGCCTCCAGCAGTCGGGCCATCATCGTCAGCGACACCATCGACGTCTCGTCGACGACCACGATGTCGTAGGGCAACCGGTTGGCGCGGTGGTGCCGGAAGCGGGTGCCGTATCCGTGGCGGTAGCCGAGGAGCCGGTGCAGGGTCGAGGCGGTGAGCTGCGCCGAGCCGGTCGCGGTCAGCCGGCTCGAAGCCCACCTGCACCTCCTGCACTGCCTCCTGCATGCGCGCGGCCGCCTTCCCGGTGGGCGCGGCGAGCGCGATGCGGGGCGCCGGGCCGGGCTGGTCCAGCAGCACCGCCAGCAGCCTCGCGATGGTGGTCGTCTTGCCGGTGCCGGGGCCACCGCCCAGCACGGTGGTCCACCGGCGGGCCGCGACGTCGGCGGCCTGCCGCTGTTCGGGTCCGTCCGGGAAGTGCCGGTCGAGCGCGGCGGTGAGCCGCGCGAGGTCGACGGGAGGTGGCGGCTGAGTGGCGCGGTCGAGCAGGTCCATGCAGACCTGGATCTCCTGTCGCCAGTACCGGTCGAGGTAGAGCAGGTCCAGATCCCAGCGCAGCGGTCCGTCGCCGGTCGTCAGCACGCTGGCCTGCACCCGCTCGTACCAGTCGGCGAGGTCCGGCCAGGGCAGCTCGGGGTCGATCCGCACCTGTTCGCCGAGATCGATACAGACCGATCCCTGGCGGACGCCCCGGACCGCGAGAGCGGCTGCCAGCAGGACGGTCTCGTCGGACTCGCCGCCGAGACGACCGACGCTGACGGCGACGTGCACGTCGGCCGCGGACAGGATGCCGGCCCGGTTGAACACCGCGAGCAGACCGGTGGCGCCGACGGCGAACGCTGCGTCCAACGGGTCGACGGGGCGGTCGTCGACAGCGCCCCGCACCACCGGCGGGGCCACCGCTGCCGTGGCCACCGCTGCCGTGGCTCATCGCAGCTCCCTTCCACGGGCCGACGGGGCGGGCGCCCCTGCGCTACCGGGAGCGCCGTCGAGCAGGTCGGACAGGGCCACGACCAGCGCGGCCGGCGGCTGCCAGCCGAACACGCCGCTGACCCTGCCGTCCACCACCGGCGTCCCGGGACCGCACATGCCCCGGACGTACAGGTACAGCACGCCGCCGAGGTGCAGTTCCGGCCGGTACCCGGGTTGCCGCCACCGCAGATACCGGTGCAGCGCGACGCAGTACAGCATCGCCTGCAGCGGGTAGTCGGACTGCGCCATCACCCGGTCCAGGGCTTCGGGGCGGTAGTGCCAGGCGGTCAGCGGGGTGTCGGGCGCCTCCCCGAGCCAGTTCGTCTTGTAGTCGGCGACGAGGTAGCGCGGGCCGGGCAGCCGCAGGACGACGTCGAGGCTGCCGGTGAGGTATCCGCGGAGCGGCTGCCCGCCGAGCTCCGGCGACTCGAGCCGGTCGGCGTAGCCGACCAGCGGGTCGTCGGCCGGCAGGTGTCGCCGCAGCAGCGGCGCCATCGCGGCCAGCACCAGGTCGGCGCCGACGTCGTCGCCGCCGGCCAGCGGCAGTTCGAAGTCGAGCTCGGCGAGTCGGTCGGCCCTCGGGATGTCGGCCAGCGTCCGCCCGTCGGCAGACTCCCCGAGCGGCGTCAGCAGCACCGGCAGCAGCGCGGCTGCCAGCTCCGGCGCCCCGACCAGCCCGGGACGGCGGCTGACCTCCTCCGCGCAGCGCGCGAGGAGTTCAGCGGCCAGGTCGGCGGCCATCGGGTCGGTGTGTTCGAGCACCGCGTGCACCAGCGTGCCGAAACCGGTGCCCTTCGGCAGGGCGGCCATCGGCGACGGCAGGTCGTCGACCGGCCGGTCGACCGGCAGCGCGATGACGGGCAGGGACTCGTCCGCCCGCTCACCGGTCTCCGGCTCGCTGGTGACGTCCGGCGGGCCGGCGACCGACGCCCCCGGCACGTGGTCGGCCGCGGCGGACAGCGCGCTGTACGAGGTCCGCCGCCACCCGGTGTCCAGCGGCCGGTCGAAACCGCGAATGGAGAGCGCCGGCAGCGGGTCGACCGGCCCCGGCACCGGACGCCGTTCGACGAAGACGGCGGGTTCGACGGACGGGCCACCGGCCGCGGCCAGCGTGGTGAACCGCTGGTGGGCCTCGACGTCGGACACCCCGGGTGCGGTGTCGGGGACGGCGGACGATCCGCGGGTGCGGCCGAAGATCAGCCGGTGCAGCGCCGAGGTCCAGGTGTTCTTGGTGGGCGCCCACCACAGCACCACCTGGCTCTGCGCCCGGGTCACGCCCACGTAGAACAGCCGCAACGACTCGCCCGCCGCCTCGGCGGCGGCCAGTCGCTCCCGCTCCGCGCGTCCGGTGGACCCGGCCCCGCCGACGTCGAGCACGCGCTCGCCGGCGGCGTCGTGGAGCAGCAGCATGTCGGGTTCGCCGACCCAGCGGTCGAAGGCGAACGGCAGGTACACGACGGGGAACTGCAGGCCTTTGCTCGCGTGCAGGGTGAGCACCTGCACCGCGGCGGCGTCGCTCTCCAGCCGGCGCGTCCGCTCGGTGGCGGTGTCCCGGGCCGCCTCGACCCGGCGCCCGCGCAGCCACTCCACCAGCGCGGCCAGCCCCAGACCGTCCTCGACAGCGGCCGCGTGCAGCGCCTGGCCGACGTGGCGAAGGTCGGTGAGCTGCCGCTCGCCGTGCCGCCGGCGCAGCATCCGCTCGCCGAGCCCGCCCTCGGACGCCGTCTCCAGCAGGGCGGCGACCCCGCGGCGGGTCAGCAGATCGGCCCACTGCCGGAGCTGCGCGCCGTACTCGTCGGTGAGTTCCTCGCCGGCGGTGGCGAGCTCGGCGGCGGTGCGCCCGAGGAACGGGGTGAGTGCGGCGGCCCGGACCCGGTCCGTCCGGTGCGGCTGCTCCAGGGCCTCGAGCAGGACCAGCCATTCGTCGGCCGCGGGGGTCGCGAAGACGCTGCCGCTGCCGGCGATGACCGCGGGCACGCCGCGGTCGAGCAGCGCCTTCTGTACCAGCGTGGTCTGGGCGTGCGTGGGGACCAGCACCGCGACGTCGCCGGCCACGACCGGTCGATCCTCGAAGGTCGCCCCGGATGTCAGCAGGGCCTCGACGTCGACGGCCAGGTCTCGGGCGACGAACGGGCGCACGTCGCCGACATACAGGGGACCGCTGCCCTGCTGGCCGAACTGGTCGCGACGGACGACCCGGAGCCGGCACGGTGCCGACCGGGGGGCGCCGGCGAGCCGGGAGTGGGCGAGTGCGGGCCACCACCGGCCGGACCACGATGCGCTCGTCGCCCAGGGCCGCGTCGCCGAGCAGCACCTGCAGGCTGTCGATCAGCGGCGCGTCGCTTCGGAAGTTCCGCCCGAGGGTGGACTGCTCCTCGGCGCTCGCGGCGGCGGTCAGGTAGGTCGTGATGTCGCCGCCGCGGAAGGCGTAGATGGCCTGCTTGGGGTCGCCGATCAGGATCAGCGTCGCCGCGCCGGCGAAGGCCAGGCTGAGAACCTTCCACTGCACCGGGTCGGTGTCCTGGAACTCGTCCACCAGCACGAACTTCCAGCGGTCGCGCATCCGGTCCCGGGCGGCGGCGCGCTCGGGACCGAGAACGTCGGCGACCCGGCTCAGCAGGTCGTCGTAGCCGAGGATGCCGCGGACGCTCTTGCGCCCGGCGACCTCCCGCCGCACGCCGAGCGCGAAGCGGCGCCGCATCCCGGCCGGGCCGGCCGGATCGGCACCGACGGGTTCCAGGCGGGCGCCCGGATCGTTGATCGCGGCCCGGCCGAGGGCGAGCGCCTGCCGGTAGTCGAACGGCGGGGTGTCCGTCGCCACCGATCTGCCGAAGCCGCGGATGTACAGGTCGTCGACGACCTCCACGACGAGTTCGTCCAGGTCTTCGACGAGCTGGGCGTGCGGCTCCGTGTCGCCGGCCACGCCGAGCCCGGTCAACACCTGCTGGCAGAACTGGTGGGTGGTGGCGATCGTCGCGCTGTCGAAGTCGGCCAGCGCGGTGGCCAGCCGCCGGCGACGGACGGCCACGTCCTCGTCGGGGCAGTCGGCCAGCAGCCGGATCAGCTCGTCGTCGCCCGTCCGGGCCTCGCTGGGTCGGGCGAGCGCCCGCTCGGCCTTGACGAGCTGACCGCGTACGCGCTCGCGCAGCTCCTGGCTGGCGGCGCGGCCGAAGGTGACCACCAGGAGTTCGTGCAGCTGCGCGTGGCCCTCGGCGACGTACCGGGCGACGAGCGCGCCCACCGTGTGGGTCTTGCCGGTGCCCGCACTTGCCTCGAGGACAGTGGTGCCGCGGGGCAGATCGGCGCAGATGTCGAACGGCTTCACAGCGTTTCCCGCCGTCTCGGCGTCCAGCAGCGGCAACCACAGCCGCAGCGCCAGCTCCCCGAAACGGGACGGTTCGCCCCGCCAGGCCTCTCCCGGGCGGGGGGGCTCGCGGATCAGGTCGTTGAACGGACGCGCCGGCCCCCAGATGCGGGCGAAGCCGGCGTCGGCGTCCTCGCCGGGGAACGTGCCGGAGACCCAGGGCATCCGGGCCGCGCCGAGGGCGTCCTCCGGGCTGCTGCTTCGCCGATGCCGCGCGTCGGCGTAGGCCAGGCCGGTCTTGAGCGGCAGCGGCAGCGGTTCGCGCAGGCCGCGGTCGTACAGATCGACGAGAGCCTCCAGCACCTCGGTCGCGAGCTCCGCCGGTACCGGGCCCAGCGACGATTGCTCGGGCGCGCCGCGACCCCGGCCGACGGTGACCGCCGTCCACCCGACCGACGGGTGGGTGGCGGCCAGCGCGAGCAGCTGGATCCACGCCTGCAGACGCGCCTTGGCGCCGAGCCGGCCGTAGCCGACCGCGACGACGGTCGTGTCATGGACGCCGCCGACCGTGCCGCTGAGCAGGCGGTCGCCCAGGGGTACCCGCACGTCGAGCGAGGTGCGCTCACCCCGCCGTAGGGCGGCGGTCGCGTTGACCAGCGGCTCGACGTCGGCCATCACCGTGCCGAGGACGCGCTGGCCGAGCGGACCGGGCGGGAGGGTCCCGCGCCGCCATTCGGCCTGCCCCGTGATGTCGGGGCTCTGGCCGTCCAGCCGGTCGCGCAGCAGCCGTTCGCCGATGGCCCACTGCTGGAGGTTGTCCAACTCGACGGGCAGCGCGTCCGACGGCTCGCTCTCCTCGAAGCGCACCGCCACGTCCAGCCGCTGCCGGAGGAATCCGCGGGCGGGGTTGTGCAGCAGGGCGATCAGCCGGTCCAGGTCGAGATCCGCCGGCGGCGGGGCGGGCAGCGGTGCGTCGAGGAAAGGGGGGGCGGCCACCCGCGGACCGGCCGCCGCCGTGGCCGCCGCGAGCACGGCCGGATCGAAGCTCAGCGGCCCAGGGACGCCCAGCGCACCGGGAAGCACGTTGCGGGCGTCGAAGGGCTGCAGGGGATGCCGGACGAGGACCTGACTCCGCGCGGGCGTGCCGGCCGCGGTGACCGCCATGTCGTCGAGGGTGTCCAGCAGCTCGCCCACCGGCACCGACGGCGGCCGGATCGCACCCGTCCGCTCGTCGGCCCCGGTGTAGGTGAGGACGACGGTTCCGGTGGCGGCGAGCAGGGCGTCGAGCAGCAGTTGGCGGTCCTCACCGCGCCGGTCCCGCTCGCCGACGACGGGGTTTCGGGCGAGCACGTCGTCGCCGTCGGGGTGGGCGCCGCGCGGGAAGACGCCGTCGTCCAGCCCGACGAGGCAGATGACCCGGTGCGGCACCGACCGCATCGGCACCATCGTGCAGACCGTCAGGTTGCCGGTGCGGAAGTTCGCCCGCGTCGGCCGGCCGCCGAGCCGGCCGGCGAGCAGCGCCCGCACGTCGGGCAGCCGCAACACGGTCGTCGAGCCGGGGCCGGCCCCGGCGGCGATGTCGGCGAACTCGCGCTCCAGCTCGCCCTGCTGCCAGGCGTCGTCGCCACTCACGCTGGTGAGCCCGGCGACCGCGGCGGACAGGGTCGCCAGCCAGTCGGCGACCGGCTTGGGTCCGGCGAGCAGATCCACCGCCAGGTGCACGCGGTCCGCCAGCTCCGCCAGTCGGCCGGCGAGGTCGACGTCACCGCTACCGACGTCGTCGATGGGCAGGGCCAGGCCCAGCCAGTTGCCGCCGTCCTCGGCCATCGTCGCGCCGAGCAGGATGCGGTCGAGCCCCGCCCGCCAGGTGCCCTGCGGGAAGCCGCCGAGTCCGAACGGTTCGCGGTGGCCGGCGTCCAGGCCCCAGCGGACGCCGGAGTCCGCGGTCCACCGGGCGATCCGCTCGAGGTCGTCGTCGGTGAAGGAGAAGCGGCGCCGCACCGGCGGCCACGCCGCGAGGTCGAGCAGCTGCGACGCCGTCACCCGGGCGTCGGCCAGTTCCAGCAGCTTCGCCACGGTCGCCAGCAGCGGGTTGGTCTGCACCCGGGCGCGGTCGGCCAGCCGGACACGGAGGCGGTGCGCGGGATGGCCGTTCTCGACGACATCGGCCAGGCCGAAGGCGGCGGTGATCAGTGGTGCGTACACCTCGATGTCGGGACACATCACGAGGATGTCGCGGGGCTCCAGCGACGGATCGTCGGCGAGCAGCCCGAGGAGCACCTCGCGCAGCACGTCCACCTGCCGGCTCGCGCCGTGACAAGCGTGCACCTGCACGCTGCGGTCGTCCGGCTCCAGCGGCAGCCTCGCCTGCGGGCGTCGGTCGTCGCGCAGGTCGGCCTGCAGCCGCCCCAGCAGCGTCTCGGGCGCCTCCCCGGCCGGGTGGTGCACGTCGACGAACGGCCGGCCCGACAGCGCCAGTTGCAACTCACGGGCGTCCCGGCCCAGGGACGACAGCAACGGGTGTTCGGGCGTGAGGATCGTCGGGTCTTCACTCCGCCGGATCACCGCCGGCACGTCGACGGCGCCGATCCGCGCCCACAGCGCCGGCGACGGGTGCGGCAGCCACAGATGGACGTCGCGATGGCGGGCGAGGGCCGTCACCAGTTCCAGGTGGGCGGCCGGCAGCCGCGTCGGGCCGAACAGCGAGATCCGTTCCGGCAGCGCGGCTCCGCCGGTGGCCGCGGCGGCCACCGCGCGCTCGACCGGATCGGGGCCGGCGATCCGGGCCCGCGTCCGGCGCCACAGCTCCGGTTGCCAGGCCAGGTCCGGCGGCAGCGGCGATCCGAAGCCGTCGGTGTCCTGGCCGGCGGCCCACTCCGCGAGCAGGCCCGGGCGCTGCGCGGCGTACCCGGCGAACAGCCCGGCCAGCCGGCGGGCCACGGCGTATCGACGCCCGCGCCGGTGCACGAGCCGGCTTTCGTCAGCCCCGGCCCCGAGGTGGGTGCCGAGCACCGCGCACCACGCCTCACCGGCTGCGCTGTCGATGACGTCCAGCAGTGGCCACGCCAGGTTGTCGGGATCCCAGGGATCGCGCTCGTCGTCGTCCATCAGGGCGGCGAACAGGCGGTTCGGCGACAGGAAGTCGACGCCGGCACAGATGCCGTCCGACCGGCCCGCGCGGCGCCCGAGTCGGCGGGACAACTGCTGCGTGAGCCACCGCTCGATGCCCTTCGCGGGCACCGCCACCACCTCCGCTGCGAACGGGTCGGCGAGCGGTTCCGCCATCACGTCACCGAGGGCGTCGACCAACCGGTCCGCGCGCTCCGCCCGATGCACGTACAGCGTCATGTCGCCCCCTTCTCGCTGCGCATACTCCCGGCTCCCCCACCGGTTCGGCACACAGTAGACGGCAGGTCCGACAGAGACCCGGCGCCGCCCGCACCGGCGGGCCGGCGTCGGCGGAGAAGGGCGAGCAGCAGCCGCGCGGACCTCCGGCTCAGGTCAGGGCTTGAGCACCACCTTGATGCAGCCGTCCTTCTTCTTCTGGAAGGTCTCGTACATCGCCGGCGCCTCGGTCAGCGGCACCGAATGAGTGGTCAGGTCGAGCGTGCCCAGCGGATCCGACGAGTCGTTGACCAGCGGCAGGATGTCGTCCACCCAACGGTGGACGTTGCACTGACCCATCCTCAGTTGGACCTGCTTGTCGAACATGTCCATCATCGGCATCGGGTCGGCGGAGCCGCCGTAGACGCCACTGAGTGACACCGTGCCGCCGCGACGCACCGCGTCGAGCGACTGGTGCAGCGCGGTCAACCGGTCCAGCCCGATGGTCTCGAAGACCGGGCGTGCGATGGGACCGGGGAGCAGTCCGGCCGCAGCCTGCGCGACCTTGGTCAGCTTGTTCCCGACCCCGCCGTGCGCCTCCATGCCGACCGCGTCCACCACGGAATCGGGTCCACGGCCCTTGGTCATCTGACGCAGCGCGTCGGGGACGTCGTCGACCGCGGCAGGGTCGATGGTCTCGACGCCGTACTTCTCGGCCAGCGCCCGTCGCTCGGGGACGAGTTCGATGCCGATGACCCGGTAGCCGAGGTGCTTGCCGATCCGGGCGGAGAACTGGCCGACCGGGCCGAGGCCGAACACGGCCAACGTGCCCCCGTCGGGCACGTTGGCGTACTTCACCGCCTGCCAGGCGGTGGGGATGATGTCGGAGAGGAACAGGAACTTCTCGTCCGGTCCCTCCTCGCTCACCTTGATCGGGCCGTAGTGGGCCTGCGGTACGCGCAGGTACTCGGCCTGGCCGCCGGGGACGGCGCCGTAGAGCATCGTGTAGCCGAAGAGCGCGGCGCCCTTGTCGTGGTCGTGCACCTGCGTGGTCTCGCACTGCGACTGGAGCCCCTGGCTGCACATGAAGCAGCTGCCGCAGGAGATGTTGAACGGGACGACGACCCGGTCGCCGGGCTTGATGTGGGTGACTCCGGATCCGACCTCCTCGACGATGCCCATCGGCTCGTGACCGAGGATGTCGCCGGGCGTCAGGAACGGCCCCATGATCTCGTAGAGGTGCAGGTCGGAACCGCAGATGGCGGTGGAGGTGACCTTGATGATCGCGTCCGTCGGGTCCTGCAACTTCGGGTCCGGGACCTCCTCGACGCGGACGTCGCGCTTGCCGTGCCAGGTGAGTGCTTTCATTGCCTGATCCTTCCGCGGTCGGGCAGCGCAACGCCTCGCAGTGCTGTACGTCTGCCGATGCTCTCCGGTGGTTTCCAACGTACGAACCGGTATGCCACGCCACGCATGCGCACAAACCCGCCGCGCCGCCGGTCAGCCCCGACCACGCACCTGCGCGTCCAGAAAGCTCAGCACGTCGGTGTCGTCGACCCCGGGGAAGACCCCGGGCGGCATGGCGGCGAGCAGGTGCGAGTGCACCCGGGCGCTCGGCCAGGCCTTGCCCTCCCAGCGGGAGGCGAGGTCGGCCGGCGGCAGCTCGCAGCACGCCGGGTCCGGGCACTTCGACCGGGACCGCTCCAGCGTCTCGCGCCCGCGCATCCACTTCACGTGGGCGTAGGGCACGCCGACGCTCACCGAGAACAGACCGGCCGGCGTGCGGTCGACAACCGCCGTGCACCAGTACGTCCCGCGGCCGGTGTCGGTGTACTGCTGGTACGCCGCCGACAGGTCGGCGCTGCTCGAAGACCACCCGCGCGGTCCAGTACCGGCAGACCCGCTGACCCTCGATGGCCCCGGTCGCGTCGGTCGGGAAGTGCACACCGTCGTTCTCGTAGGCCTTGTAGATCAGCCCGGAGGACGAGATCCGCATGAAGTGCACCGGCAGGTCCAGATGCCGGGTGGCCAGATTGGTGAAGCGGTGCGCGGCCGTCTCGTACGACACCCCGTAGGCGTCGCGCAGGTCCTCGATCGCGATGTCCCTCGCCGCCTTGGCCTTTCGCAGCAACGTCGAGCGCGCCCTTCTCCGGGATCAGCAACGCCGCGGCGAAGTAGTTCACCTCGACCCGCTGCTCGCAGGAAGTCGGCGTAATCCGCCCGGCACCTGGTGGCCGAGCACCACGTGGCCCGAGCGCCTGCAGCGCCAGCGACCGCGAGTCGTGCTGCCCCGCATCGGGTTGCGGCAGATAGATCGTCCGGTTCGCCAGATCGGTGACCGTGCGGGTCGACTGCGGCAGGTTCGAGGTGTGCACCAGCGAGAAGCCCAGGTGCCCGGCCATCCGGTCCACCATCGCTCCGGGTGATCGGCCCCGCCGCGGTAGCCGATCGACTGCAGCAGACCGGCGGCCAGCGTCTCGATGTCGCCGAAGTAGTTGTCCTGGTCGCGCATCCGCCGGCGCAGCTTCGGCGTTCGCCCGCCGGGCGTGCTCCGGCGTCGCCGCCCGCTCGGCCTGCACCGACGCCAGCGCCCGGTGCAGCCCGACCAGCGCCTCCAGCGCCTCCGTCGGCAACCGCGGACCCGGTCGCACCGCCGGGATGCCGCAGCGCGTCGAAGGAGTCCGCCCGCTGAGCCTGCTCGAGCTCGATCTCCAAGGCCGCGCGCCGGCTGGGGGCGGCCGACCGCCAGCAGCTCGCCCAGCCCGGTCCCCAGCGCCGCGGCGATCGCCGTCAGCACCGAGAGCTTCGCCTCGCGCTTGCCGTTCTCGATCAGCGACAGCGCCGACGCGGAAATGCCGGCGACCCCGGCGACCTCGTCGAGCGTGCTGCCCTGCTGCTGGCGCAGGTGCCGGATGCGGCGCCCGACCGTCAACAGGTCCGGGCCCGCCGACCCCGGCGGCGCCGGAGTGCGTCCCCGTCCGGCACGTAACGCGGAGGTCTCGACAACGCTTGGAGCGGCTGTATCCGGCATTGCTGCACGATAGCGCAAGAACGTCGATTCTTTACGGGAAGAAGTCGTTGTGAACCCTGATCGTTGACGACATGTTGGTGGAGCACCCGTTCACCGGCCCCGAAAGGACCGCTCATGACCGCCACACTGTCGTCGCCGATCACCGAGATCTCCCCCACCGCAACGGCTCCCGCCGGCACCATCGCCGCCGACGCCGAGGCGCTGCGGACCGAGTGGGCGGTAGCCGACGCGGTGGTCCGGCATCGAGCGCACCTACACCGCCGAGGACGTCGTCCGGCTGCGCGGCACCGTCACCGAGGAGCACACGCTGGCCCGCCGCGGCGCCGAGCGGCTTCTGGGACCAGCTGCAGCACCAAGACCTTCACCCGCGCCCTCGGCGCCCTCACCGGCAACCAGGCCGTCCAGATGGTCCGCGGCGGGCTCGAGGCGATCTACCTGTCCGGCTGGCAGGTCGCCGCCGACGCCAACCTGTCCGGCCAGACCTACCCGGACCAGAGCCTCTACCCGGCGAACTCGGTGCCCGCCGTCGTCCGCCGGATCAACAACGCGCTGCTGCGCGCCGACCAGATCGACCACACGCACCGGCAAGACGGGCACCGACTACCTGGTCCCGATCGTCGCCGACGCCGAGGCCGGCTTCGGTGGGCCGCTCAACGCCTTCGAGCTGATGAAGTCGATGATCGCCGCCGGCGCCGCCGGGGTGCACTGGGAGGACCAGCTCGCCTCGGAGAAGAAGTGCGGCCACCTCGGCGGCAAGGTGCTGGTGCCGACCAGCCAGCACGTCCGCACGCTGAACGCGGCCCGGCTGGCCGCCGACGTCGAGCGCGTGCCGACGCTGGTCATCGCCCGCACCGACGCGCTCGCCGCCGACCTGCTGACCAGCGACGTCGACGAGACCGACGCAGCCGTTCTCACCGGCGAGCGGACCGCGCGAGGGCTTCTACCGGGTGCGCAACGGCATCGAGCCGGTGCTCGCCCGCGGCGAAGGCGTACGCGCCGTACTCCGACCTGCATCTGGGTCGAGACCGGCACCCCGGACCTGGGTCTGGCCCGCGAGTTCGCCGACCGAGATGCACGAGGACTTCCCGGACAAGATGCTCGCCTACAACTGCTCGCCGTCGTTCAACTGGCGGGCGGCGCTGTCCGACGACGAGATCGCCACGTTCCAGAACGAGCTCGGCGAGACTGGGCTACAAGTTCCAGTTCATCACCCTGGCCGGCTTCCACGCCCTGAACCACTCGATGTTCGACGCTGGCCCAGCGGCTACGCCCGGCCGCGGGCATGAGCGCCTACGTGCGAGCTGCAGGAGCCGAGTTCGCCGACGAGAGCGACGGCTACACCGCGGTCAAGCACCAGGCCGAGGTCGGCACCGGCTACTTCGACAAGGTCGCCACCGCCCTCAACCCGAACTCCGGCACCCTCGCGCTGAGCGGCTCCACCGAGGAGCGAGCAGTTCCACTGAGCCGACATCGGCTCGCATTCCCTCGACACAGCAGCAGTTCTCAAGAGACGAGACTCACCATGTTGACCCTGAAGACCCCCAGCGTCCGAGGCGCGATGCACCCCCGCTTCGACGAGATCCTGACCCCCGAGGCGCTGGCGTTCGTCGGCAAGCTGGACGCCGCCATCGCCGGCCGCCGCGCCGAGCTGCTCGATCGCCCGTGACGACCGGCAGAAGCGGATCACCGCCGGCGAGCAGCTGGACTTCCTGCCCGAGACCGCCGCACATCCGCGACGACCCGTCGTGGAAGGTCGCCCCGACCGCCCCGGGCCTGGCCGACCGCCGCTGCGAGATCACCGGCCCGCCGACCAAGAAGATGACCATCAACGCGCTGAACTCCGGCGCGTCGGTCTGGATGGCCGACTTCGAGGACTCCACCGCGCCGAGCTGGTTCAACGTCATCGACGGCCAGATCAACCTGTTCGACGCCCTGCGCGGCACCATCGACTTCACCGACGACAACGGCCGCACGTACCAGGTCGGCGACACCACCCCGACGGTCCTGGTCCGCCCCCGCGGCTGGCGGCTCTGCGAGAAGCACCTGTCCGCCGACGGCCGGCCGCTGCCCGCCTCCGTCGTCGACTTCGGTCTGTACCTGTTCCACAACGCGCAGTGGCTGATCGACACCGGCGCCGGCCCGTACTTCTACCTGCCGAAGCTGGAGATCGCACCTCGAGGCGCGGCTGTGGAACGACCTGTTCACCGCGCGCCGAGGAGCTGCTGGGCCTGCCCGTGGGCACCATCCGCGCGACCGTCCTGATCGAGACGTTCCCGGCCGCGTTCGAGATGGAGGAGATCCTCTACGAGCTGCGCGACCACTCGGCGGGCCTGAACGCCGGCCGCTGGGACTACATCTTCAGCTACATCAAGACCTTCGCCGGCCGCGGACCCGAGTTCGTGCTGCCCGACCGCGGCCAGATCACCATGACCAGCGCCGATGCATGCGCGCCTACACCGAGCTGCTGGTCGACACCTGCCACCGGCGCGGCGCACAGGCCATCGGCGGGATGGCCGCGTTCGTCCCGAACCGCAACGACGAGCACGCCACCCGGGAGGCGCTGGCCAAGGTGCCGCCGGACAAGGCCCGCGAGGCCGACGACGGCTTCGACGGCTCCTGGGTCGCGCACCCGGCCCTCGTCCAGACCTGCCTGGACGCCTTCACCGGTCAAGCCACGCGACGACGACGAGCAGCGCTGGCCGGCCCGCGATCACCGCCGACGACCTGCTCGGCCTGGGCACCACGCCCGGCGATGTCACCATCTCGGGGGTGCGCACCAACATCGCTGTCGCGCTGCGCTACCTGTACGCCTGGGTCGGCGGCGCGGGCGCCGTCGCCATCGACGACATGATGGAGGACGCTGCCACCGTGGAGATCTCGCGCACCCAGATCTGGCAGTGGCTGCACCACCGCACCCGCACCGCGGAGGGTCTGGTCATCACGCCCAGCCTGGTCGAACGAGATCATCGAGCACGTCGTCGACGGCCTGCACGAGGCGGCGACGACGACCGCGAACACCGCCACGTCGAGGAGGCCCGCGACGTGTTCATCGAGGCCGCCATGAAGGAGGAGCTGCCCGACTTCTTCACCCCGTACGCCTACGTCCGGTACCTGATCGACCGCCCCCTGCAGCCCAAGGGCCCGATCTCGCGGCAGGACCTGCGGCGCTCCATCCAGGGTCCGTTCCCGACGGCGGAGCTGGTGGGCGCCGCCTCCTGAGGTTCGCGCCGCACAGCGCCCCGTCCGGTCATCCGGGCGGGGCGTTGCGATGCCGCGCTCCCCGTTCTCCCTGATCCGGGCGGAATGTGCCGTCCAGGCGGGCAGGACCAGACCCGATCTGCCGGATGTCTTCGGACCCGACCCGACGAGTGGAGGCAAGGGCCACCCCACCGTACGGACGACGGAGAGGAGCGGACCTGACCGCCACCGGAATCCTCAGACCTTCAAGCCGCGCTGTCGATGAAAGTCTGAATACCCAACCTTGAATCGAGCGGCCCACGGTGAAAGGTTTTGAGCAGTGCGGACTCCGCGCGGCATCAACTGAAGGAGTCCATCCCCGGAAAGAGCCTGCCCGGGCGCGACCGACGAGGTGACGAGTACCGGACCCGCTGGCCTTCATGCCCGGTCATACAAGCGGGATGGTCGGCGGACGGATCTTGGTCGCGTCGACTCAGCAGGCGCCGACTGCCGTGGCCCCGGCGGTCGCCTGTTCTGTCGTGAACTGACTGCCGTATTCGGATGAGAGCTGATCGATCAAACCGTTGCAGGAGAACGGCGAGAAGTCGGTATAGGACTTGGCGGCTTCCGCGGCTTCGGCGTTCCAATCCACAGTGAGGCTGTCCACCGCGGCGGTGGCGTCCTCGGCGGAGTACTTGTCCCCGTACTGAGAGGACAGTTGGTCGATGAGTCCCTGACGCGAGAACCCAGCGAAGTCGAGATAGTTCAGCGCGGCGGCGGCTGCGGACCTCTGACCCGCGGGGAGATCGGCTTGACCGGCGGGCGCAGCGGTCTTAGCCGCGGGTGCGGGGATGGTCGCGCTGAGCGGCGCGGCGGGGTCGGCGATGATGGTGACGGTAGCCGGCTCTGCCGCATCGGCTGTCACCGTTGTCGTGACCTTGACGGTCTGGGTAGCGGTGGTAGTCGAGGTGGCAGTCGACGTGACGGTGCTGGCCGGCGCCGCAGCTGCCACCGAGGCGTCGGTATTATTGGTGCCGTTGGTGACCACCGCGATGATGATGACGACGACCAGAGTGTCGCCGCAGTACAGCAACCACCGCCGGTTCTAGTTCGGTCGGCCCGACTCCCCGGCCGGCGCTGGCGGCATCACGCCGGTTGCCATCCACTGCTGGCCGTCATTCTGCTGACTCATCCTGACTCCCCTATAGGTGTCGATTCAGGCGAATTGTCGCATTTGGTTCGAGATCGCGCTGGGCTATGCCTTCAGTCGCACCGAAATGGGGCACCCGGTGACGAAGATTCGGACAGGATCCGTCGTGGCGATGCCGTGGTGCGCACGTGGAGCGTTCCACAAACTGCGGGGTCGCATCGAGCACGAGTACCGCGATGCTGCCCTGACTTCGGCGCGAGAGCCGACCCTGGCGAGGGGAAATTATCGTCCGGCCGGGCGCAGCCCTCCTGGGCTTCGGCCGGCTGATGGTCTGTGTCGTCCCTGGACCCACCCAGCGGGTGACAGATTGCCGGGGTCCCCGTTCTCACCGATTGGGGCAGAACGTCCCCCGCAGGGCGGGCAGAAATTGCCCCGATCCGGATGTGGTCTGCTGCTCAGCCGATCCGGTACACCCGCGCCGCGGTGCCGGCGAACAGCTCCCGCCGCTCGACATCACCCAAGTCGGCGGTGATCTCGTCGAACGCGGCGTACAGCGCACCGAAGGTCGAGTACAGCCCGTCGACCGGGAAGTTGCTGCCGATCATGCAGCGGTCGGGACCGAACACATCAATGGTGTCCAGCACGATGCGCCGGATCGAGTCGACCGTCCAGGAGTGGTCGTTGGTGCCGAGCGCGGAGATCTTGACCGTGGTGTTCGGTTCGGCGGCGATCAGCGCGAGCCCAGCCTTCCACCGGTCCAGCGACAGCGAGTCCCGCTCGATCGGCATCCCGGCGTGGTCCAGCACGATCGTCGTCCCGCCGTGGTCGGCGGCCAGGGCCGCGGCCTCGGCCAGCTGGCCGGGGAACACCTGCAGGTCGAACGACAGCCCCGCCTCCCCCAGTGCCCTGAACCCGTTGAGCCAGGCCGGGTCCCGCATCAGGTCAGCGCGGTCGCGGTGCGTGTACAGCGGGTCCAAGTGCCAATTGAGGATGTCGCGCACCCCCCGCACCGACGACATCGTCGCGAGCTCGCCCACCCGGTCCACCGCGTCCACCGCGGCCAGATCGACCTTGGCCACCTGCACGCTGGGCAGGCCGACGTCGGCGATGATCCCGTCGATCCACCGCGCTTCCCAGGCAGCATCGGCGGCGCCGTTTTCCACGTGCACCGACCCGGTCAGCCGGCCGTTCAGCGGCGCCAGACCCTCGGCGTCACCACGGTAATCGTCCAGGGGATACGTCCGCCGCAGCGGCCGGTCGTCCCCGTGGTAGCGGGGCACGACCGGCCCCTCCAGCCACGGGTAGGACGCCGCCGGCAGCGCGCACAGATGGTGATGGGCGTCGATGACGTCCAGGTCGAGCATCGGTCCTCCTGCCGATCGAGCGGGACGCGCCCGCGTGGGCTCACGTGTCCCGGGCGTGCCGGGCCAGCGACCGCAGCACCCCGGAATGATCCAGCTCCCCGTCGCCGTCGTCGACCGACCGCCGGTAGACGTCCAGCACCGTCGCCGCCACCGGAAGCCGCAGCCCCTCGGCGGCGGCCGCCTCGGCCACGAACCGCAGGTCCTTGAGCTGGTTGACGCTGCTGCCACCACCGTCGAAGTCGTCGGTCAGCCAGCGGTCCCGCTTCTGCCGCAACACCTCCGACCCGGCCAGCCCGCCGCCCAGCAGATCGAGCAACGCCGCCGGGTCGACACCGTGCGCCTCCGCGAGCACCAGCGCCTCGGACAGCGCGGCCAGGGTCGCCGCGACCACGACCTGGTTGCAGGTCTTGGCGACCTGCCCGGACCCGACCGGACCGAGGTGGCGCACGGTGCGGCCGACCACGTCCAGCACCGGGCGTACCCGGGCGACCGCCTCCGCGGACCCGCCGACCATCACGCTCAACGCCCCCGACTCGGCCCCGGCCACCCCGCCGCTGAGCGGCGCGTCGACCAGGTCCACGCCGACCGCGTCCAGCCGCGCCGCCAGCGCCGCGACGCCGACTGCGGACACCGTGCCGTGCACGACCAGCACCGGACGGCCCCCGTCGACCCTCCGGGACCAGCCGGCCAGCAACCCGTCCGGCCCGTCCAGCACCCCCTCGACGTCGACCAGGTCGGTGAGCACGGTCAGCGTGATGGCCGCGGCCGCCTCGGCGGGCGTGGCCGCCACCCGCGCGCCGGCAGCCTCGAGCCCGGTCGCCTTCTCAGCGGTCCGGTTCCACACAGTCAACGCGCCCAGGTCGGCCAGCAACCGGCGGGCGATGGGCTCACCCATCCGTCCCAGGCCCAGCAGCGAGACCCCGCTCATCGGCCCTCCAGCAGATCGAGATCGGCGAGCTGGCCAGGATCGACGTCCTCCAGGAACACCGACGCGGAAAAGCGGAGCAGCTCCCGCGCGCGATCCAGCCGCACCGGGACGTCCCGACCGGTGACCGCCGCCGGCACCCCCGGTGCGCACCGACGCAGGGCGGAAACGGTGTCGTCCCGCAGGTAGGTGCGGGGGGCGGCGACGAGGATGCCCGGTACGGCGGGGGTCTCGTGCCGCAGTGCGGCCACGGTTGCCCGGGCGGCGTCACGGACGTCCAGGTAGGTCCAGCCCTCGCAGGCCTGGCGCCGCGGGTCCGCCGTCAGGGCGGCCCGGATGTGCCGGCCGAAAACCGCGCCGCCCGCCTCGGTGATGTCCCGGACCAGCGGGTACCGCAGCCCGGTCAGCGACAACCCGTCCCGGCGGGCGAACATCGCCGCCGCGGCCTCGTTCGCGACCTTGGACAGCGAGTAGGCATCACCGATGTCGGTGGGCTCGTCCTCGTCCCACGGGTAGCCCGACGGCAGCACCGGACGCGCGTGGAGCGGCAATCCGACGGCGTTGATGCTGGACGCGTAGACGACCTTGCGCACCCCCGCCCGGGCGCACGCCTGCAGCACCACAAAGGTCCCCAGCGCGTTGACGGCGTAGATCTCCTCGGGGGTGCCGGCGTCCAGCCCGGCCAGGCCGGCGAGGTGGACGACGGCGTCCTGCCCGGCGACCGCCTCGGCGACCACTCCGGGGTCGGTCACCGAGCCGACCACCCGTCGGACGTCGGACGATCCGGCGTCCCGTTCGAGAACGGCGACCACGGCGCCGGTCTCGACCAGCAGCCGGACGACCGCCCGGCCGATCAACCCGTCGCCGCCGGTCACCAGGACCCTCGCCCCGGCCACCTGGTCCAGCACCGTCACACCCCGGTCCGGACCTCGGCCGCAGGTGCGGCGTGCGTCTCCGCGGGCGGGCCGGACTTCCCCTTGCCCCGGTTGAGCATGGGCCAGCCCTTGCTGCCCTGATCGATGGCGACCGCGATGAGCACCACGAGACCGGTGACGATCTGCTCGTAGAAGCTCGGCACGTTCAGCAGCACGAGGCCGTTGGTCAGCGCACCCAGGATGAGCGCGCCGACGAGGGTGCCGGCGATCCGGCCCTCACCACCCATCAGGTTGGCCCCGCCGATGACGGCGGCGGCGATCGCGGTGAGCAGGTAGGGGCTGCCCGCCTCGGACTGGGCGGCGCTGATCCGGGCCACCACGACGAGGCCACCGAGGGCGGCGAGCATCCCGGAGATGCCGTAGACCAGCACCTTCACCCGGGTCACCCGCACGCCCGAGAGCCACGCGGTCTCCTCGCTGCCACCGACGGCGATGACGTTCTGGCCGAACACGGTGCGGCGCAACAGCAGCCAGGCCAGTACGGCCACGACGACGACCACCACGACCACGATCGGCACGCCGCCGATGTAGCTGTTGAGCAGCAGCACGAACTGGTCCGGCACGTTGTAGACCGGCCTGCCGTCGGTGACCACGTAGGCCAGTCCCTGGTAGACGCTCATCGTGCCGAGGGTGGCGATGAACGGCGGCAGCTTCGCCTTGGTGATGAGCAGGCCGTTGACCACGCCGGCGAGGAAGCCCACGGCCAGCCCCAGCAGCAGGCCGGGGATGGCCGGGATGCCGCTGTTGACCATCGCATTGGCCGACACGATGCCGACGAAGCTCGCGATCGAGCCGACCGACAGGTCGATGCCGCCGGTGATGATGACGAAGGTCAGGCCGATGCCGATGAGGGCGTTGACGCAGGCCGAGACGGCGACGTCGCGCAGATTGTCCAGGGTGAGGAAGTTGGAGTTCAACACCCCGAACACCGCGAAGATGACGGCGGCGGCAATGAAGATGCCCAGGGCCTGGACGTTGATGGTCACCCGCTTGCGGGGCGGGGTGCTGACGTCGGTACTCACACGATCTCCTTCGTGATGCCCATGGCACTGGCCACCAGGCTGTGTTCGTTGATCTCGGCACCGGTGTGCTCGGAGACGAACCGGCCGTTGCGCATGACCAGGGCGCGGTCACTGAGCGAGATGATCTCCGGCAGATCGGAGCTGACCACCACGACGGCGTTGCCGGCGGCGGCGAGACCGTCGATGAGGCCGTAGATCTCGGCCTTGCCCCCGACGTCCACGCCCTTGGTCGGCTCGTCGAAGAGGAAGACCCGGGAGCCGCGGCGCAGCCACTTGGCGATGACCACCTTCTGCTGGTTGCCCCCGGAGTACTGCCGCGCCTGCAGGGTCACGGTCGCGGGCTTGAGCGCCAGCGACGTGGCGATCTCGTGCGCGACCGCCTTCTGCCGCCGGACGCTGATGAACGGTCCGCTCCCGACCATGTCGGGGGCGGCGGTCAGCGCGATGTTGGCGTACGCCGGCATCTGCAGCGCCAGGCCCTGGTGCTTGCGGTCCTCCGGGATGAAGGCGATGCCGACATCGCGGCTGTCGTGCGGGTTGTCGACCTTCACCGGCGTGCCGTCGATGGTCAGCTCACCGCCGCAGCCGGGGTCGGCGCGCACCAGCGCCCGGAGGAACTCGGTGCGGCCGGAGCCGACGAGGCCGGCGATGCCGACGACCTCGCCGGCCCGGACCCGGATGTCGACGGTGGCGTCGCTGCGCGGTCCCGTCACCCCGGTCGCGGTGAACAGGGTCGGCGCGTCCGCGGCCACCGAGTGCTGCCGCTGGAAGCCGAGCAGCTCCCGGCCGACCATCCGGCGCACGATCTCCTCGGTGCTGGTGTCACCGATGGCCGACTGGTAGGCCACCCGCCCGTCGCGGAGCACGACCACCTGGTCGGACACGGCCATCACCTCCGGCATCCGGTGCGAGACGTAGATGATGCCCACGCCGCGCTCGGCGGCCATCTCCCGCACCCGCTTCAGCACAGCCGCGACGTTGTGTTCCAGCATCGACGTGGTCGGCTCGTCCAGCGCGACGATCGACGCCCCGTAGGCGAACGCCCGGGCGATGGTCAGGGCGTGCCGCTGGGCCGGGCTGAGCCGGGAAAGCGTCGTCCTCGCGTCGAGCGGGAACCCCATAGCGGCGACGTCGGCGAGGGCTCCCGCCACCGCCGGTGCCGCCGCTTTCCGCTCGGCCGCGTTCTTGCCGAGCAGCAGGTTCTGCTCGACCGTCAGCTGCGGCACGACGGCGGGTTCCTGACGCGCGATCATGATGCCCTCGGCCAGCGCCTGCCGCGGGGTGAACTCGGTGCGTGCCACCCCGTTGACGGTGATGGCGCCGGCCGAGGGGGCCAGCGAGCCGCCGAGGATGCCCAGCAGCGTGCTCTTCCCGGCCCCGTTCTCGCCGGCCAGGGTGAGCACCTCACCCCGGTGCAGCCGGAAGCTGACGTCCTCCAGTGCCCGCACCCCGGGGAAGTACTTCGCGATGTTGGTGAACTCGAGGATGGTGTCGCTCATGATCGGCGTCCGTCTCTGGTCGGAATCGGTTACGGCATGCCCGTCGGGTACTGGTCGACGTTGCTCTTGTCGACGATGAACGCCGGCACGTCGACCCAGCCGGGGACCTGCTTGCCGGCCATCAGCCACAGCGCGACCTTGACGCCCGCGGCGCCTTCGGTGGTCGGCTTCTCGGACACAGTGGCGGTGATGTTGCCGTCGGCGATCTCCTTCTTCGCCTGCGGGATCCCGTCGGTGCCGACCAGCAGCACCTGACCGGTCAGACCCTTGGCCGCGATGGCCGCCTCGACACCGAGGGCCATGCCGTCGTTCTGGGAGTAGAAGGCCTTGATGTCGGGGTTGGCGGTGAGCATCGCGGTGGCGATGGTCTGGGCCTGCGCGGTGTCCCACTTCGCCGACTGCGAGGCGACGAGCTCGAGGTTGCTGTGCTTCTCGAGTCCGGCCTTGAAGCCGAGGCCACGGTTGATCGCGTTGGACGAGCCCGGGTCACCTTCGATCATGGCGACCTTGCCGCCGTCGGGCAGCTGGGTGGCGATGTAGTCGGCCGCGGTCTCACCGATGGTGGAGGCGTCCGGTCCGACGTAGACGACACCGGGCACGGTGCCCTTGGCGTCGTTGAGGACGATCGCCGGCACGCCCTTGGCCAGCGCGGCCTGGAACACGGTGTCCAGCGCGGTGGCCGAGATCGGCGACGCCAGCAGCGCACTGCAGCCCTGGTTGAGCGCGCTCTGCGCCTTGTCCAGCTGCTCGCTGATGGAGGACTCGTCGTTGACGGCGAAGGTCGTGTAGTCCATGCCGAGCTTCTTGGCCTCGCCCTCGAAGCCGTCCCGCTCGTAGCCCCAGAACTCGTTGGCCAACGTCCGGGTGACGTAGCACAGCTTCTTGCCCGACATCGCCGTCGGCTCACCGAGACTCGTGGTCAGCTCGTCGATCGCGGTCTTCGTGTCGGCCTGCACCAGCGAGACCAGGTCCGTCGACGAGCCGCCGGCGGCGGACCCACTGGACGAGCTGGGCGAGTCGCCGGAGGGGGTGGCGCTGCACGCACCCAGCAGCAGCGCGGCGGTCGCTGCCGCCGCGGTGACCAGAGGTCGCATTCGAGAGGACATCGGGTGGTTCCTTTCGTCTTTGAAAAGGGGGAACGAGGTGGAGCGTTGAGAAACGTTGCGGAGCAGGGTGTCAGAGCTGGACGAGCGCCTCGGTCTCGCGGCGGAGCTCGATCGCGGTGGTCAGTTCGTCGGTCACGACGATGTCGTCCCAGCTGACGCTGCGACCCTTCGGGACGTCGTTGACGAGCTCGACGTGGTGGGCCAGCGCCACCGGCAGCAGCCGGCTGCGGACCGAGGTGTCGGCCGATACGAGCTTGCCCCAGACCGTGAAACCACCCTCACCGTCGAGGATCTCGCCCGCCTTGAGGTCGCGCTTGGCGGTGGCGACCACGTCGCCGTAGAAGCCGGTCGGCGCGCCGGTGGGGATGCCGCGCAGCACCGCGTTGGCGATCGAGACGTTGAGCTCCAGCCCGACGTAGTGGTACGGGCGGTACAGCGCCGCGTACTGCCCGGTCGGGTCCGGATGCCAGGGGTACTCGCCGAAGCAGCCGGCCACGTAGTCGTTGGTCGCCTTGACCACGACGAACACGCCCTCCTGGGTGTTGAACGGGATCCACTCCCCGTCGCGGGTCACGCTGGACATGACGTCGACCGAGGCCTCGTTGGCGAGCACCCCGCCGACGGCGGCGGGACGGCAGATGGTGGCGATCTCCTCGACGTTGCCCGGGGTGAAGGTCAGCCCGTCGTCCGACGGCACGAGGCCCGCGGCGTTGGCCACCGCGGCCATCTCGATGGCGGCCTTGGTGCCGTCGCGGAACGAGGTGTGCATGTAGGGGTTGAGCTGGCCGGAATCGGTCAGCTCCTTGCTGAACTCCCAGTTGTCCCAGACGTTGTCGGGATTCATCTCGTGGTAGTGCTCGAGATACTTGGCGCCCTTGCCGGCGCAGACGACGTCGAAACCGGAGGTCCGGGCCCAGTCGACGAGCTCCATGATGAGCGCGGGCTGGTCGCCGTAGGCCATCGAGTAGACGACCCCGGCCTTCTCGGCCCGGCGGGCGAGTGCCGGGCCGGCCAGCGCGTCGGCCTCGACGGTCACCATGATGATGTGCTTGCCGGTCTCGATCGCCCGCAGCGCGTGATTGACGCCGACGACCGGGTTGCCGGTGGCCTCGACGACGATGTCGATCTCGGGGGTGTCGAACAGGGCCGCAGCGTCGGCCACGATGGTGGTGGCGCGGGTGGTGAGCGCATCGGCGATGGAGCCGGCCGTGGCGTCGGCGGGCCAGTCGACCAGCCGGAAGGCACCGCGGGCGCGCTCGATGTTGATGTCGGCGATGGCGACCACGTGGATGCCGGGGATGTTGCGGGCCTGGGCCAGGTACATGGTGCCGAAGCGCCCGGCTCCGATGAGCCCGACCCGGATCGGCCGGCCGTCCCGTTCCCGTTGCGCCAGCAGTGCGTGCAGGTTCATTCCGTGCCCCTCGATGTCTGGAAGCTGCAGGGTGACAACGGGTCTCGCACGGCCGACAGGGGCCGGGACGTCGTTGTCGCCGTTCACGCGCCGGTTGTGTAAACGGTTCCAGTTTTGTACCATCAACCCGCCGGAGATGTCAAGCACTTCCATGACGCAAGCTGTGGGTCCATCGACGAGGAGGTCCGCGTGCACAAGCCAGCGACGATTCGCGACGTCGCACGCGAAGCCGGCGTGTCCATCGCCGTGGTGTCCCGGGTGATGAACGACGGCTCCGGGCCGGTCGCCCCGCAGACCCGGGAGCGGGTCGTCGAAGTGATCGAGCGGCTCGCCTACCGACCGCGCGCGGCGGCCCGGGAGCTGCAGCAGCAGTCCACGACGACCATCGGGCTCGTCCTGGCCGACCTGACCAACCCGTTCTTCGCGCGGCTGGCCGACCGGGTGGTGTGGGAGGCGCGCGCCCGCGGCATCCACGTCGTCCTGCTCACCACCCAGGAGGACCCGCACCTGGAGTCGGAGTCCATCGACACCCTGATCGGCCGCTCGGTGGGCTCGGTGATCGCCACCCCCACCGGGGGCAACGTCGAGAAGTGGTCCCAGCTCGCCCAACTCGGCATTCACGTGGTGTTCGTCGACCGCGAGATCGACGAGCTCCCGGACATCGACGTGGTCACCATCAGCAACGAGCTCTCCGCCGAGGTGGCCACGGACCACCTCCTCGGTCTGGGCCACACCCGGATCGGGTTCATCTCGGGCCCGACAACGACATCGACCGGCCGCAGCCGGGTCACCGGCTTCCGCACCGCCCTGCAACGAGCCGGCGTGCCCGTCGATAACCGGCTCGTTCAGGCCGTGCCGTTCCGCGGCACCTCCGGCGGGGACGCGGTCACGACCCTGCTGAGCCTGCCGTCCCCGCCGACCGCGCTCATCGTCGGCAACACCGCCCAGGTGCGCAACGCCCTCAGCCGGGTGCAGCAGTCGGCCCTGACCGTGCCGGACGACCTGAGCCTGGTGGTCTTCGACGACAACCCCTGGACCGAGCTGGTGTCACCACCCCTGTCGGTGGTCCGCCAACCCATCGACATGCTGGCCCTGCACTCCGTGGAACTGGCCTACGGCCGCCTCAAGGGCGCCATCAGCGAGCCGGCCCGGCGGATCCGCATCGACGCCGACTTCATCCAGCGCTCCAGCAGCGCACCGCCCCGTCCCCGACCATCATCCTGAATCCTGGAGTCCCACCGTGTCCGTCGTCGTCACCGCCGTCTTCCACCCGCTCGCCGACCGCCGGCAGGAGCTCGTCGCCGCACTGCGCACCGCCATCCCCGCGGTGCACGAGGAGCCCGGCTGCCTCCTGTACGCCATCCACGACGCGAGTGACGGCACCGTCACCATGATCGAGAAGTGGTCCAGTGCCGATGATCTCGCCACCCATGCGGACGGCTCGGCGGTGGTGGCCCTGAACGCGGCGATCGACGGCCTGCTCGACCGGCCGGTCGTGGTCACCACCATGTCCGCCATCCCGGCGGGGACCGCCGCACAGGGCCGGTTGTGAACCCACGGACCGTGACCACGCCGGACGGCGGCGGCCAGGGGATCCCGGCGGCCGGCACCACCGTGGTGCCGGCGGGGCCCCGCGACCGATGACCGGCCTGCCGGTCGGCCCCCGTCCTGGCCCGACATCGTCGACGGCGCCGACGATCCCGTCCCGACACGGCGACCTGATCGAGGCACTCGGCGGTGACATCGCCTCCGGTGCGGTGCCGCCCGGGACGGTGCTGGGCACCGACGCCATCGCCGGATCCGCCGGAGTGTCCCGGACGGTGGCTCGGGAGGCGATCCGGGTCCTGGAATCGATGCGCATGGTGGACGTGCGACGCCGTTCCGGTGTCACGGTCCGACCGGCGGCGGAGTGGAACCCGTACGACCACCGGGTTCTCCGGTGGCGGTTGGCCGGACCGCGACGGTCGGAGCAACTGCGCTCGCTGGCCGAGCTGCTCGACGTGGTGGAGCCGACGGCGGCCGATCTGGCCGCCCGGCTCGCGTCCCCCGACGACTGCGGAACGCTCACCGGCGCCGTACTGTCCCTGGCCGCCGCGGACGACGCCGCGAGCTTCCGACGACACCGGGCCACGTTCCACCGCACGGTGCTCATCGCCTCGGGCAACTCGCTGTTCGGCTGGCTGGCCATCGTCATCGACGAGGTACTGACCGCGTCGCTCCCGGACCGCGCCCTGGTCGAGCGCTACCGGTCCGCGGCTACCGCCATCCAGGCCGGTGACGGCCCGACTGCCGCCCGGTCGCTGACCGGTCTCCGGACCGCGTGATCCCGGCCCGACCCCACCTGGCGCCCCACCGCCACCGGCTCGACCGGCACCGGCACCGGCGTGTTGGCGCGGAAGTCGGTCGAGCGTGGGACCACGGGGTACGTCGCCACCGACGTCCTGTCGCTCGTCGCCCTCACCGAACGGCGGCTCGCGAGCACGACATTCGACACCCGTCGCTCAGCACCGGGAAGACCGGTTGCCGCACCGCCTCCGCGCTGACCTCAGCCCTGCAGGTCCTTCGCGTCCCCGAGCCCCTCGGGCTCCACCCCGAGCCGCCGGTTGATCAGCAGCGTCACGCCGAACAGCACCAGCCCGATCACCAGCACCCAGCCGGCCAGCACGTACTGCGTCGACGGGCGACCGGACAGCGGCGTCACCAGGAACACGCACGCGATGATCCCGATGACCGGCAGCACCGTCGGCGCCCGGAAGTACTTCGTCGACGAGGTGTCCCGGCGCAGCACCAGCACCGCCACGTTCACCACCGCGAACACCGCCAGCAGCAGCAGCGACGTCGTGCCGCCGAGCACCGCGACCGCGTCCGACGACGCCATCGACACGTAGGTGATGAGCAGCACCGACAACCCGGTGGTGAACAGGATCGCCACCCACGGTGTGCAGCGGTCCTGGTGCACCCGCCCGAGCACCGGCGGCAGCACCCGCTGCTTGGCCATCCCGTAGACCAGCCGACTCGCCATCAACATGTTGATCAACGCCGAGTTCGCCACCGCGAACATCGAGATGAACGGCAGGATGTCGCCGATCGGCAGCCCCGGCGCCCCGGCCCGCACCACTTCGACGAGCGGGGTGTCGCTGTCGGCGAGCTGCCCGACCGGCACCAGCGCCACCGACACGATCGCCACCAGCACGTAGATGATGCCGGTGATGGTCAACCCGGTGAGCATCACCTTCGGGAAGATCTTCACCGGGTCCTTCGTCTCCTCGGCCATGTTCACCGAGTCCTCGAACCCGACCATCGCGAAGAAGGCCAGCGACGTCGCCGTCGTGATCGCCAGGAAGGTGCCCTTTTCCGCGGACGATTCGAACGCCACCACGCGCGAGAAATCCGGGTTGCCGTCGACGAACGCCCACAACCCCACCATGATCACCAACAGCAGCCCGGACAGCTCGATGAGGGTCAGCACCACGTTGGCCTTGACGCTCTCGCCGACCCCGCGGAAGTTGACCAGCGCCACCAGCGCCATGAACCCGAGCGCGATGAACAGGATGCCGGTGTCACCGAGGTCCAGCCTGAAGCCTTCGGCCAGGTTCGACGCGAACGCCCGGGACGCCGTCGAGGCCGAGGTGATTCCGGACGACATCACCACGAAGGCCACCAGGAACGTGAAGATGTGGACACCGAACGCCTTGTGCGTGTACAGCGCAGCCCCCGCGGCCTGCGGGTACTTGGTGACGAGCTCGAGATAGCTGAACGCCGTCACCATGGCCACTGCGAAGGCGATCAGGAAGGGCAACCAGGCCGCCCCGCCGACCTCGGCTGCGACATCCCCGGTCAGCGCGTAGATACCGGTGCCGAGGATGTCCCCGACGATGAACAGCAACAGGAGCTTGGGACCCATCACCCGTTTCAGGGCGGGCTGGTCCCGAGGCGACGTCGTTGCGGAGGTGCCGGTACCGGCAGCGGCCATCGGATCTCCCTGTGGGTGAACGCACGCTTGGCGTCAGTGCACCACAGGCGACGCTCGTGCGCTCCCACGACCCGTCAGTTGGGCGTCGGGGTTTCCTCGAACGGCGGATCGTTGAGAGCGGGCGTGCGGCCGGTACGACGGGGTCGGGTCGCCACGGCGACCACGATCATCCCGAGACCCAGCACGGTGTTCAGCGCCCAGTCGGCTGCCCCGATGCCCATACCGTCGTTGCTGACCAGCGGGTCGGCCAGCACCGAGTACAGCCAGATCAGGAAGTAGAAGACGCCGCCCACACCCAGGTACACCGCACTCCCGAAGGCCGACCGCATCGCCACCAGCACGCCGAGAGCGCCGAACACCAGGCGCACCACGTTGTCCAGGCCCGAGGTGCCGAACACCCCGAACAGTCTGCCGCCGTGCTGCACGAAGGTCGCATCGCCGGCGTCGGTGGTGACACCCGGGATGAAACCCGAGGACGCCCAGGACGAGGAACGCGATGCCGAACACCAGCGCCGCCTGCTGGATCGGGAGCCGTCCGGGCTCCGCGTTCGGTACAGGACCGATGGACGGACGGGGCATCAGGGGCCTCCTCGGACTGAGCCGCGACGAGCACGGCGGAGCGGGGGTGCCGACCGGTTGGACATCCGCACACTCTCAGGTGCCCGACCGGGTGGGACGACCAAACCCGGCGCCGCACGACGCCGTGCTCGGGAACCGGGCGTCGCCCCCGGGCTCGCCGGGTCAGCAGGCGTCCGGCCAAAACCGGAAGATCGCGACGACCTGCGCCGGCAGACCCACGAGGACGCTCGGCGCGATGCGTTCTACTCGCACTGCCGGACGGCGCTGACGGCGGCGCCGGCCGCATAGTTGAAGCGTCAACAACGGGGTACCGTGCGGTGCATGGACGGACCGCGGTGGCTGTCACCGGCCGAACTGAGCACCTGGATGTCGCTGGCCGAGCTGATGGCGAAGCTCCCCAGCGCCTTGGACGCACAGCTGCAGCGCGACGCCGGCCTGAGCTACTTCGAGTACCTGGTGCTGGCGGCGCTGTCGGATCAGCCCGACCACCGGATGCGGATGAGCGACCTGGCGTCGTTCGCCAACGGGTCGGTGTCCCGGTTGTCCCATGTCGCCCGTCGCCTCGAGGCCCAGGACCTGGTCCGCCGCGAACCGGCGCCCGACGACCGGCGCTCCGTCCTGACCGTCCTGACCGACACCGGCCGCCGACAACTGGAGGCGGCCGCCCCCGGACACGTCGCGGCGGTCCGCTCGTACGTGATGGACGCGCTGACCGCCGAGCAGATCACCGAGCTGGGTGTGGTCGCCGACCTCATCACCGCCCGCGTGGATCCCGGCAGCATCTGCTGACCGGAACCGGGTGAGGCCCGCCGGCCACCGCGCGCCACCCTGGGTGGCGACGAATGGCCGCGGCCTGTGACGTCGTCGCACTCGGCAACAGTCACGACACCGCGTTCAAAGGGATTCTCTCCGCGCCCGGCACGAGTGACTCGGGGTCAGCGGTCGTTGTCAGCGCGTCCTGGGTCGCCGCGCGCCGACGACCAACAGCACGATGCCCAGCAGGGCGATGATCGGACCGAGCACCGCCCACGTCGTCGAGCCGCTCATCGCCGACCCTCCGACGTAGTTCAAGCCCTGCAGGGTGAACAGCACCCCGAGTGCGGCGAGCACCGCGCCGCCGACGATCAATCCGGTCCTGCTCATCATGTGCTCCCTCGTCGGACTGACGCCCACGGTACGCAGCGACGAGCCGCCCGGTCCGTGACGTCGTGAGCACGGGAGTTACCTGCGGTCCCCCGGGTGACCGTGGCACCAGGTGATGAGAAAACAGCCACCGATGACCAGGAAGCAGTGGTCACCTGCGTCAGGACTGCCATGTGCTGACGGTCCGGCGGCGACACCCTCCGACCGAGCGGCCCCGTCCCCCAGAACGACACAAGCCCCCGACCGGGCGGGATCACCGCCGGTCGGGGGCTTGGTCGTCTGTCTCAACCAGAGTGCGCGAGGGGGGAGTTGAACCCCCACGTCCTTACGGACACACGGACCTGAACCGTGCGCGTCTGCCATTTCGCCACTCGCGCGAGCAACCCGACGAGATTATCACCGGCGTCGGTGCCAGCCCAAATCGCCGACGACGGGCCTGATCGGCCCAGCGGCACCTGACGGCGTACGACCCTCGACACGTTCCAGCCCGCACGCGCCCACCGCCGGACGACTCCGCACCACCTGTCTCACCGGCGCACCTGTTGCCACTGACGCGCGAGCCGCACAGCTGACGCGGAGCTGCGTGATCGGACGTGCGACCCGGTGCGCCCCCACACCGGACCCCACCCCACGCAACTCCCGCCACCCCCACACGTCCACCAACGGCAGCGGTAACAGCTCCCTCACGGACGTGCCGTCACCGGTCCAACCGCAACCCCGACCGATAGCCTCACAGTCAGACGCACTGCAGCAGCACACGCCCCACGACGAACGGAGGTGACCGATGGGCATCATCCAGAGCTTCGAGCGGCGGCTCCAAGGCGCCGTCGGCAACACCTTCGCCCGCCTGTTCGGCGGCAGCGTGCACCCGTCGGAGGTGATCACCGCCCTGCAGGACGAGGCCAACAACAAGCTGACGGCCGACGGCGGCCGGATGATCGCCCCGAACCACTTCCGGGTCCGGCTCGGCCCTACCGACCGCAAGGGCATCGGCGAGGACGAGAAGCGCGTCGCAACGGCCCTGTCCGACACGATCCGGGAGTACCTCCAGGAGCAGGGCTACGACACCTTCGGCGACATCGAGGTGGAGCTCGAGGAGGCTCCCTCACTGCACACCGGCCAGTTCCGGGTGAGTTCGATCGTCGACCCCGACGCCGGGCCCCGGCGCTCGTCGTCCTCGTCCGGCGGCCGGCCCGTGTCCGAGCAGCAGCCGTATCAGCCGCCCGCCCCCGGGCAGCCCTACCCCGGCCCGTACGGTCCGCCCGCCGGTCCCTACCGGCAGCCGGAGTACCGCGACTACGGCCGGCCGCATCCCGACCCGTACGCGGATCAGGGCTACCAGCACGGCTACGCCCCGCAGCCCGACCCGCAGCAGGATCCGCGCTACGCCGATCCCCGGTACGCCGACCAGCAGTACTACGGCCGTTACCCCGAGGTGGTGGCGAGCCTGCACGCCGACGACGGCTCCGGCCGCAGCCATCAGCTGCAGCCCGGCTCGAACATCGTCGGCCGCGGTCAGGACGCCTCCTTCCGGCTACCCGACACCTCGGTGTCGCGCCGGCACCTGGACGTCTACTTCGACGGGCACATCGCCGTGATGCACGACCTCGGCTCGACCAACGGCACCACGGTGAACGGGACCATCGTGCAGACCTGGCAGCTGGCCGACGGTGACGTCATCCGTCTCGGCCACTCCACGATCATCTTCAGCCAGCGAGGGTAGGCCCGTGCCCGCATTCGTCCTCCAGATCACCAGGGTCGGTTTCCTGCTCCTGCTGTGGCTGTTCGTCTATGCCGCGATCCGCACCATCCGGGCCGACATCCGGGTGCTGGCGACCAGCGAGCCCCGGGACAGCCGGCGCGCCCGCCGGGAACGCGCGGTCGCCGCGCAACCCGTGCAGAGCGGGCCGCCCCGCCAGCTCACGGTGACCGCCGGCCACCTGTCGGGCACCCGCATCGAGCTCACCGGCGCGCCCGTCCTCATCGGTCGCGCCGACGACTCGACGCTGGTCCTGGACGACGACTACGCCTCGACCCGGCATGCGCGGCTCACGTTGCAGGGCAACAGTTACTGGCTCGAGGATCTCGGCTCCACCAACGGCACGTACCTGGACCGGACCAGGGTGTCCACACCGGTACCCGTGCCTGCCCTGACCCCCATCCGCATCGGCCGTACGGTCTTCGAGCTGCGTCCGTGAGCGGCAGGCCGTCCCGATGACCCACACCCTGCGCTACGCCGCGCGGACCGACCGTGGTCTGCTGCGTGCCAACAACCAGGATTCGGTCTTCGCCGGCAACCGCCTGCTCGTGGTCGCCGACGGAATGGGCGGCCACGTCGCCGGCGACACCGCGTCGCGGTTGGCCGTCGCCGCCTTCGCCCCGCTGGACCAGTACGACCCGCACGGCCGCGATCTCCTGACGCCGCTGGAACACGCCACCGAGGACGGCAACGAGGCCATCGCCGACATGGTCACCGACGATCCCGAGCTCGACGGCATGGGAACCACGGTCACCGCGCTGATGTTCGACGGGCCCCGGCTGGGCATCGCCCACGTCGGCGACTCCCGCGCCTACCTGTGGCGCGGCGGGGTGTTGTCGCAGATCACCCACGACGACACGTTCGTCCAGTCGCTGATCGACGAGGGCCGCATCACCGAGGCCGAGGCGGCGCAGCATCCGCAGCGGTCGCTGCTGCTGCGCGCGCTGAACGGCACCGACGTCGAGCCGACGCTGGCGATCCGGGAGGCCCGCGTCGGCGACCGCTACCTGATCTGCTCCGACGGGCTCTCCGGCGTCATCTCCGCCGAGGCCATCGCCGACACGCTGGCCAGTTACGAGACCGCCGAGGCGGCCGACCGGCTCATCGAGTTGGCCCTGCGCGGCGGCGGCCCGGACAACGTGACGGTGATCGTCGCCGACGTCATGGACGTCGGGCAGTCACCGCCCCTGGAGAACGAACGAACCACCCCGATGGACGCCGACGCCACCGGGCCGCTGGCCGACCTGCGCTTCACCAAACGGATGCCGCGGGTGGCGCTGCCCCGCGAACCCGACGTCGCGGCGCTGGCGGCCCGGGCGGCGGCCGGCGACGCCGGCTTCTCCGAGTCGATCACCAGCCCGAACCGGTCGGGTGATCTCGACGGCCCGGACGACCTCGACGACGACGATGTGGATCTCGACGCCGATCTCGACGACCTGGACGACCTGGACTCGACGGCGACATCGACCGTTTGTCCCGCCCGAGCCGGGTCGCCGCCCCGCCCAGCCGGACCCGCCGCTGGGTGCGACGCGTCGGGCTGCTGGTCTCGATCCTCGCGTTGCTGGTGGTGGGCGGCGTGCTCGGCACCAATTGGGTCGGCACCCAGTACTACGTCGGCGACAACAACGGCGCCGTCGCCGTCTTCCGCGGCGTGGACGGGTCCGTCCTCGGCATCGACCTGTCGTCGGCGCAGGAGGGCTCCTGCTGGAGCACGGACCCGGGCTGCGTCCCGCTGCGCACCACCGACCTGGTGCCGGCCGCGCGGGACCAGGTGATCGCCGGCATCCCGGCCGGCGACCTGCAGAACGCCCGCGAGATCCTGCTGCGGCTCGAATTCCAGAAGCTGCCGCTGTGCTCGACCTTCGGACGGCCGCCGGCCCCGGTGGTCACCATCCCGGCCGACCCCACGGTCCCCGACCGACCGACCCGGTCACTTCCGACCCCGGACTCACCGGCCACGGGCCCTGGCCACCGACGGCCCCACCGACCCGGCCCCGGACACGTCCCTTTCGGGCAGCGTTCCGTCCGTCACCACGCCGCCCGTCACCTCGGCATCCGTCACTTCGGCATCCGCCACTTCGGCGTCGGCCACCACGCTGGCGGCGCAGACGCCCCAGCCCGACATCAACTGCCGGATCGGCTGATGACCACACGAGACAGCACCGGCGCCCGGGTCCGCGTCCCGGTCGACGGCCCGCACACCAGCCACCGGCCGCCCAGCGGCCGGGCGGCCGAACTCGGCCTGCTCGTGCTGGTGGCGATCATCGTCACCAGCGCGCTGACCCTGGTCGAGCTGAACCAGAGCCGGTCGGTGTCGTGGGACCTCGCCTGGTACGGCGGCGCATTTCTCGCCGTCTTCGCCATCGCGCACTTCGTCGTCCGGATGCTGGCGCCCTACGCCGATCCGCTGCTGCTCCCGCTGGTGGCGCTGATGAACGGTCTCGGCCTGGTGATGATCCACCGACTGGACCTCGCCGCCGCCGTCCGGGCCGCGCTCCGCGGCACCGAGGCGCCCCGCCCGGAGGCCATCGCCCAGCTCGTCTGGACCGGCGTCGGGCTGGTCTTCTTCCTCGTCGTGCTGCTGGTGATCAAGCACCACTCGGTGCTGCGTCAGTACGCCTACACGCTGGCCCTGGTCGGGCTCGTCTTCCTGGCGATGCCGCCGCTGCTGGGGCTGGTCGGGCTGCGGACCTTCGCCCCGACGATCAACGGTGCCAACATCTGGATCCGGATCCCGGGCGTGCTGTCGATCCAGCCGGCCGAGTTCACCAAGATCGCGCTGATCGTCTTCGCCGCGTCCTACCTGGCGAGCAAGCGGGCCGTGCTGTCCACCGCCGGCAAGAAGTTCCTCGGCCTGGTGCTACCACGGGCCCGCGACCTCGCGCCACTGATGATCGCCGTCGTCGTCGCCCTCGGTGTGCTGTTCTACGGCAAGGACCTGGGCACCGCGCTGCTGCTGTTCGGGGTGTTCCTCGCGATGATCTACTTCGCCACCGGACGGGCGTCCTGGCTGATCATCGGCCTGCTCGCGTTCGCCGGCGGCGCCTATGTCGCCTACCTCAATTTCGGCCATGTGCAGCAGCGGGTGAACATCTGGCTGGACCCGTTCGCCGACCCGTACAACGACGGCTACCAACTCGTGCAGTCGCTGCTGTCGCTGGGCACGGGCGGCATCTTCGGCACCGGCCTCGGCGCCGGCCGTCCCGACTTCGTGCCGTTCGCCTCCACCGATTTCATCACCGCCGCCCTCGGCGAGGAACTCGGCCTGGTCGGCCTGGCCGCAGTGCTGCTCTGCTACCTGATCCTGGCCAGTCGCGGTATGCGGATCGGGCTGGCCGTCCGCGACGACTTCGGGAAACTGCTGGCCGCCGGCCTCGGCTTCTCGCTGGCCTTCCAGGTCTTCGTCGTCATCGGCGGCGTCACCGCCCTGATCCCACTGACCGGCCTGACCAGCCCGTTCCTGTCCTACGGAGGCTCCAGCCTGCTGGCCAACTACATCTCGATCGCGCTGCTGCTGCGGATCTCGGATGCCTCCCGGCGGCCGAAACCCAAGCCCAGGCCGGCGGCGCCGTTGAGTGACGCGATGACCCAGGCGGTGCCGATCAGCGAGCTCCGCAGCAACCCCGAGGACGCCGCCACCGGCCCGAAGACCCCGCCGGACGGCAACCGGTGAACCGCAACATCCGCCGCGGCGCCACCGCGATCATCGTGCTGGTCGTCGCCCTGCTGGCCAACGTCACCTACATCCAGGTCGTGAAGTCGTCGAGCTACCGCAACGACCCCAACAACAAACGGATCCTCTACGAGGAGGCCAGCCGGCAGCGCGGCCTGATCACCGCGGCCGGCGGTGTGGTGCTGGCCCGATCCGAGGAGTCCGACGACTCCTACCGTTACCAGCGGGTCTATCCCACCGACCCGGCCGCCTATGCCGGGCTGACCGGGTACTACTCGCTGGCCTACGGACCGACGCGGATGGAGGCCGCCCAGGACGACCTGCTGTCCGGCGACTCCGCCGACCTCATCGTCGACCGCCTCGGTGACTTCCTCACCGGCCGCGACCCCCGCGGCGGCAACGTCGAGCTGACGGTCAACCCGACCGTGCAGACCGCCGCCTACCAGGCGCTGGTGGACGCACAGGTGGTCGGCACGGTGGTCGCGATCCGGCCGTCGACCGGTGAGGTGCTGGCGATGGCGTCGACGCCGAGCTACGACCCGAACCTGATGGCCAGCCACAACGACGGTGCACAGCGTGAGGAGTACGACGTTCTGCACAGCCCGGCCGACCCGGCCGCGCCCAGCCCGGTGGACAACCGCGCCCTCGACGACACCCTGCCGCCCGGCTCGACGTTCAAGCTGGTGGTGGCGGCCGCGGCGCTGTCGCAGGGCGCGGCCTACAACCCGCAGACCCCGCTGACCAGCGCGGGGGCCATCACCCTGCCGGCCACCGACGGGGTGCAGCTGCGCAACTTCAACCGGGACAGCTGTGCGGGCAGCTCGGCGGACGTGACGATGACCGTGGCGCTCGCCCACTCGTGCAACACCGCGTTCGCCGACCTCGGCATGAAGCTCGGCGCGGACGCGATCCGGCGGCAGGCGGCGGCGTTCGGGGTCGACGAGAAGCGGTTCGACGTCGGCCTGGTGGACGGAAGCCGGAGCAGCGGCGGCCTCGTGGCCCAGGGCTCGCGGCTCGGTCCGATGGCCGACGCGGCGGCGACCGCGCAGTCCGCCATCGGTCAGCGCGACGTCGCTCTGACCCCTCTGCAGACCGCCATGATCGCGGCCACCATCGCCAACGACGGGGTCCGCATGACCCCGTACCTGATCGCCCGGACGACCGCCCCGGACCTCTCCGAGATCGCGGCTGCGGTGCCGACCCCGGCGAACGTCAACGCCATCAGCCCCGAGGTCGCTGCCGACCTGACCGCGATGATGCAGGAATCCGAGCAGGTCACCCTGCGCAACGCCGGCGGCACCCCGATCCAGGGCGTGGACATCGCGTCCAAGACCGGAACGGCCGAGCACGGCGTCAACCCGAGCGACACCAAGACCAACCCGCCCTACGTCTCCTACTCCGCGTTCGCGCCGGCCGCGGATCCGCAGGTCGCGGTGGTCGTGTTCATCGAGAGCGGCGCGAACGTCGGCGCCGACGCCACCGGCGGCGTGATCGCCGCCCCGATCGGCCGGCAGGTCATCGCCGCCGCCCTGCAGGGGTCCTGATGGCACTCCACCCCGGCCTCGTGCTGAGCAACCGCTACCGCCTCACCCGTCGCATCGCCGTCGGTGGGATGGGCGAGGTCTGGGCCGCCACCGACCGGACGCTGGGCCGCGACATCGCGGTCAAGATCCTCAAGTCCGAGCTCACCTCGGACCCGGAGTTCGTCGGCCGGTTCCGCACCGAGGCCCAGATCACCGCCTCGCTGAACAACCCCGGCATCGCCGCCGTGTACGACTACGGCGAGACCGCCTCGCATCCGGACGGTCCGCAGGACACCGCCTTCCTGGTGATGGAACTGGTCAGCGGCGAGCCCCTGTCGGCGGTCCTGGCCCGCACCCCGCGAATCCCGCTGGACCGGGTGCTCGACGTCCTGGAGCAGAGCGGCCGGGCCCTGCAGGAGGCGCACGCCCGCGGGCTGGTGCACCGCGACATCAAGCCCGGCAACATCCTCATCACTCCGACCGGCCAGGTGAAGGTCACCGACTTCGGCATCGCCAAGGTCGCCGCCCAGGTGCCGGTCACCAAAGGCGGGCTGGTGATGGGCACCGCCCAGTACCTGTCCCCCGAGCAGGCCGCCGGCGACGACGCCCGGCCGGCGTCGGACGTCTACGCGCTGGGCATCGTCGGCTACGAGTGCCTGGCCGGGTTCCGGCCCTTCGTCGGCGACAACCCGGTGATCGTGGCGATGGCGCAGATCCGCAACGAGCCGCCGCCGCTGCCGCCGGACGTGCCGCCGGTCATCGTCGAGCTCATCCGACACGCGCTGCTCAAGGACCCGAACCAGCGTTATCCCGACGGCGGCTCCCTCGCGAACGCGGTGGCCGCCGTCCGGGCCGGGTTCGCCCCGCCGCGCACCGGTGGCTTCGCGATGGTCCCGACGGGCGGACTGCCGCCGACCCAGGTGTTCCCGGCGCCACCGCCCCGCGGGACCGCCATGGCCACCCCGCCGCCGCGTCCGGTGACGTCGGCGGTGCCGGCCTCCCGGCCCCACGGCCGGTCGCGGCCGAAGCGGCACACCGGCCTCTCGGTGCTGATCGCGCTGCTGATCCTGCTGCTCGCCGGGGCCGTCGGCACCGCCCTGTACTTCCAGACGTCCGCCCTGACGGGGATGGGGGCGTTGCTCACAACCCCGACCTCCCCGCCCGATGCTTTGAGAGAATCGATGATCGTGTTGAAGAGTGAAGGTTGGTCATGACCACAGTCGTCCCACCGCTCGGTGAGCGTTACCAGATCGGCGAGACCCTGGGTTTCGGCGGGATGAGCGAGGTCCATCGCGGGCGTGACCTGCGGTTGGGCCGGGATGTCGCGATCAAGGTGCTCCGGGCCGACCTCGCCCGCGACCCGTCCTTCCAGGCCCGGTTCCGCCGCGAGGCGCAGAACGCGGCCAGCCTGAACCACCCGGCGATCGTCGCCGTGTACGACACCGGCGAGACCGTGGGCGAGAACGGCCCGGTGCCCTACATCGTCATGGAGTACGTCAACGGGCAGACGCTGCGCGACATCCTCCGCAAGGAGGGCGCGCTGCCGGCCCGCCGGGCGATGGAGATCATGGCCGACGTGTGCGCGGCGCTGGACTTCTCGCACCGCCACGGGATCGTGCACCGCGACGTCAAGCCGGCCAACATCATGCTGACCAAGGCCGGCGCGGTGAAGGTGATGGACTTCGGCATCGCCCGCGCGATCAACGACGGCGGCGCCACCCAGACCGCGACCGCCGCCGTCATCGGCACCGCCCAGTACCTCTCTCCCGAGCAGGCCCGGGGCGAGACCGTCGACGCGCGCTCCGACGTCTACGCGACCGGCTGCGTGCTGTACGAGCTGCTCACCGGGACACCGCCGTTCGTCGGCGACTCACCGGTGGCGATCGCCTACCAGCACGTCCGGGAGGATCCCAAGCCGCCGAGCGAGGCCAACCCGCAGGTACCGGCCGAGCTCGACGCCATCGTGCTCAAGGCGCTTGAACAAGAACCCGCTGAACCGCTACCAGACGGCCGCCGAGATGCGCAGCGACATGGTGCGGGCGCTGTCCGGCCAGGCCGTGCACGCGACGCCGGTGATGAGCGACGACGAGCGCACCGAGCTGATGCGGGCCACCCCGGCGCGCACGGCGGCCGCGTCGATGCTGGCACCGCCGTCCCGGGTGACCCCGATTCCGGTCGACGACGCCGACGACGACTCGCGCCGCCGGGTCTGGGGGTTCATCGGGGTCGGTGCACTGTGTCTGGCCGTGCTGGGCGCGGCGATCTGGGTGGCCGTCTCGTTGACGTCGCGGCCCCCGCAGGCCAAGGAGGTCCCGGTGCCCGCGCTGATCGGGTTGAGCCAGGCAGAGGCGGTCACCGCCGCACGCGACGCCGGTTTCGAGATCGACCCGCAGATCACCCCGGTCGAGGTCACCCAGGATCTCGTCGGCAAGGTGCAGGACCAGAACCCCAGCGGCCGCACGGTGCGCCCGACGACGGACAAGATCCGGTTGACCGTCGGTGTGCCGCAGTCACTGGTCAAGGTGCCCAACGTGCGTGGCCTGGACCAGGCCGGCGCCGACGCCGCCCTCAAGGCGGAGAGCCTGGTGGGCGTGTTCCAGCAGGCCGAGTCCGCCGCCACCGACAAGGGGCTGGCGTTCGAGCAGGACAAGGCGGCCGGCACCGACGTGCAGCCCGACAGCACTGTCACGGTGAAGATCGGCACCGGCGTGCCGATGGCGGCGGTACCCGCCAAGGAGTCGGTCGTCGGCCAGCCGTACGACGTCATCAAGGCCCAACTGGAAGCGGCCGGTTTCACCGTCTACCAGCAGGTGCAGGGGTCCTCGAAGCCACTCAACGAAATCCTCGACATGACCGGCGCCACCCCGGGCGCGACGGCCCAGAAGGGGACCCTGATCACCCTGGTGACCTCGGACAACCAGCTGTTCCGAGTGCCGAGCGTGACCCAGAAGTCGGAGCGGAACGCGAACGCGGCGTTGATCGAGGCCGGCTGGGCCGATGGCAACACAGTGCAGACCAGCTTCGTCGCGTCGGACAACCCCGGCCAGTGGGGCGTCGTCGTGCGGCAGGATCCGGCCGCCGACACCGACTACACCAAGAACGGCGTCATCAAGGTGACGATCGGTGCACCGCCGCAGGTGACGATGCCGGACCTGCGCGGCAAGACCCAGGCGGAGGCGGAAGCGGCGGTGCAGGCGGCCGGCTTCGCGGGCAACTTCGTCGCGAACACCGTGGCGGTCGGCGACCCGGGCCAGGTCGGCCGGGTGCAGGGACAGACTCCGCAGGCCAGCAGCGTGGTCGCGGCGAACTCCCGGGTGACGGTGCAGGTCGGCGCCGCCGCACCGGCTCCCACCCCGACCCCGGCGCCGAGCGCGCCCCCGACCGGCTGATCCGGCCGCGGGATGTACCCCGTTGCGGTCCTGCCCGACCACCCCGGGCAGGACCGTCAGGGTGAACCGGGTCGGCTGTGCCACCCGGTCGGGAACTCTGAGCAGCGGCTCAGCCCACTTTCATGAGTCCCACACGTTCCGGGTTCATGGTGGAGACCATGAGCAACGACTCCACCGGCACCCCCGATCCGCAGCCCCGCCCCGCCGCCGATGCGGCGGCCGGTGCGCAGCAGAACCCCACGCAGAACCCGGCCGAGCGTGACAGCTGGTTCTTCGGCGACGCTCCGGCGTCGCAGCCGGCCGACAGCGAGGTCCCCGAGCTGGACGAGAACGATCCGCTGATCCGCAACGGGCAGTACGACAGCGGCCACCGCGTCGCCGGCCGTACCGATGCCCGCCACCCGTCGATCCAGCCCAGCCCGATCCCGCACCAGACCGGCGGACAGCCGGCCGTGCCGATGCCGCAGAGCAGTGGGCCCTATCCGCCCCGGCCGATGCCGCAGCAGCAGCCGACCGGGTACCAGCCGCACCCGGGCTACGCCGGCGGCTGGAACCAGCAATCCACCGGCTGGCACGCCCCGCAGCAGCAGTACGGCCCGCAGACCCCCATCGCGACACCGGCCACGGTCGACGGGAACCGCAAGCGCCGTTCCGGTGCGCTGGTCGCCGGTGCGCTCGTGCTGGCGCTGGGCGCCGGCATCGGCGGCGGCTACCTCGGTGCCGACCTCCGGCAGGACACCAACGGCACCGCCATCACCGCGTCCAACATCTCGCACACCCTGACCCAGACCAGCGCACCGGCGAGCACCGCCGCCGCCGGCAGCGTCGAGTCGGTCGCCTCGGCAGTGCTGCCCAGCGTCGTGTCGGTCGTCGCCACGTCCTCGAGGTCGGGCGGCGAGGGCTCGGGCGTCATCCTCACCACCGACGGCTACATCCTCACCAACAACCACGTCGTCGCCGACGCCACCTCGTTGTCGGTGCGCTTCAACGACGGCACCACCGCCACCGCCACGCTCGTCGGCGCCGACACCACCGGCGACATCGCGGTTCTCAAGGTCGACGGGGTCAGTGGACTCACCGCGGCGAGCCTCGGCAGCTCCGCGGACGTGCGGGTCGGCCAGGACGTCGTCGCCATCGGCAGTCCGCTGGGCCTGTCGGCCACCGTCACCAGCGGGATCGTCTCGGCGCTGAACCGGCCGGTGCGCACCACCTCGACCGACAGCCAGCAGCAGCAGAACCCCTTCGATCAGCAGCAGCGGAGCACAGCCGCCTCCGCGAGCACCGTCCTGAACGCCATCCAGACCGACGCGGCGATCAACCCCGGCAACTCCGGCGGTGCGCTGCTCAACATGCAGGGGCAGGTCATCGGGATCAACTCGGCGATCGCGTCGCTGTCGTCGGGGTCCGGCGCGTCCGGCTCCATCGGGGTGGGCTTCGCGATCCCGATCGACACCGCCTCGCGGATCGCGCAGGAGATCATCGACACCGGCGCGGCGTCGCACGCGGTGCTCGGCGCCTCGGTCGGCGACGCGGGCGACGGCACCATCCCGACCGGAGCCGAGATCAAGGAACTGACCGCGGGTGGAGCGGCGGAGGCCGCCGGCCTGCAGGTCGGCGACATCGTGACCAAGATCGACGACAACCTGATCGAGTCGTCCAACGCGCTGGTTGCGACCGTCCGCTCAGCCGCCCCCGGCAGCCAGGTGGAGATCACCGTGCTGCGCGGCTCGGAGACCAAGACCGAGACGGTCACGCTGGGCTCCGCCGGCAACTGAGGCATCCCCCCGAGAGGCGCCCGGGTCCACGACCCGGGCGCCTCTCACCGTCCCGGGCACCGTGGCGACCGCTCCCGGCCGCGAGCCGTACCGCCCCGGTAACCGCGCCGTTACCGCGATGCCGCAGTATCGATCCGTGACGACCAGCCCCATACGACCTCGTGGAACCAACGCCGGTCGCACCCCGACCCCACCGCCGACCGCCCCCGAGGCCACCGGTGCCCCGCTCGACGTCAACGACGCCTTCTACTATCCGGACGGTCCCGCCGATCCGGACACCGTCGCCGAGGAGGCCCGGCACCCGCTGTCGGCCGAGCACGCACGCTTGGCCGAGTCCCCCGGGGCGTCCGGCCCGTGGCGGATGTGGGGCCCGTACGTCTCCGGGCGGCAGTGGGGCACCGTCCGCGAGGACTACTCCGCCGACGGCAACGCCTGGGAGCACTTCCCGTTCGATCACGCCAACGCCCGCGCCTACCGCTGGGGCGAGGACGGCCTCGGCGGCATCAGCGACCGGTTCGGTTTCCTCAACTTCGCGGTCGCGCTGTGGAACGGCAAGGACCCGATCCTGAAGGAGCGGCTGTTCGGGCTCACCAACGGCGAGGGCAACCACGGCGAGGACGTCAAGGAGTACTGGTGGGCCATCGACGGCACCCCCACCCACAGCTGGATGGAGTGGCTGTACCGCTACCCGCAGGCGGAGTACCCGTACCAGCAACTGCGTGCCGAGAACGCCGCCCGCGGCCGTGACCAGCGCGAGTACGAACTCGGCGACACCGGGATCCTCGACGACAACCGCTTCTTCGACGTCACGATGAGCTACGCCAAGGCCGAAGCCGACGACGTCTGCATTCGCATCACCGTCACCAACCACGGTCCCGACGCCGCCCCCATCGACGTGCTGCCGACCGCCTGGCTGCGCAACACCTGGGCCTGGGGCCGGGACGGTCGGCAGGGCACCATGCACCAGATCCTGCCGCCGACCCTGACCGTCGGCGGGCAGGAGGCGATCGAGATCTCGCAGGGCTTCCTCGGCCGCTACGTGCTGTCCGCCCAGGGCTCACCCGAGGTGCTGTTCTGCAACAACGAGACCAACGCGGTGAAGCTGTTCGGGGCGGTGTCAAACCCCGCGAAGTACACCAAGGACGGCATCAACGACCGCGTCGTCCACGGCGACGTCAAGGCGGTCAACCCGGCGCTGGAAGGTACGAAGGCGTCGTTCTGGTACCACTTCGACGCGGTCCCGGCCGGCGGCTCGGTGTCGATGGACCTGCGGCTGTCCCGCGACGCCCCGTCCGGTGACACCTTCGGCAGCGGCTTCGATGCGGTGTTCGCCGACCGCAAGTTCGAGGCCGACGACTTCTACGGTCACGTCATCCACGGTGAGCTGTCCGACGCCGACCGCCACATCGCCCGCCGGGCCTACGCCGGCCTGCTGTGGGGCAAGCAGCTCTACCGCTACGACGTGAACGCGTGGATGGAGGGCGACCCGAACAGCCCGCCCGTCGCCGGACTACCGCAAGTACGTGCGCAACGAGCACTGGCGGCAGATGGCGCTGGCCGACGTCATCTCGATGCCCGACGAGTGGGAGTACCCCTGGTTCGCCGCCTGGGACCTCGCCTTTCACGTCATCCCGCTGGCGCACGTCGACCCGGCGTTCGCCAAGGAACAGCTCGTCCTGATGTGCCGCGAGTGGGCCATGCACCCGAACGGCCAGCTGCCGGCCTACGAGTGGGAGTTCGGTGACGTCAACCCTCCCGTGCACGCCTGGGCGGCCTGGCACGTCTACCGGATCGACGGCTACCGGGACCGGGAGTTCCTGGTCCGGGTGTTCACCAAGCTGCTGCTGAACTTCTCCTGGTGGGTCAACCGGAAGGACTCGACCGGCTCCAACGTCTTCGAGGGCGGCTTCCTCGGGATGGACAACATCGGGCTGTTCAACCGCTCCGCGCCGCTGCCGCCCGGCTACCGGCTGGAGCAGTCCGACGCCACGAGCTGGATGGCCTTCTACTGCCAGCAGATGTTCAAGATCGCGCTGGAGCTCTCCCGCCACGACAGCGCCTGGGACGACGTGGCGACGAAGTTCCTCGAGCACTTCCTGTCCATCGCACAGGCGATGCGCGAGTTCGGGTCCCGCGGCATCTCGCTCTGGCACGAGGAGGACGGCTTCTTCTACGACGTCCTGGTGCAGCCGGACGGGCAGGCGCCGCACATGCGGGTGCCGTCGATGGTCGGGCTGCTGCCGATCCTGGGCGCCACCGAGGTGCCGTCGTGGATCGCCGAAGAGTGCCCGGACGTCACCGCCCGGCTCCGCTGGCTGCAGCGCCGGCGGCCGGAGATGATGGGGCCGCTGCTGTCCCGCTCCGGGCCGGGCGGCCGGCGGATGCTGCTGTCGCTGGTCGACCCGGACCGGCTCAAGCGCATCCTGGAGCGGATGTTCGACACCGAGCAGTTCCTGTCGGCGTTCGGCATCCGGTCGCTGTCGGCGGCGGTGAAGCAGGTCATCACCGCCGAGATCGGCGGCCAGCAGGTGTCCATCGAGTACGAGCCGGGCGAGTCCCGCAGTGGCATGTTCGGTGGCAACTCCAACTGGCGCGGGCCGATCTGGTTCCCGGTGAACGTGCTGCTGGCCGACAAGCTGCGCACCTACGGGCGGCACTTCGGTGACTCGTTCACCATCGAGATCCCCACGGGCTCAGGCAACTTCAAGACGCTGGTGCAGGCGGCCGACCTCATCGACAGCGGGCTGACGTCGCTGTTCCGGCCGGTCGACGGCAAGCGCCCGGCCGACGGGAACCGCATCGAGGCCAGCGACGACCCGCTGTGGTCGGCGCATCCGTCGTTCTGCGAGTACTTCGACGGCGACACCGGCGAGGGGCTGGGGGCGACCCACCAGACCGGCTGGACGGCGCTGGTGGCGCACCTGCTCAACCCGCGGCTGCCGCCGGATCCGCGGTCGCACGGCTGGGGGTGAGGCCGGGGGTTCCCTGGGCCCGAGACACGCTGGTGCGCTGCCGTTTTCCGTCAACGCGGCCGACATGTCGGCCGCGTTGACGGATCTCGGCAGCGGGAACCCTCACGCGGGCCTCTTCCGCCCGAGACGGTTCCGACTCGGGCGAGGGCTCAGCGCTCCCGGTGCGCCCGGTACCACTCGATGAGCGACTTCGTGGACGAATCCTGCTCGTCGATCGCGGCCTGGTCACCGGCAACCGCCGGCGCGAGCTGGCTCGCCAGCTGCTTGCCCAGCTCCACGCCCCACTGGTCGAAGCTGTCGATGCCCCAGACCACGCCCTCGACGAACGTGATGTGCTCGTACAGCGCGATCAGCTGGCCGACCACGGACGGCGTCAGGGCCGGCGCCAGGATCGACGTCGACGGCCGGTTCCCCGAGAACACCCGCGCCGGCACGATCGCCTCGGCCGTGCCCTCCGCGCGGACCTCGTCGGCCGTCTTGCCGAACGCCAGCGCCTTGGACTGGGCGAAGAAGTTGCCCAGGAACAGCTCGTGCACGTCCGGCGCACCAGGGGCATCGGAGTCGACCAGCGGGTTCGCCGGAGTGGCCACCGCGATGAAGTCCGCCGGGATCAGCCGGGTGCCCTGGTGGATCAGCTGGTAGAACGCGTGCTGGCCGTTGGTGCCCGGCTCCCCCCAGAACACCTCGCCGGTGGACGTCGTGACCGGGGTACCGTCCCAGCGCACCGACTTGCCGTTGGACTCCATCGTCAACTGCTGCAGATAGGCCGGGAAGCGGTGCAGGTACTGCGCGTACGGCAGCACCGCGTGAGTGTGAGCGTCCCAGAAGTTGGAGTACCAGACGTTGAGCAGGCCCATCAGCGCCGGCACGTTCTGCCGGAAGTCGGTGGTCTCGCGGAAGTGCACGTCGATGGCGTGGAAACCGGCGAGGAAATCCTCGAAGGCGTCCTTGCCGATGGCCACGGCCACCGAGGTGCCGATGGCGGAGTCGACGGAGTAGCGGCCACCGACCCAGTCCCAGAACCCGAAGGCGTTGGCCGGGTCGATACCGAACGCGGCCACCTTGTCCAGCGCCGTCGACACGGCGACGAAATGCTTCGCGACCGCGGTCGAGCGGGCGTCCTCGGAGTCGTCGATGACGCCGGCCGCCGCCAACTCGCGCCAGAGCCAGGCCCGGGCGAGACGGGCGTTGGTGAGCGTCTCCAGCGTGGTGAACGTCTTGGAGGCGACGATGAACAACGTCGTCGTCGGGTCCAGGCCCCTGGTCTTCTCGGCGATGTCGGTGGGATCGATGTTGGACACGAACCGCACCTCGAGACCGGGCTGCACGTACGGCTGGAGCGCCTCGTAGACCATCACCGGTCCGAGGTCGGAGCCGCCGATGCCGATGTTGACGACCGTCTCGATCGGCTTGCCGGTGACGCCCGTCCAGGTGCCGGAGCGGATCTTCTCGGCGAACCCGTACACCTTGGCGAGCACCTCGTCGACGTCGGTGCCCACGTCCTGGCCGTCGACGACCAGCTTCGGGCTCGATGTCGGCCGGCCGGCGCAGCGCGGTGTGCAGGACGGAACGGTTCTCGGTGACGTTGATCCGCTCGCCGCTGAACATCGCCTCGATACGCGCCGGCAGGTTGACCTGCTCGGCGAGCTGGATCAGCAGCGGCAGCGTCTCGGCGGTGATGAGGTTCTTCGAGAGGTCGACGAACAGGTCTCCGGCGCTGAGGCTGTAGGTCGCGGCACGCCCGGGATCCTCGGCGAACCAGGCCCGCAGGTCCGGCGTCAGGCCGGCCTTGTGTCCGGTCAGCGCGGCCCAGGCGGGGGTGGTCGTCGCGTCGACGGGTGGGGTCTGTCCGGATCGGGTGTGGTCATCGTTGCCTGCTCTCGTCGGTGAACTTCTCCGACGACGATCCTGCCCCGGCACGTCCGGTGGTTCCACTCGGGGTGCGGCTCGCGCGATCAGGGGGCGTCGCGCCGCACCCGGACGGTCGACGCGGGGTGCCGGCGCAGCGCATCCGGCAGCCGGATCGGGCGAGGCACGAAGTTGCCGCCGCAGTTCGGGCAGACGCCGGCGTACACGTCGTCGACGCAGGTGACGCAGAACGTGCACTCGAAGGTGCAGATCCGGGCGTCCGCGCTGTCCGCCGGCAGGTCGCGGTCGCAGAGCTCGCAGCTCGGCCGCAGATCCAGCACGTCAGACCGCCGCGGTGCGCAGCGCCTCGACCTCGGCCTCCAGCGGACCGACGGCGTCCCGTGCCTCCGGTCGGCCGCACTCGGCCAGCCAGTTCGCCAGCATCCGGTGACCGCCCTGGGTGAGCACCGACTCCGGATGGAACTGGACGCCCTCGATGGGATGGTCCCGGTGCCGCAACCCCATGATGATCCCGTCCTCGGTGCGGGCGGTGACGATCAACGAAGCCGTCACAGTGTCCGATTCCACCGCCAGCGAGTGGTAGCGGGTCGCGGTGAACGGGTCCGGCAGCCCGGCGAACACCGTGCCGTCGTGGTGGGAGACCAGCGACGTGCGGCCGTGCAGCAGCTCCGGGGCCCGGGACACCACCGCACCGAACACCTCGGCGATCGCCTGATGACCGAGACAGACGCCCAGCAGCGGGGTCTCGTGGTCGGCGGCGTAGCGGATCATGTCCTCGCTGACCCCGGCGTCACGCGGCTCGCCCGGGCCCGGCGACAGCAGGATGCCGTCGACGCCGAGCGCGGCCACCTCGTCGGGAGTCACGGCGTCGTTGCGGCGCACGATGCATTCGGCCCCGAGCTGCTGCAGGTACTGCACGAGGTTGAAGACGAACGAGTCGTAGTTGTCCACGACGAGGATGCGGGTCACACCCACGATTCTCCCAGACGGGGCCGTCAGCCCACTCCGCCCGACCGGTCCGCCCCACCGACTTCCACCTGGTCGAACGGCAGGAACGGCTCCGCCCACGGGAAGATCACGAAGAACAGCAACGCCACGACCGCCAGGAACAGCACGAACGCCTGCGCCGACTTCGCCGGCGGTCGAGCCGGGCAGGTGACGCCAGATCCAGGTGTACATCAGCCCACCTCACTCAGTTCCGGGGGCACGAAGCCGTCCGCCTTGGCGTAGGTCGTCGTCAGCACACCGTGGATGATCATCCGCTCGCGGTCGGAGAACTGCGGGTGGCAGGTCGTCAGGGTGATGAGCCGCTGGTCCGCGGCCGCGAGAGCCTCCGGACCGCTCGCGTTCACGTGCGGGATGGGCAGCACCTGCGCGTAGTCGGACGGGTCGACGATCTCGCGGCCGACCACGCCGGCGTACGCACCGGTCAACGGCGCCACGCCGGCGCACTGTGCCCGGGCCGCCGGATCCCAGGTCGCCGCTTCCTCCGCCATCGGCAGCACCCGGTAGACGAACCACTCGTCCCTCGTCTCGATGACCAGGGCATCGCACGAATTGAGGGTTCCCAACGCGTTGAACGGGGCGCCCTTGCTGACCCGGTGGCCCGCGACGGCGAAATTGCCGAGTTCACCGGGGTACTGGGTGTCGTCGTAGTGGCCGGGGTTGCCGTACAGGTCCTCCTTGGTCGTGCCCTCGACCACGGTGAAGTCGTAGTCCGCGCCGAACACCGGGATGTCGATGTTGGCGAAGCCCTCGCCGATGGTCGTGTCGTACGTCCGGGTCCGCGCCACCGGGTCGACCACGTTCGCATCGCCCGGCGGGACCAGCGCCCCGTCATCACCGTCGCTGACGTCGACGACGGGCGGGATGTCGGTGGCGCCGCCGCCGGCCCACCGCTGCTCCATCGCCTCCTTGACCTGCTCCTGCTTCTGCGCGCCGAAGAAGTCGGTCACGTAGACCTCGTAGACGACGAACAACAGCAGCACCACGCCGCACGTGATGAACAGCTGCCCGATGCCGCGCACCGTGGTGCGGATCGGTTCGTCGCGGAAGCCGCCGGTCCGCCGCGGAGGCGGTGGCGGGCTCGTGCGGTCCAGCTGCCCGGTCGTCACCGGGGAACCACCTGGGCTGCGGTCATCCGCACCAGGCCGTCGTAGCCGGGCGCCTGGACGTCATCGATGATCTCGATCTCGAAACCGAGGTTGAAGCGGTCCACGTACTGGCGGAACAGGTCGACGCCGGGTTCGGCTTCGATGGCCGCGATCATCGGGCCGGACGGGCCGATCGCCGACACCACGAACGGCGGCGAGTAGGCGCGGCCCATCAGCAGCAGCGTGTTGCCGATACAGCGCACCGCGGACGTGGCGATGACCCGCTGATCCATGATCGTCATCGCCTCGGCACCGCCGGCCCAGAGCGCGTTCACCACGGACTGGACGTCCTGCTGGTGCACGACGAGGTCGTCGGGGTTGGCGCCGGCGGGGTAGTTGCCGTCCGAGTCGCGCGGGGCGTCGGTCATCGTCACCGTGAGCCCCGGGCCCTGCACCGGGGTGAGCCCGGCGGCCGGCGCGAGCGCGTCGGCGGCCGCGCGTTCCTCGGCGACCTGCGGGGACACGTCCTGACCGGCGGCGGCGTCGATCTGCCGCTGCAGCGTCTGGGCCGTTGTCTCGGCCTCCCCGACCCGCTCCTGGGCGTCGCCGATGAGCCCGGAGAGCTCGACGTTCCGCGGCCGGATCTCATCGCCGCCCGAATAGGAGCGGGCGGTGCCGAGCAGGAAGCCGCCGGCCAGGCACACGACGGTCACCGCGACCTGCCAGCGGCGGCGGCTCTTCCGGCGGTCGGAGTCAGCGGCCGGCGGTACGACGGCGGACGGCGGCACGGCGCCTGTCATTCGTCCACCTCCCACCCCACGCCGACCACGGGTCTCCGGTGGCCACCCCCGCCCACCGCTGATCCGGGCCGACAGACCTGACGGAGGACACACACGAAGTAGGCTGTGATCGACACCGGTTCGTCACGTGCAGTGGCGAGCCTACCGGCCGGCGTGATCGTTCTCGCCGGAATCGGGGGCCGCTCACCGCACCGGACGACGCCGGACCGCTGTACCGCGCCACCCGCTGGATGCCATCAGTCCCTGTCCGACCAGGGTCTTCTCCGTGCCGTGAAGGAAGTCCGATGCCCAAGTCCAAGGTCCGTAAGAAGACGGCGACGGTCGCCACCGCCACCCGGACGACGCAGGCGGAATCGGCGTCGTTGCGCGCGAAGGTCGCCGCCCCGTCCGGGCCGGTGTTCCTGTCGATCATGCTGGGCCTGTTCCTGATCGGCCTGCTCTGGCTCATCGTGTTCTACCTGTGGGGCGACGGCATCGCCTTCATGCGCGACCTCGGCAACTGGAACTTCGGCATCGCCTTCGGCCTGCTCATCGCCGGTCTGATCATGACGATGCGGTGGCGCTGACCGGGGCGATCGGCCGATCCGACGTGTCCGGGACGCACGAACAACACCGGTGTGATTCATCCCCAATGTGCACAACCTCTGTGGACAACCGGCGGTCCGCCGGGGCGCACCGTGCACTGATGCGAGGAGCCCGGGCGTGAGCGAACTGCGGTGGGGTCCCCGGCCGGGCGCGTTCGCCTTCGGCGGGGTGCTGCTGGCGACGGGCGTGCTGTGGATGATGGTCGCCGGCAGCTTCGGTGACCGGATCGTCGCCGGCGCGGTGATGGTGGTCGTCCTGGGGATGATGTTCGCCGGCTGGCGGATGCGTGACCGGCTCCGCGCCTCGGTGACCGGGATCGTCGTCGGCTCGGTCTCCGGCACACGGGAGATCCCCTGGAGTCGGATACGCCGTGTGGAGGTCGTCGGGCGCAAGCGGATGGGAACGGTCAACCACTCGCTCGAGATCGACCTCGACAACGACGAACTGCTGGTCTTCGGCCGGATGGATCTCGGTCGGGACCCGGCCGAAGTGGCCACTGAGCTGACCCGGATCCGCACCGGCGGCTGAGCCCGGCGGTTCAGCCGACCTGGCGGCAGTATGTCGAGAAGCACTGCCACTCGCCGATGGTCCCGTTGCGCACCATGATCAGCGCGACGAGAACGACGAGCACCCCGACCGACACCCCGACCTGCCAGGCGAGCCGGTTCTTCTGCGGCGCGTAGACCATCGCGGCACCCACGATCGCACCGACGACGAAGCCGCCGATGTGGGCCTGCCAGGAGATGTTGGAGACGGTGAACGTGATGAACGCGTTCAGCGCGAGGATCACGCCGAGCTGCCGCAGGTCCAGCCGCAGCCGCTTGTAGATCACCAGCAGCGCGCCGAGCAGACCGAAGATCGCGCCGGAGGCGCCCACCGTCAGCGTGTCCGGCTCGGTCAGCAGGTACACCGCCACCGAGCCGCCGAGCAGGCTCAGTCCGTAGACCGTCGCGAACCGGGCCGCGCCGAGCACCCGCTCGAGCCCGACACCGATCAGGTACAGCGACAGCATGTTCATCGCGATGTGCACGAGCCCGCCGTGCAGGAAGCCGCTGGTGATCAGCTGCCACCAGTCCCCGGCGGCGACCGTCATCGGGGACAGGGCACCCTCACGGAACAGCTGGGAACTGCCGAGCGTGCTCTCGCCACCGCCCTGCACCATCGTCACGACGAACGCGATGACGTTGACGACGATCAGACCGACGGCGACCATCGGCTGCCGGCCGACGACGCTGCCGGAGATGGTCCGGGCGACCGGCCGGGTCGCGTTGCTCTCGGCCACGCACTGCCGACAGTGGAACCCCACGGACGCCGGGGTCAGGCACTCCGGGCACGCCGGCCGGCCACAGCGACTGCAGGACAGCGCGGTGTACCGGTCCGGGTGCCAGGTGCAGGCGGTCCCGACCTGGGCGGCGGGCTGGTAGCCCGGGGGTGGCTGGGTCATCCGGCGTCCGGTGGGGTTCGGCGGTCGATCGAGCTCAGCCGGACGTTCCGGCGGTGTCCTCGACGGTGATCGACTCGATGACGACATCGTTCGTCGGCTTGTCGAAGCGGTCGACCGGGGTGGCGGAGATGGCGTCGACGACGGAGATCGAGGCCGGGTCCGTGACCTCGCCGAAGATGGTGTGCTTCATGTTGAGGTGCGGGTAGTTGCCCGTGGTGATGAAGAACTGGCTGCCGTTGGTGCCGGGGCCGGCGTTGGCCATCGCCAGCAGGTAGGGCTTGTTGAAGGCGAGCTCGCCGTGGAACTCGTCGGCGAACTTGTAGCCTGGGCCACCGCGGCCGGTGCCGGTCGGGTCGCCGCCCTGGATCATGAAGCCGTCCATCACGCGGTGGAAGATCGAACCGTCGTAGAACGGGCCGGTGGCCTCGCCCTTGGCGTTCGGGGAGCTGTACTCCCGGGTGCCGGTCGCCAGGCCGACGAAGTTCGCCACCGTCTTCGGGGCGTGGTTCGGGAAGAGCTCGACGACGATGTCGCCCAGCGTCGTGTGGATGGTCGCAGTCTGAGTCATGCCTCCATCCTTCCAGAGTGGACGGGGACGGCGAACGGCCGCGGAACGGGTTCATGCAGCCCGGGGCGGCTCAGCGGGCCTCAGAGACCCAGATTCTCGATCGCGTGGACCGCGAGCAACCGGGCGTACACCGACTGCTGCTGGTTGGTCTCGGCGATCACCGCGTGGTCCCCCTTCGACACCGCGTAGATGCTGCCGTCGTCGGTGGCCAGCGATCCCCCGGACCAGCCGGCCGGCCGCGTCTCGGGGTTGGACACGTCGCGCGGCACATAGAAGTCGACCGCACCGACCGCGGTGGCCTCCGAATCCAGCTGCAGCACCCGGACGGTGGCGAGAAACTCGCCGTCGCTCCGGACGAACTCACACACCGGCTGCGGGTCGGCCAGGCGGACCCGGGGGGCACCCGATCCGCTGACCGGTGTCGGCCTGCACCTGATCCTCGGTCAGGTAAGGGCAGGCGCCGTCCGTCGCCGCAGCGTCCACGGCGGGCGTGAATCCGGTGGGTGCGGCGGCCGACGGCTCGGTGGCTGCCGGGGCCGGTGACGTCACCGGCCCCGACGTCACCGCGCCGGTCGGCGCAGGGTCCGACGGCGCCGGCCCGGGGGTGTTCGGCGTGGCGGGAGCGGCCCCGGGCGACTCGGTTGCCGACGCGGTCGGCACGGGCGACAGGGCGGTGCCACTGGTTGTCGTGCGACCCGACGCACTCGAACCTGTGGTCGAGGTCGTCGGATTGAGTGTCGTGGTGGTGCAACCGGCCACCAGGACTGCCGATACGAGCATCGGCGCCCCCCAGCGCCACTGCTGTCGTCGGTCGGTCATGCCAGCCCCCCTCGTTCCGACGTCCCAGTCTGCCGGAACCGGGGGCTGCACCGATCAGGCGGCGGCGGGCGCGGTCGTCGGGGTGGCCGCCCGGGCCTTCGCCTCGTGGAAGACGTCGGTGGCCGAAGCGACGACCTTCCCGACCTCGGACTCGACGATCGCGTATCCACGCAGGCCTGCCTCGGTCACGGTGACGGCGGCGTCCCGCAACGCATCACCCACGGGGGTGTCCTTCAGTGCGTCCATGGCGAGCAGGCCGCCGGCTCCGACGACGGCGATCCCGACCAGTGCTTCCAACATGCTGTTCTCCTCTGATCCGGGGCGGTCACCCCACCCACCGCGGTGGCGGGTCTGCGACCAGCCAAGCAGCGGCCGGCGGTGTTGTCGCTGGTCGGCGGCACAGTCCCGGGAAGAACCAGGGTCGGCTGCGGGTTGAACCCCGGCGGAGCCCAGGGGTCCAACGGGCGCCGGTATCCTCGCGGGGACTCACCACGGACCGCTCCGCTCCGGAGCCACTCACAGGAAGGTGTCGGACGCGCGGCCATGACGACAGTTCAACGACGCAACACCAGCCAGCGCGCCGCCATCTCCGATCTGCTCAGCGGCACCGACGAGTTCGTATCGGCGCAGGACCTGCACGCGATCCTGCGGGCGAGCGGCTCGACCGTGGGTCTGGCCACCGTCTACCGGGCCCTGCAGGACATGGCCACGGCCGGGGCGGTCGACGCGGTGCGCAACGAGAACGGCGAGGTGCTCTACCGCCGTTGCGTGGTTCCGTCGCACCACCACCACCTGGTCTGCCGCACGTGCGGGCGCACCGAGGAGATCGACGCCCCGGCGGTCGAGGCGTGGGCGCGGGCGGTCGCCGACCAGTACGGCTACACCGACGTCGACCACGACGTGGAGCTCTTCGGCGTGTGCGCGGCCTGCAGCAAGGCCGCCTCGGAGCTCTGACGACCGCTCGCACGACGAACGGCGTGTGTCCCTTGCGGGGCATGCGCCGTTCGTCGTTGCGGGATCAGCCCATGTGGACTGCAGCACCCGCCGGCAGGTCGGACTTCTTGGCGCTGATCACGACGAGTGCGATCACGATGGCGACGGCGAACAGACCGGCCGCCCAGAGGAAGGCCACGCTGTACCCGTGGACGGCGGCCTGCTGACCGATCGCCTCGAGCTGGCTGGGGTCGGTGACAGTGGGCGCCCGGTCGGTGATGTAGGTGGCCAGCGAGGTGAAGGCGACGGTCGAGAGCAGGGCGGTGCCGAGCGAGCCACCGATCTGCTGGGTGGTGTTGACCACGGCGCTGGCGACTCCGGCGTCGTCGTTGGAGATACCGACCAGCGCCAGGTTGGTCGTCGACATGAAGATGAAGCCCATGCCGAAGGCCATGATCAGCTCGGCCGGGAGCACCGTTCCGACGAAGGTCGACTCGAGGGTGATGCGGGAGAACAGCAGCAGGCCGACGAGGCCCAACGTCGCGCCGATGGCGATGACCAGGCGCGGACCGATCTTGAGCACCAACTGGGAGCCGACCCCGGCGCCCAGGATGATGCCCACGCTGAACGGCAGGAACGCCAGCCCGGTCTCCATCGGCGAGTACAGCTTGTACTCCTGCAGGTAGAGCGTCAGGAACAGGAAGACGGCGAACATGCCGGCTCCGACCAGCATTCCCACGATGTAGGCGCCGGCCCGGTTCCGATCGGCGACGATGCGCACGGGCAGCAGCGGGTTGGTGCTGCGCTTCTCGACGAACACGAACGCCGCGAGCAGCAGGACGGCAGCGGTGAGCCAGCAGGATGGTCTGCGCCGAACCCCAGCCGAGAAGTTCCGGACGGCCGGTCGCCGGGCTGATGGTGTCGGACTCGGCGGTCGGCCGGGTGAAGCCCCAGACGAGCGCAGCGAGACCGGTGGTTCCGAGCAGTGCGCCGGGGATGTCGTAGTGACCGCGGTTGCTGGTCTTGGACTCGCGCAGGATGCGGCTGGCGGCGATGGCCGCCGGCACCGCGATCGGGATGTTGACGAAGAAGCACCAGCGCCACGACAGGTACTGGGTGAGGAAGCCACCGAGCAGCAGTCCGATGGCCGCACCACCGCCGGCGATGGCACCGAAGACGGCGAACGCCTTCGCGCGTTCCTTCTCGAGCTGGAAGGTCACGGTGATCAACGACAACGCGGCCGGGGCGAGCATGGCGCCGAAGACACCCTGCAGCGCGCGGCCTGCGAAGAGCAGCCAACCCGCGTGCGCCGCGCCGCCGATGACCGAGGCCAGTGCGAAGCCGGACAGCGCGATGATCAGGACCTTCTTGCGGCCCACGTAGTCGGCGATGCGACCGCCCAGCAGCAACAACGCCCCGAAGGGCAGTGCGTAGGCCGTGATGACCCACTGGATGTCGGACTGCTGCAGCCCGATGTCGGCGGCCGCCTTCGGCATCGCGACGTTGGTGATGGTGGCATCGAGGATGACCATCAGTTGCGAAACGCCGATGACGACGAGCGCCAGCCAGCGTTTCGGATCGAGGGTCGATACGTCGGGTTCCGTCGTCTTCGAGACGACGTCGCGCGCGGTCATGAATGCTCCAGGGGGTTGCAGCGGAAGAGTCGGCACCGTGAGTGCGATGCCACGCGGCTGCAGACGCTGGAGCCGATCGCTGGAGAAATTACTACCCACCCCCGACAGTGACCTCCGGAATTCCGCCGCCGGCAGAAGAGCCGCTGGTCACACCGCCACCACACGATCGTCCGGGTGGGTGTGGTCGATCAGCTCCGGGCCGCCGGCACCCGCTGGACGAGCTGGCCACGGGCAAGGACGCCGACGCACGCTGACCACTCTGTTCTGCGGGGGTGCCCGCGGTGATACTGCCTGAATGAGATTCCAGGCGATCCTCGAACTTCACGGGAAGACGGCCACCGGTATCGAGGTGCCGGCGGCGGTCGTCGCCTCCCTCGGAGTGTCGAAACGGCCGGCCGTGGTGGTCGCGCTGAACGGTTTCGTCTACCGGACGACGATCGGAGTGATGGGTGGAAGGTCGCTGCTGCCGGTGAACGCCGACATCCGTCGAGGCGCAGGTGTGTCGGCCGGCGACGAGATCGACGTCGAGGTGCAGGTGGACACCGAACCGCGCACGGTCGAGGTGCCGGCCGACCTGACGGCTGCGTTGGCCGCCGAGCCCGCGCTGCTGGACGCCTTCGGAAAGCTGTCGTACAGCACTCGACGCCAACACGCGCTGGCGATCGAGGGCGCGAGGACCGAGGCGACCCGGCAACGTCGCGTCGAGGGTGTCGTCGCGAAACTCCGCGGATGACCGCCGGGGCGTTGCTGCTGACGCCGGGTGCGGGCGCGACCCGGGACAGCCGCATCCTGGTGTCGTTGGAGGGGGCAGTCGCGCCGCTGCCGTGCGAGCGCATCGACTTCCCCTACCGCCTCGCTGGACGCCGGATGCCGGATCCGGCGCCGATCGCGGTCGCCCATCTGCGCGCCGCGGCCGCCTCGTTGTCGTCTGCGGCCGAGGTGCCGGCGGACCAGGTGGTGCTCGGTGGGCGGTCGTACGGCGGGCGGATGTGTTCGATGGCGGTGGCCGAGGGGTTGCCGGCGGCCGGGCTGATTCTGCTGAGCTACCCGCTGCACCCGCCGGGCCGGCCGGAGAAGCTCAGGGTGGAGCACTTCCCGCAGATCGACGTGCCGGTGCTCTTCGTCGGAGGTGAGAAGGATCCGTTCGGCACCCCGGCCGAGTTCGCCCGGTGGGTCCCGGAGATTCCCGGTCCCGTGACGCAGGTGTGGCTGCCGGGGGGCCACGACCCCCGGCCGAGCACCGACCAGATGCTGGTCAGCGCCGTCCAAGAGTGGCTACGGACCTTGTGACCGACGAACGCGATGTGACCTGAAGTGGTCCTGGCTGGTGAGACAACGAGCGAGAGGCAGTCATCATGAGCGAGAACATCACCCCGGAGCAGGCCGATCTGCTGGAGATCCTGAGTACCCGGCGGTACTTCCTGCGATCCTCCGTCGAGGGATTGACCGAGGAGCAGGCCGCTGCCACCCCCACGGTCAGTCGAGCTGTGCCTGGGAGGACTGATCAAGCACGTCGCCGCCACCGAATCGGAGTGGGCGGACTTCATCGTGCGCGGGCCGGTGACCGGCGGCGGGATGGAATGGTCCGAGGAGGCGATGGCCGACTACGGCAACCAGTTCCGGATGTTGGAGGGCGAGACCCTCGAGGGCGTTCTCGCCGCCTACGAGATGGTCGCCGCCCGCACCGACGCGCTCGTGCTGTCGGCGGACCTGGACAAGCGCTGGCCGCTTCCCGAGGCCCCCTGGTTCGAGAAAGGAGCCACCCGCTCTGTGCGTCAGGTGTTCCTGCACGTCGCCGCCGAGATCGCACAACACGCCGGCCATGCCGACATCATCCGCGAGACCGTCGACGGCAAGAAGAGCATGGGCTGAGCGGCAATACTTCTCCGACTCGAGGTCAACGGGACCGGCCCCGGGAATCAGTGCACGGCACGCCCGCAGTGATGCACCTGCATCGATGTGCGAGCTGCATCAGAGAAACGACCGGAATATTCCTCGATATCGGCGACGCGAGCCAGACTGCAGGACAGGGTTTCTCATCTGCTCGGCATCGCTGAAGCTTGATTACCCGGAGCCCCGATGGCGTCGTCAGCGGCGGCCTAACTCCGTCACCCCGAATCCGGGCAGAATGTGCCCGCTCAGCGGGCGAAAACCGCCACGATTCGGGCACGGAGTGGAAGATGTGGAGCCTAGGAGAATCGAACTCCTGACCTCCGCCTTGCAAAAGCGGCGCTCTACCAATTGAGCTAAGGCCCCTGGTGCCGGCGAACCGGCGGGAACATCGGGGCCGTGAGGCCCGGGAGAACTAGCGGCGGGGGGTGCCGGTGGCTTCGGCCCAGAGCGCGGCTTCGGCTTCGGCGGCCTTCTTGCGCTTGACGGCGACGGCAGCACCGGCACCGGCCAGACCGAGCAGGACCAGGAGCTTCTTCATCGCGCACACCCTTTCGACTCTTGCAGTGGGCCTGGGAGGACTTGAACCTCCGACCTCTTCCTTATCAGGGAAGCGCTCTAACCGCCTGAGCTACAGGCCCTCACACACAACCGCTGCCTGACCAGAACTCCGGTCCGGCAGCGACGATCCAGGTTACCGCACCTCACGGGGAGAACCCAAACCGTCGCTGCCACCGGACGAAACCGCAGGTCAGTCGCGCTCACCGAGCGTCAGCTCGACCCCGCCGGCCATCCCGGCCGCCGCGTTGTAGACGAACGACGACACGGTCGCGAGCGCCGTCAGGATGATGATGTTGATCGCGCCGATGACCGCCGCGATGCCGAACACCTTCCACGCGGTGATCAGGTCACCGGCCGTGGTGGCCGCGTCGGCGCTGGTCACCGTCGCCCAGCCGGCGTTGATCCGGCTGATCACGTCGAGCGAGCTGAACAGCACGAACAGCAGCCCGACCGCGATCATCCAGACGAAGAACATCACGATCGACACGATCAACGACACCTTGAGTGTCGTCCACGGGTCGAGCCGCTTGACCTGCAGCGTGGTGATCCGCGGCGCCCGCTTACCCGGCCGCCGGATGGCCTCCGTACGGTTCGGGCTCGCGCCTGCCGGCGTCCCCGGTTCCGGGCGGCACGGCAGTGGTGCCGACCGCCGTCACCGGCGATTTCGGCTGCTGCTCCGATGTCGTCATGCGTCATCCCCCTCGGCGTCCCGGTCGAGCGAGTCCTCCACAGCGTCCTCCTCGGCCGGCACGTCCGCCAGATCGGCGACGTCGACGGGTTCGAACCCGGCACTGTCCGGCAGATCGGTGTCGGCCGCGTCCGGATCAGCTGCGTCGTCCTCGACGATCCCGTCGACCACGGTGGTGGACCCGATCGACGCGGCCGCCGTCTCACCGGACTCGGCGTCGTTCACCGCCGCCTCGACCGCTTCGTCGGCGTCGTTGTTCCGCGCGATGGCCACCAGTTGGTCGCCGTCGGTCAGGTTCATCAGACGCACTCCCATGGTCTGCCGCTTCGCCTTCCGGACCGACTTCGCGGTGGTCCGGATGACGCCGCCGCTGGAGGTGATGGCGTAGATCTCGTCGTCGATGTCCACGATGAGAGCGCCCACCAGCTTGCCACGGCGCCGGTCGTACTGAACGGTCAGCACGCCCTTGCCACCGCGGCCCTGCTGCGTGTACTCCTCGATCTCGGTGCGCTTGGCGTACCCGCCGGCCGTCGCGACCAGCACGTGCTTGCCCGGCCGCGCCACGTCCATCGACAGCAGCTCGTCGCCGGCGTTGAACCGCATCCCGAGCACACCCGGACGTCGCCCGGCCCATCGGTCGCAGCGCGTCGTCGTTGGCACTGAATCGGATCGACTGCCCCTCCGCGGAGATGAGCAGCAGGTCGTCGGTCTCGCTGCACAGCACGGCGCCGACCAGCTCGTCGTCGTCTCGCAGGTTCACCGCGACGATGCCGCCGCTGCGGTTGGAGTCGAAGTCGGTCAGCTTGCTCTTCTTCACCAGGCCGCCCTTGGTCGCCAGCACCAGGTACGGCGAGACGCCGTAGTTCTTGATCTGGATGACCTGGGCGATCTTCTCGTCCGGCTGGAACGCCAGCAGGTTCGCGACGTGCTGGCCCTTGGCCGTGCGGCTCGCCTCGGGCAGCTCGTACGCCTTGGCCCGGTAGACGCGGCCCTTGTTGGTGAAGAACAGCAGCCAGTCGTGGGTGGAGCTGACGAAGAAGTGGGCGACGATGTCGTCCTGCTTCAACGCCGCGCCCTGCACGCCCTTGCCGCCGCGCTTCTGCGCCCGGTACAGGTCGGTCTTGGTCCGCTTGGCGTAGCCGGTGCGGGTGATCGTGACGACCACGTTCTCGACGGCGATCAGGTCCTCGACGTTGACGTCGCCGTCGTAGGCGATGAACTTCGAACGCCTTTCGTCGCCGTACTTGTCGACGATCTCGGTCAGTTCGTCGGCGATGATCTGCCGCTTGCGCTCGTCGCTGGCCAGGATGTCGCGCAGGTCGGCGATGGTCAGCTCGAGGGCGGCCAACTCGTCGATGATCTGCTGCCGGTTCAGCGCGGTGAGCCGGCGCAGCTGCATCTCCAGGATCGCGTTGGCCTGGATCTCGTCGACGTCGAGCAGCTCCATCAACCCGGTGCGGGCGACCTCGACGGTCTCCGACGCCCGGATCAGCGCGATGACCTCGTCGAGTGCATCCAGCGCCTTGACCAGTCCGCGCAGGATGTGGGCGCGCTTCTCGGCTTCGTCCAACCGGTGCTGGGTCCGGCGGGTGATGACCTCGATCTGGTGCACCACGTAGTGGTGGACCATCTGGTCGAGCCGCAGCACCCGGGGGACGCCGTCGACGATGGCCAGCATGTTGGCGCCGAACGACGTCTGCAGCTGGGTGTGCTTGTAGAGGTTGGCCAGCACCACCTTGGCGATCGCGTCGCGCTTGAGCGTGATGACGATGCGCATGCCGACGCGGTCGCTGGACTCGTCGGAGATGTCGGCGATGCCGGAGATCCGCGAGTCCTTGTGCAGCTGCGCGATGTTCTCGACGAGGTTGTCGGGGTTCACCACGTACGGCAGCTGGGTGACGACGAGGATGGTGCGCCCCTTGGCGTCCTCCTCGACCTCGACGACGGCCCGCATCCGGATCGAGCCGCGCCCGGTCCGGTACGCATCCTCGATGCCGTCGCGGCCGACGATGAGCGCGCCGGTCGGGAAGTCCGGCCCCGGGATGCGTTCGATGAGGGCTTCCAGCAACTCCTCGTCGGTGGCCGCCGGGTGCTGCAACGACCAGATGACACCCGACGCGACCTCGCGGAAGTTGTGCGGCGGGATGTTGGTGGCCATGCCGACCGCGATGCCGGACGAGCCGTTCAGCAACAGGTTGGGGATCCGGGACGGCAGCACCGTCGGCTCGGTGGTCTTGCCGTCGTAGTTGGGCGCCATCTCGACGGTGTTCTCGTCGATGCCCATCAGCATCTGCATGGCCAGCGGCGTCAGCTTCGACTCGGTGTACCGCATGGCCGCGGCCATGTCGTTGCCGGGCGAGCCGAAGTTGCCCTGGCCGTCGACCATCGGGTACCGCAGCGACCACGGCTGCGCCATCCGGACGAGGGTGTCGTAGATCGAGCTGTCACCGTGCGGGTGGTAGTTGCCCATCACCTCGCCCACCACGCGCGAGCACTTGACGTGCGAGCGCTCGGGCCGGAAGCCGGCGTCGTACATGCCGTACAGCACGCGGCGGTGCACCGGCTTCAGGCCGTCCCGGACGTCGGGGAGCGCCCGCGACACGATGACGCTCATCGCGTAGTCGATGAACGACCGCTGCATCTCGTCCTGGATGTCGACCGGTTCGGTGCGGTCGTGCTCCGGTGGTTCCGGGGGCATCACATCGGTCACGGGGAGTCCTCAGTCATCTCGGTCCGCCGGCCCGCACCGCATCAGCACGGTCCGACGGATTCCATCTACGGCGATCCATCCACAGTGTGGACAGGAAGTGTGAATCAACGATCGAGCGATCTTCGGGTGCTGATAGGCATCTCTGTCACATTCAGCGACATCGATTCACCCGATCAGGGATCAGAAGTCCAAGAACCGCACGTCGCGCGCATTTCGCACGATGAACGACCGGCGAGACTCGACGTCCTCGCCCATCAGGACGCTGAACAGCTCGTCTGCGGTCGCTGCGTCATCCAGAGTGACCTGCATGAGCAGCCGGTTCGTCGGGTCCATCGTGGTCTCCCAGAGTTCCTTGGCGTTCATCTCACCGAGGCCCTTGTAGCGCTGGATGCCGTCGTCCTTGTTGACCTTGCGGCCGTTCTTGATGCCGTCGGCCATCACCGCGTCGCGTTCACGCTCCGAATAGACGTAATCGGGCTCGCCCCGGGTCCACCGGATCTTGAACAGCGGCGGCTGCGCCAGGTACACATAACCGTTCTCCACCAGCGGCCGCATGAAGCGGAAGATCAGCGTCAGCAGCAGAGTGCGGATGTGTTGGCCGTCGACGTCGGCATCGGCCATCAGGATCAGCTTGTGGTACCGGAGCTTGGTCAGATCGAACTCGTCGTGGATGCCGGTGCCCAGCGCGGTGATCAGCGACTGGACCTCGGTGTTCTTCAGAACCCGGTCGATGCGGGCCTTCTCGACGTTGATGATCTTGCCGCGGATGGGCAGGATCGCCTGGAACATCGAGTCGCGACCGGACTTGGCACTGCCGCCGGCCGAGTTGCCCTCCACGATGTAGAGCTCCGATGCGGCCGGATCGGTGGAGCGGCAGTCGGCCAGCTTGCCGGGCAGGCCGCCGATCTCCAGCGCTCCCTTGCGGCGCACCAGCTCACGGGCCTTGCGGGCGGCCGCCCGGGCCTGCGCGGAGGAGATCGACTTGTTGATGATCTTCTTCGCGTCGGTCGGGTTGGCGTCGAACCACCGCTGCAGCCATTCGTAGCAGGCCTTCTGGACGAAGGTCTTCGCCTCGGAGTTGCCGAGCTTGGTCTTGGTCTGACCCTCGAACTGGGGCTCGCGCAACCGGATCGACACGATCGCGGCCAGACCCTCGCGGACGTCCTCGCCGGAGAGGCTCGGATCGGTCGGTTTGAGGAGCTTGCGATCCTTGGCGTAGTTGTTCACCGCCAGGGTGAGCGAGGCCCGGAAGCCCTCTTCGTGGGTGCCGCCCTCGATGGTGTTGATGGTGTTCGCGAAGGTGTGGACGCTCTCGGTGTACGAGTCGTTCCACTGCATCGCGACCTCCACCTCCATGGTGTCGCTCTTGGCCTCGAACCCGATGACGGAGTCGTGGACGGAGACACGGGTCGCGTTCAGATGCTTGACGTAGTCGACCAGTCCGCCCGGATAGTGGAACACCCGCTCGGTCGGGACGGCGTCCTCACCGCTGGCGTCGGCGTTGTGCTCACCGAGGTGCCGCTCGTCGCGCAGCGAGATGGTCAGGCCCTTGTTGAGGAAGGCCATCTCCTGCAGGCGGCGGGCGATGGTCTCGATGTTGTAGGTGGTCGTCTCGAAGATGTCCGGGTCGGCCCAGAACGTCACCGTGGTTCCGGTGTCGCCGGGGGCGACCGTTCCGACCTCCTCGAGCTTGCCGGGCTTCGACTTGGTGTACTGCTGGTGCCAGAGCTTGCCGTCGACCTTGATGTCCACGTCGAGCCGGTAGGACAACGCGTTGACCACCGAGATGCCGACACCGTGCAGACCGCCCGACACCGCGTAGGAGTCGGAGTCGAACTTGCCGCCCGCGTGCAGGATGGTCATGACGACCTCGACGGTCGGCTTCTTCTCGGTCGGGTGCATGCCGACCGGGATGCCACGACCGTTGTCGATCACCCGGACACCACCGTCGGGGAGCATCACCACGACCACGGAGTCGGCGTGGCCGGCCATCGCCTCGTCGACCGAGTTGTCGACGACCTCCCACACCAGGTGGTGCAGGCCGCGCTCGCTGGTGGAACCGATGTACATACCGGGACGCTTGCGGACCGCGTCCAGTCCCTCGAGGACCGTGATGGATGATTCGTTGTATTCGTTCTTCTTGGTCGCCACGAGTCTCTTTCGACGGTCCGAGAGCCCCGGCGGACCAGTGGGTCGATGGCTCAGACAGCGAGCTGGGTCCCATTCCGGAGCTTTACTCCGTCCATCCTACCGCTACCGAACGGTAACGACGCTCGAAAAGGCCCCTGAACGGGCCGTGGCGTCATCCGTAGGTGTCCCGTGGTCCCCGACCCGAGACGTGCCGGTTGCCGAACCGCCACGAAGGGCGACTAGGACCTTGGGTGCGGATCTGCCGGACCAGGTTCGGGCCGACCGCGGCCGCCACCTTGCCGAGGATGGTCGGTCCGAGCAGCTTGATCTGCGTCGCCCAGGCCGTGCTCTCCGCCTGCACGACGAGCAGGCCGTCGACGAGGTTCAGCGGCTCACAGTGCGAGGCGAGGTCATCGCCGACGATCTCGGTCCACCGGGCCAGCACGGTCGCCTTCGCGAGATCGTCCGCACTCCCGGACCGCTTCACCCACTGCGCGGCCAGCGCCCCGAACGGCTTGGGGTCGCGGGCGTCCGGTCCGGGGCCTGACCAGCGACGACGGTTCGCCGCGCCCCGCCGGGCGACGACCGAGGACCGTCCCTGGGCAGCGCGCCGGGCGGCCGTCCGCTGGCGGGCCTGCTCGAGGGCCTCCCGTGCGAGGTCGGCACCCCGGGTGGGTGCTGGGGTGTCGTCGGGTTCGGTCATGTCGTCCCTCCGGGTGCGTCGGCGGGGATGTCCTCGACGGCGTCGGCGTCGTGGTCGGGCGCGGCGGCCGCGTCCATCTCGGTCACTGTGCCGCCCTCGACCAGGAGTTGCCGGCCGACCAGTACCGCCGGCACGTCCGCACCGACCGCGGCGGTGATGACGACCTGGTCGGCGCCGGCCACCCAGCGGGCGAGGCTGGCCCGGCGGGACGCATCGAGCTCGGCGAAGACGTCGTCCAGGATGAGCACGGGTGCGATGCCGTCGGCACGCAGCAGCCCGAACGACCCGAGCCGCAGCGCCAGCGCCATCGACCACGACTCGCCGTGCGACGCGTAGCCCTTGGCCGGTCCTGGGCCGAGCAGCAGTTCGAGCTCGTCGCGGTGGGGTCCGACGAGGGTGATTCCGCGGTCGAGTTCGTTGCTCCGCCGCCGGGTGATCTCGTCGAGATAGGCGACCCGGAGCGCCTCGGCGGGGGTGTCGCCGGCCAGATCACCGAGCGAGGTCCGGTACACCATGCCGGCCGGTTCGGATTCGGGGGCGACGTCGGCGTAGGCGTGGACCATGTACGGCCGCAGCGCGTCGACCAGCGACAGCCGGCCGGCGAGCAGCTGACTGCCGAAGTCCGCGAGTTGCTCATCCCAGACCTCGAGCACCGACAGGTCGGGTCCGCCCGAGCGACGGCTCGCGCCGGCCGACTTCAACAGTGAATTCCGCTGCTTGAGGGCCCGGTCGTAGTCGGTCTTGATCCCGGCGTACCGCGGGGTCCGCATCACCAGCAGCTCGTCCAGGAACCGACGCCGTTCGGACGGATCCCCCCGGACGACGGCGAGGTCCTCGGGGGCGAACAACACGGTGCGGAGGATGCCCAACAGGTCGCGGGTCCGGGTCGCCGGCGCCCGGTTCAGCCGGGCGCGGTTCGCCTTCCCGGGATTGATCTCCAGTTCGAGCAGCAATTCACGCCCGTCGTGCACCACCGCCCCACGGACGACCGCCTGCCCCGCACCCCGCCTGACGAGCGGCTGGTCCCCGCTGACCCGGTGCGACGACTGCGTCGCCAGGTATCCGAGCGCCTCCACGAGGTTGGTCTTGCCCACCCCGTTGCGCCCGATGAACACATTCACCCCCGGCATGAGAGGCACATCCACCGCCGCCCACGACCGGTACTCCAACAGAGCCAGGTGCCTCACATACACCGGCCCCACTCCACTTCACTCAACAACAGATTCACGCAACAACAGAACGACGCACGACGCCTCACTGAGCACGACACTGACGCCACGGACGGCTCACCAGTCCAGCGGCGCACACGAGGCGCACCGCCGTCCGCTCCCGCACCAAGCTCACGGAATCAGATCGGGACATCGCCAGTCGGGTGGTTCGGGACCGCTGAGGAGTGCTGCTTCTCCTTGTCGCGACGAAGCGGTCCCGAACAGCCCGACGTCCCTAGGACACCGGAATGGCTCCCGACGTCCCTTCCTTCCCGACCGCGTGCCCGCCGAACTGGTTCCGCAGCGCGGCGACCACCTTCATGGCCGGCGACTCGGTCTGCCGGGAGGCGAACCGGGCGAACAGCGCGGCGGTGATGACGGGCAGCGGGACGGCGTTCTCGATGGCGGCTTCGATGGTCCAACGGCCTTCGCCGGAGTCCTGCGCGTAGCCGCGGATGTCCTCGAGGCCGGGGTCGGCGGCGAGTGCGCGGACGAGCAGGTCCAGCAGCCAGGACTTGATGACGGTGCCCTGCTGCCAGGAGGCCATCACGGCGTCCGGATCGGGGACCAGGTCGACGGCTTTGAGCAGCTCGTAGCCTTCCCCGTAGGCCTGCATCATCCCGTACTCGATGCCGTTGTGGACCATCTTGACGAAGTGGCCGGCGCCGACGGGTCCGGCGTGCACGAAGCCGCCGTCGCCGACGGGCTTGAGGGTGTCGAAGATGGGCTGGACCTGCGCCACGGCCTCGGTGGTACCGCCCACCATCAGGGCGTATCCCTCGGTGATGCCCCAGATACCGCCGGAGACACCGACGTCGAGGTACTGGATGCCCTTCTTCTCGAGCATCGCGCCGTGCAGCTGGTCGTCGGTGTAGCGGGAGTTGCCGCCGTCGATGATGAGGTCGCCTTCGGACAGCACCTCGGCGAGGTCGCCGATGGTGGCCCGGGTCGGCGCACCGGACGGCACCATCACCCAGACCGCACGGGGCGCGTCGAGGGCGGCGACCATCTCCTGGAGGGAGGCGACGGTGCGGGTGGAGTTCGGATCACGGTCGTAACCGATGACCTCGTGCCCGCCGGCACGCAGTCGCTCGGCCATGTTGCCGCCCATCTTGCCGAGTCCGATCAAGCCGATCTGCATTCCGGAGTCCCCTGTTCGCGGTCGTGACGGTGATGAGCGCGTCCGGACCGGCGGAGCGGGCCCGGATCGTCGGCGCCCGTGGGTTCCGGGCGATCGGGATCGATCAGCCGGGGAGTCGGGCCGGCATCACGAGGTAGCGGTACGGAGTCTCCGCGGTCGTGTTCTCGCCGTTGGCGGCGGCCCCCTCGCTGCGGTCGTCCTGGATGACGGGCAGCAGCAGCGCGGGTCGGGCCGGCGTGGTGAAGGCGAGCTTCACCCGCTCGGTGCGCAGTACCGAGAGCCCGTCCAGCAGGTAGGTCGGGTTGAACGCGATGAGCAGTTCGGCGCCGTCGGCCTCGACCTGCAGCTGCTCCTCGGCACGGCCTTCGTCGTCGCCGCCGGCGGTGAGCGTGAGGGCACCGTCGGTGACCTGCAGACGTAGATGGTGGCCGCGGTCGGTGACCAGCGCGACCCGCTTGATGGCCTCGGTGATGGTCGAGACCGGCACCTCGACGGTGGTGGTGTGGCTGGTCGGCAGCAGGGAGCGGTACTTGACGAACTCGACGTCGAGCAGGCGCACGGTGGTGCGGCGGCCACCGGATTCGAGGCCGAGCAACCCGTCGCCGAGGGCGAGGGTGACCGGAGTGGAGTGCGAGCCGCCGAGAGTCTTGGCCGCTTCGGCGAGGGTGCGGGCCGGCACCAGCACCGCGGTGGAGATCTGCGGCGTGGACGGCAGCCAGGACAGCTCCCGGACGGCGAGCCGGAACCGGTCGGTCGCGGCGAGAGTGAGCTTGTCGCCTTCGATCTCGACGCGGACGCCGGTCAACATCGGCAGCGTCTCGTCGCGGCCGGCGGAGATGGCGGTCTGGCTGACGGCCTCGGCGAAATCGGCGCCGTCGATGGTTCCGGAGGCGCCGGGCATCTCGGGCAGCGCCGGGTAGTCCTCGACCGGCATCGTCGGGAGGCTGAACCGGGCCGATCCGCCGACGATGCTGACCCGGGATCCCTCGACGGCGATGTCGACGGGGCGGCCGGACGGCAGCGCCCGGGCGATCTCGGACAGCAGGCGACCGGAGACCAGGACGCGGCCGCCGGTGTCGGCGTCCACGCTCACCTCGGCCCGGGTCGACACCTCGTAGTCGAAACCGGCGACAGTCAGCGTCGACTCGTCGACGGTCAGCAGGATTCCACCGAGAACGGGTACCGGCGGGCGGGCCGGCAGGCTCTTGGCGACCCAGGCCACTGCGTCGGCGAGGTCTTCGCGCGCGACCCGAAACTTCATCGAGACCCTCCCGGGCAAACCACATCAGACAACGACAGCCGGGGACGGTGTGACGTCCGGCTTTGAGTTCCAAGGCCGGGACGACTCGGTCGTCCCGGGCACGGACGCTCTACCGTACGACGTCGCTCCCGGTTCCGTCACCTCCGCCTCTGCGCTGGTCGGCGGCGGTCCGTGTGGGCGGTGGACCGGCTCCACTGCTGTCCACAAGCCGTTGTCCCCAACGTCAGTCTTCTGTAGTTCTCTCCAAGAGAGACAACAGCAGTAGTAATAGGGCCTGTGGATGATGTGGACGGCACGCATCGGGCCAGACCACACGGTGTGGCGTCGTCGGGCGACGACGTGGACAGCTCCGGCCGCGCGGGTGCGTCGTGTTGACACCCGACGACACCGGCCAGTTGTCCCCCGGCTCTCCTCGGGTTGTCCCCAGGGTTGTCCACAGGCTGTGGAGGGTTCCGGGGCGGAATCGACTTCTGAGCCCGTCCGTTGGGCCAAATGAGTGACAGTAGGCCGTCAGGGCCAGGCGGGTTCATCAGTCAAGGTGACCGGCTGAAGCAGTTCAGCTACAGGGGGTAGCGCTGATCACTGAGCGTCCGCTGCGCATGCGCTGCTGATGCGGTGAACAGTGGGGAGCGCACACGAGCGAGTCGTCCGGCGTCACGGTGCGCACCGGCAGCGTGCGAGATGTGGGCTCGAGCCGGTGGATCAGCCGGGCGAGGCTGTCGGGACACGGACACTCGCGTCGCCGGCCATCCTGGCGCCACCGCCGTCACGACAGCAGGTGTGGGCCCGAGGACGGGCGGGCACCGGTGGTCGCGGCGGCGTGCGCGGGAACGGGACCGGTGATTCAGGAGCGCCGGGCCCGGTCCCGGATGCGGGCGGTGAGTTCCTGGACGTGGTCGTAGGTCTGCCGACGCTCGGCCATCTCGGTCTTGATCTTCTTGGTGGCGTGCATGACCGTCGTGTGGTCGCGGCCGCCGAACGTCTGGCCGATCTTGGGCAGGGTCAGGTCGGTGAGCTCCCGGCAGAGGTACATGGCGATCTGCCGGGCGCCCGCGACGGACTTCGTCTTCAGCGGGCCGCACAGCTCGTCCAGGCTCACCGTGAAGTACTCGGCGGTGACCGCCATGATCGTGGCGGCGTCGACGTCGTTGGAGCTCTGACTGCCGATCAGATCGCGCAGCACCACCTGGGCCAGGGCGAGGTCGACCGGCTGCTGGTTGAGCGACGCGAACGCGGTGACCCGGATGAGCGCCCCTTCCAGCTCCCGGATGTTGCGCTCGATCCGGCTCGCGATGAACTCGAGCACGTCGTCCGGCGCGCTCATCCGGTCGTTGGCGGCCTTCTTGCGCAGGATCGCGATCCGGGTCTCGAGCTCGGGCGGCTGGATGTCGGTGATCAGCCCCCACTCGAACCGGGTGCGCATCCGGTCCTCGAGGGTCTCCAGGCGCTTCGGCGGCCGGTCGGAGGAGATGACGATCTGCTTGTTGGCGTTGTAGAGCGTGTTGAAGGTGTGGAAGAACTCCTCCTGGGTGCCCTCCTTGCCCTCCAGGAACTGGATGTCGTCCACCAGCAGCACGTCGACGTCGCGGTAGCGCTTCTGGAACGCCACCTTGCGGTCGTCGCGCAACGAGTTGATGAAGTCGTTGGTGAACTCCTCGCTGGACACGTAGCGGACCCGCATCCCGCGGAAGAGCCGCTGGGCGTAGTGGCCGATGCCGTGCAGCAGGTGGGTCTTGCCCAGGCCCGAGTCACCCCAGATGAACAGCGGGTTGTAGGCCGCGGCCGGCGCCTCGGCGACCGCGACCGCCGCCGCATGGGCGAACCGGTTGGAGGAGCCGATGACGAAGGTGTCGAAGCTGTAGCGCTCGTTCAGTCGTGTCAGGGCAGCACTCGGTGGCTCGGCGTTGGGCGCCGGCGGACGTACCGCACCGTGGTGGTTGCCGGGCCACAGCTCGGAGACGCTGGCCATCACCTCGGCCTCGTCGTCCGCGTCGTCGTCCACCTCGAGCTCGACGTCGGGCACCTCGGCCGGTCCGAGTCCGGACCGGGTCGGCGGTGCGTAGGCGACACCGTTCTCGGCGTCCTCCTTGGTCACGGTCAGCGCGACGGTGATCGGCCGCTCGAGCAGGGTGGACAGCATCGACGTCAGTGGCTCGGACATGTTGCGTTCGATGACGTCCCGGACGAAGTCGTTGGGGACCGCGATCACGCAGGTGCTCTCGAGCAGCCCGATCGGGCGGATCAACGACAACCACGCGGCGTGCTGCCGGGTGACCGTGGGGGTCAGCTCGACCAGGGTCTGCGTCCAGACCGTCGCGAAGTCCGGAGACTGACCCGTCACTGACATTTCCCCCTCGACGTGCCGCTCTCGTGAACCCGGTTTGGAACCCGGTGTGAGTGACACACCACGCCGTGGAAGTCGGCGTTCCCGGTGCAAACCTACGGGCACGACGACCGCGCGCACAGTTGTGCACAGGATTTGTGCACAGGGGTGGACAACTCGGGAACGAGAGTGGTTCCGGAGGACGCTAACAACAGCGAGCCGCTTCCCACAAGGGGCGGAACGGGGGGTCGGATCGCGTCCGGGGTTGTCGGAACGTCGGCCGACGGCACCGCTCGGCGGGGCCTGTCTTGACCCGGCTCGGGGTCAGTCCGTACCCTCGTACGGGAGCTCGGCGATACCGAGCCCCTGTGGGCTGCCCGCGTTCGCCGTCGGCACTCCGTGATGCGAAGTGAACCGTGCTCGATCCGAACCGTGCTTGATATGAACCGTGCAGCCTGTGCCTGAAGTGAACCTGGAGACATTGTCGTGAGCAAGCGTACTTTTCAGCCGAACAACCGGCGCCGGGCCAAGACCCACGGCTTCCGCCTGCGGATGCGCACCCGTGCGGGTCGCGCCATCCTGGCCACCCGTCGCGGCAAGGGCCGCAAGGAGCTGTCGGCCTGACGGTCGGCAGTGTCCGCCGGGAGGACCCGGCTCCGAGATGAAGATGCTGGGGTGCTGCCCATGCTGGCGAAGGCGATGCGCGTGACCAGACCGGCCGACTTCACGGTCGTCCTGCGTACCGGACGCCGTGCCGGCACGAAGTTGCTGGCCCTGCATCTGCTTTCGGCTTCCGACGGTGCCTCGTCGCGGGTCCACAGCGTCCCGGCAGTCAGTCCCACACAGGAGCCCGCTTCCAACGGTTCGTCCGAGTCGTCGGCGTCCGAGGCTGACCGCCCCGGGGAGCTGCGCCCGCCTCGAGCCGGTTTCGTGGTGTCTTCTGCCGTCGGCAACAGCGTCGTGCGACACCGGATCAGCCGGCGTCTGCGGGAGCAGGTCCGGCCGTTGTTGCCCGCGCTGCCCCCAGGAACCGACATCGTCGTCCGGGTCTTTCCAGCTGCGGCCGCTGCGACCAGCGCCGAGCTCGGCCGCGACCTGCGCTCGGCTCTGCACCGGGTGCGGTCGCGATGACGGTGTCCTCGTCGGACGGTGCCGCCGACACCGTTGCCCGTCCCGTTCCTTCCCTGGCGGTCCGGCTGCTGCAGACGCCGATCCGGTTCTACCGGCGCTTCATCTCTCCGGCGCTCCCGCCGACCTGCCGCTATTACCCCAGCTGCTCGGCCTACGCCGTCGACGCGTTGCAGGAGCACGGCGCCGCTCGCGGCGCCTGGCTCGCCGCTCGACGGATCGGCCGCTGCCATCCCTGGCACGCTGGTGGCTACGACCCCGTACCCCCCCGGAGAGGCACCACGACGTGAGCTTCAACTTCTTCTCGCTGGACTACGTCTATTACCCGGTGTCGGGCATCCTCTGGGTCTGGCACAAGGTGTTCGGGTCGTTCATGGGCGCCGACAACGGCTGGGCCTGGGTGCTCTCGGTCGTGTTCCTCGTCTTCACCCTCCGCGCCATCCTCTTCAAGCCGTTCATGAAGCAGATGAACTCCCAGCTGCGCATGCAGGAACTGCAGCCGCAGATGAAGAAGATCCGCGAGAAGTACAAGGACGACCGGCAGCGACAGTCCGAAGAGCTCATGAAGCTGAACAAGGAAGCCGGCGTCAACCCGCTGGCGGGTTGCCTGCCTGCGTTGATCCAGGCACCGGTCTTCCTCGGCCTGTTCCACGTGCTGCGCGAGTTCAAGCCCGGTAAGACCGAGAACTACTTCTTCGGCGCCCAGGACGTGGCATCGTTCGTCGACGCGAAACTCTTCTCCGCCGCCGACGGCACGGGCGGCGCTCCGCTGTCCTCGTTCATCACGATGCCGCAGAACGAGCTGCAGGCTCTCGACGGCAGTCAGAGCACCGTCATCTGGGTGGCCATCCCGCTGATGATCCTGGCCGGCATCGCGACCCACCTGACGTCACGCAAGTCGATCGCGCGCCAGTCCGCGGCCGCCGCCGAGGCGCCGCAGACGGCGATCATGAACAAGGTGATGCTGTACCTGTTCCCGCTGGGCGTCGTGGCCGGCGGGCCGTTCTTCCCGCTGGCGATCCTCATCTACTGGCTGTCCAACAACACCTGGACCTTCGGTCAGCTGTACGTCGCGCACCGGATCCAGGACCGACAGGAGGCCGAGCTCGCCTCGGTCGTCGAGGCCGAGGTCCAGGCGGCCAGCTTCACCAAGCCGCGTCCCGGTGCCAAGCCGCTCGATCCCAAGCGGCCGTTGATCACCCCGGTCAGCCTCGACAAGGCCGGACCGGTCGTCAACGGTGGCACCAGCGGTTCGACCCCGAACAGCGCGTCGATCAACGGTGTGCCGGCGAATGGGTCCTCCCCCGGCCGCCCGGCCCCCGGCGCCCGTCCCGCCGGTGCACGACCCGGCGGCCCCGGTAAGAAGAAGACCCGTAAGCGCTGACCGCGCTCTTTCGACGGAACCATCGAGTGACGCAACGAACGGCAGGCTGGAACGATGACGGAAACTGACGTGACCACGGTCGAGACGACAACGTCCGACGCAGCCGACTCCCCCGGTGCACCCGGGGAGAAGGGCCGCTCGGCGAAGACGGCCGAGCTGCTGGTCGAAGAGGGCGACGCCGCGGGTGACTACCTCGAGCGGCTGCTGGACATCCTCGACTACGACGGCGACATCGACCTGGACGTCGAGGGTGAGCGGGCGGTGGTCTCCATCGTCGGCGGTGGCGACCTGGAGAAGCTGGTCGGCGACCGCGGGGCGGTTCTCGACGCGCTGCAGGAACTGACCCGGCTGGCCGCAGCCGCCGAGACCGGTGTGCGTTCACGGTTGATGCTGGACATCGGCGGCTACCGCGCCCGCCGTCGCGAAGAGCTGACGTCGCTGGGCCAGGACGCCGCCCGCCGCGTGCTGGACTCCGGCGAGGTCGAGAAGCTCGCCGCGATGAACCCCTTCGAACGCAAGATCGTGCACGACGCCGTGGCGACGGTCGAAGGAGTCACGTCCTCCTCCGAGGGTGAGGAACCGCGGCGACGCGTCGTCGTCACGCCCAGCTCCTGACGACCGGCTGGGAGTCCGAGCCGCCGAATGCCGTCACGGTGTTCGGCGGCTCGATTGTCTCCGCCCGGGTCTACGCCTCGTGGCTGGTCGGCGCCGGCGTCGAACGTGGCCTGATCGGCCCGCGGGAACCCGACCGGATCTGGTCGCGCCACGTGTTGAACTGTGCAGTGATGGCTTCCCTCGTCCCCGCTGACGCGACAGTGGTCGACGTCGGCAGTGGTGCCGGTCTCCCGGGTATCCCACTCGCCATCGCCCGTCCCGACGTCCAGGTGACGTTGGTCGAGCCGTTGGAGCGGCGGACGGTGTTTCTCGACGAGGTGGTCGCGGCTCTCGGGCTCGCCAACGTCCGCGTGCTCCGGGGTCGGGCTGATGAGGTCGTCGACCGGGCCGGTGGTGCTGACGTGGTGACCTCCCGGGCTGTCGCGCCGCTCGCGCGCCTCGCGGCCTGGTCGGCCCCGCTGGCCCGTATCGGTGGTGAGGTGCTCGCCATGAAGGGTTCCTCAGCCGCCGAGGAGGTCGAGCGCGATCGTGCTGCGGTGTCGTCATTGGGCGTGGCCGACCTCAGCGTCATCACGGTCGGTGAAGGAGTGGTCGATCCCCCGACCTATGTCATCCGCGGCGTCGTGCGTTCCGCAGGGCGGGCCGGCCGCAAGGGCGGCAAGCCCACCGCGAAGCAGCGTCGCGCTGCTCGCTGACCTGCGCCGCGCTTCGTCATGGGGCGGTAGCGACACAGTAAGGGTGGTGCCGTGGCGACGCGGCGCTCGTCGAGCGGCGGCGTGGGTCCGGTTCATCGAGGCCCGTCTGATCGAGGCCCGTCCGATCCACGTACCGAGGTGTAACGGACGCGGACGGCGTTGCTCACCACGGTGGCCTCGGCTTTGGTGGCAGGCGGCGCGATCACACGCTCAGCGCAAGATCTGCCGCTACGACGGCCACGGCCGGGGGTGGCTCGTCGACGGCCGCGCGGTACCTGGACGGAGCCAATGTCGACGAGTCCGCGCTGAGATGTGGTCGGCCCTCCGCGTCGTCGGCGGTGTTGATCAACTGCTGGGTCGGGCCGCGTCCGCAGGTCTTCATTGTTGATGCCCCCTGGATCAGGACGCCCTGGGATCGAGACGCCAGTGTGCGGAATGAAGGTGACGGGTGGGATGTCGGCGCCGGCGCTCTCGTGAGAAGCAGGCGGACGTCCGACGTTGCGCTCCTTTGGGACCGTGCCGCCGTGTCAGGAGGGTGAACGACGCGTGCCCCTCTCGTGCTGGGTGGTCCCTTCCCGGCCAACGGGTCACGCGCGGCCGGGTTCGCCATCAACCACTCCCCCACTGTCGGGCCAGGGCACGCCGCCACCGGGGCGGGCACCATCGTGGGGCGGGCCCACTCTTCATCGCCACGGCTGTCCGTCCTTGTTTCACGTGAATCATGGCGATGGCGCTGGCCAGAGCCGGTGGCGTGCGGCGAAGTGGACCAGATGCAATTACGTCACGGTGACGATAATCATTGGTCTTCGCTCAGCGGTGCGCTGCCTGGCAACGGGGTGATGCAGGTGTCGCGTGCGTGTCGAAGCCCCTGCTTCCCCGAATCGTCGCTGCATCGACTTTATCGTCGAAGGACGCACCACTTGGGAGGCAGTATGCAGGGCTCGACAGCAGTCGTGGACGAAGGTCCCGGCAGTACCGTTTCACGTGAAACGGCGGTGTTCGCGGAATCGCCCATCGAGGAGGCAGCGCGGCGCGCCATGGAGGTACGGCGTGGTGATCTGACCCTCCCCCGCCCTCGGCAGCGCCGGGTGATCACCATCTCGAATCAGAAGGGCGGCGTCGGTAAGACCACGACCACCGTCAACATCGGTGTGGCGTTGGCGCTTGCGGGTCTCGACGTCTTGGTCATCGATCTCGACCCGCAGGGCAACACCAGTACTGCGCTGGGCGCTGTCCGCACCAGCGGTACTCCCTCCATCTACGACGTCCTGCTCGGCGAGATCGGCATCGCGGAAGCGGCCCAGACCTGCCCGGACGCCCCGCGGCTGGGCTGCGTTCCCGCAACCATCGACCTCGCCGGCATCGAGATCGAGCTCGTCGGAATGGAGCGGCGGGAGTACAGGCTGAAGGAGGCCATCGATGCGATCGATGGCGACTTCGACTACGTCCTGATCGACTGTCCGCCGTCACTGGGCCTGCTGACGATCAACGCCATGGTGGCCGCGCGCGAGGTGATGATCCCCATCCAGTGCGAGTACTACGCCCTCGAGGGCCTCGGCCAGCTCATCGGCAACATCGATCGGATCCGGCAGCATCTCAATCCTGAGCTGGATCTGAGCACGATCCTTCTGACGATGTACGACGCACGTACGAAGCTGTCAGTGGGGGTCGCTGACGAGGTCCGTCGACACTTCGGCGACGCCGTTCTTCGCGCCCTGATCCCGCGGTCGGTGAAGGTCTCGGAGGCGCCGAGTTACGGACAATCGGTCATCACCTACGATCCAGGCTCGCGTGGAGCGATGAGCTACCTGGACGCCGCCAGAGAGATCGCCTACCGGGGCGCAAAGGAGAACGCGAAGTGACGAGATCTCGTGGCGGCCTCGGTCGCGGGCTGGCCTCCCTGATCCCGTCCGGGCCAGCCAGCCCGGTCAGCGACGTCCTCATCAGTCCGCTGGTTTCACGTGAAACACCGGCTACGTCCGCAAAGACGCCAACAACCACCGAACCGAAGCCTGTTTCACGTGAAACACATCAGGGCGAGCCCGTATCGCAGCAGCCTCCGATCACCGACGCTGCAGACGCGCCAGCCGGGCCGCACTATCGCGAGGTCCCGCTCGCGTCGATCAGTCCGAATCCGAGCAACCCCCGCACGGTGTTCGACGAAGACGCCCTCAGTGAGCTCGAGCATTCGATCCGGGAGTTCGGCCTTCTCCAGCCGATCGTCGTCCGGGAGCGGCCCGGCGGATACGAGCTGGTGATGGGGGAGCGCCGCTGGCGGGCCGCGCAGCGCGCGGGCCTGGAGGCGATCCCGGCCATCGTCCGCCGCACGGAGGACGCAGATCTGCTGCGCGATGCACTGCTGGAGAACATCCACCGTGCCAACCTCAACCCGCTGGAGGAGGCGGCTGCATACCAGCAGCTGCTCGACGAGTTCGGCGTCACCCACGACGAGCTCGCGACGCGCCTCGGACGTAGCCGCCCGGTCATCAGCAACACCATCAGACTTTTGAAGCTGCCGGTAGCGGTCCAGCGTCGCGTCGCCGCCGGCGTGCTGTCCGCAGGTCACGCCAGGGCGCTGCTGTCGCTCGAGGATCCTTCGGTGCAGGAGGAGCTCGCTGCCCGGATCGTCGCCGAAGGACTGTCCGTGCGGGGGACCGAGGAGGCCGTCACCCTGCTGGCGGGCCGCCGCACGGTGACCCGCCGTTCGCCGGTCAAGCGGGCTGTGGCGCCTGGGATCGAGGAGCTCGCCGGCGATCTGGGGGACCTCCTGGACACCCGTGTCCTGGTCGACATGGGCCGAAAGAAGGGCCGTATCGTCATCGAGTTCGCCTCTACCGATGACCTGTCACGTATCAGTGACGTGATCCGCGGCCGCCGCGACACGGGCACCAACGGCAGCCGGGTACGGGCCGGCCACGAATGACAAACGTGTAACCCGCTACCAAGGGCAACTACGTCACGGTGACGTATCTTGCAGCTGGCACATGAGATCGCCTGCAGCACAACTGATTTCGATTACTGACGCCGCATTTGTAGTAGGGGGCGTTATGACCACCGCTGACAGGCCCGCGACCTCCGTCGCGGGCCTGTCAGCGTCAATGGGGAGGGCAGCAGTCATCAACGGTCCGGCGGAATGGCCGGACCTCCGGATCTTCGACCTCGACAGGCGCGACCCACGACGCAGTGTCGCCCGCCATCACGACGGCCCTGTCTCGCTGTCCACACCTGACCGACGCCCAGCACGGCCGCCGGCGACTCGTCCTTCACGTGAGACAACGATCGAGCAGCTGGTCACCCGTACCCACTGACGAAACTCACCGGCGTGGCACGCACAGCCGAGCACCTCGAAAGCCTGATGGCTTCGTCCTGACGGCAGAACAACGATGCCAGGATCTGGCTGACCACGTGGATCGCGAGCATGAGCGGAGGACCGAGCAGCATCGAGTCGACCGCGGCCCCGGGGGTGACCAAGCCGGCGCCGATCAGACCCGGCGCCCGGACCAGCTGGCGACCAACCGGGAACTACGCCGTGAACCGCGTGATCGCCCGCTCGATCAGCCCGGAATACAACGCACCGAGCTCGTACCCGGCCTCCGCAACCGCCATCGGAAACATCGAGGTCTCGGTGAGGCCGGGGGAGACGTTGACCTCGAGGAAGTGTGGGACACCATCGGCGTCGACGATCATGTCGGTGCGGCTCACGTCGCGAAGCCCCAGCGTGTGGTGCGCCGCCAGTGCCAACGCGCTCGCCTGCTCCGCGACCTCCGGGGTCAGTCGCGCCGGCGTGAAGTAGGTCGTCATGCCCGCGGTGTATCGCGCCTCGTAATCGAAAACGTCACCGGGGAAGGCGATTTCGACAGCGGGCAACGCCACTGGCCCGTCATCGGTCTCGACCACCGACACCGCGAGTTCGGTGCCCTGGACGAAGTGCTCGACCAGCACGACCGACCCGTAGGCGAAAGCGCCGACGAGTGCCTCAGGCAGTTGCTCGGCGGCACGCACCACACCGGCGCCCAGCGCCGACCCGCCCTGGTGCGGCTTGACCATCAGCGGCAACCCGAGGTCGGCGAGCACCGCTTCGATCATTGCCGGCGCACCCAGGTCGCGAAAGGTGTCGTGTGCCAACGTGATCCACTCCGGCGTCCGGTGACCGGCACGAACCATCAGCGTCTTGGCCGTGGACTTGTCCCAGGCCAGCCGGCAGTTCCGCGAGGCGGTTCCCAGGTAGGGCACCCCAGCCATCTGCAGAATCCCCTGCACGGCACCATTCTCGCCGCGACCACCGTGCAGCGCGATCACCGCCGCATCCGGCTTGGACTCCCGAAGCCACCCGAGCAACGCGGCATCGGCGTCCCGCGAGGAGACCTCGTGGCCCTGCCGCCGCAGGGACTCCGCGATCCGCGACCCGGATCGCAACGAGACGTCCCGTTCGTGCGTCAATCCACCGGCCAACACCACGACATGACGCTCGGTCACCGGGGAACCTCTTTCCAGATCAGCACGGCAGGATCAGCACGGACGAGCGAGAAGCGTGACGGCACAGCGCATCACATGGTGTCGGTGGAGGGCGACCGCGGTCCGCCGACCGCGCGCGGGGTGTGCGCACCGAAGGTCCGCATCACGTCGAGTTCGCCGTCGATGACGTCCGACAGCCGTCGTACGCCCTCGACGATGCGCTCGGGCGTGGGGAAGCAGAACGACAGTCGCATCTGCCGGGACCCGAGACCGTCCGCGTAGAAGGCATTCCCGGGGACGTAGGCGATCCGGTTGGTCACCGCGCGGGGGAGCATCGCCGCGGTGTCGAAGCCTTCGGGCAGCGTGACCCACACGTAGAAGCCACCGGTGGGATGCGTCCAGGTGGTGCCTGGCGGCATCATCTGCTCCAGGGCACCCAGCATGGCGTCACGACGCTCGGCGTAGGTGTGCTGGTAGGCCTTGATCTGGGACTGCCAGTCATAGGTCTCGAGGTACCGGGAGATCATCATCTGGTTGAACACCGGCGGATTCAGCGTGGCGGCCTCGTTGGCCAGCACCAGCTTCTCGCGCACGGCGTGCGGTGCCAGCACCCAGCCGACACGCAGCCCCGGGGCGAACGTCTTGGAGAACGACCCGAGGTAGATCACGTTGTCGGGGTCGTCGGCGCGCAACGCGCGGTGCACCTTGTCGTCGAAGCCGAGCAGCCCGTACGGGTTGTCCTCGAGCACGAGGATGCCGGCATCGCGACAGATCCGGGCGACGACCGGACGACGTTCGGCGGCCATCGTGACGCCGGCCGGGTTGTGGTAGTTCGGGATCGTGTACAGCAGCTTGATCCGGCGACCGGAGGCCTGCACCGCCTCGATGGCAGCGGACAGAGCCTCGGGGATCAGACCGCCGTCGTCCATCGCGACGTGCACCACGCTCGCCTGGTACGAACTGAACGTCGACAGCGCTCCCACGTAGGACGGCGCTTCAGCGAGGATGACCTCGCCGGGGTCGATGAAGATCCGGGTGGTCAGGTCCAGCGCCATCTGCGAGCCGACCGTGACCACCACGTCGTCGGGATGCGCATCGATGCCCTCGAGCGACATCACCTGACAGATCTGCTCCCGGAGACGCAGGATGCCCTGCCCGGACCCGTACTGCAGGGCGACCAGGCCCTCCTCGCCGACGAGTTGGGCGGCGTCCACAGCCAGCGCTGCCAGCGGCAGCGAATTCAAGAACGGCATACCGCCGGCAAGGGACACGACCTCGGGGCGGTTGGCCACCGAGAACAGCGCCCGGATCGCCGACGCTCGCATGCCCGAGGTGCGTTGGGCGTAGCGCTGCAGGTGGTGATCCAGGCTGTTGCCGGTCATGGAGCGGTCTCCGGGGGCTGGTCGGCGCACGCGGCAGTGCGCCGGGGATTCCGCCCAGTCTAGGGTTCCCGTTCCCCGGGGGAACCGACAACCGCCGGAGCGGTCCCGCCTGAGCGGCGCCCCCTCCGGGCGCTACGCGATGCGCCTATCCTGGAAAACCGGCAAGAGAAAGGACCGGTGCGTGGGCGAGACCGCTCTGATTCCGCTCAACCTCGACACGATCTCCCGGCTGCCGGCGCCGTGCCGGTCGTGCATCCGCTGGGAGGTCGGTCCGGATCGTTCCGGCACGGTTGCCGACCTCGGCCAGGCCGAGTTCGAGAAGGAGGTCTGGCTCTCCGGGGTGATGCTCAGCTGGGGCGCCTGCGGGCAGCTGCTGACGGTCGACGACGAGGTGGTGGGGCACGCGGTGTACGCGCCGCCGACGGCCGTGTCCACCGCCGCCAACTTCCCGACCGCACCCGTCAGCCCGGACGCCGTGCTGCTGATGAGCGCCACCATCCAGCCGGCGCACCGCGGCCACGGACACGCCCGCACATTGCTGCAGGGGGTGGCCAAGCATCTGGCCGGCCGCGGGGTGCGCGCCATCGAGACGTTCGGGCACCGCGGGGAGACGACGCACCTGCCGTCGGACGAGACGCATCCCGCCGTGCCTGCTGCCGGCCGAGTTCGGCCTGCGGCTCGGGTTCACCGAGGTCGGGCCGCACCACCGCTACCCGCGGCTGCGGCTGGAACTCGAGTCAGCGCTCGGCTGGAAGGCCGACGTCGAGTCCGCGCTGGAGCAGCTGTTGTCGGTGATCGTCGATCCCGGCGGGACCGGCACCTCAGATCGCGGCGGTCCGGGTCTGCTCGTAGGCGAGCAGGTCGGAGAAGGTGAACGTGCCGGTGTGCGGCTCGTCGCGGCCGTCCAGGTACAGCCGCTTGACCGCGACCAGGATGCCGTCGGCGATCGCGTCCCGGAACTCGCTCGCGCGCCAGCGCCGCCCGGTTGCCCGGGTTCGTCAGGTAGCCGAGATCGATCCGGACCGCCGGCATCTGGGTCAGCCGCAGGATGTCCCACGGCCGGTGCTGCACCCGGCAGTCGACGAAGTGCGTCCGGGCCACGACCTCGCGCTGGATCAGCGCGGCCAACGTCTCGCCGAGGGTCGAGGTGCCGCCGGAGTCGGTCCCGAAGTGGAAGGTGGCCACGCCCTCGGCCAGCGATGAGGCCGAACCGTCGACGTTGATGCTGATCAGCAGGTCCGCGTTGACCGCGTTGGCGACCTCGGCCCGCTCGTCCTGCGACGGGTTCTCCCGCCGGCTGCGGGTCAGGAAGGTCTCCATGCCGGTGGCCGTCATCCGGCCCTCGAGCCGATGGGCGATGTCGAACGACAGGTCCCGGGTGACAGACGCCGTCGACCTGCCAGCCGGTGTCGTCGCCGCCCGAGCGCGGGATCGATGACGATCCGCTTGCCGCGCAGCCCGGGTCCCGCGCCGGCGGGCGGTCTGCTGTTCCCGGAGGAACTGGGCGCGTCCACCGGTGACCATCCGACCCATCCGGGTCAGCTCCTTGAACGTCTGCGGACCGAACACGCCGTCGTCGGACAGCCCGCGGTCGCGCTGGAACTCCCGGACACAGCGGTCGGTCTTGGGTCCGAAGACGCCGTCGGTCTGCCCGGTGTTGTAGCCGAGCTCGGCCAACCGCTGCTGCAGCGCCAGCACGTCGTCGCCGGTCATCGGCGCCGACAGCGTGTACGCCAACATCCGGTCGCCGACCCGCCAACGGGCGTCGTTGAGCGACCGCAGCGTCATCGGACCGACGATGCCGTCGACGATGAGCCCCCGCTGCTGCTGGAACGCCCGAACCGCGGCGTCCAGATCGTCATCGAAGACGACAGCGGAGTCGGGGGTGTCGAGGTCGGGCGGCAGCAGGGTCAGTGACGCCAGGGTGGACCGGACCGAGGCTATGAGCGAGCCGTGGTCTCCGCGCCTGAGCAACATCCGCCTACCGTAACCCGGCTCACAGGTACTCGGCGAACTCCGCCAGCAGCGCGGCCTTCGGCTTGGCGCCGACGATCTGCTTGACCGGCTTGCCGCCCTGGAAGACCAGCAGCGTCGGGATCGACAGGATCTTGTAGTCCTGCGACACCTGCGGGTTCTTGTCCACGTCGATCTTGGCGATGGTCACCTTGTCGCTGTGTGCACCGGCGATCTCCTCCAGGACGGGAGCGACCATGCGGCACGGTCCACACCACTCGGCCCAGAAGTCGACGATGACGGGCTTGTCGGACATCAGGACGTCGTCGGCGAAGCTCGCGTCGGTGACGGTGACGGTGTTGCTGGTTCCGGTGGCCATGGTGGCTCCTTCAGTTCAGGTACTGCGGGGAGTGGCGGTGGGGGAGCGAGGTTCAGACCGAGACGGGCACGGCGGCGAGCTCCGGCTCCGGATCGGTGGTGTGCGCGCCGTGCGCGGCCAGGTAGTGCTGGGCGTCCAACGCAGCGGCACAGCCCGAGCCGGCCGCGGTGATGGCCTGCCGGTAGATGTGGTCGACCAGGTCACCGCAGGCGAAGACGCCCGCGATGTCGGTCAGCGACGTGCGGCCGCGGGTCTGCACATAGCCCTCGTCGTCGACCCGGACCTGCTCGCGGAACAGCTGCGAGCGGGGGTCGTGGCCGATGGCCAGGAACAGTCCGGTGACGTCGAGGTCGCGCGTCCCACCGGTCCGGGTGTCGGTCAGCTGCAGACCGGTGACGTTGTCCGTGCCGTACACGTCGGTGACGGCCGCGTCGGTGGCCCACCGGATCTTCGGGTCGGCCTTGGCCCGGTCCAGCATGATGGCGCTGGCCCGGAAGCTGTCGCGGCGGTGCACGATCGTCACCGAGCGGGCGAAGCGCGACAAGAACGTCGCCTCCTCCATCGCCGAGTCGCCGCCGCCGACGACGGCGACGTCCTGATCGCGGAAGAAGAAGCCGTCACAGGTCGCACACGCGGACACGCCCCGGCCGATCAGCCGCTGCTCGGCCGGGCAGGTCGAGGTAGCGGGCGGCCGAACCGGTCGCGAGGACGACAGCGCGTGCGTGGAACTCGTTCCCGTCCACCCACACCTTCTTGACCGGACCGGACAGGTCGACGGACTCGACGTCCTCGGATCGGAGGTCGGAGCCGAAACGGGCCGCCTGCTCGCGCATCTTGACCATCAGGTCCGGGCCCTGGATGCCCTCCGGGAAACCGGGGAAGTTCTCCACCTCGGTGGTGGTCATCAGGGCACCACCGAGCTGGGAACCCTCGAACACCAGCGGCTTCAGGTCCGCACGGGCCAGGTAGATGGCGGCGGTGTACCCGGCCGGGCCGGATCCGATGACGATGACGTCATGGAGCGTGGTCACGTGACTCCTCACAGGCCGTGGACCGGGGGTCACCCCGGTCGGCGCGCATGTCGTGTACTGCTGGAAGCGACGCCCCGGAGGTTCCCGGACGCACCCGCTGGAACGTCACGATACCGGCGTACATTCCCCGCCCGGAGCACCTCGGGAGTGCTGCGACCGGCGCGTTCGAGGGTTGCTCAGCCCGCCGCGGTCACCTGGATGTCGCTGAGCGACGCCTCCCAGTTGTTGCCGCCGCCGGTCAGGCCGGACACGAAGACGATCAGGTACTGCGAAGTCGGTGCGGTGTCGGGGATGGCGATCGCCGCCGGGGCGTTCCCGATCTGGGACTCGGCCAGCACCGTGGTGGCGTCCAGCGGTGCGTCGATGTCGCCGTCGGAGGCCCGGATCTGGACCTTCAGACAGTTGTTCGTGGTGGCGCAGTCCGCCGTGCTCGGAGTCGTCGTCGCGACCGTCACGGTGAGTGGTCTCACCGACCGGTCGAGGGTCAGCATCAGGCCCACGCCGGTCTTGAGGCCGTTGGGGCCGAACTGCTGGAAGTAGGCGAAGGTCTGCCAGGCGGTGCCCGGGTCGCCGTCGAAGGCCCGGTCGACGTAGCTGACGTAGTCCTTCTGACCCCGGCCCTGCGGGTCGTAGACGTCACCCGCGGTGATGGCGACGGGGACGGGGGTCGCCGCCGCCGCGGTCGTGGAGGGCGCGGCGCTGCTCTCGGCGGTGCCCGGATCGGCCGGTGGCGGGGCGTCGCCCGCGGTCGGGGCCAGCGTCTCCGACGTGATGTCGACCGCCTGGTCGGAGGTGATGACCGGGTCCTGGACCGAGTCGACCACCCGCTTGATCGCGCTGCCGATGACGATCGCGACCAGGACGGTCAACGCGAGCAGCATCACCCCGGCGATGCTCAACTTCGCGCGGCGTTCCCGCACCAGTCGCCGCTCGGCGAGTTGGCCGGCGGTCAGCACGGGCTCCTCGTCCGGCTCCGCCCCGGCGACCACCGGGACCGTCTCCGCGCTGTGCAGGAGGGCCGCGATGGCAGCCGCGGACCGGACGCCGTGGGCGCCCTCGGGGTGCAGAGCGCGCTCGGCGAGTGCGGACAGACCGGCCGATGCGGTGGCCCGGACCTCGTCGGCGGGCAATTCGCGACCACCACCGGTGGGTGCGGCGGCCAGCGGCGGCGACATCCCGTTCTGCGGCAGCGGGAAGGTCCCGGTGATCATCAGGTAGAGCAGCGCGCCGACCGCACGGATGTCGCGTTCGGTGGTGGCTCCGGGGTAGGCGAGCACGTGGCTCAGCCGGACCTGGCCGTCGAAGTTCACCCGCACCAGCGACGGGTGCAACCCACCGAGGGCGATGCCGTTGCGGTGCGCCTCGGCGACCGCGTCGGCGACCTTGGCGGTGATGGACCCGGCGACGTCGCCGTCGAGCGGACCGCCGGCGAGCAGGTCGGTCAGCGTGGCGCCGTCCACCCACTGCCCGACGACGTAGGACATGCCGTTCTCGGTGCCGAGGTCCAGCGTCTGGGGCAACCCGATGTGGTGCAATCGGCCGGCCCGCAAGGTGGTGGTCACGGTGGCGTTGGTGTCGGGGCCGTCGGGCAGCAGGGTGACGGCCATGTCCCGGGGGAGCACGGTGTCCTTGGCCCGCCAGAAGCGGTTGCCCGACGGCGTCCACGGCGACCAGGCTGACGAGCCGGTAGCGGCCGCCGATCATCGTCCCGGGGGCGACCTTCGCCGCGGCCGTCTCGGCGCCCGGAGCGGCTCCGACCACGGTTTCGGCGTCCCCGTCCGACAGGGTGCGCTCCGCGGCCCCGAGCTCATCGGTCCGGGTGGCGGCGGTCTGGTCGGGCGCGTCCGACGCGTCGGAAGAGGATGCCTCGCGACTCACCGGAACGCCCACCTGCTCTCTGCTCACCACGTCGGGGAGGTCGACATCGATCGTGGCCACGCTACCCGCTGGGAGAGGCGCGACCGGGCCCCGCCGCACGATGGTCCGCAGCCGGCGGACCAGCGGATCGAACTCCTCGACGCGGAGCAGGAGGGCCATCCCGAGGATCACCGCGAGGCCGACGATCCCGCCCACGACGCACTGGGCAGCGGCACTGACGATGTCGTCCGGGAACCCGCCCCATCCCCACTCGACGACCCCGAAGGCGGCAAGACCGCCGAGGGTCGAGGCGATCGCCATCGTGCCGACGGTGCGCAGCATCCGCCGGCTGCCCATCGGGCCGAAGCGGTGACGCAACCACAACTCGCCGACGACGGCCCCGACCACGTACGACGTCGCGGTCGCCACGGCCAGCCCGGGGACCAGCAGGTTCTCGTCGATCGAGCCCGCCAGGACCAGCAACGGGATCCGGACGGCCACCATCACGGCGTTGATGAGAACCGGGGTGCGGCCGTCCTTCATCGCGTAGAACACGCGCATCTGGACCAGCGTCATCGACAGCGGGACCAGGCCGACCGCGAGCGCGGCGAAGGTCACGCCGACGAGCTGGGCGGAAGCGAGGCTGACCTGGCCGTAGAACGTCGCGGCCACCCCCACCGCGCCGGCCAGCGCGAGGACTCCGGCAGAGACCGGCAACAGGGCCACCGCCGACAGCCGGTTGGCCAGCGACATGTCGTCCTTGACCAGTTCCATCTCACCGGCCGCCGCGTGCCGGCTCAGCCGCGGCATCACCGCCGTCAGGACCGAGACGCCGAGGATGCCGTAGGGGGTCTGGAACAGCAGATTGGCGAGGTAGAAGATGCCGATGGCACCGACGCTCTCGGACGCGATCTGCGTCGCCACGACGTAGCTGACCTGCGAGACCAGGACGTAGACGACGGCCCAGCCGGCGAGACCGCCGGCCTCGCTCATCCGGGAGTCCCACTTCAGCCGCCACCTGAACCGGAAGCCCGACCGGCGCAGCGACGGCAGCATGATCGCCGCCTGCAGCACGATGCCGGCGGTGGTGCCGATCCCCAGGATGAGCAACTGGGTCAGCGTGGGATCGGCGTACGCAGCGGTCCCGTCGACCGTGCCGAGGTACTCCCGGAATCCGCCCTGGGTGAAGACCAGCGAGATCGCCACCACGATCACCAGGACGTTGTTCGACACCGGCGCCCAGGCGGGTGCGGCGAACCGTTCCTTGCTGTTCAGGATGGCGCCGAACAGTGCAGCCAACCCGTAGAAGAAGATCTGCGGCAGCAGCAGGTAGGCGAGGTGGGTGGCGACCTGCGGATCGCCGTGGAAGTCGTCGGACAGGTAGAGCCGGGTCAGCAGCGGCGCCGCTGCCACGGCCAGCACGGTCGCCCCGACCAGCCCGACGATCATCAGCGTCATGAGTTGCTGGGTGTACGCCTGCCCGCCGTCGGCGTCGGTGCGCTGCGCACGGGCGAGCAACGGGATCGCCACCGAGGTCAGCACACCGCCGATGAGCAGCTCGAACACGATGTTCGGCAGCGTGTTGGCCAGCGTGTACGAGTCGTTGAGGGCACTGAAGCCCAGCACACCGACGATCACCAGCTTGGCGAGCAACCCGGTGACGCGGCTGGTCAGTGCGGCCACCGCCATCAGGGCGCTGGACCGAACGATCCCGCGGGGAGGTGGTGTCACGGCGGTGGTCACGGTGGGGCCTCGTCCCGTCGGTGCCGGAGGTGCTGTCGGTGTGGGTCCTGTCGTCGGCACCGCTCATTGCAGACCCGCCGCGATGCGTTCCTGACGCTGCCGGTACCGCTTGCGGATCCGGATCGCGGTGGTGAGCACCACGATGGCGCCCGCACCGATGATCAGCGCGACGGTGAACGAACCGATCGCGGTCGACCGCAGCTCGAGGCGTTGTCCGGAGCCCCAGTCGGCCCCGTCCGGGGTGGTCAGCGTGACCCGCAACGTCAGCGGGCCGGGCCGGATCACCTCCGACGGCATCTGCACCGTGATGGACCGGAACGCCGGCACCGTCTGGACACCCACGTCGCTCACGGTGATGCCGGCCCGCAGTGCGTCGGTCGGGTCGACCCGGACGCGGACATGGACGGCGTAGGGCAGTCCGTTGGCCACGGTGACCAGCAGCGGTGAGCTGCTCGAGGTGAGCGTGTAGACGCTGGTCGGCGGGGTGATGCCGACCCCGGCCTGCACGGTGTCGACGACCGCCTGCACCGCGGCGTTGGACCGGTTGGCCGCGCCGAGGTCGGCCCGGAAACCGCCGGCGGCCTGCCGGGACATCCCGCTGCGCAGGTCGGCGAACAGATCGTCGGGCGCCGTCGTGGCGGGGTCGTCGAGGGGGAGCGGGGTGAAGGCGGACTGGGTGTCGTCCATCGCCTCGGTCAGCTGCCGGACCCGGTTGAACAGCCCCGGCGGCAGTTCGCGGCTCACGGCCTCGTCCGGGTAGGCCAGGGTCGCCGCGCTCGGTCCGGCCGCCGCGCCGGCGCGGGCCACGACCTGGTCGATCCGGACGCCCTCCACCAGGCCTTCCCGGCCCAGCAGCCTGAGCAGCGCCGAGAACGCGGCGTACTCCGTTCGATCGGGCTGCCAACTCCGGGGCGGGGCGATGATCGTCGCGGCCGTGCCGTCGCCGCTCGCCCACCGCTGGGCGGTGAGGGCGGTGAAATGGTTCAGGTCGACCGCGGACTCGGGCACCGAGGTGGTCGCCAGCAGGGCGGTGACGTCGCCCGATCCGGAGCGGATCATCGCTCGGTCACCTTCGGCCCCGGTCACGCCGGTTCGGTCGAGAACCACGGTGGTCTGGCCAGTGGCGCGCAGCACGGACAGCGTGCCCGGGTCGATCAGACCGTCGATCGGCCAGCCCACCCCGGTGACCAGCTGCGCCTGCGGTCCCAGGATGGCGCCGGCCAACCGCCGCCCCTCGGTCACCGCTTCGACGACCCGGTCGGGCTGGGCGGATCGGATCGAGGCCACAGCGTCGATGTCGGTGTACGGCAGCACGAGGACCGGCGTGCCGACCGCGATCTTCCGCAACCGTTCCAGGAATTCGACCGCGTCGGCGGAGCCGGTGCCGGGCACGGCACTCGGGTCGGGGGTCGGCTGGTAACCGATGGCCGGGGCACCGGCGCCGTCCGGTGGTCGGGACGGCGGTGTCGCTCGTGCTGGTCGTGCTGGTCGTGCTGTCGGTCGGCGGCGTCGCCTGTCGCCGGGGCGTCGCTACCCACGGCTCCGGTCGGCGCCGCGGTCGGGCTCTGGCCGGTCGGGGGCGCGCTCGTGATGGCGGTGTCCGTCGTCCCGGCGGTGGTCGGCGTGGTCCCGGTGCCGCGGGTGATGTCGAAGAGGAACGGGCCGACGGTGTATCCCGCCGCCATCAGCTGCAGCTCCTCGAGCAGTTCCGGGTCGACGGCCAGCGTGACCGCCCCGGCCGGCAATCCCGGCGCCTCGGCGGCGGACAATACGTCCTCGAGGCGGCCGCCGGGCGCGATCAGCGCGGCGAGGTCGTCGTCGAAGAAGGCACCGGTGGGATCCCGGTGCGGACGGTCGACCAGCGGCACGAGCATGCTCACGGCGTGCCGCGAGCCGGTGGGTGCCGTGCCGTCCGGAACGGATCCGATGGTCAACAGGGTGTGCAGCTCGCCGACGCGGGCGCCGTCCCGGGGCCCGGACGCGAACGACGCGTTGACGTTCACCATGACCGGGTACACGCCCGTCGCCTGGATGCCGAGGCCGCTGCGCGGGCGGGTGAAGGCATCGGTGCGCACGGCGAAGTCCACCGTCTCGCCCGCCCCGATCGCCTCGGCGACCGGCGCGAACGACGTCATCACGCGCTCCGGTTGGCCCGGGTCGTCGATCTCGGCGCGGACCTCGTCGGTGGTCTGGAAGGCATCGCCCCGCTGCCAGCGCGCCACCACCCCGGTCAGCTCCTCGGAGCCGGTGTTGATCATGGATCCCCGGATGACGACGGTCGAGGCGTCCTCGGTGACCAGCGCCGGGGTGATGCTGTCCACCTCGAAACGGAGGGTGCTCGCGTACTCGCCCTGCGGTGCCGCGGCCGCCACCACGCTGGTGGGTGTGGTCACCAGCACCATTAGCATCGTCGCCAGCAGCCACCCGATCTGTCGCCGCGGAGACGTCACGCGGACTCCGCGAGGATCTCCGTAGCCCGGGCCACCAGGCGGCGTTCGCCGGCGTAGGCGAGCCGCGCCGGTAGGTCGGTCAACGGAACCCAGGCCACCTCGGTGACCTCGACGTCGGCGTCGGACAACTCGCCCGACACCGCCTCCATGAGGAAGTGGTGCACCCGCTTGTGGATGCGCCGGCCCGCCGCGGCGAAGGAGTAGTCGACACTGCCGAGCCGGGCGGTGATCCGACCGGCGATACCGGTCTCCTCCTCCACCTCACGGACGGCCGCCTCCTCGGTGGTCTCACCGGCCTCGAGGTGACCCTTCGGCAGTGACCAACGCAGCCGACCGCGCCGGTCCAGCCGTCCGATGATCGCCGCGACCGGGACACCGCCATCGATCCGGACGACCAACCCACCTGCGGAAACCTCGTCGGTACGGCGCGCCACGGCACGGGCGGCAGGTCGCCGACCAGGCACCGGACGAGGAGTGGGCACCTGCTGATCCTAGGTGGCCGGGTATGGCGCCTCCTTCACACGCGGCCGGAACCGGAGCCGTGAACCCCAGGTCACAGCGGTACCGGTGGCCGCACGGCCGGCGGTGCCTCCGGGTGCCGCGGTGTGCTTTGTCGCGACGGTGGGGGTGCCGACGACATAGGTCAGTGTGCTCAGCGGCCGGCCGCGGGGCAGCGCGGCGCGCAGCGCGGATACGCCCCGGTTCACCGGCGATCATCGCGCCCGCCACCGGCGTCCGGCCGTTCGCCCAGCGGCTGCCCGGGTGCTGCTCCCGGTGAGCACGGTTCACGCTGAGCGCCGGGCAATGACCTCCGCGGGCTAGACTCGCGCCCCGTGACCGACCCCCGAACCGCCGTCGACGCCCTGCTCACACGGCATCCGGTGGTGGTCGAGCTGGGCGAACGGTTCGCCGCCGCCGGTCATCGGTTGTTCCTCGTGGGCGGCCCGGTACGCGACGCGTTGCTCGGCCGCGAGATCAACGACCTCGATTTCACCACCGACGCCCGACCCGAACAGATCCTGACCGTCGTCGACGGCTGGGCCGAGTCGATCTGGGACATGGGCATCGCCTTCGGCACCGTCGGGGTGGGCCGCCGAGGCGCGTCGCTGGAGATCACCACCTTCCGGGCCGACGCCTACGACGGGGACTCCCGCAACCCCAGCGTCAGCTTCTCCGACTCCGTCGAGGACGACCTGGTGCGGCGCGACTTCGCCATCAATGCGATGGCGGTGTCGCTGCCCGACGGACTCCTCATCGACCCGCACGACGGCCGGGCCCAGCTCACGGCCCGCATCATCGACACCCCCGCCGCGCCGGAGACGTCCTTCCACGACGACCCGTTGCGGATGATGCGGGCCGCGCGCTTCGCCGCGCAGCTCGGCTTCGACCCGGCTGACCGGGTCCGGGCCGCGATGACGGAGATGGCGGGCGAACTGCGCCGGATCACCGCCGAGCGCGTCCAGGGCGAGCTGTCCAAGCTGCTGCTCGGCCGCTACCCGCGGCTCGGTCTGACGTTGCTGACCGACACCGGGCTGGCCGACATCGTCCTCCCCGAGCTGCCGGCGCTGCGGCTGGAACGCGACGAGCACCACCAGCACAAGGACGTCTACGAGCACTCGCTGACCGTTCTCGAACGGGCGATCGCCTTCGAGCCGGCCGGGCCGGACCTCACGATGCGGCTGGCCGCGCTGCTCCACGACATCGGCAAGCCGGCTACCCGCCGGTTCGAACCGGCCGGCGGGGTGAGCTTCCACCACCACGAAGTGGTCGGCGCCAAGCTCGTCCGGAAGCGGATGAAGGCGCTCAAGTTCGGCAGGCAGATCACCGAGGACGTGGCCACCCTGACGTTCCTGCACCTGCGGTTCCACGGCTACGGCGGTGGCGCCTGGACCGACTCGGCGGTGCGGCGCTACGTCACCGACGCAGGGCCGTTGCTGCCCCGGCTGAATCTGCTGGTACGGGCCGACTGCACCACCCGAAACCGGCGCCGCGAGATCGCCCTGCAGAAGTCCTACGACCAGCTCGAGGAGCGGATCACCGCGCTGCAGGCGGCGGAGGACCTCGCCCGGGTCCGGCCCGACATCGACGGCAACGCCATCATGGAGCTGCTGCACGTGCCGCCGGGACGCATCGTCGGGGACGCTTGGAAGCACCTGAAAGAACTCCGGCTGGAGCGCGGGCCGATGTCACGCGACGAAGCCGAGGCGGAGCTGTTCAAGTGGGCGCTGGAACGCGGCATCGTCGACGCTGCGGGCAACCCGCTGCCGCCGGTCGACCCGAAGGCTGCCGTGAAGGACCCCGTTGCCGAGCAGGAAGTGCCCGCCGACAAGAACCCGGCCGCCGGGCCCCACCGGTAGGGCCCGCCGCAGCGTCAGCTCGGCCGGCCGCCGTCGCTGGGGATGCGGAACGTCTCCGACGGCAATCCCGGCGGCAGGTCGCCGCCGGCGGCCAGGTAGGCGTCGAGGTCGTGGACTCGCACCGCGACCAGTTCACCGACGACGGCGTTGGCGTAGAGCATCAGCGTGTTCGGCCACTGCCGGGCGACCTTGCGCAGGGCGTCGAGGGCTCGCTGTTCGGCGTGGTTGAAGCCGTCCTCGAGCGCGTCGTCTGCGGGCGGGGCGGTGCGGACCTTGCGTGGGAGTGCCATGTGCGGTCCAGTGTGCGCTCTCGCGGCGGACCTGCCGGTCGCTACGAGCCGGCGTCGGCGGCGACGGCCCCGGCCTTCGGCCGCCGGGCCGCGGCCTCGACGGCCTCCGCGGCGATGACCGTCGGGTGGGTGGCCAGGCGCTTCATCGCGTACCGGAAGCCGACCGCGGTCATCAGGTACATCACTCCCAGCGCGATGATCAGGCCGGTGGCCGCGCCGCGGTCGCCGAGTACCGCCGCGCCGATGACGAACGCGAGCACGTAGAGCACGTTGTTGGTGGTGTCGTACAACGCGTAGACCCGGCCGATGTGGGCGTCGTCGGAGTCGGTCTGGACGAGCGCGTCGGCGCAGATCTTGGTCGACTGGTAGGCGAACCCGAGCAGGAAGGCGACGGCCATCGCCGTCATCGGATCGAGGTGGATCGCGCCGCCGAAACTGATGGCACCGGCTCCGATCAGCACCGCGGTCACCCAGGCGGTCCGTCCCCACTTCGCCACCGCGGGCGCGGTGATCAGCGCCGCCACGAACACCCCGGCCGCCCCGAACCCGAGGACCTGCACGATCCCGGCAGCTCCCGAGCGGAAGATCCCGTGCGGCTTGAAGTGGCTCTGGAACATCACCAGCACCATCAGGGTCGCGAGACCGAAACAGAACCGGACGAGCATCACCATGGTGACGGCGACCGCCACCCGCGGCCGGGCCTTCATGTGCAGGAAGCCGGCGGACAGGCCGCCGAGGATGGCCTTGATCGTCTCGGCGGGCTCATCGGTCTCGTCCGGGCCGAGGGCCCTGCGGCTGAACCTCATCGCCACCAGCGCGGCGGCCGCGTAGAACGGCACCACGGACACCGTGATCAGCGCCAGCGACATGTCGCTCTTGCCGATCAGGGCACCGGCGCCGAACGCCGCCCCGCCACCGATCGCGGCGCTCACCGCGCCGGCCGTGGCGGCCAGCGAGTTCGCGCCGACCAGCGAGTCCGGCGCCACGCAGTGCGGCATCGCCGCGGACATCCCGGAACCGATGAACCGGCCGGCGCCGAGCACCAGCAGGGCGGTGCTGAACTCCAGCCACAGCGGGGCACCGACGGCGATCTCCACGGCAACCGCGATGACGAACAGACAACGCAGCGCATTCGCCCAGACCAGCACCTGACGGCGGCTCCACCGGTCCAGCAGCGACCCGACGAACGGCCCGATGATCGAGTAGGGGAGCAGCATCACCGCGAACCCGGTCGCCAGCTGCATCGGGTCGGCGGCCCGTTCCGGGCTGAAGAGCACCGCGCCGACCAGGGCGCCCTGGAAGGCGCCGTCGCCGAAGGCGTTGATGATCCGGACCAGGACCAACAGCCGCAGCCGGCCCACCCGCAGGAGAGCGCGCAGCCCGTGGACCGACGGTGGCGCAGTCGTCGGCATGATGGTCACCACCGAACGGTACCTGCGGACGACAATGGCCACCGAAGTCCACCCGTGTGAACTCACGGCGGCCGCAATGACCCGGCGTCACTCCGGGTAGTTCGGTGTCGGGGAGACCGCGGCGGGGTGGCCGGCGCCCGGTCGATCGGCTCGGCCCGCTCCGGACACCGACCCCGTGAGGCGGGCAGGCGCGCCACCTCCTCGGGCAGGATCGAGGCATCAGGAGCGTGTGAGGAGCGACCCGGCGATGAGTAGGGAACAGCATTTCGTGGCGGCGTTGCGCACCGGTGCGCTCCTTGTCGCGACGCCGGACCTGACCGGTCCGACCTTCGAGCGGACCGTCATCTACCTGGTGTCGCACAGCGACGGCGGCAGTCTCGGGGTGGTACTGAACCGGCCCAGTGAAGTGCCCGTGCACAATGTGCTCCCGCAGTGGAACGCCCTGGCCGCGAAGTCGCAGGTGATCTTCGTCGGCGGGCCGATGCGGCCGGACGCGGCGATGTGCGTCGGGGTGGCACTGTCCGGCCGACGGCTGCGCGAACTCTCCGGCATCGCCCCGATCCGGGGACCGGTATGTCTGGTCGACGTGGACGCCGAGCCCGACGAGCTCGCCCCGTCCCTGCGTGGGGTGCGGCTGTTCGGCGGCCATGCCGGCTGGGCGCCCGGGCAACTCGAATCCGAGGTGGAGCGGGGTTCGTGGTTCGTCGTGCCCGGCCTCCCGGACGACATCCTGGTGCCCCCGAAGGTCGATCTGTGGTTCCAGGTGATGCGTCGGCAACCGTTCCCGCTGGCCTGGCAGGCCTGGCACCCCGGGGACCTCACCCGTAACTGAACGCCGAGGGGCCGACGTCACCCACCTGCAGGTGCGATCCACTCGTTGTGGCCGAAGCCGGCCCGGATGCTGTCGTGGTCCACGGTCGGCCGGGCCAGCAGATAGCCCTGGGCCGCGTTCACCCCGAGGTCACGCAGCACCTCCAGGTCCGCGGTGCGCTCCACGCCCTCGCCGATGACCGCCGCACCGATGTCGTTCGCGAGGCTGACGAAGCCCCTGATGACGCTGCGGCGGGCGCGATCGGTGGACGCGCCGTCCACCAGGGCCCGGTCGATCTTGATGATGTCCGGCTCCAGCTGGACGATGTGCAGCAGGGATGCGTACCCGGCGCCGGCGTCGTCGATGGCGAGCCGGATGCCCTGCCGGCGGAGCGCCATCACGTCTCCGCGGAGCGAGTCGTACTGCTCGACCGCCTGGTGCTCGGTCAGCTCGAAGACCAGCCGGGAGGGATCGAGACGGGGCTGCCGGGCGACCAGCCGGGACGCCCGGGGCAACGTGCGCGGGGACAGGTTGATGGCCAGGAACTCGTCGGGCCCCAGCAGCCCGGCGAGGCCGAGGGCTCGCGAGGCGGCCATCTCCTCCAGGGCCGTCCCGAGGCCCACCGAGGCGGCGGCCGGGAACAGCATGGCCGGGGAGCCGACATTGTCCGGGAAGCGGGACAGCGCCTCGACCCCGATCCGTCCCCCGGTGCGCAGATCGACAACAGGTTGCAGGGCGATCGCCACCTGGGACTGCGTGAGCACCCGATCGACCAGCCGCCGGTCGAGGTTCCACTGGTACTCGCGGTCGAGTTCGCGGGTCAGCAGGTCGGCCAGCACCTCGAGGAACTGGACGTCGCGAGCGGTCAGCTCGGTGTGGGGATCGTGCGACGCACAACAGAAGCTGCCGAAGACGGTGCCGTCCGAGAGGCGTAGCGGCACGCCGATGTAGGCGCCGATCCGCGCCCGGGCGGTCACCGGCAGGTCGGCGACCAGCGGTTCCGCACGGGTGTCCGGGATCAGGTGGGGGAGGCGGTCGGTGGTCATCTGCGCGCAGTAGGTCACGCCCAGGGGCAGACCAGGTCCCGGATCGACCCCGAACGACGCCGGGTCGCCGGCCACCCCCCGGAAGTACTGCCAGTCCCCGACGAACTCGGAGACGTAGCTGACGTCCATCCCGAGATGGCGGTGGGTGAGGTCCACGACCCGCTGGATGATGGCCGGCGCGTCACCGCGCGCCTCCTCGTCAGCGCGGGACAGCACGCCGCTGGACCGCACAGTGAGACCGGGGATGGCAACCTCCGATCCAGAGGAGCAGGAAGCCGGACTCCCGCGGGTTCGCGTCGGATGTCGGCCTGCGTGACACACAGCTACTGATATTGACCAAGAGTAGCATCCGCCGACGGCGTCGGACAGCGTCCGAGCCGGTGGCGAGGGGCGCAGCATCTGTGGGCCACGACCTCGACCGGGTCGAACTGGCGACCTGGGTCCACTGACCGAGCGGTGCGCGATCCTTAGATTGACCGCATGTCTGACATTGGTGCACCTCGACGGAAGCGGGCGGCGCGCATCGCCATCGGCATCGCTGCTCTCGGGCTCGTCGGCGTTCTGATCGTGGCCCTGGTGAATCGCCCGCCGGGCGGCGACCAGGCGTCGCGTGCGGCCGACTCGGCAAGTGCCGTAGTTCCTGCCGTCGTGCCGGTCGCCGACGTGCGGCCCGCAGCCACGCCCGAACAGGCGTATGCCCTGTCATTGCCGGTCCTGGGCCATTGGCTGGAGAACGACTTCGACAACGCCTGGATCGTTGCCGCCGGAACCGTCGAAGCCGCGGCCGCCACACTCGATCACGCGGCCCTCGATGACGTCGACTACGCGCGGTGGGTGTCGACTTTCGAGCGCGTCATCGCGGTCGCGGAGGCCGTGACGGGTGGTGACCAGGCGGCCGCGCTGGCGGCTTTCGAGCCGCTTCTCGCTGAACATCCCGGCCCGTACGTCGATGTGGCGGTCGATCGTTCGCTGTCGCCGACGCCCTACGAGCACGCCGAGGCGCGCCTCGCGGAACTCGACGCGGCGATCAGCGCGGAGGATCGGGCGGCGGCGCGCCGGGCGTCCGGACACACCGCCGCGGCGCTCGCCGAGGTCGTGCTCGCGGCCCAGATCCACCTGCCGCAGGACGCCGGCCGCGTGCTGACCGAACTGGTTCCTGCATTCCGGGCGCTCAACGGCGTGCAGGAGGCCGTGCTCCACGGCGGCGCGAGCGATGCAGCTGCGTCGGCGGGCGCACTCCACGAGGCCGTCAACGCCTTCCATGACTGGTATGAGGCCGAGACGGCATGAGTCTCGCAAGGCCGCGGTCGGCCACCACACCCAGCGCCAGAGCCCATCGAGGAGGACTCTCTCCCGTGAACGACACAACCCTTACGAAAGCCGGATTGCGCCGCGCCACGCGCCGGTTCCGCCACCGCTTCGCCCGGTCCGGCATTGCGGTCGTGGCGGTGCTGTGTGCAACGTCGGTGGGTGCCGTCGCCGTCGCGGACGTCGTGACCCCGGGCGCCGGGGTCGGACTCGCGGCCGCGCAGGCTCCGGCCGCGGCGGCGCTTCCCCAGGTCACTCAGCAGATCGCGAAGGAGGCGGTGCCGACCGGGGCGACCGGTTTCAAGCTGGGGTACGTCTTCGGGCACGGACTTCAGCCGACCGACCGGCAGTTCGACTCCGAAGTCAGGTACGACCAGAATTTCGACTGGACCGATGACGTGGGCCACAAGCTGCAGTGGGACTTTCCGATGCCGGAGGACGGTCACCACACGGTCACGTTCACCGCGGGGTTGGTCGACTACGGCAAAGTGATGGACTACCAGGTCCGGTACACCTCGACGATCAACCGCACCGGTGGCTCGATCGCCGTGAGCACCGAATGCGCGATCTTGAAGGGCGGAGCACCTGCCGCCGAAGCGCCGTTCACCTGTAAGGGTGGGTCTGCCCAGTCCGCGTCCGGCGCTGCCCTGGCAGTGTCGAGTGTTTCGGAACAGAACTGGTCGAGCATCACGGGCATCATCGACGTACGGAACGAGGGGTCGGGGCCGCGGATCTCACTCGCTCAGGGCACCTTCTCCACCCCGAACCAGCAACGTCGCATCATCATGAACGGGGCTGCCTGGTACCCGACAGACGCGACCGACGAACAAAAACTGGCGCTCCCGTACGCGACGATCGGGAATGGTGGGCATCTCACCTGGATGGCGGCGCAGCAGAACACCGGTATCTCACAGACAGAGCCGGACACGCATGCCCAGGCCACCTTCGCCTATCGCATCATGCTCGACGGCGAGTCGACGCCCTACTGGATCAACGGCTCGGCCGAGACCTACAAATGGGACTCGTGGGGCTATCCGACGGCGACCTGCTCGATCTTCATCGGCGACCCGAACACCACAGGCACTCCGGTGGGGGTGAAGACTCCCTTCACCTGCGAGCCCACGGGAATGACGAAACCCAATCTCAACACCGACGACGACACGACGTTCCAGGTGCGAATGGCCCGCGTCGACACGCTGTCCAACAACAACGATGCGAAGCTCCGCGGGATCGTGCAGGCGTGCTCGGAGGGCGGCGGCGGTTGTATTCAGACGGTCGGCGAACCCGCGCTCCACGTCTCGGATGCGGCGGGGGCGAAAGTGGGCGAACCCAATCCCAACACCCAGGGCGAACCCAAGGCGAAAGAATGGAAGTTCTCCCAAAAATGGAGCAGGGAGGTGAGCAATTCCGTCGAGCAGACGTTCGGGATGACGACCTCCTTCGAGACGGAGGTCTCGTTCATGGGAGTCAAGGGCAAGTTGGGCGTCGAGCTCACCTCGGAAACCGCGTACGGGTACGACCTGACCAAGGGGATCGAGTACGAGTTCGCCGACTACCCGGCGATCCCGTTCGGCGCGATCGGCTATTACGTGCAATTCGAGGCGTGGAACGTGTATCGGGGTGACCTCTACTTCTTCGGTGAGGGAAACTCCTGGTACCGGGTGACCGGGGCGGACCTGACCATTCCGATCGACGCCAGCACCTACGGTGCGAAGTCCGTTCACGACGGCAGCCTCGCCCCGAAAACGGGAGCCGATTTCGGAAGGGTCCAGTTCCGCTGTGTCTGGGACGACGACAAGCACCAAGCAAACGTGCTCCTGCACAACTCGACCGTGGAGGCGCTCACGGCCTGCCAGATTCCCGACACCTGGAACGACAAGGTGCCCGCAGTGCCCGGTGTGGAGCTCGATCCCGACCTCATCCGGGACGCGCGGGCGATCCTGGCGGGCGATCGAGTGGAGTTGGAGAAGAGCCTGCAAGAGGCGGCCGAAAGATTGGGGGGGTAGGCGGGCCCGCTTCGCCGACACCAGCACCACCTCTGGGAACGTCGACCGCCCGTGCCGGCCGAGGCCGAATTCCTCGCCGTTCCTCAGCACCGAGCTCGTCCTCAGCACCGAGCTCGTCTTCAGCACCCAGCTCGCCGAAACCGATCGGGTCAGCTGCCCGCGGACTCCGTGGCCACGGTCCGGGTCAGGCCCGCGCAGCCGCCGCCACCGCAGGCACAGCCTCCGCAGTTGCCGCCACCCGGCTTGCGCGCCGGGCGCGGCACCGTGCGGGCCGCGCGGTCACCGAACTGGGCCGCCGTGACGAGCAGCCCCACGGTGCCCGCCGCGGCGACGAGGAATACGACCACCGCGGTCAGCACGCCCAGCGGTGCGACGGCCAGCACGATCCCGCAGACGCCGGCGATGACGGCTGCACCCGCCACGATCGGCCAGGCGACCCGGTTGGCCACGGTGAAGGCCTCCGCGCTGATCAAGGCGGCCTCGCTGCGCACCCCGAGCCGTCCGTCCCGGGCCAGGGTGCCGTTCCGGCCGCGAACAGCGGTGACGGCGGCAGCACCCGCGAGGACGATCAGGACCAGGGCGAGGGGCAGTGCGACCAGCCAGTGCGACAGAGGCATGACCAGAATCGTACGGCTCCGGCGACGGTAGAGTCGTCGAGGATCTTGACACGGGAGAACTGAAGCTGATGAGCGATACCGGCGGTAGCACGGCCACTTCGACGGCGGCCGCAGCCGCCGCGACGGCGGGGCCCGCGACCTCCACCGTTCCCCCGTTCCGCTACACCGCAGCGTTGGCGAACACCATCGAGCGCCGCTGGCAGGACCGCTGGGACGCCGAGCGCACCTTCGAGACGCCCAACCCCACCGGCCCGCTGGCCGACCCCACCCGGCCGCTGCCCGCCGAGAAGATGTACATCCTCGACATGTTCCCGTACCCCTCGGGCGCGGGGCTGCACGTCGGACACCCGCTGGGCTACATCGGCACCGACGTGCTCGGCCGCTTCTCCCGGATGACCGGCAGGAACGTGCTGCACACCCTGGGCTACGACGCGTTCGGGCTGCCGGCCGAGCAGTACGCCGTGCGGACCGGCACGCACCCGCGGGCCACCACCGAGCAGAACGTGCGGCGCTACCGCGAACAGCTGCGCAAGCTGGGCTTCGCCCACGACCAGCGTCGCTCGGTCGCCACCACCGATGTCGGGTTCTACCGCTGGACCCAGTGGATCTTCACCCGGCTGTTCGACGCCTGGTACGACGAGGACGCCCGCCGTGCCCGCCCCATCGAGGAGCTGGTCGCCGAGTTCGCGTCCGGTACCCGTCCGGTCCCCGGCGGCGCGGTGTGGTCCGAGCTGAGCTGGGCCGAACAGCAGCGCGTGCTCGCCGACCGCCGACTCGCCTACATCTCCGAGGCTCCCGTCAACTGGTGCCCGGGCCTGGGCACGGTGCTGAGCAACGAGGAGGTCAGCGCCGACGGCCGCTCCGAGATCGGCAACTTCCCGGTGTTCCGGCGCAATCTGCGTCAGTGGATGATGCGGATCACCGCGTACGGGGACCGGCTCATCGAGGACCTGGACCGGCTGGACTGGCCGGAGTCCATCAAGGCGATGCAGCGGAACTGGATCGGGCGGTCGGTGGGCGCCCAGGTCGCGTTCCCGGTGGTCGGTTCCGGCCCCGCTGGTGTCGGTGGTGCTGCCGTCGAGGTCTACACCACCCGCCCGGACACGCTGTTCGGGGCGACGTATGTGGTGCTGGCGCCCGAGCACCCGCTGGTGCCCGCCCTTACCGCGGTTGGCTGGCCGGACGGCGTCGACGAGCGGTGGACCGCCGGGGCGGACACACCCGGCCGCGCGGTCGAGGCGTACCGGGCCGCGGCGGCCCGGAAGTCCGACCTCGACCGCCAGGAGAGCAAGGACAAGACCGGCGTGTTCACCGGCGGCTACGCCCGGAACCCGGTCACCGGCACCGACCTGCCGGTCTTCGTCGCCGACTACGTGCTGATGGGCTACGGCACCGGCGCGATCATGGCCGTTCCCGGCCAGGACAGCCGCGACTGGGAGTTCGCCGACGCGTTCGGGCTGCCGATCGTGCGGACGGTGCAGCCCACCGAAGGTCACCCGGACGACGAGCCCTTCACCGGCAACGGGCCGGCGATCAACAGCGCCAACGACGACATCGACCTGAACGGCATGGGCGTCGCCGAGGCCAAGGCCGCGATGATCGACCACCTGACCCGGACGGGCGCCGGTCGTGCGCAGGTCCAGTACAAGCTCCGCGACTGGCTGTTCTCCCGGCAGCGCTACTGGGGAGAGCCGTTCCCGGTCGTCTACTCGACCGAGCCGGGCCAGGAGGACGTGGCGATCGCGCTGCCCGACAGCATGCTGCCGGTCGAGCTGCCCGAGGTCGTCGACTACGCGCCGAAGTCCTTCGACCCGATGGACGCGGACTCCTCACCGGAGCCGCCGCTGGGTCGGGCCGCCGAGTGGGCCACCGTCACGCTGGACCTGGGGGACGGTGCGAAGCAGTACCGTCGCGAGCTCAACGTGATGCCGCAGTGGGCCGGCTCCTGCTGGTACGAGCTGCGCTACCTGGACCCGACCAACACCGAGCGGTTCGTCGACCCGGAGGTCGAGCGGTACTGGATGGGACCCCGCCCGGACAGTGCCGACGGCGTCCGCGACCCGGGCGGTGTCGACCTGTACGTGGGTGGCGTGGAGCACGCGGTGCTGCACCTGCTGTACGCGCGGTTCTGGCACAAGGTGCTGTTCGACCTGGGCGAGGTCAGCAGCGAGGAGCCGTTCCGGCGGCTGTTCAACCAGGGCTACATCCAGGCGTACGCCTACACCGACGAGCGCGGGAACTACGTCCCCGCCGAGGATGTCGTGGCCTCCCCGGACGGCCGATCCTTCAGTTTCGAGGGGCGCCCGGTCAGCCAGGAGTACGGGAAGATGGGCAAGCGCCTGCTCAACGTCGTCACCCCCGACGACATGTGCGACCGCTACGGCGCGGACACCTTCCGGATGTACGAGATGGGCATGGGCCCGCTCGACCTGTCCCGCCCCTGGCAGACGGCCGACGCGGTCGGCTCGCAGCGTTACCTCCAACGGCTGTGGCGGACCGTGGTCGACGAGGAGACCGGTGCGCTGGTGGTCACCGAGGACGCGCCCGACGCCGAGACGCTGACCCTGCTGCACCGCACGATCGACGGGGTCCGCGCCGATCTCGCGGCGATGCAGTACAACACCGCCATCGCCAAGTTGATCGTGCTCAACAACCACGTCACGAAGTCCGGGGTGCCGGTGTCCCGGGTGGTCGCCGAGGCGAGCGTGCTGATGACCGCCCCGCTGGCGCCGCACATCGCCGAGGAGCTGTGGGAGCGGTTGGGGCACCGCACCTCGCTGGCGTACGGACCGTTCCCGGAGGCCGACCCCGCCTACCTCGTGGACGACACGGTCGAGTACCCGATCCAGATCAAGGGCAAGGTCCGCGGCCGGATCACCGTTGCGGCCGACCTGGCCGCATCCGACATCGAGGCGGCCGCACTGGCCGAACCGAAGATCGTCGAGGCGCTGGCGGGTGCGACCCCGAAGAAGATCGTGGTGGTCCCCGGCCGGATGGTCTCGATCGTCCTCTGAGGTCCGGCGCACCCGTCAGGAAGGCTGCTCATGCTCCGCATCGCCGTGGGACAGTTCGCCCCCGGCCCCGACCCGAGCGGGAACCTCGACCGCATCGACGGTCTCGCGGCGCGCGCCGCGGCCGCCGGCGCCGGGCTGCTGGTGCTGCCCGAGGGCAGCCTGGTCGAGTTCGTCGACGACCGGGACGCGGTCGCGCGCTGCGCGGAGCCGCTGGACGGGCCGTTCGCAGCTGGGATCGCCGCTGCTTCGCGGCGCCACGGACTGACGATCGCGGCGGGCAGCTTCGTACCCGTGGCGGACCGGGTCGCCAACACCCTGATCGTCGCCACCGGCGGTGACATCGTGGCCGCATACCGCAAGATCCACCTGTACGACGCTTTCGCCTTCGCCGAGTCCGACACCGTCGCGCCGGGGGACGAGGTGCCGCCGGTCATCGAGATCGGTGGCGTGCAGGTCGGTTTCGCGACGTGCTACGACCTGCGGTTCCCGGAGTTGTTCCGCAGCCTGGTGTCCCGGGGTGCTCAGGTTCTCGCGCTTCCCGCCGCCTGGGTCAGCGGCCCGATGAAGGAGGAGCACTGGTTCACCCTCCTGCGGGCCCGCGCCATCGAGAACACCTGCTACGTCCTGGGTGCCGACCAGGTGGGGCGCCGGATCATCGGCCGCTCGGCGGCGTTCGATCCGATGGGGCTGCCGTTGCTGGACCTCGGCACCGCGCAGGACGCGGTCGGGCTCGTGGACATCGACCCCGATCGGTTGGCGGAGGTGCGCGAGCTGCTCCCCAGCCTGTCGCACCGGCGGTTCAGCGTCAGCGAGCGCCTGACATGAGCCAGATCCTCGGCACCGTGGTCGGCCTGTTCGTCCAGCGGCAGCCGGTCAAGCAGGGCCGGGCCCCGCTGCGGCAGTACCGCACCGACGACATCGTCGCGGTCACCGCCCTCTCCGTCGACGGCGACGGCGTGATCGGGTACCCGGCATCTGGCGAACCGATCCTCGACGTGCACCATTGCCGGCACCCGCAGAGCCGGGACCGCCGCGGCCGGGCGGGGATCTCGGTGATGGCCACCGGCGACTACGCCCAGCTGCGCGCGCGCTACGGCCATCACCTGGTCGACGGGTCGGCGGGTTGCACCCTGCTCATCGACAACGCCGACGGTCTGGCCGGCCGCGACCTGAGCCGCGGGCTCGAGATCTGCGACGCAAGCGGTGTTCTCGGACTGACGGGGGTACACGTTGCGGAACCTTGCGTCGAGTTCAGCCGCTTCTGCCTCGATCAGCCGCCCGCTGCGACCGTCGACCCCGCCGTCCGGCAGGCGCTGGTCGATCTGGCTGACGGGCGTCGTGGGTACCGGGGCGTCGCGTCCAGCCCGGGGCGGGTCGGGGTCGGCGCCGTGGTGCACGCCGTGCGCTGATCCGGGTTGCGTGTCCGCCCTCGGGAGCGTCGTCACAGCCCGGAGTACCCGTTCGGGTGAGGCCATCCCCCGAACGCGGCACGGGCTGTCAACCCATATCGGGAACAATCGAACCGTGATCAGGTGGGGTCGGTGTGCGCCCAGGTCGGTGCGTGTGCCGCACACCGCGGCATGACGAACGGCGCTGCGTCCGACCGGGCGGGCACCACCGCTCCCGTAGCACCCGCCTTCGAAATGCTGCCGGCCGGTTCCGCCGAGGAGACCCGGTTGATCCGGGAGTTCGCCGACCACGCCACCGTCGGATTCTCGCTCTACGAGCTGCCCACCGCCCCGGGCGAACCCGGCCGGTTCCGTTTCGTCAACCGCGCCTACCTGCAGCTCCTGGGCATGCCCACCGAACTCGCACTCTCCGAGGTGGGCGATGCGGTGCTCGACGTCCTGCATCCCGACGACCGCGTCCTGACCGACACGATGGTGGCCGACCTCCAGGCGGGGCGCCCGACCGCGGTCGTCCTACGGATGATCCGCCCGGACGGCACCGTGCGGTGGGTTCGGTCGCGCCGCAGCCCGGTCCTGGATTCCGACGGGCGGCTGGCCCGGATCGTCGGCACCGCGGAGGACGTCACCGACCTCGAGACCGCCGCCGCGGCGCTGGCCGACAGTCAGGAGCAGTTCCACCAACTCGCCGACAACGTGGCAGTCGGGTTCACGTTGACCGAGCTGACCGATCCGCCCCGGATGGTCTACTGGAACCGGGCGTTCCTGCAGATCCTCGGGATCGACCCGGCGCAGGGCATGCTTCCGGTAGGCCAGTTGCTCGCCACCCACCTGCACCCTGACGACATGCGCAAATGGGCTGCCGGGCTCGCGGCGATCCGGGCGGGCGAGACCCTGGACGAAGAAGTCCGCATCCTTCAGTCCGACGGCCAGCTGCGGTGGCTGCGGGTGCGCCGGAGTCCGGTGCGCAATGCCGACGGCGTGGTGTTCCGCGCGGCGGGCACCACCGAGGACATCACCGAGCGCAAGACCGCGGAGTCGGCGCTCCGGTTCGCCCAGTCCGAGGCCGACCGGGCCAACGCCGCCAAGAACGAATTCCTCTCCCGGATGAGTCACGAGCTCCGGACGCCGCTGAACGCCGTGCTCGGGTTCGCGCAACTCCTGGAGATGGACCAGCTCAGCGAGTCCCAGGCCGACGCGGTCGGCTACATCCTGCGGGGTGGCCGTCACCTGCTCGCGCTCATCAACGACGTCCTCGACATCGCCGGTATCGAGGCCGACCGGCTCGAACTGTCGATCGAGCCGGTCCACGTCGGGTCCGCGTTGTCCGACGCGCTGTCGATGGTGCACGCGCAGGCCCGTGACGCAGGTGTCGAGTTACGACTGGACGACGCTGGACCGGGGACATCGTATTTCGTGCAGGCCGACCAGCGGCGGCTGCGGCAGGTGCTGATCAATCTGCTCAGCAACGCGATCAAGTACAACCGTCGCGGTGGTTGGGTGCGGCTGTCCGCGGAGGAGACCGGGACCAGCCAGGTGCGGCTGGTGGTGACCGACAGCGGGATCGGCATCCGCAGCGAGGACATGGACCGGTTGTTCGTGCCGTTCGACCGGATCGGTCAGCAGGTCTCCGGAATCGAGGGAACCGGAATCGGGCTCGCCCTGTCGCAGCGGCTGGTGGCGTTCATGGGCGGGCACTTCGACGCCTCCTCGGAGTTCGGCAGCGGCAGCGTGTTCGGGGTGACCTTGCCCCGCTCGGACTACGTCGAGCAACCGGTCGCCCACGCGGCCGTGGAGCCCGTCGTCCCGGAGGTCCCGGAGAGCGTGAGCACGCTGCTCTACATCGAGGACAACCATTCCAACGTCAGGTTGCTGCAGCGCATCCTGCAGCGGCGACCGCAATGGAACCTGGTGCACACCGATCGCGGCCGGCGCGGTCTGGAGCTCGTCGCGGAGTGCGATCCCACGCTGATCATCCTGGACCTGCACCTTCCGGACATCAGTGGCATCGAGGTGCTGCGGCAGTTGCGAGAACAACCCGACCGGGCGCTGCGGCCGTTGGTGGTCGCGAGCGCTGATGCGAGTCCCGGGCAGGTCAGCCGCCTGAAGGCGGCGGGAGTCGACGCCTTCGTCGCCAAGCCCCTGGACGTGCACGACATCCTTGCGCTGCTCGACCAGCACCAGCGCGCGCCCGGGGCCGAGCGCCCGTTCCCGGTCCGCACGTGACGGGACCCACGATTCGCTACACGCAGTGAAAACCCGTGCGCTATCTGTCATGATGGGGCACTATGAGAACGCATCGAGATGAGGGGCACGGAGTTCCTTTCTCAGCCCAGGAGGTGCGTCTCTTCGCGCCCGTTCCCGGTCCGGTGACGGCCCCGCCGACGGCCCCGCCGCCGCCCTTGCCGGTCGCGACGACGTCCACGCCCGCAACGGTGTTCGTCGTCAGCCGGATCGACACTGCCGAGCACCTGCACGTCAGTGAGGGTTTCGAGAGCATCACCGGGTTGCCCGGAAGCGTGCTGCTCGGCGACGCCACGGTCATGATCCGGTTGATCCACCCCCACGATGTGCAGGTCGCCGCCTCCTGGATGCAGAAGTTCTGGGCCGGCCGTCCCGGCCAGGTCGAGATGCGGATCGTCCGCCCCGACACGGAGGTGCGCTGGGTCCGGATGGCTTCCGCCGTGCTGCCGGTGGCGGGGGAGCGGCGGATGATCACCGCGATCGACGACATCACCGAACGGATCACCGCGATCGAGGTGGCCCGGGCCGCGGAAGCCTCGGCCCGGGCCGCGCACGAGACGAAGACGGCGCTGATCTCCCGGTTGAGTCATGAACTCCGCACACCGTTGAACGCCGTGATCGGCTTCGGGCAGCTGCTGGAGCGTCGCATCACCGACCCGGACGACCAGTCGTCCGTGCAGTACATCCTGTCGTCGGGGCGTCACCTGCTGGCGATGATCGAGGAGGTCCTCGACGTGTCCCGCATCGGTGCCGGCAGTGCGTCGATGATCATCGAGCCGGTCGAGGCGCCGTCGCTGATCGACGAGGTCGTCCGACTGGTGCAGCCGGCTGCCGACCGGGCCGGGGTCGCGCTCGCGGTCGAGGGTGGCCCCGCCGGGCTCAGACTGTTCGGTGACCGGCAGCGTCTGGTGCAGGTGCTGCACAACCTGATCGGTGACGCGATCCACGACAACGCCTCCGGGGGCCGTGTCCGGCTGTCGTGGTCGGCCATCGACGGCGCGTCGGTCGTGGTGCGCCACGACGGTCAGCGGGCTCCCGAGGACGTCCGACAACCGGTGGTGACCCCGTTCGACCGTCGCCACGCCGAGGCTTCCCCGGTGGCCGGCAGCGGCGTGGGGCTGTCCGTCGCCCGGGCGCTGGTCGAGCTGATGGGCGGTGGGATATCGGTCGACCCGGCACCCGGCGCCGGGGCATCGTTCACGGTACGGCTGCCGGCGGCGCCCGACCGGCGGGTGGGCGTCGGCACCGCGGACGAGGCGCTCGTCGCGACGGAGCAGGGCATCAGCCCGACGACGCTGCTGTACATCGAGGACAACGAACCCAACGTGCGGGTCGTGACCTCGTTGCTGCGCCTGCGGCCGGCCTGGCAGATGGTGCACGCCGCGTCGGGCGGTGCCGGTGTCGAGGTCGCACGGTCCCGCATGCCGGACGTGATCCTGTTGGACCTCCACCTGCCGGACTGTTTCGGGCTGTCGGTGCTGGAGACGCTGAAGGCGGATCCGCTGACCGCCGGGATCCCGGTGGTCATCCTCAGTGCCGACGCGAGCCAGTCCCAGGTGGACCGGCTGCTGCAGGCCGGTGCTGCCCAGTACCTGACCAAGCCGCTGGACGTGCGCGAGGTCCTGATGCTGCTCGACGGCATCACCGCCGACCAACTGAGCCGGATGGTCGATGCCTAAGACCCTCGATCGCTTCTCCACGATGTGCGTGCTCATCGTCGACGACAACGCGGCCAACGTCGCGCTCCTGCAGGCACTGTTGCGGGACGCCGGGCTGAACCAGGTGCTCACCGAGACGGATCCGCGGCGGGTGTTCGGCCTGCTGCCGGTGATCAACCCTGATCTGGTGCTGCTGGATCTCCAGATGCCGCACGTCAACGGCCTGCAGCTGCTGGAGGCGATCACCCGGTTCGCCGCGGGCAGCTACCTGCCGGTCATGGTGCTGACTGCGGACACCTCGTCCGAGACCCGCAACGAGGCGTTCGAGCTCGGCGCCCGGGACTTCCTGACCAAGCCGCTGGACATCGTCGAGGTGGTGCTGCGGACGGCGAACCTGCTCGAGACGCGGCAGCTGTACCAGATGCTGCGGACGTCCCCGTCGTCGTCGGCGCCGAAGATCCCCGGTCCGGCCACCGGCGAGCACGACCAGGCGGAGAAGGTCGGGCAACGGGTCCGGACGGTGCTGCGGGACCGCAGCATCGTGCCGTTCTTCCAGCCGGTCATCGACCTGAACTCGATGGTGATGGTCGGCCAGGAGGCGTTGGCCCGGTTCCCGAGTCCGCATCCGCAAGGTCCGGCCGGCTGGTTCAGCGACGCCTTCGCCAGCGGCATGGGCTCGGAGCTGGAGTGGCTGGCGGTGATGAACGCGCTGCCGATCCTCGACACCGCCGACCCCGACACGTTCCTCGCGCTGAACATGTCACCGGCGACGATCGAGCTGATCCCCGAGCGCGAGATCTTCCACCCGGCCATGTGTCCGCAGATCGTCATCGAGCTGACGGAGCACGTGCCGATCGAGGACTACTCGGCGATCCACCGGGCGTTGTCGGAGCTGCGCCGCCACGGCGCCCGGCTCGCCGCCGACGATCTCGGCTCCGGCTACGCCGGCTTCCGGCACCTGGTGGCGCTGCAGCCCGACGTGGTGAAGCTCGACATCTCGCTGATCCGGGGCATCCACCGCAGTCGACCCCAACGCGCCCTCACCAGCGCGTTGGTCGCTTTCGCCCGTGACATCTCCGCCGAGGTCATCGCCGAAGGCGTCGAGGAGGCTGCCGAGGTCGAGGTCCTGCGCGACATGGGAATCCGCTGGGCGCAGGGCTACTACCTGGGGATGCCGGCGCCGGCACGCTGAGGCAGCCCGAACGGTCGAGCGCCTGCGGCCAGTCTGAACGGGCGGGGACGATCGGTCTTTTACGGGCGCGGGGCGTCGCCGCCTCACTGCGGTAGGTGCCACCCCGGGGTGGTCAGGACTGCCGGGCGGTCAGCTCGGCTGGTAGGTCAGGCAGTCCGCGGTGCTCGCGCCGGCGCCGATCTTCACCGACGAGGCGGTGCACTCGAGCGAGCTGTTGTGCGTGCACTCGGCGCGCTGGCAGGCGCCGATGGAGCCGTGGACGGATGCCAGTCCGCCCTTGCTGCCGAGGGGGATGAAGGTCGCGCAGGCGGCGTCGGACGCGCTGCCGCTGATGGTGATCGCGTGCGCGTGGCACGACGAGTGGTCGTTGTAGGAGCATCCGGTGACCGAACACTCATCGATCGGACGCATCTCCAGGCTGGCGGTCATGACGTTTCTCCCCGGTGGGTTCGGTGCTCGTCGGTAGTGGCCGGCGGTGTGCTGCGCACCGCCGTTCCGTTCGAACCGTAACCCGTAGACGCCGGTCACGCCAGCCCTTCGGAATGGTGTTTTCGCAGCTCAGAGGCGGTGTGAAGGAAGGCTGCACTCACTGAGGCAAGGCACACCTTGCCGGATCGAGGGGGCGCTTCGGCGGCAGCGTCGCGGTGTCAGGTAAGGCACTCCTTCGTCCGTCCGCCACCCCCGCCCGGCAGAATGAGCGGCCGGACGGAGGAGGATCCGAGTGGGCGGCGTGATCAGCGGCTTCGCGGTCATCGGCGTCGTGGTCGGAGTGGGGTACCTGCTCGGACGCTGGACGGTGCTCGGTGCGAACGCCCGGCAGGTGCTGTCGCTCCTGACGTACAACGTCGCGACGCCGGCCCTGCTCTTCCAGTTGACCTCCGTGTCCGACCTGCGGGTGCTGGTCTCCAGGCCGCTGCTGGTGACCGTCCTGGCGACGCTGGTCTGCGCTGCGGCGTTCACCGTGGTCGGTGCTGTCCGGCGCTGGGGAGTCGGCCGGACGACGATCGGTGCGCTGTCGGCCAGCTACGTCAACGCCGGCAACCTGGGCATTCCGATCGCCTCGTACGTGCTCGGGGACGCGTCGCTGATGGCGCCGGTCATTTTGTTCCAGATGGTGCTGTACACGCCGATCGCCCTCACCGTCATCGACATCGCGCAGGGCGGGCCGAGAGTGTCGATGTGGAAACGGCTGTCGACACCGTTCCGCAATCCGATCGTGGTGGCCGCGGCGGCCGGCATCGTCGTGTCCTCGACCGGGCTGACACTGTGGCATCCGCTGTCCGACGCCGTCGACCTGATCGCCGGGATGGCGGTCCCGGCGATGCTGCTGGCGTACGGCATCTCCTTGTTCGGTGCCAGCACACCGGGCCGCGGGGACGACAGCTCGATGGTGTGGCTCGCAGTCGCGCTGAAGACCGTCGTCCAACCGGTGCTGGCCTGGTTGCTCGCCGCGCCGGTCTTCGGTCTCGACGGTCGGACCCTGCTCGCGGTGGTGGTGATCGCGGCGCTGCCGGCGGCGCAGAACATCTTCACGCACGCCTCGCGCTACCGGGTCGGCGTCGACCAGGCCCGGGAGGTCATCCTACTGACGACGCTGCTGGCGCCGGTGGCGCTGACCGTGGTGGCCGCTCTGCTCGGCTGATCCCCATTCGGCCCCTGAGATGCTGGGTATGACGAGAACATGGCATTCACACCGCACTTCGCAATCGTGACGGCATCGGACTCGGGGATCGGCAAGGCGACGGCGATCGCGTTGGCGAAATCCGGGATGGACGTCGGCATCACCTGGCACTCGGATCTCGAGGGCGCCCAGGACACCGCCCGGCAGGTCCGTGCGCTCGACCGGAAGGCCGTCGTCGTGCAGTTCGACGCCACCGACCTGCCTGGCTGCGCCGACGTCATCGACGACCTCGCCGACCAGCTCGGCGGCCTCGACGTCTTCGTCAACAACGCCGGGGGCGGCATCAACGGCCCGTTCCTGGAGTACTCCTATGACACCTGGCGGCAGGACCTGGCGCTCAACCTGGACGCGGTGTTCGTGTGTGTGCAGCGGGCCGCGACCCGGATGGTGAAGGCGGGCAACGGCGGTCGGCTCATCGTCGTCAGCAGCGTCCACGAGCACGCGCCGCGCGTCGGGTCGGCCGCCTACGACGCTGCGAAGCACGCCACCGGCGGCTTGATGAAGACCGTCGCCCTGGAACTCGGCCGGTACGGCATCACCGCCAACACGGTGGCGCCCGGTGAGATCGCCACCCCGCTGACCGGTCAGGCGGACAAGGACCCGAGCGGCGAGCGTCGGCCCGGCGTGCCGTTGGGTCGCCCCGGCGCGCCCGCGGAGGTCGCCGCGGTCATCGCCTTCCTGGCCTCACCGGCGGCGAGCTACGTGACCGGTGCGTCCTACGTGGTCGACGGCGGCATGCTGCAGATGGGTCCGCAGGGCGCGTCCGACATCACCGACGACGAGTGGCGCACCGCTACCTGAGGCTGCCGCCGGCGGTGGGGCCTGGTCAGCGGTCGGCAGCTCGGCGGGCAGCCACGGTCCGTTTGACCTCGTACATCGCCGCATCCGCGTCACGCAGCAGTTCGGCGGCGGTGCGCTGCCCGGAGTCCGTCACCACCCCGATACTCGCTCCGACGCCGAGACCGTCGTAACGCTCGGCATAGGCCGACTGCAACGCGGTCCGGACGCGCGCCACGATGATGCCCGCTTCGGCCGGATCGGTGAGTTCCTCGCACAGCACCACGAATTCGTCGCCCCCGAACCGGGCCACCAGGTCCTCCGTGCGGACCGTCGCCCGCAACCGTTCGGCGGTCAGCACCAGGAGTTCGTCGCCGGCGGCGTGACCCAGGGTGTCGTTGACGCACTTGAAGCGATCGAGGTCGAGGAAGAGCACGGCCAGCCAACCGGGGTGGCGTGCCGAGCGGGCCACCGCATGCTCCAGGCGTTCCCGCAGTAGCGAGCGGTTGGCCAGTCCGGTCAGCGGGTCGTGCAACGACAGGTGGGCCAGCTGGTCCTCGAGACGACGACGTTCCGTCACGTCCCGCACGATGGCGGTGAACAGGCCGGAGCCGGGTCCGGCGTCGCTGACCGACACCTCCGCGGGGAAAGTGCTGCCGTCGTGCCGGAGACCCACGGCCTCGCCCGCGCGCGTCGGTTGTGCGCTCGCGTTCCCGGCGCCGGCCGCCGGCAGCAGCAGCGACAGGTGGCTGCCGAGCGTCTCCCGCGCGGGGCGGCCGAACATCATCTCGGCCGCCCGGTTCAGCGACGTGACCACACCCCCCCGGTCGAAGGTGACGATGGCGTCCACCGCGGTGTCGAGCACCGAACGGGCGCGCTCCTCGCTCCGGCGCAGCGCCTCGACGGCCGACAGTTCGGCCGCCCGCGCCGCGTTGAGCTGCTGCATCTGGACGAACAACTCGGCCTCGACCGCGTGCAGTCGACGCGAGGCGTCGGGGTCGTTTCCGACATCGGGGGACTCGCGGGCCCGGACGAAATCGGTGACGTCCTCCACCCGCTGCAGGATGAACTCCGTGGTGCCGTCGGGCCCGGTCAGGGGCGCGCTGATCAGCGACCAGAACCGTTCGACCAGGACGCCGGTGCGGCTGTCGAGCACGTCGTAGCGATACAGCGGCATCAGGTCCGCCCGGCCCGTGTCACGGGCCCGCAGGAACGAGATCTCCACCGAACTGCGGCCGTGCTCGTCGAGAGCATCGGGCTCTGGCGGGAACGCGTCGAAGATCTGACGTCCGATCAGGTCCTCGCGGGTGCGCCCCAGCAGGGTCAGGTAGGCCTGGTTCGCTTCGACGATGACCAGATCGCGGTCCATCACCAAGTAGGCCGTCGGCAGTGCATCGAACAACCGCTCGAACTCCACATCGACCTTCCGTCGAGACCACCGCTTCCGATCCACTGAACATAGTGTGTGAACCGCCGGGCACCCGCTGTCACCAGTCGGACAGGGTCTGACGCACCGTCGACGTCGCCGTGCAGGCCGAGCGTCCCAGCGCGCCGTCGACAGCATGAGCCGCCCGCGGTCACGCCAATACGGACTTCGCCGGGGCACGGTCGGCGGCGAGGTGCACGGCCGGGCCGGATCACCGTCCGGGGTCAGCTCTCCAGCACGGACAGCACGTTGCCGGCCGGATCGCTGAACCACGCGATCAGCGGCCCACCGGCCCGCATGATGCCGCGCTCGTCCTGACCCATGTCGGGGTAGCGCAGGATCTGCACCCCGCGGCCGGTCAGCGCGTCCACAGCGGTCCCGACGTCGTCGACCGGGAAGTTGAGCACGGTGAAGCTCGCGGGTACGTGCTGATCACCCTTCGGATAGATCAGCACCGAACCGCCGCCGGCGAGGTGCAGCGTGAGCATGCCGTTCTGCTCGTCGACGTCGAGCCCGAGGACGTCGGCGTAGAACGTCCGCGCCGCCTCGATGTCGTCGACCGAGAAACCGCTGAAGGCCGGGGCATCGCGCAGCATGGTTCCTCCTGGGGTGGGGTCAGCGGGTGGCAGCCCTGCCGATCATCCGCCGCCGGACGCTGCTGTTCAACGCGACGGCGACCTCGACCGGCTCGGCCGCACTCGCGGGGTCCGACCACCGGGTTCGTCGCCGACCGTTCGCCCTTCCCGGTGCTGGTCCGGCCGCAGCCACCCGCCCCGGGTCGCCGCCGGGGTCAGACCTCGTCGGTCCCCACCACGACCGGACGCCCGGCCCGCACCGCGGCGAGCAGCGCCGGCAGCTCTTCGACGATCTGCCGGGGGATGGGAGCGCCCGCCTGCTCGAGGGCCCGGTCGATGTCCACCAGCGGACTGCTGCCGGCGGCGATCCGCACCGCGGACCACACCTCGACGGCGGTCGCGCCGGCGGCCTCCCGGTCGGCGGCGGCGGCGCGCAGCTCCGGTGCCCCGAATGCCGCGGACGACAGCACCCCGGCCATCACCGGTAGCCGGGCCGACTCCAGCGATTCGACGGTGTAGCCGGCAAGTGCCGCGATCACGGCGGCCACCCGTTCGGTGGGGTCGAGCACCACGGCCCCGTCGCCGTGCCGGACGGCGACCCGGCCCTGCATCTCCAGTGCGACCAGCGCCTGCGCCAGGGTGGCTCGGCTGACGCCCAGCTCGACGGCGAGTTCCCGCTCGGGAGGGAGGCGGTCGCCCGGGGCCAGGCCCTGGGCCTCGATGAACGCGGTGATGTGCTCGGCCAGTTGCTGGTACAGCCGAGGCCGCGCGAGACGCGGTGCCGCTTCCTTGCGCCGCCCCAGTGCCATGGGCGCCGACTCTATTGACAATTGGGCTATTGGTCGAGAGGCTAGGCCAATAGGCCACCGCGCATCCCGATGTCGGGTCGGGTACCGGACCTGACGATCGTGGCACCGCGCAACGCCGCCGCCCGATCCCATCGAGTGCGACAAAGGAGTCGGCATGTCCGCAGAAGTGATCGCCCTGATCGTGTTGGTGCTGGTGTTCCTGATAGCCAGCGTGCGGTCCGTCAACATGGGTGCGTTGGCGCTGGTGGCCGCGGCCGTCGTCGGCGCCACCGTGTACGACGTGGGTCCGGCCGCGGTTCTCGACGGCTTCCCCGGCAACCTCTTCGTCATCCTCGTCGGGGTCACGTACCTGTTCGCGCTGGCGAAGAACAACGGCACCGTCGACTGGATCGTGCACGCCGCCGTCCGCGCGGTCGGCGGTCGGGTGGCCCTGGTGCCGTGGGCGATGTTCACCGTCTGTGCGGCGATCACGGCCATCGGGGCGATCACCCCCGCCGCGGTGGCGATCGTGGCGCCGGTGGCCCTCGGCTTCGCCAAGCGGTTCTCGATCAACCCGGTGCTCATCGGCATCCTCGTGGTGATGGGCGCGACCGGCGGCAGCTTCTCGCCGATCGGCATCTTCGGTGCCATCACCAACGGCGTCGTCAGCGACAACGCCCTGCCGGGCAGCCCACTCATCCTGTTCCTGGGCTGCTTCGGCGCCGCGATCCTCATCTCACTGGTGGTCTTCTTCGCCTTCGGGGGGCGAGAGCTGATGTCCCGGGGCGACGCCGACCGCGTTGAGAACAACGCCTACGTCGACGAGGTCGCCGGCGCCGCCGCCCGCACCGCCACCCGCACCGGCGTCACCGGCACCCCGCAGGCCGCTGTGGAGTCGTCGGGTCGCGCGGGCACGATCTCCGGGATGGGCGGCGGTCCGTCCGACGGCAACACCGGCGGTGTGGGCGCCCGGGACGACGACCACCGCCTCAACGCCGACCGGATCCTCACGCTGATCGGTCTGGTCGGCCTGGCGGTCGGTGCCTTCGCCTTCGGCCTCGACGTCGGGTTCACCGCCCTGGGTGTCGCGGTGCTGCTGACCCTCATCTCGCCGAAGTCGGCCAAGGGCGCGGTGGACAAGATCAGCTGGGGCACCGTGCTGCTGATCGGCGGCATCGTCACCTACGTCTCGCTGCTCGAGGATCAGGGAACCGTCCAGTGGCTGGGCGACCAGGTCGCGACCGTCGGAGCGCCGCTGCTGGCCGCTTTCCTCATCTGCCTCATCGGCGCGGTCGTTTCGGCGTTCGCCTCCACCACCGGCATCCTCGGCGCCCTCATCCCCCTCGCCGTGCCGTTCCTGCTGACCGGCCAGGTCGGCGCCATCGGACTCGTGACCGCACTGGCGATCTCGAGCTCGATGGTGGACTGCAGCCCCTTCTCCACCAACGGTGCGCTGATCGTGGCCAACGCCGAGGAGAAGGACCGCGAGCTGGTCTTCCGCCGGCTGATGCAGTGGGGGATGTCCATCGTCGTGGCCGCCCCGGTACTCAGCTGGGCGCTCCTGGTGCTGCCGGGCTGGCTCTGAGAATGCCTGCCACCACCCCGCGGATCGGGGCCCACGAGATCATCGATCTGTTCCTCGACGACGGGACGTTCCGGTCGTGGGACGTTCCGGTGGTGCAGCCGCCGCAGTCGCCCGAGTACGCGACGATGCTGGCCGAGGCTCAGGCCAGGACCGGCCTGGACGAGTCGGTGGTGACCGGCGAAGGCCGGCTGCGCGGCCGGCGGGTGGTGGTCATCGCCAGCGAATTCGCCTTCCTCGGGGGAAGTATCGGGGTGGCCGCGACCGAGCGGCTGACCACCGCGGTCGAGCGGGCGACGCGGGAGGGACTGCCGCTGCTGGCATCTCCGGTCTCCGGCGGCACCCGGATGCAGGAGGGCACCACCGCCTTCCTGCAGATGGTCAAGATCGCCGGCGCAGTGGCGGCCCACAAAGCCGCCCGGTTGCCGTACCTGACGTACCTGCGCAGCCCGACGACCGGCGGGGTGCTGGCGTCCTGGGGTTCGCTGGGTCACCTCACCGTCGCCGAGCCGCACGCGCTGATCGGTTTCCTGGGCCCGCGGGTCTACCAGGCGCTCTACGGCGAGCCGTTCCCCGAGGGCGTGCAGACCGCGGAGAACCTCTTCGCGCACGGTCTTCTCGATGCCGTGCTCCCGCCGCGTGACCTCCCGGTGATCGTCGACCGGGTGCTCAACGTGCTGTTGGCACCACGCCACCGGACGGTACCGCCGCCGCCGGAGGAGATCCGGCCGGCGTCGGAGCCGGAACCGGACGCCTGGACTTCGGTGGTGCGGTCTCGTTCGCCGCGCCGACCGGGCGTGCGGCGGCTGCTCCGCGCGGCCGCCACCGACGTCACGCCGTTGAACGGCACCGGCACCGGCGAGGTCGACCACGGCATCATGCTGGCGCTGGCCCGTTTCGACGGGGCGCCGTGCGTGCTGCTCGGGCAGGACCGTCGCCATCAGGACGCCCACCAGCCGCTCGGCCCGGCCGCGCTGCGGGAGGCCCGCCGCGGTATGCGGCTGGCCGTCGAATTGCAACTGCCGCTGGTGACCGTCATCGACACTCCGGGCGCGGCTCTGTCCCAGGCGGCCGAGGAGGGCGGGCTGGCCGGTGAGATCGCCCGCTGCCTGGCCGATCTCATCACCCTGGACGCCCCGACGGTGTCGGTGCTGCTCGGTCAGGGCACCGGTGGCGGCGCCCTGGCGCTGGTGCCGACCGATCGGGTCATCGCCGCCCGCAACGCCTGGCTGTCGCCGCTGCCGCCGGAGGGTGCGTCGGCGATCGTGCACCGCGACACCTCCCATGCCGCCGAGATGGCGGCCGAACAGGGTGTCCGGTCGGGCGACCTGCAGCGTTCCGGGATCGTCGACCGCATCGTCGAGGAGTACCCGGACGCCGCGGACGAGCCCTCGGACTTCTGCCACCGGCTGGGTCGGGTGCTGGCCGACGAGCTCTATCAGCTGATGCCGGTCCCGCCGACCGAGCGGCTGCGGCGTCGGCACCGTCGCTACCGGGACCTGGGTCTGCCCGCCTGAGGTGATGCCCGCCGCTCCGGACGGGGCGGCAGGGTCTCTTCAGGGCAGGCACGTCAGGGCGGCATGTCAGGGCGGTCAGGTCAGGTCGTGCCTGACCCCGTCGACCACGACGGTCAGCGGGCCGGCGCCGGCTGCGCCGTCGGGCAATCGTACGGTCGAGGTCGTGGGCCCGAGGTCTGTTGTGCAGATGGATGCCTCGATCACCGGGGTGCCGGTGTCCGGTCCCACCCGGAAGGCGCCGGTGACGATGTCGACGGTGGTCAGGTCGACGGCGGTGACCGTGGCCGGCATCCGGGGGCAGGTGGAGCTGCCCCAGGTGACCACCAGCAGGTCGCCGTCCGCCCCCCGCCGCACTTCGTCCGGGCGGGCAACGGTGTCGGTGTCGGTGTCGGTGCGCGGACGGGGCGCCGGCGCTGAAACTCACGACCGCCTCGGGTGGGCCGGTCTCGACGTCGACCTGGACACCCGGACCGGCCGAGTCCGTGCCCGGCCCGGCCCCCGTCGCCACCGTCATGGTGGTCGTCGCGGTGCTCGTCGACGGCGCGGTCGTGCAGCCGCTGAGGACCACGGCCAGCACCCCGAGGGTCACGTACACCCGGGAGGGTGGCCGTGGGGCGCGGTGCGCGGCATCCCGCGTCGTCCGGTTCATCTGTCCATCATCGTCGCCCGGTGGACGTTCACCTCGGGAGCAGCGGCACGGAACCGGCCGCAGCGCCGCAACGCGACGGAACCGCCCGGATGACGAGGCACCGAGCGGGCCGGCCGATGACGCCGGTGTGACCGCGAGGGCCCTCGGTACGATGGTCCGGATGACGCAGCCTGACAGTTCGGATGCCATCCGCGTCGGCGATCAGGAACGCGAGATGGCGATGTCGGTGCTGCACGACGCGGTCGGCGGGGGCTACCTCGATCTCGGCGAGTTCGAGGAACGGTCGACGACCGTCTACGCGGCCCGTACCCGGGGCGAGTTGCGGGCCGCGCTGGCCGATCTGCCCACGGCCATCGGGATGTTCCCACCGGCGGCTCCCGTCGGGGCGGTCGCGCCCGTCGGCTCGGTTTTCGACTCCGTGGACCAGATCCCGATCGACTGGACGACGGTGCGTCGCCGCGGCACCTGGCGGGTGCCGTCCCACCTGATCATCACCGGCACCCTGGGAACCGCCGACATCGACCTGCGCGACGCGACGATCCCACCGACCGGTTGTCGGGTCGAGGTCAGCGCCTCGTGGAGCACGGTCAAGCTCCGGATCGGCGGCTCGACCGTCGTCCGTACCGACGGCTTCGTCGGCGGCCCGATGAGCACGCTCAAGGACAAGGCCGGCCCGCCGTCGGCTCCCGGCGGACCGGTCGTGGACCTCCGTGGTCGACCGAACTGGACGACGGTCGTCCTGCGTCGGAACTGAGCGGCGGAAGCGCCGTGTCCGCGTCGACCGTCGGTGCCGTCCCGCGGCGAGAACCAGGACAGCGACCGCGATCTGGATGCCGACCCAGGCGTGACAGGACGCCGGACCTGAGCACTCTGTCGAGACCGAACTGGTGGTGCGGCGGTCTTGCGGCTGCGCCGGGCCGGCCACGGTCGAACCCACTGTCATCCGACCGGCAGCGACGTCTCACCAGCCCCAGCTGCCCTCGCCGCCCTTGAAGGGACCGACGACCTCGTCGGTCACCCAGCCACCGTAGAAGCCACCCTCCTGCGGGCGGACGTGCTCGCCATCGATGGTGCAGTCGAGCTGACCCGGATAGAACGACAGGTAGCCGGTGATCTCACGGAACGGGGCTGTCGGGTTCTCGTAACTCCAGCCCGCCTTGCGCAGCACCGTCCCGTCGCCACCGAGCACGTCCCAGTAGGTGGCGGCGCCCTTCCACTCGCAGACCGAACCGGCGCCCCGCGCCCGTTCGATCGACCCTTCCGTCACGGACGCCGGCGGCAGATACCAGGTCGGCGGGTGGCTGGTCTCGAGCACCCGGAGAGCGCCGGTGGTGCGGGCGATCTCACGGCCGCCGAGCGAGACGACGACCAGTCGGCCCGAGGACTCGAGCCGCGGCGGTCGCGGGTAGTCCCACACCGATTCCTGTCCCGGGCCGGGCTCGATGCGCTGCGGGTGCCGTCGGTTGCTCATCGCCCCATGATGCTCCCGCCGGACCGGCGGTGAGCCGGCGAAGGACCGGGATGCGGACCGTCACCAGCGCCGAGCCACAGCACCACTCGCCAGCTCCACGGCCGATGTGTACGGTCACATCCAGCTTCGCACTGCCCGCGGGGCGTGGACTCCCGTCCCTGATCGGCATCGGAAGAACCCCAGCCTCGTGACCGTCGACTCCAGCGCTCAACGTGCGCCGAACATCCGCGACGTCGCGCGGCTCGCCGGGGTCTCGTACCAGACGGTGTCCAGGGTGCTCAACGATTCGCCGAATCTCCGACCGGAGACCCGGCAGCGGGTGCTGGATGTCATCGACGAGATCGGCTACCGGCCCAACCAGGCGGCGCGGGCCCTGGTCACCAGCAAGTCGCGCAGCATCGGCGTCCTGATCGCCACCCGGGCCGCGACCTACGGCGCGCAGACGATGATGTTCGCGATCGAGGCCGCCGCCCGCGACGCCGGCTACGGGATCACCGTGGCGACCACGCCGAGCGACGACCGATCGGTCCGCGATGCCATCGACCAGATCGCCGGGCATGGCGTCGAGGCGGTGGTGGTGGTCGCGCCGCAGGTCCGGGTGTTCGACCTGCTCGCCGAGGTACGGCTGCGCATCCCGTGCGTGCTGCTCGACTCCACCCGTCGTGACCTGGGCCGCAGCATCGCCGTCGACCAGTTCGAGGGGGCCAGGCTGGCGACGCGGCACCTGATCGGACTCGGTCACCGGCGCATCGTCCACCTCGCCGGGCCGCGCGACTGGATCGAGGCCGAGGAGCGGATGCAGGGGTTCCTGCGCGAGATCACCGACGCCGACCTCATCGTCGAGCCGCCCATCCTCGGGGACTGGACCGCCGACTTCGGCTACCTGGCCGGCCGCGAGCTGGTGAACCGGCACGACTTCACCGCCGTCTTCTGCTCGAGCGACCTGATGGCCCTGGGGCTGCTGCATGCGCTCCGTGAGGGTGGCGTGCGGGTACCGGGGGACATCAGCGTCATCGGATTCGACGACGTCCCGGAGGCCGCGCACTACTGGCCGCCGCTGACGACGATCCGGCAGGACTTCGCCGAGGTGGGTCGTCGAGCGGTCGCGTCCGTCCTCTCCGAACTCGCCGGCGAGGCGCACGAACCGGCATCGCCGATCCGGCCGCAGCTGGTGCTGCGCTCGTCCACCGGGGCTCCTGGTTCCCCACCAGTTGACATAGGTCACAACGGGAGTTAATTTGGTGCCGCTCATGTGACCGGTCACATGGACAAGTGTCCGCTGCTCCGCCATCGTGACGCCCGTCCAGATATCCGGCCGACAACGACGTCGACGTCAAAGGGAGACCGCGTGACCCGCATTCTGCGCCCACTCACCCCGAACGGGGGTGCAGATCGTGGCTGAGAACGCCGCAGTCCAGACGGGCGGAACCAGCGCTCCGCCGATCCTCGAAATGCGATCGATCACCAAGGAGTTCCCCGGTGTCCGCGCATTGTCCGAGGTCTCGCTGACCGTCCACGCCGGCGAGATCCACGCGATCTGCGGCGAGAACGGTGCCGGCAAGTCCACCCTGATGAAGGTGCTGTCCGGGGTGTACCCCTACGGCACCTACGAGGGCGACATCGTCTACCAGGGCGAGGTGTGCCGGTTCAAGGACATCCGCTCCAGCGAGACCGCCGGCATCGTGATCATCCACCAGGAGCTCGCGCTGATCCCGGAGCTCTCGATCACCGAGAACATCTTCCTGGGCAACGAGCCGCGCGAAGTTCGGCGTGATCAACTGGTCCGAGGCGAAGCGCCGCACGATCGACCTGCTGGCCCGGGTGGGGCTGTCGCGACGACCCGGACACCCAGATCAAGTCGCTCGGCGTCGGCAAGCAGCAGCTGGTCGAGATCGCCAAGGCGCTCAACAAGTCGGTGAAGCTGCTCATCCTCGACGAGCCGACCGCAGCGCTGAACGAGTCGGACTCGCAGCACCTGCTGGACCTGATCCGTGGGTCTGCAGAGCAAGGGCATCAGCTCGATCATCATCTAGCACAAGCTGAACGAGATCGAGCAGATCGCGGACTCGATCACGATCATCCGCGACGGCAAGGCCGTCGAGACGCTGGACGTCAAGGCCGGCGGCGTCGACGAGGACCGGATCATCCGCGGCATGGTGGGGCGCTCGCTCGGCAGCCGCTTCCCGGACCACACCCCGACCATCGGCGACACGCTCTTCGAGGTCCGCGACTGGACGGTGCAGCACCCGCTCGCGCACGACCGGCTGGTCTGCAAGGGCTCCAGCTTCAAGGTCCGCCGCGGCGAGATCGTCGGGTTCGCCGGCCTGATGGGCGCCGGCCGCACGGAGCTCGCGATGAGCATCTTCGGCCGCTCGTACGGCCAGTGGATCTCCGGCACCGTCTACAAGGACGGCAAGGAGATCCAGCTGCGGTCGGTGTCCGAGGCCATCGCGCACGGCCTGGCCTACGTCAGCGAGGACCGCAAGGTGCTCGGGCCTGAACCTGCTCGACGACATCAAGCGCGCCACCGTCTCGGCCGCCCTGCCGAAGATCTCGCAAGGCCGGCGTCGTGGACGCGGTCGAGGAGTACCGGGTGGCCGAGAGCTACCGGAAGAGCCTGCGCACCAAGGCGCCGACCGTGAACGAGGGCGTGTCGAAGCTGTCGGGCGGCAACCAGCAGAAGGTCGTGCTGGCCAAGTGGATGTTCACCGACCCGGACCTGCTGATCCTCGACGAGCCGACCCGCGGTATCGACGTCGGCGCCAAGTACGAGATCTACGGCATCATCCAGCGGCTGGCCAGCGAGGGGAAGGGCGTCATCGTCATCTCCTCCGAGCTCCCTGAGCTGCTCGGACTGTCCGACCGCATCTACACCCTGTTCGAAGGCTCCATCACCAGCGAGCTCACCGCCAGCCGAGGCGACCCCGAGACGCTGATGAAGTTCATGACCTCCACCAAGAAAGAAAGTGCCCGAGCATGAGCGTCTTCGCAGACATCAAGAAGATCTTCGGCGGCAGCGGCCGTCAGTTCGGCATGATCTTCACGCTGTTCGCCATCCTGCTGCTGTTCCAAATCCTCACCGACGGCCTGACGCTGACGCCGGGCAACCTGATCAACGTCGTCACCCAGTACTCCTACATCCTGATCCTGGCGATCGGCATGGTCATGGTGATCATCGCCGGGCACATCGACCTGTCGGTCGGCTCGGTGGCCGCGTTCACCGGCATCATCGTCGCCAAGGTGATGCGGGACGCCGACGTCGGGTGGCCGGTCGGCATCCTGCTCGGCCTCGGCATCGGCGCGCTGATCGGTATCTGGCAGGGCTTCTGGGTCGCCTACGTCGGCGTGCCGGCCTTCATCGTGACCCTGGCGGGCATGCTCATCTTCCGCGGCGGCAACCAGTTCATCGGTGACTCCACCAGCGTCCCGGTGCCCGCGGCGTTCGCCAAGATCGGCGGCGGTTACCTGCCCGAGGTCGGTCCGGACACCGGCTACAACAACCTCACCCTGCTGCTCGGGCTCGCGCTGTGCGTGGCCATCGTCTGGCGGGAATGGCGGTCCCGGCAGACGCAGGCCGGGCTCGGCGCCGAGGTCCCGCCGGTGTGGGTGACCATCGTGCGGATGGTCCTGCTGGTCGGGGTCACCGGTTACGCCTTCCTGCTTTTCGCCTCCGGCCGCCCCGGCACCGGCTTCCCGATCTCCGGCTGCATCCTGCTCGCGCTGGTCCTGCTCTACTCCTTCATCATGAACACGTCGATCTTCGGCCGGCACGTCTACGCCGTCGGCGGCAACGCGCACGCCGCGGAGCTGTCCGGCGTGAAGAGCAAGAAGGTCAACTTCTTCGTCATGATGAACATGTCGATCCTGGCCGCGCTGGCCGGCATGATCTTCGTGGCGCTGGCGTTCGCCTCCGGTCCGCAGGACGGCAACGGCTGGGAGCTCGACGCCATCTCCGCCGTCTTCATCGGCGGCGCGGCGGTCTCCGGCGGCATCGGCACCGTCATCGGCTCGATCGTCGGTGGCCTGGTGATGGCCTTCCTGTCCAACGGCCTGTCGCTGCTGGGCGTCGGGTCCGACCGGGTGCAGATCATCAAGGGCCTCGTGCTGCTCGCGGCCGTCGGGGTCGACGTCTACAACAAGACCCGCGGCCGCGCCTCGATCATCGGCCTGATGATGTCGAGGTTCACCAAGCAGCAGGAGGTGAAGGACGCCTCGGTAGGCCACACCACCAAACCGTGACCCTGCCGACGTCGTCCCGCGACCTCGCCGGACGACAGTCGGACATCGCTGCACCCGCCCCATCCCGACGTACCAACGTCTGATTCCCCTAGGAAAGTGGAACCCATGCGCAGAATCACCCAGGCCGCCACCGCGGTCGTCGCGGCGTCGCTGTTGACGCTGACCGCCTGCGGCAGCGGCCGCAACGCCGACACCGGCACCTCGGCCGGCGCCACCGCCGCGAACGGTGCGGCGGCCGGCGGCTTCGCCGCCGGCTCCGTCATCGGCGTCGCCCTGCCGTCCAAGACCTCGGAGAACTGGGTCCTCGCCGGGCAGCTGTTCACCGACGGGCTGACCGAGGCCGGCTTCACCCCCGACGTGCAGTACGCCGCAGCGTCGGGCACCGTGGCCGACCAGCAGGCGCAGATCTCATCGATGGTGACCAAGGGCGCCAAGGTCATCATCGTCGGCGCCGCGGACGGCAGTCAGCTGACCACCCAGGTCGCCGCGGCCAAGGCCGCCGGCGCCACCGTCATCGCCTATGACCGGCTGATCCTCAACACCCCGGACGTCGGCTACTACGTCGCATACGACAACAAGAAGGTCGGCAACCTGCAGGGTCAGGCCCTGCTCGACGGGATGAAGGCCAAGAAGGCCACCGGTCCGTGGACCGTCGAACTGTTCTCCGGCTCGCCGGACGACGCCAACGCCCCCGTGTTCTTCAACGGCGCGATGGAGATCCTGCAGCCGGCCATCGACAGCGGTGACGTCGTCGTCGGCTCCGGGCAGACGGCGATCAGCCAGACCGCCACCGACGGCTGGAAGGCCGAGAACGCCCAGCGTCGCATGGACAACCTGCTGACCAGCACCTACACCGACAAGGAGCTCGACGGCGTGCTGTCGCCGAACGACACCCTGGCGCGCGCCATCATCACCTCGGTGAAGAACGCCGGCAAGCCGGTCCCGGTCGTCACCGGCCAGGACTCCGAGGTCGAGTCGGTCAAGTCGATCATGGCCGGTGAGCAGTACTCCACCATCAACAAGGACACCCGCGCGCTGGTCGCCCAGACCATCGACATGGTCACCGCCCTGGGCAAGGGCGAGGACGCCCCGACCAACGACACCACCCAGTACGACAACGGCGTGAAGATCGTGCCGGCGTTCCTGCTCGACCCGGTCATCGTGACCAAGGACAACGCGGCCGAGGCGTACGCCAACGACCCGAAGCTGCTGCCGCTGACGCAGTAGTCGCTCCCGCGCCTCTGACAGACCTTCGGGCCCCCGGCACTCGCCGGGGGCCCGTTGCCGTTCCGGGCGCTGCGTGGCAGCGCTTGCCCGGGTCCGGGCAGGATGGGTCGGTGAGCACCATTTCGGACGACACCGTTCCGCTGACCTGGGGCATGACCGAAGGCCCGCAGCCGGTGACCGAACGCGACCCGGCCGGATACGCCGACCTGCGGACCTACGCCGCGATCGGCGACGGCCGGACGATCGCGCTGATCGCTCGGGACGGGTGCATCGACTGGCTGCCGTTGCCCGATCTGAACTCTCCGCCGACCTTCGGCGCGTTGTTGGATGCCGAGAACGGGGGCTTCATCGCGCTGTCGCCGGACGGACCGTTCACTGTGTCCCGCGCCTACGTCGACAGCACCAACGTGCTGGCCACCACGTTCCACACCGAATCCGGCTCGGTGCGGGTCACCGACGCGATGAACACCGGCGTGGCCGGCCGGCTGCCCTGGGCGGAGCTCGCCCGGCGGATCGAAGGGCTCAGCGGTTCGGTTCGGATGGTCGCCCGGGTGCGCCCAGGAACGTGTCTCAACACCGTCTCGCCCTGGGTCCGCGACACCGCCTACGGTGCGGTCCTGCGGGCCGACGGCGTCACGATGGCCGTCCGTGCGCTCAACGAGACCACTGTCGACGTCAGCGATGTGGAGATCACGCTGACCTTCGACACCGAGCCGGGCAGTCGGCACGTTCTCGGCCTCGTCGCCACCGAGGACGAGCCGCTGTACCTTCCCACGCCGGCGGACGTCGACGAGGGCGTCGACCGGACCGTGCGGAACTGGCAGCAGTGGTCGGCCAACTTCGGCTGGAACGGTGACTGGTCGGCGGCCGTCCAGCGCAGCGTGCTGATGCTGAAACTGCTGATCCACGCGCCGACCGGGGCGGTGGCCGCAGCCGCCACGACATCACTCCCGGAGAACGTGGCCGGTGGCAAGAACTGGGACTACCGCTTCGCGTGGGTGCGCGACGCTGCCTATTCGCTGACCGCGCTGTTCCGCTTCGGACTCCGCGAGGAGACGCACGGTGCGATCAGCTGGCTGCTGTCGACCATCCGGGAGTTCGGGCCGGAACCGCACGTGTTCTATCAGCTCACCGGCTGTCCGGCTCCCGACGAGCTGCAGCGACGGGACGTCCCCGGTTGGCGCGGTATCGGCCCGGTGGTGAGCGGCAACGAGGCCTCCGGCCAGCTCCAGCTGGGCGTGTTCGGCGACCTCTTCAGCATCGTGGCGCTCTACGTCGACAACGGGAACGTGCTCGACGCCGAGACCGGCCGGATGCTGGCCGGGGTGGCCGATCTCGCCTGCGACCGGTGGCGATCCCAGGACGCCGGCATGTGGGAGCTGCACGAAGCGCGGCACTACACGACCTCGAAACTCGGCTGCTGGCAGGCCCTGCAGCACGCGGTGCACCTGTGCGAACTCGGACAGATCCCCGGTGACCCGTCGCGATGGCGGTCGGAGGCCGCGCGCATCAGGACCTGGGTGACCGACAACGCCTGGTCGGAGGCGCGACAGGCCTACGTCTGGTATCCCGGCACGGAGGAACTGGACGCGTCCATCGTGTTGCACGCGATCAGCGGGTTCGACCGCGGTCCGCGCATGAGTTCCACGCTGGACGCAGTGCGCAGCGAGCTCGGGGCCGGGGACCATCTCTACCGCTACTCGGGGGTGGCTGCCGAGGAGGGCGTGTTCCTGGCCTGCTCGTTCTGGATGGCCAGCGCCCTGGAGCTCTGCGGCCGGCACGGCGAGGCCCGAGGCCTGCTCGACCGCCTGATGACCTCTCCGAACGACGTCGGCGTGCTCGCCGAAATGCTCGAACCCGACACCGGCGACTTCCTCGGCAACCTGCCGCAGGCGCTGAGCCATCTGGCCCTGATCAATGCGGTCATCACCGTGACGGGCGGCCACGACTCGCCGTCGCCCGGCTGACCCGGACCGGGCGCACCTGTTGTCGCCGACCGGATCGTTTCCCGGATTGCGGTCAGGTCCCGCAACCCCTGCGGTCAGATGCGCACCGCAGTCACCACCAGGTTCTCCCGGTAGCTGCCCGCGTCCGTGTCGAAATCGCCGCCGCAGGTCACCAACCGCAGCACGTCGTCCAGGGTGGCGCCGAACACGGCGAACGTCGGGAACGCGTCCTTCGGATGGCGCTCGACCGTGGTCACCCGGTACCGGGCCGAGCCGCCGTCGGCGAGTCCGAGCACGACCTCGTCGCCCTCGCCGAGCTCGGGGAGCCGGTAGAACACGGCCGGCCCGCTCGTCGAGTCGACGTGCCCCATCAGCACTGTCGGTCCCACCGCCCCGGGACGACCGCCCGGTGCGAACCAGCCGGCCGCGTCGTAGTCGGCCGGCACCTCGGCGGCTCCGTCGGGGCCGACGCCGAGGGTGATCAGCGGCTCTTCGAGGTCCAGGGCCGGCACGGTCACCGAGACCGGAGCGGGCAGCTCGGTCGGGACCACGGCGACATCCGGTGTGGCCTGGGTACTCGCGGTGACCGGCGCGTCCGGTGTGGCCGGCGTACTTGCGGTGACCGGCGCGTCCGGTGTCTGCGGTGACCGGCGGCGATGCCGTCGGGCCGGACCGGTCGCTCGACTCCGTCGGTGAGATCGCCGGTGTGGTCGCGGTCGTCGCTGATGAGGTCGCGGTCCCCACCGGCGACACCGACCCTGCGGAGGCGGTGACCTCGCGGGGTTCGCCGGCGCAGCCGGCCGCTCCGGCGGCCAGCGCGAGACACAGGACGAGCCCGAACCCGCGCCGCCCGGACCGATGCGGTCGCGGGCGACGGACGGGTCCGGGCTCGACGTTCACTGCGGTCAGCGGACGGCCGCGCGGCGCGCGACCCAGGCGAAACCACCGAGTGCCAGCACGGTGGCGCCCACCGGAACCAGCGGGAAGCCGGACTGGTCGGCGGTGCCGCCACCGCCGGTCGCCACGCCACCGACCGGAACGACGGTCAGCTGGCCGCGGACCGCGCCGGCCGGGTTGGCCGCGGTGTGGGTGTCGGTGAAGAACGCCGCCGGGTCGGCCTCGATCTGCTTCAGACTGAAGTTCGTCCCGGTGTCCGCGCCGTCCGGGGCCTTGATGCCGGTGGTGAACGGACCTTCCAGGCAGCCCGAGCTGCGGAAGCTGCCGTCGGACTGCGGGGTCGGGTTCGGGAAGGCGAGCCGGGGCGGTCCGGACTTGCCGGCCGCCGCCTGGTGAATGTGCGTCGCCGTCTTCGCCGGGCTCTGGTAGGGCTCGGTGATCCCGGTGACAGTGATGTCGTAGCAGATGATCTCGTCGTCGCTGTTGATCCGGTAGTTGAACGTTCCGGAAGCGCCGGCGGTGCCGGGGGTGGGTGTGCCCTCGGCGTTGACGACCATGCCGGGCGTCGCCATCGCGGTGTAGGCGGAGGTGAACGTCGACGGCTCGGCGACAGCCTCCTCGGCGGCGGCCGACCCGATGGGGGCGGCGGCCAGCAGGCCGATCGTGGCCGCGGACAGGACGGACAGGGCGGTTCGGTGACGCATCAGGCGGTCTCCTCGCTGAGGTGGATGTCGACAGTGAGTACGGGAGCTGCGGCGCCGGCGTTCAGCGACTCGACAACTTTCTGCGGCCGGCGCTTCGCCGGATCCTCAGCCTGCGCACAAGTGTTTCCGGCGTGCTATGCAGGCCGCTGGCCGCACATCCACTTCGAGGTGTATCCCACCGAGGCCGACATCAGCGACGCGTCCAACGCCATCGCGACCTCGCAGGTCGCCCTGCCGCAGGAGATCTGTGACGCTGTGTACGCCACCACCGGGTACGAACAGTCCGTCGGCAATCTGTCGCAGATCACGCTGGATGCGGACAACGTCTTCGGAGACGACGGTGGCGTCCTGGAGCTCGCGACCGCCACCGGTGACGTGACGAACGGGTACACCGTGAAGCTCACCGCTGCCGTCGACACCGCGACCATCCCGACCGCAGGCTCCGCGCCCGCCGGCGGTGGTGGCGGCGGGCGCGGTCGGGGCGGCGGGATCCCATCGGGTGCGGGTGCGCCGCCCGCGGACGCGACGGGCGACACCGCCTGACGGGTCGCTTTCGTGGTCGCGGTTGTTTCCGCATGTGCGCCGCACTCCGTCAGCTGCACCCCGGTTACCTGCGCCCCGGAAGCGGGCAACTCCTTGCTGACAGAGGAGACGACATGAGCCACACCGGCAAGTCCGACGACCACAGCACCGGCGACGATCGCCGGCCCTACTCCGACCAGGGTGGACCCGAGGGCAGGCATGCCCAGACTCACGACGTGGCGCGGGAGCAAGCGACCAACTCGTCCCCGAAGGTGGACGAGCCGGACGAATTCGCCAACGACCTCTAGCAGATCGGCGGGTCCCGACGTGCTCCGCCGGGGCCCGCAGCACGCGGTGTCAGCGGCGCACGCTGCAGATCATCGTCGTCCACCGGGGAGCAAGCCCGCGACCTGCCGAGCCACGACGTTGCGGCGCAGGCGCTGTGCCGGCGCGCCGGGCGCTGCCGCTCGCATCCCCAGGCCGCCGGCCAGGGCGAAGCCTGCCGCGATCGCTGTCTCGGTGAGGCCCGCCCGCCGGCGCGAAGGGTCCACCGCGGCGAGGCCGACGGCCGACGCGGCGTGGGCCAGATCGGCGAGAGCTCCGAGGAGCAGCAGCTCCCGGCCCGCCGAAGTCGCCGTGACGGCAGCCTGCACCAGGTGTCGTGCCCCCAGCGCCCGGGCGACCGCGACATCGACGCCACCGGCCGGACCGTGATGAACCCGGGTCAGGATGCGGCCCGGAACGGTGATCAGGGCGGCGCCCCAAATCCCCCGGAGCACCGCCACCGGCCGTACCGGCGTCACCGGACGGCTCCCACGACAGCTGCACCCACGGCACGTCCTTCGAACTGTTCCACCCGGCGGGCGTCGTCGTTGCGTCTATGCCCCTGGAAGGGTGGGCCGAGACCGCACCGCCGCCCACGCTCCGCCGTGCGTGGCAGCTCGGGACGGGGTACACGTCACCACAGGGGATCGTCCCCGCTTCAGACCGACGGGAGCTGACATGACCACCTCGACCACGCCTGAGCCGGACGCACCGGATTCCGGGCTGCGCGACACCGGCGGTGATCTCGACACGGCCCACGACGACAGTGCCGCCGACCCGGGGACATCGGACGGTCCGCACCTGAGTGCCGCCGCGGAGGAACACGTGTCCGACGACCTCGGGAACCTGACGGGGAACTGACCGGCCCCGGCCGGTCCGTGCGCCCATCGACGCACTCGCTCCGCCCAGGCGATCGCGGCTCGCCCGCGATCGTTCGGGCGGAACTGCCACCTGGTCAGCTGCCGATCGGTGGACCACGTCGGCGACGTCGGATTGCCGCGCAGCACAGCGGGAGACCCCGCATCACCGCCCGTCGCAATCCAGGCCGCTCAGCTCTCGTCGAGCGGTGAGCCCGTCGGCGCCGTTCGGCGCTCGAGCACCCGTCGTCGGCGACGAGATGCCGGCCCAGCGGCGGCGAGTGACAGGCCGGCGTCCCGTCAGTGACCGATGACCGGACGCAGTGGGGTGGCGGCGATGCCGCGTTCCGGGCGCACCGACCCGTCGATCACCTCGGTCAGCAACCGGCTGAGCCGCTGGTTGGCGTCGTCGCCGCTGCGGTAGGGCTGCTGGATCGCATCGACGATCAGTTGGGCGAGGTCCCGGAGCTTGATGTTGGCGTGCGAGGAGTGCCATTTCAGCATCGCGAAGGCGTCGTCGGCCGAGACGCCCTGAACGACCATCAGGGCGCCCTTGGCCTGCTCGATCTGGGCGCGGGCGGCGGCGGATCCCGCGACCGCCTCCTGGATGGCCCGCTGTGAGACCGCGGTCGCCGCGTCGGTGATGTCGACGAAGTACCCGGTGACCTTCATGACCCGGCCGGTGGCGTCCAGGGTTCCCTGGCCGATCGTCACGACCGTGCGCACCTGTCGGGTGCTGGTGATGATGCGGTGCCGGCAACAGAACGGCTGGCCGGTCGCCAGGACCGCCGCCAGCACGTCGTCGGTGTGGGCGCGGTCCTCGGGGTGTTTGTGCGAGACGAAGACGGCCGTGCTCGGGACGATCTCGCCGGGCTCGAAGCCGTGGATCCGGAACAGCGTCGCCGACCACGTCCACGTGTCGGTGGTGAGGTCGTAGTCGAACCAGCCGAGTTGCTCCCGCTCGCCGCCTGCCATCGCTGCGATGACCGGTTGGATGTTGTCGTCCACGCTGTGGTGCTCCCCGCATCACGTCCGTCCGGCACCGGAACCCGGGCGGATCCCTTCCATTGTGCCGGGCCGGCAGTCCGACGCAGAACGCCCGGACATCATCGGGGGGCGCGGGCGCACGTCGGCCCGGTCGGTCTCGGGCTGGGCGAAGCCGGGATCACCCCGACGGACGGCGGGCTGTGTCCGGGTCGCTTCCGCCCCGTGGGCGACGGGCGCACACTGGAGCGTGGAATCCACCTGCCCGCGAAAGAGGTCCGTCGTGCGCACTGCCTCCACCACCCCTGACTTCATCCCCGTCCTGAGCCGCGGTCGGCACCGGCGCAACGGTGCGAGGGGCGGCTGCTTCATGGAGTTCGCGTCCTTCCTGGCCGGTGAACGGTGGTCGGACCATCCGAAGTGCACACACCCGCTGCTGTCCGCCCTGGCCCGTGCAGTGAACGACTGCACCAGTGACGCGGGGCGCGCTGCGCTGGTGCCGTTGATCCCCGACGTCGTCGGACTGAACCCCAGGGACCCGCGGGCCGCGGCCGTCATCGCCCTGCACTGCGCCCGTTCCGCGCTCGCGGTGGTCCCGGCGGAGTTGGCGCGGGTGATGGCGGTGTCGGTGCTGGCGTGCGAGAGGTACCTGGCGGCGCTCGAGGGTCTGCCCGCCGGCCACCTCAGCGCCCGCAGTCGGCTGGCGCTGGAGAAGCAGCCCGGCGCGCTGCAATGGGCGCGGGACTTCATCGACCGGGTCGGTCCGGTGGACTACCGGGCGTTCGAACACAACGCCGGAGCCAGCACGGTGCGGCAGGCGGTGGTCGCCGTCCGGACGGTCACCGATGCGGACAGCGAACTCAGGGCGATGCTCGCCGGCGCCGTCGAAGCCTGCCGGCGGGTCGCCGACGGCGGGCCGGCGGACCCGGACCGCGGGATCACCGATCGCCTCGGCGCGCAACCGGACGTCCGGCAGCAGCGGATTCACGCCTGAGTCGTCGGGTGCCGGGACCGATCACCTCACGACAGCGCTGCGTCCTCAGCTCGCCGGCTGCTCGCCCGGCATCGACGGCGGTGCGGCGAAGTTCCAGCCGCGGAGCAGGACTGCCGCGTCCACGCCCGCGGCCCGACCCTGGCCGGTGGTGACCATCGTGAGGAGGTCCCGGGGCGTCGGATGGCCGGGGATGCCGGCGAGGTACTCGGCGTGCGCGTCGAGTGAGGCGATGCCGGCTTCCAGGGCGGCGCCGGTGACGTCGACGGCATAGTTCGGCCGGGTGTGACCGCCGACCAGGAACCAGGTGACCGACCAGGGCGGCAGGTCCTCGTCCAGCAACTCGGGGAACACCCAGCGGTTGCCCGCGTCGCGGACGGCGTCCAGGGTGGCGACCCCGGCGACCCGGTGGTCGGCCTGGTTCAGGCCGGCGACGAACTCGAGCTCCCAACTCCCGGTCAGCACGACGTCCGGCCGGAAGCGCCGGATCACCCGGGCGATGTCGCGGCGCAGTTCCAGCGACTCCTGCATCACCCCGTCGGGATGGTCGAGGAACGCGACCTCGCTGACTCCCACCGCCTGCCCGGCCGCGATCTGCTCGGCGGTGCGGATGCGCGACGTCTCGGCGGGCTCGGTGCCGTCCATCCCGGCCTCGCCGTGGGTGAGCATCAGGTAGCGGACCTCGACGCCGCGCGCCGTCCAGACCGCCACCGCCGCCGACGTTCCGTACTCGAGATCATCGGGGTGGGCGACGACGCAGAGCACCCGTCGGAAGTCTCCGTCGGGGAGCAGGGTCATCGGTTGGCTGGTCACCTGAGCACAGTAAGCCGGGGACAGTCCGAGCACTAGGGTGCAGTGATCGCCCCCGGCCGAAGGACGCCATCGTGACCGACCCGAGCACCCCGAACGACGCCGACCTGATCGCCGCCCTGGAGGACGACGAGCGCCGTCTCGTGCTGCGCCGCTTCGACAACGGCGACGCCTGGCGACTCGGGACCGTGCTGGCGACGACCGCACTCGAGCGGGGTCTGGGCGTGGCGATCCTGATCGAGCGGAACGGGGCCGAGCTGTTCCACGCGGTTCTGGGGACCGCGACGCCCGACAACGACGGCTGGGCGCGCCGCAAGATGAACGTCGTCCGTCGTTTCCACGCCTCGTCCTACCTCGTCGGCCGGCGGATGGCGGGCACCGGCGAGACGCTGGACACGGACTGGGGCGTCGACCCGGCGGACTACGCCGCCCATGGCGGTGCCTTCCCCATCCGTGTCGCCGACGTGGGTGTGATCGGCATCGTCGCCGTGTCCGGGCTCCCGCAGGCCGACGACCACGCGATGGTCGTCGCCGCCCTCACCGACCTGATCGCAGGCTGACCCGAGCGGTCAGCGCTCGGCGATCACCGGGTTCGTCAGCGAGCCGACACCCTCGATGGTGACGGTCATCTCGTCGCCCGGCCGGAGGAAGACCGGCGTGGCCCGGGCGTAGCCGACCCCGGCCGGCGTGCCGGACAGGATGATGTCGCCGGGCAGCAGCCGGACACCGTGGGAGAGATAGCTGATCAGCGCCGCCACGCTGAACACCATGTCGGCCGTGGTGCCGTCCTGCATGGTCTCGCCGTTCACGGTCGTCGAGATGGCCAGCCGCTGCGGATCGCGGATCTCGTCCGCGGTGACCAGGGCCGGACCCAGCGGCAGGAAGGTGTCGAACATCTTGCCGGCGTCGAACTGGCTGGTGCGGCGCTGCCAGTCGCGAGCGGTGACGTCGTTGCTGACGGTGTACGCCGCGACATGGTCCAGAGCGTCGGCCTCGGCGATGTACTTGCCACCGGTGCCGATGACGACTGCGAGCTCGGCCTCCCAGTCGACCTTCGTCGTGGTCGGCGGTATCTGCACCGGCTCGCCGTCACCGATGATGCAGGTGGACGGTTTGAAGAAGATCATCGGGTACTCGCCGACCTCGGCTCCACCCTCCTTCGCGTGCTCGGCGTAGTTGCGTCCGATGGCGAAGATCCGGGGCGGATCCAGCAGCGGCGCGGCCGGTACCGGATCGGTGATCACACCGACCCCGTCGGCCGCCGCGCGGGTCACGGCCGCGGCAGCCGCCGTCAGCGCCGCCGGGCCGGCGGTGAGCAGCCGGCGCATGTCGGCCGCGTCGTCCGTGTCCATTCCGGCGTGCGCGAATGCCGCGACCAGATCGATCACCCGGTCGCCGGTCCGGGCCCCGACGGCCACCCCGGCACCGGTGCGGTAGTTGACCAGATGCATGTGCTCTCCTGCGTTCTCGGGATCAGGCGGGGGCGATGACGACGAGGATGCGGGCGGGGCCGGGGCCCTCGTTGACCACCGACCGCTGTTCCCCCGCGACCAGGTGCAGTGAATCACCCACGGTCAGCCGGTGTTCGGTGCCCTCGACGCGGACCGTGAGGGTGCCGGCCAGACCGACGTAGGTCGTCTCGCCGCGAGCGGGGCTCTCGTGAACCCCGCCGCCAGGCTCGTAGTCGGAGACGGCCACCCAGTACGCGTCGGTCTCCGATGCCTCCAGGCCCTGCATCCGACGGCTCGACACCCCGAAGTGGTGCGGGGCCTCGTAGGGGACGGCCTCGGCGGCGCTGCGGAACGTGGCCATGGTCAACACCCGTCGACTCTGAGGGGACCACGGTCGTCCGTGGCGCGGGGCGGCCCGGACACGACTCCCGGGACACGGTCCGTGCAGCCTAGCTGTACAGCAGATTCCGTGGCAAGATCCGCCGCAGCGCCGGTGACCGCGGGTCACCCACGCATCGGAAGTCCCCGGAATGCCCCCAGCGAGCGCAGAGGAGCGCAGTGACCAGTCGGTACGAGGCCCCCGCCACCGCGACCAGGATGTTGGTCGTCGCGATGGGGCTGCTGGACACATTCACGCCGGAACAGCGCCGTGCTGCGGTGATCTCGGACTTCGACGACCCGCGCCGGACCGACTGGGACATCATCCCGCGGCCCGATCGCACCGGTGTCGCCCTGCACGACCTGGACCGGCACCAGAAGGTGCTGGTGTGGGATCTGATCAGGGCGGCGGTGTCGCAGCGGATGTTCACCAAGGTGCTCGCCATCCCGCAGCTCGAGCACGTGTTGCGTGACTACGAACACGAGTTCCTCGGGCCGGCGCTGCCTTTCTGGCGGACGTCGGACTCCTACTTCGTCACCTTCTACGGGCGGCCGGGTTTCGAGGACACCTGGATGCTGCGATTCCTCGGCCACCACGTCTGCCTCAACATCACCGTCATCGACCAACGGTGGATCTGCGCGACTCCGGCGGCGCTCGGCGCCCAGCCCACCGAGTACGACGGGGTACTGCAGCCGCTCGCCGATGACGAGGGGCTCGCGTTCGCGCTGCTGGACACGCTCGACGAGGCGCAGGCCGCGGCCGCGGTCATCCACGACGTCGCGCCCGCGGACTTCGTCACCCGCCAGGTGCCGGCCATCGGCGCCCACGAGATCCCCGATCACTACGACCTCGGGATGCCCGACTACGTCATCTCCGATACCGACCGGCAGGCGCTCGCCTTCTTCCGGGACCGCCCGTCGGGCCTACCGGGCGACCGGTTGCGGCCCGACCAGACGGAGTTGCTGTGGCGGCTGGTGGACTGCTACCTCGACCGCCTGCCGCCGGAGTCCGGGGTGGCCCAACGGGCTGCCGTCCGCGAGACCGGCGCCGCGGGCGTGCATTTCGCCTGGGCGGGAGCCCGGCACCGGGGAGCCCCGCACTACTTCCGGGTGCAGACCCCGGATCTGCTCGTGGAGGCGGTCAATGCGGTCGGCAACGGCAACCACCTGCACTCGGTGCTGCGCGACTTCGACAACGATTTCGGGCGTGAGCTGCTCTCGTCGCACGGCGGACTCGACGCCCGGTGGGGACGTGGGCATCTCAGCACCCGGACGACGTCCAGTGCGGCGACCGACCCGGCCCCCGGCTGAGCCGCCGCGGTCAGCCGATGCGGTCGATGGCGGCCAGGATGTCCACTGCGGACTGCGCCGACCTGGGCGTCGGCCGGCCGTCGATCCCGAGTTCGGCGTGCAAGGCGGCCACCTGCGGGCGGGTGTGCTCGAGATCGTGCCGACCCAGGTTGAACCAGACGCCGCGGCAGGTCGCGCCGGAGGCATTGAGGAACAGGTGCGGCCGGCTCGAGTCGAAACACAGCGAGTCGCCGGCCCGCAGGGTGTACCGGGTGAACTCCAGCTGCAGGGTCAGCTCGCCCTCGATGATCAAGGCGTACTCGGTGCCGCTGTGGCGCATCAGCCGGCCCTCGAGTGAACTGGTCGCACCCGCCGGGTAGGTGACGAGCAGCGGATTGACCTCCCCCACCGCGTTCACGGCAAGACGCTCCCAGCGCACGCCGTTGTCCATCTCGAGCACCGGGTTGTCCGTGGCGCGTTGTACGACCGCGCCCTCGACGCTGCGGGTGGTCGCGGGCGACTGGCCGCCGCTCTCGTCACCGGCGGCGGTGAGGCCCATCAGCTCGTCCAGCGACAGCCCGAGGTGGCTGACGAGGGCGTACAGGGTGCTCACCGACGGTTGCGTCTTGCCCGTCTCGACCTGGGACAGCAGGCTGGCCGACACTCCGACGGCGGTGGCGACACTGCGGAGGCTCTTGCGCTGGGCCAACCGGGCCGTCCGGAGCTCCGGACCGACGTGTTCTCCCATGACCCATCCTCCGACGGTCCGCCCCGGCACACGCCCCACGGTGCGGGAACGGGTGAGCACTTGCGCTGAGATCGTACGCCAACGCTGTACGGGAGAGACGCGCTGGTGACAACCCGCTGTCGGTTCATCGACGCGGATCTGACTGGGCGAGATGTGTTGACACCGGAGGCCAATGTGACTCTAATGACGTGTACAGAGTTAAGTCACGGTGAACGAAGCAGCGTGACGCACGGCATCGCGAGGGAACGACCGGCTCCGCCGTCGATCCCGGCGGGCCGACGAACTTCTCGCCCCACAGGAGGGTTGTCAATGGCGACGATCGAGTTCCCGCCCGGCCAGGTCGCTCTGGTCACCGGCGCGGCCGGCGGTATCGGTACGGCCACCGTGCGCCGGTTCGCCGAGGCCGGTGTCAACGTGGCGCTGCTGGACGTCCACGACGGCGTCGCGGCCACCACCGACCAGTTCACGAGTGAGTTCGGTGACCTCACCTTCCGCAGCTACGTCACCGATGTGACCGACGAAGCGCAGGTGGCGCAACTGGTCTCGGACGTCCGGGGTGACTTCGGTCGTCTCGACCATCTGAGTGTGGTCGCCGGGGTGCTGCAGGACGCGAGCCCGGTGGAGGACCTGGACTTCGCCGAGTGGAACCGCGTGATGAACGTGAACCTCAACGGCCCGTTCCTGTTGGCCAAGGCCTTCATCCCGCTGTTGCGCGCCGACGGTGGTGGCACCATCACCAACGTCGCCTCGTTCTGGGGACGCTCCGGACGGGCGCTGTTCTCGGCCTACTGCACCTCCAAGGCCGCGTTGTTCGTGCTCACCCAGTCCCTCGCCGCCGAGCTCGCGCCCGACATCCGGGTCAACGCCGTGGCTCCCGGCAACATCAACACCGCGATGCATCAGCGCGCCCTGCACCGGGAAGCGGAGGAACGCGGCGTGAGCTTCGAGGAGATCAAGGACAAGGAGTGGGGCGCCATCCCGCTCAAGGTCGCCGGTGAGCCGTCGACCATCGCCGACGCGCTGGTCTTCCTGAGCTCGCCCGCGTCCTCCTACATCACCGGTGCCTCGCTGGACGTCAACGGCGGCGTGCTCTTCCACTGAGCCGCCCCCTCCCGTCGTGCCGACGCCGGACCGCACACCCCGGCGCTCGGATCTCCCTACCTCGTCAGAGATGAGTGAGCCATGCCTGACCGTCTGAACGACCGCACCATCGTCATCACCGGCGCCGCCTCGGGTATCGGAGCGGGCTTCGCCAGGGGCCTCGCCGCCGAGGGGGCGGCCGTGGTCGTCGCCGACCTGAACCTCGAGGCCGCTCAGCAGGTGGCCGACGGCATCGCCACCGCCGGCGGCCGGGCCATCGCCGTCCGCGTCGACGTCACCGACCGCGACCAGGTGCGGGCCGGCATCGACCGCGCCGTCGCCGAGTTCGGCCGACTCGACGCCTACTTCAACAACGCCGGTGTCAACAAGCCCGAGAAGTTCCTCGACATCACCAAGGAGGCCTGGGATCTCATCATGAACGTGAATGCGTTCAGCGTGGTGATCGGGACCCAGGAGGCCGCTCAGCAGTTCCTCCGGCAGGGCACCGGCGGCAAGATCGTGAACACCGCCTCCATCGCCGGGCGTACCGGTTTTCCCAGCTTCGCCCCGTACAGCGCGTCGAAGGCGGCGGTGATCTCGCTGACCCAGGCCGCGGCCCGCTCGCTTGCCGGTGACCGGATCACGGTCAACGCCTTCGCGCCCGGCGTGGTGGCCACCCCGCTGTGGACCAAGCTCGACCGGGACCTGGCCGACATCGGTGAGGGCGATGCCGGTTTCGACTCGATGGCCGGGGGCATTCTGCTCGGCCGCGCGGCAGACCCGGAGGACCTGGTGGGCACCGCGGTGTTCCTCGCCTCCAAGGACTCCGACTACATCACCGGCCAGGTCATCCCGATCGAAGGCGGCATGATCCTCGTCTGAGGGTTCTCGCCACCGGCATCCCGCCCCGCCCGTCCGTCCGGACGGGCTGCGATTAAGGACTTCTCATGGGTACAGCGACGTACGGCACCAATGCCGTCGACTGGGAAACACGCATCGACTTCGACCGGCTCCGCGATCAGCGACTGCAGCGGCTGCGCGCCCAGCTCGAGAAGTCCGAACTCGGCGCACTGCTCGCGTTCGACTTCGCCAACATCCGCTACATGTCCTCGACCCACATCGGCACCTGGGCGATGGACAAGCTGATCCGCTTCGCCCTGGTCACCCGCACCACCGACCCCATCGTCTGGGACTTCGGCTCGGCCGCCAAACACCACCAGTTGTACAACCCCTGGCTCGCCGAGACGGGAATGGAACTCGACGCCGATCCGCATGCCCCGCACCACGGGGCACGGCGCCCGCGGGCCGAAGGCGGCGCGCGGGCGGGCATCTCGACCCTGCGTGGTGCCTTCAGCCCGGACGCGGGCATCGCCGACGGGGTGGCGGCCAAGATCCGCCGTGAGCTCGACCGGGCCGGCCTCGCCGATGCCCCGCTCGGCGTCGACGTCATCGAGATGCCGGTGCTGGCCGCGCTCCAGCGGGCCGGTATCACCGTCGTCGACGGCCAGCAGGTCTTCCTCGACGCCCGCCGGATCAAGCTCCCGGACGAGATCTCGCTGCTGACGCAGGCGGCCTCGATGGTGGACGCCGCCTACGAGGACCTGTACGAGTTCCTCCGGCCGGGTGTGAAGGAGAACGAGTGCGTCGGGCTGGTCTCCAAGAAGCTCTACGACCTGGGCTCGGAGTACGTCGAGGGCGTCAACGCGATCTCCGGTGAGCGGTGCTCGCCGCACCCGCACGTCTACTCCGACCGGCTCATCCGGCCCGGCGATCCGGCCTTCTTCGACATCCTGCACAGCTACCAGGGCTACCGGACCTGCTACTACCGCACGTTCGCGGTGGGCTCGGCCAGCTCCGCCCAGCGCGACGCCTACGTCCGGGCCCGTGAGTACATGGACCGAGCGATCGCCCTCGTCCGTCCCGGTGCGACCACCGCTGACATCGTCTCCGTGTGGCCGACGGCCCAGGAGTTCGGTTTCCCCGACGAGGAAGCCGCTTTCGCGCTGCAGTACGGGCACGGCGTCGGACTGTCCATCTGGGAGAAGCCGATCTTCTCCCGGCTCGTCTCGCTCGACCATCCCGAGGTGCTCGAGGAGGGCATGGTCTTCGCGCTGGAGACGTACTGGCCGTCCAAGGACGGCATCGGCGCGGCCCGGATCGAGGAGGAGGTGGTGGTCACCGCCACCGGCGCGCAGGTCATCACCAAGTTCCCGGCCGAGGACCTGCTGGTCGCCGGCCGTCGCTACTTCACCGTCGGCGGCGAACTGCCGAAGCTGCGGGACTCCCAGTCCCACCTCAACACTGCCGCCGGGCGCGGCGAGGCCACGGCCACCAACGGCGCCGTCACCACAGGACACTCCCGATGACGACAGCAGCACTTGACAGGTGTGAGTGCGGTCACCAAGATCTGTCCAGTTGGACTTACCGGCAGCCACGCACGCTGCGCACGCCGTCGACCGGGACCACCGGTCCGGCCGCTTCGATCCATCCGACCCTCCGGGTCCGTCGAGCAGGGGCAGGGAACTGACGTGGGCGACTTCGACGGCAAGGTCATCGCCGTGACCGGCGCCGCCCAGGGTCAGGGCGCCGCGGAGGTCCGCGAGCTCTCGTCGCGGGGGGCCGCCGTGGTCATCCTGGACGTCCGGAACGAGGTGGGGGAGGCGCTGGCCGCCGAGCTCACCGAGGCCGGCGGGGCCGCTGAGTTCCACCATCTCGACGTCACCGACGAGCACGCATGGGAGGCACTGGCTGCCGATCTGCGCGAACGCCACGGACGTCTCGACGGGCTGGTCAACAACGCCGGCGTGGCCTACCGCTACGGATTGATGGAGACCACCGCGGCGGACTTCTCCCGGGTGCTGGGCGTCAATCTGGCGGGCCCGTTCCTGGGTACGAAGGCGCTCGCCCCCCTCATCCGCGACAGTGGTGGTGGCGCGATCGTCAACATCGGCTCCGCAGCCGGGATGACCGGTCACTTCTCGGCCGCGTACTCCAGCAGCAAGTGGGGCCTGCGCGGCCTCACGAAGGTCGCCGCCATGGAGTTCGCTCCCTGGAAGATCCGGGTGAACGCGGTTCACCCGGGGATCGTGAACACCGCCCTGGTGCCGGGTGACACCCGGTTCCCCGACGCGATGCTGGCCCACACGCCGATCGGCTGGGTTTCCGAGCCGGCCGAGGTGGCGGGCGTGGTGGCCTTCCTGTGCAGTCCCGCGGCCGGCTACATCACCGGCGCCGACATCCCCGTCGACGGTGGCCTCGTCGACCTCGGGCCCTACTTCTCCGTCACGAAGGCCTACCGCAGCACCGAGTGATCTGCGCGGCGCGGGCGCCGCACCCACCCGTTAGCAATCGATTGCCGGACCTGTTTCCGGTACCCCGTCCCATCCGGCACCACTCACTCAACGGAGAGTCCGACATGTACGTCTCACGTCGAAAGTTCATCCAGGCCGGCGCTCTCGGCAGCGCCGGCCTGGCCCTGGCGGCCTGCGGTAAGCGGGACACCCCGACCGGGGCGACCACTTCGAGCTCCGCGGCCGGCAGCCTGAGCGGAAGTGCGTCGTCGTCGGCAGCGTCGGCGAAGATCGTCGACCTGAAGGGTCAACCGGTGGCCTCGCTGTTCACCAGCCTGAACAACGACTACTACGCCTCGTGGGACCTCGGCGCACGGCGGGCGGTGGAGGCGTTCGGCGGTGAGTACCGGGCGTTCACCAACGAGGGCGACCCGGCCCGGGAGATCTCCCAGTTCGAGCAGCAGATCCAGGACGGCGTGAAGATCTTCTTCATCACCGCTCCCGACCCGGCCAACATCCCGACGATGGCCCAGACCGCCACCGAGAAGGGCGTCTTCCTGACCAACACCTGGGAGGCCGTGCCGTGGACCGCGCCTGCGGACTACGGCAACGGCTACGTCACCTACTTCACCCCGCAGTCCGCCGAGGCGGCCTACCAGGTGGCGGTGGCGCTGTTCGACAAGATGGGCAAGGAGGGCAATCTCGTGCACATCACCGGGCATCCGGGCGCCACGCCGGACACCCAGCGCACCCAGGGCGTCGATCGCGCCCTCGCCGAGTACCCCAACATCAAGCTCATCGCCCGCCAACCGGGTGAGTGGAACCGCGACGACTCGCGACAGGCGATGGCCGGCATCATCACCCAGTACGGGCAGGACATCCAGGGTGTCTTCGGCCAGAACGACGACGTCGGGATCGGCTGCGTCAACGCCCTCGAGGAGGCCGGTATCACCGGCGTCCCGGTGACCGGCATGGACGGCAACAAGGGCACGATGGACTTCATCAAGTCCGGGCAGATGTTCGGCGCGATGAGCTCGCTGCCGCCGTGGTGCGCCGGCTTCAGCGCCGTCCGCGCCATCGACGCCTCCCTGGGCTACGAGTTCTCCCCGCTCGAGCGGCAGATGTGGCCCGACGGGTTCTTCGTCACCGCCGAGAACGCCGACAAGTACCTCGATGTCATGTTCGGCGACACCGACCCGTACGACTGGCAGAAGATGAGCCGGATCGCCTACCCGGACGACTGGGATCCGCAGAACGGCGTCACCCCGATGGATCTCGAGAAGATGTGGACCGGCTTCGACCAGCCCGCCGGCTGGCAGGCCCCCGCCGACTACACCGCCGCCCTCGGCGACATGGCCACGCTCACCGAGGAGTACCAGAGCCACTGGAAGGTGAAGGTGCTGTGACGACGACACGACCGTCGGGCTCCTCCGACGCCGGTTCCGCCTCGCCGGCGACGGCGACCACCTCGGCCGGCGCGCCCGCGCCGGCCGGTGGTGGCGGCTTCGGCGCGCTGCTCCGCTCCGCCGGTACCGCGGGCAGCAACGTCAAGAGCACCCTGCTGCCGATCGCCTTCCTCGTCATCCTGGTCGTCTTCTTCTCCAGCCAGACCGCGAACTTCCTGCAGGTCTCGACGCTGTACACCATCGCCCGCGAAGCGGCCGTCGTGCTGGTCGTCGCGGTCGGCCTGACCTTCGTGATCCTGATGGGCAGCATCGACCTGTCCGTCGGGTCGACGGTCACGCTGGCCGGGCTCGTCACCGCCAAGACCGCGCAGACCTACGACTGGGGAACGGCTTTCGTCGCCGGCATCGTGTCGGGGGTGATCATCGGCGTGGTCAACGGCATGCTCTTCGCCTACGCCAAGGTGCCGAGCTTCCTGGCCACCCTGGGCACCAGTCTGGCCATCGACGGCCTCGCCCAGTGGTACACCGGCGGCCGGCCGGTGCAGATCGTGGACCCGTTCATGCTGTCGGTCTCCCGCGACAGCGTGCTCGGGAACCTGCCCAACATCGCGCTGTGGGCGCTGCTGATCTGGATCGTGCTGTCGGTGCTCGGTGCCAACACCCGGTTCGGCCGCTACTCCTACGCGATCGGTGGTGGCGAGGTGGTGTCGGGACTGGCCGGCATCCCGGTCCGCCGGATGAAGTTCTACGTGATGATCGTGGTCTCCACCCTCGCCGCGATCGCGGGCCTGCTGTTGTCGCTGCGGATCGGTGCGGCGACCCCGGACATGGGTTCGTCGTTGACCCTGGACGCGATCGCCGCGGTCGTGATGGGCGGCACCGCCCTGACCGGCGGTGTCGGCGGTGTGCACCGCACCATCCTCGGTGTCCTCGTCATCACCACCCTGGGTGTGGGTCTGGACGCCATGGTCGTCCCGCCCTACTTGCAGTCGATCATCCAGGGCGCCGTGGTGGTCCTTGCGGTGGCGTTGACGCTGGACCGCTCGAAGCTGAAGATCCTGAAGTGAGCAGCCCCGCATCCGGGTCCGCCGGTACCGGCGGCGGACACACGCTCGAGATCATCGGTGCTTCAAAGCACTTCGGGCCGGTCAAGGCGGTCACCGAGGTCAGCATGTCGGCCGATGTCGGCGAGGTGGTCGGACTGATCGGGGAGAACGGCGCCGGCAAGTCCACCCTGCTGTCGATGATCAGCGGCACCCTGACCCCGGACAGCGGCACCATCCTGCTCAACGGCACCCCGATCGCGCCGAAGAACTACCACGACGCGACCAAGCTGGGCATCTTCCGGATCTACCAGCACCAGGCGCTGATCCCGACCATCCCGGTGTACGAGAACGTCTACCTGGGCCAGGAGAAGAAGTTCGGCCTGCTGGGGACGGTCAACCGCCGCAAGATGGCCCGCAGCACCGCAGCCGTGTTCGCCGACCTCGGGGTGACCGGCATCCAGCCGGACGCGCCGATCGGCGACTACTCGTTCGCCCAGCGGCAGATCATCGAGATCGTCCGGTCCATCGCGCAGGCCGACCTCCTCGAGATCGCCCACCCGATCATCCTTCTCGACGAACCGACGAGTGCGCTGTCCCGTGAGCAGGTCGACTTCTTCTTCGACTTCGTCAAGCGGGTCAAGCACCGGTCGTCGCAGATCTTCGTCTCGCACCGGTTGCACGAGCTGCTGGAGCTCTCGGACCGGGTCTTCGTCCTCAAGGACGGCCGCAACGTCGCGGAGATCACGGAGCCGGCCACGTCATCCGAGCAGCACCTGCATTCGATGATGGTGGGCCGGGCGTCGGCCGAGGTTTTCTACCACGAGGCCGAGCAGCACGGTTCGGCGGGCGAGGTCGTGCTGTCCGTCCGGGATCTCGCCCAGGAGGGCGCGTTCGCGGATGTCACGTTCGACCTGCACGCGGGCGAGGTGCTCGGCATCGGTGGGGTGGTCGGCTCGGGCAAGTCCGAGGTCGGTCACGTCATCGCCCACGCGGGCCAGGGGGCGACGGGAGACATCGAGCTGTTCGGCACCCCGATGAACAAGTCCGGGGCGCGGGAGGCGGTCCGCAAGAAGCTCGGCTACGTCCCGCCGGAACGCCAGGAGGAGGGCATCGTCGGGCTGCTGTCGGTCGCCCAGAACGTGGCGCTGCCGCGGACCGGCTCGGTGGCGCGCACACCGTGGGTGAACAACCGGCAGGAGAAGAAGATCGCCGCCGCCGCGGTGAAGCAGTTGGGCATCCGCACGCACTCCGTGGACACCCAGGTCGACCGGCTCAGCGGTGGCAACCAGCAGAAGGTCATCCTCGGCCGGTGGACGTCGCTGAACTCGCGGGTGCTGGTGCTGGACAACCCGACGAACGGCATCGACGTCGGCGCCAAGGCCGAGATCTACCGGCTGCTCCGCGATCTCACCGCCGAGGGGGTGGCCGTGCTGTTGCTCGGCGACGACCTCCCCGAGCTGGTGGGACTGTGCGACCGCATCATCGTCATGAAGGACGGCCGGATCACCACCACGGTCGACGCCGGTGCCGACAACAAGCCCGACGAGTCCGAACTCGTCGCCTCGATGGTCTGATCCCGGTCCGGACCCGCACCCGCTACTCCCGCAGGAAAGAGAGATGAACTGATGAAGGCCACCACCATCGTGCAGCCCGACGAACTGGCGCTGCTCGACGTCGAGGTCCCCGTGTACGGCCCGGACGAGATCCTCATCCGGTCCCGGGCGGTCGGGATCTGCCACTCCGACTTCGACCTGCTGGCCGGGAAGTACATCATCCCGATCGGGTTCCCGATCGTCCCCGGCCACGAGTGGGCGGGCGAGGTCGCCGAGGTCGGCGCCAATGTCAGCGGCTGGTCCGCCGGCGACCGGGTGGTGGGGGAGTGCGTCATCGGCTCCGACCATTTCGGGTTCTCGATCAGCGGGGCCGCGGCGGAGTACTTCGTCGTCCGGCCGGAGTGGCTGCACCGGATCCCCGATGAGCTCAGCTTCGCCCAGGCCGCACTGGTCGAGCCGTTCAGCTGCGCCTACTACGCAGCCCGCCGGGCCGGCGACGTGGACGGCTCCGACACCGCCGTGGTCTTCGGGGCCGGCCCGATCGGCCTCAGCGCGGTGGCCGCCCTGCGGGCCCTCGGCGCGACGGTCATCATCGCCGACCCCCAGCCGGAGCGGCGTGCCCTCGCCCGGACGCTCGGCGCCGACGAGGAGGCCGACCCCACCGCCGCGGACTTCGAGGAGCGGATCGCCGCCCTCACCGACGGCGCCGGCCCCTCGGTGATCCTGGAGGCCTCCGGCCGCCCGTCGGCCATGGCGTCCGCGCTGCGGATCGCCGGCTTCGAGGCCCGGCTGGTGAACATCGGCATCAACGTCGGAGGCTCGGCGCCCGCAGAGCTCGGGCTCATCCAGGCCAAGGCCCTGCAGATCCGCGGCAGCATCGGCTCCCCCGGGGTCTGGCCGCAGACGCTGAAGTTCCTGGCCCGCAACAAGATCGACCTCACGCCGATGATCACCGCGACGTTCCCGCTGGACGATGCGCTCAGCGCGTACGACGCGGCCCGCGACACCGCCACCAACGTCAAGGTGCACATCAGCAACGGGGACGGCGCATGAGGGCCGCCGTCCTGCACGCGCCCGGCGACCTGCGCGTCGAGGAACGGCCGGCGCCGCCATCGCCGGGTCCCGGTCAGGCCCGCCTGCGGGTGATCAGGGCCGGGTTGTGCGGGACCGACGCCAGCGAATACGACCACGGGCCGGTCCTGACCCCGCTGGCCACGGCGCACCCGGTCACCGGTGTGCGGGGACCGATCGCGCTGGGCCACGAGTTCATCGGTGAGGTCCTGGAGATCGGCTCCGGGGTCGACGATCTGGCCGTGGGGGACCGGGTCGCGGCGGGCGCCGGGGTGTGGTGCGGCGACTGCCGGTGGTGTGCCGACGGCCGCTTCAACCTGTGCCGGCGGTACTTCACCTACGGCCTCAACCTCGACGGCGGCCTCACCGAGACCATCACGGTCCAGGCCCGGATGCTGGTCCCCGTGCCGGCCGGGATCGCCGATGACAACGCCGCCCTCGCCCAACCGCTGGCCGTCGGGCTGCACGCGGTCAACCGGTCGGGCGTGCGTCCCGGCGACGTGGCGGTCGTCCTCGGAGCGGGGGCGATCGGCAGCTTCATCCTCGCCGGCCTGGCCGAGATCGGTTGCCGTGCCGTGATCGCCGCCGACGTGGACCCGGCCCGGCTGACCACGGCGACCGCGCTCGGGGCCGACCGGACGGTGGACCTCCGCGGGGAGTCGTTGGCCGACGTGGTCGCCGGCGTCACCAGTGGCGAGGGCGCCGACGTGGTGTTCGAGGCGAGTGGGGTGAAGGGCAACCCGCAGCTCGCCCAGAAGCTGCTGCGCCGCGGCGGCCGGCTGCAGCTCGTCGGCCTGCACCCGGGGATGACCGAGCTCGACCTGCTCGACCTGTCGGTGCGCGAGATCGACATCTCCACGTCCCTGGCGCACGTGTGTCCGGACGACCTGCCGGCCGCCCTGGAGATCCTGCGCAAGCGGGACCTCGCCACGCTGCTCGTCGAGAAGGTCGTCGCGCTGGACGACATCGTCGACGGGGCCTTCCGGCCATTGGCGGCCCGGACCGCCCGGGGCAAGTTCCTGGTCGACCCCACCCCGGCCGCCTCCTGACCGGCGGCACCCGACGCCCGAGCCGTCCGGACGGACCCCGCCCTCCCGGGGACCGGGCCGGCGTCGGGTGGCCGCCCCCTGGGCTGACAGACCCCCGCCCACCCCACGAGAGGAGCGCCCGCCGATGAGAGCCGCTCGATTCCACACCGCCCACGACATCCGGATCGAGGACGTCCCGGAGCCGACGATCACCGCCCCCGACGAGCTCCTGCTGGAGGTCGCGCTGTGCGGCATCTGCGGGACCGACCTGCACGAGTACACCTCGGGCCCGATCGTCACGCCGGTCGACCCGCATCCGCTGACCGGCGCCACGCTGCCGCAGATCCTCGGGCACGAGTTCTCGGCCCGGGTCCGCGAGATCGGTGCGGCCGTGCGCGGAGCGAGGGTGGGGGACCGGGTCTCGGTGATGCCGGCGATCGTCTGCGGCCACTGCTGGGCGTGTCGGCACGGAAAAGCCAACCTGTGCAGCAACTTCGCGGCCACCGGGCTCAGCGCCGCCACCGGCGGACTCGCGTCGTGGGCGGTGGTGAAGGACTACCAGGTCGCCGTCCTCCCCGACGAGCTGACCGACGAGGACGGGGCGCTGGTGGAGCCGGCCGCGGTGGCCGGGTACGGCCTGGAACGGGCGCGGGTCGAGGGCGGCGACACCGTGCTGATCACCGGCGCGGGACCGGTCGGGGCGCTGAGCGCGCTCTACGCCGATGCGGTGGGCGCGGGCCTGGTCGTCATCGTCGAACCGAACCCGAAGCGGGCCGCCCGGGCGCGAGCACTCGACGTCGGGCCGGTGCTCGACCCGACGGAGGACGTCGACGCGGCCATCGCCGAGCTCACCGGCGGGGTGGGTGTCGACGTGGTCGCCGAGTGTTCGGGCACCACGGCCGGTCTCGGCCTGGCCGTCCGGGCCACCCGGCCCGCCGGCCGCATCGTGCAGACCGGCCTGCACACCCGACCGGCCACCCTGGACGCGATGCTGTTGGCCCAGAAGGACCTCGACCTCTACGGCAGCTGGTGCTTCCGCACCACCGACTGGCCCCGCATCATCCGGATGATCGCCCGGGGCAGTTACCCGGTGCGCAAGGTCCTCACCTCCGTCGTCGATCTGGACGACGTGGTGACCCGGGGCTTCGACGCCCTCGTCGACCCGGCCGGTGACCAGCTCAAGGTGCTGGTGCGGCCGGGCGGTGCGGCACCCGCGACACTGTCGGCAGCGGCGTCCGCCCGGCCGACGGCCGGTGGGGCGCCGACCGGGACGACCGACGAGGAGAGGACATCGGCATGACCACCATCGGTTTCGTGGGGCTGGGCAGCATGGGGGCGGCCATGGTCGGGCGGCTGCTCGACGAGGGCTTCGACGTCGTCGTGTGGAACCGCTCGAAGGACGCGATCCCGCCGCTGGTCGAGCGCGGCGCCCGCGAGGCGGCCGACGTCCGCGAGGTGCTGGCCACCGGACGGGTGCTGTCGATCCTGGCCCACGACGCCGCGTTCCGGGCCGTGTTCACGCCCGACCTGCTGGCCGCCGCCCCTGCCGGGTGCGTACACGCCAACATGGCCACGGTCGGCGTCGAGGCGGCCGGTGAGTTCGCCGCCGCGCACGCCGCGGCCGGCGTCGGCTACGTCGCCGCCCCGGTGATCGGCCGACCCCCGGTGGCCGCGGCGGGGAGGCTCAACATCGTGGTGGCCGGGCCCGACGAGGCGCGGGCGCCGCTGGACGAGGCGCTCACCGCCCTGGCCGCCCGGGTGTGGCCGTTCGGGGCGGAGCCGACGGCGGCCAACACGGCCAAGATCGGCGTCAACTACCTGATCATCCATGCGCTGCAGGCGCTGGCGGAGTCGCTCACCCTGGTCGAACGGTCGGGGATCGACCCGTCCGCCTTCGTCGAGCTCGCGAACAGCTCGCTGTTCCCGGGCCCGGTGTACGGCGGGTACGGCGCGGCCATCGCGGAGAGCCGTTACCTGCCGGCCGGTTTCACCACCACGCTGGGCCTCAAGGACCTGGGTCTGGCCCGGCAGGCCGCGGCGGCGGTGGAGGTCGAGCTGCCGACCGCCGGGGTGCTCGACGAGGTCTTCACCGAGGCCGTCGCCGCCGGCGCCGACCTCGACTGGTCCGCGATCGCCGAGGTCACCCGACGGCGGGCCGCCGGTGCGGCCACCGAAGCGACCACGGAGCAGGGCACCAAGCCGTGACGGTCGCCGTCACGCGGTGACCGGCGGACTCGGGGAACCCGGGTCGGTCGAGGCCCGGTCCGCCGGGCCGCGCACAGCCGTCGATCGCCGACGGCCGGTGGAGGAGAGGTGCACGATGGATCTGGGCCTGGCGGGCAAGACCGCCTACGTGACCGGCACTGCGACCGGTATCGGACGCGACGTCGTCCGGCTGCTGGCCGCCGAAGGCGTGCGGGTGTTCGCCGTCGACCACGACGGTGCCGGACTCGACGACTACATCACCGGCGAGAACCTCGACACGGTAACGCCTTTCGTCCAGGACCTGGCCACGCTGGACGGCTGCCGGACGGCGGCGGCCGCCGGGGTGGCTGCGCTCGGCGCCGCCCCGGACATCCTCATCAACAACGTCGGGGCCGGCCGGATGCTGCCGTTCGAGGCGATCGACGACGAGATGTGGCACCGCACCTTCGAACTGAACCTGTTCGCGATGATCCGCACCTGCCGCGAGCTGCTGCCGCTGATGCAGGAGCGCGGCGGCGGTGCGGTGGTCAACGTCGCGTCCGACCTCGCCCGGCAGCCCGAGCCGGTCATCGTCGACTATGCGGCGAGCAAGGCGGCGATGCTCAACGTGGCGCAGTCACTCGCGCTGTCGCAGGGGCCGGCGATCCGGGTCAACTCGGTCTGCCCCGGGCCGATCTGGACGCCGTTCTGGTGGAAGCCGGGCGGTTTCCTCGGGACCATCGAACAGGCCTACGGCAAGACCGGCCAGGACGCGGTCGACCAGCTCGTGACCGACCGGGCGATCCCGCTCGGCCGGATCGGGCAGCCCGACGAGGTGGCCCGGGCCATCGTGTTCCTGGCGTCCCCCGCGGCGTCCTTCATCACCGGCACCGCCCTCGGCGTCGACGGTGGCACCGTCCGCGCCGCCGGCTGAGCACCCCACCCCGCTGTCCAACAAGGGAGTTCGCATGACCACCCTCGCCACCACCCCCACCGCGCGCAGCCTGCCCGGCCAGCTCCCCGAACTGGTCGTCGTCACCGGCACCGGCGGCGGTCTCGGTGCAGTCCTCGCCGAGAAGCTGCTGGCCGCCGGCTGCGGCGTCGTCGGCATCGACCTGGCTGCCGCGCCGTCCGTGCTGGCCGGGTACGACGGCTACACCCATGTCGCGGGATCGGTGACCGACGAACAGCTCTGGGCCGGGGTCACCGCATCGCTGCCGGCGGCCGGGTCGCTGGGGCTGGTCACCAACGCGGCGATCCTGCACGTCGGCGACATCCTCACGCAGCCGATGGACCAGGTCCGACAGACCCTGGACGTCAACATCGTCGGCACCGTGATGGCCATGCGCGCGGTGATCCCGGCGATGGTGGCCCGCGGCGGCGGCTCTGTCGTCTCGGTGGCCAGCATCGACGCGCACTTCGCCGAGCAACAGCTCGCCGCCTACTGCGCCAGCAAGTCCGCGGTGCTGCAACTGGCCCGTACGGTCGCCCTCGACCAGGCCCGCGCCGGGGTCAACGTCAACGTGGTCTGCCCCGGCCCGATGCGCGCCGGGCTGTTCGAGCGTCACCTGGCGTCGGCCGACGACTCGGACGCGTTCCTGCACACCCGCGAGCAGCGGCAGCCGTTCGGCGAGATCCTCGACCCGGCGCAGGTCGCCGACGGCATCCTGTTCCTGCTGTCGGACGCCGCCCGGGGGATGACCGGCGCCAGCGTGATGATCGACGGCGGCCTCACCACCGGGTTCGACTTCCGGACCGGCGCCGAGGGCACCTCGGTCCGGGTGCCGGCCGCCTCCCGGTCGTGACCATCGCGCCCGCGGACGGCGCGCTGCCCACCGGGGCCATCGACCGCCGGCTGGTCGCCAGCTGCTGGACGTGGGCGGGCAACGCCAGACCTGCGTGGCCGGATGAGCGCAGCCCGCACGACCTGGCCACCCGCCTCGCCGCGATCACCGGGACGGGGTGGCACGGCGTCGGTCTCGTGTACGCCGACCTCGTCGAGATCCGGGAGACGATCGGCCTGGCCACCGCCCGCCGGATGATCGACGACGCGGGGCTGGCCCACGTCGAGGTGGAATTCCTGTCGGACTGGTGGACCACCGGCGAGCGCCGGCGCGCCAGCGACCGGATCCGTCATGAGCTGTTCGAGGCCGCCACCGCGCTCGGGGCCCGGGCGGTCAAGGTGGCCGGCGAGCTCGACCACCTGCGGGTCGGCCCGCCGGTGCCGCGCGACGCGATGGTGACGGCGTTCGCGGCGCTGGCCGCCGATGCGGACGCACACGGCGTGCGGGTCGCCCTCGAGCCGCTGCCGATGTCGGACGTGCGGACCCTCGCCGACGGCGTCGCCATCGTCACCGACGCCGCACATCCCGCCGGTGGTCTGACGGTCGACGTCTGGCACGTCGCCCGCGGTGGCACCTCCTACGAGGAGGTGCGCCGGCTGCCCGTCGGCTCGGTGTTCGTGGTCGAACTCGACGACGCCCGCGCCGGGGTGATCGGCCCGCTGTGGGACGACACCCTCGACCGGCGGCTGCTACCGGGGCAGGGCGACCTGGCGGTCCACGTCTTCGTGCGCGCCCTGCACGACGCCGGTTGGCGCGGACCCTGGGGTGTGGAGATGCTCTCGGCCGAACACCGGGCGCTGCCGCTGACGGCGGCGCTGACCGCGACCCGGGAAAGCACCCTCGCCGTTCTCGACGCGGCCGAACGCGCAGCGCCGGTCGTTGCGGCTCCTGCACCGTAGGCTCCACCCCGGGCGGCGACGATGGCGAGAACGGGGCGAGCGATGGGCGAGGCGACGCTGCGGGACGTGGCGCGGTTGGCGCAGGTCCATCCCGGAACCGTGTCGCGGTCCCTCGACCCGGAACGCGCCGAACTCGTCAACAGTGCCACCCGCGAACGGGTGCTGGCCGCCGCCGCGGAGCTCGGTTACCGGGGGAACGCCGTCGCCCGCAGTCTGCGCACCGGGCGCAGCGGGATCATCGGTGTCGTTGCCGCGGACCTCGGCAATCCCTATCTGCCACCGATCCTGCGCGGCGTCGAGACCGTCGTCGGGGAAGCCGGTTTCACCGTCCTCATCGCCGAGACCCACGACGAGGTCGGACGTCTCAAGGAGATCACCGACCACCTGGTCACCCGACGGGTCGACGCGGTGATCCTGGCGGCGGCGCACGTCGACGACGCCCCGCTCGTGGACCAGATCAACGGATCGCTCCCGGTGGTGCTCGCCGTCCGCGGACTCGTGAGCGAGACGCACTTCGCCGTGCTGCACGACGATGTCGTGGGCGCCCGGCTCGCCACCGAACACCTGATCGGCCTCGGTCACCGCCGGCTGGCGCAACTCCGCGGGCCCAGCAACGTGCTTTCCTTCACGGTCCGGTGTGACGAGTACAGGGCCGTGGTGGCCGGCGCCGGTGTCGTCGACCGCACTCCGGACGCGGAGGCGACCGCACCGACGATCGAGGAGGGCCTGCGGCTCGCCCGGCTCGCGCTGGCCGGGCCGCCGGCCCGGCGGCCCACGGCGATCTTCGCCCACAACGACATGATGGCCGTCGGTGCCCTGACCGCCATCGCCGAGCTGGGCCTGAACTGCCCCGGCGACGTGTCGCTCGTCGGTTACAACGACTCTCCCCTGACCGGCCACCTGGCCCCGCCGCTGACCACCGTCCGGCTGCAGAGCTTCGAGCTCGGCCGGCAGGCCGCGGCGCTGGCGCTGACCCGCATCAACGGTGACGCCGGCGGCCCGCGGACGGTCCGGCTGCATCCCGAGCTCATCCTCCGGGAGTCGACGCGCCGGTACGACGGGGCGTGAGCTCCGGCCGGACCTGCTGACACCCGTCGCGCGACGTGCGTCAGGTGTGCGTGGCCGGCGGGCATGGCCCGTTCCGCTTCCACGTTCCGTTCCCGCTGGCACGATGTCGGCAGCGAGAACGGAAGTCGGCAGCGGAAAGGGGACCGGCGCGGATTCAGCCGCCGGTTCGGTCCGCCGCCGGTCGGTCAGCCGCCGTTCCGCTCAGCGGCCGGCGCGGTCGAACGCCTTGCCGTGCGGGTAGCTGACCAATTCGAACTGCATACCCCAGGGGCTCAGGAAGTAGATCCAACGCTGGCCCTCGGACGGTCCGGCGCTGGCGGTCGGCTCACCCAGCACCGTGACCCCGGGCTGCCGGCGCAGGTATTCCACGGCGACGTCGAGATCGTCGACGTAGAGGGCGATGTGGTGCCCGCCGACGTCGCTGTTCCGGGGTGGGGTGGTGACCTGCTCGGCGGCGTCGTACTCGAAGACCTCGAACACCGCCTGTCCGCCGCAGCGGAAGAAGTGCAGTTGCCGCATCACCGTCCGCGGGTCGACGTTCAGGTGCGTCCGCATCCAGTCGGTGTCGTCGTGCCGAAAGGGACCGAGGCTGTACATGTACTCGCAACCCAGCACGTCCACCAGGAAAGTCCGCGCCTGCACGAGATCGGGCACGGTGAAACCGATGTGGTCGAGCCGACGCATTCCGGGCAGTCCGGTCATCGGGACCTCCTCTGTTCGTCCGGGCGGCTCCGTCGCCGCTTGCCGGGACTCCTTTGTGTTCAGTGACTGTTCACCCCCACTGGACGCTTGGGTCAGGCTATGAGAAACTGTGCAGCAGAGCAACCGATTGCAGGGAGTGACTCAATGACTGAGCACCGGCATCTCGAGCCCAGCGCGCCCTGGGTCGAGGTCCTCACCACCGAACGTGACTGGGATGCGGCTGATCCTGATCTGTTGTTGCCCATGTTGAGTCAGATGGTGTTGATCCGCACCTTCGAGGAGTACGTCCTCGAGCTGGCCGCGGCGGGGTTGATCCACGGCCCGGCGCATTCGAGCATCGGGCAGGAGGGCGGCGCGGTCGGGTCGGTGTTGGCGCTGACGGACGCGGACACGGTGAACGGATCGCACCGCGGTCATCACCAGTTCCTGGCGAAGGTGCTGCATTTCGTGGCGCCGAAGGGCATCGACCCGCGGGACGAGGTCGACGAGGACGTCCGTGCGGTGTTGCTGCGCACGTTGGGTGAGATCTGTGGACTGGACAGGGGTTTCAGCCACGGCCGGGGCGGCTCGATGCACCTGCAGTGGAAGGCCGCCGGCGCGATCGGCACCAACGCCATCGTGGGTGGCGGGGTGCCGCTGGCGGCGGGGTCGGCGTGGGCGCACCGGTTCGCCGGCACGGATGCGGTGGCGGTGACGTATTTCGGTGACGGCGCATCGAACATCGGCTCGACGCTGGAGACGCTGAACCTGGCGGCGGCGTGGGACCTGCCACTGTGCTTCTTCATCGAGAACAACGGTTACGCCGTCTCCACGCACGTCGAGGAAGCGACGAAGGAGCCGCGGTTGTCGGCGCGGGGGCCGGGCTTCGGGATCGCCTCCTGGAAGGTCGACGGGATGGACCCACTCGCGGTGTATCTGGCGATGGGTGAGGCGGTCGCGCACATGCGGGCCGGTAACGGTCCGGCCGTGGTCGAGGCCGACGTCTACCGGTACTTCCACCAGAACGGGCCGTTCCCGGGATCGGCGTTCGGTTACCGGACCAAGGACGAGGAAAAGCAGTGGCGGCAGCGGGATCCGATTGCGTTGGTCGCCGGACATCTGGTGCGCCGGAAGCTGCTCACCCAGCAGGAGGTCGACGAGCTGACCCGACGGTCGAAGGCGCTGATGGCCGAGATCGGCGGGCAGCTGCTGGAGCCGCTGCCGGGTGGGAAGCCCGGTCAGCGGCAGATCAAGCCGGCGGAATGGCCGGATCCGTCGTGGGTGGACACCGGTATCCGCGGTGACCTGTCGGAGCTGGCCGGCGCCCGCTATGTCGAGCCCGACGATTTCGACGGGGAGGTCGCGGACGCGAAGTTCGTCGACGTGATCGCCCGGGTCCTGGGTCGCCGGATGGACACCGACCCGGGTGTGTTGGTGCTGGGTGAGGACGTGCACCGGCTGTCGGGTGGGACGAACGGGGCGACGAAGGGGTTGAAGGACCGGTTCCCGGATCGGATCCTGGGCACCCCGATCGCCGAGAACGCGTTCGCCGGCCTGGCCGGGGGGATCGCGTTGGACGGCCGGTTCCGGCCGGTGGTCGAGTTCATGTACGCCGACTTCATGTGGGTCGCAGCCGATCAGTTGTTCAACCAGATCGGCAAGGCCCGGCACATGTTCGGCGGCGACGACGCGGTGCCGTTGGTGTTGCGGAGCAAGGTCGCGATGGGCACCGGCTACGGGTCGCAGCACTCGATGGACCCGGCCGGGATCTTCGCCACCGCCCCGGGTTGGCGGATCGTCGCCCCCTCGACCCCCTACGACTACATCGGTCTGATGAACACCGCCCTGGCGTGCCAGGACCCGGTGGTGGTGCTGGAACACGTCGACCTGTACGCCTCGACCGGCCCGGCACCGGTGAACGACGCCGATCTGGATATCTGCCTGCCGGTCGGGAAGGCCGCGGTCCGGCGGGAGGGTTCGCAGGTCACGGTGATCACCTATTTGGCGATGACGAACTACGTGCTGGCCGCGGTCGAAGAGGTGGGGGAGGTCGACGCGGAAGTCATCGATCTGCGGTGGCTGGACCGGGCGTCGCTGGACTGGGAGACCGTGGGCGAGAGCATCCGGAAGACGAACCGGGTGATGATCGCCGAGCAGGGCGCAGTCGGCACCTCGTACGGCGGGTGGTTGGCCGACGAGATCGGGCGCCGGTTCTTCGACTGGTTGGATGCACCGATCGAGCGGGTCACCGGTGGGGTCGCGTCGCCCAGCATCAGCAAGGTGCTGGAGCGGGCGGCCATCGCGAAGGACGACGAGATGGCCGTGGCGCTGCGCAATCTGGGGAGCATCTGATGGCGACGTTGTTGCGGATGCCGGAGATCGCGGCGGCGATGACCGAGGCGGTCATTCAGGAATGGAAGGTCGCCGAGAACTCCAGCTTCGCCGCGGGTGACACGCTCGCCGAAATCGAGACCGACAAGGCCGTCATCGATTTCGAGGCAGAAACGGCCGGGGTGGTGCTGCGACTGCTCGCCGAGGCCGGTGTGACCATCGACGTGGGCGCCCCGATCGCGGTCATCGGCGACACCGACGAGGCCGGCGCCGACGTCGACGCGCTGCTCGTCTCTCTCGGTGTCACCGACGGGACCGCACCGAACAGCAGCGCCGCCACCGCAGACACCCCCGCCGTGGACACCGCCGCCGAGGACACCACCGCCGGCGACGCAACAGCCGCCGGCAGCGCCGCCGCCCCGGCGCCCACCCCGGACAGCACCGGTGCTGAGGTCCCGCCGGACGACACCGTGGTGTCGGTCGGTGCGGACGAGCCGGTCGCATCCGATGCCGCGACTGCGGGACCCGACGACGCACCGGCGACCATGACCACCCCACCCCTCACCACCGCGGCGTCCTCCACCGCCGGTGGCGGCGCCAACGGGGCCCCCGGGTCCCGGGTGTTCGCCAGCCCACTGGCCCGGCGGATGGCCCGGGAAGCCGACCTCGACCTCGCCTCGGTGCACGGCACCGGCCCCGGCGGTCGGATCGTGCGGTCCGACATCGACGACGCCCTGCACCGCCGCACGGAGAGACCCAGCACCGCAACGACGCCCGCGGCCGAGACCCCGGCACCCGCACCGGCCGTGACGTCCGCGGCAGTCCCGTCGCCGACCGAGACCGTCGCCCCTGCGACAGCACCGGCGGCCGTTGCGGGACCGTGGACCGACGAGCCGCACAGCCGGCTTCGCCGTGCGGTCGCGCAACGGTTGTCGGCCAGCAAGCGGGAGGTGCCGCACTTCTACCTGCGGCGCACCGCCCGCGTCGACGCGCTGCTCGCGCTACGCGCGCAGCTCAACGGCGCCGGCCCGACCCGGATCTCGGTCAACGACCTCGTCGTCAAGGCCGCCGTCCTCGCGCACCGCCGGGTGCCGGCGATGAACGTCATCTGGACCGACGACGCCCTCCGGCGCTTCGACGACGTCGACGTGTCTGTCGCCATCGCCGGCGAGAAGGGCCTCGTCACCCCCGTCATCCGCGGCGCCCAAAGGCTCTCCATCGGCGAGTTGTCCAGCGCGGTCAAGGACTTCGTGGCCCGCGCCGGCGCCGGGAAGCTCAAGCAGCACGAACTGGAGGGCGGCTCGTTCTCCGTCACCAACCTGGGGATGTTCGGTGTCGACGACTTCGGCGCCATCATCAACCCACCCCAGTCGGCCATCCTGGCCGTCGGCGCCGGCCGCCGCACCCCGGTCGTGGACACCGGCCCCGACGGATCGGGAAACCCTCACCATCGGCACCACCCTGCAGCTGACCCTGTCGGTGGACCACCGCGCCGTCGACGGAGCCCTCGCCGCCGAATGGTTCGCTGCCCTCGTGGCGATCCTCGAGAGCCCGTTGCAGATCCTGCTCTGACCTCGGGTGCGGCGCCGGCAGTGTCGCCGCCGCACAGACGCGTCCGCTCATGCACGTCCCGCAGACCCGGCACTCGAAAGGACCGTCCCATGGAGGAGTTCACCGGCAAGGTCGCCGTCGTGACCGGTGGTGCCGGCGGCATCGGCAGCGCGACCGCCACCCTGCTGGCGCAGCGGGGCGCGACCGTCGTGGTGGCCGATCTCGACCCGGAGGCCGGTGAGCGGTTGGCCGCCGAGCTGACCGCCACGACCCCGGGTGCCGCGGAGTACCGGCACCTCGACGTCACCGACGGCGCCGAGATCGCCGCCCTCGCCGATACTCTCGTCGCCACCCACGGCGGCGTCGACATGCTGTTCAACAACGCGGGAATCGTCGAGAGCAGTCCGACCCTGGAGCTGGCGCAAGCGGTGTGGGACCGCACCATCGCGGTGAACCTGACCGGCGCGTTCCTCTGCGCCCGGGAGTTCGGCCGGGTGATGGCCGCCGCCGGCGGGGGGTCCATCGTGAACGTCTCGTCGATCGCCGGCCTGAAGGTGGTGCACCCGGAGATCCACGTCGCCTACGACGTCTCCAAGGCCGGGGTGGCGCAGCTGACCCGGACCCTCGCGGTCGAGTGGGCTCCGCGCAACATCCGGGTCAACGCTGTCGCTCCCGGCTACACCCGGACGCCGATCCTGGACGCGGTGGGTCGCACCGACCCGGCGATCGTCGCCGACTGGATCGGGCAGACGCCGCAGCACCGGTTGATGGAGCCTGCGGACATCGCCGCCGTGGTCTGCTTCCTGTTCTCCGATGCCGCATCGGCGCTGGCGGGTCACGTGCTCGCCGCCGACGGTGGCTACATGGTCTACTGACCGCCCGTTGCCTCGCTTCCACCGGCTCCATCCGTCGGACTCAGCACGGCATCGCGGACCACTGTCTGTTCCGCCGACGGGTGGATACCACCCGCCCGACGGTGTTGCCACCCCGGGTCGTGTCGTGCCGTCATCAACCGGCGGCCACATCCGGCGAGCAGGGACGAAAATTCACCAGACTGAGACCATGGCACCGGTTGTGAACGCCGTCACCTCATGCGTACAGTCTCACTCAACACTTCGGTGAACACGCCGCGCACCGTGCGGCATCACCTCAGAAATCTCCTCTTCAACGATGATGTGCGGGAGACAGCATGACGGACGCCACGTCCACGGACCGGCTGCGGCCGGCCGTCACCAGAGGATCCCGGTTCGCCACCGCCAAAGGCGCCATCACCATCGTCGTCTCGACCGTGGTCCTGTTCATCGTCAGCGCCATCGTCGCGCCGTCCAGCGTCTCCGGCGGCGTCATCGCCGGCATGTTGCCGTTCGCGGCCGTGCTGGCCATCGCCGGTCTCGGTCAGATGCTGGTCGTGCAGCAGGGCGGTATCGACCTGTCCGTCCCGGGGGCCATGTCGCTGGCCATCGTGGTGGTCAGCCACTACCCGAACGGTGACGACAGTCGGGTGTTGACTGCGGTTCTCATCGCGGTGGCCTACGCCATCGGGGCCGGTGCCCTCAACGGCCTGTTGGTCGGCTGGCTGGGACTCAATTCGATCATCGCCACGCTGGGGACCAACGCCCTGCTCTTCGGAGCGGTCCTCGGCATCTCCAACGGCATTCCGCGGAGCACTACCCGGCTGCTCAGCGACGTGGCCGCCGGCCGGACCCTCGGCATCCCGCACGCCGCGATCTTCGCGCTGGTCGCCCTGCTCGTGGTGGCGGTCCTGACCAAGAAGACGGTGGCGGGCCGCCGCTTCACCGCCATCGGGGCGAATCGGCTCGCCGCCCGGGCCGTGGGCCTGCGGGTCAAGTCGCATCACACCCTCGCGTTCATCTGGGCTCAACTCCTCTACTGCCTCGCGGGCATCCTGTTGGCCGGCATCACCGCCCAGCCGACGGCCTTCCAGGGCAACGCCTACCTGCTCCCGTCGGTGGCGGTGGTCGTCCTGGGGGGCACCTCGCTGCTGGGCGGTCGCGGCTTCCCGGTGTCGACCGTCATCGCGGCGTTGTTCCTCACCCAGCTCGACCAGTTCGTGCTGGCCCTCGGAGTTCCCTTCGCGGTCCAGACCCTGGTCCAGGCCGCCGCTCTCGCCGGTGGTGTCGCGCTGTACACGGTGAACTGGGCGGCCCTGCGGGCCCGCTTCGCCCGCCGACCGGCATCCGCAGTCGGCTCCACTCCCGCGTCGGCCTGATCCACCGACCCCCGTACGCGCTTTCCCGTCCATCCGCCTGACGTGGCACCGACGCCCGTCGCGACACAAGGAGCACCATGAAACGACGCACTCTCCGGGCAGTCGCCCTCGCCGCCGGTCTGGCCGCGGTCCTCGCGGGCTGCGGATCGGGTGGTGGCTCCACCGCCGCGCCGTCCGCGCAGTCCGCGTCGCCGCTGGCAGGCGCGCCCGCGTGGTGCGGCAGCAAGCAGATCAGCCTCGGTCTGCTCGACGGCTTCGGCGGCAACAGCTGGCGTCTGGTCACCACCGCCTCCGGTGAGGACGAGGTGAAGAAGTGCCCCAGCGTGACCAAGTACCTGTACGCCGACGGTCAGGGCGACACCCAGAAGGCCATTTCCGACATCCAGGGCATGGTCGCTCAGGGCGTCAACGCGATGGTGGTCTTCCCCGACGCGGGCAAGGCGATCCTGCCGGCGTTGCGCAGCGCCTACAAGGCCGGCGTCGTCACCGTCCCCTACCGCAGTGATCCGGGCGGTGAGGACGGCCAGGACTACAACGCCTACGTCGGCTCCGATCCCACCACGGACGCCACGAACTGGGCCACCTGGATCAAGGCCAACTTCCCCGACGGCGGCAACATCCTGTTCCTCTCGGGTCCTCCCGGGAACACCCAGGGCACCACGGAGCGCGCGGAGCTGGACAAGCAGCTGCCGGCCGACAAGTACACGATGATCGGTGAGCAGCCGTTCGAGGTGACGAACTGGGATCCGGCGAAGACCCAGCAGGTGTTGACCGCGGCCATCGCGAAGTACCCGGAGATCGACGTCATCGTCAGCGATTTCGGCCCGTCACTGGTGGGTGCGCTACCGGAGTTCGCCAAGAGCGGCCGGTCCATCCCGGCGGTCGCTGCGTCCGACGGCAATGTGCTGTCCTGCTTCTTCGAGGACAACAAGGCCGCCAACCCCGACTTCAAGCTGATGACGGTGACCACGGGCAACGACAACGTCCGGCTGGCCATCCAGTACGCCGTCGCCACCGCCACCGGCGGCGTTCCGCCGACGAACCTGACCTTCGAGGCCCCGGTCTTCGAGGACTCGGTCAGCGGCAAGCCCAATCCGGTGAAGTGCGACAAGAACCTGCCGGCCGACACCTACCTGTCTGCCCAGCTGCCGGGTGAAGCCCAGGCGGCGCTGCTCAAGTAGAACCCCGCGGTCCCGGGGCGGCACCACCGCCCCGGGACCCGGTCCGCCGGCCCGCGAGGGCTGCTGACGAAGGCGAAGCCGTGACCGATTCCCCCGCTCTGCACACCCCGGCCGACCCGACCGGCGCGACCGGGTCCAGCCCGCTCCGCAAGACTGTCGACACCGAGCCGCCCAGCGCATCCACCGCCGGCACCCCGACTCTGGTGATGACCGGAGTCTCCAAGTCCTTCTCCGGAGTCGCGGCCCTCAGCGAGGTCTCGCTGACGGTGCGTCCTGGTGAGGTGCACGCGCTGCTCGGCGAGAACGGCGCCGGCAAGTCGACCCTGATGAACATCGCCACCGGCGTGCTGCAGCCCGACACCGGCACCATCTCGGTGGGTGGTCGCGAGATCCATTCCCTGACGCCGGCTCTGGCGACCGAGCTCGGCATCGCGATCGTGCACCAGCACCCCGCGGTGTTGCCCGACCTGACCGTCGAGGAGAACCTCCGGGTGGCGCTGCCCGCGTCGGTGTTCGCCGGCCGCAAGGTGGCTGACACAGCGCGGGAGCTGCTCGACGGCGTCGGTCTCGAGGTCCACCTGGGTGATCGGGTCGAGACGATGAGCGTCGCCCAGAAACATCTGCTCGAGGTGGCGAAGGCGCTGGCCGTGCGGCCGGCCCTGCTGGTCCTCGACGAACCGACCGCGCCGCTGGGCAAGGACTCGGTCGAATTGCTGTTCGCCAAGGTGCGGGCGGCCGTGGCGGACGGCACCTCCGTCGTCTACATCACCCACCGGCTGGCCGAGGTTCGCGAACTGGCCGACTCGGTGACGGTGCTGCGCGACGGGCGGGTCCGCGGCACCGCCGAGGTCGGTGCGATCACCGACGGCGAGCTGCTCGCGATGATCGTCGGACGTCAGCTGGACTCGGCCTTCCCCGACAAGCTGGCGCCCGTTCCGGACGCCACCGCCAACTTCGTGCTGCAGGGACTCACCGGCACCGGCTTCACCGACGTGTCGCTGAGTGCGACCCCCGGCCAGATCATCGGTGTTGCCGGCGTTGTCGGCAACGGACAGTCGGATCTGATGCGTGCGCTGGCCGGGCTGGAGACGTTCTCCGGCACCGTGCAGGTCGGTGGTCGCGCGACGTCGGCCAAGGATCTGCTGCATCGCGCGGCGTTCCTGCCCGCCGACCGGCAGCGCGACGGGGTGATGAGCACGCTGTCGGTGCGGGAGAACGCCGCCGTGGCGTCGCTCGGCCGGTACGGCCGCGGGCTGCTCAACGACGGCCGCGAGCAGCGGTTGGTGGGCGAGACGCTGAACTCACTGGCGGTCAAGGCGCCGTCCATGAGCGCGCCGATCTCGGCGTTGTCGGGTGGCAACCAGCAGAAGGTCGTGCTGGCCCGTGCGCTGCTGTCGGAGCCGCTGGTGGTGGTGGCCGACGAGCCCACCCAGGGGGTCGATGTCGGCGCCCGGGCCGAGATCTACCGGATCCTGCGGGAGGTGTCGGCGGCAGGGATCCCGGTGGTGGTGTCGTCGTCGGACGCGAAGGAGCTCGAGGGTCTCTGCGACCAGGTCATCGTGATGTCGCGCGGGCACGTGGTCGAGACGCTGCACGGTGACGACATCACCGAGGAGCGGATCGTCCGGGCGGCGGTCGAGTCGACGACCCACATCGCGACTGCGCCCACGGTGGGGGCGACAGCGAACGCGTCGCGGTTCGCCCGATTCCTGCGGGGCGACTACGCACCGTCGGTGCTGTTGATCGCCGTGATGATCGTGCTGGGCGCGTACGTCTACAACGACAACGCCAACTACCTCTCGGATTTCAACATCGCGTCGATGCTGACGCTGGTCACCGCACTGGGTTTCATCGCGTTGGGGCAGACGATCCCGCTGCTGATCGGTGGGATCGACCTCTCGGTCGGGCCGCTCGCCGGGTTCCTGGTGGTGGTCGCGTCGTTCTGGGTGACCGACGAGTCGCCACCCGCTGAGATCGCGGTCGGGCTGGTGCTGTGTGTGGTGCTGGCCGCGGTGGTGGGCCTGATCAACGGCAGCCTCATCCGGTTCGGCCGGTTCACCGCCATCGCAGCGACGCTGACCACCTACATCGCCCTGCAGGGCGTGAGCCTGCTGCTCCGGCCCACGTCGGACGGTTACATCAACGGTGACGTCGTCACCGTGATCACCCAGCAGGTGGGGCCGATCCCGTTGGCCTTCGTGGTCCTGGTGGTGGCCACGGTCGTGATGGAGCTGCTGCTGCGCCGGAGCCGCTGGGGCTGGAAGCTGCGGGCGGTGGGCTCGCACGAGGAGTCGGCGCGGAAGGTCGGTGTCGGCGTCAACCGCACGGTGGTGTTCGCGTACCTCACGACGTCGCTGTTCACCGCCCTCGGGGCGCTCATGTTGATGGCGCAGATCGGCGTCGGGGATCCCCTGCAGGGCGTCAATTACACCTTGACCAGTGTGACGGCCGTGGTGCTCGGCGGTACCAGCCTGCTCGGCGGGCGGGGGACGTTCGTCGGGACGTTGCTCGGCTCGATCTTGCTGATCCAGGTGCTGAACGCGACCACGTTCCTGGGGCTCTCGCAGATGTGGCAGTACCTGTTCCAGGGACTGCTGATCCTCGCGGCGGCCGTGCTGTTCTCGGTGTCCCGGGCCCGGCGCCGGCGGCAGCAGGCGCTGGTGTGAGGCCGGTCGCGGACGCGGACGGGATTCAGATGGATCCCCGGGCAGCACTTCTCGGTCCGCGACTCCGCGACTTCCGGTTGCGTTCCGGGCTCTCCGTGCGGGAGCTGGCCCGGCAGGTGAACGTGTCCCCGTCGTTCGTGTCCCAGATCGAGAACGGCAAGTCGCAGCCGTCGGTGTCGACGCTCTACGCGTTCTCGCAGTCGCTGCACGTGTCGGTGGACGACCTGTTCGACGAAGGTGTCGGCGCGACGCGGTCCGCCCCGGTCGACCGTCTGCACGGGACGTCCGGGCGGGCGGACGGCGCGTCGCTGTCGCCGACGGCGGATCCCGCCGCGGTGTGGCGGCCGTCGGAGTACGCGAACCGGGTGTCGATCGTGCATCCGAGCCACCGGTCGCGGCTGGACATGGCGGCCGGGGTGATCTGGGAGCGGCTGGCGGCGACCCCGGAGCGGGAGGTCGCGTTCATGCAGATCGTGTACGAACCCGGGGCGTCGTCGTCCGACATCGGTGAGGTGTCATGCCATCCCGGTTACGAGTACGGCTACGTGGTGAGCGGTGTCCTCGAGGTGACCATCGGGCGCGAGGTCTTCACCCTGCAGGCCGGCGAGTCGCTGGGGTTCGACTCCACCATCCCGCACACGCTGCGCAATCCCGGGACCGAACGGATGCTCGGGGTGTGGTTCGTGCACGGACCGGCCTGAGGGCGCGTCGGGTCGCGTGATACAGGGGCTGCACGGTTGTGAACCGTATCGGCTGCAGGTGATCTCGGGTTGTCAAGGGACCATCCGTAACCCCGAATAATGGAACCTTATGCTATGGCAGCGACGACGCAGACGACGCCGATGGTCTGGATGCCGTTGGGGGTCGGGTGGAGGACAAGGAAGCCGATGAGGACGCCGATGGCGGGTTCGGCGGCGATGAGGGTGCCGAACGCGCGGCGGGTCATCCGGCGTAGGGCGAGCATGTTCAGGGCAAAGGGCAGGACGGGGAGGAGCAGCGCCAATCCGGCGGCGGCGGCGATCGTCGTGAGGGTGAAATGACCTGCGGCTTGCGGGATGCCGATGATAGCTGCGGTGGCGGCGGCGATGGGCACGGTGATGGACAGGCCGCGGATGCCGGTGAAGCGGTCGCCGATGTGCTGGGTGAGGTAGATGTTGCTGCCCCATCCGACGGCACCGACCGCGGCGAAGGCAATGCCGGCAGAGGTTGAGGTCACCGTTCCACGGTTGGGTGAGCAGGACGACACCGATCAGGGCCAGGCCGGGCCAGGCCAGTGCACAGAGGCGCTGGCTGTTCAGGGCGGCTACGGTGAGCGCCCCGAGGAATCGATCGCCACGGCGGTACCCAGCGGGAGGCGCTGAATGGCGGCGAGGAACGCCACTGTCATCACGCCGGTCATGACCCCGAGACCGAGCAGCGGCAGCAGGTCTCGGCGGCGGATGCTGCGCAGCGGTGGCCGCGCGATGGCCAGGAAGATGAGCCCGCCGATACTCAGCCGCAGCCACGCGGTGCCGGCCGCGCCCGCGGTAAAGATCAAGCCCAGCGACAGCGCCGAGCCGAGCTGCACCGACGACATCGACACCACCGTCAGCGACCACGGCGGCACCCCGCCCACTCGGCGGGAGACGTGACTGACCGGAGACTTCAACACCTGCACCATAAGAGCAGAATACTGCACTATAAGTGCACATGCTCGGTGATGGCTACGGGGTCTCGGGTCAGGTGGGTGTGTGGGGTGTTGCTCCGGGCTCGTACACGGCGAGGGTGAACCGGGCGGCCGTTGCGCCGGGGTTGGCGTAGGAGTGTGATGCGTCGCTGATGAAGGCGGCCGCGTCGCCGGCGTCGAGCGCCACCGACCGGTCCCCGACTTCCACGGTCACCGTGCCCTGATGGACGTGCAGCAGCTCGCGGCAACCGCGTCGGTGCGCCTCGCTGTCCCGCCGGTCGCCCGGTTCGAGGGTCCAGTCCCACAATGCGAAGGCGGGTGCGCCGAACGACGCCACCACCATGCCGCTGCCGCCGGCGTCACCGGTCCACAACAACGCCCCGTGACCGGAGCGCGTCACCTGCACCGCGTCCGTGGACGGCGGCTCCACCAACGCCGGCAGGTCGATCCCGAGTGCATCACTGATGCGCAGCAGGATCCCTACGCTGGGGTTCGCCACGCCCTGTTCCACGTTCACCAGCGCGCGCCGGCTGACCCCCGCCGCCCCTGCCAGCTGGTCAAGAGTCAGCGACCGCGCCCGCCGCTCCTGCTTCACGCGACCACCGATTGCACTCGACAACGCCGCCACCCCATCCATATGATGCAGACTAATGCACTCCCGGTGCAGAGCCGTGGTGGTGGGGTGCCGCTCGCGGATGGCGAAGTCCAATTCTGCGGAGCCTAAAATCATCGATATCGACACGCCCACAGGGCCCGGCAACCCACTGGTACGCGGTTTGGCGGCCTGCCTGTCCTCGGTCACCGAGGTGCCACTCGCCCTACTCCCCGACGTCACGAACCTGACCGCGCCGCACGCGCTCGCCGCCTGGAGGGCTGGCTCGCCGGCCGCGATTTCGGCATTGTCCCCATCGCCGATCCGCCCTCGTTCCAGTGGGCCGGCTGGTGGATCGCCATCACCGACCGCGGCAACCCCACCCCAACCGACGACCGACAGGGTCAGGTCGCTGTCCTGGCGTTCGGGACACCCCCTGGAGTGGTTCTGAGCCCGCAGGACCCGACGCTGCTCGGCCGCGCCACCGCAGACCTACCCATCAATGGCGCCTACGCCGTCGCGTCCCTGAATCCCGTGCTTCCCGCGACGCCGGCAGCTCCCCGGTTGACCGGAGTCGTGGAACTACTCGCCGTCGCCCCCCAAGCTGAAGCGCCCATGAAAATCGTCCCTGGCGTCCGGGCTTTCGCCGGCCGTGGCCTGGAAGGTGACCGCTACGCCGACAGTGCCGGCACGTTCAGCCCCCGCGGCGCGCACCGGCCCGGATATGACCTGACCCTGATCGCCGCCGAAGTGGTCGAAGATCTCACCGCTCGCGGCGCCGCGCTGGACTTTGTCAGCACCCGACGCAACGTCCTCACCCGCGGTATCGACGTCAACGCGCTCGTCGGCCGCGACTTCCGTATCGGCGACGTCCGCTGCCGGGGCCTGCGCCTGGCAGAACCCTGCGCCCACCTCGAACGGCTCACCGGGCCCGGGCTCCTGCGCCCTCTCATCCACCGCGGGGGCCTGCGCGTGGACATCCTCACCGACGGTTACCTCACCCACGGCAGCCCAATCACCAGCGAAGCGACCTACCGCTGAGCTGCCGACGCAACTGCGCGACGAAACGGCGGATGCCGATATTGACCGGTTACGTAAGTGGCGGCGATCCCGCTGTTGCATGAGTTCCTAGCCGCGAGGGCGAAGTATCGGTCTCATCGCGACGTGGTCTTCGTGGAGCGACGACGCTTGTCGTGCGGCTTGTCGGTCGTCAGTTCGCGCGCTCGAACTCGCAGCCTCGAGTGGTGAGCCTGCAGCCGATCAAACTCGCGGCCTCGGGTAGGTGAAGCCTGCAGCCGAGACGGGGACGTTGACGGTGAACTGAGGTGTCCTATCGGAACGGGCAAAAACTGGCCCGAAGACCTGGGCCATAACGCTCATCAGGACCATGCTGGCCACATGTGGTAGCACAACACTTGACCTGATGGCCCCCAAGATGCCGGGCGAGCCGCCCCGGGTGCAGCCGAGCAAGATGAACGCCGCCAACTGGGACGCGGACGGGGAGCCCGGCTCGTCCTGGCGTCACGGGCTCCACAGGTGCGCACCTGCTTCGGCGGCACCGTTGCCGTTTACCACTGCGGTGATGCGGTCCCGGCTGGCGGCGTCGTCGTCGCTGCAGGTCGAGCCGGGTTGCAGGGCGCACCAGCGGTACGGGACGGCGTCGTCGACCAACGACGGCACCCATCCGATATCCGTGGTCCGCCAGGAGTGGTCGGCCTGCTGCCCGAACTGCACCCGGACCAGCAACCCCTCCCGGTTGCCGAGGTCGACGATGCTGTGTGCGGCCACTGTGTTGCCGAGACTGTAGGCCGCCCACTTGCCGTCGAAGGATTCCAGCGGCTGTACGACGTGCGCGTGGTGCCCGTAGACGAAGTCGATCTCGGGGCTCGCCAGCAGCGTCCGGACCATCTCGCGTTGATCGGAGGTCGGCTCGTGTTGGTACTCCACCCCCGCGTGCAGCGCGACGACCACGAGATCGGCGCCGGCGGCCCGGGCGGCCCGGGCCCGCTCGAGGATCGTTTCCACATCGATGATCTGGACCTGCCAGGACGGGTCCGGCGACGCCCCGGTGTTGAGCCCGTAGGTGGCGGCGACGAGAGCCACCGACCCGGCCGGGCTCCCGATGATCGTCGGGGTGGCGGCCTCGGTCGCGGTCCGTGCACTGCCCGCGTGCTTCAACCCGGCCGCGTCCAGTGCGTCGAGGGTCGCCGTCACCCCGGCGGTCCCCTGGTCGGTGGTGTGGTTGCTCGCCGTGCTGCACCCGTCGTACCCGACACCGGCGAGCGCAGGCGCGATCTCGGCCGGCACCGCGAAGTCCGGGTATCCCCTCGGGGCGGACCCGGTTGCGGCCAGCGGGGTCTCGAGATGGCAGAGCGCGACGTCACCGGCGGCCAGGTACGGCGCCTGCCCGGCGAGCAACGGTCCGAAGTCGAGCGCGGCGCCGCCGCCGTCCCGGGCGGCCTGCTCCCACAACGGCTCGTGCAGCAGCACGTCACCGGTGACCACCACGCTGACGCAACGGACCTCGGGGCACGGCACCCTGGCGGGCGCCGGATCTAGCGGGGCGGTGGCCGGTGCGGACGGCGCCGACGGTCGGGGCTGTTCCGGGAGCACCGGCGTGAGGGACATGGGGGTGGGAGGTGGTGCGAACAGGCTCGGTGTGCCGGGTACGGCCACCGTTGCGCCTGGTCCGGCAATCACCAGCGGGGTCCCGTACTGGCCGGCGGTGGTCGCACTCGAACATGCCGCCAGGGTCAGCACAACCGCCCAGCCCACCACCGCGCGCCGCCCCCAACACCGCCACCGATCGACACCGACCGTCACCGGCCTCCCCTTCCCCAGTGGAGCGCCGTCGCGACCCGCTCAGCGGTGTAGATGCTCCTGCCAGTCCCGTGGTACCGCACCCTGCGGCCGGGCACCGGCTGGTCCGCCGGATGAGACTACGGCTCCGCAAGGGCTTGGCCATCGTAGAAGTCGTCGGTCCGGAACTTCCAGAACCAGTCCTTGGCCGGCTCGAAGCTGTTGATGAACGGCTGGCCGCTGCGGGTCGCGAGCCGCGCAGCGCCGACCATCACGTCGGATACTTCGAACTGCTCCACTCTCGATCTCTCCTTCACGCCCCAGCTCCTCCGATTCGCCTTGGCAGACGAACCGGACGCTAGCTAGACACGACCGGCCGTTGCCGATCCGCCGGCGGAACGCAGCTACGGTGGTCGGCTCCGCTGCTCTGATCTGTCGACTTTCTCCACAACCGTTGCCCGGCTGAGACCTTGTGCCCTTCTGGCCGGCACGGAGGCCGTTCAAGATCGAGGTATGACTACCGAACTGCCGTCCGTCCGCCCCGACGCCCCACCTCGGGTGCCGGCGGACAGCATCAGCCCGACCCGCCGACGCCGGCCGTTCGACTGATCGTGGCGCTTGTGTTCGCCGTTCACAGCCTGATCCAGCTGCTCGGGTTCGCCGCCGCCCGGCATGGGAGTGTCAGATTTCCGGTGTAAATGACCATGGCTCAGTTGGTGGTGGTGGGAACGATACGTCCTTCGAAGGTGATCGCGAAAGCGTTCAGAGCGGGCTTCCACCGCATCGCCCAGCGGGCCCGGCCGCGTCCGGTCGGGTCCAGTGATCGGGTCACGAGGTACAGGCACTTCAGGGCTGCCTGTTCGGTGGGGAAGTGCCCTCGGGCCCGGATCGCCCGGCGGTAGCGGGCGTTGAGACTCTCGATGGCGTTGGTGCTGCAGATGATGCGGCGGATCTGGAACGTCGTAGTCCAGGAACGGGATGAACTCCGTCCACGCCGACCGCCACAGCTTGATCACCGCCGGATACCGGGAACCCCATTTCTCGGCCAGTTCGTCGAACCTGGCCAGCGCCGACGCCTCCGTCGGGCGGTGTAGATCGGCCGGAGATCCTTCGCCAGCTCGTCCCAGTGCTGCCGCGGCACGAACCGGAAGCTGTTGCGCAGCAGATGGATCACACAGGTCTGCACCACGGCGAGCGGCCACGCCGCGGTCACCGAGTCGGGCAGTCCTTTCAGCCCGTCGCAGACCACGATGCACACGTCGTCCACGCCGCGGTTCTTGATCTCGGTGAGCACACCCAACCAGAATTTCGCGCCCTCGCCGCCGTCGCCGGCCCACAGTCCGAGGATGTCGCGTTCGCCGTTGCAGGTCACCCCGACCGCGACGTACACGGGCCGGTTGGTGACCTGCCCGTCGCGGACCTTCACCATGATCGCGTCGATGAACAACACCGGATACACGCGATCCAGAGGCCGGTCCCGCCATTCGGTCATCTCCTCGACGACCTTATCGGTGATCCGGCTGATGGTGTCCTTGGAGACGGTGGCGCCGTAGACGTCGGCGAAGTGCGCCGACACCTCGCCGGTGGTCAAACCCCGTGCGGTCAGGGACATCACGATCTGGTCGACACCGTCCAGGCGGCGCTGCCGCTTACCGACGATGGCCGGCTCGAAGCTGCCGTCCCGGTCCCGCGGGACCTCGATCTGAACCGGCCCGACCCCGGTGAACACCGTCTTCGACCGGGTCCCGTTGCGGGAATTCCCGCCGTCACGGCCCACCGGGTCGTGCTTGTCATACCCCAGGTGCTCAGTCAGCTCGGCCTCGAGCGCGGTCTCCAGGACCGTCTTCGTCAGCCCCGTGAGGAGCCCGCCGGGGCCGATCAGCTCAACCCCTTCCGCCCTGGCCTGCTCGACCAGAGCGTGGGCGAACTGCTGCTGATCGATCCTGTCCGTGGTCGCCATGGACTCAATCGTCTCGGTCATCGCTGGTCCTTCCCGCCAAGCAACGCTCGGCGTGTTCGGGCCAGATCACTTACACCGGAAGCCGGACAGTCCCACCCGCCTGTCGACACCGGTACAGACGCGAGAGGAGGGACGGTCTCAGTGCCACCGATCGGCCAGCCTCTTGTCCCGATTGTTCCGGCCTGGGTACGGTCGGCCATCTTCTCCACACGGTTGGTGACGGGAGTGGCGTGATCGGTCTGCTCGATGCGTGTGCAGTGCTGCTGGGTGTGGCCGGGGGAGCGAAGGTGTGGCGCCCCACCCCGGCCATGCGCGCCGCCCGGGTGCTGGAGCTCGCGGGTGCCGACCGGTTCGTCGGCCCCGCCGCGGTCCGGTTGCTGGGCGCGGCCGAGCTTGCCGTCGCCCTCGCCGTCCTGCTCGCCGGTGGGGCCCGCGCCGCGGCCGCCCTGGCCGTCGTCTACCTGCTGCTCACGGCCGTCGCCGCGCGGTTGGTGAGCGTGGCCCCGGACAGCGACTGCGGATGCTTCGGGACGACAGCGGAGCCGGTCAGCCGGCTCCACGTCGTCGTGAACGCGGCGTGTGCGCTGGTCGCCGGAATCGCGATCGTCGTCCCGCAGCCCTCCCTGCCCGAGATGCTCGCCGGGACGGGGGTCGCCATCGGTGCTGCCCTGGTCGTCCTGATCTGCGTGCTGGCCGCCCTGGTCGGTGCGCTGATGACCGCCCTGCCCGCACTGACATCCGCACGAGCGAAGGTGGCCACCCCCCGATGACCCCGGTTCTGATCATCCTCTGCGTCGTGGTCGCCGTACTCACCGTGCTGGTGGTCGGTCTGCTGCGGGCCTACGCCACCGTCCTGCAACGGCTCCACCAGCTCGACGGCGGCGCCGTTACCGCCACCGCCTCCGCCACCGCGGCCGGCACGAGCCCGCTCCCGTTCCGCACCCTGGACACCGTGCCGGGCCCGCCCGCGACGAGCGGCGACGATCCGGAATGGCCGGTGGGGCACGACATCTCGGGCGTGGCACTGGACGGAGAGATCCTGTCCGTGCGGATCGTCGGGGTGCCCCGGGACACCGTGCTGCTGTTCCTGTCGTCCGGCTGCAGCGGTTGTGCGGTGTTCTTCGCCGACCTCGCCGCCCGCTCGGTGGCCCTGCCGCCGTCCGTCCGGGTGCTCGTCGTCGCCCACGACGCGAGCGAGGAGTCCGTCTCTCTGCTGCGTGAGCTCTGCCCGCCGGGGGTCGACCTGGTGCTCTCCGGCCAGGCGTGGGACGACTACCGGGTGCCGGGTTCGCCCTACGTGATGGTCGTCGACGGCCGGCGCGGCCGGGTGGTCGGAGAAGGCACAGGCTCCTCGCTGCGCCAGGTCGCCGCCCTGATCCGGCAGGCCGTCGGGGACGGCGCCGCGGGGGTCAGCCTGCCCCGGATGGCGGGCAAGCCGCGGGCCGACGTGGAACGGGAATCCGACGTGGACGCCGCCCTGCTGGCCGCCGGCATCACCCCCGGCCACCCCAGCCTGTACGGGAGCACCCTCCCGGCGCACGAACGAACACCGCGGCTGCACCCCCACGACGTCAGCGGCTCCCGATGACCGCTCCCAAGCCCACCGCCGACACCCTCAGCGGGTACGGGCTTTCCGTGGCGCTGCCGCCCGAGTGGGAGGGGCGCATCTTCCGGCGGGTCGAGTCGACAGCGGTGTTCACCCCGCAGGCCCGCAGCGCCGCCGCGGACGGCCGCGGCGCGGGCGGATGGGCGGGGGAGCAGACCCACCCCGTGCTGCACCTGGCCACGTTCGCGCTGCCGGCCCAGCGCGGCGACTACGGGTCGGGCGCCGTCGAGATCATGGGTGCTGCAGACGTCTTCGTCGCGCTGCTGGAGTTCGGGCCGGAATGTGTGGGCTCGGCGCTGTTCCGCGCGGTCGGGGTGCCCACCGTCCGGGCGAGTTCTTTCGACCCGCAGGCGTTGCAACGCCGACTGCCGGGCCAGGCCGGCTGCCAACTGTTCTTCACCGCCGCCGCGCGGGCCTGGTGCCTGTACGTGGTGATCGGTGACGCCCGCCGGGCCGCAGCGGCCGGCACGCGGGTCAACGCCCTGCTGACCGGAATCGAGTTGGAGGCCCCATGACCACGACCCTGTCCGAACGGGTGGTCAGCCGGCTCACCCGCCGCGCGGCCGGCCGACCCCAGGCCACCCGGCGCAGCTTCCTGGGCGGGGCCGCGCTGACCGGGGCCGCCCTGGCCGTCAACCCGTGGGGCTACCTCGTCCGCCCGGCCAGCGCGTACGACACCGTGTGCGGCACCGACGCAGGCTGCAACGACGGGTATTCCGTGTTCTGCTGCACCATCAACGGCGGCGCCAACAGTTGCCCGCCGAACTCGTTCGTCGGCGGCTGGTGGAAGGCCGACAACGCGTCGTTCTGTGGCGGGTCTGCCCGGTACTACATCGACTGCAACGCCTATCGCGGCGACGACGCCTGGCAGTGCCGGTGCGCCAGCGGCACGTGCGATCAACGGCGGGTGGCGTGCAACCAGTTCCGATACGGCCAGTGCAGCCTTCAGATACCCCAGTCGGCCAGCGGACCGGTGGTCTGCCGGATGGTCTCGTGCACGCCGCCGTGGGAGCAGTACGCCGGCGTCTGCACGAGATCGAGCGCCACCGACAACCGCACCGCCACCCACTCGGCGCCCTGCAACGGCAAGGACCCGATCGGTGCCCTGGACGGCGTCGCGCCGGCCACCGGCGGGCTGCGGGTCACCGGGTGGGCGCTGGACCTCGACCGGCCCGCCACCGAGATCCAGGTCGCGATCTACGTCGACGACGTCGGTCGTGGGTGGTTCCCCACCGGGGTGCCGCGGGGCGATGTCGCTGCCGCGCTCGGGGTCCCGGGCAACCACGGGTTCGACATCACGGTGCCGGCCGGTGCCGGACAGCACCGCGTCGACGTGTTCGCGATCAATGTGGGCGGTGGGGCCACCAACACGGTGCTGGGTACCCGCATCGCGGCGGCCGGCCTGCCCCCGGCCCGGTCCCCCATCGGCAACGTGGACGGGGTCACCCCCGGGCCCGACGGAACCCTGCGCGTGACGGGGTGGGCCCTCGACCTGGACGCACCGGCGGAGGCCATCCCGGTCGCCGTCTACCGCAACGGCCAGGGCGTGGCCTGGTTCCCCACCGGACGGCCGCGGCCAGATGTCGGCGTCGCCCTGGGTGTCCCCGGCGATCACGGATTCGACATCACCATCACCGTCCCGCCGGGCGACCACGAGGTGGCCGTGTTCGGCATCGACGACAGTGGCCGCGCCGGGAACTCCCTGCTGGCCATCCGCACCGTGCGGGGTGCCGGGTCACCCTTGGGTCATCTGGACGCGGCGGTCGACACCGGCGGGGCCGTCCGGCTGACCGGCTGGGCCTACGACCCCGACCGCCCGGACGCCGAGATCAAGGTCGCGGTGTACCGCGACGACGTCGGCATCGCGTGGTTCCCGACGGGCCGGAACCGCCCGGACGTCAACTCGGCCTTCGGCATCAGCGGCCGGCACGGCTTCGACATCAGCGTGCCCACGGCCCCCGGCCGGCACACCTTCACCGTCTTCGCGATCAACGTAGGGCCCGACGCCGCCAACCCGGTCATCGGATCGGGCACCGTGGACGTCCGATGAGCGTCCTGATGGTGGTCGCGGCGGTGCTGACCATCGCGGCTGCCGCCCGGGGCGTGTTCTCCCCGTGCGGGCTTTCGATGATCTCGGCCATCACGCCCTTCTCGGAGCGAGCGCGCGGACACCGGTACGGCTGGACGGCGGCGTGGTTCGTCGCCGGCGCTGTCGGTGGGGGGCTGTTGCTCGGCGGGCTGGGTGCCGTGGGCGCCCTCCTCGTCCGGTCCTCTGTGGGCGAGGTCGGCCCGGCTCCGGTGCCGGCCGTGGCGGCGGCCTGCGTGCTGGTGGCGATGGCCGCCGACCTGCCAGGACTGACGTTCCGGCTGCCGACGCACCCCCGGCAGGTGAACGAGCGGTGGATGGCCGGGTACCGGCGCTGGGTCTACGCCGCGGGCTTCGGTGCGCAGATCGGCACCGGATTCGCCACGTACATCATGACCGCCGCGACCTACCTGGTGCCGTTGCTCGGGGCCCTCACCGGCTCGGTCACCGCGGCCGTGACCCTGGGGGTCGGCTTCGGCGCCGCCCGCGGGGCTGCGGTGCTGCTCAGCTGCCGGGCCACCGACCCGGAACGCCTCCGCCGGCTGCACGCGGTCCTGGCCGCGGTGGCGCCGTGGTCGGTGCGCGGGATGGTGCTGCTGCTGGCGCTGGCCGCGGTGGTGCTGGCCACTGCCGCAGCAGGCCCGGCGGGTGCAGCGCTCGCGGCGACGATCGGGGTGGCGCTGACCGCGGCGTCCGGCGTCCGGCAGCGGCACGTCCGTCGTCCGGAGTTGCAGCCTCAGCCGGTGGCCTGACACCTCTCCAGTCAACGCCGGCCCCAGGGGGTCGGCGTTGACTGAAGAGATCGACCCCCAGCGTAGGTCGCGGTATCCGGCAGGCACCTTCGAAGGACGGATCGTTCCCACCACCACCAACTGAGCCATGGTCATTTGCACCGGAAAATCTGACACTCCCCGAATGACGGTTTCGATGCGGGCGTTCAGACGGGTGAGCTCGCCGTTGCCGATGCGGGACAGGCGACCTTCACATGGCAGGCGTCTGTGGGGCGCAGGAGCCCAGGAAACGATCGTGTCGCAGGGCCGGTGGCGCACGATTGCCACTATGACCCAGCCCACAGGGATGACTCCTCGGCCCTATTGTGCGGCGGCCGCCCCACGCGCTAGCGTCGTCGAGTCGACATCACGTCGGCACAGGATTGTTACTCGGCAACGAGGCAAGACCTGAGAAGTGCGATCACATCGCGCATCTCAGGTCTTTTTTTGTGCCCGAAATCAGATCAGTCAGCCTGCGACAGAGGAGTCGAGATGGGTTCAGTGGATTTCCGGTCCCTTGCGGGGGACATCGTCGAGAAGGTCGGCGGGGTCGGCAACGTCGCGAGCGCGACGCACTGCGCGACCCGGCTGCGGCTCCGACTCAAGGACGAGTCGCTCGCCGACAAGGACGCCGTCGAGAAGCTCCCCGGGGTCATCACGGTGATGCGCGCCGGGGGCCAGTTCCAGGTGGTGATCGGCAACGAGGTCGGCACCGTGTACTCCGAGTTCACCAAGCTCACCGGTACCGCTGACAGCGACGCCGCCCCGCCGAAGGCGACCGGCAATGTGCTCAACCGCTTCATCGATCTGGTCTCCTCGCTGATCCAGCCGCTGCTGTGGCCGATCGCCGGGGCCGGACTGTTCAAGGCGCTGCTGAGCCTCTCCACCCAGCTCGGCTGGCTCGACGGCACCTCGCAGACCTACACGGTGCTCGCCGCCGCCGCCGATGCGCTGTTCTTCTTCCTGCCGATCTTCCTCGCGGTCACCGCCTCCAAGCGGTTCCGCGCCGACCAGTTCACCGCGATGGCCATCGCCGGCGCGCTGGTGTACCCGTCGATCATCGCGCTCAACACCGGGGAGGACGTGTCCTTCTTCGGCATCCCGCTGGTGATGATGAGCTACACCAGCTCCGTCATTCCGATCCTGGTCGCCGTCTGGATCCAGGGCTACCTGGAGCGGTTCCTGAAAAAGGTGCTGCCCAGCGCCATCCGCAACTTCAGCGTGCCGCTGCTGACCCTGCTGGTGATGGTGCCGCTGATCCTGATCACCGTCGGGCCGATCACCACCTCGATCGCCGACGGACTCTCCGCCGGGATCAACAATGTGTTCGACGCGGTGCCGTGGCTGGCCGGCGGCATCATGGGCGGCCTCTGGCAGGTCTTCGTGCTCTTCGGCCTGCACTGGGGTTTCGTCCCGCTGATGACCAACGAGATCGCCACCCAGGGCTACTCGCTGCTGCTGGGCCCGCTGTTCGCGGCCATCTTCGCCCAGTCCGCCGCCGCGCTGGCCGTCATGCTGCGCACCCGCAACGCCGCCCGTCGTGCCGTCGCCGGCCCGGCCGCGTTCTCGGGCTTCCTCGCCGGTGTCACCGAGCCCGCCATCTACGGCGTCAACCTGCCGCTGCGCAGGCCCTTCTACTTCGGGATCGCCGGTGGCGCGGTGGGCGGTGCCATCGCCGCGGCCGGCGGCAGCGCGGCGAACGCCTTCGTGTTCCCGTCCGTCCTCGGGCTTTCGGCGACCACCTCGATCGGTAACTTCACCTTGCAGGTCATCGGCTCCGGAGCGGCGGCGATCATCGGCTTCACCCTCACGTTCTTCTTCGTCGACCGCGAGAAGCCTGCCGCCGACTTGACTCTCGATGCCACGCCGGAAGCCCACCACGAGCCCGCTGGGTCCGCGGAGACCCCGACGGGCGGCGGGACCGCGCTCCTGACCCGTTCCGTCGAGCTGGTAGCCCCGGTGGGTGGTCGCGTCGTCGCCCTGGCCGACGTCCCCGACAAGGTCTTCGCCTCCGGTGCGCTCGGCGCCGGCGTCGGCCTCGTCTCCACCGACACCCGTGTGCTGGCCCCGATCGAGGGCACCGTGGTGACGGCGATGGCCTCCGGACACGCCTACGGCATCAAGAGCGACAACGGCGTCGAGGTCCTGGTCCACATCGGCATCGACACCGTGCAGCTCGACGGCGCCGGCTTCACCCCCGCCGTCCAGCGCGGTCAGCGGGTGCGCCCCGGTGACCTGCTCGCCGAGATCGACCTCGACGTCATCACCCGGGCCGGCTACGACCCCACCACCGTCGTCGTGGTCACCAACTCGGCTCGGATGAGTGCGGTCGTCCCGTCGTCGGACGCCGCCGGCGGCGCCGTCGCGCAGAACAGTCCCGTGCTCATCGTCGAGATCTGAGAGGCGAACACCATGTCGCACAAGACCACCCGCTCCACCGACGCGTTCCCGGAGAGCTTCCTGTGGGGCGGCGCGACCGCCGCCAACCAGCTCGAGGGGGCCTTCGACGCCGACGGCAAGGGCCTGTCCATCCAGGACGTGATGCCCCGGGGGGTCGTTGCGCCGCCCTCCGACGGCCCCACTCCGGACAACCTGAAGCACGAGGCGATCGACTTCTACCACCGCTACGCCGAGGACATCGCACTCTTCGCCGAGATGGGGTTCACGACCTACCGGTTCTCGATCGCCTGGAGCCGCATCTTCCCGAACGGTGACGAGGAGACGCCCAACGAGGACGGCCTGGCCTTCTACGACCGGGTGCTCGACGAACTCGAGAAGCATGGCATCGAGCCGCTCGTCACCATCAGCCACTACGAGACGCCGTTGCACCTGGCGAAGGAGTACGACGGCTGGGCGTCGCGTGAGCTGATCGGCTTCTACGAGACGCTACTGCCGCACCTTGTTCCAGCGGTACGGCGACCGGGTGAAGTACTGGCTGACGTTCAACGAGATCAACTCGGTGCTGCACTTCCCGTTGATGTCCGGCGGGATCCTGACCCCGAAGGACCAGTTGTCCCAACAGGCGTTGTACCAGGCGATCCACCACGAGCTGGTGGCCTCGGCCCGGGCCACGAAGCTGGCCCACGAGCTGATCCCCGGCGTCCAGGTCGGGTGCATGATCCTGGCGATGCCGATCTACCCGCTGACCCCGAACCCGGACGACGTGGTGGCGACCATGCTGGCCGACCGGGACAACTACGCGTTCGGCGACATCCACTGCCGCGGTGCGTATCCCGGCTACCTGCTGCGGAAGTTCCGCGAGCAGGGCATCGAGCTCGACATCACCGACGCCGACCGCGAGGACCTGCGCCACACCGTCGACTTCGTGTCGTTCAGCTACTACATGAGCAGCTGTGCGTCTGCCGACCCGGACGTCACGTCCGGTCCGGGCAACCTGCTGGGCGGCGTGCACAACCCGACTCTGGAGGCCTCCGAGTGGGGTTGGCAGATCGACCCGCAGGGTCTGCGGGTGGTGCTCAACGCCTTCTGGGACCGCTGGCAGAAGCCGCTCTTCATCGTCGAGAACGGGCTGGGCGCCAAGGACCGGCTCGTCGAGGTCGACGGCGAGCCGACGGTCGAGGACGATTACCGGATCGGCTACCTCAACGACCATCTCGTGCAGGTCCGGGAGGCGCTGGCCGACGGTGTCGATGTGCTCGGCTACACCACGTGGGGCTGCATCGACCTCGTCAGCGCGTCGACCGCCCAGCTGTCGAAGCGGTACGGGTTCATCTATGTCGACCGCAACGACGACGGCACCGGCTCGTTGACGCGGTACCGGAAGAAGTCCTTCGGCTGGTATCGGGACGTCATCGCCGGCCGGGGCGCCGCGTTGACGTGAGCGGTCGTCCCGCGACCGGCGGCGACACGATGAGGTGAGGAATGATCGGCCCGGGGCGAACCCGCCCCGGGCCGCCCCCCGTGCTCTCGAGGAGGAGACACGTGGAGATCCTGCGGGTCTTCAACAACAACGTGGTACTGGCACGCGACCCCGACCGCGGTGAGGTGATCCTCACCGGGCGTGGCCTGGGCTTCCAGGCCAAGCCGGGGCAGCCGGTCGACCAGGACAAGATCGTCAAGGTGTTCGTCCCCGACGAGGGGCGGGACCCGGACAACTTCGGTCAGCTGGTCGCGGCCATCCCGCCCGAGCATCTACTACTCGCCGACCAGGCGCTGGCGATCGCTCGCAGCGCGATGCGGACATCGGTGACCTCCAGCACCATCGTGGCGTTGGCCGACCACCTCAGCTTCGCGATCAAGCGGGTGCTGAAGGGCATCTCGATGGAGTACCCGCTGCACGCCGAGGTCGCCCACCTCTACCCGGATGAGCTGTCGGTCGCCGAGCGGGTGGTTGCTCACGTCAACGCGGCACTGGAGGTGCCGCTGCCGGCGGAGGAAGCGGTGCCCATCGCGCTGCACCTGGTGAACGCCGGGTTCGCCACCGGCGACCTGTCCTACACCTACCAGATGACCGGTGTCTTCCAGCAGCTCTTCGACGTGCTCGAGCAGGCCTTCGACCGCACGATCGACCGGCAGACGGTGAACGCCGCCCGCTTCATCACCCACCTGCGGTACTTCTTCGTCCGCGCCCACAAGGGCACCCAACTCAGCGAGGGGGCCACCGCGCTGGCGACCGCCATCCGCACGTCCTACCCCCGCGAGTACGTCGCCGCGACCCGGCTCCAGGCCGTCCTGGAGCTCCGGCTGGGGGAGCCCCTCACCGACGACGAGATCACCTACCTGACACTGCATGTCGCCCGGATGGTCGAAGAAGTCCGACTCTGATGGTCACGTTGTGCGGCCCTGCCCGGAGGGTGCAGCGATGAATCGACGCGAAGACCGAGGCCGGCCACTCAGGAAATGATCAGCGTCAAGTGCCGGGCTCCGGCGTCGTCCGGGCGTGCAGGTCGACCGGCGCCACGGCGTACCGGATCTGCGGAGCACGACCGCACCAGCTGAAGCGGTGGTCGTGCCGATCCCGGAACCGGTGAGATCGATTCCGGCGTAGGGGCTGTCGGGCCGGGAGCCGCGGTGCGGTGCAGGCGTCGTGGGAACCACCTCCGTCGCGGGCTGCGGAAGCGGGAGCAGGAGCACTCCGGCCGGCTGCAATCGGTGCCGCGGCGGAAGTGCGTGTGCAACGTGTGCGGGTCGCCACAGGCGCACCGGGTGCTGGATGGCTCGTTGACAGCTGTCGCGTGGTTCATGGGTCCATCATCACCAGTCACTGTGTTGCCCCGTGGAATGCTCTTCCAACACCCGGTGAACAGGCGGTTTCCGATCATCCTGGGGGACTGTCCGGGTTCCGGTGCACGTGATCCGGCCTGAACACGCCGAACGGTACTCGGCGGGAAGGACCCACGATGACCGGGACGATCGAGTCCATGGCGGCCACGGGCAGGACCGGTACACGAGGAGGTCGCAGAGAGCGCGAGCCGGCGGCGAGCCGGGAGTGGGTGGGGGGTAACAACGGTGACTCCCACGCCGGTGAGAACGGGCCTAGCGTCGTGGGTATGGACAACCGTAGCGAGGTGCGTGACTTCCTGACCACGCGTCGTTCGCGGATCAGCCCGGCGGATGCCGGTGTGGCCGACGACGGCACGATGCGGCGAGTCCCGGGGTTGCGGCGTCGTGAGGTCGCTGATCTGGCCGGGGTGAGCATCGAGTACTACACCCGGCTCGAGCGGGGCAACCTCGCCGGCGTGTCGGAGTCGGTGCTCGAGTCAGTGGCTCGGGCGCTGCATCTGGACGAAGCTGAGCGGTCGCACCTGATGGACCTGGCCCGAGCTGCGCAGGGCGGCGCGCGACGCTCCCGCCCGCGCCGTGCGACGCGTGTTCGGGCCGAGGTCCAGGCGACGCTCGATGCGTTCACCGGTGGTCCGGCGTTCGTGCGCAACGGGCGGATGGATGTGTTGGCGGCGAACCTGCTGGGGCGGGCGGTGTATTCGGAGATGTTCCAGGATCCGTCCCCGAACCTGGCACGCTTCGCATTCCTCGATCCGCGGGCGCACCGGTTCTATCCCGACTGGGACCGCGCCGCCTTCGACACGGTGGCGATCCTGCGCACGGAAGCGGGTAGGGACCCGTACGACAAGGCCCTGACGGACCTGGTGGGTGAGTTGTCCACCCGCTCGCCGGAGTTCCGGACGCGGTGGGCGGCACACAACGTCAAGCAGCACTACACCGGCAAGAAGCACTTCCACCATCCGGTCGTCGGCGACTTGTTCCTCACCTATCAGGCACTGGACCTGTTCGCCGAGCAGGGCCTGTCAGTGCTCGTGTACACCCCCCAGCCGGGTACCGGCACCGACGATTCGCTGCGGCTGCTCGCGAGCTGGGCCGCTACGTCCATGGCGCCGGTCGAGAGCGACGCCATCGACGCCGGCTGAGCCCGCCGGCGACAGCGACGCCGGCGAGACCGCTGGCCACGCACCCGACCATTCATCGCCGCTGGAACACCCGGCGGCGTCATCACCGCGCCGAGCCGTGCGCGGTTCGCTCTGTCACCAGGAGGCAGCGATGCACGTCGAACCCACACCGGCGACCGCCAAGGGACCGGCCGATCGGTTCACCGGCGATGTCTGGGTCGACGCGATCGCCACCCGCAAGGCCGATCCGTCCCGGATGATCGTCAGCCGGGTGCGGTTCGCGCCCGGGTCGCGCACCGCGTGGCACTCCCATCCGGTCGGTCAGACGCTGCACGTCCTGACCGGCGTCGCGCTGATGCAGGCGCGCGGCGGCCCGGTGATCGAGGTCCACCCGGGTCAGACCGTCTACACCCCGCCGGGGGAGGAGCACTGGCATGGTGCCAGCCCTGACGACTTCATGGAACATCTGGCGATGCTGGAGGTCGGAGAAGTTCCGGACGCCTGGGGCGACCACGTGTCGGACACGGAATACCACCGCCCGTGACAGGTGGAGGCGCGGTGGCGCACCTCGAGCCTGGCGATTCGGCCCGACCGCTACCACCACCCCCGCTGCATCGAAGGAGAAGCATCATGCACACCCGCACACTCGGTCAGGGACTCGTGGTCTCGGCGATCGGTCTCGGCGCCATGGGCATGTCCCAGAGCTACGGTCCGAACCCGGGGAGCCGTGCGGACATGATCGGGGTCCTTCGCGGCGCGGTCGACCGCGGCGTCACGTTCTTCGACACCGCTGAGGTCTATGGCCCGTACGTCAACGAGGAACTCGTCGGCGAGGCCCTGGAGCCGCTGCGGGATCAGGTCGTCATCGCCACGAAGTTCGGCTGGGACGTCCAGGAAGGCCGGCCCATCGGGTTGGACAGCCGGCCCGAGCAGATCCGACGCGTCGCGGAGGCCTCGCTGCGTCGCCTGCGCACCGACACCCTGGACCTGTTCTACCAACACCGAGTCGACCCGCAGGTACCCATCGAGGACGTCGCCGGCACCGTCGGTGAACTCATCGCCGAAGGCAAGGTCCGCCACTTCGGCCTCTCCGAGGCGTCCGCGTCCACCATCCGGCGCGCTCACGCGGCACATCCGGTCACCGCGGTGCAGTCGGAATACTCCCTGTGGACCCGCGATCCTGAGCTCGAGGTGTTGCCCACCCTTGCTGAGCTCGGCATCGGCTTCGTCCCGTTCAGCCCGCTCGGCAAGGGATTCCTCACCGGCACCGTTGATGCCGCGACTACTTTCACCGACGGCGACATCCGTTCTCGGGTACCGCGGTTCGAGGCCCAGAACCGGCAGCGCAACGCCGTACTCGTCGAGCACGTACGCACGCTGGCCGACACCAAGGGCGCCACCCCGGGACAGATCGCCCTGGCGTGGTTGCTGGCGCAGCAGCCGTGGATCGTGCCCATTCCAGGAACCCGCCGCATCGAGCGGATCCACGAGAACACGGCCGCCACCGCCGTGCCGCTGTCCGCAGACGAAGTCACCGACCTCAACGCACTGACCACCCGGGTCGGTGTCAGCGGCGACCGCTACAACGCCGAGCACATGGGCTACGTCAACCGCTGACCCCACCCGGCCGACCATCGGGATGCCCCGATCGCCGCTGACGATGCAGACCACAACCACACCCCCGATCGATACGAACTCCCCCTGGTCCAGGCCGCCGAGGGCTACCGCGCCATGGACCAGCGCCGCGCCATCAAGGTGCTGCTGCGGCCCTGACCGGTAGCTCACCGGCCGGGCCGGCCGTTCACCCGCCGATGCGCTGACTGCCCACGAAGGAACGTCGATGACCGATCGGCCCGCCGCCCGGAGGCCGCACACCGTGGACGCCCACGGACATCCCGGCCGCCAGCTGACGGTGGCAGCGGCCGGGACAGCACTGGTCCTGATCGCGTTCACCGTCCCGCTGGGGACCCTGCCGGCGACCGCAGCGGGGCTCGACGCCGGTCCCGGCGCGCAAGCCTGGATCCTCAGTGGAATGAGCCTGGGTGCGGCGGCCGGGCTGCTCATCAGCGGCGCCTTGGGTGATGACCACGGACGTCGCCGCGTGTTTCTCGCCGGCGTGCTGGTCCTGGCGATGACCTCGCTGGTGGGTGCGGTGGCGCCCGACGCATGGGTGCTGATCCTCGCCCGGATCGCACAGGGGTTGGGCGGTGCAGCAATCCTCGCGTGCAGCCTCGGGCTGATCTCGCACGCGTATCCCGCCGGCCCCGGGCGGACCCGCGCCACCGGAATATGGGGTGCGGCCCTGGGTGCCGGAGTGGCGATCGGACCGTTCCTGTCGGTGGGTCTGACCGCAGCCGGCGGCTGGCGGTTGCCCTACGCAGCGACCGCCCTGATCGCCGTCGCTGTGGCTCTCTGCGGCCGGCGGGTACTGGACGAGTCCACGGCCGAGCAGCCCCGGCCGGTCGATGTCGCGGGCACCCTTCTGCTCGGCGTGGGCCTGGCCGGCGTGCTGGCCGGCCTCGTACAAGGCCGCGACGATTGGACTGCGCCACTGACCGTTGCCCTGCTGCTCACCGGGCCGGCCCTGCTGGCCGGGTTCGTGGTCGTCGAGCACCGCGCCACGCAGCCGATGCTGGATCTCGCCCTGTTCCGGCGCCCCGACTTCGTGGGAGCTACCGCGGCGGCGGTCGCCGCCGGCGCTGGGCTGTTGGCGCTGTCCAACGTCGTGCCCACCGTCATGGAGCGTGGCTTGGGCTACAGCTCGCTGACGGCCGTCACCGCCCTGTTCGCATGGTCGGGGACCAGCGCCGTCACCGCCCTGGCGGCACGGTGGATTCCGGCGGCAGTGACCCCCCGGATTCAGCTGGTGACGGGACTGGTGGGGATGGCCGCCGGCCAGGTCGCCATGACCGGTGTCGAGACCGGCAGCTCCGTGGCCCGGCTGTTGCCAGGGCTGATCGTGGCCGGGGCGTTCAACGGCGTCGTCAATGCCGCGTTGGGACGCCAAGCGGTGGCCAGCGTGCCGGCCGATCGCGCTGCGATGGGGAGCGGCGCGAACAACACCGCGCGCTACCTCGGCTCCGCAATCGGGATCACCATCGTCGCTGTCCTGATCAACCGGTCCGGAACGGGCGAAGCCGCCGACACTGTTGCCGGCTGGAACCTCGCCGCCTGGGTCACCGCGGCGATCTCGCTGCTCGGGGCGCTGGCCGTGCTGTTCGCCCGCCCGGGCCGCAGCACGCACTGACCGCGGTGGTCCAGGTGTGACCCGAACGGCCGTTTGGCCTCGGTCAGCTGGGTCGTGGTTGCAAGCGGAACGGCTCTCCCGGCGCCAGGATGTGGATGCGTGCGGGGTTGTCGACCCGGCCGAGCAGGGAGGCGGGGTCGGCATTGAACGGTGGGAAGTCGGGTGCGTCGACGCAGCCCCAGTGATGCAGCAGCAGCGGCGTGTCGGGGTACGTGTTGGCCATCTCGATGGCCCCGTCGAGCCCGAAATGCCAGTCACTGTCGGAGAAGTCGAACAGCAGGGCATCGGGGGCGCGCATCCGTAGGTGGTGATCGGGGATGAGGCGGGAGTCCCCGGGCGCCCAGATGGTGCCGTCCGGTGTGCGGATCCAGAAGCCGCAGCAGTCCTCCGGTTCGAAACGGCGGTCGGCGGCGCCGGGAGTCTCGTTCTGCCAGGCGTGGTCGGCCGGCGTCACCGTGACCTGCACCGGCCCGACGTCGAAACGGTCGCCGATGGCGTGCCCGTGGGCGGGCAGGCCGTGGTCGGCGAGCACCGATGCGACGTAGGACGTGGAGTGGTGGGTCGTGGTGGCGCCGGCGAGGTCGCGCAGCGTCGGCATGCTGCAGTGGTCGTTGTCGATGTGGGTGACCAGGATGGCGTCGATGTGTGGGACATCAGTCGTCTCGACGGGGATGTCGATCATCAGCGGCATGTCGAAACCGCGGAGCAGCGGATCGATCATCAGGATGGTGCCGCGGCTGTTGATGGTGAACCCGGCCATCCCCAGCCATCGCAGCACCGTGGTGTCCGTCGGTGCGAACGCCTCCGGCCCGAAACGCTGGGTGGGCGGCGCCTTCGCCTGGCCGCGGGCGGAGGTGCCGACGTCGTGGTGTCCGGTCATCGTGCTCCTTCGAGGGGACGCAGGTGTGGGGCGGTGTGGCTGGTCAGGTGTGTTGGGGTGTTCGGACATCGTGGATCAACCGGGCGACGTGGAGGGCGAGGTAGGCGGTCTCGTCCGGGGTCAGCGGAGTGGAGAACGCCATCTGCATGAGGTACTGCAGTTTGGCCGCACACGCCATCGCATCCGGGTGGGCGTTGGCGATGGCGTCGACCAGGGTCGGTTGCGGGTCGGCGATCTGCTTCCCGGTGGTGATGCGGGTGACCAGATACCGAAGGTGGGTGACGAAGCGGGCGGTGTTCATCGACTGCTGATCGATGCGGACGCCGAAGGTCTTCTCCACGATGGTCAGTATCTGCGCGATCGTGGTGGTCATCTGCATCGCTGTTCCCAACCCGGGGGTGGTGAACTGCGCGTTGATCAGGTGCAACGTGATGGCCACCGCCTCATCGGGATCGAGCTCCACCCCGAGGATGGTGTTGGCCCGCTCGAGCCCGGCGCGACCCACGGCGAGCTCTGCCGGGTACAGCTGGCTGACCTCGAAGCGCAGCGGCGACTGGATCACCATCCCGTCGGTGTGGCGTTGCACTGCGAAGTTCAGGTGGTCCGCCAGCGGCAGGATGACCGCTTGGGTGACGCGCAGGTTGAGTCGTTCCCGGGCGATGTCGGCGATCGCCGCCGCGGCGCGCACGCAGGTCAGTGGGGTGTCGGCGAGGAACTCGGTCAGCCGCTGGGCGGCGACGTCGCCGCCGGCGACGAACACCTGCTCGATGCGGGTGTTGTCCAGGGCGTCGCCGGGACGGCGACCGTGTCCGAGGCCCCGCCCGAGGGCGACGACCTCGTGTCCGGCGCCGTCGACAGCGACGACCGCGTTGTTGCTCAACACCCGCGTGACGTGGACCACCGGGTCCGACGTTGGCTGCACGGTCCTTTACCCCTCCGTCGCGATGCCGTTGGCCGCGATGACGCCGCGGTACCAGTGAAAGCTGTCCTTGCGGAACCGGGCGAGGTCACGGAGGTCGAACTCGTCGCGGTCCACGTGGATGAAGCCGTACCGCTTCGAGCATCCCTGATGGGTGGAGATGAGATCCAGTGCTGACCAGGGGCAGTACCCGAAAACGTCGACGCCGTCGCTGATAGCCCACTGGATCTGCTCGATGTGCCGCCGCAGGTAATCGATGCGGTAGTCGTCGTGGACCTGACCGTCGACGAGCTCGTCGAACGCGCCGAGGCCGTTCTCGGTGATGATCAGCGGCAGTCGGTAGCGGTCCCAGATCCGGCGCATGGTGGTACGGAATCCCACCGGGTCGATCTCCCAACCGAACGCGTTGGTCGGCAGATGCGGGTTCTGCGCCGCCCGGTACAGGCCGATCTCGCCGCGCACGATCTGCTGATCGGATCCCCGGGTCTGCAGATCGGAGGCGTCACCGCGGGACGCCCCGACGGTCTGGGTCGAGTAGTAGTTGAACGCGATGAAGTCCGGGCGGCCGGCCTGCAGGATCTCGAGGTCGCCGTCGGCGATGTCGGGTTGCCAGCCCCGCTCGACGAGGTAGGCCCAGGCGATCGGGTGGTAGGAGCCGCGGACGGAGAGGTCCAGGTACAGCAGGTTGCGCACGGCATCCCAGTCGTCGGCGGCGAGGACGTCTTCCGGCGCGCATGTCGCCGGGTACACCGACACGATGTTCGGGGCCGGTCCGATCTTGGCCTCGGGGAGCATCTCGTGGCACAACGCCATCGCCCGCGCCTGGGCGAGGAACATGTGGTGGTTCTGCTGGTAGATGTCGCGCTTGGCGGCGTCACCCGATTTTCCCGTCGTGCCGACGGCGTCGCCGTGCAGGACCATCATGTTCTGCTCGTTGATGGTCAACCAGTGACGGACCTTGGAACCGTACTCGGCGAACAGGACCCTGGCGTACTCGGCGAACGCGTCGACGGTGCCGCGGTCGGACCAGCCGCCCCGGTCGTCCAGCGCCTGGGGGAGGTCGAAGTGGTACATCGTCGCGATCGGCTCGATACCGCGGGCCAGCAGCTCGTCGATCAGCCGGTGGTAGAACGCGACGCCGAGCGGGTTCACCTCCCCGTCGCCGTCGGGGAAGATGCGGGTCCAGGCGATGGAGAACCGGTACGCCTTCAACCCCAGCTCGGCGAAGAGGGCGACGTCCTCGGCGTAGCGGTGGTAGTGGTCGGAAGCGACGGTGAAGTCGGTGGTGCCGGCCGGTACGTGGGTGCGGGCGTCGATGACCGAGGGGCCTTTGCCGTCGGTGTTCCACGCTCCCTCGACCTGGTAGGCCGACGTCGACGCGCCCCACAGGAAGTTGTCGGGGAAGGGGGTGAGTTCTCGATACTTCATCGGGCAGTCTCTTTCAGTCAGACATCGCTGTCTGTGCGGACGTGGGGGGTGAGGTCAGGAAGCGACGGTCAGGACCGGTTCGCCGCTGATCACAGAGCCCTCGGCGATCGGAGTGACCGCCCCGAACTTGCGGGCGTTCGTGACCACCATGACGACGGTGGTGCGGTGTCCGGCGGCGGCGATGGCGGACAGGTCAGCGGTGACCAGGGTCTGGCCGGCGTGGACGCGGGCGCCCTGCGCCACGGCCCCGGTGAAGCCGCGGCCTTGCATGGTGACGGTGTCGATTCCGACGTGGACGAGCACCTCGATGCCGTCGTCGGTGCGGATCCCGAACGCGTGGCCGGTGTTCATGGCGACCATGACGGTGCCGGTGCACGGCGCCACGATCACCCCGTCGTCGGGCTCGACCGCCAGTCCCGGCCCCATGGCCTCGGACGCGAACGCCGGGTCGGCGACGTCGGCCAGCGCGACGACGGTTCCGGTGCACGGGCGCGGTGAACGTCGCCAGGTCGCTGCGGACCAGTGTCGCGGTGGAACCCGTTGCGGTGTCCGGTGTGTCGTCACGGTGGCGTGGGGTGTGGTCGGGCACGACGGGCAGGGTCGCGTCCAGCGCCTCGGCGACGTCGTGGTCGACCACAGCGTCGACAGCCTTCTTCTCGAACTTCAGCGCCAGGAAGAACGTCAGGAGCGCCGTGACGGTGGCGCTGATGATCAAGGCGACGATGATGTTGATCAGGTACTGCATGGTGTCGTTACCGATGTAGAGCAGGACCGCGGGCAGGCCCGACGAACCGGTGGCGAACCGGTGGGTCTGGGTCAGTCCGGCATACAGGCCGCCGGCGCCGCCGCCGATCATCGCCGCGATCAGCGGGTACCGCTTGGGCAGGACGACGCCGTAGAGGGCGGGTTCGGTGATGCCCATCAGCCCGGTGATCCCGCCGGCCGTGGCGATCTGCCGCAGTCGGCGTTCCTTGGTGCGCACCGCGACGACGAGGGACGCAACACCGACGGCGATGTTGGAGCACACCGCGCCCGGTCCGAAGATGCTGTCGAATCCGAGCTGGCTCATCTGGACGATTCCGAGCGGGGCGACCGCGTTGTGCAGACCGAACATCACCATCACCGGCAGCAGCGCACCGATGACCACAGCCGGGGCCCAGGCTGCGTTGGTGGACAGGAAACCGAAGAACGACGCGAGGTACCCGCCGATGATGCTCCCGAGTGGGCCGAGCGCCGACATGGCGATGGTGCCCATGATCAGGAACGTCAGCATCGGCACGAACACCAGGTTGACCGCCTTGGGAACGATGCGGGTCAGCCACTTCTCGACGTGGGCCTGGACCAGGATGATCAAGATGATGGGGATGACCGTCGAGCTGTAAGTGGTCAGCGTCAACGGGATGAAGTCGAACAGCCGCACCGGTTCCTTGGCTGCGACCAGGGCCGTCCAGTTCGGGTGCACCATGATGCAGGCCACCCCGGCCGCGAGGATCGGGTTCGCCTTCAGCTTGTTCGCTGCGGAGAACGCCAGCATCACGGGCAGGAAGAAGAAGATGGCGTCGGCGAAGAAGTTGAGCACGTAGTAGGTCTGCGACTCCCGGGTGGTCAGACCAGTGACCACGAGCAGCGCCAGGAACGCTTTCACCATGCCCGCCCCCGACAACGCCGGGATGATGGGCATGAACGAGCCCGTGATGAAGTCCAGGACCGTACCCAACGGTCCCTTCTTCTCGGTCGGCTCGTCGTCGCCCGCAGCCGACGCGGTGCCGATGGGGCCGAGCTGCCGCTGGATCTCGTCGTGAACATCCTTGACGTGCGTTCCGACGACGACCTGGAACACGCCGCCGTTCGTCAGCGTCTTGGCGACACCGTCGGTGGCGTCCAAAGCTGTGTGATCGACCCGACTTTCATCCCGGAGCCGGAACCGCAGCCGCGTCTGGCAGTGATAGAAGGAAGCGATGTTGGCCGGTCCTCCGACCAGGTCGACGATGCGACCCGCGAGGGTGGCGTAACTGGTGCTCATAACGTGCTGGTGACCTCTCTGTCCCGATGTCTGAACCTGCCTGCGTCGCAAGCGGCGGTTCATGACCCGCACCTCGCGCCGCAACTGCCCAGAACGCAAAAAAGGACCCGAGCCGAGAGCTGCGTCGAAGACGCACTCAGAGCTCAGGTCCTGCTCCACAACCTCGTGGATGACATCCTGGGTCTCGCGACGAGAAACTGTCGCTCTGGGAAGACTACAACGGACAGTGGTCCAGCGGAAGAGCTGGCGCCGATCTGGGGCGAGAACACATGTGACGTCTCGCTTTCTCACAGGAGACAGTCTCAGTGCAGCCCTGCGGTGGGTCGTCGCACGGGCGCTGGTGCCCTGACCCGATGTCGGAGGGCAGGCGTCCCGGTCAGACGGCGATGGTCAACGTGGTGATCCGGCCGGCGTCGTCGAATCCGAACCGGAAGCCGAGAACAACGGGACTGCCGGGGAAGTCGCCCGCGATACGGACACGTGCAGTGGCTTCGTCCCCTCCGCAGACGTCCAGCACGTCGGATGTGACGGGGGTGGTGCTGCCCCGCCAGGCCCGGATGTCGTCCAGGCCGACGTGGGTGTGGCCGTCGTCGTGGACCACCGCGTCGGGGGCGAACAGTGCCGCGTAGGCGTCGACGTCGCCGGCGTCCGAGATTTGGAAATGGCGGGTGATGAGGTCGGTGTGTGTGGTCACGCGGTCCACGATGGTGTCTCCCCCCGCGGGAGGGTCAAGACTGCTCCCGTGAACACCTGGCTCACCATCGGACAGTTCTCGGCGATGACCCATCTGTCGATCAAGGCGCTGCGGCGCTATCACGACGGCGGGCTGCTGCAGCCGGCCGCCGTGGACGATCGCACGGGGTACCGCTACTACGACCCGACACAGATCACCACCGCCCAGACCATCCGCCGACTTCGCGAGCTCGACATGCCGCTGTCGGAGATCGCCGACCTGGTCGGTGGTCCCGACGAGTGCCGGCACCACCCATTGCTCGCCGGGCACCTGCACCGCCTCGAGGAACGGCTGGCACTGACGCAGCGCGCGGTGACGGCACTCCGTCGACTGATGGGCCCCGACGAGGAGGCTTTCGTCGTCGAGCGCCGAATGTCGCCCGCGGTGTCGGTCGTCGCCGTGACCGGTGTGGTCGACCAGTCCGGCGTGCAGACCTGGTACGCCACCGCGATGGGAGAGCTCGACCGGGTGCTCGCCGCCGCCGGCCGTGTCCCCGACGGGCCGCCGGGTGTGGTGGTCGGGACCTCGCTGTTCACGGAGGAACGCGGCGAGGTCACCGTGTTCCTGCCGGCCCTCGAGCCGCCTGCCGGTGGGCGCGCGGTGCCGATGACGCTCCCGGCGGTCGAGTTGGCGGTCGCCGTCCATCCCGGCGACCACGCCGACATCGACGTGACCTACGGCAGGCTGGCGCGCTGGGCGCTCGACCACGGTCTGGACCCGGGCGGATCCGTCCGGGAGACCTATCTCGTCGGCCCCCGCGACACCCCGGACCCAGCGCGGTGGCGGACCGAGATCGGCTGGCCCGTCACGTCAGCGGTGGTGGGCTGAGGTTCGGGGGGAGGACTGACCATCGTCAGCAGAGGAAGAGCATCAGGGGCCCGGTCGACGAGGTGTCGGCCGCGTCGGACCTCCGGCGACTAGCGAAGCGTCCGGTGTTCGACCTCGGTGCCCCGCGCGACCAGCACGTCGTGCACCAGCTCGGGAGCGAAGATGCCGTGCGCGACGACACCGGGAGTGGCGTCCAGCAGCGCGGCTGTGTGGCCCGGATCGGTGAGATCGGTGTGGTAGTCGGCGATCACGCCGCCGTCGGGGCTCTCGGGGACGTCCCGCAGCACCGCGGACCCCAGCCGGCGCAGCGTCGACGGCAGGCCGAAGGACATCAGCTCGACCGGCACCGGCCAGGTCAGCGCCGGCACCGCCTTGGACGAGTCCGCGATGACCACGAAGCGGTCGGCCGTGACCGCGACGATCTTCTCCCGGGTGTGCGCGGCGCCGCCGCCCTTGATCAGCCAGCCCTCGGGGGTGACCTCGTCGGCGCCGTCGATGGCGATGTCGAAACGGTCGATGGTGCCGAAGGTCTCGACCGTCAGTCCCAGCCTGCGGGCCGCAGCCTCCGTGCGCGGGGACGTCGCCACACAGCGCACCGACAGCCCCCGCGCGGCCAGCGCCGGCAGTAGGAACGCCACGGTCGAGCCGGTCCCCAGCCCGACGGTCATCCCGTCCTCGACCAGTTGAGCACCGGCGACGGCGGCCGCCCGCTTCTCGACGTCGGCGGCACTGAGCTCGTTCAGGGTGGGGTCGTCGCTCATCAGATTCCTTGTCCGTCGGCCGCGCCGCTGGTCCCGGCATGAACGCGACTCAGTATGCCGGGCCACCTCGACCCGCACGCCACCACGTCGTCAGCGCAGCTCCAGCCGGCCGTCCCGCACCGCCGCGGCGACCGCGGCCCGCAGCTGGAACTTCTGCACCTTTCCCGACACCGTGCGCGGCAGCTCGGCCACCAGGTGCAGCGCTTCCGGGGACTTCTGCCGGGCCAGCCCCAGTCGCTCCAGATGGGCGGCGAGCGCGCCGAGGGTCAGCTCGCCGTCGGCCACCACCACTGCACAGGCCTTCTCGCCCAGCCGCTCGTCGGCCATCGCCACCACCGCCACATCCCGCACTGCGGGATGGGTGAGCAGCAGGTCCTCGACCTCCTTGGCGCTGATGTTCTCCCCGCCGCGGATGATGACGTCCTTGAGCCGCCCCACGATCGTGACCTCACCGGAACCGCCGATCCGGGCGAGATCACCGGTGCGGAACCACCCGTCGCCGGTGAAGGCGCCGGAATCGTCAGCCGGGTCGAGATACCCGACGAACAGCTCCGGTCCTCTCACCTCCAACTCGCCCACACCCACGGCCCCGCCGGCGATGCGGGCGGCCGCGGCCCCGATCGGGCGACCCTCGGTCGACACCCGCAGCGCCGGGTCGTCGCCGGGCCGCACGATGCACAGCGTCGGCATCTCGGTCGAGCCGTAGGTCCGGGCCACTGTCGTGCCCATCGCCGCCTCAGCGGCCACGACCGATGCAGAAGGGATGTCGGCGCCACCGCAGACGAACGTCCGCAACGACGACCGGACGCCCCGGGCCGCGTACGTCCGGGTGAGACCGCGGAGGAAGGGCGTGGCGGCGACGGTCATCGTGCAGCCGTGGGTCTCGATCACGTCCGCCGCCCGGTCGGCGTCCCACCGGGCCAGCAGGGCCACGGCGCCGCCGATGCCCAGCGGCATCACGACCCCGTAGAGCAGGCCGGTGATGTGCGTCAGCGGGGACGGCATGAACACCGTGTCGCCGTCGAGCCCGCAGACATCGGCGATCGACGCGGCCTCGTAGGCCAGCGTCCGGTGGGTGTGCAGGACCCCCTTGGGGTGTCCGGTGGTGCCCGAGGTGTACATCAACATCGCCACAGCGTCGGGATCCGTTGCGCTACAGATGAACTCAGCGGGCGCGGAGGGTGCGCCGCGGTCGACGGACATCACGGCGGCGTGGTGTCCGACGTCGACCAGGGCACCGGCCACCATCGCCTCGTAGTCCGTGTCGCCCCACCCGAGCGGCACCACGACCGCCGCCGGCCGGGCCGAGCCGAGGATGCTGCGCAGCTCGTTGCCCCGGTAGATCGGGGTCACCGGGTTCACCACCGCGCCGAGGCCCCAGACGGCGTGCATCGTCGCGACCGCCTCCCACCAGTTCGGCAGCTGCACGGTCACCACATCACCGACACCCACGCCGCTGTCACGCAGCCGCCGCTGCACCGCCCCCGCCTGCGCGGCGAGGTCCCGGTAGCTCACGTGCCGGGCACCGTCGATGACGAGATCGTGCCCGGGGAGAACGCCGACCGCGTCGGCGAACATGCGCTGGATCGGTCGGTCGAAGGCGGCTGCGGCCGGATCGGCCGGCCGCCGACGGGTCGGCACGATCATCAGTACGCCGCCGTCCGGCGGATCGCGTCGGCGATGTCGGCCTGCTGCGGCAGCCAGGCCCGCTCCAGGTTCGGTGCGTACGGGGCCGGTGAGAACCCGGCCCCCACCCGGAGTACCGGCGCGTCCAACAACCAGAAGGCCTGTTCCACCACGGTCGCGACGATCTCCGCACCTACCCCGAAGTCGGTGACCGCCTCCTGCACCACGACGAGCCGGGACGTCTTGGCCACCGAGGTCAGCACCGTCTCGCGGTCCAGCGGCGAGATCGTCCGCAGGTCGATGACTTCGGCGTCGATGCCCTCGGCGGCCAGCGCCCCGGCGACCTCGAGGCACTCCACGGCCATCCGGGACCACGACACCACGGTCACCTGACTTCCGGGGCGAGTCACCTTTGCCCGGCCGATCGGGACCCGGTGGCCGGGCGGGGGCGCGGGGGAGCGCCTCCCGTACAGATTGCGGTTCTCCAGGAACAGCACCGGGTTGGGGTCGTCGATCGCGCTGCGCAACAGGCCGTAGGCGTCGGCGGCATTCGACGGCATGACCACCGTCAGCCCCGGGATGTGGGCCAGCAGCGCCTCCAGGCTCTGCGAGTGCTGGCTGCCCGCCGACCGGCCGGCGCCGAACTGCGTCCGGACCACCAGCCCCATCGACGCCCGGCCGGCGGTCATGAAGGGCAGCTTGGCCGCCTGGTTGAGCAGCGCGTCGAATGCGACACCGAGGAAGTCCAGGTACATCAATTCCACGACGGGCCTACGGCCGGCCATCGCGGCACCCACAGCAAGCCCGAGCACCGCCGACTCCGAGATGGGGGTGTCGAGTACCCGGTCCGGGAATCGTTCGTACAGGCCGCGACTCACCGCGAACACCCCGCCGCCCGCCGCCACGTCGATCCCGGCCAGGAAGACCGTCGGGTCGTCCGTGAGTGCATCGCGCAAAGCCGCCCGGACCGATTCGAGGTACTTCATCGGGGCGGCATCGCCCGCGAGCGTGCCTTCGGTCACGACCGGGCGGACGGCCGTCACGAAGTCGCCGACCCGACGCACGTCGGGTTCCGGGTCGCGCCGGGCAGCGTCCGCGGCGGCCTGCACGGCGGCCGCCGTCGCCGCCTCCACCGCGTCGATCTCGGCCGCGTCCACGCCGAGCTCGAGCAGCCGTCGCCGGGCCACCGCGAGGGGGTCGCGGGCCAGGCCGCTCGCCAGGTGCGCCGGGTCGCGGTACTGCTGCTGGTCGCCCTCGTAGTGGCCGTGCCAGCGCGAGGTGTGCGCCTCGAGCACCACCGGGCCGTGCGTCCGGGCGTACTGCACCACCTGGGCGGCGCGGTCGGCCACCTCCCACACGTCGGTGCCGTCGACCTCGGCGTAGGGCACGCCGTAGCCGGCGGCCCGGACGGACAGCGGGACCGGATGTCCGATCTCGGCGGCGGTGAACTCCGCGTAACCGTTGTTCTCGCAGAAGAACACCACCGGCAGCCGCCACAGCGCCGCCAGGTTGACCGCCTCGTGGAACATCCCCTGAGCCACCGCGCCGTCGCCGAAGAAGGCGACCACGACGTCGTCGGTGCCGGCCTGCCGGGACGCCAGCGCCGCACCGACGGCGATGGGCAGCCCGGCTGCGACAATGCCGTTGGCGCCGAGGATCCCGAGTTCAGGGTCGGCGATGTGCATCGAGCCGCCGCGACCCTGGACGGCGCCGGTGGCCCGGCCGAACAGCTCGGCGAACATCGGGCCGGGCGCCATCCCCTTGGCCAGGCAGTGCCCGTGACCGCGGTGGTTGGACGTGATCCGGTCCGAGCGGCGCAGCGGGGCGCACGCTCCCACCGCGGACGCCTCCTGACCGAGTGAGACGTGGACGAACCCGGGGATGACGCCGTCCCGGTAGAGCTGCGAGGTCAGCAGTTCGAACGCACGGACCTGGCAGGTCGCCCGGAACAGCGGCAGCAGGGCGTCGGCGTCGGCGGGCGGGACGTCGGTGAGCTCCAACGGGGGCACGTCCGGGCTCCTTTCCGGCGGCTGCGGCGGCGGTGCAGGGGATGGGTGTCCGTGTCCAGTCCGACAGAACGCCGGGCGGGCTCGTGGGTGGGTGGCGGATTCCGGGCCTGGGTGACGGCAGATGGTGAGGACGGACAGGTCCGGACGGGACCACCCTCGACGCCGGGTCCGCCCCTGTCAAGGGTCGGCGGCAACCGGGGACACGTTCCTGTTGACCCAGACTGCACACGATTGCATACTCAAGTGATCACCCGGTCGACCGGTGCGGATCACGCTTCGGCGGGCTCGCCTGCAGACTGTCAGAGTCGCTGGATCAAGGGAGATTCCGTGCGTCGCGACATCGAGTTCCTGAGCAACGGCGACACCGTGCGGGGCTGGTTGTACACCCCGGACGAGGGCGAGGGACCGTTCCCCACCGTGGTGATGGCGGGTGGCTGGTGCTACGTCAAGGAGATCGTCCAGCCGCACTACGCGCAGATGTTCGCCGACCACGGCATCGCCGCGGTGCTGTTCGACTACCGGAACTTCGGTGACAGCGACGGCGTCCGCCGCCAGCACATCGACCCGCACCTGCAGATCGAGGACTACCGCAACGCCATCTCCTACGCCGAGACCGTCGACGAGGTCGACAACGACCGGATCGGTGTATGGGGGCTGTCCTACAGCGGCGGCCACGCACTGATCCTGGCGGCCATCGACTCCCGCATCAAGTGCGCGGTGTCCCAGATCCCCGTCGTCGAGGGTTATCTCAACATGCGGCTGGCCAACGGGACGGTCAACTTCCGGCGCCTGGAGAAGGCGATCCTGGAAGCGCGGCGGCACCGCTTCGCCACCGGCGAGGACACCATGGTCCCGCACTTCACGCTGGACACCGGCAACGAGATCTCCGCCTGGCCGTTCCCCGAGGGGTACGAGGTGTTCCACACCTTCCAGCAGACGGTGGCGCCGAACTACGACTTCGACGCGACGCTCGAGTCGGTGGATCTGCTGATGTCGTACGACATCCGGCCGTTCCTGCACCGCATCGTCGACACCCCGACGCTGATGATCGTGGCCGAGAACGACGACATCACGCTCTGGGACGAGGCGATCGCCGCCTTCAACGCCATCCCCACGAAGAAGAAGGACCTCGTCGTCATCGACAAGTCCGACCACCTTGCGCTGTACAGCAATCAGAGTCTGCTGATCCGGTGCGCCACCGCGGCCACGCAGTGGTTCGTCGAGCGGCTCGTCCCGATCGGCCGACCCACGGCCGGCTGATCCACCCGAACCACCACCACCTCAGGAGAACCAATGCGGGCAGCAGTGTTCCACGACGCCAAGGACATCCGGGTCACCGACGTCCCGGCCCCGACGGAGGTCGGCCCCGGGCAGGTGCTGGTCCGTCCGTACTGGTGCGGGATCTGCGGCACCGACCTGCACGAGTACGCCGTCGGTCCGATCGTCATCCCCACCACTCCGCACCCGCTGACCGGTGCCGCAGCGCCGCAGATCCTCGGCCACGAGTTCTCCGCCGAGGTCCTGGAGGTCGGCGCCGGTGTCACCAACGTCGTCGCGGGACAACGGGTCTCGATGATGCCGATCATCGCCTGCGGCGAGTGCTGGTTCTGCCGGCGTGCTCTCGGACACCTGTGCGTGCGGATGGCCTGCGTCGGGCTGAGCCACGACTGGGGCGGCATCGCCGAGCTCGCGGTGGTCCCGGCGGCGCAGGTGTACGCGCTCCCCGATGAGGTCAGCGACATCCAGGGCGCCCTGGTCGAGCCCACCGCGGTGGCCGCGTACGGCGTCGACGCGGCGGGGGTCCGGCCCGGCGACACCGTCCTCATCACCGGGGCCGGCCCGATCGGCGCGCTGGCCTCGATCTACGCCGCCTCCCTCGGAGCGCGGGTGTTCGTCTCGGAGGTCAACCCGGTGCGCCGGGAGCTGGCCCGCTCGCTGGACGTCGGTGAGGTGCTCGATCCCACCCAGGTCGACCTGACCGAGGTGCTGCACGACGCGACCGAGGGCATCGGCGTGGACGCGGTGGTCGAGTGCTCCGGCAACGAGCGCGCACTGCAGAGTGCCTTCGCCGCCGTGCGTTCCGCCGGCCGGGTCACCCAGACCGGACTGCACACCAGGCCGGCGTCCATCGACCCGATGGTCATCGCCAACCGCGAGATCACCTACAACGGCACCTGGTGCTACCCGTTGCACGACTGGCCGCGGATCATCGACCTGATCGCCCGCCGCGGGCTGCCGGTGGAGAAGGTCGTCACTGCCGAGATCGATGCGGTGGACCTGGTCGAGAAGGGCTTCGAGACCCTGTTGTCGCCGACCGGCAACGAGGTCAAGGTGCTGGTGAATGCCCGCTGACGGAGGCTCGTCGTCGGGTCCGGTCGCCTGGTAGCCGGGGCCAGCCGCGGCATCGGCCTGGCCGTCGCCCGCCGGTTGGTGGTCGACGGGGCATCGGTCTGCATCACCGCCCGCAAGCCGGCCGGGTTGGAGGCCGCTGTCGCCGAACTCGGGCCCCGGGCCATGGGGGTCGCCGGCAACGCCGACGACCCGGACCACCGTGCCGATGTGCTGGACCGCATCGCCGCCGCCCACGGTCGGCTCGACGTGCTCGTCAGCGCCGCGGGGATGAACCCGTGGTTCGGGCCGCTGGTCGAGCTGGACCTCGCCGCGGCCCGCAAGGTGCTGGAGGTCAACGTGATCAGCGCCCTCGGCTGGGTGCAGGCCGTCGTCCGTCACCCCGTGCTGCGGTTTGCCGAACGCGGCGGATCCGTGGTGACCCTCTCATCGGTCACTGCCGACGTGCCTTCGGCCGGGATCGGCTTCTACGGGGTGAGCAAGGCCGCGCTGAACCAGCTGACGCGAACGTTGGCGGTGGAGCTCGGCCCGCGGGTACGGGTCAACGCCGTCGCTCCCGCTGTCGTCCGGACCGGCTTCTCCAAGGCTCTGTACGACGGCCGTGAGGAAGACGTCGCCGCGGCCTACCCACTGCGGCGGCTGGGGGAGCCGGCCGACATCGCCGCCGCCGTCGCCTTCCTCGCCTCCGCCGATGCCTCCTGGATCACCGGACAGGTGCTGACCCTGGACGGCGGCCTCATCACCGCCGGCGGCAGCGCATGACCGCGTCCGACACCGCCAGTGCCGTTGCGAATTTCGTGCGCTCGACGGTGATCCCGGCCGAACCGAGGCCGGGAACGGCGCTGGATCCCGGTGTGTTGGCCGGTCTCCAGGACGCTGCGCGGACGGACCGCGTGTTCGCGCCGCAGGTCCCGCGTCGCTGGGGCGGCGGCGGGCTGCCGCTGCGCGACTGGTCGCCGGTGTTCCAGGCGGCCGGGTACTCGCCCATCGGGCCGTCGGTGCTGAACTGCATGGCCCCGGACGAGGGCAACATGCATCTGCTCGACCAGATCGCCACCCCCGCGCAGCAGCAGCGTTACCTGGCGCCCCTCGCCGCCGGAACCATCCGGTCGTGCTTCGCGATGACGGAGCCGCACCCCGGGGCCGGCTCCGACCCGTCGGCGCTGACCACCACCGCCGTGCGGCGTGGCGGCGACTGGGTGCTCTCAGGTGAGAAGCGTTTCATCAGTGGGGCTGTCGGGGCGTCGTTCGCGATCGTGATGGCCCGGACCGACGCCGACGGTGACGCGCCCGCCGGGGCGACCATGTTCCTCGTCGACACCGACGACCCGGGTTTCCGGGTCGGCCGCCGCATCCACGCCCTGGACTCGACCATCGCCGGCGGCCACCCGCACGTCCACTTCGACGACTGCGTGCTGCCCGACGACGCGGTGCTCGGCGCGGTGGGGGAGGGTTTCCGCTACGCGCAGGTCCGCCTGGGCCCGGCTCGGCTGACCCACTGCATGCGCTGGCTCGGCCTTGCCCGCCGGTCGCTGGACATCGCACTGGACCGGGTGCAGCGACGGGAACTGTTCGGGTCGCGCCTGTCCGACCTCGGCCTCGCGCAGGAACTGATCGCCCTGTCCGTCATCGATCTGGAGACGTCGGACGCGATCATCGCCCGTACCGCCCAGCTGCTGGAAACCGACCCCAAGGCCGGTTCGGCCCTGTCGTCGATCGCCAAGGTGCACTGCTCGGAAGCCATCTGCCGGGTCATCGACCGGGCCATGCAGCTCTGCGGCGGCGACGGCATGACCGCGGCCCTGCCGCTCGCGTCGTACCTGGACGAGGTGCGCCCGTTCCGGGTGTACGACGGCTCGACCGAGACCCAGAAGTGGGCGATCGCCCGTCGCGCCGTGAAGGCCCGCCGGACCGCGGTAGCCGCCGGGGCGCCCGAACTCGAAGCGCTCATCGCCGCCTGCAGCGACGACCGGTGACACCCGTCCCCGACAGTCGGGACGTCGTCCGGACGCGTGCGGAGGCAGCGGAGCTGGACCGGCCCCCACTGCTCGTGCTGGACGCGCTGGCCACCTTCCTGGACGAGAACGCCATCGGCGTCGGGGATCTCGACGTCACGCCGATCGGCGAGGGTCAATCCAACGTCACCTTCGCGGTGCGGCGTGGGGACACCCGGGTGGTCGTCCGGCGAGGGCCGCGGCCGCCGCTGCCGCGGTCGACGCACGACATGCTGCGAGAGGCCCGGGTCCAGCAGTTCGTCGCCGCCCACGGCATCCCGGTGCCGCGGATCCTTGCGGTGTGCACCGACGAATCGGTGCTGGGGGTGCCCTTCTACGTCATGGAGTACCTGGACGGCCACGTCGTCACCGACGACATTCCGGAGGTGTTGTCCGCCCCGAACGCGCGGCGGGCCACCGGTCATGCGCTGGTCGACCTGCTGGTGCAGCTGCACCGGGTGCCGGTCGACTCGCCGGCCGCCCAGGCGCTGGGGCGCCCGGTCGGCTACCTGTCCCGGCAGGTCGAGAGGTTCGGCGCGCTGTGGGGTGGCAACACCACCCGTGACCTGCCGGCGGTCGGCCGACTCGGGACCTGGCTCGCAGCAACGCTTCCCGAGTCCCAAGCGGCGGCAGTGGTCCACGGCGACTACCGGATGGGCAACGTGATGTTCGCGCCCGACGGTTCGGTGCGCGCGTTGCTGGACTGGGAGATGGCCACCGTCGGCGATCCGCTCGCCGACCTCGGCTACCTGGTCGCGACGTACGCCGAGCCGGGACGGCCGCCGTCGGTGATGGAGCTGACCTCGGCGACCCGGGAGCCGCATTACCCGTCGCGTCGCGAGCTGGTGGAGCGCTATGCCGACGGGTCGTCCCTGGACCTCACTGCGTTGCCCTGGTACGAGACCCTCGCGCTGTGGAAGGCGGCGATCTTCTGCGAGGCCATCCACACCCGCTGGCTGCACGGTGAACGGCCGGACGACCTCCGCTTCGCGCCGGCCCTCACCGCGGGAGTCCCGCGGCTGTTGGAGCTGGCCGAGAGCAGCGCCGCCCGCCTCCCCTGACTCGAACTGCCACCGGGCCCGCAATGCTCGAAGGTCGGGATATCCGGGAGGAATGTGCCCGCCAGGCGGGCACATTCCTCCCGAACTTGGGCAGGTAAATGCTCAGCCGGACTGCCAGATCTCGAGTTGGATCCCGTCGGGGTCGCGGAGGTAGGCCCAGGTGCTGCCGGCGAAGGCACCGTCGGTCAGCGTGATGGGCGGCGCGTTGAACACCGCACCCTTGGCGGTCAGATCGGCGTACGCCGCGGTGACGTCGTCGACCTCGAGGCACACGTGGGCGGACCCGACATCTCCGTTGGTGCGGTCGAAGTCGCGGCCGGGCGGTTCGTGGTACTGCAGGAACTCGATCCGGGTGCCGCCGATCGCCACCATGGCGAACGACAGCGTGACCCCGTCCACCTGCAGGGCCCGCGAGAGTGCATCGCCCTCGCCGTGGTTCACCGGCCCCGGCTCGAGATCGAACATCCGGCGGTACCAGTCCAGCGAGCGCCGGACGTCCCGCACGGTGAGGCCGACGTGGTGCACGCCGCTGACGGTGAAACTCATGGTGTCCTCCGGGACGACGGTGTCCTGCCGAGGTGGGTGCGGCACCGGGCGGTGCCGCCCAGGGATCAGGGAATGATCTTGGCGTCCCGGTACCGCTGCACCTTGTCGAAGAAGCTCTCGTCGGTGGCCCGGAAGTTCAGGAAGCCGGCCTTGCGGCTCTTGGTCATGTCGGTGAGGCATTCGATCGTGCGGCCGAGGTCGCCGTCGGTGTGCCACCAGGACGCCACCTTCTCCAGTCGAGGCTCGACCAGGCCCTCGCGCTCGGCGATGGCGGCCCACTGCTCGGCGGCGCCGTCCATGCGGCTCTCCAGCGGGCGCGGCGCGGTGTCGAAGCCCTCCCACTCGCAGGCCGAAGTGGTCGGCGATCCGCGGCCACAGCCAGCGCCAGCGGAAGACGTCGCCGTTGGCGATGTTGAACGGCTCGTTCGCGCCGGCCGGGTCGGTCGACGCCCACACCAGCTGCTCGCCGAGGAGGTCGGCGTCGGTGATGTCGGTGAGCCCGTTCCACTGTTCCTCGGACCCGGGGAAGACGAAGGTCTCGCCGCGCTCGCGGCACAGCGTCGCGTACACCGACAGCGTCAGGGCCATGTTCATCGCGTTGCCGGTGGCGAAGCCGAACACGGTGTGCGCGCGGTGGACACTCCAGGTGTAGCCGGACTTCTCGGCGCCGGCGAACAGCTCGTCCTCCTGCGCGTAGTAGAAGTTCGGGTAGGGCAGTCGGGGCTCGTCCTCGTGGAACGGCGTCTCTGCCTGCACACCCTGGCCGTAGAACTCGAACGGGCCGAGGTAGTGCTTGAGCCCGGTGACCAGCGCAACGTGGCGGACGCTGCCCTCGGGTTCGACGGCGGCCAGCACGTTACGCACGATCGCCGAGTTGACCTCGATGTTCTCGGCCTCGGTGTCGTGCCGCATCCAAGCGGTGATGATGACGATCTCGGGGGCGATGCCGGCGATCGCGCCGCGCAGCGCCGCGGGATCGAGCAGGTCGGCGGTCAGGTCGCTCATACCCTCGACCACGTGGCTGCCGCTGCGGGACAGGCCGTACGTCTTCCAGCCGAGTTCCACCAGCTGCCGCCCGACGGACTGACCGGTGATGCCGGTCGCGCCTATCACCAGCGCGGTGCGGCCGGTTGCGTTGTCGCCCATCGCGGACCACCCTTCTCCTGCGCCGTCGCGCATGCTGAATGTACATCGACACTGAACAATCAGGAATGGTAGCCGGTGGAATTGAACACAGCAGCCGCGTCGGGATGGTTGACCGATCTCGAGAACGACGCCGGCCGGTCGTTGCCGGACTTCGTCGCCGGTTATTTCGCGATGACCGCCGGCGACGGCATCACCCACCGCGAAGGCCTCCGGGACTGGGCGGCCGCCCGCTTCGTCCCCCGGGTGCTGTCCGGTGGCGTCACGCCGTCCACGGCGACGACCGTGCTGGGCACCCCGGTGGACACCCCTGTGCTGCTCGGCCCGGTCGCCCAGGCCACCGCCGCGCACCCGGACGGTGAGGTCGCCGTCGCCCGTGCCGCTGTGCGAACCGGCTCGCTGCTGGGGGTCAGTACTCACGCCGGAGTGCCGTTCGCCGCGGTCGGAGCGACCGGGGCGCCGTGGTGGCTGCAGGTCTACGTGATGACCGACCGCGGCCTGACCGCCGCGCTCGTCGAGCGGGCGGTCGCGGCCGGGGCGCGGGCGCTGATCCTCACCGTCGACCTGCCCACCCTGGACACCCGGCAGGCCGCGTTCGAGCCGTCGGGCTGGCCGGACCGGGCGCTGGCCGCCCGCGGCCTCAACCTCGACGACCTCGCCGACCCGGCGGATCCCGCCTCGCGGGCTCGCCGGACCACCGCGCCCGACGTCGGGCTGGACACCGTGGGCTGGCTCGCGTCCATCAGCGGATTGCCGGTGGTGGTCAAGGGCGTCCTGCACCCGGATGACGCCGTCGCGGCGGTCGGCGCAGGCGCTGCCGGGGTCCTGGTCTCGACCCACGGCGGGCGAGCCTTGGACCGCTCCGTGACCTCCCGGCAGGCCCTGCCCGCAGTGGTGTCCGCGCTGGACGGCTCGGGGGCAGAGGTCCTCGTCGACAGCGGGCTCCGCGCGGGCGCCGACGTGCTCGCCGCGCTGGCTCTCGGGGCTCGGGCCGTGTTCGTCGGCCGGCCGCAGCTCTGGGGGTTGGCCGGTGGTGGTGTGGACGGTGTGGTGGGCGTCGTCGAGGGCCTGACCGCCGAGCTACGTCGGACGATGGCGATGACCGGCGTCCAGGACCTGTCCGTGGTGCCCCCGGGGGTGCTGGCCTGACCGCCCGGTCGCGCCGGATCCGTGACCGGACAATCGGATTCGGTGCGTTGCGTGGAGCCCCCCGGCCGCCGGGTATGGAGGGGGCACGCCGCCCACGGGCGGTTGTCGATCGCAAACCGCGACGGCCGGCGGACGGGAGTGGCGCTTGGACATCACCGAGGCGTTCGGCGCAGCGCTGCAACGGACCGCCGACGATGACTCCGCCCCCGAGATGCTCCCCACCAGGCTCACCCGCGCCTGTGCCGATGTGCTGCCGGTCGCGGGGGCCGGAATGGCATTGTTCGCCGGCGCGATCCGGGTACCGCTGGGTGCGAGTGACGCAGCCGCGGCCGAGGCCGAGCGCCTGCAGTTCACCACCGGAGAGGGGCCGTGCATCCACGCGCACCTCACCGCCTCGACGGTGCAGGTCGACGAGGCGGAGATGGCGGTCCGCTGGCCGTTGTTCCATGCCGAACTGTTGGCCAAGACCAGGGTCCGGTCCATCATCGCGGTGCCGCTGGGTGAGCCCCTCACCGGTCTGGGCACGGTGGACCTGTTCTTCCTCGACCCCCGCGAGGCGTACCGCACAGACCTGCACGACGTCGCCGCGGTGGTGAACCGGATGGCGACGATGCTGATCGACGGCGTGCCGCTGCCCACGCCGGCGCTGCCGGAGCTCACCCCGCCGGGCTGGCTCAGCCGGCCGCTGGAGTGGCGGTCCGAGGTGGTGGTCGCCGTCGGGATGCTGAACGCCGCCCTGAACCTGACCAGCCGGCAGGCGCTCGACGTGCTGCGCGGCCACGCCTGGGCGACGGACAGCACGCTGGACCAGACCGCCCACGACGTCGTCACCCGCCGGCTGTCGACCCAGGACATGTCGCCGACCCTGGACAGCTGACCCGCCTGCCGCGTCATCACGCGGTCAGCCATGGCCGGGTCCGAGCCAGGTCCCCGATCCGGGAGACGCCGGCATCCGCTCCGGATACCCGGGACAGGACGATCCCGGCATGTGCGACGGCCATCGTCGCCGCACTCGCAGCGGCCCCGGACAGCCGGCATCGGTCGTCATGCCCCGGCGGCGCCCACCCGATGACCCACGTCACGGCGACACAACCGACGGAGCGGGGAGGCGTCCACCTACCGTCGAGAAAGAACGCGACAGCGTCCCGTCGACCCGATCGCCACGAGCGGTCCGGCAGCCGGCCGGCGGATCTTTGATCCGCACGTACCGGCCCGCCCCCACACCGATGTGTTCCCCCAGCCCCTTCCGTGCGGCTGCGCGGCGGCCCGGTGCCGTGTGCGTGCCCCTCGTCGTCCCTTTGGAGTGCCATGTCCCCCCACCGCTTCGCCGACCGTCCGCCGGACCGACGCCGACCGTCCCGCGGCGGCCTCCGCGCCCTCACCGACCGCATCCCCGGGGTGGCTGCGGTGCTCTCGCTGTTCGCCTTCGACGGCTTCGTCTTCGGCACCTGGGCGGCCCGGGTGCCCGATCTCAGTGCAAACCTCGGGCTGTCCGCGGCCGCGCTGGGCGGCGTGCTGCTGTGCGTGTCCTTCGGTGCCCTCATGACCATGCAGCTCGCCGGCCGCTGGTGTGCCCGTTACGGCGCCGGTGCCGTGGGCCTCGCGGCGGGCGTCCTGCTCGGTGCCGCCCTGGTGCTGCCGGGGCTGGCCGGATCCGCCCTCGAACTGGGTGCCGCACTGTTCGTCTTCGGCGCCGCCACGGGCGCGGTGAACGTCGCCGCCAACAGCCTCGGCGTCCGTCTCGAGGAGTCCCGCGGCCGGACACTGATGCCGATGCTGCACGCCGGCGTGAGCTTCGGCGCGTTGGCCGGCGCAGTGCTCGGCGGGGTGGTGGCCACCGCCGTCGGGGTGCTGCCGCACCTCGTCCTCGTCGGCATCGCCGGGGTGGCCCTGACCTGTGTCGTGGCGCGTCCACTGGCCGCGGTCGACCCGCTGCCGCCCGCGTCGGCCCGCCGACCCGCCGATGTGTCCATGCCGCGCGTCCCTCGGCGCCCGGTGCCGCACCGGCTGATCGTGGTGCTCCTCGGGGCCATCGCCGGCTGCACCGCCTTCGCCGAAGGCACCCTGACCGACTGGGCGGCGCTGCACCTGCGCACCGACCTCGGCGCCGGTCCGGTGACCGCGGCGGCGGGGTTCGCCGGCTTCTCGCTTGCGATGGGGGTCGGGCGGCTCGGTGGCGGCTGGGCGCTGCGCCGGTTCGGGGCCCGGCGACTGCTGATCCGCGGTGCCCTCCTCGCGTCCGTCGCGATGCTGGTGGCGGCCCTGTCGTCGTCGGTGCCGTTGGCACTGCTCGGGTTCCTGCTCGTCGGGGTCGGTCTGGCGAATGTCTTCCCGGTCGCCCTCGCCGCGAGCGGCGCCCTCGCCGGGCCGCAGGGCGTCGCGCTGGCGGCGACCGTGGGTTACAGCGGACTGCTCGGAGGGCCGCCGCTGGTCGGGATGGTTGCCGAACACCTCGGGCTGCCGGTCGCGCTGACCGCGGTCGCGCTGTTCACGGCGAGTGTGGCCGTGCTCGCGCTGGCGGTACGGGCACTCGCGGCCCGCGCCGGCATCCCGCTGCTGTCGGAGGGGCCCGCGGAGCCTGGTGGGCTGTCGGCCACCACCACGAGCTGGCGGCGGGCCGTCAGTGGTGGGATGGCCGGATACGTCACGGATCTGCAGGTGCTGCACCGCGGCTGACGGGATTCCGGTCCGCGCGGAGCCGACCGGCCGATCGGCTGCGGGACGACCGGACGTCGTCGCTTTCCTGGGGTTCGGCCCGGCCGCACTTCGGTGAGGTCAGCGTCGCCCAGTCCAGGACCTCGGGACCGTTCAGATGGTCGTCGGTCTGTCGACGTCACCGACCTCCCGCTCGGGTCCCGAGCTCGTCCGTGAGTCGACGACCCGGCCCGAGCCGCCCACGGATCGGACTCCGAATACCCAGAGCAGTTTCCGGGTATCGAACAAGGGATTTCCCGGGCGACGTCGAAAGGCGTCGATTCCGCCGTCATGCACGATGTCGAGAGCCGTGCCGATGCGGGGTTACCATCTTTCGACGTAGGTAGCGTATTCAAGGAGTGGATCGTCATGGCCAGCAAGACTGTTCGCGTCTACACGAGCGATCTCAGTGGGAAAGAAATATCGAACGAGAATGAGCTCGCCGAGATCCGGGTCCTCGATCACCCGGACATCGATCGACCGGTGAAACTGGACGCGTATGTTCTCGAGGTCCAGAGCCTGCTCGACGCAGACGACCAGTTCGTCACCCTGGAGTTGAGTCTCCCGGGTCAGGACGTCCGGAAGATCGTCGTCGCCGGTGACGTCTTCTCGAAGTTGTTCACCACCGACGTGGACGAGGTCCTGTCGCAGGCCGAGCCGCTCGGCGTGCGCTCCCAGGACACTGTCCGTCGGGAGCGGCCGACCGCGTCCAAGACGCCGAAGACCGGGTCGATGTCGCGCGAACAGCGCGGTGCCGTTCGCGCCTGGGCCAACAACAACGGGTTCCAGGTCGGTGACCGCGGTCGTATCAAGACCGAGATCCTGGACGCCTTCGAGGCCGCGCACAGCAGTTGATGTCCGGGTCGGGTATCGCGGAACCGGTGCTCGGGCGCCTTCAGCGGAAACCCCTGATCGCAAACTGAGACCCCGGTACAATTAATCCGGCCCTTGGGTCGTGGCGCTTTCTCACTGTCCGACGGTAAGCAACCGCCAGGATTGTGCGGGGGTTGTCCTGGTGTCGGGTTCCGTATTGTCAGCGCGGGTCAGCGTCGATACGGAGGTCGCTGTCGGATGATTCCGCAGCCGGTGGGATCAGCAGCGCCACGATCAGAGCCGCCGTGGTCCCGGCGTCGTCGAAGGCGCCGAAGTGTTCCCGGAGCTGACTGAGGCGGTACCGGACCGTCTGCGGGTGGATGTGCAGCGCAGCCGCCACGTCCTCCCGGCGTCCCTGGTGCAACAACCAGGCCCGTAGCGTCTCGGTGAGCCGGTGCGCCGACGACGGTCGCAGGCCGGCCAGCGGAGCGAGCATCCGGACCCGCAGATCGGCCAGCGCCGCCGGGTCGGCGGCCACGACGAGCTCGGCGAGGTGGTCGTCGGTGTCGCACACCCCCGAGGGTTCGGCCAGCCCCAGCCGCCGTGCGCGCAGCGCCCGGAGGTAGGAGACCCGCGCCTGGGTCCACGGCTTGGCGGGTCCGAGGTAGGCGTCTTTCCCGGACAGCGATCGCAGGATGGCCGGGCGGCGACTGCCGGTGGCGTCGGCGACCAGCAAGACGCTGGTGTCAGCCTGCTCGTCGTCGGCCAGATCCGGCAGTTCGTCATCCAGGCGCAGCGGCCTGTCGTGCAGGGCCGACATCGCGCGGGCGGCGTTCCCGGCCGGCAGCACCACCACGGAGAACGTGGCGGGTGGTCGCCAGCCGGCGCGCTCGGCGCGCTTCTCGAGCCGCTCCGGCGGCTCCCCGACGATGACGCCGAGGGCGAGCCGGCTGAGGTAGCGGTCGCGGGTCCGTCCGGAGCTCGCGAGTTCGTCGGCGTGGCCGGCCGCACTCGCGGCCGACAGCCCGTCGATGTAGGCGAACACGAGCTCGGCGAAGCGGGCCATCCCACGGGCCGAGACGCCGGACTCCAGCGCTGTCCGGGAGAACTCCCGCCAGGCCTCCCGGGTGCCGGCCCGGTAGGCGGCGAGCAGGGCGTCCATGGAGCGGCCACTGCGTGCCTCGCCGCGGCCGAGGTCGTAGGCGCCCTCCAGCGCGGGTGTCCGGGTGCGGCCGTCGACGAGCAGATCCGAGGGCGACTGGGTGGCCAACCGGAGGAACCCGCGGAGCGCAACCTCGACCGCCGCGGTGATGCTCGCACCCAGCGGGCCGGCGAAGGCCGACCGGTAGGCGGGCACCTCCTCGGTGATCGCGCGGACGGTTCCGGCCGCCAGCTCCGGCAGCTGGACGAGCAGCGCCGAGACGGTGGCGTCGTCCAGCCGCAGGTCGAGGTCATCCCCCTGCGCGATGATGTGCTGACTGTGCGTGGGTGTCGGCACGTTTCTGTTCTCCGGTGACAGTTGTGAGGTCGAGATTTACGTTCCCAGGTCATGAAAATACCCCGGGACGCAGGAAAACTGGATGCATGAGCAGTCAACGAGAGCGAGCCCCGCGCTCCGGCGCGCGTGGCCCGCTGCGTCGGCGCCTGTGGGCGGTGGCCGAATCGCTCGCGGCGCCGCGCGATCCGTCCGACTACCTGGACATGTTCTCGCCGCTGCGACGCGGCGCGGACCTGCGGGCGCGGGTGGTCGAGGTCCGCCCGGAGGCGCAGGACGCGGTCACCGTCGTGCTGCGTCCGGGTGCATCCTGGCGCGGTCACGTGCCCGGCCAGTACGTGCGGGTCGGGATCGACGTCGAGGGCGTGCGCCGGTGGCGCTCCTACTCCGTCACCTCTTCGCCCGCGGTCGCCGATCCGGTCATCTCGGTCACCGCCAAGGCGGTGGCCGGCGGTCTCGTCAGCAGTCACCTCGCCCAACGTCTGCAGCCCGGCGATCTGGTCATGCTGGACCAGGCGTGCGGGACCTTCGTGCTGCCCGATCCGGTACCGGCGAAGACGTTGTTCATCACCGGCGGCAGCGGTATCACCCCCGTCATCGGGATGCTGCGGGCGGGCCTGGACAGGCTTCACGATGCGGTCCTCATCCACTCCGACCGGACCTCCGACGACGTCCTCTTCGGCGCCGAGCTCCGCGGACTGGCGGCCGCCGGGCGGCTGCGTCTCGTGGAGCACCATTCCGACGTCCACGGGCGGCTCGACGTCGACACGCTCGCCGACCTGGTCCCGGATCTGGCCGAGCGGGAGACCTGGGCCTGCGGGCCCGCCGGCCTGCTGGACGCCCTCGAGGCGTACTGGGGCGCTGCCGGCATCCGTACGCCACTGAACGTCGAACGGTTCCGGACCAAGCAGATCGAGCCCGGCGATGGCGGCACCGTCCGCTTCGGCGCAACCGGCACCGAGATCACCGTCGACGGCGCGACGTCGCTGCTGGACGCCGGTGAACAGGCCGGTCTGCTGCTGCCGTCGGGTTGCCGGATCGGCATCTGCTTCTCCTGCGTCCTGCCACTGCGGGAGGGCGCCGTGCGCGACCTGCGCAGCGGCGACGTCACCACGGCGACCGCCGGCGACGGCGTCCTCGTGCAGACCTGCGTGTCGGCCGCGGCCGGCGCCTGCGACCTCGACCTCTGACCGAACTCCCCGAACGAACCGCATTGCAGAACACAGAACAGGAAGACCTCATACCGTGACCGTGCTGCAGAAGAAGTCCGACAACCCGATCGCTCACCTGTCCCCTGACGACATCGAGGACATCGGCCGTCGGTTGGACGCCATCCGTGCCGAGGTCATCGCCGACCGCGGGGCGTCCGATGCGGCCTACATCCGCAAGGTGATCAAGGTTCAGCGGACGCTGGAGATGAGCAGCCGTGCGCTGCTTCTGGTGTCGAAGTACCGGCCGGCCTGGTTCGTGGGGACGGCCGGCCTGGCGGTGGCCAAGATTCTCGAGAACATGGAGATCGGCCACAACATCATGCACGGCCAGTGGGACTGGATGCGGGACGACAAGATCCATTCCACGACGTGGGAGTGGGACAACGCGTCCCCGTCCGACCAGTGGAAGCACTCGCACAACGAGCTGCACCACACGTACACCAACGTGATCGGGCGCGACAACGACCTCGGCTACGGCATCATGCGGGTCGACGAGGACCAGCGCTGGGTGCCGATGTACCTGGCGCAGCCGCTGTGGAACTTCCTCAACGCCTGCTTCTTCGAGTTCGGCATCGCCGCTTACGATCTCGAGCTGGGCAAGAACCTCAAGACCAAGCGCCGCCGCTCCAGTCCGGAGTTCAAGAAGCGCGGGATGGAGACGCTGCGCAAGATCCGCGGCCAGGCGCTGAAGGACTACGTCGTGCACCCGGCGCTGTCGGGCCCGTCGTTCCGGTCCACGCTCGGTGCCACCGCGACGGCGAACCTGATCCGCAACCTGTGGACGCACTCGGTCATCATGTGCGGCCACTTCCCGGAGGGCGTGCAGACCTTCGAGCGGCGCTCGATCGAGGGTGAGACCCGCGGCGAGTGGTACCTACGGCAGATGCTCGGGTCGGCCAACATCACCGGCCGCAAGCTCACGCACATCATGACCGGCAACCTCTCGTACCAGATCGAGCACCACCTGTTCCCCGACCTGCCGAGCAACCGCTACGCCGAGATCGCGCCCAAGGTGCGACAGCTGTTTCACGACTACCGGCTGGCCTACGTCACCGGTCCGCTGCCCAAGCAGGTCGCTTCGGCCTGGGGCAAGGTCTTCCGGCTCTCGCTGCCCAACGACATCGGTGCCAAGGTCCGCCGCCGCCTGCGCACCGTGACCGGGTCCGTCACCGCCTGAGCGCGCCCGCCCGGTGGCTGCCGTACCGCCCGAGCCGGGGGCGGTACGCCGTGCGAGACTGCGAACGACGACGCCGACGGCGGTCTCGCCGCAGCGGGACCCTGTCGCGACGGCGCCCGCCGTCCGTCGGGATGGCGATCCCGGCCCCTCGACCGACAGGAACATCGACATGGCCTCGCTCATCGGCTGCCACGCGCTCGTCTGGACCGGCGAGTTCGACACCGCCGGCATCGTCTCGTCCGTCGAGCGCACCAAGGCCGCCGGCTTCGACCTCGTCGAGTTCCCGCTGATGGATCCCTACACCTTCGACGCGGCGACCGCCCGGCGCGCACTGGAGGACGCCGGCCTTGTCGGCACCGCCAGTCTCGGTCTGCCCGAGCACGCCGACATCAGTTCCGACGACCCGGCTGTCGTCGCCGCCGGGGTCGATCTGCTGCGCACCGCACTCGACCGCACCGCCGAGATGGGCGGGACCCGGATGTGCGGGGTTCTCTACGGATCGATGCGCAAGCACATGGCTCCGTTGTCCGAGCGCGGCCGGGCCAACAGCGTCGCGTCCATCCGCGACCTCGCCGGCCGGGCGTCGGAGAGGGGTGTCGCGTTGTCGCTGGAGGTGGTCAACCGGTACGAGACCAACGTCTTCAACACCGGCCGTGCGGCGATGACCTATCTCGACGAGGTCGACGCCGGCGTGGCGGTCCACCTGGACACCTATCACATGAACATCGAGGAGTCGGATCTGTTCCAGCCGTTCCTCGACGCCGGCGACCGTCTCGGCTACGTCCACATCGGCGAAAGTCACCGGGGCTATCTCGGTACCGGTTCAGTCGACTTCGAGAGCACCTTCCGCGCACTGGCCCGGATGCGCTACGACGGGCCGATCGTGTTCGAGTCCTTCTCCTCGGCGGTGGTGTCGGCGACCCTGAGCAACACGCTCGGGATCTGGCGCAACCTCTGGACCGACTCCGAGGACCTCGCCGCACACGCCAACCGCTTCATCCGTGACCACATCGCCGCGGTCCGCACCATCGACCTGCACTGAGCGTCCTCGACCCTGTCTGAACGGTCCGCCCGGTCAGGGCGCGGACCAGTCCCGGCAATACCGGTACCGTGGCTGCACGTGAACACCGCCGCCCCGACCGCCGTCCGGCTGATCTTCCTCGACTTCGACGGGACCTACGCGGTGCACGGGGTGGTGCCGCCGGCACAGGTGGAAGCGGTGCGGGCGGTCCGAGCCGCCGGACACCGCGTTTTCCTGTGCACCGGACGACCGCGATCGATGATCCCGCCGGGCGTGCTGGACGAACTCGACGGCTTTGTCGCCGCGGCCGGCGGTTACGTCGAGATCGACGGCGAGGTGTTGATCGACCATCGCTTCCCGGACGACCTCGCGTCGGCCACCGTCGCGGTCCTCGACCGCCACCAGATCGCCTACCTGTTGGAGGCCCCGGAGGCGATCTACGGCCCGCTGGGCGTCGACCTGCGGCTCGCCGGCCTGCTGGGTCACCTGTCGGCACCGCCGTCCCCCGAGCGCCGGGGACCGGCCGACATCCTCGCCAATCTGGAGATGTCGGCCGATCTCACGAATACGTCCTTCGGCAAGGTGACCTACTTCGACTCCCCGCTGCCGGGTCAGGAGCTGATCGCAGAGATGGGGCCCGGGCTGGGTGTGTTGCCCAGTTCGATCCCCGACATGGGGGACACCGCCGGTGAGATCCACCTCACCGCTGTGCACAAAGCCGTCGGGATCCGCATCGTGGCCGATCATCTCGGGATACCGGTGGACCGGACAGTGGCAGTGGGCGACGGGCTCAACGACCTGGAGATGCTCGCGTTCGCGGGGGTGGGTGTCGCCATCGAGGGCAGCGACCCGCGGGTTCTCGCCGCGGCGGACCTGGTCGCGCCCGGGCCCGGGGCGGCCGGACTGCGCCGGGCGTTCACCGACCTCGGTCTGCTCACCGCCGTAGGCGCCTGAGCCGGCGGTCTGCGTCGTCGGGTGCACGCGGCCGCGGCACGCCCGGCCCCGGAAGAGCGTCGGGTTCAGCGCGCGGACCCGGATCTCAGTCGACGACGACCAGCACGTGCAGGTTTCGCGGGCCGTGGACGCCTTCGACCCGGGACAGCTCGATGTCGCTGGTGGCCGAGGGGCCGCTGATCATCGTCAGCGGAGCGGTCGGCGTCAGGCGGGCGAAGCCCTCCGGCACGGTTTCCACGACCTGGTCGGCGAACAGCACGATGACGTGCCGGTCGGGTACCAGGGACAGCGCCCGGCGGCCCTGGTCGGGCCCGGCGTCGAGCACGATCGTGCCGGTCAGGGCGATGGCGACCCGGGCGCCGGTGACCACTGCGTCGAGCCGATCCAACTGGTCGGCGCTCAGTACCTCCGGCTCGCCGTCCACCACGACGTGTCGTCCCTGGGCGCGCAGCGTGTCGTGCAGCTCGGCGGGCAGTCCCGCTGGAACGACCACTGACCGCGCCGGCGCCAGCGCCTCGTCCAGCGCTGCGGGCAGGCCCGCCCGGTCGGTGCGGGTGACGAGGGCCTTGTAGTCCAGCAGCCGGTCGACGAGCAGCTCGAGAACCTGCTCGTGATCGGTGAGGACGCCGGTGCGGGCGTACTCGCGGGGGATGGGAGCCACGTCGGCGGGGCCGGCGCCGAGGGCGACCGCTTCCCGGATCGCGGCCAGCATCGTCTCGCGGGTGCTCATGCGGAACCCTCGGTGTCGCTGTGGGTCTCGGCGAACCACTGCCGGGACGTCTGTTTCGGGGGTGCGGCGATGTTACGGCTGCCGGTCCACGCCGACATCGGGAAGGGCAGGTTGGTGATCTGCCCCTTGCGGGCGATCAGCCGGCCGGCGGCGAGGCCCTTCTGGGCGGCGGCGAACCGCTTCTCGTCGCTCATCACCCAGGCGGCGGCCTTCATCGCCCCGTCCCAGCCGGTGGGCAGACCGTGGCCGCGGTCGGAGTCGACCGCCCGGCCACGGAGTTCCACCAACAGCGAGGGGATGTCGATCTTCACCGGGCAGGCGTCGAAGCACGCCCCGCACAGCGACGAGGCATACGGCAGCGTGGAGTTCACGTCGTCGTGGCCGTGGATACCGGTGAGCTGTGGGGTCAGCACGGCCCCGATCGGACCCGGGTAGACCGAGCCGTAGGCGTGACCGCCGGCCCGCTCGTAGACCGGGCAGACGTTGAGACAGGCGGAGCAGCGGATGCAGTGCAGCGCGGCCCGGCCGACCTCGTCGGCCAGCGCGTTGGTGCGACCGTTGTCCAGCAGCACCAGGTGGAACTCCTGCGGGCCGTCGCCGGGGGTGACGCCGGTCCACAGCGACGTGTACGGGTTCATCCGCTCGCCGGTGGAGGAGCGCGGGAGCAGCTGCATGAACACCTCCAGGTCACTGAAGGTGGGCAGGATCTTCTCGATACCCATGACGGTGATGAGGGTTTCGGGCAGGGTGAGGCACATGCGGCCGTTGCCCTCGGACTCGACGACCGACAGGGTGCCGGTGTCGGCGATGGCGAAGTTCGTGCCCGAGATGGCGACCTTCGCGGACAGGAACTTCCGGCGCAGATGGCTGCGGGCGGCCATCGCGAGCTCGCGCGGGTCGTCGGTGAGACCGACCGCCACCCCGGTCATCTCGTCGAGGAAGATCTGGCGCACCTCGGCCCGGCCGCGGTGGATCGCCGGGACCAGGATGTGTGACGGCTTGTCGTGGCCGAGCTGCACGATCAGCTCGGCGAGATCGGTTTCCACGGCGGCGATGCCGTGTTCCTCGAGGTACTCGTTGAGGCCGATCTCCTGGGTGGCCATCGACTTGACCTTGACGACCTCAGTCTGTCCCGGTCGCCCTGACGATCTGGGTGATGATGTGGTTGGCCTCGGCGGCGTCGGCGGCCCAGTGCACGACGCCACCGCGGGCGATGACGTTGGCTTCGAGCTGCTCCAACAGCTCGGGCAGCTCGGCCATCACCCGCGCCTTGATCGCAGATCCGCTGTCGCGCAACGCCTCCCAGTCGGGCAGCTCGTCGACCACGGCCTGCCGCTTGCCGCGGATGGTCGCGGTGGCGCGGCCCAGGTTGCGGCGCAGCCGGGTGTCGTCCACCGCCCGCTTCGCCGCCTGGGGGAACGTCTCGGACCCACGGATCGGCGACTCGGGGTCTTGGCGGCGGCGGAGCGGTATCCCCAGGAAGGTGGTCATGCGTAGGCCTTGTCGGTGGTGGAGGCGAGGATCTGGGCGAGGTGGACGGTGCGGACCCCGGTCTTGAGGCGGGACAGTCCGCCGCCGATGTGCATCAGGCAGGACGCATCACCGGCCGAGCACATCTCGGCCTTGGTGGTCAGCACGTTGCCCATCTTGTCGGCCAGCATCGCGGTGGACACATCCGGGTTCTTCAGCGAGAAGGTCCCGCCGAAGCCGCAGCACTGGTCGGCGTCGGGCAGCTCCACCAGGTCCATCCCGTCGACCGCGCGGAGCAGCTGCAGCGGCTTGTCGCCGACCCGCAGCATCCGCAGCGAATGGCAGGTCGGGTGGTAGGTCACCCGGTGCGGGAAGTAGGCACCGACGTCGGTGACGCCGAGGACGTCGACCAGCAGCTCGGACAGCTCGTAGGTGCGGCCGGCCAGCGCGGTGGCGCGCTCGGCGAGGGCGGTGTCACCGCCGCGCCGGGCGACCATCGCCTGCTGGTGCCGGATGGATCCGACGCAGGAGCCCGACGGGGCCACCGCGACGTCGAAGTCAGCCGCCTCGAAGGTCTCCACGTGGTGGCGCACCACCGGCAGGGCCTCCTTGAGATAGCCGGTGTTGACGTGCATCTGGCCACAGCACACCTGGGCCTGCGGGAACACCACCGTGTGCCCGAGCCGCTCGAGCAGGCCGACGGTCGCCTTCACGACGTCCGGGAACAGCGAGTCGGCCAGGCAGGTGGCCACCACCGCGATGCGCATGAGGGAACTCCAGGGGGAATGACGAGGCCAAGGTGCCGCGGCGAGCGTTACCCTGTGGTCTGACCACAGTAACGGCTGTGGTCAGACCACACAAGGGGAGCCGTGGCCGACAAGAGCTACCAGGTGGTCCTCAGCGGGATCGAAGCCGATCTCCGGTCAGGCACGTTGTCGGTCGGGCAGAAGCTCGCCGGCGAGCGGGCGCTGGCCGAGCGGTTCGCGGTGAGCCGCTCCAGCGTGCGGGAGGCCGTCCGGATCCTCGAGGCTCTCGGCGTGGTGCGGACGGGCGTGGGGTCCGGGCCCGACGCCGGTGCCGTCATCACGGCCGAGCCGGCGTCACCGATCGCTGCCGCCCTGACCTGGCACCTGGCCAGCAGGCACCTACCGGTCTCCGACATCGTCGGCGCCCGATTGCTGATCGAGCGGTGGGCGGTTCGGGAGGCGGCCGACGGCGCGCACGGGGCGGCGCTCGACGCGGCGGGCGCGCTCGTCGAGGCGATGGATGACGAGAGCCTCGGTGCAGCGGCGTATCTCGCACTCGACACCCGGTTCCACGTCAGCCTCGCCGAGGCGGCCGGCAACGTCGTCATCGCCGCGGTGATGAGCGCGATGCGCACCGCCATCGAGGCCTACGTGACCGCCGCGGTCGGCCGGATCGACGACTGGCCGGCGATGGCGCGCCGGCTGACGGCGGAACACCGCGACGTGTTGGCCGCCGTCCGGGGCGGCCGCGGCGCCGACGCCGAGGCCGCGGTGTGCGCGCACATCACCGGCTTCTACCAGGCCGCCGGACTACCCGGGGGCGGCTGACCGCGGGTCACTGTTCGTCGAGCGCGGCTCCCGGTCGGTAGGTGCGGGTGTGGACGGCTTTCCGGAGTTCGGCGCGGAGGTCCCAGCGGTCGCCGGTGAGGACGCCGTGCGTGCGGGCCTGCACGAGGAGGTTGCCCAGGGCGGTTGCCTCGACCGGGCCGGCGACCACGGGGCGGTCGGTGGCGTCGGCGACGAGCTGGCAGAGCAGGGCGTTCTGCGAGCCGCCGCCCACGATGTGGATGACCTCGATGCGGTTGCCCGACAACCGTTCTGCGTCGGCGATGCGGGCGGCGAAGGTGATGGCGAGGCTGTCCAGGATCGACCGGACGAACTGCGCCGGGCTTCTCGGGACGGGTTGCCCGGTCGCGGTGCAGGCAGCGGCGATCCGGGCGGGCATGTCCCCGGGCGGGGAGAACTCCGGGTCGTCCGGGTCGAACGTCGGGCCACCGGCGGGCAGCGCCGCAGCGGCGGCGATGAGCTCGGTCAGCGAGGTGTGGTCGCCGCTGCGCTCCCAGGTCCGCATGCTCTCCGAGAGCAGCCACAGGCCCATCACGTTGCGCAGGTAGCGGATGGTGCCGTCGATGCCGCGCTCGTTGGTGAAGTTCGCCGCGCGGCTCTCCTCGGTCAGCACCGGTGCCTCCAGCTCCACGCCGACGAGACCCCAGGTACCGCAGGAGATGTAGCCGAAGTACGGCGTCTCGGCAGGTACCCCGAGGACGGCTGAGGCGGTGTCGTGGGAGCCGACGGTGGTCACCTCGACGCCTGCCGCCGAGTCCGGTCTCGGTGCGCGCGGCCGGCGTGAGGCCGCCGACCACGCTGCCGGGGGCGGCCAGGTCGGGGAACAGCTCGGTCGTCCAACCGAGGGCGGCGAACAGCTCCGGGGACCAGCCGCCGGTGCGGGCGTCGAGCAGGCCGGTGGTCGAGGCGTTGGTCTCCTCGGTGACGCGGCGGCCGGTCAGCCAGTAGCCGAGCAGATCCGGGATCATCAGCGCCTGGGTGCCGGACGGCAGCGGCCCGTCGGCGGTGAGCTGATACAGCGTGTTGAACGGCAGGTGCTGCAGGCCGGTCACCCCGTACAGCCGCTCCGCCGACACCTGCCGGTGCACCGTGTCGATGACCGTGGCGTCGGTGCGGCCGTCCCGGTAGTGCCGGGGGTTACCCAGCAATCGGTCACCGGACACGAGACCGTAGTCCACGGCCCAGGAGTCGATCCCGACGCCGCGGAGCGCCGGATGCTGCCGGGCGGCGTCTCGCAGCCCGTGCAGAATGTCGGTGTAGAGGCCGAGGATGTCCCAGTAGAGCCCGTCGGGGAGATGGACGGGCCCGTTGCGGAACCGGCGGGTCTCGGTCATCTCCAGCGTGCCGGGTCCGACGTGACCGAGGATGACCCGGCCGCTGGACGCCCCGAGGTCGACCGCGGCGAAAGCTGCAGGAGACTGAGTCATCGGTGCCCGATCCTCTTCGCGCGGGCGCTCATCGGTGTCTGTTTCTCTTCGCGCAGGCGCTCATCGGTGCTCTGCTTCTCTTCGCGCAGGCGCTCATCGCAGGAACGCGGCGGCGACCCCGGAGTCGACGGGGATGTGGAGTCCGGTGGTTTGGGAGAGGTCGCCGGCGGTGAGGGCGTAGACGGCGTCGCCGATGTGGTCGGGGAGGACTTCTTTGCCCAGCAGGGTGCGTTTGGCGTAGTAGGCGCCGAGGTCTTCTTCCTTGACGCCGTAGACGGCGGCGCGGGAGGCGCCCCAGCCGGCGGCGAAGATGCCGGAGCCGCGGACGACGCCGTCGGGGTTGATGCCGTTGACGCGGATGCCGTACTGGCCGAGTTCGGCGGCGAGGAGCCGGACCTGGTGGGCCTGGTCGGCTTTGGTGGCGGAGTAGGCGATGTTGTTCGGCCCGGCGAACACGCGAGTTCTTGGAGCGAGATGTAGATGATGTCGCCGCCCATGTTCTGGGCGATCATCGCCCGGGCGGCCTCGCGGGAGACGAGGAAGCTGCCCTTGGCCATCACGTTGTGCTGCAGGTCCCAGTCGCGCGACGGTGGTCTCCAGCAGCGGCTTGGACAGCGACAGGCCGGCGTTGTTCACGACCAGGTCGACCCCGCCGAACGCCAGCGCCGCGTCGGCGAGCAGGCGCGGCGACGGCGTCCTCGTCGGACACGTCGGCGCGGACGCGCGACGGCGACATCCGGTCCGCCCAGCTGCGGCGGCGACTGCCTGCGGCGTTGTCGAGGTTGAGGTCGGCGATGACGACGCACCCGCCCTCGGCGGCGATGCGGGTGGCGATGGCCTTGCCGATGCCGGAGCCGGCGCCGGTGACCAGCGCGACCCGGGTGGCGAGCGCCTTCGGCTTGGGCATCCGCTGGCAGCTTGGCCTCTTCCAGCGCCCAGTACTCGATGGCGAACTTCTCGGCCTCGCGAGATCGGGGCGTAGGTGGACACCGATTCGGCGCCGCGCATCACGTTGATCGCGTTGACGTAGAACTCGCCGGCGACGCGGGCGGTCTGCTTGTTCGTGCCGAAGGAGAACATCCCGACGCCGGGGACGAGCACGATCGCCGGGTCCGCACCACGCATCGCGGGGGAGTCCGGGGTGGCGTTGCGCTGGTAGTAGCCGGCGTAGTCGGCGCGGTAGGCCTCGTGCAGGGCGGGCAGCGCGGCCAGGATCTCCTCGACCGACGCCGTCGACGGCAGGTCCACCACCATCGGCTTGACCTTGGTGCGCAGGAAGTGGTCCGGGCACGACGTGCCCAACTCGGCCAACGCGGCGAGCTTGGAGTGGGCGAGGAAGTCCAGCACCACGTCGCTGTCGGTGAAGTGCCCGAGCTGCGGCTTGTCCGTCGACGCGAGGCCGCGCAGGGTCGGGAACAGCGCGGCGGCCTTCGCGCGGCGCTCCGCCTCCGGGAGCGGCTCGTAGCCGGGCACCGCGGGGCCGAACGGCTCCGCGGAGCCGTTCTCGGCGAGGAACTGCTCGGCGGTGCGGATGATCTCCAGGCTGTTGGCCTCGGCCTGCTCGGAGGTGTCGCCCCAGGCGGTGATGCCGTGCCCGCCGAGGATGACGCCGATGGCCTGCGGATTAGCGGAGGCTGATGGCTGAAATATCCAACCCGAGTTGGAAGCCGGGGCGGCGCCAGTCGACCCACGCGACCCGGTCGCCGAACGCCGTGCGGGTCAGCTCCTCGCCCGTCGGCGGCGGTGGCCAGCGCGATCCCGGAGTCGGGGTGCAGGTGGTCCACGTGCGCGGCGTCGACGAGGCCGTGCATCGCGGTGTCGATACTCGGTGCCGCGCCGCCCTTGCCGTGCAGGCAGTAGTCGAACGCGGCGACCATCTCGTCCTCCCGGTCCACCCCGGGGTAGACGTCGACCAGGGCGCGGAGCCGGTCCAGCCGCACCACCGCCAGGTTCTGCGGCTTCAGGGTGCCCAGATCACCACCGGAGCCCTTGACCCACAGCAACTCGACCGGCTCCCCGGTGACCGGGTCGGTCTCGGTGCCCTTCGCTGAGGTGTTCCCGCCGGCGTAGTTGGTGTTGCGCGGATCCGCGCCGAGCCGGTTCGACCGGCCGATCAGATCGCTGACGGCTGTGTTGTCGCTCATCGTGGAGAGTCCCTGGAGGTTGTCGTGGGCTGGAGGGGGTCGCCGAGCCGGGGCTCAGGCGCCCCAGGAGGCCTGGGTGCCGCCGACGCGGTCGGCGGCGATGCGGTCGAGGTAGCCGGACGCGGCGAACGCGCCGAGCGGGTCCCGCGGCAGGCCCCGGGCCTCCCGTCGGTCGGCGAGCAGGCTGCGGACGTCGGTCTCGTAGGCGTCCATCAGCACGCCGTGCGCGCCGAGGACGTCGCCGGAGTCCTGCGCGGTGCGCAGCGCCTCCCAGTCGACCAGCAGGGCCTTGGCCGTGGCGTGCTGCACGTTCATCACCGACCGGATCTGGCCGGGGATCTTGTCCTCGATGTTGTGGCACTGGTCGAGCATGAAGTTCACCCCCGACGACGGCAGATGCGCGCCCTGGGAGACGATCTCGACCATGATCCGGAACAGCTGGAACGGATCAGCCGACCCGACGATGAGGTCGTCGTCGCCGTAGTAGCGGGAGTTGAAGTCGAACGCCCCGAGCCGGTCCTGGCGCAGCAGCTGCATGACGATGAACTCGATGTTCGTGGACGGCGCGTGGTGGCCGGTGTCCAGGATGACCTTCGCCCGCTCACCCAACGCCAGGCACTGCAGCAGTGAGCTGCCCCAGTCGGGCAGGTCCATCGTGTAGAAGTACGGCTCGTAGATCTTGTACTCCAACAGGAGTCGCTGATCTGAGTCCATCGCGGCGTAGATCTGCTGCAGCGAATCGGCGAGCCGGTCCTGCCGGCGGCGCAGCGAGTCCTGGCCGGCGTAGTTGGTGCCGTCGGGCAGCCAGATCTTGAGGTCCTTGGAGTCCGTCGCGCGCATCACGTCGATGCACTCCACGTGGTGCGCGACGGCCTTCGCCCGGATCCGCTCGTCGGCGTTGGTCAGCGAGCCCAGCTTGTAGTCGTCGTCCTGGAACAGGTTCGAGTTCACCGCCCCGATGGACACCCCCAACGACGCCGCGTGGTCGGCCAGCGCCGACCAGTCGGAGACCGTGTCCCAGGGGATGTGGATCGACACCCGCGGCGCCGGCACCGGTCAGCGCGTTCACCTGCGCGGCGTCGGCGATCTTCTCGAACGGGTCGCGCGGCACCCCGCGGGTGGAGAACACCTTGAACCGGGTGCCCGAGTTGCCGTACGCCCACGACGGCACCTCGATACCGAAGTCGTCCAGGGCGGCCAGTGCATGCGAAATGGTCTGCGTCATCAGGGAAATCCTTCGTCGTGACGGTCGGATCAGGAGCGGGGTGGCCGTCAGGCCAGGTGGAAGTACTCGGTCAGCCGCTGCATGCGCTGGTCGGGGCGGGAGGCGTCCTGCTCCGGGAAGAACGGGGCCATCGCGGCCTGCCAGCGGTCGTTCACCGCATGTGAGTCCATCCCGGCGAGAGCCGCGGCGAAGTCGTCCGTCTCGAGGTACCCGACCACGAGCCCGTCCTCGGGCCGGACGAACAACGAGTAGTTGTGCCAACCGGTCTCGGTGAGCGCCTGCTGCATCTCCGGCCAGACCGTCTCGTGGGCGGCGGTGTACTCGGCGAGCCGGTCGGTGCGCACCTGCATCAGGAAACAGACGCGCTCGGTCACTTGGTCCCGCCGTACCGCCGGGTGGTGAGGCCGTTGAGCAGGGCGGCGAAGACCAGGACCACCCCGAGGGCGAGCAGCTGGAACTGCGGACCGGTGTTGCCGCTGATGGCCAGCGGGATGCCGGCGTTCAACCAGACCACCAGCAGGCCGGCCAGCACGACGCCGGCCACCCGGGCGATGCCGCCGGTGATGGCCACGCCGCCGAGGACGGCGATGGTGATGGCGGGGAGCGCCATGCCGTTGCCGCTGGTGCCGGCGTCCGGCCGGGCCGAGGCGAACTGCGCGGTGGTCACCACCGCGACAAGACCGGCGATGACGCCGGCCAGCACGTAGGCCTTGAACCGGGTGTCGCGGACGTCGATGCCGGCGAAATGGCCGGCGACGTCGTTGGTCCCGGTGGCGAACAGCCGCCGGCCGTAGGCGGTGCGGGCCATGATCAGGTACACCACCACGATGGTCGGCAGCAGGAAGTAGAAGACACCGATGGGGATGTCGGGCAGACTTCCGCCGATCAGCGGCAGCTCCACCGACTGGGCGGCGCTGGAGTACAGCCGGCGATGTTGTCGCCGGTGACGGGCTTCTGATCGTTGATGACCAGCGCGATCGAGGCGTAGCCGTAGTACGTCGCCAGCGTGGCGATCAGGGCCGGGAAGCCCAGGTAGGCGATGAGGAAGCCGTTGATGGCGCCGCAGACCGCGCCGGCCACCATGGCGACCATCACCGCGGGCAGCAGCGGCAGACCCCAGCTCTGGTAGGCGAAGCCGAAGATCATCCCGGTGAGCGAGACGGTCGACCCGATGGACAGGTCGATGCCGCCGCGTCCGGAGACGATGACGAGCATCTCGGCCAGCGCGAGCATCGCCAACGGCACCAGGTTGATCAGCGCTGCCGCGAGGGTAGTCCCCGTCGTAGGGGCCAGTCAGGTAGCCGCCGGCGTCCATCACCACGAAGGTGACGAGGACGATGGCCAGCAGGACCACGATGAGCACGGTCCGCTGGGTCAGCAGTGCGCGGAGCACCTTGCTGCCCACTGATTCGCCCCTGGTGGCCGGCGAGTCCGGTTGCGGTGCGGGCGGTGTCGGTGTGGTGGTGGTGCTCATCACGCCCTCCGGCTCTTGTTCTTCCGTGCCCGCTCGCGCAGCAGATCCGCGCCGACGGCGATGATGATGGCGATCCCGACGAAGAGGTCCGACAGCTGGGACGGCCATTTCAACTGGGTGACGCCGGTGCTGACCGTCTGGACCAGCAGGGCGCCGAGGATGGTGCCCAGCACCGATCCGCGGCCGCCCATGATCGAGGTGCCGCCGATGACGACGGCGGCGATGGCGGCGAGCTCGGTGCCGCTGCCGATGTTCTGCTGGACAGTCGAGGTGCCCAGGCCGATGGTGAAGCAGGCGGCCAGCCCGACGAGCGCGCCGGTGATGACGTAGGCCAGCAACTGGCGGCGCTGCACCCGGACACCCGCGAGCCGGGCGGCGTGGGCGTCGCCGCCGACGGCGTAGAAGTGCCGGCCGCCGGCCGTGTGCCGCAGGTACACCCAGGCGAGCGCGGCCAGCACGATGGTGATGAGGAACGCCAGCGGCAGGCCGAGCACCCGTCCCTCGGCGCCGATCCCGAAGACCTTGAGGTCGCGCGGGATGCCGTTGACCGTGTTGGACCCGAAGATCTGCAGTCCCGAGGAACTGGAACAGGTTGGCGGTACCGAAGGTGATGATGATGGCCTGCACCCGGCCGTAGGCGATCAGCACACCGTTGACCAGGCCGAGCAGCGCGCCCACCGCGACGGCGATGAGAACCAGGACCGGGACGCGACGTCTCGTAGGTCACCATCGTCTTGGCCACGATGACCGCGCACACCATGGTGCTGGCGGCGACGGAGACGTCGATGCCGCCGGTGATGATGATGATCGTCATGCCGATACCGATGGCCGCGACCGGCGCCATGTAGCCGACCAGCGAGATCAGCGTCAGCTCGGTGAAGAAGCCGTTGGTGAAGAGCCCCAGCAGCAGCCACAGCAGCGGCGATGACGCCGATCAGGACCAGCTCCTGGCCGGTGACCGGTGGCGGGAGGACCCGTCGGCGGATCTTCGCCGGCGGCGCGTCGGGTGACGGAGCGGGCGCCGCGGGCGGCAGCGTCGTGGTGCTCACGAGGCGGCTCCCTTCTCGTTGGTGGGGGCCGTGGTGGCGAGATCGCCGGCGGCGGCGGCGAGGACGTCCACCTGGGTGGCCTCGGGCCCGAACTCCACGGTGGTGGTGCCGGCCGCGGACGACGATCAGCCGGTCCGAGATGCGCAGCGCCTCCGGACAGATCCGAAGTCACGACGAGGACGGCGGTGCCTTCGTCGGCGAGTTCGGTGATGATGCGGTGGATCTCCTCCTTGGCGCCGACGTCGACGCCCTGGGTGGGCTCGGCGAGCACGAGCACCTCCGGGCGCTCGACGAGTTGCCGGGCCAGCACGACCTTCTGGGCGTTGCCGCCGGACATCGCGCCGATGTTCTGCTTCTCGCTGGGGGTCTTCACGGCGAGCCGCTTGATCATGTCCTTGGCGACCGTGGTCTCGCGTTTGCGATCGACCCAGCCGGCCTTGGACAGCAGCGACAGGTGCCCGGCCGAGATGTTGAAGGCGATGGGCTGGAAGGAGAACATCCCCTCGAGCTTGCGGTTGGCGGGCAGCAGCGCGATGCCGAGTTTCTGGGCGTGCCGAGGGGACTTCGGCCGGATGGGCTTGCCGTTCGAGCCGGATCTCGCCGCTGTCGGCGGTCTCGATGCCGTAGATGGTGGCGGCGATCTCGGAGACGCCCGAGCCGACGAGGCCGTACAGGCCGACGATCTCGCCGGGGCGCACGCTGACGTCGACGTCGTGGAACTGGCCGGTGAGACCGAGCTTCTCCAGCTCGCAGCTTGGCGGGCACGTCGGCGATCTGGCGGACCGGCTTGTCGTCGGCGATGATGCCGCCGACCATCAGCTCCACGATCCGGCGAACGGACAGCTCACCGATGCCGAAGGTGCCCAGGGTGGTGCCGTCGCGCATGACGGTGACCTCGTCGGCGATGCGGAACAGCTCGTCCAACCGGTGCGAGATGTAGATGACCGACACGCCGGTCGAGGTGAGCCGGCGGACGACGCCGAACAGCACCTCGATCTCGGCGTCGGTGAGGATGGCGCTGGGCTCGTCGAGGATCAGCACCTTCGCCTTGCCGGCCAGGGCCTTGGCGATGGAGACCTGCTGCTGCTCGGCGATCGACAGGGAGCCGACGACCGCGGTGGCGTACCGTCCGGGCAGCCCGATCAGCTCGAGGAGCTCGACCACGCGCTCGTTCTGGGCGCGCCAGTCGATGCGGCCGCCCGTCTTGATCTCGCGGCCGGTGAAGATGTTCTCGCTGACGGTGAGCTCGCTGAACAGCTGCGGCTCCTGGTACACCGTGGCGATGCCGAGGTCGATCGCGGCCAGGGTGGAGGTGATGGCGGCAGGGGCGCCCTCGAAGAGGATGTCACCCGTGTCGGCGGACTCCGCGCCGGCGATGATCTTGATGAGAGTCGACTTGCCGGCGCCGTTCTCGCCCACCAGGGCGTGCACCGAACCGGCCTTGACGGTCATGTCGGCGTGCCGGATGGCGCGGACCGCGCCGAAACGCTTGGAGATGCCGGTCAGGTGCAGCCGGGCTTCCCCGGTGTCGGGGATGATCACCGCGTCGGCGGCGTCGATCGTGTTGTCAGTCATGCGTTCTCGGATTCCTGGCCGGCGGGCGGTTGGCACGGCAGGCCGGGTGGGTGCGCATCGCGGACGCGCACCCACCCGGCCGTGGCGGGTCAGTAGGTGAACTGGTCCACGTTGTCGGCGGTGATGGCCAGCGCCGGTCCGAGCAGCAGCGTCTTGGTCGACTCGTCGTACTCGACAGCCGGCAGGTCCGCGCTGACATCGTTGGTGGCCTCGAAGGTCGTACCCTCGGCGAGCTGCAGACCGGCCCAGGCGGTCAGGTAGCCCAGGTTCTCCACGTCCCACAGGATCGAGGCTGAGGAGGAGCCGTCGGCCAGGTAGTCCTTCATCGACTGCGGGGTGCCGAGGCCGACGGTGAAGACGGTGCCGATCTTGTCGGCGTTGCGGACGGCCTCGGCCACACCGGGGGCGGACGAGGTGCATTCACCGACAAGACCGGTCAGGTCGGGGTTGGCGGCCATCAGGTTGGTGGCGAGCTCGGTGGCCTTGCCCTGATCCTCACCGGCGTAGACGATGTCGACGATCTCGGCGTCCGGGTACTTCTCGGCGGTGTAGGCCTTCTGGACCTCGATCCAGGCGTTCAGGTTGGCCGCGGTCTCGCCGCAGGACACGATCGCGTACTTGCCCTTGCCGCCCATGGCGCTGAGCAGCGCGTCGGTCAGGCCCTGGCCGATGCCCTCGACGGACGCCTGGTTGACGAACGCCTCGCGCACCGAGTTCGGGGCGTCGGTGTCGGCGGTGGCGACGTGGATGCCCTTGTCCTTGGCCTCCTGCAGGATCGGCGCCATCGAGTCGGGATCGTTGGGGGCGACGATCAGGGTGTCCACACCCTGCTGGATGAAGCCACGGACGATGTCGGCCTGCTGGGCGGCGTCGGCGGCGACCGGGCCCTGGTACAGCCACTCGACGTTGCCGAGCTCCTCGGCGGCCTTCTGGCCACCGGTGTTCATCGCCTCGAAGTACGGGACGCCCTGCAGCTTCGGCACGAACGCGACCTTGTAGGTCTCGCCGGTGCCGCCGGCGGCCGGGGCCGAGGAGGTGTCGCTGCTCGCGGCGCTCTCGGAGGTCGCGGCGGAGGAGGGGGCGCTGGACGACGAGGACGACGCGGCCGGGGCGGCGCTCGTGGCGACGGCGTCGTTCTTCTTGGTGCAGCCAGTGGTGACCAGGGCGACGGCGACGCTGCCGGCGATGATGCCGGTCAGTTTCCGGTTGAGTCTCATCGGTGAGGATCTCCTGTGTTCCGGCTCGGGGGCGAGCCATGGCGGCGGCGTCCGGGGCGGACGTCGTGAACCCTCGCGGCAGGCGCGGGGGCGATGTCGATCCGCGTCCCGGCGGGCAGCGGCACGACACCGACTGGGACACATCACGTCCCAGATCGGCGGGTTCAGGCGGAGCGGCTGTGCTCCGAGTGGTGGTCATGGGCGGCATACGGGACCGTGGTGACGGCGACGCCGGCGCGTCGCCACTGGGTGAGGTCCGGAGCAGGGATCCGGTCGTCGGTGAACAGGCCGGTGATGGAGGTGACCGGGGCGAACGAGTGCAGGCCGAACCGGCCGACCTTCGACGCGTCGAACAGGCCGTACACCGATGCGCAGGAGGCGACCAGGTGCTTCTTGGCCTCGGCCTCCTCGATGGCCATTTCCATCAGCCCGTGGGTGACGGACAGGCCCTTGACGCCGAAGAACCCCTTGTCGATCGTCCCGCGGGCGGCCAGCACGTCACCGAACTGTCCGACCATGGAACCTGCCGACCGCCGCAGGACACCCCCTGGCATGATCACCATCGCGCTGGACCGCTCCAGGAACAGGGTGGCGGTCTTGAGCCCGTTGGTGATCACGATGAGATCCCGCCGCTCGAGCAGCTTCTCGGCCAGGTAATAGCAGGTGGTCGAGGCGTCCATCGCGATCACCTCGCCGCTGCCGACGGACTGGGCGACAACGTCGGCGATGGCACGCTTGACCGCACGCCCCTGCCGCAGACGCATGTCGAACGACCCCTCGTCGGCACTGGCGATGCCGACCGCGCCACCCCGGACCCGACGGAGCATCGCGCGCTGCTCCAGCGATTCGAGGTCCTTGCGAACGGTGACGGCGGAGACGTCGAGCTGACGGCTCAGCTCGCTGACCGTGACCCGACCGACGCGCTCGAGGACGGCCAGGATGGCCTCCGCTCGGGCGAACTCGTCCATGGGATCCCGTCTCGTCGTCGAGGACTCGGTGGTGCCGAACCGGTGGGCCGGTTCGGTGATACCGGCAGAAGATAAGTCGTTGCCAACTGTTTCGTCAACGCGAGAAAACCAAACGAAAGCAGCGAACAACCAAACGAAACTATGACGCTTACCACTTCCGAGCGCGCGCGAGCGGATGCGCGCCTGTTTGTGCAGGTCAAGCGCGGTGTGACCACCGCCGGGCGTCACCGAATCGTGATGCGGGTCTCATTGGAGTTCGGTGCCCGTCCGGCCCCGGCGCGCACCGATTGCCTTCCGGGCTGAGCGGCAATGGTGGGGCCCGGGCTGTATTCTGAGTACCCCGGGGGGTAGGCTTCAGGAGGCCGACATGGACGTGAACAGAACGGAACTGACGGCAGCGCTGGCCCGCCTCAAGCGGGCTCAGGGTCAGATCGGCGGGATCATCAAGATGATCGAGGACGGGCGCGACTGCACCGACGTGGTGCACCAACTGGCCGCGGCATCGCGGGCGCTGGACCGGGCCGGCTTCTCCATCATCTCGGCCGGTATGCGCCAGTGCCTGGTCGCCGAGCGTGACGGCAGCGAGCGTCCGCTCACCGAGGCCGAGCTGGAGAAGCTCTTCCTCAGCCTGGCCTGACGTCCGAGCCCCGATCGGGCTCCGCCGGCCCGACGCCCGTCGCGCCGGTCCACACCGAACAGTCCACACCGACGCCACGACGAAGGAGAAACGCAGATGGATGCCACCACGGCCCGCTCGCGGGCAGATCAGATCCAGATCGTCGACGTCCGGGAGGACGACGAGTGGACCGCCGGCCGTATCGAGGGCGCCGTGCACGTCCCGCTCGCCGAGTTGCCGCAGCGCATGAGTGAACTGGACGATTCCCGCACGCTGGTCACGGTCTGCCGGTCCGGCGGTCGCAGCTCCAAGGCCCGGGAGCTCCTGACGGCCGCCGGCAAGAACGCCGACGACATCGACGGCGGCATGCAGGCCTGGGCTGCGAGCGGCTTCCCGGTCGTCACCCCGGACGGCCGTCCCGGACAGGTCGCCTGACGCCCGTCCGGCACCCGGCGGCGCGGGGCTGCCCGACTCGGCCCTCCCGTCGGCGACAACCTCCGGTCCAGCAGAAAGAGAGCACCATGTTCGACATCGTCACGATCGAGACGAGCAGTCTCGGCGACCGCAGCTACCTCGCCACCGACGGCCGGGTGGCCGTGGTCGTCGATCCGCAGCGCGACATCGACCGTCTGCAGGACCTTCTCGCCCGCCTCGACGTCCGACTCACCCATGTGCTGGAGACGCACGTCCACAACGACTACGTCAGCGGCGGTCTGGTGCTGACGCAGGTGACCGGCGCCGCCTATGTCCTGCCGGCGCACAGCCACGTCGAGTTCGACCACGTGAGCGTCGCCGACGGCGACACCGTCTCCACCGGTGAGATGGTGATCGGAGCGATGCACACCCCCGGTCACACCCACCATCACGTCAGCTACACCCTGGCCGACAGTGCGGGTCGGATCGAGGCGGTGTTCACCGGGGGCTCGATGCTGTACGGCTCGACCGGCCGCACCGACCTGGTCAGCCCTGCCGACACCGACGAGTTGACCCACGCTCAGTACCACTCGGTGCGCCGGCTGGCCCGCGAGCTGCCCGCCGACGCGAAGGTCTTCCCCAGCCACGGATTCGGCAGTTTCTGCGCAGCGACCCCGACCAGTGGCGACTCGTCCACCGTCGGGGAGCAGGAGGCGGTCAACCCGGCGTTGACGCAGGACGAGCAGGAGTACGTCGACGGACTGCTGGCCGGCCTGGACGCCTATCCCGCCTACTACACGCACATGGCCCCGATCAACCGGGCGGGAGCCGCCCCCGCCGACATCTCGCTGCCGGCCCCGGTCGATCCCGCCGAGCTGCGGACCCGGATCGACGCGGGCGAATGGGTGGTCGATCTCCGGGGGCGGACCGCCTTCGCCGCCGGCCACCTGGCCGGGTCACTCGGTTTCGAACTGTCGGAGAGTTTCGTCACCTACCTCGGCTGGCTCTACCGCTACGGCGCGCCGTTGACGCTCATCGGTGAGTCGGAGCAGGACATCCTCGATGCCCGTCGCGAGCTCGTGCGGATCGGCATCGACGACCTGGCGGGTGCCGCAGTGGGTGAGATCTCCGCCCTCGCAGCGGGTTCCGCGACGCAGTCCTATCCGGTCTCCGATTTCGCCGGCCTCGCGGCGGTGCTGGCCGATCGGTCCGTGCGGGTCCTCGACGCCCGAAGCGACAGCGAACGCGCCGACGGCCACATCCGCGGGTCGCTGCACATCCCGCTGCCCGAGTTGTCGGAGCGACTCGACGAGGTGCCGGCCGGTGAGGTGTGGGTGCACTGCGGATCCGGTTACCGCGCTTCGATCGCCACCTCCATCCTGGACCGTGCGGGCCGTGATCCCGTCCTGGTGGACGACGCCTACGACAACGCCGCCAAGGCCGGACTGGAGATCCAGGAAGCGGGCTGAGCCGGTTCGCAGATCCAGCGGTCGGTGCCCGACGCACCGGGCCCGCAGCACGGCCCGAGACCCGCAAGGAGTGCCGATGTCGAGCGTTGCCGGGAAGTCTGCCCGTACCGGTCCGCCCGGGACGCCGAGGTGGCGCTCCCGTAGGTGGTCCCGGTGATCGTGATCGGCGTGCTGGGCCTGGTCCTCGGGCTGCTGCTGGGGCTGCTGGGCGGGGGCGGATCGATCCTGGCGGTACCGGCTCTGGTCTACGGAGCCGGTCTGCCGGTCGCCGCGGCGGTCACCACGTCCCTGGTGGTGGTCGGCCTGTCGTCGGTCAGCGCCGTGCTGCCCCGACTCGGGCAGGTGCAGTGGCGTCTCGCGGCGGTGATCGGCGCCGCCGGTGCCGTGGCCGCGTTCGCCGGCGCCGCCGTCAACCGACTGCTCGACCCGCGATGGGTCCTCGTCGGTTTCGCGGCGTTGATGATCGCCGCCGGCATCCGCATGCTCACCGGTGACGACGACGACAGTGGCGGGGCGTGTGCGCTCCCGTCCGGCGGGGTCAACTGGCGCCGGTGCCTGTCCCGCAGCGTCCCCGTCGGTCTCGCTGTGGGTTTTCTGACCGGGCTGTTCGGCGTGGGCGGCGGGTTCCTGATCATCCCGGCCCTGGTGCTCACCCTGGGACTGCCGATGTCCACCGCGGTCCCCACGTCCCTGGTCATCGTGGCGCTCAATTCCGCATCGGGCTTCGTCGCCCACCTCGGGGACACGGCCATCGACTACGGTCTGGCCGGCGTGTTCGCGGCGACTGCCGTCCTGGGGTCGCTCGCCGCCACCCGGATCGCCGGCCGGCTCCCGGCGGACCGCTTGCGGCGCTGGTTCGCCTACCTCGTCTTCGGCACCGCCGCGTTCGTGCTGATCCAGGCGATCCTGGACTTCACCGACGGCTGACTTACCCGGGCGGTCGCCGCGCCGGTGCGCCGCGGCTGTCCCGACGCACAATGGCGGGGTGGCCGTCACCGTGAGAGACCTGAGCAGGCGGGCGTTCGGGGTCGGGAAGTTCGCCGTCGACATCTATGCGGCGCGGGCACAGAACCTGTACCACGGCGTCGTCCGGGGTGATCCGCTGAGCCAGTTGCAGCTCGCCGTGGGGCGGGCCGACCCGCACGCCGTCTATGAGCGGATGCGTGCGTCCGGCCCGCTGTTGCCCACCCGGCTCGGCAATCTGAGCACCACGAGTCACCAGCTGTGCCAACAGATCCTGCGCAGCCGGGCGTTCGCGGTGAAGGATCCGGACGCGCCTCGACCGGGCGAGGACATGCTGGACCTGTCGCTGCTGGCCCTCAACCCGCCGGACCACACCCGCCTCCGGCGGCTGGCCGCGCCGGCCTTCACCCCCCGGCGGATGGCCGGGTACGAGGCGCTCGTCGACACCTCGATCGGCCGGTTGCTCGATCCGGTGGACCGCCGCGGCGGCGGCTTCGAGCTGATGTCGGCGTTCGCGTCGCCGCTGCCGATCGCGGTCATCACCAGGATGCTGGGACTCGCCGACGAGCCGGACCGGTTGCGGCGGGTCGGCGCGACGATGGCGTCGGCGCTGGACGGCGTCCGCTCCGTCGGTCACGCCCTGCAGCTGTCTATCGCCGACCGCCGGCTGCAGGCGGTGTTCACGGCCCTGCTGGAGCGGGCGGCCACCGATCCGGGCGACGACCTGACCTCGGTGCTGATCGAGCGGCAGGGCGACGAGCTCACGCTGCAGGAGCTGTCCTCCCTGGTGGGGCTGCTGCTGCTGGCCGGGTTCGAGACCACCGTGAATGCGATCGGCAGCGGGGTGCAGGCGCTGCTGACCCATCGGGACCAGTGGGAGATGCTCGTCGCCGACCCGTCGCTGGCGCCGGCGGTGGTGGAGGAGGTGCTGCGGTTCGAGCCGCCGGTGCAGCAGACTGCGCGGGTGCTGCTGACCGCCGAGTCGGTCGAGTTGGCCGGTGTGCCGGTCCCGCGCGGTCAGTGGGTGCTGCTGCTGCTGGCGGCGGCCAACCGCGACCCGGCGGTGTTCGCCGATCCGGACCGCTTCGACATCACCCGCCCGGATGCCGGCGAGCATCTGGCCTTCTCCAGCGGCATCCACTTCTGCCTGGGCGCGGCGCTGGCTCGGATGGAACTCGCCGCCGCGTTCCGGGCCCTGGCCGTCCGGTTCCCCACGCTGCGCCTGGCCGGCCCGGTCGTCATGCGCCCGGGTATCGTGCTGCGCGGCCCGCGGCGGCTGCCCGTCACGTTCTGAGGCGCCGGACGGCTGCAGGTGAGCGAGCGGTACAGCCGGCACAGCGCCACAGGACGGACCCATCGCTGAAGTGCTCGATACCGCGCCCGGGCCGACGGTCAACGTAGCTTGCGGGCCCGCAGCACGATGTCGTCGACATGGTGGGCCCCGGCGCCGCCCTCGGGGATGACGCGGGGACGCACCTCGTCGACCTCGACGGCCCAGTCGCTGTCCAGGCGGGCGGCGATCATCGACGGCCATACGTAGTCGGCGGGGTCGAGATCCTCGCGCGGCTCCTGGGTCTCCATCCCCGCGTGATGAACCAGCAGCAGCAGGCCGCCCGGCGCGACCGCCGCCAGCAACGCCGTCTCGGCGCTCCCGTCCGGGGTGCGGGGGAGTGCCGGGTACTGCGCGGACACCAGGTCGAACGACCCTGTCGGCAGAGTGGCCTCGGCGAGACCGGCGTGCACCCAGGTGATGTCCACCCCGGCCTCGGCAGCGTGACCGCGTGCCCGGTCCAGCGCGACCCCGGACACCTCGAGAGCAGTGACGTCCCAACCGCGCCGGGCGAGCCACACAGCGTCGGCCCCCTCGCCGCAACCGACGTCCAGGACGCGTCCGGGGGCCAGGCCTTCGACCTCGACCAGCAGCGCGCCGTTGGGGTTCCCGCTCCAGAGCCGGTTGCGGTCGGCGTACACCGTGTCCCAGTGGGCGCGGGCCGCCGGGTCACCGACGAAGCCGGTGTCGGAGTCGGGTGCGGGCGTCGGCAGGTGAGCGGTCATGACCTGATCTTCGTTCGTCGATGCGGCAGAGGGCCAACGGTGTTGCCGGCCCGGCAACGTGCCGCGGCAGCTCCGGGCCCTTCGCGAAGGCGGATCGTCAGTCGGCCGGGGGCGCGTCCGCGGCCTTCTTGCGGGCCAGCGCCGCCCGGGTCAGCCGCTCCACCCGGAACCGCGGCTCGGTCTTGTTCGCCGGGTGCACACCGCCCTTGTCGGCGTAGAAGACACGCAGGATCTGCATGTCGGCGGCGACGTCGCCGGTGACGTGCAGAGTCGGGCCCCAGCCGGCCGTCTTCGTGGCCCGGTCGATGAACCCGAGCGTCACCGGCAGCCCGGTGTCCTCGGCCAGCCGGTAGAAACCGGACTTCCAGTAGTCCTTCTTCGCCCGGGTGCCCTCAGGAGCGATGACCAGAAAGAACTCGTCGCCGTGCCGGACGAGTTCCACCAGCTCCGAGACCAGCGCGTGCGGATTGTCACGGTCCACCGGGATGCCGCCGCTGAGCCGGGCGAGGACCCCCATCGGGCCGTTGAACAGCTCCTTCTTGCCGAGAAACTTGGGTGAGATACCGGAACGCCAGCAGATGGCGAGCATCGCGACGTAGTCCCAGTTCGAGGTGTGTGGGGCACCGATCAGGATCCCCGCCCGGCTCTCGGTCGACTCGCCGACGAATCGCCAGCCGAACACCCGCCACAGCGCGGCGGTCAGTTTCCGCCGGACAGTCCATCTCTTCACGGTGCGACCCTACGGTGTGGGCGCGCATCCGAGGACGTTCCGGGCGCGGTGCTGACGGTCGCGTCGTGGCGCCCACCGCTCCGGCGTGCGTGACGGGCGGTTGCTCCTCCCGGTCGATGGGTGAGACGTGTTGTCCGAAGCGGAGTTTGACCTGGCGTCCCACCGGATACCGAAGGGGAGTGTGGGACCGGTCGGACCGAGGGCGACCCACACCGAGTGCGCCGCGAAGGACTGCCGATGTCTGTCACCACACCGCTGTTCGCCCGTACCGTCCGTGCGCTGGAGGACGCGCCCGCGCTGGATCGGCCGGCGGACACCCTCGCCGCCGTCCTCGACTCCGCGATGCCGCAACCGACCTGGCGGGTGCTGCACGGCACCTGGCTCGGGCACCCGGTGCACCCGCTGATGGTCACGCTGCCGATCGGGTGCTGGACCTCGGCGTCGCTGCTGGATCTCTCCGGCAGCAGCCAGCGGAGCGCCCAGAGGCTGATCGGGGCGGGCATCCTCGGGGCGGTCGGTGCCGCGGCCACCGGTTTGGCCGACTGGCGGACGACGACCGGAGCGGCACGCCGCCTCGGTGTCGTCCACGCCGCCTCGAACTCGGTCGCCCTGGGCCTGTACGTCGGCTCATGGCGATTGCGGGCGTCCGGTCGGCACCGCGCCGGTGCTGCGGTTGCGCTGGCCGGAGCGGTCGCGATGGGTGTGGGTGGTTACCTGGGCGGTCACATGTCGTACGCGTTGGGCGCCAACGTCGCTGCCGTCGATCCGGTGCGGCTGGTCACCGGCGGCTGACCGGTTTCAGCGACAATCGTGCGCGGTCAGCGGTTCGGGCCGCCGCCGTTGCCGTTGCGCCGTTGCCGTTGCCGCCGTTGCCGCCGTTGCCGCCGTTGCCGTTGCCGTTGCCGTTGGCGCCGTTGCCGTTGCCGTCACCGCCGTTGCCGTTGCCGTTGGCGCCGTTGCCGTTATCCGGTGTGCCGGCGTCTGTACCGGCGTCTGCGACGGTGGTCGTCGGCGCCACCGGCTCCTCGACGACCGGCTCCTCGACGGCCGGCTCTTCCGCCACCGGCTGTTCCGTCACGGGCTGGTCGGGCACCGGCTCTACGGTGACCGGCTCCTCGACGGCGGGTTCGGCCACAGCCGGCTGCGCGTCGGGTAGCGGTGCGACCGGCTGCGCCACCGGGGTGGTGGTCGTCCCGGGCACCGGCTCGACCACGACGGAGTCGGCGGGCCCCGCCGTGACAGCCGGCTCGACCGCGCGCGCGACCGGCTGCTCGACCGGCTGCGCGACCGGCTGCGCGTCGGTCACGGGTGCGACCACCGACGTCGCGCCCGGCGTCCCGGTGATCGCACCCGCCGGGTTGCCGGCGAGCGGATCGTCGGTCGGGGCGGGGCTCGACACGATGGACGTCGAGACCGGCGAGGGGGAGAGCGGCGTGGATTCATCCGGTCCCCCCGACCTGACGACGATCCCGATCAACGCCGCTGCGGCCGCGGCCACCGCTACGGCCGGCACCAGGAGGCGCGCGCGGGGGCGACGCCGGCTCGGCTCGGCGGGTACCTGGAAGAGGGAATCCAGCGTGGCCGGCGCAGATCCGCCCACCTGGCCCGGTCGGCGACCAGCCGGCGGCACCGGTGCTGAGACGTCCGGTCCGGCGGCTGCGGCCAGGGCCCGGCTCACACCGGCCGCGTCCGGCCGGCCTGCGGGATCACGGGCCGTCATCGCGAGCAGCAGGCTGGGCCAGGGGGCCGGTAGTCCGGCCGGTACCACGGGTGAGCGGAGCAACCTGGCCACAGCCGCAGTGATCGCCTCGCCGGCGTACTCGCGGCGCCCCGTCAGGCACTCCAACAGCACCAGACCCAACGAGTACACGTCCGACGGCGGTCCGACCGTGTCTCCGGTCGCCTGCTCCGGGCTGAGGTAGGCAGGGGTGCCGAGCACGTCCGCCCCGGGCGTGATCCGGGCGTCGGCGTGCAGGTACCTGGCCAGACCGAAATCGCCCAGTTTCACGGCGTCGGCCGCACCCAGCAACACGTTGGCGGGCTTGACATCGCGGTGCACCAGTCCGGCCGCGTGGACCTCGCCCAACGCCGCGGCCAGCGTGCCGCCCCAGCCGCGGACCAGGGCCTCGGGCAACGGCCCGTCGTTCAGGCGCTCGGCGAGCGTCGTGCCCGGTACCAGCTCCATCACCAGGTAGGTGGCGGTATCGGGGTTCGCCGCGTCCGCCACACCGGCGTCGTACACCGCCACGAGTCCGGGGTGGGTGACCGCGGCGAGGGCCTGCATCTCGACGAGACGACGCTCCTGCTCAGCAGTGTCGGATCCGGCCCGCCGGTCGAACAGCTTGACCGCGACCTCGCGGTGCAGCAGGCCGTCCCAGGCTCGGTGGACGGTGGCGGTGCCGCCGCGGCCGAGGAGCTCTTGCAGCCGGTAGCGGGTCCCGAACGGTGTCGCCGCCCCGGGCGGCAGACCGTCGGGACCGTCGACGCCACGCCAGGGTCGGGTGGTATCGGGGGCGGTCGCGGGGTCCATTCCTCCTTTATTACCCGTATCGGGCGATCCGGGCGTGGATTCCAGTGAGTTGTTCGCCGCACACGGGTGACCATCACCCGTTGTGACCCCTTGCCGGCGAGCGAGTGGCCTCCGATGCTCCCCCCGGCCGGCCCGCAGGTAGGTCAGGCGGGCCACGTCTGCCACCGCCTCGCACTCAGCGATCCACTCGGCGTCCGGCAGGACGAACCCCTGCCGCCGGCATCTGGCTGAGAATGGTGCCGTCCGGTACAGAGCGGAGTTTTGGGGCGGTCCGTCGGTCGATCGCCGCGTAGGCCGATGATTCGCCGGCTAGTGATCCACTTCACCTACGAATCAGGTAACGTCGCGAATGTCGAAAGCGTCATACACAGTGCCGCCGCCATGGCGTCCACCATCAGAGTTCGGCACTCCGCCAGTACGCCCAGCGCCGGAAGAGAAAGGTCCCAGATCATGAGCAAGTTCACCCGAACCCTCCGCAACCACCAGATCGCCGCTCGCAACCGGCGCGCCGTGAACCGCGCCATCGACGAGGCCTCGACCCCGGCGATGCGCAACGAGCTGATCGTCATGGCCCAGAACCAGGGCGTCATCGATCGCTGACCTCCCTGCACCCAGAACGCCCAGAACGCCCGGACCTTCCGACGGTCCGGGCGTTCTGTCATTCCCGGCGGGTGCGGTCAGCCCTGTCTCTCCACCTGGGACTGGGCCTCGGCGTCCCGGAATCCGGCCGCCCGGTACAGATCGATTGCCGCACAGTCCGGATCGGCGACGATGACCAGGGTCCGGACGCCCCACTGGTCGCGCCCGTGTCGGCCGGCGTCGTGCACCAGGGCGCCGGCCAGCCCACGGCGGCGGAACTGCGGGTCGGTCTCCACCGACTGGTAGCGGGCCAGCCCGGGTTCGGTGCGCACCAGACCCAGCTGACTCACGAGCAGTCCGTCGACGAACGCCCCGAACCAGGCCGCGTGGCCGGCAGTCACGAGCCGCCGACGGGTGGCAGCGTGGTCGGTGACATACGCACGGTCGTAGGTGGGGACGCCGGCGTGACACCGCAACCGCAGCTCGACGCTCTGCGCCCAGTCCGCGTCATCGGTCAAGGGCCGACGGATCGCCGCGGGGTCGACCCGCGGGGGCGGCCGGAGCTCGCCCGCCGTCAGCACCGTCTGGGACTCCGCCGTGCAGCCCCGCTCAGTGAACGCGGCCAGCTCGGCGACGGTGCCGTCGGTGCCGTCGAAGCCCAGCGTGAGCCGGTGGGCCCCGGGGAACACCTGCGCGAAGCGTCTGATCCAACGGTCTACGTCGGATGCCGCCGGGATGGCGTCGAGCAGCAGGAAGTTGCCCCAGAAGTGGTGTGGGTTGTGGGGACTGCGGATCACCAGATGGTCGCCGCAGTCCTCGACCTGGGACCCGCCCAGCCGGAGGAGGGCGAGATCGGTCCGGTAACCGAGGGATCGGAGGCGCACGGTTCGAGAGTGTCGCAGCCGCGGCGGGTGTCCCGCGACCGGATTCTTGGCCCTCAGGGCGAGCCTTGCGACCGACCTGAGCGCCGGACGATGTGCCCGAGCTCAGCGTCCACAGGTGGCCACATCCTCGATGAAGGCCACCGAGTCGTCCTCCGACAGCGCCATGGAGGCCAACATCTCCACGTCACGGACGTACCGGTCGACCTCGCGCTCGCCGTCGACGAAGGAGATGCGGGTCTTGTTCTCCAGGTACACGACGTCGGGGGCCCCGGTCGCCCGGGACTCGAGCAGCGAGAACGATCCCGCGCTGACCGGTGGAATACCGGCGCTGAACGGCAGCACCCGCAGCGACACGGTCGGCCAGCGGGCCACCGACACCAGGTGGCGCAGCTGCTCGACCCGGGCCGCCCCGGCGGTCGGGTCGTCGGCCGGCCCGAGCGCGCGCCGCAGCACCGCCTCGTCGAGCACCGCCGCGAAGGCGAGCACTCCGTCGTCCCCCGGTCGGCCGTCCCCGAGGACCGCCTGCCGACGCAGGCACACCCGGAGCCGCCGGTCGATCTCTGCCGGTGGCGGCACCTGCCAGGTCGCGGTGATCACGCGCCGGATGTACCCGGGCGTCATCAGCAGTGCGTGCGGCACCACCGCGCAGTAGGTGCGCAGGGCCCGGGAACCGGCCTCCAGGCGGAGCAGCCCCGCGTAGCCGGGCGACAGGGACTCGGCATAGGCGTCCCACCAGCCGCGCGCCCGAGCCGCCGGGGCCAGCCGCCGCAGGACCTCCGCGTGCCGCTCGGGCACGGCGTAGAGGGTCAGCAGTCGGTCGAGATCGGCGGCGCTGACGCCGATCCGGCCGGTCTCGATGCGCGACACCTTCGATGCCGACCAGCCGAGGTCGCGAGCCGCCCGGTCGCCGGTGAGCTGTGCACCCACCCGTGCCTCGCGGAGTTCGCGGGCGAGCCGGCGTTCGCGGACCGAGGGGGGAACGGGGTCGGTCATGGCGCCTCCGAGCTGGGTTGCCTGCAAGATTGCAATCAGTCTTTCATCCAACGCACATCTACCGCACGATCCGGATACGACCTGAACCGCACCATCGGTGGCCCACCGGGCCGCTCGGCCAGGTCAGACGGGAGGGCGGCCCGATGACCGCATTCGTGGTGGTGGCCGCTGTGATCGCGGTGATGGCGGTGGCGCTCGGTTCGAGGCGTTCACGGCCGTCCCGGCGGCGGTCGAGGGCGGGACGCAGCTCCGCCGGCGCCTGGGGTGGTTCGAGTTACGGCGCCTGGGGCGGCGACGGCGGAGGGGGGAGCTGGGGCGGGGACTGCGGTGGCGGTGGTGGGGACGGTGGCGGTGGTGGTGGTGGCTGAGCCGCGCTGAGCACTCTGGGCGGGGGCTGGGCCGCCGCTCAGCAGGCACACAGCGGGGCTCCATAGACAGGACGCATGGAATCCACCACCCCGCCGGGAGCGCCTCCCCTCTCCCGCCGCCGGTTTCTCCGGCGAGCACTCATCGGCGGTGCGGTCGCTGCGACCGTGTCGGCCGGCGGTGCCACCGCCTGGGCGCTGGACCGCTTCGTCGTCGACCACGTCGAGGTCTCCGACGTCAGCGCCCTGGAGGCGTCAGCGACCACCGCCTCGTCCGCCTCGACCGCGACATCCGTTGCCGGCACCGCGGTCTCGTCCACCGGCAGCACGCCGGTGCGTACCGGTACCGCCTACACCTCCGACGCCGCCTCGATCACCCTCACCTCGGTCACGACCGGCGGCGGTGACGCGACCGTCACCTACTTCGTCGCCGACATCACGCTGACCGATGCCACCACCTTGCGGTCGGCGTTCGCGGCGGACAGCTTCGGCGAGAACATCGTCGAGAACACCTCCGACATCGCGAAGGCCAACGCCGCGATCTTCGCCGTGAACGGCGACTACTACGGCTTCCGCGACACCGGCATCATCATCCGCAACGGCATCGCCTTCCGGGATTCCGGCACCCGGGACGGCCTCGCGTTCTACCGCGACGGCTCGGTCCGGGTGTACGACGAAACCGCGACCAGCGCGGACCGGCTGCTCGCCGACGGTGTCTGGAACACCCTCTCGTTCGGACCTGCCCTGCTTTCCGGCGGCGAGATCGTCGACGGCATCGGAGACGTCGAGGTCGACACCAACTTCGGGAACCACTCGATCCAGGGTCGGCAGCCCCGCACCGGCATCGGCATGATCGGTAGCAACCATCTGGTCGCCGTCGTGGTCGACGGCCGCAGCGACGGTTACAGCGTCGGCGTCACGATGACCGAGTTCGCCGCCATCTTCCAGCGTCTCGGAGCGACCGTCGCTTACAACATCGACGGCGGCGGCTCGTCCACCATGTACTTCGACGGCGCGCTGGTGAACAACCCGCTCGGTGCGAACAAGGAGCGCGGCACCTCCGACATCCTCTACATCGCGGCGCAGTCGTGACCGCCCCGGTGGTGCTGATCCCCGCGTACGAGCCGGACGTCGAACTGTTGTCGCTGGTGCGGGGGCTGCACGCTGCCGATCCCGGGATCGTGGCGGTGGTCGTCGATGATGGCAGTGGTCCCGGGTTCGATGACATCTTCGCCGCAGCAGCTGGTCTCGGATGCGTCCTGCTGACGTTGCCCGACAACCGGGGTAAGGGGCAGGCGCTCAAGACCGGGTTCGCCGAGGTCGCCCGCCGGTTGCCCGGACGCATCGTCGTGTGCGCCGACGCCGACGGTCAGCACCGCGTCGTCGACATCCTGCGGGTCGCCGAGGCGGTCCGGACATCCGACAGCGCCATGGTTCTCGGCGAGCGCCGGTTCACCGGTGAGGTCCCGGCCCGCAGCCGCTTCGGCAATGCCGCCACCCGCGGACTCTTCCTCGTCGCGACCGGCCGCCGGCTGCACGACACCCAGACCGGGCTGCGGGGCTACCCGCCGGCCCTGATGGAGTGGCTGCAGTCGGTGGCGGGTGACCGCTACGAGTACGAGCTCAACGTCCTGCTGCAGGCTTCGCGGGACGGCCGGCGGATCGCGAGCATCGACATCGCGACCGTCTACCTCGACGACAACCGGTCGTCGCACTTTCGGCCGATCGCGGATTCGGTACGGATCTACGCACCGCTGCTGCGGTTTCTCGCCTCGTCGCTCTGCGCCTTCGCCGTCGACACGGTCGCGCTGCTGGCCATCAGTGCCGGCACGGGCTCTCTGCTGCTGGCCGTGGTCGGGGCCCGGCTGGTCAGCTCGATCGTCAACTTCGTCGTGAACCGGCAGGCCGTCTTCGACCGCGAACGACGTCGACCCGTCGGACCGGCGGCAGTCCGTTACTTCGTCCTCTACTTCGTCCTCGTCGCCGCCCTGCTCGCCATGAACTACGGCCTGTTGAGCGCGATGTCGGCGATCGGTGCGCCGCTGCTCGCCGCCAAGCTGCTCACCGAGCTGACCCTGGTCGCCGTCAGCTACGTCACGCAGAGCCGTCTCGTCTTCGCCGCGGGTCGGCTTGCCGCCGCGGCACCCGCGTCCGTTCCCTCCGACGAGTGGCGTTCCCTCGCCGCCACCCAGCCTCGCGCCCGATAAGAACTGCCGCTTCTGCGTTCTCGCGCTGATCTCACCTCCCTTGCCGCCGGTGCCGTTGCTCACCCTGAGCGCCTGCACCGCCACACGACCACCGCACCCGAAAGCTCCGTGATCAGCTCGACCACCGCCAACAGCATCATGGTGGGCGCCACCTCCGTGCGGACCGTCACCGCCGGTGAGTGCAAGGCCGGCGGGGGCTTCGGACGCGGCGGCCGGCGGCCGGGTCGCTGATCAGCGCGCGGCGAGCCGGCGCCGCAGCTCGGTCCGGATCGCGGGCCACTCGATTGTGATGATCGAGAACACCACGGTGTCGCGCAGCGAGCCGTCCGGCATCCGCTGGTGGCTCCGCAGCACCCCGTCCTGCTTGGCGCCGAGCTTCTCGATCGCCCGGCGGGACTGCAGGTTCAGCCAATGGGTGCGGAACTCGACCGCGATACAGTCCAGCGCCTCGAAGGCATGGCCCAGTAGCAGCAGCTTGCTCTCGGTGTTGGTGCCGGATCGGTGCGACGAGGCCGCGTTCCAGGTGGAGCCGATCTCCACCCTGCGGTGGGTGGAGTCGACGTTCATGAAGGTGGTCATCCCGATCACTGCGCCGGTGTCGCGGCGCACGGTGGTGAAGGGCAGCATCCGGCCGGCGGCGTGCTCGGCCAGCCGGCGGTCGATCTCCGCGGTCATCCCCTCGGGCCGGGGGACCGCGGTGTAGCTGAGCTTCCACAGCTCACCGTCGGAGACGGCGGTGACCAGCCCGTCGTGGTGGTCGTGCGAGAGCGGCTCCAATACGACGAGATCGCCGGCAAGGGTGACGGGTTCGAGGAGGTCCACGCTGCTGACCTTAGGGCCGTTGTTCAGGACCGCGGCGGCGCGGTGCTCTCGCGGACCACGAGTGCGGTCGGCAGCAGGATCTGGGCGGCCGGTGGGATCTCGCCCGCGTTGAGACGGGCGGCCTCGACCAGCTTCACCAGCGCACTGGCCGCCAGTCGGCCCTTGGCCTGCACGTCCTGGCGCACTGTGGTCAGTGCCGGGCGCAGCCGGGAGGCCAGCGGGTTGTCGTCGAAGCCGACGATCGAGAGGTCCTGCGGCAGCGACATTCCCCGGTTCTGAGCGGCGAGCATCACGCCGTGCGCCAGGGTGTCGGCGAAGCAGAGCACGCCGGTGATCCCGGGGTCCGCGGCCAGCAGGAGTTCCAGGGCCTCGTAGCCGTCGCCCTGGGTGGGGTGTGGTTGGTTGACGATCACCGCTTCGACACCGGCCGCGGTGAGCACGTCCCGCCACCCGGCGATGCGCTCGTACGCGACGTAGGACTGCCGGTCCGGTTCCCCGCCGGCGGTGACCACCCCGTAGGGCGGGACGATGTCGGCGGAGACGATGCCGATGCGCCGGTGCCCGAGGCTCAGCAGGTGCTCGGCGCCGAGCCGGGCGCCGCCGCGATCGTCGACGTTGACGCTGGGGACAGCCGGGGATGGGATCTGGTCGACGTAGACCATCGGCAGCCGACGGCGTTGCAGCCAGTCGAGCGCGGGCGAGCGCGGATCGCAGTGGAACACCACCGCGCCGTCCATCGGGACGTCCCGGGCCGGCACCCGGCCGGCGGTCTCGCCGGTGGACAGCAGGGTCAGGGACAGGCCCGACGGGCCGAGTTCAGACGCGATGGCACCCAGGAAGCCGGTGGCGACCTCGTCGGAAAAGGCGGTCTCGACGAGCGAGGTCAGCACGATGCCGACGGTGCTGGTGGTGCCGCGGGCCAGGGCGCGGGCGGCGGGATCAGGACCGATGTAGCCGAGGTCGGCGGCGGCGGCCAGGATCCTTTCGCGCAGCGGCCCGGAGAGTTGATCGGGGCGGGAGAACGCGTTGGACACGGTCATCCGGCTGACGCCGACCTTGTCGGCGACGGTCTGCAGCGTCACGCGGCCCATCGATCCGCCTCCCGTGGTCCGTGCCCACGACGGTAGCGGTCGGAGCTGTCCGCGCGTAGCCGATGCCGGTCCACCTGGGAGTCGATGATGGTCATCGGCCCGCGGGTGGTCGCCGGACTGCCGCGCACGGGAGGGTCACCGGCGCTTCAGGCGGTGGCGTGCCGGCGGGCTGTGCGGGGACCCGCAGCGCGGAGGCTGAAGCCGTGGGTCAGGGCGGTCCGCAGGCGGCCGGCCGGACGCTCGGCAACGGTGGGGCCGTCGGCGCGGGCGAGGTCGAACTCGCGCTGCTGGGCGCTGAGAGCCATCACGTGGAATGCGGGGCTGTACTGCATGGGGAAGCTCCTCCCGATCGGGGTTTCTGCACTGCTGCATCGTTGCTGTACCGCTACAGTACGTCCATTTGCTTTACCGGTCAAGTCGCTGGCGATGAGCTCACTCACAGCCCCGGCCACGCTGCCGGCGACGTATCAGTGAGCAGATCGAGATGGAGCTGCGCGGGTGCGTTTCCTCCGGCCAGGTGGCCCTGGGCAGGGCGGGACCGAGCTGGAACGCCACCCGATGGGCGCCGGCCGGTAGCCGTATCCGAGGGCTCGGTCAGCGCTCGGCGAAGAAGGAGATCAGGGCGGCTGCGAGCGCTTCCGGCGCCTCCTCGGCCATGTGGTGACCGGAGGCGATCGGGTGGCCCCGCACGTCGTCGGCCCAGGCGGCCCAGAGCGCACGGGGGTCGCCGTAGAGGTCGCCCAGGTCGTCCAACGACGACCAGAGCACCAGCACGGGCACGCCGATGCGGTCGCCGGCCGCCCGGTTCGCGGCCTCGTCCGCCCGATCGACGGTCAGACCGGCCCGGTAGTCCTCGAGCATCGCCCGCACCACCCGCGGGTCGCGGGTCGCCGTCCGGAACTCGGCATGGTTCGCCGCGCCCATCAGTGCCGGATCGGCGCGGTACCAGGCGTCGGGGTCAGCGGTGATCACTCGCTCCGGTATGTCCGGCTGGGCGAAGAAGAACCAGTGCCACCACCGGGTCGCGAACTCCGGGCCCGCTCGGCTCAGGTGCTCGGTGAGGGGGACGCCGTCCAGCGCGGCCAGCCGGGTGACCCGCTCGGGATGGTCCAGCGTCAGCCGCAGCGCGACGTAGCTGCCGCGGTCGTGACCGGCCACGGCGAACGTCGGATGCCCGAGATGCACCATCAAGGCGGCGATGTCGGCGGCGACGGCCCGCTTGCTGTGGGCCCGGTGGTCCGGCGTCGGATCGGGCCCGCGGGACCGTCCGTAGCCGCGCAGGTCCGGGCAGACCACGGTGAAGCCGGCCGCGACGAGCAGCGGCGCCACCCGGTGCCAGGTCGCCGAGGTGCGGGGGTGGCCGTGCAACAGCACGACTGCCGGCCCGGCGCCGCCGTGTCGGACCAGCAGCTCCGCCTCGCCGACGTCGACGTGCTCGGTCACGAATCCCTCGAACATGCCACGATGATGCCGCGCCACCGCGGCGCCGGCGCCCCGTCGTGCGCGGGATGATCGTCGGTATGACCGAGCCGACCGCCACCGCCCCGCGCCGCTTCTCCGACGCCCAGCACCCGTACAGCCCGGTTCGTCGGGCCGGTGACGTGCTGTTCGTGGCCGGACAACTCGGGGTCGCCGACGGCGACATCGTCGCCGGGGGGGTGGAGGGTGAGGCCCGGCAGGCCTTTGCCAACCTGACCGCCGCCCTGGCCGCGGAGGGGCTGACGCTCGACCATCTGGTCAAGGTGACCGTCTACCTGGTCGACATGGCCGACCGGACGGCGATGGACGAGGTCTACGTCGCGACGCTGGCCGAGCCGCGGCCGGCCCGGACCTGCATCGCGGTGGCGCAACTGCCGTTCGGGGCGCGGATCGAGCTCGACGCCGTGGCCGCGATCGGTGCGCCGGTCCGGGAGGTGACGACCGGGGACCTGCGGGTGCACGTCATCGCCACCGGCGGCACCATCGACAAGGAGTACTCGATCGGGGGAGAACTGGAGATCGGTGACCCCATGGTGCCGGCACTTCTCGAGAAGGGTCGCAGTTGGCTGGATCTCAGTGTCGAAGCGGTCTGCGGCAAGGACAGTCTGGACATGACCGACGACGACCGGGCGCTGATCCGCCGGCACGTCGACGATGCGCCGGCCGACCGGGTGCTCATCACCCACGGCACCGACACGATGGTCGACACCGCTGCGGTGCTGGCCGATGTCGCGGACAAGGTCGTGGTGTTGACCGGGGCGATGGTGCCGGCCCGGATGACCGACACCGACGCCGCCTTCAACCTCGGACTCGCGGTCGCCGCCCTGCAGACGATGCCGCCCGGCGTCTGGATCGCGATGAGCGGCCGCATCTTCGCCGCCGACGCGGTCCGCAAGGACACCACCATCGGTCGGTTCGTGGACGCGCCGCGGGCTTGAGATGCGTGCCGACGCCGCCGGGACCACGCTCCGCGGACGTCGGTGACCTCGGTCATCTGGCGCTGAGTTCAGCGATCGCTGTACTGTCGATCCGGTGACCACCTTGACCCACGCCGCGGTACTGGCTCGCTTCGGGCATGCGCTGTCCGACCCGACCAGGGTGCGGGTGCTGCTCGCGCTGCGCGATGCCCCGGGCTACCCCGCGGGGCTGGCCGACCTCATCGGCGTCTCCCGGCAGAGCCTGTCCAACCACCTGGCCTGCCTGCGGGGCTGCGGCCTGGTGGTCTCGGTGCCCGACGGCCGTCGGTCGCGGTACGAGCTGGCCGATCCGCGTCTCGCGCACGCCCTGACCGATCTGATGAGCGTGGTGCTCGCCGTCGATCCGACATCATGCGACCTGCCCGAGCTCGACCGTGCGGTGACGGCATGACCGGCCATGCGCCCCGGGACGACGCCCCCCGAGGCGCGCTGTGCGGACCTGGTCCCGACGCGCCGGTCCACCATCATGCGGGCGGCGAGCGTGACGACGACCACCATGCCGACCATGGGGGCGAAGGGCACGCCGGCCACCATCACCGCATCAGCGCCAACGCCGACACCCGCTACCTGGCCATCGCTCTCGCGCTGCTCGGCGGCTTCCTGATCGTCGAGGTGGTCGTCGCGCTGACCTCCGGGTCGGTGGCGTTGCTCGCCGACGCCGGGCACATGCTGAGCGACGTCGGGGCCATCGCCGGGTCGCTCTGGGCGATCCGGCTGGCCGCCCGCCCGGCAAGCGGCCACTGGACGTTCGGCTTCAAGCGCGCCGAGATCCTGTCCGCCGCCGTCAACGGCATCACGCTGCTGGTGGTGGCCATCCTCGTCGGGATCGAGTCGGTCGAGCGGTTGTTCGACCCGCCGGTGGTCGACGGCGGTCCCGTGCTGGTGGTGGCGCTGCTGGGCGTCGTGGTCAACGTCGCGGCGACCTGGGTGATGCGTCGGGCCGATCGAGGCAGCCTCAACGTCGAAGGCGCCTTCCAGCACATCCTCACCGACCTCTACGCGTTCATCGGCACCGTGATCGCCGCGATCGTCATTCTCACCACCGGTTTCGTCCGCGCCGATGCGATCGCGTCGCTGATCGTGGTCGGTCTGATGCTGCACTCGGCCTGGGGGTTGTTGCGCGACTCCGGACGGGTGCTGCTGGAGGCCGCACCGAAGTCCGTCGCGCTCGCCGAGGTGCGCGAGCACATGCTCCAGGTGCCGGAGATCCTGGCGGTGCACGACCTGCACGTCTGGACGGTGACCTCGGATCTGCCGGCGCTGTCGGCGCACGTCGTCATCGACGACGACTGCTTCACCAACGGCCGCTCGCCGATGATCCTGGACCACCTGCAGGAGTGCCTGCAGGGCCACTTCGACGTCGAGCACTCGACTTTCCAGCTCGAGCCCGCCTCCCACGTGATGCACGAGGCCGGCCACCACAGCTGAGGCCGCCTGCGGCGGGTCTGCCGGTGGGCGTCGACCTCGTCGCCATCTGCGGCGCTGATCAGGGCCCGCCGGCGATCTGGACGAGATTGCCGCAGGTGTCGTCGAAGACGGCGGTGGTCACCGGTCCCATCGACAGCGGCTGCTGCGTGAACACCACCCCGAGCGCGGACAGCCTCTCGTGCTCGGCGGCCACACTGTCGACGGCGAACGAGGTGAACGGGATGCCGTCGGCGACGAGCGCCTCCTGGAAGGCGCGGGCCGCAGGGTGCTGGTTCGGTTCGAGAACCAGTTCGGTGCCGTCGGGGTTCTCCGGCGACACCACGGTCAGCCAGCTGAACTCGCCCATCGGGATGTCCGTCTTCTTCACGAAACCCAGGGTCTGTGTGTAGAACTCGAGCGCCGCGGCCTGGTCGGCGACGAACAGGCTCATCAGGTTGATCTTCACGGTGTCTCCTCGGGAGAGTGGATGGGGACGGTCCAGCGCGCGGCGATCTCGTGCAGCGGGCCGGGGTCGAATCGGAGGAACTTGTAGCGCCCGACCTTCTCGACGCGAACCAGACCGGACGCTGCGAGGACGTCCAGGTGTTGCGAGATGGCCTGCCGGCTCGAGGTGATCGCGTGCCGGGCGGCCAGCCGGGCGCAGAGCTCGAACAGGGTCATGCGGTCGCGCTCGACGAGTTCGTCCAGGATGACTCGTCGTGTGGGATCGGCCAGCGCCCGGTACAACTCCGGGTTCTCTGGCACTATGCGACCATAGGCAAGTTCCGACTTGCATGTCAAGGACGCCGCTGCCACCGTCGAAGCGCGCCGTCGGCGGTCGGGCCGGCCGGCGTCAGTCGGCCTCCGGCTCCGCCCGGCCGGTGACCTGTTCCCGGAGGTAGCCGGCCACGACCATCACGATCGAGATGACCGGTACCGCCAAGAAGGCCCCGACCACACCGAACAGCGTGCCGCCGAGCGCGACGCCGCCGAGTACCACCGCAGCGTGGATCTTGAGGCTCTTGCTGACCAGGATGGGCTGCAGCACATTGCCCTCGACCTGCTGGACGACCACGATGATGGCCAGCACGATCAGCGCCGGCCCGACGCCGTTCGTGACCAGCGCCACCACGACCGCGACCACACCGGCCGCGAAGGCGCCGACGATCGGAATGAAGCCGCCGAAGAACGTCAGGACGGCGATCGGCAGGGCCAGCGGCACGCCGACCAACCACACGCCGAGCCCGATGAGGACGCCGTCGATCGCCGCCACGGCCGCCTGCGACCAGACGTAGTGGCCGAGTGCGTCCCACACCCGCCCCGACACCTCGCCGACGTGCCCGCCCGCGCCACGGCCGATCCAGCCGCGGAGCCACGGCAGGAAGCGGGGCCCGTCCTTGAGCATGAAGAAGGCGAACAGCAGCGCGAAGACGATCGTCACGACGGCCGAGCCGATGGTGCCGATCGTCGCCAGGGCGGTACCGGCAAGCGCCTGTGCGTTCTCCTGCAGGTAACTCACGGACTGGTCGAGCAGACCGCCGAGGGCGTTGTCGCCGAAGTTCAACGGTGGTCCGGACAGCCAGGTCTGCAACGACTCCAGGCCGCTGGAGAACTGGGTGGCCAGGTTCTCGCCCTCGCTGGAGATGACCGGGACGAAGAGCGCGATCAGGCCACCGATCAGGGCGACCAGGCCGAGCACCGCGATGATCGCGGCGAGTGCCGGCGGCAGCTTCCGCCGCATGAACCGCACGGGCGGCCACAGCACGGTGGACAGCAACAGCGCGAGCAGGACCGGCAAGACGATGCTCCACAGCTGCCCGATGACCCAGCCCAGGAGCCACAGCCCGGCTGCGATGACGAGCACCCGCAGGGTCCAGCGGAAGACGTTGATGACGCCCTTCTCCAGCCGGCGGCGCGCGGCCGCACCGCCTCGTGGCGGTGTCGTCGGGGTCGTGGTGGTGGCTTCGATGGCGAGCGCCTTCCCGTTGCCGTCGGGTTTCTGCTCGTCCATGGTTTCTCCTTCATCGGTCCTGCGGTGCTCATCCACGGCGGCTCGCGGACGCCCGCCGTTCCTCGGTGGAGGTGTCAGTCTCGCCGAATCGCCGCTCCGCTGCGGCCGTGGGTCGCGGGCGGCCACATCGAACGACCACGCTGAGTTGCATGGTGCGCACGTTCGGTGCTGTCATCCGTGGCGTAAGCATGGAAGGCTCGGTGGGTATGAAGCTCCCAATCACGGCCCGGCTCGGCCTCCTGGCGGCCACCGTCGTGCTGCTGTCCGCCTGCGGGACCTCGGACGAGCCGCAGGCGGCGCCGACCACGGTCTCGACGTCGGCGTCGTCGGCGCAGCCCCCGGGCAGCAGCTCGAGCAACGGTACGAGCCCCGGTACCGGTAGGCCGAGCTCCGATCCGGCGTCGGCGGAGGATCCGAGCGGAGCTGCAGCCGCGTCGTCTGCGGTCGAGGGATCGCCGGCGAGCGAGGCAGCACCGACCACGACAACGCAGACGCCGGCCGTACCCCCGCCCGTCGCGTCGGTGCCGGCACCGCAGGCCTCGGGAGGCATCCCGACGACCTACCCCGATCCCAAGGTGGTCGAGAAAATCGGTCACGCCACCAACCCGTTGTGTGAGGCGGTGACCGTCGACGAGATGGCCGACCTGCTCGGGGCCGCGGTCCGACCGGCGATCGACGATGCCGAGGGCACCGGTTGTCTCTGGCTGGGGGTGGGTGACGACAGCCGGTTCGCCCAGGTGCAGATGATCGGTGACCCGGCTCGCTACCTACGGCCGGCGGGTGCCGATGACGTGTCCGGTATCGGTGACGCGGCGTTCGTGGTAGCCGCCGAGGGTGGTTGGACCGCCCAGGCCCACAATCCGGACGGGACGTTCGCCGTCCGGCTGGTGGCCCCCGGCGCCACGAAAGACGCGACCGTCGAGGGACTCCGGCGGCTGCTCGAGCGCTACTGACCCGGGCGGGGTGGCGCGGTGTTCTCATCCGGCGAGAACGTCGGTCGAGTCGCGGGCCGCCGCGGCTGGGAGGGTTCGCCCGGGCCCACCGGGCCCACCGGGCCGTCGGCAGCCGACCGGCTCGGGGGATTCTGCCCCCTCGGCACGACCCCGCTGATGGCCAGGCCGAATCTCTTGCTGAGCGTCAGGCGGCATGGTGGGTCCACGGCGGCGAGCGTGGTGGGTCGGGTGGCCGGCCGAGGTAGGTGTGGCCGGTGGGGGTGGTGGTGAGAATGTCGCCGTTGTCGGTGGTCTCGGTTCGCCAGCCCGGCTGCTCCTTGACCTGGTTGCACGCAGCGCACAGTCCGGCGCCATTGTCGGTCTGGGTGGGGCCGCCGGCAGCGTGCGGGATCGTGTGGTCGGCGTGCTGGATCGGGGCGCCACACCACGGCGTGCGGCACACCTGGTCGCGGGCGATGAGGAGCTTCCGGTCGGTCTGGGAGAAAAGACGCCTCCGGCGGTCAGACCGGACAAGGCTCCCGGAATCGGGGTCGGTGTACAGCCTCCGGACCCACACAGTGGTTCTCGGATCGGCGGCGCGCACCAGGTGCCGCGCCAGCGGTGCAGGGATCGGGCCGTGGCCGGTGAGGATGGCGGACTCGTTGTCGCCGTCGAGGAGGGTGCGGTCGGACATGACCAGCTGGATCTCGATGTCGACGCCGGCGGGGACGCCGCTCAGCCCATCCGCGAGGTGTCGGGTCGGCTCGATGTGCGTTTCGTGCTGGACACTCTCGCTGCGCGGCGCCTCGCTGTCCCGTACCTGGCACTGCACTGTGCCGTCGTCGGCTGATCCGGCCTGATCGCCGGGGGAGGTCGCCGGCTGCAGGAGCCGGGCGACCAGTTCGTCGCTCATGAGCGCGCCTCGGCCACGGGAGTCACCGGTGGCGGTGGCGGTGGCAGCGTGTCGGGTGAGCGCGGCGTAGACCGCGACGCCCTCGACGGCAGGGAGTAGCGCGGTCAGGTAGGTCATAGTGTCGGGGGCGGGCCGCAGGGTGACACGCCGGTCGCGTTGGGCCTTGCTGGTGCGGCGGACGGCTTGCTCGGGGTCGAGGCGGTAGCCGATGCGGGCGGCGGCGCCGCCGGCCTGGCGCGGCGTCATGCTGCCGTAGCGGGGCGCGAGCTCCGCGTCGACGGTGTGGCGATCGGCGCGGGTGAGGGCGGCGGTCTCGGCCACGACCACCATTGCCTGGTACTCGTCGAGATCTCCGCGGCGCAAAGCATCGTTCAGCTGCGGCATCTCGATGGTGAGGACCTCCGCCAACCCGACGAGGCGGGCGCCGAGCGCCGGGCTGACCCGGCGGGCGAGGGCGATCTGGGCGCCCACATCACGCCGGGACTTGTCCCGCACCGACGCGGTAGCGATGAGAGCCAGTTCGGCCTCACGGGATCGCGCGACGTCGGCGGTGAGCTGCGCCTGCACACCCGAAACCACGGACTTCAACGTCTCCAGCAGCCGGATGTGGGTGATCCGCTCGGCGTCGGAGTCCGCCACGCAGCCGTGGTCACGCAGCTGCCCGACGATGGCCGCGAGCGCAGCTGTCGTCACCGGGCCGCCGAGGAATGACTCGACCACATCGGACTCGGATTCGAACATGAGTACGACTCTAGGGTCCAACACAAGCATGATTCGAGCTGCGGTGCGGCCCTGTGGACAACTGCCGCTGTGCTGGGCGATGTGGATGTGTTTTACGATCCGGACCCCGCGCTACCGCGAGTCGGCGGCGCGCCCAGCCGTTGGCTGAGACGGCGGGCAGCCTGCAGCCAGGGTCGTTGGAGGCCGGTGCCGACGCGCTCGCCCAGCCAGCCCCGTGCGGAGCCACTACTCAGACGTGGATCAGGATCTCCCCGTGCGGCACACTCATCCAACCATCGGGATCGGCGGCCCACGCCCGCCAGGCCGCCGCCACGGCGTCGAGATCTCCACCGGCAACGCCGCTCTCGCGCAGCTGGTCGGCGATGGCCGACCCGGTCATCCGCGCCGCCCACATCGAACCCCACTCGGTGCGGGACGCGTCATCGCCGTAGGTCCACGTCGACGAGGTGGTCGTCACCGCAACGGCTCCCGCGGCGCGCGCCCACGCCAGCAGTCGACGACCCGCCGATGGCTCGCCGGCGTTGGCCCGGGCCGCCGTCACGTACAGCTCTCGCCAACGTTCGAGCCCCGGACTCACCGGATGCCAGATGAACCCACCGAAGTCGGCGTCCCGGGCGGCGACCACCCCGCCCGGTCGGCAGACCCGGACCATCTCCCGCAGCGCCTGCACCGGATCCGCCACGTGCTGCAACACCTGGTGCGCGTGCACGACATCGAACCGGCCGCTCGGCAGGTCCAGCGCATGCACGTCACCGACGACGACATCGACCGTGCCGCACCCCTGCCGTAGCGCCTCGTCACGCGTCAGAGCGGCTGCTGCGCCGGACATCTCGAGGGCAGTGACGCGACCTGGAGCGACTCGGGCCGCCAGATCAACCGTGATCGTCCCCGGCCCACTGCCGATGTCCAGCACCTCGGAGCCGGCGCGGAGCAACGGCAGCAGGTACGCGGCGGAGTTCTCCGCTGTCCGGGTGCGGTGCGAGCGCAGGACCGTCTCGCTGTGCCCATGGGTGTAGCGCCCAGTGATCTCCATGGATCCCGACCCTAGACCAATTCTCGCGATACGGGAACCGTATCCCATTCTATGAGATCAATCGGTCGTGGCCGGACTGTGCCGGTCGATCAACGTCGACAGCACGATCACCGTCTCGCTGTGGTCGATGTGTTCCGCCGCCCGGATCCGCTCCAGCGCCTGCTCGAGATGGCGCACGTCCCGCGTCACCACCCGCAGCACCGCGTCGGGCGCCCCGGTCACCGTCCAGGCTCCGACCACCTCTGGCACACCCTCCCAGGCGCGCTGCAGCGCCTGCGGCGCCACGGTTCCCGTGCAGTAGACCTCCACGATCGCCTCCGTGCTCCAGCCGGCGGCGGCTGCGTCGACGACGGCGGTGAACCCGCGGATGATGCCGGTGTCGACGAGCCGGTCCACGCGCCGCTTGACCGCCGGCGCGGACAGGCTGACCTCGGTGCCGATCTCGGCGAAGGTGGCTCGGGCGTCGCGGACGAGGTACGCGATGATCTGCCGGTCGATCTGGTCCAGCTCGCCCATCGGGCTCTCCTCACAACAGAACGTCGTCCAAGTCGCGCAGACGCAACGAACATAGATCAACAACGCAACAGGCGGCGATTGTTTGCGTGGGTGGGCGGTCATAGCCTGGAGGTATGACGATGACAGCGCCTTACCCGACCACTGACACCGCGTCGACCCAGTCCGCCGTCTCCGCAGCCACCACCCGTCGCCCCACCGCCCGCCGCTACGCGATGACCCGGCCGGACCACTTCGTGGTCGCCTATGCGATCAACCCCTGGATGGACATCAGCGTGCCGGTCGACACCGCGCGCGCGGTGGCCCAGTGGGAGGTCCTGCGGGACCTGTATGTGGAGCTCGGCCACACCGTCGACCTGGTTCCGCCGGTCGCCGGTCTGCCCGACATGGTCTACGCCGCCAACGGTGCGGTCAGCCTGCCCACCATGTCGTACCGGGCGAAGTTCGCGTTCCCGGAACGGGCCGGTGAGGCCGACGCCTATGCCGCGTTCCTCGAGTCGAAGGACCTCGGACCGGTCCGCGATGCCACCTTCACCAACGAGGGGGAGGGCGACTACCTCGTCGTCGGCTCTCGCATCCTGGCCGGCACCGGCTTCCGTACCGACGTCGCCTCGCACCGCGAGCTGGCCGAGCTCAGCGGCATGGAGGTCGTGACGCTGGAGCTGGTGGATCCGCGCTTCTACCACCTGGACACCGCGCTGTCGGTGCTCGACGACGAGACCGTCGCCTACTACCCGCCGGCGTTCGCTCCGGCGGCGCAGGCCACCCTGCGGCGGCTGTACCCGGACGCGCTGATCGCGACCGAGGCGGACGCCGTGGTGCTCGGCCTGAACGCGGTGTCCGACGGCTACCACGTCATCCTGAGCGAGCGGGCGACCGATCTGATCGCCCAGCTGCGTACGCGCGGGTTCGCGCCGATCGGCATCGATCTGTCCGAGCTGTTCAAGGGTGGCGGGAGCGTCAAGTGCTGCACGCTGGAGATCCGGTCGTGACCGCGACCCTGGCGCCCACCCTGGGCCACGCCGCCGAGCGCACGGCGACCGAGCGAGAGATCGCGCTGGTGGACGCGCACGCCGCGCACAACTACTCGCCGCTGCCGGTCGTCGCGGCGTCCGCGGAGGGCGCCTGGATCACCGACGTCGAGGGCCGCCGGTACCTGGACTGTCTCGCCGCGTACTCCGCGGTGAACTTCGGGCACCGCAACGCCGAGCTGACCGCCGTCGCGCACGCCCAGCTGGACACGCTGACGCTGACCAGCCGGGCGTTCCACTCCGACAAGCTCGGCACCTTCACCACCGAGCTCGCCGCACTCGCCGGCAAGGACATGGTGCTGCCGATGAACACCGGCGCCGAGGCCGTCGAGAGCGCGGTCAAGGTGGCCCGTAAGTGGGGCGTCGACGTCAAGGGCGTCGCCGCCGACCGCGCCAACATCATCGTCGCCAGCGGCAACTTCCACGGCCGCACCATCACGATCGTCAGCTTCAGCGACGATCCCGCAGGCTCGCGGCGGCTTCGGCCCGTTCACCCCGGGGTTCCGGACGGTGCCGTACGGCGACGCCGCGGCCATCGCCGACGCGATCGACGCCGACACCGTCGCCGTCCTGCTGGAGCCGATCCAGGGCGAGGCGGGCGTGCTGGTCCCGCCGGCGGACTACCTGCCGGCCGTCCGCGACCTGTGCACGGCGCGAAACGTGCTGCTCGTCTGCGACGAGATCCAGTCCGGTCTCGGCCGCACCGGGTACACGTTCGCATCCGAGCACTGGGGCGTCGAGCCCGACATCTACACGCTGGGCAAGGCTCTCGGCGGCGGCATCGTCCCGGTCTCGGCCGTCGTGGCCAACCGTGACGTCCTCGGGGTGCTGCACCCGGGCGAGCACGGCTCGACCTTCGGCGGCAACCCGCTGGCCGCCGCCGTCGGCACCGCGGTCGTCCGGATGCTGGCCCGCGGTGAGTACCAGGCGATGGCCCGCGAGCGCGGCGCCCAGCTGCAGGCGGGCCTCCGCGAGCTGATCGGCTCCGGCGTGACCGCCGTCCGCGGTCTGGGCCTGTGGGCCGGCGTCGACATCGACCACTCAGCCGGCGGCGGGAAGGCCGTGAGCAAACGGCTCGCGGCCCGCGGCCTGCTGGTCAAGGACACCCACGGCGACACCCTGCGGTTCGCGCCGCCCCTGGTGGTGACGGCCGACGAGATCGACTGGGCCGTCGCCCAGCTCGCCGACGTCCTCGCCGGACACTGAACCCGGCCGGGGCGGGTGGCTCGGCCGCCCGCCCCGGTCGATCCGCGCACGGGCGGCGTTCCGCCGCGGGCGCCAGCGGCTGACCAAAGCGAAAGCCAGGAGCAGCTCGGCGATGTCGCCGCCGTAGTACATCAACTCGGCGGCGCCGCGCCGCTGGTCGGCCGGAACCGGCACCGGCAGCACGCCCGCGTACAGCAGCTGCGACAACACCGCGTGCCCGGCCACGGCCACCCCGAGCACCACCAGGCGGGCGGGCACCGACGGTCGCCGCGGCGCCGGATCCGGCCCCGCGATCACCCAGGCGAACAGGTAGCCGCCGGCGAAGACGTGCACCGTGACCAGCGCGTGTACGACGGCATCGCGCTGCATCAGCGGGAACAGCGGGGTCGCGTAGATCGCCACCAGCCCGCCGAGGGTGAGTGCCAACGCGGTCACCGGGTGGGCCAGCACATGCATCGGACGAGACCTCAGCAGAGCGCCGACGAAGCGCCCGACCCGCGGTGTCACCGAGCGCAGCAGCAGCGTCACCGGCGCCCCGAGAACCAGCAGCAGCGGCGCGACCATGCCGACCAGCAGGTGCACCATCATGTGCCCGCGGAAGTCGCCCGGCGGGTACGGCAGCATCCCGGGCAGCAGGGCGATGCCCAGCAGTGTGAGGCCTCCCGCCACGGCGGCGATCCGCCAACCGCTCCAGCCGCGCGGCTCGGCCCGCCGGCGCAGGGCAGGGATCACGTATCCCAGCAGCGCCGCGGCCAGCAGGATCACGGTGGCCGCGCCGCTCTGGCCGCTGTGCGTCACGGCCGGTCGGCGGGCGCCACCGGCCGGCCGCCCCGCTGCAGCAACCAGCCGATCGCCACCAGCACCGCGCCCAGCGCGAGGAACCCGAGGTCCCACCACAGCTGGTGCGGCCCGCCGCGGACATGGTGGATGCCCAGGATGTGGTGGTCGACCACCCCTTCGACCAGGTTGAACAGCCCCCAGCCGATCAGGATCGGGCCCCAGAGCGCCCGGGACCGCCACACCCGCCCGCGGGCCGTGGTCACCCGGGAGTAGAGCATTCCCAGCCCGATCAGGACGGCCAGCCAGCACACGGTGTGGAACACCCCGTCCCACACGGTGTTCATCTCCAGGCCCGGCACCGTGTCCGCCGGGTAGTACGGCACGCCGATGTTGTCGGTGTCGGTGCTGGTGAGCAGGTGATGCCACTGCAGCAGTTGGTGCAGCAGGATCCCGTCCACGAAGCCGCCGAGCCCGACTCCCAGGATGATGCCGGGGAGGGTGATGCTGCCCGCCCCCGTTGTCGCTCTCGTGCTCATGACGCCTCCCGTCGGGGCGACCCCGGCCCGCGCTGGGTTCGCGTGGTGCCGCCGATCGGCGCTTTCCGGGTGTCACTGCGGCTCTACCCAGCGCGGGCCGGTTGGATCGACAGGAACCCCGGTGGTGCAGCCAGCCGGAACTCGCGGACGGAAGGAGTGCCGGTGCGTGCACCCGAGCGGGCGTGGCGGGCGATCGGCGGCAGCGGCCCGCCCACGGCGCCGTTCGAGCTGCGCGCCCTCCGCAGCGACATCGACGACGTCACCGCGCACGCCGCTCGGGCAGCACGGCGACGAGGGTGAGCCGGCCGGGCGACTCCACCAGGCCCCCTGCAGATCCCGGACGGGTGCCAGTTGGTCGACCTGAATGCCCATCCGGGCCAGCAGCGGCAGATCGCGGTCGACCGTCGCCTGGATCGCCTGGATCGACTGCTGAGAGTCGCGGAAGCGCAGCACCGCCCACACCCCCAGCCCCAGCAGGACGAATCGGAAGGCCCGCTCGACGGCGAGCAACGTGATGACGACCGCCTGTTTCAGCGCCTTCCCGCGGAGCACCAGCGGTGCCCGGTCGGCCGGTCCGGTCGCCTTGGGCGGCCCCGCCGAGAAGTCGCTACACCGCAGGCACCGCCTGGCCTGGCCCACCGCGGTGGCGGTCGACAACCGCTCAGCCAGTTCCGGCTCGTCCGGTCGGTAGGTGAGGTGGCCGTGCCGGGCGCAGGCCCGCAGTTCGCAGGCGCTCCATCGGCAGGACATCCGCTCGGGCTGCAAGAACGCGGCCGGCGGCGACGACTGGCGGGACTCTCGGATGGTCCGGTCCGGTTCAGAGCCCACCCGCGGGCAGCGGCCGGATGTCGTACCCGGCGGCGCGAAGGCCGTCAATGAGGCGGGGCAGCGCGGCCACCGTCTGGTCCCGGTCGGTGCCGCCGGCATCGTGCAGCAGCACGAGGGCGCCGGGGGACACCGCCGACAGCACGTTGGACCCGATGGCGTCGACGCCGGGCTTGCGCCAGTCCGGCGGGTCCACCGCCCAGCCGAGCGGCACCACGCCCCGCGACTGCGCCGCCCACCGCAGGGTGTCGGTGGATCCGAAGTCGCCACCCGGTGCCCGCAAGTACGCGGCGGAACCACCGTTGGCAGCGAAAGTCTGCTGTCCGCGGTCGATCTCGCTGTCGATCACCGCCGGGTCGGCGGTCCCGAGCCGCAGCCGGTGGTCCCAGCTGTGGTTGCACAGAGTGTGCCCCTCGGCGATCACCCGCTGTGCGACCGGGCGTAGCCGGCGACCCGGTTGCCGACGAGGCAGAAGGTGGCCCGCACGCCGGCCGCGGCCAGCGCGCCCAGCAC